>CBDEGF010000004.1:0-3100000 GCA_965237685.1 Candidatus Marinacidobacterales bacterium
GACCACCCGGCCGTCCTCGGCCTTCGACCGATCGCTGAGAATGAACGTGACGAACCGCCCGTCCGGTGACAAAGCGAGATCCGATACCCGCTGGCCTTCTTCGAGGTAGACGGGGTCGAGGCTGTCGCCCCGCTCGACCTTCTCCCGTTCTTTTCGCTCCTTTTCGAGGCGATCTTCTTTGCGCAGGTACTCGAAGAGCTCCTGCTGCTGCATTTCGAGGTACTCCTGGAGCTGGGTGTGTTTCGGCTTCGCCTCGGGGTCTTTGCCGGTCTTGAAGTTGGTAATTTGGCTGAGATTGCCACTCTCGACGGCGATGAGGAACAAATTCTGGTCCTGTTCGAAGGTGATCGCATTCTGATCGAAAGTGAAGCGTGGGTTGCGCTCTTCGGCCTCGGTCTGCGTCAGCCGTCGAACCGCGCCACTGGCGATGGTGAACAAGAAGATATCGCCGTAGGCTTCGTAGACTTTGAGGGTGCTGTCCTTGTTTGTCTCCCCTTCGCGGGTCGGGACGAGCCAGCGTTGCTCGGGGGAGACCCTGATCGGCCTCCCACCGTCGCGAGAAATCACAAACAGCTCCGCCTCCTCCTTGGCTTCGGGGTCCCACATGAAATAAATCGACTGCCCATCCTCGGACCACGCCACCTCGGCGGGCGACGAGCCGATCCACTCGGCGGGGTCGCGAGCGATGCCTTCCAATGTGAGCAGGTGATCGCTCTGGGCGCGTCGAGCGCCAGTCTGAGCCTCGGAGATCCCCACTCCGAGAAGGCCTAGAAGCAAGAGAGTCGCTGCGAAACTCATTTCTCCCCTCCTTTGGATTGAAGCGGTCGGTCACGCGAGCGGAGCCTATCACAGTGAAGCGGCCCGGGCCGGGGTCCCGCCTTCTCTGGCTCGCTAAGTACCTTGTTTCATAATTCCGGTGGCATTCGAACGCCGATGCATCCCGTCTGGCTGCGTTGCTCGCCGCCTTCCGCAGCGTCCGACTTCGCCAAGGCTTCGTCGGGACCTCGCCGAAGCCCGAAGGGCGGAGGCGGGAGCCTGTCGAGCGGAGCACTAGACCGCGTCAGCGGCCGAACTGGAAGTATGGTCATATATCCAGATAGGAGGAACGTTCGTTTCCACAAAAATTATGGCTATTGGCGGGGCTTCGTGAACACGGTGGTAGCCCATTACCTAGATTGTGGAACCCCGGAAGGAGGTTTCGCTCGGCTTCGCTGTGACAACTACCATGACGAGAAGTTATCAATCTAGGATTTATGAAATCTAAAAGGAAAATCGGTTTGAAACGCCTGTCCCGTGATAAGAACGACACATGAAACTTGAACGAGTGTTGCTAGCCTCCCTGGTCGTCTTCCCAGGTCTGGTCTCGGCTGGGGCCCAAGATCAAGATCTCTTCAATAGGGACCTGCTCCAGGCCTTCACTTTCAGGAATGTTGGGCCGTTCAGAATGTCAGCGAGAGCTTCCACTATCGCTGCTCCGGCTTCTCCGGCCATTGACCATCTCTACACATTCTACGTAGCTACCTGGACTGGCGGCGTCTTCAAGACGACCAATAACGGGACAACGTTCAAGCCGGTGTTCGACGGCCAGAACAAAGTGACGATCGGCGCCATCGCCGTGGCTCCTTCGAATCCTGATGTCGTCTGGGTTGGGACAGGAGAAACACGCGGCTCCCGCAGTTCGTTCCCCGGAGACGGCGTTTACAGATCCGAAGACGCAGGTGAGACGTGGACGAACATGGGCCTCCGAGATACCCATCATGTTTCGCGAGTCGTGATCCACCCCACGAATCCCGACATCGTCTATGTGGCGGCCATGGGCCATCTCTATTCCGCGAACGAAGCGAGAGGGGTTTTCAAGACCACAGATGGAGGCCGGAGCTGGGAAAGAGTCATGTTCGTCAACAACAGGCTCGGAGTGATCGATCTAGTCATGAATCCTCAGAACCCGAATACCCTCTATGCCGCAACATACGACATGCGGAGGACGCCTTGGAACTTTGTCAACGCGGGTCCTGAAAGCGGCATTCATAAAACCGTGGACGGCGGAGGGTCATGGAGGAGGCTTTCGGGTGGATTCCCCGAGGGACGGGTCGGCAAGATCGGCCTCGATATCTATCCCAAGAATCCCGAGATCTTGTACGCTCTTGTGAATAACGCCAACCCGGGGACGAAAGCAGGAACGGCTCGGGGATGTACAAGTGGACAGCGAGCGGGGTTGATCGGTGGAGAGCTCTATCGCACCGAGGACGGGGGCCTCAATTGGACCAAGAGGAATCCCCCGGAAGTCGACCTGTCTCCCAAAGGCAGTGGCTATATCGGCTCCGGAGACGAAGATTGCGACGGGTTTGCGCAGGTCAGAGTCGATCCCAACAACGACCAGAACGTCTTCGCCGTGAGCAACGCGCTGTGGCAATCGGCCGACGGAGGCAAGACCTGGCGAGGCGGAAATTCGCGTAGGTCGGATGTTTTCCCCGGGATATTCGGCGATGTCCGGACATTGTGGATCGACCCTCAGAATTCCGACAGAATGATCATCGGTGACGACGGAGGTTTTTATCTTACTTATGACGGAGGGAAGAGCAGCGACCATATTTCCCATCTCCCGGTCGGCGAGGCCTATGGCGTCAGCGTCGATATGGAGGATCCCTACAATATCTACGCCTCCCTGCAGGACCACGAGGATTGGAAAGCGCCCTCGATTGGCCCCAGGGGGAACATCAGCATCCTGGACTGGGTGGCGATCAGCAGCGGCGACGGCATGTTCACCCGGGTCGATCCAAAAGACAGCCGATGGGCATACACAACGAGCGAATGGGGAGGAATTTTCCGAACAGATCAGCAGCTCGGGTACCGGATCAGCCTCAGGCCCTCCAGGCCGGAGGGAGACGCTCCCTACCGGTTCATCTGGGGGACTCCCTTGCATATGTCCCCGCACAACGGAAGCACCATTTATACGGGCGGCGAGGTGCTCCTCAAGTCGGTCGACCGGGGCGAGCACTGGACCGAGATCAGTCCGGACCTGAGCACGAACGATCCATCGAAGCTACTTCCCTCGACGGAGCCCGGCGTTCAAGCACCCGTCTACTGGTTCGCAATATCGACGATCTCGGAATCCCCGGTGAGCCCGGGAGTCCTATGGATCGGAACGAGCGACGGGAACGTGCACATCACCAGAAACGGCGGCGGAGCGTGGACGGACCTGACGCAGGCCATCGCCGCCGTGGGCGGCCCGAAAGAGGTCTACGTGAGTCGGATTTTCGCATCCAACCACGCGGCGGCTCGGGCCTACGTGGCGAAGAGCGGAAACAAGATGGACGATTTCCGTCCGCTCCTTTACAGCACTGACGACTTTGGAGCGACCTGGACGTCGATCTCCGGAAACCTCCCGGACGAGCCGATCCACGTCGTGTGGGAAGACAACAAGAATCCGGATCTTCTCTTCGTTGGGAGTGGCGGGGGCCTCTTCGTTTCGATCAACCGTGGGAAAAAGTGGCTGAAGATGAACAACAACATCCCTAATGTCCCTGTGCTCGATCTATGCGTACATCCGAGAGAGCACGATCTAGTGGTCGGAACGTGGGGGCGAAGTGTTTTCATTACGAACATCGGTCCCCTCCAGGAGCTGGACAACACGGTTCTGGTGAAGGATGTCCATCTTTTCGAGATCAAGCCAACAGTTCAGAGGATCCTTTGGGCCTTCAGGGCGAACGACAGGCTGTTTTCGCAGCGCTACATCGTGACTCCGAACGAGCCGAACGGGATGGTGATCCAGTACTATCTGAAAAACGTGCGGAACGATTCAGCCAGCATCGTCATCACCGATTTCCGCGGCACGGAGGTTGCCCGGCTCGAGGGAGAGACCGCGGCCGGCATCAACACCGTCGTCTGGAACATGCGTGTGGAAGGGGGAGCAGAGGGACGTAGAGCGGGCAGAGGCGTATATTCGCCGGATCAATGGGTCCCCATCGGTGCGTATCTCGTCACCCTGGAAGTCGGGGAACAGAAACTCACCCAGCCCGCACGAATTACGAAAACTCAGGGTTGGTCCGTCGGAACTTCTTTCCCCAGCATCATACGTCATCAACCCTGACTATAGTTCTGGACTCAATGAACACCGACAGGATCAGCGGGTTCAAGCACTAGTGCTTCGCCCCCGGCAGAGGTAGCTCCGAGTTCCAGATGTCGATGGCAACTTTCCATGAGCCGTCTGTATCTTTCTTCCACAAGGTGCCGGGCAAGATTTCTCCGGAAGAAGGCGCTCGGCGGGGCTGCGATACGCCCGCGAAGTCTCGCTACATTCCCCCGGATGTGCGCGAGCGCTCCTTCAGGCGTGCCTTTCGTTCGAGAAACGGAAGCTCTCGCAGGTCCTCACCGTTCAGCCAGAGGAGGTCGAAGGCGTAGTAGACGGGCTCCCCAGATGGCCGACTCCTGGTGTTTAGAGAAACCCACCCGGTGAGATAATTTCTGCCAGGCAAGGTGTCTCATCATCATAGGCACAGAGGGTTCCGGTCTAGGCTCACCCTTCGATTCAAAATTACTCAGTCGAGTTTGCCTAACCTACGGTCTGAAAAGCCGATTCCAACGATTGCGTGAAGTCCGGTATGCTGACGCTCGAGGAGATCGCCAAACAACTCAGTGTTTGCAAGGAGACGATCCGCCGTTGGCAGGGCCATGGGCTCATCCGGGCAGTTCAGTTCAACGACTCGAATCAATGTTTGTACGAGCTTCCCCTAGAGCTTGGCTCCGGGGCTAAGGGCCATTCGCCACCTCTTCCGGGAGAGATCTAATGGTTTCGGGGCGAAAAGGTCAAACGGGGTGGGGCTTTGCGTCGCGGTTCAGCTTCAGGTCGAGTGCCTTGTAGACGATGCCCTGGTTGAGATTCTGGAGGTGGCCCTCGACATCGCGCCAAGTAAGTATGACAAGAAGGATCCCAAGAGGAAGCTCGTCCGACGGCTCGAGAGGGATCGGAGGCGAAGTGCGTCCGCGAGAAAATCTCGCCCGGGCAAGATTTCTCCGGAAAAAGGCGCTCGGCTAGTAGGTGGTGTTAAAGTCACCACTTCGAGAAGATGCTTGCCACGACTGAGTGGTTTCAGAAGCACGCTGAAAAGACACGAGAGTGAGGTGAATCAATGAAGTACCGCCCGTTGCTAAACGCCCGTGCATGCGTCTCGGTGACCCTCCTCGTCCTCTTCACGGCACGAGCCGCCGCTTCCCAGCAGCGCCGACCCTTGACGATCGTGGACATGCTCGACATCCCAACGCTGGCGGAACCCCGGCTCTCCCCGGACGGAAGTCAGCTCCTTTACCTCCTCTCGGTCGCGGACTGGGAGAAGAACAAAGCGATCTCCCACATCTGGAGGGTCAACGCCGACGGCTTGGGTACCGTCCGGCTCACCAACGGTGAGGACGGGGAGTCGTCTCCCCGCTGGTCACCCGACGGGAACCGGATCGCCTTTCTCGCAACGCGAGGCAAGGAAGAAAACGCGCAGATCTACCTGCTCGATACCAGGGGCGGCGAGGGGTGGGCCCTGACCGAGCATCCCACGTCCGTCTCGCGCATCGAGTGGTCAACGGGCGGACGTTGGATCTACTTCGTAGCACCAGACGAGAAGACCGAGGAGCAAAAGAAACGGGACGAAGCCGAGGACGACGTCTTCCGATACGATGAAGACTACCAGCAGGAACACGTTTGGCGGATGGCCGCCGACGGCGCCGTGGCCGAGCGCCTCACCGAGGGAGACTTCTCGGTGAGCGACTATTACCTGTCTCGGGACGGCACCCAGCTCGTCTTTCACCGCCGACCCGCCCCCGTCTGGGACAACGGAACAAGCGAGGTTTGGTTGGCCGATGCCGACGGCCGCGGCGCCCGGAGGATAACGAACAATTCGGTGCCGGAGAAGGCCGCTCAGCTCTCACCGGACAACGGTCAGATCCTGTTCACCGGCTTCTTCAACGAGGAATTCGAGTTCTACTACAACGACAGGATCTTCCTCGTCCCAGCTTCCGGTGGTACGCCCCGGCTGATCGTTCCCGACCTGCAACACCAGGCAGTCGAGGCCATCTGGTCGTCCGACGGGCAATCGATCTTCTTCCTCGGTAACACGGGGGTGCGACAGCAGCTGTTCAAGGCCGGCGTGGGGAACGGCGCAGTGACGCAGCTTACCCGCGGGGACCACACGATCCGGGCCTGGCAGTACCTGCCCGAGCTCCGACGCCATGTCTTCACGATGAGCACGCCGACCAACGCCGGAGACGTCTGGACGCTGGACGACGCCTCGGGCGCCGAGCCCGTCCGCATCACCCGAGTGTTCGACCACCTGGAGAGTGAATTCGAGCTGCCGCGCCAGGAGGCCGTGCAGTGGAAGGGAGAGGACGGGGTTACGGTAGAGGGCCTGATCTTCTACCCCGCGGATTACCGAGAAGGCGAACGTTACCCCCTGGTCGTCCAGACGCACGGCGGTCCCCCCTCGTCGGACAAGTTCTCCTTCCCGAGGTCCTTCACCTATGTCCCGGTACTCACCGCCATGGGCTACATGGTGTTCAAACCCAACTACCGCGGAAGCACGGGCTACGGAAACGCGTTCCTACGCAACATGATCGGCCACTACTTCGACCAGGCGCACAAGGACGTCATGGCGGGAGTGGACTATCTGATCGAGCGTGGCCTGGTGGACGAAAACCGGATGGCGAAGATGGGTTGGAGCGCCGGCGGCCACATGACCAACAAGATCATCACCTACACGGACCGCTTCAAAGCCGCCGCATCAGGGGCGGGTGCCGCGAACTGGATCTCGATGTACGCTCAGAGTGACGTACAGAACTATCGCACCCCCTGGTTCGGCGGGACCCCTTGGGAAGAAGACGCTCCCATCGATCTGTATTGGGGAAACTCCCCGCTCAAGGACGTCCATCGGGTCACAACCCCCACGATCATCCTGGTGGGAGAAGGCGACCCGCGCGTGCCCCTGCCCCAGTCGGTGGAACTGTTCAAGGCGCTTCGCTACCACCGCGTGCCGACCCACCTGTACGTAGCCCCGCGAGAGGGGCACGGCTGGCGAGAGCTTCGCCATCAGCTCTTCAAGGCAAACGTGGAGCTGGACTGGTTCGAGCGTTGGGTGGTGGACAGGGAGTACACGTGGGAAGAGGCACCGGGGGGAAAGTCTGAGGAGGCAAAAGTAACTTCAGGTTCGCACCAGAAATGATCGGGCGTCTGCGTGCTGCCGTACGATACTGCTATTGGCGAGAGTCTCGTCGCTTTTCGAGCTCCTTGGCTTCCGTCTCCCAGTAGAACTCGCCGAATTCTCTCTGCTCGGGCCAAATCTGATCGAGGGTCTCTCCCTCGAAAAGCTCGCCGTTCTGCATGACATAGAGGATGTCGGTGGTCCGCTGAATGTCATCGAGCGGATTACTGTTGAGAACGACGAAATCGGCGATCTTTCCGGTCTCCAAGGAACCCAGATCCTGGTCCAGCCCGAGCCGCTCTGCCCCAGAAAGAGTGGCCGCCCGCAAAGCCTCGAGCGGGCTCAATCCACCCATCGCCAGGAACCAGATGTCCCAGTGGGTAGCGATGCCCTGCTGCTCGCCGTGCCCTCCGGGGACCACATAGCCGCCACTGTGAACGAGCTTTGCCGCTTGCTCGGCTACCTGGACGACGCGGAAGTCCTCATCCCGAAACCGCAGCCCACGATGTGTCCGTCGGTCGAGGACCTCCTTGGGGGTGAAACGACGGAGTTTGGGATCGTCGTGAAGATTTGTCTGCTGCCGGAAGTAGTGCTGACCCCAAGGACCGACGAGCTCTACCCCGAGGGTGGGGCTGTAGTAGGTCTGGCTGCGCGCCAGCAGCTCGATAACGTCGCGGTAGAGCGGCACGGCGGGCATGCTGTGCTCGTATCCGGTGTAGCCATCGAGAATATGCGTCAAGTCAAAGAAGAGATCGCCGCCGCCGTCGGCCGTGATCGAGACGCCCTCCTCGCGTGCGGCCATCGCCAGCCACTGCCTTTGAATGCGACGCGGCTGCAAATACTCCTTGAGGAAGATCGCCCCGTGTTCGGCGAACTGTCGCGCGATGTGGCGCGCGTCCTCCAGACTTTCGATCTTCGCGCTACGCGGGTTCAACGATATACCCGTGCTGTAGATTCGATGCCCGCGCAGGCGTCCGGCCTCGACCATCTCGGCGTTGGCGAAAACAGCCTTGGTGTTGGCTGAGGGATCGAAACCAGTGGTCACCCCGTACGCGAGATGTGCTGCCAGCGACCAGCTCCTTTCCGGAATGACCTCCCCGGGCAAGCGGAGGTGGTCGTGCATGTCGATGAACCCGGGAACGATCGTCTTCCCGCTGACGTCAATCGCGTGGACGTCGTCAGGGATCGTAACGGAACCGCTTGCCCCGACCGCGGCGATACGATTGTCCTCGACGAGGATGTCGCCAACTGGGATGACCTCGTCACCGCGCATCGTGACGATGCGCGCGTTGCGCAGGGCGATCTGCCCCTGGGGCCGCCGACGGGGGACTTGTAAGTCGATAACGAACTCGTCGGGATCAAGCTCTTTTGCGTCCTTTGCCTGGAGGGCGTCCTCTCGCCTCGAGCGATAGAAGCGGTTAGCAAATCGCCACGTGAGCGTCTGTCCACCGTCCTCCCAACGAAGATCGCCCGCGCCCTCATTCGTAAGGCGGCGAATGTTCACTGCGGGCGACTCGAGGTCGAGGGTGACGACTTCACCGACACGCGGGAGCGGCGCGAGATAGGCGTCCCCCCGGACGGTGTACGCCACCCACTTCCCGTCGGGAGAAGGAACCGCGGCGTCGGCACCGACGAGCTTGGCATGCTCCCGCGCATCGGAACCATCCAACCGTACAGAGTGAAGGACCAGCCTCCCGAGAGCATAGGCCAGCGAGGGGGGCGGCGGCGGCTCGGCATCCAGGTAGTAGATTCGCTGCCCATCGGCGCTGAACGTGAGTCTCTGAACCGAACCGCGGATGGCCGGGGGCAGAGGCGAATTCACGACGAGGTGCGATTGCCCCCCCTGCGCGTCGACCCAGCGGATCTGCTGCACGTCGCTCGGATCCGTAGCGCGCCACGCACGAGCCGCACCCTGGACAAACGCGATCTTGCTTCCGTCGGGTGACCATGTGGGACGATGATAGAAAGCCGGCACCCGTGTCAGCTGGACTGGAGTCCCCCCGCCGGCCGGGACTTTCCACAGGTGCCCTCCTTCTGCGTCCGTCCAGCTCACGTACGCAATCCAGTCGCCGTCGGGCGAGAAGCTGGGCGTGTACTCCCTTTCACTTCTCTCAGTCACTCGGCGGGGTGAACCGTCGGGAAGATCCATGATCCACGCTTGTCCGACAGCTCCGAACGTCAGTCGCGTTCCGTCAGGAGACTGGTTCGTCCAGCGGAGTTGGCGGGCTTTCACCGGTCCGGTTTCAATCGTTCGCTCGAAGTGGACGAGCGGCCCGAGCTCCTGGCGCACGTGCGCGGTGAAGGGAATCGGTGTGGCTTCCCCGGATGAGACGTCGACTCGGTGGAACTTCCCGCCGAACGAGATCACGATCGCCCGGCCATCCGGTGTGAAGCTGTAACCCGGATAGAGATCACGGCACACGAAGCCCTCTTGCTCGTCGAGGTCGAGCGGATAGACCAGCTGCTGCTCGTTCCCCGTCTCGAGGTCGCGGATACGCAGGCTCGAGTGGGCTTCGTCTCGGGAGACGTAAGCGAGCGTGCGACCGTCAGGCGAAAGGACTGGCCTCAGGCCACCGCCGTAGTTCCCGGTAATTGTTTCGATGTCGCCGTTGTCACGATGGTAACGGCTGACTTGGTAATGCCCCAGGTCCGCGTTGTAGCGGTGTCCCTGGGCGCTGCTCGAGAAATAGATGTGCGTGCCGTCTAGCGAGAACTCGGGCCCCGCGACGGATCGCATGGGTGCGACTCCGTCCGTGAGCTGGATTCCGCTTCCGCCGTCTTTGTGGTACAGCCACAGCTCGTTGAGATTCAAGCTCGATACACCCTTCCGCACCGCGAGAAACTCGCCGTCCGGCGACCAGGCGGGTGATCCGACGAGGCTGCCGGTGTCAGTCGCGACGACGCGAGGCTCGCTCCCATCGGCATTGGCCAGCCAGAGACTTTCAGTACCGTTGCGGTCGCTTACGAACACGATCTGCGTTCCATCGGGAGAAAAACGAGGCTGGAAATCGAATGCTGGGCCTTCCGTGATGCGCTGGGCAGTGCCGCCGGCAAGAGGCAGCAGATACAGATCGCCCAGCAGATCGAAGACGAGTTGTGTACCGTCCGGGGAAACGTCCACGCTCATCCACGTCCCCTCGTCGGTGTCGAACTCGATGACGCGCGTCGTTTCGAGCGGAAGCCCTTCCTCGTCCTGCGCGGCGGCCGCCGAACTGACTGCAAGGACGAACCCTACGGCGAAAAGAGAGCGGATTACGATCGTTCGATACGAGAGCATTGAAACTCTCCTCCCAGCGAGCGTTTGTCCCACCCGCTACGGTAAATGTGGAGTACTTTTTTTGACGTTCAGCCAACGCCAGGGGAGGACGATAGAACATTTCATTGTCCGCAGCAATCGCGGGGTGAAGCGCAAGCGACAAGCATCGGCGGAGAAATCTTGCCCGGGCAAGATTTCTGAAGAGGGCGACCACGGAGCGCCAGCCTACGCCAAGTCTTCGGCTGGCAGTCAAAGTCGAAGCCGCTTCGCGTAGCGAGGGCACCCTTGACGCCGGCGGTCACCTGGCGGTCGAGAGCGGAATTGACTTTTGAGCTGTTTTGCGGCACTTGTCGTCACCAAGCCGCAACACAGGAGGGTCTTCCGATGTTCAACGTGAAAAGCCCGAAGCTCCGGGGAAGATGCAAGCTGTTGCCGGGCTTCAAGTCAGATGCACGACGCCCTGACGGTGCGCTTTGTCGAGGGCATCCGCGATCTCGAGATAGAACATAGAGGAGCGGCGACACCGGACGAGATGACGCTTGGCGATCGCGCTAGTCATGCGTTACCCTCAAAAAAAGCCACATTCTCGGAAAGTTAGCTGTGACGAACTGCCCGGCCTGCGGCAAGGAGACCGCCGGCTCAGTATCGGAGTGCCCCTATTGCGGGGTGGTCTTCGCCAAGTTGCATACTCGTAGCCAGCGACAGCCTGCGACACCGACTTCCGGAACTTTGCAACCACCTGCGAACGAGGGCGTCCCTCCAGCCGGGAGGGCGCCGAGGGATTCGTTCAATCGACGCAAGTCCGTGCTCCTTGCCGTGGTCGTTGTGATGGCCATAGGGGCCGCGCTCTGGTATCTGGGCATCTACTTCCGAGGTCGCGCCGACGCCGCCGGCTCATCGACCCCGGTAAGAGCCCCCAACAACGCCGAAATAGAAGAAATTCAGGAGATCTACACCGCATACCGGCGAGCCTTTGATTCAGACGATATCAGCACAATGAAAGCGTATTTGGTGGATGAAAAGACGAGAGAATTGGATGGCGAATTCGTCGAGGAAAGAGCTAGACTCGCCAGAGCTTTCCGGCCAAGAGAATACACGATTACTAAAACGACCATCGACGAAGACGGTGCGATCCTCGAGGCCTTTGGCTTTCTCGAAGGGAACGGCATGTCTCGACACGTTCGTCACTTTCAGTGCCGCCGGCAACAGGGAGCAGATATAGATCATCCAACAGATCGAAGACGAGCTGCGTACCGTCCGGGGAGACGTCCACTCTAATCGCGCCAGGCCTCGACCACGACCGCGGTGTCGTCGTAACTCCGGTAGGAAGCCACTTTGCCGTCGGGGCCGAAGGTCCAGAAGTGCACGCCCCGCACGGAATAACTCTTCCCACTCTTCTTGATGGTCCCCGATGACGAATAGGTCACGGCCACTTTATCGCCGGAAGCAACGAAGTCGTGCCGCTCAAACTGAGAACCTGAGAAAAAATCGCGTTTCCCCAGGGAGATGGGGATGGTTGGTCCGCACTTGTGTCAACTAGGGGGGCGGGTCCGCGTGGTGCGGATTCACCCGGTATCGTATCGGCGTTTCGTTGTTGCTTTTTGACTAGCTTTCTAACTAGTGCTTAAACGAATCGGGCTGCGTGTGCTCAATGCGCTCACGTCGGCGCGAGCGCCGATACCATCTTTGGCCTCCAGCGGAGGCGAATCCACTGCAGGATATCGTAGGTGAGGGCGACCCACTGAGATTCAGTGCGTACTTTGGCAATTCTGCGCACGCTAAACTGCCGCAGGCCAAACTTGGCTTTGATCCAGAGATTCGGGAACTCGGCCACTTGCGAGCGTGTCTTATAGATGGCCTTGGTTTCGTCGGTCTGCATCTTCTGGCGGAACGCGGCTATGTCGGGCAAGAGTTCGCGCCGCTCGATCGAGCGGCCGTGCCGCGTACGAGGACAGCACTGATCTTTGGCCGGACACGTCTGGCAGTCTTGCTCCGACGCCTTGTATCGATAGCACATCGTGCCATGGCTTTCCTGCTTGGCGTCGTAGCGTAAGTGCTTGCCCTGCGGGCACACATACGTGTTGGTCTCCGTATCGAAGACAAACTTCGACGCCTCGTATTCCGGACTCACGCCGTGGTGCTTATACGACTTGCGCCGATTAGCCTCTGCTGCCTTGTTCTCGGATTGGGGACCGACGAAATCGATGTCGCGCTTCGCCATCTCCGTGATGTTGTTGCTACTGATGTAGCCCCCATCTACGACCATCTGCTCGGGCGCGCGGTGCATGCTCTGCTCAAGCCGTTGTATGGCGGGCGTCAGCTGCTGATAATCGCTGCCGGCCTGCGTGGCATCGATGTCGACAATCAGGCCGTGCGCGGCATCCGTTGAGACCTGGACGTTGTAGCTAGGTGCGGAGCCGCCCTCGGCTTGTTTCATCACCCGCGCGTCGGGATCGGTCGTGCTCACGCGTTTTACGCGGCTTTTGGCGGCTTCCAGCTTGTCGTACTCCTTCAACGCTGATTCTAGACGCTCCTGTCTCTCTCGCCTGGCGCGTTGCTGTGCTGCCTGCATCTGCCGGCTCGATTCCTCCTCCGTCTGTGCTTCGAGAGCCTCGACCGCCTCACGCGCATCCTTCAGATACGCCTCCACACGAGGCTTGCTGCGAAATCCACTCGACGAAGCATTCGCGCGCACCTTCGTCCCATCCAGCATGACTCGCTCGAGCGTGATCAATCCGTCTGCACTCAGAAGCCCCAAAGTTTGCACAAACAACTCGTGTAGGGCCTCCGAATGGGTCACCCGAAAGTCCGATAGCGTGTGCGCACTGATGCTCTGCATTCCGGTGAGCCATTGATAAGCCGGATGATGCTCGCACAGCCGCTCAATGGCGCGGGCCGAACTCACGGACTGGCTGTAGCTGTAGACCCACAGGCTCACCAGTAGCTGCGGATCGAACGCGGGCCGGCCTGCGCCACCCGCGACGGAGCGGATCTGCTCCGTGTACCCGCTGAGATCCAGCCAACCCACGAACTCCCAGATCGCACGCGCTGGGTCATCCTCTGGGATCAATCGCTCCACGTCCACCGTCCGCAGCAGCAGCTGCGCGCGATCGACCACCTTCAACCGAGCCTGTGTCGCGCGTTCTCCCTCATCGCCGTCATCACCATCGTTCCGTTTTCGCGGACTCGGAAAGCCGGGAAGCGACGTTTGGTTATCACCCACGTCTACCCCGCTTTCTCCCTCGCTTCGCCTTTGGCGTCCGACGCACAATCAGGGTGTTTCGATCCTCCACCACCCACTCCAGCTCCTCGCCCTGCTCCATCTCTAGCGCCTGCGCTAAAGGCGACGGGCAAATCACATAGCACTGACGGGTGTCGTTGGCTCGCTTGATCACCTGCAGCTTCGTTACGTATCCCATACTCGCAATTCTATAACATAGCGGTACCGCTAGTCAATAACTAATTTTTCTCACGTCCTGAGTCACGTCTCCGCTTTCCGCGATGGCACCAAAAAACTTCTCTTTTACGGCAGCCGCCCCTTTGCACGTCACGTAATAGGCGACGTTGTGGCTCACCGCCGTGTTGTGGTCCCAGTCTACGTCGTCCGCGAGCTTGCTCATG
This sequence comes from Candidatus Marinacidobacterales bacterium, assembly GCA_965237685.1. Taxonomy (GTDB): domain Bacteria; phylum Acidobacteriota; class Vicinamibacteria; order Marinacidobacterales; family SMYC01; genus CBDEGF01. The sequence goes on from CBDEGF010000004.1 coordinate 14,059, forward strand.
ATCGTGTCAATGTCCCCGCGCTCGAAAACGGAATATAGATCCTTTATGGATTGAATATGGTCTTCGGAACTCATGGTACCCCTCCTCACTGTTACCTCCGCGCGATTGTACATCAATACATCGTGATGCAAGTTCTGTCCCGAATCACTTTCGGCGTCGGGTGTGATAGGCAGGCAGCCGGCGGTCAAGGGCGGCGAAGCCGCTTCGCGTAGCGAGGGCACCCTTTGACGCCGGCGGTCACCTGGCGGTCGAGGGGCGCAACCTTTTCGTGATCTTGATCATTTTTCTACTAGAAATGTTCTCTTGACATAAAAGGGAAAATGAGGTGTCCTTCACAATCCTAAATAAAGAAAACGGTCGCAGCTAAGCGGCCGATGGAGGGACACCTCAATGAAAAGCAGTATCACGCGGGAGGAGTTTAGTAAAGAAGTAAGTCGTCTATCCGAGGAGTTCGCGGAGCAAGTGTGGCAGGCGGTCGTGGAAGCGGAAGCTGATGTCGAACGGTGTGACGAGTGGATGCGGGTCAAGGGCAGCGAATACCTGCGTGAGGTACTGGGCAAGGCGCTCAGCCAACGCTCGGAACGACTCGGTGTGTCAGGCGCATGCGAATGCGGCGCGTCGATGGAGTTTCGACAACATCGAGCGTTCCGGGTGCACACGGTACTGGCGGGTCGGGATGTGGAGCTGAGTGTGGTTTACGCTCAGTGCTGTGAGTGTCGTCAAGGCAAGTATCCGCTGCTGGAAGAGATGCGGGTGGACCAGGAGGGATTCACGCAAGCCTTACAAGAGTTGTCGCTGTTGGCAGGAGTGATCGAACCCTACCGCTCGGCGAGCGAGCAATTGCTGCGAAAGTTCACCGGGGTGGTCGTGAGCTCCGAGAAGATTCAAAGCTTGGTAGGCGCCGATGGGAAAAAGGCGGAGGGTTTTTCGAAAGAGCCTGCGAACGAGGTGGAAGCTGGAACGGGCAGACGCCATAAGGGACCGCTGTACATAGGGATAGACGGCGGGATGGTATTCGTGGACGGCCGCTGGCAGGAAGTCAAGCTAGGCTGCCTTTATACCGAGCAAGGGCGTGTGCAGAGCAAGCTCGGACGCGGAGAGTTGACCGAACGACAGGTCGTAGGGGTTCGAGGTAGCCCCGAAGCACTCGGCGAGGTTTTGTGGCCTCGCTCTTGCTCAATGGGGGCGGAGTCTCGCAAGGTCGTCATCCTGGGTGACGGTGCGCCGTGGATTTGGAATCTTGCGGAGGAGCTGTTCACCGATCGAGTCGAGATCCTTGATTGGTATCACGCCGACGAGAATATCAGCCGTGTGGCACGGGTGGTTTTCGGCGAAGGCACCGACGAAGCCGCACAGTGGCGCAAATCGCAACTCGACCGTCTATACGAAGACGCCGTGGATGAGGTGATCGAGGGTTTGCGGTTTCTGAAAAAGCGTCACCGTTCCAAAGACGAAGAGATCGACAAGCTCACCGGCTACCTCGAGAGAAACGGGCATCGAATGAAATACAGAACGTTTCGACAAAGCGGCTACTACATCGGCAGCGGTGCCGTGGAAAGTGCCGTGAGCCACGTTATGCAACAAAGGATGAAGCGAGTCGGGATGAGATGGCACGCCGCTGGGGCCGATGCAATGCTCGCACTGCGCTGTGTCTTCCGAAGCACGGGCGCCTGGGATTCGTTCTGGAACTATCGAAAACAGGTCGCATGAACGGAAGTCGATTGCGCCCCGGTCGAGAGCGGAGTTGACTTTTGAGCTGTTTTGAGGCACTTGTCGTCACCAAGCCGCAACACAGGAGGGTCTTCCGATGTTCAGCGTGAAAAGCCTAAAGCTCCGGGGAAGATGCAAGCTGACTTTGGTTGGAATGGTCTTGCCATCGCTCTTGGCAGGCCAGTGGACGGCAGGTGCCAGCCCCGTCGGGGGGCAAACCGTGATCGACGAGTGGTTGCTGCTGGGGCCCCTTCCGGTTTCGAGCTCCGCCTCTCGACCCGACGGCAACGCCGGGTCCATGGCTGGCGTAGAGCTCTCCTTCGAGTCGAAGTGGCCGGCCGCAGGCGATCGGATGAGCTGGTTGGCTGGTGACAGCTATCAATGGGCACGCCAAGGCACGGTAGATGGCGCTCTCCGCCTCGAGTCCGACGAGAGGCCCAGCGTCGCGTTCGCGGCAGCCTATCTCGAGGTCGACCGTTGGCAGAAGGCGAAGCTCAAGGTAACCGGCGCAGGAGCTAGAGTCATCCGGGTCGACGGGTCGAAGGTGAATGACGACGAGGAGCTGGTCCTGAGGCAGGGAAAACACTGGCTCCTGGTGGAGACGGCTCCACCTGAAGAGGCAACGGAAAAATGGGAGATCTCAGCGCGACTGGATGAGCTGACACCCGGCGCCGGGATCGAGGTTTCCTTGGACCCCCGTCATCCGCTTTCACTGCTGGATCTGGGCAAGCTTCGCCAGGTCACCGAGACAGAGATGGACCCGACCGGACGACGGGCGGCCTTCCTGCTGCGGGTCGAGGACCGGGAGAATGATCGGCGGGTCTCGCATGTCGAGGTACGTGAGCTGGCCGACGGTCGCCTGGTCGAAGAGCTGAGGTTGACCGGCCAGGTGTACGGCCCGAGGTGGTCGCGCGACGGGACTCGGCTGGCCTTCGCCACTCGAACCGACGTGGACGACGGCGATGGGCGCGATCTCTGGATGTGGCGGCCGGGAGGTGGCGGTAGTGTACGCCTGCTCAGAAACGAGCGGGGCCTCCAGGACATCCAGTGGTCCGCCGACGGTGACTGGATCTACTTCACGGCGACGGGAGGAGAGCGAGAGGAAACGGGTGACTCCAACCGCATCGAGCGTCTGACCGAGGTTTGGCACCGGTGGAGCTACTGGCGCGACCGAGCCCACCTGTTCGCGTTGAACGTCGATGAGGGCACCCGGATCGAGCTCGCCGGTGACCCGGACTACTCGATAGAGGGTCCGACCCTTTCACCCGACGGCCAACGTATGATCTTCAATCGCAACCTCCGTTTCCCCGAGCGTCCCTTCCTCCGCAGCGAGCTCTGGATCTTCGATCTTGGGACCCGTTCCTCGCGCAAGCTTTTGGACCTGGGTAAACAGTCGTTCAATGGTCCCGGAACCTTCGCCTGGGCCCCCGACGGCAGCGCGGTGGCATTCTGTGGCAGTGCAAAGGAGCTCCTCGAGAAGGAGGATCCCCACTTCAGCGTCTACGAGATGGAGCTCTACGCCACCTCCATCGACCAGCCGCAGCTGAAGCACCTCAGCCCCGGGTTCGTCCCTGCGGTGGGAGCCGGACTGGGATGTCGGCAGATACATTGGAGTGAGAACGATGGCCGGATCTATGTGTCGGCCGGAGACGGGGCAAGGACGGTGCTTGCGCGGACCGCCGACCGGGTGCCCGCGTCGCTCGAGGGAGCGACGCTCGAGCTCCTGCCCCTGCCCGCGGAGGTCATGGAAGCCTATGACGCCCGGGCAGGCACGCTGGTAGCGGCGCTCGAGACACCCGTCACTCCGCAGGTGGTCTACCGCATTCGAGTTGCAGACGGAGAGGCGTCGGAGCTGTTCCGGCCATCCGCCGGCGCCCTCGATCAGGTGGCAATGCCCAGCTGGAAGGAATGGAACTTCACCGACTCAGTGGGCTTCGAGATCGAGGGATGGTACTGGACACCTCCGGACTTCGATCCGACCCGGGAGTATCCGCTGATCGTCTTCTACTACGGCGGGACAATTGCCATGAAGAAGTCGTTCCAGGAACGGCTCCTCTGGTACGCTGCCAATGGCTACATTGTCTATATGCTCAATCCCGCCGGTGCGCCCGGGTACGGCCAGAAGTTCTCTGACTTGCACATCGATGACTGGGGCTATCCGGCCGGCTCGGACATCATCGAGGGCGTCACCAAGTTCGTCGAGGCACATCCCTTCGTGGACGGGGATCGGATCGGCAACTTCGGACGCTCCTATGGCGGTTTCATGACCATGCACCTGCTCACCCGAACCGATCTCTTCGCGGCCTCGGTCGAGGTGGCTGGAATCAGCAACATCGCGGGCTATTGGGGCGCCGGCTGGACCGGCTACAGCTACACCGACGGGACCTGTCCGGGCTGCTACCCCTGGAACCGGCGGGACGTGTACGTGGAGCGCTCCCCTCTGTTTCAGGCCGATCGCATACGGACACCCCTGCTGCTCATTCACGGCACCAGAGACACCAACGTCGTGCCCACCGAGTCGGAACAGATGTTCACGGCGCTACGGGGGCTCGGCAGGGAGGCCGAGCTCGTCCGGTTCCACGGCGAGAACCACGGGATCAACTCGAAGCCCTCGGTACAGCGCACCAGCGACACGATCATCCTCGAGTGGTTCGACAAGCATCTGCGCGACCGGCCGGAGGCATGGAAAGCTCGCTGGCAAACCGATGACGGTGTGGAACGATAGGGCTACCGTTCGCCGGTCACAGGGTTCGTGGGCAGCCCCTTCGGGTCGATGGTCTGGCCCTCCTTCATAATGAGGTGGATACGCCGGTAATTCCCGACATTCTCGAGCGGGTTTTCATCAAGGATCAGAAGGTCCGCGATCTTACCCTTTTCCAGCGTACCGAGATCCTTATCCACCTTGTACGCCCGGGCAATATTCCGGGTCGCCGCCAAAAGACCGTCCATCGGCTTCATGCCTTTTTCAGCCATTGCTTCGAGCCAAAGGAAATGACCTTCGCCCATTTCTGTCAACCTGTCTTCATAATTGGCCCATTCAATGGTATCCGTTATATCGCGCGACACTACGAACGCGTCCGTGGACAGCAAAAGTGTCACACCAGCCTTGACCATATTTCGCACATTGATATCTTTGACGCGTATGGTATCCGCTCCGTATTCTGATCCCGGCTCACTCAGCTCGGTCGCGGCGGCCATGCCTTTTTCAGTCTCCGACAAGGGGGCGCAGGAAATGTCTCGCTCAATCATCAGGCGGATTGTTGAATCCGGAATAGGCACAGGGCCCGTGTAGTCGCAATGCTGCAGGAGATCAACGCCGGCCTCAATCGCCAGGCGAAGACTTTCAACGGTTGTCGTATGTGTCTGTACTGTCAGGCCTGCCTGGTGTGTCTCCTCCACAATGACTTTCTGCACTTCTGGGGAGAATGTTACATAGCCTGAATCTCCGTCTGCATGACCACTGGCGCCGTATTTCAGAAAATCAATGTCCTTTTTTACATAAGTGCGGATTTTTTCCCTGACCTGCTCCGGCGTCATCCACAGTAATTCGCGGCCAACACCTTGCTCCCACATGTTATTGATGCGGTTGACAAATGCTTTGGTGGCATGCTCTTTGAAATCAGATTTAAAGTCGGCAGAGAAAATACCGCCATAACCGACAATATTACCCGCCAGATAAATACGGCTGCCGGGTATTTTCCCGGCGTTGATATCATTGCGCACATTGACCAGTGGCTGGCGCGGACCCCAAGAATCAAAAACGGTCGTAACACCATTTCTCAATGCCACCTGAGCGGCCTCAGCAACCAGATCTTCAAATCTTCCTTCGTAGCGGGCAGCAGCATCTATCATGAGCACCGGTTCAGCAACAAGATGTACGTTAGCATCGATCAATCCGGGGATAATATATTTCCCGTTGGCCTGGATTCTTCGGGCCCCCGCCGGTATGGCTGTTGCTCCGTCGCCAACTGCGGTAATCCGACCCTCGTTAATGACAATGACACCCTCACTTATCGGCTTGCCGCCATTACCATCGATAACGGTGCCGCCCACAATCGCAATGGATTCCGCGTGAAGAGATATGGACCCCATCAAGATGGCCATCATTGAAAAACCAAGATTCCTTATCATCATTTCTCTTAACTCCGATGACTATTCATGGGTAGTCAAAGCATGGCTGCGAAGAGCTTCGGCGATCACGGCGTTTCCGTCTGCAGATTCGGGTAGGACAATGGCGAGCGTTTGACCGCCACGTCGCTACCACTCTCCGTACGGGTGTACGGTGGGCAAGCTCTCCGGGTCGATGACCTGGCCCTCCTTCATCAGCATCTCCAGCTTGCGGATATTGGAGATGTCGGCCAGGGGGTCCGCCCCCAACAGGAGGATGTCGGCCAGCTTGCCTTCCTCCAGGGTTCCGAACTCGTCGAGGGCCTTGCAGGCAAGCGCCCCGTTCTTCGTTGCGGCCACGATGGCATCCGACGGCGTCATGCCGAGCTCCACGAGGCCCTCGATGGCGATGATGGTCCCGATCCCCGGCTCCTGGTGCTCCTTCTTCTTATCCCGGCGGAATTCGGGGGCCCTCGATACGGTGTTATCGGTCCCAACCGAGATGATTGCTCCGGCCTCGATGAGCCTCTCGGCGTTCCGGCGTTTCACCTCCACCACGATCCCCGCGTCCCCCTGCTCACGCCGGACCTCGGCCGAGGTCTTCGGCGACTGCCGCCTCTTTTGGTCCGCCTCCTCCTGCTTTTTCAGCGCCTTCTCCCTCTCCTCGACGTGCTCTTCCCATACCTTCCCGGTGATCGTGTTCTGCAGCCCGGAGCAAATGACCCTCCGCTCCACGATGAGCTCCACCAGCTCGTCCGTCATCTCCGACCGCCCGAGGCTTCGGGGATGCTGGATGAGGTCGATCCCGGCCAGGATGGAGAGCCGAAGCCCCTCCACGGTTGCGGAGTGCGTCTCCGCCACCAGGCCACGCTTTTGGGTCTCCTCCACGATCACCCTCTGAGCGCGGGGAGAGAAGGTGATGAGCGCGGGGTAGGAAGAGTGGGCGGTCCCCCCGTACTTGATGAAGTCCACCCCCTTGTCCAGGTACTCGTTGATGGCCACCCGGAGCTCTTCGGGCGTCATGTGCAGCAACTCTTCCCCGGTCCCCTGGGCGAAGAGGTCGTTCATCTGCTCTTCGAAAAGGGTGAGCCCCGATTCGCTCGTGCGGGAGAAGGTCTCGGAGTAAGGACCTCCCCAGCCGACGATGTTGCCGGCGACGTACATCCGTGGACCGACCTCGTCGCCACGGGCGATGGCGTCCCGGACCTTGATCTGGGGAGGCAAGGGGCCGTAGCTGTCCCGGATCGTGGTGATCCCGTGCTTCAGCTGAAGCTGTGCCCCCTGGAGGGTGATGTCCTCGAGCCGGTCCCAGTACCGGGCGAACGTCGTTTGGCCACTTAGAGGGGTCACATGGACATTCGTGTCAATGAACCCGGGCGTCGCGTACTTGCCGCCGCCGTCGATCGTCCGGGCCCCCTGGGGGACTCTGACCGAAGCCCGTGGGCCGATCTCTGCAATCCGGCTCCCCCTGATCAGGATCGTCGCGTCCGTGACGGGCGGCCCGCCGTTTCCGTCGATCACGGTAACCCCTACGATCGCCGTCACCTGCTCGGAGGCCTGAACCGCGGCGGCAGAGGGTGAGGTTGGAATCGAAAGCGTACCCAGAACCAGGGCGGATAGGACAATCAGACGGTTACGTGAATTCTCGAGGATCATGGCATTCCCTCCTGGATATGAGCCCCCGTGATTCTTGAGGCTTGATACGAGCGTATTCTCTGGCCTGTCGTACTGTTTGACAAGCGTGCCTCCGACGGAGTCAGGAAGTTCGACTAGGAGTCGCGACGGCGTGGACGAGCGTGGCACCGAGGGAATGTATCACGACGTTGCCCCACGTCGAGACCATGTCCCTCAAACGATCGATCGCCATCAGGAGCGCAATCCCTTCGACGGGGATGCCGATGGCGGACGCGCCCACCGCAATAGCGAGCGTCCCAGCCGCCGGGACGCCTGCCGTGATGAGGAACGCCGCGATGGCCGCAACGACCAACAGTTGAGGCGGGCTCAGCTCGACGCCGTAGAGCGAAGCGACGAAAACGATGCCGATGGCTTTGTAAAAAGAGCTTCCGCCGTTGATGATCGACGTCCCCGCACCGATCACCATGGCGGCGGTTTCCCGTGGTACCGAGAGCTTCTCGTGGGTTCTCTCGACGTTCAGCGGCATGGTCGCCATGCTGCTGCACGTGGCGATGCCCATCATGGAAACATCGCCGAGGGCTTTGAAAAAAACGATCGGGCTTCGTTTTACGATCGCCAGGTTCACGATGGTCGAATAGACCACCACGAAGAGGATGGTACCGATCCAAATCGCGGCGAGGAGCTTGACCATGGCGGCGAGAGCCGAGGTGCCGACCTCCGCCATCGTGCTCGCCATCAATACGAACACCCCGTAAGGCGCGAAGCGAAGGATTATCCGGATCATGGCGGAGATCACCTCGGAGCCGGAGCGGAGGAACTCGACGACAGGTTTGCCCTTGTCGCCGATGGACACGAGAGCAACACCCAGGAGCGCCGAGACGAAGATAATGGCGAGGACGTTGCCTTCGGCGAACGCTTCCAGGACGTTCGATGGCACGACGCTCAGCAGGATGTCTTTCCAGGAGGGCATGGTGGGCGTCACCATTTGCGCGGCGTCGGCAACGGTGACCCCGGACGCCGGGTCGACGAGGACGCCGGTGAGAACGCCCGAAACGCTCGAGAGAGAATTCGTCACCGCGGCGAAGAGCAGTGTCGCCACACCCGCGCGGCCCAGGGTCTTCATGTCCCGGATCTCCGCCACCCCGAGGGTCACGGAGAACAGGATCAGAGGAACGACGACCATCTGGATGGCCCGGATGAAGAGGTCACCAACAACGTCGATGGCGACGGCGGCATTCGGGGCAAGGAGTCCAAAGACGACGCCGCAGACCATCCCGAGAAAGACTTTGGTGGTGAGACTCATCGTTTAACGGGTGTCCAACTCTCGCGAAAGGAAGCCGCGGATGCTACCGAGGTCGGGGTCGAGAGGTTCCGGCAGCTCGGCATTCGCTTCCACCACGTCGGGCTGGTTGAGTCCGTGGCCCGTTACCAGGCACACGACCGTGTCCGGGCTCCGAATCGTTCCCGCTTTGGCCAACTTCCGGGCCGCTGCGAGAGCCACCGCACCCGCGGGCTCGGCAAAGATACCGGCATGGCGAGCAAGATCGCTCTGGGCGCGAAGCATCTCTTCATCCGAGACGGTGAGCACCGTGCCTGCCGTCTCGCGCGCGGCGCGTAGCACCATCGCCCCGGCGTCGGGATTCCCGTTGAGCAGCGTGTCCGAGACGCTGGGACTCGGCACGATGGCCTCGACTTTGTCGGCTCCCGCCGCGAACGCCTGTGCGATCGGCGAGCAAGCTTCGAGCTGCACGCCAACGAGGCGCGGCATCTTCTCGATGAGACCGAGCGTGAGAAGCTCCTTGAAGCCCAGGTGCGCGGCAACCATGCCGTTGCCCGAGGACGTCGGGATCAGAACGACGTCGGGCGCCCGCCAGCCGAGCTGGAGGGCGATCTCGAAGGCGCAAGTCTTCTTTCCCTCGCATCGGAACGGATTGACCATGCCGTCACAGTCGAACCAATCGAGCTCGTCGACGAGCTCAGCGAAGAGCCGGCCGATGTCGGCGAGGTGGGAGCGCACGCGCACGAAGATCGGATCGTAGAGGGCGATCTTCGCCAGCTTCGAAGGGGAAGCTTCGGCACGGACGAAGACCACCGCTTTGAGCCCTGCTCTCGACGCATAGGCAGCGAGCGAAGCCGCGGCGTTACCAGATGAGACGATCGCCACCGTGTCTCGACCATACTCCAGGGCCTTGAGCGTCATCAGCGGCATCGACCGATCCTTGAGAGAGCCGGTCGGAAACGCCGACTCGTTCTTGATCCAGAGCTCGTCCAGCCCGAGGCGCTCGCCAAGCCGCCCGCAGGAGAGCAAGGGCGTCTCTCTTTCGCCGAGCGTCACGACGTCGACGAGCTCGGGCCGCTCGATGGGAAGAAACGGCCGCCACCGCTCGATCGGCGTCGCCGTTCCGCTGGAGGTGATGTCGGCCAACGAAATGGCCGACTTCATTCCCTCGTAATCGTAACGCACGCCGAGGAAGCCCTCGCACCGCTCGCAACGATATCGAAAGATCGTCGAAGGAAAGGTGGCCTCGCAGTCGAGACAACGAAGGGCTCGAGCGAAACTCACCCGAGCTACCAATTTTGCCACAGCCAGTAAACGTCCAAGGTTCCCTGGCCAGGCACCCAGACGAAAAGCAGCGGTGGACCGCCGCCTAGTGTCCCCTCCCGGAAGTCAGGTTGCATTCGAGCGCCGATTCATCCCGCCTCGCTGCGTTGCGGCTCGGTTAAATACACCCGGTATTTCGCCCTCGCCGCGCCTTGCGATCCGGGCGCCTCGACGCTCTCGATGCTAACCTCACTTGCGAGACGGGACACTAGTAGTTCAGGTTGCGGTCGTGCTCCACCGCCAAGTCCGCGTATCGCTTTGGATCCATCCAGCTTGCGTTGACAGCCTTCAAGTCGTCCTCGGAGACCCCCCGGGCCTTCCCGCAAAGTCCTCAGACGTACACAGGGATGTCGTGCTCCACAGCAAACTGAAAAAGCTCCTTGAGCGGCGGCAACCCCACCGGAAGGATGCTCTCACGAATCGGCTGCTTCATCAGCAGCGCTCCTTCTCCGAGGAGAGCCACACTCACCTGGTGCCCTCCTTCCACGGCACCCTTCGCAACGACGAACGGGAGCCCGGCCCGGGTGGGATCTTCCGAGCCGTGGGTTGCAGTAATGAGAATCTTGGCCATAGGAAGCCTCCTAAGAACCTGATTGTACGAGAAAAAAGCTGGAAGGCAACCGTGTCTCACTCGGGGAAGTTCATGCGGCGGAGGAGGTCCTGGAAGCGAGGGTCGTCGCGGAGGGGATCAGAGTAAGGAACTTCCATTAGGAGCCGGGGTTCTCCGGCCTCAAAGCCGGAGTGTGTGCTCACAGGGACAGCGAACAGGCGCTCTCGATTCCAGTAGAACAGCTCGCGTCCCTGCGGGCCGTTGCCATCGTTACCTCTTCGAGGGTTTGTTGCCCGTTGACCTCTTCTTCATGTAATCGCCGAATTCCCCTTCAGGATCGAACTGCATGATCGAGGTCTCGGGAAGTTTGTCACGGTCGATGAGCTTCCCTTCCTTCATCACTTGATCGATCTTCCGCATGTTGGAGATGTCCTCCAGCGGGTCCTCATTCACAACGAGCAGGTCGGCGATCTTGCCCACCTCGAGGATGCCTAGATCCTCCTCCATCTGGGACGCCTCGGCTCCGGTCTTGGTTGATGCAACCAGAACTTGCATCGGGCTCATCCCTGCTGTTTGGTAGTCTTCCATGGTCTCGAAGTGCATTCTCCCAAGGATCGGCGACGTGCCTCGATAGGCTAACTCCCAGGCCTGTGGGCCCATATCGGTGGCCATCGCCACTCGGACGCCAGCCGCGATCAGCTTGTAGACATTCTTGTGCCATTGCTCGTACGAGCTCGGGTCCATGCCTCGGTACCAGTAGGGGTATTTCGATCGCTCTTCTACGATCCTCTTCGGGTTACTGAACCTGGTCAAAATCCCACAAAATATGTTCTTCTCCTTGATCAGCGCGACCAGGTCGTCGGGGATCTCTTGATGGTCCAGGACCTCGGGGTGCTGGAGGAGGTCGACTCCCGACTCGATCGCTAGCCTGAGGCTCTCGGGGGTGACGGTGTGGGTCTCGTAGATCTTTCCGGCCGCGTGCACCTCCTCGGCGATCACCTCCAGCACCTCGGGCGTGAACATCAGCGGCTGCCCCACCACGCCGTGGGCTGAAACCGCTACCTTCACGAAGTCCACACCCCGCGCCAGGTACTTGCGCATCTCCTGGCGTACCTCCTCGGGACGCTTCGTGAGAAGGTCGGGGCCGACGTTCTCCTCCCAGATGGCGTTGATCCTCTCCTGAACAAGCGGTGAGACCCAGGCGCCGATCCCAGCAGGTTCACCAGAATCTCGCCGGAATATGAAGTACTCACTGAAAGGCCCTCCAAGGCCGACGATGTTTCCCGCCACCAGCAGGCGGCTACCGACCTTCTCACCCCGATTGATCCGATCCCGGGCTCGCAGCAGCGGCTCCAGGGGGCCCCAGGAGTCCCGCATCGTGGTGACGCCATACTTGAGGGCGATCTGCGCCCCCTCAATGATGATCTCCTCTAGTTGATCCTCGTACTTGACGTAAAAGTCGGGGAAAATCGTCAAGATCAGGTGCACGTTGACGTCGATGAGGCCGGGGGTCACGTACTTGCCCGTAGCGTCTACAACTCGGGCTCCCGCCGGGATCATCACCTGGGAGCGGGGCCCGACGGCGGTGATGCGGGTGCCCTCGATGACGATGGCGCTGTCGGGAACCGGCTCACGCCCGGTGCCGTCGATGAGCGTCGCACCGACGATGGCGGTGGTGTCTTGCGCCGACAGAATCGGGCTCAGCGGGGGCTCAGCGGGATGAGACAATAAAGTAGCAGCGTTTGCTGAGCAAGTATTTGTATCTCATCGGCGATCTTGCCGACTTCAAGCGTACCGAGTTACCTCCTCGAGAACTTGCATCGGGCTTGGTTGCCCCTCGAATTCTTCCTCTTCTTCATGTAATCGCCGAATTCCCCTTCAGGATCCACGCCTCGTCGAATGCGGGTGCGATGACGATCGCTCACGCCCGGTGGTCTGAGCGTCGCACCGACGATGGCGGTGGTGTCTTGCGCCGACAGAATTGGGCTCAGCGGGATGAGACAATAAAGTAGCAGCGTGCTGAGCAAGTATTTGTATCTCATCGACCGAGTTACCTCCTGTAATCGCCGAATTCCCCTTCAGGATCGAACTGCATGATCGAGGTCTCGGCAAGCTTGTCGCGGTCGATGAACCTCCCTTCCTTCATCACTTGATCGATCTTCCGCATGTTGGAGATGTCCTCCAGCGGGTCCTCATTCACAACGAGCAGGTCGGCGATCTTGCCCACCTCGAGGGTGCCTAGATCCTCCTCCATCTGGGACGCCTCGGCTCCGGTCTTGGTTGATGCAACCAGAACTTGCATCGGGCTCAGCCCTGCTGTTTGGTAATCCTCCATGGTCTCGAACTGACTTCTCCCAAGCAGCGGCGTCGTGCCTCGATAGGCTAGCTCCCAGGTCTGTGGGCCCATATCGGTGGCCAGCGCCACTCGGACGCCAGCCGCGATCAACTTGTAGACATTCTTGTGCCGTTGCTCGTACGAGCTCGGGTCCATGCCTCGGTACCAGTAGGGGTATTTCGATCGCTCTTCTACGATCTTCTTCGGGTTACTGAACCTGGTTGTAATCCCACAAAATATGTTCTTCTCCTTGATCAGCGCGACCAGGTCGTCGGGGATCTCTTGAGGAAGGACCTCGGGGTGCTGGAGGAGGTCGACTCCCGACTCGATCGCTAGCCTGAGGCTCTCGGGGGTGACGGTGTGGGTCTCATAGATCTTCCCGGCCGCGTGCACCTCCTCGGCGATCACCTTCAGCACCTCGGGCGTGAACATCAGCGGCTGCCCCACCACGCCGTGGGCTGAAACCGCTACCTTCACGAAGTCCACACCCCGCGCCAGGTACTTGCGCATCTCCTGGCGTACCTCCTCGGGACGCTTCGTGAGAAGGTCAGGACCGACGTTCTCCTCCCAGATGGCGTTGATCCTCTCCTGAACAAGCGGTGAGACCCAGGCACCGATCCCAGCAGCTTGACCAGCATCTCGCCGGAATATGAAGTACTCACTGAAAGGCCCTCCAAGGCCGACGATGTTTCCCGCCACCAGCAGGCGGCTACCGACCTTCTCACCCGCATTGATCCGATCCCGGGCTTGCAGCAGCGGCTCGAGAGGACCCCAGGAGTCACGGACCGTGGTGACACCGTACTTGAGGGCGATCTGCGCCCCCTCAATGATGATCTCCTCTAGTTGATCCTCGTACTTGACGTAAAAGTCGGGCATAATCGTCAAGATCAGGTGTATGTTGACGTCGATGAGGCCTGGGGTCACGTACTTGCCCGTAGCGTCTACAACTTGGGCTCCCGCCGGGATCATCACCTGGGAGCGGGACCCGACGGCGGTGATGCGGGTGCCCTCGATGACGATGGCGCCGTCGGGAACTGGCTCACGGCCGGTGCCATCGATGAGCGTCGCACCGACGATAGCGGTCGTGTCTTGCGCCAACAGAATCGGACTCATCGGGATGAGACAATAAAGTAGCAGCGCGCTGAGCAAGTATATGTATCTCATGACGACACCGAGTTACCTCCTTGAGGATTGCTTGCCCCTCGAATTCTTCCTCTTCTTCATGTAATCGCCGAATTCCCCTTCAGGGTCGAACTGCAGGATCGAGGTCTCGGGAAGTTTGTCACGGTCGATGAACTTCCCTTCCTTCATCACTTGATCGATCTTCCGCATGTTGGAGATGTCCTCCAGCGGGTCCGCATTCACAACGAGCAGGTCGGCGAACTTGCCCACCTCGAGGGTGCCGAGATCCTCCTCCATCTGGGACGCCTCGGCTCCGGTCTTCGTCGACGCAACCAGAACTTGCATCGGGCTCAGCCCTGCTGATTGGTAGTCTTCCATGGTCTCGAAGTGCATTCTCCCTAGCATCGGTGAAAACGGTCGATAGGCCAGTTCCCAGACCTGCGGTCCCATATCAGTGGCCAAAGCGACGCGGACACCAGCCGCGATGAGCTTTCGGGCATTATTGGCCCGTGGCTCAAAGGCCTCCCTTTCATACCGACTCGGGCTCATCTTTGCGAACCATTCGGGGTATTTGGAGCCTTGCTCTTCGAGCATATCGGGGTAGCTAAACCTAGTCATGATCCCGCAAAATATGTTCTTTTCCTTGATCCGCGCGATCAGGTCGTCGGGAATCTCCAGGTTATTACCCTCGCCATCGCGCAAGACCTCGGGATGCTGAAGGAGGTCGGCTCCCGACTCTATGGCCACCCTGAGGCTCTCGGCAGTGGCGGTGTGGGTCTCGTAAATCTTTCCCGCCGCATGCACCTCCTCGGCGATGACCCTTAGCACCTCGGGCGAGAACATCAGCGGCTCCCCCCGCACGCCGTGGGCTGAGATCGCCACCTTCACGAAATCAACCCCACGGGCCAGGTACTTGCGCATCTCCTGGCGCACCTCCTCGGGACGCATCGCGAGAAGGTTAGTGCCGACGTTCTCCTCCCAGGTGGCGTTGATCCTCTCCTGAACAAGGGGCGAGACTCCGGCGCCCCGCGCACCCAGGAAAAACTGACTGAATGGACCGTCAAGGCCGACGATGTTTCCCGCCACCAGCATGCGGCTGCCGACCTTCTCACCCGCATTGATCCGATCCCGGGCTCGCAGCAGTGGCTCGAGAGGACCCCAGGAGTCACGGACCGTGGTGACACCATACTTGAGGGCGATCTGCGCCGACTCAATCACGATCTCCTCGAGTCGATCCTCGTACTTGACATAAAACTCGGGGATAATCGTCAAGATCAGATGCACATTGACGTCGATGAGGCCTGGTGTGATGAACTTTCCGCTGGCGTCCACCACCCGGGCTCCCGCCGGGATCATCACCTGGGAGCGGGGCCCGACCGCCGCGATCCGGGTGCCCTCGATGACGATGGCGCCGTCGGGAACTGGCTCACGACCGGTACCATCGATGAGCGTCGCGCCTACGATGGCGGTCGTGTCTTGCGCCGAGACAAGAGGAACCGCCAGGACGAAACAAAGTAACAACGCCAAAGGTACGTATCTATCTTCCATCGTTCCCCTCCTTAAAGGGCCTGAGCTTCGCCACTATACAGGAAACCAACCCGTCACTCCTCCTTCGGATCGATTCTCCACCACCATTGCTCCGGCAGCTCCCTCTCCCGGGGCCAGGGATCGTGTTGGTGTTGCGGATGTCCTCCAAGGGATTCGCGTCCAATACCTGAAGGTCCGCGAGCTTCCCCGGCTCCTGGGAGCCGACGTGCGCCCCGCGCCCGATGGCCTCGGCTCCGAAGAGCGTGCCGGCCCGCAGTACGTCGTGCGGCCGCATCCCGCCGCTGGCGATCGCCCACAACTCGACGTGGGCGCCCAGCCCCTGAAGGTCGCCGTGGGAGCCGAGAGCGACGCGTCCGCCCGCCTCGACGAGCTTGCGTAGCTCGGCCGCCTGGCGCTGATAGACGTACTCGTATGGGGGGCTGCCACTGCATGACGCGATGCCGCAGGAGGTTGCGGTCGAGGACGGGATGCGGGGTGAAACGCTTGAACTTCGGGTCGTCGTGGAGGTCGAATCCTTCGATGGAGTAGACCCGGGGTGGACGTAGAGAATAGGGGCGGAGTATCCTGCGCGAGAGGCTACTTATGCGGAGCGGCGTTGGTGCACGAATCGCTCTTGACTCCGGCAACTGCTTTGGCCCAGCTTCTTGATCGACATCGAAGATCGAGGAGATGAGCCGATGGCCGCGCGCAAGTCCAGCAGAGTGAACCGCAAATACAAGACGAATTATCGCGTGACCAACTGGCGGGAGTACGAGCGTGGCCTCAGGTGTCGTGGCGACATCACTGTCTGGTTCTCCGAGGAGGCGCGCGACGCTTGGACGCCACCGAAGAACGGCCGTCGCGGTGGCCAGCCGCGCTACTCGAATCTCGCAATCCTGACGGCGTTGACGTTGCGCATGATCTTCCGCCTGCCTCTACGACAGACTGAGGGATTCCTGGACTCGTTGTTGCGGTTGATGGAGCTCGACCTGAAAGCACCGGACCACACCACGCTGTCGCGGCGGAACAAAGACGTCGACGTGCCTCCACCAGAGCGCATGACGGCGCGCTCCATCTGATCGTCGACTCTACAGGACTCAAAATCTCGGGTGCCGGTGAGTGGCACGCCCACAGGCACAAGAGCTCGAAGGCGCGTCGACAATGGCGGAAGCTGCACGTCGGGGTGGATGACGACGGCTTCATCGTGGCGGCGAAGCTCACGAAGAGCGGCGAGGACGATCCGTCCACTGTCCCGTGTCTGCTCGAACAGGTCGACTCTCCGATCCGACGTTTCACAGCCGATGGGGCCTACGATACTCGCTCGGTGTACGAGCTGCTCGGTGAGGTCGGCACCGCGAACATCAAGATCGTGATCCCACCTCGACGAGGGGCGGTACCTTCGGACGGCGCCGAGGGCACGTGGGCGCAGCGGAACGCGACCCTCGAGACGATTCGCAAAGTCGGGCGCCAAGGCTGGCAGCGGGAGTCACGGTATCGACGACAGGGTGCCGTCGAGAATCTTTTCTTCAGGTACAAGCGGACGCTCGGAAACAGCCTTCGCGCGCGCGGCTACGAATCGCAGAAGCGGGAGGCGATGATCGGGTGCAACGTATTGAACCGGATGGCTAAGCTGGGCAAGACTGAGTGCCACGCGATCGTCGGGGAGTAAGTTGAGCCGCCAAAAGGTCCCGTGCGCGCCCCGAACTGATTCATGCACCAACGCCCCGCGGAAGGGCCGAGCGGGCCCAGCGCGTCGGCGGCGGCCTGCTGGACGTCGCGATCCCGTTCCTCCAAGAGCGCCGTCAGGCCAGGAACCGCGGGCTCGGCGGCCGGCGGGCCAATGCGTCCCAGGGCCTTGGCTGCCAGGATGCGGGTGTACTTCTCGCCTGCCTCCAGAGCCGCGATCAACTCCGGCACGGCCTCGCGCGCCTGCAGCCGGCCGAGGGCCGAGGCCGCCAGGCCACGATGCGGGCTTGTCGGATCGGCGAGGACCGCCCTCAGCGCGGCGAGAGCCGCAGGATCGTCTCCGCCAATCTTCTCGACGGCCTGGATCACGTTGGCGCCGTGTCGTGGGTCGATCATGTGAGGCAGGAGATCCGGCAGCGCCCGAGCCGCCGGTTGCCCGATCTCTGCCAGTGCGTTGGCGACGGCGCCGAGGCTTTTTTCGTTTCGGAGGAGCTCGATCAGGACATCCACAGTGCGGTCGCCCGGGGCGAAGCTAGGCAGCTCTCTGATCGCGAACCCTGTGATCTGCGCGTCATCGCTACGCACGTCGGCGATGACCTCCTCGAGGGGATCGGGCGGGGGGGGCAACGCTGCGCTCGCCGCCGCCGGATTGGGAACTCCCATTTCCGCGAGGGTTCGTTCAATGAGGGCCCGCAGTTCGGCGCCTATCCGCGAATCTCCGTAGGCCCTGACGAGGGTCGGCGCCGCGCTCCCCGCATCCTGGCCCAGGACCAGCAGCGGCAGCACGGAAGCTTCCACCAACCCCTCGTCGAGACGGTGGTGGCGCAGTTGTTTACGGATCAAGAAGTCGTGCCAGTCCACAGCATCGACGACTTCCTTGGAGCTCGCTTTCGACCTCCAGTCATCGAGCTTACGCAAAGTCTCGGCGTAACGCGCGTCCTCGCCCTCGGGCGTGCCGATGGCGGCGAGCGCCATGTTGATGGCGAAGTGAACCCATTCCAATCGTCGGTCCTGGTCCTCCAGGATCGCGATCAGCGTGGGGGCTGCTGCCTCGGCGGGCGGTCCGATATCACGCAAGGTCTCGATGAGCGCGATGCGCTGCTGCAGGACGGTGTTGTCGTAGCCGTGCGGCTTCTCCAGCTCCGCGAGGATCAAGGGTACGACCAATCGCCTGTTTTCCGTGCCCAGGCGGACCAGCTGCTTCTGCGCCTCGAAACGTTTGACGATGTCGCCGCTGGGTCCCACGTTTTGGATGACGATACGGATGAGGGATTCTGCGGACTGCCCGAAGGCCGGCAGGGCGATAGCAAGCCCGGCGACCAGCACGGCAAGTCCTGACGTACGCGACTTTTCGATCCTGTGTCCCATTACACACCCTCGCCACCTGGGGTTCGCTTCTGATCACCTAGAAGAAGGCACTAGGGTGCAATTCACCAACAGGCAGCTCGGGCCCCCCGGCCTACCCAGAAGCCACTTCCTACCTACCTCCGGCGGCTCAGCGCGGCGACTGGGACGCCTTCGCCTGCTCCCCCTTGAGCTTCCGGATGACCTGAGGAAGTATTGCCAGATGCGGTTTCCGCGCTTCACCGGGGGACGCGTAGCGAATGGCCATCTCGGCGAGCTCGAGGGCCTCGTCTACGTCACCCCGACTCATGTAGGTCAGCGCTAGGTGGCTGAGCTCAACCGCCGAGGGCCGCTGGCGGGCCTGCAGGGCGTCGCGCGCGAGCCGGCGCAGCGTCGCATCGTCGAACGACGCTGGATCCTTCTCCGCCCGCAAGAGGGTCAGACGCACGTACGCGTCGGAGTCCGAGGTCCCCAGGCGGCGCCATGCGAGCGCCCGGGCGGGGTCGTCAAGACGTGCTAGCGCGTCCAGGGCGGCGCCCCGCAAACGTGGGTCCGGGTGCGAAGCGAAGGGGCGGAGGGCGGCGACTATCTCGGGGGTCGCGGTGTACCTCCCTAGCAGTGAGATAGTAGACTCGCGCAGATAATCCCCAACCGCCTGGTCGGCCAAGAGCTCGATGGCACGCCGGGTCCCGCCGGGCGTGAGGCGGCGCGCCTCGTAGACGGTCCGAACCCACGGGCGAATCCGCGTTGCCTCATATTGACCCCAAGCTTCGAGCACCCCGAGGGACCATTTCGAATCACGCGACGAGTGACACGCCAGGCAAGGATCCGTCGTGCCGAATTGGAGCGCCTCCCTGGGGCGCGGGATCGGAATAGAATGGTCGGCGTTGGCATGCTCCAGCTCCGGGTCGTCGTAGATCCAGCTCCGAGCCATGTGGCAGTCGACGCACCGGGTCGATGCCGGGTGGTGGGAGTGACGGCGCGCCGCGTCCCCATCGAGTAGGTTGCGATGGCACACGGTGCACTGCCCGTCTGACCGATCGCCCTCTGCCGACTCACCCGCCAGGGTCCGCGCCGCTCCCGAATGTGGGTCGTGGCAGCTCTTGCACTTAAGCGCCCCTTGCTTGAAGCACTCGCTGAGTATATGCCCCGTGTACTGGTACGTTGTGCCGAGCTGAGTCCCATCGGCACGAAAGCCGGGGAAGGCCAGGTTCCCCACCAGGAAATCCGGCCAACCGCGTTCGTCGGTCCGTGTCGCGAAGTCGCCCCGGCTCGAGTGGCACTCGCCACACACACGGAGCTCTCGGTCCTGGCCGATGGCCTGGAGATTCCAAAAGCTGTCGTCCGGCTTGCCCTGGTCTTTCCTCTCCACGTGCCTTCTGCCCGGGCCGTGGCAGCTCTCGCAGTTGATCGGCATCTCCACCCACTCGGCGATTGGCCCAGACCCGTCGGCGGTGGCCCGATACGTCACCTGACTTGTGTGGCAGTTGAGGCAGGGCAGGGACACGAGGTCGTCCCATTTCCAATGGTTCGGAGAACGAGGAACGAGGGAGCCGCCGACGTAGGGCGAGCTCCAGATCCAGGCCTGGCCTCGAGTCTTCCAGATCACGGGCAACATCCGGTAGCGTCCGTCCACGCCCTTGGTGAAGTAGACTTGGTGTTGCCGACCCGATCCGAGTACGAGTGTGACATCGTGCCGCTCAAGCCCCATCGAAGTCCGGATCGTCATCGTGAAACGATCTCCCTCCTGTTTGAACCCGACGGTGCCGTCCGGCTGGACCAGCTCTGGCCCGGCGAAGTTGCCGAGCACGGATTCCACCGACGCAGGTCTAATCGCCCGGCCATGTTGCGAGCGCTTCCACACCGAGTAAACTTCACCGTGGCACGGCGCGCAGGATCCGGATCCCACATAATCACTCGGCGAGCGACTCGCCGGGAAGAGGGCTGGTGGCTGGAATGGGGTCCGTCTCGCGCTGCCTATGCTCTTGGGCGCGGGCGCGCTCCCGAGCTCGACCGTAGGAGAGGAAGCCTCGGGCGGCGGTAGCGTGCTCGATTCGCGTTCGCAGCCGATCGCCAGCGCTAGACTGATGGCCAGCAGGACGAGAGCAAGCCAGCGAGCCACTCCAGTCCGCGTGCCTTCCGTCACGTGGCTCTCCTGTCCAGGCCCTCGCGGGGCGATAACAGGGGAGGAAGCGCTTCGAGCGGCATATTTGGCTCCTCGACCTCGAAAGGGACAACATGATATCACGCTGTCCTCAGAAATCATCAAGGGGCGGAGAGGCTTATACTCCGTATCACACTGATTAGTAGAAAGGCCCCCGCTTCCTGGCCTGAGCCGATGTCGGCGCGCCGGTATGGGCTTGGCTTTACGCTGCTGCTGCTAGTGCCCCGTCCCGGAAGTCCCGCGCATCAGACTGGAGCCGAACGAGAATGCTCTAGGGGGGAGCAGCAAGATGTCAAAGATCAGCAAATTAGCTCAGGAAACCAACCCGTCACTCCTCCTGCGGATCGATTCTCCACCACCATTGCTCCGGCAGCTCCCTCTCCCGGGGCCAGATCTCGTTGAGCGTGTCTGCCTCGTAGAGCCGGCCGTTCTTCATCACGTAGCGGATCGTGTTGGTGTTGCGGATGTCCTCAAAGGGATTCGCATCCAATACCTGAAGGTCCGCGAGCTTCCCCGGCTCCAGGGAGCCGACGTGCGCCCCGTGCCCGATGGCCTCGGCTCCAAAGATCGTGCCGGCCCGCAGCACGTCGTGCGGCCGCATCCCGCCGCTGGCGATCGCCCACAACTCGACGTGGGCGCCCAGCCCCTGAAGGTCGCCGTGGGAGCCGAGAGCGACGCGTCCGCCCGCCTCGACGAGCTTGCGTAGCTCGGCCGCCTGGCGCTGATAGACGTACTCGTATGGGGGCTGCCACTGCATGACGCGGTGCCGCAGGAGGTTGCGGTCGAGGACGGGATGCGGGGTGAAACGCTTGAACTTCGGGTCGTCGTGGAGGTCGATTCCTTCGATGGAGTAGAACCACTCGCCGGCGCCCACCGTCGTGTTGCTGACGAAGAACGTCGGCGTGTTGGTGACTCCGGCCTGCGCGAGCAGCTGGATCACATCCTGCGCCATCGGGAAGATGTGAAGCTTGTGCTCGAGGCCGGCGTAGCCGTCGATCACCTCGGTCAGGTTCTTCTGGAAGTCTGCGTACGTCTCGACCGTCGGCGTGAGCCCGCTCTCCCGGGCAGCGACGTTGAACCACTGGCGGGCCCTGCGGCTCCCGATCGTGTACTGCTTCACCGTCTCGCTGCCGAAATGTTCTGCGAATGGACGGAGGATGTTTCGGGCGTCGTCGAGGCTCTCGAGAGGCACGTTCTCGGAGAGCGAAGGGCCGGTCGAGAAGATCCGCGGGCCCAGCAGCGCCCCGGTCTCGACGAGGTCGGCGTACGAGAAGACGTCGGGTGAGGCCGATGGATCCCGGCTGGTGGTGACCCCGTAGGCGAGGTTCACCAGGTACATCCACGGCTGGGTGCGGTGCACCTCGGCGGCGGGACGCATGTGGGCGTGGATGTCGACGTAGCCCGGAAGGATCGTCTTGCCGAAGACGTCGATCACACGCGCGTCGGCGGGGGCGTCGAGCTGCCCGCGCGCACCGACCGCAGTGATGCGGTTGTCCGTGACCACCAGGTCGCCATTCGCGATCACCTCGTCCCCCCGCATCGTCACGATGCGGGCACCGCGGAGGACGAGCGTGCCGGATGGCCGGTCGCGCGGGACCGTCATCGTGATTACAGTCGTCTCCGGGTTCTCGTCCGTCGCCACGTCGTGGACGAAGAACGTCCGGCCCAGAGAGTAGTAGACGCTTCCACCGTCGGGACTCCATCCGGGGAACTCCGCCGTGATGTTCGTGAGCCGCCTCACGGGTAGCGGGGCCTCGGAAGGCTTCACGATCGACAGCGTTACGGCAGAACCCGGCATCGGCAGCGTCACCAGATAGAGATCGTTGCCCACCCGCGCGAGCGCCCGATCGCCGCGCGGCGAGAGGAGGATCTCCTGAGCGGGCGGTTCGACCTCCGGCCTGCTGGGAGAGATGCTGCCGGTGAGCTCGAGGATCGACGTGACGTCGGTGCCGTCCCAGCGCATCGAGATCAACCCCTCGGCGCGATCGTAGACGTGAACGCGGTCGCCCTCCGAGGTGAAGTGCGGCGAGCCATACTGGCCGGGGCGATGGATCTCGGTCAGATCGCCGCCGTCGGCGGACATCCAGGCGAGCTGCAGACGGGACGGCCCAATCTGGAGCGTCCGCGCCCGGCGCGGGGCGCGGAGCAGCATGAGCCGGCTGCCGTCGGGCGTGTAGGTCACCCCCTCGTAGTAGGCGCTCTCCCGTGTCAGGCGCTCCGGCGTTCCGGAGCCGTCCGCGCGAACGCGGTAGACGTCGCCACCATCCGCATCGTTCCAGGTGACATAGGCGACGTAGCGGCCGTCGGGCGACCAGGCGGGTTTGAACTCGCCCGTCTCTCGGTTCGTCAATCGGCGAGGTGCACCGCCTGGCAGGTCCATCACCCACAGCCGATCGAGTGCGGAGAAGGCGAGGCGCTGCCCGTCGGGCGAGGGCCGGGGGTCCTGGATGCGGCGGAGCGTCAGCCTCGAGTCGTCGAACGGATAATCGAACTTGACCAGCGGGCCGAGCTGCTGCTCGACGTCCGCCGTGAACGGGATCGGCGTGACCGTACCCGACGGCACCTCGATCCGCCAGATCTTTCCGTCGTAGGACGCGACGAGCGCCCTGCCATCAGGAGTGAAGGACATTCCTGGCATCACGTCGCGGGTCGGGCGCGAGTCCTGCAGGTCGAACTGCACTTCCTGTGCGAGCCACCGCTCGTCTCCGGTCTCGAGCTCGCGCAGCTTGAGCGCGGTGACCGCGTCGTGACGGGTGGCGAAGAGGAGATACTTCCCATCGGGGCTGATGGCCGGCCGCATCGCGCTCCGCAGCTCGTTCGTCAGCACGTCGGTGTGCCCGCTCTCCCGGTCGAAGGTCGCAACCTGCCAGATCGTCGACCACCCTCCGGTTGCCACAGCGGTGTAGAGGTACCTTGGGTCGGGGCCGAACGCCGCACCGACGTAGTTGTCGTAGGGTTCGTTGCCCTTGCCGCCGGCCAGCGCGACGCCGGTGCCCCCTCCCAGCAGGTACTGATGGAGGCCGTACATGACCTCCGTGATCCCCTTTCCCTTGGAAACGACGATGCCGCGGCCATCCGGGGTCCACTCCGGGGAGACGAACTGAATGTCTTCCTCGCGGGTGACCGGGCGGGGGTTTTGCCCATCGGCGTCGGCGAGCCAGACGTTCTGGGACCCGGAGCGGTCGCTCACGAAGACGATCGTCTGTCCATCGGGCGAGTAGCGCGGCTGGGCGTCGAAGGCCATCCCGCTCGTGATGCGCGTGGCGGTGCCGCCGGCGATCGGGAGTTCGTAGAGGTCGCCCAGCAGGTCGAAAACGATGGTGCTTCCATCGGGGGAGATGTCCAGGGAGATCCAGGTTCCCTCGTCGGTGGTGAAGCGGATGGTACGGGTCGGCTCAAGAGGCAGTGGCTCCTCTGAATCGGCCTGCTGGGCGATGCCCGAGGAGGCGACCGCAGCGCAGGCGAGGAGGGCTGCGACAAAGTACGAAGTCTTATCTGGCATTGGCATCGTCCTTTCTTGATCATTCCTGTGTTCTGTCCATCGTTGCCGCTATAGGCACCACGCTCGAGCATACGGCGCCAATATACGGCCGTTTGCGACTCTCTGACTACCTTTCCTGTCGATACACGCCACTACCGGCGGGGTTGGAGCATGAATCTCCGTCTCGCTCTCCATCCCTCAACGCGATGGTTCCAGCGGCCACCCGCGCCGCACGCGAACGACAATTGTGTCTCCGGGGTCGGGACGGGTCGGGATGTAGGTCCAGATGGGACCCGACTCCGTGAAGGCGCGCACGAGATAGCGGTCTCCGTAGAAGACGACCTCCGCCACGTGCGCCGGAACACCTTCTTGTCCGACCTCGACGTCTTCGGGCCGAAGGACGACGTCGATTCCGCTCGACTTGTGGAGATCCGATCTCGGATTGGAAAAGCCTCCCAGGGGAGTATGGACCTCGGTACCTTTGATCGTCGCCGGTACGATTGCGGCCTTTCCCACAAACGTGGCGACAAAGGCGCTGGCGGGACGGCGGTAGAGCTCCTCGGGCGATGCCGCTTGCTCGAGCGTCCCCTGGTTCAGGACCGCGATGCGATCCGCGAGGCCGAACGCGTCTTCCAGATCATGGGTCACGTACACGATGGTCACCTGGTAGGTTCGGTGAAGATCGAGAAGGAGACGGCGGAGCTCGAGGCGAAGCCCAGGGTCGAGGTTCGCGAAGGGCTCATCCAGAAGAAGGATCTGGGGCTATGCGGCGAGCGCCCGCGCCAAGGCGAGTCTCTGCCGCTCCCCGCCCGACATGTGGGCGGGAAGTCGACTCTCGAAGCCTTCGAGGCCGACGTCTTTCAGCAGAGCTTTGCGGTCGGGGGTGTCGAGGTCGAGACCCATGAAGTGGAGCTGCTCGTCGCACGTCAAATGCGGCCACAAGGCGAGATCCTGAAACACGAGCGAGACGCGCCGAGCCGCGGGCTCGAGGAGAATCCGTCCATCGGCGCTTGCCGGCCGCTCATTCAAGTAAATCGTGCCGGCGCTCGGAGCGTCGAGTCCCGCAGCAAGTCGAAGCACGGTGCTCTTGCCGGAACCAGACGGTCCGAGGATGACAAGCAGCTCCCCCTCTCCCGCCTCGAACGATACTCCCGCGAGAACAGGCCGAGCTGCATACGAGAAGTGGACCCCGCCGAACGTCAAAACGACCATCGGCTTTTCCGTAGGGTGAGCACCAGGAGGAGGACGACTGGCAAAGTGAGAGCCATTTGAGCGAGCGAGAGCGCCGCTTGAAGTCCACGGGGTGAGTTGGCCAGCACTGTGTAAAGACGCACTGCGAGCGTTTCGCCTCCCGGGGGTATCGGTCAGCGCGTAGGAAACCTCCCCGGAAAGTGCGAGGCGAAGCGACTCGCTGTTGGAGGTCACCATACGCGTTCCCTTCTCTTTCAAGGCGTCGAAAAGAGACTGCGCCTCCTCGTCGCCGAGCGCGACGAAGAGCGCGCGACGTGGACAGTCGTGGTTCCGAAGAGCGGATTGGCCATCGCCAGTTCGCCCGCCCACTCCTCCGTGGTGAAATCGCGAAGAGCGCGAGCGAGAGGCTCGTCCACCCGTTCGCGGTTATACGCTAAGACCCTGCCCTGCCGGAAAAGCCCGTCCACATGCCATCGGAGTCCCGGAAGCTCATCGGGATGGCAGGCGGCGCCTCGTGAGGAGTGAGGATCCCCCTTTCTTTGAGAACGAGACAACGAAAGACGTCTCCACTCCAGAAGACGTCCGCCTGCGGGTTTTCCGCCTCCGCAATCAGCCGGTTGACGACCCCCGTCGATTTCGCCTCTTCGGTATCGTAGACGGCCCGGACCCGGATCCCGGTCTGTTCCTGGAAACGCTCCAGCACCGGCTGTGAGAAGACTTGGTCGACGGACGTGTACACCACAACCTCGGGCACATCCTCGCGACAGGCCATTATCAGGAGAAGGGCCGTCGCCGTGCCGATGAGAAGAGACGGCTTCGCGGTGGTCGCGGTCATGTCATTGCTCGCTGTCGAGCGTCAGATCGTCGAACAGGGTCACAGAATCGGCTTTCGTCCAGAGCCCCACGCGCCCCGCCTCGGTAAAGGTGCGGTCCTCGACCGCGAAGAACTCTTCGCCGTTGAACGAGACGGTGAAGAGGGGACCCTCGAACCGCACCGTGAGAGTATTCCACTCTCGTGCCGGCACTTCGTGATCGACTCCGTAGGTTCTCTCAGGTGTTCCTTTCGGTGCCAGGGAGGACCGCTTACCGTCCTCCATCTTGTAGAGGACGACGTTGTCCTCGAGCGCGTTCGCCCGGACGACATAGTAGTTGTTCTCGTCGAGGTAGCGCCAGACCAGCCCCCCGGCCTGGTCGACCCAGCCCGAGATCGCCTTGAACCGGACGGACAGTGTACCGTTGATCGTATGCGGCTCCGTCACCACCAGGACCGGAAACCGGTAGCTAGAGGCTGTTGCAAAACGTAGCTCATTCCTCCTTTGGGTTCAACGCCCGGACGGTCTGGCCCGTGGCCGATCTGCTGATTATTCCTGCAGTTCCGCGATTGACTCCCTAAAGCCGTTATTAGTGATTGTTTGGATTTTTTTCTTGACATGATACCTAAGAGAGGAGATCTCTTAGGCATGATCGGGACGCTCACAAGGCAGTCCTCGCTCTTCTATGTCAAACTTCGGCAAGCAGGCCTCGCTTATCAAAGATGACCTCCTCGAATCTGTTGACACTCTTCTTGATGACACCGGGATAATTGAGCTGGTCCACCAATCACTCGCGCAACGTTACCCGCTTTCGAATCGAACCGGCATCGCGCCCGACTGGTTGTTGCGCTCTTGTGTGCTCAAGCACATCAAGGGATGGTCGTTCCGAGACTTGGAACGTGAAGTGCGCTCGAACCTCCTGTATCGCCGCTTTACCCGATTCGACGACGCCCCCGCACCCAATTTCTCCACTTTCAGCCGCAACCTCGCGCTGCTGAGTCCAGAGCTAACTGAGAAGATTCATGCTCGCGTGGTAGGTATCGCGCATGAGGAGGGTGTTGCGAGGGGGCGCAAGCTTCGGACCGATACGACTGTGGTCGAGAGCAATATTCACTACCCGACGGACAGCTCGCTGATTGGTGATGGTATTCGGGTGATAACCCGCAACCTCAAGCGTATCGCCAAGGCTTGTACTGAGGGTGCGCTCAAGGTGGTCGACCACCGCCGGACGGTGAAACATCGGCTTATCGAGATCGAGCGAGCCAGTAAGTCATTTACCGAGTCGAGTCGAAAGAAGTTCAAGGACGGTTATGGCACGTTGATGGGCATTGCTCGCGGCGTGGTTCGCCAAGCTGAAACCGTCATGCAGGCACTTCAAGATGGATCGCTGCCCATCGTGGGCTCGTTGCTGAGCGTCACCCGGAGCGAGTACGAACTACAGCACTTTTTGCCGCTCGTCAGCAAAGTGTTAGCGCAGACGCGGGCACGCGTTTTCGAGGGCGAGCGTCACTATCCCGACAAGATCGTGAGCATCTTTGAGGAACATACGGCGGTGATCCGCAAAGGGAAGGCATCCAAGCCGACGGAGTTTGGACGACTGGTCCGCATCGACGAGGTGGAAAACGGCATCGTCAGCCACTACGACGTCGCAGATGGCAATCCCGCTGACCAACCGCAGTGGATGCCTGCGCTCGACAAACACACGGAGCAGTTCGGTCAGCCGCCCCAGATGGCGACAGCCGACCGGGGATTTTTCTCGGCGAACAATGAGCAGCAGGCGAAAAAACTCGGTGTCAAAAGAGTCGCGTTGCCAGCTCCAGGTCGATCGAAAAAGCGGGTCGAGCTGCAACAACAGCGCTGGTTTCGCAGAGCGCTCAAATGGCGCGGCGGTATCGAGTCCCGGATCGCCACTCTCAAGCATCGCTTTGCTATGTTCCGCGCCACTTACAAAGGTGACAGCGGATTCAAGCGATACGTCGGCTGGTGTGTGATCAGCCAAAACCTCATATCCGTCGCGCGGACAAAGCGAAAAAAAGACAAGGACAAGCAGGATGCCCGCAAAAACCGACTCGTGGAGTAAGCGCCGAAATCAACTCCTACGCCAGATTCAATCCGACGCTCGTAGAGCTATCTTCGGCACGCCCGCCGAAAGCTATCGAACGTGCGGCACGCCCAGTTGTCGATGCCACGGGCCCGGGCCCAAACATGGCCCTCACCTATACATCAGTTACCGCGGCGAAGCGGCCAAAACCACCGGCTATTACGTGCCGAAAGCGGCTCAAAAGAGCATCCGCGACGGCG
Organism: Candidatus Marinacidobacterales bacterium; assembly: GCA_965237685.1. GTDB lineage: Bacteria > Acidobacteriota > Vicinamibacteria > Marinacidobacterales > SMYC01 > CBDEGF01. The sequence goes on from CBDEGF010000004.1 coordinate 42,626, forward strand.
TTCAGGCCTGGCAGCGCCTTCAGAAGTCTCTCCGCAAACTGAGCGACATGAACAAGGAAAACATTCTGGAACAAGCCCGAAACAGCGCTCGCGTTAATAAGTAGTCCTACCCCCCGCTACCGTATATTTCCCCTCTTTGGCGCTAACGGGCTTTTGCAACAGGCTCTAGCTAGTGTCCCTCGACGTTTGCTTGACTGCATTCGGCCCCGACGCCGCATCGGCCGCCGCCTCGACGATCCAAGTTCCTTCGGCCCCCTGACCCGTCCGAGCGGCGGTGAACGCATCCGGCGCCTTTCCCACGGGGTCCTCGTCGAAGCCCCAACGATGGGTCTCGGCGAGCGTGACGCCGGCCCCGAGCAACCATAGGACCGCGATGAATACTCCCATGACGAACCTCCTCGATTGCTCGCGAGACTACTCACCCAGAGTTAGTTAGAAGACGGTAAGAATCCGAACGGGAAGCGAGAGCCGCCGCGTGGGAACCCTTTTCTTACCAATTTTTTACCTGGGTCCGATAGGGTTCGAGTCTCGCTGGTAAGAGACCCATGATACGAAAGATAGGCTTCGGCCTCTTGCTTCTTGTCGTCACACCCTTTGGGATGGCTCGCGCCGAAAACGAAGACTGCAAGATCTTCTGCTCTCCAGCGCTCAAGCTCGAGCCCACCTTCACCACTTCCAATCTATTCGGTGGTGCGGCCATCGCACATTTGAACGGGGATGAGATCGACGCCGTCAGCAACGAGACAAGGGAAACGGCGTTCGAGATCATCCTAGCTTTGGGCATACCCACGGCGATTCCGCGCGTGGGGGTCACGTTAGAGGCGAGTTGGAAGCCGTTTGGACGCACCGATACGAACCCCTTCACCGGCAAGACGGCCGAGGAGCTCGGAGAGGAGGACATCCGAGACAACGCGGTGGAGGTCGAGTTCGAGCTCAACTTTCGCTTCTCGAGCCGGAGCAGACGGCCGGATGGGTGGAGATGCACTTCGACGTCGTCGATCAGTTGAGCCCAGCGGCACGGCCGGACGACAAAAGCGTCTACACGCACAAGCTCGACTTCGAGCTCGACACCGCCTTTCTCATTTTTCATCGGCTGCCCGAGCAGAACTGGATCCGGAATGTGGAGGTCGAGCTTTCGCTGGATTATCTTGCGACAGGTATCCCCAAAGCCGGTGACCTTTTCCCCGACGGCGTGCTGTATTTGGAGGATGCGAGCCCGTGGTCTTTGTCCATCGTTTTCGTGTTTCCGATTGCCCCGCTTTTCCCTTGACCCTGGAGGCGCCCACCCACGATGGGAGCCTCGCTCGTGCCGGATTAAGATCCTACGTAGGATGAAGTTTTTGTAGTCGAGGTTCACGACGAACTGGACGTCGGCGATACCGACGCCATCCTCAACGCCCTACGACTACACTCGCCGAAGGATGACGAGGCGCGCAAGTGCGTCGACTACGTCGTACGCAACCGTGAGCGCATGCGCTATCCGGAGTTCCGGGCAGCAGGGCTTTGTACCTCGACGGGGGTCGTTGAGGCCGGCTGCAAGGTCGCGATCGGAACGCGGTGCAAGCGCGCCGGGATGCACTGGACCGTCGCTGGCGTTGACGCCATCATCGCCCTGCGCTGCTGCAAGCTGAGCGGTCGTTTCGAGGAGTTCTGGGAGCGTCGCGCTCAACGCCGAGTGGCCTGATGATAGATTCTCATCTCACAATCCTGACGTGCGCCCACCCCGGAACGGTAGGGCCATCGCGGAGGCCACAACGAACGTTCGCACGCCCACTGCTTCGCCAGGTCGGTGCCCGCACCATAGATGGACTTGGCGACGTCCGAGAGGTGCTGCTTGGCGTGGAAGCGGTCAACGATCTGAACAGCGTCGGGAAAGTGCTCGTCGGTGAGGTTCCAGATCCACCTGGCTCCATCGCCGAGCACGGCTTGGCGCGCCGCGCGCTCGAAGCCGCGCCGCGTAGCCTCGCGCGCGACACGCGCCGCGAACTCGCTCGGCGTGGCGTCGGTGTCCTTGTGTGCTGCGCTCTCGATCGCTGCCGAGTAGCTGATCGAGCCCGCGTCGCGCACGGGCGTGCCTTGCTTGTCCCGCCCCTCGGCACTCCAGATCGTGACGAGCTTGACCTCACGCGTCTTGGCCGAGCCGTCGGGCTGCTTGCCCGGGCGGTCCACCAACTCCTCCTTACGCACCGGCACACCCGTGCCATCCATCCCCAGGTACAGCGTCGGCGCCAGTACTTCGTTGGCCCCCGGCGGCTCGACCACGAGCTTCTCGTCCTCGGCGATCTCACGCCCCAGCGCCTCGGCCGCGCGCTCGACATGCTTGGTCGGCACATCCACCCCGGCCAACTCGTGCAGTAACTCGTGGCCTTCCTCAAAGCTGACCATCGCGCCCACCAGCCCGGCCATGCGCAGCACGCCCGGAGAGAGCGAGCCACCCTCCAAGCCCAGCGCCCGGTCGCGCGGACAGAAGCCCGCTTCGCACACCTTGCAGTAGTAGGCGCGCTCCAGCCTTAAACGCCCCAGCACGCTCTCGAAATTCTTGCCATGCCGGCCGGCGTAGCGCGCCGACTGCCCGCACGCGCAGGGCAACATCGGGCCGGCATGGTCCGAGGTATCGGCGTTCAGTCGTTGTTCCACGACGCGGGCCGCCACATGCATCGCCATGCGGCGCGCAGCCGTCTCGATGGCCTCGAAGTCCCACTCCTCGACGACGCCCGTGCCTAAGAGCGCTTCGATCTCGGTGACGGTCTCGACTTCGAACGCCGTTTTGAAGCCCTTTTTTGGGCCGCCTCTTGCGAGGCGGCCTCGGAGTCTTCGAGTTGGGCGTCGGCCCATTGCTCGCAAGCCTGCCAGTACGCTTCGACAAGCTCGCGGAACTTCTGGCCTGTCGCAACCTGCTCGCGGACCTGCCTGGCTTGCTCTGCATCCAGCCACCGAGACTTCGTGCGGCCTTTCACCGCGCGGGTAACGCTGTAGTACGGCCCGTGACGAGCATCCGTGTCGTCGGCGCAGGGGCAGCCGGCCTTATTGCACTTCACATACCGCTCTGAGACCGAGCCGCGTCGCATGGGCCTGGGCTCGGCCAACTGGCTAATCAGAGCGCTAACTTCTTCTGGCACCAGCGGGTTGGGCATGGGAACCTCCCTACCTTGCGGACAGTATAACCGTAAGGTAACCATGCCACAACAACCGTAAAACGTGCATCGCCACTACCGTGACGTGCGCCCTTCCGGGGTCGCCCATTTGACGGTGTGCTGGCGGCAGTGATACTGGACAATCTGAGTCGTCCCGATTGTGCCCAAGCCATTCGGGGATTAAATGCCGTCGTGCAACCTGGTGCACGCGGTTTCTTCGTCTTCAATCCAGTGTTAACGCCAGCCGAGTTGGCGGCGGTTCCAGATGACAACCCCACCAAGGGGTGCATGCTCGTGGTATACGACGATGCCAAGTTAACGGCCTGCCTACCCGGTTGGTCGGTAGCGCGGCTCGGTAGCAGCACGGAGCGCTTTCGGATTATCGAGGCAACATTTGAGGGCTGACTCACAGGCGGGATCTTCGGGGGACTGTTTGGAATCGACGTTCTTCCAACCTTTCCTGTCGATCGCCTAGAATGATATTATGATTTTTGCTGTCCTTCGGTGGGGAGGAAAGAACCCTCTGCCAATCGCTAGTGTGATCAAAATGAAAAATCGACCTTTCCTGTTAGCGATCCCTCTCATCTTCGCAGCGCAGCTCGTCGGTGCCGCCGCGGTCACGGCCTGGAGCGACGATCGGGTGAAGAAACTCTCGGAGCCGCATCGATCGTGGCTCGAGGAGGAGGTCGTTTACATCATTACCGACCGGGAGCGCGATGTCTTTCTCTCGCTCGAGTCCATCGAGGAGCGGGAGCGTTTCATCGAGGCCTTCTGGGCCAAACGGGATCCCAACCGCGTCACGCCGGTGAACGAGTTCAAGGACGAGCACTACCGGCGGCTCGACCATGCGAACAAGTTCCTGGGAAGGGAGACCTCCCGAGAGGGATGGCGAACCGACCGAGGTCGCTACCACATCATTCTCGGCGAGCCTCGTGAGAAGCAGCGCTTTGACGGCCACCTGGAGCTCGTGTCCTCGGAGCTTTGGTTCTATCAAGGAGATCCTGCTCTTGGGATCACCTCGTTCTTCTACCTTCTCTTTTTCAAGAAAGGTGACATCGGCGAGTATCGACTCTATAACCCCTTGATCGACGGGCCGCGGGCGCTGGTGCGCGGTGGCAGGTTTCTTACCGGAACCGACAGCGGGCTTGCCGTTGAGGCACTTGGAGAAATCTCACCCGAGCTCGCCTCCGCCTCACTCTCGTTCGACACCACTGAGCCGTTGAACTTCGTCAGCGGTCGGCCCTCCATGGGTACTGCGGTCCTCATGCGCCGCATCGAGGATTCTCCGAAGCGGGCGATTCGCACCGATTACGCCGATGCCTACCTCAGGTACGGGAACCGTGTATCCGCCGACTACTCTTTCAACTTCGTGCCCTCTCGTAACACGTTTTCGATCCTGGTGGGCAAGGACGCCACACCGTTGGTTCACTACAGCATCGAGATTGACTGGGAGAATTTCACCCTGGAGACGGACGAGGATCAGCTGAAGTTCTATACGACCCTGGACGTCACCGTCGAGGTCCGCACCCCCGAGGGTGTGCTGGTGATGGCCGACGACAAGGAGGGGATCTATCTGGAGCTGAGCCCGAGCCAGATGCAGCAGATAGCGTCGTATCCGTTCGCCTATCAAGACGATTTTCCGATGGTGCCCGGTGATTACAAGGTGGCGGTCATCCTGCGCAATCGGGTCATCAAGCAGTTCACGGTCGCAGAAACGGAGCTTTCCATCCCCAACTTCTCCTCCGGCGTGGCCATCCCTGACGTGGTGCTCGCATTCACCAGCCAGATAGTCGATGGAAACGTGCCCGAAGGTGAGGTCCGCACGTATCAAATCGGCCCCACCCGCGTCGAGCCGGCGGCGGACAACCTCTTCGTCATCGGAGACACCGTCCATATGCTCACGCAGGCCTACGGTGCCTCGCCGGGTGACACCGTAAAGCTCGAGCTGGTGAACGGTGAGGAGGTTCTGCTGTCGGCCGAAACGCAAGTGGGAGAGAGCGATACGGTCCTCGAGCACATGAAGTTGGATGGGGTGGTCGCCGGCAACTACGAGATCAGGACGCGCGTCGTCGCTTCGACCGGCGAGGTGGCGGCCGAAAAGAGGACGCCGCTCACGATCTCGCCGCGCTCGACGGCCAACCGCCCGGCGTTCGGCGTCTATCAGCCTGGTTTCGACACGAACGCGCCCGGGCTTCTGAATTTCGTTCGCGGCGAGCAGTATTGGAACCTCGGTCGTTTCGAGGAGGCCCGGAACGAGTGGGAGCGGTCCGTGGCGGAGAATCCGGAGCTTCCCGCGGTCCGGTGGAGGCTCGCCAGCGCCTATCTCAGGGAAAGGCAACCCGACCGAGCCTTGGAGCTCCTCGCTCCTCTGGAGCAAGCGTTCCCAACGCAGTTCGATGTGGTGGCCGGTCTAGGCTTCGCCCACTATGCCAAGAAGGCGTACGACAAGGCAGCCGATTATTTGACGAGAGCGCGGCAGATTCGAGCACCGGACACCGTGCTTCTCAACGCCCTCGGCGACAGCCACCAGCGGCTCGGGAACAACGAGGCGGCTATTGAAGCCTTCGAGCAATCTCTGGAGCTGGACCCGGCTCAGGAAGCCGTCAAGAACCGCCTCGCCGCCCTTAGACGCCGTGGCGAGCCGTAAAGTGGCATTCACCAGCGTTCGGAAGATACGACCGTCGAAATCTACCGCGCGCCCTTTACCTCGACACGAATGAGAGAAAGCTCTTCTTCGCCGGTATTCTCCGACACGTGCAGCGGCCTCGCGTCGGCCCAAGAAATATCACCGGCCTTCCCTTCCGTCTCCTCGGCTTCTTCACCTTCCGCCATGCTCTGCACCGCGTAATCCGTCAGCATCACGTTGAAAGGGGCGGTACCTCTCGGCACCGCCCCTGATCCGGCCTCTGTGACTTCCCGGCGCGCCTCTTACGACGCGCCGCTTTTTCTGCCACGACCGGCCTCCGCCTCCGCGCCTGTTGCGGCGCGGAGGCGGAGTTGCCGGAGATCAGAACACGAATTGCAGATACAACTGGAAGGTTCGCGGCATTTGCACGTTGGCTCCCTCCCCGAAGTTTCTGGTGCCGACTATGTGTGCCCCCCTCTGGAAATCTTGAAAGCCGGCGTTATTCAGAACGTTGAAGATGTCGAGGTTTACCGCGAAATACATATCCTCCCCGAGTACGAAGCGACGCCCGAACCGCAGGTTCAGAGATTGCTCGGCCGGCAACCGGAACTGACCCTCGCTCCGCGTGGGGAATGCGAATCGAAGGGTCGTCGCCAGCGGATTCGACACCTCCCGGCCGTTCGACAGTATCACCGTTGGCGTGCCAAACTGCGGGTCGGGTGCATCGAGACGCTCATTGATCGCACTGGACCACCGGCCGAATTGCAACATGTAGTTGACCGACAAGATGACGTCCCACGGGGCGTAATAGACCGCCGAGATGCGGCCGATGTGTTCGAACCACTCGTGCGCGCCATTGCAGCGACTACTACGGTCGTCGCAATAAGCGTTGTTGCTGCTGTGGCGCCTGTTGTCGTTACTCAGCAGCCCTCGGTCGAGGGGAAACGCATCGGGCTGGATGAAGGAGGCCGGGTCCCTCGGCTGCCACGTCCCCGCCAGGTGGGAGAACGCCCGCGTGTAACTCCCCAGGATCTCGATCGAATCGGTCCGCTTCGAGCCGATGATCTCGATCGCGTTCCACACCGGATGGTTCCACTCGTTGGAGGTCAGCAGGTGGATCTCGTTCTGAGTCTCGTCGCGATACCCTTTGAACACGTTCCCATCGTAGATGCCGTTCGTCTCGACGAGCGCCGTCCTATCCCGGTAGTCGCGGTGAATGAACCCCACGTCCAGACTCGCCTGGCCCGGAAACTGGTGGCGAAAGCCGACCGCCCACTCGTCGACGAACGGCTGATGATAGGCCGGATCGATGATGCGGTTCAGGCCCACCTGTGAGGTGCCCGGTGTGACGAAGACGCTCTCGAAGTTCCCATCCAGATCTACGTCATACTCGTCGCGCCACCCAAGCGTTGTGCTGCCGGCGTTCAGCGAGTTGACGTTCACGGCATCGTGGAGGCGCATGAAGGAGGCGCGCACGCCGGTGCGCGCGTCGTCGGTGAGCATGTAGTTCACGCCCAGGCGCGGGCCGACCTCCCAGCTGTTCTGGAGCTCCACGTCGAACAGTTCGTCGTTGCGAGCGACGTGGTCGACACGGAGGCCCAGATTCAACGTGAGACGCTGTGTCGGCGACCACGCGTCCTGGACGTAGAACGCGTTGTCCGAGAACGTCAGGTCTCCCGTAACACCGCCAGCGACGTCGTAGATCCTCCGATGGAACGGAATGGTCCCGCCGGCCGTGTTGTTCGGATCGAGCAACACTTTATTTTCCTGGGCGAAGCCGCCGTTCAGGTAGTCGATGCTGCTGCGTCGAGTCATTCTCGGCTGCAAGAAGACACCGAACTGGAGCTCGTGCGAGCCAGCCAACCCCGAGATGTACTTCGTCACATTTCCCGTGATGGTCGCCTTCGTGGACGGCGCTTGGTTCGCCCCGTCGCTGCCGCCGAGAGTGGTGGCTACTGGTGTCTGCCCCGATAACCGCCCCCGCGAGGGAACCACAACGCGATATATTGTGTTGGAGGGAACATTCGTTACACCAAAAACTCTTCCGAAGGTCTTGTCGTTCCAGGAGACTGCGACCTGGCTCGTCACCGAGTCGCTCCAGACCGACGTGAGGCGCGTCGAGATGGCGTCCCCTCCGATCCAGGTTGCCCGGGAATTGTTGAGGTCGAGCGTCCGACCGCTGTCGTACGTTGTCACGTCGTAGTTGTAGAAGCCCGATATCTGGTGGTTCGGGTTGAGCTGCCCGGTCAGTTTGAAGAAATAGATGTTGGCGTGATCGGCATTGTCGAAAATCTCGAACGACGGGTCCAGAGCCTTCAGGCCCGCGATCTGCTCCGCCGTCCGGCTCAAGCCGAGGCTACCCTGCCTGCGCCGGTACGTCCCAAAGAACCACATCTTGTCCCGCACGACCGGACCCCCGAGCGCGAAGTCCGGCTGCGTGACCGACAGGCTCTGGCTGGTTGCCCCGGGTGTGTTGCTGCCGATCCACGACTTCGGCGTCCAGGCGAACGTGGCCCCACCCGAGAAATCATTCGTCCCGGACTTCATCAACACGTTTGCGGCGGCACCCATGCCCAGTGGCTGGGAGGCATCCATGCCGCCCGTCTGGATCTGCACGTCATCGATCGACAAGTCCCCGAAGTTGACGTACCCCCACCAGGGGTTGACGGCCGAGGTTACTTCGGCGCCATCGACCATGGTCGAATACGACACGATCCCCGCGCCGCGGATGTAGAAGATGGGCGCATTATCGCTCGTCGAGTCCCTCGACACCACCCCGGGCGTGAACCGCATAAACTCGGACCAATGTCTGCGGGCGCCCAGCGGGAGCGATCGCTGCAACTCGCCGCTGACGTTCACCGCCACCACCGCCGTTTTGACTTCGAGGAGCGGCGTTTCGCCAGTCACCGTCACCGTTTCTTCCAGGGTGCCAAGTGTCAGGACGATGTCGAGCGGCAGGTTTAGCCCCGCTCGCACGCGGATGTTCTCGCGCCTGAACGGTGCGAAGCCTGCCAGTTCCGCCGATATGGTGTATTCACCGGGCGGCAGGTTGAGCAGGCGGTAGTTCCCGTCCGCACCCGTGACGACGGTGTAGGGAACGGGAACCGTGGGGCTCGTCCCCGTGACAGTCACGCCCGGCATCACACCGCCTTGCTCGTCGCGGATGAAGCCGCGGACGGACCCTTCCTGCCCGAACGCTTCGGCCGCTGCAAAGCTCAGCAGCAGCAAGAGCGCGATAGCCAGTGTTTTCATAAGACCCTCCTCCTGGGCAAGCCCGAGCCTGTGTGGCGCCGAACGGTGCCCGGAAATGATTTGCGTCAAACGTGTGCGACCGAGACCAGAACTCACATGCTCCTTTTATCACCGAAACCCCACGCTCGTCGAATCTCGTCTTTTACCACAGACGACTCGCCGAACGGTGCCCGAGAATGATTTGCGTCGAACGTGTGCTCCTTCAAGAGCGACTTGCGCGCAGCGTTGACGCATGAGCATACCCTAGAGCTTATCTACTCTGGAGTCAGCAAAATCTGTGCCGGAAATGGGTTTTCGATCCTTGACAGGACGCCTGCTGTAATTGCAACAAAAATAGGAACATACCCTTCAACACGTCTCCGTGCGTGACCTGGCCAAATGCGCTCTGATCCAATTTTCCGTTCGGGTTGCCGAATGGCCAGCCCGACAACTGAAATCAAGCCATTGATATATATAGGCTTATAGGATCGAACCTGAATGTAAAATTTTGGATTGGCCCGATCCAAGAATCCGTTCGACTGACACTAAAGCCTGCCGCTTCGCGCCTAGAATCTAAAGTCCGTCCTATCAATGGGATACTAGGCCTTGTCCTTTGAAACAGTCCTGCCGATAGTAGATATTATTCACTTCTCGCGCCTTGGCAGACGGGCGCCTCGACGCCCGAGAATGGGCACTTATTTTTGCCAAGACCCTAATAAAAGGGGCGGTGCCTCCTGGCACCGCCCCTGATCGGCCCCTGTGACTTCCCGGCGCGCCTCTTACGACGGCGCCGCTTTTTCTGCCACGACCGGCCTCCGCCTCCGCGCCTGTTGCGGCGCGGAGGCGGAGTTGCCGGAGATCAGAACACGAATTGCAGACCCAACTGGTAGGTTCGCGGCATTTGTATGGTGGATCCCTGCCCGAAGTTTCTCGTGTTGTAAACTAGGTTCGCCCCATTCTGGAAAGATTGAAAACTGTCGTGGTTTGTAATGTTGAAGATGTCGAAGTCCACCTGGAAATACATGTCGTCCCCGAAATTGAAGCGACGCCCGAACCGCATGTTCCAATAGTGCTCGGCCCCCAACCGGACCTGACCCTCGCTCCGCGTGGGGAACGCGAATCGATTGGTTGTCGCCAGCGGATTCGACACGACGCGCCCGTTCGACAGCGTCACCGTTGGCGTGCCAAACTGCGGGTCGGGTGCATCGATACGGTCCAGGACCACACCGGCGTACCGGCCGAATTGCAGCGAGTAGCTGGTCGAGACGATGACGTCCCACGGGGCGTAGTAGACCACCGCGACGCGGGCGATGTGTTCCATCCACTCGTGCGAGGAACAGCGCCTCGTGCAATAGGCGTTGTTGGCGCTGGGGCTCCTGTTGTCATTGTTACGCAGCCCTCGGTTGATAGGAAACGCATCGGGCTGGATGAAGGAGGCCGGGTCCCTCGGCTGCCACGTGCCGGCCAGGTGGGACCACGCCCGCGTGTAATTCCCCAGGACCTCGATCGAATCGGTCCGCTTCGAGCCGATGATCTCGAACGCGTTCCACACCGGATGGTTCCACTCGTTGGAGGTCACCAGGTGGATCTCGTTCTGAGTCTCGTCGCGATACCCTCGGAATACGTTCCCATCGTAGATACCGTTCGTCTCGACCTGCGCCGTCCTATCGCGGTAGTCGCGGTGGATGAACCCCACGTCCACACTCGCCTGGCCCGGAAACTGGTGACGATAGCCGACCGCCCACTCGTCGACGAACGGCTGATGATAGGCGGGATCGTAGATGCGGTTCAGGCCCACCTGTGAGGAGCCCGGTGTGACCAAGACGGTCTCGAAGTTCCCATCCAGATCTATGTCATACTCGTCGCGCCACCCAAACGTTGTGCTGCCGGCTCTCTGCGAGTTGATGTTCGCGGCATCGTGCATGCGCATGAAGGAGGCGCGCACGCCGTTGCGTGCGTCCTCGGTGAGCATGTAGTTCACGCCCAAGCGCGGGCCGACCTCGAAGCTGCTCTGGAGATCCACGTCGAACAGTTCGTCGGTGCGAGTGATGTGGTCGACACGGAGGCCCAAATTCAACGTGAGACGCGGTGTCGGTGACCACGCGTCCTGGACGTAGAACGCGTTGTCCGAGAACGTCAGGTCTCCCGTAATACCGCCAACGACGTCGTAGAACCTCCGATGGAACGGAATGGTCCCGCCGGAAATGTTGTTCGGATCGCGCAACACCTCATTTTCAATGGAGAAGCCGCCGTTCAGGTAGTCGACGGTGGGGATTCGAGTCATTCTCGGCTGCAAGAAGACACCGACCTTGAGCTCGTGCGACCCAGCCAACCCCGAGACGTACTTCGTCACATTTCCCGTGATGGTCCACTTCGTGGCCGGCGCGAAGCTCGCGCCCCCGGTGAAGCCGCTCAGACTGCTGGCGCCGCCTTGCCGGTTGGCCAGTTCCGTCTGCCCCACTAACCGGCCGCTCGAGACAAACGCGTCCTGAAAAATCGAACTGGCGGGTTCACCCGTTTGAGCAAATGAGCTTTTGAAGGTTTTGTCGTTCCAGGAGAATGCGAACTGGCTCGTCACCGAGTCGCTCCAGACCGACGTAAGGCGCGTCGAGAAGGCGTTCCCTCCGATAAGGGTTTGTGCGGACTGCGTAATCGCGATCTCCCTAGCCCTTTCGTACGTTGTCAGGTCGCGGTTGTAGAAGCCCGAAATCTGGTGGTTCGGGTTGAGCTGCCCGGTCAGTTTGACGAACACGATATTGGCATGATTGCCAGTGTCGCCAAGTGCTTCGGCCTGCGGGGCCAGAGCCTTCACGTCCGCGATCTGCTGCGGCGTCCGGCTTACGCCGGTGGTACCCTGCCAGCGCCGGTACGACCCAAAGAACCACAACTTGTCCCGCACGACCGGACCACCGAGCGAGAACTCCGGCTGCGTGACCGAGATGGTCTGGCTCGTTGCCCCGGGTGTGTTGTTGCCGGTCCACGACTTCGGCGTCCAGGCGAATATGGCAGCACCGGACAAATCATTCGTCCCGGACTTCATCACCACGTTTGCGGCGGCACCCATGCCCAGTTGCTGGGAGGCATCCATGCCGCCCGTCTGGATCTGCACGTCATCGATCGACGAGACCGGCATGTTGACGTACCCCCACCAGGGGTTGACGGCGGAGGTTATTTCGGCGCCATCAACCATGGTCGAATACGACACGATCCCCGCGCCGCGGATGTAGAAGACGGGCGCGATATTGTTCGTCGAGTCCCTCGACACCACCCCGGGCGTGAACCGCATAAACTCGGACCAATGTCTGCGGGCTTCCAGCGGGACCGCTCGCTGCAACTCGCCGCTGACGTTCACCGCCACCGAGGACTCTTTGACTTCGATCATCGGCGTTTCGCCAGTCACCGTCACCGTTTCTTCCAGGGTGCCAAGTGTCAGGACGATGTCGAGCGGCAGGTTTAGCCCCACTCGTACGAGGATGTTCTCGCGCCTGAACGGTGCGAAGCCTGCCAGTTCCGCCGATATGGTGTAGTCACCGGGCGGCAGGTTGAGCAGGCGGTAGTTCCCGTCCTGACCCGTGACGGCGGTGTAGGGAACGGGAACCGTGGGGCTCGTCCCCGTGACAGTCACGCCCGGCATCACACCGCCTTGCTCGTCGCGGATGAAGCCGCGGACGGACCCTCCCTGCCCGAACGTCTCGGCCGCCGCAAAGCTCAGCAGCAGCAAGAGCGCGATTGCCAGTGTTTTCATGCTCCCTGTTTTCATACGACCCTCCTCCTGGACAAGCCCGAGCCTCTATGGCGCCGAACGGTGCCCGGAAATGATTTGCGTCGAACGTGTGCTCCTTACAAGAGGGACTTGCGCGCAACGTTGACGCATGAATGTACTCTAAGAGCTTTCCTACTCTGCGGTTAGCAAAATCTGTGCCGGCACTACCTTTCCGGCCTTGACAGGACGCCTGCTGCAATTGCTACAAGAATAAGGACATATTGTCAACACTTCTAGTTTTTTGACCCAGCCAAATGCGCTCTAAACCAATTTTCCGTTCGGCTGCGGTAGGGCCCGCGCGACAGCAGGAATCAAACCATTGACATATATAGGCTTATAGAATTGAGCGCAAATGCAAAATTTTGGATCTGCCGATCCAAGAATCCGTTCGACACGGAAGACTTGCCGCTTCGCGCCTAGAATCTAAAGTCAGTCCTATCAATTCAATGGGATACTAGGCTTGGTCCTTTGAAACAGTCCTGCCGATATGCAGAGTAACAGTCCGGCGAGTAACGCCCGGTCGAGCTGGAATTCACAGCTTTTTTTGACTCGAGAGTGAATAGTCCCATCTCGGAACCCTTGCGGAGTCGAACCCGATCCTCCGGGAAGCCCAGAAGCATGTTCTGGAACAACAGCTTTCCCTCGGGTCCGCGAGGTAGAATGCAAATCGATGACGCTCCAAGGCCTCGAGCGGCGACTTCGACGCGTGCTTCGCGGGGACGACGTCGCACGGACGGACGGAATCTGTCGGGCCTCTCCGGAGTGGCTGGTCCTTTGCATCAACAACTTCTGCAACCTTCACTGCAAGATGTGCGACGTGGGCCTCGGGGAGGAGGGAACGGTCTTCTACGCCAACCTCATTGGGAGCCGGCCGCAGAACATGTCGCTCGGGCTCATCGACAAGATCGCCAGTGAGGCGAAGACCTTTCATCCGCCTCCCAGAGTGGGGCTCGCCTACACGGAGCCCCTCATACACGCCCGGATCCTCGAGATCTGCGAAGCGCTCAAGCGGCGGGGGCTCTATGTGAGCATCACGACGAATGGCTATCTGCTGCCGCGACTGGCCGACGATCTCGTCGAGATAGGAGTGGACTTTCTCACCGTCTCGGTGGACGGCTCACGTGGGGTGCACAATAGCGTGCGGCGGTCCGGGGATTCCTTCGAGCGCCTCTACGAAGGCGTGGAGCTCGTCAATCGTGCCAAGGAGCACGGGCGGTCGAAGGCCCCCGTGATCCAGTTCTCCTACACCATCACCGACGAGAATTACACTGACATGGTGGCCTTCGTGAAAGAGGTCGAGGGCCTGAGACCGGACAGTCTGTCCTTCTCGCATCTGAACTTCGTGACCTCGGAGATGGCGGCCGTGCACAACCGCTCTTACGACGGGGAGCTTTCCGTGACGCGCTCGAATCTGGGTGAGATGGACCTCGACCAAGCTCGACTCCCATCGTCAAGCTTCTTGGTTTGTATCTTGCGCAGGGCTGCCTCGGAGCGCTTCGCCGGAGCAACCGGGTCACGCGTGGCCTTCGCCTGCTGGTCCTCGTCAGAGAATAGCAGCGGCCGCCAAGCCTCCATCATGTGCCACTGGACGTAGTAGGCGAGCATGCACAAGAAGATGTGCGCCCGGACTCGGTTTTCGCGCCGGTGACGAATCGGCCGCACCTTCAGGTCCATGCTCTTGAAGGAACGAAACGCCCTCTCGACCTGGGTCAGCAACTTGTAGCTGCGCACGGTGTCGTCGGTGTTCATCCGCTGCTTAGCAAGACTGGTGCGGATCACGTAGATGCCGTCAACGGCAGCTTCCGCAGCGACCTTTGTGTCGTCGATTTCGAAGCTAAAGCTGTCGTCGCGAATGTTCAGCTTGAAGTGCTTGCCGACTTTGTACTTGTTGAGAACTCTGCCTACCCGCACACCGATTTCACCTTTACCATACAGCTGACCCCGCCCGATCCGTTGGCGAATCCGTTCCAACTGCTTAGCGATGGTCTCCATGTGTCGCTTCCACCGCTGGAGCCGTTTGTTGGCGAGCTCAGAGTTGCCGTTGGCGATGCGCGAGGCGTCGGCGGCCATGGTTGTCTCGTCGAGCGCGAAGTCGAAACCGTCGTCACGGATGTCGAGCCTGTAGTAGCTGCCGACCTTGTAGTTGTTTAAGGAGCTTCTCCACTGCAGCACGGATGTTCTCCGTGCCCTGCAAACGGCCCCGTCCGACCATCCCACCAACCTTCTCCAGCTCCTTGCAGGTCGCTTCGAGCAGAGCGCGACGCTTTTGACGCCGCCTCTCGGCCAGCTCCGGATTGCGGCAAGCGACCAGCCTCTCGCTGGGGAAATCCGGGTGCGTCACCTCAAACAGATTCCGCTCGTCGAATAGCCCCATCTGCAGCACCCCATCGTTGATGAGCTTGCGAATCGGCTCGGGACGCAGAGCGGTAATCCAGTCGATACCGTCCATCTCCCGCAACTCGTCGATCTGGGTTTGGGTGAGCATCCCCCGGTCGCCCACCATCACAAACTGCTCGATGCCGAAGCGCTCTTGCACCTTTTCTACCTGAGGCAACAGCGTTTTGGGATCGCCCGTGTTGCCCTCAAAAACCGACACCGACACGGGGATTCCGCGTTCGTTGGTCAGCAGACCGTAGTTGACCTGCAGCTTGGCTTTCTTGCCGTCACGGTTGTATCCGAGCCTGGCCAGCGGACAACTCACACCCTCGAAGTAGCTTGAGGTTAGGTCATAGAGCGTCAGGCCGTCTTTTTGGAGATGGCGCGCCGCGAGTTTCTTTTCGATGACCTCCTGGCGTTTGAGAACCCAGTCCATGGGCATAGAGATCGTCTTCTTGGGCCTCGCCCACCCGCAGGATTTCGGGCAGTGTGGTTGTGTGCCACCACTTGTTAGTCGCCAGCTTCGACTGCGGTTCGAGGATCCGGGCGACTACCATGGCCACGACCAAATCCCGCTGTGGTGAGTGTCGAGAGCCAACGAGGTTTTGGAAACCGAGCTGTCTCATGGCGCTGAGCACCGCCTCGACGTGGCCATGGTTCCGGGAGCCGTTCTCGACGATTTCGAAGGCGTCTTCAACCGAGACGAGCTTGTCGCCCTTGAGAATGCGTCGGATGGCGTCGACTTGCTCCATGGGCAATTTGGACAAGTTAGCGAGCGTGCGCTTGCGGACGTTTCCGCCCACCCGACAGGACTCACGCAGCAGGACCGCGGGGGTCGAGTTGCGATTGGGGATGATGTGGATGCGCATGCCCACAATAGTAGCATATTATCCTTCCACATACAATATTAATGGCCTAGTACATGCCTACATATTGCACCCCAAAATCAAGCTCTCGGCGTCCCTAAAGACGCGTAATCATTGGGGATTCACACTGTCGGTAGGTTTATTCGACCAAGGAACTTCAGGTTAGAGCATAGAACCTGCGTATTCCAGCCATCGTGAACGCCGAATCCAGAGCAAGCTGAACAGCGAATCCGGTGAAGCCGAACGCTCATCGAAGCGGTGAAGTGTTGGGTGACCTCCTTTCCACTGATTGAAAACGTGAACCTATCTTACCTGCGTGTTGTGTAGCAAGGGGCGGCAGGTCGGTGCCGGAGGGAGCGGGCGTAAGGAAAGACGCGAAGCGACCTTCCCGCTCCCGTAGGCAGCGACCTGCCGCGGCCGAACCCCGGGCGATGTGGGGCTGGTTTCGGGGGGTTGCTGGGGTATGGCCTGGCTCGAGAAGACGCTTCCTGAGGCATTCTCGCGCGTCGTTTTGGGGCTGAAGAACGTGCGATGACGAAGCACCGCCAGGATCCAGCGCTGCGCCACCTGCACTGCCGACTCCACCTTCGCTTTGTCTTTCGGCTTGAACACCCGAGCCGGGACCACAACCGCACCGTAATGCGTCGCCAGCTCTTCGTACGTCCGGTTGATCCCTGGCTCGTAACGGTCCACCAAATCCACGCCGCTCTTCAAGTTGTCCGGAACCCAGATCTCCGTACTGCCACCGAAGTAATCCGACATCCCCTTATGGGCCTTCGCCCACGATTCCAGCGACTGGTTCAGTGTCGCTTCGACGTAGGTGTAACTGCTCGCGCCCAACGTCCCGACGAACAGCTCCATTTCGACGAGCTCTCCCGTTTTCGGATCGACGATGTGAGGCTTCTTCCCCGAAAAATCGACGAATGTCTTCTCGCCTGCTCGATGCCGTTGACGCATCGTCGGGTTCAGCTTCTTCTTCCACTGACCGTACAGCTCGCAATAACGGCTGTAGCCGTACGCTCCCGGCTTATTCTCCGCGTACTCCACCCACAGCTGCAGCAACGTCAGCTCTCGGTGACGCCTCAGCTCCTCGTGGATGTGGGCATAGTCCAGACCCGGCCGTGCGCCAGACGAGCCCGGCGGCGGAAACAGCCCTGCCTCCAGCTCCCCGTCGCTCAGCTCCTCCGGGAGCGGCCAGCTCAGACCACCCTTCTTCGCCTTGGCCAGGTACTCACTCACCGTTCCAACCGCCACGCGAAGTGCCTTTGCGATCGTGCGGTGAGTAAAACCCAGCTCGTACTTTAACCTTAGAACCTCTCGTATTTTTCTCATCGATAACCTCTTAGCTGCCATTTCCTAGATCGTCCTCCTTCCGGGTACGACCTAGAGTGCCTTGAAACGTGCTATCGATGAGCGTTCGCGATGCCGGAACCGGCGTTCACGTTGCCTGGAATCCGTGTTCACCTTCCCCGGAATCCATGTTCACGATCCCCGGAATCCGTGTTCACGATGCTTTGGAATGGATGTTCACCTTCGGCTGGAATCTGCGTTCACGATGCCCCGGAATACGCATAGAACCAGCAGTCGAGTCCGGGTAACCGTGGACAGCGTTGAACTGCTATGCCGAATTCGGCATAGCAACTGTGTCCGGAAAGAGTTCCGGTTGGTGACTCGCCGCCCCATCGCGTTGCGAGCGTAGCCCCGGGTAGGCCGCTTGCGGGCGTCCGGGCTCAATCCCTCGGTGTTGCATCGTGGTGTCGCAGCGAGAGCGTTGCCGTGATGTGACTCTGTTTCTGAACGGAGTGAGTGCTTCGAAACTCCATCACGTCAAGCCCTTTGCGCTCGGAGGCGACCGCAGCGCGAACAATACCAGGCTCGCGTGTCGCGCCCACAATCTCTACATGGCGGAGATGGACTACGGAAAGGAAAAGATGGACTCCTACCGGCGGGGCGACGACCGGGTGCGTGACCGACGGCGTCGTTTTCAACTGTTTCCGGAAACAGTTCCGGTTGTCGATTCACCGCCCCATCGCGCTGCTAATCAGTAGTTTTTCAACGGGCTCCTAGTGCACGAACCCGCTAATCCTGCCGCAAATTCCTCGTCCTTTTCCGCGCTGGCGGCGTTGCTGCATCGGGGCAGTTCGGCCATCGGCCTAGCCCTCCGCTCGACAGGCTCGCTGCGGAAGGCGGCTCGAAATATCCAGATATGACTTCGTCGGAGCGCCTTGCCAGCACGAAAAATGACCTTGGAATTTGCCGACAGTATCAGCGGGTTCATGCACTAGTTCTTCTTCTCCGACTCACCAGCACTGGTCTGGCCCGGGCGCGTCAGATGACCAATGACCTCGAAATCGAAAACGCCGTCCAGTCCAGTCTCGCGTTGAGTCTGGACGGTGATTTTCCTGGCCTCACTGATCATCAAAGGCTCCAGGCGCTTGCGCGAGCCGAGCAGCTGCGAGAAGTCCCAGCTCGCACCGGCTCCCTTTCCGCCCTCGTCCGGATCGAGAAAGATGGCCGTGGGCCCCGCGGAGCTGGAGGCTACCTTGGTGACACGCACCTTTAGCGGCGCATAGATGACCTGGTCGGATACGTTCCTTACTTGCAGCTCGAAGGTGGCGGTGCCTTTGGCCTCCTCGTACTTCGCGGGTCCCCCCACGAGGCGGACGAGCTCGGTCACCATGGCCGTGTGAGTCGGCGTTGGAGGCGGTTCGGGAGAGGTGAGTACCTGAATTCGCGCCGTGAAAAGCTGCTGGAGCTCGTTGCGCCGATCCGCCCACAAAGCATGGAACACGCCCCCCGGATCGGGACTCAAACCCGTATAGTGGCCAGGCCATACGTTTCGGCCGGGGTCGAACGAAACGCGGATTCGCGCGGCTTGGATGTCCTTGCTTGCTTCCCTGAACGCTCGCTCGATACCGAGGACTTCCTCCATGCGGCGGCGCTCGCGGTCAGGCATCTTCGAGAGCTCCTCCTCAGAGGGTAGCGTGTCATCGACGTACGGGCTCACATTCCAGACGTGAACGCTCGGCGCCAGATCTTTCTCCGGACAGGATGGCGCCGTGGAGACGGCGACGTTGGCCAGGAACGTTTCGCCGCCGTCCAGCGAGGCGCTGAAATATTGCTCCCAGCAGCGGCGGGTGGGATCGTTGCGGCGGTCGTACCAAGCTACCCCCACCACCCCTTCTTGATTGACGGCCACGACCGGCGTCATCCGGAAGTCGGGCGGGCCGCCCGGGGTGTGGAGGTTGTCGTTCAGCCTGAGCGGCTCCGACCAGGTTCTACCCATGTCGGTGGACCTGATGAGCCAGATATTCGACTCCTCCTTGCTGACATCGTCCCAAACCATATAGATACGGTCTCGGTAAGGACTCGACTCCGAGGTATCAGCGACAATGACGGGTAGGGTGAAAGCACGCCCGAAGTCCCCTCGCAAGTGCCGCCAAGCCGACGAGCCAACCTCAATGACCTTTTCGGGCTTTCCGAAGGTTTCACCACCGTCACTGGAACGCAGGATGTAAAACGGCTGGCGGTCGTTTTTTTCGTCGCTGAGAGGCCAAAAATATTGGTAGTACGTTGCCAGGAGCGTGCCGTCTGAAAGGACAACCGGCTCGGTAGCAACCAGCTTTCCGCCCTCTTCGTCGTGCAGCAGGATGGGATCACTGAAAGTCTTACCTCCATCGCCGGAGTAGTGCAGAAAGAGGTGGTACTTTTGCTTGAGGAATGTATCCGAAACCTCGTTCCAGACAACGTAGAGCCGGCCGTGATGCGGGCCACCGCTGGTATCCACCACCATCCTCGGATGGTCCGGGGCCAGCGGGCAATCGAGCTCCACCGGATCATTCCAGCTCCTCCCCTGGTCCTCGGTAGAATAAATGCGAATGGTTCCCTGGCGACGCGGTGTCGACCCGCCAAGCGCCTCACCCAAGTTGCGGCCGCTTATTGTGTGAAGGAGATACATGCGGCCATCCGCAGCCGCTGTGGTCATCGGATCGAAGCAGCCTTCATCCTCCTTGGGAAGATTGATGTCACGCCAGGTTTGGCCGCCGTTGCCGGAAATCATCGTCGCGCAGCGGCGGGGCCCTGAGGCGCCAGCCCCGCTGCCCCGGCTGGCGTGCGAGGCAGCGATGAGAAACTTCGGGTTCGTCGGGCTAGCGGTAATCCAGCATTCGTTGCGTCCGCCCTCCGTCGTGTTCGCTGAGGCCCGGAGATTCGGTCCTATCTCGATTCTTGCCGCCTTGCCGGGCTCCTCGCCCGGTCCAGCGAAGGCCGCGACCCCCGTCATAGGCGCCAAGCAGACAAAAATCAACAATTGCGCTCGCCAGAACGTCGTCATAGCAAACCCCCTACGGTAGCGTCCCCCAAGGACTGTGGAAGGCAACACCATATCACGACACGAAAGAGACGGAAGCAGACGCTCGAACACCCCCGACCCACGCTCCCATATCTCGGACATCGGCATTTGGACCTGTTTGGCACGGTTCTCCGCAGACGTTGCGTTGCAAATCGAGGGCGGATACAATCCCGTTCTCCTCGTCGGGCGACGGCCGGAGCGAGGAGGGACATTTCCTGTGGTTCGATTCCATGGTGGAGAAGGGGATGGTGCCCGTGGACCCGATCCTGGCGGCCACCCGCAACCTCGCGGCCGTCTACCAAGTGCTGGACGATCTTGGAACACTCGCAAGATCTCGCTCGTCATCAAGGATGGCCACGTAGTGGATCGCGAGATCCTGCCGCTCGAGAAGGCCTCGAGCGTCCCGCGCGGCACCCCCAGCACGTCGTCGAACAAGGAGGAGAAACAATGAGGCAAGCGCTCGCGTCAATCTCAATCTCGACACTCTTCTGGCTCCTGGTCGTCTGTACCGCGACGGTATCCGCTGATACGGCGATTGTCGGAGCTACAGTGATTGACGGCAACGGCGGACCGCCCCTGGTGGACGCCACCGTCGTTATCGTCGGCGAACGCATCGAGGCCGTCGGCCCGCGGGCCTCGGTAGAGGTCCCGCCAGGCGCCAGAATCATCGACGGCACGGGAAAGTTCGTCACTCCAGGATTCATTGACACAAACGTGCATATTTCGCTCTACGGGGGGGGCCGGGGAGGACCCGGTAAGGAAACGGCCGTCGCGTACTGGAACCGTAACGATGAACTGACGCTCGAAATGGCGCAGATGCATCTGAAGTACGGAGTCACGACGATTCGCGACAGTTACGGGACCCTCACTGCACTGAAAGAGGTTCGGGAGGGGATCGCGCGTGGTAAAGCGATTGGGCCGCGCTTGTTGTTCGCCGGAAATATCGTCGGTTGGGGTGGTCCCTACTCCATTACCTTCTCCGTCATTCGTGAGCAAGGCCTCTCCCTTTGGGAGGAACAGTACAACGACGCCATCACCCAAGGTTCCGGCGAAGAGCTCATGGACATGTATCCCGAGGAGCTCCGCGTGGCGATCAATAAGTACCTCGACAAGGGTGTCGATTTCATCAAGTACGGGGGAACCAGTCACTGGGCCATTCCGACGCTCATCGGGTTTTCGCCCGAAGCGCAGCGAGTGATCGTCGAGGAGACCCAGAAACGGGGCCTGGTGGCCGAGACGCACGCCACCAACCCGGAAGGACTCCGGCTCGCCGTGGAGGCAGGCATCGATGTGATTCAACACCCAGAAGTACTCGCAAATCGGGAGTTCTCCGACGACCTTGTCCGTGAGATCCGTGAGCGGAGGACCATTTGCTCGATGCTGGTGAACACCTTCACCGGTGAGGCCTGGAAGAAACACCTCAAGGACAAGGAGGCGGCTGAGAAGAAGATGGCGGAGGACGAGAAAGAAGCCGCCGAACCCGGCCTGAGAAGACACGTGAAAAAGGGAAAGACGTCCGCCGAGCGACGCCGAGAACAGCGTGAGCTCGGGCTTGGCACCGAGATGCGCCGCCGCAACGCCAAGAAGCTCATCGACGGCGGCTGTATCGTGACCCTCGGTACGGATAACTACCTGGGTAGGGCGCCCGAGTATTCCCGCGAACCCAAGCGCTTGTGGCAGGAGCCGGGCAGCGGCACGATCGCCGCGATCGAGGGGTTGGTGGAGCTTGGCATGACCCCCGCTCAGGCGATTGTTGCAGCGACCAAGAACGGGGCGATGGCCTGCAAGGCCTTGGACGAGTACGGGACGCTGGAGGCGGGCAAGCTTGCGGACCTCCTGGTATTGGATGCCGATCCCCTTGCCGACATCTCGAACATCCGCAAGCTCGGTGTCGTCATGAAGGAGGGCCAGATCATCGACCACCGGAAGTTGCCCACGAAACCTCTTATCTTCCGGCGATAACCCGGTAGGCTCGGCCCGAAAGGTTGTTCACGGCCGACGCTGCCCGTTTCGGGGAACGGCGCGCCGCGGCCTCTTTCTGCCAGACGGAAAGGCAGGCGCCGCTATTCTGGCCTCGGAGGTAACGATGCATTCCAAGAGAGCGTGGCCCATCTCCATCGGATTGTCCCTCATGCTGTTCTTCGTGCTGGTTGGCGCCCTCGGGCTCCCGGCGCATGCCACTCAGGCTTCCCGGAGTGCCACGGCCATTGTCGGAGCGACGGTGATCGACGGCAATGGCGGACCACCGCTCAAGGACGCGACGGTGGTTGTGGTCGGGGAGCGTATCCAAGCGGTGGGCCCACGGGCCTCGGTCGATGTTCCGCCGGGTGCGCGCGTCATCGACGGTACGGGAAAGTTTGTCACCCCGGGATTCATCGACACGAACGTGCACATCTCCGTGACCTTCGCTCGTAGAGGTCCTGGCAAGGAAAGCGCCGTCTACTACCAGCACCGGAACGCCGAGCTGACCCTGGAAGGCGCCCAGATGCATCTGAAGTACGGGGTCACCACTCTTCGTGACAGTTACGGGGCTCTGCTTCCGATGATCGAGGTTAGAGAAGCCATCGCCAAGGGAAAGGAGATCGGGCCGCGCCTGCTCGTTGCCGGGAACATCGTCGGCTGGGGTGGCCCCCACTCGGTGACGTTCTCTGTGGTCCGGGAGCAGGGGCTCTCGCTCTGGGAAGAGCAGTTCAACGATTTCATCATGCAAGGCTCCGGCGAGGACCTCATGGACATGTATCCGGAGGAGCTCCGGGTCGCCATCAACAAGTACCTCGACAAGGGTCCGGACTTCATCAAGTACGGAGGAACCAGCCACTGGTTCTTTCCGACCCTCATCGGGTTTTCGCCTGAAGCGCAGCGCGTGATCGTCGAGGAGACCCAAAAGCGAGGGCTGGTGGCCGAGACCCACGCAACCAACCCAGAAGGACTCCGGCTCACCGTAGAAGCGGGAATCGATCTCATTCAACATCCCGCGGTTCTGGCGGGAAGGGAGATATCCGACGAGCTCGTCCGCGAGATTCGCGAGCGAGGAACCATCTGCTCGATGCTGATCAACACTTACACCGGCGTGGCATGGCAGAAGCACCTCAAGGACAAGGAGGCGGCCAAGAAGAAACTAGCCGAGGAGCGAGAAGAGGCTGCCCAGGTCGGGCTGAAAAGGCAAATCAAGCGGAAAAAGACCTCGGCCGAGCGACGCCGGGAGCTCCGTGAGCTCGGGCACGGCACCGAGATGCGCCGGGTTAACGCCAAGAAGCTCATCGACGGCGGCTGTATCGTCACCCTGGGTACGGATAATGCTCCCGGCACAGGGCCTGAATATCTACGAGCTCCAAAACGTATATGGCAGGAGTCGGGCATCGGTACGATCATGGCCATCGAAGGTCTGGTGGAGCTCGGCATGACTCCATCGGAGGCGATCGTAGCAGCGACCAAGAACGGGGCGTTGGCCTGCAAAGCCTTGGACGAGTACGGAACGCTTACGGCGGGCAAGCTTGCGGACCTCCTGGTATTGGATGCCGATCCCCTCGCCGAAATCTCGAACATCCGCAAGCTCGGTGTCGTCATGAAGGAGGGCCAGATCATCGACCACCGAAAGCTACCGACGAACCCCATTTTCTACAGGCGTTAACCGACTGGCCTCAGAGCTCCGTTACTACGACGGTGGCGCACTACAACACGTTCTCGTGATCGAACCGCCTCATTGGTTGTCCGGCTCCGGGCATGGGCTCGGGCTCGGGCACGGGATGAACGTCCTCGTACTTTCGTTAACAGAACCGGCACCTTTGGCCTGCTCTCAATAGGGGAGTTCTGAAGCCTACCACTCGCGGTACACACGTTTCGTCGGGAGGCTCTCCACGTCGATGATCTTACCCTCCTTCATCACCATCTCCAGCTTCCTGATGTTCGAGATGTCGGCCAGGGGGTCCCCGTCCAGGACGAGGATGTCTGCCAGCTTCCCCACCTCCAACGTTCCGTACTCGTCGAGCGCCTTGCAGGCGAGGGCCCCGTTCTTCGTAGCGGCCACGAGCGCCTCCGAGGGGGCCATGCCGAGCTCCACGAGGCCCTCGATCGCAATGATGGTCCCGATCCCCGGCTCCAGATGCTCCGACTTCTTCGTGCGACGGAATTCGGGTGCTCTTCCGATGGTGTTGTCGGGTCCAACCGAGATGATGCACCCTCCCTCGATGAGCTTCTTCCCGTTGACTCGCCTCATCTCCAGGTTCTGGCTGAAAACCGTCCCTGGGTGCTCCCATCCGGTCTCCTGGACCATCCGGCGGATTTCTGCACTGGTGAGAGGCGCCTTCCGCTTCCGAGTCTTCTCCCACTCCTTCCGGGCGTCTTCCCGCTCCTTCAAGTACTTCTGCCAGACTTTCCCCGTGTACTTGTTGGGAAGCAGGGAGCAGATGACGCCTCGCTCGGCGATCATCTCAACGAGCTCGTCCGGGATCTCCCTGTAGCCGACGGCATCGGGGTGTTGGATCAGATCGATGCCGGCCAGGATGGAGAGCTTCAGCCCCTCGAAGCCCTTGGTGTGGATCTCCGCAACGAGCCCCCGCTTCTGCGTTTCCTCGACGATCACCTTCTGGGCATCCAGGGAGAACTCGATGAGAGACGGATAAGTCGGGTGCGAGGAGCCGCCGTACTTGATGAAGTCGGGTCCCTTGTCGAGATACTCGTTCATTGCCACCCGAAGCTCGTCCAGGCTCATATGGACCAGCTCCTCACCGCTCCCCTGAGTGAAGAAGTCGTTCATCTGCTCCTCGAAGAGGGTGAGATTCGATTCGTCGGTGTGGGAGAAAGTCTCGGAATAGGGGCCACCCCAGCCGACGATGTTTCCTGCTACGAACATGCGGGGACCGACCAGCTCGCCGCGCGCAATCGCATCCCGCACCTTGATCATGGGAAGCAGGGTGCCGTAGCTGTCCCGGACCGTGGTGACCCCGTGCTTCAGCTGGAGCTGTACACCCTGAAGGACCACATCGTCGAGTCGGTCCCAGTACCGGGCAAACGTCGTCTGGCCACTCAAAGGGGACATGTGCACGTTGGTATCGATGAGCCCGGGGGTTACGTACTTCCCGGTCCCGTCGATGAGCCTGGCCTCGCGGGGAACCTGGACCGAGCTCCGCGGCCCGAGAGCTGTGATCCGCGTGCCCCGGACGACGATCGTCCCGTCTGGGAGGGGAGAGCCCCCGTTTCCGTCGATGATGGTGGCTCCCACGATGGCCGTGATGGCGTCGGGCGCCTGGACCGCTCCGGCGGCGGACGGAACGACGAGTAAAAGCCCCGTCATGAGAAAGCCCGGGAGAACAAAGGTACGGAGATCCTTGAGAATCATGGCATCCTCCTAACGATTGGGAATTCCAGTCACCACTTTGGGTAAGCACGCTTGGTAGCGAGGCTCTTGGGGTCGATGATCTGACCCAGCACCAAGGCAAGAAGCCCCACCGTGAAGAAGCCCAGGACGGGAGAGGTACGGAGATCCTCGAGAATCACGGCCTCTCCTGACTCACACTGGAGACGGTATGAGCTTCCCGTTCACGGATCACGGGGTTCGTCGGGAGGTCACTGGGGTCGATGATCTGACCCTCCTTGATCACGGTTTCGAGCTGCCAGAGGTTGGAGATGTCGGCGAGAGGGTCGGCACCGAGGACGAGGATGTCGGCGAGCTTCCCCGCTTCCAGCGTCCCGAACTCGTCGAGCGCCTTGCAGGCGATGGCCCCGTTCTTCGTGGCGGCTACGATAGCCTCGGAAGGTGTCATCCCGAGCTCTACCAGCCCCTCGATGGCCCGGATCGTTCCGATCCCGGGGTCCAGATGATCCGTCTCGTTGAGCTCATGCCGGAACTCCGGGGCGCCTCCTCCCGAGCCGAAGAGGAGGTTATCCGCCCCCACCGTGACGATGCAGCCTCCCTCGATGAGTTTCCTCCCGTTGACTCGCCTCATCTCCAGGTTCTGCCGGAAGACCGTTCCTGGGTGCTCCCATCCGGTTTCCTGGACCATCCTCCGGATCTCTGCAGTCGTGAGAGAAGGCTTCCGCTTCCGGGTCTTCTCCCACTTCTTCCGGGCGTCTTCCCGCTCCTTCAAGTACTTCTGCCAGATTTCCCCCGTGTACTTGTTGGGAAGCACGGAGCAGATGACGCCTCGCTCGACGATCACCTCGACCAGCTCGTCCGTGATCTCCCTGTGGCCGACGGCATCAGGGTGCTGGATGAGATCGATGCCGGCCAGAATGGAAAGCTTCAGCCCTTCGAAGCCCTTCGTGTGGATCTCCGCCACTAGCCCGCGCTTCTGAGTCTCCTCCACGATCACCCGCTGTGCGTCCGGGGAGAAGGTGATGAGGGACGGATAGCCTCCGTGGGAGGAGCCACCGTACTTGATGAAGTCCGGGCCCAGGTCCAGGTATCCGTTGATCGCGACCCGGAGCTCCGGGAGCGTCATGTGGACCAGCTCCTCCCCGCTTCCCTGGGTGATCAAGTCGTTCACCTGTTCCTGGAAGAGCGTGAGCCCGGACGACTCCCGGATGCCGGAAAAGGTCATGGAGTAGGGACCTCCCCATCCCACGATGTTTCCGGCCACGTACATCCTTGGACCGATGAGCTCTCCCCGTTCGATGGCATCCCGGACCGCCATCATTGGGAGAAGCGCGCCGTAGCTGTCTCGAACGGTCGTGACCCCGTATTTGAGTTGGAGCTGAACGCCTTCCAGGACTAGCTCTTCCTGCCCGTCCCAATAGCGGGCGTTCGTTTCGTCCCAGGTAAAGGCGAGGGACATGTGCACGTTGGTGTCGACGATGCCGGGGGTCACGTACTTCCCGGTGCCGTCGATGACCCTGGCATTTGGCGGCACGCGCACCGAGGCCTGGGGGCCGACCTCGGCGATCCGCTTCCCCTGGACCACGATCGTCGCGTCGGGGACGGGCGGCCCCCCGTTTCCGTCGATGATGGTGGCTCCCACGACGGCCGTGATGGCATCGGGCGCCTGGACCGCTCCGGCGGCGCATGGAACGACGGGAAAGAGCCCTGCCATCAGAAAGCCAAGGAGAGCACAGGTACGGAGATCTTTGAGAATCATGGCATCCTCCTAACGATTAAGTATTCCAGGCAGGTGTGTTGCCGGCGGAGCAGAGGCCAGCTTGACAGCCCCTCGCGCCGGATCTGCCGACGATCGGCTGTTTTATCCATCGCCTGCACTGGCACGGCCCCGTCCGCTGCTCTGACGACGAGGCGGAACGGTCCCGGTTCGAGCTGCAGGATTCACTCGCGCCCGGCGTACCTATAACAGGGGCGGTGCCTCTAGTGCCACTAGGCACCGCCCCTCATTCGGCCTCTGTGACTTCCTGGACGCCTCTCAAGACCCGCCGGTCACACTCCTGCGACGCGTTCATCCTGTCACCAGCGGTGTACGGCTGCCACGACCGGCCTCCGCCGGAGATCAGAACATGAATTGCAGACCCAACTGGAAGGTTCGCGGCAGTTGCACGTTGCGTCCCTGCCCGAAGTTTCTAGTGTTGTAGAGTGTGTGCGCCCCCCTCTGGAAACCTTGAAAACCTGCGTTATTGAAGATGTTGAAGATGTCGAGGTCCACCTCGAAATACATGCGGTCCCCGAAATTGAAGCGACGCCCGAACCTCAAGTTCAGAGATTGCTCGACCGGCAACCGGAACTGACCCTCGCTCCGCGTGGGGAACGCGAATCGAAGGGTCGTCGCCAGCGGATTCGACACGACGCGCCCGTTCGACAGCGTCACCGTTGGCGTGCCAAACTGCGGGTCGGGTGCATCGAGACGGTCCAGGATCGCACTGGACCACCGGCCGTATTGCAACATGTAGCTGCCCGACACGATGATGTCCCACGGAGCGTAATAGACCCCCGCGATGCGGCCGATGTGTTCGAACCACTCGTGCGCGCCATTGCACGTGGCGCAATAACCGTTGCCGCGGCTTTCGCGCCTGTTGTCGTTACTCAGCAGCCCTCGGTCGAGGGGAAACGCATCGGGCTGGATGAAGGAGGCCGGGTCCCTCGGCTGCCACGTCCCCGCCAGGTGGGAGAACGCCCGCGTGTAACTCCCCAGGATCTCGATCGAATCGGTCCGCTTCGAGCCGATGATCTCGATCGCCTTCCACACCGGATGGTTCCACTCGTTGGAGGTCAGCAGGTGGATCTCGTTCTGAGTCTCGTCGCGATACCCTTTGAACACGTTCCCATCGTAGATGCCGTTCGTCTCGACGAGCGCCGTCCTATCCCGGTAGTCGCGGTGAATGAACCCCACGTCCAGACTCGCCTCGCCCGGGAACTGGTGACGAAAGCCGACCGCCCACTCGTCGACGAATGGCTGATGATAGGCCGGATCGATGATTTTGTTCAGGCCCACCTGTGAGGTGCCCGGTGTGACCAAGACGGTCTCGAAGTTCCCATCCAGATCCATGTCATACTCGTCGCGGAACCCAATCGTTGTGCTGCCGGCGGAGAGCGCGTTGACGTTCACGGCATCGTGGAGGCGCATGAAGGAGGCGCGCACGCCGGTGCGGGCGTCGTCGGTGAGCATGTAGTTCACGCCCAAGCGCGGGCCGACCTCGAAGCTGTTCTGGAGCTCCACGTCGAACAGTTCGTCGTTGCGAGTGACGCGGTCGACACGGAGGCCCAAATTTAACGTGAGACGCGGTGTCGGCGACCACGCGTCCTGGACGTAGAACGCGTTGTCCGAGAACGTCCGGTCGTTCGTAACACCGCCAGCGACGTCGAAGATCCTCCGATGGAACGGAGTGGTCCCACCGACAATGTTGTTCGGATCGCGCAACACCACATCTTCAATGGCGAAGCCGCCGTTCACCCATACGATTTCGTCAAGTCGAGTATTTCTCTGCAAGTAGACACCGACCTGGAGCTCGTGCGACCCAGCCAACCCCGAGACGTACTTCGTCACATTTCCCGTGATGGTCGTCTTCGTGGACGGCGCGGCGGCCGCCGTCCCTGCGCCGCGGAGAGTGGTGGCCAGTTGCGTCTGCCCTACTAACCGCCCCCTCGAGGCAAAAATGTTCTGAAAAATCGAACTGGCGGGGTCATCATTGAACTCTTGAGTTCTTCGGAAGGTCTTGTCGTTCCAGGACAATGCGACCTGGCTCGTCACCGAGTCGTTCCAGACCGACGTGAGGCGCGCGGAGAGGGCGTCCCCTCCGATAGTGGTTATTCTGGAGTGGAAGAGGTCGAGCGTCGAATCGCTATCGCGTGGTGTCAGGTCGCGGTTGTAGAAGCCCGAAATCTGGTGGTCCGGGTTGATCTGCCCGCTCAGTTTGAAGAAATAGATGTTGGCCCAATTGCGAAGATCCAAAAGATCGAACTCTGGGTTCAGAGCGTTCAGGTCCGCGATCTGGTCCGCCGTCCGGCTTATGCCGAGGGTACCCTGCCTGCGCCGGTACGACCCAAAGAACCACATCCTGTCCCGCACGACCGGACCACCGAGCGCGAACTCCGGCTGCGTGAGCGACATGGTCTGGCTCGTTGCGCCGGGAGTGTTGTTGCCGATCCACGCCTTCGGCGTGTAGCCGAACATGAAACCACCCGAGAAATCATTCGTCCCGCCCTTCATCAACACGCTTGCGGCGGCACCCATGCCCAGTGGCTGGGAGGCATCCATGCCGCCCGTCTGGATCTGCACGTCATCGATCGTCATGTCCGCGAAGTTGGCGTACCCCCACCAGGGGTTGACGGCCGAGGTTATTTCGGCGCCATCGACCATGGTCGAATACGACACGATCCCCGCGCCGCGGATGTAGAAGATGGGCGCATTATCGGCCGTCGAGTCCCTCGACACCACCCCGGGCGTGAACCGCATAAACTCGGACCAATGTCTACGGACGCCCAGCGGGAGCGATCGCTGCATGTCGCCGCTGACGTTCACCGCCACCACCGCCGTTTTGACTTCGAGGAGCGGCGTTTCGCCAGTCACCGTCACCGTTTCTTCCAACGTGCCAAGTGTCAGGACGATGTCGAGCGGCAGGTTTAGCCCCGCTCGCACGCGGATGTTCTCGCGCCTGAACGGTGCGAAGCCTGCCAGTTCCGCCGATATGGTGTATTCACCGGGCAGCAGGTTGAGCAGGCGGTAGTTCCCGTCCTGACCCGTGACGGCGGTGTAGGGAATGGGAACCGTGGGGCTCGTCCCCGTGACGGTCACGCCCGGCATCACACCGCCTTGCTCGTCGCGGATGTAGCCGCGGACGGACCCTCCCTGCCCGAACGTCTCGGCCGCTGCAAAGCTCAGCAGCAGCAAGAGCGCGATAGCCAGTGTTTTCATACTCCCTGTTTTCATGCATCCTCCTTGGTATAAGAGAAAGGGTTAGGAACGGGTACGTTCGGAAGGAACGAGCTTGGCTCGTACGGGAGACCCTCGATCCTTCAAGGGGGCCTTTCCCGAAGCGTGGAAGGACATGAGCGTACCTAGACACCACTAACTGTCCAGTGAGCAATATCTGTGCCGCCAATATCTTTCCGGTCCTTGACAGGACGCCTGCTGCAATTGCAACAAGAATAAGGACATACCTTCAACACCACTACGTTCTTAGACCTAGCCCAATGCGCTCTGATCCAAATTTCCGTTCAGGTGCGGGACGGCCAAGCCTCACAACGGAATCAAGCTATTGATATATATAGGCTTATAGAATACGACGCGAATGCAATATCATGGATTGACCCGATCCAAAAATCCGCTCGGCGCGAAAGGCCGCCGCTTCGCGCCCAAAATCTAAAGTCTGTCCTATCAGTGGAATACGAGGCTTGGTTGTGAAACAGTCCTGTCGATATGGAGAGGACAAAAATCCGGGGGCAAGCAACCCCCGGGTCGAGCCCGATTTCACAGCTTTTTGACTCGAAAGTGAATAATTGAATAATCCGCATCCAACAGTTCGGGGGCAAGCAACCCCTCATCGTAAACGTATCCAATGGGAAGTCTTCGCCGTAGTTCCCCGATCCGTAGTTCCCCGATCCAACTAAGCGGCAGCCTTTGTTGACAACGCTTGTTGGGGGGAGTATAGGGGATGTTGTTTTTCGAAGCATGAGAGAGTGCTGAGATGTCACACCTTTCGACGGCTCTACCCGGGCTCTTGACCGTATCCCTTGCGTTGGTGATGTCTGTGCCGCCACTTTCGGCACAGGTCGACTATCGGCGCGCGGAGCAGATGCTGAGCTGGAACCTCGCGCCGCTCATCACGGGGGACGTTGCCGATCCCGAATGGATGAAGGATGGTAACCGTTTTTGGTACCGGGTCCCGACGAGCAACGGCCCCCAATTCATCCTGGTGGATCCAGTGCGCGACACCAGGCGCCCGGTGTTCGATAACGTGAAACTGGCCGCCGCTATGTCGCTGGCTGACAACGAAAAGCACTACGATCCCCGCAAGTTGCCGTTCAGGACCTTCGCGTTCGTGGATGGCGAGCAGGGGATCGAGTTCGAAGCCGGCGACGAGAAGCTCTTCCGCTGCGACATCACCGCGTACCACTGCTCCATCAGGAAAGGCGAGCTTCGCCCGGCGACGCACGTCTTGTCGCCCGACGGTGAGCGGGAGGCGTTCATCGACGAGTACAACCTCCATGTCCGGCCGGCCAGCGGTGGCGAAGCAATCCAGCTCACCACTGACGGCGTTCGTTACTGGGCGTATGGCGTCACGGACCCCACCCCGAGCCAGATCATCAAAAAGACAAAGGTGCGGCCCGTGCTCGAATGGTCTCCGGACTCGAGAAAGATTGTGGTGCAACGCATGGACGAGCGGAACGTAGAGCACATGCACCTGTACTCGTCGACGCATCAGCGCCCCATGCACTATTCCTATCCTTACGCACTGCCGGGCGACGCCAACGTTCCGCGGTTCGACATACACATCATCGACGTTGGCTCGAAGGCGAACATCAAGGTGCAGTCCGACCCGCAGCCATCGGTCTCCAGTCTTTCAGGCGTACGAGAGGACCAGTGGGTGACAGTGAAATGGAGTAAGTCGTCGGACAAGCTCTACTTCACCCACATCAACCGTGGGCCCAAGCGCGTCCGGCTCATGGAGGCAGACGCCTCGACCGGCACGGTGCGGCGCCTGGTGGAAGAATCGAGCGCGACGTACGTGGAGTTGATGCTTGCGAGGGGACCACCCAACTGGACGGTGGCCAACAACGGAGACGACGTCATCTGGTTCTCCGAGCGAGACGGGTGGGCCCATCTCTATCGCTACGACGCGAAGGACAATCTCAAGAATCAGATCACGTCCGGCGCCTCGACGGTAGGGAATCTCCTCCACGTTGATGAGGCCGCTGGCCAGATCTACTTCACGGCACGGGGCAGAGAACCCGGTAGGGATCCGTACTGGGCTCACCTGTACAGCACGGACCTCGAGGGATCGCGCCTGCAACTATTGACGCAGGAAGAGGCGAACCACAACGTCGCGTTCTCTCCGAGCGGCAATTATCTCGTGGACACCTATTCCAGCGTGGACAAGCCACCCGTAACCGTGCTGCGGTCTCCGGTTGACGGCAAGGTGATCCGGAAACTCGAGGAGGCGGATATTTCCGGGCTGTTGGCCACCGGTTGGCGCATGCCGGAGCCGTTCACGGTGAAGGCCCGCGATGGCATCACCGACCTCTACGGAGTCATGTACAAGCCGTCAGACTTCGATCCCGCCAAGAAGTACCCGATCATCGATAACATTTATCCGGGGCCTCAGACCATTGTCAGGCAGAGAAACTTCTCCCCGAGCAACGGCGAGGCCAGGGCCCGCCAGGTACATGCCCTCGCAGAGCTCGGATTCATCGTGGTGCACATCGAAGCGATGGGCACGAATTTCCGCTCCAAGGCGTTCCACGACACCTGGTACGGGAACATGGGCGACAACGGGATACCCGACCATATCGCGGCGCTCAAGCAACTGGGGGCGAGACATTCCTTCATCGACCTGGACAGGGTCGGGATCTACGGGCACTCGGGAGGCGGGTTCGCCTCTACCGACGCGATCCTCCGGTACCCGGATTTCTTCAAAGTAGCGGTTTCCTCGGCGGGCAATCACGACAATCGCAGCTACCGCAACACCTGGGCCGAGAAGTATCAGGGGCTGCTCGAGAAGGACGAGGCGACGGACAAGGACAACTACGAGAATCAGGTCAACTATCTTCTCGCAGAGAACCTGAAGGGGAAGTTGTTGCTGGTGCATGGAGACATGGACGATAACGTGCATCCCGCCATGACGCTGCAGGTCATCGACGCGCTGATCAAAGCGAACAAGAAGTTCGACTTCCTGATCATGCCGGATCGGGCGCAAGCTTCACCCAGGATCCGTACTTCATTCGGCTGCTGTGGGATTACTTCGTCGAGCACCTCCTCCACGTGGAGCCGCCAGCCGACTACGAGATCAAGAAGCCGGAAGACGCTTTTACTCCGCTGCAATGAGCTTCGGGACGGTACTCACTCCCTCACGTCACAGGCTTGGAGGAACGATGAAAGCAAGACATTTTGTCCCAGTGTTCTTTTTCGTTTTGCCGCTTGTTTTTGTTCCCAGCGCTTCCACTCAAGACACCACCGCGATCGTGGGAGCTACGCTCATCGACGGCACCGGAGGGCCACCGGTCGAGGACGCCGTGATCGTCATCGAAGGCAAAAGGATCGCCGCGGTGGGTCGTAGGGACGAGATACAGGTGCCCGATGGGGCACGCCAGATCGACGCCACCGGCCGCTACGTCATCCCGGGCTTGATGGAGGCCAACGTCCATCTGGTGCTGAACTCCTCCATCGAGTTCGTGGTGCGCTACGAGGGGCGATACGAGGACCCGATCGAGGAGGCAGCTCAGGTGTGCCTCAAGAACGGGCTGACCACGGTGTTCGACTCGTGGGGTCCCTTGCAGCCACTGATGAACGTGCGGGACCGGATCAACCGCGGGGAGACCGTGGGGAGCCGGATGTTCGTGGCCGGCAACATCGTGGGCCTCAGCGGTCCGCTGGGCCGCGACTTCAATGCCGCCGCGGAGACCACGGCGACGAAGGCGCTGGTGAAGCGGATCAACTGGATCTGGGAGGAGAACACCGGCCCGGATCTGCTGTGGATGACGCCGGAGCAGGTGCGAGCGGAGATCCGCACGTACATCGCCCGCGGCATCGATTTCCTCAAGTACGCTGTTAGTGGCCACGGGAGCGGGCACGGGAACTTTCTGATGTTCTCGCCCGAGACCCAGAGGATGATCGTCGAGGAGTGCCATCGGGCCGGCATCATCGTCCAGACCCATACCTCGTCGGTGGACAGCCTCCGGCAGGGGATCGAAGCCGGAGTCGACATGCTGCAGCACGCAGCCCTTACCCACGGGACCCCGATACCGGATTCAACCATCCAGATGATGATCGACAGGAACATCTACGCCGCGGTGCAGCCCCGCACAGAGAGGCGCCTCAAGCTCGAGCTCGAAGAAGCCGAAGCCGTCAGGCGCCCGAAGGTGCAAACGCAGACCAGGCACGACAATCAAGTGCGGATGATCAAAGCAGGTGTGCCGCTGCTGCTGGCCACGGATGCGGGCATGAGGGACCCCGATCGGATGGAAGGGATGGATCCCGAGCTCCTCGTCGACCGGCTGACGGAGCTCGGGGAGGGACATTTCCTGTGGTTCGAGGCGATGGCGGAGAAGGGGATGGCGCCCATGGACGAGATCCTGGCAGCCACCCGCAACATCGCGGCCGCGTATCAGGTGCTGGACGACCTTGGAACACTCGAGAAAGGGAAGCTGGCGGATCTGGTCATCCTG
The DNA here is from genome assembly GCA_965237685.1 of Candidatus Marinacidobacterales bacterium. Classification (GTDB taxonomy): domain Bacteria; phylum Acidobacteriota; class Vicinamibacteria; order Marinacidobacterales; family SMYC01; genus CBDEGF01. The sequence continues at coordinate 77,734 of CBDEGF010000004.1, forward strand.
GAGGCCGATCCGTTGGAAGATGTCAGCAACATCCGCAAGATCTCGCTCATCATGAAGGATGGCCAGGTGGTGGATCGCGAGGTCCTGCCGCTCAAGAAGGTCTTGAGCGTACCGCGCACTACCCCTGCCACATCCTCGAACGGGGATAAGAATTGAGTGCGGCGGGCAGTCGTCGCAAACATACGGGAGAAGCCATGAGGACAAAAACGGTTTCTTTATCGGTTGTTCTGATTCTCGGAGTCGTCCCTTTCGCGTCGGCGCAGCAGACGGCCGCCGTCATCGGAGGGACGCTCATCGACGGCACGGGAGGGCCACCGGTCGAGGACGCCGTGATCGTCATCGAAGGCAGAAGGATCGCCGCGGTGGGCCGTAGGGACGAGATACAGGTGCCCGATGGGGCACGCCAGATCGACGCCACCGGCCGCTACGTCATCCCGGGCTTGATGGACGCCAACGTCCATCTGGTGCTGAACTCCTCCATCGAGTTCGTGGTGCGCTACGAGGGGCGATACGAGGACCCGATCGAGGAGGCAGCTCAGGTGAGCCTCAAGAACGGGCTGACCACCGTGTTCGACTCGTGGGGTCCTTTGCAGCCATTGATGAACGTGCGGGACCGGATCAACCGCGGGGAGACCGTGGGCGCCCGGATGTTCGTGGCAGGCAACATCGTGGGTTTCAGCGGTCCGCTGGGCCGTGACTTCAATGCCGCCGCGGAGACCACGGCGACGAAGGCGCTGGTGAAGCGGATCAACTGGACCTGGGAGGAGAACACCGGCCCGGACCTGCTGTGGATGACGCCGGAGCAGGTGCGAGCGGAGATCCGCACGTACATCGCCCGCGGCATCGATTTCGTCAAGTACGGCGCCAGTGGCCACCGCGAGGAGAACTTCCTCATGTTCTCGCCCGAGGCCCAGAGGGCGATGATCGAGGAGTGCCATCGGGCGGGCATCATTGCCCAGACCCACACGACGTCGGTGGAGAGTCTCCGCCTGGCGATCGAAGCGGGCATCGACATGCTCCAGCACGGCTCGGTGACCGGGCCGACGCCGATTCCGGACTCCACCATCCAGATGATGATCGATAAGAACGTATACTGTGCGGTGCAGCCGCGCACGGCGAAGCGGCTCGAGATCGAGCTGGAGCGGGCCGAGGAGGATGCGCGTCCCAGCAGTCGCCGTAAAGAACGATTGCAGGTCTGGCACGAGAACGAGGTGCGCCTGATCAAGGCGGGAGCACCCCTATTGCTCGCAACGGATGCGGGCATGAGGGATCCCGATCGGATGGAAGGGACGGACCCCAAGCTCCTCGTCGAGCGGCCGACGGAGCTCGGGGAGGGACATTTCCTGTGGTTCGAGGCGATGGCGGAAAAGGGGATGACGCCCATGGACGCGATCCTGGCAGCCACCCGCAACATCGCGGCCGCCTACCACCTGCTGGACGATCTTGGAACACTCGAGAAAGGGAAGCTGGCGGATCTGGTCATCCTGGAGGCTGATCCGCTGGAGGATGTCAGCAACATCCGCAAGATTTCGCTCATCATGAAGGATGGCCAGGTGGTGGATCGCGAGGTCCTGCCGCTCAAGAAGGTCTTGAGCGTCCCACGCGGCACCCCCAGCCCGCCGTCGAACGAGGAACAGAAACCATGAGGCAACCGCTCGCGTCAATCTCAATCTCGACGCTCTTCTGGCTCCTGTTCGTCGGTCCCGCGACGGTATCCGCTGACACGGCGATTGTCGGAGCGACGGTGATCGACGGCAACGGCGGACCACCGCTCCGGGACGCAACCGTGGTTGTGGTCGGGAAGCGCATCGAGGCTGTGGGCCCACGGGCCTCGGTAGAGGTCCCTGCGGGCGCCAGCATCATCGACGGCACGGGGAAGTTCGTCACTCCGGGATTCATCGACACAAACGTGCATATCTCGATGACCTTCGCCAGCAGAAAACTCAGGAAGGAAAGTGCCGTTTACTACCAGCACCGGAACGCCGAGCTGACCCTGGAAGGTGCCCAGATGCAACTGAAATACGGTGTCACGACAATTCGTGACAGTTACGGGGCGACAATTCGTGACAGTTACGGGGCGCTGCTTCCCATGATCGAGGTTCGAGACGCCATCGCCAAGGGAAAGGAGATTGGGCCGCGCCTGCTCGTTGCCGGGAACATCGTCGGCTGGGGTGGTCCCCACTCGGTGACCTTCTCCCTCATTCGGGAGGAGGGGCTCTCGCTCTGGGAAGAGCAGTTCAACGATTTCATCACGCAAGGCTCCGGCGAAGAGCTCATGGACATGTATCCCGAGGAGCTCCGCGTGGCGATCAACAAGTACCTCGACAAGGGTGTCGATTTCATCAAATACGGCGGAACCAGTCACTGGGCCATTCCGACGCTCATTGGGTTTTCGCCCGAAGCGCAGCGAGTGATCGTCGAGGAGACCCAGAAACGGGGCCTGGTGGCCGAGACGCACGCTACCAACCCGGAAGGACTCCGGCTCGCCGTGGAGGCAGGCATCGATCTGATCCAACACCCAGAAGTCCTCGCAAATCGGGAGCTCTCCGACGACCTTGTCCGTCAGATCCGTGAGCGGAGGACCATTTGCTCGATGCTGGTGAACACCATCACCGGTGAGGCCTGGAAGAAACACCTCAAGGACAAGGAGGCGGCTGAGAAGAAGATGGCGGAGGACGAGAAAGAAGCCGCCGAACCCGGCCTGAGAAGACACGTGAAAAAGGGAAAGACCTCCGCCGAGCAACGCCGAGAGCAGCGTGAGCTCGGACTTGGGAGCGAGATGCGCCGCCGCAACGCCAAGAAGCTCATCGACGGCGGCTGTATCGTCACCCTGGGTACGGATAACTGGCTGGGTATAGCGCCCGAGTATTCCCGCGAACCCAAGCCCCTATGGGGCGAGCCGGGCAGCGGCACGATCGCCGCGATCGAGGGGTTGGTGGAGCTTGGCATGACCCCCGCTCAGGCGATTGTTGCAGCGACCAAGAACGGGGCGATGGCCTGCAAGGCCTTGGACGAGTACGGGACGCTGGAGGCGGGCAAGCTTGCGGACCTCCTGGTATTGGATGCCGATCCCCTTGCCGACATCTCGAACATCCGTAAGCTCGGTGTCGTCATGAAGGAGGGCCAGATCATCGACCACCAAAAGCTGCCGACGAAACCCATCTTCTATAGGCGTTAACCCCAACGCGGCGGCGCCGCAACCAAGGCGGCTCCGCCGCGAGCTATCAGCTGTCAGCGATCAGCGGTCAGCTTTCGGATAAATGAAGCGAGCATGCGCTTGACTTCGGTGGCTCGCTCTTCTAGCTCCTGGTGCTGTTGGCTGTCGAGATAGTCAAGCTCGTGCGCCAAGAGCAGGTGGTACTCCAGTTCGCTGGCCGAGCCCATCGCGATTTACATAAAACGAGACCATCTTGCGGCGGGGTTGGGGATCGCATTTTGTGCCTCCCATTGCTCGGGGGTTGTCATCACCGCCCGCTTGACAGGCGTTCGCAATATTGCGAACATGGTGAGCGTACAGTGGGTGGAGCCACAGAGGTCGTCTTTTACCAACAGGACGACGGCGATGTCCCTTTGTTGGAGTGGCTGGACGGCCTCGAGACGAAGCCGCGAGAGAAATGCCTGGCACGGCTCGCTCGGTTGGAGGAGCTCGGTCATGAACTCCGTCGACCGGAGGCAGACTACCTGCGGGATGAGATTTACGAGCTTCGGTCTGCCTACCAAGGGATTCAGTACCGGATGCTGTACTTCTTCAGCGGGAAGGCGTTCGTCGTCGTGTCGCACGGTCTGGTCAAGGAAAAGAAAGTGCCTCCGAAGGAAATCGACCGTGCGCTGGCTCGGAAAGAGAAATTCGAGGCCGACCCGGAGGCCCACACCTTCGAGGGGAGGATTGAGATGACAGAGAAGAAACGAGGACGGGAGTTTCGTTCAAAGGCGCTCCAGTACGCCTACGACCGCTACGTCGGCGAGGATTCCGAGCGCAGCCAATCCTTCGAGGACGAGCTCCTGAACGCCCGCATTGCAAGTCAGATCTACGACTTGCGCACCGAGGCGGAGCTGAGCCAAAGACAGCTTGCGGAGCGGGTCGGAACGACCGCTTCGGTTATCTGCCGGCTGGAAGACGCGGACTACGACGGCCATTCGCTGTCCATGCTTCGTCGCATTGCGGAGGCTGTGGACAAACAGATCGAGATCCGTTTTGTCTCCAAAAAGCGGCCCGGAGACCGAGGAGAATTGCGGACGTGATGCAGTCCCGGCCCACCACCCGCCAAACGGTTCCCGGAAACCTTGGCTTGAGACCCGCTTCCTCGACCAGCTCGGCGTCGGAGATTTCCGAGTCTTCTACGATGTCGTCGAGGAGGACAGGCTGGTCATCGTCCGAGCTGTTCGGAAGAAACCTCCGCACAAAACGACGGAAGAGATCCTATAGGAGTTCGAGAATGAAATTCATCACGGTCCGCGAAGCCAAGGCCACGCTCAGCGGCACTATCGCAGAGAGCCAGGAACAGAAGGTCGTTATCACCAGGCATGGCAAGCCCGTCTGTATCCTGGTCGGGTGTGAGGGATACGAGATCGAAGATGTACTGACCGCTGCGGACCCAGCGTTTTGGCAAATGCTCGAAGAGCGACGGAGCAAAGGTCGCACGCGTTCGCTCGCGTCGGTGCGCGAGCGGTTCGCACGCAAGGATGCCGCCGCCGCGCGCAAGCGACAAGGGCGGCGCGGAAAGTCCGGCTAACGATATGAGACAGCGTTAGTCATCTCCAATGTTGCCCTCTCACCCGCCAGGCTTTGATGGTGCTATGCTTGGCCGGCGGTTGTCATCGCGAAAATGATCGGCAAAACACTCGGGCACTACGAAATCACCGGTGAGCTCGGCAAGGGTGGCATGGGCGAGGTGTGGCGCGCCAAGGACACCAAGCTCGGGCGCGAGGTGGCGATCAAGACGCTCCCGGAGGCGTTCGCTCAGGACGAGGCGCGGCTTTCCCGATTCGAGCGGGAGGCCAGGCTCCTCGCACCGCTGAATCATCCGAACATCGGTGCGATCTTCGGACTCGAGGAATTCGAAGGCACGCGCTTTCTCGTGCTCGAGCTCATCGAAGGCGACACGCTGGCCGATCGTCTAAAGCAGGGTCCGATTCCCGTCGAGGAATCGCTGCAGCTGGCGCTCCAGATCACGGAAGCGCTCGAAGCCGCACACGACAAGGGTGTCATCCACCACGATCTCAAACCCGCCAACATCAAGATCACCCCCGACGGCAAGGTCAAGGTCCTGGACTTCGGGCTGGCAAAGGCGTTTGCGGGAGATGCGGCGGATGCGGACACCTCGAACTCACCGACCCTGAGCGCCGCTGCCACGCGGGAGGGCGCGATTCTCGGCACCGCCGCCTATATGTCGCCCGAGCAGGCGAAAGGCATTCCGGTCGACAAGCGCCCCGACATCTTCTCCTTTGGCTGCGTTCTGTTCGAAATGCTCACTGGCCGCCAGGCGTTCCAGGGCGACCTGGCCACGGAAATTCTCGCGGCGGTCATCACGCGTGAGCCGGATTACACGCAGCTCGAGTCGAACCTGAATCCACGACTAGGAGAGCTCCTCCGCAGGTGTTTCGAAAAGGACGTCAAGAACCGATGGCAGGCGGTCGGGGACGTCCGCGTCGAAATAAAGAATGTTCTGGCCGACCCGCACGGGACACGGGTCCAACCGCAGGTCACGCGCTCCGCCGGAGCGAAACTGCGCCTGGCACTTTGGACCGCCGCCGTCTTCGTGGTCACCGCGGTGAGCGTTTGGCTCTTGAAACCGATGCCGCCGCCGGAACCTCGACTGGTCATGCGTTTTCACCACGAGCTGCCTGAAGGGCAAAATTTCACGCGGAGGAGGTTCCTGCTGGTGGCGATCTCGCCGGACGGTACCCAGATTGTTTACGTCGCCAACTCGCAACTTCACCTGAGTAACCTCGACGAGGTGGCGTCCCGGCCGATCCAGGGAACGGATGAAGATCCCACCAGCCCTTCTTCTCCCCCAACGGGCAATGGATCGGGTTCTACTCGTTTCGCGACGCGCAGTTGAAGAAGATTCCCGTCACTGGCGGGGCGCCGGTGAAGCTGTGTGATGCAGGGTTTCCCTTCGGTGCGAGCTGGGGAGGGGACGACACGATCGTCTTCGGCCGACCGGAAGGCATTCTGCGCGTCTCGGCCAACGGCGGAGCGCCCGAAGTCCTGGTCGAGGCCGAAGAGGCCGAACAGGTTCATGGACCGCAAATCCTTCCCGGCGGAGAGTCGGTGCTGTTCACGACGACGCGAGCCACTGGAGCGAGCCGGTGGGACCAAGCCGAGATCGTCGTCCAGTCACTCGTGACCGGCGAGCGGAAGGTGCTGTGGAGCGGGGGCGCCAATGCCCGCTACCTTCCGACCGGCCACATCGTCTACGCCTTGGAGGACGACCTGTTCGCCTTCCCGTTCGACCTCGCCCGTCTGGAAGTGGCGGGAGGGCCGGTTCCCATCGTCGAAGGTGTGCGGCGGGCTGCCAACGCCCAGGCGAGCGCGCACTACGGCTTTTCCGAGAGGGGCTCGCTGGTGTACGTCGGCGGCGGCGATGCAGCCGACCGTCTCGGTGTTCTCGCTCTCGCCGACCGCAGGGGAGTCGTAAGCGCTCTCGACGTCCCACCCGCACACTACCGAAGCCCAAGGGTGTCGCCGGATGGTGAGAACGTGGCTGTGGAAACGCGTGAAAACGACGGAGGCACGATCTGGGTGTACGAGCTCTCCGGCGACACGGCGATACGACGGCTCACGCACGAAGGTAACAGAACCCGTCCCATCTGGACGCCCAAGGGCGAGCGCGTGACCTTCGCGTCAGAGAGAGAAGAGGCCACGGGTATCTACTGGATCCGCGCGGACGGAAGCGGCGTCGCCGAGCCCCTGATGACTGGCAAAAACGCTTGGCCGGAATCGTGGTCGCCGGACGGCCGTACGCTTTCCTTCTCGACGGCTGAGGAGGGCAGGGACGTTTGGACGTTCTCGCTCGAGGGCGAGAGCTCGCCGGAAGTGTTTGCTGGCGGGCCCGGAGCCCAAATAGGCTCAAGCTTCTCCCCCGACGGGAAATGGCTCGCCTACGCATCCGGTCCTCCAGGACAGCACGAGCTCTTCGTGGAGCCCTTTCCGAAGACCGGGGCCCGGCAACAGGTCTCCAGGGGGACCGCCTTTGGCCCCGTCTGGGCGCCGGATGGACGCGCATTGTTCTATCGACTTTCCGGACCGCTGAACACGTTGAAGGCCGTCGATATCAACGTCGAGCCTGCGTTCTCTTTCTCCAATGAACGGGTGCTCCCGCTGGAAGGATTTCTCGTCTTTGGTAGTTACAGGGACTACGACATCACCCCGGACGGCGAGCGGTTCGTCGTCATCATGCCGGCCGATTCCGCGGAATCTGGTGAACCGGTGCGCCCCCGAATCCACATCGTCTTGAACTGGTTCGAAGAGCTGAAGGAACGCGTGCGCTAAGTGCTGCGCGATCACCCAGGCAGTAGGAGTTGGCCCATCGCAACGCAAAAACTTCGAGATCGCCAAAGGAGTTGTAGCCTCATGCATTATGCGAGCCAAGGCAAGACAGTCAGAAGCATTTCGTGCACCCTTTTCTCCCTTCTTTTTCTTTCTCTGGTCTCCACTTCGCTGGCGCAAGAGACCGCAGTCATCGTCGGTGCGACGCTCATCGACGGCACCGGCCGTGAGCCAGTTCCCGACAGCGCCATCGTCATCGAGGGCAGCCGCATCGTTGCCGTCGGGCCCCGCTCCCAGGTGAGGATCCCCGCGGGAGCCCAGGTGGTGGATGCCACGAGCAAGTTCGTTACACCGGGCCTCATCGACGTCAACGTGCACCTCATTCTGATGATCGAGCCCGAGTTCTATGTGAAGTACGAGGATCGACTCGAAGAGATCGTGATTGAGTCGGCGCAGATCGCCCTCAAGTACGGGGTCACCACGGTACGCGACTCCTGGAGCCCTCTGGAGCCGTTGTTGCGAGCCCGGGACCGCATCAATCGGGGTGAGACACTCGGCGCTCGCATGCTGGTGGCGGGAAACATTGTGGGCGTTGGGGGTCCGTTCAGTGAGTACTTCCTGCATGAGCGGGGCGCCGGGATCCCCCTCTTGTTCAGGAAAGGATCAACGCCATCTGGGAGGAGAACGTCGGCCCCGAGGTGCGTCAGGAGATCCGCAAGTACCTGGCTCGCGGTGTCGATTTCGTAAAGGTAGCGATCTCCGCACACGGCGTGCGGGGCGGACCGCTGATGTTCTCGCCAAAGGTGCTGAAAGTTATCGCCGAGGAGGTGCACGAGGCGGGCAAGATTTATGAAACGCACACGACCACCCCCGAGAGCCTCAGGCTGGCTATCGAGTCCGGAGCCGATCTTCTGCAGCATCCCGAGTCCATGGGAGACCGCGCGCCCTTCGCTCCGCGAGAGATCCCGGACGACCTGATCGAGCTCATCAAGGCAAAAAACATATTCTGCGGGATTCTGACCAGGTTTAGCTTGTACGACCTGGAGATGATCGAAGAGCGGCGCTCCGATTACCCCGAATGGTTCGCAGCGGTCGACCTGAGAGAGTATGAGCTGCGGATCGAGAACGTCCGCAAGATGCTCGCGGCTGGCGTCTGCGTGGCTCTGGCCACGGATATGGGCCCATACTCCTGGGAGCTAGCCCCTCAACCTCCCTCACCGATTATTGATGACTGGAAGACTCCACTGATCGGGAGAGTTCACTTCGAGACAATGGAGGATTACCAGACGGCAGGGCTGAGCCCGATGCAAGTTCTGGTTGCCTCGACGAAGACCGGAGCCGAGGCGTCCCAGATGGAGGAGGATCTCGGCACCCTCGAGGTGGGCAAGATCGCCGACCTCATCATTTTGAATGCGAACCCGCTGGAGGATATCTCCAACATGCGGAAGATCGATCGAGTGATGAAGGAAGGAAGGTTCATCGACCGCGACAAGCTTCCTGAGACCTCCATCAATCAGTTCGACCCTGAAGTCGGGTTCAGGGGTGCCGTGAAGAAGTGATGAGCAGGATCCGCTCGTTGACCGGATAGAGCCACTCGATGCCCCGCTCGGTCACGACGGCGGAGTCCTCGAGATGGATGTGCACCTTCTTCCCGTCCCATTCGGGCGCCGGTGTCCAGGCAAACAGCTCGATTGAGAAAAAGTTGGTGGGTTGGATCTCGAACTGCAGGCGCCGCGGATTGAAGGAGGCGATCGACGGGCCGACACCGTGGCCCAGGTTGCCGATGGAATGAGACACGATGAGGACCTCGGTCTCGTCATGGTCGTCCTGCAGGTGGAAGGTTCTCAGTAGGGCAAGCTGGGCTTCTCTTCCCTCGATAGCGATGAATCCGGCCTCCTCGAGCTTGCGATTCAAGAGCGCAAGCGTCGCGCCGCCGCTGCGGCCTACGGAGATATGGCGTCGGACGATCTCGCGCGCCTTTCGGGCCTGGTCGAAGGCGTTCTGGATGCCCGGTGGCACCGTGGTTTCGCCTTCTTCGAGCACGTAGGCAATGCGCTTGATGTCGGTGCGAAAGTTCATCAAACCAACGCCATAATCGATCGTCAGCAGGTCGCCCGGTAGGATGACTCTGTCCGTAGACATAGCCTCGATCCCTTCCGGACCGATGAGGTAGACCGACGGTAGACCAAAGGACGACTCGAGGCCGCGCGCAAACAACTGCTCTTGCATCCACCAGGCAACGTCCTCGTGCGTGGTGACCCCCGGGGTGATGATTTCGTTGGAAAGAGCCCTCTCGACGATGTGGCGGGAGAGCTCTCCCGCTTCACCGAAGGCGACGATCTCGCTGGCGACGCGGCGCGAGCGAAAATCAGAAATCAGCTTCTCAGCGGAAACCAATCTCGAGGCGTACGGCTCGCCCAGCGTCGAGACCAGGTGCTGGTAAGCGGTGTGCGACAGCCCGTCGGCGGCGCCGATCGACTTCGACAGGTTCACGCCGATACGCTGTGGGTCCCGCTCGGCGACGAAGGCCCTGAGGTCGAAGTCCGCTTCCATGAGGTCGTAGGCGCCGCTTCGTGCCAGCAGCTTGCCGCCGATGCCGAGCGTTGCGCGCTCGATGCGATCCTCGCCCCTGTCGGTGAAAACGTAGTATCCGAAATGGCCGAGGTAGCCAGCGGAACCTCTCCCCAGGTCCTCGTAGAGGGGATCGCGGTAGCCCTCCTTCATGACGGTGATCCACATGTCGATGCCGTTCTCTCGCATCGCTGCGGGGAGGACGTGATCGAATTTGTCGCGACGGATCTGAGCCATCCTCTCCCAACGTCGCCGTGCCTCATTCCGGTTCTCTTCCAGCCGGACCTGTGCCTCTGCAACGACGGCAACCAGGGGGCAGAGGAGCACCGGAAAGAGGAAGGCGATAGCCGAGAGCATCGGGGCTCGACGGTCAGTTCTCTGACGTTGGCTGCACCGGTCGCTTCAAGTGGCGCTCGAAAAACGTGTGAATGCGCCGATAGTAATCTTCGCGTGCCTGTGGTTGCCGCATGCCGTGCGGTTCGTTGGGGTAGAAGAACCACTCGAAGGATTTGCGGTGCTCGAAGAGTTTGTTGACCAGCGCAGCGGAATCGAGGTGCATGGAGTCCTGCACGCCACTCAGAATAAGGAAAGGACGCTCCAGGTTCTCTGCGTAGGTGAGTGGCGAAGCGCGGCGAGTGCCTTCAGGATTTTCCCAGGGGAAGCCCAGGTGTTCTTCGTTGTATCCGGGAGCCAGGTAAAAAAACCTCTCCCAGTCGGTCACCGGAGCGCCGGCGGCACCCGCTCGGAATGTCTTGGGTGATCGGAACATCGCGCTCGAGACCATGAATCCACCGTAGCTATGCCCCCAAATGCCAATCCGGTCCGGATCGACGTAGCCGAGATTCTTCAGATACTCGACGCCGCTCACCGCGTCGTCACGGTCGATGTCGCCGAGCCGGTCGAATACGTCCAACCGGGACTTGCGGCCATAGCCCGCACTGCCCCGGAAGTCGACATCGAGCACCACGTAGCCTTCCTGGGCCAGAAAGTGGTTGAAGGCGTTACGAGCCAGGCTGACCCAACCGCGGAATACGCTCTGGGAATAGCCAGCGCCGTGGACGAAGACCACGGCAGGATGCTTGCGGGAACGGTCAAGACCCCGGGGCACATGGAGACGGGCGCGGATCTGCGTCCCGTCGTTGGTGTTCGGGTAGCTCACGATTTCGGGCGTGTTCCCGCGGTAGCCGTTCAGCGACCCGGGCAACGCCAGGTTGGTGAGCTTGCGTGGGCTGTCGGCGCCGATCTCCTGTACGTACAGCTCAGGCAGATGGGACGGATCACTGTGGAGATAGGCGACGTGCGTCCCATCGGGCGAAAGGGTGGAGGACAGGTTCACCCCCGGCTGAGGCGTGACCTTCTGCCACGCGCCGCCTGTTGCGGGCAGCGAATACAGATGACGCTCCGGCGTTCCGGCCTGGTTCGACGGGAAGTAAATGGTCGCACCATCCGACGACCAGTCCGGTGTCGTTTCGTAGTTGTCATAGACTCGCTGGCTCGTGACCGTGAAGCTGCCGTGGGTAAGCTGCCGGGGCTGGCCGCCGCTTGCGGGAATGACGTAGACGTGGTTCCATCCGTCCTTCTCGGAGGTGAAGAGTAGCTGGCTTGCGTCCGGCGACCAGCGAGCCCAAATCGTCATTGGGGAGATCCAGTGCGGGACCTGCTCCTTCCAAATGGTGTCGGTCGCGCCGGTCTCCGGTGATGCGATGATGATCTCCCGTGCCGTGTGGTCCAGTGAGATCCGGTTGATGGCGATGCGCGTTCCATCGGGAGACCACGACGCCTGGCTCCCACCTCGCAGCGAGTATCTCGTTCCCTCGGGCGAGCCCAGCCAGGTGGTCTCGCCGCCCTCCGCCGGGACGACTCCGACGCGCACCCGGCCCAGTCCGATCAGCCCGGTCTTCGTTTTGATGACGGTGCCGGAAAAGTCAGGAAAGGGGAAAGGCAGCTGCTCCTCCGTTGCTTGGCTGGTAAACAGCAGGTGTGTACCTTCGGGTGACCAGCGGGGCTGCATGTTGTGCCAGCCTTCAGGATGGGAAGAAGTGAGTTGGGTCAACCGTCCCTGTTTCGTGTCCAGTACCCACAACTCGCTTTCTCGAACGTACGCCAGCCGTGTGCCATCGGGAGAGAGAACCGGATCCGGCCCGTTGTCGTAGACCTGTGGTGTGTAACCTTTTGCCCCTCCGCCGAATTGCGCGACGGGCTCGATCTGGCCGCTCTGCACTTCCACGGCGTAGATACTTCCACGGCTCAGGTAAAGCAGTCTGCGACCGTCCGGCGTCCAGGGTTCCGGTAAAAGCCCCGCCGAGAATCCGAACTGCCAGTTAGCTTCGGCGCCTTCACGTACCGTTGGGTCCGTCAGCCGGCGAACGTTTCCCTCCAGGTCGGTGACCATGATGATGCTCGAGTTGAACTCGGGCTCGCTCAAGGTGAAAGCGATCAACTCTCCATCAGGCGACCAATGTGGTTTCGACAGGCCGCGTAACGTCCAGAGGTTCTCCAGGGAGAGCCGGGGTTGCGCTCGGGCTGCCGAGATGGCCGGCGGCCACAGGTGCAGAACAAGGAGCGCCGCGCCGAGAGCCACGACGAAGGTTCTTTGGTAAGCTCGATTTGCAAACATCGTTTCCCCCAAGACTGGAATCGTGAGCTCATGGAGCTCGAATCAGTAAGTCTAGGAATGCTACCTTTGGACGGTCGACAGATGCTCGTGGACGATGACGTGGCGATCGCCTCTTTTCTCGACGACGATCGTGATGCGCCCTTCCTGGGGCGTGCTGCCGCCTCCGGCCGTACTCCAGGTCAGGCTTCCCACGATCTGATCTCCGCTCCCATAAACGACCATATCGTCGTGCCAGTCGATCCGAAAGCCGTTGGCTACGCCGGGTAGTGCCTCCTCCCAGAACGCCTTGTAGGCTGTCCAGCCTCGGAAAACCGCGCCGGGTCGAAAGGCGGTGAGCGTTTCATCATTGGCGTAGAGACGCTCCACTCCGGCGAGATCTCTCGCCACCACGGCAGCAGTACGCTCCTCGAGAAGCTTCTGAATGATAGCGGCGGGATCCTGTGCTATCCGGGCGCTCTCGGCCCCTGTGCCGGGCAGGACGCTCAGCAACGTGACGCCAAGAAGCAGGGAGCCTCTCGAGTTGATTCGCCTCGAGCGCGTCGGGCGAGACGATAACGCGGCGCGCGGCGAACGGCTGGGCCTATCGCTTGTAAAAGACGGGCTTCGTCGGCAGTTTGTCACGATCACTGATTTGCCCCTCCCGCATGACGACCCCGAGCTTGCGGATGTTCGAGATGTCGACCAGAGGATTGGCATCCAGCACCAGAAGGTCGGCGATTTTGCCTTTCTCCACCGTGCCGAACTCATCGAGGGCCTTGCAGGCAAGGGCCCCATTCTTCGTTGCGGCCACAATGGCCTCCGAGGGCGTCATACCGAACTCGACCAGCCCCTCGATTCCAAGGATGGTCCCAATCCCGGGTTCCTGATGTTCAGATACCGTATGTTTCTCACGAAGGAATTCGGGCGCGACTCCACGGTAGCCGAACAGAAGGTTGTCGGTGCCCACCGTGACGATGCACCCGGCGCTGATGAGCTTCTCCGCGTTTCGCCGACGCAGCTCCAACCCGTTCCCCGCTTCCTCTTTTTCACGCCGGATCTCGGCCGACGTCTTCGGCGCCCGGCGCTGCTCGTCTTGACTCGCCTCCGCCTGCTCCTTCAGCGCCTTCTCCCTTTGCTTTCGGTGCCACTTCCATGCTTCTCCGCTGTACGCATTCGAGATGATCGAGCAGATGACCTGCCGCTCCACGATGAGGTCGATGAGCTCGTCGGTGATCTCCCTGCGCCCGACAATTTCGGGGTGCTGAATCAGATCGAGGCCGGCGAGAACGGAGAGTCGAAGCCCTTCCAGGGTCGTCGAGTGCGTCTCTGCCACCAGGCCTCGCTTTTGTGTCTCCTCCACGATGACTTTCTGTGCTCGCGGGGAGAATCCAATGAGGCCCGGATAGAGAGAGTGGGAGGTACCGCCGTACTTGATGAAGTCGGGTCCCTTGTCGAGGTAGTCGTTCATCGCAACCCGGAGCTCGTCCGCCGTCATGTGTATCCACTCTTCTCCGCTTCCCTGCGTGATCGCGTCGTTGATCTCTTCCTCGAAGAGAGTGAGCTCCGATTCGGAGAGGCGGGAGAAGGTCTCGGAGTGGGGGCCTCCCCAGCCCACGATGTTGCCGGCAACGTACATGCGGGGGCCCACCTCGTCGCCCCGGGCGATCGCATCGCGCACCTCGTTCATGGGAAGGAGCGCGCCGTAGCTGTCCCGGATCGTGGTGACCCCATGCTTCAGGTGGAGCTGCACCGCCTCGAGGACCAGGTCAGTGTGCCGGTCCCAGTAGCGGGCGTTGGTGTCGTTCCATCGACGGCCAAAGGCCAGGGACATGTGGACGTTGGTGTCGATGAACCCGGGTGTCACGAACTTGCCGTTGCCGTCGATGATCCGGGCACCCGCCGGGACCTGTATCGAATCCCGAGGGCCCATCTCAGTGATGCGCTTGCCGCTCACGAGGATCGTCCGGTCCGCGACGGGAGGCCCGCCGTTCCCATCGATCACAGTGGCTCCCACGATTGCGATCACCTGCTCCGCCTGAGCCGCGTTGACGGAGGACGCGACAAGAATCAGCAGCACCGCAAGCAGGATGGCGGGAGAGATAGTCAGGGTACGGTTGCGTAAGCCCTGTACGATCATGGCGCTTCCTTTCTTCAGAGTTTCTAGCTTTCTAACTCTTGAACCTTCTTAGGGCTGATACGGGACACTAGCGTTTGTAGAAAATAGGATTTGTCGGCAGCGTGTCGTGATCAATGATTTGACCCTCCCGCATGACAACTGAGAGCCTGCGGATGTTCGAGATGTCGGCCAGGGGGTCGGCATCCAGGACCAGAATGTCGGCGATTTTGCCTGCCTCCACGGTGCCGAACTCATCGAGGGCCTTGCATGCCACAGCGCCGTTCTTCGTGGCTGCAACGATCGCCTCAGATGGGGTCATTCCGAGCTCGACCAACCCCTCAATCGCGATGATGGTTCCGATCCCCGGCTCCTGCGATATGGCCTTCGGGCGCCGGGCGAACTCGGGCGCTGAGCCTGCGGCGTTGTCGGTACCCAGGGTCGTGATACAGCCGCCGGCGATCAGCTTCTCGGCGTTGCGGCGGCGCATTTCGAGGCCGAGCCCGCCTCTTCCAAGGGCCGTGAGCTCTCGACGGCGCTCGGCGGAAGTCTTCTCCCTCATCACAGATCTTTTTAGCCCGGATTTGGCTGCTTCTTCCGCTTCCTGCTGTTGTTCCGCTATTCTTCGCTTCGCTTCCTGCTGATCCTTGAGATGCTTCTTCCAGGCAACGCCGGTGACGGTGTTGATCAGCATCGAACAAAGGATCCCCCGTTCCCGAATCTCACGGACGAGCGAATCGGAGATCTCCTTTCCTGCAAGGGCCTCAGGATGTTGAATAAGATCGACTCCGGCTTCGATGGACAGCCGGAGTCCTTCTGGGTTGGTCGAGTGGATCTCGGCCACCAGCCCTCGCTTTTGAGTTTCCTCGACGATCACTCGCTGTGCTGCAGGCGAAAAACCGATCATGGTCGGAAAGGCCCAGTGGCTGGTCCCACCGTACTTGATGAAATCTGGACCCTTGTCGAGGTATTTGTTGATTGCTCGACGGAGCTCCTCCGGATACATGTCCATGAGCTCTTCACCCGAGCCTTGAGCGACGAATTCAGTGAATTGCTCTTCGTAGAGCGACAAGTTATTTTCGCGAATCAGGGCGAAGGTAATAGAGTAGGGGCCGCCCCAACCGACGATATTCCCGGCCACCAGCATGCGGGGACCGATCTCATCCCCCCGAGCGATGGCGTCCCGAATCTCCATCAACGGGATGAGGGCCCCGTAACTGTCGCGCACAGTGGTTACCCCGTACTTCAGATGCATCTGGGCGCTTTCCAGCGTCAGTTCTGCCGCACGGTCGCGGTACTTGATTGAAGTTTCCTTGCGCTCCTTCCTCCCTCCCCCGTAGAGGGAAATGTGGACGTTGGTGTCCACGAATCCTGGTGTGACGAACTTCCCGGTACCATCGATGATTCTGGCGCCTGCAGGAACCTCCACCGAAGCCCGCGGGCCGACGGCGGAAATGCGTTTGTCCACCACGACGACGGTGGCCTCTGCCATGGGTGGCCCGCCGTTCCCATCGATCACGGTGGCCCCCACGACCGCGATCACCTGCTCCGCCTGAGCCGCGTTGGCGGAGGACGCGACAAGAATCAGCAGCACCGCAAGCAGGATGGCGGGAGACGTAATCAGGCTACGGGCGCGCAAACCTTCTACCATCATGAGCGCTTCCTTTTCATCGGAGCTCTAGCTTCTATCTCTTCATTTTTTTCAGGTAGTCGCCGAACTTCATCGCGGGGTCGAACTTCATGATTTCCTTCTCGGGCAGCGCGTCGCGATCGATGAATTTGCCGTCTTTCATGACTTCAGCGATCTTTCGCATGTTGGCGATATCCGCGAGCGGGTTGGCATTCACCACCAGCAGGTCGGCGATCTTGCCGACGGTAAGCGTGCCGAGATCGTCCTCCATCTGGGACGCCTCGGCTCCGGTCTTCGTCGAGGCAACCAGGATGTCCATCGGGCTTGCCCCTGCCGTCTGGTAATCTTCCATCGTCTCGAACTGCATCGTCCCGAGCATCGGCGACATGGGTCGGTAGGCCAGGTCCCAGGACTGGGGGCCCATGTCGGTCGCCATAGCCAGCCGGACCCCAGCGGCGATCATCTTGCGAACATTCTTCACCCGCGCCTCGAACTGAGCCCGCCTATAGAAGCTGGTGCTCGCGTACCATTCCGGGTATTTCGAGCGCTCCTCTTCGGCTCGCTTGGGGAAGCTGAACCGGGTCAGAATCCCACAGAAGATATTCTTCTCCTTGATGAGCTCGATCAGCTCGTCCGAGATCACCTGGTCACCAAGGACCTCCGGGTGCTGGAGGAGGTCGACACCGGACTCCACCGCCAGCCTCAGGCTCTCGGGCGTGGCGGTGTGGGTCTCGTAGATCTTTCCCGCGGCGTGCACCTCATCGGCGATCACCTTCAGCACTGCGGGGGAGAACATCAGCGGCTCCCCCCGGACCCCGTGGGCCGAGATCGCCACCTTCACGAAATCCACCCCCCGGGCCAGGTACGTGCGCATCTCCTGACGCACCTCCTCAGGACGCATCCCCGCCAGCTCGGGACCGACGTTCTCCTCCCAGATGGCGTTGATCCGCTTCTGCACCAGGGGCGAGATCGCCGCCCCCCGCTCGCCCAGGAAGTATTCGCTGAACGGTCCCCCCAGACCGACGATGTTGCCCGCCACCAGCATGCGGGCTCCCACCCGCTCGCCCCGGTTGACCCGATCCCGGGCCCGCAGCAGCGGCTCTATTGGACCCCAGGAGTCCCGCACCGTGGTGACCCCGTACTTGAGGGCGATCTGGGCCGACTGGATGATGATCTCTTCCAGCTGCTCCTCGTACTTGACGTAAAACTCCGGGACGATGAAAAGAATCAGGTGGATGTTGACGTCGATCAGGCCCGGGGTGATGTACTGGCCGGTGGCGTCCACGACGCGAGCGGCCGCCGGGACCGTCACCTGGGAGCGGGGCCCGACCGCAACGATTCGGCTGCCCTCGATGAGGATGGCGCTGTCGGGAACCGGCTCGGCACCGGTGCCATCGATGAGGGTGGCGCCAACGATGGCAAGGGTGTCTTGCGCCGAGACCATGGGATTCGGCACAAGAAAACAACAAAAGAAGAGCACGAAAAGAGAGACTCTACTCCTCATCACTATCACTGATTCCTCCTGTTTTCCCTGGACAAAAAGCCAGGATCGACGATCCAGATTCGCCTACCGCTTGTAGAAAATCGGTTTCGTTGGCAGCTTGTGGTGGTCGATGATCTGGCCTTCCCGCATCAAAGTGCCGAGCTTGCGGATGTTGGAGATGCTGGCAAGGGGATCGGCATCCAGGACCAGCAGGTCGGCGATCTTGCCCGCCTCCACGGTGCCGAACTCATCGAGAGCCTTGCAGGCCATAGCGCCGTTCTTCGTCGCTGCAACGATCGCCTCGGAGGGGGTCATGCCAAGCTCGACCAAACCCTCGATGGCGATGATGGTTCCGATGCCCGGCTCCGACGATATGCGCTTCGGTGTCCGCGCGAACTCGGGCGCTGAGCCTGCGAAATTATCGGTACCGAGGGTCACGATGCAGCCGCCCTCGATCAACTTCGTGGCGTTGCGACGGCGCATCTCGGTGCCAAGCCCGAGCTCACGCTGCTCGCGGCGTCGCTCGGCGGACGTCTTTTTCCTCTTGATAGATCTCTTCAGCCCCTCCTGCGCCGCCTCCTCCTCAGCCTCGGCCAGTCTCTTCTTCGCCGCGTCCTTCTCCTTCAGATGTTTCTTCCACGCCGCGCCGGTAAAAGAGTTGACCAGCATCGAGCAGATGATCTTCCGCTCACGGATCTCACGGACAAGGTCGTCGGAAAGCTCCCGATTTGCGAGGACCTCAGGATGCTGAATGAGATCGATTCCTGCCTCTATCGATAATCGGAGTCCTTCCGGGTTGGTTGCGTGGGTCTCGGCCACCAGCCCTCGCTTGTGCGTTTCCTCCACGATCACCTGTTGTGCAGCGGGCGAAAACCCGATGAGTGTCGGAATGGCCCAATGGCTGGTCCCACCATACTTGATGAAATCTGGACCCTTGTCGAGGTATTTGTTGATTGCTCGACGGAGCTCCTCCGGATACATGTCCATGAGCTCTTCGCCCGACCCTTGAGCGATGAAGTCAGTGAATTGCTCCTCATAAAGCGACAAGTTAGTTTCGCGAATCAGGGCAAAGGTAATCGAATAGGGGCCGCCCCAACCGACGATGTTCCCGGCCACCAGCATGCGGGGACCGATCTCATCCCCGCGAGCAATGGCGTCCCGGACCTCCATCAGTGGAAGTAATGCCCCGTAGCTGTCGCGCAAGGTGGTGATCCCATATTTCAACTGCATCTGGGCGCTTTCCAGCGTCAGATCGGCACTGGCCTCTTGGTAGTAGACCGAAGTTTCCTTCCGTTCTTTGCGCCCACCTCCATAGAGGGAGATATGCACGTTGGTATCCACGAAGCCGGGGGTGACGAACTTTCCTGTGCCGTCGATGATCCTGGCACCCGCCGGGACCTCTACCGAGGCCCGCGGGCCGACGGCGGTGATGCGTTTGCCGACCACGACGACGGTCGCGTCCGCCATGGGCGGTCCGCCGTTGCCGTCGATTACGGTAGCTCCGACGATCGCGGTGGCCTGGTCGGATGCTTGCTCGGCCTGCGCCGAGTACGCGACGGCGAGAAGAAGCACCAGGGACATGTTGAAAAAGTGGTACCGCGCTCCTTTACCATTCATGACATTCTCTCCAAAGCAGACAGGCGCCTGGCAGAGTCCACCGCTAGACGCCTGGTTGGGGTCACGGACATGGGGCACACTCGGAAGGTAGTATCGCAAATCGAGGCCGGATACAATCCCAATCCCCTAGGCTAGCGAATTTGGACAGAAAGGAGAACATGAGATGAACCGACGTATAGCAGCGGCTTTCTTCCTGGGCGCTCTTTTCACCCCGAGTGGGGTCCAGGCACAGGAACAGGCAGATTTCACTGCAATCGTTGGCGGGACGGTGATTACCGCCACGGGTGCGCCGGCCATTCCCGACGGCGTGGTTCTCATGGAAGGGGCGCGGATCGCGGCTGTGGGACGCCGCGGTGAAGTCGATATTCCATCGGATGCCCAGGTGATCGACGCCACCGGAAAGTTCATAACTCCAGGGCTTATCGAGACCAACGTTCACCTGGTGCTCATGGTCGTGCCCGAGTTCTACGTCAAATACGAGGAGCGATTGACCGAAGTCGCCCTGCAGGGGGCGCAAGTTGCTTTGAAGTACGGGGTGACGACGGTGATGGACTCCTGGGGCCCGCTCGAGGCGCTCTTGGAGGCTCGGGATCGAATCAACCGTGGCGAGATCGCAGGCAGCCGTGTGCTGGTAGCAGGGAACATCGTTGGCCTTGGTGGTCCCTTCACCCCCTACTTTCTCAACGGGAGGTCCCTCCGATGGGGGGACTGGGTGCATCCCATGGTGAGGGAGCGCATCAATGCCCTCTGGGAGGTGAACGTCGGGCCTCGGCTGATGGGCCTCACCACCGACGAGCTCGCCGTTGAGATGAGAAAGTACCTGGGGCGCGGCGTGGACTTCGTGAAGGTGGCGGTCAGCGCCCACGGGATAGGCAACCCCGAGCCCCTTATGTTTTCCCGGGAGGCCCTCGAGGTGATGCGGGATGAGGTTCACGCCGCCGGCCTCACGTTCCAGACCCACACAGCAACCCTGGAGAGCTTGCGCCTGGCCATCGAGCTGGGCGTCGATCACATGCAGCATCCTGCGTCGGTCGGGTCATTGAGCGGGGACGATCCGCTGGGGAGGCGCGTGATTCCGGAGGCCTGGATCGAGGAAATCAAGCGCAAGAACATCTACTGCGGGATCATTCCACCCTCGTTCGCGCGGGAGCGTATGGTGCGGGAGTGGAAGGCGAGCGAGCATCCCGGCGAGCCCTACGCGAACGAGCTGGTTCTGACGCTGCAACTGAGTCGCAGCCCGGAGTCCTTTCAAGCCCGGCTTGCCAACGTCCAAAAGATGCTGCGCGGCGGCGTTCCCTTCACGCTGGCGACCGACATGGGGCCGGAGGCCTCCGAGCTCGGTCCGGTGGGTTGGGGCAAGATAGGGGCCCGGCATTTTGACGCTCTCGAGAGCCTCGAGGAGGCCGGGGCCTCTCCGATGGACGTCATCATGGGAGCCACCAAACGCGGTGCAGAGGCCTACCGGCTCAGTGATCGTCTCGGAACGCTGGAAGCCGGGAAGATCGCGGATCTGTTAGTGCTCAATCAAGACCCGCTCCAACATGTCCGGAACCTTCGTGACATCTGGATGGTCATGAAGGATGGAGCCGTCGTCGACCGCGAGGCGCTTCCCACGATTCGTGTCCTGCGCTTCGACCCGGAAGCTCCGTGGCCCTACTGAGCAGGGTCGCATTTGACAGTACTTCTTTACCTGTGTAGGTATTGCGAAACCCGCGCCAAACGGGGCGGGCGAACGGGGCGGGCGAAGTGGCATCGAGGCCTCGATGGTCTTCCCCTGAACCGGAGACGTTCATGGACGAGGACATCCTTTTTAAGTCGATCGGCGAACTGGGCGCGATGATTCGTGCGAGGGAGATCTCTCCGGTCGAGCTGACTCGCGCCTATATCGAGCGGGCAAAGAAGCTCGAGCCACAGCTTTTTGCGGTAGTTACGTTCACCGAAGACTTGGCCATGGAGCAGGCCCGCGCTGCCGAAGCGGAGATCATGAATGGCAACTACAGAGGACCGCTCCACGGGATCCCGTGGGGAGTCAAGGACCTGTTTGCCACCGACGGCATACCTACCCAATGGGGCTCGCCCGCGTTTCGGGGCCAGGTCTTCGACTATGACGCTACCGTGGTGCGGAAACTTCACGATGCTGGGGCCGTCCTCATAGCGAAGCTTTCCACCGGCGAGTTAGCCGGAGGCGCGAAGTGGTTCGGCGGTACGACCCGGTGCCCCTGGGATACCAGCCGTTCCGCCAGCGGCTCCTCGGCCGGGCCTGGCGCGGCGATGGCCGCGGGCATGGCTGCCTTCTCCGTGGGGACGGAAACCGGAGGCTCGATCATCTCCCCAGCCAGTGTCAATGGAATCGTTGGACTGCGCCCCACCTACGGGCGCATAAGTCGACACGGGATAATGGTGGCCAGTTGGACGCTGGACAAGCCCGGGCCAATGTGTCGTTACGTCGAAGACTGCGCCACTGTGCTGGGGCACGTGATGGGAGCCGACCCTCTCGATCCGACAGCAGTGGATGCTCCGTTTGAGTTTCGAACGAAAGCGCGCGTCGAAGGAAAGAAGCTTGCAGTGCTCCGCGACGAGTTCGACATGCCAGAAGATCCAGAGATGAGGGAAATTCTCAACGCGTCGCTTACGATGCTCGAGAACCTGGACCTCATTCTCGAAGATATGGAGCTGGCGGATCTTCCTTATCGGGAGGTTTCGCGTTTGGGCAGTATCGAAGGTGCCAGCTTTTGGGAGCCGCTCATCGACTCACCGAAAGTCAACAAGTTGCTCAAAAAGGACCGGGTCGCCCGCTGGGCTGCCGCGCGCATGATCCCTGCAACCGATTATCTGAAGATGCAGAGGATTCGCGGAGAGATGATGGGCTACGCCAGCGAGCTGTTCCAGCAGTATGCTGCGATCGTGGCGCCCAGTTGGATGGCAACAGCATGGGAGGCGGATGCACCGGAGACCCCCGAAACGATCTATCGCACGCGAGGCGGCGATCCAGAGGATCCCAGCGATACGCCGCGGCCCAGGATCAGCCCTTTCTCGAACCTCGTGGGCGCTCCGTCCATCTCCGTTCCTTGTGGCTTCACAAAAGCAGGGCTGCCCGTGGGAATCCAGTTTGTCGGTGCCGTGTTCGACGAAGGTGGAATCCTTCAGCTCGCACATGCTTACGAGCAGGCCACTAAATGGCACCAACGGCACCCGTCCTTGAACTAATCCTTGAATTGATCGTCTGGAGGAACGCTCATGGCCGAACTGATCAGCCGAAGGCAGTTCACCAAGATCATCAGCGGTGCTGGCGTGGCCGGAACCGCTCTCCTGAACGCGATGTGCGCGGAGGTAGGGCGAGAGGGGGCGCTTTCGGAGGAGTCCGTGAAGGCTTTCCTCGCCTTTACGGATCAGGAGCTCGACGAGGAACAGATCTCCGAGGTCAGAGAGGCTCTCGAACGCTCTCTCGAGAATCTACGGGCGGTCCGAGCCCATGAGGTACCGCAATGGGTAGAACCTGCCACGATGTTTCGGGTGCGGCGCTGATAGTCACGAGCTCGGCTCGCCCGTAGATCGAAGAGGCCGTCCGGGCGTCCACGGCACGCGATGCTGGTCGAGCTTGCGATGAAGAGCGGGCAGAGCCTCTTGCGATAGCCGAGTGAGCTCCGATACCAGCTCCTGTAGACGTTCCGCCCCCTGCCGCGTCATCCGACGCTGGTCCTGTGTCGGCGGCGCCGTCGAGCCTACCACGTACGCGTACACCATGTTGATCTGATCCACTACCCGCAGCCGCGAGGGCATCGTCCCACCGAATAACCCCTGCTCCGGGCGGCTCTCCCGAGCTATCTCCGCCACTTCACCTAGCAGCCGCTCCACCTCGGAGACCAGCTCCGACGGGGTCTCCGGTTTCAGAGCCAAGGCCGCTTTCGCCGTCTCCAACTGCTCCTCCATTTGCTCCGCCGTCGCCCGAACCGCTCGCGCCGTCGCCTGAAGGTGCGTCAGCTCCACCAACAGGTCGTGCCAGTCGCGGCGCTCCGCTTCGCCCATCGGGATCGCCGGGTCCGCCCGGACTACCAGCTTCTCCACCTGTTGCCTCTCGCCCACCTTCAGCCGCACCCCGTACTCCCCGGGCAGAACAAAGGGCCCATACGGTACGTTGAACGACGTCCCGGTCTTCGTCTCCCGGCCCGCACCCACCGCCGCTTCGTAAGGCAGCGGATGGCGTAGATCCCACACCACACGTTGAATCCCCGTTCCTTCCACGCCCTGGCGCACCGCCAACCGCCGCACCACGTTGTCCCGCTCGTCGACAATGTCCAGGTGGATGGAAGGCCTCGGGACCGTCGAGCCCCCATCGCCCGCCGTCGTCAGCTCCTCGGTCGCCTCCTCCTTCACGACCTCCGGGTTCACGTAGTAGGTAAGGATGGCTCCATCGGGAGGGTTCGGCGCACTGAAAAACTGGTGTCCCAGATTGCCGCGGCCCCGGTCGAACCGATGAAACTGCATTGCCGGGCGCGGCGGCGCCAGGTGCATCGGCGACTGCAACGCCTCCGCCGACAACGTCTCCAGGATCCCGATGTCGTCCACAATCTAGAATCCATGGCCGTGGGTGCCAATCACCAGGTCGTTCTCCCGCGGGTGCACCACCATCCCGTGAACCGGTACCGTCGGCAAGTTATTTTTCAGCGCGACCCACTCCCCTCCACCCGTGATGGAGACGAACACCCCGAACTCCGTCCCCACGAAAAGCAGATTCGGATTGCGGGGGTGCTCCACCAGGACTCGCGTCGAGCTGAACTCGGGGAGGTTCCCCGTAATCGACTGCCAGCTCCGACCGAGGTCGGTGCTCTTCAGAACATAGGGACGGAAGTCGTTGTCCTTGTGGGCGTCGAAAACCGCGTATAGCGTCTCTTCCTCGAACGACGACATCATCACCCGGCTCACCCGCGTCCGCTCCGCCACTCCCGGAAAGCTTTCCGTCATCACCCAGTTCGCCCCGTCGTCCCGGCTCACCCAGATCAGACCATCGTCGGTCCCCACCGCCAGCCAACCCGGGCGCAGCAACGATTCCGACAGCGTCGCGATGTTCCCATACTCGGAGGTGCCGCGGTGCAAACCGATGGCATCCCGGGGCCAGACCCTTCCCTGGAGAGGCAGCTCGAAGTGGTCGAGCTGGCGGGTCAGATCGGGGCTGATCACCTCCCACGCATCGCCCCGGTTGGTGCTCTTGAACACCTTGTTGGCCGCAAAGTACACCGTCTGGTGATCGTAGTGGGAGGTCAAGAAGGGCGAGCTCCAGTTCCAGCGGTACCTCTCGCCTTCCGGCGCCTGCGGCTGGATCAGGTGCTGCTCTCCCGTCCGGATGTCGAACCGCACCATCCGTCCGTAGTGCGCCTCGGAGTACACCACGGTGGGGTCGATGGCGGCATAGAAGCCGTCGCCCCGGATGGTTCGGAACCAATCGGCGTTCGTGATGCCGTCGACGTTGCGGGTGGCGCTCGGACCGCCATAGGAGCTCTGGTCCTGGGTGCCGCCGTAGACGTAGTAGAAGGGCTCGCGCAGGTCCACCGCGACGGTGTAGAACTGCGTCACCGGAATGTTGTCCATGAAATCCCAGTGGCGGCCGCGGTCTTGGGAGAGATACACGCCGCCATCGGTGCCGATCACCAGGTGATCGGAGTCATGGGGATCAATCCACATGGCCTGCTGGTCGACGTGGACGCGGGGACCCGCGTAATTGCGGGTGAACGTCTTGCCACCATCTTCAGAGACGCTTTCACCGTTCCGAAGAAGATAAACCCTCTCCGGGTAGTTGGGATCGCAACGAACCCGGGAGGCGGAGATTCCGCTGCGGCGCTCCCAGCTGGCCCCGCGGTCATCGGAGCGGTAGAGGCCGCTCTCGTTCTCCTTGGCGGTGATGCTGGCGTAGAGAGTATCCGGCTGGCTGCGGCAGATGGAAAGACCCACTCGACCCATTTCACCCTCGGGTAGACCGTGGGTCAATCGATCCCAGTGCTGGCCTCCGTCCGTGCTTTTGAAGATCCCGCCTTCCGGACCCCCATTGAGGGAGCTCCAATTGCGGCGAGCCCGCTGCCAGACGGCAGCATACAGGACATCGGGGTCACGCGGATCCATGGCCAAGTCCGCCACCCCGGTGTGCTCACTGATGAACAGAACCTTTTGCCAGCTCTTGCCACCGTCCGCCGTCTTGAAGAGACCACGCTCTTCGTTGGATCCCCACAGCACCCCCATTGCCGCCACGTAGACGACGTCGGTGTCGTCGGGGTGGATGACGAGCTTTCCCGTTTGCCGGGTCTCCTCGAGCCCCATGTGCGTCCAGGTCTTGCCGCCATCCTCGGACTTGTAGACGCCGTCGCCCCACGAGGTGCTGCGCCAGTTCTGAGCCTCGCCCGTGCCGACCCATACCACGTTTGGGTTGGAGCGGGCGATTGCGACGGCACCCAGGGAGGCGGTGCCTCCGTTCTCGAAGATGGGTTTCCACGTCGTGCCGCGGTTGGTGGTCTTCCACAGCCCGCCCGTCGCCGTGGCCACGTAGATGATGTCCGTGTCGCTCTCGACCGCTGCGATGTCGGCGATGCGCCCGCTGGTAAGCCCGGGACCGATGTTCCGCCACGTCAAACTGCCGAGAAGAGAGGCAGTCAGATGACCGGGTGGCGTCTCCTCATCGGTCCCCCGTCTCTCCGACGGCAGGGACGCCGCGGCAGGATGGGTGGCCACCAACGACACGATGGCCGCGAGCGCAAGGACCAAGGCGAATCGTCATCGGCGAACCGAACGGTTGAGGATCGGACCGTACATGGTTTTCTCCTTTGATAGAAGAGCTCCAAAACTCGCCGCGTTTCGCCACTTACGACAGTGGCCGTCCGGGCGTCCACGGCACGCGATGCTGGTCGAGCTTGCGATGAAGAGCGGGCAGAGCCTCTTGCGATAGCCGAGTGAGCTCCGATACCAGCTCCTGCAGACGTTCCGCCCCCTGCCGCGTCATCCGGCGCTGGTCCTGTGTCGGCGGCGCCGTCTCGCGTTGATCCACTACCCGCAGCCGCGAGGGCATCCCCACCGACATCATCCCTGCTCCCGGCTATCACCTAGCAGCCGTCGGAGACCGCTCCGCCACTCCCGGTTTCAAAGCTTTCCGTCTCCAATCATTTGCTCCGCCGTCGCCCGAACCGCTCGCGCCGTCGCCAGGTTCAGGTCGCCCGTCGTCCCATCGGGATCGCCGGGTCCGCCCGGACTACCGCTTCTCCACCCAGCCCACCTTCAGCCGCACCCCGTACTCCCCGGGCAGAACAAAGGGACCATACGGTACGTTGAACGGTCCCCAGCCGTTCCCCTGGCGCACCGCCAACCCGCCGCACCACGTTGGCGCCGTCGAGCAATGTCCAGGTGGATGAAAGGCCTCGGGACCGTCGAGCCCCCATCGCCCGCCGTCGTCGATGCCTCCTCCTTCACGACCTCCCACGTAGTAGGTAAGGATGGCTCCATCGGGAGGGTTCGGCGAGGTGCAGATTGCCGCGGCGGTCGAACCGATGAAACTGCATTCAGGTGGACTGCAACGCCTCCGCCGACAACGTCTCCAGGATCCCGGCAATCTAGAATCCATGGCCGTGGGTGCCATCACCAGGTCGTTCTCCCGCTTCCCGACCCACTCCCCTGGAGAACTCCGGCAGATTCGGAACCAGGACTCGCGTCGAGCTGAACTCGGGGAGGTTCCCCGTAATCGACTGCCAGCTCCGACCGCGGTGCTCTTCAGAACATAGGGACGGAAGTCGTTGTCCTTGTGGGCGTCACCGACGACATCATCACCCGGCTCACCCGCGTCCGCTCCGCCACGAAAGCTTTCCGTCATCACCCAGTCGCCCCGTCGTCCCGGCTCACCCAGATCAGCCGTCGGTTGGTCGGAGGTGCCTCCAGTCCCGGGGCCAGACCCTTCCCTGGAGAGGCAGCTCGAAGTGGTCGAGCTCGGGTCAGATCGGGGCTGACCTCCCACGCATCGCCCCGGTTGGTGCTCTTGAACACCTTGTTGGCCGCAAAGTACACCGTCTGGTGATCGTAGTGGGAGGTCAAGAAGGGCGAGCTCCAGTTCCAGCGGTACCTCTCGCCTTCCGGCGCCTGCGGCTGGATCAGGTGCTGCTCTCCCGTCCGGGTGTCGAACCGCACCATCCGTCCGTAGTGCGCCTCGGAGTACACCACGGTGGGGTCGATGGCGGCATAGAAGCCGTCGCCCCGGATGGTTCGGAACCAATCGGCGTTCGTGATGCCGTCGACGTTGCGGGTGGCGCTCGGACCGCCATAGGAGCTCTGGTCCTGGGTGCCGCCGTAGACGTAGTAGAAGGGCTCGCGCAGGTCCACCGCGACGGTGTAGAACTGCGTCACCGGAATGTTGTCCATGAAATCCCAGTGGCGGCCGCGGTCTTGGGAGAGATACACGCCGCCATCGGTGCCGATCACCAGGTGATCGGAGTCATGGGGATCAATCCACATGGCCTGCTGGTCGACGTGGACGCGGGGACCCGCGTAATTGCGGGTGAACGTCTTGCCACCATCTTCAGAGACGCTTTCACCGTTCCGAAGAAGATAAACCCTCTCCGGGTAGTTGGGATCGCAACGAACCCGGGAGGCGGAGATTCCGCTGCGGCGCTCCCAGCTGGCCCCGCGGTCATCGGAGCGGTAGAGGCCGCTCTCGTTCTCCTTGGCGGTGATGCTGGCGTAGAGAGTATCCGGCTGGCTGCGGCAGATGGAAAGACCCACTCGACCCATTTCACCCTCGGGTAGACCGTGGGTCAATCGATCCCAGTGCTGGCCTCCGTCCGTGCTTTTGAAGATCCCGCCTTCCGGACCCCCATTGAGGGAGCTCCAATTGCGGCGAGCCCGCTGCCAGACGGCAGCATACAGGACATCGGGGTCACGCGGATCCATGGCCAAGTCCGCCACCCCGGTGTGCTCACTGATGAACAGAACCTTTTGCCAGCTCTTGCCACCGTCCGCCGTCTTGAAGAGACCACGCTCTTCGTTGGATCCCCACAGCACCCCCATTGCCGCCACGTAGACGACGTCGGTGTCGTCGGGGTGGATGACGAGCTTTCCCGTTTGCCGGGTCTCCTCGAGCCCCATGTGCGTCCAGGTCTTGCCGCCATCCTCGGACTTGTAGACGCCGTCGCCCCACGAGGTGCTGCGCCAGTTCTGAGCCTCGCCCGTGCCGACCCATACCACGTTTGGGTTGGAGCGGGCGATTGCGACGGCACCCAGGGAGGCGGTGCCTCCGTTCTCGAAGATGGGTTTCCACGTCGTGCCGCGGTTGGTGGTCTTCCACAGCCCGCCCGTCGCCGTGGCCACGTAGATGATGTCCGTGTCGCTCTCGACCGCTGCGATGTCGGCGATGCGCCCGCTGGTAAGCCCGGGACCGATGTTCCGCCACGTCAAACTGCCGAGAAGAGAGGCAGTCAGATGACCGGGTGGCGTCTCCTCATCGGTCCCCCGTCTCTCCGACGGCAGGGACGCCGCGGCAGGATGGGTGGCCACCAACGACACGATGGCCGCGAGCGCAAGGACCAAGGCGAATCGTCATCGGCGAACCGAACGGTTGAGGATCGGACCGTACATGGTTTTCTCCTTTGATAGAAGAGCTCCAAAACTCGCCGCGTTTCGCCACTTACGACAGTGGCCGTCCGGGCGTCCACGGCACGCGATGCTGGTCGAGCTTGCGATGAAGAGCGGGCAGAGCCTCTTGCGATAGCCGAGTGAGCTCCGATACCAGCTCCTGCAGACGTTCCGCCCCCTGCCGCGTCATCCGGCGCTGGTCCTGTGTCGGCGGCGCCGTCGAGCCTACCACGTACGCGTACACCATGTTGATCTGATCCACTACCCGCAGCCGCGAGGGCATCGTCCCACCGAATAACCCCTGCTCCGGGCGGCTCTCCCGAGCTATCTCCGCCACTTCACCTAGCAGCCGCTCCACCTCGGAGACCAGCTCCGACGGGGTCTCCGGTTTCAAAGCCAAGGCCGCTTTCGCCGTCTCCAACTGCTCCTCCATTTGCTCCGCCGTCGCCCGAACCGCTCGCGCCGTCGCCTGAAGGTGCGTCAGCTCCACCAACAGGTCGTGCCAGTCGCGGCGCTCCGCTTCGCCCATCGGGATCGCCGGGTCCGCCCGGACTACCAGCTTCTCCACCTGTTGCCTCTCGCCCACCTTCAGCCGCACCCCGTACTCCCCGGGCAGAACAAAGGGCCCATACGGTACGTTGAACGACGTCCCGGTCTTCGTCTCCCGGCCCGCACCCACCGCCGCTTCGTAAGGCAGCGGATGGCGTAGATCCCACACCACACGTTGAATCCCCGTTCCTTCCACGCCCTGGCGCACCGCCAACCGCCGCACCACGTTGTCCCGCTCGTCGACAATGTCCAGGTGGATGAAAGGCCTCGGGACCGTCGAGCCCCCATCGCCCGCCGTCGTCAGCTCCTCGGTCGCCTCCTCCTTCACGACCTCCGGGTTCACGTAGTAGGTAAGGATGGCTCCATCGGGAGGGTTCGGCGCACTGAAAAACTGGTGTCCCAGATTGCCGCGGCCCCGGTCGAACCGATGAAACTGCATTGCCGGGCGCGGCGGCGCCAGGTGCATCGGCGACTGCAACGCCTCCGCCGACAACGTCTCCAGGATCCCGATGTCGTCCACAATCCAGAATCCACGGCCGTGGGTGCCAATCACCAGGTCGTTCTCCCGCGGGTGCACCACCATCCCGTGAACCGGTACCGTCGGCAAGTTATTTTTCAGCGCGACCCACTCCCCTCCACCCGTGATGGAGACGAACACCCCGAACTCCGTCCCCACGAAAAGCAGATTCGGATTGCGGGGGTGCTCCACCAGGACTCGCGTCGAGCTGAACTCGGGGAGGTTCCCCGTAATCGACTGCCAGCTCCGACCGAGGTCGGTGCTCTTCAGAACATAGGGACGGAAGTCGTTGTCCTTGTGGGCGTCGAAAACCGCGTATAGCGTCTCTTCCTCGAACGACGACATCATCACCCGGCTCACCCGCGTCCGCTCCGCCACTCCCGGAAAGCTTTCCGTCATCACCCAGTTCGCCCCGTCGTCCCGGCTCACCCAGATCAGACCATCGTCGGTCCCCACCGCCAGCCAACCCGGGCGCAGCAACGATTCCGACAGCGTCGTGATGTTCCCGTACTCGGAAGTCCCTCCGTGGAGATTGATGGAGTCCCGGGGCCAGACCCTTCCCTGGAGAGGCAGCTCGAAGTGGTCGAGCTGGCGGGTCAGATCGGGGCTGATCACCTCCCACGCATCGCCCCGGTTGGTGCTCTTGAACACCTTGTTGGCCGCAAAGTACACCGTCTGGTGATCGTAGTGGGAGATCAAGAAGGGCGAGCTCCAGTTCCAGCGGTACCTCTCGCCTTCCGGCGCCTGCGGCTGGATCAGGTGCTGCTCTCCCGTCCGGGTGTCGAACCGCACCATCCGTCCGTAGTGCGCCTCGGAGTACACCACGGTGGCGTCGGTGGGGTCGATGGCGGCATAGAAGCCGTCGCCCCGGATGGTTCGGAACCAATCGGCGTTCGTGATGCCGTCGACGTTGCGGGTGGCGCTCGGACCGCCATAGGAGCTCTGGTCCTGGGTGCCGCCGTAGACGTAGTAGAAGGGCTCGCGCAGGTCCACCGCGACGGTGTAGAACTGCGTCACCGGAATGTTGTCCATGAAATCCCAGTGGCGGCCGCGGTCTTGGGAGAGATACACGCCGCCATCGGTGCCGAGAATCAAGTGGTCCGAGTCGGACGGGTCGATCCAGAGCGCCCGTTCATCACCATGGACACCGGGGCCGGTCAAGCCATCGCGAAAGCTTCGGCCACCATCCTCTGAGACCGAGGTTCTGGTATTGAGCACGTAGACGCGTTCCGGGTCGTGCGGGTCGCAACGCACCTGACCATAGCCGGAGCGGGTGGCGACTTCGCTGTTCCGCCGCTCCCAGCTGGCGCCCCGATCCACGGATCGAAACGTGCCCCTCTCGCGTGCCTGGGCATCGATCACGGCGTACACCGTGTCCGGTTGGCTTGGACAAATCGCCAGGCCAATCCGGCCTACGTCGCCTTTGGGCAGGCCATTCGTCAGTCTGCTCCAAGTCGTGCCCCCATCCGTGCTCTTGAACAGCGCGCTCTCGGGTCCCCCAGAGACGGAGCTCCAGTTCCGGCGCTCTCGCTGATACGCCGCGGCATAGAGCACGTCCGGATCGCGTGG
This sequence comes from Candidatus Marinacidobacterales bacterium, assembly GCA_965237685.1. GTDB lineage: Bacteria > Acidobacteriota > Vicinamibacteria > Marinacidobacterales > SMYC01 > CBDEGF01. Next base: position 109,468 of record CBDEGF010000004.1, read on the forward strand.
ATCCATGGCGACGTCGACCACTCCGGTGTGATGGCTGACATGGAGCACCTTGGTCCAGGTTTGGCCGCCGTCGGTGGTCTTGAACAGCCCGCGGTCTTCGCTGGCACCCCATAGGGAGCCGAGGGCCGCCACGTACAGAATCTCCGGACGCTCGGGATGGATCACGATCCGCCCGACGTGCCTCGACTTGGTAAGCCCCATGTGCCGCCAGCTCTTGCCGCCATCCTCGGACTTGTAGACCCCATCGCCCCACGAATTGCTTCGTGCGCCCCAGGGCTCTCCGGTTCCCACCCAAACGATGTTGGGATTGGCTGGCGCGAGGGCCACCGCGCCTAGAGAAGCGGTATTTCCATTCTCAAAAACGGGTTCCCACGTCGTGCCGTGATTGAGGGTCTTCCAGAGCCCGCCGGTCGAGCTGGCGATATAGATGATGTCGGTGTCCTCCTCCACCACGGCGATATCGGCGATGCGCCCGCTCGTGAGCCCGGGACCGATGTGGCGCCATTTCAACTGGGTAAGAAGGGAAGCGTCGAGACGCCCGGAGATCCGTGCTTGGCGCAAAGGAGCTCCGGCAAGTGCCTCAGGCGGCGCCAGGAAACCGACGCCCAACGCCAGTGCCGCGAGCAGCCCGGTGAAGCTCCTGACGCGGCCGAGAAGCAAGACGCCAGCCACGAGAACGTCGGAATGAACCCTGTACATCGAACGTCTCCTTTGGAGAGGCACCGTCGTCCGGCGCACCGTGCCCCAGCGCCCCACTCAGTAGGGCAGGATCTCGGCCGTCATCGTTCTTTCACCGCTCCGGACGAAGACCGGCGGACCCAATCATGCAGTATTCGAGCCCGGCGTGGTGAGTTTCGAGACAGGCTCACTCTTGTCCCGCGGCGTGTCCCTCTCCCCGCGGGTCGGCCGCCCCGTAGCGCATGCCCGTTTCCGGATCGATTCCCGCCATCTGGGCGTTTCTCATGGAATAGGGACCCGCCCACTCGATGCGATAGCCTCTCTTCTCCAGCTCGTTCGCGACCGCCTCGTCAATCCGGTGCTCCACCGTCACCTTCATCTCTTTCGGACCTGGAGCTCGCAGTCGCGGCGCTTCCTGGGCTTCCTTGAAGTTCTTGTTCCAGGCCAGGACGTTCAGCGTGGTCAGAAACGTATTGAGCGTGCCGCCGGCGGACCCGGTGGCGAAATACGGTTCGTCACCTTTGAACACGATGACCGGTGCCATGGGAGTGACGATGCGGTGACCTGGCTGGGCGGTGAATCCGCCGGAAGAATTGAGCGCGATTCCGCCGAGAAACAGGCCGTGCGTCGAGAAGGTCGCCCCGTAAATCGTGTGGGTGAACGAGCAGACGTTCCCTTCCGCATCGACCACCGATACGTGGTTGGTGCCCAGAATGGGATCCTCTCGCTCGGGCAGCATCGCCCCTACCTCGGTCACCTCGGTCGATTCTGCTCGTTGCTGCCGCAGCTGCTCGATCTTGTGACGGAGGAGCTCGTATTGCCGCCTCCCGTAGTCCTTCGAGATCAGAAGCTCGCCCAGGGCGCGATCGAACTCCGGAACACCGTTGTACTTTCGGGCATCGGCGAACATGACTCGTAGCGTCTCGACAACCCATTGCAGCGCGTCGGCGGAGCTCGAGTAGTGCCCCATCGCCTCGAGGTCCACGTGCTCGAGGATGTTCATGCCCTCGATGATGGCGACGATGCCGGTGGCCGGGGGCCCCGGTCCGGCAATCAGATAATCCTTGTAGGTACCCCGAACCGGCTCCAGCTCCTGGGCTCGGTAAGATCGCAGCTCCTCGAGAGTCGCTTCACCCCCGAGCTCGCGAATCGCCGCCACCATCTTCTCGGCGAAGGGACCCTGGTAGAAGTAGTCGGGGCCTTCCTCGGCGATGCGTTTCAGCGTTGATGCCAGCTCCGGCTGCTTGAAGAGGGCGCCGACGCGGGGGAGGAAGCCCTCCGGCGCGAAGGTCTGCCGGGCAGAGGGATGCAAGGTCAGGGTGTTGTAATAGGATCGCATGTTGGCGTAGGCGTCGTCGTTGATGGGGAATCCGTTCTCGGCGTAGAAAATGGCGGGCTCCATGACCTGCTTCCAGGGCAGGGCGCCGTACTTGTCGATGGCCAGATGGAAGCCGGCGATGCTACCCGGGATGCGGATCGAGCGGCCGGTGAGCCCGTCCTTCTCCCGGTCGTACGGCAGGACGTCTTGCACAAACGCGTCCGGCTCGGCGTTGATCACGATGGTTTTTCCCGTTTTCGCCTCGAAGTAGGTGAGCTGTCCCCCCCCGGCAAACGTGGTCTTTCCATAATCCACCACCGCCACGACCATGGTTGCCGCGATGGCCGCGTCCATGGCATTGCCGCCTCTTCGGAGCATCCGAAGTCCGGCGTGGGTGGCGAAGGGGTGGGCAGAGGTCACCATCGAGCGCGGGCTCGACGCCAGCTCTTTGAGACCGGTGCCGATGGGCACGCCTTCGAGGGGATACGGGCCGGCGTCCTGTGAGGCTGACGGCACTGCCAAGAGCAAGAGAAGAACGATGGCGGTCGATTCGATGGTCAATACGTACTTTCTCATGACCGATATTCCTTTCCGGTGCGATGGTAACGAGAGGGCCAGCGTCGGTGCAAGAACCTCCTACGGCGCAAATCGACTCTTCGACCTTGGACGGGTGTCTCCTTCGCTAATGGCAAAGGCCGAGCCGCACATAGTGCGGCTCGGCCCTCTCCGGACGCCCGTGGCGTGCCCCGAACGGGGCACACCAAATGCCGTTAGAACGTAAAGCGTACCCCGAGTCTCGCCCCGAGAGGCTTTTCGATCCTTGCCGGCTTCAGGAAGTTGGAGTGATCGAAAATGAGGCTCTGGACCGCGGTGACGGTGCTGATGTTGAACACGTTGAAGACGTCGACCATCAGGCCCAGCCGGGCGCTGCCCCGGAGAGGAATCTGCTTTTCGACTCGGACCGCCATCAGATTCCGCCAGTCGAACCGGTGCGTTCCCTGCCGGACACCGGCGACCGAGATGAAGTTCTCCACCTGGATCAGCGGATTGTCTGCTTGTGAAAAGCGCACCGTATAGGTGCCGGGAATATCGCTGAACCAGGTATCGGGCCTCTTGACGGGGAAGCCGGAGATCCCCTGGTAGTAGGCGCTCAGCATGATGTCGTAGGGAGCCATGTAGCTGCCCTGGAGCTTCAACTGGACGGGGGCATCCAGGTCGAGCGGTGCGTTCTCGTCGACGTTGATCAGGGTGTTGGGGTTGTTGTAGATGTCCCGGCCGCCCTGGCTCGCATTGAAGCTGTTGTTGATGCTCCCGGTGGTCTTGCCCAGATTGAGCGAGCCCTGAAACTGCCAGCCGTCGCTGAAACGCTTGCGTAGAACGAACTCGACACCCCTGTAGTCTCGAAGAAGACGCAGCGGGTCGCTGGGGTTGGTCAACATTCTGGCATTCTCGCCAATCGTCGCCGTGTCCTGCGCAAAGATGGTCAGGGTCTGCCCGTCGACGGGGTTGGTCACTTCGATGGGGATATAGGCGGAGAAGGGCACGCCGACGTCGACGTTCTCCATGATGTTCCGATCAAACTTGAAGATTCCGGTCACCGAAAGAACGACGTTGTTCGCGATCTGGTGCTCGAATCCAATGTTGAACGCATCCACGTGAGCCTGTCCCAGATTCTCGTCGAAGAAGTTCTTACTCGCCTGGGAAACGTTGCGCAACGTCCCCTGCTCCCCATCCTGGAAACGCAGGTCGCCGTTGAGATCGACCCAGTCGTAGGTAAAGGTATTGGACTTGTTCGTGTTGGCGGCGAGAAGATTGGTGGTGATGAGCTGGGTGAGATACCGGGCATAGCTCGCCTTGATGGAGGTCTGGCCGTCGCCCTTGAGGTCCCACACCAGACCGAGCCGCGGGACCACGTTGAACCAATCGATGGCGTTGCGACGTTCTTCGAACACCACCACCTCGGACCAGCGGCCCCCTCCGCCCTGCTGCTCGGGCAACCAGCCTTCGGTCCATTCGGCCCGGAGGCCCAGGTTGATGGTGACGCGATCGTTCAGGGTCCATTCATCCTGGGCGAAGGCCGCGATGCGCGTGATGTTGGTGCCCTCCCCCACCGGCGTGTTGCGGAGCTGGACTCGATGGGGCTGGCCGTTTCTGAGCTGCAAGGCATTCATGTCATCGGGGCCGAAACGGGTCCACAGGAAGGGAGAGAAATAGTTCTCCGCCCCCACCGTCAAGTTGTGGCTTCCGCCCATGTTCTCGCGATAGTGGGTGAGCGTGCCTTTGAAGGTTCGAACATCCCGCTTGTTCGTCTCGGTGGAAGTACCGGTCCAGCCGCCGAAGTTCAGACCCGTGGTGATCTCCCGATACCCGATTTGAAACGGTGTGTTGGGGAAATGGCGCTGCGGGTTGGCCTGATCGCCTCCGTTCCAGAAGGACTGACTGAAGCGACCCTCGACGAACGTCGACTCGTTGACCACCCACGTCGCCCCCACCGAGAAAATGTCGTAGTTGCGCCAGGAGGTGCTCCAGGTCTCGGGGGCGTCGTTGGTGCGAAAGCTGCCGTTTCCAGGGAACTTGTTCAGGGTTCTTCGCGTGTACGAGCCCTGAAGCTGTATATCCGAGGGTAGCTGCGCCGTGAGCTTGACGTAGCTCTGGAACTGATCGGTTCCGATGTCCTGGGCGTCGAAATCGGGGTTCACCTGATCGAGTTTGAGCGAACGAAAGTTTCCGAAGAACCAGATCTTGTCCCTTTGGATGGGACCGCCTAGGCTGGCCCCGTACTCGAGGTTTCGAGTAATCTCCGTGCCCCGTCGGAGCCCCTGCTCGCGGAGCTCATCGGTGACATTGCTCGCCGACAAGCCGTCGCTTTCGAGGTAGAAGCTCCCATCGCCCGAGAATTCGTTGCCACCGGATTTGGTGATGAAGTTGAACACCGCGCCGCTGGCCTGTCCGTACTCGGCCGAGATGCCTCCGCTGGTTATCTGCACCTCTTCCAGCATGTCATAGGGAAGGTCCGTCATCATGTAGCCGTTGGTGCCGTCGTTTACATTGGCGCCATCCACGTTGTAGACGTTGTCCCGAACGGTACTACCGTGCACGACTTGGGCGGGAGTGTAGCCGTACTCGCCATCGAGGATGCCCGGCGCGGTGATGAGGATGTCCGCCACCGCCCGCCGGGTGGGAATGTTCTCGATCAAGGCGTTCTCGATGGTGCGATTCAGCTGGGTACTCTTGACATCGATCAGGGGCGACTCGCCGATCACGGTTATGGTCTCTTCGACGGGGGACAAACCCAGCATCACGTCGATGCCGAGCACCGCTCCTGCCGTCAAGATGATGGCCTCGCGATTCACCGTTCGGAACCCCGACATCTCTACACTCACCGTGTAGGTGCCGGGCGGGAGAGAGGGAACGCGATAGGTTCCCTGCGGGCTCGTAACCCGAACCTCGGTACCCATGAGGCTTGGGCTAGTGACGGTGACGGTGGCTCCCGGAAGCGCCCCTCCGCCCTCGTCCGTCACCTTGCCATAGAGCGTTCCCGTCGACTCCTGGCCGAGCGACACGCCGGATCCGATGAGGACGATTGTCAGGATCAGGACCGTCACCATGGTAGAGCGCGACGACCCTGGAAGGATTTTTTCAGACATGAGTTCCTCCACTTGAAATGGTACGTTCCGATGGAGGCCGCTCGCTGCCGAGCCTAAGGTTACACTCCGCATCGAGGGCGACCAAGCCAATCGCTACACCACACCTCTTAATTAAAGAAGCAATTTCAGTGCCATAGGAAATCGAATGGCGAGTCGAATCGATAACTGTCTTCTGTTCAAGGAGTTCGGATCCAACGTTTACGAAACGACGGTCGCCGTGGTCTCAGAGGGCAGCGAGGAATCCAAGAGAATGGATCGGCTCGGCCCGTTCCGAGCTAGGTGATGTTGCTTAAGGTATGATTTCAAACCACATATAGAGCTTCGATAGTGGATCCAAAATTTCGTATTCGTCGATCCAAGAATCTACTCCGTGGAAGGTTCGACAAACGCCAACGCTGCCTGGTCTTCCCGCTTGATTTCCGTCCTCCTTTGGTATGATGCACGGAGAGCAATCGAGGAAACGCGGGTCGGTGCTTGGCGGCACGAAGGCGGTGCCGAACGGGACCCATGGGTAAGATCCTGGCTTTCTGGCCCGCTCCATAAAGCTCCCAATCTGACATGGGCGGATCGGCCCGGTCATGTCTCATCCAGTCGATCAGGAGGTGTTCCGTGAAACGAACCTCGACGCGTCGGTTCCCGCGCCTGCTACTGCCTTTGCTGGCGGTAGCCTTATCGTACCCGTGGCCGTCGGCGTCTCAAACCGATCCCTATCCCCGGGAGGCGCCGGAGATCGGAACCGGCCCCAAAGAGCTGGCTTCGAGCTCCATCTCCATGGTCACGACGGCTCACCCGTTTGCCACCCATGCGGGCCTGGCAATGCTCCGCGAGGGTGGTAACGCGGTCGATGCCGCCGTCGCGGCGACCATGGTGGCGGCCGTCTTGGACACGGGAAAGACGAGCTTTGCCGGCGGGGGAGAGCTGACGTACTACAGCGCGAGCACCGGGAAGACGGTGGTCATCAACTTCGAGCCCAACGCCGTCCGAGACGATGTGAAGCCTTACGTGCCCGAGCGAGACTCGCGGACCGGTCGCTCCATCCGTGTTCCTGGAACGATCGCCGGTCTTCATCTGGGGACCAGCAAATACGGCGCGCTGTCCTGGAGCAAGGTCATGGAGCCTGCCATCTTCTATGCCGAGAATGGCTTCCCTCTGCACGGCGACGCCTACGCAACGCTTCGCGGAGAATACGCCACGTTGACTTTGCAGCCTTCCGGGCGGCAGGTCTTTGCCCCGGATGGTTTTCTGCCGGCCGTCGGCAGCCTTTTCAAGCAACCGGCGCTCGCGGCCACTTTGAGAAAGATCGCCGCCGGTCCCGACTACTTCTACAAGGGGGAGCTGGCGACGAAGATGGTGGAAGCGATTCGCGACATCGGGGGAAAAGCCACCCAGGAGGATTTCGCATCCTATCGTCCTTTGGAGCTGGAGCCGGTCCGCGGGAGCTACCAGGACTTCGAGATCGTGGGCGCGTCACCACCTGCTACCGGTGTTGCGGCGATCATCGAAGGGATGAACATCCTGGAGCACGTCGACCTTAGAGAGCTGGGCCACTATGCGGACTCGGCGGATTCTCTCAATTGGATGATCGAAGTTCTTCGCGTCATCGGGGACGATGTCGGCAGATACAACGGGGTGCCGGAGCTCGATCGCGGTCTGGCCCGGCTGCTGATGTCCAAAGACTACGCGAGACGCCAGTACGAGCTCATTCACCACAAGATCAAACAGATGCGCCATCAGGAAGGGAAGACCGGTGCCAAAGTGGCGGTCAGGAAGCCGCGCGACGAGAGGCCGATGATCGGAACGAACCACGTGGCGGTGGTGGACGAGGAGGGGAACGTCTGCTCCATCACCCATACCATCTACGGCTCCACGTTCTCGACCCATGGCTTGTTCGTGGATGGCATCGTCCTCAACTCGTCCGGCGGTTTCCGTGCCCAACCGGGGGGGCGCATCGTCAGCTCGATGCCGGCCACCATCGTCTTCAAGGGCGGCAAGCCCTACTTTGCGTGTGGCTCATCGGGTGGGTACCCGAATCCATTCTTTCTGATCGCGAACGTACTGGGCTGGGGTAAGGACTTCAAACAAGCCCAGGAGGCGCCCCGGTTTCGGGTCGAGGCGGGAAACGGCGTTCGGATCGAGCACCGCATCGCCGACGGCGTGGCGGAGGAGCTCAGGAGGAGAGGCTATCGGATCGAATGGGAACCGCCTTACGCGATGAGAAACGCTCAGATCGCCGGCATCGATCTGGAGACCGGGATCCGCTTGGGCGCCGCCGACCCGCGGGGAGAGGGCCACGCGGCCGGGCAGTGACGCAAGGCTTGCATGATCCTGAGATGACCAGGACAGCCAAGCGAGCCGCTTCGCCCTTCCTTCTGGCGGGGGTGCTTGCGTGTGGCGTCGCCGCACTGGTGAGCTCCGGGCCGGCAAGCCCGCCGGAAGCCAGGGAGCGGCGGGGCTCGGCCGCGTTGACGTTCACGAAGGATGTCGCCCCGATCGTCTTCCAGCATTGCTCCGCCTGCCACCGCCCCGGTGGGTCGGCGCCGTTCAGTTTGCTGAGCTACGCCGATGTCAGGAAGCGCGCCAGAAAGATCGCCGCTGTGACGGAGAGTCGATTCATGCCACCGTGGCTGCCCGAGCCGGGGTATGGTGAATTCGTTGGCGAGCGCCGACTGAGCGCCGATCAGATTGCCATCATCAGGCAATGGGTGGAAGAGGGAGCCGCGAGAGGCGATCCTTCGGACCTGCCGCCGGTACCGAAGCAGACCGGGGGTTGGCAGCTCGGCCGGCCCGAGCTGGTGATCCAGATGCCCGAGCCATACACCCTTCCGGCGAAAGGAACGGATGTGTTTCGCAATTTCGTCGTTCCCATTCCGGTGCGTGCTCCACGCTACGTTAGAACGATGGAGCTACGGCCCGGTAATCCCAAGATCGTGCATCACGCCGTCATGATGATCGATCGGACTCCCTCGTCGCAGCGCCTGGCCGAGCAAGATCCGGAGCCGGGCTTCGGGGGTATGGATGTTTCCAGCGAGGCCCATGTTCCCGGTGGCCATCTCCTCGGCTGGACACCCGGCAAGATGCCGTTCGGCGGAGCCCCGGGCGTGGCCTGGAGATTGGAAGAGGGGACGGACCTCGTTCTTCAGCTACATCTGCTCCCCAGCGGGAGGCCGGAGGTGATTCAGTCGACAGTGGGGTTTTTCTTCACCGATGAGGCGCCCACACGGTTTCCTTTCATGCTCCGGCTCGGCTCGAAAACCATCGACATCCCGGCGGGGAAGAAGGATTACGTGATCGAAGACCGGTACGAGCTGCCGGTGGACGTCGAAGTGCTTGGAGTCTACCCGCACGCCCATTACCTGGGAAAGGACATGCAGGGCTTTGCAACCCTTCCCGATGGGAGCAAGCAGAGGTTGATTCACATCGAGGACTGGGATTTCAAATGGCAGGACGAGTATCGGTACACGAAACCGATCCGTTTGCCCAAAGGCACCACGCTCACCATGCGTTTCACCTACGACAACTCGGCGGACAACGTGCGCAACCCGCACCACCCGCCCACGCGAGTGGTTTACGGTCCACAATCGTCGGACGAAATGGGCGACCTGTGGATTCAAGTTCTGCCGCTCGATAGCGACGACCTGGCGATTTTGACCAGGGATTTCGGACGCAAGGATCTCGAGGCCAGGATCGCGGGCTATCGACACTCGCTGCGTATGAAGCCCCAGGACGCCAGAACTCAAAACAACCTTGGAATGGCGCTCGAGTCTCGAGGACAGCTCGAGCGGGCGATCCGTCACTATCGGCGGGCCATCGAAATCGAAACGGACTACGCTGCACCGCACCACAACTTGGGTGACGTTCTTGCCGCACAGGGGAAACTGGACGAAGCGATCGGTCACTATCGTCGGGCACTGGAGATCAGGCCCGGGCTGGTCAACGCGCACACCAACCTGGGCATCGCGCTTCAGCGGCAGGGCGAGCGGGATGAGGCCATCCGCCACTATCGGCACGCCCTCCAAATCGAGCCCGACTATACGCAGGCGCTCCACAACCTCGGCATGGCCCTCGCGGCACAGGGGAAACTGGACGAAGCGATCCACCATTATCGGCGGGTACTACAGGCGAAGCCTGATTATGCTGCAACGCACAACAATCTGGGCAACGCGCTCCTCGCCCAGGATAAGCTCGACCAGGCCATCGAGCACTACCGACACGCGCTCGAGATCCAGCCCGCTATAGGGAATGCACACAACAACCTGGGCGTGGCGCTCTCCGAACAAGGCAGAATCGAAGACGCCATTCGTCACTTTCGCCAAGAGCTTCGAATCCAGCCTGACAACGCGGAAGCGCACTACAATCTGGGCAAAGCCCTCTCCTCTCAGGGCAAGCTCGAGGAGGCGATCCGCCACTTCCGCGAGGCCCTGCGGATCAGGCCAGGCTATGCGGAAGCACGCCACCACCTGCAGCTCGTGCTGAGCAAAAGGGGCCCCCCTGGGATGGACTGATTGGAAACAAAACGCGAACCGACTCGTGTGGCGGCGCGCTCACCGCCAGAAACACGATCGTCGTCCCACCGAGCCAACTCGACATCATTCCGCCTATTAGCTGTTCACAGACGTGTGGCTTTCAGAAAAAGCCTGGTTTATACTCCGCGATCACACTGACTGGTGGGGAGAAAAAATGTCAAGCTTAAAGCGCATAATAGTATTCTTGGGATTTACTTTCATCAATATCGCTCTGGCCCGGTCCGCTTTGGCACAAGCGGAAACCATTGCCATTACCGGCGGTACCATCATTGACGGTACCGGCAGCGATCCCATTGAGAACGGCACTGTTCTTTTTGCCGACGGCCGGATCACTGCGGTTGGCAAATCCACAGATGTTGATATACCGAGCGCCGCGCGGAGAATCGATGCGCACGGCAAATACGTGATACCCGGCCTGATGGATGCCAATCTCCACCTGTATCTCAATGGTGACCTGGAAACCCTCATTAAATATGAGGGACGCTATGATGAAATTATTGTCGAAGCCGCACAAATTACTCTCAAAACGGGCCAAACTACGGTTTTCGACACTTGGGGGCCTCGCGGACCCCTGGTCAAAGCGCGTGAAATGATCAACAAAGGTGAGGTTCCAGGGAGCCGCATCTATCTGGCCGGCAACATTGTTGGCTATGGCGGTCCTCTGTCCTCCGACTTTAGAGGAGAGTCAGCCGAATTTGTGAGTAAGGCTTTTGCCAAGCGAACCAATGCCATGTGGGAAGAGAATACCGGCCAGGATCTGCTGTGGATGGGGCCGGAGGAGGTCCGCAAGGAGATCCGCGATTACGTCAAGATGGATATAGATCTTCTGAAATATGGAGCCAGTGGTCACGCCGCCCTCGAAATGCGCTTTATTTCCTTCTCTCCGCGGGTGCAGAAGGTAATTATCGAGGAAGCCCACAAAGCAGGAATCACCGCTCAAACCCATACCTCATCGGTGGAAAGCCTGGATATGGCCATTGAAGCGGGGATTGATATCTTGACACACTGCGGTGTGTCAGGAATGACGACGCCTATCCCGGAAGAGACCATAAAAAAGATGGCCGACCGGCAGGTTCCCTGTTCGATCTTGCCGATAACACAGCGGCGTCTCGATGCGCTTCTTGAAAAGGAGCCAGATCACTATTTCGTCAAATTCCTGAAGACCATGAAAGTGAATCACCGCAACATGATCAAGGGGGGTGTTGTCTTGCTGATGTCCACCGACGCCGGCATTACAAACCCTGTTTTGGCCGCTGAGGCGGAAGGAAGGCGCGCTGTCAAGGTAGATCCGCGCACGACGCTGGGAGAGGGCCATTTCAATGCACTGAAAGCATTGCAGGAGATGGGCATGAAGCCGATGGAGATATTGAAGTCGGCCACCAGCCACGTTGCCAAGGCCTACAAGAAAGAGGCCGATATCGGCACACTCGAGAAAGGCAAGATTGCCGATCTGGTCATTCTTGATAAGAACCCACTCGAAAACGCAGAGAACTACCGTAGTATCCATATGGTGATAAAGGACGGCAAGCCGGTTGACCTGGATTCTCTGCCGCTTGCGCCTATTATCAGCACGTTGGCAGAGAGTACCTAACCCGGATCGCAGTGGCGGTCGAGACGTGACCGCCCTCTATTCACCTTCCTGCGGCGCTTCGGAAAGGCTCGCTGATCATACCGGTGAGCGGTGATCGCGATGCGAGTGTTGTGGTTAGCCAATGGTAGAAAAGCGTAAAAAACGGGGACAGGTAATTCTTTTTTCCATTTTCGTAAGAACCACGAGTCCGCATTCGTTTGCTACGCCGCCTGGGTGGCCAGGAAATCGATCAGGTCGATCTTGGTGACGATGCCGCTCGCCGCGTCCTCGTCCAACACCACCGCGATGTGGCCACGACTGAATACTTCGGCGAGGGCTTCCAGCGAGCTCTTCGGCGAGACGACTTCCATGAACTCGCTGCTCACCAGCGGCTCGATGGTGTCCTCTTTCGGGTGGGATCCTCCCTGCACCATCTGGTCGAGCAGCGCGAACTCCGTGATGAGGCCCTTCAGAGTCCCGTCATCTATCACCGGCAGCTGGGAGACGTCGTGGTCCTTCATCCGCTTCACGACGACACTGATCGGCTCGTTCGAAACAGCGGTGATGAGCTCACGGTGACGCTTCGTGCTCATCAGGTCGGAAACCGTCCCCTCGCCGAGCTCGGTCTCCAGAAACCGATTCTGCCGCATCCAGTCGTCGTGGAAGAACTTCGACAGGTAGCGGGAGCCCGAATCCGGCAGCAGCACGACGACCATCTTTCCCCCGGGAAGCGTCTTCGCATAGGTGATCGCTGCCGCCGCGGCCGTACCGCAGGAGCCACCGACGAAGAGGCCCTCTTCACGACCGAGCCGTCGGGCCATGATGAACGACTCCTTGTCACTCACCTGGATGACGTCGTCCACGACGTCGAAGTTCATGGTGCCGGGAAGAAAGTCCTCCCCGATACCCTCGACCATGTAGGTGTGAGCCGCACCGAGGTTTCCCGTCTTGAAGTACTCATAATAAAGAGAGCCCACGGGGTCGGCGCCGATGATCTTGACATCGGGATTCTTCTCCTTGAGGTACTTCCCCGCTCCCGAAATCGTCCCGCCGGTTCCCATCCCCACGATGAGCGCGTCGATCTTGCCTTCGGTCTGCTCCCAGAGCTCGGGCCCGGTCGTTTCGTAGTGCGTCTGGGGGTTCACCTGATTGTGGTACTGGTTCGCGTACAGACAGTTCGGCGTTTCGTCGGCTAGCTTGCGGGAGACATTGTAGTAGCTGTGAGGGTCTTCGGGCTCGACGGCGGTCGGCGTGACGACGACGCGGGCCCCGAGCGCCTGAAGCGCGCGAATTTTCTCATCGCTCATCTTGTCCGGCATGACGAAGATGGCCTTGTAGCCTTTGATGGCAGCGGCGAGCGCCAACCCCATCCCGGTGTTCCCGGAGGTCGCCTCGACGATGGTGCCACCGGGTTTGAGAAGGCCCTTCCGCTCGGCGTCCTCAACAATGGTGATCCCGATGCGATCCTTGACGGAAGCTCCGGGATTGAAGAACTCGACTTTGGCCAGAACCGTGGCCTCGATGCCCCGGGTGACGTTGTTCAGCTTGATGAGCGGCGTCTTCCCGATCGTCTCGAGGACATTCTCGGCGATGGGAGGAAGCGGTTGCTCAGCCATGGCGGCTTCACCTCAGTTTGATTCTAGGAGCACCAGGAGGGCAAGTCAATGTAGTGAGTATCTTGGACGAAGTCGCCTCTTGGAACACGAATCGGCTCACTGTAATTATGACCGACGAAAACAGGATGCGTAATCGATTCACTGCCCATGCAGCAGAACACGAGCGCTCACACTCCGAGAACCTGGATCCCGAACGCGCGGGCTGCTGTCGCGAGGCCACCATCGTGTGTCGCCATGACCAACTCCTGCCGCGTGCGGTCGCGCCAGACCAGCGCCGTCGCGAGATGAACTGCGTCAAGCGTCCCGAGCGGCGTCGGGAGCGGTTCCGACGCCCGCACCAGGATGGGACGCTGGAGCAGCACGAGATCGACCGCCTCGAGCCAGTCCTTCACGACGGCAAACCTGGACGCCGCTTCCTCCGTTGACAGAGAACCCTGGAGGCGGAGGCGGTCAATCGTGCGAGGGCACTCGACGGCGAGTAGCTCGCTCGAGATGATCGATTCACAGGATCTCAAGTCGTCCAAGTCCAAAGCCCCAGGCTCGCAAAGGATGAGGCGGAGCAGGGCCGACGAGTCGAGGTAGGCGATCACCTCGACGCGCGGTCTTCCAGCAGCACGGTCAGGCTGTCGGTGGGGCTCGAAGGTGGCGGCGGCAGACGGAGGTCGCGTGGTTTTCTTGTCGCCCGTCGAACTTCGATGTGCGTCTCGGCGTCGTACGGGACAATGCGCGCGATGGGAGTGTCACGGTCCAGCACAGTCAGCGTCTGGCCTCGGCGCACTTTCCGCAAGTGCTGGCTGAGGTGAGCTTTTAGCTCGGCGATACCAACCTTGCTCATGACCTGATTATGGTCATCAGTGGTCACATTGTCAAGGTAGCCCTTGCATCGACAGAAGACCATACGGCTTTGCCTTTGCGGAACACGAATTCGGCCCACTGCAAACGAGTGAAAACACTTCGTGACCGGATCGTGCTGAAATCGCTTGACTTGCCCGAATTCCCACCAGGTACGAGCGAACCTCCTACCCCAACTACCGCGACCTCGCGCAAGCGGGCCAATCCTTCTCCGCTCTGGCCGCTCACTCGCGGAGAGCCTGTCGTTGGCTCTCGCAGGAGGACTCGCCGCCCTCGTCGTCTCGTCGTGGACCGGAAACGCTCTGCTGTCCATCGATCCGCTGACCTTCGCCGTCGGCGCGGCACTTCTCTCGAGCGTTGCGCTGCTCGCCTGTCTCGTTCCCGCCCACCGGGCCGCCCGGGTGGACCCAATCCAGGCGCTCCGATACGAGTAGCTACCCCGGCTGGGTGGCTGGCTCGCCGGCCTTTCGCTTGCCGAACGCGAATCCAACAATGGCCAGAATCGCCAGGAAGATCATCGCAGGTGCCGTCACCCGGAAATGTCCCGCGACGTGTTGCGCCTGTGTCATGCCGGCGGGCTGAAGACCTTCGCCAGGAGCGTGAAAGTAGTTCGCGATCCCCAGGCCTTCCGTAACGGCAATCCCATAGATGACGAAGAGAGTAAACCCCGCGCCGAGCAGCACCCCGAGCAGAAGCATCTGCGGGTAGCGATTGAGGCCGTGCGACGGGACGGAGTAGCCGTAGTAGACAGCAAGCCCCATGCTGAGCAGCGTGAGACTCGTGAGCCAGGTTCCGATCGCATAGGGCATGCCCAGCGCACCGACGAGAACGCGCAGAACGAACATCGCCGCCAGAAGCAGAAAGGCGTTCCGTAGATAGCCGAGGTCGCGCGAGAGGATATAGCCGATACTGGACAATCCCAAGAATATCGCTGCAGACGCGACCATCACCATGAGCTGGCCGACGATGTGCTGTCCGATTCCCATCCCCATCGGTGCGTTCCCGGCTCCTGGCGCATGAAAGAAGCCTTGCATGCCGCTCAAACCCTCTACCAGGATGGCCAGAATGATGAAGCCGTACATGGCCACCGACAGCAGGGCCGCGATGACGAGCAGATGGCGATAGCCGCCGAAACCCCGTGCAGCGACCTGCTGCCCGTAGAAGACGGCGAGCACCAGCGCCAGGACGCTCATGCTGGCGAGATGAGTGACGCGGTCATAAGGCACGCCCGAGACCCCGAGGACGAATCGGATCACCCCCATGGCGAGAAGAAGGATCAATCCGGTACGTACGAAGAGAAAATAGTCCTCGAGGCTCTTCGCGAACACAGTCATGAGCTCACCCTCCCTGGCGAAATTGGCGCCATCGTAAGTTGACCCGCGATCGCCGCGTCAATCGGCTCGTGTGGGAATGACGTGCCGTTCCAGGCCACGAGCTGCTGCCCAGAGGGGCTGAGTTGCCGGTCTATGGAACGAACGGGGGACTTACCGTAATCTGACGACTGTGGCACGCAAGTCATCCCTCGAACAGAAGCTCGCGCGGTTGTCCGAGCTGGGGGCACATGCAGACTCCGACGAACTGTGTCAGGAGCTGCGGAAATTCCTCGCGGACAAAAGTCCCCACGTGGTTGCCAGGGCGGCAGCGCTGATCGGCGAGCGCCGGCTCGCCGAGCTCCTGCCCGATATCGAGGCGAACTTCGATCGCTTCACCCATCAGCCCACAAAAACCGACAAAGGCTGCGTAGCCAAAGCGGCCATCATCAAATGCCTGGTCGAGCTCGAGGATGGAAGCGCCGAGCTGTTCCTTCGCGGTCTTCATCACGTGCAACGCGAGCCCTCCTACGGAGGGCCCGTCGATACCGCGGTGGAGCTTCGGAGCTATAGCGCCATTGGGCTCTCGTTGACGGGACACCTGGATACAGTGCTGGAGCTGGTAGAGGCATTGACCGATCCAGAGTCGCCGGTTCGGCTCGCAGCGGTCCGAGCGCTCGGCGCCAGCGGCCGCCTCGAGGTCGAGGCCGTGCTACGACTCAAGGCTCTTCACGGCGACGAAGAGCCGCAGGTGCAGTCGGAAGCCCTCGAAGCACTCCTTGCGATCTCGCCCGTCCGCTCGCTCCCCTTCGTCGAACGCTTTCTCGACTCGAGCGACGAAGACGTCGCGCAGGCCGCGGCGCTCGCGCTTGGAGCCTCGCGGTGCGAGGCGGCTTTCGAACTCCTGACTGCTCGCGTCGGAGATCGTCTCGACTCTCCCCTGACGCGCACGCTGCTTCTGTCGATCTCGATGCTGCGCCGGGAGAGCTCGGTTGCTTTCCTGCTGGACCTAGTGGCGAGCTCCCCGCGCCGGCGAGCGGAGAGCGCCCTACGAGCTCTCGCCGTTCATCGATACGACGAGAAGATACGTGAGCGAATCGAAGCGACCCTCACCGCCCGCGAGGATGGCAAGGAGCTTCGAGCCTTCTACGAGAGCGAGTTTCGAACGGAACAGGACTACTAGAGGTATTTCCCTTTTTGAAGGACAAAAAAGGAAGATATTTTCCTCAGAAAAAGGAAAATCCGGGTTCACCCCGTCTGATCCAAGTCTGCGCCAGTCTCGAGGAGCCCGCCACGAGGGAGAGGGAGCTCCGCTCACTGGCTTCCGCACTCGAAGAGAGGAAGAGGACCGGCGCGATCATCATCAACTTGCATGGAGAGGAGACCGTGCGAATCGGCCGCAGGAAGATTCCTGTCCGGCCTGCCTGGCGATGGCTTCTGGAGCCCGAGGGCAGGCGGTGATGTCTGATCGGTAGAGCTATGAAGGACCCGGCCAGGCGTCCTCGACGTTGAACTCCACGATTCCCGGGGCGGAGTCGAGGAGCTCCGCGAGCGCCTGGCGTGCCTCCTGCTGGTTTCTGGCCCTCAGGACGATCGAGGCAGCCACGCTCCAACACGGCGTCGCCTCCTCGACGGCATCCGCATTCGGGTCCGTGTAGAAGCCCCGCGAGACGCCCTCCGCGTACTCCTTCTTGTGCCAGTAGATCCACTCCGCCGTGTCGCGGTAGCCGAGGTGGTTGGCCACGAACGACACGAGCGGGTGGTCGTTCATCTCCGCATGCCCGCTTTGCCGAACCGCTTCGATCTCTTCGAGCACCCGGGACGGCACTCTCACCTTCTCTTCACCCATGACAACCCCCATCCTTGCCAGCCCTCTACGAAGAGACGGCCGCTCCGGCTAGAACCCCATGAAGAGTGTTGGGACGGTTCCTACTCTAGCCGGAGTGTCCAGGCCAGTCCAGCCTGGCGTTTTCACAGCGCGCCACCCTGGGTTCTGTGTCGGCCCACACCTCGACAAGGCCGGCCGTCCCCGAGTTTCAGTGAAGTCCTCTCTCGTAGAGAAGTTGCGGCAACACAGCGGGCAAGAAGCGGAAGCGCTGATGCATCAGATGCGAGGAAACGAAAATGCCTGGAACCCGTTCCCTGGCTGGAAGACTGGACCGTCGTGGCGATGAGCTCAGCGATCCAACACGAGGTCGATGCCGTCCAGAATTTCTTCCAGGAGCCGGCCAGACACCCGGCTTACATGCTCCGTGAAGAGACTGCGATCCACCGCGATGATTTGCGCGACGTTCGCCACGGAATCCTTGCCGAGACGTGACGCCCGCCGGCTGAGGAAAACGTTACCGGGCGCGTCTTTCCATTTCAGGTTGCTCGTCAGCGGTACACATACGGCCGTGGGGAGTTGGCTCCGGTTAAGTGGTTCGCCCTGAACCACCAACACCGGGCGTCGGATCGGGTCCAGAGCCGGTCGGAACAGGAAGATCGCACCACCAAACGTCGCCTTGACGAACTACCACTCGGTCTTTTCGAGAACTCTCTCTGCTGCCGCAGAGACAAAATCATCGTTGGTGGCTTCGATGTCACCGACGACCTGGTTCATGGCATCGGTGATCGATTCGGGTCGTCGTTTGTTCACGAATTCATCGACGGCACGGCTATAGAGCTGACTGCGAGAAATACCGAGTCGCCGGGCGAGTCGCTCTGCTTGCTTGAAAACTTCGTCCGGAATCGAAATCGCGGTTTTCATACCATTAGTATGACCACCGTCGATTCGTGACTCAACTCGGGGCGAGAGTCCAGCCCGAGTCCGACACCGGCTACAGGCTCGAAGTGGGACCCTTCCCCGGTTGGAAGAACGTTCCGTCGTGGTGACCTCGGGTCGCGCCGGTCACCCATTAGGATTAGGCCCGAATCGAACTCTCCCCGGGCAGAGTAACGAATCTACTCAGATGGATCCTCTGGAGCCACGGCGACGGAAGCTTCCGGCTTCGCAGCGCGAATCGCGGCGTCGACACGGACCGTGATGCCGTTCACTTGGGGTGGGAGCTGCCAGGAGCTCGGGTCGCTGGGTAGCAACGTGACGTTCACCGGAGAGTTATGGAGAGATGGGGGGTCTATTCGGGCCGGAGAACCTGCCCATCCAGCGAGCCCAGAAACCGGCCGTCCTGGATGGCCAGCTTGCCGTTGACCAGCATGTGGACCATCCCTTCCGACATGCGATGCGGATCCTAGTAGGTGGCCCGGTCCTGGATGGTCTCGTAGTCGAAGACCACGATGTCGGCACAGGCGCCCTCGGCGAGCAAACCACGCTCCTCGATGCCGTAGACGGTGGCGGGAAGGCTGGTCATGGACCGGATGGCGTGGGAGAGGGTGATGACGCCGCGTTCGCGCACGTAGTGCGCGATTTTTCGGGCGAAGGCACCGTAGTAGCGAGGATGAGGCTTTCCCTCACCCATCGGAGCCAGTCCTCCGTCGGTGCAGGTCATGGTGTAATCCTGGCGCATGATGTGAGCGAGATCCTCCTCCGACATATTGAAGGAGATGAAGCCAGCGCCTCCGGCCGCCAGAAGGTCGAGCGCCAGATCGACCGGCTCGATCCCCCTCTCCTCGGCGATATCGGCAAGGATGCGCCCTTCGAGCGAGGGGTCGGCCCGGTGACGGGAGATTTGAAGCTTGTCGGCGCCGCCCCGGCGGGCCAGGTTCTCCAGCATGTCTTCACGCAGGCGCGCCCGCTCCCGCGGATTGGCCATGCGCCGCTCGATAGGCGACGGCTGGCCTTCCATCGTCTCTCCCGCCAGGGCCCATCGCGGGACGAGCGCTCCGACGATGCCCGTACCCGAGGCTTCGTAGGGGTACTGATCCGCCCACACAGAGACGCCTCGCGCTCGGGCTCGCGCGATACGAACGCAGGCGGCGACGCTCTTTCCCCAGTTGTCGGGGCCGAGAGCCTTGAAGTGGGTCACGATACCCGGAATATCGGCCTCTTCGCTGATTCGAATGACCTCGTCGACGGCGGCCAGCACTCCGACGGTATAGTCGCTCTCGTCGCGAATATGGCTCGCGTACACCCCGACCGGTGCGACCTCCTTGGCCAGCGCGATGACTTCCTCGGTCGCCGCGTAGCTGCCCGGCGAGTAGTACAGGCCCGAGGATAGGCCGAAGGCCTCCATCCCCTCGCGGGTCATCGCCTTCATCCGCTCGAGCTCTTCTTCGGTCGGCGGCCGGTCCTCCATTCCCATCACCGTGCGACGCAGCGTACCGTGGCCGACCATGAGGGCAACGTTCACCCCGATGCCGTGCTCTTCGTACGTGGCGCGCTGCTCGCTCAGCGGCCAGGGTCCACCGCCGTCAGGGTTGAGAACCAGTGTCGTCAGGCCTTGCCGCAGGATCGGCTCCGCGCCCCGCAGCTCGGGCTGGGTCAATCCCTGGGCTGCGTGGGAGTGAACATCAATAAATCCCGGCACTACGTACAGACCAGAGGCGTCGAGCACGACCGGGGCGCTCGCGCCTTCGAGCCGGCCCATCGCGGCAATTCGACCATCCCGGATGGCGATGTCGGCGTCGTACCAGGGGTTGCCGCTACCGTCGACGAGGCGCCCGTTCCTGATGAGGATGTCGTAGTCCTGAGCCAGTGCCGCGGTCGCAACCATCGTAAGGAGCCAGACGCCAAGCCAACGCTTCATCACTCACCTCCATTCACAACCAGCCTGCCAAAGCATAGATATCACAACACGTCATCCGATCGAGCGGTTCAGCTATACTGAAAGGTTATGCGAATCGTGGTCATCATTCCCGCTCTGGACGAAGAGCGCTCGCTTCCCAAAGTTCTGGAGGAGATCCCGGCGAGCCTCGTCGACGAGGTCATCGTCGTGGACAACGGAAGCCTCGATCGCACCGCCGAGGTCGCACGTGCCGCCGGAGCCACCGTCGTCGTAGAGACGCGGTCGGGATACGGCCAGGCCTGCCTCACCGGCATCGCTCAGCTTGCCAGGAACCCGCCGGACATCGTCGTGTTCGTGGACGGCGACTACAGCGATCGTCCGTCCGAGCTTCCGGCGCTGCTCGAGCCCATCCTTTCGGGTCAGGCCGATTTCGTCGTTGGCTCCCGAGTGCTAGGGCATCGAGAGCCGGGAGCGCTCGCCCCTCATGCGCGATGGGGCAACTGGCTCGCGACGAAGCTCACACGACTTCTCTTCGGATATCGTTTCACCGACATGGGTCCCTTTCGAGTCATCCGTTACGAGACCCTCGTCGCCCTCGACATGCAGGATCGGGACTACGGATGGACCGCGGAGATGCAAGCCAAAGCCGCCCGCGCGGGAGTTTCCGCCGTCGAGGTCCCGGTAAGCTATCACCGCCGGATCGGCACGTCGAAGATCACCGGCACCGCCAAGGGAACGGTCCTGGCCGGATGGAAGATCATCACGACGATCCTGAAGCTCAGGTTTGCTCCCCAACCGGCGCTGTCTCGAGCCGAGACGAAAGCCACCTGACCCATGCGAAGAACCAAGATCGTTGCCACGCTCGGACCGGCAACGTCCGAGCCCGACGTGCTGAAACAGCTCATCGACGCCGGTCTGGACGTCGCCCGGCTGAATTACTCCCACGGTACGCCAGACGACCACCGGCGAAACCTCGAGAGGGTGCGCGAAGCGGCGGAGCAGTCCCGCAAGGCGGTGGCCTGCATGCAGGATTTGTCCGGACCCAAGACCCGGACCGGCAAGATCACGGACCCGGAAGGCGTCGAGCTGGCGGAAGGTTCCAGGTTCACGATCACGACCGAAGACGTACCCGGAACCGGCGAGCGCGTCTCGACGACCTACGAGCATCTTCCGCAGGACGTCAACGCCGGTGACCGCATCCTCCTCGACGATGGTCTCATCCAGCTTTCCGTAAAGACGACTTCGGACGTCGAAGTCGTGACCGAAGTGGCGGTGGGCGGGGTCCTCAAGTCCCAAAAAGGCATCAACCTGCCAGGCGTCCAGCTCTCGGTGCCGGCGCTGACGGACAAGGACCGTCGAGATGTCCTGCACGGGCTAGAGATCGACGTGGACTTCGTAGCGCTGTCCTTCGTCCACAAGCAGGAGGACATCGAAGAGCTCCGGGCGTTTCTCAGAGAGCACGGCCGGGAAGACATGCCCATCATCGCCAAGATCGAGCGCCCGGAAGCGATCGACAATCTCGACTCCATCCTCGAAGTGGCCAACGGCGTGATGGTCGCGCGCGGGGATCTCGGTGTCGAGCTCTCGCCCGAGGAAGTGCCGACGCTCCAGAAGGAGATCATCCGGAAAGCGAACTATCGCGGCCGCCTGGTCATAACGGCCACGCAGATGCTGGAGTCGATGGTGGCAAGCCCGGTACCCACGCGCGCCGAGGCGTCCGACGTGGCTAACGCGATTCTCGACGGAACGGACGCGCTCATGCTTTCCGCGGAGACGGCCACCGGAAAATACCCGGTGGAGGCCGTGACCACGATGGCCAGGATCGCCGCCCATACCGACAAGCACGTGGTCAAGCAGCCCCAGCAGCGGCGCCACGCCGACTTTCCGATCATGGACGGGTCGCCGATTGCGCGCGCGGTGGCCCTTGCCGCGCGTCGGGCCGCCGATGAGCTCGACGCCCGTTACATCGCAGCCTTCACGGAGTCGGGTGCCACCGTCCGGCAAGTGAGCCACACGCGCCCGCTTTGTCCCATTCTCGGCTTCACCACCAGCGAGCGCGTCTATCGCAGGCTGGCGGTCCGATGGGGCGTCACGCCGCTCCCCGGCGGGCGCTTCGAAACGACGGACGAGATGCTGGAGGCCGCCGTCGATTTCCTGAAGCGACGCGAGTTCGTCCAGCCTGGTGATATCGTCATTACCGTCTGCGGCACTACCACACTTCCCGGCGCGACGAACATGATGAAGATTCTGAAGTTCTGAACCCGTGGCGAAAAAACGAAGACGAAAGCGCAAGCCGCGCAAGTACTCCAGGCTGCGCTTCCGCATCGCTGTCCTCCTCCTCACCGCCTCGAGCATTGCTCTCTTCTATGCCGGCGCATCGCTCGTCTATCACACCGTCCGTTTCTCACAGATCGTCGACGCGAAGCTTCAGGGCAAACAAGTCGACCGACCGTCTCAGGTCTACGCATCTCCCTTCGAGCTTCGAAAGGCTCAGCGTCTCTCTTCCGAGGAGCTGACCGACGTTCTGAACGCCCTCGGCTATCGACGCGAGAGCTCCGCGCAGCCGGGTACGTTCGAGGAAGCCTCCGGTGAGATCCGCATCCGCCGCACCGGTCGATTGGCGGCACCGGTCGGCGTCACCTTCGAGCAACTCTGGATCTCGGAGCTCCGGGAGCTTCGCAGCGGCGTCGGGCTCTCGCGAGTCGAGCTCGAGCCGGTCCCGGTGGCGACGCTCTTTGGAGAAAACCGGACCAAGCGTCGTTGGGTTGCGCTCGCCTCGCTGCCCGATCACGTCGTACACGCCGTTCTGGCCACGGAGGACCGCCGCTTTTTCGACCACACCGGTCTCGATCCCATCGGGATTCTCCGCGCACTCGTCAACGACGTGTGGCGCGGCGAGATGCGGGAAGGGGGCAGCACGATCAGCCAGCAGCTGGTCAAGAACTACTTCCTGACATCGGAGCGCACCGTTCGGCGCAAGCTCCTCGAAGCTTACCTCGCCATCATCCTCGAATCGCGCACCAGCAAGGAGGCGATTCTCGAGCTCTACCTGAACGACGTCTACCTCGGACAGCGAGGCTCGTTCGGCATCCACGGCGTCGGCCAGGCGGCACGCATCTTCTTCGGAAAAGACGCCCGAAATCTCTCGATCGGCGAAGCCGCCGTCATCGCGGCCACGATTCGCTCGCCGAACAGCGCATCCCCCTTCTCCCACCGGGAGCGCGCCGAGGAGCGACGGGACATCGTCCTGGCCCAGATGGCAAATGCCGGCTTCATCACCGAAGAAGAGGCGAAACGCGCCAGCGCACGAGCCCTCACCGTCCGCATCGGTACGGTCGACCGGGGAGAGGCACCGTTTTTCGTCGACGCGTTGCGTAAAGAGCTTCTGACGCGCCTGGACGTGACACAATTTTCCGGCCGCGGCCTCCAGGTGTCTTCGACCATGGATCTCTATCTGCAGAACGCCGCACAGCGCGCGGTCGCGGAAGGGCTCGAAGAGATCGCGGCTAAACTCGGCCACAAAGGTCAGCCTCAGGCTGCACTCGTGGCCTTGAACCCGCACACCGGCGACGTGCTCGCGATGGTGGGTGCGCGGAGCTACGGCGAGAGCCAGTTCAATCGCGCGACCTCGGCCCACCGTCAGCCGGGAAGTGCCTTCAAGCCGTTCGTCTATCTGGCAGCGTTCGAGACGACGCGCCGGCGGCTGGGCTCGGGAGCAGAGGTATTCACGCCGGCGAGCTTCGTCGTCGACGAGCCGACCACGTTCCGAATGGATGGCCGCGCGTGGCGACCTCAGAACTACACACGACGCTTCGAAGGGCGCGTGAGCTACCGCCGAGCCGTCGCCCTGTCCCTGAACGTGGCGACCGCCCGTGTCGGGGAGAAAGTCGGTTTCGAGAGTGTGGTCGATCTGTGGGAGCAGATGGGGATGTCGAGCAAGCTCGAGCCCTACCCCTCTCTCGTGCTGGGAGCGTTCGAGGTCACGCCGCTCGAGCTGGCCACCGCCTACGCGGTGCTGGCCAACGGGGGGCGGCGGGTGGAGCCTCGGATGTTCACGTCGGTGACGGACGGCGATGGTCGCGTGCTCCTGAAGCAGCCGGTGGAGCAGGAGCGCGTGGCGAGCGCGGAAAGCGCCTACCTCGTCACCGAAATGCTGAAGAGTGTGATCTCCTTCGGAACGGCGAGAGAGATCCGTGCGCGCGGGTTCCGAGCCGAGGCGGCGGGAAAGACGGGAACCACGAACGATACCCGCGACGCCTGGTTCGTGGGCTATACACCGGACGTTCTCGCCGCCGTCTGGGTCGGCTACGACGACAACCGGCCGCTCGCGCTTTCGGGCTCTCAGGCGGCGCTGCCCGTATGGACGCGTTTCATGAAGGCCGCCGTCTCGGGACGGGAGAAGCATCGCTTCGAGCCTCCGGGCGGTATCGTCTTCGCGTCGATCGATCCCGGTACCGGCAAACGTTCGACCCCCGCCTGCCCCTCGCCGCAGCGCGAGGCTTTCTTGAAAGGCACCGAGCCGCTCGAGAGTTGTCCGCTGCACTGAAGATTCTCTAGAGATCCTTTACGTAGCACGGGTACTCGCGCTGGGCGTGCGCGACGAAGTCCGTGTCCAGATCGTGGTAGACGACGCGCGTGTCCGTTGATGTCTGGATGACCAGATCTCCGTTGGGATCGACAATCCAGCCCCGTCCGCCGAACTCCTGTCCTCGCGAGTCGGTCCCGCCCCGATTCGAAGACAACACGTAGCAGCCGGACACGATGGCTGCCATCTTCATCGCCACCAGCCAGCGTGGCAGCGATTCCCGGCCCACCGCGCGCGGAACGACAATCACTTGAGCGCCCGAGCGACCGCAGTGGCGGGCCCATTCGTTGAACATGACCTCGGTGCAGATGAGAAAGCCGACCTTCAGCGGCCCGGCATCCACGATGTTGAAGTGCTTCTCGCCCGCCTCGAACCAGCGTGCCTCGAAATAGCCTTCCTCGTCGGGAAAGAACTGCTTGGTATGGGCACCGCCCGCGCCGCGCGCCTCGGTCCACACGAAGGCCTCGTTGACCCGCCGGCCGTCGAGCTCCCGGGGGCGGGTACCCAACACTGTGGCGCTGCCGAGATCACCAAATCGTTCGATACCCTCTTCGTGAAGCCGACAGCTCTCTTTCCAGACGTCGGCGTCGAACGACGAGCCGGCGGATATCCAGGCGCCGAACGGCATCTCGTTCAACAAGACAACCTCCGGATGCGCCCCGCTGACGTCCGCGGCAAGTGTGCTCCAGTCCCTGGATCCCGCCTTCAGCTCCGGGTGCGATTCACAAACAGCGACGCATACTCTGCCCATTCGTTCACCTCTCGACAGGAATTCTACCCCCCGAGCGGAGTCGCCGCTCGCCTAGTGCACGAACCCGCTGATACTGTCAGCAAATTCCAAGGTCATTTTTCGTGCTGGCAAGGCGCTGCGACGAAGTCATATCTAGATATTTCGAGGAGCAGCAACGCAGCCAGCGCGGAAAAGGACAAGGAATTTGCGGCAGGATTAGCGGGTTCGTGCACTAGGTCGCCGCAGCCTCCGTCGGAGCGCGGGGGGCGGGTCGGACGCGCAGGGTCAAGAGTGCGGCCACGAAGACCACAGCGCCTGCCACCAGAAACGGGACCCCCGCGCCCAACTGCCCGTAGGCTGCACCGACCCCGTAGGCCGCACCCGCCCAGATCGGCCCGAAGATGCGCGCGATGGCACCGAACCCCTGCTGGACGCCCATCACCTGACCGAGCTGACTTTCGTCACAGCGCTGGCTCAGAAGACTGGTCGTTGCCGGAAACAATAGTGCCGTCCCGATGGGCATGAGGAGCATCACTGGAATCAATGTGGGGATGCTCGTCGGGAACGGAAAGGCGGCGAGACCGAGACCGAGCAGGACGGCGCCGACACGCATCAGCTTGACCTCGCCAAAACGTGTGACGAGCGTGCCGAGTAAGCCCGCTCTCATGAATATCCCGACCGCAGCGAGAAGAGGAAAGAAAAAACCGATTCGCGCCTCGTCAATGTCAAATCGATCCATCAGGTAGAGTGCGAGAACGGCGGTCATGGAGCTGAAGGCGGTCATCGCGACAGCGTAGATCCAGATGAGCTCCGAGGTCTCCCGGCCCGGATGCCGGACCGTCTCCCAGAACATGCGCCGGATGGAGCGCTTGCGCTCCGGCTCACCCGTCGTTCCGGACGTCTTCGGCCTGGACTCTGGCAAGCGCCGCCAGGCAAAGAAGAGATTGACGAGACAGAGACTCGCTGCCAGGAGACCGGGAGCCGCCGAGCCGTTCACCCACCTGGCCGTTGCGAAGAACCACACCGCCGAGCCGACCACCGGCCCGATCAACACACCGGTGTTCGTCGCCGCGGACAACCAGCCGAGCGCCTTCGCGCGCTCGTTGGGCGGAACAGTATCCGCGACGTAGGCCTGCATGACACCCGTGGTGCCGCCGCTCGCGCCCTGAACGATGCGGGACAGAAAGAGCATCTCGATCGAATCCGCAAAGGCGAAGATGGTGAAGGCCGCCGCGGAGCCGAAGAGGCTCACCAGGAGAGCAGGTCGCCTTCCCCAGCGATCGGACAAGCGCCCCCATAGCGGTGATGCTGCCATTTGAGCGACCGAGAACGAAGCCACCATGAACCCGATGACCAGCGGACTCGCCTCGAACCGGACGGCGTAGAAGGGAAGAAGCGGAAACACCATCGCGTAGCCGAGCATGTCGACGAACGCGTTCAGTAGCAGGACCCAGAGCTTGCGGAACGAGGCTTGCTCAGAGGTGGGGGTCGAGCTCAGGCGGGCCTCCGCTCGGGAGCCAGATTGACGTCACTCAGGGCGGCGAGGCGGACGGTCGCGGCGAGGCGATCGGCACGAGCTACTTCCGTACCGCTCATTTCGAGCCCACCATAGCGCACCCCGTAATATATCTCGGTGAGCTCCGTGAGGCCGGGCAGCTGCTCCTCCCATCGGCGCGCATACTCTCCCGGCGTTTGACCCGAGGGCTTCGTGAAACCCACCCGCTCCAGGTGCGAGAGGATTCTCTCGTAGAACAGAATCGGGGAGTCGCGTCGCCGGCGAAGCCCGGAGAACCAGCGGGCAAATGGCCACCGGAATCTCAGGAGCCATCGGCGGCCCGGACGACTGCGCCAGACGAGCCACCCGACGAACAGAGCCGCCACGAGCCCACCGATAGCGCGCAGGTTGCGTTTCACGAAGCGATAGGCGCGCGCCGCTTCGGACAGACCCCATTCGCCCCACATTCCGACCGACCCCAGTACGCCGCGCTGGCGTTCCCAGTCGAAGGCCACAACGTACATATCCCATAGCATCTGAATCGAGTCGATGCTCTGCGTGAAGAGTCCGAGCTCCCGGTCGAGCCCCGCCGGTGCCGGCGGTGTAGGATCGAAGGCCACCCATCCTCTCTGCGTGTCGAACACTTCGACCCAGGCGTGCGCGTTCGACCGGCGCACGACATGATAGTTGCCGATCTGGTTGTGCTCGCCCTGCTGAAAACCCGTCACCAGACGGGAAGGAATCCCGCGGGAGCGCAGCATCAGCACCATCGCGGTCGCAAAGTACTCGCAGTGGCCGGCGCGCGCCTCGAACAGGAAATCCTCGATGGGATCCGCCCGCCGCGGCGTCGGCGGCGACAGCGTGTAGGCATACGTAGTGTCGAGATAACGCGCGAGTCGGCGAGCAGAGACCAGCGGGGACTCGTCGCTCCGCACCATGGTGTCCGCCAGCTCGTGAAACTCTCGAGACAGCTCCGGCACCTGCGTGTAGAGTCGGCGACCGAACGATCCCATGCGACTCACTCCACCCACCGGTGAGGTTCCCGGCGGTACCGAGGGGCGCCATCCGACGGCATAGCGACGTCCCGCGCGCGCCGATCGCCCGCTGCGTACCGTTTTGTAGGGATCGATGAAGACGAAGCCCTCGTTCGTATCGACGCTCAGCGAGGCGGGCGGCAGAAACAGAACATCGGTATCGAGAGGCTCCAGAAAGACTTCGACCTCGGTGCGGGGCGCACCGGACGGCCGGTCGAGCAGAAACGCACCGTCCCCCGCTTCTGGCAGGGACTGGATGCCGCTCATCGACTGCGACCAGGAGCCCCCTTCGTATCGATCGTAGGCGGGGCCGCGCCACCTCGGTGGAACGGGCTGGGTTTCTTCGGTGACGACGCGCATGACGACGTCCCGGCTCCTTTTGATCTCCTCGAAGTCCCCGAGCTCGACCCGCTCCGAAAAACCAGTAAAAGTGATGCCGCTCATCCCTCCCAGACGAAAGCCACCATAGATGGGTCGCGGGAGCGCAACGAAGACGAGTCCGGCAAGGATCAGGACGAGCGCGCCGAGTACCGCGGCCGTCCCGATGAATGGACGAAACCGAACGACGCGAAACTCCTCCCGGCCGGACTCCACTTGCTCGAGCACGAGCACCAGAGCTCCCAGCAGCACGAACGCCACCAGAGGGAGAAGAAAGACGAGGCTGACCGTCATCGAGGCGGCGGCCACCAACTCGAACAGACAGATGAGGTGGAGACGATTGCGGTCGCGCTGGTTCTCCTGATGAAGCAGCACGTGTAGCTTGAGGTAGAACATCAAGTGAACGGTCGCGAAGATCAGTCGCCCGGAGAAGTAAGCCCAGTCGAGAGGAAAGAACACCAGATAGGCGACGGCCACCATGGACGACAGGCTGCGTGCCTTCGTCAGCCACGAATGGGAGCCAGGCGCCAGACCGATCGCAGGAATCAGGCTCAGCACGAGGATCGAGAGCCAGGGCGGGATATCTCCGGTGAGAACGACGGCCAGCGAGGCCACTTCGCACCAGAGAACGCGAACGATACGCGAGACGCTCACGCCACACTTCCGAAGCTCGACCGGGGAGGAACGAGCTCCCCGGGCTCGCCCGCCGCGAGGAACACGTCTTCCGGGCGAAGCGTCACGAGGTTGTGCCAGCCTGGAACCTCGGTTCGACGGTCCGGATCGAGCGTGAGCAGAAGGACGCGCTCACCGAGCCGAAGAGCATGCTCCATACTCTCCCGGAGTCGCTCGTCCCAGGAATGCGGTTCCACCATGGCGAGGAACGTCAGAACGTCGCGGAGATGTTCGCGAGTCGAGCCCACCGCAAAGCTCTGTTCCGCGCTGACGAACCGATAGACGGTTCCGGCAGCGGCCATCTGAAAAGCCATCGAGGCGGCAGCGCTGACCAGCCTCTCGAACTCGGCCGGTTCCGGGCCGGGCACGCCGTCGAAAGCAAGACAGAAGCGCTCGTCCTCGTCGCTGGCGAACTCCCGAACCATGAGCCGGCCCGTCTTCGCCGTCTTCTTCCAGTGGATGTGGTGCCAGTTGTCCCCGGCGGTGTAGTCCCGCAGGCGCAGGAACTCCTCGGTCTGCCCTCGATCGCGATCGTGGGGTACGCCGCCGGTCTCTCGACGTTCCAGCACCGAAGCCTTCACCCGGTGAATGCGCGGGTAGACGACGAGCCGGCGTGGCAGCGACAGCTTTCGCGCAAAGGCCACGAGGCCGAATGGGAACTGCGTCCGCACATGCAGCCGGTCCGTCTCCACGATGCCGCGGCGTCGATAGGTTTTCGTGAGCGACACGGTCCGACTCCGACTCGGCGACAAGTGGTCGAGGTACGCGCGCGGGTGACCAACGGACGGATCCGGTTCCTCGATCTCCATGCCGTAGGCACCCGGCCACCGCGCCCGGTTCTCGATGTGGATTTTCTCTTCGCAGGGAGCTCCGACGAAGATCTCCCCCGGGTCGTTGCCCGTGGCGGCAAGACCTCGGAGAGAAATCCATCCTGACAGAAGTGACACCGCAACTGCGGCCAGGGCGACGGAGAGCATCAAGTACAAGAGGTTGTTGCGGGTGTTGTAGGCGGCAAAACCAATGACCCCGAGCAGAAGGACGAACCGAACCCCCTCCCGTGTCAGCGCAAGTCCAATGCGCGTGAGCCAGGGGGAAGCGGAGCGATCCGGATCCGGAGCTGCGGGAAGGGCCGCTCTCGAGCTCGAGTGGCGTCGCAATCCTCCGCGCGAGGAATGCATAGGGTCCTACAGGGGCACTTCCACGTCGGTGAGGATGCCGTCGATGATCGTCTCGGTGCTCCGCCAGTGGTGGTCGGAAGGATGGGTTCGCTGTCGATTCGAGAGGACACGATGAGCCAGCACCGGGACCGCGACCGTCTTGACGTCGTCGGGCAACAGGTAATCCCGGCCCGACACGAGAGCATGGGATTGCGCGGCCCTCTGGAGCAACAACGTGCCACGCGGGCTGACCCCGAGACTCAGCTCGTCGCACTGCCGGGTCGCTCTCGCGATCCGCACCATGTAGTCCTGGAGCGTTTCGTCGATCGAGACACGACGAACCAGGCGCTGGATCGCGGCCACGTCTTCGCCGGTGAGGACCGGTTGCACACTTTCGATGGGATGATCGAGTTGCTGGTCCTGGAGTATCTGCCGCTCCTGATCCTGCTCCGGATAGCCGATGCGAAGGCTCATCAAGAACCGATCCAGCTGGGATTCCGGCAACGGATAGGTGCCGTGATGCTCGATGGGATTCTGGGTGGCGAGCACGATGAACGGCCGAGGCAGGATGTGAGACGTGTTGTCGACGCTCACCTGCGCTTCGTTCATCGCCTCGAGCAGCGCGGACTGAGTCTTGGGAGTCCCGCGGTTGATCTCGTCCGCCAGGACGACGTTCGCAAAAATCGGCCCCTGCTTGAACTCGAACTGGGAGCGCCCGGGATGGAAGACGGAAACGCCAACGATGTCGGACGGGAGAAGGTCGCTCGTAAACTGGATTCGACGAAACGTGGCACTCAACGAGCGGGCCAGTGCCTGCGCCAGCATGGTCTTGCCGACGCCCGGCACGTCCTCGATGAGAAGGTGCCCCTCGGCGAAGAGCGCTACCAGCGTCCGGGTGATCGCCTCGGGCTTGCCCCGGATGACGCCCTCGATGGAGCGCCTGAGCTCGGCCACACGGTCGAAGACGGCGGCGTCGAGCTCACGACTCGGAAGCGCTTCCGTGGACGACATGCGCAGTTGTCTTGAAGTAACTGTAGGATTCTGCTAGCTTTAGGTTCCAATCGAGCTGGGCGATTAACTCAGTGGGAGAGTGCTACCTTCACACGGTAGAAGTCGCAGGTTCAAATCCTGCATCGCCCACCAAGCAAACCCGCGGCTGCCCAAGCGCGCTTATTAACGATAGCACGGCGAAACAAGCGCGTCAAAGTGATGAAAAATAAGGATTTCTGAGCAAAGAGAATTGCCGCTCGACTTGACGAGGCGGCGGGTGAGGGGGACAGTTGGCCGCTCAACCCTGAGGCATGCGGCCCCGAGTCAAATCCCCTCGAAGTGGGTCAGCTGCTTGAACTCTGCGTAGCGCTCGAAGACTTCGGGCCGCTCCAGCCGCTCCAGTCGCCGGGTGCCGACGTCCTCCACGCAGAATGACCCCATGACGCTGCCGAAGATGATCGCCTGGCGCATTGCTTCATCGGACATGGCATTCGTCATCGCAAGGTAGCCCATCAAGCCGCCCGCGAAGCTGTCGCCGGCACCGGTCGGGTCGATTACCGTCTCCAGTGGATAGGACACGGTGGCGAAACGCTCGTTCTCGCGAAAGCACAGCACTCCGTACTCACCTCTCTTGACGACCAGCGTCTTTGGGCCCATGGCACGAATCTTCGCGGCCGCTTTGGGCAGGCTGTACTCGCCCGCGAGCTGACGCACCTCCTCATCGTTGATGACGAGAACGTCGATCCGCTGAAGCATCCGCGCCAGCTCTTCCGGCGTACGCTCGATCCAGAAGTTCATGGTGTCGGCGCCGGTCAGGTGGGGACGACTCACCTGATCCAGAACGTCCACCTGGAGGTCGGGGTGGATATTCGCGAGGAACACGAGCTCCGACTCGCGAAAGTGCTCCGGGATGGCCGGCTTGAAATTCTCGAACACGTTGAGCTCGGTAAACAGGGTCGTTCGCTCGGTGAGGTCCTCGCTGTACTCCCCGCCCCAGCGGAAGGTCTTGCCTTCGGCCGTCTGCAGCCCCGCGAGGTCGACGGGACGGCCGTCGAAAATCCGGCGATCCTCGTCCGTGAAGTCCTCGCCAACGACGGCGACCAGGTTCACGTCGGAGAAGAACGAGGCGGCCAGCGCAAAATGGGTGGCCGCACCGCCGATGACGCGCTCGGCCTCCACCGTGGGCGTCTTCAGCGTATCGAACGCGACCGAGCCCACCACGAGAATCGACATGAGAATCTCCTACTTGATGTACTTCCCGATGAGTGGCGCGAGATCCTTTTTGATGTTCTCCGGCACGAAGTCGGGCTGCGTGATGATCGCGGTCGCGAGCGCGTTCGCGTGCGGCGACGGAACGCTCAGGTCCAGGTTGCGGATCGCCCCGGCGATCATCTTCCGCGCCGTCTCCGCGTTCTTCTGCAGGTTCTCGATGACCGTCTCGACGGTGACCGAAGCGTGGCTCTCGTGCCAGCAGTCGTAGTCGGTGACCATGGCCATTGTGGCGTAGCTCATCTCCGCTTCTCGCGCCAGCTTGGCCTCCTGCAGATTCGTCATGCCGATGATGTCCGCGCCCCAGGAGCGATAGAGCTCCGATTCGGCGAGTGTCGAGAACTGGGGTCCCTCCATACAGACATAGGTGCCACCGAGATGGATACGCGCTCCAATCTTCTCTCCCGCATCTGCGAGGAGCTTCGACAAACGCTCACAGAAGGGATGAGAGAACCCGACATGGACGGCGATACCGTTCCCGAAAAACGTGGAGACGCGGCCGCGCGTCCTGTCGATGAACTGATCGGGTATGACCACGTCTAGCGGGTGCAGGTCCTCTTTGAGGGAACCGACCGCGCTGGCCGACAGGACGTGCTCGACCCCGAGTAGCTTGAGTCCGAAGATATTGGCGCGGAAGTTGAGCTCGCTGGGCAGGATGCGATGTCCTTTCCCGTGGCGCGCGAGAAAAGCGACGGACTTTCCCTCCAGCTGGCCCACGACGTAGTTGTCCGAAGGCTTGCCAAACGGCGTTTCCAGCTCGACCTCTTCGATACCCTCGAGGCCCTCCATCCGATAGAGGCCGCTCCCTCCGATGACTCCGATCTTTGCTTCAGCCACAGTACGCTATCCCCTCTCTGCCACGGCACAAGCCGCGCAATTTACAACGGCAGGCGTGTTCTGTGCTACGTTGTCAAGTCTCCTTCTTGCGCACGTCCTACTTCTGCTTCAGCTCGACCAGCACGCCGTGAGTGGATTTGGGATGGACGAAAGCGACCAGGTGGCCGCCGGCGCCCGGACGAGGCTTCTTGTCGATCAGTGCCGCCCCCTGCCCCTCGAAATCCCGGAGTGAAGCTTCGATGTCATCGACTTCGAAACAGATGTGGTGGATGCCCTCGCCTTTGCGCTCGAGGAACTTCCCCACCGTCGAAGCGTCGCCGAGAGGCTCCAGCAGCTCCAGGTTGCTATCGCCCACCGGCAAGAACAGGACCCTTACGCCGAGCTCGGGAAGCTCGTAGCGCGCGCCGCGCGCGAGACCCAGAAGTCCTCCGAATCGATTTGCAGCCTCCTCCAGGTTCCCGACGGCGAGTCCCACGTGGTGTATCTTCATGACGTCTCCTTGGGAGCGATGGCATCGAGGATGCGTGCGGCCGCTTCGTAGGGCGTCGTGTCGCGCCGTACCAGATCCCCGACGACCTCTTCCCATACCGACGATCCAGTACGATTTCGGACCATTTCTCGAACGACGTCGGAGAGCCAGAGCTCCATCAAGCGGCGACGACGTACTTCGCCGTCCGGGCTCGCGGTATCGGCCGCACCGATGGCCCGGTACAGCTCATCGACTCCGTCCCCTGTCGACGCGGTGGTCTTGATGATGGCAATTTCCTCTTGGCCCGCACCGACCTCTGCGGTTCGCAGCTCGTCCACCAGCCGCTCTGCACCTTCTTTGTCCGCTTTGTTCACCACGAGGATGTCCGCGATCTCGAGAAGTCCCGCCTTGTTGGCCTGGAGGTCGTCTCCCAGGCCGGGCGCGAGGACGACCAGCGTCAGCCCGACGGTGGCGGCGACCTCCACCTCGTCCTGCCCGACCCCTACGGTTTCCAGCAGCACGAAGTCGCGCCCGGCGGCTTCCAGAAGTGCCAGGGCCTCGAAGGCGGCGCGGGCCAGGCCGCCCACGTGACCGCGGGTGGCCATGCTGCGGATGAAGATGTCCGGGTCCCGACTGCCGACTTCCATGCGGGCGCGATCACCAAGGAGAGCACCACCCGTGAAAGGGCTGCTGGGATCGACGGCAAGGACCGCGACCTTCCGTCCCTGGTCCCGGGCGCGTTTCGCGAGCGCGTCGGCAAGGGTGCTCTTCCCCACCCCTGGAGGACCGGTGAGTCCGACGACCGCCGCCTTCGCACCCTGGCCCAACACCTGTGAGACCAGCTCGCGGGACTCGCGGCTCTGGTTCTCTACGAGTGTCAGGGCACGGGCCAGCGCGCGACGATCTCCGGAAAGAAGTCGAGCGGCAAGGTCTCGAGTGTCGAGAGGCTCTCCCACGGAAGAAGAGCTTAGCGCGTCATGAGCTGCCTTTGCGACCCGACTAGTGCCGCGATCATCACTCACCAGGAGCGGGAGAACGAGGCCGACCATGGGCGCCTGATGCACGTCTCCGCCATCGGCCGAGGAGCGAGACCGACCGCCGCGACATGCGTTCAGAGAACTTTCAGCTCGGGCCAGTCTAGTGCGTACCCGAGAGCTCGCTTGATCTCCCGCTCGCGAGACGCTTCGAGCGCACCGATGCGCTCACCGAGAAGTTTTCTGGAAACGACGTGCACATTGTCGAGATTCGCAACCGAAGGCCGGGACAGTCCCTCCTTCTGACCGACTTGGACTTCTTGAGGAATGTCCCGCACGGTGGAAGTCACTTCTGCCACGATCAGCTTGTTCAAATAGTCGATCGCAGCGCTCCGGGACAGGAGGAGCACGGGTCGCCGGCCGATGGGTGCCGGCATGTTGGCCCAGCGGATTTCGTACTGTTTCACTTGGCTTGGCCGTTCGACCCGTCGGCGTCGGGATGCGTCTCGCCGCCTTCCCAAACGCGTGGATCGACGTACGCGTCCGCAGCAGAGTCCGGCTGTTTTTGATAGGCCTCCGCTGTCGCCTGCTCCTCGAGCTCCCAGATTGCACGGCGGATGGCAGACCTTATAAACCGGGAACGCTTTCGCGAACGTGCAGGAGCCACCCGCTCCAGCTTCTCTGCGGTCGCATCATCTAGCTCGATCAGCAACTGTTTCATATGAAACAAGCATATATTAGAACATACAGAAAAACAACTCTCCTATGTACAAGAGCTTAGCGCGTCATGAGCTGGCGCGCGATGACGACTCGCTGGATCTCGGACGTGCCCTCTCCGATGGTGGTCAGCTTGGCGTCACGATAGTACCGCTCGGCCGGGTAGTCGCGAATGTAGCCGTAGCCGCCCAGGATCTGAACCGCGTTGTCGGCGGCACGAACCGCGACCTCGCTGGCAAAGAGCTTCGCCATCGCCGCTTCCTTGGTGATCCGCTCGCCGCGATCTTTGAGATAGGCGGCGCGTTGAATCAAGAGACGCGCGGCATCGATCTCCGTCGCCATGTCCGAGAGCTTGAACTGTACGCCCTGGAACTTCGCGATGGGCTTTCCGAACTGCTCGCGCTGCTGCGCGTACTCGAGTGCGCACTCGTAGCTGGCCTGAGCAATGCCGAGCGCGAGAGATGCGATTCCAATGCGGCCGCCATCGAGGACCTTGAGACATCCTATGAACCCCTCGCCCTGCTCACCCAGAAGATTCTCTCGCGGCACACGACAGTTCTCGAAGACCATTTCGGAGGTGTCCGAGGCACGGTGACCGAGTTTCTTCTCCTTCTTGCCGGGACGAAATCCGGGTGTTCCCTTTGGAATGATGAGGGCGGAGATGCCGTGAGTTCCCTTGTCCTTGTCCGTGACCGCAATACCGATCGCAACGTCGGCGACGGAGCCGTTCGTCGTGAAGGTCTTGGCGCCGTTCAGCACCCACTCGTCGCCGTCCGCCACCGCCGTCGTCTGCGTTCCGCCCGCGTCGCTTCCCGCGTTCGGCTCGGTCAGCGACCACGCCCCAATCCACTCACCGGATGCGAGTGGCGTCAGATACTTTTTTTTCTGCTCCTCGGTGCCCTGCTCGAAGATGTGATTCGAGCAGAGCGAAATGTGTGCCGAAACGGTGATGCCCACCGACGCGTCGGCCCGCGCAAGCTCCTCGATGACGAGCGCGTAGTCCGAATAGCTCATTCCCGCTCCGCCGTACTCCGGCGGGAAGACGACTCCCAGAAAGCCCAGCGCACCCAGCTTCTTGATGACCTCCATCGGAAACTGCTCTTTCTCGTCCCACTCGGCGGCGAAGGGTGCGATCTCCTGTTCGCCAAACTCGCGGAGGACCCGCTTCATTTCCTTCTGGTCGTCCGAGTAATCGAAGGTCATTCCCGTTTCGGGAGCCAGTGTCGCTTCTGTCATCCATCAACCTCTCGAAAAGTTTTGCGCTAACATGTTTCCGCGCCCCCCGGAGACCCATTCGCATGCTCGCGGAGAAAAGCGAATCCAACGAACCAATCCGAGGAAGGCGGCGTCCAAGACGCTCTCATTTCATTCTAATAGCGGTTCTCGCCCTCCTACTGGTTTTCTCCTCCTACTTCACTTACCTAACGGTCAGTCTTCCGGACGTCGAGCCTCTCGTATCGCGCAATCCCGAGATGACGGCGCTCATGGAGCTGCGCTTCGGCGAAGGTCAGGACAAGCGGGAACAAGAGTGGCGGCCCCTCGACCAGATATCCGAACGCCTGGTCCAGGCCGTGGTCATGGCCGAGGACGCCGGCTTCTACCACCACAACGGCTTCGACTTCTACGAGATCCGGGAGTCGATCCGGCGCAACCTGCGTGAGGGGCACCGGGCACGCGGTGCCAGCACGATCACCCAGCAGCTGGCGAAGAATCTCTACCTTTCCACAGAGAAAACGCTCCAGCGCAAGCTGAAAGAGGCGATCCTGGCCCGCCGGCTCGAGCGACACCTGAGCAAGAACCGGATCCTCGAGCTCTATTTGAACGTCATCGAGTGGGGCGACGGCATCTATGGCGCCGAGGCGGCAAGCCGCGAGTATTTCGGCAAACCGGCCGCCGAGCTCGATGCAGCCGAGGCCGCTTTTCTCGCCGCGATGATTCCCAACCCTCGCTACTATCAGCCCTCCAAACGTTACGACTCGCTGAAGAGACGACAGGAGCGCATTCTCGGCTGGATGCACATGGCGGGTCACCTCGACGACGACGAGCTGAAGGCTGCCGCGCGCAAAAGACTTCCCCTCACCCTTCCCTCTCCCCAGGGGGGAGAGGACTTTTCCGCAGGCAATCCGTCCTGATGCCTGGCAATCGCGACATCGGCAAGATGTTGCGCGAGATCGGAGCCTTCCTCGAGATGGAAGGTGTTTCCTTCAAACCTCGCGCCTATGAAAAAGCGGCTCAAGCAGTGGAGGTGATGGAAGAGCCGATCTCGTCGCTCCATGGCGAGGGAGGTGCCAAGGCGGTGGCCACCGTTCCCGGGGTGGGAAAGTCGATCGCCGAGAAGATCGGCGAGTTTCTCGAGTCCGGGAAGGTCGACTATCTCGAGAAGATGAAGGCCAGGCGACCCGTCGACCTGATGAACATGATCGCCATCGAAGGCGTCGGAGCAAGAACGATCGGCGCTCTTCACGACGCTCTCGGTATCCGCACGCTTGCCGATCTCGAGCAAGTGGCCAAAGAAGGCAAGATCCGGGATCTCAAAGGCTTCGGTGAGAAGAGCGAGCAGGAGATCCTGCGAGGACTCGAGTTCCTCCGGCAGCATCGCGGCCGGTTCTCGCTTGGTGACGTGCTTCCCATCGTCTCGGAGATCGAAGAGCGCCTGCGCGGGTTGAAGGAGGTCAAGAAAGTTACCCTGGCGGGAAGCATCCTCCGCCGCAAAGAGACCATCGGCGACGGAGACTTTCTCGTGGTCTCTACGAAACCCGACAAGGTAATGGATTTCTTCGTCTCCATGAAGGGGATCGCCCACGTTTACACGAAAGGCCACACCAAGTCGAACATCCGCCTCGAGAATGGGTTCGATGTCGATCTTCGCGTCGTGCCCGCCGAGAGCTACGGCGCCGCCCTCAACTACTTCACCGGCGCCAAGCTGCACAACGTGCACTTGCGCCGGATCGCACTCTCCAGAGGCTGGAAGCTGAACGAGTACGGTCTCTTCGATGCGGATGGCAAGGTCGTCGCGGGCCGGACCGAGAAGGAGCTGTACAAGGCACTCGGGCTTCCGTGGATTCCGCCCGAGCTCCGCGAAGATCGCGGTGAAATCGAGGCGGCGCTCGAAGGTCGCCTACCGAAAGTCATCCCGTATGGAAAGCTGAAGGGAGACGTGCAGACGCAGACCAACTGGACCGACGGCCAGAACTCGATCGACGAGATGGTCCAGGCCGCCAGAGCGCACGGACTCGAGTACGTTGCCATCACCGATCACACGAAAGACCTCGCCATGACCGGGCTCGACGAGAAGCGACTCGCGGAGCAGATGAAGGAGATCCACAAGATCGACCGCCGCGAGAAAGGCATCCGCGTGCTGACCGGCGCCGAGGTGAATATTCTCAAAGACGGGTCACTCGACATCGGCGACGAGCTGCTCTCGAAGCTCGACGTGGTGGGCGTCGGAGTCCACTCCCACTTCCACTTGAGCCGGGAGGAGATGACCGAGCGCCTGTGCCGGGCGATGCGAAACCCCCACGTCGATATCCTGTTTCATCCGACGGGACGCGTCGTTCTCAAACGCGACCCCTACGAGATGGACATGGAAGAGGTGCTCCGGGTGGCGAAGGAGACGGGGACCCTTCTCGAGATCGACGCCATTCCGGACCGGCTGGACTTGAACGACGAGCATACGCGGATGGCGATCGAAGCCGGGGTGAAGCTGGTCATCAACAGCGACGCCCATGCGACGTCGCACTTCGGCGTCCTGGATCTCGGAGTTGCTACCGCGCGCCGCGGGTGGGCCACGGCGAAGGACGTCGTCAACACGCTCCCTGTCGACATGTTTCTCGCCTCCCTCAAAGACGCCCGAGAGTGATGTCGTCGAGCACACACGTCGGCACCGTCGAAATCGTCGTCGCTCCGCGGGACTCGCCGCCGTTCGCCATCGATGCAATCGTCGAGGAAGAGGATACGTACCTGGCGCTGAGCACCGAGGTCGAGCTCGGTCAGCCAGGTGAGCACCCGGCGCGGGTGATGACGCAAGCGCACGAGGCGCAAGCGCTTTCGCCAGGCGCGGTGGTGGTGCGAGCCGGGCAGCCGCTCCGTCTGCTGGCCGTCGTCCACAAGCTGGACGAGACACCGAGCTGGCGGGAGGAGTGGGTCGCGCGAGCGCTGGATGCGGTCTTCCGCGAGGCGGGACGGCGCGGGCTCGGAGCGCTGGCGCTTCCGGTCCTTGGCGGAGTGCATGGCAAGCTCGACGCGGCGCGATTCTGGACGCTCCTGAAGGCGTCTATCGAAGCCACTACGTCGCGCCCCGCCCGTATCTGGTTGATTCGATAGAATCACAGTAGGACGAAAGAGCTCCTCCGGAGTCATCATGATGTCGCGCGAGCTCCACGACGTCCCGGCGCCAGCAGCCCGACCCGCGTAGAGCTCTAAGCCACGAACCTCGCCGCCATCGCCACGAACGCTTCCGTCAGGCGCGTCAGCCGATCCAGGTTCACCGCGGCCGGGAAACGGTCGTCCGGATGGTGGAAGAACGGATTCCGAGTCCCCACGACGGACACGTAGCTTCCACCGGAATCGAAGACCTGTCGGGCATCTCCGAACGGAGGCGTCAGCCCCACCACCGCCGTCTCGTCGGGTGGAGAACCGGCCGCGCGCATTGCGCTGCCGGCAAGCTGCTCGAACTCCTTGTGCGACGCCTCGAGTCGGATCGTCGTCTCGCTTGCCGCGAGATTCGCACCCAGAGAAAGGAACGCGTGTGCCTCGCGCACGATCCCGAGGTTCGTCGCGAGAAAGCGACTCATTCCGACATGAGCGGTCTCGTGACCGGTCGAGGCCACCAGGACGACGTCCCGGCGCCGGTTCATCCCGGACAGTGCCCGAATGAGCTCCAGCCAGACCGCAAGGCCGCCTCCCCGCTCCGAAGCACACCGCCACCACCCGCTTCGGGAGGCGATCACGACCAGCGGACTCGATCGTTCACCGCTTCCGGGAAGACGTGCCTCGACGTTCAGCGCCTCGACTTCCGTCCGCTCGACCGTCGCGAACAGCGTCGCGCGCTGACGCAGGAAGATCGCCTGTTCCAGCCAGGCACCGTGACCGGTGGAGAGCTGCAGCACGGGAGGACCATACGGGTTTTCGTAGGCGTCGGCGTTGATGGGGGTCAGTCCCGCCGGGATGCCGGCCTCGGCGCCGTCACAGATCGCCACGAGGCCGCGAGCCTTGACGACGCGCCGAACCACCTCGATCTCGCGACCACCGGGCAGGGTCCGATGCGGCGGAACCCGGGTCACCCCGATCTCGACCTGACGATCGAGCCCCTCCAGCCGTCCCTCGACGCCCTCTTCATCGGTAAAGGCTCCGTCGAAGAGCGGAAGACCTTCCACCCGACGATCACCAACCGCCAGCTCCGTCCGGCCGGGATCGATGCGTGAGAACGGAAACGATACGAGCTTCGTTTCCGCTCCCGCCCGGCGGCCTTCTTCGGCCAGCCAGCGCGCGCACTCCATGTCGACATCGGTGCCGGTGCGATGCACACCCTGGGCGTCGTACTGCTCGATCACCCGGGACAGTCGCGACGACCTGTCCTGCGGACGAGCAACCCAGGCGGCTGCAGAGAGGGCTAGAAACTCACGGCGATCGAGACGGTGCGGCACGAGCCAGGCTCTCAGGTCAATCCGTCATGCCCCTGACCGCACTCACCAGCTCGTCGTACGCCACGACCCCTCCGTGAACCGGCAGGATGCGGTCGACCCGCAAGTCGAGCCGCTCGATGTTCTCCAGCAGGTTCGCCGCGAACGGTTGAAAGTCCCGTCCGGGACTGAACGCATCAGCCTCGACGAGCAGCCGTTGTCGGGGGAGGTACGCCATCAGCAGCGTGTCGCCGTGCGGGTTGTCGGCAATGTGATACAGCTGCACGGTCATCGAGGCGTCTTCATGGGTCATCTCGTCCTCGACCGTCTCGAGCGTCAAGGACTGTGGATTCTGAGCCAGGGCGTCGGGAGCGATCGTGCTTGGCCGTGCCGCCAGTTCCTGGTAGAAAGATGCGTTCGCCGCGTGTGTGATGACGGTGAGCCCTTCCGAGATCGCTGCGCGGACCCCGCCGGAATGATCGAAGTGGTGGTGCGAGCTCACCAGATGGGTGAGCGGCTTGTCCGGGACGAGCTCTCGAGCCTTCGCGATCACGGCGAGCGTGCGAATTTCGTTGGGCGCTTCGAACAGCAACAGGTGATCGCTGAACTCCACGAGGACGCTGTGATGGCCCTGGCCAGCCAGGAACCAGACGCCGTCGGCTACTTCCTCGGCCGTCACGTTGGCGGGTGGCGGTCCGGTAATCGGTGTAGCTGATTTCGCCTCATCCGGTGCCGCGAGATCGCCCACGTCGGCGTTGACGCTCTGAGCCGTCACGCGAATCTCGAGGACCTGGTGATCGTCGGTCGACGCGACCAGCCCCCTCGGAAGCATCAGCCCATCGACGCTCTCGTAGTCCGTGAAGCTCGTCTGCTGCGTGACGTCGCGCAGGTTCGGGTGGTTCGTCATGGACGTGACACGGCTGGGCAGCTTGGTGGCGTCGTCGATAGCCAGCGTCAATTCGACGCCATCAGCGGTCGTGATGTCCACGAGGCTCTCACCGTTCGCCGTCCGCGCGTTCGTCACCGTCGCCGCCGGATCGAGCGCGGCGCGAACGATCGTGAGCGGGTGGTGATAGTAGCCCGCACGGCGGTCGCTCGCCGTGGTGTTCGGCGCGCGCGTCGCACTGCCGTCCGGCGCCAGGGTGTACGCGACGTCGCCGTCGATGCCGAACGCCTGCTTCATCGGGTCCCTGCCTCGAAAATAGTTGAAGTTGGGCGTGCGGGTCAGCTCGATCCGCATGCGTCCGGTCGCAAGATCAATGTCGTTCTTGTAGTCGCTGATAGCGAAGCTCTGTCCCGTCGCATCGGGCGTCATGTCCTGTCCAAGGTTGTACGTTGCCCCTTCGCCCTCGACCGTCAGGGTCGTGACCGCCTCGACACTGCCGCGACCGCCCAGCGCCTCCGAGGCATCTTCGAGAATCTGCTGCTCCGGAGTGAGTCCCGCGCAGGCTCCAAACGTCATAGTCGCGACCAGCACGAGCCATGTTCTTGATTTCATAATCCAGCTCCTCTCGGCTACGAGCCGAGCCAGGAGCATACCACCTGAGTCGCGATCGCGCCCGGTCCTCGGGCTACTTGCTTCGTGCAGCAATGTGGGCATTACCTGCCCGCATCCCACAATCGAGGTGTAACTCACAAGAGCCAAGGAGCTATCCATGAATCGTTTCAGGAATGGTGCCATTCTGCTGGCGGTTTTCGCTGGGATCGTCGTCTCCGCGACGGCGGCCATGGCGCAACGGACCCGGTTTCAGCAGGTCGTCGAGGTCAAAATCCGCCCCGGCCAGGAGGCCGCGTACGAAGAGATTTTCCACAAGTACAAGGAAGCTGCCGACAAGACCGGGAGCTCGTTCAGGTGGACCGTGATCATGGTGTCAGTCGGTAAAGCACACCCCACGTACCGAATCGTCCTTCCTTTCGACAAGTGGGCGGAGATCGACGGCTGGCAAGAGGACATCCTGGAAAAAGCCTTCGGCAAGGAAGAGGCCACCGCCATCTGGAAACGCGCCGGCGCGCTGGAGGAAAGCTCGTCCTCCCGAATCTGGGAGACGCGACCCGACCTGTCGGCGAACCCCGGCGGCGGAGCGGCCAACCATTTCGAGGTCAGCATCCGCACGGTTCGGCCGGGGATGGTCGAGGAGTACGAGCTCCTTTTGAAGCCATTCAAGCAGGCCTACGAGGCCATGCCGAACAAACCGCGGGTCGGCCGCTCGGTTCTGCGAATGGGGAAAGACCCCAACCGAACGTATCGGCGGGCGTCGGCCTTCGATAAGTGGGCCGACCGGGACAGCTTCAACGCACCCGAAGCGCTGGCGAAGTATTTCGGTGAAGAGAGAGCAGAGTTGATTTTTGCGCGTTTTCAGAGCTGCATCGAGACTCAGGAGGTGTTCGTCTCGACCGTTCGGCGGGATCTTAGTCGACAGGCCCCGGGTTCGGTCTCGAACGAGTAGCTCTACTTGCGGCGCGTGCGCGTTACGCCGCGCTTTTCGCAGTGCGCCTCGATCGCGCACGCTTCGCATAGAGGCCCGATCGGCCGGCAGACGAGCTGGCCGTGAGCGACCAGCAGCACGTTCACCCGCCGCCGCCAGCGCGTCGGTACGAGCGGTGTCAGCGCGACTTCCGTCTTCTCCGGTGTCTTCGTGCCCACCCACCCGATGCGGTTCGAGATACGGTGGACGTGCGTGTCGACGGCGATTGCCGGCTTTCCGAAACAGCTCGCGAGGATGATGTTGGCGCACTTCGGTCCGATGCCCGGCAGCTCCACGAGCTCTTCGCGCGTTCCCGGCACGCCTCCCCTCTCGAGGACCGCACGCGCGATCCCGTGGATGTGCCTCGCCTTCTGCCGGTAGAAGCCCGCGCCGTACAGCAGCTCTTCCAGCCGCGTCAGAGGCAGGGCCAGCATCTCCTCGGGCGTGCTTGCTTCGGCGAAGATGCCGGCGCATATCTTTGCGGTCTGTTCGTCGCGGACCCGCTGGCTTACGAGACAGCCAATCAGTTTGAGAAAAGGGCTGTCTTCCTTTTCGAAGGCCAGGTAGACGGGGGCGGTGGCGTAACGCCCGCGGCCGGTCTCGCGGGACAGGATGCGGAGAACGGGAGTGACGCTCGCCTTCAATTGCTGGTCGGCTCCTCCGTTCGCCCAAACGGAAGCCGCTGCAAGCCAACCCGCCCGTTGCTGACGACCATAATAATGTCCTGCACGAAACGAATGTCCTCCAGCGGATTCCCCTCGATCACGATGAGATCGGCCTCGAGTCCCGGCTCGATGGCGCCGTTCGTATCCTCGATGCCGAAGAGCTCGGCAGCGGTGATCGTCGCGGATTGAATGGCCTCGAGGGGCGTCATGCCGAGCTTGACGAAATTCGCCATCTCCATCGAGATTCGTGTGGTGCTCTCCGGACCGTAGCTCGAATCGGCACCGGTGACGAAAGGAATGCCCATCGCATAAGCTCTCCGAATCGTATCTTCGATGCGGGGCAGCATGTGCATGCCGCGGATCCGCGTGACCGGATGGTCGTAGTCACCTCCTGGCTCGATGAGATCGATCATGGTGGTGTACGTGGGAACGAAGTACGTCCCTCGCTCCTTCATC
This sequence comes from Candidatus Marinacidobacterales bacterium, assembly GCA_965237685.1. Lineage (GTDB taxonomy): Bacteria > Acidobacteriota > Vicinamibacteria > Marinacidobacterales > SMYC01 > CBDEGF01. The sequence goes on from CBDEGF010000004.1 coordinate 154,160, forward strand.
TCCCGGAGCGTCGCGTCCGACATGTAGGTACCGTGGTCGATGCTTCGCACGCCGGCGCGCACCGCAGCCCTTGCGCCCTCATCACCGTGGGCGTGACAGAGAACGTTGACACCCAGCTTCGTAGCCTCGTCGACGATCGCGGTGAGCTGCCGCTCGGTGTAGACCTGCTCGCGCGGGTCGGTCTCCGGCCGGCCGGCGCGCTCCGTCCCGCGCGTTTTGATCACCCGCGCCCCGTTCTCGACGTTCACGCGCACCAGGGTTCGCAGCTCTTCTTCCGACTGAATGGAGTGCCCGAAGCCGAGCAGCCTCTCGTCCGCCAGCACCGCGTCCCCGATGTTCGGGGTGACGTAGACGCCGGCGCCCAGGTAATCGGGACCGGCGATATAGCCCCGGCGCGACATCTCGCCAATGGCAACGTCCTTGTACGAGCCCACACTGGCGCCCCGTAGCGTCGTTACTCCCGAGTGCAAGGCCCGGCGGGCCTGCTCGAGGGTATCGAGGTGGGTATGGGCATCCATCAATCCCGGGAGTACGTGACGCCCCCCGACATCGACGACTTCCGCACCCGCGGGTGCCGCGTCCGTGCCCACCGACTCGATCGCTCCGTCCCGCAGCACGACGGTGGCATTCGATGTGATGTTGCCGGTCCGTACGTCCACCACGCTCGCGTTGACAAGAGCGAGATGGGGCTGGGGCAACAATGGCTCCTGCGCAAATACCGCGGCAGTGAGCGAGAGCGAAACCGAAACCAATGAGACCAAGCGCATGACAACCCCTATGTGTTTTCGATTCGTGCGGCAAAGGCGAATCCATCGAACCGCCCGCGGCGGGCGCAACCTTTTCGTGATCTTGATCATTTTTCTACTAGAAATGTTCTCTTGATATAAAAGGAAAAATGAGGTGTCCTTCACAATCCTAAATAAAGAAAACGGTCGCAGCTAAGCGGCCGATGGAGGGACACCTCAATGAAAAGCAGTATCACGCGGGAGGAGTTTAGTAAAGAAGTAAGTCGTCTATCCGAGGAGTTCGCGGAGCAAGTGTGGCAGGCGGTCGTGGAAGCGGAAGCTGATGTCGAACGGTGTGACGAGTGGATGCGGGTCAAGGGCAGCGAATACCTGCGTGAGGTACTGGGCAAGGCGCTCAGCCAACGCTCGGAACGACTCGGTGTGTCAGGCGCATGCGAATGCGGCGCGTCGATGGAGTTTCGACAACATCGAGCGTTCCGGGTGCACACGGTACTGGCGGGTCGGGATGTGGAGCTGAGTGTGGTTTACGCTCAGTGCTGTGAGTGTCGTCAAGGCAAGTATCCGCTGCTGGAAGAGATGCGGGTGGACCAGGAGGGATTCACGCAAGCCTTACAAGAGTTGTCGCTGTTGGCAGGAGTGATCGAACCCTACCGCTCGGCGAGCGAGCAATTGCTGCGAAAGTTCACCGGGGTGGTCGTGAGCTCCGAGAAGATTCAAAGCTTGGTAGGCGCCGATGGGAAAAAGGCGGAGGGTTTTTCGAAAGAGCCTGCGAACGAGGTGGAAGCTGGAACGGGCAGACGCCATAAGGGACCGCTGTACATAGGGATAGACGGCGGGATGGTATTCGTGGACGGCCGCTGGCAGGAAGTCAAGCTAGGCTGCCTTTATACCGAGCAAGGGCGTGTGCAGAGCAAGCTCGGACGCGGAGAGTTGACCGAACGACAGGTCGTAGGGGTTCGAGGTAGCCCCGAAGCACTCGGCGAGGTTTTGTGGCCTCGCTCTTGCTCAATGGGGGCGGAGTCTCGCAAGGTCGTCATCCTGGGTGACGGTGCGCCGTGGATTTGGAATCTTGCGGAGGAGCTGTTCACCGATCGAGTCGAGATCCTTGATTGGTATCACGCCGACGAGAATATCAGCCCTGTGGCACGGGTGGTTTTCGGCGAAGGCACCGACGAAGCCGCACAGTGGCGCAAATCGCAACTCGACCGTCTATACGAAGACGCCGTGGATGAGGTGATCGAGGGTTTGCGGTTTCTGAAAAAGCGTCACCGTTCCAAAGACGAAGAGATCGACAAGCTCACCGGCTACCTCGAGAGAAACGGGCATCGAATGAAATACAGAACGTTTCGACAAAGCGGCTACTACATCGGCAGCGGTGCCGTGGAAAGTGCCGTGAGCCACGTTATGCAACAAAGGATGAAGCGAGTCGGGATGAGATGGCACGCCGCTGGGGCCGATGCAATGCTCGCACTGCGCTGTGTCTTCCGAAGCACGGGCGCCTGGGATTCGTTCTGGAACTATCGAAAACAGGTCGCATGAACGGAAGTCGATTGCGCCCCCCGCGGCCGTAGAGTGTATCAGAGTGGTGTATTCGGGTAAGGTAAACGGCCATGCCGCGGAAGGAGTTGTCCACCAGGCCGGATCCGGACGAGGCGATGGTTGCCCTCGAAGACGAGCCGATACGGCACGTGTGGGTCTGGTTTGTCTACGTGGGTCTCTTCGCGATCTCCATTCCGTGGTATTTCCCAGCCGGTGACTACCCTTCGATCTGGTTCGGGCTCCCATCCTGGGTCGTGATCTCCTTTGCCGCCACCGTCGGCGTGGCGCTCTTCACCGTATTCGTGATCCGCAACTACTGGAGTGCAGGGGACCCGGAATGAGCTTCGGCGTCAGCGTCGTATTGGTGCTTGGCGTTTATCTGGTCTTTCTCCTGTCGCTCGGCGTCTACGCGCGGGGGCACCGCAAGAGCAACTCGTTGGCGGATTTCTATCTCGCTGGAAGGAACCTGGGACCGTTCGTTCTCCTCTTGACGCTCTACGCGACCCAGTACAGCGGCAACAGCCTGGTCGCCTATCCTGCGGAGGCTTTTCGCATGGGCTTCGGGTGGACCATGAGCGTGGGGTTCATGATGGCGATCATCGTCGTCTACCTGGTGGTGGCACCCCGGCTTTCGGTCCTCGCCCGGCGTCATGGCTACGTGACACCCGGAGACTGGCTCGACCATCGCTTCGGCTCTCCCACGCTCAGCCTCGTCGCCAACACGCTGCTCGTTTTCGCGATCACCAACTATCTGCTGGCCCAGCTCATGGCCATTGGCCACGTGGTCGAGGGGTTGTCCGACGGAGCGGTGCCCTATCTTTGGGGCGTCGTCCTTTTCACGCTGGTCATCATCGTCTACGAGACTCTTGGCGGGTTGCGCGCCGTCGCCTGGACCGACTGCATCCAGGGACTGCTGCTCTTCGTAGGACTGGGAGGACTGCTCCTTGCAGCCGGCGGATCGTCGGACACATTGAGGCAGACCACGGAGTGGATTCTGGCGAACGAGCCCCAGAAGGCAGTTGTCCCGCCCGGATCGATTTCTTTGACGTGGATGAGCACGGTACTCCTGATCGGGTTCTCCGGGGCGGTGTATCCGCAGGCAATCCAACGCATCTATGCCGCGAAGAGTACCAACGCTCTCCGGCAGTCGCTGAGCGTCATGATCTTCATGCCGCTCGTCACGATCTTCACCGTCGTCCTCGTCGGAATCTTCGCCATTGAGCGCTTCGCCGGTCTGGAAGGACTGACGGCAGACCAGGTGATGCCGATGATGCTTCGCGAGTGGGCTTCTGTGTCGGGCTGGAACCGCGTCATGGCCTTGTTGGTGGTCACGGGCGTGGTCGCTGCCATCATGTCCACCGCCGATTCAGTGCTCCTCAGCCTGTCCTCGATGCTTTCCAAGGATTTCGTGGGGAAGCACCTCGCACGTGATGCGAGCGAAGAGAAGCTCACGAGCTACGGCAAGGCGCTGTCGTGGGTCGCGATGGCAGTCCTGGTTTCTATCGCGCTCGTTCCCCGAATCAGTCTCTGGGGACTGCTCGAGCTGAAGATGGAGATCCTCGTTCAGGTGTCCCCGGCGTTTCTACTCGGACTCACCTGGCGGCGATTGAGCGCGTCGGGCGTGCTCGCGGGAATGGTGGCGGGAACGCTGTTCGCCGCAGGCTTCACGCTCGCCGGATACGGAAAGATTGCAGGCATTCACGCGGGCCTCATCGGCTGGGCCCTCAACGTGGCACTGGCGGTGACGGTGTCGCTGGCGACGGCCAGCGCCCGCCAGCCCGCGCTGGCGAAGGCAACGTGACCCGACGGCTGGCGCGCTCCAGGATCACTCCTGGCGACAAATACCTTGGGAGAATCTTGCCCGGGCAAGATTTCGTGGAGTCCCGAACTGCACTACCTGAGCATCGAAGTGTGTAGAAAAGAAACATCGAAACTCGTCTAACTCACTATATTTGAGCAGTTTAGAGGCTCTATCGATTTTATTTTCTATTATATTTCGTTTAATATTCGTTTTATGATTGATAGGTTCAAAACCTACTGCGAAACACTCGAAACACTGTCGACCGAGCAGCTCGATCGCTCCGCCGAGAAGCTGGTCCGCGCCGAGAAGCGAAACCTCGCCCTGCTCATCGCTCATCTTGCGGAGATGTCCAGGCGAAAGGGCGAGCTCGAGCAGGGCTACAAGAATCTGTTTGAGTACTGGGTAAAACGCCTGCGTCTGAGCGAGGGCTCCGTCGCGCGGCGACTGCAGGTGGCGAACGTCTCGAGACGTTTTCCCCAGCTTCTCGTCGCTCTGGCCGAGAACCGAATCAGCCTTACCGTCGCCGGCCTACTCGCACCGCACCTGCGCGAGGACAATGTCGAGAAGCTCGTTTCGGATTGTGCAGGAAAGACGAAGCGAGAGGTCGAAGAGTATCTCGTCACGCTCAAACCCAAGCCCGTCTTCGCCCCCTCGATCCGCAGGCCTCCTTCCCGCGCGCGGGACAGGCGGACGGCTAGCTCCGAAACAGATCAGCCACCTCTTGAAGCGCCCTCGTGCGGCGATACGCACCGGCAAGCAGCTGACACCCACGCCGCAAGCGCAGAATCGACTCGCGAAAGCAGCTCTCACAAAGCGAGCCGCAATGTGCTGGAGCCGGCGTGCGTGGACACCTTCAACTTCCGCTTCGCGGCCAACGGGGAGTTCAAGCAGAAGTTCGAGCGACTGGCCGAAGTTCCCGGGATCGAGAATGCGCAGAAGAACATGGCGAAGGTTCTGGAGCAGGCTCTCGACATCGCGCTCGACAAGAAGGACCCCAAGAGAAAACGCGAACGGAGGCTCGCAAAGGCCGCAGCAGGAAAATCTCGCCCGGGCAAGATTTCTACGAAAGAAGACGTTCCGCAGGGCGGCGATGCACCCGCGAAGTCTCGCTACATTCCGCCCGACGTGCGCGAGCGCGTCCACGAGCGTGGGGAGTATCAATGCATGTTCCGCGGGCCAGACGGGACACGGTGCAGCTCACGAACGGGACTCGAGGTCGAGCACGAGAGACCGTTTGGGATCTTCCGCAGTCATGAGGAGCGATTTCTTAGGCTACTTTGCAAGCGCCACAACGGATTCATGGCGGAGCGCGTCTTCGGGGCGGAGTTCATCCAGGGCAAGATCGACCAAAGAAGGCGACAAAACGTGTCCCGTCAACCCGCGGCATCAACGTAGCGACGAGCCGAACTCGCGAAACGGTAACGTCGATGTCGCCCCGTTGTGGCAACCTTGCGCGGGCTCCGGCCTTCTCGGTGATTCGGATTGGCCCACGGGCGTTTCCGCCGAGCTGAAGGGAGTCATCGAGAAGTGAGACAGATGTAGAATTTGCCTACAGTTTCGAAAGACATCCACGATGAACCCCCGCAAGCTACTGAAGCGAATTTCGTCTGGTGAAGTGCACAATGTCTCTTTCTCCGACCTCGTGAAGCTTGTCGAGGGTTTGGGTTTCCAGCTAGACCGGACTAGCGGTAGCCACCACGTCTTTGTTCACCCCGATATTCCCGAGCTGGTGAATCTTCAGGACGTGAAAGGGCAGGCGAAACCGTATCAGATTCGACAATTGCTCAGACTCATCGAGCGGTGTAACCTGACTCTAAAGAGGGGATCTTGAGGGACTACCACATCAACATCTTCTACAGCGAAGAAGACGGCGGCTACATCGCCGACATTCCAGATCTGGACTCGTGCTCCGCATTCGGTGAGTCTCCGGCCGAAGCTCTAGTTGAGCTCGAGAAAGCGAAGAAGGCGTGGCTCGAGGCGGCCCGAGAGGCGGGAAAGCCGGTACCTGAGCCACGTTATCGACCCGCTATTTATCAGGTGCGCTAAGTCGAGCCGCAACCCAGAAGCCCGCGAGTTGTTACTTCGCCTGGACGAAGCAGGCCTTGTCCCGATCTGGGTTTTCGCTTCCCTGCAGCTTTGCCTCCGGCAACAAAGAAAAAGGCGGCCCCGAAAGGGCCGCCCGTCCGGTTGATGACTTGCTTGGTCCGCGTTGGAAAACTAGAACCCTTGCACCTTGCCGGCCTTCTTGTAGCACTGCCAGATGATGTGCCAGCTGAGCGCGATGATGAGAAGCCAGACCACCCAATAGTACGCCGTGGGTATCCCCCATGCGCCTCCGGCGAACGGTACGGTGGTGTGGAAGTTGATCATCGCCCAGAGAAGCGGAAGCGACATGTAGGTGTTGTGCTTCGAGCGGAGTACGGCGAGCGCCGCCAGATCACCCGGAGGCTTCTCCCCGTTCTTGACGGCGCGGATGATCTTCTGCTGCGCGGGCCAGATGCGGAACCATACATTGAAGGCCATCATCGTACCGAACATCGCGCCAGTATGGATGAGAACGGACCGATAATCGAACTTGCCGACGTAGACGAAGAGGGCAACGATGATGGAAAGCAGCACGAACGAGACGATGACCGCAGCCCGAACGTTCGCCTTCAGCCCGCTGTTCCAGAGAGCATCGTAGCCGAAAACCGCCAGGAACGTGACAGCGATCATCACGATGCCCCAGAGATGCCATCCCTGTCCTGCAACGAACGTCAGTTGACCATGGTAGAAGACGATCAGCAAGAGCAAGACACCGGTTATCCACGTCCAGGCCGCACCCCATCGGAACCAGAAGAGAGCGCGCGGCATGAGCTCAGGTACGACCTCCTTCTTCGCGTCGCCACTGAGCTTCGCGGCCATAAGTCCATTGACCCAATTGAAGTAATAAAGGTGACCGATCCATATGATCCCGACGAAGACGTGCATCCATCGGATCAGCGCTTGTAAACCGTCCATCTCCCCTCCTTGATCTTCGGCTGCTATGAGTTGATATTCCCTGGATGACCGAGACTCGAGTTACTAGACCGGCGGGAGTCTACCATAGGCTCCGAGCACCTTCACTCCAACCCGCTCAAACGGGCGGGCGATTGTCCTCGCCATAGCCCGTCAGCTCCACATAACCGAGGCCGATCTCGGCGCCCGACGACGGGTCCAGGACCCCGCAAGCACCCTCCCAGTAGAAGACACCTCCGGAAAGCCGGCTGCGGTTTTCCTGGTCCGGCAATAGCGAGACAACCTCCAACGTCAGATCGAGATCGGAAAACTCGATGCGCCACCTCGACGGGTAACGTGCGTCGGTTTCGGGACTGGTCCAGAAATCGAGGGCGGTCACCCGATAGGCTTCGCCCTCCAGGTAACGCACCTCTCCGTCGACCGACACGATGGTACCGTTCTGATAGTCGATGGTTCCATCCGCCCGTCGCATGAGATAGAGCATGACCTCCCGCCCGTCGTTCAGCTGCAGGCTAAACCAGTCCCAGCCGACCTGGTTCTCTTCCAGCTGCGAGGAGCTGAACTCCTTGTCCATCCAGCTCGTGCCGGTGACGTCGAACGAGCGTCCTCCCACGGTGAGTGAGCCTGCTGTGTCGAGACGGGTAAAGCTGTAGTACTGGCTGGCCGCGTCTTCACCATCACCCTTCCGGCTGAACCCGCCTGGCCCCTGAAAGATGAGTGGCTTCATCGGTCGAGTCGACAGCTCGAACCCGATGTCCTGTGCGTCGTCCCGCATAGAGAAATCGAAGGCCTCGCCGTTCCAGTCGAGCTGCCACCTCTCCCCTGTTCCTACTGGTCCGCGCGTCCAGGCGATAGGCGCGTCGGGGTAGTCGTTGAATCCTCCGAGGAGGGGTGTCTCGCGATAAAGGAGCTCGGCGAAGTCGTGGCGCCCCTCCCGCAAATCAGAAATCGCCGCGTGCCCCATGATGATCGCGCTGGTCGACCAGCTGGATGCGCTTTCGCCGGGCTCCGGGAGAACGCCGATTCGGAAGAACGTAAACTGATATCCGAAACGCCGACCGTCCGTAGCCTCCAGGTGTCCGGTGAAGTACAACCACTCGGTCCGGTAGCCCGGATGGCGCCAGTGGTCCTGCGGAAAATCCCAGGCATAGTCGGGAACCGCAACTTTCCACTCGCCGTCCAGCGGCAGGAGCGCGAGAAGGAGTACGCCTGGCGCACGCAACATCACAGGTCCTCCCGGCGGAGCTCCGTGGCGGGCGTGGCGCTGGCGATGAGCGCGGGGTAGATGCTGGCCAGAGCCGCGGCAACGAGAATGACGAAGATCTGCTGCGCCACCAGGCGCACTGGCCAGAACAAGGCGATGGTCCAACCGAAATACGCCCGGTTGATGACGAAGATCAGAATCAAGGCAAAGCCGATGCCCGCCGCGGTCCCCAGGCCGATTCCCAGAGCAGCCATCCCGAGTCCCTTCCCCAGAAACATTCGAAAGATCTGGTGCCGCTCCGCCCCGAGAGCCCGGTAGAGCGCGAGCTCCGAGACGCGCTCGCGGGCGAGAACGACGAGTGAGAGCGTGATGCCACAGACCGCAATCACCAGGCCCATCGCCTGAAGCAGCCGTGTGATCGCGAAGGTCTGGTCGAAGATCCGAAAGACTTCCTCCCGCAGCCGGCGATTGCTCCGCAGCTCGATGGGGATCCCGCTCAGCGCGTTTTTCAACTCGTCGACCACGCGCTCGGCGTCCGCCCCGTCTTCGAGGTAGAGCGCTACATTATTGATAGGCCCCGGCCCGAAGTAGCGCTCCATCGTCTTCATGTCCATGAAGGCCGAACCGAGCTCACTGCTGTAGTCGTAGTAGACCCCGGCGATGGGGATCGACAGCGGTCCATCCGGTCCCTCGAGGGTGAGCTCGTCACCGATCGAAAGTCCCTCCTTCCGAGCCAGCGGCTCTCCGATCAAGACCGCCCCATCTCGTTCCAGAGCTCGCGAGGCCTCGTCGGGCTCACCGCTCAGCAGCACGAAGCGGCCCTCGCCGAGTGGAATACTGATATCGACTCCCGCAAGCGAGATGCGCCGGTCGTTCGTGTAGACGAAGAGCTGACGCAACCGGTCGACTTGTGCGACCTCCGGGTGAGAGCTCAGAGTGGAAAGGACCTCGTCCTCCAGAACCGCCTCACCCCGTGCCCGCCGCCAGCTTGGCGTAGAGACGTAGATGTCGGCGCGAATCGTGGACTGGATCCAGATTTCGAGCGTTTCCCGAAAGCTCGACACCATGGTCGTGATGCCCACCAGCATGCTGACGGCAATGGCAAGTGCCGCGATCGCAACCGGCGTCGTTTGAAGCTGTTTCCCGAGGCCCTTCAACCCGTACCGAAACCCCAGCGACCGGACCCGGACGAGCGCGCTCACTTTCTGAACCACGAGCGGCGTCATCAATGGCACCGCGAGCAGGAGTCCCACCGCCTCCACGAAGCCTGCGGGCCGCCATCGGGTTTCGAAGGCAAGGTAGAGCGCCCCGACGCCCGCCAGCAGAAGCAATCCCAGGAGGAACAAACGCGGCGCCCGCTCGCCCACTTCCTCGTGGAGCGTGAAGGCGACAAGAAGCGACCGCGTGTCCTTGCGACTGAGCTCTCTCGCCGGAAAGTAAGCGCCCGCCCCGGCACCGGCGAGCCCCACGCCGGCCGCCATCAAGTAGAACCAGGGGGGCACTCGCAGCCGATGGATCTCCTCCAGGAGATAGAGGTTCGACAACGTTGCGCTGACGCGATCGACGTTGGCCTGAGCCGCGAGGTATCCGAGCGGTGTACCGATCGCCACGCCGAGGAGCGCGAGCAGAACGACCTCGCCCACGAGGAGCGATGCCACTTGTCGATCGGTGGCGCCGAGCGAGCGAAGGAGACCGAACTCGTGTCGCCTACGCACCAGGGATGCCTGGGTGGCGCTGAAGACGAGGAATCCCCCCACGAACAAACTGACCAGGCTGAGCGCCGTCAGGTTGAGACGGAAGGCACCCATCAGATCCGCGGTCTGCTGCTCACGTTGCTCAGGAGTCAGGACCAGGACCCCTCGCCCAAGCTTTTTCTGCAGCTCTTCGACGACGGCACCCCGGTCCTCTCCCTCACGAATCTTGACGTCGATCTGATGAAGCTCACCGCTGCGGCCGAGAAGGGACTGTGCCTGGGAGATGTCCATCACCGCCAGCCGCGGGCTGGCATAGGGACTCACCGATTGAAAATCGGACAGAGCACCGATCTCGAGAGTAACGCGACGGGAGCCGATCGTCACGTCGAACGGATCGCCGATGTCCCAGCCGCGCTCCGCGGCGAAACCCGGCGTGATCGCGACCCAGCCGCTCACCGCAAGCGTGTCCGCAACTTCCACCGGCTCTCCGCTCCACGGCACTTCGACGGGCGTGAACAGGTCGACACCGATGATTTCGACGAAAGTGTTCTCGTCCTCGGCCAGGGCCACGTCGATCCGATAGAGCGGCCATGCAGCACGCACACCGGGTGTCGACAGGACGTCGGCGTATATCTCCTCCGGCATCGTCGGCGCCCGGCCGACGATCGACGCGTCGGCATCACCGCTGACCGCCTCCATGCTCCCTTCGAACGCGCCGAGCGCACTCAAGTTCAGAATCTGGATGGACAGCACTGCCGCGACACCGATGGCGACTCCAGCCAGGCTGAGCAGAAAGAGACTCAGCCCGCCCCGCAAGTGTCCGAAAAGCGCACGAAAGAAGTAGCGGATCACGCTCTACCCAGGACCCCGCTGTGAAGATCCCACTGCTCGTCCGCGCGAGCCGCCAGCTCGCTGCTGTGGGTGACGTACACGAGCGTGCCACTCTCCTCGTCCACGAGCCTCACCAGAAGCTCCATGACTTTGAGCGAGTTCTCGTCGTCGAGATTGCCGGTCGGCTCGTCCGCCAGAAGCAGCTGCGGCCGCCGCAGGAGGGCCCGGCAAATTGCGACGCGCTGCATCTCACCGCCGCTCAGCTTCGAGGCGGGGTCTTCCGCCCGGTCGGCCAGGCCCACCTCGTCCAGAAGCTCTCGACTGCGCGCCTCTAACTCGCCGGTGACGTCGGCGGCGATCCAGCCAGGCAGAATGACGTTCTCCCTCACGCTGAGGAACGGGAGGAGGTGAAAGAACTGGAATACCAGACCGATACTGTCCCGCCGTGCCAGGGTCCGCTGCTTGTCGGTGAGCGTCCCCAGATCTCGTCCGAGGAAGAAGACACTGCCCGAGCTCGGCGTATCGATACCGGCCGCGAGATGCAGAAGCGTGGACTTGCCGCTGCCACTCCTCCCGGTGATGGCGACCTTCCGGGAAGGAGCGACGTCGAGGCTTACATCACGGAGCGCATGGAGGACGGCGCCACTCGCCTGGTGGTAGGTCTTCGAAACTCCCTGAAAACGCAGTATCGGAGCCGCTTCTGCCATGAACGAACTATTGTTACCGCCCCGACCACATTTACGCTAATTGAAAAAAGAATTACCTGTCCCCGATTTTTACCTTTTTCGTAAGTCTCAAGAGTGTAACACTCGTTTGCCGCGGGACCGATCGAACAGATCGAAGGCGTAGAACGCGAGTCCGGTGGAGATCAGGAGCGTCTTGTAGACGACATGGGATTGTCCCCAGAAGGAGCCGACAATCAGGACCGCCGCGACCGCGACGAGATACGCCCGACCGGCGGCCTTCGCTCGCCAGGCCACGACGATGTGATACGTCACGATCAGGAACGTGACGGAAAGCAGAAACCAGGTCGATGCGAGCGGCCACCGGTCACCGTTCACGACCGTCATGGGCGCGTTCATCACCGCGAGGACACTCGGCCCGACGAAGAACGAGAACGAGCCGTCCCCGACGAGCCGGGTTCGTGCCTTGGCAAACGGCAGGACGATCAAGAAAAACGTCGAGAACAGCACGAAGACACTCTGAAGTCCGGTGACAGCGTCCGCTCGTATGGGGGCTTCCACCACCGGCACCCGGCCGGCGTTCAGCTGAACGAGTACCGCGTAAAGTCCCACCGCCAGAAACAACCCCGCCGCGAAGCTGGCCGCGCGCACCGTCCGCCGGGACCACTTGCGGTTTCGCTGACCGCGAAGAAGCGAAGCGATGAAGATTCCGGCAGCGAAGGCAAAAAGCATCGTCGATGTCAGAAGAATGACCCGGTGATCCTCTTCCGTGGTTCCGAGCAGGCGATCGGGGACCGGCGTCAATCCGACGATGCTCGCCAGAATCAGATAGGGCCAGCGTTGGGATGCGACGAAGCCGCTCGACTCGGGTTGAGAAAAGAGCGGAACAGCGGTGACGCCGAGGTACTTCGACTGCAACAACAGGTAGCGGACAAAAAGAGCCCCGCTCAGAAAAAGGAGCGCCACCCGGAGCCCCGGCCAGGCCGGCCAGGCCGGAACGACGCCCTCGGCCACGTACACCGCGCAGAAGATCGCAGCGGACAAGAGAAGCTCTCGCCGGATGCTCCACCGGAGCGATCGGCCTTCGTCATCGTTCGCTCCCGGAAGCACGTAGTGGCACAGGCGCTCACCACCGCGAACGACGAGCGCCGCAGCCCCGACCGCCAACAGCAACCAGGCCCAGGCGGGTGCCGCCTGCTCCGAGAAGAGGCGGCCGAGCCAGGCAAAGAGACCACCGGCGGCGATCCAGACCGGAACGCGCAGGCGAACCTCCAAGGCCGGAGCAGCGAGAAGCCCGATCACGGACAGGGCCAGCACCCACCGGCGTGGCTCCCCGATCTCTGAACCCAGCTGCGAGACCACGAAACCGGCGATCGCCAGGATCGTTGCCAGAACGAAGCTGGGACGGCGGGTCGGAAGGAGCGAGCCGAGCAAACGGGCTCTCACTCCGTTCTCACGAAAGGGCTCCGTTTCTGGCCGCGACGACCTGCGCCATGATCGCGAGCGCGATCTCCTCCGGAGTGCGCGAGCCGATCGGAAGTCCGATCGGCGCGTGAAGCTTGTCGAGCTCGGTGTCGGTCAACCCCTGCTCCTTCAGGCGGCGGACACGCTTCTGGTGGGTCTTCCGACTCCCGAGCGCCCCCACGAAGAACGCCGGACTCCGCAGCGCGACCCCGAGCGCGGGATCGTCGAGCTTCGGATCGTGGGTCAAGGTGGCCACCGCGGTCGATCGATCGACTCCGATCTTCTCGAGCGCCTCGTCCGGCCAGTCGTCGAGGAGTGCATCGGCATGAGCGAAACGTTCTTTGCTTCCGAAGACCCCGCGCGGGTCGACGACGATGGCCCGGAAGCCGAGCGTATGCGCCACGGCGCTCAGCGCGATCGAAATGTGTACGCCTCCCACCATGATCAAGGTTGGCGAAGGAAGAACGACATCGATGAAGACGTCTCGACCGTCCTCCAGCTGCAACCGAGTCGAGCGTCCCTCTCGAAGGGCTTGTTCCGCCGCCTCGACAGCGTCGCTGCCCATTTCTCCGGCAACGGCGCCACCTTCATCCACAACGATGTGGCTTCCGAGACCGTGCTCCGCACCCACAACCGTGGCAGTGGCAACGGCCGCGCGCGTCGCAAGCGCGTCTCCGATCTGGCGGAACAACGCCTCATCCAGACGCTCGACGAAGATCTCGATCGTTCCGCCGCAGGACAGCCCGACGCTCCAGGCCGTCTCGTCGGCAACGCCGTATTTCAGAAGCTTCGGCTCGCCCGTGCGGAGAACTTCCTGCCCCTCCTCCACCACCGCCGCTTCCACGCATCCACCGCTGACCGATCCGGCGAGCTTCCCCTCGGCGGTGAAGGCCATCTTCGAGCCCGGCCCCCGGGGACCCGAGCCCCACGTGGCGACGACAGTAGCGAGGGCAATGTCGTTGCCCTCTTCCGTCCAGCGTTCGATGTCCTCGACGACTTCTCTCATTCAGCAAAGCCCTCCGCGGCCTCCATCGCCTGCATCGGCGTCACAGTGCCGTCCTCCGCCACCCGCTGCATACCGCCGCCGATGTTCTTGCGATAGATGCCCCCTCCTGGCGGGGAGATTCTACGAGGCTTCGGGCAGGTTTACCAGGAACGGGATGCTCCTTGGATCAGCCCGCTATCGGAAGGTGGCGGCGGCCACCGCGCCGCCGGTCGAGACGCGCAAGGTGGTCCGCAAGCGCTTCCAGGCTCTCCAGGTTGTGAACCGGAAGGAAGTCGTCGACGTGCGGAAGTGCCGCCTGCATGCCCCGCGTCAAGGGCTCGTAATCCGGAGCGCCGAGAAGAGGATTGAGCCAGATGAGCCGGTAACAGCTTCGCCGAAGAAGCGCCATCTCGGCACCAAGCAGCTCGGGATCTCCACGGTCCCAGCCATCACTGATCAGCAGCACGACCGCTCCGCCTCCGAGCACCCGGCGAGCCCACTCGTAGTTGAACGTCTTCAGCGATTCGCCGATTCGAGTACCTCCCGCCCAGTCAGCGACCGCGTCGGACACGTCCGCGAGAGCCCGCTCGACGTCCTTCTCCTGCATGTGGCGGCTCAGCCGGGTCAGCCGCGTACCGACGGCGAAAGCCTCCACCCGCTGGCCCAGACCATGGGCCACGCAATAGATGAAGTGGAGAAGCAGCCGCGTGTAGCGCTCCATCGAGCCGCTGATGTCCGCAATCACCACCAGCGGTCGGGGCTTGACCTTGCGCTCTTCGCGAGCCCACTCGATGATGTCCCCGCCGTACCGCAGGCTGCGGCGCAGCGTGCGGCGCCAGTCGATCCCTGCCCCGGGGCCACGGCGATGTCGCCTCGTCAGCCGCTGCCCGAGCTGCCAGATCAACTGCTCCATCAGGCGCTCGATGGCACGGACTTCGTCCTCGTCGAGCTCCGAGAAATCGCGACGACGAAGCGCCTCCCGGGCGCTATAGGTGCGTGTGATCTCGATGACGGGCCGCGGCTCACCTTCGGGCAAGGGCTCGTCTCCTTCGGACTCCTTCCGCTTGCTCCCCGCCGGAACGACGAGCGGTTTTCGATCGGTGCGGCGCACCCGACGCCCGACGAGCTCGATCCTGGCCCACTCGTCGAGCGGCTTCTGCCAGAACATCTCGAAGGCCTGGTCGAAGAGCGGAAGGTCCTCGCGTCGGTGAACCAGCAGGGTCCGGGCCGCGTGGTAGAAGTCCGACCGGAGGCCGACGTCGACGTACGAAAGCGCCTCGGCGAGATCCATCACGCGAGCCGTGTTCACGTCGAGCCCCAGCCCGCGGAGAACGCGGCCGAAGAGGATGAGGTTGTGGAGGAGGTGGCCGGACACGTTGAGTTTCCTCATCCTGGCGCCCCAAGCGCGCTCCCTCTCCCTCTGGGAGAGGGTTGGGGTGAGGGTCCCCTCATCCTAAGGACCCGCAGCAAGAAGCTCACCCCGTCGCCTGGACGCGTTCCAGGATCACCCGCGCCTGCTCGCCTTTCACACGCTCGACGTCTTCTTTGTACTTCAGGATGACCCCGAGCGTTTCGTCGACGACCGTCTCGTCGAGCGCCTTCTTGTTCAGTGCCACCAGCGCCGCGGTCCAGTCGAGCGTCTCGGCCACGCCGGGAACTTTGTAGAGCTCCACGTCGCGCAGCTCCTGGACGAAACGTGTGACTTGACGGGCCAGTTTGTCGGCCGCCTGGGGCAGACGAGCCTTCACGATCTCGAGCTCTTTCTGGAACGTCGGATAGTCGATCCAGAAGTACAGGCAGCGTCTCTTGAGTGCGTCGTGCACTTCGCGCGTGCGGTTCGAGGTCAGGATGACGATCGGCGGCGTCTCCGCGCGGAGCGTTCCGATCTCCGGAATCGAGATCTGAAAATCAGAGAGAACTTCGAGCAGGTAGGCCTCGAACTCCTCGTCGCTGCGGTCCACCTCGTCGATCAGAAGCACCGGTGCTTTCTTGCCAGACCCACGAATGGCCTGAAGCAACGGGCGTTCGAGGAGAAACTCCGGGCCGAAGAGCTCCGCTTCCGTCGGCTTGTCGCCCCGGCTTTCCGCCAGACGGAGGTGCATCATTTGCCGGGTGTAGTTCCACTCGTACACCGCCTGGGTGACATCGAGTCCTTCGTAGCACTGGAGGCGAATGAGATCGGTCCCGAGGAACGCAGCAACGACTTTTGCGATCTCCGTCTTGCCGACACCAGCCTCGCCCTCGAGAAAGAGGGGACGTTTCAGCTGGAGCGACAGGTAGAGTGCGGTCGCCAGGCCGCGGTCGGCGATGTATCGCTGCTCTCGAAGGAGGCCCAGGAGCTGGTCGATGGATGCGATCTTCAAACGGGGTCATCCTCCGCAGGCCTACCGTCTCCTCTTTGCGCGCTTCACCGCCTCGGTGATGGCACGCCGGGCGAGCACGGTGGCGAGGTGCGTCCGGAACTCCCCGGAGGCGTAGATGTCGCTCAAAGGATCCTCGATGGCATCGGGCACTTGTGCTGCGGCTTCGGCGATCGCTTGCGCCGTCGGTTTCTCACCGACGAGCTGGTCGGCCGCGGCGGTCACGAGAACCGGGTTGACCGTCACACCACCGATAACGACGCGAATGCGCTTCACGATGTCCTTTTTCACCGTGACGATCGCCGCGGCTCCGACCACGGCGTAGCTCGAAGCGGGATGGCGGTGCTTGAGGTACGCCCCTCCCTGTCCCGCCTTGAAAACGGGCACACTCACGTCGGTGAGAACCTCCGAGCCTCTGAGCGCGGTGGTGAAGATGTCCTTGAAGAACTTCTCCGCCGGGATCTGACGCTTGCCGCTCGGGCCGGCCGCGCCGATCTTCGCCTCCAGGGCGAGAATCACCGTCGGATAGTCGGCGGCGGGATCGGCGTGCGCCAGACTCCCCCCGATGGTGCCCCGGTTCCGCACCTGCATGTCGCCGATCATCGAGGCGGCCTCGGACAGGATGGGGCAGTTCTTCCTGATGTCCTTCGAGCTCTCCACTGCGGAGTGCGTCGCGAGGCCACCGATCCGGATAGCCGACTTGCCGGACTTGATCTCGTCGAGCCGCGGTATGCGACCGAGATCAATGAGCGCCGACGGCCTGGCGACCCTCAGCTTCATCGCCGGGAGCAGGCTGTGGCCCCCCGCGAGAAGCTTGGCGTTTTTCTTCTTGCGCAGGAGCGCGACGGCCTCTTTCAGGTTCTTCGGTCGGTAGTAATCGAAACTCGCTGGATACATTCTCAATTCTCCCCGAAATAGTCGACCTTCGCTCCGCCGTTGCCGGGGCCCATGCTCTGGATCGCCCGCCATATTTTTTCCGGCGTCAGCGGCATATCGATGTGCTTGATTCCGAGCGGAGCCAGCGCGTCGATGACCGTATTGGCCATCGTAACCGTGCCAGCAATGGTCCCCATTTCGCCTACGCCCTTGACGCCCAGCGGGTTGTGCGGCGACGGCGTCTCGATTCTCCCGATCTCCAGCTTCGGAAGGGAGTCGGCTCGGGGCATCGCGTACTCCATGAGGGAGCCGGTGACGAGCTGCCCGCTCTCGTCGTAGACGCCCTGCTCCCAGAGTGCCTGACCGATGCCCTGGACGATGCCGCCCTGGATCTGCCCTTCCACGATCATCGGATTGATGACGTTGCCCACGTCGTCCACCGCGACGTAGCGCTGAAGCTCGACCTCACCCGTCTCCGGATCGATCTCTACCTGCGCGATGTGAGCGCTGTTGGGAAACGTGAAGTTCGCGGGATCGTAGAAGGCCTGCTCTTCGAGCCCTGGCTCCATGCCGTCCGGAAGGCTGTGGGCGGTATAGGCAGCGAAAGCGACCTCGCCCCAGGCTTTGGCGCGGTCGGGCGAGCCTTTGACATGGATCTTACCCGACGCCCGGTCGAAAACCATGTCCTCCTCCGCCGCCTCCAGCAGGTGCGCGGCGATCTTGATCGCCTTGGCACGAACCTTCTCCGCCGCACGCACCAGAGCGCTTCCGCCCACCGCGGCGCTTCGACTCCCGTAGGTCCCCATGCCGAATGGAACGCGGCCGGTGTCGCCGTGCACCACATCGACGTCCTCGATCTCGAGGCCAAGCTCGTCGGCGACCACCTGAGCGAAGGTCGTCTCGTGACCCTGGCCGTGCGCGTGCGAGCCGGTGAAGACTGACACCTTGCCGGTGGGATGGGCCCGCACGACGCCGCTCTCCCAGAAGCCGACGGCCGCGCCGAGCGAGCCAGCGACCGCTGACGGAGCGTGACCACTCGCCTCGATGCAACCGGACATACCGACGCCGACCAGACGCCCTTTCTTGCGCGCCTCGGCCTGCGCGTTTCGCATGCCCTTGTAATCGGCCAGCTTCGTGACCTTGTCGAAGAGCTTCACATAGTCACCGCTGTCGTACTGGAAGGCGACCGGCGTCTGATAGGGAAAATCTTCCTTCGCGATCAGGTTCTTTCGTCGGAGCTTGACCGGATCCATGTTGAGCTCGAGCGCCGCCATTGCGACGATGCGCTCCAGAAGATAGGAGGCTTCCGGCCGGCCCGCGCCCCGATAGGCGTCCACCGGAACGGTGTTCGTCAACGTGCCCCACATCTCGGCCCAGATGCCAGGGATCTTGTAGAGCCCGGAGACCAACGGAAGGTACAGCGCGGTGGGGATGAGCGGACCGAAGGTCGAGATATAGGCACCCATGTTCGCCCACGTCTGTACGTGAAGACCGGTGATAGTGCCGTTCTTTTTGAGCGCCAGCTTCACCAGCGTGACGTGGTCGCGCCCCTGCGAATCCGACACGGAGGACTCGCTGCGCTCGGCCACCCACTTCGCCGGCCGATGGATCGCCCGTGCCACCCAGGGTGTGATGACCTCCTCCGGATAGTGCGGGATCTTGCTGCCGAATCCGCCTCCCACGTCCGGAGAGATGACCCGCAGCTTGTTCTCGGGAATCCCGAGGGTGAAGGCACTGAGGAGCAACCGGATCGGATGCGGGTTCTGACTGGTGGTCCATAGCGTCATCTCCTCGTTGCCGGCGCTCCACTGAGCAACCGCCGCTCGAGGTTCGATCGCATTGGCAATGAGACGCTGGTTCACGAGCTCCAGCTCGACGACGTGATCGGCCTCCGAGAAAGCCTGGTCACAGGCCTCTTTGTCGCCGAGAGCCCAGGTATAGCTGGTGTTGTCGTCGATGTCGTCGTGCAGCCTCGGCGCGCCCGGCTCGGTCGTCTTTCGGGCGTCGACGACCGCCGGTAGCGGCTCGTAGCTGACATCGATGAGCTCGAGCGCATCGGCGGCAATGTGAGGGTCCTCTGCGGCCACGACCGCCACGCCGTCTCCGACGTGCCGGACTTTGTCCACCGTCAGCGCGTGTCGCGTCGGAACTTTGATATCGGGAACGTTCCAGCCACACGGCAGGGCACCGCAACCGCCGTCGACCAGATCCTGTCCGGTGAAGACGGCCACGACACCGGGGAGCGCTTTGGCTTTCTTCGCATTGATCTTCTTGAACTTCGCGTGACCGTAAGGGCTCCGTTTGATGGCAAGGTAGACCATGTTCGGGAGGCTGATGTTGGCCACGTAGCTCCCCTGGCCCTGGATGAAGCGCGGATCTTCGCGGCGTTTGACGCTCGTTCCAACGTAGTTCGCCCGCTTTACCATCAGGCCGCTCCCTTCTTCGCGGCCTTCTTCGCCGACTTGACCGACTGCGCGGCCACGATCGACTTCACGATGTTCTCGTAGCCCGTGCAGCGGCAAATGTTGCCTTCGAGACCGTGCCGGACCTCCTGTTCGCTCGCTCTCGGTTTCTTCGCGAGGAGCTCGGTGGCAGTCATGATCATTCCTGGCGTGCAGAAACCGCACTGGAGACCGTGATTGTCCCAGAACGCCTGCTGGATCGGGTGAAGCTCGCCATCCGTGGCGAGGCCCTCGATGGTCGTGAGCCCGCTGCCGTCGGCCTGAACGGCCAGGACCGTGCAGGACTTGACGGCCTTGCCATCCATGATGATGGTGCACGAGCCACACTGGCTCGTGTCGCAGCCTACGTTGGTTCCGGTAAGACCCAGCACATCGCGCAGGTAGCTCACCAGCATCAAGCGGGGCTCCACCTCGGCGGCGGTCGCCTCCCCGTTGACGGTGATTTCGACTGGAACGTTCATGAGCGCATTTCTCCTGGGGGTGAGGGACAGTAGGGATTTCGACAGGTTGGTTTCGAGACCACGACTCTGACGCGCGCCCGCTCGTGATCCGCCATTCGCTTATGCAGGAAATACTCACCCTCGAGGGCGAGGGCGGGAAGGGTACTACAGCTGAACAGTGAGCGCTAGCGCCGTTCCAACTTGATTCGCCTAGAACCTGACTGGTTCCAAATAGTTGGAACGGCGCTGGCGTCGAGCCTTCTTCAGCAAAGCGATCTGCCCCGCGTGATAGAGGTCGTGCTGCACGACACCGTGGAGCAGGTGATAGATCGTCTCCGGACGACCGGGTACGCTGTCCGCAAGCACGGCATCGGTGAGCCGGCCAATCGCCTGGTCGAGCTCCCGGTGCGAGCGCTCGAGTCGAGCCATCGTGTCCTTCCAAGCCTGCCCGGCTGGCCAGTCCTCTTCGTCGGGGAGCTCTCGGCCTCGGCCCTCGATGCGGGCTCGAGCTTCGTCAGCCCAGGCGATCACGTGGTTCACCAGCTCCACAATACTGTGCGCACCGGCAATCGGGCGCGCTCGAGCAGCATCCTCGCCCACGCCGTCCAGAACCTCGCAAAGCGAAGGTCCGTGCCAGGCTTCTCCACGAAGCGCACGGTGCAACTGGTCCCTTATGCGGTCCATCTCTCTCACGATTCCCTCCTTGAACGAGACCGGGTGCGGGAGATCACCCCCTTCGAAGTGCCACGATCGTCTGGTCGTCTCCCGGATTCCCGGGAGAGAAACGGCCGACGTCGCCCACCAAACCCGACACGATGTCCGGAACGGGCCGATCGATCCGGGCGTCGACCGCCGCCTTCACATTCTCGGTATCGAAGAACTCGCCCGACGGACTCTGGGCTTCCGTCACGCCATCGGAATAGAGAAGCATCAGGTCGCCGCGGTCGAGGCGAGTGCGCCGCTCCACGTATTTCGCCTCCCCCACGACACCGACGACGACACCGGTGGGCGTGAGCATCTCCCAGGCACCCGAAGCTCTCCGGATCAGCGGCGGCAGGTGCCCGCCATTGGCATATACGAGCTCACCATTCGTCGGCTCGAGCGCCGCGTAGACCACGGTGGCGAACCTGCCGGACGTCGCGTCCCGATGAAACTGCCCGTTGACCTTCTCGAGCAGCTGAGCCGGAGAGTCATACTCCGGGGCGAGAGCCCGGAGCGAGCCCTGGAGGGTCGCACGCAGCAACGCCGCCGGAAGACCCTTTCCGACGACGTCCCCCACGATGAGGCCGACACCACCTCGCGAGGGCAAAAAGTCGTAGAAGTCACCGCTCAGCCACCGGGATGGCTGGTAGTGCACGTCGAGCTCCCAGCCGTCCATCTCCGGGACCCGTGGCAGAAGCGTGCGGTTGAGACGCGCTGTGCGTGGTTCAGGTCCTCCTGGAGCCCTTGCAGCTCGTCGGCGCTCATGCAGTCGAGGCACACGTCGGCGCCGGGATGGAACCGATGGAGCTCAGGCTCCACGAACCCGTCGCACAGGAAGCACGGCGCCGTTCCGGCTACGAATGCCTGTTGTTCTCTCGTTTCCAACATCGTCTCCTCTACTCCTTGCACTCGATGCCTTCGATGTCCATCAGGCATCGTTTGACATCCACTCCGCCCATGTAGCCCCCGATGCGTCCGTCGGCAGCTACCACGCGGTGGCAGGGAATCACGATGGCGATCGGGTTCGTGCCGAGGGCGTTTCCGACCGCTCGCTGTGCCCTGGGCCTTCCGATGAGGCGAGCCACGTCGCTGTAGCTCGCCACTTCTCCAAAAGGGATCCCGGAAGCAGCATCGAGGACGTCCTGCTGGAACGTGCTGCCCCAGCGAAGATCCACCGGCAGGCGAAAATGCTTCCTTTTTCCGTCGAAGTACTCACTCAACTGGGCTCTTTCCTTGTCGCACTTGCCCGGGTCTAGAACCGGCAGCAGGAGATGCTCCTCCAGCTCCGACATGAACTCATCGACGTTCTGGCGGAAAGAGACCCGGCAGACGCCCTGCCGGGTTCGCGCAATGAGAAGTCGGCCGAACGGACCATCGATCGAGCAGCAAAAAGTCCGCACATCGTCGAACGACCTCATGAGCCGCTGATGCGCGCGCTCGACGGCCGCATCTCCCGGCTCGGGCATGGCTGGCAGCTTCTCTGTCGGGCTCATCGTTACTTCCTCCGAACGGCGGCGTCAGGACGTAGCCCGACGCGCACCTTTTTCATGGCCTGATACACGTGCGCCCGTGCGTTCTCCTGGGTGGTGCCGAGAACCTCGGCAACTTCGTCATAGGACAATCCCTCGTACTTCTTCAGCAGAAGGGCCGCCCGCTGCCGGCTCGACAGTTCCCGCAGGACGTTGCCGAGGGTGCGGACGAGGCGGCGCGACTCTACCGCCGACTCGGGCCCACCGTTGTTGTCGACGACCGAAAGCGCCTCATCGAGAGGCTCTGCCCGACGAATCTTCCGGGCACGCAGGTGGTTCAAAGACTGACGGCTCGCGATGCGGTAGAGCCAGGCCCGATGATTCGCGTCATCGGGCAGTCGGGAGTAGGCCTTGAAGGCCCTCAGAAAAGTGTCCTGGAGCACGTCCGAGGCGTCGTCCGGATTGCCCACCATCCGGCAGGCAAACCGGTAGATCTCCCGCTCGTGCCTCTCCAGAAGCTCCTGGAAACGTACGCGCTTGGCCATCATTCCCTATAACACCGGGGGAGCGGATTCGTGAAATAAGAAAACCCGGGGAGTTCGTCTGGAAGAACAACCTGAAGTTCTTGCTCGAACCCGTCAGATGGTGACGTATTCCGGACAGCTCCACCGCAACTACTTCCAGGTCACCTCCATGGCAAAGAAGTGGTCGAAGACTTTGCGTGTGGGGTTGTTACGATCGTCCGATTCCGGGCTGCGAATGAAGAAGTCCATCTGCATCGCGGCTGGATTCACCTCGCCGGCCCGCGACTTCTTGTTCACCATCGGGTAGCGGACTTTCAGAGTCTCCCGCTCCCGCATACCCTGAGTCACCATGAAGTGCATCTGGTACTCCTGGTAGCGCGGGCTGCCGTTGAGCTCGGCCCGGCCGTACCCCCAACCGGCCAGATAGATGAACGTCTTGGGCCAGTTCGTGTCCCCGCAACCCGAGTCCCCGTGCTCGTAGATGTAGGCTGCGATGCCGCCGTCCTGACAGGGGCTGAACTCGTGCCACCGCTCGACCTCGAGCACGAGATCCCCCTCGGGGAGCTCGAGGCGAGCCACAAATGTGCCCGTATTCTCGATCTCGTTGACGTCGATCTCGACCGAGCCCTGGACCGCCTGCACGTTCGAGGCATCGTTTCCGATGTGGTTCCAGCCGGGTGGATCTTCGAGCCGCCCCACCTGATAGATGCGCGACGCACCGAGCACGAAGCGGCCGTCGTACAGGTCGTGTTGCTCGGGCTCGTACAGCGTGATCTCCGCACCCGGTTGGCGACGGGGGGTCGACTGCTGAGCGGTCCCGAAAGTTGGCGCGACGGTTGTCAGAGAGAGGGCATACAAGAGAATGGCACTTCGCATGATCCTGCTCCTTCGGAGGGAGCTTAGCCCCCTTCGGTGGTCATCGGAAACCTAACGCAGAGGCGCAGCCGCCTTCGCCAAGGCTTCGGCGGCCCGCCGAAGTCGGCGGCGCGAATTAGCCGAGCCGACGACGAAGGCGGGAGTCGCAGAGAAAGAACGGTGGTCAATTGAACCCAACGGAAGGACCGACTCGGGAAACTTTACGGTAGGGGAACTTGTTTTCCGGGGTTCCGTTGTTCCGGGGTTCCCGCGTTGTCTTTGGAACATTCAGGGAAACGGGAGCTCGACGTGCGTCGTCTCGCCTGGCAGGATCGTGACGCTCTCGGTTCGTCTGCCGAGCCTCTCGTGCCACACGTCGAGCGTGTAGGTGCCGGGAGGAATGTTTCGTATCGCGAAGACACCGTCATCGTCCGTGACAGCGTGGAACGGATGCTCGTCGACCCGGATGAAAGCCTGCATCCAGCCGTGAATATCGCACTTCACCACGACCAACCCTGGCCGGCGAAACGTCCTCTCCGCACGGGCTCCTTCAATCGGCAGCGAGATATTCGACTCTACCGGTCCGTAGAGGTGGGTCGTGTGCAGCACGGAGTCGCTATTGACCGCCTCGATGGTGCTGCCAACGGTAGCGACCGCGGCATGGGGCACGAAGCGACATTGGGTGTTGTCGATGACGAGCGTCTCGTGCTCGACGGCGGGAATTTTGTCCGAGGGCACGTCGGTCAGCGCGACGATGGTGTCTCGAACCCCTCCGCCGTCCGCAGAGATCGCCACGTCCTCCAGACTGTGACGCTCGCCGCAGACCTTCGGATCGGTCGCGTTCACGACCCGCGTCTCCTCTGGGATATCCGAGTCGGTCCATCGCACGACACCCACCAGCTCGCCGCAGCCGGCGGAACAGGGATCCGGTGCGTTGGCGTCTTCTGGAAGGCTGCAGGAGGCGAGGAGCAACGAGAGAAGAACGAGGAGCAAGCAGCGCGAGCGGGTCGCCCGAATGCTCATCGGGATGGCACTGGATGTACACGACCCGCCCAAGCGACCGCGGGTTGTCGGCACAAACCCAAAGAACAAAAGGCTTTCGAGGTAGTCCCCGTCTGGCATGGGCCGTGCTTTTCTCACCCGCGTGGGAAGGAGGTGCCCCATGCGTCGACCCTTGCTCATCATGGCGTTGGCTCTGGTTGCGAGTGGCTGCACCCTTCGCTCGATCGAGCCACTGTACTCCGAGGACACGCTCGTTTTCGACCGGAGGCTCCTGGGCAGCTGGCAATCGGATTCCGGAGAGGAATCGCTGCTGTTCGTGCGCGGAGACGACGGTGTCTATGAGCTGATCCACGCGGGTGACGACGGCGCCACGTCGCGCTACGTCGTTCACATGGCTCGCATCGGGGACGAGCTTTACCTCGATATCTACCCCCGACGGGAACGGCAGCGAATCGCTCTTCTACACCCTGCACATCGTACCGACGCACACTTTCTGGAAAGTCAGGCTCGGCTCGGACGGCTCGCTCATGATGGCCACGCTCGACGATGAGTGGCTCGAAGACGAAATCGAGCGCGGCCGCCTATGGCTGCCTCACATCGAGCTCGAAGACGGAGCGCTTTTAACTGCCCCAACCGAGGACATTCAGACGTGGATTCACTCTCTTCCACCGGAGGCGTTCGGAGAGGTGGAAACGCTCCGCCGAATATAAAGAGGACGTGCCCGCCTGGACCCGGGAGCTGTCGCGGAAAAGGATTCTGGTACCGCTCTTCCGGGTTCCTGCCGCGGTGCCCGTCGCAACTCATGTGTGTCGTCCTGACAGACTCATCGTTAGTAGGTCGACAGTGGCAGAAAAATCAAGAAAAGTAGTCGCTCCGGCTCGATGAGCTCGCATAAGCACTGAATTCGCAGCAAGTTACGACCAGCCCAAATGGGCTCCCCACAGGATTTTCGACTGTATGTTGTTGTTCTGTAACGATTTAGAGCCGCATCCATTTGACATATACTGATTTTTCACCTACTCTAGCGCTCACCCCGAGCGGCTCGGTGGTGTCACGTTTTCTCGATTTCATCCTTCAGGAGAGGTGTGTCCTATGACCGAGTCTGCTTACCACGATGCCCAGAACAAGATCTTCCGGTTCACCACCGCCGAGCTCGACCAGGAGCTGGAACAAACCGCTGCCACCAGCGAGACCTGCGAGATGCTCTTGTGCTGCTATTTGTCCGCGATGCGCGAGAAAGGCGGATTCCGCGACTTCGGCTACTCGAACATCTACGACTACGCGAACGCGCGCTTCGGCTTCGGTGCACGCAAGACGCGTTATCTCGTCGCGCTCGGGCGCAAGATCGAGAGTCTTCCCAAAATCCGGGAAGCGCTCGCCAACGGCAAGCTCGGCTGGTGCAAGGCGGCTCGGGTGGCCACCGTCGCCGCACCCGACAACGAGGCGATGTGGCTCGAATCCGCGCTGGCGCTCTCCGTGAAAGATCTCGAGCGGCGCATCAACGACGGCACCGATACGCTCGCCTCGGAGCTTCGCCTACCGTTGACCGAGGAACAGCGCATCCTGTGGGAGAACGCGCTCGAGATTTACCGCCGCCGGGCGGGCGCGGAGATATCTCCCGTGGAGGCGTTCGAGTACATGGTTGCCGAGGTCATCGCTGAATGGGGACATTACGGCACCGAGACGGAAACCACCGACACGCCCGAGCCCCCCAAGGAAGCGGAGACGCCCGAAACAAAAGCCGAACCGCCGGCCGATGACGAGACCGACACGGGGCCCTTGTTTCCCTGGGCCGGGCCCATCGACACCACGCCGTTCACGGAAGAGAGCGAGTGGGAAAGCGAGCAGGCAGCCGAGAAGGCATTCGCCACTAGCTCGGAGTACAACCACGTGCGCCAGCTCGTTCTGGAAAGGGACGGTTGGGTGTGCACCTATCCCGGTTGTGGCGCCCGGAAGAACCTCGAGGTCCATCACATTCGCTTCCGCAGCCGTGGCGGTTGCGACTCGCCCTGGAACCTCACCGTCGTCTGTTACTTTCACCATAATCTGATCCACGCCAACGGAATCGCCGTCACAGGACGCGCACCGGTTGCGCTCGAATTGGATCCCACCCAAATTGATGCGTGCGGTCCTGGACCGCCGTCGCAACAACCCCAGCCTTTGGGCCGACGAGCTCGACGTCCGGGAGTGGTCCCTGGACCCGGCGCCGGCTGCGACGTAGCTCTCCGCGCGAGTCTTGTTCCATGCGCTCGATTGACGACACCGCTCTGCCTTCCCGAACCCTTTTTTGCGTTTCCGAGTGGATCCGCCACCAAATTCGGATCTCGAAAGTGTCGAACTCCAATCCGGCGTCCTCGAACCACCCCGCCGTCGAGTTGGCACACGTGTGCCACCTTCGGCCCGCCGACGGCGTCGCTCGAGCCGGGCCTGCATCACCGCCAGACGGTTATCGTTGAGCGGGGCCAGAGCGGCCATGGATTCGAGCGTCTGCGGGTTCAGGATATTCCGGTAGTCTTGCTCGACGCCGGACCGGATTACGAGAGCAGTACTCTTGGGACAAGACCTGGTTCAGTCACGGAGACTCATCATCAGGGAAGTTCATGCGGCGCAGCAGCGCCTCGAACCGCGGGTCTGGGCGAAGCGGGTCGAACCAGGGCGCGACTTGCGCGAGTCATATGGGCCGCGAATCACGCCTCGCCGGCCAGGACCAAGAGCTCTCTTGTAAGCTCATCGCTGAGGCGGTATCCATGAGACGCAAGCTCATCGAGGATCGGAGCGATCCGATCGATCACGTCCGCGCGCTTCGCCAAAAGGAGCACACCTCCAGTGCCGATCACCGTCAAGCCTCTTCTACGCGCCACCGCCCTTCCCTTCCTTTCATCGATGAGAAGCTTGGCCTCCTTGGATTGCGCGAGCACGATCGCTTCAGCTTCTCCGCGATCGAGGAGCTCGGTGAGTTTCGCCATGTCGGAGCTTTCGGGAACGTCTGCAGTCGAGAGCCAGCCTTCCTCTTCGGCCTGCGACAAAGCGAACGAGCCAGGTCGAGATGCGTCGAGCTGAAGCTCCTCGAGCACCGCCCGTGGGATCAGTACATGTTCGAAGAGCGCACGGAGTATCTCGACGCGCCCGGCAATCGCGAGTCCGATGAGGGGGCCAGCGTCCGCAACGATGAGTCCCGGCGTCAACCGGCAGCCTCGGCCTCCGCCTCGAGCTCTTCCGGTGGATAGCTCACTGCGTCGATCCCAGCCTCGCCCACGAGCTCGACGAACTCCTCGACAGACATCTCGGCGAGCTTCGCCGCTCGCGCCAGAGTTACCCGTCCCGCTTCGAAAAGGTGGAGCGCAAGCGCTCGTGCCACCCCATGTCTCAGGAGTCGCTCATCGAAAGGAAGCGCCAGAATCGTGGGGCGTCCGTGTTTCGTGATGATGGCCAGGCGGCCTTTCTCCGCTTCGCGAAGAAGCTCGCCCGATCGCACTCTCAGATCGCGGACTGAAAACACATCGAGATCTCCAAATTTTGCCATTTGTGCTGACAAATCGTAGCACAAAATGATCCTCGCGACAATATGCAGACCTGTGATTCCCATGCAGTCAAACACTTACACAGGATGCGTCGGCTGACGGGGGCTGGGTGATGAACGCGTGTGCAAGACCACCTGACCGGGCGCGCCGGCGGTTCCGCCTACTCGATGCGGCTTCTCGGCATCGGTCGCTCGGGAACGTCCTCTAGAAGCCCCCCGCTGCCGAGGGACACGATGTCCTGACGGATGAGACGATCGCCGGCGAGGAGCCGCGGAAGCACCCAGTCGACGACGTTGGTCTTGCGGCTGCGCGCGCAACCGGGCGCGCCGAGGATGGGAATATCCTCCAGGTAGGCGAGCATGAGTAGATTACCGGGATCCACCGGCGCGCCCACCGAGACGACGGTACCACCGGCGCGCTCGACGGCCCGCGGCGTGATGTCGTGGCGGTCCATGATCGCAGTCTCACCTGCAAGGAGAATCAGATCGGACCGCTCCGCGCGGAGACGCTCCAGCACTTTTACGAGGGCGCTCTCGCCCGTCTCGTCTTCCAGTGTGACGAAGTGTCGGGAGGCGATGGTCGAGCCGAGCGCCTCGACCCGCTCGACGAGGGGAGAGAAGCTCTCGTTCAGTCGCTCCTCGAGCGACGGCGAGCCGGACAGCACCAGGCCCACTTGCTTCGGCTCGAGGGCATCGACCCAGAGTAGAGGCGTCGGTCGGGCACCGATCGCCTCGACTTCCGCGATCGATTTCGACGGAATGGCGTAGGGAATGACTTTCACCGTTGCCACGACCTGACCCGGCCGGACGACGCTGTGCGCTTCCATGCTGGCGAGGGTGATGCCTTCGGAGCGATTCAGCTCGGCAAGACGCTTGGCATCGATGCGGAAGACCCCGAGCGCCGCCGCCAGGACGTTGATCCGCCCGGTGGCCGCGCCTCGAAGGCGGACGCTGGCGCCGACCGCCGCCTGTGCGACACGACGCGCAGCCTCGTTCTCCTCGACGTCGTCCGGCTCGAGCTCCGCGACGTATACGACCCGCCGCCCTAGACCGCGAAGCGCCTCGACGGCCTTTGCATCGAGCGGCTTGCCCTTGCGAAGCAGGCGCTTTCCGTCCGGGCCGGCAACGTTGTGTCCGAGAATCTTGCCTTCGGCCTCGTCCAAAGGAACGGGGCCGAACTTCATCCCTCGATTTTCTTCTTGACGCAGGCGAAGAACTGGCCGGTCATCTTCGCGGTGATCGGCTTCATCAGGCGGGCAGCGAGACTCGCGATGGAGCCCACGATGTTGACGTCGGCCGTCCATTTCAATTCGGTCGCACCGTCTCCGTCCTCGCTGAGATGAATCTCGCTGACCACGTCGATGGAGCTGCCGGGCGCGGTACCCTGCATCTTCATTTTCGCGCGCTCGGGCTTTACCAGCTCGGTCCACTCGATGACGGTCTTGAACTTCACTTTGATCGTGCCGAGTCCGAGGGCGCCCAGCGCCTGGAACTTCTTGCCGGGCTCGATGATCTCCATCGATTCCAGCCCGGGCGTGCACTGGCCAACGGACTCCGCGTCCGTAATAAACTTCCACACCTCGTCGCGCGAGGCTTTGATCCTGTCTTTTCCTTCAATCAGCATGTTTTTGAGAACTCACTAGAAAGTCGTC
Organism: Candidatus Marinacidobacterales bacterium; assembly: GCA_965237685.1. Classification (GTDB taxonomy): domain Bacteria; phylum Acidobacteriota; class Vicinamibacteria; order Marinacidobacterales; family SMYC01; genus CBDEGF01. The sequence continues at coordinate 183,966 of CBDEGF010000004.1, forward strand.
GGGTTGGCGTTGAAAAGCTCGCTGGCAGCCGGAGGCGCAGAAATAGTAGTTCTGCCCCCCGTGCTCATGAGTGTAGCGCGCGCTCGCGATCGCGACCATCATCCCGCAAACAGGATCCTTGACGGTCGAGGTGGCCTCCGGACCTGGTTCTTTCGCAATCGACCGGCGACATTGAACAATCTCTACGAGAATGCTGATTGCGATCTCCTCGGGCGACACCGCGCCAATATCCAGTCCTGCAGGAACCTTCAGCCGTTCCATTTGCTCCGCACTCACACCGGAGTGCTCGAGGTCCTGGCGCACGGCTCGGGCGCGTTTGGGGCTCGACACCAGAGCGACGTAGTCGCAACTCGTTTGCTTCAGAGCCGACTCCAATGCCTCCTCGTCGTAGTTCCCGTGACTCGCCACCACGATGTACGTCTCGCCGGACAGATCGAGCTTCGAGAAATCCAAGTGCGTCGCGGTGACGTCGGCAGCAACGACAGGCTCATCGAATTCCGGAGACAACGCGGTCACCCGGTAGCCCATGTTCTTCCCGAGTGATGCGAGCGCTTCACAAACGGGAAAGTGACCGACCACGACGAGATTCGGTGCCGGGACGTGTGGTTCCATGAAGATCTCCAGCGTTCCGCCGCTGACACAGGTGAGCGGCTCCTCCTGAACTCCCTCCTGCGCATGGCCGCCCAGATGTTCCGGGTCCGACAGGCGAATGAGGCGCGCCTCGCCGGCTCGCAAGACCTCGCGAGCCAGCCGAACCACCGTCGGCCGCGCGCAGCTGCCTCCGATCCAGCCTCTAAGCTCACCGTCCTCGGTGATGATGGCTCGCGCCCCGGCCTTCGCCGACGTCGGACGCTCGGCCCGAACGACCGTCGCGACGACGAACGAGCGGCCGGACTGCTTCAGCCGAATTGCTTCTGCGAAGAAATCGATCGCTCACTCCTCCAGGGCCGCGCCGTGCTCCTTCAGTAGATTCCAGACACGCAAGGGCGTCATCGGGATCTCGATGTGACGTACGCCCAGGTGCCACAGCGCGTCGACCGCCGCGTTGACGATGGCGGGCGGCGCCCCAACGGTCGCTGATTCGCCGACGCCTTTTGCACCGATCGGATGGTGAGGCGACGGAGTCACCGTCTCGCCGGTCTCCCAGGCCGGCGTCTCGACCGCAGTCGGCAGCAGATAGTCCATGAACGTCCCGCCGTGCATGTTCCCCTGCTCGTCGTAGGAGATCTCCTCGAGAAGCGCCGGCGCCATTCCCATGGTGAGGCCGCCGTGGATCTGGCCCTCCACGATCATCGGATTGATGCGCACGCCGCAGTCGTCGACCGCAACGAAGCGCCTAATCTTTACTTCGCCCGTCCCGCGATCGACGTCGACCACACAGATGTAGGAACCGAAGGGGAAGGTCAGGTTCGGAGGATCGTAGTACTTCACCGCCTCGAGTCCGGCCTCCATTCCCTCCGGATGATTGGTGTAGGCGGCGAAGGCGATCTCCTGAATCGTCTTGGCCCGATCGGGTGAGCCCTTGACGTAGAACTTGCCCATCTCCCACTCCAGGTCCTCTTCCGAGGCTTCGAGCAGGTGTGCAGCGATCTTTTTCGCCTTGTCGCGAATCTTGCGGGCCGCGATCGCCCCTGCTGCCCCGGCGGTGGGTGTGCTGCGGCTCGCATAGGTGCCGAGACCGTAGGGCGCGGTATCGGTATCCCCCTCCTCGATCTGGATGTGCTCGGGCGGGATACCGAGCTCTTCGGCAATGATCTGCGCGTAGGTGGTCTCGTGTCCCTGCCCTTGTGATTTGGTACCGAATCGGGCGATCGCTTTGCCGGTCGGGTGCACGCGGATCTCACAGGAGTCGAACATCTTGAGCCCGAGGATGTCGTAGTCCTTCGACGGTCCGGCTCCGACCACCTCGGTGAAGGAAGAGATGCCGATGCCCATGAGCTCACCTCGCGCGCGCTTCTCCTTTTGCTCCTTCCGAAGCTCCTGGTAGCCGATCAACTCCATCGCGGTGTTGAGCGCTTTGCCATAGTCCCCGCTGTCGTACTCCCAGCCCAGGATCGACTTGTAAGGGAACTGCTCCGGCTTGATGAAGTTCTTCATGCGGAACTCCGCCGGATCCATATCGATCTCGTGTGCCACAATGTCGGCCATACGCTCGAGTGCATGGACAGCCTCGGTCACCCGGAAGGAGCAGCGATAGGCGATGCCTCCGGGCGGCTTGTTCGTGTAGACACCGTCGACTTCCACGAAAGCGCTCTTGAAATCGTACGAGCCGGTGCAGATATGAAACAAGCCGGCCGGAAACTTGGACGGCTGACAGGCGGCATCCGTATAACCGTGATCCGCAACGGTCTTGATGCGAATCGCGGTTAGCGTTCCGTCCTTCTTCGCTGCGAGGCTGGCGTCGATGTGATAGTCGCGCCCGAACGAATCGGCCTGGAGATTCTCGGACCGATCCTCTATCCACTTCACCGGCTTGCCCGTCAACACCGAGGCGGCGACGGCGATGACATAGCCGGGATAGACGGGAACCTTGCCCCCGAAGCCACCGCCGATGTCGGGCGCGATGACACGGATCTTTTCCTCCGAAAGCCCCAGATGTCCGGTGACGAGCGCAACGACGGTACGAATGGCGTGCGGTGCCTGGCTCGTCATGTAGAGCGTCAGGTGACCTTGGACCGCATCCCAGCTCGCCACACATCCACAAGTCTCGATCGAGGCCACATGGATGCGTGGAATGTACATTTTTTGCTCGACCACGACGTCCGCATCCTGGAACACCTTGTCGGTGTCCTCCTTGTCACCCATCTCCCAGTGCCAGATGTGATTGTTGTCCTTGTCGTCGCGCACCTTGGTGGAACCCTCTTCGAGAGCCTTGAAGGGATCCACCACCACCGGTAATGGGTCGTATTCCACCTCCACCGCGGCGACCCCGTCGGCAGCGACGTAGCGGCTGGTCGCCACGACCGCGGCGACTTCCTGCGACTGATACTTCACCGTATCGATGGGAAGCACCATCTGCTTGTCGCTCATCAACGTGGGCATGAAGGCCAGTCCGTGCTGCTCGAGGTCCTTGCCGGTCACGACCGAGAGAACGCCATCGATGGCCAGTGCCTTCTCGGCGTCGATCTTCGTGATCTTCGCGTGAGCGTAGGGGCTCCGCACGATGTCGAGGTACAGCATTCCGGGCAGTTTGATGTCGTCGATGTACTGCCCCTTTCCGTGCAGGAACCTCGGGTCTTCTTTTCTCCGAACCGAATGGCCGAGACCACGACACTCAGTCATTGCTCCCCTCCTGTATCTTCGCGGCAGCATACTGGACCGCTTTCACGATGTTGACGTAGCCGGTGCAACGGCAGAGATTCCCTGAGATTCCCCAGCGAATCTCTTCTTCCGTCGGGTTCGGGTTCTCTTTCAGGAGACCGAACGTGCTCATCATCATTCCCGGCGTGCAGTAGCCACACTGAAGGCCGTGCTTCTCCGTGAAGCCTTCCTGAATCGGATGAAGGTTTCCGTTCTGCGCCAGGCCTTCCACCGTCATGAGCTCCGCCCCATCCGCCTGGACGGTGAAGACGGTGCAGCTCTTTACCGGCTGGCCGTCCATGAGAACGGTGCAGGCGCCGCAGGACGTGGTGTCACAACCGATGTGCGTCCCTGTCATGTTCAGCTCTTCGCGCAGAAAGTGAACGAGGAGAAGACGAGACTCTATATCCGCCTCGACTCCCTCGCCGTTAATCTTGAGGCTGATGTGGTGTGTACTCATGCGTCACCTCCCTTGGCCCGCCCTTCCGCCTTCTTGAGCGCCCGATAGGTCAGCGTTCGGACGAGGCTTCGCTTGTAGTCTTCGGAGCCCCGGTGGTCTTCGATCGGCTCGGCGGCCTCGGAGGCCAGTTTGGCAGCTTCCCGCACCGCATCGTCATCGAGAGCTTTCCCCTTCACGGCGTCCTCCGCGGCGGTAGCTTTGATGGGCGTCAGCCCGACGTTCGTCAGCCCAATCCCGGCCGATGCGACCTTGCCCGAACCATCCAGGCTGAGCTGCGCCGCGACCGCCGCCGTCGCGTAGTCACCGACCTTTCGCTCGAGCTTCAGATAAGCCCCTCCGCTTCCGTTTTGGGCTACCGGTATCCGGATCTCCGTCAGGATCTCGCCCTGCTCCAGGGCGGTCGTGAAGGCATCGGTGAAGAAATCGGTGATCGGGATGGTGCGCTCACCCCCCGGCCCGGTAGCAACGACTTCGGCCTCGTAGGCCAGCATCGTCGCCGGGTGATCGTTCGCCGGGTCGGCGTGGGCGATGTTTCCACCAACGGTCGCCAGGTTCCGGACCAGCGGGTCCGCGATGACACGCGTTGTATCGGCCAGAAGCGGATAGCTTTTCTGAATCACGTCGGAACGGTCCAGTGCCGCCTCTCGCGTCATTGCGCCGATTTTCAGCCAGTCGCCGTCCTCGCGAATGTAGGACAGGCCGTCGACGCGCTTGAGATCGATGAGCATCGACGGCGACGCCATGCGAAAGCGCATCATGGGTATCAAGCTGTGACCGCCGGCCAGAATTTTCGCGTCCGGGTTGTCACCCAGAAGCGAGAGCGCTTCCGACAGCGATGTGGGCGCTCGGTAATCGAAGGTGGGTGGTATCACGTCAAAACCTCCTCACGATTGGACAACTCACCCGATAGATACCACAGGAAAGACGGCGCGCCTATCGGATCGATGACTTCGGCGGCGGATGGCTCGGCCAAGATGACGTATATGACTCCTGGTGACAAGAAAGTCAACCCCGAACGCAGCCGCTGAGAGCGAATTCCGGCGTCAGCCAGAGACCGGGCCGAAGGCGAGAGGCTCGCCCGCACCCCAGTTACGAGTCCGCGAAAACGGAACGATGGTGATGACGGCGATGAGGGAGAACGCGCGACACATTTCGAGGTTGACCCAGCGCGTGCGAGATTGGCTGGATTCTACGGACTTTCACCTTTTTCGCCCGTGCCACGCCTGGTTTTCGGAACGTGTCCGCGCTTGTAGACCATGAAGGTTCGCTCGAACTCGATGACGGTGACGCCGTCCTGGTTGTAGCCGGTTGTCCTGGCGCGCACGATCCCGACGTTCGGCCGCGACTTCGATTCGCGCTTCTCGAGCACCTCGCTCCTCGAGTAGATCGTATCGCCCTCGAAGACCGGCTTCGGGAGACGCACCTCGTCCCAACCGAGATTCGCAAAGACGTTCTGCGATAGATCGACAACCGATTGCCCGGTTACGAGCGCCAGCGTGAACGTCGAGTCCACGAGAGGCCTTCCGAACTCCGTCTGCGAAGCATAGAAGTGGTCGAAGTGAATGGGGTTCGTGTTCTGGGTCAGAAGCGTGAACCAGCTGTTGTCCACCGGGAGCACCGTACGACCGAGCGGGTGCTCGTACACGTCGCCGATTTCGAAATCCTCGTAGACGCGCACCTCGTCCCAACCGAGATTCGCAAAGACGTTCTGCGATAGATCGACAACCGATTGCCCGGTTACGAGCGCCAGCCCGTCCAGCCCTTCTTCACTGCCATCCTGTCCTCCCGAAGCATAGAAGTGGTCGAAGTGAATGGGGTTCGTGTTCTGGGTCAGAAGCGTGAACCAGCTGTTGTCCACCGGGAGCACCGTACGACCGAGCGGGTGCTCGTACACGTCGCCGATTTCGAAATCCTCGTAGACGCGGCCCGTCCAGCCCTTCTTCACTGCCATCCTGTCCTCCCGACCGAAGGCGACGGCCAAACATAACGCAAAGGAGCGAAGGTGCAAAGGGGACTGCCCAGGGATCGAATCCGTGGAAGGGCTATCTCGGAAATCTAACGCAGAGGCGCAGCCGCCTTCGCCAAGGCTTCGGCGAGCCTCGCCGAAGTCGTTGCCAGATGTCGACCGGGGCAACGACGAAGGCGGGAGACGCAGAGTAGGACCGCGTGGGGAAGCCGCCACCAACTGTGAAAAAGAACACACGGAACCCAGGAACCAAGAAAACGGGACACGATTTGGCGTGCTGACCTACTGCCGTTAGAATGTCCCCCTTTCTCGTCGCCTTGCGGGAGGTCTATCAATGTCGACATCTGAGCTGAACATCAAGAAACTCATCCTCATACCGGCCATCGTCACTCTGGCCGTGACTCTCATTCGGCTCGTAGGCGAGCTCAACCAATGGTCCGCCGCGTTCTTCAATCGCGAGGCCGGCGGGCCGGGTGCGATTGTAGGGATCGTCTGGCTGGTTCCGGTCTTCGGAATCTACTTCGCGCGGATTCTCGTCAAGAGCGGTCATGGACCGGCAACCCCCTGGAAGGTCCCTGTCTTCGCCATCCTCGGTGCGGTTGTGGGGATGGGAATTCTGATGACGACCGTCTCGATCCCGGCTACCTTCCTCGCGCTCGTGCTCTCGCTCGCCGCGGTTGTCGCTGCGGTAGCGCTGCAGCGGTACGCCTGGCCGGAGTTCACCAAAGTCATGCTCGCCTACGCCCTGGCGGCGCGGTTCCCGGTGATCGTGGTGATGTTGTTCGCGATTCTCGGAGGCTGGGGCACGCACTATGACGCCCCAGCTCCCGGCTTTCCGGAGATGACGCCTCTCACGAACTGGTTCTGGATCGGCTTCGTGCCTCAGCTCACCTTCTGGCTCATGTTCACGGTGGTGGTGGGCGCCTTGTTCGCCGGCATCACAGCGCTGGTGGCGAAGCCGAAGGCGGTGGAAAAGGAAGCCGTCCAGGTGGGATAGGTCTTGCCCTCTCCCGCTTGCGGGAGAAGGGGGACCATCGCTCGGACGAAACGAGGGATGCGAGCGATGGTGGGTGAGGGTTCCTTCTCCCTCGCAGCGAAGTTCGAGCGCGAGGAAAGCACCATCGTCCTTTCGGGCATTCAGGCACTGGTGCGCCTGCCAATGGATCAGCACCGGGCCGATCGGCGTGCCGGCCTGAGAACGGCCACTCTCATCTCCGGCTATCGGGATTCCCCTCTCGCCGGGCTCGACATCCAGCTCACGAGAGCGACGCGACTCGCCGCGCATGACATACGCTTCATACCGGGCGTCAACGAGGAACTGGGTGCCACCCTCGTGCTCGGCTCGCAGCAGGCGAACCTCTTTCCCCGGCCCAGGTACGACGGCGTCGTGGGCATGTGGTACGGCAAGGCGCCCGGGGTGGACCGGACGGGGGACGTCTTCAGGCATGCGAACTTCTCGGGAGTCGGTCCTCATGACGGCGTGCTGGCCCTCGCCGGCGACGACGCTTCGGCCAAGTCTTCCACGATTCCATCACAGTCCGAGGCTGCCTTCTTCGACCCGTTGATGCCCGTCCTCTACCCGGGGAACCTCCAGGAAATCCTCGACTACGGACGCTACGGTTTCGAGCTCTCTCGGTACTCCGGACTGTGGGTGGGCTTCAAGATCGCCACCGAAGTCGCCTACGGTTTCGGCACGGCGGAAGTGAGCCCGGACCGCATTCGCATCGTCGATCCCGGATTCGAGCCAGACGGCGAGCCGTGGTCCGCCACGCGGAGCATCGTGCTCTTGCCGCCGGACAGCCTGGCGCTCGAGAGGGACGTGCACCTCACACGGGCCCTTCAAGCAGAGGGCGTCGCCAGAACACTCGTCGTGTCCAGCCAGCCCGAGAGATTGCGGGACGCCACACTGGCGGAGGGCGTCGAGGTCTGGCCCCGCGAGCGGCTCGACGAGGCGCAGCACTTGCTTCGAGACATCCAAGGGACGAGCGTCCTCCTCTACGACCAGCACTGAACCGCGGACCTGCGACGCATGAGGCGCCGCGGCCAGGCGGCGGAGCCACCGGAGCGCCTCTTTATTAATGAGCTCGTGTGTGAGGACTGTGGCGATTGCGGCGTGAAATCGAACTGCCTGAGCCTGTTTCCCGTGCAGACGGAGTTCGGCCGCAAGACGCAGATCCATCAGTCCTCGTGCAACAAAGATTATTCGTGTCTCGATGGCGACTGTCCGTCGTTCATCCGCGTCATCCCCCCGGCGAGCGGATCGGGACCCGAGCGTCCGCCCATCCCGACCTCACCGCTGCCCGAGCCCCGGCGCGGGCCTCCGAGCGGTGAGCTCTATCTCCTCGGCATCGGGGGTACCGGCGTCGTCACCGCAAGCCAGATCCTGGGTACGGCAGCCGCTCTGGAAGGCAAGCAGGTTTGGGGGCTCGATCAGACCGGTCTCAGTCAAAAGGGCGGTCCGGTCGTCTCCCATCTCAAGATCTCTCCCGAGCTCCAGGATGCGAGCAACCGCGTCGGCGCCGGACAGGCGACGGCATACCTGGCGTTCGACATTCTGACGGCCGCGGCGTCGGCGCACCTGGCGCGGGCCCATCCGGAGCGGACTCCCGCGATCGTATCGACCAGCCTGATTCCGACCGGCAGTATGCTCCGCTCCATCGACGAGCGCTTCCCTGAGACCGATGCGCTCGTCCAGCGCATCGAGAAGCACACGCGAGCGGCGGATAATGTCTACCTCGATGCGGTCGCCCTGGCCGAGCACTTCTTTGGTGATCACATGGGCGCGAACATCGTCGTCCTTGGCGCCGCCTATCAGCGAGGCCTGCTTCCGCTCCAGGAGACCAGCATCGAGGACGCCATCCGTGCGAACGGCGTTGCGGTGGACATGAACCTGTCTGCCTTCCGAGTGGGCCGCCCGGCGGTCGCCGATCCCGAGTGGCTTCGTTCGCTCATCATCCGGCGCGCCGGAGCGCTCGACACGACGCAAACAGAGAACCGAACGGCCCGTTCGATCGTGGACGCAACGGGAGCGGAGGGTGAGGTGAAGCGGCTCCTGGACGTTCAGGTTCCCGAGCTCATCGACTACCAGAACGAGGCTTACGCCCACGAGTATGCCGGGTTCGTCACCGAGACCTGGCAGAAAGAACGAGCGGTCGCTCCCGAGCAGACCCGTTTGAGCGAAGCGGTGGCCCGCTACCTCTTCAAGCTCATGGCTTACAAGGACGAGTACGAGGTCGCTCGCCTGCACGCAAAGCCGGAGGTGGGACAAGCTCTCGAAAGGGAGTTTGGCCGCGGAGCGCGCGTCCAGCTCCTGCTCCACCCGCCGATCCTGCGTGCGATGGGCTGGAGGCGGAAGATCGCGTTCGGTCGGTGGTTCCTCCCCTTCTTGAGCCTCCTCGCAAAGCTGAAGTTCCTCCGGGGAACGGCGCTCGAGACGCTGTCGCCGGACACCTACGACCGCGCGGCGACTCGCGCCGAGCTTCCCGATCTGGTGCGTGGTTACGAAGACGTCAAGCTGCGGAACGTCGAGCGCTTCCGCCAGGCGATGACGGGGATATGATCCGCCGGCGTTCGAAAGGAATATCAGGGAGGTCCGCGCTCGTCGTCGTCGTCGTCGTCGTCGCGACGGCGCCGAACCTCGTCCCAGATGAAGCAAGAGACCATCAAATCCAGGTCGATGGTCTCGTCGGCGTTCTTGGGCCAGCACGTCCAGTCATCGATCACGACGCCGGCTTCGCGATTGGACGCCTCGAGCGCCGCAACCGGATCGCCCTCGAGCGTCGGGGGAGTCACCGCCTGAGGAAGGGGATGCCCGTACGGGTTATAGAATGCGAAGGTCCCATCCGGCATCGGTTCGACGCGGTAGCCGCCTTCGTGAACGGCGACGTGGTGACGAAAACAGAGATTCAAGAGGTTCCAGAGCTTCGTCTCGCCGCCTTCGGCCCAGTGCTTCTGGTGATGGCCTTCGCAGAATCGGATGTTGCACGATGGGAAGATGCAGCGCGGGTCGCGATACTGGAGCGCTCGCCTCAGCGCGGGAGAAATGACGCGCGTTTTTCGGCCCAGGTCGAGGAGATTGCCCTCGCGGTCGTGTTGCGCGACCACGAGAGCGGAATCACAGGCAATGCGGCGGGCAGTGTCGGGCGAAACAGCGCGGCCGTCGTCGAAAAACGATTTGCCTTCCTTGTCCGGATCCGCCAGTACGTCAGCGTCGACATGGAGAACGACCTGGTATCGGTCGCCGCGGGTGCCCGAGTCGAGCCCATCCTTCAGAGCGGCCTCCGCGACGAGCCGCAGGGCATCGGCGCGGCGTTGCGAGGGGCTAAGAGGAGAGCCGGTGATGGGATCGCATGGCAGGGGTGCCGTTGGGCCCCGCTCCTTGATGGCTTCTTTCTCATCCTTGTAGAGTCGATCGCAGGCCGCGCCAATCGCGCGATCCACGACCGTACCGACTTCGGGTGTCAAAAGACCCCGGATGGAGAGCATGCCGTCTTCCTCGGGTATGAGCCTCAGATAGCGCTTCTCTTCCATGCGGGTTGCGCGCGAGCGTTCTTCGTTCCGGTCCGCCATCCGGCACGCCCGGGTGAAGCGCACGAGCTGCGCGGCGCTCGTACATTTGGCGGTATCGAGAAGACCCTTTTCGTTCTCTGGAGTCGCGATCCGCGTGATCGCCCGAACCTTCGAGAAGGAGAGCTCCCCCTTGCGCATGCTCTCGCTGATTTCCGGTAGTTTTCCCAGGGGCCGGGCAACCCGTACTTTCTCCCTGCCGTCGCGCAGATCCCAGCCGGCGTTCCAGCTCAGCCAGTCGGGAAAGCTCCGCGCATCGACCATACCCCATCCACCGATCTCGTCGAAGCGACGCATCTTCTCCAGAAGTCGAAACTCGGCGGCGTGAATCGTGGCCGCCATCTCGGAGATCTCGCCGGCCAATCGGTACTTCTCCTCATGATTGGGATGGGCGGCTCGAAGAAGCGCGATACCGACTGCGTGGCTTCCATTGAACGCAGCATAACATGCGTTTTTTGTTCGCCACTGCTTCGCCCCTACTGCACGTTTATGGTGTTATGGTTGTAAAACGGATCGAAACCTCGATCGAAGGCCGTAGGGCCATTCTGAGACGGCAGGAAGCAATTGCCGCGAGGTTCAGCCGATCGCCGACCTGGCCTTCCAAAAGCTGTCAAGCGAAAAATGAAAAAAAATCGAACGTGCCTGTAACTCGGTTTGTCGGACTTAGAGAGGGGCGAGTGCCTCATCAAATCCGTCCGCGTGTGAACCAAAAGTGATGAGCGACAGACGGGCCGGAGGACGACTTCTGACCGGTTCTCAAGAGCTCTCGTCGTCGAGGGCGAGCATCCAGATGTCGGCCTCGCGGGCAATGACCCCAAAGTAAATCGCCCGGTCGTCCCTGGTGAGCCCAAACGTCGTAAGCAACTGCGGCGGCTCGACGCTGAGAAGTTCCTGATGTTCCCGCGTCTCGGTGTCCAGGAGAAAGATTTCCTGCGGGGTGTGAAAAAGTAGCCGGCGACCGTCACTCAGCCACACCGGCAGGTTGCCGAAGTCCGTCAATACTTCGTATTCCTGTGAAGCAATCGAGTACACCACGATGCCGGCATAGCGGCCATCGGGGTGGACGACGTATCCAGCGATCCTCGTACCGTCCGGAGACCAGGACCACACCGCGAAGGTACCGGGGCCTTCCATCGGAGGCAGCGCCGTCGGGGACTGCTCCTGCCAGGGCCGATTGGGATCCATGAGGAAGGATCCGACCTGATTGACGTAGTAAGCGAGGCGCATGCCGTCGGGCGACCAGGTCGGGTACATGACGGACGGCACACCGTTGACATGCGTCAGCTGTCGCAACCCGCTGCCGTCCGGTCGGATCGTCCAGATCTCGTTGGTACCGCCTCGATCGGAGAAAAAGGCGATTCTTATGTCGTCTGGGGACCATCGTGGCACACGATCTTTGGCGATATCGTTCGTCAGTTGCCGATGGCCAGTTCCATCGGCTCGAGTCACGTAGATGTCCTGTGGAGTGACGACCGTTTGGAACGCGATGAATTGACCGTCATGGGACACGTTGGGGGCGCCCACGGGCACGGACCCCTCAGTGATCGGCACCAGCGGCATCTCGACCCCTGTCCCGGCGATGTCGAGATTCGCTCTCATGATATTTGTCGTCTGGACCGCCGCGGCGTAGAGAAGCCGGCGCCCGTCACGAGACAAGCTCAACTGCCAGGCCCATGCACCCACACCCGTCGTGACCGCCTCCGGTTCGCCGAGGACCGTGCCGGTCGACTCCTCGATAGCCACCCGCCACAGGTTCATGTTTCCTCTTCGATCGCTCGAGAAGTAGAGATGCCGGCCATCGGGTGACCAGACCGGATTCCAGTCCACGAAATCATCCGCCGTGACCGGAACGGGGTCGTCACCATCTCGCGAAATCGTCCACAGATCCCGGATAGCCCCCTCATCAATCGCCCAATAGGCGATGCGCTCGCCACCGGGCGACCAATGCGGCTGGACAGCATCTCCGTTAGTCAACAGGCGCTCCTCACCGGTGGCGACGTCGGCGATCCAGAGCTTGCTGATCGAGGTCCGATTGTTGGGTTGCAGAATGCGCTCCGTCGCGAACACGATCTCCTTTCCGTCCGGAGACCACTGGGACATCTAGCTGCGGAGGGTGGAAGGCGAGCGCGCCATCAACCTCACCGAGGACTCCCTCGCCGAGGACACGCAACCCGTCTTTTCACCGGACGGGCAGCAAATAGCGTTTCGCTCCGAGCGGGATGGCGGGGGGATCTTCTTCATGGGAGCGACCGGTGAGTCCGTACGGTGTGTTTCGACGCGCGGATTCAATCCCGCCTGAGGCCGAGTCCCTCCACTTCATTACGATGGAGCTGGTCAGGGGCAAACCGTTGCGCGAGCTGATTCCGAAGAAAGGAATGGAGCTGGGGAAGCTCATCGACATCGCCGTTCCGCTCGCCGATGCGGTTGCAGCAGCGCATGAGCAGGGCGTGATTCACCGGGACCTCAAACCCGACAGTGTGATGGTCACCGAAGACGGAAGGGTAAAGGTCCTGGACTAACCTGAAGGTGCGAGGCGGGCGCAATTACAATTTTGTCGAGAGGAACGACAATAGCGACGCCCTGGCCCTTTTTCACGAGCGCGTCGGGGCAGCCTTGGGGAAGACGGACGCTTCGAATCCTTAGGCCGCGCGAGGATAGATTTTGTTGCGCTGGCGGCATTGACGTTCTCGCCTCCAGCGTTTACAATTCTTTGAGTAACATCCGTACCACAACTTAATAACGGAATCCATACGGCGCTCCGTCATCGGGCAGGTGAGGCTTCACTCCCTGCGCTGTAGTCGCTCGAACCCGGAGGTCGAAAAACGATGTCGGCAGACTCGTCCCGCGGTCGCGGTGCATTCGTCCGCAACCGGTTGATTGCCACGCTGTTCGCCCTCGGCGTTGCCTCGTCTCTTGCTGCTCGACCGGTTTCGGAGGACGACCAGTCTCCCTCCTTTCGACTGAAATGGCTTTCCGATCTCGGGGCCGAGTCCATCACCGCCGGGAGGGACATCGCGCATGTAGGGAAAACCCCTTTCACCACCGTGACGCCAGGTGCCGCCTACGTCCTCGCCCTCGAAGAGGACGGCGCCCCCAGAAAGTTGACGAAGCTGGCGGCGGACTCATCGATTCCCTATGGCGCGGCAACCGCGGCCGGTAGCACCGTGGTCGCGGCGAGCGACGGATCGGTGAGCCTCTGGTCAGTGGACCTTTCCGACGGAGCTGGAACGCTTCGATGGCAGACGGAGCTCGGAGAGCGGGTCATGTCAGTGAGCTGGGACGGAGGAGATAGCGTCTTCATCGCTTCTCGATCGAATCGCCTCCTGGCACTCGATGCGAGCGATGGCAGCGAAGTCTGGTCCGTCGACATCGGGGGCAAGGCGGAAGGGCCTCCCGTTCGAGAGGCGGAGAGTCTCTTCGTGGCCACGAAGCGGAACACTCTGCTCCGCCTCGACGCTGCGACGGGCAAGGTTCAATGGAAAGCCGAGCTTCCCGGTCCGGCTCTTCATCCTCCCGTTCTCGCCGGTGAGGAGCCCCGCCTGGTCGTGTGCGGCGCCTGGAACGGCCACCTGGCGGCCTTCGAGGCTCATTCGGGCGAGCCCCGGTGGACGATCGAGCTCTCCGATCGACTGGCGGGAGCACCCGTTGCCGGTGAAGACTTCGTTGCCGCGGTCACCACCGATGGAACGGTCCAGGCCTTCGAGCTCGCCGGAGAGCTCCGCTGGAGCGCCGCCGCCGCCATAGGCGCCGCCGACCTCGTGCTCCATCCGACATCGGGCGAGCCCGGAAAGCTCCTGGTCGTCTCGAGCGTCTTGAGAGCTCTCGATCCGCAGACGGGGGAGACGCTCGAGGACTATCCCGCCGGCGCAGTGAAGGACGTAAACCGCCGTTTCCTCGACGCCATGATCGAAGGCGAAAAGGTCTATACCGAGACCGAGAAGACCGCCATTCTCGAGCGAGAGTCTTTTCCCATCTCGGGAACGCTCTTCGGCGAGGCGCGAGTGTTCGGCGAACGCCTCGTCTTCGTCACCGAGGAGGGTTGGATCTACCTTTTCGACGCGGCCTCGCTCCGTCCCCTCTCACGATACCGCGCAGGTCAGCGCTCCTACGCCCCGCCCCTCCTCGCGTCGGACGCACTCGTGGCCGCCTCCGGAGAGGAGCTCTTCGGAATCGATCCCGATTCGGGACGAGCGCTTTGGAGGCGCAGCCTCGGAGAGGTGAAGGAAGTCGTCGCCGCCAAAGAGGCTCTCGGTGTCATTGCCGACGATCGCTTGAGCGTCATCGACCCGGTGAGCGGGACGCGCCGATGGAGTGCGCGTGGTGAGTTTCGATCGGTTTGTGCAGCTCAATCGTCCGAGTCCGTCTGGCTGGCGACGGCGGAGAGAGCGCTTCGAGCGTTCAGCGACTCGGGAGACCCCGTGGGGATGCCTCTCGCCATGGACGGCACGCTGGTGTCGGCCGTCTCGCTGGGAGCCTTCTCGTGGGCCGCGGCCACGGAAGACGGCCAGGTGGCTCGCCTGAGTTGGCAGGAGGGGCTTGCCGATGCGTCCGGCGTGCTTTCAAAGAGCTGGGAGATCCAGCTCGAGGAGGCGGTCGTTCGAATGAGCCTTGCCGGCGAGACGTTGCTCGTCGAATCCGAAGCGGGCTACCTCGCCGGGCTGAGCCTGGTTGACGGTCTAGAGAACTGGAGGCTCCCTCTTGCCCAAGGGGAGATGGTTCAACCTGCTTTGAGTGGGAAATCGATCCTCGTCTGGGGAACGGAGAGCCTGCGGGCCTACGACACCGTTTCCGGCGAGTCCGTGATCGAGCGGGATCTCTCTTCACCGGCCGTGGGCGCCGATCTCCGGGAAGGGACGCTCC
This sequence comes from Candidatus Marinacidobacterales bacterium, assembly GCA_965237685.1. Classification (GTDB taxonomy): domain Bacteria; phylum Acidobacteriota; class Vicinamibacteria; order Marinacidobacterales; family SMYC01; genus CBDEGF01. Next base: position 199,118 of record CBDEGF010000004.1, read on the forward strand.
TGTGGCTCGACCGATCCGGTCGTGCGCATCGGGCAACTTTGCCAGACGCGACGCAGCCCCACTCCACCGAGCTGGGCGTTCCGCTGGAAAAGGCTCATCCAATCACCGACGGCTTTCTCGTCACCACGACGGCCGGCGAGGTCGGCCTCGTAGAGCTCCTCGAACCGCCGTCGCTCGGCGATATCGAGAACCATGGATTTCAACTTCAGGAGGACTTTCGATGAAACGCAAAATTTTTCTGGCCGCAGCTTTCCTTTTGGTACTCGCAGCCATGGGCTGTCGACCACTCCTTTTCTGACGTGACCCCGCGATCCTCGGGCAGACGCAGCTCATCGATGACAAGGCCGAGTACACCACGAGTGACGAGCCGATCACGCTGAACTTCATCCATCACGAGGGGAGCCTCGAAGACACGTTCGCCTCCGTACAAACGGAACCGCTCGGACGTTACCGCTCCCTCACCCTGGTGCCAACCGGGAGCGCTGATGTTGTCTTCTTGCGCCTCACTCAGGGATTGCCCCTCGGCCTCACCGATCCTGTAGAGAGTGAAATCCAGACGCTTGTGCTCGTGACTCCGGAAGGCACGTACACCGTGGAAGCGATGATTCCTGGCTTCGTGATCGACAGACAGGTCGTCGAGCTTCAAGTCCAAATCGGCCGCCCGAAGTACTGACTTCGCGACCGCTAGAAAAAAACAAGCCACCAAGGGGGTCGGTCATGAAGAAGTGGCTCGCAGCGCTGGGCGCTCTCGCGCTCTTGATAGCGGGTTTGGGTTTCCTCGGTTACCAGCAGGGGTGGATTGCACCGCCCGTCCGCGACTTGCGGACGCTGTTCTATCTCCCGGGGAAAGGGCGGTTCCTGCGAGCGGTGGACGGTGTGAGCTTGACGGTGAAGCCTGGGGATCTGGCACACGGGATGGCGCACCGTGCTTCTCACCGGGAGTGCGATGGTACGAGAGCGGCATGACGAAGCCATCCTTATATAGATGACGCCACAGCCAGGCTCCTTTGGTGGGTCTGGTGACGGCGGCGCCCGGGATCGTGAGTGGACGCATCTGGTACCGCAAGCCGGGTTCGGAGGAAGCGGTCAACTTGCTGGACGGACTCGAACGCTTCGCACGGTTCACCGCCGAGCCCTCGCTTCGGGTGGACAAAGACAACCGCGGCTGGCTCCGCTGGCACGATGCGGGGATGAAGGAGCGCCGGGGGCGCGACTTCGCCATGATCTTCCAGAACCCGAGGGGTGCTCTTCATCCGTTCTTCACCGTGGGACAGCAGATCACAGAAGTCATCCGCCGGCGCTCACCGGAGCTTTCGAGCTCAGAGGCTCTCGACGAAGCGCGGGAGTGGCTCGGGCGGGTCCATCTGGACTCCCCGGCCAAGCGTCTCGACGACTATCCCCACAACCTCTCCGGCGGCATGTGCCAGCGGGTGATGATCGCGATGACGCTGGCGGCGAAGCCCTCGGTGCTCATCGCCGACGAGCCCACCACCGGTCTCGATGCCACGATCCAGAGCCGGGTGCTGGACCTGATGGAGGAGATGAAAGAGGAGCTCCGAACGACCACCATCGTCATCACCCACGACATGGGCGTGGCGCGAAGACTCGCCGATCGGGTGGCAGTGATGTACGCGGGACGCGTGGTGGAGGTGGGACCGGCCGCAGACGTTCTGGAGCGGGCGCACGAGCCGAAGCATCCGTATTCGCACGGGCTCTTGCGTGCAATCCCGAGCGAAGAGGACATCTGCGAGGGACGACGCCTCACGGTGATCGAGGGAGACGTTCCGGATCTGTCCCGCTTATCCAGGGGTTGCCAGTTCGTGGAGCGCTGTGCGATGAAGCCGGAAGGCAACGCTGAGCGTTGTGAAGAGAGCGAGCCGGAGCTCGAGACGGTAGCGCCGAACCACCGCGTTCGCTGTTGGCTACACACGAACGCGAGCCCGACATGAATGAGCTGGCGCGCAACGGAGCGCTTCTCGAAGTCCGCGACCTCAAGACGTACTTCTACCGGCGGGGGAGATTTGGGGTGGTGCGCCAGGACGACTACGTGCCCGCGGTGGACGGTGTGAGCTTCTCCGTAAAGGAAGGCGAAACCCTCGGCATCGTGGGCGAGAGCGGTTGCGGCAAGACCACGCTCGGCCGGACGATTCTTCGCCTGGCGCCCGCCGCCTCGGGCTCGGTGCTCTACCGCGGCGAGGAGATCCTCGAGCTCTCTCCCTCCGTCATGCGAGAGCGACGGCGCGAGATGCAGATGATCTTCCAGGACCTCGATGCCGCCCTCAATCCCAAGATGAAGGTGAGCGAGCTCCTCGGCGAAGCCCTTAGCTTGCACCAGAGCTTGTCGCCGGACGAGCTCCGCCGCCGGAGCGAGGAGCTTCTCGGCCTGGTCGCGCTCAAGCCGGCCAAGCTCTCCGCCCTTCCACCCGATCTCTCCGGAGGGGAAAAACGCCGGGTCTCCATCGCCCGGGTGCTGGCGGTTTCGCCCCGACTCATCGTCGCCGACGAGCCGCTATCCGCCCTCGACGTCTCCATCGCCGCCCAGGTGGCGAACCTCATGCGCGAGCTTCAAGAAGAGCTCGGTCTGACGTATCTCTTCATATCCCACGATCTCCAGATGGTGGAGCTCATCGCCGAGCAGGTGATGGTGATGTATCTGGGGCAGGTGGTGGAGATGGCACCCGCCAAGACGCTGGCGGTCTCAGCCGCCCATCCGTATTCAAAGCTCTTGTGGTCGGCCGCCAACACCCACGCCGGCCGTCGTACCGAGGACTCTGGGAATGGAGGCTGGGAGCTCTCGGAGCAGGACCGGCCAAAGGAAGGCTGCCGGTTCCGCGCCCGTTGCGCCGTCTACCGGGAGAAGGGAGAGCCCGCCCTGTGTCGCGACAAAGACTCCGAGCCCCAGCTCACCGAGCTCACCCCCGGCCACCAGGTGGCGTGTCATTTTCCGCAGGTCGCCTCGTCAGGCGAGCCGTAGTTGGAGAAGAGAAACACCGACCCCCGTGCCCCTCCTTGGATCTTGCACCCGTTCTCTCAAAGCCACCGGGCATCTCCTCCGCCAAGCGACGCTACAAGTCTCCCTGAACACACCAGTCCACATACAAGCAGCGGTCTGGCAGCGCCCTACCCTTCTGATATCCTCAACCAGACTGCCCAGCACGGCTCAGCCGAGAAATTTGGACCGACACCCTGACGATCGACTATGATTTTTCAGGCTCTTCGGCAGAATCAATGGGCGAAGCGGGCACCAGGGCACACCCAAGCGGCGGAAAAACCCACGATTAAGGGAAAACCTCTCGGGCACGAATGTGACGTCGAGGTTTCTGGCGCGAGGAATTCGCTTAACCGGCTTCTCCTCTGCTGGTTACAGCCGGCGCTGCCCGGATGTACCCACAGATTCTGCCGAGGAGGCTTTTTCCTATCCTTCGGCGGGCTCCCTATCGAATACGCCGTGGGAGTAGCTGCGCTCGTCCGAATCGTTGGTGGCCTGCGCTTGCAGGAGCCAGAGCTCCCAGTAAGCGTATAGCTCTTCGTCGCTCAGCTCTTTCAGGCTCAAATCCTCCTCGCTGAGGAACTCGTCGCGCAGCTCGCTCATCTCATCCGCCATCCTTCGGATTATCGACCGCGAACGGCAGGACACCGTCGGCACGACTCGCGACGATCTCGTGCGCTTCAGTGAGAGCGAGATCGGAGATTACTGCGGCTACGCCGGGCCACAACGCGTACCACTCGGCCGCGGCGTCCGCGTAGGCTTTGAGCCGCAGTTCGTTCCGCCGTATCGACTGCCTCCGCTCCGCATCCAGCGCCGCCTCGAGTCGCTCGCGGCCCTCGGCTACCGACGCGAGTACAGGGCGGGATGGGGCGAGGCGTTCGATGACTTCAGGGTGTTGCTCGGCCAGCCTCAGCAGATCACGAGCACTGCGCGAGTACCGAATTTGGAGCTCGATATCGTCGATCAGCCGGGCCAACTCGCCGATCACCGCGTAGTCTCGCTCGCGATTGGTTTTCTTCATCTCCGCGAGCTCGGGAGGATCGAGAAACGGAACGTCGCGCCCAGCCTGCTCTTGCCAGATTCGCGCTAGTTGCGTTTCGGAAATCCGGGGCGGGCGCGTGAAGAAATCCGTGCGCACGCGGAGTCGTTCATGACGAAACTCGAAGTGCGCGCTCCACGCTCCCGCCATCCATCGAAGATCCAGCGGTGCGCCGTAGCGATAACGGGAACCGTGGGTGCCGAGCACACTCAGCACGTGCTCCAGCGACTTATCGTCCTCGCGGAGAATCCAGTCGCCGTCCTTGCTCATGATGGCCAACCGGTGCAGCACGACGGCTTGCCCACTGCAAATGATGGCGCGCAACCCACCTTCGTTGAACTCCTCGGTAAGTTGGAGATAGATGTTCAAGACAAAGAGATAATGTCGTGATTCTTCGCGCTTTACAAGCTGATCACGATGGTGCCAGCGCCACGGCTTCGAAAGCCTCCCCTCGCACCGATGGGTCCGGGTCCCGTTCGGCGACGGCCGCTCGAAGACGCGAACCGAGCGTCCTGCCGCGTTCGACGCGTCCGCGGAAGGACTCTAAACCGGAATCCTCGGCAGGTACGTGCGCGTGCGCGTCGCCATCCGGTAGGCTTTGGCGGCCCTGGGTCCAGGCGCTGAAGAGCGAGGCTGTGGGTGATGACAACGCCCGCCCCGGCGTCGTCGCGGTTCCGCAGACTTTTGGAAGTGTGCTCCAGCCACACCCACACCTACATGCCCTTGCGTCTCACGGGGTTTGGGACCAGCAGGGTCAGTGGATACCCGTGCCCTACGTCGATACGACCCCCGCGGAAGAACTGTTCGCTCACAAGATATTTCGATTGCTCAAGACCAAGGGTCTGTTGAGCGACGAACGCATGCAGCTTCTCTTGTCGTTTCGGCATAGCGGCTTCTCCGTCGACGCTTCTCCCACCGTATGGCCCCAAGACAGCCATGGGCTCGAAAGGCTTGGCCGCTATTTGCTCCGCTGCCCGGTGAGTCTCTCGCGCATTGATTGGACCCCCGGCTCCAAGACACTTTTCTGCCAGTCGAAAGCCTCCCACGACAACCCCCCTCTACTCACATCCGCAAGGCGAGAATCTCCACATCTTCGAGTTCATCGCTCGCGTGCTCACACAGATCCCAGAACCTCGCAAACACGGCATTCACTATTTCAGGCCTATTCTTCGAAAGCACGGGCCCACCGGGCTGAACGAAAAATCACCCTGCAATCGTTCGGCACGAAGGATACCCAGTCAGCTCAGGATGAATCCCCACCCTCACCGCAAAAGCGCGCCGCCCTGAGGAGAAGCTGGGCGCGCCTCATTCGCCGCGTCGGACATGCGACAACTATCCTGAACACAGGGGGGTGGAACCTCACCCGTTCCCGCCCCCGCCACCGAGTCCTCGATCCCTGACGTCGGCATAAATCTAGTCTTTTGCCAAACGCTGGATTTCTCGGCGGATCCGAATACGGATCTCGGAGTTCATACCAAGTACTTAGATTGTGGTGCGACCGATCGCCGTCAACCCGATGATCTGGCCGCTCTCCTCGAGACGAAATTGCTCTTCCCACACGTCAGAGCGAGGATTGAATAGTCGCGTTAACTGGTCAGTCTCCGGATCCAACCCAGAAAGATTCGGCCCCTTCCTGCTGTTGCAGAGATGGCAAGCGAGGGCCAGGTTGTCTCGGTCGTCGAAACCGCCGTGCTGCCTGGCTACGATATGCTCGATGTGAAAAGCGAAGTCGGGATAGTAACTTTGATGGACGCGGCAATATTCACACTGATTGAGGGCCCGTTCGCGGACGAATTTCCTGGTCTCGGCATCCACTATGAGCACGGCGCGCCGGAGACGCGCGCGCGGGCCTTAAGACGTATGAGAGCCACGAAATCCATGTGCTCGACGTATTTGTCGTACTCTCGGGCCTCAGCGGGAGAGAGCGCTCCCTCGTTCGCTTTTTCAGCGAGCTCATCTAGGCGGGCCTGAAACTCCGGGCTCGGCTCTGGGACTTCCGCAAAATGTTTCGCCAGCTCGGGGGTGAATCCCCGTGTCAGGTGCTCGACGAATCGATCGAGCACATCGGCGGGATCATTCATGTCCTCAGCATATTTGGTCGGGAACCACGAGTCAAAAGACATCCCCGGCCGCAAGGGTGGTTCATACCGGTGAACCTACCCCTGATCGACATCGGAGAACGACTAGCATTTCCTCGAACGCGTGATGCTCCCGATGTCCGGCTGGTTCAACGACAAGAACCTTCGCCTCACGCTCCAACCGCGCGAGGTGTTTCGTCGCCCTGCGCGCGAAAGCCTCGGGAAGCAAATTCGATTCCCCTCATAACCCAAAGATCGCTTGCCTTCGCGCACGACCAGAACTAGCACTAGCAGCGCGCTACGGCCGGCAAGCGGGTTTCCGCCTTTGCCCTTCGAGCTTTGGCGGGCAAGCAAATCCCGCCCCCGCCACCAAAATCCAAACCTCTCCAGCAAAAAGAGATAGGCCCAGAGCGAAGCTCGCGGAGAGCTGACCGGATACAACGACCAGACCCGGCTCGTGATGGTCGGGCGAAGTGGCCCAGCCGTAGCCCTGGCGAGGGCGCCTCAGTAGCTCCTCCGTCGCGGCAAGAAGAGCACAATCTCCGGAACCAGCGCCTGGAAGGTGTCCTGGCGGAGGACTACATCCGCACCGCCCGGGCCAAAGGAGCCCGGCTGTGGCGTCATCTATATAGTGATGCTGTACCTGTGTTGGCCGCCCAGCGAGCAGACGGTGTCGCCGGTGTAGTCCACGATGATATGAACGCGGACGCCGCGTCGTCGGCGAACATCTCCAAAATGTCCCGACCTAGCACGCTCATATCGAGTGACTGCGCATTCGTGCAAGCCAGATAAGCACCTCTAAATAGAACCTTGCTCCGATCGACGCGGGTGAAGCGAAGCTGCGTGGTAACGGCGACGGAGTCGGCGGTGCCTCCGATTCCGCCGATGCGGCTCTCAGGAACGCGCCCTTCCAAGCGGAGCGTTTCCAGAACGTTGGCGCTCAGCACAGTTCGGTCCGCGCCAGTATCGATTAGCAACTCGGCGGCGCACCAGGAGCCGTCCGCGGCCAATATTTCACATCTCAGAACCGGCCGTACGACTCCGTCATCACAGAGGAGCCACTCGCCGTCAAAGCGCATAGATGCGAGGGAGTTTTTCCTTTGGAATGTAACGTGTGAAGAACCCGTCGTCGTCTGGATGGGCAGCTCTGGCTAGAGCGATGGCTTCTCTCGCCGTATCGCCAACGAAGAGTTCCTCTCCGGCGACACAGATGACCTTCCCCCGATGCCTGGAATAGACGTCCACGATATTGGCCTGAAGCCATGCAGTGTTACGGTCGAATCGCACCCTTTGGGAGCGGGCCGCGGCGAGCTCCTCTGAGTCTCGCACTTCCTCCATAACGATGGAGTTTGGCTTGCCGACCATCATTCTTACCTCGAGCGCACGCTTGTTGTCATTGTACCGCTTCTCGTGGCGAAACACGATCCGTCTCAGCCGCGTCGACGATGGGTCAAAGCGCTAGAGCGAGACGAGACCGCTTCAACGTCCCTGTCGAGCCCCCGGAAGCCCGACGCGGGTAGGCTCGCGTCCTTCTCGATCGGGTGGGGAGATGTGGAGACGGCGCGGGGACCTTATCGAAAATAGGATCGCCGGGGTATTGCGATCACGGCATGACCGAGCCGCGAAACGCTTTCTTGCGAAACGCAGTCCGCACAAAAGGGGCCTACTCGCCGGTCCTTGCGACTTGCCCTGCGTTGGTCCTAGCGACCTCAATGAGCATCCGCAGCGCTCGATTCACCGCGTCCGAATCATGAAATATAGCCGCCACGTCAGGGTCGAGAAGAACGACATTCGTGCCAGCCCGGTATCGCTCGTAGTACTTCCCGCGCTCCCCACCCGAGATATCCTACTCGGGCCTCATCTCATCTGCTTCTTGCTTATTCTCCTGACTAATAGGTCCTGCGCTCCGTCGACGTCACCTCGCGTGCGCCGATGATACGAACGGCGTCGGCGCGCTCCGTATGCCAGACAATCAGCACCCGCTCCCCACTGGACGTCCTCGTGGTAAGGAATCGTACTTCGGCAACCGAGTGATCCGGATCGGGCACAGTCGTCGCGAGTGGATCGCCAAATACCGAAGCGGCTTCCTCGAAAGACACTCCGTGCCTCGCTACGTTCGAAGCGGCCTTTTCTGGATCCCACTCGAACTGCACTCCGATCAGTGTAGCACCGCGTGAGACGCCGCAAAAGAGCGCACCGCATACTGGTCCCGCGAATCGGTGAGCGACAGGAGCGCGGCGTGAGCGAGCGGCGCCGCCGGGAGATCGACGAGTCGGTTCTTTACATCCGCGACTTGCGGACGCTGTTCTATCTTCCGGGGAAAGGCCGGTTCCTGCGAGCGGTGGACGGCGTGAGCTTGACGGTGAAGCCTGGGGAGACCCTGGTGGTGGTGGGCGAGTCGGGCTCGGGAAAGAGCGTCACCCTGTTGTCCCTCATGGGTCTGGTGACGGCGGCCCCAGGAATCGTGAGTGGACGCATCTGGTACCGGAAGCCGGGTTCGAAGGAAGCGGTCAACCTGCTGGAGGGACTCGAGCGCTTCGCGCGGTTCACCGCCGAGCCCTCGCTTCGGGTGGACAAAGACAACCGCGGCTGGCTCCGCTGGCACGATGCGAGGATGAAGGAGCGCCGGGGGCGCGACTTCGCCATGATCTTCCAGAACCCGAGGGTGCTCTTCATCCGTTCTTCACCGTGGGACAGCAGATCACAGAAGTCATCCGCCGGCGCTCACCGGAGCTTTCGAGCTCAGAGGCTCTCGACGAAGCGCGGGAGTGGCTCGGGCGGGTCCATCTGGACTCCCCGGCCAAGCGTCTCGACGACTATCCCCACAACCTCTCCGGCGGCATGTGCCAGCGGGCGATGATCGCGATGACGCTGGCGGCGAAGCCCTCGGTGCTCGTCGCCGACGAGCCCACCACCGGTCTCGATGCGACCATCCAGAGCCGGGTGCTGGACCTGATGGAGGAGATGAAAGAGGAGCTCCAAACGACTACCATCGTCATCACCCACGACATGGGCGTGGCGCGAAGACTCGCCGATCGGGTGGCGGTGATGTACGCGGGACGCGTCGTGGAGGTGGGACCGGCAGAAGACGTCCTCGACCGGGCGCACGAGCCGAAGCATCCCTATTCGCATGGCCTCTTGCGTGCGATCCCGAGCGAAGAGGACATCCGCGAGGGACGACGCCTCACGGTGATCGAGGGAGACGTTCCGGATCTGTCCCGCTTATCCAGGAGTTGCCAGTTCGTGGAGCGCTGTGCGATGAAGCCGGAAGGCAACGCTGAGCGTTGTGAAGAGAGCGAGCCGGAGCTCGAGACGGTCGCGCCGAACCACCGCGTTCGCTGTTGGCTGCACAGCAACGGGAGTCCTGCATGAGCGAGCCCGGGCGAAACGGCGCGCTTCTCGAAGTCCGCGACCTCAAGACGTACTTCTATCGAAGGGGAAGATTTGGCGTCGTTCGTCAGGACGACTACGTGCCCGCGGTGGACGGTGTGAGCTTCTCCGTGCGGGAAGGCGAGACCCTCGGCATCGTCGGCGAGAGCGGTTGCGGCAAGACGACGCTCGGCCGGACGATTCTTCGCCTGGCTCCCGCCACCTCGGGCTCGGTGCTCTACCGCGGCGAGGAGATCCTCGAGCTCTCTCCCTCCGTCATGCGAGAGCGACGGCGCGAGATGCAAATGATCTTCCAGGACCTGGATGCCGCCCTCAATCCCAAGATGAAGGTGAGCGAGCTCCTCGGCGAAGCCCTTAGCTTGCACCAGAGCTTGTCGCCGCACGAGCTCCGCCGCCGGAGCGAGGAGCTTCTCGCCCTGGTCGCCCTCGCCGGCCAAGCTCTCCGCCCTTCCACCCGATCTCTCCGGAGGGGAAAAACGCCGGGTCTCCATCGCCGCGCAGGTGGCCAACCTGATGCGCGAGCTTCAAGAAGAGCTCGGCCTGACCTATCTGTTCATCTCCCACGACCTCCAGATGGTGGAGCTCATCGCCGAGCAGGTGATGGTAATGTATCTGGGGCAGGTCGTGGAGATGGCACCCGCCACGACACTGGCGGTCTCAGCCGCCCATCCGTATTCAAAGCTCTTGTGGTCAGCGGCCAACGCGCACACCGGCCGTCGCACCGAGGACAATGGAGACGGAGGCTGGGAGCTCTCCGAGCAAGAACGCCCCAAGGAGGGCTGCCGGTTCCGGGCCCGTTGTGCCGTCTACCGGGAACAGGGCGAGCCCGCCCTGTGCCGCGAGAAAGACTCCGAGCCCCAGCTCACCGAGCTCACCCCCGGCCACCAGGTGGCCTGTCACTTTCCGCAGGTCGTATCGTCCGTCGCGCCGTAGAGGACCCTCTCCGCCGCCCCCGCTTCGTCTGCTCCGGCACGCCCACTTTGCCACCGGGTTCGATCGTTGACACCAGGCGTCAACGCCTCCTGTCGTTCGTCAAAACTCGTCCGTCCTTGAAACGGCTTCTTCGTCATCGAGCACGGTCGTCAGCACATCGTTCACTTCAACGCCACGTTCCACCCGACGTCTGCTTGGGTATTCAGCAACTGCGTGAGGCGTTTCCCTACGACACCGCTCCGCGATATCTCATCTTCGATCGCGACTCCATCTTTAGCGCCGCGGTCATCGAGTTCTTCAAGGCAATGGGCACAAAACCTGTTCGCACTTCGTTTCGCAGCCCATGGCAAAAACGGAACCGCGGAGCGCTGGATCGGCAGCTGGCGTCGAGAGCTCCTCGACCACGTCGTCATCCTCAGCGAGCGCCATCTCGATCGACTCGTGCGCGCATACATCAGCTATTACCACGAGGATCGTGGGCGGTTAGGGCTCGAAAAAGACACGCCGGACGAGAGACCCGTCACGTCGCCACCGTCACCAGCGGCGAAGGTCGTCGCGCTGCCGAGGGTGGGTGGTCTTCACCATCGGTACGAATGGCGGGAAGCTGCGTAGCAACGTTTCCGGCCGCGTCCGGAGCCCCGATTCTTGACATCCCGGCTCCTGAATCCGTGACCCGCCTCATCCCGTCGCCGTCTCGCAGGCGTCGACCGCGCTTTAGTCGTCGCTTCCCCCTTCGCGTGGCTGTTCGTGCCGACCGGATCCATAATGACGAGGCACAGGCACCGGCTGAGTTTTTGCACCCTACGGGCAAGGTTACTCCGAACCTACACGATGTTCGCTTTTTCTTCCCTCTAGAAATGAAGTTTTGCTCAACTCCGGTCGCGCCGTTGGCGCCAGCTTTTCCGGGCGGAGAAGCCTTGTGGCCCATTAACGCTTTGCAAAGCGTATTGGGCCCAGACGTTGTGCGATAATGGCAATATGAGCTCGACAGCAGTCAAGAACGAGGCGGACATTCTCTCACGCGTGATCGCACCGAATAAGCAAGATTTCCCGCCCGCGATGGCTGACCTGATCTTGGGTTTCAACTTTCCCCAAGACGACATCGATCGCATGGACGAGTTGGCACGAAAGGCTCGCGAGGGCACGCTCACCGACGAAGAAGAAGCGGAAATCAACGCCTATGAACGCGTCGGTCACTTTCTCTCGTTGCTCCAATCAAAGGCGCGGACTTCGCTGAACCGAGAGCAGTCAGCGTCCGATTGATGAGTGGATTCGTCACTCATAGATCGCGTTTGGCAGCGCGCCAATAACGTCTGCGAGTATTGTCGCGTCCCTCAGCAGTTCGATCTGCTCAGATTTCAGATCGACCACATCATCGCACGCAAACACCACGGCACCGACGATCTCGACAACCTTGCGCTTGCCTGTTTCGCCTGTAACAACCACAGAAGGGTCCGAACATCGCAGGCATCGACCGAGATAGCGGAGACGTCGTTCGATTGTTTCACCCTCGACGAGATAGGTGGGCGGAGCATTTCCAATGGAAGGGTGCAGCGCTGGTCGGTGTGACGCCAACTGGTCGGGTGACGGTCGATGTGCTTGCAATGAACTTGCCCCATCGAATCCGGTTACGAGAGGCATTGATGTCGGAGAGGGTCTTTCCGCCCAATGAGGGCGAGGATTAGCGGACAGCTCCGCAGTTCTGCAGGGCGGCTTCGTCGGGCCATTTCTGGAGCCGGCTCTGACGTGGCATCCTGGGGTGGAACGGCAAACGTTGGTGAGTTGATAGTCGGGATAACGCGCCGATGAGCTGCGGCTGGCCTCGCTGAGAAATCGTAGAAGCGGAAGCGGTGGTCAAATCGGCCGTGCCGGCCGTCGGCTCCAGTGGCATGCTATTTTGGTACCGTCGCCGCCGTTGTGTCGAGAAGGACCCTGTTGGGCTCGGTTCGTGCGCAGGCCTGCTTCTAGCTGGGTCGTCACCGTGGGCGCGGGCGCCACGGGGCCGACGTGTGGTACGACCGCGCCGAACGCGGCGACGCGCTCCAGTGGTACGCGCTCCGGTGCGGGGTCGGCTCGGCTATGGGTTCGTCGCGCCGGGAGATCGACGAGCCGGTTCTCTACATCCGCGACCTGCGCCCCGGGGCGAGGAGGTTCTCGAGCTTTCTCCCTCCGTCATGCGAGAGCGACGGCGCGAGATGCAAATGATCTTCCAGGACCTGGACGCCGCCCTCAATCCCAAGATGAGGGTGAGCGAGCTCCTCGAAGAAGCCCTTACCTTGCACCAGAGCTTGTCGCCGGAAGAGATTCGCCGGCGGAGCGAAGAGCGTCTCGCCCTGGTCAAGCTCAAGCCGGCCAAGCTCTCCGCCCTCGACGTCTCCATCGCCGCCCAGGTGGCGAACCTGATGCGCGAACTTCAAGAAGAGCTCGGTCTGACGTATCTCTTCATCTCCCACGACCTCCAGATGGTGGAGCTTAGGGCCCGGGCAAAAATAACTACCCATTCTTGCCCGGACCCTTATCGCCGAGCAGGTGATGGTGATGTATCTGGGGCAGGTGGTGGAGATGGCACCCGCCAAGACGCTGGCGGTCTCGGCTGCCCATCCATATTCACAGCTCTTGTGGTCGGCGGCCAACGCGCACACCGGCCGTCGCACCCAGGAGAGTGGGGACGGAGGCTGGGAGCTCTCCGAGCAGGAACGCCCCAAGGAAGGCTGCCGGTTCCGGGCCCGATGCTCCGTCTACCGGGAAAAGGGCGAGCCCGCCCCGTGCCGCGAGAAAGACTCCGAGCCCCAGCTCGTCGAGATCTCGCCCGGCCACCAGGTGGCCTGTCACTTTCCGCAGGTCGTATCGTCCGTCGAGCCGTAGACAACTCACTGCTGCTCCGTTCTACCGCCTCTGCCTGCACACACCAATCCCCTTAACCTAAAAAGGAGTTTATTATCAAGGCGTTGATTCAGGCGGTCGGCTAGCCTTGGCGCGAGATCAGTCAGCCAAACGCAGGCTGTGGCGTTTGAGCGCGTCGAAGTCGCTGTCGAGCAGCTCTTCGTGGTTGCGACCGAAGGTATTGCGGTGCTCTCGACCGCGTCGGAAGGCCCGAACGGTACGCACCGGGCAGAAGACGAGGCCGAGGCTCATAAAGATGATCCGGTCGACCCAATAGAGAAGGTACCAGCCGCAGCCGCCGCTCGAAAGCTCCCAAGCGGCAATCTCCAGCTCACCTCGCCAATCCGTGTCGTAACCGCTGAGCACGTGGTGGATGTCGTGAAGCATGAACGACTTCTTGAACCCGTGGATGGGTAGCAGCGGGACGTAGTAACCCCAGATGTGGAATTTGATCCAGTTGCCCCGATAGAGATCCTTGCGGGGGGTGTCCGGCTCCACGAAGCCCCGCTCGGCCAAATACGCTCTCAAAGCTTCTTCTGTCGTCATCGCACCGGACTTCCACGTCGAGTGTCATCGAGCCCGCCACCGCGAGCACGGAGGAGCATTGATCAGACGATATTGAAATGTCGCTATGTAACTAGTATCCAGCACGTCGCGCGTAACATCAACTGAGTCTGGGAAAGCGCAGGATCGGTTTTGACTCTGAGAACTCGATCAACATGTCACAGCGACACGTTCCGCTCCCGTTTGTGGACGAGCCAGTTGGCATATTCGAAAACGAGGTGGGAAGGATGCGGGTAGGTCGCGCAACGGCAACGGCACCCGATGGTCCGACCATTGCCCCGGCAGGCTTTTACCTTCTCTTTGTCCTGAACGAGGAGGGCGTCCCGTCCGTCGCGCGCTTCATCCACTTGAGCTAGATGTCTCGGCTTTACTGGAGAGGCGGCGGAAGCACTTCAGCTGGATCCGACAGTCGTGCAAGCCAGAACAACGTAGCGTTTATCCGGTTTCTCGGCGGCGGGACTGGGAAGGCGCGGTGACTTTCAGGAGGTCATCGCCCTCAATCCACCGTCGAGGACCTAGTGAAGCTCGGCACCGCCTTGAACAACGGCACATTGCTGAAGACTGGAAACGCTGGAGCTCATGTACTCAGTGCAGGTGGATCCCGTCCACATCTACCAATCGAATGGCGAGCCGCGAAGGGCAACTTTTCGTCAGGCTATCGGATGGCGCTTGGACGAGGACATCCAGGGCCGGACCTACATCAACCACACCGGCACGGTGAAGGGCACCCGGTCAGTCCTCATCAACTATCCCGACCACGGTCTCGTGTTGGCGCTCCAGGCGAACGGGCTACCTTTCGACTCGCGGAAACACGGCTCGGCCATCGCCAAATGTTCTTGCCGCCCGTCCATCCACCTTACGGCAAGAAGCTGTGAGCCCGTCTAGGGAGAGCCCCATGTCGCTCGTCATGTCACCTTCGGAACGGGAAGCCTTTCTCGCTGATCTCCACGTCGGCATTCTCTGCAACGGTGAAAGGGACTGCGGTCCCCTCGCCGTCCCTGTGTAGTACGGCTACGCGCCCGGCGGAGAGCTTCATTTCGTGACGGGCAGGCACTCGCGAAAAGGCAAGCGGCTGAACGAAGGAAAGCGCATCAGCCTCTGCGCCCAGACGGAGACCCCGCCGTACAAGTACATCAGTGTGGAAGGCACGGTGACGTGCATCGTGGATGCCGAACTCCGATCCTCTTCACCATCCTCGGCTTCTATCTGCTGGGAGATGCCTTGCGCGAATCGACCGACGAGCGGAGCGCGGCGTGAGCGAGCGGCGCCGCCGGGAGATCGACGTATTCGCACGGGCTCTTGCGTGCGATCCCGAGCGAAGAGGACATCCGCGAGGGACGACGCCTCACGGTGATCGAGGGAGACGTTCCCGATCTGTCCCGCTTATCCAGGGGTTGCCAGTTCGTGGAGCGTTGTGCGATGAAGCCGGAAGAAGACGGCCAGCTCTGTGAGGAGAGCGAGCCGGAGCTCGAGACGGTCGCGCCGAACCACCGCGTTCGCTGTTGGCTTCACAGCACTGGGAGTCCTGCATGAGCGAGCCCGGGCGAAACGGCGCGCTTCTCGAAGTCCGCGACCTCAAGACGTACTTCTATCGAAGGGGGAGATTTGGCGTTGTGCGTCATAGCTCTCCGAGCAAGAACGCCCCAAGGAAGGCTGCCGGTTCCGGGCGCGTTGCGCCGTCTACCGGGAAAAGGGCGAGCCCGCCCTCTGCCGTGAGAAAGACTCCGAGCCCCAGCTCGTCGAGATCTCGCCCGGCCACCAGGTGGCCTGTCATTTTCCGCTTTCTGAGGGAGGTCCCCCGGAGATACTATCCGGCGAGTAATGGATTCTCTCATTCAGGACGTTCGGGGCGGCCTTCGGATGCTGGCCGCCAAGCCCTGGTATCGCATCGTCGGCGTGGTGGGCGACGTGAAGCATTTTGGCCTCGACGCCCAGCCGGAAATGGAAGTGTACATGCCCTATTCGCAGGCTCCGTACCCCGCGCCTTCTACGACTATCGTGGCCCGCACTTCGCGCGAACCGGAAAGCCTCGCGAATGCGATAAGGGGTCGAATCCTGTCGGTGGACCCAAACCAGCCCGTGTTCAACATTGGACCTTTGTCTGCAGTCCTGTCGAGCTCCGTCTGGCCTCAACGTTTCAACGTCGTGATGATGTCGGTCTTCGCGTTGCTCTGCCTGGTGCTGGCCGCCGTGGGCATCTACGGTGTCATTTCTAACTCCGTCGGACAGCGGGTCCACGAGATCGGAGTTGGCATGGTGCTGGGCGCTCGAAGGAGCGACGTCGTCAAGGAAATCGTCGGCCAAGATCACGGCAGGATTAGCGGGTTCGTGCACTAGGCCCAGAGTCCAGCGAGGTCGAGCTCCACGGCCTCGAATGGCTCGGCGCGCACGGAGTCCGCCTCTGAGTGGACCGACGCGATAAGCCATTCCTCTCCCTGGAGTCTGAGGACCTCGAGCGTTCGCGTCCCCGGGTTAATGAGCCAAGCGTGTGGGACTTTCTCTCGCGCGTAGATGCGGAGTTTCAGCCCTCGGTCGAGGCGCTCCGTCGAGGGCGAAAGGATCTCGCAAACCCAGTCGGGCGCCAGCTCGAGGTGCGGCGCGTCGGGAATCTCGGGTAAACGCTCGCGCCGCCAGCCAGCGAGATCGGGCACGACGATGTCCTCTCCCAAATGGAGCTCCGGCTCGATGAGGATCCACCAGCCACCGGGCCCGCCGAGCCCGTCGTCGAATGGAGGAGACAGGCGTCCGGTCAAGCGCGTGGCGGCCACGGCGTGCCGGAGACGGGGTCTCGGGCTCGCGTGGAGCTCACCGTCCAGGATCTCGCCTACGAGGTGGTCAGGGAGGGCCTCGATATCGGCATACGTCGCGCGTTTCGGGACGCGCGCACCCGAGTGCGTCATCTCGAGTTCATTATACGACGCAGTGTTGGCTTCTAGAGAACCGGCGCAGGCGGACCGACATGAACGATACGGCGGACTGCCGTCAGGCCAGCGAATCGTGGCTACGGCTCATGCCGCCGTCCAGGTACAGCATCTCGCCGGTTATGAAGCTCGAGGCGTCCGACGCCAGGAAGAGAGCAGCCAAGCCGGCTTCACGCAGGTGCGGTGGCACCTTCCGCCTCATCGCCTTCATCACCGAGCATGAGGTCATCCAAAAACTCTTGGCGCATCTGCACAAGCGAAGCGCCGACCCCCGCGCCCCTCCTTAGGGTCCGGGCAAGAATAACTACCGATTCTTGGACGCCGATCCATCCCGTCTGGCTGCGTTGCGCACGTCGCGGGTGCGGTCACAGATGAGCGGTTTGCGAGCATGCGTTCTCGGTCTCCCTGCACCCCACGAACGGAGCGGGTACTCGACGAGCGCGGCAGCGGCAACATGACGGCAACAGAAAGTGCGGAAGAAGAAGCCTGGGACTACTTTCCCCACGACCATGCCTGGTCTCGCGTTTACCGCTGGAATGAGGACGGTCTCGCTGGCATCAGCGACCGCAATCAGTACCTATGCTTTGCACTGGCGCTATCGAATAGTCGCGACCCGATGCGATCTTCGCACTGATGACCGCAGATCAAAGCATGCCCGCCGGCCGAAACGAACGACGGATCCGGGGTGAGTGAGCCTGCCTTTGGGATTTTCGGCTCGAGTGGCGCTCTTGCATCAAGCAGCTTGTCCTCGAATCATTCACAAGCGCTTCCCGTGTTCGTTTCTACGAGACCCAAAGCTCTCGTGACGACCCCTTGTTCCACATCCCCGCGGCGAGATGTGCTAGGCTCTCCCGGGAGAGAGGAACAAACCCTGGCCGTACGGGGAAAAACTCTTATAGAAGATGAAGTGGATGATAGCCGTGGCTGTGCTCGTTCCCCTGGTTGTCTCGGCAAAGAAGCCGGAGTCCCTGCGCCGACGCGGCTTCGAGTTTACCTATATTGCTGATATCAAGGTGCCCGAAGGAGCCAGACGGCTCGACCTCTGGATGCCATACCCCAGGACCGACGAGAACCAAGATATCGAAGTGCTTCGCATCTCTGCACCTTATCCGACTGACATCAACAAGGACGCCGAGTATGGGAACTCGATTCTCTATTTACAAGCAAGTAACCCCAGGGAAAGATCCCTTAGAGTGGAGATGAAGTTTGTTGTCACTCGGCGGGAATATGTAAGGCGCGACTATGCGCTGGTCGACCGAGCTCTTCCTCGGTCGACGGACCAAAGCCTGAAGAAGTGGCTACAGCCGGATCGGCTAGTACCCATCGATGCGTACATCAAAGCGCTGGCGGAGGAGGTCACGGATGGCAGAACCAGCGCCCTAGATAAGGCGCAGGCTATCTATGACTACACCGTAGATAATCTAAAGTACGACAAAAGCGGAACCGGTTGGGGTCGAGGCGACATCTATTACGCCTGCGACACCAAACGCGGCAATTGCACGGACTTTCACGCGGTTTTTATCGGGCTTGCTCGGGCCGTGGGAATACCGGCCAAGTTCGCCATCGGATTCCCTTTGCCAGTGGACCGGGGGGAGGGGGAAATCGCAGGATACCACTGTTGGGCTGAGTTCTACCTTCCGAGATACGGATGGGTGCCGGTGGATACGTCTGAGGCCAACAAGAACCCCGACAAGCGAGCGTATTTCTTCGGTGCCCATGACGAGAATCGCGTCGAGTTCACGACCGGACGCGACATCGTCTTGAGCCCAGAACAGACGGGCAACCCGATCAACTACTTCATCTATCCCTATGCCGAGGTGGACGGCCAGTCGATCACAGATATCGAGACGAGCTTCTTCTTCCGGGACATTCTAAACCAGTCACAGTCTTTTTTGACCGTATAGTTTCATACGTGACGGTGGCCTTCAACGTGCCACTGAACAATCGGCTGGCGTCGGCCGATCCCGACAACTCGGGCACCGAGGCACTGTGGGCCAACTACCTCTCACGTTGGACTCTCTGGAATCACGTCAGGACTACCGCGTCGCTGGCCGCGGCGGGTCTCTTCGCCATGGCCTTCTGTGGTGGGAAGTGTGCGAGTGAACAAAGGATACCGACTATGGAAGTGACCGAAGAAGTTGTTGAAAGAGCGGAATTGCTGATTCGCAAGCCCGCTGCGCAAGTGTTTCAGGCTTTTGTTGACCCCGATGTCACCACGAAGTTTTGGTTTGTGAAGAGAAAGAATGCAACTCAGATGCCCGTTTATCGGCGAGCCGGCGCCGGGCCCGACAGGATCTCCCACTTGCCCAGTGCTTCCAGATCGCGAAAGAACTGCACCACCTTCTGTACCTTCACCGGGCCGAGCTCGGCGCTGATGGCGTCCCGGATCTCCAGAATGGAGCGGGTGCCGTCCGCGAAGTTTCGCGCTTCCTCGTTGTAGAGTCGGAACTGTCGCTGCCCCGGGTGCATGGTAGGTTGCGCCGCTCCCGAAGAAAGCCGTCCCGGTCGGCCGGAATCGACGTACGGGTCGCCGCCTTTCGGCCGCGGGTAGAGTCTGGAGGCGGCCGTTTCCTCTGTGGTCAACGTGGGTGAGAGCGTCACCGGCTGACCCCGTTGCTTCGCCACCGCCCGGTAAACGGCTTGAAGCTTCGCCACATCTCCCTTCTCCGTTGCAGCCACGCTCTTCTCGATATCTTCCAAGCTCGCCAGGGCTTGAGTGTCGGCGCCCATCAACCTCCCGTTGGACCGCACCGCCGCCGCCTCGCGGCGATACGCTTGCCGCACCAGCACCAGGCCTTCCTTGTAGGCGTCGTCCAGATTTCCCGGCTTGGCGGCTCGAAGCAGTTCCATCGCTTGCGTAAGGTCGTCACCGATTCGCTCCACCGCATGCCCGGCGGTCAAACCCGCGAGGTGCAGGGCGTCCTCCGACGTGGCATTCGCCATGACCAGAGACACGCACATCGTGATCAGGGCGGCCCGTTTGAGCTGTGTTGGATCGAGAAACTTGGTGAGGTCCTCGCTCGTGTGGTAGTGCCGGTCCGGCCAGTTCATGTAATGCACCCCCGGGACTCGCGGATTGGATCGGAGGAAGGGGAGGTGATCGCTTCCCCCGGCATGCTTCATGATCCGAATGTGGAAGAGATCCTGGCTCCCTTGCGGGTCGGTGATCGGCTCTTGCATATAGCGGCCGGAGTAATTGTCCGCCACCAGGTTGTGAAACTTGATGGTTTGGGTGTCCTTCATCCAGCGCATGAATTGGATGTAAAGCTCGTTGAGAAAGCTGGGCAAGCTATAGGGAGTGAGCAGAACGCGCATCTCGTTGCGATTGATCGTCTGGTCGAGGCAGCACTCCGGCCTCGATGAGCTTGTTCCAGGCCCGGCCGAGCTCGAGGGCGGCCCCGCAACCGGAGATGTCGTCGTTGGCGCCCTGCTTCACGATGAACTCGAACAGGTGCGCGACGATGACCACCTCCTCGTCGGTGCTGCCGTCGCCGGGAATCCAACCCTCCACGACCTCGTGGTCGGCGTCGTGGCGCGTCGCCTTGGTGTGGACACGCACCGTAACCTCGTCATGGGTGTTGACCAGCTCCAGCAGTCTCATGCCCTGGCGGTGCGACAGCATGATGGCGAAGGTGGTGCCTTCGTCCCGGGCCGGGTCGACAGCGTTGGAGAGCCGGACCTGGGCGATCTGGTCCGGCTCGTCGATTCCGAATCCGTAGTGATTGGCGAAGCTGACCACTCCCGCGGCGCCGTACTTCCGAACCGCCAGGTCGTGCACCAGGCCGGGGGCGCCGTCGGTGAGGACCACTTTTCCCCCAAGCTCCCTGCCCTCGTAGTCCCGGTCTCGAAGGCCTCGGCCAACCTCAAACGAGGGGAGCGGTGACATCGCCACTCCGGCTCCCGTAGACGAGCATGGCGGGGTGATCGAGGAATCGGCTCACGAGGTGCGATGGTTCGGGAGAGACGACCCAGAGTTCCGCATCCTCGCCGTCCCATTGCCGGTAGTCGGTGGGGAGGCGCGTAACATGCACGTCGGAAAATCCATATTCCTTGGCCAGCCGCTCGACGACGAGGCTTTCGCGATAGGTGCCGGCGTACTCTTCCCGTTTACGGTCGTATTCATAGCCGGCGATCTCCACAATGTTGTTGAAGGCCCGGGCGCCGGAGAGCTCGGTGGCCATGGCTTTCAGAAGCTCCGGCGAGACCATGGTGTTTCGATTGCGTTCGAACTGAAGCACATCTTTCATTGGGAGGCCCACATGAAGGACAAATGCGTCCTGCTTTTGATGGGGTGGATTCTCTTGCCGTCCGCCCTGCACGCTTCTCCGGAATCCCGTAATGTGCCAAAACTCCGCCGAAGCAAAACGCCGAGTGTTGGCAGAATCGTTGAACAGTTGCGGGGGGTGACATGGGCTTGAGTTGGAAGTCGCATCCATTCCAGCGGCTCTGGGCCTCGACGGCTCGCCGCAGGCGCCAACCGATAGTTCCCGATCGCGGTGTTTGCGCTTTCTGGTCTCGACAGGCTTCATAATAATGATGAAGTTGTCGTTCGGTCGAGTTTCGGCACACTACGAGGTTGCTATCGACGGGCGAGCTCACTCAGGCATGGCGTTCGCCCACCAACAGGCCCTATGGGCCTGGCCCCATCTTCCCAACCGCTCGCACCGTCTGCATAGATTGACTTGTCAGCGCAAGGTAACGTCAGGCGTCGAGCTTCACTTCTGAGACGCCGTAGCGCAGCTTCTCGATCCGACTGTTGCACCACCCGCTGAGGAATCCCGAGACTCAATAGAACCCGAAGCGCGGTTTTCCGAAACCATCGCTTCCGGAACAACGGTGGGGGGCCGAACCTGGCGAGTTGCAACCGCTGAGCTATCGCGATTTCGGGCTCCCTCTCCTCCTGAACCCGCAATGCGGCCCCATCGACGGCTTCCGCGAAGTCGCCCTCCAGTACCGGCAGGAGATGGTTCGCGGCCACGACGGCGTCTCGCAGTCCGAGGTTGATCCCCTGGGCGCGATTCGGGTTCATCGGATGAGCGGCATCACCAAGCAGGAGGATGCCGGGCGCACTCCAGCTCGGACACCGCCCGAACAGCACGTTGAAGTACGCGGGCTCCGAGGCCTCGTCGCGGTGATCGAGAAGGAACTCGCGAATGCGTTGGGGTGCCAGCCGAGCCGCCTGCTCCAACAGATCGTTCTGGCGAAGCGTCTGGTAGCTCTTCTTCGGAATGAGCCAGCCGAAGCGCAAGCTCTCCGTCGCGGACGGATACATCGTGGCGAGGCTCTCGTCGTCGCCGACGAATCCGTAGAACACCGTCTCGGTATCAAGCCACTCGGGCAACGGGAACGACCACCAGACCGCGTCACGATTCTTTGGCGAGTTTTCCTCGAATCGGTCAATGTCGAGACCGAGCTTCTTGCGCACCAGCGAGCCGCGGCCGTCGGCACCAATGATGAACCGTGCGGCAATCTCCTCCCGACCTCGAGGCGTTTCTCCGACGATGCCGATTACAGAGCCCTCCGAATCGCGCAGCACGTCCTGGAAGTTAAACGAGGACTCGAAACGGAAGCTCGGATGCTTCGCCGCCTCTGCAACGAGCATCTCGAGAAGATGGGGCTGTGAGATGACCCGGATCGCGTTCGGCTGGTGACGATCCGGCTCGGCGAAGCGCATGAAGAGCTCGCCCGAAATGTAGTACTCCCCAGAAGTCGAGCTTGCGATGCGGGAGGGCTTCGACTTGGTCACGGAGGCCCATTTGAGCCAGCGCGTCGATGCCGCCGGGCATCATGCCCTCACCCCGGAAGATGCGGTCGAAGCTCGGCTCGCGCTCGACGAGCGTCACGTCGATGCCTCGTCGAGAGAGCAGGTAAGCAAGCGACGCCCCGGTAGGCCCCGCTCCGACGATGACGACGCGCATGACTCCAGTCGATGAACACCGCAGGTTACATCTCGGGGCGGCGCTGATTCAAGCCTTGTGGCAGCTAAGGGCCCGCGCAATAATAACTTCACATTTTGGGACGCCGATCTATCCCGTCTGGCCGCGTTCCTCGCCGCCTTCCGCAGCGAGCCTATCGAGCGGAGGGCTAGGCCGCCTCAGCGGCCGAACTGGAAGTATGCTCCTATATCTAGATATTATTCACTTCTCGCGCCTTGCCAGACGGGCGCCTCGACGTTCCCGGTGCCTGACCGCAATTATGAAACTGGGTACTAAGAGCGCTTCGATCTCGGTGAAGGCTGCCTCGCAAGAGGCGGCTAAAAAAGGGGCTTCAAAACGGCGTTCGAAGTCGAGATCGTCGCAATAGCCCTTTTCTTCCCTCATTCGATCCACGCCACAAGCCCACGGGCAGAGCTCGCACGCCCGCCATGTTCTTCTCGACGGCAGAGATCCTGGCGGAAAGATCGGTCTTCCAGCTCATTGTGAAAACAAAATTTGTGAAGAGGTTCATTCAGGATGCCGGGTTTCCGACGGAAAAGCAAGTTTGCACCGCGCGTGGGGCGGCGATGAGATGTGCCCAGCCATGGATTCATTCCGGACCCGGAGTGGAAGCCCGACGTCCGGGGCACGACCGCCGCGGAAGGCGTCGCGGCGGATGACAAGGGCAACATCTACGGGGCGGAAGTGGGCCCGCGAGCGTTGAAGAAATACGTCAAGAAGTAGGGCTCTTCCGTTGATGGGCGAGACGCGCCCCAGCGTGCTTCTGTTCTACGGGAAGCTCAACGCGACCAGTGAGCCCGGGAATCCGGGGCTGCCAACCGCCACGACGATGTACTGCTTCCCTTCGTGCATGTAGGTCATGGGCGCCTGGTTCGTGGGGGCCGGAAGCTCCACCGTTCCCAGTCGCTCCCCGGTCTTCTTGTCGACGGCATGGAAGCGAGACTCTCCACTCCGCCCCTCCCCGTACATCAGCAGGGTCTTGGTGACCAGCTTCGTGGCATGCGAGCTCTGTCCGGTGTTGGGAATGTCTAATCCCTGGAGCGCCGGGTGGCTCTTGACCGCCTCCGGCGTACCTCCGTTGGGGATCCACCAAAGATGCTCCCCCGTGTTCAGGTCGATGGCGGTGATCCGGCCGTACGGCGGTTTGTAGAGTGGGATGCCTCGGATGCGGCGCGGGCCTCGCCTGGGGCCGCTCACCCACTTCATGACCGTCTTCCCGGTGGTGAACTTGGCGGGATCGTCGATCTCCTCGCCGGGGACGAGGTTGGGCGAGGAGCAGCCTTTGACGGACGCCACGTAGAGGATGGCCGTCTCCGGATCCACCGCCGCTCCACCCATGATGTTCGTCGCTCCTCCCGGGCAGTGAAGCGAGGTGATCTTGCCCTCGGGATTGTCCCGGTGCAGAGGCGGATTGAAGAGCGGCCCGATCTTGTAGTCGCTAAAGATTTCGAGAGCCCGCTTCCGCAGCTCGGGCGTGAAATCGATCAGGTCGTCCTCGGTCAGGCCTTGCATCTCGTAGGGCGCGGGCCGGGTGGGGAAGGGCTGCGTGGGTGAGGTTTTCTCGCCGGGGAGCACCGACTGAGGGACAGATCGTTCCTCGATGGGCCAGACGGGCTCACCTGTCTTCCGGTTGAGGACGTAGGCGAACGCTTGTTTCGTCGTCTGCACCAGCGCCGGGATCCGCTTGCCGTCGACGGTGATGTCGACCAGATTGGGCGCGGTGGGGTTGTCGTAGTTCCAGATGTCGTGGTGGACCGTCTGGAAGTGCCACGCTCGCTTGCCCGTTTCGACGTCCACGGCCACGATACTGGTAGCGAAGAGGTTGTCTCCTGGATGGAAGCCGCCATAGAAATCGTTCGTCGGTGGATCGGTGACGAAGTAGACCAGCCCGAGCTCCGGGTCGGCGGACATCGGCGCCCAGGAGGAGACGTTCCCGGTGTAGGACCAGGCATCGCTTTCCCAAGTCTCGTGGCCGAACTCACCAGGCTGCGGAATCACGTTGAAGTTCCACTTGTGCTTTCCCGTCCGAGCATCGTAGGCGAGAATGTGACCCGGGACGTTTTCCCTGCGCGTCTGGTAGTAGCCCTGCTGGTGGGAGTTCCCGACCACGATCACACCGTTCACCACGATGGGCGGTGAAGAGTTGGTGATGTAACCGGTCTCGAGCGGGATCCCCTCGTTCCGGTCATAGGGGTAGCCGAGATCCTCGAGGAGATCCACCGTGCCTTCGTCACCGAACTCCTCGACCGGTCGGCCATTCTCGGCGTGCAGGGCGTGGAGAAAGAACGCGGGGGTGACGACGTAAATCCTGCCCTGCCCCTGTACTTCGGCGTAAGCAACCCCTTTCCCGTAGTTCTTCCGCATCGAGTGCTCCCACCGCTTGGTGGGCGGCTCGCGGAACGTCCAGAGCGTCTCCCCCGTCGCGGGCTCGATGGCCACGACCGTACGGCGCTGTCCCGCCACGGTGTAAAGCTTCCCGTCGACGTAGGTGGGGGTCGCGCGAAGAAGGGCGTCGACGGTGGGGCCGAAGTTGTCGCCCCGCCAGATCCAGGCCACCTCGAGATCTTCGAAGTTGTCGGCGTCGATCTGATCCAGGGGCGAGTACCGGGAGCTTCTGGAGTCCGCACCCCAGTAGCGCCACTCCCCTCCCTCGGTTCCGAGCCTCTCCTGCGCGGCGGCCGGCGGGGTCACACACAGCACCGCCGCCGTCAGCCACAGCATCGGTAGCCGTTGCCATTGTGGCTTCGATCCCGTCATGCTCCTGTCTCCTTTTCTTGCCGCGCGAGTCTAGACTCGGTGGTTCACAGTTTCAAAAAGAGAGGCCCGCGAACTATACTCTTCCGCGACCTGTCCTCCTCGATTATGGCTCTGTGCCTTCGTGCTATTTCCTCGAAAGCATGATCCGCGCTCTCGAGGCGGGGCAGGTTCAATACATCATGTTTATCCTTCACCCCTTTTCAGCACATCTACTCCCTCGGCCTCGTGCTTTACGAGCTGTTCACGGGAAGGCCGGCATCCGGCGCACGGACGCCATCCGAGCCCGCCAGCGGGCGGGAGGGGACGACACCGCCCTCTCCCTCTAGCGTCGTCTCCGGGCTGAGCCCGGATGTGGAGCGCGTGATCCTGGACTGCCTGGAGAAGGATCCGCAGCAAAGACCGACATCCGCGCTGGCGGTCGCGGCCGCCCTGCCTGGCGGCGACCCGCTGTCCGCTGCGCTCGCCGGGGAGAGACACCCGCCCCGGAGGTCGTGGCCGCCGCGGGGGACGTGGGCGGGCTGCGCCCCGCGGTCGGTCTCGCCTGCCTGGCGTTCATCCTCGCGGGTCTCGCGGGCCGCGTGGCCTTTTCGAAGCAGCTTCTCCTCGTGCCGCAGGTCCCGTTGCGAAAGCCGCCGCAGGCCCTCGCGGTCGAGGCACGCGACCTGGTCGAGGGGCTCGGATACCGGGACCCGCCGGCGGACAGCGCCTACGGATTCAGGTACGACGTAGACTACCTCGCCCACGTCGAGGCACAGGACCCCAGCCCGGATCAGTGGACGGGGCTCGAAACCGTGAGTCCGGCCCCGGTTTTCTTCTGGTACCGGCAGAGCCCGCGATTCCTGACACCGTCCCTGTTTTACGGAATGAGCCTCGGCGGCGCGGTCGGAAGGGTGACGCCAGGAAGCCCGCCCGCACGAGTCTCCGGAATGGTGAGCGTCGAGCTCGATCCCGGTGGGCGGCTTCTCAGTTTCCTCGCCGTCCCGTCCCGCCCCAAGTCTCCGACTCTGGGGGCTCGTCTGTCGAGCCTGACTGGTCATCTCTACTCGAGGCGGCGGGGCTGCGAGCGTCCGACCTCAGGCCGGTGCACCCGACGTGGAATCCCTTGGTGGACTGCGACAGCCGGGCGGCGTGGGAGGGCGCCTATCCGGGACAGGACGGGATCCCGATCCGCGTGGAGGCCGGCGCCTTCCGCAGCCGGCCGGTCTACTTCAGAGTCATCCCGCCCTGGCGCAAGCCTCGCCGAATGGCGATGGCGCCAGCTCGCCCTGGCGCCGCCGCAGTGGAGGTCATCGGTCTCGGCCTCATGGCAGCGATCGTGGTCGGTGGGATCGTCCTCGCCCGGCGCAACCTGCGCCTTGGGCGGGGAGACTGGAAGGGCGGCGTCCGATTGGGGTCGTACGTTTTCTCGCTCTACATGCTCTCGTGGATTCTGGGGGGACACCACGCGCCGTCACTGGGCGAAGTGGGGCTCCTCTTTTGAAGCAGTCAAGGAGGCGCTGCTCTGTGCCGGAGGCTTGTGGCTGTTCTACCTGGCGCTGGAGCCCTATGTTAGTCGGCTGTGGCCCGACGCTCTGATCTCGTGGAGCCGCCTGCTCGCCGG
Organism: Candidatus Marinacidobacterales bacterium; assembly: GCA_965237685.1. Taxonomy (GTDB): domain Bacteria; phylum Acidobacteriota; class Vicinamibacteria; order Marinacidobacterales; family SMYC01; genus CBDEGF01. The sequence goes on from CBDEGF010000004.1 coordinate 226,208, forward strand.
CCGTTTCAGGGATCCGCGGGTCGGCCGCGACATTCTCGTGGGAGGAGTCGCCGGGATCTTCTTTATCACGGTGAAGTCTCTCGATCCGCTGATCCGAGCGAGCTTCGGGTGGCCGGCTCCGAGCCCCTTCCGGACAGCCACGAGCGTTCTGGAGGGAGCCCGCCACGCGGCCACGTTGCTCGTGCACTCCCAGGTCGTGGGCCTGAACTATGCCGTCGTGCTCCTGCTACTGATTCTCCTGCTGCGCGTTGTGTTGCGCCGCCAGTGGGCCGCCGTCGCTGTGGTCCTCGCGTTGCTCACCGTCGGAGCGAGCGCGGCGAGCAGCAATCCTCTCGAATGGGTGCTCAATTTTCTGATCATGGCCGCACTCGTGTTCGTCACGATCCGCTTCGGACTCCTGGCCACGTTCTTCTGCCTGTGGTTCGACTTCTACTGCCACTACCTTCCGCCCACAACAGAGCTTTCCGACTGGTACGCCGGCCCGGCACTCCTGCTGCTGATGGTAGCCGTCGCGGTGGCCGTGTACGGCTTCTGGACGTCCGTTGCCGGCCGGGTGCTCTTCAGGAACACCGTGCTGCCCGACTGAGGACGCGGCGGCGGTGCCCACTCGGCCGCCCCTGCAAACACGAAGCCCGGCTGGCTGGATCTGGGAACATCGGTTTACTACGCGACGTAGTAAATCGCGCCGGTGAGTCATGACGAGGGAGGGATCCGGAGACGGAACAGCGGGGCTCGAGCCTGGTGTCTCCCATCATTATTAACCCGGACGGGCCACCGGTCGCAAAGGCCGTCTTTCTAGTCTATTAGTCTAGTAGAGAGACGAAAAGAAAGAAAAACGTTAGGCCGCCCCCCCTGATGGGACTGCATCCTGGTGGGAGAGGACAGCCCGGTCATCTGGCCGTACGAGCCATAAGAAGCTTCGGTGACACCGACGTTCGCGGTCCAACGTCCGGATGGAGTTGGATCATGCGACACATATACACCGTCCCGCGAACCGGAGTATGGAGAGGCGGGCCTAGCCGTGCTTTTCCCTGAGGACGCGAGCCGCCTCGGCAAGATTGCTCATCTTCTCGAACGCCACCTGCTCGGTGGCGACGCAGCGGTGCGCGAACGTTCCGAAGCCGCAGTCGGGGTTCAAGAAGATCTGCCGCGGCTCGAAGTAAGGCAGGGCGCGCTCTACCCTTGCGACCAGAGTGTCCACATCCTCCGGTTTTCCGTCGCGCGGGTTTACCGTTCCGAGGCCGATCTCGCGATCGTTCAGGTCCTCGCCGACGATTGCGATGTCGCCAGCGCGCGGCGTCGCGTACTCGAGCACAAACTGCTTCACGTGCATCGCTTTCAGGCCGGGAAGCATGCGCTCGTAGTCCCCCGATAGGTGCACACCTTCTTGCGTACTCCAATTGCCACGGCAGACGTGTACGCCGATACGAACGCTATTGATGCCTTCGATGACGCGGTTCATCAATTCCGCTGCGTATTTCAGCTCTTCACCCGCATCACGGCGGGTTGCGGATAAGGCCGCTCAGAAGAATTTCGTTTCCCCTGGTTTGGTCGAGAACACCACGTCGGAGAGTACCGGCTCGTCGAACTGCACGAACTCCGCGCCGGCAGCCGCAAGCTCGGTGAGCTCTTCGCGCAAGATGCCGACGATGTCGTCTGCGAGCTCTTCGTGGGTGGGATAGGTTCGTCACTGAAGCCCTCGACCCACATGGAACGCGCCAGCAGATAGGGCCCCGGTAAAGGCACCTTCACCGGCTTGTCGGTCAAGTTCTTGACGAACTTCAGCTCGTGGACCGCCAGGGGTTCCCGGCGCTTCAGCTTGCCGACGCAGGTGGCGTTCTTGATCGACTCCGGCGGCACGTCGAGCTTTCCGAGCCTGCGCAAGGTGCGCTCGAAGTGCGGGTGCTCGGCGAGGTCCGCCAAGGCCATCAACTTGGCGCCGTCCAGCTTGTCGGTGACGAAAGAGAAGAAGTTGTCGCGGCGCTGTTCTCCGTCCGTGACCACGTCGACGCCAGCCTCGATCTGGAGCTCCACCGCCCGGCGAATCTCGTCATCGGCGACGCGCTCGAACTCCTCACGGGTCAACTTGTCATGTTGAAGGTCCGTCAGAGCGTCGAGCAGTTTGTTCGAGCGAGGCCAGCTACCAACTTGTGTAACAGTAAACACGGTCACCTCCCAACGCGCAAATCCTGGAACGACACAGCATGACATATCCTCTGGAGGCTGTCCAACTACAGATCGAGCCTGCCTCTCATACCATCAACTCGACTTGGGGAAAATCTTGCCCGGGCGAGATTTTCGGGAGGTTTTTGTTCGGTTCGGGGCTAACGGCGCCGCTCCGCAACGATCAGAGAATCCTGGCGGCTCTACCCTTCGCGCGTAATGAACGCGTCGACTGGGCGAGCGTCGTCCCGTTCGAGCAATTCCGAGCTCAAGCCGGCGCGTGCGAGTTGTTCATCGGCAGCCGCGGCCTAGTCCGCGGCTCGGAGGCGGACGAGTAGCTCGCCCGCCTTCGCGTCGTGGCCGACGGACACGGCGATCCGCTCGACCACCCCGCCCGTGGACGCCGTGACCGCGGTCTGCATTTTCATCGCTTCGAGCACGAGCAACGCATCGCCGGGCTCGATGCGATCGCCGACCTCGTGAAGGATCTGGAGGACCTTCCCGGGCATGCTGGCGCCAACGTCGAGCGGGTCGCTCGAGTCGGCGATGGGGCGCTCTTCGCTGGTGACGACGGCGCCCTCGTCGCGCACGACGACTTCGCGGGGCTGCCCGTTCATCTCGAAATAGACCATGCGCTGGCCTTCGCTGGTCAGACCACCGATCGCGACGAGCTTTACGATGATCGTCTTGCCTTCTTCGATGTCGACGCTCACTTCCTCGCCCACCTTCAGGCCGTACAGGAAAGCGGGCGAGGGCAAGATCGACACGTCTCCGAACGTCTCGCTATGTCGGAGGTATTCGTCGAACACGTCGGGGTAGAGCGCGTCGCTCAAGAGCTCGGACTCGGTGGGAGCGCGGTCGAGCTGTCGCGCGAGTCGCTCGTGCGCTTCTTCGAAGTCGTGCGGGTCGAGTTGCTCGCCGGCTCGGTCCGTGATCGCAGGGCGCCCCTTGAGCACCGCTTTCTGAAGACGCGTCGGGAACCCGCCGTACGGTTGGCCGAGCCCTCCCGCCATGAAGTCCACGAGGGATTGGGGAAAGTCGAGCCTCTCGGCTCGCGCGATCGCCTCTTCGACACTCAGGTCGTTTAGCACCAGGAACATGGCGAAGTCCGCAACAATTTTCGACGTCGGCGTCACTTTGATCAAATCGCCGAGGGCGTCGTTGACCTCGCGATACTTGCGTTTGATCTCCTCCCAGCGCTCTCCCAGGCCGAGTGAAATCGCGCGTGGGCGGAGATTCGAGTACTGGCCCCCCGGTATCTCGTGCTCGTAGACTTCAGCTATGCTCGCTCTGAGTCCGGATTCGAAAATGTAATAGAGGTCACGGACGCGCTCCCAGTAGATGCTAAGTGCGTTCATCGCGTCGAGGTCGAGCGCGGGTGAGCGCGATTTTCCTCCGAGTGCGGCGCAGAGAGCATTCAACGAAGGTTGGCTCGACAAGCCCGACATGCTCGAGAGGGCACAGTCGACGACGTCGACACCGGCATCGCACGCCATGAGATAGCTCGCTACACCGTTCCCGCTCGTGTCGTGTGTGTGCAAGTGAACCGGCAAACCCGTTTCGTCCCTGAGGGCCTCGACCAGCTGCTTTGCTGCGTAGGGCTTAAGGAGACCCGCCATGTCTTTAATGGCGAGTATGTGGGTGCCGCGCTCGGCGAGCTCCTTGCCGAGCTTCACGTAGTAATCGAGATCGTACTTCGTGCGTGCGAGATCCGAGATGTCACCCGTGTAACAAAGAGACGCTTCGGCAATCTTGCCGGCGCGCACGACCTCCTCGATGGCGATGGTCATGTTGGGGACCCAATTGAGGGCGTCGAAGATCCGGAAGACGTCGATGCCGGCCTCCGCAGAGTGCTGCACGAAACGGCGGATCACGTTGTCGGGGTAGTTCGTGTAGCCCACGCCGTTGGCGCCGCGCAGAAGCATTTGGAAGAGAATGTTCGGTATCGCCTCCCGCAAGCAAGCCAAACGCCCCCAGGGATCCTCCTTGAGAAAGCGGTCGGCAACGTCGAAAGTCGCGCCGCCCCACATCTCGAGGCTGAAAAGCTGGTGGGTGAGTTGGGCCGTCGCCGGGGCGATCGCGAGCATGTCCGCGGTGCGAACGCGCGTTGCCAGAAGAGATTGGTGCGCGTCGCGGAAAGTTGTATCTGTGATGAGAAGCCGCGGCTCGTCACGAAGCCACTTGGAGAGCCCCGACGCTCCCGTAGCCTTGAAAACGGCCATCGCGTCTCCGTCTTCTGGCTCAGCCCGCGCCGGCGTGGGTGTCTTCGGCAGGAATAGTGGTTCCGGCCGCTCCACCGGTCCGTCCAGACCCGGCGGCCCGTTTACAACGGCGTCGGCGAGAGCACGCAGGAGCTTCGTGCCCCGGTCACGCCCCGGCGGGAACGCGAACAGCTCGGGAGTCTCGTCGATGAAACGGGTATCGACGTTGCCCGAGAGAAAACGCGGATGCGTGATGACGTTCTGGAGGAAATGAATGTTGGTCTTGACGCCGCGGATGCGGAACTCCCTCAGTGATCGCAAAAGTTTCGCCGTCGTCCTTTTGAAGTCGGGAGCGAAGGCGGTGAGCTTCACGATCAGGCTGTCGTAGTAAGGAGAGATGATCGTCCCGGCGCCGCCCGTGCCCGCATCGAGGCGTATGCCGAACCCTGCGGCCCCGCAGTACGCACGGATCTTTCCCGTGTCGGGCGCAAACTGGGCCTGGTGGTCTTCCGTCGTGATGCGGCATTGGATGGCGAAGCCGTTGCGCGTAACGGCCGCCTGGCTCGTGATGCCGATCTCAGGATCGCTCAAACGATAGCCTTCCGCAATGCGAATCTGTGCCTGGACGAGGTCGCGCCCTGTGATGCATTCGGTGACGGTGTGCTCGACCTGCACGCGCGGATTGACTTCGATGAAGTAGAACCCTTCGTCGTTGACGAGGAACTCCACGGTTCCGGCATTCGTGTAGCCCACCGCCTTCACGATACGAAGCGCGGACTGGTAAAGCTCGTGCCTTACGGCGTCGCCCAACGAAGCGGACGGGGCGATCTCGACGACCTTCTGGTGACGCCTTTGTACCGAGCAGTCGCGCTCGAACAAGTGCACCGAGTGCCCATGTGCGTCCGCTAGAACCTGGACTTCGATGTGCCTGGCCCGCGCGACGAGCTTCTCGCAGTACACGTCCCCTCGCCCAAAGGCAGCTTCGGCTTCGCCTCTGGCGCGCTCGAAGGCTACTTCGATCTCCTCCTCAGTGCGCACGATGCGCATGCCGCGGCCGCCGCCGCCGAAAGCCGCTTTGAGGATAATCGGATAGCCGTGCTCGGATGCGAACTCCGCCACCTCTCTGGCGGATGCGACGGGGTCGCCGGTCCCGGGGACGACGGGTACGTCGGCTTCCATCGCGAGCTTTCGCGAGACGGTCTTGTCGCCGAAGACCTCGAGCGCGTTTGGGCTCGGACCGATGAACGTGATAGCGGCGTCGGCGCATCGCCCGGCGAACTCCGCGTTCTCCGAGAGAAAACCGTAGCCCGGATGGATGGCGTCGACTTCGTGCCGACCCATTCGTTGAGCATGGCGCACCAGAGAGTGGCCGCCTTGACGATCCCAGCGCGAACTTCGAGGCCTCGATCGGACTTGGGTTCGATTTTCTCAAAGATGTAGACGAGCCCCTCCGTCGAATGATACTCATCCGCGATGACGTGGGCGCTGAAATAGCGGTGACGCAAATCCAGCTTGTGTACGTGAGCTAGCTTTTCCATCACTTTGTCGATGGCGGAGAACAAAACGTGGGAGCACTTCTCGATGACGCAATTCATGGTGGCGATCCACACCACTCGGTCGTAGTTTTCCGCCATCTCCCTGCCGAAGTCTATACACTCGAGAGTAGCGGGGCCCGGCGGCGAGCTCGCCAACTTCCTTTCGTCGCTCGCCAACCCATGTTTCCTGCATCCAGTCCGCCAGCCATCCAGAGTGCGGGGCTTCCGTGTAGACATGACCCGCATAAAAACGCATGAGTTCGTCGTCATCCAATCGTCTCGACGACGTCCACCAGCCATTTGTTTCGCTCCTGTGCCTCGTTCTTGTCTGCCTCACTTATCTTTACGAGACTGTGATGCTCCTCGAAAGGGGTGTCCGCCTCGGCTGGAACACCCAAATACTTGAACTCGGGCGCATCCGATTCCTCGAAGTCAAGGCGCACGACGCCACCACGTTCTACGAAGGCGGGCGTATCTTTGAGCTCCACGCCGATCAGGTTGCAAATGGTAGGCTCGAGCCTGCTTCCGCCATGCGAGCAGACAAGCAGGGTCTCGCCAGGGTGCTCTCGAACCAGACGGCGAACCAGCGCTGCACTTTCACTACCACGTCGCAGGATGTCCTCTCGAAGGCGCCGATCCGAAAGAAACAGCTGCTCCTTGGTCGTATTCCCGACCCGTGCCTCGTCAAGGATCTGGTCAATTACGTCGCTGCGGACGAGGGTGTCGTGCCGGATGTCATCCAGGGATGGTTCCGTCGCCTCGAGTCCATTGGAGAATCTGCCCCCGCCAGTATCTCCTGGACAGTCTGGACGCACCTCCACCGCGGCGAGCTATGGGCGCGGCCGATAGAGATTCCTTGCGCGGCCAGGGTCGCGCCGCTGGACCGGGCCCTGAGAATGCCTTGCCCTGTCAGTCCGGACCGGTTATCGAACTCGTGTCTCATCAAGAGAACGGTCGTCTTTGTCATCGATGCCTCCTTCGCGAGGTGCTTCTTTCGATTGACTCGAACCAGCTCACCGGTCAACTCATGCGGAAGCTGTAAGCGCCGGTTTCGAACTGGTCCATTTCGGCGGACAGTGGACCCTGTCCAATCTACTTCTAACGGAATGAAGCGTCTGTATTTGCTCAGAAACATCTGACTCAAAGTGGTCCCTTTTTCGCCGCCGTTTTGGATCAGTTTCAAACCGGCGTCGTCAGCGGAAGCTCCCCTGAAAGGGTTTGACGGCCCAATTGCGAGAATTCCCGCAATCGGCGAGCCGGATGGTGGAAGAACGGCTACCGGCGTGTCGTGATCGTGCGGGCGGCTAAGCGGGCAGGGCTCACCAACGGGCCTTGAGTCGCCCGCCAGCTAGCCTGGTATCTACGGAGCGGCGTCCTAAGCGCCGAAGTCACCCTCGCAATGGGAGCCTACGAAATCGCCGTTGCGCTCCGCCTCTTCGAGCGCCTCGGGCGACCAGTTCCGCGCCGCACTGCCAACGAGCAGCGCCGCGCTCCCGGATCCGCTACCCAAGGCCGACGTCGGCTCCGACACGCTCGACGAGGACTCTCTATAAGTTTTCACAGCCAGCATGGGGTCCGCCTTTCTCTTGGGCTTGCCACTTGGGTCTATTTGAATGGAATTCGCTCCCATTTCCTTAACCGAAGTGTACCGCTTGCCTAGGGAACAAGGCAATACCAACCGAGGCGACGTCACAAAGGTGACTGTGATAACTGCGTTCTCATTCCAGACGCAGTTGAAAATAGAATGGCGGTAAAGTACCATGGTTACGATCATTAATGCCTCAGAGATTCTGAACACTATGTTTATATATTTTTTAATCTGATGTAAACAAAGTTTAAGAGACTACCGAATGGCCCGGAAAAGTACAGACGATGTCTCCCAAGGTAACGTGATCTCGGACGAAGACTTCGGCGCAGCCCAGGAAGCCATACTCGTCGGGAACTTTCGTAGAGCGTTTGCTCAGCTGCGTCGAGGGAACGACCGCTGGGCTATCGAAACGAATCTCCCACAGCCGTTCGACCGAGCCGCCCTTCTTGCGGAATTGTGCTTCTATCGTGGCGAACACGAACAAGCCCAGGAGCTTCTCATGGAATACGCGTCGAGCCCGGACGACGTGGAGCAAGCGACCAACGGGATCAGCCCGCGAGCGAAGCTTCAACTTGCCGAATTCTTCTATTCCCTGCGTCGCGTAGAAGAGGCGGTGAGAACAGCGCACGAGGTCTTGCGCCAGTGTGAAACCGCTTCGGATGCGTTGGGCATCGGGGAGGCGTGCTTCTACCTGGAGCGATTTTACCGGTTGCTCAATCGTTCCGACGACGTCGAGCAATTCGCGGATCGCGCCATTGAGAGCTTTTGCCAAGTGCCTGCTTCCGCGGGAGATGAGGTGAAAATTCGTTGGCGACTGGGCCTCGTCCTTTCCGTGGTCGGCTTCGGCAGCTGGCGGGCCGGGAATCTCGCCAGAGCGATGAGTCGGCTCTCCCTGGCAGAGTGGCTTCTTGACGGAACTGGAGACTTTGTGAATATCGCGAATGTTCAGCAGAGCTTGGGATGTATCCGACGTTCACAGGGTGACTACGATGGCGCGCTGAGCCTTTTCAAAGAAGCGCGAGAGCAATACGAAGAGGCTGGCCACAGACTTCACATCTCGCGCGTTCTTGCTAACGAAGGTGTTGCGTATCTCGAGAAGAGAGAGTGGGAAAATGCCAAGAAGAAATTGGAAGCCGCGTACGCACTCTCCGCTGGTATCGGTGACGCTTCGCAGAAAAGCGAAGTGCTCATCTGGTTGAGCTGGCTGTATCAACAAGCTTCAACCGAGCTTCGCGATCTCACGAAAGCCGCCACCTACGCCAAGGAGGCGATCCATATCGTGAGCGAGAGTGGTCCAAATCCAAGAAGCGTCGAGGCTAGGATTGCGCTCGGGTACTGCCGATTGACGGAGAAGAAGTATGGCTGGGCTCAGGCCGACTTCGAGCGGGCTCTGGAGGAAGCGGAGAAATTGGAAACGCTGAAACTTCAGGTGAATGCCCTATTGTCGCTAGCAGAACTGAATTGCGCGCAACCCGTCAAAGATCTTCGTTCAGCCGTCGAGCATTGTAGGAAGGCTGAAAAACTTCTAACCCCCTTGCGACCAAACGTCAGCCGTCACCTCCTCGACAAGCTGGAGAGGACCCAAAAGAGGATCGAGCGCTCCCGAAGCGAAATCTTCACCGTAACTGTCGAGAACTTGGGTTGCGGCCTCAAGGAGGCCGAGGAACAGTTGCAAATCTGGGCGCTCCAGAGAGCGATGGAGATGGCGAAAGGCAACAAATCTCGGGCAGCGAAGATGCTAGGGCTTAGCCGACCGGGGCTCGATAAGATGTTGAAGCGGCTCTTCATAACTGAGAGGTGAGCAATGGGCGGATTGAGCTGTCGTATCTCAACGCAGGCTTGGGTTAGGCTCAGTGATGAAGGCGAGGACGCGGAGTTCGCCGCCGAAATGTCGAAGCGGTCGATCTGACGACTGTCCCCAGTCACAGAACAGCCACCGTCCGAGGCGGAACTAGTGCACGAACCCGCTAATCCTGCCGCAAATTCCACGTCCTTTTCCGCGCTGGCTGCGTTGCTGCTCCTCGAAATATCTAGATATGACTTCGTCGCAGCGCCTTGCCAGCACGAAAAATGACCTTGGAATTTGCCGACAGTATCAGCGGGTTCGTGCACTAGCGGCGCCGCTCCGCAACGATCAGCGAATCCTGGCGGCTCGACCCTTCGCGCGTAATGAACGCGTCGACTCTCTCGACGACGTCGAATCCGTTCTCGCCCAGCTCCGCCTCGAGCATCTCGGGCGCAATCTGGTGTTTTTCGACCTGCACCTCCCTTGAATCGCTTCGCGTCTCCGTGTCGAAAGTTTCACCAACACGAACCTCCCGCCGGGCTTCAGCGACTGGCGAATGTGGGCCAGCATAGACTCGAAGTCTTTCATCTCGTGATAGGCATTCACGATGAGGAGCCCGTCGAGGGTCGCTTGCGGAAGACATGTATCGTCCGGAGCACCGAGAATCGCCTCGATGTTACCGAGCTCTGCGCGCTTCGCCCGCTGTCTGAGCCCCTCCACGACGTTCTGCTGGATATCGACCGCAAGAACGTGACCGTGGGGCCCCACCGCCCTGGCAAGGCGGACCGTGAAGAAACCCGCTCCCGCGCCGACGTCCGCCACCCGACTGCCCTCGCCGATGCCAAGGGCCTCCACGACGGCTCCCACGCGCCCGGTTTGCTCGCGCCCCTCCGCACCGAGTCGCCACGTCAGAAGGTTGCGACCCGTACGACTCGCTCGAATGCTCTCGAGCGCGGCACCGTCGAGCGGGATGGTGAAGCGCACCTCTGCCTCGTCGCGGGCCACATCGACGCGACCGAGCGCGGGCCGCACGTTCTCCGGCGCACCAGCCCCGGCCGACGCGACGAAGCTGGAAAGCTCATCGGCCAGGATTCGAGCATCGCCGGCATCGCTCGCTCGCGTGTGCACCGTGAGGCGCGCCTCCGCATCGGACACATCCGCGAAGAGAACGACGCCCCGAAGACGGGTGAGGGCCCGTGAGAGGCTTCGACCTTCGATGTCCGCAAACTCGTCGGTCACCACACAAGGGTCTTCGCAGTCGGGGCCGAAGGCACGCTCCCCGCTTCCCTCGTCCACGCCCAAGATGATGGGCCGATCCGGATCGCCTTCCAGAAAGAACAGGAACTCGACGGCTCTCGCGCCGCCCAATCGAGCGGCGATCCGCTGGTCACCGGTCACCAGGGTCCCGGTGAGCCCGCCCTGGATACCCTCACGCTCGCGGGGACCACCCACCTGGGAAAGCGAGAGCCCGGGGGCGAGAAGACAAAGAGCCGCACAAACAGCGATGCGACGGAGCATAAGGACCTCCCTGCGCCAGGAATAGAAATTGTTTACTAGATGGCCGGGCGGGCTCGATTCCTGTTGGGTGAGAAGGGTGAGAAGCGTCTTCGCCGTTTGCGGAAGCTAACACATCGCCAAGCCGGATTCCGTGCAGTTGCATCCAGGCACGCAAAGATCGGCCGCCTGTTCTCGACACCAGGAGTCATCGATGAAAGCGATATAATAGACGAACCACGAAGGACACGAAGAGCACGAAGCAAATCATTCATGAACCCGACGCGGGAACTTCACCCATGAACGAGGGCCTGGAGAAAGAATCATCGGATGCCCCTGCCAACACCCGCACATTGAACTTCAACTGTCCGCCGTTTTTCTTCGTGGCCTTCGTGATCTTCGTGGTTGGATCCCGATCTCCCACGGCCTCGGGCTCGGAACCGAGCTCTGAGACTCAGAGCTCCGTTACTACGACGGTGGCGCACTACAACACGAATGCCGACGGGTAGTTACCGACTCACTTCGTGTAACATAATTGCGGTTAACTCACAAAGTCGCTCCGAGCCCGAGCCCATGCCCGAGCCCGAGCCCGGAGCCGGACAACCAATGAGGCGGTTCGATCACGAGAAGCTGGACGTCTACCAGTCGAAGCACAAACTAGCCGCGTAGCTGCTGCTTCGCATCGTAGCGATGTTGACGCGAATGGTCCTCAATCAAAGTCCATCGGGCTCAGGCTCGGGCTCGGTAACGGGCACGGGATGAACGTCCTCGTACTTTCGTTAACAGAACCGGCACCTTTGGCCTGCTCTCAATAGGGGAGTTCTGAGACTAGATTCCCACCAGGCTGGGATGAATCTTCCGGTAGCCCTGCTCGTGCGCCCATACATCGAGTGGCAAGCCGGCCACCTCGTCGACGTCGGGCACGGCTTCAAGCTCTTTCGCGAGATCGACGGCGTGGAGGTAGCGCTGACACGTGTCGCAGACGTGGACCGTGAGGTGCGGGATCTCCGGCGCGGCGTAGTAGGAAAGCTTGTCGGCGTCGGTTTCCTGACAACCCGGACACCGACCGCGCAACGCCGGCCACTCCACGAGGCACAGCGAGCAGACGAGCGACAGCGCGGTTCCGTCGCCTTCCGGACGCAGGCAGCCGACCTGCGGCGGATGGCCGCATCGCGGGCAGTGTCTTTGCCCGGGGATCGGCGGCTCGGAGGTGCGCGTGTGCACCCGCGGCTGGAGAAGGACCCGCGCAAAAAAACTCCTGAGAGACGCGGTGTCCTCCTGGAGCAGATAGGCCTCGAGAGCCCGGCGACAGGCATCCTCTGTCAGCTTCCGTGCCTCGTCCCTCAAGGGCTCGGGCCCCTTGTCCCGTACCAGCTGAACCAGAGCTTCGCGAGCACCCATGGGGTAGTCTGGATCGATGCCGGCCTGGAAGGAGGCGATGTGGGCGAAGAACACCAGCGCGTCCCGTGACGCGGGGTAACGGGTCGCCAGCAGGCGCGCCCGGGCGGCGCGCCTGAGGCTCAGCGCCTGGAAATCTCCCGGAACCACTTTGGGTGATGTGAGGCGGCCCACCCCGGCTTGACCCACCCCTGAATCATGCCGCGAAAGGCTTCCGGAACCGCCGCGGTTCCCATGTAGATGTGAACGATGATGCCACCGATCGAAACAATCGCAACGGCTGGGTGAACGAGGATCGCGGCGAGCCTCAAACCGCGCGGCATCATCTCGGGAAGCCAGAGGATGAGCCCGCTCGCAAACAGAAGCAGAGCCGCTACAGCCTGCACCCAGAACAACATCTTCTGACCGGCGTTGAAGCGACCCGCTTCCGGCAGTTCCGATTCATCGTGCACCGCGTAGCGGTGGGCCTTGCCGAGCCAGACCTTGTCATCGGCGTCGAGGCGCATTTCCCTCGCCCAGTTGCAGAACATGAGGCCGAGGACGATGGCAAAGAGGGTGCCTCCCCACGGATGAGCCCACCGAACCGACTCGCCTCCTCCGAAAACACTCGCAAGCCAGTACAGGTGTGGCGTCCAGAGCGACAAACCGGTGAGTGCCGCGTAGAGAAAGCTCAGCGCCGTCATCCAGTGTAGCGCCCGTTCGGTGAACGAGAAGCGCTCGATGCGCCCGTTGAGCTCGTCGCTCTTCATGACTCACTCGAAGATGGGTCCTCGTAGGTTCGAGGGCCAAAACGAATGTAGTGAAAGAACGCTCCGAGAACGCCGACGACGAGGATCGCGTTCCCCAGCCACTTCAGGGGCCCCTGCCACATCCGAACCGTCCAGGGGATCGTCGGGTTCGCCGGCAGACCATAGGCTTCGGGGTCCGTGGCGTCCTCGAGCACGTACAGCACGTTCGTACCCCCGACGCCGGCGGGGTTGTAGACGCCGGCATTCGCCTTGCCGTCTGCTTTCAACTCGTCCGCACGCGTCGCTGCGATCTGCACCAGGTCGTCCCGTGCGCCGAAGCTCAGGCAATTGGTCGGACAGGCCTTGATGCAGGCGGGCTCGAGCCCGACAGCGGTGCGGTCCGAGCAAAGATTGCACTTGTAGACCTTCTGGGTCACCGGGCTCAAGCGTGGGATGTCGAAGGGACAACCCGTAATGCAATAGCCACAGCCGATGCACTTGTCATGATCGAAATCCACGATGCCGTTGTCGTGTCGAAAGATGGCCCCCGGGGCTGGACAGGCTTCGATGCACCCGGCGTCCACGCAATGCATGCACTGGTATTTGGCCATCAACCAGGAGAACTGGCCATCCGTGCGCTCGACTTCGTTGAACTTGATGAGGTTCCAGAAATTGTGCTCGACGTCGGGAAGAGTCTGATACGTACCGTCGTAGGTGCCGACCGTCAAGTCCTGATCGTTCCACTGCTGACAGGCCGCCTCGCAGGCCTTGCAGCCGATACAAGTCGTGGTGTCGATCAGCTTGGCGACGGTAACAGTCACACTTTCTCCATATCCACCAGAAAACCTTTGAACTCGGGCGTTCCGGAATTCGGGTCGAGAACCGAGGGCGTCAGGTTGTTCACCAGCGGCCCTTTCACCCGCCCGAGAAAGCCCCAGTGGATCGGCAAGCCAACCTGGTAAATCGTTCGGCCTGCGACCTCGAGCGGTCGGATGCGCTTCGTCACCATCGCCGGCCCTTCCACTGAGCCTCTTGCCGAGCGCACCCGGACGACGTCACCGGTCGCGATTCCCTTCTCTTTCGCGAGCGCGTCCGGGATCTCGACGAAAAACGTCGACTGCAAGAGAGAGCTGGTCTTGACGTGCTTCGTCCAGTAGTGGAAGTGCTCGGTCAGACGGTAGGTCAGTGCGACGTACGGATACTCCTCGGAGCTGCCGAGTGAATCGAGCGCTCCGGTGAAAACGGTGGCCGCCGGGTTGGCGCTCACACCCGGATGCATCTCATTGTCCACCGGAGACTCCACCGGCTCGTAGTGCTCGGGAAAAGGTCCCTCGACGAAGTCCGCAGCGAAGAGCTTGGCAACCCCTTCGGGGAGCATGATGAACGAGCCCAGAGCGGTGGGCGGCGCATCCGACCGGTAGTCGGCTACGTCGCCCGCATACCGCTGGCGTTCCGGCTGCCAGCGAATCGCCGCTCGCGTCTCGTCCCAGGGAGCTCCGCTCGCATCCGCCGAGGCCCGGTTGTAGAGGATGCGCCGGTTCGCGGGCCAGCTCCAGCTCCAGTTCGCATAGAGGCCGAGTCCGGTGGGATCCTCCTGGCCGCGGCGGGCCATCATGTTGCCCTGTTCGGTAAAGGAGCCGGAGTACAACCAGTTGCCGCAGCGCGTCGAGCCGTCGTCTTTCAGCTCGCCGAAACCCGCCAGCTGACGCCCGGTGGCGACGTCCTGGCCGTTGACCTCCTTCGCCACTTCTTCGAAAGACGGCGACAACCGATTGCGGTAGTCCCAGGCGACATCCATCAACGGTCCCGGCGCCGTGCCCCCCTCGTCTTCATAGAGCTTTCGAATCGCCAGAAACAACCGTGCGATGATCTCCTGGTCCGGCTTCGCCTCACCGGGCGGCGGCAAGGCCGCATTCTTCCACTGGAGCCAGCGCGAGGAATTGACGAAGGTGCCGTCTTTCTCGGCGAAGCAGCCGGCGGGCAGAAGAAACACCTCGGTATCGACATCCGCCGGCTCCGGCGCCGACGGGTAGTACTTCTCCGCCAGTTCCTTCGCCTTCCAGAAGCTCGCCGTTTCGGTCTCGAAGTTCTCCACCACGATGAGCCACTTGAGCCGGGCGAGCCCCGCCAGCATTTTCGGCGTATTCGGACCGCCTGCGACCGGGTTCATCCCGAAAGAGATCATCCCTTCCATCTCCCCGGCCGCCATGCGGTCGAAGAGAAAGCCCCAGCCGTAGTTGTCGGTCTCGCCGATCTTCGGAAGGTTGTCGTAGCCGAAATCGTTGGCGGCGGTGGCGCTGGCGCCGTAGTAGGCCTTCAGAAGACTGACCAGAAACTTCGACGTGTTACCCCAGTAGTTCAGGCTGTTCGGCCGGAGGGCACGCGGCGTGTTCGCATCGAGGTACTGGCGCAGGTCGCGCGCGTCGGCACGCGGCAGCTTCAGGTAGCCCGGAAGCATGTTCCACGCGCCCATATCGGTGGCGCCTTGAATGTTGGAGTGACCTCGCTGCGCGTTGATACCTCCTCCTGGCATCCCGATGTTGCCGAGAAGAAGCTGCAGCATCGCGGCGGTGTGGATCAGCTGTACCGAGTGACTGTGCTGGGTCCAACCGAGCGCGTACAGGATCGTCCCGGAGCGGCCGGCCCGCCCCGTCGAGCACACGATCTCGGCCGCCCCGTTGAACTCGTCCACCGAACAGCCGCAAATGGAGGCCACGCGCTCGGCGGTGTACCGCGCGTAGTGCTTCTTCAGAAGCTGGAACACGGAGCTCGGATGTTCGAGCGTCGGGTCGACACGCGCATGCCCGCGGGCGTCGAGCTCGTAGCGCCAGGTCGACTTGTCGTAGCTCTTCGTCGCTTCATCCCAACCGGAGAAGTAGCCCTCTTCGAAGCCGAAGCCCTCTCGGATGAGGAAAGAGGCGTTGGTATGTTGCCGCACGTAATCGGCGTGGAACTGCTCGCGGCTGAGCGCGTAGTGGATGAGGCCACCCAGAAAGGCGATGTCCGAGCCGGAGCGAATGGGAACATAGGCGTCTGACACTGCGGCGGTGCGGTTGAAGCGCGGGTCGATACAGACGAGCTTCGCTTTCCGGTGACGCTTCGCCTGCATGGCGAAGCGAAAGCCGACCGGATGGTTCTCGGCGGGATTGCCCCCCATCACCAGGATGACGTCGGCGTTAGCCACATCGGTCCAGCCATTCGTCATCGCCCCCCGGCCGAAGGTGGCGGCCAAACTGACCACCGTGGGGCCGTGTCAAAGACGGGCCTGGTTCTCGTAGGGAACAATGCCGAGGCCGAAGCGGAACTTCCCGAGGAGGTAATTGATCTCGTTGGTGTCGGTACAGCCACCGATCAAGGCAAGGTTGGTGAGCCGGTTGACGGTGCGGCCGGAGGCGTCTTTCTCTTCGAAGCCCGCGTCCCGGGTGTCCTTGATGCGCCGCGCCATCCGAGTGATGACGTCCTCCCAGGAGATGGGCGCCCACTCGGAGGAGCCGGGCGCGCGGTACAACGGTTTCGTCAGGCGACGCTCGTTGACTACGTAGTCCTTGAGTGAGATGCCCTTCGAACAGAGCGTGCCGCGATTGATCGGACTGTCCGGATCGCCTTCTATATGAACGACCGTGGGGACGACGTTCTTCGCTTTGTCCCCCAGCGTGTGGATGACGACACTGCAGCCGACGGCGCAGTACGGGCAGACACTCTTCGTCTGCGTCGTGCGCGCGATCTTGAGCTCGCGCGCCGCGGCCGCGGCGGGGCGCAGGTCGAAGCCGAACGCAGTGACGGTGAGAGCAGCGGCACCCTGAAGGAATTGGCGTCGAGAAACCTCGATTCCCATGGGGGCCCCGTTCGAAGAGGCCTCATTCTTAGCACGTGTGCGGGGCGAGTGTCAAAACAAACGCTCCCCTTCCTAGTGCCCACGGTCGTCCTTTCCCCTGGTTCCGGGGTTCCTCTCTTCCGGGGTTCGGTGTGATCTTTTCGCTCAGTTCTTCCCGTAGCTTCCGAGCGCGGTCCGCCTCTGCGTCTCTGCGCCTCCCGCCTTCGTCGTCGGCTCGGCTGTTTCTCGCCGCCGACTTCGGTGGGCCGCCGAAGCCTTGGCGAAGGCGGCTGCGTTAAGTTTCCCAAGATAGCCCTTCCGCGGATTCGGTAAGCTGCGTTCCGGATCGGGTAGGTCCCTTGCTTTTCTTTGCGCCTTTGCGCCTTTGCGTTGTGTTTTCTCCCAAATCAACCCTTCCACGGATTCCATTGGTTGCGGCCTTGTGCTCTGGGCCTCGGTGCCTCCTTGGTTCGATCTTGGTTGACGCTTCGCAGCGCTGTTACACTCGGGAGGAGAAGATCTTGCTCCGTAGGCTCGACCCGAGCTCGAACCCGGAAAGCGTCCCGAGGAGCTCGTCGGTTCGGGCAACGTAGTGATGGTAGTCCGGAATCCGGTCCGGCTCAGGCGTGTCGAGGACTTCGATGTAGAGGAAGAGCGCCTTGGTCCAGGAACGGTACGCCTCGTTCTCATTGCCCCGGGCTTGTTCGAGGGTTCCGTGCTCGTCGAACAGCTGCGCCGTAACTAGGCAGCGCCCCGGATCGAGAACGCCGGCCGGGCTGCAGAGATCACGCACCGTATCGGCCGGCAAGGTGCGGAGCATCTCGAGGTCGAGTCCGAGAAGGCTCTTCGCCGCCTCGGCCATCGCGACCTCCGCTTCGCCGACGCGTTTCCCCCTGCGGAGCCACATGTTCCAGCGCGACTACATTCTCCGGCTCATCGTGCAGTTTGCGAAAAGCCTTGGCGCCATCGTCAAGCTACTGCGAGCAACTGGGAAGGTTCGCGACTGCCGAGGACGTCCTCTTCGAGATGCTCGATAGAGGCGACGACGTGGCCGAAACGGGTCCCGCCTTCTACGACAGGCTGCTCGCGAAGACAGAGACCGAGCTGCAGGACGGGGATTTGCCGCGCAACGAGGTGGAGGATGGGCGACAGCTTCTTCTGGCGCGGCTTCGCGACCGCGCGAAATAGGGAACAACCTAGTACTGCGATCCTCAAATAACGCCTCAGAATCAACACGAAGAGCACAGAGCAGCGAAGCTTCAACCAATGGAATCCGCGGAAAGCTGATCGGGGAGACAAGATAACGCAAAGGCGCGAAGGCGCAAAGAGAAACACGGCATCCATCCATCCGGACCGCTGCTCACCGAATCCGTCGAAGAGCTATTTCGGAAAAACCTAACGCAGAGTCGCCAAAGAGATCACACGGAACCCCGGAATTGCCGGAACCCCGGAACCAAGGAAAAGAAACACCGCGACCCATCGAATCGGTGGAAGGACTATCAAGCCAGCGGGAGCATCAGAGCGCCTCTTCCTCGCCGACCCCCTTCTTCTGGGCGAGGTAGTCGTGCACTTGCACCAGGAAGGTTCAGAGCGGGCCCCGGCTGCGGCCGCACGGCCAGAAACCGGTCGGTCAGAGTCACCAGCGCTCGCCGGGTGTCGGGATCGAGCGAAAGGCGCAATCGTTCCGAGGCGTGCTCGAGGATGGTCGCGATGTGTGCTTCGGACAGCGGGGAGACTTCTACCGTCTCGAACATCGAAGAGAATCCGGGGACACGCGACATCAAACGCTGAAGCTCGGGCGTCACCTCTCCGACCACCCGGAGCTCCCCCGCCTCGATCCGCGGCCTGAGCGCGTCGAGCATCGTCATCGTGCTCTGAACGGTGCGCCCGGCGCTCGACATGTTCCAGATGTCCGACCAGTAGACCACGACGTCCTCGACCTCGGCGCGCTCCGCGATGGCGTTGAGCTTCGTCTGCCATTCGCCGATGTACCTCGTGCCCGCGAGAATCTGGGCGGTCGAGAGCTGGCGCAGTCCGCTGCGACCCCGATCCCCAAAGGCGCCCGCAATTCCGTGAACGACCGCCGTCTTGCCGACACCGCTCGGGCCGACCACGAGGACGGAGCGCTTGCGGTCGAGGAGCTCGAGCGCCTTCGAGACCTCATCTTCTCTGAACTCGACCGGCAGGAACTCGCCGCGCTGGCAAGCGGCTACCAGGTCGCGCCCCTCATAGAGGGCTTTGGTGTAAAGCTCGTCCAAGGTAGGCGAAGGATACCACCAAGGTTAACCGCTCCCCCACGCTGGGGGGAGAGGTCGCAGCCTCTGGCATGAGGGGGGCATCTATCTAACTCATTCATTCCAGGTGATTTGACCTGGATCGCGGAAAATCCGAAACTGTGAGCAGGATCACTTACCGGATTTCTCCGGAAGTGCTTCAATAGAGCTGGTTATCAAGAATCAAATCCTGGCGCACGGAAACCCTGAGGAGCTTGACCGTGAGTTTCTCTTCCCCCGATCAGCGGCGCTCTCACCGCTACCGCATACGTGTGCGCGTCCTGTTCATGCGCGACGGCACCCCTCACGCCGTTGACGCTGAATCCAGCAACATCAGCACCGATGGCGTGTTCGTGGAGACCACGAGACGCCCGTTGGACGTCGGCACCCAGGTGAGCCTGCTTGTGAGCCTGGAAGGCCAGGACACCGAGCTCATGCTTTCCGGTGTCGTGCGCTGGCAAGGTGGAGGCAGTCCCCACGATTCCCTACACGGAACGTCGGGGATGGGCATCCAGTTCACGAACATGGATCCCGATACCCAGGATCTGCTGGCACGGAGCATCGACCAGCTCTATTAGACCTAATACCACAGTCCCCAAATAGGACAGAACACCAAGATCGCAAAGTGTGAGCGGGATTTCTCTCTTCGCGTTCTGATGCTCCCGCTGGCTGGATAACTCCTTTGGCCAAAGAGCCTACACAGCCTTGAATGGGCATCAAGGTTCGCAAAGAGAACCCATCCCCTTTGCGAGCTTTGCGATCTTCGTGTTCATTCCTGAGGCGTTATTTACGGACCGCGGTACTAGTAGGCCCACCGGGTGGCGACCTGCCAGGCGGCTGGTCTCGAGGAGCTCTTCATCGATGCGCGTGGCACGGCCCGCGGGCTCGCCCGACTCGAAGCGGGTGCTGGTCGGAACCGGGCGGGCTCATTCGGTCCGGTGAGCAGCTGCATGCATTCCTGGCAGCAGTCGAGACGTGCCAGCACGGTGCGCGCCGAATCTTCCTCCGGAATACGATCGAGCTTCGAGCGCCGACTTCCGTAGCGGTCGCGGGCCCGCTTGGCTCTCTCAGGGTCGACCTGTTGCAGGATGTCCAGCGCATCCTCGATCAAATTCCGGCTACCGCTTCGACCTCTGCCCCGCCGGCTCAGCTTCATCACCACATCCTCCATCGACTCGGCGATCAGCTCCTGCAGGCGCTCGTCGGCGCCGGGAAGAAGACCATCAGCCATCCGAACCCGTGCGGTCGAGGACATTCGCTCGTCCTGCATGCCTCGCGTGAAGGCCTCCTTCACACCGCGATCTCTTGCCACGTGATCTTCCAGAGCATCGATCGTTCGAAGCACTACGGAGGTCGAGAACTCGTGGTCGATCGTCGTCGCCAGCGCCTGCCGGACCTCCGGGTCGCTAACCTCGGAGTCGAGTGCATCCACCGCCTTGAGCTGCACGCTCGTCGAGTTTGATGGAAGCAGCGACGAGCCGATCATCCTCCGTACCTCCGGGTCCGAAATCTCGTGCTCGAGCAGCTCGATCGCGCGAAGCTTCACGGAAGTCGAAGTCGATCGACCTTCGAGCAGGTGCAGCATCGCCCCCTTCACTTCGGGATCACCGGCGTACTGAACGGCAAGCGACAGTGCCTTGAGCTGCACGCTCGTCGACCGATCCGGGTGGAGCGCAAGCGCCAGGGCTCGCGGGCCGGAGGGTGTATCCATGTGGTTCGCGAGGGTATCGAGGGCGGCGAGTTTGACAGTGGTGGTTACGAAAACCCGGAGTTCTGGAAGTACGACGTCATCAAGGAAGAACGAGTCCTCAGCTTCGATGAGTCAAGGCCCGAGTTTCGCGATCGCTCTGCTCGGCACGGTCCGTCCACCTGGGCGGGAGGCACCTACGCGGAAGGTGAGGACGATTATCCCGTGTCGGGCGTGAGCTGGTACGAGGCTGCGGCCTACGCCGAGTACGCCGACCGCAGCCTCCCCACCCTCTACCACTGGGCCAGCGCCGCGGAAACGCGGCTCGCGGCACCGACCTTGACGATCAGCAATTTTGGTGGCGAGGGGCTGGAGCCCACCGGCAGCCATCCTCCCGGACCGAATGGAACACATGACATGGCGGGAAACGTCAAGGAGTGGTGCTGGAACGAGACCTCGGGCGGACGCTATATCCTCGGCGGAGCATGGAACGAGCCGACATACCTTTTCTTCGAGGCCGACCTGCGCGATCCGCTCGACCGCTCGGCCGAGAACGGGTTCCGAACCGCGTTATATCTCGAGCCCGACGATCCAAACCTGGCAGCGATGAAACGACCCTGGAGCTTCCCGCCCGCCGAAGCGAGACGGTCGAGCCTGTACCTGACGGGATCTCCGAGGCCTACCTCTCTCAGTTCGACTACGATGCGACACCGCTCGAAGCGGTCGTCGAGTCCGTGGATGATTCCTCTCGGTACTGGA
Organism: Candidatus Marinacidobacterales bacterium; assembly: GCA_965237685.1. Lineage (GTDB taxonomy): Bacteria > Acidobacteriota > Vicinamibacteria > Marinacidobacterales > SMYC01 > CBDEGF01. The sequence goes on from CBDEGF010000004.1 coordinate 247,634, forward strand.
TCAAGGAGAAAATCACCTACAACACCGCCTACGGCGGGGAGCGTCTCATCAGCTATCTGTTTCTCCCCAGGAACGTCGAGCCACCCTACCAGACCATCCTGTATTTTCCGGGGTCCAGCGCCACGCGTGTCCGTTCGAGTGAGCCCATCGGCCAGATGCGCTTCATCGATTTTCTCGTGCTGAGCGGACGTGCGGTTTTCTATCCCGTCTACAAGGGTACCTACGAGCGTCGCGACCCGCGCCTCGAGTTCACGGATGCCAATCCCAGTCGGACCTACGCCGAGTTCGTGACGCAGTGGGTGAAAGATGTCGAGCGCAGTCTGGATTACCTGGAGAGCCGACCGGAGATCGACTCCAACCGGATCGGTTTCGAGGGCCTGAGTTGGGGTGCCCGCCTGGGAAACATCGTCCTCGCCGTCGAGGACCGTTTCAAAGTTGGAGTTCTCATCGGGGGAGGCTTCCCGCACCTGCAGCCACGTCCGGAAGTCGCGGAAACGAACTTCGCTCCTCGAATCAACGTCCCGGTGATGATGCTGAACGGTGCCCACGACTCCATATTCCCTCTGGAGACCAATCAACAACCCATGTTCGAGTTACTGGGCACCGAAACGAAAGAGCACGTGCTCTACGAAAGTGGCCACGTCCTGACGAGTTATCACAATCAGATGAGCCAGAAGATCCTCGAGTGGCTGGATCGACACCTTGGCCCGGTCTAGTGTCCCGTCCCGGAAGTCAGGTTGCATTCGAGCGCCGATGCATCCCGCCTCGCTGCGTTGCGCCTCGGTTGAATACCGCGGTATTTCGCCCTCGCCGCGCCTTGCGATCCGGGCGCCTCGACGCTCTCGATGCTAACCTCACTTCCGAGACGGGACACTAGCAAGTCCTCGTTGCCCAACGCGGGCCGGGCTGGCACACTATCTGTAACCCCTTTAACTCATAGAACGTTGTCCGCCTCCGGCGGGCAGCGCCATGATCTCCTTCTTCAATCTCATCGGCCTGGGGTTCGTCATCGCGGGTATCGCGCTAGCGGTAGGGCTTTCGTGGGTCCATCCGCCGGACGACGGCGTGGGCTACGTGCTCTTCGTATTTGGTGCGGTCTTCGTCATCGACCTGTCGTACCGCTACCACGTCGTCCGTCCCCGTGTGGATCGCGACTCGGGGGAGAAGTGGCTCACGACCGATCGCGGCGGAAGCCTGATGCTCATGCCCGCCTGGCTGTTTTCGGTAGTGGGTCCCCTCGCCATCTGGTGGCTGTTCAACTGGACGGAGAACTACGACCCGGAAACGGACTGGCGACAAACACCACCCGTGAGCTCGCGGGGCCCCTGAGACGGGGCGTTTCAACGCAGAAACCGGCGACCGAGCCCGTCCTCAGCGCTTCGGCGACCGTCGGAAATGCAGTAGACATGAACTTCCGTCTCGCGAACGAGGTAGAGGACGCGGTACGGCTTGACGATGATCTCTCGGTACCGCGTCACCCCCACTTCCTTGAGCTCGGGCACGACGCGCCCCCGGTTAGGTAAGCGTTCCAGAGCGAGAATCGCTTCTTTGATACGGCCGTAGACGTAGTCTCCCCGTTCCGGAGAATCGCGCCGCTCGACGTAATCGGCAATTTCTTCCAGGTCAGCTTCGGCGTCCGGCGTGAGATAGACCGCGTATTCAGCCACGCCTTTGTCTTCGTCGCTCGATGGCTTGAAATACCTTTCGGGCGGGTCGGCTCTTTCCGCGCTCGACCGTGTGCTGGCCCATCGCGGCAAGCTTCAGCATCGCGATGGTCTCCTTCATCGCTTGGTAGGACTCGATGTCCTGGATGACCATCTTTCCTTCTCCGTTGTGAGTGATGATGATTGGCCGGCCGGTCTCCGACACCTTCGCGAGGATGTCCGCAGCATTCGTCTTCATATAGGTGATCGGCTTGATCGACTCTTTCAATCCCATTGTTTCCTCTTGGACCATATTATGGTCCCGATCTGGTGAAAACGCAAGAGTCGAAAACTCGGCGAGCCCGGACCTCACTCACTCACTCGTATCGCAACGCGATCACCGGGTCCACGCGCGCGGCGCGCCGTGCGGGCAGGTAGCTTGCGAAGGCAGCGACGCCGCCCAGCAGCAACGCCACTCCCGCAAACACCACCGGGTCGGTCGTGCTCACCTCGAACAACAGGCTGGACAAAAGGCGGCTCAGCGCAAACCCGAGCACGAGCCCTTGCGCAAGCCCGAGCGCCGTCAGTACGACCGAGCGCCGCATCACCAGGCCGAGGACGTCTCTGCTTTCGGCACCGAGCGCCATCCGCAATCCGATCTCGCGCGTCCGGCGCGAGACTGCGTAGGCCATCAAGCCGTAGATCCCGACCGCAGCGAGGGTAAGGGCAACGAGAGAGAAGAGCGCGAGTACGTTGCTGAGGATCAAATCGGTCCCCATCTCCTGGAACACCACGTCGTCCATGGTCTGGACGTTGTAGAGCGGAAGGTTCGCGTCGAGGCCACGAAGCTCTTCCCGGATCGCGGGGACCAGCGCTTCCGGCTCGCCAGCCGTCTTCACGTATAGAGCCATCGGCGGACGGCGACCCTGGAACCAGACCGGAGGCTGCGTGAACGGAGCGTAGATTTGGACGCGCGACTCTGACTTCAGCTCGTAGTGACGCACGTGGCCGACCACACCGACCACTTCGCGCCAGATGGGGTCGAAACTGTCGTGTTCTCCCCGGAACTCGAAGGCGACCCGGCGGCCAATCGGGTTCTCCCCGGGCCAGAACTCTCTGGCCATCGTCTCGTCGACGATCGCTACCAGGGTGCGGTCTTCGCGATCCTGGCGGTTGAACGTTCGCCCTTGAAGGAGCGGAATGCCGAGCGTCTGAAAGTAGTCGCCACTCACCGACTGGTAGAGGCAAGAGGCCATGGACTCGCGCTCCACTGCGCGCGAGTCGGGTACAGCTCCCGACTCCGTTCCGCCGCTTGCGAGGGGGATGCCGTTGTTGACCGCAACCGACATCGCACCCGGGACGGTCCTCACCCGGTCGATGAAGCGCTCGTAGAAGCTATACCACTGCTGACTGTTCTCGTAGTCTCCCGCCGGCAAGGACACGCTGGCGTTGAGAACGCCCGCCGATTGAAAGCCCGGATTGACCTCTTGAAGGCGCGTGAAGCTCTTGATGAGAAGCCCAGCGACGATGAGAAGACCGAGAGCCAGCGCGACCTCCATCGTGACGAGTGCGCTCCGGAGACGACCGCCGCCGCTACCGGCCTCGCTTCGTCCACCCTCTTTCAGCTCGTCATGGAAGTGAATACGGGAGGCCTGTAGCGCCGGCATGAAGCCGAAGAGGATGCCAGTCAGAACCGATATCGCGAGGCTATAGACGAGCACGGTCGGATCGATGGCGATGCGATCGACGAGTGGCACCCCACCCGGCAGCGAGGCCACCAAGGCCTGGACGCCCCAGTACGCTACCGCGAGGCCGGCGAGCCCTCCACCGAGTCCGAGGAGGATGCTCTCCGTCAAGAGCTGGCGGAGAATGCGTGTGCGTCCCGCACCCAGGGCGGTGCGAACGGCCATCTCGCGGCGGCGCTCCTCGCTTCGCGCCAGCAGCAGGTTCGCCACGTTCGCACAGGCGATGAGCAACACGAAACCCACCGCAGCGAAAAGCACCATAACCGGCAACTCGACCGGGCCGAGAAACACTTGCCGCGCAGAGCGGGTGCGCGGCATCCCGCTCCACCCGGCATCCTCCTGGACCCGCTTGCCGACCGCATCCATATCTGCGATGGCCTGCTCCAGCGTGACGCCTGGTTTCATACGTGCCACAGCGTTGATGCCGGGGCTGTTGCCACGATTCTCCCAGGGAAGGCTGTCCGCGTAGACGCCCATTGGAACCCAAATCTCGGTGCCCGGACGGAAGAAGAATCCCTCGGGCATGACCCCCAACACGGTATAGGGAAGCCCGTCCAGAGTGATGTTCTTGCCTACGATCGCGGGATCGGCACCAAAGCTCCGCTGCCAGAGGCCGTAGCTGATGACCGCCTGTCGCTCCGCGCCTCGCAAAGTCTCTTCCCGCGTGAGCGTTCTTCCAAGATGTGCGGGGACAGCGAGCGCCCCAAAGAAATCACCGAGAACCTGGATCGCCTGCAATCGCTCGGGCTGGTCCCCGCCGGTCAGATTGAGATTGGTTCCGCGGCCCGAACCGATAGCTTCGAAGCTCGAGGCCATCTCCTCCCAGGAGAAGTAGTTCGGTATGGAGACCGAGATATTGAAGCCGGCTTCCGACCGGGCGTCGAGCAGGACCAGCTCCTCCGCGTCGGGCAACGGAAGCGGAAGAAGCAGCAAGCCGTTGACGACGCTGAAGATCGCCGTGTTGGCCCCGATACCGAGCGCCAGCGTGACGATAGCGACGATGGTGAAGATGGGCTTCTTGGTGAAGGTCCTGAGGGCGTAGACAACGTCCTGCCAAAGGCTCATGGGTTACCTCCGTGAGCAGTCTCGTAGTATGCCTTCAAGTACGCCTTGCGAAGGTACGAAGTTTCACGGTGTCTTGGACGAGGTACCAATGCGCCGGGTTTACAGGGGAATTGCCAAAAGCAACTTCGGATAGAATGCGTCGTCCGACGGGAGGATTGGATGTCGCTGGCCAGGCTGGGGATTCTGCTCACACTGATCGGGACCGCCACACCTATGTTCAGCCAGTACGGTACGCGCGATGGCGAGTGGCACTATTACGCGGGCGATGCGGGGAGCACCCGCTATTCCCCCCTCGATCAAATCAACGCCGACAACGTCAAGGACCTGGAGATCGCCTGGCGCTGGACGGCACGGAACTTGGGACCACGCCCCGATTACAACTTTCGGGCGACCCCGATCCTGGTGAACGGTGTCCTATACACGACCGCCGGCTCGCGGCGCGCCGCGGTGGCCATCGATGCCGCCACCGGCGAGACCCTGTGGGTCTACCGATTCGACGAGGGCGAGCGCGGTAAGACCGCACCCCGGCAAACATCGGGGCGCGGCGTCGCTTACTGGACGGATGGGCAGGACGAACGGATCTTCTTCCTGACCCCCGCCTATTTCATGATCGCGCTGAACGCCAGTACGGGACGACCCTACCCGGATTTCGGCCGGGACGGCATCGTCGACCTCAAGGAGGGCCTCGACCGTCCAGTGGACCTCATCAAAGACGCCATCGGATCGAGCTCGCCTCCCATCGTGGTCGGTGACGTGGTGATCATGGGCGCTGCCTTGCCGGCCGGCGGTCAGCCTCCCACGAAGGAAATGCCTCCCGGCCACATCCGAGGCTATGACGTGCGCACCGGTGAGCGGCTGTGGATCTTCCATACGATCCCGCAGCCCGGGGAGTATGGCCACGACACCTGGGAGGGGGATTCGTGGTCCTTCACCGGAAACGTGGCCGCCTGGACGTCCCTGACCGCCGACCTCGAGCTGGGCTACGTGTATCTGCCGCTCGAAGCCCCGACCGGCGACTACTACGGCGGTCACCGCCCGGGCGACAATCTCTTTTCGCAGAGCCTCGTCTGCCTGGACGCAAAGACCGGCAAACGCGTCTGGCACTTCCAGACCGTCCACCATGGGATTTGGGACTACGACCTTCCCGCCGCACCCGTTCTAGTCGATATCAACGTCGATGGCAGAGAGATCAAAGCGGTCGCCCAGGTCACGAAGCAAGCCTTTACGTTCGTCTTCGACCGGGCGACGGGCGAGCCGGTGTGGCCGATCGAGGAGCGGGAGGTGTTGCAAACCGACGTGCCCGGTGAGCGAACCGTTCCGACGCAACCCTTCCCTGCCAAACCGCCCCCGTTCGATCGCCAGGGGGTGTCTGTCGCCGACCTCATCGACTTCACACCCGAGCTGAACGCTGAGGCCCGAAAGATCGCGGAGTTCTACCGACTCGGCCCGCTATTCACCCCTCCGTCGCTGGTCGACGACGAGGCCAAGAAGCGAGGGACGTTGACGCTGCCCGGCTCTCAGGGCGGCGCCAACTGGCCGGGGCCGGCTTTCGATCCGGAAACGGGCATCCTGTACGTCTCTTCTTCCACCAGTCCGCGCATTTACGGGCTCGTTCGCGACCCCGAACGCTCGAACATGGACTACATCAACGGGAGCCGGCTTCGATTGCCACAGGGGGGCGGACCCAGGGGACTTCCCCTCATCAAACCTCCGTGGGGTCGTATCACGGCGATCGATCTGAACGAGGGAGAAATCCTCTGGCAGGTGCCGAATGGAGAGGCCCCCGACTACGTGCGCGACCATCCAGCTCTCGAGGGGGTCGAGATCGGCCGTACCGGTCGTCCCGATCGCTCGGGGCTTCTGCTCACGAAGACACTTCTCTTCGCCGGGGAGGGTGGGGGCCTGTTCGCCGAGTTCGGTTCGGGCGGCAACATGTTGCGCGCCCACGACAAGCGAACGGGCGAGATCGTGTCGGAGTTCGAGCTTCCGGCGAACCAGACCGGTGTTCCCATGACCTACACGCTCGACGGCAAGCAGTACATCGTGCTCGCGGTGGGCGCTCAGGATTACCCCGCCGAGCTCGTCGCGCTCCGCGTCGCGGAGAAGAAGGAATAATTGGGACAGGTAGTTCTGCTTACGTTTTTCGAAAAAAGAATTACCTATCCCCGATTTTTACCGATTTTTACGATTCTCGTAATTCGTATCACAGTAAGAAGCGCACGTATACGGCGAAGACGACCGCGAGCGCCATGAAGAGCAGACCCGCCGCTCCCCAGAGTTTCAACCCCGTCGACGGCCGCATCGCCTCGTCGTCGATGAGCCGGGTCACACAGTAGTAGTTGAGCGCGTACAGAAGCGGTGCGACGGCGAGGCTCACCAGGCCGATGAGCTGCACCATCAGGACCGGGTTCGGCAGGATGCGATTGGCGAAGACGGCAAAGGCGAAGATGACGGCCATGAAGATCCAGTACGCGGGGTTCGAGGGCTTCTTCAAGAAAGCATCTTTCGGAAACAGAGTCCGAAGAAGCGTGGCGAACGTGCGCGGGAACCCGTCCATGACGGAGTAGGCGGTCGAGAACATCGCCGCAAACGCCGCGAGCATGAAACGGGATACATCCACTCGCCGATCACCTCGGTGTAGATGGTGGACAGCGTCACCGCAACGTCGATTCCGTCGGGGACGAGGCCGCGCGGCTTCAGGAGATTTGCACCCAGCGAGACGAAAACAATGGCGAGCGCCGCGGAGATGACGTAGCCGACCCGCAGGTCGAGAAGTCCCACCCGGAGCATCTCCGGCTTGCCGTTCGTGTTCTTCTTCCACTCGCCAAGGTGCTCCACCGCCCAGAGCGAGTGCCAGATGGCGACGTTGATCCCGGTCGGCATCAGCCCGAGGAGCGACGCGACCAGCACGAGCGAACCGGCCGGGACGGACGGCACGAACATGAGGGCGAGATCGGCGGGGCGAGGCGGCACGGCGACGAAGGCGATGACGCTTCCCACCACCAGCACCGCGAGGGCGATCTTGCTTCCCCACGCGAGCGCCGGATAGCGACCCACCTGGAGAAGAGCCACGATGCCGAAGCCGAGCACGACCACCCAGCCGGTCAGGGACAACCCTCCGAAGCTCGCAAGCAGGATGGCGGCGGTCACCGAGAGCATTCCCGCGAGGAGCGTCAGCCCCTGGAGAACGGTGGTGACGAGAAAAGCCCAGACCGCCCAGTTCCTCGGACCGGGGACCTGCTGGTAGCCGCGAATGAGCGACGTTCCGGTAGCCACCGCGTAGCGGGGCCCGAACTCGAACGCGGGGTACTTGAAGAGGTGTGAGAAGAGCACCAGCCACAGGAGCGCGTAGCCGAAACGGGCACCTGCCACCGGGCTCAAGATGATGTGGCTGGTGCCGATGGCAGTGGCGGCCATGATCATCCCCGGCCCGAGATTGGCGAGGAAGCGCCGCACTCTCAAAGGTTGTTCAGTATCGACAGCGCGGTGGCGCTGAAGATTCTCTCCTTCTCACGTGGGATCGGTATCGAAAGTGAACTCGTCAGAGAGCTCCCGGATCTTGTCGAAAAAGACGTACCGGATAGTAGTGGGTGTGAAGGTCGAGCCTCATGGGGCCGAAGGTATCACGTTGAGTATGAGCGGCGTGCCCTGGAACTTGCCGGGCGTGACCGGACGCCGCCCGCTGAACGCGGTCCGCGCCGCCGGAATGGCCTTCTCACCCGTTTCCCAAGTCCAGGCGAGCTTCAACTGCGTGACGTTGTCGCGGTTGATGTCGGTCAAGTGGGAGTACTTCATCGCGCCGAGATCGCCGTCGTGGGTCGGCCATTCCGGCGCGTGGGCGGGCGTATCCCTGGCGCGATCACGTGATCGCGGGCTCGAGAGGCTCCGGGCTGGCGCGCTTGTCCGGAGGCGACAACATCTCATTCGTTTGTGAAGGGTGCCCGTGGGACGCCCTGGTTGAACGCAGCCTGATTACGGAATCACTGCCGTTCGCACCGCCTCGAGAGTCGGGGAGGTGTTGCCCTTCACTTCAGCGAACGCGCTGACCCGGAAGAAGTAGTCGCCTGCCGGAACAGTGACATTGAGGAAGATGGGGGTATCCACCTCATGGACTCCGAAGGTCGTCACAGTGCTTCCGAAGCCCTCTCCGGTGCAGTTCACGAGTCCGCTAGAAGGCGACGAAACGGTGATTTTTCCATCGCCCAGCGTGCCCGGGGCACAGAGGTTGGCTCGAACGCTCACCTTGATGTCCGCTGCGATGAGGCTACCGGCGTTCGATTCCGACTCGTTGGTAACGTTGACCTGAACTGTGGCATTCCCATCTGATATGTTAATTATTTGGATGAACTTCACCGTGAGCGCCGCCTGTCCTCCTCCTTTGGGCTTGCCGCGTTGTGCGAACAGAAGCACGCAGCCGACAAAAGAGGCCAGGACCACGAAATTCAGAATCATCAAGTGCCGCTTCATTAGTTCCCTCCTTTCCACCACTGCGGTGGCGACACCGCGCTTCGTTCTCGACGTATCGCCCTTGACCCTGGCCCACGCGTCGACGAGGACCAGGTAGAAGCCCGGACCCACTTGAGCGTCGATGGACAACGTCCTCGTGTTCATCGGCTTCAAGGTTGCCGCTGGTCCCTGGCATGGCGACGGTCTCGCAATTGTCCGGACCCAAACTGGGCGTCACCATGGTGACGGACGTTGGGCAGCGACTGACCCAGACATTCATGGATGCCTCGGCTGCGATAGGGTTGTTTCCACTCTTCGATTGGTTGGTCAGGTCCACTTCGACCCTGAGTGTCCCGAGCGGCTCTTCCGTGGCACGAACTCCGGTCATCGTCAAATCGGCCACGGCCTTACCTTTCTGTCCGCCTGCAACTCCTTTCCCCGCGGCCTCGACGGCTGAGTCGCCGAGACGAAGACCAGCCCTTGCACCAAGCAGAGCGAGGGTCAGCGCCGTCACGCCAATCGATCCGATACCCGCGGCCAAGACGCGCTTCGACGAGACCAGCCCGCGTTTCTCTCGGGACAGCGCGTGGCTGGCCTTCATCTCGTTCGCCTCCGGTCGGTCGGAAGTCTACGTCCAGCGGGTCGCTGATGGAACGGGGCTGTGAGGATCTCCTCGGGCGGTGGAACGAGGCCGGTGTGGTCCCCGACCAATGACGAGCGCTGCGGGATATGAGTGAGACAGAACGCCCCTCGTTCTCCGAAAGATGGATGGGCAAGCTTCGGGCGGCCGACCGCAAAGACGAGCGTCGTTCCCGATCGAATCGAAAAAGCGGCGCTGAGCTGTTGGCGTCTAGCGTCCCGCGGGGACACGCTCGTTCAACTCTTCGAACCAGCTCACCACGAACCGATCTCTTCAACCCGAGGTTTGGCGAGCCGAGTAGATCGTCGAGCACCGCCGCGCGATGGTGGGAGTCAAGCTCGTGTTCTAGTGCGCCGCCATCGTCGGAAGCTCCTCGCTGTCGGGAAGGAAGTTCTCCATGACCCAGAGCTCGAGGTGAGGCACGCCGGCCGTGAAGGAGATACGCTTGCCGTCCGGATGCACCCGAACCACTCTCAACATCTCCATCGAGAGGCCCACTTCGAAGGGCTCCCCACCGGCGACGTCGATCGTCCAGAGACTTCGCTCGTAGCCATTCCCAATGGTGAAAAGAAGCGTCTCACCGTCGGGAAGCCAGCTCTGGGGGACGACGGGCTCGTCTTGTTCGCTCACGCGCAAAAGCTCCGTGGGCGAGCCCCCTTCGGCCGGCATCACATGAAGCTCTTGCGCTCGCCGGGTAAACGCGAGCCATTTGCCGTCGCGGGATAGGGCGATATTGACGTTGACGATGTCGGGTCCAACGAGCTCTTCGGTCTGACCCGTTTCCGGATCGCGAGCGAGGACCGATCCGTCGCTCCAATAATAGAGGATACCGTCGGGCGACAGCGCGAAGCCTCTAAGCGAATCGTCTAGAAACACTGTGTGCAACGCTTCGCCGGCGAGATCCGTCCGAAATACTCCGCGCCGCCCGTCCCGATCCGTACCCCACAACTACATGGAATTCCCATCTGGCGCCCACCGGACGGCGTATAAAGTTGGCGAGGTCGGGGAAAACCTCTCGCTCATCGCCCGTCTCCAAGTCCCGGATGAAGAGCCTTCGCTTGCCGTACTGGGCAACGTAGGCGATACGCCTTCCGTCGGGGGAGGGCAAGGTCTTTGCGGACCCGGACGGCTCGGGAGACATGACGATCAATCTTCACAGGAGCCCGAGATCGATCGATATCGACCTGGGCACGGCGGAGTCGGGTTCGGCACAGGCGGGTTGCCCAACCACTCAGGGGGCTCAGATTGCCCAGTTCATGAACGCGAAGAACATCGATGACTTGTTTGGCGACCCACCTATGTGGGGGATTTCGTATACAAACCTCCACTTCGTCCTGGAGAACACGGAGGACTTTCGCTCCGGGCACGTTCGCGTCCTTTTTCACAGCGCGATCTTCGACCCGAACGACGAATTCTTCACCGAATGCAGGAATGACAACTTCGCTACTGATTTTCAGGTCAACACGCCGAAAAACACGGCTCTCGCGCAAGTCGATCACCGAATCGAAAACCGTAAGCGCGTGTGGGTTCTGACTCCGGCGCCGAGCACGGTGGTATGCCCTAGCGACGGGGTGCCCCGAGCCTCGCTCTCCGTGTGGAAGGGGAAGAGCAAGTGTAACGGCGGTCAGTTCGCGGTCCTGTTCAACATCGTCGTGACCGAGAATTAGACTGGCTCGGGCGACAACGGAACGTCGATCCCGTCTGGTCAGATACTTGAACGTGCCGCCGCTCAGCAGCTTCGGAGCGGCACTTCAACGCTCCGAGCCATTTGAAACCGCGCTCGCCATCGGGTACGTACTCCGGTCCTGGAAAGGAGAGGCGATGGACTGGAAGACCATGCTCGCCTAAATCACCGGATCGGCTGATCAAGAATTGCTGCTGCGAAACGAGTACCTCGTGGCCGAGAATCGCATTCTTCGAGATCAGCTCCAGGGTCGACTGCGCTTGACCGATGCCTATACGTCTACGTCTTGTTCTTCATGCACCTGGCGAGCCGGCACGTGCCCATTGCCGGCCTCACGCCGCATCCCGATGGGCAGTGGATGACCCAAGTGGCCCGGAATGTGTCCATGGCGGATATCGGGTTTCTCTCCTCGAGCCGATTCTTGATCCACGATCGGGACTCGAAGTTTTGCGAGTCGTTTCAGCTGACTCTCGAGGCGGTGGGCATCAAAACCGTAAAACTGCCCGCGAGAAGCCCGAATTTGAAGCGCGCGGCTGGGTGAAATCAGCCAACGACGAGTGCCTGTCGAAGCTCATTCTCTTCGGAGAGAGCTCGCTTCGACTCGCGTTGAAACAGTATGTCACGCAATCTCATCACCAGAGGAATCACCAAGGCAAGGGCAATCTATTGTTGTTCCCGGCCAGCGAAGCGACGAATCGAGTTGAAGGCCGTCTTCGATGTGGGAAGCGGCTCGGTGGGCTGCTCCGTTTCTACCATCGGGACGCCGCATGAGTTTTTTGACCACACGGGAACGGCACTAGAAAGCCAGCTTGACCCCTATCATCGCGCGGCGGGGCTCGGACAAGAATTGTGGCTCCCCGAATCTCGGATTGAAGGGGTCGTTCGATCTGACGGAACGGACGGCGTTCTGGTTCAGCACGTTCAAGTAGGTCCACCAAGATCTCCAACTTTCGATCGGGGCCAAACCGAAAGATCTTGGAGAACCGCAGATCCAGAAGCGTGGAAGGATCGAAACGCCGGGTGCCCGGAGGCTCCAGGAGGATCCACCGCCGCCCCTGCGGAAGGCGAACCCGCGTCGCGGCAGCCCAAGGCCGGCCCGTCAAATACTGGAAATAACCGCTGACCAAAACGTCGACTTTCGGAATCTCGGTGACGGCTTGGGCCTTGAACATGTGAGTTCGATCGCCCGCGAGTCGACCTTCGGCGTTGATAAGATCGTTCGGATCGACGCCGGCCGAGCCAAAAGGCCCGGTGGGCACGCTGAACTGAGGGCCGCCGCGGCCCCCAACGTTCGAGGCTTGGAGCCCATCTGTCTTGGATAACCCATAAGAGACGTACGTTTGCCATCCAGCCGACCAACGTTTCTCGAAGGTGAGCAGGAGACCGTCGTAAGCCATATACCAGTCGTCGGGGTTCGTGAGAAGGAGGAAACGATCGTCGCGCGGACCTACGAGTGGGAACACGGTGATCTCCCTTCCGTCGGGCAGCGTTTCCGTAGCCACACCGTACTCCCCTCCGATGTCCACCCAACCCGTGAAGTCGCGGCCTTCTTTTCTAACATAGCTGACGCTCAAGACCGCATCCGCCCAGATCTCCCGATCGATGCCGATCGAAAACTGATCGGTGTTGGGTGGACGCATCTCGTTGTCGATAGCCTGGTCTTCCGGTGGATCGAAGGAGAACAGCACGTCGGAATACTCGCCCGTCGCCGGGTCGAACCGAGCGAAGGTGGTCGGTGTCGTTCCCGGATGAAATCCCTGAAACTGGCCCGCCAGAACGCCCTGGTGAGAGCGCCCCCAAAAACCCCGCAAGAGGGTTTTTCCGTCGCCCGTGAGCTTGTAGGTGAAGCCGAGGCGAGGGGACCACGTGTTCCAGGTGAACAAATCCCGAGACCGGAGACGTCACCGCCGGTCGGATTCCCGAGAGTGTCGACCTCGGGAACGTCCTGGCTCACCCCTTTGCTGCGATCGAATCTCACTCCCAAGTTGAGGACGACGCTCTCACCGACCCGAACGGCGTCTTCGGCAAAAACACCAAAGCCCGTCGCCTGCGAGCCTGTGACAGAAGTGTCGCTGAAGTACGCCGTGTATGGCATCCCCTCGTAGTCGTAGTAACTGACACCGCCCGGTATGCCGTCCAAGCCCTCGCCCGAGCCGTGCGAGAGCTCCAGACCGAACTTGAACTCGTGATCGGCTTTCAGAAAATCCTCGGCGAAGTGCGTCACTTTGCCTTTGACAGGAACGCGATACCACTCCCACTCGTTGAAGAAGATCGAGCCTTCGATCCACGTGTTGGTCGCCTGGTCGAACCGGAACGACGTCGAGCGTCCACTTCTCGGGACGCCTTCCCCCCATTCGAGTGATCGCGAGATGGAAAAGTCGAAGATCGTGTTCTCGCTCGGAATGTAGCTCAGGCGAGTGAGAGCGAGCTCGCTGGCCCGACTCGAAGACCACGAGCGCTTCTGCGGGCAAGGTCGCGGTGGGTGGCTGGCCCGTCTCGGCGGCCTGTAGCTGAAACGTCTGCGTCACGGACACGCGCGGTGACACCTGCCAATTCAGCTTCTGGGAGAAGCGGGACTCGGGCGTCCGCAAGGGGAATCTAGGATCCATCCCCGCAAAGGTCCGATCGTGGTTTCGGTATTGGTATCCGGCAAAGAGCCACAGTCGATTGGGGACGAGGTCACCTCCCAAGTGTGTCGTCGCGTCGTGGTACGCATTGTTCATGAACCCGCTCTCGCCGTCGGGGCATCTGCACCGCGTCTTCTCCGACGCCGCGGTCAACGCTTCGTTCTGATTGTAGTAGGAGAAGTCGAAGCGCCAAGTGTCGCCGCCCTGCTTCGTGACCACGTTGAACACCGCCCCCTGAGCGAAGGCGAACTCCGCCGAGGCGCCCGTCGTTACGATCTCAATCTCCTGGAGCGAATCCATCTCCAAAGAAAGGCACCCCCGATGCGAAGGCCACGTGCGTCCGATTCACACCGTCGACGAGAACCACCGTTGCGACTCAAACTCAGCGCTAAAGGCGGCATACGACCCGGAACTCCAGTCTACCCGCCGGGGCAACCATACATTCTCGAAGGAACGTCCAGCGAATTGATGACCTACAGGGGGGCTTTCGAGATCTCGGTTCCCCTGGAAGCGGGGGAGTCGGCGCGACCCGGTGATCGCATGCTTCGAGGTACCCTCAGCTATCAGGCCTGCGACGCCCGAACATGCCTCTTCCCCGCTTCGGTGTCAGTAGCGGTCCCGGTGCGCGTCATTTCCGGGCAGCCGGCGGAATCCGCAAGCGTATGAAACCGTAACGGGGTTTTTTGTCTCTGCGATGCTGAAATCGGGACGCCCGAGGAGCAGATCGTCATTCGTGTGGAGCTGGATGACCGACGAGCAACGCAGCCAGACGGGATGCATCGGCGTCCCAAAATGTGAAGTTATTCTTGCGCGGGCCCTTACCGCGCGGTCAGCATCAGAACGGCGAAGCTGGCCAGCCAGTGGGTCCCGAAGTAGTCGGCGTCGTACATGTTCTCGAAGCCCTGGCCGGCCTGAATCGTTGCGAGCTCGCGATAGACCTCCACCCTCGGGTCGCCGGGTGGAAGTGCATCGGCAAGCCTCAAGAGAGCGCCCGCACGAACGAAAGCCAGCCCGATAAGGTGTGACTTGGCACCGACGAGCCGTCGCTCCTGCTCACGCTCGACGTCGGCCGGTGTCTGCTCGGGGTCGGCTTCGGGAGCTTCCACCAGACCCTCCGGAAGGTAGTGGTCGCGCACCTCGGCGAACTCTCTGAGCGACTGGAGCTCCGGGGAATCGGGGGCGGGGAGGAACTCGTCCAACCAGCTCGTCAAGGCTTCCCCTTGCTCGAGCTCGGTCATGAGAACCGCTTCGGCCAGACAGGGTGAAAGAAAGTCCGAGCCCGATGGCTCGTAGGCAATCGCGCAAGCGCGATCGCTACCGTAGAACTCGGTCGCTCGTCGCAGGACGGCATCGGTCAACCGCTCGTCCTGAACGCTACGCGCGTACTCCAGGATGAGATCCAGAGAGAACGCGGTGTTGTTGTGGGTGCCGACACGGATCGGATGAGACAGGTGGTCCAGGTATTCGACACTCCGCCCGGCGAGAAGCTCGGCGAGAGGTCTCAAGTGGGAAGCCCAGCGCTGGGCGTCGTCGCCCTGCCAGGTATGCAGCTCCACGTAGAGCTTCAGAAGCCACGCCCAGCCGTAGGGCCGCTCGAAACCCGGACGAGCGACTTCCTCGAAGAACCGTACCTCACCTTCCAGGCTCTTCTCCGACAGGTGGTTGTCGAGCTTTTCGCGAATGAGGCCGGAGACGGCGGCGTCCGGAAAGTCTTTCAGGACCTTCACCATGGTCCACGTGGAGTTCACCGCCGAATGCCAGTCCGAGCAACCGTAGAACGCGAGCGTGCTCTCATGGCTCTCGCGCAGGCTGTGCGTCATCTCGTAGAGGTACGACCGGCCTCGTGGTGGCTGGTGGGGACGATCGATACACGAGAGCGGAAGCGCCACGAGCTCGACGGCCCTTCGCTCGCTCCATTCGAGCGGTCCCGCCACCTGCTCGCTCGAGCTTCGAGCAGGAGCAGGGACGGACGTCGTCGTGGCGGTCGAGGGCGGCACCGTTTCGGCCGGCTCGGCGACGGGTGCGCCATCCTGTCGAACGTGCTCGCAGGCGCCCAGTGCGATCGTTGTCGCGAGAATCACGCTCGATGACACCCTCATCGGACCACCGTCCCGGGGAGGGCACCCGTCGGAACGCCGTCGTCGATGACGAGATCTCCGTTCACGATCACAAAGTCAATACCTTCGGCGTACGACAGAGGCTCGACGAACGTCGCGGTGTCCTTCACCTTTTCGGGGTCGAAGATGACGAGGTCTGCCGCCATCCCGGGAGCGAGACTCCCCCGACCCTCCAGGCGAAGAATCCGCGCCGGAAGCACTGTCAGCTTGTGAATCGCATCTTCCAGCGCCATCACACCTTCCGCTCGCACATATTTGGCGAGAATTCTCGGAAACGCTCCGAAGGCGCGAGGATGCGCTCCGGCCGCCGTTTCGGGGTTCATGGGCGCGGCGTCGTTGTCGAAACAAATGAAAGGTGCCTGCATCGCGAGGTGCTTCTGCTCCTCGTTCATGCTCTTCGGGTTCACACTCGTGCCCCCGGCCTGAACCAGATCGAAGAATGCCTGCCACGCGTCGACGCCGCGGCGCTCGGCGATCTGCTGAATCGACAGGCCCGCGAATTCCGGATCCGTATCGGGACCGACGCGGCTGACCAGGACGCTGTCCCAGTTCTTGCCGACGTGCCGGTACCAGTTCTCCCAATCGGAGGTCTCTTCTACCTCGCGCCGAAGCTGCGCACGAACTTCGGGATCTGACAGAGTGGCAAGAAAAGGATCCTCGCCTGAGGCGTAGTGGCGCGGATGCAGGAAGGAACCGAGACCGATGCCGTTCCGGATGTAGGGATAGATGTCCGCCGTGACCTCGAGACCCTCGTTGCGGGCCGTGGCGATCGTCTCGATGGCCTTCTCCATCAGGGGCCAGTTCTCCTGCCCCGCCGCCTTCAGGTGGTAGATATGCACGGCGATGCCCGACTCGCGACCGATGCGGAGGGCCTCCTCGATGGCTTCGACCACCGTGCCACTCTCGTTGCGCATGTGGGTGAAGTACACCCCGCCGTGCGCCGCGGCCACACTGGCGAGCGCAACGAGCTCTTCCGTCTTCGCATAGGTTCCGGGCGGGTAGATGAGAGCGGTGGAGATTCCGACGGCACCGTCCTGCATGGCCTGCTCGACGAGAGTCTTCATCTGTTCGAGCTGTGCCGCGGTGGGCTGCACCTCCTCGTCCCCGAGAACGACGCGCCTCACCTGGGCGGCACCGACATTGTGTACGACGTTGAGCGCCACGCCTTTCTGCTCCAGCAGGTCGAAGTACTCGGCGAAGCGCACCCACCGGGTGCCTTCGGGGAGCCCCTCCGCGAGATCCCCGAACGTATCCGGGCTCTGAGGAGCAAGGGATCCGCCTTCGCCAGCCATCATCGTCGTGATGCCCTGCCGCAGCTTGCTCTCGGCGGTCTTCGCATCTCGCAGCAATGGAATCGTCGAGCCGCCCATCATGTCGATGAAACCGGGTGCGATCACACGTCCGTTGGCGTCGATGACGCGCTCGGCGCTCCCGGTCGTCAGCGCGCCGACCTCGACGATACGGCCATCACGAATGGCGACACTTCCCCGCTCGCCCGGGCTTCCCGAGCCATCGATCAGGAGACCGTCACGGAGGATGAGATCGAAAGCGGCTTCGTCGGACGACGGCCGACACCCCGCAAGCGATAGCGCCACGGAGCAGGCAAGCAGACCACGCATAGACACCTCCAGCAGCGCATCTTAGCCCCAATTTACGATTCCCGTAAAAAACGGGGACAGGTAATTCTTTTTTCGTTTTTTGAAAAAAGAATTACCTGTCCCCGTTTTTTACCAATTACGTAACTCCAAACGTGCCTCCTGGCGCGACTAGTGCTCTTTGGCGCAATCGTGCAAGATAGCGTCGGCGAGAGTCCGGCCCGCGCGGTTCCGGAGGGCCGACGATCGCACATTTCGGGAGGGCCTTCACATGGAAAGTATCATTTCCAGACTGCTTCTGGATTTCGAAGAAGGAAAGATGACTCGACGCCAGCTCATTCAGAGTCTGGCACTTGCGGCCACTGCGGCGTCCACCGCGAGCACAGCCGTCTCGGCTGCTCCCGCGTAAGGCGGGTTCAAAACGGTCGGGCTGGACCATATTTCCTACCAGGTCTCCGACTACCGCAAAACTCGCGATTTCTACGCCGACCTGATGGGAATGACCGTGTCTGGCGACAACGGCAGTACTCAGTGTCAGCTTGGTTTCGGTGAGGGATCCATCTTGATCGCCCGTAATCACCGCACGCGGCCCGGAGAGGCCGCGGATCTCGACCCGAAGCCAACCGTCGATCACATCGCGTACAAGATCGACGACTGGGACACGGACCGGGTAAGAGCGGAACTGGAGAGCCGTGGTCTGAACCCGCGGCTGGATACGGGTGGCGGGGACGACTACGCCAGTTTCCACGTTCCCGACCCCGACGGCTACGACCTCCAGATCAGCGGAGACGTGAAGCCGGGAGACTCCTTGCACAAGAAGAGTTAAGGGCCCGCGGCGCGGTTCGAAGCACTGCCGAAAACTGGTATAAAGGCACCAGGAGGTGAGCCCATGGTGTCCATTCCGTCCTTGTGGTTGCCCATTGTCCTTTCGGCCGGGCTCGTTTTCATCGTGAGCTCCGTGATTCACATGTTTCTTCCCTACCACCGGAGCGATTTCGGAAAAGTGCCTGCCGAAGACGATGTCATGGATGCTCTTCGCAAGTTCGAGATTCCACCCGGCGAGTACGTCATCCCCTGCCCGGGCAGTCCGGAAGCAATGAAGTCAGAAGCATTTCAAGAGAAGGCGAACAAGGGTCCGGTCGCTTTCATGACCGTCATGCCGAGCGGCATGCCTGGGATGGGCAAGAGCCTGGTGCAATGGTTCGTGTATTCCATCATCGTGGGCGTGATCGCCGCCTACATCGCCGGCAGGGCGCTCGGGCCGGGCGCGGAGTATCTGAAGGTCTTTCAACTCGCCGGATGCACGGCTTTCGTCGGATACGCCGTTGCGCTGTGGCAGAACTCGATCTGGTACAAGCGAAAGTGGAGCACGACTCTGAAGAATACGTTCGACGGGCTCGTTTACAGCCTCCTGACGGGCGGCGCGTTCGGGTGGCTCTGGCCCTAGCAGGCTGCCGATGTCTTTTCAGCGGCCTGCCGCTTGCCGGTCCGGGTCCACAGATCGACCTCAAGCGTCACTTCGTCGCTGATGAAGTTGGGGATCGCGCTGTGCTGGAAGCCGGATCCAATGCCGTAGTCCTGCCGGTCGATCGCGCTTCGAGCGACAGGGCAGGAAACGATTTTGACATGTGATTCTGATGAAAGTAAGCTAGTTACATGTCGGCGATGATCCAGATTCGCAACGTTCCCGAGAATATGCACCGTCAACTCAAAGCGCGGGCAGCACTCGCGGGAATGACGCTCTCCGAATACCTCCTGCAAGAGCTGAAGAAAGATCTCGAGAGACCAACGCGTGAAGAGTTGCTGGATCGCATAGCGAAACTTCCCGGCGTGAAGCTTTCGAAAACGCCAGCGGAAATCATACGAGAGGAACGAGATCGTCGTTGATCGCTCTCGATGCCCCCGCACTGGTCGAGCTCCTTCTGAACACCGGGCCGGGTGGAAGGCTTGCTCGACGAGTCCATTCCTCCAGGGTGACGCTGCATGCTCCGCACCTCATTGATCTCGAGGTCGCGCAAACCCTCCGACGATACGTGCGCAACGGTGACATCGATGAGGAGCGCGCGCGGATCGCTCTCCGGCATCTCACTGCTCTCGACTTGAACCGGTACGCGCATTCGGATTTCCTGCCGAGGATCTGGGCGCTCAAGGAGAACGTCACCGCCTATGACGCCGCTTACGCCGCCCTTGCCGAAGCGCTCGGCGCGATCCTGGTGACCGGTGACCGCCACCTGGCGAACGTACCGGGGATCCGCGCCGAGATCGAGGTCCTCCGGTAGGCTTCAATCGGATCGACGGCTTCGCCGTCGGGCTTGTGGAAAGCGGTTGGGCCGCTCGACCCGACCGCCTTGAGAGGCGGGGCGTGACACGACCGACGCCCCCCTAACGAGGCCTGGAGTTTTCCAGAGCCTCGGCCTTCGCGACGACAGCCGCCGCGGTCTTTTCACAGGAGTCGTAGCAGCGAAGCTTGAGCACGAACGTTTTCAGGCGAACATCCAGCTTTCGCCGAAACCTCTTGAGGTAGTCCTCGGTACCGAGCTCGATGCGCTGAGCGCCGCTGTGCACCGTAAACGGCGTCACCGCGAGGCGCGCGGTGTAGTCCTCACCGTCCGCGCGGGTGCCTTCGACGCGCAACTGGGTGAGCTCCGGCTCGACGCGACCGAGCTTCGGGTAGTATGTGAACTGGAAGATCTTCCTGCCCGGCACGCGTCCCGCGACTTCGTCACCCTGGTACAAAACCGAGTTCTCCAGGTGTGGACAGGTGCGAAAATAGATTGGAACGTAGATGCTTCGGGTAAGAAACTCACCGGCAAGGGCAAGGTTCGACGCAGCGAAAAGGGTCACTATGAGGACGAGCAGCGCGATCCTCGAGTGGCGGGTGAAAGTGATCTCGGCCATGGCAAGCTCCAACACTGGGAGTGCAGTCCACCGGGTTAGCTGCAGGTGCCCCCACAAACACCCGCGCACCGGGCACTCTTCGCCGGCTTCATTCGCCGGCTTCAAGGCCTGTGACCGCCGCGATCTAGTCGAATAAACTGTTCTGGAAGCTGTTAAACCTACTTCTTTATAAAAGCAAGAAGGATGCCAGGCAGGGTGAGTCCGTAAACCGTTGCGTTCTCGTTCGACGCGAGTGGAAATACGTCAGATCCGATGTTCCAGAATGACAAAGTTTGGTCCCGGGTGTGGGTTTTTTCCGGAACCAAGTGTGGGGCTTTTCGGAATACGATAGCGGGGCGATGCGTACGATCGATAGCCCAGACCAGACGTCGACCCTGCTGAGGGACGTCAAACATCTGCGGCGGCTCGCATCGATGCTGTTCGCCTACTTCACTGCGGGCGCCCGCGTGCGGCGCCTTTATCGCAAGAAGGAAGAAGACGGCGACGTCGTCTGGGTCGATGAGGAGATGTCCCCGTGAAACCAGATGCGCCTCCAGGAACGAGCTACGCCTTTGGCTATCGCCATGCCCCGGAACCGGGAAACGCCATCAACGGGCTCGGGGAAAAAGACCGACGCCAGGCTCGCCATGTGTTTCACAACGCCACGGGAGAAGATCTGGCCTGGAAGGACCTCGATAACTTCTTTAGTTACATCAACCCATGGGGCGTGGTCCGACAGCTGCTGGCGAACAGCTGGCAGCTGCGGCGCCGTCAGGGCCCGGTAGGCAGCTCTTGCCGGGCGGTCGACGATCCCCGGGCCATGGCCTCGGAGATCAAGGCCAAAGCGCGTGAGCTGGGTGCGGGGCTGGTCGGGATCACCCGCATCACGGAAGAAGCCCTGTACGAGGGTCACGAGGTGTCCTACGAAAGCGCTGTCTGCATCGGGCTCCCCATGAACCGCGTGGAGATGGTCCACGTTCCCCAGAAGCGCGCCGCGGTGGAAGTCATGCGTACCTATCGTCGCGTGGCCCGCATCGCCATCGAGCTCGGCGAACACATCCGGCGCATGGGCTGGCCCGCCAAAGCGTACGGCAATCCGAACAGCACCGAGATCCTCCACATCCCCCGCTGTGCGGGCCGGCCTGGGCGAGCTGGGAAAGCACGGCTCCATGATCAGCAAGGAGTACGGCTCCAACTTCCGGCTGGCGGCAGTGCTCACCGACCTCCCGATGACTTACGACGAACCGGTGGACATTGGCGTCGAGGATGTCTGTACTCGCTGCCGGCGCTGCGTCATCGACTGCCCACCCGACGCTATCTTCAACGAAAAACAGTGGATACGCGGCGAGAAGCGCTGGTACGTGGACTTCGACAAAAGTATCCCGTACTTCGTGAAAACCTACGGCTGCGCCATCTGCATCGAGGTCTGTCCCTGGAGCGAGCCAGGCAGCGGCCCGAAGCTGTCGGAGCTCGTCCTCGCCAATCGAAAGTGAATGGGTTCACGGAGCGGGGAACCCGCAACCAAGAAAAAGATCAACGCAAAGACGCGAAGTCGCCAAGATCGCAAAGGTTCACTCCTCCTCGCCTTCGGCGGCCTTTGCGCCTGAGGTGGCTCCGTGGCGAAAGCGTTGCCTTGGCTGGAAAAGACGCGAGCTGAGGCGGAAAGAATGGGTTCCGGGTACATGGAGCGAGTCTTGCGTTCTTTCGGCCTTCGCGCCTTTGCGTTGTCTTTTCTCTACAGGAAACAGAGGCCCGTCACGGTGGATGCCGTGTTGCGGCGACACGAAGTTCGGCTCGCGAATCACTCCGACTCGCGGAGCAGCTGAAGGAACACCTCGCCGTACTTGTCGAGCTTGGCGGCGCCGACGCCGGAGATCGTGGCCAGAGACGCGAGCGAGCTCGGCTTTTCGATCGCCATCTCGATCAGCGTTCGATCGTGGAAGATGACGTAGGGTGGGAGGTTCGCCTCACGGGCAAGCTCGAGCCGCTTCGCGCGCAGGGCTTCGAAGAGCTTTTCGTCTCTGAGTGACGTCAGTACCGTCGCCGTCGACCGACCCGCTTTCGGTTTTCCGCTGCCCTTGACGGGCGCTGGATCGCGGCGCAAGGTGAAGCCCGCCTCGCCTTTGAGAACCGGCCAGGCGTGCCGTGCGAGCGACAGGCCTCCGTGCTCCGGCTCGACCGCGAGCATGCCAGCCGCCACCAGCTGTCGATACACGCTCATCCACCCATTGCGATCGCGCTCTTCCCCGATGCCGAAGGTCGAGACGCTGGAATGTCCGTTGCGGCGGACACGCTCGTCGTCCTTGCCCAAGAGGACATCGGCGAGGTAGGCGGCGCCAAAGCGCTGGCCGGTGCGGTAGACGTTCGAAAGGGCTTTCTGTGCCTCGGTCGTTCCGTCGTAACTCTCGACGGGATTCAGGCAGGTGTCGCAGTTCCCGCACTCGCCCGCGTGCTCCTCGCCGAAGTAACGCAGCAGGACTGCCCGCCGGCACTCGGCACTCTCGCAATACCCTAGAAGGCTGTTGAGCTTCAGATGCTCGATTCGCTTCCGCTCGAGCGAGGTGTCGGACCGCTCGACGAGTTGGCGGATGAGGACCGCATCGCCGTAGCCGTAGCACATCCAGGCATCGGAGGGGAGGCCGTCACGGCCCGCCCGCCCGGTCTCCTGATAGTAGGCCTCGAGGCTCTTCGGCAGATCCAGATGGGCGACGAAGCGCACGTCCGGCTTGTCGATACCCATGCCGAAGGCGATGGTCGCGACGATGACGACGCCGTCCTCGTTCTGGAAGCGCTCCTGGTGCGCCTGTCGAACGCTTTTGTCGAGCCCGGCATGATAGGCGAGCGCTTCGATCCTCTCTTCGCGCAGCCACCCCGTCGTCTGCTCGACTTTCTTCCGGCTCATGCAGTACACGATGCCGCTCTCGCCGGAATGGCGTGCCCCAAGAAAGCGCAGGAGTTGGCGGCGCGCGTTCGACTTCGGCACCACCTCGTAACGGATGTTGGGCCGGTCGAAGCCCGAGACGAACAGTCCTGCCTCGGGAAGCGCGAGATGCGACAGGATCTCGCGGCGGGTCGGCGCATCGGCGGTGGCGGTCAGCGCAATCCGTGGCACTTCCGGGTACCGCTCTTGGAGCACGTCGAGCTTCCTGTATTCGGGACGGAAGTCGTGGCCCCACTGACTGACGCAGTGGGCCTCGTCGATCGCGAAAAGAGCGATCCGGGTCCGGTCGAGCTGCTCCAGAAACGACGAGGTGACGAGCCGTTCGGGCGCGACGTAGACGAGATCGTACCTGCCGGCCACCATGTCGGTCTCGATCTGCCGCGCCTGGTGGGGCGGAAGCGTCGAGTTGACGAAGGCCGCTTCGATGCCGGCCTCGCGCAGGGCATCGACCTGGTCCTTCATCAAGGCAATCAGCGGTGAGACGACGAGACCCACGCCCTCTCGGGCCATCGCCGGGATCTGGTAGCAGAGGCTCTTGCCGCCGCCGGTCGGCATGAGCACCAGCGCATCGCCACCGGCCACGACATGATCAATGACGCTCTCCTGCAGGCTCCGAAAGCTCGAATAGCCGAAGACGGATCGCAGGATCTCGTGAGGTGTGGAGCGTGCAGACATTCGGATCGCCAGCGTTCGCCAGTCAGTCTAGCAAACTCGACATGGCGTGCCCTGCGGCTAGGAGATAGAATTCACCGTCCCAGGCTTCCGATACGCCGCGCCCGGGCGGTGTCGGACATGTTTGCCGCGGCCTGGCGAAGGTGCAGCAGAAAGTCTTGACAGGCGGCTCGGCGAGCGAACTGCCCACCGAGCAGATGACTGCGGACGGGCGGATCCTCGGGACCGTTGCCTACATGTCGCCCGAGCAGACCCAGGGCAAGAATGTCGATCACCGCACCGACATCTTCTCCGCAGGCGTCGTTCTCTACGAGATGGCGACCGGTCAGAAGCCATTCAGTGGCGATTCACCCGCAACGATCCTCTCTTCCATAATCAAGGACACGCCGCGCTCGGTGACCGAGCTGAACGCCTCCGTGCCGCGCGAGCTGGGAAAGATCATTCGACGCGGCCTGGCGAAAGATCCGGACCGGCGCTACCAGAGCGCGAAGGACCTTCGCAACGAGCTGGAAGAGCTGAAGCAGGAGGTCGAATCCGGTGAGCTGCTAGACGGTGTTCCGGTCCGCGGGCAAAAGCGCGCTCCGCTCGCCGTCATCGTGGTGGGAGCGGTGCTCGTCACGGCGATCGCAACCTATCTGCTGGTCGGACGCGGTGGAGACACCGGGCCAGGTACCACCGCCCCAACGGTGTCCGGCTTCACTCAGCTCACGTCCGATCCGGGCATAGAGAGCTTCCCGAGCCTGTCGCCCGATGGCAGGACCGTCGCCTACACGCGCGACGGAGACATCTACTTGAGACGCGTCGGCGGTGAACGCGTCCTCAACCTGACCGAGGATTCGCCGGTCACGGACGAACAGCCCGAAACACCTCATCCACGACGAAGAGAACGTTGCGCGCGGCCGCAAAGTCGTGAAGCTCGCGAAGTGCCTTTTCGCTGAGAACCTTTCCCGTCGGATTGTGAGGCCGGTTGATCAGGAGGAGCTTCGTTCGGTCATCCACCAGCGAGCGGATCTCGTCGGGATCGATTCGAAAGCTCTCGTCGGTCCGAAGCCGATACGACCTCACCTCGAGGCCCAGGGTTTCGGGCAGGGCGGCGAAACCCGGATAGCCGGGCGCGGGAAGCACCACGTTCGCTCCCGGCTCGGCCACGTGGTGAAAGAGACAGAGAAGCCCCTCGGAAGCTCCGGTCACGATCTGCACATCGTCCGGCTCGACGTCGTTCCAATCTGCGACGACCTGCCGAAGCCCCTCCGTGCCGGCGGCGGGCGGGTACGTCAGTTTCGACTCCCACAGCGCCTCCTGCTCTTCGGGCGACAACAGACTCAGCAGCTCGCGCACCGACCACGCGGGCCCGCTGCTCGCGGCGAGATTCAGACGGGTTCGCCGCTCCTGATCTTCCAGCCACGCCTCGAGAGCGAACAATTTCAACTCCATTCATGCCCCCCTATTGTCATATTACATTTGTCTCATATGGTGACGAACAACAATATGACAATATCGCCAAAATTGTCCTACGTACCAACTCACCACATCGAGCGACTGGACTCGTTGAGCCAGGCTCAAATCGAAGATCTGCACACGTTCTACCAGAACGAGTGGTGGACGCGAGGCCGAAAGCTCTCGGACGTCGCCGAGGCCGTCGCGGGCTCGGATGTCGTCGTGGCCTATCGCGATAACGGCAAGCTGGTGGGCTTTGCACGCGTGCTGGACGTGGTGTCTCACCCTCGCCTTTCCGGCGTGCGGCACTTCGAGCTCTACTGTCTTCCCGAGCTGGTCCCCTACTACGAGCATTTCGGTTTCACGCGCGCTCCCGGGCGAGTCATCCTCATGAGGAGGGGCTCATGAGGAGGGGCTCATGAGGAGGGGTTCGTGAGGAGGGGTTCGTGACGGAGCTTCGCATCGACAAGGCCGATCGGGAGCAGCCACTCTATCGTCAGATCGCCGACCGGATCATTTCGGGTATTCGCGAGAGACATCTGGAGCCGGGCGGTCGACTCCCGACCGTGCGAGAGCTGGCGGAGGAGCTCGAGGTGACGCGGGTCACTGCTCACAACGCGTACCGGTTCCTGTCTTCCGAAGGCTGGATCGACGCGACGTGGGACGTGGCACGTTCGTCGCCGAGCGACCGCCGCTACCGGCGCCGCCGGCCTCGAGCTCTCTCTCGCCCGACGCGGTGATGGCGGGCCTCTGCCGTGCAGGTCGAGCGCGCGGCGTGCGTTCTCTCGGAATGGCCGAGCCCGACCACCGTTCGTATCCAGTCGACGATTTCATGGCCATTCTGCACTCGATGCACGACGAGCTTCGGGAGCTCTTCGACTACGGTCCGACGGATGGAGATGGCGCGCTCCGTGAGGCGGTCAGTACCGTTCTGCGACCGCGCGGTCTGACGCTTGCGGCCGAAGACGTCCTCATCACGTCCGGCGTTACTCAGGGTCTTTCGATCGTAACGGCCGCGCTGTCCGAGCCGGGACAAACCGTACTCGTGGAAGAGCCCACGTATCTCGGCTTCATCAGCTTGTTGGAGTCGTATGGTCTCCGGCCACTCGGCGTGCCACTCGACGACGAAGGAGCTCGGCTCGATGTCCTGGAGCGATTCCTGTTGCGGGAGCGACCGAGTTTTTTCTATACCATCCCGACGTTTCACAACCCGACGGGAATCTCCATGACGGAGGACCGACGCGCGGGGCTCCTCGCCCTGGCGTCGGAGTACGGCCTCACGATCGTCGAGGACAATATCTACGGGCGTCTCGCCTATGACGGCCCGGCACCTTCGCTGCTCAAAGCGCGGGACGAGCACGACCTCGTCGTCTATTTGGACGGCTTTTCGAAGGCCCTGTTGCCGGGGATCCGCACGGGCTATGTGATTGCCCCACCCGCGCTCAGGCCGCGACTTTCCTACCTTCTCAGAACGCGAGAGATGGGCGGCTCTACATTTCTGCAGAGGGCGCTGGCCCTCTTCCTTTCCCAGGGCCTGTACGATGCACACGTGGAGCGCGTACTGCCGACGTATCGAAAAAGGCGCAACGCGCTGGTAGCGGCGCTCTCGGAGCACATGCCGCCGGAAGTCAGCTGGACCCACCCGTCCGGAGGCTACTGCTGCTGGCTGAGTCTGCCCGAGAATGGCGACTTCACGAACCTGCACCGGATGGCTCTCTCCCGTGGCGTCCTCGTCACGCCGGGCGACGTCTTCTTCACGAGGTCGCCCCACCGCTCTCACCTTCGCATCTGCTTCGGCGGTGAGGACGAGCGCGTCCTCGGGGAGGCCGTTCGCGTACTCGCCGACTGCATCGGTGAGCTCCTGGAACGACCCGCCACCACCGCGGGGGCTCCCATGACCCGACCCATCGTCTGAACGTGACGGAACCAGCTTCTTTCTCGACATTCAGGATTCTTCTTCACGCCAAGCCCGAGCCCGAGCCCCTGCCCGGAAGTTAGCGCCTCAGAATGAACACGAAGATCGCAAAGGGGGGATGACGACGTTCAAGGAGGCCCTTCCTTACGCCTTCAGTACGGATGACTTCATGCCGGACGCCGTGGAGGAGTTCCCGGAGAAGCGCGCCCGACAGTAGTCGTTTCTCCCGCGTTGGACCGCGGCGTTCGTTTTCGGACTCTCCTCTAGTGGTCGTCGAAGTGGCGGTCGCGCTCACGCTCCTCGTCGGCGCGGGTCTCTTGATGCGGAGCTTCGCCGCCCTGACGTCCGTCGACCCTGGATTCGATACCCGAAACCTCCACCCACGACATTGGAATTCGAATGGCGATGGGGGCGAGCTCCGGTGACGTGCTCAAGCTGGTCATCGGTCGAGGGATGCTGCTCATGGCCCTGGGAGGGGCGATCGGGCTTGTCGCGTCGTTCGCGGCAACGCGGTTCATGGAAAGCCTGCTATTTGAGGTCGGCGCCACCGACCCAATGACCTTCGCCGCCGTCCCGCTGGTCCTCGCCGCGGTGGCGCTCGTCGCCTGCTACGTGCCCGCCCGTCGTGCCGCCGCGGTAGATCCAGTCATCGCGCTCCGCTACGAGTGAAGCCCTCTCACTCTGTTGCGTGTTGATCACGGTGCCGGCGACGCACCGGCTCGAGACGGTGGTTTCGCTGTGGCTTTGCGCCTTTTCGTTTCGCTCTTCTTGTTCCTGGCCTTCCACTCCCGGTTGAAGCGCTTCCGCTTGATGAAGGATTTCTGCGTGCCGATGCCGGTCGTCGAGATCCCCGCATAGAGGTTCGCGCGCGCCACGGCATCCCGCTCCGCCATGCCTTCGGCGAGAAAAACCGCGAAGCTTCCGATGAAAGCATCTCCCGCACCTGTGGAATCCACCGTCTTCACCTCGTAGGCGGGCACGAGCTCCACTCCGTCGGGTCCGGCGATGAGTGCTCCCCGCTCGCCGAGGGTCAGAATGACGCGCTTCAAACCTTGCTCCAGGAAGAAGGCCGCGCAAGCCTTCGCCTGGTCGACCGTTTGCACGGGCATCCCGCTGATCGTCTCGGCCTCGCTCTCGTTTGGAATGAAGTAGTCGACTCCCGCGATGCGCTCGAGATCAACGGGGAGCGCCGGTGCCGGGTTCACGATGCAACGGATTCCGTGTTTTCGGGCGAGCTTGACCGTGTGGTAGATGGTCTCCATCGGAATCTCGAACTGGAGCACGATGACGTCCGCCTTTTTCAGCATCGACGCCGCGTCGTCGACCACCTTTGGGGTCAGCTTGTCATTGGCACCCTTGACCACTACGATGCGGTTCTGACCCTTCTTGTCGACGAAGATCGGCGCGACGCCACTCGACACCTTCTTCACCTTCCTGACGTGGCGCGCGCGGATACCGAGCGTCTTGAAGTTCTTGATGGTGGCCGGCCCGAAGAGGTCGCCACCGACACGGGCAACCATGTGCGCCTCCGCACCACAGTAAGTCGCAGCCACCGCCTGGTTAGCGCCCTTGCCTCCGAAGCCCAGGTCGAAGTGATCTCCAAACAGGGTTTCTCCGGGCTTGGGGAAATGGTCGGTGAAAATTGTCAGGTCGATGTTGGCACTTCCGACAACCGCGATACGGGCTTTCTTCTTGGCCATCGTGGGTCCTCCAATCAGTGGTGTTTTATTCGTTCGAGGAACATCGACACGAAGCGCTCGCCGTCCACGACCACCGGAACGTCGGCGTTCGGAATGAGTCTCGGGAAGCCCGAAATCGTGTAGTGGTCGCCGGCGTCTTCGATGGCCTCCGCTATCAGGTCCCGATTGGCAACCGTCTCGCCGTAGCTGTGCTCTCCCTTCGTCTCCACGTAGATGCGCATCGGGCGGAGGTCGGTAGCCAGCGTCTTGTCGATGGCCATCCCCACCGCGAGCGGATCGTGAAGATCCGAACCTTCGTCGAAACCCAGGTTCTCCGAGAATGCGATGTAGAAATCGCCAATCTCGGCCACGTAGTTCGCGACCGCAGAGCTCGAGTTTCGAAGCTCCGGCAGATGCGAGCGGGTGAGTCTCGCCTGGGCCGTCGCCCCCAGCCCGACCATGGTGATGGGGATGCCGGACTCGAAAACGACTTTCGCCGCCTCGGGATCGTTATAGATGTTGGCCTCCGCCGCCGGACTGGCGTTTCCACCGACGATGGAGCCACCCATGAGGATGATCTCGGGAATCTTGTCCCGGATCGACGGCTCCTTCAAGAAAGCCAGCGCGATGTTCGTGAGTGGCCCGACTGGCACGAGCGTGATCTGACCGGGATTCGCGTTGACGGTCTCGAGGATCACGTCCACCGCGTGGCGAGGATCGAGACGCTTGGTCGGCGACGGCAAGGGTTTCCCCCCCAGACCACCCGGACCGTGCACCGCCTCGGCAGTGATGAGCTTCCGCTGCAGCGGATACTTGGCCCCTTTGGCAACGATGAGATCCCGACGGCCCGCCAGCTCGACGAGCTTGAGAGCGTTCTCGGCACCCTGGTCCACGATGACGTTTCCCGATACCACCGTGATTGCCTCGATCCGAAGCTCGGGAGATCGCATGGCAAGGAGCATGGCCATTGCATCGTCGATACCCGGATCGACGTCGAGGATGATGCGGCGCGGGGCGTCCGTCGTGGGGTTCGCCTGCGGAGCGACGTTCTGCGCGCGAGCGTCGAGAACAACACTCAGCCCGAAGGAGACGAGCAGCAGAAAGCGCATCAACTCGCGTCCGAAGCGTAGGCGAGACAGGCGATGGCTCCCACATAGAACATGAACATGAGACCGAGGTAGCGTTTGGCTTTCGCGTTCGCGCCTTCGAACTCTTTCCACACCGCCACACCCCAGAGAGCGGCGACCATCGGGGCGCTCTGCCCGATCGCGTAGGAGATGGCGAAACCGACTTGGCTTCCGGCAATCAGGTTGAAGCCGGTCCCGATGCTCCAGATGCACCCGCCAAGGATCCCCAGCACATGCCAGTTCACTCCGCCTTCGAAGTAGCCCGCCATCGAGACCGCCTCTCCGACCAGAGGCTTCTTCATGAAATAGAGGTTGAACGGTATCGTGGACAGGAGGGCGGCGAGCGTGAAGAAGACGGTGCTGGTGTAGGGCGTCAGCTGGCCATCTCCTGGGGCCATCGCAACCGTCGTGAAACGGACCCAGCTTCCCATCAGAAGCCCGCTCACTATGCAGATCCACAAGCCCTTCTTCGTCACTGTGAGTTTGCCGCCGCCGAGCTCCTTGTAGGCGAGCGCGTCCGAGAGGATGGCCCCCACCGCCAGAGCCACGCCCAGAGCGATGAGGGTCGCATTGCCCTTCGGCTCCTCGACATAGGCCCAGACGGTTCCGAGCACTAGCGCGGTGCCGATCGAGACGGGAAACGCCACCGCAAGCCCGGCGATGGCGATGGCCGCTACCAGCAGGATGTTCGCGAGATTGAAAATGGCGCCGCCGATCAACGCCTGAGCGACGCGCTCGCTCGAGGCCTGCTCCAGATTGGCTAGAAACGCCTGCCCTCCTCCCCCGGAGCTCCCCAGCGTGAACGCGAGGATGAGCGCCATGACGAAAATGCCGATCGCATAGTCCCAGTAGAAGAGCTCGAAGCGAACGCCCTTCGTGAGCTTGTAGGTGTTGGCCCACGAGCCCCAGCAGATCGCGCAGACGATCATCATGAGGAGGGCCAATCCCCAGGATTCCGGTACGAACATCTCTAGTGCCTCATCGCGCGCTCACTCCTCGTTCCCGCCTACGCCCTCCGGGCTTCGGCGAGGTCCCGACGAAGCCTTGGCGAAGTCGGACGCGCGCGGCGCCTCGCTCCTCGCGCGGCGCTCGGTGTGCTATCGGCCCATTCGGGCCGGTCTCGCAGCAGACGCGGCGGCTTGCCGCTCGGCAGGCTGCGGATGCATATTTGGCAGCCTGCTAGCGCGTCATCAAATCAACAAACTCTTCCACGAAACGCGGGTAGTCCAGGTCGAGCAGCACTTCGACCTTGCGTACCCCGGACGGTGGCTGGCGCCGGCTCTGCCAGTGGAGAGTGCCACCATAGAAGGCGCCGTGGTCGATCTCGACGTCGAAGTATATCTCCTCAGATCGTTTTACGACGTCCGGCTCGAGCAGAGACAATGCCGCAATCTGGTCGTACATGAGCGGGGAGATCGGCGCCCAGTGCCGTTTCAGAAACGTCTCCGCGAAGTACTTCGCGATCGGCGAATCACCTTCCGAGGCCCGGCTCGCCACTTCCTTCGTGAAGGGCGCCTGGCGGCAGATGTTGAGGGGTGTCACCGCCACTTCACGCCAGGGTGCCCGCAACACGATCCTCGCCGCCTCCGGGTCCATCCAGAAATTGAACTCGGGGAGCGTGTCGATACCGCCACCCATCACGAGGAGCTTTTTGGCCAGCGTGGCGATTTCAGGATCTTTCGCAACGGCGAGCGCGACATTGGTCAGGGGGCCGATGGCCGCCACCACCACTTCCCCGGGATTCTCCCGGATGGCGCGAATGAGGAAGTCCACCGCATGCTCGGATTCCGCTTCTCTCGAAGCGAACTGACCGTCCGGTGGCCGGCGCTCGTCGCGCCCGGGACCATCCGCACGCCAGGCTCCTTTGTAAGCCGCCTCGCTCGTCGAGCCGAAAAGGAGCTCTCGCGCCTTCATCTCCTCCTGGCTGGTGACCAGCGGAAACTCCGCTCCGGGGTACACCGGCACTTCCGGGCGACCCGCAATCTCGAGCAGGCGTAGCGCGCTCGCCACTTCCTGTCGCAGCCAGTCGTTGCCGGTGACCACAGTGACGCCGAGGAGGTCCACACGCGGGGATTGCGTGAGGATCAGGAGCGCCATCGCGTCGTCGCTGCCGAATCCCAGGTCCGTATCCAGAACGACCTTGAGCCTCTCCCGCTCCACACTTTCTCCGGAAGACACAATTCCGGCAAGAACCAGTGCCACTATCATGAGTCTCATAGCCGCTCCACCCAAAGACGGGCAGTCTAACGCCTGGCCGAGCTGGATCAAAGCGACGCCGTCGCCTTCAGTTGACAGCCCGACGGGCCGGATTTACGATACGTCACAATCGTCATCGACGCGGAGTTCGCAGGTTCCGTCGGGACGGCGAGTGTGGTCATTCCGGAGAAGAGACAGCTGGGCATGAAATTCTCAAAAGTGTTTCCGGGAACACTCTTAGTGCTCCTCCTAGGCGGCTCGCTCTTCGCGCAGGTCCTCGACCGCGGAGAGCTCAGCGGGATAGTGCGCGATGAATCGGGCGCCGTACTGCCCGGCGTGACCGTCACCGTCACGCAGGTGCAGACCGGGTTCACGCGCGTCGCCACCTCGGACGACGGCGGACGCTACCGCGCGCCGCTCCTTCCCATCGGCAACTACGTACTGACCGCGGAGCTTCCGGGCTTTGCGACGGTGACGCGTGACGGCGTTGTGGTGGCGGTCGGCTCGTCGGTAGTGATCGATCTTCTCCTCCCGCTCGCCAGCGTGACGGAGGCGGTCACCGTCACCGCGGCCTCCCCGGTGGTCGAGACAAGGCGCTCGGTCGTCAGTACGACGCTCAACCAGGAGGCGGTCTCCACGCTGCCGGTCGACGGACGCGACTTCCGGAACTTCGCAACGCTATCGCCCAATGCGAGCCAGACGCCCGGGCTTCGCTCGCCGATCCGTTTCGGCGGCCAGCAGGGGGACTACTCCATGCTCACCGTCGACGGGGCCGACATGACGAACTCGTTCTTCGCCGAGTACGCGGGCTCGCTCGAGACGCAGAACTTCACCATCTCCCAGGAAGCCATTCAGGAGTTCCAGATCCTCACCAACGGTTTCGACGCCGAGTTCGGTCGCTCCACCGGCGGTGTCATCAACGTGGTGACGAAGTCCGGGACCAACGACGTGCGCGCATCGGCGTTCTTCTTCCACAAGGACGAGAACCTGACTGCAAACGACCCGTTCGGGAACCCGCCGACTCAGTTCTCCCGGCAACAAGTCGGCGCTAGCGTCGGCGGCCCTATCGCCGAGGGCAAGGCCTTTTTTTTCATCGCCGCCGATATTCAAGATGCGGACGGTCCGATCACCACGCAGTTCAGCCGCGACGTGGATGGCGTGTCTGTTCCGGAGCTTGGAATCGACAACCTGGCCGACTTCGAAGGGCAAACCCCTCAGAAGCAGGATCTCAAGACCTTCTTCGGCCGGGTCGACTTCGACGTCAACAGCTCCAACCGCCTGACCGTCCGGGCCAACTTCAGCGACAACAACTCCGACTCCTTCACCGGCGGTCGCGGCCAGAATGTCGTGAACGCGGCCCCCAATAACTTCGAGAACTTCAGTAACTCGGCGCTCTCGGTCGTGACGAGCTTGACGACGGTCATCGGAACCAACAAGTTCAACGAGTTCAAATACCACTACATCCGCGAAGATCGTCCTCGCATGGCGCTGAGCGACGACCCCGAGGCCCAGATCTCCGATACCGGAGCTTTCGGCCGGCGCTTCTTTCTTCCCATCACGGGCGACACCATACGTCATCAATTCACGGACAGCTTCAGCTACCTCTTTGGAAGCCACGACCTGAAGTTCGGTGTCGACTGGAACTCGGTCGAGCTGACCGACAACGCCTTCATCGGATTCTCCGCTGGCACGTACTTCTTCGATACGCTCGAGGACTTCGAGGCCCGACAGGCCTCCGGCTTCCTCCAGCGCGTCTTCATCAACGGCTTCACGCCCGAGACCCACGTCACCAACGACTACTGGACGCACGAGCTCGGTTTGTTCATTCAGGACAAATGGCAGGTGCGGAGCAATCTCACCGTCAGCTACGGACTGCGCTACGAAGCCCAGTACAACGGCGATCCCAAGTTCCCGACTCTCGACGTCAACGGCAACCCGGCGGGTGCGGTGAGACGTCCGGGATCGACCGAGCTGCGGACGGTGCCGCAGACGATCGCGAAC
The DNA here is from genome assembly GCA_965237685.1 of Candidatus Marinacidobacterales bacterium. Lineage (GTDB taxonomy): Bacteria > Acidobacteriota > Vicinamibacteria > Marinacidobacterales > SMYC01 > CBDEGF01. Next base: position 282,041 of record CBDEGF010000004.1, read on the forward strand.
GACACCAACAACTGGGGTCCGAGGCTCGGCATCTCCTGGGATCCGACCAAAGAGGGGCGCACCGTCGTTCGTGGCGGGCTCGGCTTGTACTACGGTCGAACGGCTCAGATTTTCATGCCCACCGGCGGTTCCAACTTCCAATCCGGTGTCATCGAGACCTTCCCGCCACTGCTCACTTATCCCGCGATCTTCCAGAGCATCATCCCCGAGGGGAAGGAGCCGCCGGTCCCGTTGCCGCCACCTAGCATCAGCTTCGTGGACGAGAATTTCAACAACCCGCGGGTTCTGAACGTCAACATCGGCTTCGACCACGAGCTGGCCGAGGATCTCGCCGTCGGTTTCGACTTCGTCTACTCCCGCACCGAGAACGCGCGCGTGGGCGGCTTTCTCCCGTTCAACATGAACACGAAGCCGCCCACCGGGACCGACGCGTTCGGCCGGCCGATCGGCATCGACGCCTCGTTCATCGATAGCGACGGCGACGGGCAGATCTTCCGGGTGCAAGAGCCGGCGCTCGGGGCGTCGAACATCCTTTCGAGTGTCGGCAGGGCCCGCTACAGGGCATTCACCGTCTCGGCGCGGAAGTCCTTCGTGGCCGGCAGCCAGTTCCAGGCCTTCTACACCTGGTCTCGCGACGAGTCGAACGCCGACACCGAGCGCGACGTCGACGTCTTTCTCGGCGGCTCCGCCCCGTTCCTGCCGTTCATCGAGGACGATTTCGGGATCGACGAGCGCGACATCTCCCATCGGTTCGTCTTTCAGGGGACGACCGAGCTTCCCGCTAATCTGCTGCTCAGCGGTATCGTCAACCTCCGCTCGGGCCGCGCCGCGCCCGGCTACACGTTCACCGACGTCAATGGCGACAACCAGACCGGGACACCCGGCAATCAGTTCGACCGCCCGGTGATGAACGGCCAAGTGCTGCCACGGTTCCCGTTTCGCCAGCCTGCTTTCTACACTGTCGATGTGCGCCTCATGTGGACGGGGACCTTCGGCAAGAACAACGTCGATCTGCTTTTCGAAGTCTTCAACCTCTTCAACTCCAGCAACTTCGAGACCACGCTCTTCAACGTGAGTACCGTCAACTTTCTGGAGAACAGCACGTTCGTGGGCACGCAGCGGACCGCTCAGATCGGCATCAAGTGGCGGTTCCAGTAGCCTGAGGCACGTTAGGATAGAGGCCGGGCCCAGAGGGGCCCCGGCCTTTTTCGTTCTCCGACAATGACGTGGATTGCCATATTCGCAACGCTTGCGCTCCCGGCGGCGCGCCAGGACGTCGAGTTCGAGACGCTGGTCACCGAGGCTCTGGCCGCCGAGCGTGCAGGCCAGATCGTCGAGGCCATCGCCGCGCTCGAAAAAGCTCGAGAGCTACGCCCGGAGGTGGCTCAGATACACTCGACTCTGGCCTGGCTCCACTATCGTCAGGGCCGGCTCACCGAAGCGCTCTCCGAGGTTCAGGAAGCGATACGCCTCCGGCCCGACATGGCCCCGTACCATCACTTGAAGGGGCTCGTAGCGCGCGACCTACGGCGCCCAACAGAAGCCGTCGAAGCCTTCACCGAGGCGATTGCGAGAGCGCCGTCTCTGGGAGAAGCCTATCTGGCTCTCGCCGATCTCCACCAGGCGGAGCAGGAGCTCGGGAAGGCCACCGAGGTGCTGCGGCGTTATCTCGACGTCTACCCCGACGACACTCGAGCTCTGTACTTCCTCGGGAGTGTCTTGAGCTACCAGAACCAGTTCGACGAAGCGGCGGTTCTTCTCGAGAAGGTGGTGAAAGCAGCCCCCGATCACGCTCGAGCCTGGTTTCGAAAAGCGCACCTCGAGGCACAACGCCCGGAAACGCACCCGCAGGCAATCCAGAGCTATGAACGGGCCATTCGGCTCGACGGCGCGTACGCCTACGCGCATTACGAGTACGGAACGCTTCTCGAAAAGCTTGGGCGGTCCGATGAGGCGGTGAACGCTCTCGAGCGTGCCGTCGCACTCGCCCCCGATCACGCCGAGGCCCATTACGCGCTCGGGAACGCGCTGAGCCGCCTCGGACGCACGGACGAGGCGGAGGTGGAGCTGGGGCGCTTTCAGGAACTGAGAAGCAGGACCGACGAACAAAGAGCTCAGGCCGGCCGGGCCCTCGCCGCCTTCGGCCACGGCCGGCAGGCTCTGGAGCAGGGCCGTCTCGAGGAGGCGACCGAAGCTTTTCTCGAGATGACCGAGCTCGATCCGAGGAACCACATCGGCTATGCGTTTCTCGCCAAAAGCTACGCCTCGCTCGGCCAACTCGGAGTCGCCATCGCCTACGCACGGCGCGCGGCGGAGCTGTCACCGGGAACGAGCGAGTATCCCTATCTGCTGTCGCTGTTTCTCAAGGAGCAAGGTAATGTGGGAGGCGCCCTCGAGGCGGTTCGAAAAGCCATCTCCTTGGATCCACGAAACGCGACGTTGCACAACCTGTATGGCGTCATCCTGGACGATCTGGGACGGGTGAGCGCGGCGGTGGCTATCTACGAGAAGACGGTCGCGCTCGACCCTTCGAATCCAAGCTTTGCGCTGAATCTGGCCGCTGCCTACCGGAAGCTCGGCAACGACGCGAAAGCCGACGCGATGATGGATCGCTACCGACGACTCGTCTCGGGGAAAACCCGTTGACCGTAGTGCGGCTCGCCTCAGCCATCGTCGTGTTTCTGACGGCGATCGGCCCCGCCGGGGGGTGGTCCGCACAGGCGGTGTTTCGACGTGGACCGGACCTCCAGTTCCAGCACCGATCGGGTGATCCCGACAAGCGCTACATCCTCGGCGCCATGGGTTCCGGCGTCGCTCTGTTCGACTACGATCTCGACGACGACCTGGACATCTTCCTCGTCAACGCGACGGAGCCGGGCCGGCTCTTCCGAAACGATATGGACGGGCAGGACGGGCAAGGCCTTCGTTTCACGGACGTGACGTCCTCCGCCGGTCTCACTCCGAGCGGGTTCGGTCAGGGCGTGGCGGTGGCTGACGTCGACAACGACGGGGATCCAGATCTCTACGTCACGAACTTCGGAGCGAACGCTCTCTTCCGAAACCGCGGCGACGGCACGTTCGAGCAGATGAGCTCGGGAGCAAGAGGACGAACGATGGGGTGCGAGCGCGGCTTTCTCCGACACCGACCACGACGGCTTCGTCGATCTCTACGTCACGAACTACCTCGACTTCGACCAAGAGCTCCTGGACCGTGTCGTGCCAGAGGAGTTCTGTCGCCGGAAGGGTCTTGCGGTCAACTGTGGCCCGCGAGGCTTTCCGTTCGTCTCCAGCACGTTCTACCGCAACCGTGGTGACGGGACCTTCGAGGATGTCACCCGGGCGTCGGGACTCGAGAACCGCCGGACCTACCAGCTGGGTGTGGTCTTCTCCGATCTCGATCTCGATGGCGACACCGATCTCTACATCGCAACCGACTCCACACCGAACCTTCTCTTCGAGAACCAGGGGGACGGGACGTTTCGGGATCGCTCGCTGATCTCGGGCGCGGCACTCTCTCACCTCGGCACCGATCAGGCGGGCATGGGCGTCGACGCGGGCGACGCCAGCGGCGACGGCCTCTTCGATCTCCTCGTCACGAACTTCGCCGACGACTACAACACGCTCTACATCAATCAGGACGAGATGCGCTTTCAGGACGCGACGGACCTCGCCCACCTCGCCGTGGCCAGCCTTCCCTATCTGGGCTGGAGCGCGTTTCTCGAGGATATCGACGGCGACGGCGATCTGGACATCCTCGTCGTAAACGGCCACGTCTACCCACAGGTCGATGGTTCCGGCGTCGGCGAGAGCTTCCGCCAGCCGATGCAGCTCTTCTGGAATCGCGGAGACGGCACGTTCGAGCCCGCCCCGGCAACCGAGCTCGGCGCGCTCGCGGAACCGGTTTCGGCGCGGGGAGCCGGTCTCGGTGATCTCGACGGCGACCTGGACCTGGACGCGGTGGTGAACGTCATGGACGGCGCGCCGCTGGTGCTTCAGAACGAGAAACGCGTCCGGGGCGTCGCTCTACGCCTGGTGGGACGGCGCTCCAACCGCGACGGCCTCGGCGCTGTTCTGACCGCCCGGCACGGCGGGCGGCTCCTCCGGCGAGAGCTGCGCGGCGGACGCGGCTATCTCTCCCATAGCGCCAGCCGTGCCTTCTTTGGTCTTGCCGATGACAACGCCATCGACGAGCTCACGATTGCATGGCCGGGGAGTTCAACGGAGACTATCGAAGGCCTTCGACCCGGACGCTACACTGTCGCGGAAGGGCTCGGCGTGATCCACAAGGAGTAGCCAGGTGCTCGACGGCCGCCTGTGGGCGCACTACCACACGACACATTGGCCGCATCATCTGACCGTCACGTCGGCGTACTCGACAAGAATGAAACGCATCGTTATCGACTGCGACCCCGGCCAGGACGACGCGGTCATGCTGCTCCTCGCGTTGGCCTCACCCGAAGAGCTGGACATCCTCGGCATCACCACCGTTGCCGGCAACGTGCCGCTAAACAAGACCGAGCGTAACGCCCGCATCATTTGTGAGCTCGCGGGGAGATCTGAGATCAGGGTATTCGCAGGCTGCGCCCGTCCCATGATGCGGCCGCTGGTGACCGCCGAGTACGTTCACGGCAAGGAAGGGATCGACGGCGCCGAGATCTACGAGCCCGAGATGCCGCTTCAGGACCGCCACGCCGTCGAGTTCATCGTCGAGACGCTGATGGCTTCCGACGACGAATCGGTGATCCTCGTGCCGACCGGCCCACTGACCAACATCGGCATGGCTCTGGTCCGCGAGCCGCGGATCGCATCAAGAATCTGCGAGATCGTGCTCATGGGCGGCGCGATGCGCGAAGGCGGCAACACCACCCCCTCGGCCGAGTTCAACATCTACGTCGACCCTCATGCCGCGGCGGTCGTCTTCGATTGCGGGCGTCCCATCGTCGCGATGAGCCTCGACGTCACCCACCGGGTCCTCACGACGCCCCAGCGCATCAAGGCCATCGGGGACATCGGGAGCGCCGTCGCCTCGACGGTGAAGAGCATGCTCGAGTTCTACAACCGCTACGATCTGGAGAAGTACGGTATGGAAGGCGGGCCCCTCCACGATCCATGCACGATCGCCTACCTTCTGAAGCCCGAGCTCTTCCAGGGCAAGCACGTCAACGTCGAGATCGAAACGCAATCGGAGCTGACGATGGGGGAGACGGCGGTCGATTTCTGGGGCGTGACCGATCGACCGAAAAACGCCGTCTGGATCTACGACGCGGACGCGGACGGCTTCTTCGCGCTCCTGACCGAGCGCCTCGCGCGTTTATAGGAACGTCAGCTCTGGTTCACAACGGTGATCTGGTCGTTCAACGTCCACATGTTGTACAAATAGCCGATGCCCAGAAACGCTGCCGTCAGGAGATAGAGGATCCCGGTGAGCCACTTCCCAATGTACATCCGGTGGACACCGAAGAAACCCAGAAAAGTAAGAAGAATCCAGGCCACCGTGTAGTCGATCTTTCCAGCCTTGAACCGGAGATCCGCGTCCCGATCCATCGCCGGAATCAGGAACAGATCGATGAGCCACCCCACCCCGAGCAATCCCGCCGTAAAGAACCAGATGGTCCCCGAGATCGGCTTGCCGTAGTAGAAACGGTGCGCACCCGTGAAACCGAAGATCCAAAGGATGTAACCGATAGATTTGAGATGGGTGTCGTTCGTTTCGCTCATGGAATCCCCGCATCGGACGTTGCCTTCATCACAGGCAATACGTAAGCTCTTGCAGCCTGGTTCAACGGCCTGGCGATAGGAGGGACATATCATGCGCCTCACGTACTTGCCAATCGGCGTGCTCTTCGTTCTGAGCTCCGTCGGCCGGTCGGACGGCCAGGTCCGCAGCGCCCGCGAACGCCACGATCGCGAGTGGGAGACCAAGGCCCGGAAAATGGAGAGCCACCTGCTCCCGACGATGCGGAAGCACGGCATCGATATGTGGATCCTGATGAGCCGGGAGAACCACCCCGATCCGATCCTCGATCTCTTCGGGAAAAACGGCGTCTCCGGATGGTACGGCCACCGAAACGCCTACATCTTCTACGACGACGGACAGGTCCTCGAAACCACGGTTATCGGAACGCACCTGAGCGACCATCTCGCACGCTTCTACAAGAACATCATCTCGTACGGAGAAGAGGGCCTGGCTGGCCACTTGAAGGAGTTCGTCGAAGAGCGGGATCCGGAGCGCATCGCCATCAACCGATCGCGCACGATCTCGATGGCGGATGGATTGACCGCTTCGCTCCTGCAGTATCTGGAGGAGGCCATCGGTCCAAAGTACACGGAGCGAATGGAATCGTCCGAGCCCATGGCGATCGACTACATCAGCTATCGGACGGACGCGGAGCTCGCGATCGAGCGCGAGGCGAGCTGGGCCACGTTTCACATCCTTCGGCGCGCCTTCTCGAACGAGGTGATTACGCCCGGCAAGACGACGCTCATGGACGTCTACTGGTGGATCGTAAACCAGTGGAAAGCCCAGGATCTCGAGTTCAATTTCGCGCCCGGCATCGACATCCAGCGAAAAGGGGTGGAAGGCCGCATCGATGACGCCGCTGACCCGATCATCCAGCCCGGCGACGTCCTGCACGTGGACTTCGGCGTCCGTTTGATGGGCCTGGTGACCGATCAGCAGAAGATGGCCTACGTGCTGCGGCACGACGAGACGGAGCCTCCCGAAGGTATCCGCAAAGCTTTCGAGGACTCGGTTCGCCTGGGGGTGATCCTCACCGAAGAGCTGAAGCCGGGAGTGCTCGGCCATGTCGTCAAAGAGCGAGCGGAGGAACGAGGAATCGGCGAAGGCATCATCAGCTCGATCTATCCGCACTCGCAGGGCAACTGGGTCCACGGAGCCGGCTCCTGGGTCAGTTTCAACTGGCCGGAGCGCTACGGCCGCCACCCGCGAGAGCCAGTGCGCCAGCGCGAAATCTGGTCCATCGAGTACTCGGCGTCCCGCGACATTCCCGAATGGGGAGGCCAGCGCGTCTCCATGCCCCGCGAGGAGGACGCTTGGGTCGATGAGGACGGCGAGGTTCACTACTTTGCCGGCCCGCAGAAGGAGCTGTGGCTCATTCGAACCGAGCCGTGAACCGACAGTGTCCTGACTGACAACTGAGGGGCTTTTTCCCCGATCGGCGCGACCCGCCTTGCTGTATCCACTTGAGCCCTAGCAGCTTGCCCGCGCCACTCTGATGGCACAGCGCTTGCGATCCCCATTCGCGGAGGATCGAGATGAAGACTCAAGCACTCACGAGGTTGCTCCTGACTATGGCTCTTCTGCCCGGCGCCGGCATCGCCAGTGGCCAGCAACCGGAGGATGCCGCCCAAGCGGGCGCCAAGGCATGGCTGGCGCTCGTGGATCAAGCCGAATACGCCCAGAGCTGGGAAGAGGCGGCCGCCTTCTTCAAGGGCGCGATCAGCAAGGAAGACTGGGTGAAGATGGTGGCGGGCGTGCGCAATCCGCTCGGCAAGCGGATCAGCCGCAAGGTGAGAAGCCGGCACTACGCGGAAGAGCTCCCCGGAGCCCCGGACGGCAAGTACGTCGTCATCCAGTTCGAAGCGACGTTCGAGAACAAGAAGAGAGCCATCGAGACCGTCACACCCGTGCTCGACGATGACGGTGTGTGGCGGGTATCGGGCTACTACATTAATTAAACAACACCCGCTCACTTGCCAGTTTTTCGCTGAGCTGGCATAGTCTCGGGCGGGACCGCGCCCCAGGGGCTCGTCCTCGTCCTGCCTATGAAGACCAGTGCTGGCCTGCTCATGTATCGGCGGCACCCGTCCCTCGAGGTATTTCTGGTCCATCCCGGCGGGCCGTTGTTCGAGAACAAAGACGACGGTAGCTGGTCGATTCCCAAGGGTCTCCTCGAGGAAGGAGAGGATCCCCTCGAGACGGCACGACGCGAGTTCCGGGAAGAGACCGGTCTAGCGGTTCCGGAGAACGACTTCCTGGATTTGGGAGAGGTGACGCAGAAAGGCGGCAAACGCGTTCTGGCGTGGGCCTTCGTCGGTGATTGCGATCCCGATGCGATCGAGAGCAACACCTTCGAAATGGAGTGGCCTCCGCGCTCCGGTCGCAAGAGCTCCTTTCCGGAAATCGATCGCGCCGCGTTCTTCACCCCCGACGCCGCGCGTCGCAAGCTCCTGAGTGCCCAGACGCCTTTCGTGGATCGTCTGGAGACCGTCTTGAGGCCGACCGCTTCGTGATGAAAAGACCCGTCGTTCTCGTCATCACCGTCGCCATGGCCACTCAGGCGCTCGCACAGAGCTCGTCGTACCAGGCGCTTCTCGTACTCAACGACGAGCTGGCGGATTGGGCCGAGCCCGTTACGAAAGACGGCGTCATCGATGAGCGCTCCGAGACGATTGGAGCCAAACACGAGGCGCTTCGAACTTTGTCGGAACGGTTGTCGGCCATCGATCCCTCGTCGTGGTCCCGCTCCGAGAAGATCGACTACCTCCTCGTTCGCGCCCGTATTCGCGAGGCGGAGTTCGAGCACCGCGTGATGCGCCCCTGGTCGCGGGATCCCGTCCGCTCGGTGAACCGGATCGGTCGTATCCCCTATCGGGACGTGCCCGTTCCCGAGGCGGACGTCGCAGATTTCCGAGCCCGGCTCAATAGCGTCGGTCCCACCCTCGCGCAGGCCCGGCACAACCTCACGGAGGTCTCCACCGACCTAGCGAACCAGGCGATTCGCCATCTCGAGCGGCACGACGGCGTGGGGCAGGGAGAGCCGGTACGCGAGCCGCCCGTCGCAGGGATCATCGGCTGGTACCGCGACCTGCACGAGAGGCTCTCGGAGAAAGAGCCCGAGCTCGCGGCGGAGGCCCTAGCCGCGCTCCTCGCCTGCGAGAGCTTCCGCGACTGGCTGCGGGGAAGTCTCCCGCGCCTGACTCACTCGGCCGCCATTGGCCTCGACAACTACGATTGGTATCTGAAACACGTTCGGCTGATGCCCTACACGTCCGAGGACGTGCGACGGCTCGGGGAGCGGGAGCTCCAGCGAGCGCTGACGTTTTTGGCGATCGAGGAGAACAGGAACCGCAACCTGCCCGAGCTCACGCCCGCGACGAGCAAGGAGCAGTACGACGCGATGACCGCGGAAGCGGAGGCACAGATTCGGGCCATCATCGCCGATCAGAATCTGCTGACCATCCCATCGGATACACCGCCGGCTTTCGAGACGGATGCGTTCTTCATTCGCCGGCCCGGAGGCAAGCGGCACTTCTGGGAAGAGATCCAGTACCGGAACGCGCTGAACAATCACATCCATGCGTCGATCCCCGGGCACCGTTTCGACGGATTTCTTCAGCGGCCTGTGACGAACCCCATCCGCGCGCGCCACCGGGACGGGTCGAGAGCCGAGGGCTGGACGTTCTACATCGAAGAAATGCTGCTCCAGGCCGGAATCCTGGACGAGATCCCGCGGGCGCGCGAGCTCTTCTACATCGCGCAGCTGGCCCGGGCGGTGCGCATCCCCTCCGAGCTGAGCCTCCAGACGGGCCGGATGTCTCTCGACGACGCGGTCGCATACATGGTGGGGATGGTGCCGCTGATGGAGGAAGACCTCGCGCGCTACGATCTCGAGATCTACCTGAGGCGTCCCGCCTACGGGATGAACTACACGATGGGCATGATCCAGCTCGAGGCGCTGGTTGCCGAACAGGCCCACGCGCTCGGAGACGACTTCGACCTCGGCGCTTTCCACGACAGGTTTCTGAGCGCCGGCTCCATCCCGATCTCGCTCATCGCCTGGGAGATGGCGGAAGACGATGCTGCGTACGAGTGGCTGTGGGAGGAGTAGGCGTGCCCAGAGACTTTCGAAGCTTTGGCGAGTTCTATCCTTATTACCTTTCGGAACATCGAAACCCCACCTGCCGGCGCCTCCATTTCGTGGGGACGGGGCTCGTCATCGCCATCACCATTTCCGCCGTCGCAACTGGGACGTGGACGCTCCTCCTCTTCATGCCGATCGTTGGCTACGGCTTTGCCTGGGCCGGTCACTTCTTCTTCGAGAAGAACAAGCCCGCCACGTTTCGCCACCCGCTGTATAGCCTCGCCGGAGATTTTCGGATGTTCGGTGAGATGCTCGCCGGTCGCCACCGCTAACCGCAAAGACCGAGACAGCACCACAAACAGCAAAGAGATCATACGGAACCCCGGAAAAGCGGAACCCCGGAACCCACGAGGAATCTAGAAACGAGACCGCGACCGATCGAATCCGCGCAGGATGCTTCCGGAACTTAACGGTAGAGGCGCACGCGAAGGGTTCTCACTAGATTGGATTCCCAGCTCGAGTTTCCGGGGTTCCGTTGTTCCGGGGTTCCTGATGTGCCGGGTTTCTTCGAGCATCCAGGTGCGGAGTTCCGAGTTTCCTAATCGAAGTCGGTCGGCAAGTCGGGATTTCTCAGGTGCTCGAAGCATCGTGCGATCTGCGATGGCGTCGTCCTTCCCAGGGACAGCTCCGGGAGGCGATCCGGCGCGAAAAACGAGGCGCCCTCCGTCTCCACGCTCGAGCGGGCCTGGCCACCGGTGAGCTCGCACCGAAACAAGAGCTTGTAGATATGGGCTGCGTGGGGCGGATGGCCGTGCTTTCGGCGGTCGAGGACGGCGAGGAGTTTCGACACCTTTGTTTCGAAACCTGATTCCTCGCGCACTTCGCGCTCGACCGCCTCGGCGGGCGTTTCCCCGACATCGGCCCAGCCACCGGGAAGGGTCCACTTTCCGTCGGCGATCTCCTTGACGAGAAGGATTTTCTCGTCGCAGAAAGCGACGCCCCGGACATCGACTTTCGGCGTGGCGTAGCCCGTCTCCTGGACGAAAATCTCGTGAATGCTCGACGCCGGGAGCCCGCTCGGCTCGGCAAGCATCTCCGCCGCCACGTCGCGGATGGCTTCGTAGCGCTCCCGGTCGTAGGGGTCCTTCGTGTAGAGAAGTCCATTGTGCGCCATCGCCGCAAGGCGTTGTGACCAGTCGATCCATTTGGGCTCCATGAAACGATCTTAACCCCGATCCGAAATTCCTCCGCCTGAGATTTTGTTTCGGATCGGGGTGAACCCAACCTTGTGGAGCCGCTTTGGAGTTGTTACCCTGATGTAACAATCCCCGTGTATCAGCAGGAGCGGAACCCATGCGCCTCGTGACTCGTGGAAACCTGGATGGTCTCACCTGTGCGGTTCTCATCAAACATGCGGAGCGCCTGGATTCGATCGAGCTCATTCACCCCCAGGACATCACCGACAGCGTCTTCGAGATCAAAGCCGGAGATATTCTGGCCAACGTGCCCTATCACCCCGCCTGCGCCAAGTGGTTCGACCACCACTCGGCGACGCGGACCTACGAGAAGCCGCCCGAAAGGTTCGAGGGGAATTTCGGTCTCGCTCCCAGCACCGCCCGCCTGGCGTACGACTACTACCTGCACGAAAACCCCGGTCTGAAGCTCTACGAGGAGCTGGTCAAAGAGACGGATCGCTACGACAAGGCCGATCTCACGGTGGAGGACGTCACCGACCCCAAAGGCTACATCCTCCTCGGATTCACCATGGATCCTCGCACCGGCCTCGGCGACTTCCGGAACTACTTCTTGAACCTCGTGGAGGAGCTCGCCGAGAAATCGGCAGACGAGATTCTGGGCCTCCCCGAGGTGAAGGCGAGAGTGGATCGCATCGCGGAGGAGCGCGAGAAGTTCCTCGACGCCACGCGCAAATACTCACGTGTCGTGAAGAACCTGGTCGTGACCGACCTGCGGGACGCGGTGGATCTGCCTGCCGGCAATCGCTTCCTTATTTATACGCTGTACCCGGAGACCAACGTCTCGATGCGGATTGCCTGGGGTCCGAACAAGAAGTTCGTCGTGGCCACCGTTGGCCACAGCATTTTCAACCGCACCTGCGAGGTACACGTAGGCAGCCTGCTCGCCAAGTACGGTGGCGGCGGTCACAAGGGCGCCGGCGCCGCGCCTCTCGACGCGGAGCAGGCCAACGAGCTCATTGGCGAGCTAATCCCGAAGCTCACCGAAGAGTCCTAGTGCACGAACCCGCTGATACTGTCGGCAAACTCCAAAGTCATTTTTCGTGCTGGCAAGGCGCTCCGACGAAGTCATATCTAGATATTTCGAGCCGCCTTCCGCAGCGAGCCTGTCGAGCGGAGGGCTAGGCCGGAGGCCGAACTGCAACAAATGGAGCAACGCCGCCAGCGCGGAAAAGGACGAGGAATTTGCGGCAGGATTAGCGGGCTCGTGCACGAGTCAGCCTTCCGCTCTGACCTTCAGCGTGAGGCCGTCGACGGCCGCAACCACGACTCGCTCGCCTTTCGGCACCGCGCCCGAGGGCGTGGCAAGCTCGGCACGCCACAATTCTCCCCGGACGCGCACGTAGCCTGTCCGGTCGAGTGTCTCCTGCGCCACACCCTGAAGCCCCAGCAGGCTGTCTTCCGAGCCTCGCTCATGGAAGTGATACGCGTGCTTCAGAATCGGGTACAGCACGACATCTTTGACCAGCCAGGCGACGAACACGACGATGGCGAGACCGATCGAGATGTCGAACCACCGGCGGGCCGCCACGAGGAGCGCGACCAGGATGAACCATCCGGGAACCTGCAGGAGCCAGTACTTCCAGAAGACGTGCATCGAGGCGAGCGCTAGCAGCAGCTAGAGAGGGTCATGCTCGGACGGCTTCACATCGTAGATCGGACCCGAGTCCGAAGAAGTCGGGGCGCCTAATCCCGAGACCTGTACGCGCAGCTCGCCCGCCTCGATGGAGTTCTTGATGCGCTTCGCGAGCCAACTTTTGACCAGGCCGCGAAAGGCCGGAACCAGCAAGAGAAAACCGAGCGCATCCGTCAGGATGCCCGGCGTCATCAGCAGGGCCCCGGCGACCAGAATCATCGCCCCATCGACCACCGCGCCGGCTGGAAGCTGCCCGCGGTTGACCTCTTCCTGCATGTGGCGAAGCACGGCGAAGCCCTCGAGCCGTGCGAGATAGGCCCCGACGACACCGGTGATCACGATCAGGCCGAGCGTAGGAATCGTCCCAATGCGAGAGCCGACTTCAATGAGGAGCGCGAGCTCGACCGCCGGAACGACGATGAAGAGAAGGAGCAGCTTGCCCATACTGACCTATTATAGGCACGTGACGAAGAGATACGGGTTTCTGCTCTGCTCTGGCCAGTCTTTCGGCCTGCGCCGAAGAGACGGCGCCAAGCTCGGTGATTGCCGGAATGGCCCGGGTCGATGCGGTCCAAGCGCGCATCCTGGAGTCCTTCCCGGTCCAGGTGCATGGTGTCCTTGCGGCAGCAGTGCGTGACTTAGGTGCTGTTGGGTTCGTAAGCTGAGCGGAGAGATTGCTCAAGGAGGCCATCGATGCGCTCAAAGAAGGCAGAACTCGAAGACGTTGTGAAACAGTTCGAAGCATGGCGGGCGAAGCCACACGGACGGCTGATCCCGGAGGAGTTGTGGAAAGCGGCGCTGGGGTTGCTCGATCGGTATGCGCCGAGCACGATCTGCAGTCATCTCCGAGTCAATGCGGCGCGATTCAAACAGGTCCGAGAGAGTGGAGGGGCCGTTGTGGGCGAGAAGCGTTTCAAGGGGCACGGGCGAACGGGTGCTACGGGTCGGTCCCCGCGCACAGTACAGGATCGGAGTGCGGCGGAGCGGGTCACGGCGTTAGCTCCAAGTGGCAACGCGTTCGTCGAGCTGCCGCAGTTCGGCATGGGCTTAGGGGGCGGCATGATGACACCGCCGCTCGGCGAGGTTCAGCATGGAGCGAGCAGATGCCGTCTGACGGTGGAGAGCGCAGCGGGGAGCCTCACGGTCGTGACGGCGAGCGGCGAGGGTGAGAATGAGTTGGTCGAAGCCGTGTGTCGTTTCGTGCTCGGCGCGCTGGAAGGCAGCTCCCGAGCATGATCCAGCTCGTTCCCCAGCTGAAGGTGCTGGTTGCCTGCGAGCCCGTCGATTTCCGCAAGGGCATCGATTCTTTGGCTTGTGTGTGCCGGCAACAGTTCCAGCTCGACCCATTCCTCGGAACGCTATTCGTTTTCCGCAACCGTTCAGGCACGGCCCTCAAACTATTGGTCTACGACGGCCAGGGCTTTTGGTTGTGCCAGAAGCGTTTCTCGAAGGGGCGCCTGCAGTGGTGGCCGCGTCAGACGACGGATGGCGTTGCGGCGCTACCCGCCGAGCAGTTGGCGGTGCTTATCTACAACGGACTTCCGCTGCGAGCGGGGATGGCCGAGCCGTGGCGGCGGGTCGGTTGAGCCTTTCCAACGTCTTCTGGTAGCTCCAAGGCAGCCACGACTCGGGTGCTGCTCTAGCGTCTCGAGCGTGCATGGAGATGTTCGTCAGATAGTGCACCGGGTCGACACCGTTTTTTACCGCGGTGCGGATCATGCTCAGGAGCACGTCGCCCACGTCGGCGCCTGCTGGGTCTTGAAGAAGAGCGAGTTCTTGCGATGCCGTTGTGAGGGCTTCAGCTCCTGCTCGACCTCGTTGTTGTCGAGGGGCACGCCCGGCACTTCGAGGAAGCGGGTTAGCCCTTGCCAGTGATTTTTGACGTAGGAAAAGGCTTTTCCAAGGCGGCTGTTGGGCTCCACCACGCGCTCGCGGAACTGCTTTTCGATCCACTCGTAGAGCGCATCCATCACCGGCCGGCTGTGTTGCTGGTGATATGCAAGCCGCGCATCGGGGGTCATGTCGCGCGTTTCGTCGTCGTTGCGGTAGATGGTCGCGATGTCCTCGAGCACCCGCTCGCAGTGTTCGGGGAAGGCTGGCTCGGCCTCGAAGAAGTAGCGGCGTGCGTGCACCATGCACTTGGCGGTAATCCGTCGCGGCGAGCGCGGTGCCATCGAGGAGGCGTCGGCCATATGGATGACATCGCTCTCCTGAACGGTGCGCTGATTCAGGAGCCGGTCCATGTTTTCGCCCGCATGCCGTCGTCCGCTCGCGTACAGGATGATCGGAGCAAGCGTGGCGTCCAAGCCGCGGGCAACAATGCCCGTGGTGAAGATGCCCGTGCGCTCGCCTTTGCCTTGAGTCAAGGTCTCGTTCTCCGCCATCAACGTGAGGATCCGTGCGCCGGTGTCGTCACTGTGAACCAGCGGCCGGTTCGCGGCTATCGTCTCCATGTGGCGGAAGACCGGGAACACGGCATTCGCCATCGCTTCGACCCGCTCGAACTGCGTGGAGGCGGCAAACGGAACCCCCGCCCACTTTTGCCACTGCGCCAGGCGGTGGTGGGGCATGCCCATGGCGTAGCGCAACACCGAAACGACCGCGTCCACACTCGGATGGTACTTGCTCGCCCAGGCCTGAGACGGAAGTGGCGCTGTGAACGTCTTCTGGCAACTTGCGCATCGCAGCATCTGGCGCTCGTACACCGTCGCCTGGATCGGCGGCTGAGCCTTCAGCTCCACATCCTTGTTCGCCGCATGGGTGTCGTAGAGCTTGCCCCGGCACAGTGGCTCGGGGCAGGGGCCGCTCGCCTTCAGCTCGGGATGCGAAACCGCTACGTGCTCGGCACCAGGGTAGTCCTTGGCCCCGTTGCGCCCGTGGCCCTTGTTCTTCCCTTTCCCCTTTGCCTTCGTGCGTTTCGCGCGACGTTCCGTTGTCGCCATGCCAGCGCCTCGACGATAGCGACATCGCAGCAGATGACGCACCGCCTCGAGCAGCACCGGACACGCATCCTCGGGAATCTCCCCTTTCGACAGCCGCTCTTCCAGGCGCAGGAGCTCGGCCCGCTCGACCTTCATCGCGAAACGCCGAGCTCTCGGCGAAACTCACGCACCAGCGGATACACCAAGCATGTTTTCACCGCTTCGGCTTTTCTCTTGTGCCGGTCCATCCGGCCCCGGCCCGAAGTCACTCCCACCTCCACCCAGTTCGCTGCCAGATAGCACGTCCCCTCGTAACGCTCCCTCTCCACAAACGTCTCGAGCAACACCGGCCTCACCCCGTAGGCTTCCTCCCAGTCATCGACCACCACTCGCGCTGCCAACGACAGCACGTGACTCGCGAGGCCTTTGATGGAAAGCCACGGCAGGATCAGGAACCGACTGTTGTTGACCACCCGGGGAAGGTTCTTCTGCCGCGTTGCGTCATCCCAACCGATGAAGCCGTCACGCGCCTGAAGCCACCGCGCCGCCGAGGAGAACTGCACGCACCCACAGAGCTCCCGCCGAGGATTCGACATCCAGACCAAGTACCGCAGGTGCGCGCCAAAGGCCACCTTGTGGCCCAGGTAGTGGTAACGCGCGACCAGTTCCCTCCATAGCGCTCGCTCCTCAGCGTTCGCCACCAAGCCCAGCATCACCGGAGCGACGTCCGATAGCTTGCCCTCACGCCGTGGCCGCTCGCGACCAGCCTTCGTGTAGTGGATGCTCGTCGGTCCGCGGCGCCGCTGCTCGTGACGCGGGGGCAACGTCACCAGCCCCTTCGCTTCGACAACCTCCAGGTACTCGTAGCATTCCCGGGTCTTGAGATTGCCGTTCCGACGAACCCACCCCAGGCCCTCACAGATCGTGCGCGCCAGCTCGTGCCGGGACAGACCACACGTGGCGATGATCTCCGTCAGCACGCTCCATTCCTCGGCGGTCACGGTCGTGCCGCAAAAGGTGGGTCGCTTGGCTGCGGTGTCGAGTGCAGCGTTTCCTGTCTGGGTCACTGTTTTCCTCCCAGCCTGAGATTACACAGTCAGCCAGCGTTTGTCCAGTCCTTTTTTCCCTCTCTCTCTGCCCGCGAGAAAAACGACACACCCGGCGTTCAGCTTACCGAATCGCCCCCACGTTCTCACGCACTACTACCGCAAGGACACGGTGCATGCCGTTGCGACCGGCAACCTGCCGGATCCCTGCACGCGCATCGACGAGGTCAGCCAATCCCGTCAGGGGAACGTATTCACCGTTCGATTGACGACCGCGCGGCCCGCCGATGTCGCGTGTATCCAGGTGATAGCGCCTTTCGAAGAAGTCATCCCTCTAGAAGTGCGCGGCCTGCCCGCTGGAGACTACACGGTCGACGTCAACGGCGTACGGGCGAGCTTCACGCTTCAAGTGGACAATTAGATGCAGTGATGAATACGCGCGAGCTCGACGCTCCTAGAGGGCGGTCCAGGTCTCGCGGTCGATGCCTGCCTGTCGCAAGATACGAATCAGCAGCTCCTTGCTTACATCGCCGCGATGGAGATTGGGTATTCGTAACGTCGTGTCGCCCCTGACCATTAACTGGATGTCTACCAGTCGAAGCACAAACTAGCCGCGTAGCTGCTGCTTCGCATCGTAGCGATGTGGACGCGAATGGTCCTCAATCAAAGTCCATCGGGCTCAGGCTCGGGCTCGGTAACGGGCACGGGATGAACGTCCTCGTACTTTCGTTAACAGAACCGGCACCTTTGGCCTGCTCTCAATAGGGGAGTTCTGAGTCTAGTGGGAGCTACTTGCCTCCCTGATCTGTCGCCCGGCTGCGGGCTTTCGCCTCTTCCACCATGCGGGCGACGTCGGCGAGAAGCTCCTTCGCGTCGTAGATGATTCCGTCCTTGATGGTGTACTTCACACCGCCGACGCGCTCCGGGCTCCGCGTCTCGTCGTTCAGACGCTCAGCGCCGGTGCCGTAGAGCACCTTGAGATTCGCCACGGGGTTTTCGTCGACAATGACGAGGTCGGCGAGAAGACCCGGCTCGACGACGCCGAACTCGATCGGCTTGCCCTTTGGCTCGAAGAGCGCCTGAGCGCCGTGCATGGTGGCACCACGGAAGATCTCCAGTGGATGGAACCCCGCCTCCTGCAGAAGCTCCATCTCTTCGATGTTCCCGAAGCCCCAGAGGTTGTAGATGTAGGCCGCATCGGCGCTCACCGTGACGCGTCCACCGCGGTCCTTGTAGTCATCGAGGAAGTCCATCCACTTGCCGTAGAAGTTCTTCCACGCCACTTCCTCCCACGTCGTCCAGTAGTACCAGTACGAGCCATGATCGGTGCGGCTCGGTAGATAGAACTCCCACAACGACGGAAGCGTGTACGTGTCGTGCCACTCGGCGCGGCGCTCGCGCATCACGTCACGCCCGGCCAGATACGCGGTCATGGTCGGATCGAGGATAGTGTTGAGCTCGAGAAGCTCGTCGAGAAGCGCGTTCCACTTCTCCCCTCCGACTCTGACGTACTGAGCCTGCCTGGCGACCTGAGCGAAACGGTCCTGTTCGTTGCTGTAATTCACGTCGGCCGGCCAGAACTGGACGTCGGTATCCTCGTACATCGCCTCGAAGAGGCCATAGAAGTGCGTCACCGTTCCGAGACCCAATCGTGCCGCGTCCAGCGCGTTCATCTGGGCCACACCGGTCTGCGCCAGGTGCGCCGTCGAGCCGAGACCGTGCTTTTGGGCCTCGTCGAGAAGGGCCTCCATGATGTCGGGCCGATAGGAGCCGAGCTTCATGCCATCGATCCCCTTCTCGGCCGCCCAGCGCACCCACTCTCGCGCCTTTTCGGGAGTCCGAAGCGGTCCGCCTTCCCAGTCTTCGCCGCTACCCGGTCGGTGATAGGCGAAGATGCGGGGGGCGACGATCTCGTTGTTGGCACTGCGCTCGCGCTCACTGAGCGTCCAGTTCATGGGACCGGCGGCAACGCCTCGGATAGAGGTGATCCCGTGGGCCATCCACAACTTGTACGTATAGGTCGCCTCGGGGGCCTTCGGAATGCCGCCCACGTGCGCATGCAGGTTGACGAAGCCGGGCAGCACCCACGAGCCGTGTGCGTCGATCTCCTTCGTGGCGTCTTTCGGCCGCCCCTCCTCATCGATGGGCACATTGGGAACCCCGACGCCCTGGACCCGAACGATGCGGTTGTTCTCGATCACGATGTCCACCGGGCCGCGCGGCATGGCGCCGGTGCCGTCGATCAGGGTCGCACCGCGAATGATGAGCCGCTCGAACGGCCCCTCTCCCTGGTCTCCCCGGTCGGGCGCGGGAATGAGCTCGTCCTGAGCCCAGGCCACCGCACCCAGTGCGACGAGACAGATGAGCGATACCGTTGCTAGCGATCGGGCCAAAGCCATGAAAACCTCCTCTTTTCCTGGACGAACTCCCCTTCGAGTCGGGGGGGCAATTATTGTCCGAAGTCGGGCTCGCGTCGAGCTCCTAGTGCTCGAACCGCTAGTGCTAGTGCACGAACCCGCTAATCCTGCCGCAAATTCCTCGTCCTTTTCCGCGCTGGCGGCGTTGCTCCTCCTCGAAATATCTAGATATGACTTCGTCGGAGCGCCTTGCCAGCACGAAAAATGACCTTGGAATTTGCCGACAGTATCAGCGGGTTCGTGCACTAGTCCTGTCGACAACGGGTTCGTGAACAATCTCGTCCTAGCTGCGTACGGGACAAACATGATGCTCATTGCGCATGGCGATGGGAGCACGCCCGGCAGACGTGTTGAAGCTCATCGTCGGTCAGGGAGCCTGGCTCGTCGCGGCGGGAGTGCTGTTGGGGCTGGCCGGTGCGTTTACCGTCACCCGGTGGATGGCCAGCCTGTTGTTCGAAGTCGGCACCGCCGACCCGATCACGTTCTTCGGCCTTGCGCTACCCTTGGCCGTCGTCGCGATCGCCGCCTGCTACCTGCCGGCGCGACAGGCGACGCGGGTGGACTCGATGCTGTCGCTTCGCTGCGAGTAGAGCTTAGCGCTCCAGCTCTTCGTCTATCACGGCGCGAAACGCCTCGAACGGCTGCGCTCCGGAGAGAAAGCGGCCGTTGATGAAGAAAACAGGCGTCGCGTTGAGGCCGAGCTCCTCGGCGTTCTGGTAGTCCTCCTGAACCGCCTCACGAAAGGTCCCTGAGCTCAGGCAACTCTTGAAGAGGTCGACGTCCAGCGCGAGCTCCACCGCGAAACGCTCGAGGTTGTCCGGCGTCAGCGCACGCTGGTTCTCGAAGATCTTGTCGTGGTACTCCCAGAACCTTCCTTGAGCATGAGCGCACTGGGCAGCCTCGGCGGCGGGAAACGCCTGTGGATGATTGGGGAGCGGGAAGTCTCGATAGACGATGCGGACCTTGTCGCGATACGTCTCTCTGACCTGCCGGAGGGTCGGACCGACCCTCGCGCAGTACGGTCATTGAAAATCCGAATACTCGACGATCGTGACGTCGGCATCCGGAGGTCCTTTCGTGGGCTCGTTGCTCGCGACCGTGATCGGCATACGTGGCGGGTCGAGAGAAATGTCCACGTCGGAGTTCTCGCGAAGCTCTTCCAGAAAAGCTTGTCGGACCGTGTTCGTTTGCTGGGCCTCCAGCAACTGCCGTATCTGAGGACCGATCCGCTCGAGGGGCTGGCCTCCGACGCGCGCCTTGTTGATATTGAAGAAATCCTCGACGTCGGCGTCCGTGACCGGCTTGACTTTGCTTGTGATCTCCTGGACCAGGAGCTCATCCTTCGTGACGCCACGCGCAGCCGCCTCCTGATTCAGAAGAACGTCGGCAACGAGCTTCTCGAGAGCCTGACGTCGCGCGTTGTAGAGCTCCTGATAGGCGGTCATGTTGGCAGTCAGCGCTTTTTCGTCCACCTGCTCGAGGGTGATGGACTCGCCATCGACCTGGGCGACGACGTTCTCGCTCGAATCCGAACGCGTCTGCTCCGCGCTAGCCGAGGGCGGGCGATCGCTGCAGGCCAGCACGGCAAAGAGCGAGGCGGTGAGCACGACAGTGTCCCGCCAGGCAAGCTCGTTGAGCATTGATTTCATCTCCTTGGAATGGACGCTCCAGGTCCCAGCCTAGCACAAGTAAGTCCAGAGCCGACACCGACCTCCGGCCATTTGGAGGCTACCACCTGTCTTCGGGCTCGTGTATACTTGGGGCAATTGCCGTTCCCGAAGCCCACGTCGCGTCCCGTACTCGTGAGCCTCACCGGCTGGAGAGAGAAAATATGAAGATATACGTCGGAAACCTGAACTTTGCTTCCACCGAGGGAGCTCTCCGCGATCTATTCGGCGAGCACGGGGAGGTCGAGGATGTCCGCATCGTGACCGATCGCGACACCGGTCGCTCGCGCGGATTCGGCTTCGTCGCCATGCCCGATCACGACAACGCGCAGGCAGCGATCGAAGCGCTCAACGGAAGAGAGCTCGACGGCCGAACCCTCAAAGTCAACGAGGCTCGCCCCCGCGAAGACCGAGGTGGAGGTGGAGGTGGAGGTGGAGGTGGAGGCCGAGGACGCGGTCGCGGCCGCTACTGATTCAACCCGCCCTGTCTTTGATGCCTCTCACGACGTCCGGCACTTTCCGCAGCAAGATCACAAAAAGCAGTTCGCCATCCGTGATGACCTTCGCTCGCTAGTTTTCCTTGATATGAACGTGACATAGCCCGCCGCCTTCTATTCCAAGCGAATTCCGCGACCTGGTGGATGTGACGGTCCCTGTGTGGCCGAGGTTAGAGGGGCAGGACCAGGCACGAGAGCGTCCCGAGCAGAATCCGCTGCGACATCATTTCCCCTCCGCGAGCTTTTCCAGAGTCTTTCCCGTCGCACGAAAAATGGTCCACCCGTCCATAGGGGTGGCGCCCAGATTCTTGTAGAAGTCGATGGCCGGCTCGTTCCAGTCGAGCACCGACCACTCGAGCCTTCCGCAGCCCCGCTCCGTCGCGATCTGCGCCAATCGTCTCAGAAGCGCCCCCCCGATGCCTCTCCCCCTTGCTCGCTCCCGAACGTAGAGATCTTCCAGGTAGATGCCCTGGCGGGCCAGAAACGTCGAGTAATTGTGGAAGAAGAGAGCGAATCCCTCGGGCTCACCCTCCCACTCGGCGATGAGCACCTCCGCCCCCCGGCGCTCCCCGAAGAGCGTCCGCCCAAGCTGCTCTTCGGTGGCAATCACTTCGTGGGACAGCCGCTCATACTCTGCGAGCTCTTTGATCAGACTCAGGATCAACGGGGCGTCCTCGACGCCCGCGACGCGAATGGTAGCCTGGGTCATGGTCCGGACTATACTCTACCGCGGCAGTCGGGGGAGACTTGTCGTGCCCGGCTTTGCGACCATCCGGGAGCTGGAGGCACTGGTGATCACCGGTGTGCCGGCGTTCGGTGCGCTCGAGGCGGGCACACGAAATCCCGCCCGCTACTTCGGCCTCGACGATTCGTTTGGCACGGTCTCCGTCGGCAAACGCGCCGACTTGTTGCTGGTGGAAGGCAATCCTCTCGATGACGTCAGCAACGTAAGGAAGCTGGCGGGCGTCATGATTGCGGGGCGCTGGTTGTCCGCGGACGAGATAAGGAGCGGCCTCGAAAAGTTCGCGACGCCGTCGACGTCGAACTGAGACATCAACGCGAAAGCGCAAGGCGAAACGAGGCAGCAACCCTTCCGGACCGCGGCTCACCGAATCCGTGGAAGAGACGAGTCGGCACCACAGAGAGCACAGAGACACACAGAGAACGAAACCCGGAGTTCCGCACTCGGACGTTCGCGGAAACCCGGCACGGCAGGAAGCCAGGAGTAAAATCCAACCGGGCCAATTCCCGTTCCGTTTCCGGGTTTCCCAGCTTCCGGGTTTCCTGCTCTACCGGGTTTCTCGTTAGCGTCCACTAGCGGAATTCCTGGCTTCGACGGGAAACTGACGCCGGCGCGTTGTGCTACTCTCTGCCGCCTATGGGGACCTTCACACTTGCGGTACTCGCCCTCCTTCCGATCCTGACCGTAGCGCTCTTTCTGGTCATTCTTCGCTGGCCGGCAAGCCGCGCCATGCCACTGTCGTACCTCGTGGCGTGTCTTCTCGCCCTGTTCGTCTGGCAGGTACCGGGAATTCGTGTGGTGGCGGCCACGGTGAACGGTCTCGTCGTCGCGGGAACGCTCCTCTACATCATCTTCGGCGCCATTCTGCTCCTGAACACACTGTCCGAGAGCGGTGGGCTCAGAGCCATCCGACACGGCTTTACGAACATCACCCCCGACCGGCGGATCCAGGTCCTCATCATTGCCTGGCTTTTCGGTTCGTTCATCGAAGGCTCGGCCGGCTTCGGAACCCCGGCGGCCGTCGCGGTGCCGCTTCTCGTGGGGCTCGGTTTTCCCGCCATGGCGGCGGTCATGGCGGGAATGCTCATCCAGAGCACGCCCGTCTCTTTCGGTGCGGCGGGAACGCCGATTCTGGTTGGAGTGAACACCGGCCTCTCCGGAGCGCCGGCGGTCGAGGCTTTCGCAGCGAGCATTGGCCTCACGGACTGGAACAGCTTTCTGGCAATGATTGGAACGCGGGTCGCTCTCCTCCACGCGATTGCCGGGACGCTGGTTCCATTGATCGTCGTGTCGTTCATGACGCGTTTTTTTGGCCCCAACCGCTCGTTCACCGACGGGCTCAAAGTGTGGCGTTTCGCGCTCTTCGCGGCCTTCGCCATGACGGTGCCCTACATCATCGTCGCGAACTTCCTCGGACCGGAGTTCCCTGCTCTGCTCGGGGGCCTGATTGGGCTGGCCATCGTGGTCACGGCGGCGAAAAGAGGCTTCCTCATGCCGCCGCTTGAGGAAGCCTGGGACTTCGCACCTCGCGAAACATGGGATCCGGAGTGGAGCGGCAGCATCGAGGTCGAAGACGTCGCTCACAAGAGCGGGGCGATGAGCTCCTGGCTGGCCTGGACGCCCTACGCTTTGGTGGGTTCGTTGCTTGTCGTGACCCGGCTCGATTTCCTCCCATTCAAAGGCTGGCTCAACGCGTGGACGGTCGCCTGGCCGAACATCTTCGGATCGGACATCACCGCGAGGTTTCAACCGCTCTTCCTTCCCGGCACCGTCTTCATCGCGGTGTCGGTGATTACGTACTTCGTCCACGGTGTGGAGCCGAGCGCTTACGGTCGTGCCTGGAAGCGGTCGCTCAAGACGATGGCGGCCGCCTCCGTGGCGCTCGTTTTCACCGTCCCGATGGTTCAGGTCTTCATCAACAGCGGCGGTGGCGCGGCCGGTTTCGAGCAAATGCCCATCGTACTCGCCGACGGGGTTGCAGCCCTTGCCGGGGGAGCCTGGCCATTCTTCGCCACGTTCATCGGCGGCATGGGAGCCTTCGTCGCCGGGAGCAACACGGTCAGCAACATGATGTTCTCGCTCTTCCAGTTCGGTGTCGGCGAGCGCATCGGTGTCGATCCCGCGTGGATGGTGGCGCTGCAAGCGGTCGGCGGTGCCGCCGGCAACATGATCTGCGTCCACAACGTCGTCGCCGCCTCCGCAGTCGTGGGCCTGATCGGAAAGGAAGGCGTGGTCATCCGGATGACCTTCCTCCCCTTCGTCTACTACGCGCTGCTCCCGGGGGCGCTCGGCTACCTCATCGTCTGGCAGG
Organism: Candidatus Marinacidobacterales bacterium; assembly: GCA_965237685.1. Classification (GTDB taxonomy): domain Bacteria; phylum Acidobacteriota; class Vicinamibacteria; order Marinacidobacterales; family SMYC01; genus CBDEGF01. The sequence continues at coordinate 306,355 of CBDEGF010000004.1, forward strand.
ACGAGAGGGGATGGTTGAACGCGGGAAGCCTCCTCGTGACGGGAATCGCGGTCGGGGTCGTGATCCTAGTCTCACGACAATTGCGATCCACACGTTTTTGACACACTCCCAACAAGTGCCTGGCACCTTTCCACAGCTTCTCGACAGCCCAGCCAGCAAGTGCCTGGCCCTTACCCACACGATTTGAACCGCTCAGCGGAGGTTCTCCACAACTTTCCCACCGGGCCAAACACTTGTGCTCACAGGCGTTCCACCGCTTTATCCACAGATTTCGCACATGTTCCAGGGCGGTGTAAATCCCCTACGATTTATGGGACATTGCCCACGCCTTCCGCTTAGTCTACGCCTAACCAGTTGAAACAATGAGAGTTCCACCAAACCCTCCAGAGCACCGGGTGGCGTGAATGTTGCACCCCTGTCTTTTGCGGATCCTGCTTCGAGAGGGATCGGATTTGCCTATGGGGAATGTGCTTCGTGGTCTCAAGCGCTGGCTCGGCCTGTGGACTGCGTCGCTCTCGCGTCAGCTCTGGCTCTGGGCAAGCCCCGCCGCCGGTGTACTGGCCGGCGCTGCCATCTACGGATGGTCGAATCGTGCGCCGCCGGTTCTGTTCGCGAGCCTCCTGGCGACAGGTATCGGCCTCGCGTTCCTGCTGTTCGCCCTGCGTCGCGGCATGATCGCTCCGCTGGAAGAGCTTCACGAAGGGGTGGCGGTGCTGCGACGCCACGGCGCAAAGCTGCCGTCTGAGCTGCCACTTCGACGCTCGGATGAGCTCGGACGGCTGGCCCGTGAGGTGGCGCTCCTGGCCGGGGATCGAAACGTCAGCGAGACTCGCCGTCAACAGGCGGTCGATCGCCTGAAGGCGATCCTCGGTAGTCTGCCCGACGCGCTGCTTCGGGTCGAACGAAGCGGGATCGTGCTCGACGCCAGCTGGCCCGACGACTTTCCACTGGTGGCAGCGGGATCGGTGGAAGCGGGCCGACCCTTCGAGGCACTCTTTCCGGCGGTGCTCTCACAAAAACTCGTTGAAGCGCTCGAGACGGTGGACGCCGACAACCCCCAGCGATTCGAGTACGAGACGGTGATTGACGGCGAGTCGCGTTGCTTCGACATCCGGGCGTTCGCGAGTGGGGACGCGGAGGCACTCATCATCCTGGAGAACGTCACGCCGCTGAAGCAATCCGCGGCCACGCAGGACCGGCTCCGTTCCATCCTCGACGCCACCAAGGATCTGGTGGTGACGACCGACCTCGAGGGGACCGTTCATTTCGTGAACTCGGCGGGCAAGCGGCTCCTCAGGATCCAGGACGACCGGGGCTTCAATCTCCAGAAAGGAGATTTTCTGCCCTCGTGGGCTCGCGACCAGGTCTTTGGCACCGCGGTGCCGGCGGCTCTCAAAGACGGGCTCTGGGAAGGTGAATCCGCGCTCGTGTCGACGGACGAAATCGAGATTCCGGTCTCATTGATGGTCCTCGCGCACCGCACCGTTCACGGCAACGTGGACTACCTTTCCTTCGTGGCCCGGGATCTCAGCGAGCGGAAGCGTCTGGACGACGACCTGCGCTACCTCAAGGACTACGACCCGCTGACGTCGCTCTACAGTCGCCAGCGTTTCACCGAAGAGCTCGGACGGGAGCTGTCCAAGGCGACACATTTGGGCTCCCGCGGAGCGGTTCTCCTCATCGATCTCGACGATTTCAAGATCATCAACGACAGCCTGGGGCACGGTGCCGGGGATCAGCTTCTGACCGGCACCGCCGCTGTGATCCGCAACACCATTCGCGCCTCGGACATGATGTCGCGGCTCGGCGGCGACGAGTTCGCCATCCTGTTTCGCGAGGCGGAAGAAGAGCGACTGCGTCAGGTCTCGGAGCGACTCCTGAACGCGATCCGTGAGCATTCGATCAGCATTGGTGACCGCCAGGTCGGCGTGACCGCAAGCGCAGGCATCGCGGTCTTTCCGGACAATGGAAGCACCGCCGAAGAGATTCTCGCGCGCGCCGATCAGGCCATGTACCGCGCCAAGGAAAAGGGGCGGGACGGGTACGTCTTCTACGAGCCCGACGAGGGATGGGAGGCGGACGTCCAGTCACGGCTGTCCGGCGAAAAGAGGATTCGCCAGGCGCTGGCGGAGGATCGTTTTCTCCTCTACGCACAACCCATTCTCGATTCGAAGACCAATCAGATCAGCCAGTTCGAGATCCTGCTGCGCATGACGGACGAGGAGAACCGGATCCTGCCGCCAGCGGCGTTCCTCAGTACCGCAGAGCGCTTCGGTCTGATCCAGTCGGTTGACCGGTGGGTCGTAAGGCACGCTATTCTCCTCATGGCAGAGCAGCATCGTGCCGGAAATCCGGTACACCTCTCGGTCAACCTCTCCGGCAAATCACTCGCCGACACCGAGCTGCTCTCGATCATCGAGTCGGAGCTCGAGGCGAACGAGGTGCCTCCGTCCACGCTGACGCTCGAGATCACCGAGACGAGCGCGATCTCCGACACCAATCGGGCGCAGGCTTTTGCGAACGGCCTGAAGCGAATCGGCTGCCGTCTGGCGCTCGACGACTTCGGGGTGGGCTTCTCGTCGCTCTACCACCTCAAGCACCTTCCGGTGGACTTCCTGAAGATCGATGGGAGCTTCATCCGCGAGCTTCCCGACAGCACCGTCGACCAGCACCTCGTCCGGGCCATGGGTCGAGGTGGCGCGAGCGCTTGGTAAACGAACGGTGGCCGAGTTCGTCGGGAACGAGGAGACCGTGCGCCTGCTACAGGAGTTCGGCGTCGACTTTCTTCAGGGCTATCACATTGGCAAGCCAATGGCGGTCGAAGAGACTATCGGGAAGAAGCACTAGTCTGATCTCAGCCCGCTCGCGCTCCATTCGGTAGCGGCCTTTCCGGAACGGCCAGACACGGCGTCACGCCGTCGGGGTAGCCGATGTCGAAGAGCATTCCCTCGGAAAGCCTGCCCTTCATGCGGCGAGGTTCCAGATTCACCACGAAAAGAGCCTGCCGTCCGGTGAGAGTTTGTACGTCCTCGCGTTCTTCCTTGAGACCAGCGAGGATGGAGCGTCGCCGGTCGCCGAAATCAACGAGGAGCTCGACCAGCTTGTCCGCACCCTCGATGTCCCGAACCTCGGCGATGGTTCCCACCCGAATATCGATCTTCTCCAGATCGCTCATGGAAATCGTGGGCTTGATGGGCGAGGATCTAATCAATTCAAACCACTGATAAACAGGATTGGCGCGATGTCGCGCCTCGTCCTGACCGCCGGCGGGAATCGGATCGTGCGCCAGCGGACAAAAAATAGGGAGGGCAGCGAGTGCCCTCCCATCGACTCGAAAAGAGGTTGGTCGTCGGATCTAGTCTAGTAGCGGTGCGAGGCCTGAACGCGCCCCTTCGTGTTGTAGATCTTGACTTGACCGGAGACCTTCTTGGCCTCCCGCTTCCCGCGCTTCACGGCGACCGTCTTGGTCTTGTGAGAGCTCACGGGTTTGCGGGCACCTTTTTTCGACACGTCCCAGGTGCCGTCTGCCCCGTTCGACCGAACGTGGAACTCCGCTCCGCCCGTTTTCCGAGCGGTGCTCTTCTTCGCCTTGCGGGTCGGCTTCCGAGCGGCACGCTTTCGGGTCGATTTTGTTGCCGAGGACTTGCGCGCGGACCTTCGTGCCGTTCCCTTTCGGACCGGCTTTCTGGCCGTTCGCTTCTTGGCCGTCTTGCGGCTCACAGCCTTGCGAGTCGGCTTGCGCACCGTCCTCTTTTTAGCCGTTCGTTTCTTAGCCATCTTCTTACCTCCGAACCACGGGAATCGTTCGGACGCCGCGTCGCGCAAACGACGTGGCTTCTTGACGACTCCAAGCGTGATGGGTTTGTCCGAACCGACCGCTCGGTACCTCGCACCGTGCTCGGCACTCGCGGTGGCTCTTCTAGTTGTTGAACGGTATTGTCTTCACCATACCGCCTGATCGGGTGTACGTCAAGCGAAGGACCGCCAATTTGTGAGGTTGACCGGACAAGGAGGTGATGGCTAGAATCCCCGCGCATAAGTCGATGAAGCACGTTCCTTCGTCAGCCACCGTCGGTATCGCCGACACTGTCACCGGAATGCGCAGCGACGGGCTCGATGTCGTCGACTTCTCCGCGGGACGTGCTTCCGAGCACACGCCCGACTACATCGTGCAGGCCGCCATCGCTGCACTCGAACAGGGCGACACACACCAGACGATGGCTCGAGGCAACAACGGAGCTCCGGCGTGCCTGCGCGGCGAAGCTCGCGAGAGAGAACGGGCTCGAAGCCGACCCGGAGACGGAGATCCTCGTCACGATGGGCGCCAAACAAGGGCTGGCGCTCGCTGTTCTCAGTACGCTCGAGTCCGGCGACGAGGTCCTGGTGGAGGATCCGGGCTTCGTCAGCTACCAGCCCGCGATCTAGTACGCGGGTGGCGTGGCAGTTCCCATTCCGCTCACGCGGGAGACCGGTTTTCGGTGGTCGGGTGTAGCACTACAGAACGCGGTAACCGAGCGCACGCGCGCCCTGATCCTCTGCTCGCCGCAGAATCCAACCGGCGCCGTGCACACGGAAGAGGACCTGGACGCGATCGCCTCCGTCGCACGGGAGCGCGACCTCCTCGTGTTCGCCGACGAGACGTACGAGCAGATCATCTGGGGTGAGCGCCGCCATCTCTCGATCGCCACTCGCGAGGGGATGCGCGAACGGACCGTCAACCTGATGGGGCTCACAAAAAGCTTTTCCATGGGCGGCTGGCGCGTGGGGTTCGCCGTCGCCGCACCGTCCGTCCTTTCCGCCATGGTCACCGCGCAGCAGCACCTCGTCACCTGCCCCAGCTCGTTCGCCCAGGCGGGAGCGGTCGTCGCCCTGCGCGACGCGCCGCGTCCCGAGCTCCGTGCCCTCTGGGACGACTGGGAGAAGCGGTGTCGCCGCGTGGTACAGGCTCTCGATGACATCAAAGGCGTATCCTGTGAGATGCCCGAGGGCGGTTTCTACGCCTGGGCAGCCGTTCGGCCAGTGGCTCCGAAGATTCGCCGAGCTCGCGAACGTCGGTCATCACCCGGGACGGCAAGCCATTCATGAGCTTCGGTGTCATGGGCGGTGACGTCCAGCCTCAGATGCATGCGGCCATCGTGATGAAGATGGTGGATTTCGGAATGAACCTTCAGGAAGCGGGCGACGCTCCCCGTTGTATTCACTCCGGCTCATCCCAGCCGACCGGTGAAACCATGACCGACGGAGGCGAGGTTCACGTCGAGTCCGGGATCTCTCGAGACACCGTTCAGGCGCTCACGCAAAAGGGCCACCGCATCTCAGCGGATGTCGTCGCCTTTGGCGGCTACCAGGCGATCTGCCTCGACCGGGAGACGCAGGTCTATTCCGGCACGTCGGAGTCGCGAAAGGACGGCCACGCGGCCGGGTATTGAGCGAGCGAGCCTACACGTAATGTCTCAATGCCGATTCACCTTCGATTTTCCGGGCAGCGCGGCGGATCTGCTGAGCCGAATCGACAATGCGATCGGAGGGGCGGGTGGATCGTTTCAGAGTCGTAGCAATGCCGGCTCGTTCGCCATCGCCACGCCCGTCGGCGACTTCCGCGGAGAGCTGACGGTCTCGGGGCAGACTGTCTACGTCGAGGTGAGCGAGAAGCCCTTTCTGGTTTCGTGCCGTATCATCGAGACGAAGCTGAGGGAATATATCTCGGGCGAAGGATAGAGCTAGCCTCTAACTCTCCAGAAGTGTGAATTCCGTTCACGTTGCGCGAGTCGCTGATCGGAGCCTCGTTTCGAGCCCGAGCCCGTGCCCCAGCCCGTCTCCTTCGTCAGGAATCGGCACGGACGCTACCCGGCTCATCGGGCTCAGGCTCGGGCTCGTTTACGGGCACGGGACCCGTCGCTTTCAGGTCTACCTGGCTAAAGCTCAGGCCGACTGTGGCTGTCCGAACAAGCTCCGGAGCTTTCGCAGGCTCACCACGGCGAGCACCACGACGAGCGCCAGTGCTACCAGCGGGACCACGACGGCAAGCACCGCCATCAGAAAAGAGCCGCCAAGCTCCAGCGTGGAGACGATGAAGTTGGCAAAGCCGGCGGTCGTCACCGTGGAGGCTCCTCGCACCATCGTGGTGGAGCCCTTGACGATCCCGGCCAGGCCGCCACCACCGATGATGGCGAGGCTCCACTTCAGGAACGGGTCCACATCACCGATCGTCGAAGCGGCGACGATGGTGCCGGCAACCACCGCTGCTGGACCGGAGATCGTGTCCAGCGCGTTATCCACCCACGGAATGTAGTACGCGGCGATCTCGAGAACCGTGGCCGTCCCGAAGGTGACGAGCGCCGGGAGACTCCCGATCCACTCGAACCCCGAGCCGAGCTCGAGATAGCCCGAGTACGAGGCGATGCTCATCACCAGGAGCGGCACGAAAACCCGGAACCCACAGGCGGCCGCCAGGCCGAGCCCCATCGCAACGCTGACCACGTGGTCCATGCTTCTATTTTAACAGGCCGGCGGGCTGAGGGCTCCTTCGGCGAAGAGCGCCGGCTCGCCGCCGGTGTGCAGAAAGACCACCGTCTCGTCCTTCCCGATGCGCCCCTCGGAAATCTCCTCCATAAGGCCGGCCATCACCTTCCCCGTGTAGTTCTGATCCAGGAAGACGCCCTCGGTGCGGGCCACGAGCCGAATGGCCTCGATGCCTTCCCGGGTCGGTATCCCGTAGCCCGCTCCGATGAACCCGCCGCGGACGACGACATCCTCCTCGCTCACCTCGATCTCACGCCCCACGATTCCGGCGGCCTCACGTGCGAACTGCTGGATGCGTGCGACACACTCGTCGACCGGCCGGCTCACCGTGATGCCCAGCAGTCGGTAGGGGGCGGAAAAGATCTTGCTGCCGGCGAGAAGGCCGGCGTGGGTGCCACAGGCGCCTGTCGCGAGCACCACCCAGTCAAGGTGCACGTCGAGCTCCTCGAGCTGGCGCGCCATCTCTCGAACACACAGGACGTAGCCAACGCAGCCGAGCCCACTGGTACCTCCCCGGGGAACGACGTAGGGGCGCCGGCCGCTGCGGCGGAGCTCCTCCGCGACGTCGAGGATCCCGCTGTCCACGGTGGAGCGATCGGCCTCGTTTGTGAAGCGGATCTCCGCACCCAGGATCTCGTCCAGGAGCAGGTTCCCCTCGATCCTCTCCGGGCGCGAGTCGTGGAGGACACCGACCACGTCCAGCCCGGCCACGCGGGCGGCCGCGGCGGTAGCCCGAACGTGGTTCGACTGAGGACCCGCACCGGTGACGATCGTGTCCGCCTTCTCACCGAGGGCCGCCGCCAGGTAGTACTCCAGGCCGCGGACCTTGTTGCCTCCGAACCCGAACCCGATCAAATCGTCTCGTTTGAAGAAGATACGGGGCCCGCCCAGCCGCTTCGAGAGATACCGGGCCTCCACGAGGGGGGTCGGGAGAACGGCGAGCGGGAACTTCTCGGGCACGCAAAGGGCATCGGGCATCGGGTCGTCAACCTCGGTTTCGTTTAGTACACTAAGGATATACATCCACTACAACGTATAACACCTGGTTCGGCACGCTGACGCCCCCACCGACCGCGTGCCGCAGGCACTTTTCAGCGTTTTCTGAAAACGAATCTCTGGAGGAAAAGACGACATGCGAGCAAGCAGAATTGAAAGAAGTGCCGCGGTGGTTGTGGGCTCAATGCTGGTGTTGACAGCCGCAGGTTGTGGACTATTCGACGTCTTCATCGACCAGGTGAAGGCCGATATCAAGGACAATCCGGTGATCGTCCAGCACATCGGAACCATCCAGTCCATGGAGATCGACTGGGCAGGCACCGGTAGCGAGCCGGACGAGAACACCTTCGTGTTCAACGTTACGGGCTCCAAAGGCTCCGGCGTCCTGACGGCCGAGTGCATCACCATCGACGCCAATACGGAAGACGTCCGCTCCGGCAAGCTCGAGACGAGCGCGGGCCAGACCTTCGACCTCTTTGCGAGAGGTCGAGCGGGCGGGAGCCAGAAGTATCGCTAGTCTGTCTTCTAGTCTCTTCTGAACCGCTCCGATCCTTCATTTCTTCGTGCCTGTCACCTGTCCCCGGACAGGTGCCAGGCACTTGTTTCATCCACCGCCTCGGCCGCGTTCCTTGACAGCCCGCAGGGCCCAAACTACGGTACCGTCTGTGTTTCGCCGCCTGCTCATTCCGCTTCTCCTCCTGGCGGTCATCATCCTGAGCAGCCCGGCGGACGCCCAGACGCCGAGCTCCATAGAACAGGACTACGAGGCGCTTCAGCGCTAGGAGTTCACTCAGAATCCGTCCCCGGTCCCGCAAGAGGGGATTTTGCTCGGCCGGGATACCGCTCTCTGGCGCCTCGAATCCGGCCGGTTCCATCTGATGCGACCCACGTCTGCAGGACAGATTACCGGTCTGGTTTTCGAGGGCCGCGGGCAGTTTCGGATGGCGATCCCCGACCCGTTCGAGCTCGCGCAACTTCGCCGGTTCACCGAGGAAGCCGAGCTGACGAGCCTCGATGTCGCCTTCGAGCAGCTGGTGCTCCGGACCTCCGACGGGCTGATTCACGAGCTCTCCCCGTCCCCGGTGGCGCCCTACCGCCGGCACCGCCTCGCCGCGAAGCGTCACGAGGAGTGGCTCGAGCGGCGGAGCGACGATGTGGACGCCCGTATCCTGGCTGCTCTTCACGATCCTGGGGACGTCTACTTCCGTGTCGATGTGAAAACAAAAGACTGGGGATGGCTCACCTACGAGCACGACGGTCGTCGTACGGAGGAGATCCAGCTCATCCGCCAACACAAGACCTTTCCCGAGATCTGGCTCAGCCTGGACCAGGAGGCGGACCGGACCGCCTCGGGCCGACCTTCCGGGCGGCGAATCAACACCTGCGACCTGATACATATCGATGTGGTCGCCGATTTGACTCACAACGCGAGCCACGACCGAGCGGGTCGAAGCTGGGTACGCGGAATCCGCGCCAAGTTCGACGTCGGTGTGACGGTGGAGCCGCGGATCGCCGGTGCCACCGCCTTGACCTTCGACCTCCACCCCATGGCGGAGGTCGCCTCGGTGAAAAACGCCCGAGGGGAGGAGCTCCCTTTCCTGCGGGACAACGTCGGGGATCGCACGATGCGGCTCGACGACGACCTCTACGATGATTCGATCGTGGTCCTGCTCGACCGGCCCCTCGTCGAGGGCGAGGCGCGTGAGCTGCAGTTCGAGTACGAGCTCGACATTCTGAACTTCGTCGAAGGAAAGCTCTGGTACCCGACCCTTCGGCACAACCATCTGGATCGGCACACCGCCAGGCTCACGCTCACCGCGCGCAGAAAAGAAGATGTCCACGCGATGGGGCGCAAGGTCGACGAAAGGGAGGACGGCAAACATCGGACGTCGATCTGGGAGATCGATAACCCTGCCACGATGATCACGTTTGCGATCAATCGTCCGGTCGAGCGGGAAAGCGTTGCTCTCGACGGCGTCCCGGAGATTGTGTCCGTGGGACCGGTTTTCGGGCTCAGCGGAGGCAAGAAAGCGAGGAAAGTCTGCGAAGACATCGCCGAGAGCATCGACTTCTTTCAGCACCTGTTCGACATCGAGCTTCCGATCGACCGTCTCGTCGTAACGAGCATCGCGGCAGACCACGGTCAGTCCTTCGACGGCTTCCTCCAGCTTCCTGAAACATCACTGTACGAGGAGCGCTCCGGACCCTCGGAGCTGTTTCGCGCTCACGAGGTCGCACACCAGTGGTGGGGCCACGCCGTGGGCTGGCGAACCTACCGGGACGTCTGGATCAGCGAGGCCTTCGCCGGGTACTCGGCCATGATGTACGTCGAGGCGAGAGTCGACGACGGCGACGAGTACTATCGGGACATACTGGCCGCGTACCAGAACATGCTCCACGGCTCGCTCCGGAGCGTCTGGAACCGGTTCACCCGAACGCGACTCATCGAAATACGAAGTCGGCACCGCGATCGTCTCGGCCCCCTGGACGTCGGCGTGCGCGCGAGCACCAAGGATTTTCCAGAGGGTCACATCCTGCAGGTCTACCACAAAGGACCCCTCGTGCTGCACATGCTCCGGGAGCTGCTGAGAGAGCAGACCGGCTCCGACGAGGCTTTCGTGTCGGTGCTCCGGGACTTCCTGAAGGCGCACCAGGGCGGACTGGCGGGAACAGAGGACTTCCGCGCCGTGGTGGAACGCCACGCGCCAGGCGACTGGAGCTGGTTCTTCGAACAGTGGGTCTACCGCGCCGAGATTCCGACCTACCGTTGGAGCTACCAGAGCGGCCGGCTCGGAGCCCGCAACGAGTACTCGCTCCAGCTGACGGTCGAGCGGAGCGACGTACCGGAAGATTTCCGGATGCCGGTGCCGGTGGAAGTCGAGCTGGAGAACGGCGACGTTACCACGTTTCACGTCCTGGTGGACGAGGACCACGAGGTGTTTCGTGAAACGCTACCCGCCCCCGCGAAGCGCGTCGTCTTCAACCCGGACTACGCCGTCCTGGCCAAGGTGCGAAAGAAGTAGCCGCCGAAGCCAGGAGTGTCGCAACCGGATGCTCGAGGAAACCAGGCACATCAGGAAAACAGGAAGCCAAGAAACCAGCAACAGGAAACACCAAGTCTCGAACCGGGATTTGTTCCCCGATTCTCCTGGTTTCCCCGTTTCCTGGCTTCCTGCTTGACCTGGTTTCTCTTTGACTTCCTGGCTTCCCGCCTAAAAGACTCGGACGATAGGACAGCCTGGGAGGAGCGAAAGGGCACCCCTCGCAACACGGGTAGCACTCCCGCACCGGGCCGGAACCCTCGGCGTGCGACGCACTAGCTCCGCTCCGAAATCAAATCTCGGTTGGTATCTTCCAGCGGCGGTACAGGGAAGGGCAATTTTTCGTTTTGCCAGCGCGTCCCAAACTCAAATAAAGTGCCGTAGGAACAACATGGCCCGGCGTGCGCCGAGCCGCTCCTGGAGCACATCAGCAGACCAAAGAATTTCGGATCGGGGCTAGCCGAAGCTCTGGATCGCTTCGTCTTCGGTGTCGAAACTATCGAAAACAGTCAGCAACTTGGTGATGGACAACAGGTCGCGCAGCCGCGACGTCAGATTGGCCAGCTTCAGTTTCGCGTCCCCGTTCTTGGCCGTGGTGTAACAGGACACCAGATAGCCCAAACCCGTACTGTCTACATACGATACGCCGGCGAAATTCAGAACGATCTTCCTGTTCCCACCGTCGATGAATCCCTTGACCTTCTCGTGCAAGCCTTCGTCGCCGTGCACGATTTGGCCTTTGAGGTCGATTATTTTTACGTCACCAACGCTTCGCTCTGACAACTCCATATTGAGATATCCTCCAAAAGACGACTCATGGAAGGCCTTAACTATGGGAATTATATACGATCTTACCCCGCAGCCGTGATACAATCCCATGACGTAGCCAAGCCGGGCGTGGGTGCCCGGCTTGGCTACCCTGCCAACTTGACTTGAGAGTCCGGCAGGAACGCGATCGCGCGGAGATTCTACCCTCGCGCAATCGCCATTTCAAGGCTCTCCCCAACAAAGCCCAGAAGCTGCTGCTTCGCATCGTAGCGATATTGACGTCGAATGGTCCTCAATCAAAGTCCATCGGGCTCAGGCTGCCTTTGGCGCGCACCTGCGGTACTTGGTCTGGATGTCGAATCCTCGGCGGGAGCTCTGTGGGTGCGTGCAGTTCTCCTCGGCGGCGCGGTGGCTTCAGGCGCGTGACGGCTTCATCGGTTGGGATGACGCAACGCGGCAGAAGAACCTTCCCCGGGTGGTCAACAACAGTCGGTTCCTGATCCTGCCGTGGCTTTCCATCAAAGGCCTCGCGAGTCACGTGCTGTCGTTGGCAGCGCGAGTGGCTTTCCATCAAAGGCCTCGCGAGTCACGTGCTGTCGTTGGCAGCGCGAGTGGTGGTCGATGACTGGGAGGAAGCCTACGGGGTGAGGCCGGTGTTGCTCGAGACGTTTGTGGAGAGGGAGCGTTACGAGGGGACGTGCTATCTGGCAGCGAACTGGGTGGAGGTGGGAGTGACTTCGGGCCGGGGCCGGATGGACCGGCACAAGAGAAAAGCCGAAGCGGTGAAAACATGCTTGGTGTATCCGCTGGTGCGTGAGTTTCGCCGAGAGCTCGGCGTTTCGCGATGAAGGTTCGAGCGGGCCGAGCTCCTGCGCCTGGAAGAGCGGCTGTCGAAAGGGGAGATTCCCGAGGATGCGTGTCCGGTGCTGCTCGAGGCGGTGCGTCATCTGCTGCGATGTCGCTATCGTCGAGGCGCTTGGCATGGCGACAACGGAACGTCGCGCGAAACGCACGAAGGCAAAGGGGAAATGGAAGAACAAGGGCCACGGGCGCAACGGGGCCAAGGACTACCCTGGTGCCGAGCACGTAGCGGTTTCGCATCCCGAGCTGAAGGCGAGCGGCCCCTGCCCCGAGCCACTGTGCCGGGGCAAGCTCTACGACACCCATGCGGCGAACAAGGATGTGGAGCTGAAGGCTCAGCCGCCGATCCAGGCGACGGTGTACGAGCGCCAGATGCTGCGATGCGCAAGTTGCCAGAAGACGTTCACAGCGCCACTTTCGTCTCAGGCCTGGGCGAGCAAGTACCATCCGAGTGTGGACGCGGTCGTTTCGGTGTTGCGCTACGCCATGGGCATGCCCCACCACCGCCTGGCGCAGTGGCAAAAGTGGGCGGGGGTTCCGTTTGCCGCCTCCACGCAGTTCGAGCGGGTCGAAGCGATGGCGAATGCCGTGTTCCCGGTCTTCCGCCACATGGAGACGATAGCCGCGAACCGGCCGCTGGTTCACAGTGACGACACCGGCGCACGGATCCTCACGTTGATGGCGGAGAACGAGACCTTGACTCAAGGCAAAGGCGAGCGCACGGGCATCTTCACCACGGGCATTGTTGCCCGCGGCTTGGACGCCACGCTTGCTCCGATCATCCTGTACGCGAGCGGACGACGGCATGCGGGCGAAAACATGGACCGGCTCCTGAATCAGCGCACCGTTCAGGAGAGCGATGTCATCCATATGGCCGACGCCTCCTCGATGGCACCGCGCTCGCCGCGACGGATTACCGCCAAGTGCATGGTGCACGCACGCCGCTACTTCTTCGAGGCCGAGCCAGCCTTCCCCGAACACTGCGAGCGGGTGCTCGAGGACATCGCGACCATCTACCGCAACGACGACGAAACGCGCGACATGACCCCCGATGCGCGGCTTGCATATCACCAGCAACACAGCCGGCCGGTGATGGATGCGCTCTACGAGTGGATCGAAAAGCAGTTCCGCGAGCGCGTGGTGGAGCCCAACAGCCGCCTTGGAAAAGCCTTTTCCTACGTCAAAAATCACTGGCAAGGGCTAACCCGCTTCCGCGAAGTGCCGGGCGTGCCCCTCGACAACAACGAGGTCGAGCAGGAGCTGAAGCCCTCACAACGGCATCGCAAGAACTCGCTCTTCTTCAAGACCCAGCAGGCGCCGACGTGGGCGACGTGCTCCTGAGCATGATCCGCACCGCGGTAAAAAACGGTGTCGACCCGGTGCACTATCTGACGAACATCTCCATGCACGCTCGAGACGCTAGAGCAGCACCCGAGTCGTGGCTGCCTTGGAGCTACCAGAAGACGTTGGAAAGGCTCAACCGACCCGCCGTTGTCGAGGACTTTTCGCACCGCACCGGGCTCGGTGAGATCCTGAGGAATGGCGACCACGTTGGTGCCGTGCTTTGCCTTCAGCTCCTCAGCCAACTCGGCCAATCGCTGTTCGCGTCGAGCGACCACGATAACGTTCTTGAAACCTTCCCTCGCGAGCTCGCGAGCGAACTCCCTGCCGAAGCCCGACGAGGCCCCGGTGACCAGGGCGGTGTCGCCATACACGTCGGATAGCTTGCCCATGAGAGATCCCCTCCGTTTCAGATCGCGAATTGTGGCATCTTAGGATCGCGGGAGTCTGTCGCGCCACTGACAGGGCCCGGAACAGGGCTCACCCGTCAATTCCGAAAGGGGCGACGCCCTTCGATGGAGTCAGACGCCGTCGGACTCTTCTATTTCCCCTTCGGCGGCGCCGACGTAGGTCGTGTTCGTGAGCTGACCGATGATGTTGATCGAGGAGCGGAGCATGTCGAGCGGTCGCTCGACGCCGAACACGAGCGCCGCTCCCTCGACGGGCAGCCCCAGCGCGGAGAGGAGGATGGTGAGATTGATGAAGCTGGCGGAAGGGACGGAGGCGACGGCCAGAGACGACAGCATCGCCGCTACGAGGAGCGTGACCAGCTCGCCACCACTGAGGCTCTTTCCGTAGACCTGTGCGATGAACAACACCGATATCGCCTGATACATCGCACTGCCGTCGCGACCCATGGCGGCACCGAGAGGCACGACGAAGCTCGTGACCCGATTCGACAGGCCCATCCCGGTCTGCATGACCGACAACGAGACCGGAAGCGCCGCCGACGTCGAGCAGGTCGCGAAGGTAATGAGCAACGGCGAGCGGATCGTCCGAGCGAAACGCAGAATGCTCTGCCGAGCCAGAGCTTTCAGGACGAAGCCGTAGACCAGGACCACCTGGAGCACGAGTGCCGCCGCAACCACGACAACGTAGTAGCCGAGCGTCCAGAGAACCGAGAGTCCCGAGCGGCCGACCACCGCGGCCATGATGCCGAAGACAACGAAAGGAGCGAGCTCGAGGATCCAGCCCACCAGTTTGAACATGACGTGGGCGGTGGCGGTCGCCAGCTCCACGAGCGGCGCTCGGGCCGCCTCCGGAAGGGCGCTCGTCGCCAGACCGATGAGCACCGAAACGAACAGGATCTGCAGCACGTTCCCCTGCGCGGCCGCGCTGAAGATGTTCTCGGGGACGAGCTCGATCAAAGTCTGAACGAACGTGGCGCGGGGGGCGTCCGGGTCCACCTCAGGCACCGCTCCGGAATGCGACTGCAGGAGTGCATCACGCGCCTCGGCGCTGAGGCCCGCCCCGGGCTGAAGCAAGAGTCCACAGCCTATGGCGATGATGAGAGCCACCGCCAGGCTGACCAGGATGAAGCCGAAGGCCCTGACACCCATCCGGCCGAGCGCTCCGCGCCCCGGCAAGCTCGTGATCGCCATGATGAGAGACGAGGCGACGAGGGGAACGATGAGCATCCGAATGAGGCGAATGAAGAGCGTGCCCAGCGGTTCCAGAACCGCGGCGGAAGGCCCAAAAATGGCTCCGACGAGGACGCCGGCGAGAAGGCCAATGGCAACGCGGGTGTGGATCTTCAAATCAGGCTTCTTTAGCGTCCAAGTCGTGACAGTTCAACACTTAGGGTCCGCGCGCTTCTACCACAACCGCCGTCCCGCAGACCAGTGCCCGTCCCGCGGACAAGTGCCTGGCACCTATTCCGGCCGCCATTCACCGGGGCTCCGGGCCCTCTGAACCTCCGGCCGAACCCACTCTTTTCATTTGACTTGCTCCGATCCGTAGAACTTGTTACAGGTTAGACATGGCGGATTCCGACGACCCGAGTCGCGCGAGGGCGCTCGAAGCGCTTTTGAGACAACGGATTCTCGTGCTCGACGGCGCGATGGGCACGATGGTCCAGGGGTACAAACTCGACGAGGAGGGTTTTCGCGGCGAGGCTTTCGCGGAGCACCCGACGGCCCTCAAGGGGTGTGCCGATGTGCTGTGCCTCACCCAACCACGGATCGTCGAAGAGATCCACCGCCGGTATTTCGAGGCGGGGGCGGACATCGTGGAGACGAACACGTTCAACGCGACCTCCGTCTCCCTGGCCGACTACCAGCTCGAACCGCACGTCTACGACATCAATCGCGCCGCCGCTCGGATCGCGCGCAAGGTGGCCGATGAGGCGACCTCGGCGAACCCGGACAAGCCGCGATTCGTGGCGGGCTCGATGGGCCCGACGAACAAGACGGCCTCCCTGTCGCCGGACGTGAACGACCCCGCCAAGCGGTCGATAACGTTCGCCGAGCTTCGCGCCGCCTACTACGAGCAGGCGCGCGGCCTCGTCGACGGAGGCGTCGACATCCTCCTGCCCGAAACCTCCTTCGACACTCTGAACATGAAGGCCGCCCTCGCCGCCGTCGGCCAGCTCTTCGATGAGCGGGGTGCCGTGCTGCCTCTCATCGCCTCGGTGACGATCGTGGACGAAAGCGGACGGACGCTCTCCGGACAGACGGCGGAGGCCTTCTGGATCTCGGTCTCTCACGCACCACTTCTCGGGATCAGCATCAACTGCTCGCTCGGACCAGAGGCGATGAGACCCTACGTCGAGGAGCTGGCCACGGTATCGAGCGTTTACATGAGCTGTTTTCCCAACGCGGGGCTGCCCAACGCGTTCGGGGAATACGACGAGACGCCGGAGCAGATGGCGTCAACGCTCGGCGAGTTCGCCGAGGCGGGATGGCTGAACATCGTGGGCGGCTGCTGCGGCACCACCCCGGAGCATATTCGCGCCATCGCCGATGCCGTCGCGACTTCGAAACCCCACGTCCCTTCGACGCCCGAGCGCTTCACGCGACTGTCCGGGCTCGAGCCACTCACCATTCGTCCCGACTCCAACTTTACCCTCATCGGTGAGCGCACCAACGTGACGGGCTCGCGCAAGTTCGCTCGCCTCATCAAGACCGGTGCCTTCGAGGAAGCGCTCGAGGTGGCGAGGAACCAGGTGGAAGGCGGAGCCAACATCCTCGACGTCAACATGGACGAAGGGCTTCTGGAGTCCGCGGAGGTGATGACGACGTTCCTGAACCTCGTCGCCACCGAGCCCGACATCGCGAAGCTCCCCATCATGGTCGACAGCTCGAAGTTCAGCGTCATCGAGGCGGGTCTCAAGACGCTGCAGGGCAAAGGCGTGGTGAACTCCATCAGCCTCAAAGAGGGCGAAGACGTCTTCAAGGACCACGCACGGCGGGTCCGGGCTCACGGTGCCGCTGTGGTGGTGATGGCCTTCGACGAGACCGGCCAGGCGACGAGCGTCGAGCACAAAGTGGCGATCTGCCAGCGCGCCTTCCGTATCCTCACCGACGACATCGGCTTTGCACCGGAGGACATCATCTTCGATCCCAACGTCCTCACGGTGGCCACCGGCATCGAGGAGCACAACGACTACGCACGCGCTTTCATCGAGGCAACCCGCGGCATCAAACAGGCCTGTCCGGGGGCGAAGATCTCCGGAGGCATCAGCAACCTCTCCTTCTCTTTCCGCGGCAACGATCATGTTCGCGAGGCGATGAACTCCGCCTTTCTGTATCACGCGATCCACGCCGGGCTGGACATGGGCATCGTCAACGCCGGGCAGCTGGCCTTGTACGACGACATCCCGGCAGATCTCAAGGAGCGCATCGAGGACGTCCTGTTCAACCGACGGGAGGACGCGACCGAACGACTCATCACCCACGCGCAGGAGAACGCCGGTCCCGGCAAGAAGCAGGTGAAGGACGAGTCATGGCGAGAGGCAACGGTCGACAAGCGACTCGAGCACGCGCTGGTTCACGGTGTGGTCGACTTCATCGTGGAGGATACCAAAGAAGCTCACGCCAGCTATGGAAAACCTCTGGCGGTCATCGAGGGACCGCTGATGAACGGCATGAACGTCGTGGGCGAGCTCTTCGGCTCGGGGAAGATGTTCCTGCCGCAGGTGGTGAAGAGCGCACGGGTGATGAAGAAAGCCGTCGGCTATCTCGAGCCCTTCATGGAAGAGGAGAAGAAAGCATCGGGGGCCACCGACGACAAGGCACGGATCGTCATGGCCACGGTGAAGGGGGACGTGCACGACATCGGAAAGAACATCGTCGGTGTCGTGCTCGGCTGCAACGGATACAAGATCATCGACCTCGGCGTCATGGTCCCGGCTGAAAAAATTCTCGGGACGGCCCGGCGAGAGAAGGCCGACCTCATCGGACTCAGCGGGCTCATCACCCCGTCGCTCGATGAAATGGTCCATGTCGCAACGGAGCTAAAGCGAGAGGGCTTCCAGATTCCCCTGCTCATTGGCGGGGCCACGACGTCGTCCAAACATACCGCCGTCAAAATCGCGCCCTGCTACGATAACGACACCGTGTACGTGCCCGATGCCTCTCGCTCGGTCGGCGTGGTCGGACAGCTCATGAGCGCCGAGATGAAAGCCGCCTTCGTCGCGGCGAACCGGGGGGAGCAGGAGAGGACCCGGGACGCCTTCGTGTCGGGGAAAAAAAAGGAGCTGATCTCTCTCGATAAAGCTAGAAAGAACCGGCCGCGCACCTCATGGAGTGTCGAGGTCCTGGCAAGACCCGAGTTCACCGGAACACGCGTGCTCCGGATCGTTTCCCTCGAAGATATCGTCCCCTACATCGACTGGACGCCGTTCTTCCACGTCTGGGAGCTTCGCGGCGTTTTCCCCAGAATTCTGGACAAAGACGACGTCGGACTTGCGGCCCGCGAGCTGTACCAGAACGCGCAAGAGCTCCTCGACGACATCGTGAAGGGCGAGAAGCTCACGGCACGCGCCGTCTATGGTTTCTTTCCGGCCGCCAGCGACGACGACGACTTGATTCTCTACACCGATGAGCGACGGACCACGGAGCGCACACGTCTGCACACGCTCCGGCAACAGCAGGTCAAGTCGGAGGGCAAGCCTCATCTGGCGCTGGCCGATTTCGTCGCTCCGGCGGACTCAGGTCTCGAAGACTTCGTCGGTGCGTTCGCGGTCACGGCGGGGCACGGCGTAAACGAGCTGGTGACTCACTTCGAGAGCGACAAGGACGACTACAACGCGATCATGGTCAGAGCCCTGGCGGACCGACTCGCCGAGGCGCTCGCCGAGAAGGTGCACGAGGAGGCCCGTCGCGCCGCCGGGTTCGGGAAGGACGAGGACCTCTCCAGGGAACAACTGATTCTGGAGCGCTACCGGGGCATCCGGCCTGCACCCGGCTATCCAGCCTCACCGGATCACTCGGAGAAGGCGACGCTGTTCGAGCTCATCGGAGCGACCGAGGCGACCGGCGTAACGCTTACCGAGAGCTACGCCATGCTGCCCGCCGCGTCGGTCAGCGGCTTCTACTTCAACCACCCGGAGGCGACCTACTTCAGCGTCGGAAAGATCGACCGGGATCAGGTCGAAGACTACGCGCGCCGCAAAGGGATGAGCGTGGAGGAGGTCGAGCGCTGGTTGAGGCCGAACCTGGGGTACTAGCAAGCGGCAGCGTAACAGACTTCCCGTCGCTTCCCTCGTAGAATATGCGCGGGAGGAACGACGGATGACGAAGAAGTCTCTCTGGAAACGCTGGCTCGGCGGGCTCGCCGGCATCGGCTTGCTCCTTGCTGCCGCGGCTCTGCTGGTTCCGGCAAACGTACGAAACACGGTCGTCCAGTTCGTAGCCGGCATCTACCGGCAGCCCCTGCTCTCGTTCGGCAGTTTCAACCTCACCATCGCCACGGTGGTGGAGTTCACGGTTTTCCTGACGATTCTTCTGATCGGCTCACGCGTCGTGGGACGTGTTCTGCGGCGAAGAGTGCTCGTTTACCTGCCGATCGGCGCGGGTCCCAGGTACGCTATCTCCAAGGGCGTCGAGTACTTGGCCTTCGCACTGGGCCTCGTGGTAAGTCTGCACGCGATCGGGCTCAACCTGAGCAGCCTGGCGGTGCTGGGCGGCTTCGTGGGCATCGGCGTCGGCCTCGGTCTTCAGAACATCGCCAACAACTTCGTGTCGGGATTGATCCTGCTCCTGGAGCGCCCGATCAAGGTCGGCGACCGGGTCGAGGTCGCGAATCTCTCCGGAGACGTCGTCAAGATCGAGAGCCGCGCAACCTGGGTGCGAACGAACGACAACGTCGTGATCATCATCCCCAACTCGGAGTTCGTGAGCCAGCGGGTGACGAACTGGACGGCAAACGACCGGCAAGTGCGTTTCAGCGTGCCGCTCGGCGTTTCCTACGGGAGCGATCCCGAGCAGATACGCGAGCTGCTACTGGAGGTCGCCCAATCGGATCCGGATGTCCTCAGAAACCCGGTGCCCGACGTCCTGTTCGTGGGATTCGGAGACAGCTCCCTCGACTTCGAGCTGCGCGTGTGGACGATGTCGCGCGTGCAGACGCCGCACATCCTCAAGAGCAACCTTTACTTCGCCCTCTTCGAGATCTTCAAGAAGCACGACATCGAGATCCCTTTTCCGCAGCGGGATCTCCATGTCCGTTCCGCTCCCGGCCTCACCCGGCTCCCGGCCGCAGGCGGTCCGGCGGATCTCTCGGCCTCAGCTGCCGATGGCAATTAGCTCCCGGTCGGTACGGAAATACCAGCGTCCGTCCACCAGGGCCGGCGAGGCCAGAGTCCGGGCGCCCAGCCGGTTGACATGGAGGAGCTTGAACTCGGCGCCTGCCTCCACGACGAAGGTCTCACCCTCGTCGTTCGTCCAGAACACCTTCCCGTCCACCGCCACCGGCGAGGCGGAAAAGCCTTCCTTGCGCGCCGTTCCGAGCCTCCCCTGGAACATCACCTTGCCGGTCTTCGCCTCGAAGGCGGTCACCACGCTCACTATATCGTTGATGGTATAGAGGTAGTCGCCAACGATGATCCCCGAAGGGATGAAAGGTGCTCCCTTGGGACTCTTCCAGGCGATGTGTGTTTCCGTGACGTCGCCGCTCCCGCCGGGCCGAATGGCAAGCGTGGGCCCCGCCCGGCCCGAGGAGCAGAACACGAGGTCGTGCCCGACCACCGGCGTGGGAATGACCTCGAAGAGGTTTCCCGCCGCACTCCAGAGCTCTTTCCCCGTGCCGGGATCGTAGGCCGAGACGCGCTTCTGACTGCTCACGATGAGCTCGTCGCGCTCGCCCGTACGGATGACGACCGGCGTGCCCCAGCCCGTCGTCGCCGTTCGGTCGGTTCGCCACACGGTCTTCCCGCTGTCCTTCTGAAAGGCGGCGACGAAGGACTCGGTCTCGTCCGTTCCTCGGTGATCCTGATAGAGGATGACCGTGTCCTCGTACAGGAGGGGCGAGCCGGCGGACCCGTGGTAGTTGTCGAGCCGGCCGACTTCGCGATGCCAGACGATCTTCCCGTCGAAGTCCATCGCAACCAGACCATGCGTCCCGAAGGAGACGTAGATCTTCTGTCCGTCGGTGACCGGCGTCGCCGAGGCGTGACCGTTCTTCGTGTGCGCGTGCTCGACGCCTTTCTGCGGGGCGAACGTTTCCCATAGCAGCTCGCCATCGCTCCGACGGAAACACAGAAGGGAGAGCTTCGCGCCACCGTCGCGGGCGGTGGTCAGGAAGATGCGATCGCCCCAGACGATCGGAGACGAGTTGCCGCTCCCGGCAACGCTGGCCTTCCAGACGACGTTGTCCGTGTCGGACCAGGTGTCGGGATAACCGGTGCCCTCGACATGGCCCTGGCCGGAGGGCCCGCGCCATCGCGGCCAGTACTTCGCACCTTCGCCCTCGACTTCGACCATGTGGACCGACTCGGCCGCACGGACGGGCTCGTCGTAGCGCACCGTGGCGGTGAGGGCCACCGAGAGACTCACCCCAACCAGCGTCGCCGAACTGAGCTTGTTCATGAAGACGCTCCTCTCATACCTTTCATCCCTCTAACATCGTCATTCTGCCGCACGCGGGTCGCCAAACCAAAAGAAAACGAAAAGGCGCAAAGACCACGGAAGGCGAAGAGTCGTAAACCCTTGCGATCTTTGCGACTTCGCGTGGATCCTGTTTTTTGGGTGCGGGTTCCCTGCCCTGCGCCTTTGCGTTGGGTTTTTCCCGTTCTCACAGGAAATTCCCGAGCGGTGGGCCCGGCGGCAACGGATAACGCGAGCGCGGACGACGACCCCAGGCGGGGGCGGCCGACTCGGGCGCCACCCCGGCCGGGTCTTCCAGATAGCGCGCGATGTCCCGCTCGGCCTGTCTCAAATGGGCCTCCGTGACCGCATCGTCGTCGTGACGAGCGGCGAGCGAGGCACCGAGCACCGCCACTCGCTGAAGCACCACCGCACGCACATCCGCCGTGGCCTCAGGGTGGGCGCCGAAAATCATCATCGAGTCCAGCGCGACCTGCTCGGCCACGCGCCGCAGGGACCGCTGGCGCTTTTCTGCGGCTCACGGCGCTCCCCACGTAGCCTCGACGATCGCGTCGAGCACCTGGGGTAGCGTCAGGGCGTTCTCCTGGCGGTCGGCGAAGGCGACGAGACGCGCGGCACGGTCCGGCTGCAGCATTTCCTCGATCACGAGAGCTGACAGAATCTGGGCCGCCTGCAGGTGATCGAACGCGTAGCCCGTAGCCATGTCTTCGAGCCTTTCGCTGAAACGGTTGACGGTGAGCATCTGGAGGATGCGCTCGGGAATCGCGAGATTCTCCGGCTCGACGGCCTCCATGATCATGGACAAGAGCTCTCGCTGAAGCGCTGCGGGAACGATCTCCGTCGGTGGGGTCGCCGAGAGGTCGTCCCCTTTGCCGGTGGGAGCTTCAAGAAAAGAGTGATGGATGCGGAGCGTAAGGGAGCGGCCGTCGGGAGTGACTGCACGCACCAGGGCACCGGGATCGTCACTGGCGAAGACAACCTGTCTGATGCTCTTCTTCGTGAACTTCGTGGTTATTCCCGAGACAGCCTTCCACAGATTCGGTGAAGTGCGGTGCGGACGAGTGAATGCCGGGTTTTCTTTGCGCCTTTGCGGCTTCCGCCTCCGTCGTTGGTCCACAAGGGAATCACCAACGACTTCGGCGTGACTCGCCGAAGCCTTGGCGAAGGCGGTTGCGTTATGTTTTTCCCAGAGCAACCGTCCGTAGATTCACCCCGTCGCGGTTCTCTCGTTCCGGGTTTCCCGGGCTGCAGACGCGTCTTGCAGCAGCCACCCCGTGATACCGTCGCGGGATGAGGACTCGCGTCGGCGTCGACCTCGGAGGCACGAAGATCGAAGCGGTCGCCCTCGACGAGTACGGTGCGGTCGTGGTGCGACAACGCGTTCCCACACCTCGTGACGACTATCAGGCAACCCTGCAGGCCATCGCACGTCTGGTCGAATCCGTCGAGGAAGAGCTGGAGGAGAGAGCATCGGTCGGTATCGGCATGCCCGGCGCCATCTCACCGGCCACCGGTCTGGTGAAGAACGCCAACTCCGCCTGGCTCAACGGGCAGCGCTTTGCGGAGGACCTGACCGCGGTGCTCGCCCGGCGGCTACGCTTCGAGAACGACGCCAATTGCTTTGCGCTCTCGGAAGCCCGGGATGGTGCGGCGAAAGGCGCTCGGCTCGTGTTCGGGGTCATCGTCGGCACCGGAACCGGTGGAGGCATCGTACTCGATGGAAGCATCTGGCAGGGGCCGCACGCCATCGCTGGTGAATGGGGACACAATCCGCTTCCTTCGCCGCGTCGGGACGAGTGGCCCGGACCGGATTGCTACTGTGGAGGTGCCGGCTGCATCGAGACATTTCTATCCGGGCCGGGACTCAGCCGGGACTACCAGAACGCCACCGGTGAGCGCCTCGAGGCGATCGAGATCGCCGAGCTCGCCCGGACCGGCAACGCGGATGCGAGCGCCAGCCTCGAGCGCTACGAAGACCGGATGGCGCGCGGTCTCGCCAGCGTGATCAACCTCCTGGACCCGGATGTCATCGTGCTCGGCGGCGGCATGTCGAACGTCGGTCGACTCTACACGAACGTTCCACTGGTCTGGAATCGATACGTCTTCTCCGACACGGTCGACACCCGACTCGTGGCACCGGCGCACGGCGATTCGAGCGGGGTCCGCGGCGCCGCCTGGCTGTGGGATTTGCACTAGCCTCTCCCCCCATGGGGGAGAGGAACGTGTCGTTGGATGCTGCTTGACGGGAACGGGCGGGGGCCAGGGAAACCATTGGTGCTGCGCCAGGATGCTACTTGCTAGCCTCGTAGTACGGGTTCCGGCGTTGGATTCGAGAATGGAGACGATTGAGGCCGCGGTAACCGTTACTTCCGCGGCTGCGTCATGCCTGGCCGTTCGAGAGCCTCGTGTCGGTTTATCTACGGAGTTGAGGGGGACTGAGCGACCGAACTGTAGTCGCGGGAGTTCTTGATGCGTGCGAGCGTCTCCAACAAGTTCCTTGTCGACTCGAATGGCCAGTCGTGGCCCTGCCCCATCTCGCGTGCCCGCGCACCGAGAGCACCCATGAAGTGGTGGAACTTACGAACAGCTGACAGTGTATCGAGTCCCGTGAATCGACATCGCCGCTCCTCGAAAAGGACGTCGATGGCATGGAGAAAGCGGATATCGTCTGGGGGGGAAAGGCCTGCGGGGTCGTTCAAGCGTTGTCGTTGGCCGACGGTGGGCGCATCCGTGCGCTCGCAGTTAATGAAGATCCGGACGACGTCACGGCCCGGAATTACGTTTCGGCGGGCCGCGAATCCAATAAATCCCAAGCGTTCTACCTCGCAGGACTCTCTACGACTACCCACTTCGCTCAAATCGCCTTTTCACGCTTCGGAATCCGCTCCGAGGCGCCTCAGGAAAACCTTCATTTCTTTCACGGTCTGCAAATCTCCGGTCTCGAGACCCAAGGCGATGCCATCTTCATAGGCACGTCGGGCCTCGTCCTTACGGCCCAACTTCTCCAAGGATTTGCCCAACTGACGGTATGCCGCAGTGTAGCTGGGGTTGACGCGGATGGCCTCTTCAAAGCTCTCGACGGCCTCCGCGAAGCGGCCGCTTTTTGAGAGCTCGTTTCCAAGCCCGTAATGAAGCATCGCATCCCGTGGGTCCTTGGCAAGGAGCTCCTGGAACTTTTGAATTCGGCTGTCGTCGGCCATGCTTTTTTCCCGGAAGACGATTTAGCACTTCCCGTACTCAGTCACGACACTGTGAGTTGCTTTGTATTCACGCGTGGAAGCCGGGGCATGGCCCATGGGCCTACCCGTTGCCGCACGACGTAGCATGATAATTTCCGCCAGGATGCTGACTGCTATCTCCTCGGGAGATTCGGCATTCAGCTCGAGCCCCATCGGGGACGTCACACGAGCGATCCGGTCCTCAGGGACCCCCCTTCTGCGCAATTCGCGAATGCAGAATTCCCAGCGCCGGCGAGATCCGATCACCCCAACGTAAGCGGCGCAGGTCTCAAGGAGAGTAGGCAGAGCCTCGAGGTCCACGGGAACGCCTCGCGTCGTTAGCAAGATGTACGTGTTTTCGTCGATGCAGACATGATTCGGCAGTTCCGACAAAGGACCGAGAACATGCTCGTCGGCGTCGGGTGCGGCCTCAGGTGTAGCGTACTCCGCGCGGTCATCTGAGAGCACGACGCGAAAGCCCAACCAGTGGGCAAGGTGCGCAACCGCCCGGCCCACATGGCCACCACCTACGACGATGACCTTCGGTTGAGGGCGTATCGGCTCGAGGAGGATTTGTACGTCACCTCCACAAACCCCGACGTCTCCCTTCTCAATGTCTCGGAAGGCGTAGGAGAGGACACGCGTCCCGCCAGCCGATAGCGCTTCGAGGGCCTCCTTGATCACCCGGCTCTCCATATCACCGCCGCCAAGCGTTCCTTCGATCCGGCCATCGGGATGGATAAGCATCTTGCTGCCCTCGTGCCTCGGCACAGATCCCTGGGTGTTGATGACGGTGGCCAATACCACCGCCTCGCCTTTCCGCTGAAGCTCAGCGAGTCTCTCGAACAGGCTCACAAGATTCATTGTGCGCTGCCAGTCTATGTCATTGTGTCTCGCGACGGCGAGTGACCGATGTCCCGACCGGCTGGGACGGAACAACACGCCACTCTGGCGGCCGCGAAACCCCTACACGCATGGAGAGCCCGCCAGGCCGTCGGCAGAGCTGCGGCTCCAAAATATATAATAAGAATAGGGGACTCACCATCGTGAGGAGCAGGCATGAGCCTCCTGCGGGCGGCCCTCGGCACTCCGCTGAGTGGCTCGCTAGCCCGATTCGGCCGCGGAACGGCAACCGCGCTTCGCCTCTGGGCTAATCGAGCTGCCAAGCTCCCCGAGCCGTGGAGTGCCGTAGAGCTTGAGATCTATGACGCCCACCCGATCCGGCCGGGGCTATGAGAAGTGCGGCTGCAGAAGGTGCTCACCTACTCTTTGGGCCTTATGGAAGCATACCGGACAAGTGGAAGGATTACGTGGAAAAGAACACCGCTTACTACAACAGGTAAACCTCGCCTGGTCGCTTCCCTGGCCTTGCGCCTGCGCTCGCGAGCGCTTGCCCTCTTCAGGGGGCCCCGCCCAGTAGGATGAGGTCCAAGCTCTCCTTTACACTGCTTGAGCTCTGGAGATGGGCGTTTACCAGCTGCCGCCGCTCCTCTTCGAGCACCTTCCACGAACAGGTAGAAGTCCTCCGGGGTTCAAGTCCTCGGCAGAATCTGGGCTCAGCGAGCCTAATATACCCGGAGCTTTACCCCCTGATACAATTACCCAACGCAAGGGAGTTTGGGCGTCAATGGTGACCGGGTTGGCGGAGACCGTACCCACTCGCTACTGGCACGAGCTCGAAGATGGGCGCGTCCAGTGCGATGTGTGTCCGCGGCTTTGCAAGCTACACGAAGGCCAGCGGGGCATGTGCTTCGTCCGGGCCCGACAGAACGATCAAATCGTACTAACCACTTACGGGCGATCGAGCGGTTACTGCGTCGACCCCATTGAAAAGAAACCTCTCGATCATTTCCTGCCTGGCACCGCGGTCTTGTCCTTTGGCACGGCCGGCTGCAATCTTGCTTGCCGCTTTTGCCAGAACTGGGACATCAGCAAATCCCGCGAAGTGGACACTCTCGCCGATCAGGCTTCGCCCGAGGTCATCGCCCGTGCGGCATCCGAGCTCGGTTGTAACAGCGTGGCCTTCACCTACAATGACCCGGTAATCTTCCTGGAGTACGCCATTGACGTAGCCCAAGCCTGCCGCGAGGCGGGCATCCGCCCCGTGGCGGTGACAGCGGGGTACATCTGTGAGGAGCCGCGACGGGAGTTCTATTCCTACATGGATGCGGCGAACGTTGACTTAAAGGCCTTCACCGAGAGGTTTTACAAGCAAATTTGTGCCGGCCAACTGCAGCCGGTTCTGGACACCCTGGTCTATCTCAAGCACGAGACCGCGGTCTGGTTCGAGATCACCAATCTGCTCATACCTGGCGAGAACGATTCCGAGGTAGAGATCGAGGAGATGACCCAGTGGGTCGTCGAGCATCTAGGCCCGGACGTGCCCATGCACTTCACCGCTTTCCATCCGGACTGGAAGATGCTCGACAAGCCCCCCACCCCGCCAAGGACGGTTTCGCGCGCACGCCGTATTGCACTCAAGAACGGTGTTCGCTACGCGTATACCGGCAACGTTCATGACGAAGAAGGAGGAAGTACGTACTGCCATCATTGCGGAGAGAAGCTCATCGGTCGCGATTGGTACGTTTTGAGTGATTGGAACCTGACCGACGACGGCCACTGCCGGTTCTGCGGTACTCGGTGCGCCGGCGTCTTCGACGGACGCCCGGGCTCGTGGGGGGCGAAGCGCCTGGCGGTCCGCCTTCGCGACTTTGAAACGGTGGGACGAGAACCTCACGCCAGTCACCCGTAGTGGGTCCACCTCAAACACTTTACGAATGAGGCGGGGCCCAGCAAGCGCGACGCGCCGTCCTCGTGCTGGGGATCTTTGTGTTCCTGCAGAGACGGAGACGTGGGCGAGTCCGGGGCGAGGCAATCGCTGAGTTGCGTCTATTCCGTCATACGCAATACCATCAAATCGGCCGCAGACCGTGGTGAAAGGTGAGCAATGGAATACGTGACGCAGCAGCAGATGGGTCGGATTTTCGAAGTCACCGACTCTATGTCGATCCACCGGGAGGCCATCGTCGTTCCCTTGGGCCCACAGGGCTCAGGAAAGGTGGAGCTTTCCAACTACAAGGTCGAGATTACCGTCCCGGGTGAAGGTGATTTCGACTCCTGGATTGCCGGCCTTCGGGAGCAGATCGCGAAGCTCGACCTCTCCAAGGTGAGGAAAGCCGAAGAGTGAGCGGCCAACCCCCACTGGGTGTTAGCGCAGCCGGCGGCGCGAAGGCTTGATGCCCTTCCATCCTTCTCGCCGTTCATCCCTTCGTGTGCCAGTCGGTCCAGGTTCGGCGTTTCGTTTCAGGATCGACCCATAGGCGCCGATGGCCCGCAAGGCATGGGCGCCGGTAAGGACGAAAACGATGTTCGGTCGGGAGTCGCGGCAGGCGCAGAGGACGAGAAAAGCAAGTGGGGCGAGTCGGCGCGAGATAAGACTCAGCGCTACTCCAGCTGCAGCGGCGGCTCGTGTGCGGGCTCGGGCTCGGGAGCGACATCGGGGTGCGCCATGATGATTCGCGCGCAAGTATTCCACCGGAGCAGGGCGTCGTCGTTTCCGGGGGGGCGAAGTTTCTCCGCTTTCTCGTAGCGCTCCATCGCGTCCCGAAGGCCCCGGTAGGCCAGGTGTCCGGAACTGGGGGTCCGCAGGTCGTATTGATGCTTCGCCATGCGCTCAAAAATGATCCCGGCGTAGTAGGCGCGCTCGTACTCACCGCTCAGACGCGGCACCAGCTCGCGGGCTTCCGTCAATCGCTTTCCGAGCCCGCGGGAAAACTGGTCGGTCAGCGCCAGGAGCAGAGTCGCGAGCGCTTCCTGGTTGTCGCGCTCCACTTCGAGGATGTCGCGGCATATGCTTTCCGCTTCCAGCGGTTCGTTGAGCACCCGGTAGCGCACCGCCTTCTCGAGCGCGGACGAAACGGCTTCCTTGTGAATCGACTTGAGCTCGAACACCGCACGCCTCCTAGATCGTCAACAAAATGTAGCCGGCGACCACGGTTCCGACAATCGCCGTGCCGTAGCACAGGGCCACGATCAGCACGCTCAGGTGCTTGAGCTTCAGGCCGTCGTAGAGCGTGTAGCGGAAACGATGCGCTCCATGCACCAGAGGAAGCGAAATCAGCAGGAAGAGGTACAAACGAGTCAGGGGATGTCTCACGAGGTCAAGCACCGAGTCGTAGCTCGGCGCTTCGACCCAGCCCAGAGGAATCGCGAAGCCGGTCACAAGGATATGAAGTGCAAAGAAGAGAGCCGCAAGCGTGCCGCCCGCGCTGAAGAGAAACCAGAGCAGCGGCGTGATTCGCTCGAGCATACTACCCCCCCAACCAGAACCAGGCGACGAGCGCCGAAACGGCGATCCAGCCGGCATAGTTCGACAGGATGATGATCGAATCGGGGATCTTTTTTCCACCCACCCGTACGACCATCGCTTTGGGAGCCAGATGAAACCAGGTCAAAGCGTGGAAGAAAATCCCTCCGACGGCGATGACGTGAAGCGCGATGAACAGCGGCGAGCGCATGCGATCGAGAAACCGGGCGTAGGCCGCCGGACCTTCCGCAATGGAGGCCACTTGCCAGAGCAGGATCAGTGCCACGAAGGCCACCGGAATGCTGGTCAGCTCGCGCAGAACGAACCGCGTATAGCGCCAGCTTTCGAGCCACCACCAGACGGAGACCGGGCGGCGATACCACTTGGGATGATACTCCGTGTAGCGAACCTGACTGCTCATCTCGAGCTCACCTGCCGCGTGCCTTAGGGTCTTGGCAAGAATAAGTTCCCATTCTCGGGCGTCGAGGCGCCCACCTGGCAAGGCGCGAGGAGTGAATAATATCCAGATATATGACCGACGAGCAACGCAGCCAGGGGGGGATGGATCGGCGCCCCAGAATGGGAAGTTATTCTTGCCAGGGCCCTCAGGAAGACCAGGGGAGGATGCTCTTGAACCAGTGCTTGGCACCGGTCAGCTTGTAACGCTGGATCGAGCCCGCCGGGTCGACGTCCTTCGGACAGACCTCCGAGCACTCACCCACGAAAGTGCACTGCCACATCCCGTCGTCCTGAGACAGGATGTCGAGTCGCTCGGCTGCGCCCTCGTCTCGTGAATCCAGGTTGTAGCGCTGGGCGAGCGCGATGGCCGCCGGACCAATGAAGCTGGGCTCGAGCCCGATCACCGGACAGGCCGAGTAGCAGAGCAGACAGTTGATGCACATGCTGTAGCGCTTGTACTCGTCGAGCTCTTCGGGGGTCTGACGGTACTCGCCTTCCGAAAGGGGCTTCTCGTCCTCCCGAACGATCCACGGCTTTACCTTCTTCAGCTTCGTCATGAAACTCGTGATATCCACCACGAGATCGCGCACCACCGGAAAGAACCTGAGGGGCTCGATCCGGACGGGACCCGGCGCGTAGCTCCTCAGAAAGGCAGCGCAGGTGAGCGTGGGCTCTCCATTCACCATCATTCCGCAGCTTCCGCACACGCCCATCCGGCAGGACCATCGGTAGGACAGCGAGCCGTCCACCTCGTCCTTGATGTAGTTGAGGCCGTCCAGAATGGCCCAGTCGCTGCGCAGAGGTACGTCGTAGTCCTGGAAAGAGGGCTCGGACTCCTCTTCGGGGCGATAACGCGCGACGTTCATCGTGATGGTGTTGGCCATCTTCACCTACTTTCCGTAGACTCGCTTCCCGGGCGGCCAGCGAGTGATGGTCACCGGCAAATACTCGATCCGGGGAGCGCTATCGGTACTCCGATACGCGAGCGAGTGAGCGAGAAACTTCTCGTCGTCGCGCTCGGGATGATCGGTGCGCTGGTGTGAGCCACGCGACTCCTGGCGTGCCAGCGCAGAGTGCAGGATCGCCTCCGCCGCGTCGAGCATATAAGACAACTCCAAAGCCGCCGTCAGCTCGGTATTGAAGGTATTGCTGCTGTCGTCGATGATGACGTTCTCGAATCGCTCCTGAAGCTTCCGCAGTGTGTCCGCACCTTCTTCCAGATCCTTCTCGTTGCGGTAGATCCCCGCGGTGACTTCCATGGTCTTCTGCATTTCACTGCGCAGGTCCGCCATACGCTCCGTGCCGCCCGTCTTGTGAAGAATATCTCCCTGAACGCGGCGTTGCTCCTCGGTTGCCTGGGCGAGAATGGCCGCGCCCGAGCCGCTACCCGTCTCCTGGGCGTGGGCAGCCGCGGACTTCCCCGCCCGGGCCCCGAAGACCAGAAGCTCGCTCAGCGA
Source organism: Candidatus Marinacidobacterales bacterium (assembly GCA_965237685.1). GTDB lineage: Bacteria > Acidobacteriota > Vicinamibacteria > Marinacidobacterales > SMYC01 > CBDEGF01. The sequence goes on from CBDEGF010000004.1 coordinate 337,369, forward strand.
GTTGGATCCGAGGCGGTTCGCTCCGTTGATGCTCACGCACGCGGCTTCGCCGGCCGCGAAGAGTCCGGAGAGCGGCGTGGCTCCATTGTTGTCCGTATGGACGCCCCCCATGGCGTAATGCACGACCGGACGGACCGGGATCATCTCGTGGACGGGATCGACGTCGACGTACTTTCGGCAGAGCTCCCGCACGAAAGGCAGCTGCTCGTCGATCTTCGCCTCTCCGAGATGGCGAATGTCCAGATGCACGTAATCGCCGTAGGGTCCGCTGAGTGTGCGGCCCTTTTGTTGTTCTGAGACAAAAGCCTGCGAGAGCCGGTCGCGCGGACCGAGCTCCATGGAGCGCAGCACTGGTTCCGGCGAAGGCGTGCCCAGATCGTAGTCCTGAAGATAGCGGTAGCCATCTTTGTTGAGCATCCACCCGCCTTCGGAGCGCGATGCTTCCGTGATCAAGATACCAGTGAATGGCAACCCGGTGGGGTGATACTGGACGAACTCCATGTCCTTGAGCGGCACACCGGCTCGATAGGCGAGAGACATGCCGTCACCGTTCTTGATGTTGGCATTGGTCGTGAAGGCAAAGACCTTGCCGCACCCCCCGGTGCAGAGGATCACCGACTTTGCGAGAATGGCAATAATCCTGCCCGTCGACAGCTCGATGGCCACCACTCCGCGGCAGCGCCCGTCGTCCACCAGCAGCTTGGTAACGAAGTACTCGTCGTAGCGCTGGATGGGATCGTACTTCAGCGTCGTCTGGAAGAGCGCGTGAAGCATATGGAAACCTGTCTTGTCCGCCGCGAACCACGTGCGCTGGATCTTCATGCCGCCGAAAGGACGGACCGCCACCGTTCCATCGGGCAGCCGGCTCCACGGGCAGCCCCAGTGCTCGAGCTGCAACATTTCCCGCGGCGCTTCGTTGACGAAGATTTCTACCGCATCCTGGTCACACATCCAGTCGGCACCCGAGATGGTGTCGTAGGCGTGATCGTCCAGGCTGTCTTCGGGCTTGATGACCGCCGCCGCTCCACCCTCGGCGGAGACCGTGTGGCTCCGCATGGGGTACACCTTCGAGACGACGGCGAGAGAGAGCTTGGGGTTCTCCTCGGCGACGGCGATTGCCGCGCGAAGGCCGGCCCCGCCTCCGCCAACGATGAGCACGTCGTGCTGAAAGAAGTCCATTCTGTCTAGAGCTTTAGGGTCCCTCGGCCGGCGCCAAAACGGCTAGATGCTATAACAAAGGTGGGACCCGACAAAACGCTTTCTGCCGGGGTCGGCACCACGAACCATCCCGCCGCTGGTCAGGGCGCGATAGAATCCCGAACGTGAGAATCTGCTCACTCCTTCCCTCCTCGACGGAAATCGTCTACGCGCTGGGGATGGGCGACTCGCTAGTCGGCGTCACCTTCGAGTGCGACTATCCACCGGAGGCCAGAGAGAAGCGCGTAATCGTTCACTCTCGGCTGACCACAGGGGCCGATGCGGCGACCATCGATCGGGAGGTTCGAGAGCTCGTCGCCGAGGGCGGCACTCCCTACCGCATCGACCTCGACGCGCTTCGAGAGCTCGCCCCCGACGTCGTTCTCACCCAGGATCTCTGCAACGTTTGTGCGGTGACACCAGGTGACGTCGCGCAGGCGATCGAGTCGCTCGATCGACGTCCGGACGTCGTGTCGCTTCACCCGCATTCTCTCGCCGACGTGTGGGAGGACGTGCGATCGGTGGGGCGCTCCATCGGCCGTGTCGAGGTGGCGGAGGAGCTTGTCGCAGCTCGGCTCATCGAGCTCGAGGCCATCCGTACCGCAGTTGCCGACGTTTCTCCCAGACCACGGGTCGCCTGCCTCGAATGGCTCGAGCCGCCGTTCTCCGGCGGTCACTGGGTTCCCGAAATGGTGGCGATGGCCGGCGGCATCGATGTCCTGGCGAAGCCCGGCGAGCGTTCCCGTACGCTGAGCCCAGGCGAGATCGGAGAGGCCGCACCGGACATCGTTGTCTTCATGCCTTGCGGTTACGACCTCGAGAAAGCCTTCACGGAGCTCTCGGAGGCGGAGCTTCCTTCGTTGGCCGAGGTGTGCGACATCCATATTGTCGACGCGAGCAGCTACTTCTCGCGCCCGGGCCCTCGGCTGGTGACCGGTATCTCGATTCTGGCTCGCCTGTTTCATCCGGAACGCTGGACGCCCGAGCTTCCGGAGAAATCCTGGCGACGGTTCAATTGACGCTACGCTCCAACATAGCAACCGCGCGCGCGCCCTCTCCGCTCCTGAGCCAGTCCCGGCGACCAAGTCTCCAGCGCCCCCCGCCGTCCGCATCGTTCTGCAGCCAGGCGGAACGATCGGAGGCCGTTCGGGACCGAGTAAGCTCGATCGAGAAGACGGCCCCTCCGGGGGGAAAGACAGCGTATTGATGAGCTGTGGGTTGTCGTCCGTCGCGGCCTTGAAATCGATCCCGAGATCGTAGCCCGCCGACATCCCGAACCGGGTGGGGTCGACATCGACGTCCTCGCCGGCGTAGCTCACCGTGACCGAGCTCTCTTCCCCGTAGCGGAGCGGCCGGCCGAGCTGGATGGTGAGGGTGCCGTTGTGGTGCTCGAACTGAAGCGAGCCGCCTGTCCCGTCTTCCACGCGCTCCACCCGAAACGTCTCGGCGTCGAAGTCGACGGTCGCGAGGCCTTCACGAAGCGACGAGAACGTGATCGTCGTCTTGCCTTTGAGCACCTTGCGCGCCTCGTCGAAGCCGAGCTCGATGCGGTAGTGGAGGCCGTCCACCTGCCGGGCTCGCTCGAATCGCCGTGGCCGGGAATAGAGGTCGCTCGTCTGGCCGGCGGCGATCACGGCGGAGCCCAGCGCCGAAGCCACCGGGTACGAGGTCAGAATCGTGTGCGCCCTGTGTGACATTGCTAGTTCTCGCCTCGCGCGGAGTCTAAACGTCACGATGGGGGGGCGGACAATCGAAGAAATCCCGACAGGCGTCGAAAGGCGTCGGAATTCTTGACACTAGCCAATTGCTTGATTTCCGGGCACTTCTGAAGAGGCCTTCGCTGCGGTGTCGAGGCGTTTGACGACAGCCGGCACCCGACTCACCGCCCTGTTTCCCGTATCCCATTGACCACAAACGAATTCGTCGCAATGGACCGATCTGGCCACGAATTTGCACCTACCCCCAACGAAATCATTTCCAATGCTATTCAAGGGGAGCCCGACATGAAATCGCGAACCGCGAACTTTTTCCGCTGGACCACAATTGCCGTCGCCTTGCTGCTAGCCATGGGCGCGGTGCAAGACGCCTCCGCGCTCACGATCGTTCGAAACTTCAGTGGAGGAGCCGCACCCGGGAACGCGGCTGGCGGTGGCAATCTCCGCGACATCTTCAACACGGCCGCGGATTGGTGGGAGGAGGCCATTCTGGACTCTCATATCGTGGCCATCGACTTTTCGTGGGCGCCATTAGGCGGTGGTGGTCGCGACGCAAGGCGCAGTGGTTCAGCCCTCACGCGTCGTCTGGATGCGACATCAGGGCGGATGGAGTATGGATCTCGCCTCGGAGTTTCTACGTGACCGAGGAAGGCCAGTTTCAGTGGCACAAACAGGAAGCGCCGGGTGCTGCAGTCGAGAGTCTCAACGGCACGCTGGCACCCGACTCTCTCGCAGAGCTTGTCGCGGCCATCGAGGCGGCGGGCGAGGGCCCGATCACCGACGACGCCGGGATCGTCCAGTTCCGCTGGAACGATAGTACCGGTGAGGTGCAATCGAAGCTCTACTACTCCCCTTTCGACCCGCCCTGCTCCGAGCTTCTCGCCCTTATCGAATCGCTGGCCCGCCAGCACGGCCAGCCGTGACCGCGGGATTCAGTCCTCTTCGAGCCAGTTCAGCGTCCTCTCGACCGCTCGGGTCCATCCCTTGAACAGTCGCTCCGGCTCGGCCATCGCCGGCTCCCAGGTCTTGTCCACCGCCCAGTTCTCGCGAAGCTGCTCCTCACCGTCCCAGAACCCCACGGCGAGCCCGGCGGCGTAGGCCGCACCAAGCGACGTCGTCTCGTTGACGCGGGGTCGGACGACCGGCACGCCGAGGAGGTCCGATTGGAACTGCATCAAGAGCTCGTTTGCCACCATACCGCCGTCCACCTTCAGAGAGCTCAGCTGGACGCCCGAGTCGTTCTCCATGGCCTCCAGGACCTCCCGGGTCTGGTAGGCGGTGGCCTCCAGTGCGGCGCGGGCGATGTGTCCCTTGTTGATGTAACGGGTCAATCCGACCATGACCCCGCGGGCGTCGCCCCGCCAATGAGGCGCGAAGAGGCCCGAGAACGCCGGTACGAAGTACATGCCCCCGTTGTCCTCGACGCTGCCCGCCAGCGACTCGACCTCCGGTGCAGCCTCCAGAATGCCGAGGTTGTCCCGAAGCCATTGTACGAGGGCGCCGGCAATCGCCACCGAGCCCTCGAGCGCGTAGACCGGCGCATTGTCCCCCACCTGGTAGGCGAGCGTGGTCAGGAGCCCGTGGCTCGACGCCACCGGACTCGTTCCGGTATTCGACAGGAGAAAGCAGCCGGTGCCGTAAGTGTTCTTGGCTTCGCCCGGACGGAACAAGTCTGCCCGTAAAGGGCAGCTTGCTGATCCCCCAGGTCGCCGCACACGGGGACGCTGGCGCCAAGGGGCCCGTCGGTCTTCGTGGTTCCGTAGAAACGGCTGTCCGAAGAGGGACGGATTTCGGGCAGCATCTGTGCCGGGATCCCGAGGATACCCAGGATCTCGGCGTCCCAAGCCAGCGACTGGAGGTCCATGAGCTGGGTACGGCTGGCATTCGTCACGTCGGTCACGTGTGCGCCGCCGTCCGGCCCTCCGGTGAGGTTCCAGAGGATCCAGGTGTCGATGTTGCCGAACAGGGCCTCGCCGCGCTCGGCCGCCTCACGGAGACCCACCACGTTGTCCAGCAGCCACTTGAGCTTGGGGCCGGAAAAATAGGTCGCCAGCGGCAGGCCCGTCTTCTCCCGGAACCGGTCCTGCCCGGCCTCGGCCGCCAGGTCCCGGCAGATGCTGTCCGTGCGCGTGTCCTGCCAGACCAGCGCATGGTGATAGGGCTTGCTGCTACGGGGGTCCCAGACGACGGTCGTCTCCCTCTGGTTCGTGATCCCCAATCCAGCGACGTCGGACGGTGGAATACCACTTTTCTGAAGGGCTCTGGAGATGACCTCCCGGGTCCTGCCCCAGATTTCGAGCGGGTCGTGCTCCACCCACCCGGGGCGGGGGTAGATCTGTTCGTGCTCCCTCTGATCGACAGAAGCAATTTCTCCTCTGTGGTTTACAAGAACACACCGGGTGCTCGTCGTTCCCTGATCCACCGCCGCCACGACCCTCATACCATCCTCCAGACACCGATCGACACCCCAAAACACCTAAAGTAAAATATCAGCATTTGTATGAAAACCTCTTGCGAAATCAAGAGAATTGTTCTAGCCTTCTTCTCACAACTGAAAAGATCGCCGGGCGAGGGATTGCACATCAAGATTTGGCACCGCCCGGCGGTCCCAAACAAGGGGTTCCCAACCTGTGAAGGGTCCGGTCGTCGGAAAATTCAAGATTGGTATTTCCCTGCTCACAGCAGCCATTCTCGCCACTAATTGTAAGGTCGAAGAAGCGAACCTCCCGACTTCTGTTACCGCAAGCGACGAGGGCACCGGCTCTTTCGGGGATGGCTCCGGCTCGAGCGCATTGACCGCCCCCGTCGCCGCCGATCCGCTGCCAGGCGCCACGATCCACAGCGCCCAGCCGACGCTTACCGTTCTGAACTCCGCCCACGAGCCTGGCGCTCAGACGACGTACCTTTTCCAGGTCTCGCCGGACGAAGCCTTTGCCTCTCTGCTTGCTCAGTCCCCCCAGGTGGCCGAGGGAGCCGATGGTACGACGGCCTGGTCCGTCGACCGCTCGCTCGAGGACGGTCGGTACTACTGGAGAGCGCGCGCCCGTGCGGGCACCTCCGAGAGCGACTTCTCGGCCGTCGCCGATTTCGTGCTCTCTGAGGGTGGTGGAACGAGCGAAAACCCACCGGCCCCGCCGTCGCCGACTCCCGCCGGAACGATTCTGTTCGACCCGCTGATCGGCGGCAGCATCGGGGAGGTGTCCGGCGGGCAGTTCGTCTCCGGCGGCTGGCAGGTGACGCACCCGGCCAACTACATTCGTTACGAGATTCCACCGTCGTCGGACGGCTACGTGGAGTTCGACGTCATGGGACTCCGGGAGGTCAATTCGACCCCCGACCAGTTCATGCTCTTCGGCATGTGGGACCCGTCGGCGGGCGCCTACCGCGCAAACCCTTTTCGCGTTCACCTCCAGAAACTTCACCCCAACCCGCATAACCCACCGTGGCTCCGGCTGCGCTGGATTGCGAACGGCGAGCAGCACGACCGTGGGTCGAACTTCCTCGCCTGGGATCCTTTTCGCACCTATCACTTTCGTATCGAGTGGGGACCGTCCGGGGGCGGCAACCAGGTCCGCGTCTTCCTCGACGGCTCGCTCGAGATCACGGTCAACTACAACCGCTCCTACTCGCCGAACGTCCACTGGCTCGAGCTGGGCATCGCCGAGCGGGGAGAGTCGGTCGTGGGAGCGACGTACACGAACTTTAGGGTAGGTCGATGAGAGCCTCGGGTCCGAGACGACCCCCTCGGCCCGAAAACCTCCCCTGAAACCTCGCCCGCCTCAAAGAAAATCGAGGTTTCAGGGGAGGACCCCTTTTTTGGCATGAGGGTCCGCTTCTCCGTTGAGCCTGTCTCCAGTGTCTCCAGGCGAAGTTCACGGGTTTTGACGCCGCATGGTATATTAAATGGTTGAAACCCCGAAAGTTCGGCGACTGAATCCAACGATTCGAGAGAGTCCCGCCCGGAGATTCGCCGTTTCCACTCGAGACGAACATGAGCGCTCATCAGCCATCGACCCGAGCCCGCGCTTCCAGCTCAGCCTCCAGTCTCGTTGTCCTCGTCGACGACGATCGGAATCTCTGCGACCTCGTCCAGCGATTTCTCGAGAACGCCGGGCATACCGTCGAGGTCTTCCACGACGGTGAAAGCTGCCTCGACGCGTTCGCGGGGAGCCTGCCGGACGTGATGTGCCTGGACCTCAGCATGCCCGGCATGAACGGCCTGGAGCTTCTCGAGATCGTGAAGAACCGCAATCGGATGCTGCCAGTGATCATGCTCACCGCCGACACCACGGTGGACAGCGTCGTCGGTGCGATGCAACGGAGCGCATACGACTACATCGTGAAGCCCATCGATCGCACAAAGCTGGTCACCACCGTCGGAAACGCGATCGAGCGATATCGCATGTCCGTTCGACTGCGTCAAGCTGGAACGCGAGGCGGAAGGGCTGCAAGGCTACCAGAACATCATCGGCGAGAGCGCGCCGATGCGAGAGCTCTACCGCCAGATGGACCGGGTCGCGGCCAGCGACATCACCCTTTTGATCCACGGCGAGAGCGGTTCCGGCAAGGAGCTCGTCGCTCAAGCTATTCATCAGGCCAGCGGCCGGAGCTCCGGCCCCTTCGTCGCGCTGAACTGCGCGGCGATTCCGGAGACCTTGCAGGAGACGGAGCTCTTCGGGCACGAAAAGGGCGCCTTCACCGGCGCGGTGAATCGGCACATCGGCAAGTTCGAACAAGCCGATCGCGGCGTGCTATTTCTCGACGAGGTGGCCGAGCTGAGCCTGTCGCTTCAGGCCAAGCTCCTGCGCGCCATCCAGGAGCGCCGGTTCAACCGCCTGGGGGGATCGACCCAGGTTCCGTCCGACTTCCGGCTCATGGCCGCCACCCATCGCAATCTCCTCGAGGAGGTCGAGAAGGGGAAGTTCCGCCAAGATCTGTACTTCCGAATCGCCGTCTTCGAGCTCGAAGTTCCGCCGCTCAAGGACCGCGGCGATGATATCGTGCTGCTGGCAGAGCGGCTTCTGGAGAAGCACCACGAGGGGGACCGTCGTGTTCCCCAGCTCTCCGAAGAAGTCATAGAGCTTCTCGAAGCCTACTCCTGGCCCGGGAACGTGCGGGAGCTCGAGAACATCATGCAGCGTTCGCTCCTGATCGCGAAGGGCGACGTGGTGCAGGCCAGCGAGCTTCCAAAGCGACTCCGCACGCGCGTCGAGAGCCCGCCTCGCACTCAGAAGGGGCCTCCGGCCGAACCCGTAACCACGACCGCGCCCTCACAAGGAGGTGCCAACGGCGACATTCCGGCTCCCCCGGAAGACGATCGCCTTTCCACGTTGAATCTGAAGGAGCTGGAAGCGCACGCCATCCGGCAGGCACTGGAGCAGGCCGGCGGCAACCTGTCCGAGGTGGTGCGACTCCTCGGGATCGGCCGGACGACGTTGTATCGAAAACTCAAGACGCACGGTCTGAGAGACTAGTGCTCTGTATCAGTGGCGAAGAGAGCATCGACCCCACGCTCGGAGCCGGCGGCCGGCTCTGAGCAAGGGCGCTCCCCCTCCGGCAACGATTTCTACCGCCTGCTCGTCGAGCGCGCCACGGCGTTGATCTGCACGCACGACATGCAGGGGATCCTCCTGTCGGTCAATCCTGCCGCTGCCGACAACACAGGCTATGCACCGGAAGAGCTCATTGGACGCCAGCTCGGTGATCTTCTGGACCCGGAGCTCCGCTCGGACTTCGACCAGTACTTGTTGGCGATCACCACCCACCCGACGGTCAGTGGTCTCATGCGGGTACGCCGGCGCGACGGCGAGACCCGGGTGTGGGCCTACCAGAACCGGCGACTCGAAGAGCCGGGTCAGCCGGTCTGCGTTCTCGGCTACGCGCAGGACGTGACCAACATGAAGCAAATCGAGCAGACGCTCGAGCTGACGCAGCTCTCCGTCGACCGGGCGGTGGACGCCGTTTTGTGGGTCCGGCCGGACGGACGACTCCGCTACGTGAACGACGCCGGCGTGCAACACCTCGGATATTCGCGGGAAAAGCTGCTGCAGATGGCTATCTACGATATCGATGAGCAGTTGTCCGCCCGCGAGTGGCCAGCCTACTGGAACGAGGTCCGCGAACTGCGGTCGCTGAGCGCAGAAACCCACTACGCGACCCAGGACGGCCACTCGCTCCCTGTCGAGGTCACGGTCAATCATCTCGAGTTCCGGGGCGAAGAGTGCCACTCGGTCTTCGCCCGTGAAATATCCGAGCGCAGGGAGGTCGAGGAAGCCATTCTCGCCACCTCGGCTCAGCTCGAGGCACTGCTCGCGCACCTGAACATTGGCGTCCTGTTCGAAGGGACCGATCGCAGGGTCGTCCACGCCAACCAGACCTTCTGTCGCCTTCTGGACATCCCGGTTCCGCCACACGCGCTCGCCGGAGCCGACACGCACACCATCATCGATCAGTGCAAGGATCTGTTCCCGGAACCGGCAACGTTCGTCGAGCGCACGCGCGCGGCCGCCGAGGCCGCGGCCACCGTCAAGAACGAAGAGTGGCTCCTGAGGGATGGAAGATTCTTCTCGCGCGACTATGTTCCGATCGATGCACAGAGCTATCGGGGCCACTTGTGGCAGTACCGCGACATCACCGAGCGAAAGCGCGCGGAGACCGAGCTCATGGCGGCAAAAGAACAGGCCGAAAAGGCGAATGCAGCCAAGAGCCAGTTCCTGGCCATGATGAGCCACGAGCTCCGGACGCCGTTGAACGCCATTCTCGGTATGACCGAACTGTCGCTCGACACCGGGCTCGACGAAGAGCAGAGGGGTTTCCTCTCGACCATCCTGACGAACTCGGAGAACCTGCTTCGGTTGATCGACGACATCCTCGACCTTTCCAAAATCGAAGCCGACCGCATGGAGATCGATCAAATTTCTCTCGACCTCAGGTCGCTGGTCGAGCTCAGGTCGCTGGTCGAGGAGGTCGGCGAGGCGTTGAGCTTCCGGGTCGGGGACAAAGACGTCGAGCTCGTTCTGGACGTCGACGCTCACCTCCCCACCCGCATCGTCGGAGATCCGAAGCGTTTGCGCCAGATTCTCGTCAACCTGGCCGGCAACGCGCTGAAGTTCACCGACACCGGAGAGGTCCACATTCGAGTCTCGGTCGAGGACTGGAAACCCGGAGGACGGATCGATCTGGCCTTCGAAGTGTCGGACACCGGCATCGGAATCCCGGAAGAGGATCAGAAGCGCCTCTTCGAGAGGTTCTACCAGGCGGATCGCTCCACCACGCGACGATTCGGCGGCACCGGTCTCGGACTCAACATCACCCGCTCTCTCGTCGAGTTGATGGGGGGGAGGATCGACTTCACCAGCGCGGCCGGCAAAGGCAGCTCATTTCGCGTGACGCTCTCGACGTCGGTTCCCGAGAACGCCCAGCCCAACACCGCAGAGCACCGCCCGGAGCTGGAGGCGATTTCCGTCCTCGTCGCCACGCCGAGCCAACGTCAGGGCCTGGCGCTGTCCCGGGTTCTTCGGGCGTGGGGATGTCACGTCGAGCTAGCGCGCTCCGAAAGTGAGCTGCTCGACAAGCTCGCGCCGGGAGCGAAGACGGACGTAGCGGTCATCGACGAGCGACTTCGCCTCTCGGACATCGGCGACATCGTCGCGAGGATCCAGAGCAGCGAGCCCCGTACGACCGTACGGGGCGAGGGACCTGAAGGGCTGCCCACCGTCGTCCTGACCACACTGGGAGCGCGTCCCTCTCCGCTCACCCGGGCCTTTCCCCACACCGTCGCCAAGCCGGTGCGGCAGGCGCGTCTGGCATCCGCGATCGCACGCTGCCTGGGGCGTTCGGAGGCGGCGGAGACCCCGGCCGCCAGGGAAACGACATCCCCCGTCCGGCAGGCGAATGTGCACGTTCTCGTCGTCGAGGACAACCGGGACAGTCAAGTGCTGGCGGAACGACTTCTGGCCGGAATCAGCTGCGATGTCGACGTCGCCGAGAACGGGAAGACCGCGGTCGAGGCGGTCGCCTCCAAGCTCTACGACCTCATCTTCATGGACCTGATGATGCCCGTTCTGGATGGCTTCGAGGCGGTGCGACAGATCCGCGCCAGCGAGCCGGAACGCCAGCGCGTTCCGATCGTGGCACTCACCGCGCACGCCACCGAGGGCTTCCGCGACGAGTGCATCGCCGCGGGTATGGACGACTACATCTCGAAACCCTTCAAAAAGGAACGGCTCCTGGCAATGGTGGAACAGTGGGGAGACCGCCGGCCAGTGATCCTTATCGTGGACGACTCGCGTGAGAGTCGGCTCATCCTCGACCGGTTCTTGTCGCCGGTGCTCGCGGCGCGGCTATCCTTCGCGTCGAACGGACGGGAGGCGATCGAGTTCTTCGAGAGGCGCATCCCCTCGCGGCGCAGACCGCGGAACTGCGGAAATAGCTTGAACGGGTGGAGTGGCGCGTCCGCCGCTGAAAACACAGCGCCTATACATCATCGGTTGCGCACACGTTCTCCAGATCGGTGATGAACATGTGGCCGGGGGCGTGGGTGATCAGCAACTCGGGCCTGGCCTGTACCGCCACCGCCTGTGGGGTGACGCCACAAGCCCAAAAAACCGGGACCTCGCCGTCGCGGATGGTAACGGCATCTCCGTAATCGACCTTTTCGACATCCTCGATCCCCAGAGCATCCGGGCTTCCCGTCTGCACCGGAGCGCCATGGGCCTCCGGATAGTTCGAGGTGATATCCACGGCCAGAGGAACCTGGCTCTGCTCGATGGGTCGCATCGAAACGACCAGAGGGCCTCGAAAGACACCCGCCGTGACGCAGTCCCGGTTCGTTATGTACATCGGGACGACTTTGTTTTCCTCCTGGTGCCGCAGCGGGATCCCTGCTCGCGTGAGGGCGGTCTCGAACGTGAAGCTGCAGCCGAGCAGAAAGGCGACGAAATCGTCACGCCACAGGGACGAGATGTCCGTCGTTTCCTCCGTGAGCGCTCCGTACCGGTAAACGCGGTAGAGTGGCACGTCCGTGCGAAGATCGGCCCTCGGCGCACTCGAGTGCGGGACCGCATCACCGGGCACGGTTTGCTCGATGAACGGGCACGGCTTCGGGTTCTTCTCGCAGAAGAGGCGGAAATCTGCCGCATCGCTCTCGGCCAGCACCACGAGATTCGCCTGCACCCGGTCCGGACAAAGCCCGGACGTCGTTTCGCGAAACGTTCCGTTGCGAATGGCCGAGCGAAGCTCGACGAGAGTGGGTGTCCTGCTCAAAGCTACAGGACACTAGCAGGCGGCGGACCGATGGGTCAATTTGAGCCGCGTGTCCGATCGCAACTTTGCGTTCAGAGAAGTGACGACCACTTGACGAATCGCCGAACCCCAGGCAGACTGGTTGAAGCTGGAGCTCGAGGCGCTTTCCCACCCCACTCGAGCGCGCTTCCCATCGCGCGGGCGGCCGGCTGCAGAGAGATTCGAGACAAATTCAGCTGGGGGGTCACTTTCGTGTCGACGGACACGCCGACTGCCATCATCGATCAGGACAGGAAGAGGGGCTCTCCGAGATTCGTTCCTCTGACCACCGTCTCGGCACGACTCCTTCGACTCGACTCACCCGAAGGAGGCTCCACGTTCGGCGTGCTGTCCAATATCTCGAAGTCCGGTGCCTGCGTCATCGCCAACCGGCCGATCCCGGAAGGTGAAAGGGTGCAGCTGGAGCTCTCGAGCAAATTGCTGTCGGGGCTCCTGAACGCTCCCGGTCACGTCGTGTGGAGTGCGGCGGGGCTCGAGCCCATCAAGGAGCTGGTCGGCTACCTGATCGGACTGCGCTTCGACGAGGAGTACCCGGATCTCAAGACGGCACTCGCGAACGGAAACTTTCAGGAGATTCCGTAGCCGAAGCTGCGCCGCAACCAAAGGAAACCCGGCAAGGGCTGACTCGGGAGAAAACATAACGCAACCGCCTTCGCCGTGGCCACCCGAACTTCTCAGGGGCCACGGCTTCGGCGAGTCTCGCCGAAGTCGTTGTCAGATGTCGAGCGGGGCAACGACGAAGGCGGGAGACGCAGAGCAAACCATAGACAGCAGCCTCTGAAGAAAGTCGCCAAAGAGATCACACGGAACCCCGGAATCGCGGGAACCCCGGAGCCCAAGCGGTGCAAAGAGCGCCAAGCGCAAACGAGATTTTGGTCTTCGCGTTCTGATGCTCTCGCTGGCTCGATAACTCCTTTGGCCAAAAAACCCTTCACAGCCTCGAATGAAGGATCGCAAGGAGTCCCCTTTGCGAGCGTTGCGATCCTCGTGCTAATTCTGAGGCGTCATTTGCAGAAACGCAGTACTCGAGTGCCGTCACAAAGCAGGTAAAATTGGGCGAGGGGGATACGGTCGACTGCCCCTACTGCGGCGAGCCGACCTGGGTTGCCGTGGACTCCGACGGCGGCACCGAACAGAGCTTCTTCTCGGACTGCGAAGTCTGTTGTCGCCCCATCGCATTCCGAGTGACGATCGGCTCGGACGGCGCAACAAGCATCCGCGCGTCGACCGAGGACGAGTAGCCGACGCCAGATCCTCCCGGCGTTGACTCTTCTTCCAGTCGCCTAGCCGCTGGTCGTGGGCTGGCCCGCCGAGCTGGAGCGCCGGAAAAGGGACTGACCCGCCGCTGATTAGCAGGTGCTCAAAAACTCATCGGCACCCTGCCGAGCGGCTGCCAATGCTTCTGCCGCGAGACCGGCCCGAGTGGGCCGGTAGCACACCGAGCGCCGAGCGAGGAGCGAGGCGCCGCGCGCGTCCGACTTCGCCAAGGCTTCGTCGGGACCTCGCCGAAGCCCGGAGGGCGAAGGCGGGAACGAAGAGTGAGCGCGCGATAATGCAGTTAGTGCCCCGGCGCGAGCTCCGGAAGTCGACCGGTCACGATCATGAACGGGTCGTGCTCGGCCTCAGTGGCAGTCCTTCCCGCGCAGAGCGCGAAGAGCACCCGCAACCCCTGCTGTTGGAGCCGGGCGGCACAAGCCTGCAGTCGAGCGCTGGTGGAAAAGACGTGATCCACGAGCACCACCGGCACGTCAGGGTTTATCTTCGACGTCGCGGCGAGGTTCTCGTAGAGATCGGCAGCGGTGTAGGTCTGGCCCGGCACCCAGGGGCGCTTCCATCGAAGGACGTCCATCACCTGGATGTCACCGAGGATGTTCGACGCCACCGATATCGCGAGCAACGAGGTCCAGGGGCCTGAGCTCGACTCCAGCGTCGTCTGGGGCGTGGGGACCGGAACGATCGTGAAGGGTGGGCGCACCCCGATCGAAGCGAGGTAGGCCGTGGCCATCTCGCCAAACCAGTCGATGGAGTCGTTCGAATTGCCGGAATCGAGCGTCCGCTCTTCGTTGGCAACCGGAACCTTGGACACACCCTCGACCGGCTCACCACGCAGCGCCAGCAGGAAGTTGCGGGCGTCGCGGTGGCGCGGGCTCTGGTTCTTCCGATCGTTAACGTACGTGCTGAAGCAGACGACGCGCAACTTCGAATCGCCATTGCCCGCTTTCCGCTCGGCCGCGGTCACGGGGGAGTGATATGTCTGCATTGCTAATCCTCCGAGCGCCACAGGACTGAGGGGGTCGACTGTGAACCGTGAAACCAAACGCTAACGGGTGTATCGGGTGTTTTCACCATACGAATTTTCCCCATAGCTGTCAAGCGCAAAGGGCGCAATCGACTTCCGTTCATGCGACCTGTTTTCGATAGTTCCAGAACGAATCCCAGGCGCCCGTGCTTCGGAAGACACAGCGCAGTGCGAGCATTGCATCGGCCCCAGCGGCGTGCCATCTCATCCCGACTCGCTTCATCCTTTGTTGCATAACGTGGCTCACGGCACTTTCCACGGCACCGCTGCCGATGTAGTAGCCGCTTTGTCGAAACGTTCTGTATTTCATTCGATGCCCGTTTCTCTCGAGGTAGCCGGTGAGCTTGTCGATCTCTTCGTCTTTGGAACGATGACGCTTTTTCAGAAACCGCAAACCCTCGATCACCTCATCCACGGCGTCTTCGTATAGACGGTCGAGTTGCGATTTGCGCCACTGTGCGGCTTCGTCGGTGCCTTCGCCGAAAACCACCCGTGCCACAGGGCTGATATTCTCGTCGGCGTGATACCAATCAAGGATCTCGACTCGATCGGTGAACAGCTCCTCCGCAAGATTCCAAATCCACGGCGCACCGTCACCCAGGATGACGACCTTGCGAGACTCCGCCCCCATTGAGCAAGAGCGAGGCCACAAAACCTCGCCGAGTGCTTCGGGGCTACCTCGAACCCCTACGACCTGTCGTTCGGTCAACTCTCCGCGTCCGAGCTTGCTCTGCACACGCCCTTGCTCGGTATAAAGGCAGCCTAGCTTGACTTCCTGCCAGCGGCCGTCCACGAATACCATCCCGCCGTCTATCCCTATGTACAGCGGTCCCTTATGGCGTCTGCCCGTTCCAGCTTCCACCTCGTTCGCAGGCTCTTTCGAAAAACCCTCCGCCTTTTTCCCATCGGCGCCTACCAAGCTTTGAATCTTCTCGGAGCTCACGACCACCCCGGTGAACTTTCGCAGCAATTGCTCGCTCGCCGAGCGGTAGGGTTCGATCACTCCTGCCAACAGCGACAACTCTTGTAAGGCTTGCGTGAATCCCTCCTGGTCCACCCGCATCTCTTCCAGCAGCGGATACTTGCCTTGACGACACTCACAGCACTGAGCGTAAACCACACTCAGCTCCACATCCCGACCCGCCAGTACCGTGTGCACCCGGAACGCTCGATGTTGTCGAAACTCCATCGACGCGCCGCATTCGCATGCGCCTGACACACCGAGTCGTTCCGAGCGTTGGCTGAGCGCCTTGCCCAGTACCTCACGCAGGTATTCGCTGCCCTTGACCCGCATCCACTCGTCACACCGTTCGACATCAGCTTCCGCTTCCACGACCGCCTGCCACACTTGCTCCGCGAACTCCTCGGATAGACGACTTACTTCTTTACTAAACTCCTCCCGCGTGATACTGCTTTTCATTGAGGTGTCCCTCCATCGGCCGCTTAGCTGCGACCGTTTTCTTTATTTAGGATTGTGAAGGACACCTCATTTTTCCTTTTATGTCAAGAGAACATTTCTAGTAGAAAAATGATCAAGATCACGAAAAGGTTGCGCCCAGCGCAAACTTCTTGGATCTTGCTTCACCACAAACACTTATACGGATCGATCGCGGTTACAGGGGCCCTGTTGGTGGGAAATCCCCACGGGGCCTCACCTGGCCCATCAGAGGTAAAAAAACACCGCTGCGGTCCACGTGATCTGTCTCACGTTCTGAAAGTGGGCGTTTTTTGGGGCATTTCAGAATAGGTGATGGCTCCTCCCCCCACTTCACCAGTAACAAAAGCTACCGAAAAGCCCGCAGGCCCTGAGGGCGGATCGCCGTAAGTGCAAGCAAGAAAAATCGTCTACCGGGCGGCACTGGCGTGCCCAAGGCAACTGCGGCAGACTTGGCGCGACGATGGATTTCTTCAGGCCGTTCATCGAGGGCTGGTTTCGGAACGCGTTCCCGGAGCCAACGCGCGTCCAGACACTCGGGTGGCCCGTTCTCGCTCGCGGGGAGAACGCGCTTCTGCTCGCCCCGACGGGAAGTGGCAAAACCCTGGCTGGGTTTCTCTGGGCCATCGACCGCGTCACGCGGCTCGAGATCGATGAGCCGCCCGGGGTTCGCGTGCTGTACCTCTCCCCTCTCAAGGCGCTCGTCTACGACGTCGAGCGCAACTTGAGGGCACCGCTGGTCGGCATCCGCCGCTGGGCCGAGCGCGAGGGCGCCGCCGTCCGGAGCGTCGGGGTCGACATCCGTACCGGGGATACTTCTCCGCGCGAACGGCGCCACCAGCTCAGGGAGCCCGCCGACATCCTCGTGACGACGCCGGAATCCCTCTATCTGCTCCTCGGTTCCCGGGCGGCGTCGACGCTCACACGCGTCCATACCGTCATCGTGGACGAGATCCACTCGCTCGCCCCCTCCAAACGAGGGGCGCATCTCGCCCTGTCCCTGGAGCGACTCTCGGAGATCACGGAGCGCGACCCACAGCGGATCGGCTTGTCCGCCACCGTCCGACCGAGCGATGTGGTATCGGAGTTCCTGGGTGGAGACCGCCCGGTGACCGTCGTCGACGCGAGCGAGCGGGCCCACGTCGAGCTCTCGGTTCGTGTGCCGGTGCCGGATATGACCCGGATTCCTCGACCACCGCCGCGCGACACCGGCGGCTCGATTCTGACCGAAGGCCGGGCGGCACCCGTCAGCACACCGGAACCGGGCTCCTTGTGGTCGATGATCTATCCGGAGCTTCTCGCGCTCGGCCGGGAACATCGCTCCACGATCGTCTTCGTCAACTCTCGGGCGCTGGCCGAGCGTCTGTCGGAGCGGCTCAACGAGCTGGCCATGGCACCTCTGGTCAGAGCCCACCATGGCAGCATCTCGCATGAGAGACGACAGGAGATCGAAGAGGCGCTGAAGGCAGGACGCCTCAAGGGGATCGTCGCCACGAGCTCCCTGGAGCTCGGCATCGACATGGGCACTGTCGATCTGGTGGTGCTCGTCGAGTCTCCCGGCTCCGTCGCGCGCGGCCTCCAGCGCGTTGGGCGCGCCGGACACGGCGTCGGAGAGAAGAGCTTCGGGGTCCTGTTCCCAAAGTTCCGGGGCGATCTATTGGAGTGCGCCGTCGTCTCGCAGCTCATGCTCGAGGGAGAGCTTGAGCCTATTCGCGTGCCGGAGAATCCTCTCGACGTTCTGGCGCAGCAAGTCGTGGCCGTGTGCCTTTCAGGGCCTCGGAGCGTGGATGAGCTCGAAAAGCTCGTGCGCCGCGCCGCGCCCTATCGCCATCTGTCTCGCGAGGTACTCACGTCGGTCCTCGACATGCTTTCCGGCAATTTCCCGACGCAGGAGTTGGCGGAGCTCAGACCAAGGCTGCGATGAGACCGCGCGCGGGACGTCCTCTCCGCGCGTCAGGGCGCAAAGATGATTGCGCTTCTGAACGGCGGCACCATCCCAGACCGGGGTCTCTACGGTGTCCACATCGGCGAGGACGGTCCGCGGGTCGGCGAGCTCGACGAGGAGATGGTCTACGAGACCCGGAAGGGTGAGACGTTTCTTCTGGGCGCCTCTACGTGGCGGGTCGAATCGATTACACGGGACCGCGTCATCGTCTCACCCGCACCCGGTGAGCCGGGCAAGATGCCTTTCTGGCGCGGTGACGGCCCCGGCCGCCCCATCGAGCTCGGTCGTGCGCTCGGTGCCTTCGTTCGCAATCTCGGCGGAATGAGTCGCCGCGAGGCGATCGAGTGGCTGAGCGAATCGACACCGCTCGACACCTCGGCCCGCGACAACCTCTTGGACTACATCGAGGAGCAGCGCGAGCACACCGGCTCGCTTCCCACCGATCGGGCCATCACCGTCGAGCGATTCCGGGACGAGCTGGGTGACTGGCGGATCGCGATCCTGACGCCCTTCGGCTCGCGCATCCACGCTCCCTGGGCGCTCGCACTGCAGCGCTCGCTGTCCCTCAGCGCCGGCTTCGAAGTGGAGACGATGTACACCGACGACGGTATCGTGCTGCGGCTAGCCGACGTCGATGAGCTTCCGAGCACCGACCTGCTGATTCCGGATCCGGAGGAGATCGAGGATCTCGTCGTAGAGGAAGTCGGTCACTCGTCGCTCTTCGCCGCGGCCTTCCGGGAGAACGCAGCGCGTGCCCTGCTGCTGCCCCGCCGTCGAGCCGACCGCCGCACACCGCTGTGGCAGCAGCGGCTTCGGGCCAAGAACCTCCTGGCTTCGGTTCGTGGGTTCGCCTCTTTCCCCATCGTTCTAGAGACCTACCGACAGTGCCTGAAGGACGTATTCGATTTGCCGGCGCTCCAGGGGGTCCTCGAGGGAATTCGCAGCCGTACGATACAGGTTCACGATGTGGAGACGTCGTCCGCGTCGCCCTTCGCGCGCTCGCTCACTTTCGCCTACGTCGCCAACTACCTCTACGAAGGGGACGCTCCACTTGCCGAGAGAAAAGCCCAGGCGCTGACTCTCGACCGCAACCTGCTTCGCGAGCTCCTTGGACAGGCCGAGCTGAGGGAGTTGATCGATCCGGAGACGCTCGAAGAAGTCGAAGAGGAGCTCACCGGCCGGGCTCCCGACTGGAGAGCCCGCAGCGATGACGAGCTCGAGGATCTGTTGAGACGCGTCGGAGATCTGAGCGAGGCGGAGATCTCGGAGCGCGTGACGAGCGATCCGGCGCCTTGGCTCGAAGCCCTCATGCGAGAGCGTCGTGTCGTGACGGTGACGATCGGTGGAGAGACCCGTTTCATTGCGGTCACCGATGTGGCGCGCTATCGCGACGCGTTGGGAACGGTGCCGCCAGCGGGCTTGCCGGACTCTCTCCTGGGAAAGGTCGCTTCGCCGCTCGAGGATCTCGTGCGCCGCTACGCGCGAACACACGGTCCTTTCTACACGGAAGATGTCGCGAAGCGCTTCGAGCTGCTTCCGGCGCAGGTCGAACCCGTGCTCCATCGGCTGGTCGAGGAGGGCCAGCTCACCCGCGGCGAGCTCAGGCCCGGCGGCGCGCGCCCCGAATGGTGTGAGCCCGGCGTGCTGCGCCGGTTGAAGCGAAGGACTCTGGCCAAGCTCCGCAAACAAGTCGCCCCGGTCGAGTCGTCGGTCCTGGGTCGGTTCCTTCCCGAGTGGCACGGAGCCCAAAAAGAGCATCGAGGGGTTCCGCGTCTCGAAGAGGCACTCGCCCAGCTCGAGGGAATCCCGCTGCCGTGGTCGGCGCTCATCGACGTTCTGCTTCCAGCTCGAGTCGGCGACTTCCGTCCGGAGATGCTCGATATGTTGTCCGCGTCGGGGGCGCTCGTGTGGATCGGCGCCGGTGCTCTGGGTTCGCGGGACGGGCGGGTCATCCTCTACCGTCGTGAGCGGGCACCCTTGTTGATGGCAGCGCCCCCGCCGTACGAGCCCCAGACACCTCTCGAAGCGTCCATCCTGGGGCATCTGCGAGACCGCGGTGCATCGTTCACGCTCGAGCTCGCCCGCCAGACGGAGGAGCGCCTGGAAGCGCTCGACGAGGCGCTGTCTCACCTGCTCTGGACCGGCCAGATCACCAACGACACGTTCTCGGCGCGCGGCGAGCGCGTCGTCGAAACACGCGCGAGCCGAAAGCCACCGGGGGTCGCTGGTGGCTCGTCGAGGAGCTTCTCGATCCGCACGTTTCGGAGACGGCGAAAGCACATTCGCGCGCGTTGATGCTCCTGGAACGCTACGGCGTCGTGAGCCGGGAGGCGGCGCTGCACGAGGAAATCCCCGGGGGCTTCAAAACCTTGTATCCGGTTCTGAAGGAGATGGAGGAGAGAGGTCAACTGCGCCGAGGCTACTTCGTCGAGGGGCTTTCAGGCGCGCAATTCGCACTTGCCGGCGCCGTCGAGCGACTTCGCGAGACGAGGGAGCGGATGTCCGCGAGCCCCGAGCCCGCCATCGAGGCCTACGCCGCCGTGGATCCCGCAAACCCCTATGGCGCGCTACTGGCGTGGCCCGAGTCGCAAACGGAGAGGAACCTGAGACCGCGACGGGTACCGGGCGCCTGGGTCCTCCTTCACGAGGGGAAACTCGTCTTGTTTCTCGAGCGAGGGGGGCGAAGCCTCCTGACGTTCAAGGCATTCCGGGACGCGGTTGTGGCCAGAGCGGCCATCGAGGCGCTCAAGAAACTTCCCGGTCGCCACCGGAGAAGCCTCCGCCTCCAGTGGATCGACGACGAGCGCCCGCGCGAGAGCCGCACGCAGATCTGCTCAAGCAGAGCGGCTTCTTCGACGACTACACGACCATGGTTTATGCGGATGATCGACGTGGGTAGTCGTGGATCCCGAGCCCGAGCCCCTGCCCGAGCCCGAGGCGGTAACGTCGTTCATGTTACCTCTCCCCCCGTTGGGGAGAGGTCGGCTCTCAATCGATCGCGGAGAGCCGAGTGAGGGGGCAGCGGACGCCACCAAATCACTTTCCCGTCGGCACGCGCTCGTTCAGCTCCTGGGCCCGTGATGGGTCGCGATGCCGGGATGGTTGAGCGTGGCCAGAAGTTTCGCCTCGCGCTCGAAGCGAGACCGACGCGCCTCGTCCTGGGCGAAAGCCTCGGGAAATCTAGCTCCGGGTGACGCGCAGATCGAGTGCCATCCATGCGTTGACAGAGCTCTCACCCGCTCGATAACCCAACGGAGTGATTCCACTGGGCGCCACCGAGCGGGAGAGGACGCTCTATCTGTGGTGGCGGCTCTCGCGGAAGCGCCCCGTCTCGCACCGAGCCTTCTCCTTCCGATAACATGAGCCGATGCTTCGGCTCGCACTTTTCTCGACGCTGGCTCTCGGCCTGGTGGGCGCGGCCTCGGCCGAGCTTCGCGAGACCGTCAAACGCGTGAAGCCGAGCATCGTCGGGGTCGGGACCTACTTCCCGACGCGCCAGCCTCCGGGACGACTTCTAGGCACGGGCTTCGTCGTGGGCAGCGGGCGGCAGGTGCTGACCAATGCCCACGTTTTCCGTGCCTCGCTGGAAGATCCGGGGAACCGTCGCGGACGTCCGCCGGAGGAGTTCGCGGTCGCCTTCGTTCAAAGAGGAGATCGCATCTCCTACGACCACGTGGTACTGGTCGCGGAGGATGCGATTCACGACGTGGCACTCCTGGAGTTCACCGGAAAGCCGCTCCCCGCGCTCACGCTGGGGGATGACACAACCGTCGAGGAAGGCCAGGACATTGCATTCACCGGATTTCCTCTCGGGGCGGTCCTGGGTCTTCACCCGGTCACGCACCGGGGCATCGTTTCGGCCATCACCCCCATCGCCCGCCCGATGAGCGGGGAGCAGCTCGACGGAACGCTCATCGGACGCCTGAAGGATGCGTTCGACGTGTTCCAGCTCGACGCGATTGCCTACCCCGGCAACAGCGGGAGTCCGCTGTACAACCCTGAATCGGGTGAGGTCTATGGCATTCTCGCCAGCGCCTTCGTCAAGGAATCGAAGGAGAAAGCGTTGAGCTCACCGAGCGGCATCTCGTACGCGATTCCAATCCGATACGCGCAGAGGCTACTCGAAGAGGGTGGGGACGCGACATCGGGCCGCCCCAGATGAAACGCCCTGAGGCGAACGCCAGGCAGTCGCCATAAGTTCACCAATTGCTGGCGTTAGCTTAGCGTGTGACTCGATCCTGTCAGTATCGCTGACGGAGTTTCAAGATGGGGTCGATTTGAAATCCTCTTTCCGGAGGCCGTGGCGCTTCATCATCGCGTACAGACTCCGTTCATTGAGGCCGGCCCGGGTCGCGGCCACGCCGACGCGGCCCTTCGAAGCCTCGAGCAGGCGGGTCAGGTATCGGCGCTCGAAGCTGCGAAGAACTTCCGCGCGAGCGTCGCGGAACGGTTGCTCTGCCAGCGCATCCCCGTTCTCCTCCACCGGTGAAGGAGTCTCACGGCTCGCCACTCGCTCCGGGTAGGTCCAGCTGTCCCCACTTCGCAGGTCCGAGAGACCGATCTCGGTTCCGTGACAGAGCAACACCGCGCGCTCGATCACGTTCATGAGCTCGCGTACGTTCCCCGGCCACTCGTGGCGCATGAGCGCGCCGATCGCCTCCGGGCTCAGGCTCGTCGCCGTTGTTCCGAGCTGACCCCGAAAGCGCCCCACGAAATTGCGGGCCAGCTCCGGGATGTCCTCGCGACGCTCGCGAAGCGGTGGCACCGTCAGCGTGACGACGGCGAGGCGGTAGTAGAGGTCGGGGCGGAAACGTTCGGCCTCCATCTCCGCACGCAGCTCCCTGTTCGTGGCTGCCATGACGCGAATGTCGACTTCGACGGGCCGTTCGCCACCGACTCGCTGGACACTGCGATCCTCGAGCACGCGCAACAGCTTGACCTGAAGGTGCAGCGGCATCTCGCCGATCTCGTCCAGGAAGATGGTGCCTCGATGGGCGAGCTCGAAGTACCCACGTCGCGCGCGAGTCGCCCCGGTGAAAGCACCCTTTTCGTGTCCGAACAGCTCGCTCTCCAGGAGCGTTTCGGGAAGAGCCCCGCAGTTGACGGTGATGAAGGGGCCGCCGGAGCGTCGACTCTCCGAGTGAATCGAGCGGGCCAGCCGCTCCTTTCCAACGCCGGTCTCACCGAGAATCAGAAGCGCACTGTCGCTCTTCACGAGGCGCCGGGCGACGCGGACGAACCGCTGCATGGAAGGGCTGGAGGAGATGAACTCGGCGAGCGTGGAGCGTTTCTCGCCGCGGTCGGATCCCAGCCGGTCGAGCATCTGCTCGCCTTGCCGCTCCACCAGCGCGAGCAGCGCCCGCCTCAGCGAGCGGTCCTCCAGACCCAGCCAGAGCGAGGCGTCGCAGCCCTCGGCCAGAAGCTCGGCGCGCTCGTCGGGATTGTCCTCCTCGGCGAGGACGATCACCGCGGGATGCTCCGGCAAGGAGTGCAATGCCGCGATCACTTCATCGGAGGCTCCCGGCAGCAGCTCCCGGCCTATCAGCAACAGGTCGAAGTCTTCCCGCCGGACTTTCTCCCATAGCGCGGAGGCGTCGGCGGCGATCTCGCAGGCAAGGTGACTCTGATCTAGGAGCCGCGAGAGCCGCTCGCGTTGTGTCGAAGAGCTGAAAGCTAGCAGGATTCGGGTATACATTGCCGATCTCGAATCATATCAGTATTTTAGATCCGATTAGTTCGGCAGACAAGCTCCAAATGGCCAGCGTCGTGAAGATACGATCTACAGAAATACATTATCTACAACAACTTGCATGACGCAATGCTGCGCGGCGAAATGGCACCGAAGTTGCTCTAGGCATCGAGAGGAGGGAGCGCCCAAATGAGCACATCCAGACGTCGAAACCGAGCGGTCACCCCCCGCCTCGTCGCCGAGCGCAAGCCGCTCAGGCCTTCCGATGTGGTCGCACCGCCGTCGCCGATCAAGGTCACGAAGCCCATCTCGCTCGGAAGCGGGCTCGTCGTCGCCCTTCCCCACGTGATCCGGCGGCAGGGCTAGGCAGGCTAGGCCACACTACACCTGGCGATAGCGATAACAGCTCACCAGGTGGTCGTTCACCAGCCCTAACGCCTGCATGTAGGCGTACACGATGGTACTGCCCACGAACTTGAATCCCCTCTTCTTCAAGTCCTTGCTGAGCACGTCGGACTCCGCCGTGTGGGCCGGGATGTCTTTGAGCCCGCGCCAGCGGTTGCGAATGGTTTTTCCGCCCACGAAGCTCCAGACGTAAGCATCGAAGCTGCCGAACTCCTTCTGAACACGCAGAAAAGCTTTCGCGTTCGTCACCGTGGACTCGACCTTGAGCCGGTTCCGAATGATGCCGGGGTTCTGCAGGAGCCTCTCGGCTCGTTTCGTGGTGAAACGCGCCACCCGGGCGGCGTCGAACTGAGAGAACGCCTTGCGATAGCCCTCTCGTTTGTTGAGCACCGTCGACCAGCTCAGCCCCGCCTGAGCGCCCTCGAGGGTCAGGAACTCGAAGTGCGTTCGGTCATCGTGTGCCGGAACGCCCCACTCCGTGTCGTGGTAGGCAAGATAGAGGTCGTTGCCCCCTTCGGCCCAGGGGCAGCGCTTTTTCGGCTTCTTCATGGATTCGCGGTCGCTGCCGACGGCGCGTAGTATTATGAGTCTCTTGCGAGACGGATTCCGGAAAACTGCCAGCGCGCATGCGGATGGAAGAAATTCCGGTAGCTCGATCGCACGTGGTCGACCGGAGTCGCCAGCGAGGCACCGCGCAGCACCAGCTGGTTGCACATGAACTTGCCGTTGTACTCGCCGAGCGCACCGTCTCCAGCGCGATAGCCGGGATACGAGGAGTAGGCGCTCTGGGTCCACTCCCACGTGTCGCCGTACATCTGGATCGGATAGGCGGTCGAGGGTTCTCCAGGACTCAGTGGAACGAGGTCCTCACTCTGCTGCAGGTTCCCTTCGATGGGAACGCCCTCGGCTGCGACTTCCCACTCGGCCTCGGTCGGCAGCCGGACTCCCGCCCAGCGCGCGTAGGCATCCGCCTCGTAGAAGCTCACATGGCAGACCGCGGTGTTCGGATCGACCGGATGCATCCCGTGCAGCGTCATGCGCCACCACGTTCCGTTTCGCCGTTCCCAGTACAGGGGCGCCTCCCAGCCCTCCTCCTGAACCGCGTCCCAGCCGTCGCTCAGCCACAGCTCCGGGCGCTGGTATCCGCCATCGGTGATGAACTGCATGAACTCGCCCGCCGTGACCAGACGGGAAGCGAGGTCGAAACGGTGAAGGAACTGGCGATGACGCGGATACTCGTTGTCGAAGGCAAACGACGTGTCGTGGGCGCCGATCCAATGGATGCCCTCTTCGAGAGCATGCCAGCCCATAGAAGGGGGCGCGTCGGACAACGGAAGGCACGTATCCCGATAGGCGGGGCGAAGAGGGTTCGTCCAGTAGACATGCAGGATGTCGGTGAGCATCAGCTCCTGATGCTGTTGCTCGTGATTCAGGCCGACGCCGATAATGCCGGAGCATTTGCGCAAGTCCGCGGCAGACGCCCCTTCCAGGTATCGATGGACCCCCGCATCGACCGCATGACGGTAGTCGAGAACGTCCGCAAGGGGCGGCCGGCAGAGCATGCCGCGTCGCGAACGAGGGTGCTGCTTGCCGACCGTGTTGTAGTAGGAGTTAAACAGGACCCGATACTCTTCGCGAATCAGTTCGTACCCCGCGCGCTCAGACAACAGGAACGTTTCGAAAAACCAGCTCGTATGTCCGAGGTGCCACTTCGTGGGGCTCACGTCGGTCATCGACTGGATTTGCGCATCTTCGGGTGTGATGGGCGAAGCAAGTGCTTCTGTCTGAGAACGTACACGCCGGTACGCGTTGAGGATCTCTTCGGGTGAACGGACCTCCGTGGCCTCCCCCGCATCATGGAAGCTTTCTTCGGTCAAGACAGCTTTCTCCCTGTTTTTGATCTCCGTACAAAACGACACATGGGAAGAAATTTTCGCTCGTGTAGGCGGAACCTTATCGGCCTGTCCGAGGGGTGTCAAATCCGTCCGTCGAAGGCGGCTCAGCGACGATCTTCGAAGGCTGTGATGGCGTCTTCGTGGTGAAGCAGGTAGTCGAGGGAATCGATGCCGTGCAGGAGGCAGTGTCGTGAAAAACCGTCGATGGGAAACCCGCTGCGGGTGCCGTCTTCGAGGACGACGGTTCGCTCGCCGAGATCGACCGTCACCATCATGCCGGGCTCGCCGAGAAGTCGGCGATGGGTGTCGGGCTCGACCTCGACGGGAAGGAGCCCGTTCTTGATCGCGTTGTTCTTGAAGATGTCGGCGATCGAGACACTCACCACGGCACGAAAGCCGAAATCGACGATCGTCCAGGCGGCGTGCTCCCGCGACGAGCCGCAACCGAAATTCTCTCCTGCCACCAGTATCCGCGCCCCGCGCGAGGCAGGCTCGTTCAGGACGAAATTCGTCTCGCCGCCCTCGCCGTCCCTGCGCCAGTCGGCAAAGAGTGCTTCACCGAGACCGGTTTTCGTGGTGCCACGCAGGTAACGGGCGGGAATGATTTGATCGGTGTCGATGTTGTCCGTGGGAACCACGACCGTTCGCGATGTCACAGTTCGGAATGGCTCCATTGTCCGTAGTCAGTCCGACCGGCTCGTAAGGCTCCGTGCGTCGGTGATCTCACCCGCAACAGCGGTGGCCGCGGCGGTCAGCGGGCTGGCAAGGATCGTCCGGCCGCCGGCTCCCTGGCGTCCCTCGAAGTTGCGATTGCTCGTGCTCACCGCCAGCTCGCCGTGGCGGAGCTCGTCGCCGTTCATCGCAATACACATCGAGCATCCGGGCTCGCGCCACTCCGCGCCGGCGTCGCGAAAGACGAGGTGAAGGCCCTCTTCCTCCGCCCGCCTCTTGATGTCCTGCGAGCCGGGAACGACGAGCATCCGCACCGCTTTCGCCACGCGTCTTCCGCGGAGAACCGAGGCGGCCAGCCGAAGATCGGAAAGCCTGGCGTTCGTGCAGCTCCCGATGAAAACCGTATCCACCGCTCGCCCGGCCAGACGTTCCCCGGCGGCGAAGCCCATGTACTCCAGCGCGCGTCCCGTGGTTTGAGAGCCGTCGCTCGGAATCGGCTCGTCGATGCCGATCGACATAGCCGGGTTCGTGCCGTAGGTGACCATGGGAACCACACCGCTGGCGTCGACGGAGACGGTCTTGTCGTACGAAGCTTTGGGGCCGGTCCGCAACGTTCGCCAGTCGGCCAGGGCTTCGTCCCACGAGGCGCCCTTCGGAGCGTGCGGGCGACCGGCTAGGTACTCGAAGGTCGTGTCGTCGGGCGCAACCAGACCCGCCCGCGCTCCCGCTTCGATCGACATGTTGCAGATGGTCATGCGCTCTTCCATCGAGAGCGACGTGATCCCGCCACCCGTGTACTCAATGACGTGGCCCCGCCCACCGGCCACGCCAATACGGGCGATGATGGCGAGAATCAGGTCTTTGGCGGTTACGCCGGGACCGAGCCGCCCGGTGACGGCAATCTCCATGGTTTTCGGCTTCTGCAGCGCCAGGCACTGGGTAGCGAGCACGTGAGCGACTTCCGTCGAGCCGATCCCGAAGGCCCAGGCACCGAAGGCGCCGTGGGTTGCCGTGTGACTGTCGCCGCACACGAGAGTCATCCCTGGCTGGGTGAGCCCGAGCTCTGGTCCGATCACGTGCACGATTCCCTGGCGAGCGTCACCCAACGGGAACAGCCGAATCCCGAACTGCTCGCAGTTGTGTCTCAGCTCGTCGACCTGCGCCTCCGCCTCGGGACTCGCAAACACGAGACGGCCATTGTCACGGCGTGTCGGGATGGAGTGATCCATCGTCGCCACGGTCCGCTCGGGTCGACGAACGGGAAGCCCCCGCTCCCGGAGGTGACCGAAAGCCTGGGGAGACGTGACCTCGTGGATCCAGTGAAGGTCGACGTAGACGATGGCCGGGCCGTCGTCCGTCGGCTCGCGGACGACGTGCCGCCGCCAGAGCTGTTCGAACAGCGTGAATCGAGAGGAATCGGTCGACATGAAGCTCGATGTTCTCAGAAGGCTCAGCTCACGGCAAGAACCGGGTGAGCCTCCCTGTCGGCCGCGACACGGTTGATGACCTGAAGGAAGGCCTCGGCGCTCGACTCCATGATATCCCGGCCGACCGCACGACCGCGATGCCGCCGCCCCTCGACCTCGGCCAGGACAGAGACTTCCGCCTTCGCATTGGAACCGGGTCCGAGGCGCCGAACCTGATAGTCCTCGAGGTCGATCGCGATTCCGCTGCCCCTCTCGATGGCGCGGAAGATCGCCTCGACCACGCCGTCGCCACATGCGGCCTCGCTCACCGAGCGGCCGCTTTCGTGTTGCAGGCGAATCGTCGCTACCGGCGCAGAGCCGCTCGCGGCTTTTACCGAAAGCTCGGCGAGCTTCCATGCAGGCACGGTGCCGGCCTCGCCGGACACGATGGCGGCGAGGTCGCCGTCGAGGATTTCCTTCTTTTTGTCAGCGAGCTGCTTGAACCGACGGAAGGCCTCGTCGAGCCGTTCGCCATCGAGCTGGTAGCCGAGCTCCCGCAGCCTCTCTCGGAGAGCGTGACGACCACTGTGCTTCCCCAGCACCAGCGCGTTCGAAGCGAGGCCGACGTCCTCCGGCTTCATGATCTCGTAGGTGCTGCGATGCCGGAGAACGCCGTGCTGATGGATACCGGCCTCGTGAGCGAAGGCGTTCTGACCCACGATGGCCTTGTTGCGCTGGACGACCATCCCCGTCACCTGCACCAGTGTTCGGCTCGCGGGGACGATTCGCTCAGTGCGCACACCGGTCGCGAAGGGGTAGAAATCGGACCGCGTGCGAAGCGCCATCACGATCTCTTCCAGAGAACAATTCCCGGCGCGCTCTCCGATGCCGTTGATCGTGCACTCGACCTGACGGGCACCGGCCTGGATCGCGGAGAGAGAGTTTGCCACTGCGAGGCCGAGGTCGTTGTGGCAGTGCACACTCAGAACGGCCCGCTCGACGTTGGGAACGTTGTTCTTCAGATAATGGATCGTTTCGGCGAACTCGCTCGGTACCGTGTAGCCCACGGTATCGGGAATGTTTACCGTCGTCGCGCCCGCAGCAATGGTGCGCTCCACCACCTCGGCGAGAAACTCGAGCTCGGTGCGCGAGGCATCCTCGGGGGAGAACTCGACATCGTCACACAGCTCGCGTGCAAGGGATACGCCTTCGACCGCGCAGCGCACGATCTCCGCTTTCGCCATCGACAGCTTGTGCTCCCGGTGGATCGCGCTGGTCGCCAGGAAGACGTGCAATCGCGCGCGCGGCGAATCCTTCAGAGCGTCGTGTGCTCGCCGAATATCCGAGTCGAGACAACGCGCGAGGCCGGCAATGCGCGGTCCTTCGATACGTCGCGCGACCTCCCGCACCGCCTCGTAGTCGCCGTCCGAAGCCGCCGGAAAGCCCGCTTCGATGATGTCCACGCCAAGCTCGGCGAGCTCCGTCGCCATGGTGAGTTTGGCTTCGAGATCCATGCTGGCACCGGGAGACTGCTCCCCGTCCCGAAGCGTCGTATCGAATATGAGAACTCGACCGGCCTGCGGCTTCATATCACCCCCTCTGTTCGGGCCAAAGGACTGCTTGCAAAGATCATATTCATTACTGACCGGTCGGTAAGTTAACCCAAAGGCTCTCCCCCGTCAACTCTTTTTTGGCCTCTGAAACCCGGAGTTCCGCTACTCGGACGCCCGGAAACCCGGCACGGCAGGAAGCCAGGAAGAGGGGAAGCCAGGAACAAATCCAATCGGACAGGCTCTCCTTCACACTCCGGGTTTCCCAGGTTCCGGGTTTCCTTGTTTGCCGGGTTTCCCGACGCAGCCGTTTGCGAAGTTCCTGGTTTCGGCGGCGACTTCGCTGATGTCGATTGACAAGCTCCAGGTCCGCTCCTACTCTAGTCTAGTGCCGTTCCAACTTCTGGAACTGACTCCGCCCGGGGTTCGAGTCGCGGTTCAGGCGACTATCTTGCCGAGGTGGGCAAGTTGGAACGGCACTGGGCCTCAGGGATCTTTCATGCTCGTTCTTGGAATCGACGCTGGAGCTTCCAAGACGGAGTGCCTTCTCTCGGACGGCGAGGGTCGCATCCTGGCGAAAGCGCGCGGGCCTGGCGCCAACTTTCAACTCTTCGCCGAGGACGAAGTGGAGTTCGTTCTCGCGGACGCGGGGGAGCTCCTGGCCGCGTGCGAAGGAAGCGTCGCCCGTGCCGTCGTTGCCGGGAGCGGATCGGTCACGGCTGCGGAAGCAAAGCGACTGCTCGAAAAGCACGGGCATCGCCTCCGCGACGTGCTGGAACAGGAGTTCGCCACTACAGTCTCGAGAAAGCAAAGAGTGAAACGCAAAGGCGCAAAGACGGGAAGGCTCAAATAGTCAGCGGGCGGCTTGCGAGTGCGGTGTACTTCTTTGCGCAAGCGAGGCGAGGGCAAACTGAACCGCACCCCGAGCGGGCTCGATGGCCAGCGGCTTGACCTCCGCCCAGGGGGCGATCTTCGGAATCAATTTTGCGAGGCGACCAGGCCGAGTCTTCGCCGGTTGCCATCCTCTCCCACGGTGCCTGGGAGCGCCGTTTCGGCTCGGACCCACAGATTCTCGGGCGCACACTCTTCCTCGATTCGAAAGCGCATACCGTGGTGGGGGTACTCCAGCCGGAGATGGACTTCGGCGTTTTCCAGGACATCGAGCTGTGGACGCCTCTCGCACGGGATACGGAGCGCGCCGATCGCGAGGACCGCTTCCTTCGCGTGGCGGGACGGCTCGTCGCCGGACGCACTGTCGAAGAGGCCGACGTCGAGTCGCGCACCATCGCGGATCGCCTGGCCCGGGCCCACCCGGCGAGCAACCGCGACTGGACCGTCTACGCGATTTCTTTCTCGCAGGCCCTCTTCGTCATGGGTCGTAACGTGAAGTCGATCTTCCTGCTGCTGGCGATGACGACGGGCTTCGTGCTCCTCATCGCCTGCGCGAACGTCGCAAACATGCTTCTGGCTCGCTCGGCCGTTCGCAGCCGTGAAGTGGCGGTGCGCTCCGCGCTCGGAGCCAGCCGCTCTCGAATCGTTCGCCAGCTGTTGACGGAGAGCTCGATGCTATCGATCCTGGGCGCCTCCTTTGGACTCGTTCTGGTGCGATGGACAATTCGCGCCCTCGGTTACGTTGCCGGGGATGAGATACCGCTCCTGAGCATGATCACGATTGACGAGAAGGTGCTCTCGTTCGCACTGCTCATGGCGCTCGCAACACCCCTGGTGTTCGGCCTCATCCCCGCCCTTCGCGCCTCGCGCTCCGATCTGAACGAGGACCTGAAGGATGGGATGCGAACCTCGAGTGGAAGAGCTCGAAACTATCGTGGCCTTCTCGTGGCCGGCGAAGTCGCGATGGCGCTCGTCCTTCTCGTGATATCCGGTCTGGCTGTGCAGTCGATGCAGAATATCCGGCATATCGAGCTCGGCTTCGAGCCGAAGGATGTTCTCACGATGCGCGTCGACCTGCCCGCTTCGAAGTACGAGGAGCCGAGCGCGGTGCGCGCTTTCTTCGAGCGTACGCTCACCGAGATGCACGCCGAGCCCGGTGTTGTCGACGTAGCTCTCTCGAGCCACCGGCCGGTGATCGGCGGAGAGCCCAACCGCTCGTTCCGCATCTTCGGACATTCTTCCGAGGCCTCGGAGGATTTGCCTCTCGCCGCTACCATCGTTGTCAGTCCCCCGTTTTTCAGCGTGCTCGAAGTTCCACTCCTTCAGGGCCGCATGCTGAGCGAGCAGGACTCGGAGCTCGCCGAACCCGTGGCCCTCGTCAGCCGTGCGGCGGCCGAGCGCTACTGGCCGGGAGCGAGTCCAGTCGGCGCCCGGATCCGATTCGGCGACTCGTCGGCGAACGGGATTCGAGTCGTTGGGGTAGTGGGTGATCTCCGAAACCCCGATGCGGACCAACCACCTGAACCGCAAGTGTACCTTCCGCACGCGCAAAGACCCCTGCCGCAGATGGCCGTTCTCGCAAGAACGGCCGGGGATCCTTCGGCGGTCGCGGAGTCTCTCAGACGGGCGGTCTGGCAGGCCGATCCAGACCAGCCCGTTCACGACGTGCGCACCATGGACAAGATTGTCTACGACGATCACGCGAGTGACATCGCAGCCATCGGCTTGATGACCTACTTCTCCCTGGTGGCACTCGGGCTCGCCACAGCCGGCATCTACGGTGTCATCTCCTACTCGGTCAGCCAGCGCAGGCACGAGATTGGAATCCGCATGGCGATGGGAGCACGCGCCACCGAAATGGGCCTGATGGTCGTCCGGCAGGGGCTCGCGGCGGTTCTCGTCGGACTGTCCGTCGGCCTCGTCGCGACGCTCGCCCTCACGCGGGGCCTGTCGGCACTGTTCTACGGTCTGACCGCGACCGACCCGGCGACCTATTCAGGCGTCGCGCTCCTGCTGGTCGCGATCGCCGTGCTCGCGAGCCTCGTGCCAGCCCTGCGTGCGGCAAGGACGAATCCCCTGTCGACATTGCGTCACGAATAGTTGCGGCTCCGCCGCCTCCGCCTTACAGTTACCCCCTCCTGATGGGCGAATCCACATCGATCCGCAACAGCCTGCTCCGGGATCTGGTCATCGTGATCCTTCTTCTCGGTGGGGGCATCTTCGCGGCGACGTTCATTGGAGCGGCGAGTGCGGTTCGTACGCTGTCGCGAGGCGTCATCGACCAGGCGTTCCGTGAGACCGCGCTGGAGCTTCGAGGCTTCTTCAATCCCGTGAGCCGTGGCCTCCACCTCGCCCGGGAGTGGGGAGTTTCCGGTCTCCTCGATGTATCGCGCCCGAAAGAAATGAACCAGTTGTTCCGGCCCATCCTCGAGGAGTTTCCGCAGATTGCCTCGATCCTGGTCGCCGACGCGACAGGGGCGCAGTATCAGATTCTCCGGGGCGACGAGGGTTTTCGGAACCGACAGTTTCATCCCGACTGGGGCGAGCGCGAGCAGTGGCTGGAATGGAAAGCCGGCGAGGAAGAGCCTCTGGTCGAGTGGAGGGACAAGATAGCTAGCTACCTCGCGTCGTAGTCCACGTTCAGCCGGAATCGTACGTCCGCCCCATCCGCTGCTTCGAGAACTTTCTCCATCGCCCCTAGCGCCTCGAGGATCCGGGGCGCGTCTGGAACTTCATCCGGCTCGTCGAGAATGTGCTTACGAATCGCGCGTACGACCCGGAGCCCCTCGCTGCCCGCGTACCAGCGGTCGAGCCGGCCGACGCCCGCCGGCATATCGAATTTCATGTCTTCTGCGAGCGCTTCGGCCTCCGCCTCGGTGAAGCTCACGAACTCTCCCAGACCCCGCAGATCCTCTTCGTGAGCGATGGCATCGAGCGTGTGACGCGACGCCGCGATGGCCCGCCCGTCGATCTTGTCCGGCTCCACACCGGGAATCTCGCTTTCCAGAACGATGAACATTCCCAGACCCAAGTTCGACCTCCATGCGATTTCGCGGACCAGATAGTCTAGCGCGGAACTGCGACGCTGGTCCCTCCCCAGCCCCAGCCCCAGCCCCAGCCCGTGCCCGAAACAGTGCAGGGGTCCGTTCCCGCCATTGCATTTCGTTTCGTAACGCTACTCGATGTTTCCATCGGGCACGGGCTCGGGCTCAGGCTCGGGCTCGGGTGGAAAGAAGTCCTCGTCTCTCAGACCGAAGCTAATTAGCCCTGCTGGGCCACGCCCGAGCCCGAAACAGCTCTAACAGGGAGAGCTGCTCCCGCTGATGCATTTCGTTCCGCAACGCCGTGCTACTCAACGCTTCCACAGCACTGCCAGAACCGCAATGGCGCGCGGCGCGACCGCAATGATCCAACCGGTATTGGTCGCACTCGTGAACTGAAGAGCACTCGTCTGGAGCAGGTAGTGCCCCGAGAAAACCGCGGCGCCGATGGCGAGCGGACGGCGTTGTCCCACCCCGCGCCAGCGGATGCCCTTCCATCGCGCAACCAGAGCGATCAGTGGAAACGCGAGCAGAAACCGACTCGCCACAAGCTGCACCGGGCCCATGTACTCCAGGCAGACTTTGGTCGCCACGAACGTCCAGCCCCAGATGACGACGGCAACCAGAAGAAGAAAGTGCATCACGGCGCGAATCGTACCAGCAATCGCATGGTACGATGCGCGCCGCGCGCGTCCGCCTTCGTTAAACGCCAATGGCTCGAGAACTTCGGCGGACCTGCCGAGGCCTTGGCGCAGGCGGGAACGAAGAGTGCCGGCCTTCGCGTGAAGCTTCGGCCGGTCCGCCGAAGCCTTGTGCGGAGGCGGAAGCGCGCGATAATCCAGAATGATGCCCGAAGAACTCTTCTTCAAGACCGCGACGGAGCAGCAACACTTTCTGGCTCGCGGCGACATCTCGGCGCGGCAACTCATGGAGGCTCACCTCGCCCGGATCGAGCAGGTCAATCCCCGTCTCAACGCGCTGGTGACGCTGATAGCTGATGAGGCGCTGCGGGCCGCTGACAAAGCCGACGAAGGGCGCGCGGCGGGCGAATCGCTCGGCGTTCTTCACGGGCTTCCCATCGCCATCAAGGACCTGGTCCGGACCAGAGGAATTCGCACGACTTTCGGCTCGCGTATCTATCGGGACTTCGTTCCGGACGAGGACGCGCTTCACGTCGAACGGCTGAAGACCGCCGGGGCCATCGTCGTCGGCAAATCGAACACGCCAGAGTTCGGCGCGGGCTCGCAGACCTTCAACGAGGTATTCGGGGCAACGCACAACCCGTACGACCTGGACAAGACCTGCGGTGGCAGCAGCGGCGGTGCGGCGGTGGCGCTGGCGACCGGGATGGTGCCACTCGCCGACGGAAGCGATCTCGGCGGCTCGCTGCGCAACCCGGCGAGCTTCTGCAACGTCGTCGGCTTTCGTCCCAGTGCCGGACGCGTACCGAGCTCGCCCGCGGAACTCGAGCGCGAGACCCTGCACGTGCTCGGCCCGATGGCGCGCACGGTGGAAGATGTCGCCCTCCTTCTCTCCGCGATGGCAGGACCGCACGAGCGCGACCCGACCTCACTCTCGGAGCCCGGCGACGTGTTTCGGCGGCCGCTCGAGCGTGACATGAAAGGGCTTCGCGTCGCGCTGAGCCGCGACCTGGGAAGCCTTCCGGTGGACCCGGAAGTGGTCGCGGTCTGTGAAGCCGCCGCGGAGACTCTGGCATCGCTGGGAGCCTCAGTCGAGGGAGCGCACCCGGACTTCAGCGAAGCGGACGAGAGCTTCCGAACGCTGCGCGCGTGGATGTACGCGAAGGAGCATGGCAAAGAGCTCGAAGAACATCGCCACCTCATGAAAGACACCGTCATCTGGAATACCGAGCAGGGACTCGCTCTTTCCGAGACCGACGTCGCGCGCGCGGACGTTCTGCGCGAGCGCCTCCGCAACCGCGTTCGAGATTTCATGAAACACTATGACTGCCTTCTGGTTCCGGTCTCCCAGGTACCGCCATTTCCGATCGATCAGCCTTACGTGGAGCTCATCAACGGTGAAAAACTGGAGACCTACATCGACTGGATGAAGAGCTGCTACTACATCAGCGTCACCGGCCTTCCTGCCATCTCGGTTCCCGCCGGCTTCACGCCGGGCGGTCTTCCGGTCGGAATCCAACTCGTGGGTCATCCGCGCGGCGATTTCGAGCTTCTTCGCATCGCTCACGCGTTCGAACAGGCCACGAGAGTTGGCGAAAGCCGGCCAGCCGCGTAAGCCGCCTCGCCGGATTTTTCTGATGGCGCTCGGCGCGCTATCCTGACAGCGGCTCAGTGTCCCACCCAATACCGCAACTTTGACATGGGGTAGATTTCATGAAATCGATAGCCTTGGCCTTGATCTGCGGCGTCGCTCTGGTTTGCAGCGCGGCCGCCTCCGATGACGCCGACCGATTCTGGCCCCAGTGGAGAGGTCCGAACGCGAACGGCGTCGCTCTTCACGCCAGCCCGCCCGTTGAGTGGAGCGAGGACAAGAACGTTCGGTGGAAGAAACCTCTCCCCGGTCGCGGCTCGAGCACTCCCGTCCTCTGGGGCGAGCGCCTCTACCTGACCACCGCGGTGCCGTTCGGCGAGAGGCTTGCTCCGGTCGCCGCTCCCGAGCCCGAGGGGCGCGGCTGGAGGCCACCGGTCAACGCACCTGCCCGCAAACACCGGTACGTCGTTCTGGCCATCGATCGTGAAACGGGAGAGACGGTGTGGGAGACGACGGTCCGCGAGGAGCTTCCGCACGCAGGGACCCACGAGTTCGGGAACTTCGCCACCGGCTCGGCGATGACCGATGGCGAGCACATATGGGCATTCTTCGGCTCCCGGGGTCTCTATTGCCTCGCCAGCGATGGTGCCGTCCTTTGGGAGAAAGACTTCGGCGACATGAGCACGCACTTGAGCTTCGGCGAGGGAGCCTCTCCCGTTTTGTACGGTGACAGCATCGTCGTGCCATGGGACCACCAGGGCGAGTCGTTCGTCGTCGCGCTGGACAAGACGAGCGGAGACGAAATCTGGAGGGCCGAGCGCGATGAGGTCACGTCCTGGGCGACGCCGCTCGTGGTCGAGCACGACGGGAAGACGCAGGTCGTGACGAACGCCACCAACCGGGTCCGAAGTTACGATCTGAACACCGGAAAGCTCCTCTGGGAGTCGAGCGGCATGACCCGGAACGTCATCCCCGCTCCCGTCGAAGCGAACGGCATCGTCTACGTCATGAGCGGCTTTCGCGGCAATGCGCTCCAGGCGATCCGCCTCTTCGAGGCGCGCGGGGATATCACCGGCTCCGAAGCGATCCTCTGGGAGATGGACCGTGATACTCCCTACACGGCCTCGCCGCTGCTCTATCAAAGCACCTTGTACTTCTTGAAAGTCAACTCGAACATCCTTACCGTCGTCGATGCCAGGAGCGGCGAGCAGCACTACCGCCAGCGTCTCGAGGCTCTGGCCGACGTTTTCTCCTCCCCGGTCGCCGCCGACGGCCGCGTCTACGTCACAGGGCGGCAAGGCACAACCGTGGTGCTCGCAAGCGGCCTTGAGCCGAAGGTCCTGGCCACGAATTCACTAAATGACTACTTCGATGCGTCGATGGTCGTCGTCGACGGTGAGATCTATCTTCGCGGGCGCAACCTCTACCGAATTTCGGAGTAGTGGGACCCGCTGCTCACCCAGCGACAGGCAGATTCACCGACCCGCTCGCCGTCGCGGGCAGCATCCTGTCCTCGGCCCGCCGCATCGCCGGCGATGAAGAAGCCGGGGATCGTCGACATGCTCTTGTCGTCGAGCTCCGGGACGTCGCAACGGCGCCGCCGATCGTACCGGAGCTTGCCTCCGAGAGCCTGGGCGATGGAAAGCGCCGGTTGACCGCCTCCCGCTACCGCGACCGCATCCACGTCGATCGACCACTCTCGCGGCACCGCTCGCTCCTCCGTTTCCACGACGACAGCGCGCTCGACCCGAACACGGCCGGAGGCATAGACGATCCGACCCTCCGAGACGACGACTCTCGCGGCGCCCCGGGCCAGAAGATCCTCTCGAAGCGACTCCGCTCTCTCACCACTGCCGGCCAGCAGGACGTTCTCCCCCGGCAGAGCACCCAGTTCTACGTACCACTCCATGAGATCCATGGGATAGACCCCGGGGAGCGCCGAGCCGGGGAACGAGCGAAAGCGATCGTTCGCGCCGCTCGCCAGCACGATCGCCCGGGCGATAGCCCGACGGCGGCGTCCCGAGTCGAAGACCGAGAGCTGGCGCTCCGTGACGAAGGCAGGAGCGGGCGCAAGAAAACCATCGAGATCAACGTTCCGCGCCTCGACGCCGGCTGCTCGGACCCCGAGCGCCGCCGCGGCCTCGAGAGCGGCGCGTCCCGCCGAGCCAGCGCCGACAACGAGGACCTCCGTTTCGAGCGGCCGAGCCTCTTCGATCCGGTCGGCGAGCTGACGGGCGAGCGCGTTCTCCGCGCCCGCGCCGTCACCGGTACGAAGGGACATCCCTTCGACGAGGGGAAAACGACAGGAGGGAACGTCATCCAGCCCTTCGCAAGCGACGTTGCAGTCGCGGCAGCTGCCGTTTCCGCAGAAGAGGTAAGGAAGCTCACCCGGCGCTGGCAAAGGCTTGCCTGACAGAGCGAGGAGCGCGTGGCCGGCGAGCTCGTGCTCGTCCACCTCGAGGCGCCTGCCGTTCACGTAGTAGAACCTGGCCATTTGAACCGAGTGAGCGCTCATTATAGACTTCGCCTCCTTCCAGCGATTCGAGATCGGGACGACGGACACCAAAGCGGCCGAGGATTTCTACTCGAAGCTTCTGGGCTGGAGCGCCAACGTGGTGCCCATGGCCGAGGACCAGCGTTACTGGCTCTTTCAGCAGGGCGCTGGCTTCTCGATCATCAAGCTCAATCAGCCCCAAGCGAGCTGACCGTCGGGCGCGAATGCGGGCGAGAAGTGGGCGTTGGTTTGATGCCACGCTCCTTCTCACGCTCTCCGCGTGTTCCCCCTCGCCACCCGCCGCGGATCTCGTCTTTCGGAACGGCCCGATCTACACGGTGAGCTCACCGACCCTCTGGGCGGACGCGCTCGCCGTTCGGGGCGAGCGCATCGTGGCCGTCGGTGCCGAGTCCCTCGTCGACCCGTATGTGGGCTCTTCGACCCGCGTCATCGACCTCGACGGACGGCTCCTCCTGCCGGGATTCCACGACGCGCACCTTCACTTCCTCCGAGGAGCACTCAGTCTCGACGAGCTCGATCTCTCCGAAGCGCGGTCGATCGAAGACGTACAAGAGATGCTCCGTGCCTTCACGACGGCCCGTGTCGGCGACGAGTGGATTCTGGGACGCGGATGGAACGACCGGCACTTCGGTGAACGGCCGCCCACGAGACATCAGCTGGACGCCGTCGTCGGGGACCGTCCCGTCCTGCTCTCCTCTTACGATGGCCAACGCGTCTGGCCGAACACGCGAGCGCTCGAGCTCGCCGGTATCGAGCCGGACGAGGAGGGCTACGACATCGCAACCGTGATGGAGGCGGTTCCGAAGCCAACGCGCGAAGAGACACTCGAAGCCTTGCGGCGAGCCATTACCTACACGCAGCGATTCGGCATCACGAGCGCGACGAACCTCGCCGGCACCGCCGATTTGCTCGATGTCCATCTCGAGACGCGAGGCGAGCCGGGCATTCGACTCCACCATGTGGCGGCGGTCGACCCCGAGACCGGCGACGATGAGCTCCAGCGGCTTCATGAATCGGGAGTCGGCTCGGTCCGGATAGGTCTCGACAGCACCATCGGCATGCGCGGCCAGCGCGCTTATGAACAAGCAGAGCTCGATGCGCTGGTGGCGCGACTCCAAGCGCAAGGCTTTCAGATCCTCATCCACGCGGCAGGCGACCGCGCCGTGCGCATGGCCCTTGACGCTTATGAGCGGGTCGACGATGAGAAAGCCGGACAGCGGCGACACCGTATCGAGCACGTCGAGCTCGTGGATGACGAGGACATCCCGCGATTTGCAAGCCTCGGAGTCCTGGCCGGGATGCAGCCGTACCACGCGTCGCCGGGTTTCGGTCGTGGGCCAGCACGGTTCGCATGGAGGAGCCTGACGGAAGCCGGTGCTCGACTCGTTCACGGAAGTGACTGGCCCGCCACAAGCATCGATCCTCTCGTCGGGATCTTCACCGCCGTCACACGCCAGGACCTCGACAACCGACCCGAGGGCGGATGGATTCCATCAGAACGACTCACAGTAGAGCAGGCCGTCTACGGCTACACGCTCGCCGGCGCATACGCCTCGTTCCAGGAGACAGAGACGGGCTCTTTGGAAGTTGGCAAGCTCGCAGACCTCGCGGTTCTATCACACGACATTTTCCGGATGGTTCCCGAGAGAATCGCAGGAGCTCAGGTCGAGATGACCGTCGTGGGAGGCGCCGTCGTCTACGTTGCGCCAAGCTTTCTGACGGCGGAGGAACGGGCGCTGCTACTCGCTCACTGAATCTGATAGATTGGCCGGCGATGAGGTGTTGCATGTCGAAAACCAGACCGAATCCAACCCTGCTGCTCGCGGCCATCGTCCTGATCGCGCCGCTGACCGCTCGAGGGCAGTGATGTTTCGCTATTGCACCGATGTGTTGCATCTATCGGAAGCGGAGCCTTATCGGCGAATCGGCGCCGCCCGGCTCTCACGAAACTATCCCTCTTCCCCAAAGCAATTGCCGACAAGCAGACCGCACGTGGCAACAGCCAGAACGACGGCCGGAAATACTCGTCTCCGGTTCGAGTTCTGCCTAGCAGCCTCTCCTCGCATGTCCATCCTCCTCCAATGTAAAACCAAGTTCCCGCGACGCTCGCATTCTCTACCGAAACCGCTGCCCACTCTGTCCGGGTAGAGTTCGAGCGGTTACGCTTCGCCGTCCGGACGTCCGTGGGCCGACGGACTCCGTTGTGTCTTACGCCGACGCGCCGGTTAGCTTGCGCGTCTCGCCAGAACATCCGGCTTGGGTGACACCTTGGCCACTCGCAGTTCCTTGGCGCTCCGGGCTCGGGCTCGGAACCGACTTCCTGGCTCCCTTACCGGAAAATACTCTTCGGCATGTGCATGCTCACCAGCACATGCGGCATGTCAACCACTTCGGAGATCTTGAGATCACCTGCCAGGGAGGCGAGGGCGTAGGCCTCGCTACGGGTGAGCCCGTGCTCAGCCACGAGGTAGTCGATCATGAATCGGGTCGCCTTTTTCGCCGCCTCATCGATCGTCACAGCGTAGGCGGTCACCGCGTAATACTCGTCGGTCTCGTACTGAGGCTCCTCGAGCGAACGCCCGCCCTTCACCACTTCGAGCTGGAGCACGATCCGCATGGGTGCCTCGATGGCCGTGCCGCATACCTCGCCGTCACCCTGCGCGGCATGCGTGTCGCCGATCGAGAACAAAGCCCCTTCCACAAAGACGGGGAAATGGACGGTGGTCCCCGCCGTCATGTGACGGTTGTCCATGTTCCCGCCATTGGCCCTCGGTGGAATCGTCACCAACAGCTCGTCCGTATCCGGGGCAACTCCCATGACACCGGCAAAGGGTGCCAGCGGGATGGAGATGTTGTCAGAGAATCGAGCCTCGGTCGCGCCCTTCTCGAAGCGGAACGTCTTCAGCCAGGGTTCGGTGAACTCGTCGGCCAGAAAGCCGAACCCGGGCGTGATGGCGGTCCAGGCCCAATCTCCCACTTCGATCTCGTGCAGCGTCACCGAAAGCACGTCGCCCGGCTCCGCGCCCTCGACGAAGATGGGTCCGGTGAGCGGGTGGATCGGATCGAAGTCGAGATTGGCCACGTCCTCCAGCGTCGAATCCGCGGTGAGCTGGCCGTCGGTGACCTCCTTGGTCAGCACCTCGACTACCGCCCCTGAAGGCACAGTGAGAGCCGGGGGAATGGTCCGACTCCAGCGGTTGTGCGTCTGATCCCGGTCGAGCGAGAACTGAGGCTCTGGAACCGCGCGCGCTGCCTCCTCTGTTGCAGTTGCAGGCGTCTC
This sequence comes from Candidatus Marinacidobacterales bacterium, assembly GCA_965237685.1. GTDB lineage: Bacteria > Acidobacteriota > Vicinamibacteria > Marinacidobacterales > SMYC01 > CBDEGF01. Next base: position 378,839 of record CBDEGF010000004.1, read on the forward strand.
GGCAGGGGGCGGTGCGCAGCTTCCGAGCAGTGACGCGAGAGCCGATACGAAAACCATTCGTCTCATTGGGAACCTCCTTGTAGCCAGGGATGCAGGCGTTGTTTCTGTACCTCGGTCGCATGCGGATCGACCTCGAGGAGCCACTTCTTCATCGGCCGGGCGTCGAGCGTGACCGGAAGCTGTCTCAGTTTGCCGCGCCGGGCGATCACGACGTTCACGTCATCTCCGGGCTCATAGCGCTCGAGCCGATCTTTCCAGCCGGCCGGTGTGATACGGTAGGCCGAACGCTCGTCTCACGGTCGTTCCTTCAGCGCTCGAACGATGTCGTCGAGGAGAACGCCAGCCTCCGCATCGTCCAGCTTCCCCGGGCTCCAACCCAGCCCGAGGCCACTGTCCTCGAACCGGGGAATGATGTGGAAGTGGACATGAAAGACAACCTGACCTGAGGCCTTGCCATTGTTCTGGAGCACGTTGTACGCGCTGGCACCGGTCGCTTTCATGACCGCGCGGCAGAGCCTGGGCAAGACCCGCCCCAGCGCGGCGGAGGCCTCGTCACTCAGCTCATGCAAATGGGCCTTGCTCTCCTTGGGAACGACCAGCGTATGGCCGCGGCTGAGCGGACCGATGTCGAGAAAGGCAAAGACCTGCTCGTCCTCGTAGACCTTGTACGACGGGATCTCGCCTCGGATGATCTTGTCGAAAAGCGTCGGCTCCTCACTCATGGCGGGAGAATGTAACTCAAACGGGCGGTTGTTTACACTATAGAGCGGGGTGGCCGTTCGAGAATAAGGAAGTAGCTTGGATTCATGGCCCAACAGCAGGCGCTGACGGATGAGAGCGTTCGACTCGCCCTCGAGGCTCTAAGGGTTACTTCCGCCGAGACCGGGTTACCGCCGACTCGCCTTGCATACTCCGGTCAAAGACTCTTGACACAGCCCGACAGGATAAGTACCCTATGGGGGTATGGGTATAAAAACCTCAATCACGCATGGCCGGCTGGGGCGGGATTCTCGCTCTGCTATGGTGCTGCGTCGTGCCGGCCGCTCTGGCCTTCGCCTTCTCCGGCGTGGGCGCCGGCCTCGCCAGGGGCGTCAGGGGACCGCTCGGATGGGGCTCTCTTGTCCTGAGCGTGGTCCTGATCGCGCGGGCCAACTGGCTCGTGTGGGTGCGAGGTCAGGGGGGCTCCCGCCGCTCGTCAATGGACCGTCCTCTTCTCGACGACCGAGACGGCACTATGGGCCTGGCGATTCGCGCCGTATCTCGCATGGTGGAGGTGAACCGATGTCCAAGAGCGCTGCTCCGCCAGGAGTTCTGAACGAGGCTTTCGTCCCTGACGAACGGAAAGGGGACATCCGAGCGCGCCTCAAACGGCTTTGTGGCCAGATGGACGGGATCGAGCGCATGCTCGACGCCAACCGTCCCTGCGCGACATCTTGACTCAAGTGGCCGCCGCCCAACAGGCGTTGCTGTTCTCCGAAAAATAGCTCTCGAAAGTCTCGTAGTCCTCGGCTTCGATGGCCTTTACCACCTGGTCGACCGCGCCCAGGAAATCAACTTCCGAAGGATCTTCCTCGGCGTAGGCCTGCACGGCAAAGGCCAGCAGAACGAGTCCGAGAATCGTTTTCTGCAATACACCTACCAGATTACACCGGTTGCCTCTACTGGCGGCGCTCTTTGACCTTTTCCAAGAAATCGCCGATCGAATCATGATTGAGCTCCCGGTACGCGGGGTTGTTGTTCAGCCAGTCTTTCAGATGCTCTTCTGACCAGAAGAGATTGTCGACCGCTCACCCGCCGCCCTGTTGCACCCAGGGCTCCTCGGGGTCGAGACGGGTGATTTGTCCGTTGTGAATCTCGACCGAAATCTTCCTCGCGCAGTGGGCGCAGGAATCGTCGAGTCGAAAGGTGAGTTCTTCGCCGCTGCCGTTCTCATCGCTGGTGACCACCAGCAAGAAGTCGACCGCTCACCAGACGTCGAAGGGCTTTCCGTCCCCGACGGTGACCGTGTGGTAGTTGTAGCGAAGGGGTCCTCCCCAGCGCCCGTATCGTCGAACGAGCTCGTCGCCGATCGGGCTGTCCGGCGCGTCTTCCAGAAGCCCTGCCTCTCGCAGGAAGCGCAGGCGATCCTTGAGACGCTCCTCCGGAATCCCGAGCTCCTGGCCGAGAGCCTCCATCGTGGGAAGCTCCTCCTCCAGGTCCAAGGTGTTGATGATCTGCTTGGCGATGCGCTTCTCTTCGGGGCTGAGGATGTAGTTGTTGGCGCCCCAGAACTTCAGGTTGTTGGCGATGTCCGTGTGCTCCCGAAAGTGTTGCCCCACTTCCAGTCTGAGGGAATCGTCAGGCTCGATGGCGAGATTCTCCATGGCCAACGGAATGGTGGTCGAGTGCATTTGCTCGGACCAGTCGGCCAGGAGGTAATCCACGATTTGCTTCGCTTCCGGCGAAAGCTCTTGCGCGTCGGCGTGCTGAGCAACGAGCACCGAAACAAAGAGCCCCACCGCAGCGAGCAGGGCAAGGAGTTTCTTCATATGTCAGCCTCCCTTCAAGGTTTGGAGCCCGCGCGGGAGAGCAGGGTTTCGATGTCCCGCTCGAGCTTGTCCTGCATGTTTTTCATTTCCCCGACGTACATCTTGAAGACGCTGCCATCGGCACCGATCAGGAAATACGTGGGAAAGCCAATGCCCCCGAAACGTTCCGTGAGGTCTTCGTCACCGACCACGATCGTGTAGGACACTTCCTTGTCCTCGAGAAACTGGGCCACGTCCTCCGGGCCTCCCGAGTGAACGGCAATTCCCACGACGTGGAATCCCCTGTCTCCGAGCTCGTGGTCGAGACGGCTCAGCGTGGGCATCGCCGAGATACAAGGCGGGCACCATACGGCCCAGAAGTCGAGAAGAACGACCATCCCCTCCAGGCGACTCGCGTCAAACGTGCCGCCGTCGAGCGTCGTCGCTTCGAAATCGATAGCGAGCTTCTCGTCCGCTCCCGCTGGAACGACGAGAACGCTCAGAGCGAGTGCAACGAAAAGGGCGTACCTTGCAGTCATTACTACTACGTATTGTAGTACTACAGCACTTCGAAGGCAAATGAAATCGCGGAGCGCGGCGGAAGCCAGCACCTACTACAAGCGATGTGTTCAGCCAAACCGACCGCCGCGAATGGTCAGTCCTGAGTTACTAAGTACCCTGTTTCACAATTACGGTGGCATTCGAACGCCGATGCATCCCGTCTGGCTGCGTTGCTCGTCGGTCATATATCCAGATATTATTCGCTCCTCGCGCCTTGCCAGACGGGCGCCTCGGCGTTCTCGGTGCGTCACCGTAATTATGAAGCAGGGCACTAAGTTTATAGTTGGAACGGCACTAGCCCTCGTCCGGACGTCTCCGGAGACAGGCAGCAGGCTCGCTAGTCGTTCGCTCTACGTGAAGCGAGACATCGCAGGTCGTGATGTGAACGACGCCAGCAAGGCCCTCCGATTCCGCCCGATGCACGGCCAGCGCGACCAGGAACACAAGAGCCGGTAGGCCGAACCGGAACAGGCTTTTCGCGATCCGGTCCGCCCGCAGCAAAGACGAAGCGTCATCGGCCTCGACCAGGCGACGCACTCGAGTCGACACCGGAGCGTTGTAGAACGCGAAGCTGGTCGCGGGAAACGGCACCAGTCGACGACCGGTCGCCGATGAGGCCGAGGCGGTCGCCACCAGCGCCGATGCCACCGTCAGGCGATCCCCGGATGCGAGCGCCGCCCATTCGTCGGCCCGGCGCTCCTGCCAGTAGGTGATCGCGGGTACGATTAGCGTCCGTAACGCAAGTCCGGCGAGAAGCCCCATGAAAAGGACTGCGAGGAACTCGGCCTGGGAGCTGACCGCCAGGTGAATCCCGTCGCTCATCCAGATTGCGATCGGAGCGAGAAGACAGAAGGCCTCCAGTAGCACTCGTTTCGCGTTGTCCTTCCGAATCACGTGGGTCAGCTCATGTGCCAGAGCCGCCGTCAATTCCTCCCGGCTCAGTTTGTGAATCAAGTGCGGAGAAACGAGCACCCTGGGTTTGAAAATTCCGACGTTACACAGAAGCGTCCCGTCTCCGGATCGAATCCCTAGCAGGCGGGTATCTAGACGGCCAGCGGCTCTGGCGCCCGCGATGCGGCTCAGCTGCTCGCACGCCCGGAAGAAAGCAGAGCAGAGCTTTCCCGACGTGTCCGGATCGGTGTGGTCCTCCACGGTGAGCGCGTCGTGGGAAACATGGTGTCCTCGCAGCGTGGCGTACACCGTCCTCAGTATCCAGCCCGCTCCGATGAGCACTCCGGCCGCCTGAAAGAAATCGATCCATGGACACGACGTCGGATTCTCGAGGAAAAAGACCGTTTTCGACCACAGGATCACGTACTGCTCGGCCATCCAGTCGATCATACGGAAGCTCCTGACGCTACTTCCCCCGTCTCTGTCCCTTGCGTTTTGCCTCGATCAGCTTGGCCAGCTCTTCCAGCCGACGCGACTCGTCCGCGCCGAGCTTGTCGACGAACGCCGACATCACCGGGCCCGACAGGTCCTCCGTCAGTCCCGAGAAGACTTTCAGGCTTGCCTTCGCCAGGAACTCTTCGCGGCTCGCGGTGGGGTGATAGCGAAAGGCATTGCCTTCGGGCTCACGTCCCAGAAAACCCTTCTCGTTGAGCCGGCTCATGACGGTCATCACGGTGGTGTAGGCGAGATCCTTCTGGCGGTGGTTCAGCGCCCGGTGCACTTCCCGCACCGTCGCCGAGCCCTTTCTCCAGACCAGCTCCATCACCTGACCTTCCAATTGACCGAAATGTTTCGAGACGCCACGCCGGCCCGGCCGATAGGCCCACTCGGACGCCTTCTTGTGCTTGGATGCCATACTACGCATTGTAGTAATAGCATCACCGGCGCGCAAGAGGAAGCTCGACAGTGGATGTCAGGAGGCTTACAGCCGCACCCCGCTCATCGCGACGGCTCCTCCTGTTGCTCGGCGACGAGCTGGTTGAAATGCGTCCGAAGCTGTTGCTTGCTCCCGATGATCGGTCGGCCCCAGCTCACATGCTCGGGAGGCGCGTCGCCCCACGTCGCCTCGGGCTCATAGAGAAAGTAGGCATCCCACTCGACTCGCTGCTTCTCAGGCCTGCCTCGACGTGTGACGTTCTCCTCGTACCAGAGTCCGACCGCTCTCGTCTCGTCCCAGAAATGAAGGACGCGCGGATCGACCATGGCATCTTCCGGCCACACCAGGCGCCGGGCAAGGTGGTCGCTCGGGAGCATGTGGAAAGACACGGCGTAGACGCGGACGGGAGCGCCGGGATGTGCCGCCAGCAGATCGGTCTGCACCCACCGGGCGCCTGCGAAGCAGACCGGTCAGGTCGGCGACAACAGTAGAACCAGCCTCGGCATCTCCCGATCGCTGTTGAACTGTTCTCTCAGCTCGCCGACCGAATGGATCTCTTGCAACCGAGATTGCGAGCGCTTCAACGACACGTAGCCGACGCTCAACGTCACGACCACGACGCCCAAGATCGATAGAACGAGAATCATCTTGCGAAGCATAATCAACACTTTCTGCTGGTCATCGGAGGAGTATCAACCCTGCGACCGTGAGCCGAACACGATCGCGCCACCCCATCCGATGAGAAGCACGGGGATAACGACTTCCCACCACTCCTCGGAGATCACCTCCAGGTTCGACAAGAGCCATGCGCCGCCGACGAGCACGAGCGCGGACCCGCAGACGAGCGCGCCCCAGCCGCCGGGAGGCCAGCAGCACGTGTAGTAATGGTGTTGCACCCTGGGAGTCGTATCGGTTTGCTCGGTCATGTCTTCTCCTTCCATCCGAAATCCTACAATCGTAGTATTTCAATACAAAAAAACTACGTTCTCGTGAAAGCGAGCACGACGATCACGATCCAGGCGGCGTAGACCTGAATCGGGCTTTCCGACAGCTTGTGCGGCAATCCTTCGGTCAGTCGATGGATGCGGCGTTCGAGAAGCCCCTTCCTTCCGAGAAGCTGCGCGGTCAGCATCGCTGGAAGAACGCCTTGCTCATTTCTCTCGAAGCGGTAGGCCTTGAGCAACGCGCTCGCCAGAGCCTCCGGCTTCGCGGTTACCTGAGCCGCCAGCTCGTCACAGGCAAGCTCCTCTTCGCTCTCCAGCATGCGGCCGATGGCATAACTGGTCGGATTGAGCCAGTTCAAAGGCCTCAACCACATCGGATCGCAACATCCTTTGGGACGGCGAAGCGCCAGGTGGGCCACTTCATGCGCCAGGACACCTTCGAGCTCTTCGTCATCCAGCTCCTCGAGGAGCTCCGTCGGCAGGATGAGTGCGGGAGTGTCCCCGTCGACGATGGCCACTGATGAACGTTCGCTGCTCTCGAACACCTGGGGCACGGGCAACCTCTCGTCCGTACTGAACCCACCGCAGCTCAGACGACCCTTCTGTTCGAAGCGACCCATCACGCGGTTCAGGGCGAGCGAGGAACGATCCCCTTCGCGAGCCTCTCGCGCACGAGCGAGCAGCCGAGACCGAACGCGCGTTCGCGCGAAGGGGGCCGCTATCAAGGACAATCCGAGAAGCAACAGAAAAACCGGCACCACCGTGTCGAAGCCGATGGCGTTCGACTCGATGGTGCGCCACGGCTCGGACGGGAACGGCATCACGGTGCACAGTGCCAGCAGGACGAGGGTGGACTTGAGCAAAGGGATCGTCAGAAGTCGGTTTCTGGTCACGGCACGAGTCACACCGAAGAGACGTGCCGCCAGAAAAACGAGACCCAGTGTCCAGATGCCGGCGAGCACACTCGCTCCCAGGTTGTAGACAAGAAAACGCGTCACCGGGTCGGTCATCGTTTGGAGCTCTTGCGTCGTTTGCGGACCTCGAACTCGAGCCGGACCAGATCCTCCCGGCCGATCTCCTCCGATCGACCCAACAGGTGGGCCACCGCCCGGCTGCTCATCCCGTCGAAGAACCGGTCGACAACGCTGTTCAGGGCGGAATCCGCGATCGCGCCCTGGGACACCAGGGGCCGATAAACGAACGCGCGCCCCTGTTTCTCCCGCGCCAGAAACCCCTTGTCTACCAGCCGGCTCAGGACAGTCATTACTGTCGTGTAGGCGAGCGTTCTTGCGGTTCGGAGGCCGCTCAGCACGTCCTGCACCGTCCCGTCCCCGATCTCCCACAGCACGTTCATCACCTCGGCCTCGAGCTCGCCGAGCTGGCTCGCGTTCAAAGCTTTCTCTCTCACCACTGGCTGGATTATACTACAACCGTAGTAATTGAAGCAAGGTGACCGGGCAAATCGTGTTGCAGTAGCCGGTAGCTGGTAGCCGTCTATAATCCCCGCATGCGACGTTACGAATTCTCCGAGTTCGGTCTCGACAACCTGGTGCTGGTGGAAACAGGGACACCCGATCCAGGCTCCGACGAGGTGCGCGTTCGGGTAAAAGCCTTCAGCCTGAACTTTCGGGACCTCCTCGTCGTGAGCGGCGACTACAACAAGCGGATCCCGCTTCCCGCGACACCGGTCAGCGATGCCGCGGGGATCGTGACGTCCGTGGGCGAGAACGTTTCCGGCGTGCGCGAAGGCGACGAGGTGATGACGCACTTCGTGGCGGACTGGATTGACGGACCTTTCGACTTCCGCTACGTTCGCAGCACGCTCGGTGTGCCGGGGCCGGGAGTCGCCGCCGAGGAAGTCGTCCTTCCCGGCCGGGCCGTCCTGCCGCTGCCGAAGAGGTACGACTTCGCCCAGGCGGCAACCCTACCCATCGCGGCGCTGACCGCCTGGAGCGCTCTGGTCGAGGGTCGCATCGCCGAGGGAGCGAGTGTCCTGGCTCTTGGCACAGGGGGCGTTTCGGTCTTCACGATTCAGCTTGCCAAAGCCATGGGTGCACGGGTCCTCGTGACCTCGAGCAGCGTCGAGAAGCTCGCGCGCGCCGCGAAGCTGGGCGCCGACGTCGGCATCAACTACCGCGACAATCCCGAGTGGGAAAAGGAAGTCCTGGCGCAAACGGACGGGCTGGGTGTCGATCTGACCGCCGAAAGCGTGGGAATCGACTCTCTGGGCCGCTCACTCAAGGCGACGCGTGGAGGCGGAACCATCGCGCTCTTCGGGAGTCTCTCCGGCTTGCGCGGCGAGCTCAATATTGCGCCGATTCTGATGAAGAGGATCCGGGTGGCAGGCATCCTCGTGGACTCTAGAGCGTCTTTCGAGAAGCTCGTGGCTTTCATCGAGGAGCACGACATCGAGCCCGTCATCGACCGCCGCTTCGCCTTCGAAGAGCTCCGCGAAGCGATGGAGCATATGAAGGCCGGCATGCATTTCGGGAAAATTGTGGTGAAGGTTTGAGCTCCTCCCCAGCCCGAGCCCGGCGGTGCTACCGACCCTCCAGCTCGCTCATCGTCACCAGCTTGCCCTTGTCCAGCGCCGCGAGCGGCGGGTTGTCCCGGTCTTTGCTCGATATCAGGGGGTCCGGCACCGGCCATTCGATTCCGAGCTCCGGGTCGTTCCAGGAAATGCCGCCCTCCTGCTCCGGGCGATAAATGTCCGTCGCCTTGTACCAGACGTGGGCCTCGTCCGAGAGAACGCAGAAGCCATGCGCAAAGCCGGGCGGAATACAGAGCTGGCGGTGATTCGACTCGCTGAGAACGACGCTCACCCACTTCCCGAACCGCGGCGAGTCGGGCCGGATATCGACCGCGACGTCGAACACCTCGCCGCGCACGACGGTGACCAGCTTGCCCTGGTATTTCTGGAAGTGCAGGCCCCTCAAAACGTTCCGCCGGGACATCGAACAATTGTCCTGCACGAAGGCGGTGTCGATGCCGGCGTCTCGAAAGCGCTCCTGGCGGAACGGCTCGAAGAAATAACCTCGTTCGTCACCGTAGGTGACCGGCTCCACCACCAGGACTTCCGGCAGTTCGGTCTTCCTCACGTTCATGATGCGTCGTCGCCTGCTCGCCCCGGGCTCGGGGGCTCCTCCTCCTCCTGACTCAGCAAAGACAGCAGGTATTGACCGTAGTCGCTCGCCCCGTTCTCCTCACCGAGCTTCCGCAGGGCTTCCCGGTCGATGAAACCCATCCGATAGGCGATCTCTTCCGGGCAGCAGATCTTCAGACCCTGTCGCTTTTCGATGGACTCGACGAAGGTGGCCGCCTGGATCAAGGCCTCTTTCGTTCCCGTGTCGAGCCATGCGTACCCCCGGCCAAGTTTCTCTACGCGGAGCTCCCCTTGCTGCAGGTAGAGCCGATTGAGGTCCGTAATCTCCAGCTCCCCCCGCGCCGAAGGTCGAAGGGACTCGGCGAGCGCGACGACGCGCTCGTCATAGAAGTAGAGCCCGGTCACCGCGTAGTGAGACTTCGGCTTTGCCGGCTTCTCCTCGAGGCTCACCGGATTTTCTTCATGGTCGAACCCCACGACGCCGTAGCGCTCGGGATCTTTCACCCAGTAGGCAAAAATGGTTGCGCCTTTCGAACGCCGTACCGCCCGGTGTAAATAACGGGTCAGGTCGTGACCGTAGAACAGGTTGTCACCCAGAACGAGGGCGCAGCTTTCCCCATCGATGAAATCACGCCCGATGAGAAAGGCCTGTGCCAGTCCTTCCGGTCTCGGCTGAACGGCGTAGGAGATACGAATCCCCAGATGGCTACCGTCGCCCAGCAGTGCCTCGAAGAGCTTCTGGTCGGAGGGCGTCGTGATCACCAGCAGGTCTCTGATCTCCGCCAACATCAAGGTGCTGAGCGGAAAGTAGATCATCGGCTTGTCGTAGACCGGTAGAAGCTGCTTGCTCACCGCGGTGGTGATCGGGTACAGCCTGGTACCGGCGCCACCGGCGAGGATGATGCCCTTACGGATCATTTTCGTCACCGCGTCGCTTCTCGCCAGCCGCTGGCGTTCCGGCACCAGCCAGTCGGAGATGCTTGCCGAGAAACCAGACCGCCGCGTAGAAAACGGGCGTGTCCAGAAGTGCGATGGTCCAGTGGAGAGGCTCTCCGAGTCACTCGACGATCCGTGACAGCAGAGGAGCGTACGTGTCGACACGCCGATCCCGGAAGAAGTGAAAGAGCTCACGCAGCTCGCGGACTCGCCGGAAGTCGATCTCCGAGTGGAGGACCTCGTCCGCGCTTCCTGCGCGCGCCAGAATCTCCCCGAAGGGGTCGCTGACGAAGCTCTCGCCGTAAAAGGTCATCTCGCCTTCGGTCCCGACCCGGTTGACGGCGGCCACGAAGACACCGTTGGCGATCGCGTGAGCCCGAATGACCGTGCGCCACGCCTCGGCCGAGCTGTACCCCGGGCGATCGGGCTCGGAGCCGATGGCCGACGGATAGACGATCAGATCCGCCCCCTTCAGCGCGAAGATGCGCGCCACCTCCGGATACCACTGGTCCCAGCAGATGCCGACCGCCATCCGACCGTAGCGGGTATCGAAGACCGGATAGCCGAGGTCCCCGGGCGTGAAGTAGTACTTCTCGTGGTACTCGGGCCCGTCGGGGATGTGGGTCTTGCGGTACTTCCCGAGCTCGCTCCCGCTGGCGTCGTAGACCAGCACCGAATTGAAGTAGACGCCGGGCCTCGCCTCTTCGAAGACGGGCACCACGAGCACGATCTCGAGCTCCTTCGCCAGATCGGCCATCCGGCGCGTGGTCTCGGAAGGCAAGGGCTCGGCATAGCGGTACGAGGCGACATCGACGCTCTGCGGGAAGTACGGGGCGGCGAAGAGCTCCTGGAGGCAGACGATGCGCGCTCCCCCACTGGCCGCCTCACGGATGCGAGCCACCGCCGTCTCTACGTTCTCGGCGATGTCGGCTCCGACCGAGAGCTGGATCAAGGCGATCCGGGTTACGTCCTGCATGTGAACCTGCCAGGGTACAAAATCATGCACCCAAAAGAGAAATTCTGTTCTTCAAACCGCGGGCTGGGGCTGGATCATGCAGTGGATGCCCCCACCGCCGAGGTTCGCATTCAGCGCGTGGATCGGGACGACCTCCCGATCCGGGAAGGCCTCGGCCAGAACCCGCCGCGCGTGTTCGTCTTTCTGGCGTACGGCATCCGGCATGCCGGGCTCCCAGTAGACCGGCATGAGCACGAGTCCGTTCGTAACTTGAAAGTTGAGGTAGCTGGTCGCCGCGACGACCCGGATCGCCTCGTCCGATCGGATCATCGTCCCGTCCTCGTACGTGAGGCTCTGAAGATAGTCGAAGACCGCATCGCTGGCGCTCATGGTCTCGAGGATGACATCCGGAACAGGAACTCTGACGACGTTCAGTGGATGGCCATCCTGGCACGAGCTGTTCTCGAGGATCTCGAGACTCCGCTCGAGACGCTCGAAACTAACAGCGGCAATGGGATCGTTGTCCCTCTGCTCCTCCGTCACCTCCGCGAGCAGGACGGTGTGCGCATCGGCGAAGCGGGCGAACTCATCGACGTGCCCCCCCGTAGCGACCGCGGTGAAAACGCCGCGGGGAGCTTTCCTTTGAACGTCAGATCGTCTTCCGCCACCCCGGCCTCGAGCCAGATCACCTCCTGCTGGCCGAGGACTCGCATCAACTCCACTTCGATCTCGTCGAGACTCAGAGAAGGGTTCCGCTGTCGTTCGACTGCTTCGACAGAGAGCAGGGTTCCCCGACCGTTGACCTCGTGGTCACCGCCCTCGCTGACGAGCGACGACGCCACCGTCTCCAGACCCATTGCCTCGGCAATGCGGCGCGCCACGCGAGCCTCGGTCTGCGAGGCCACGGAGCTCCGATCCTCGTAACCCCACATGTTGAAGCCGAAGTCAGCAATCTTCAGGCTGCCCTCACTCCCTTTCAAGAAGATCGGCCCCGTATCCCGCAGCCAGACGTCGTTATACGGAATCGAGTGGAAGCGCACGTGGTCGTGGGCAATGCCTTCTGCCGCGAGACGCGCTCGGACCTTGCCTTCACCCGGCACCAGGAGATCCACTGCGACACGACCCGACGTTGCCTCGAGGATCTGCATGTGTACGGGTTCGGTGGGTCGACCCTTCTTGTTCTCGTACCTGGGCCAGGCCATCCAGAGGGCATCGTGAGACTCGAACTCGGCCGGGAAGACGAAGTCCGTGCCCACCTACTCGCGTCTCAAGGCCACCTAGTGCACGAACCCGCTAATCCTGCCACAAATTCCTCGTCCTTTTCCGCGCTGGCTGCGTTGCTCCTCCTCCAAATATCTAGATATGAGTTCGTCGGAGCGCCTTGCCAGCACGAAAAATGACGTTGGAATTTGCCGACAGTATCAGCGGGTTCATGCACTAGTCCAGAAACTCCTGCGCCCAGCGTTCGAACACCATCAGCGGGAAGAGTTGATGGGCGTGATTCTCGATGCCGGAAAGGTGCTCCTGAACACGCCGGTCCACCTCCTCCCATTGGAAGAGACCCCGACGTCGAATACGCTCTTCGGACAAGAGCTCGTGCATCAGAGGTTGCAGCTCCGCCTTGAGCCAGTTCTTGAGAGGAATGCTGAAGCCCTCTTTGCGTCGGCCCAGGATTGAGTCAGGAAGAATTCCCTTCATGGCCTTCTTGAGTATGTGTTTTCTGGTCGTGCCACGCAGCTTGAAACGACCGGGCATCCGAAACGCGAGCTCCATCACATGCTGGTCGAGGAAGGGAGCGCGCGCTTCGAGCGACGTGGCCATGCTCATGCGATCCACTTTGACGAGAATGTCGTCTGCAAGAAACAGCTTGAAGTCGGTGAAGAGCTGACGGTTGAGCACGTCCTGGTTTCCCAGCTCGCCGAGAAGCTCTCTCACCCTCGCCGTCGCATCGCTCGTCGACAGGGCTTCGTTCACCGACGCGGTGTAGAGACGCCTTTTTTCTTCCGCGGCGAGATGAGTGAGCCATCGATAGTGCTCGAGACCGGGATCCGCGGTGGCACCACTCAGGAATCGTTTCGCCTTGTTGACCATTCCTTTCTTCTTCTCGGTGGGCGGGAGGCGATCGGCAATTGAAGCGAGCACGGCGAGCGAGGCGCGTCCAGGAAACCGGGTCAGGCCGCGGGCTAATCGGTCCGCAAGGTACCAGTCGTATCCCGCGAAAAGCTCGTCCGCCCCGTCGCCCGAGAGAACCACCTTCACGTCCCGGGCGGCCACCTGGGAAACGAGAAACGTCGGGAACAGCGATACGTCGGCGAAGGGCTCGTCGAGGTGGACGACGAGGCGATCGAAGAGCTCGGCGACGTTGGGTGCCAGCACCTCTTCGACATGTTCGGTTGCAAAGAGGCCAGCCACGTCCCTTGCATAGCTTCGTTCGTCGTAGCTGGCTTCGCTGAATCCGATCGAGAACGTCTTGACCGGGCGGGCGGAGGCCTCGCTCATGAAAGCGACCACGGTGCTGGAGTCGATACCACCGGAGAGAAAGGCACCCAGCGGGACGTCGCTCATCATCTGCGACCGAACCGCGCGCCCGAGCGTCTCCCGAAGCGCCTCGACCCACTCGTCTTCCCTTCGATCGGTATCGACTTCGGCGGGGACCGACCAATACGGGCGCGTCGTCACCCGACCGTCTTCCACCGTCATGAGGTGCGCGGGGGGCAGCTTCTTCACACCGCGAAAAATCGTGCGGGGAGCGAAGACGAACTCGTAGGTCAGGAACAGATCGAGCGCTTCGAGATCGAGCTCTCTCGGAACGTCGGCCCGAGTCAGAAGCGACTTGATCTCCGAGGCAAAGACGATGCCCTGCGACCCCTCGTAGTAGTAGAGCGGCTTTTCCCCTGCCCGATCGCGAGCGGCAAGAAGCCGTCGCCGCGGACCGTCCCACAGCGCCACCGCGAACTGGCCGTTCAGCCGGGAGATGACCTCGTCGCCCCAGCTCTCGTAGCCGTGGACGACGACCTCCATATCGGAGCCGGTGCGGAAGCGGTGGCCGAGCTCGACAAGCTCGTCGCGAAGCTCGCGATAGTTGTAGATCTCGCCGTTTCCGACGAACGTGATGCTCTCGTCTTCGTTGGGAATCGGCTGGCGTCCGCCGGCCACGTCGATGATCGACAGCCGCTTCAGACCGAGCGCAACGCCGGGGAGCGTGACGAGACCGGTGTCATCCGGGCCTCGATGGTGGAGACGCGACACCATCTTCGCGATGACAGCTTCGTCGGGTGCGAGGGCGGGATCGCGAGAGACCACACCCGCAATGCCGCACACCGGTCTAGTGCCCTACGATCCGTGGCTGCGCGCGGCGAGCTTTTCGCCACCCAGCTCCACGACGAACTTCAGGTACGGAAAGACCTGCTTCATCGCGGCCGCGTTGACGAAACAAGGGCTGGCACAGCTCGGGCAGACTTTCTTCAAGACCTCATCGCGGATCGCAATGTTCTTCGGGTCGAAGTACAAGTCCCATGCATCGCCCTGTCGAAGGTTGCCGATGATCTGGCTGTTCTCGCAGTAGGTGAAGTCGCCGTTCGGGTTGAGCAGGACGCCTTGATCCATGGAGGGGCACGGCATCGCGCGTTTCATGCCGTTCGAGAACATCTTCGCGTAAGCGTGGTAGAGAAGCCCGTCGCCATCCATGACGCCCGATTCGCGCACGCGTTCGCGGAAGAACTCAGCGAGCCGGGGGAAGTCCTCCTCCTTGAGCTCCGTCGATTCCTCGAGGTCCATGTTGCCGAAGGCGAGCTCGGAGTACCGGGCGATGGAGAAGACGACGTTCAAGTCCTCCTTCTTGCAGAAGTCGTACATCCTCTGCCCCTCATCGAGGTTCTGCGAGGTAAACGTAAACGAGATCCCGAAATTGAAGAACTTCTTCTTCTGCAGCTCTTGCAGCTCTCGGACGCTCGCCATGGCACGCTCGAAGGCGTTCCATACGCGTCGGATGTCTTCGTGGGCATCTCCGACACCGTCGAGGCTGACGCGTGTCCCGAACAAGAACCCGCGCTCGTTGGCAAGGTCCACGATCTGCTCGAGTGTGGGTACGACGCGCTCCTTCACGAATCCGTTGGTATTGAGCGTCATCTTGCGGAGGCGCGGCATGTTGTCGGACATGATGCGGACGAGATCCACCATATCCCTGCGAAGCGTGGGCTCCCCGCCGGTGACGCCCACATATTCGATACTTCTGAAGAGCTTGCTCGAGAAAGCTTCGCGGTACTCGTCCGTGGTCAGATCGTCGTGGTACGGAAGCTTCCACGAGTTGCACATGACACACTTGGAGTCGCACTTGTAGGACACGTTGAAGATGAGCACGCTGGGCGGGATGGGCTTCAGACGACCGATCACCTGAGCCTTGATGAAGTCGGCAGGCAGAGACGGCAGGCTCTGCTTCAGGAGTTTTCCAACGTAGGCGTTGCTTCCAAACATCTAATCACCATCCAGCATTCAGGCGCACGGGATATCCATCCCCCTCACCCAGCCTCTCCCCAGGAGGAAAGGAACACGCGGGGCTTTCAATCCTCGGCATCGTCGCGCCGGTCCCGCACTGCCCGAGCAGGTACCCCGGCAGCAATGAAATAGTCGGGAACGCTTTCGAGCACGACCGCGCCGGCCCCAATAATAGCATGCCTGCCGAGCTCGACCCCGCCAGCCACCACCGCATGGGCCCCGAGCCACCCACCCTCGCCTATCGTGATCGGCAGCCCGATCCGGCCCTGGTGGGACACGGGAAGATCGACACGGTCGTGCATATGGTCCCCCCCGACGAGGTAGACATAGGCCGCCAGCATGACGTCCTTCCCTACCGTGACCCGGTCCGCGGAGAAGATCTCGCAGTTGAAGCCGATATTCGCGCGCTTCTCGAGATGGATGTCGCCGTTCTTGCAGGACAGGATCGTATTGCGACCAATGAAGACGCCGTCCTCCAGCACGATCCCCTGGTTGTCCTTTCCCTTGGCATCGAGAAGACAGTTGTCGTCCACGACCACGTTCGAGCCGACGCGAATCTTGTGCGGGTGACGGAGCACGACGTTCTGCCCGAACATGACGTTGCGCCCGCATTCGCCGAGTAGCAACGGATAGAGCTTGCTTCGGAGAAACAGGCCGAGGGCACCGGGTATCCAGGCGCTCGACAACAAGACGAGCTCGTAGCCGATGAGCGGCAGGAGGCCGGGGCGTCCGACGACCAGCTCGCTGTACTTGGCCAGCTTGCTGCGCTCCGTATCCGAAACTTCAGCCTGAGCTATTTGGATGCGCCGATCGTTGGGCTGCTCGCCGGGAGCTCCCCCGGCAGCGGCAGACGTTTCAGTACTTTGGAGCCGACTCACCCCGTCATTCTATCGAAATCCGGAACCCATGAGGAATCACGAAAAGGAGACGTGGCCCATCGAGTCCGCGGAAGGATGACACCGGGGAACTCAACGCAAAGACAAACAGGGCACCCACCCCATCCGGACCGAAGCTCACCGAATCCGTGGAAGGCTATTTCGGACAACATAACGCAGAGACGCAGAGCGGGGACCGCGCTCAGAAGCTCCCGAAAAACTGGGGAAGAAATCACACGGAACCCCGGAAAGGCCGGAAACCCGGAGACTGGAAGGCTGCTCCGGAGAATCAACGCAAAGGCGCAAAGACGCAAAGCGGGGAAATATCCAATTTCCAACACCCAATTCTCTAGATTCCGAGATCAGAGCCATCCCGCGGAGCGATACCATTGCAGGGTGGTACGAACTCCCTCTTCGAGCTCGACCCGAGGCTCCCAGGAGAGCTTGCGCCGCGCCTTGTCGATGGAGAAGGCTCGATTCTTGAGAAAAAAGTCGAGCCGTCGACGGTAGAGGGGGGGCTCGATCCCGAGGGGCCGGCACAATGCCTCGCAGACGACGGCAGCCGCATACACCGGCGCCTGGGGAATGGCAAAGCGCGGCGGCGAGACGCCAGCCTGCCGGGCAATGAGCGCCACGAGCTCCCTCACCGTGGTGTATTGCGCTCCCGCGATAATGAAGGCTTCTCCTGCGGCCGAAGGGGTTTCGGCCGCCCGCGAGAACCCGGAAATGACATCGTCCACGTGCGTCAGGTGGTAGAGCACCTTTCCCGGCCGATCATGGGAAAGCGCCCCCGTGCGACACCGCGGAACAGCTTCAAGAAACGGCGATCGCCGGGCCCGTAGATGCCCACCGGCCGCACAACGACCACGGGAAGACCGCGGTCGCGATGGAGGGCGAAAAGAAGCTTCTCCGCTTCGACTTTCGTTTCCTGATAGATGTCGCCCGGATTGTACGGCGCCGTCTCGTCCGCCGGGGGCTCGACCTCGCCGTGCACACCGCACGTGCTGCAGTACATCAAAGGAACGCCGCCTTCCGCGATGGCGGCTTCGGCCAGCCGGCGCGTCCCCTCGACGTTGATGTCTCGATAGTAGCTGACGGGCAGCTTCGCTTCTCGATACACGGCTGCGATGTGGAAGATGCGCTCCACGCCGGAGACCGCTCGGCCGATCGCGGCGGCGTCTTTCAGGTCGCCTTCGGCACGCTCGAAGGACACTCCGTCCAGGAGCTCGAGTCGGCTCGTGGACCGGAGGAGGGCTCGGACCTCATGGCCGGCCTCGACGAGGCGACGCACCATGTGGCTTCCAGTGAAGCCGCTCGCGCCCGTGACCAGTACTTTCAGTGACTCCAACCCGTTCGAATGCGCCCGGATGACGACTATAGCGCCCGCAGCCGCGTCCCGCCAAGCGATTGCTGCCCCTCGCTCCAGGACGCGGTTCTGGACTTGGTCTGCTGGCGTATGCTAGGCTACGCCGCCTTGGCCCGCGTCAGAAGGTGCCAGTATTTTCTCGCCTCGACGCGGGCTATTAAATTTGTAGGAGGTAGGAACCCAACATGAAGACAGTGCTTCAACGCACCTCCACCGCTGTTGTCCTTCTGACCGCCGTCGGCCTCATGAGCCGGTGCTCCGATAGTGGCAGCGGATCGAGCGGTGGGTCGGGACAGAGTGTCACAATCACTGCTCCGGTCGTCGTGAGTCCCAACGCGCCATCGCCGATCGCAACCAGTCAGCCCACCCTCACCGTTCAGAACGCCTCGGTGAGTGATGGAAGCACTCCGACGTACGAGTTCCAGGTCGGGACCGACCAAGCCTTCGCGAGCATCATCGTCCAGGTTACCGGCATCGCACAAGGCAGCGGCCAGACCAGCTGGCAGGTGAGCCAGCCACTCGGGGACGGCACCTATTTCTGGCGCTCGCGCGCAACCGCGTCCGGTACCAGCGGACCGTACTCGGGCGTCGGGCAATTCGCGATCCTCGGTACCACTGGCGGTGGTCAGAACGTCATTGTCTTCGATGCACTCACCGACGGTACGACAATAGCGACGACCACGGGCGGCGGGTCCTTCGTCCCCGGCCAGGGATGGCGCGTGGACAACACTTCGGACTTCCTCCGATACGAGGTGCCTGCGATTTCCGACGGCTCCGTGGAGTGGCAAAACGTCGGCCTGACGCCGCGGGGAGCCACGGTCGACTCGCACATGTTGTTCGGGATGTATGACCCCACCGCTGGCGGGTTCCGCGCGAATCCGTTCCGGGTCAACATCCAGAAGCTCTGGAACAACCCACACAACCCACCGTTCGTTCGCCTGCGCTTCATCTCACAGGGTCGCCTGCAGGACGACGGAACCAACAAGACCGACTGGGATCCAGGCACCGTCTACACGTGGCGCATCGAGTGGGGCCCAGGAGGCGGCGCGAACACGGCGAAGGTTTTTCTCGACGGCATGGAGATCATGCAGGTCCGGTACAACCGTGCCTACACGCCGAACGTCCACTACATCGAGTTCGGTCCTTCGGAGCGCAACGAGTCCGTCGTCGACGCCATCTACCGCAACATCGCGATCACGAGGAACAACTGAGAATGCGCTGTCTTTCGTTCGAGCCCTCGCTCGCCTTCGGGCGGGCCGGGTGTTCTCTTACAGTTTTGTATGTCCTTCTCCTGTCCCTCGCCGGCTGCAGCGACAATGGCGGCAGCAATAACACGGCGGGGCAAAGCGTCACCATCACCGCTCCGGTAGCCGTCAGCCCGGCGGACGGAGCCGAGGTAAGGGGCGCCGTCACGCTGACCGTAACGAACGTGACGGTAAGCGGCGGGTCCACGGCCGTCTACACGTTTCAGGTCGCGTCGGATTCGGGCTTCACCGACATCGTGGCCCAGACTTCGAACTACCCCGAAGGCTCCGGGGGCCAGACCTCCTGGACGCTCGGCTCGGAGGTCGGTAGCGGCGAGCTCTTCTGGAGAGCAAGGGCCAGCGCCGAGGGAAGCAACGGTCCGTTCTCGAGCACCGTCCGATTCAACTTCCAGGGCGGCTCGTCCACCCAGGGCAAGACGGACCAGGTCCTGCTGTACGACCCCCTCACGAACGGTACGACGCTGGGAAGCCTCGGCGGTGGAGAGTTCACCGAGCAGGGGTGGAAGGTCATCGCGAGCTCCAACTTCATCATCTATGACATGGAGCCGATCGAGACGGGCTTTCTGGAGTTCGACATCACGAACGTGCCCCTTCGCAACCCCCATCGCGACGCCCGGCACCTCTTCTTCATGTGGGATCCGAGCCTCGGAAGCAACATGACGTCGAATCCGTTCCGCGTGAGCCTCCAGAAACTGGACGGACGGAGCTCGGTCAACGATCGCTGGCTGCGGCTACGATTCATTTCGGGGAATCGCCAACAGGACTTCGGCAAGAACTTTCGCAAATGGACGCCGGAAAAGATTTTTCGCATCCGCCTGGAGTGGGGACGAGAGGGGAACGTCAATGTGGCACGGCTGTTCATCGACGGCGAAGAGATCTTTTTCTTTCAGTACGTCAGGCCGTACATTCTGGGAACTCACCGGATCGAGCTGGGCGCGGCGGGCAGGGCCGAGACGCACGAGGATGCGATCTACTCGAACGTAGTCATCGGCACCCGCTAGCGGGAGAGGACCTCGCGCACCGCGTAGGGCGGGCGGGTCCGGTTCTCGTGGAAGATGCGGACCAGGAGCTCTCCAAGGAGACCCAGGCTCACGAGCTGAAACCCGACAAGCATCAGAAGGCTGGTCAGCACCAGGAGCGGACGACCCCCGATCGGCTCGCCGAGTCCGAACTTGACCCAGGTCAAGTGCAGGCCCATCACGAAACCGACTCCTCCCATCAGCATTCCCAGCGAGCCAAAAATCTGAAGCGGCCGGCTCGAATAGCTCAAGAGGAACTTCACGGTCATCAGGTCCAGAATGACCCGGAAGGTGCGGGAGATGCCGTACTTGGAGCTCCCCTTCACTCTCGGACGGTGCGAGACAACGACTTCGTCGATGGAGACCCCGATGCCGCTTGCCACGGCGGGAATGAATCGATGCATCTCGCCGTACAAATCGATCGACTTCACGACATCTGAGCGAAAGGCTTTGAGGGTGCAGCCGTAGTCGTGCAGGTGAACGCCCGTGGTCAGAGAGATGATGCGGTTGGCAATGGCGGAGGGCACTTTCCGTGACAGGAACGGATCCTTTCGGTCTTTTCTCCAGCCGCACACCATGTCGAAGCCAGCCTCGAGACGCTCGAGCAGATGCGGTATGTCCCGCGGATCGTTCTGGCGGTCCGCGTCGAGCGTGACGATGACCGGAGCTCGTGCCAGATCGAACCCTGCGGCAAGAGCGGCCGTCTGCCCGAAGTTTTTCCTGAAGCGAACCACGCGCACCCGATCGTCCCGATGGTGAATGGAGCTCGCGAGCGCGAAGCTCGCGTCCGTGCTGCCGTCGTCAATAAACAGAATCTCGAAACGCTTCCCGAGCGGTGTGAGCACGTCGACAATCTCCTGGTAAAGCGCCGGAAGGTTGTCTTCCTCGTTGAGTACCGGAATGACGATCGAGAGCTCGGGGGCGGACGCCGCGGTCGAGTCCGACCAGCCGCCTGCGATACGGGTCTCGGCCTTGGAAGCCATCGGGCAAAGTATACCCCGAGCTAAATCCGCATGGGGCCTTGGTGACGCCGGTGGCGTGGTGAGCAACCTCGTGCCCCCGGGGCACTCCTTTCGCTCGGGTAATAGCTAGTTCGTGTCGCGAAGCTTGCGAGCCTAGTCCTCCCGAGGGTACTGTCAAGTTGAAGCATTCAGGGCCGATCCGACCCCAAGATGTTGGCAACACGGTGCGCTCGAGCCCCATTATCTAGCGGCCCGATCCGAGCTCGAGACCTCAACTTGACAGTACCCGTCTCTTCCCTCAGCTTTGACGCGGTTCCGCCGTGCGAGCTCACAAACAGTTGCGCGTGCCGCAAATGGACGTAGGGATTGGTCGAGCCATTTCGGATGGCCCGCTCGAGGAAGCTCGAAGCCTCAGCCGATTTCCCCTGCCGGTCGCGGAGATTCGCCATGGCTTCGTAGGCGGTCACCTGATCCGGATTCGCTTCAATAGAGCTCGCCAGGCTCGTTTCAGCTTCGTCGTAGTAACGCATCGCCATGAAGAGTTGTCCCTCGTGGGCCTCGGCGGCGACGTCGTCCAGCTTGGTGATCCTGAAGTCTTTGTCCATTTCGAGCGAAGGAAGATCTACTTTGAGGTACAGGGCGATGCTCTTCCTGATGTAGTAAGCTACGTCTCTATCGAGCTCGTCGAGCGTCTTGCCCATCGCTTCTTGAAAGGCGAGGAGGGGCTCCCGGCCCTGGCGAAGCATCTGCAAGTACTGCCCCAGACGCTGGGGACCGTTTTCTCGAGCCTGTCCGATCAAGAGGTAGTGTACGAGCGCCCAGGACTGCGCATCGAATATTGGACGCTTGCTCAAATCACGGTAGTAGTCGGACGAATGGTCTACCGCGAAGAGCTCACGGATAGGCACCGAGCGGAACTCGCTCAGAACACGCCGGTACTCGCTGCGCATCTTGCCAATATTCGCCCGTTTGTTCGAGATTTCCGTATTGCCGTAGAAACGCGAGAGGCCGTTACTGAGCCAAACCGGGTAGTCCGCCTCGTTGTAGCTCCCGAGAAGATGCATGTGCTGGCCGAACGCCATCTGCCGCGCCGCTTCCGAAGATAAGCGGGAACGGTTTCGCATCGGTCCGTCGCCCTGTAGAAGCACGATGTCCCGGAGCGAGGTGGGGCGATACATCCCGGTCCACTCCTCGCGCTCGCCCTCGACCGTCGGCTGAAACGGGCGCATCGATTTCTCGTTCTTGAAGAGGTAGAAGACGGCCGGCTTGGCGCTATCCACCCGCTGCGCCGGAAACATCTCGGTGATGAGACGTCTGAGCTGCTCGAGGTCTTCCAGAATCGCTTTGGCGCGCCCTTCTCGACCGTTGCTGACGACCGTAAAATGCTCGGATCTCGCCTCGAACCATTTGTCCTTCGCCTCGACGGTGACGCCGAGCGCCAACGCGAAGAAGAGTGTTGCCAGGAACGGACGCATGACGCCTCCTTGGGTCGGGGGGTCGACCTCATTATGTCTAGAGGGACTCCACTGTCAACTCCCTTGAGCGCCCGTTTTAGTCGAGACCAAGAAACGGTGGCGATATTAGTGTCGTCGAGCGCGGCTAAAACCCTTGCCTCGAGCCGCTCTCGCGCCCCTGCCTCGCGAGACAGTAGATCCGCCACACCACCACAAGTAAGCGCGTCGCGACCGGGAGCCGTTCTTGTCCCGTCGACCCCTGGCATAGAATGGCGGCCGAACGGGGGGAGGATGTCGAGACCGAATCCCGAGTGGCACTCCGAGCGCCTGATGCGCGCGATCGAGGCGGCGCCGCTGCCGGCTAATGTCGCCGCCCTGCTCGAGGTGCGCGCCCAGTCGCACCCGCGGCGACCGTTCCTCGTGTTCTTCGACGACGCCGAGAAGCTCACTTACGGCGAGGTGTCGCGGCTGGTGCGAAGGACGGCTGCCGGCCTCACCACGACCGGCATCGGCCCCGGGAGTCGTGTGGGGCTGATGGTCCACACCGGCCGCCACTATCCCCTGACCTGGCTCGCGCTCGCCTCCCTCGGCGCGGTCACCGTGCCCATCAACGACAGCTACACCCCGCGCGAGCTCGATTACACGCTCGGCGACTCCGATGCGTCGCACGTCGTCATCGCCGAGGATCTCGTGCCGGTGCTCGAGGCCATCGAGGGCGGCTCGAGTGTGCCGCGCGATCACGTGATCGTCGCGGGGGACCGGTGGTCCGGCTACCCGCTCCACTGGGAGAGCCTGGTCGACGCGGCCACGGCCGATTTCCAGGCGCCGGCGCCGCCCGCCCTCGATGCTCTCATGAACATCCAATACACGTCCGGCACGAGCGGTATGCCGAAGGGTGCGATGCAGACCCACCGGTACTGGCTCACGTTCGGCCGCACGGGCGCTGCGCAGTTCCAGGATCGGTTGCGCCGCATCCTGATTGCCCAGCCCTTCTACTATGTGGACGCGCAATGGCTCACGCTCATGAGTTGCTGGCAGGGCGCCACCGCCTTCGTGGCGCGCAAGATGCACTCGAGCCGTTTTCTCGACTGGCTGCGGAGCTATCGTATCCAGTACTGTAACTTTCCCGAGGTGGTGTCGCGTCAGCCGGAGCGCGCCGACGATCGGCTGGACGATCTCATCGTCATGTCGTGCTACAGCCACCGCCCCGAGAACTATCGGATGTACGAGCGGCGCTACGGGGGGCTCGCCCGGCAGGGTTTCTCGATGACGGAGCTGGGCTGCGCGCTGTACGTTCCGATGGAGGCCGAGGAGATGACGGGCACGGCCACGGTGGGCATCCCGGTCGCCTTCCGCGAGGCGATGGTGGCGGACGCCGACGGCTCGCCGGTGCCCCACGGCACGACCGGCGAGCTCTGCATCCGGGGCGCCGGAATCCTGGAGGGCTATTTTCGCAATCCGGAGGCCAGCGCGGACGCGTTTCATCCGGGCGGCTGGTTCCGCACCGGCGATCTCGCCTACCGCAACGAGGACGGCTGGTTCTGGTATCTGGGTCGCATGAAGGACATGGTCCGCCGCAGCGGCGAGAACGTCTCGGCCATCGAAGTCGAGTCCGTACTGCGCGGCGTGCCCGAGGTGCTCGAGGCGGCGGTGCTGCCGGTGCCCGACGAGATCCGGGGAGAGGAGGTCAAGGCGTACCTCAAGCTCAGTCCGGACTCGAGTGGCGACGATTCCCTCATCGAGCGCGTTCTCGCGCACTGCGGCGCCAACCTCGCGCCGTTCAAGATCCCGCGCTACCTCGAGCTCGTCGACGAGTTCCCCCGCACCCCGAGCCTCAAGATCAGGAAATCCGACTTGATCGCGGCGAAGCCCGATCTCCGATCGGGCACCTACGATCGGGTGAAGGGAGGCTGGCGGCCCAGCGCGCCCGCTGAAGGCAAAGACGAGGAGGAGATCCCATGCAGACCCCCGAGACCGGCGCCGAGCTGGAAGCGTTGAAGCGGAGATGCGGAACCGCCACCCGCCTGTGGGGCCGGACGTTCTCGGGGCTCACCGCGATGACCTTCCGGGAGAAAGGCGAGGCGGCGCTCCATCGCCTGTGGCACGACGTCCTCACGGACCACCAGGACGAGCGCTATCCCGAGGGACTGGTGAAGCTTGGCATCGACAAGGACCCGCCCGCGGTCGCCGCCGCGAAGTATCACTACTTCACGAACCTCATCGGGGGCCTCTCAATGGAGTACGCCGAGGAGTCTCCGCGCAAGGCCTGGGTGCGCTACACCGCGCCGATGTGGACCTACGATGGCATCTCGATGCTCGCCCTGCCCGCAGGATTGCGGCGCACGATCCTCGGCTCGTGGCACCCGCGCAACGGCGAGATGATGGGCTGCCCGCGTCTCGGATGGGTCGGGACGAAGTTCATCATGGAGGGGGATCCGTTCGATGAGGGGTACTTCTACGAGTACGATCACGATCTCGCGCCGAGCGAGCGGTACCGCTTCGAGCACGTGAGCTCGACCCCGCCGCACGATCCGGAAAAGGCCCCCACCCTCGACCCCGAGGAGTGGCCCGAAGCGCGCCTCGTGCGCGCGCGCCGTAACTTCTCGTCGCGCTACGTGAGAACCACCGTCGACATCCTGACCCGCAGCTTCGGCGAGTCGGCGGCCTGGTACATCGTGCAGCAGACCATGCGCGGCCTTGCGGTGCAGTACATCCACGAGTTGGCGCAACGCGTCGGCATCGAGGGGACCGGCGCTCGGGAGGTAGCGAGTCTCTTCACCGGACTCCTCGAGTGCTGCTCGCAGACTCATACCCGCGAGGATCTCTCCGCCACCCGCCAGCGCATCCTCCTCAAGTCGTTCCGCCCCTTCGATAACGACGCGCCCGAAGGACTGCGCGGCGCCTGCTTTCACTTCCAGTGGATGAGCGCCCGCGTGCTCAACGGCAGCCTCCGGGTAACGCGCCACCCCGACGGCCCGACGCGGGAGGTGTGGGAGATCGAGGATGCGGGGAAGTGGCTGTGGTAATGTGATCGAAAATGAGAGGACCAGCAATGATTAAAACGAATCGAAATCGTATCGGAAACGTTGCTTTGCTAACAGGTATTCTGACTTGCCTGATTTGCTTGCAGAGCAGCTATCTCTTCGCTCAGCAGAAGGCAGAGGAAGAGACCTCTGACAAGCCCGTTGAATTGAGAGCGCCATCGGTGACAGAGCACGCCATTACAGTGGATGGAGAATCCATAAACTACAGCGCCACCGTAGGCTATATGATTCAAACGGACGTAGATAGCAAGCCCATTGGCTACTTTTTCTACACCGCATACACAAAGCAGGATGAGGATTCCGTTTCTCGTCCGTTGACTTTCTGCTTCAACGGCGGACCGGGAAGCTCCTCGATCTACCTCCATATGTTGACCATTGGGCCCCGAAAGGCCGTGCTTCTCGAGGACGGCAATACTCCCGCACCGCCACCCCGTATGGTGGACAATGTGGATACATGGCTTAGCTTCACCGATCTGGTGTTCATCGATCCCATAGGCACGGGGTTCAGTTTTCCTCATCCAGGAGCGGACACCAAGCAATTCTGGGGTGCTGCAGCGGATGCCGAGTCCGTTGGCGATTTCATTCGCATGTACATCACCGAGAACGCTCGCTGGCTGTCGCCGATTTTCGTGGCCGGTGAGAGTTATGGTGGCGTTCGCGGTGCCCTGCTCGCGGAAGAGTTACAGACAAATCGTCGGATCAAATTGAATGTAAACGGTCTCATCTTTATCTCGCCGGCTTACGATTGGCAGAGTCTGGGAACGAGCAAGCACAATCCCATGTACCTCTCACAGTATTTTCCGACTTACGCCACGACTGCCTGGTACCACAAGAAGCTGGATGACGACTTGCAGGCGGATTTCGACAAACTGGTCACGGAAGTGACGACATGGGCTAGCGAAGATTATCTGGTGGCGCTCATCAAGGGCGACAAGCTCGATGATTCCAAAAAGAAAGAGATTGCCGGCCAGATGGCCCGCTACACGGGATTGTCCGAAGATTTCATCATGGAGAAGAATCTTCGAATCACTTCCGCGGAATTCAGGGCAGAACTTTTGCGCGACAAAGGCTTGAGTCTGGCCCGCTCGGATGCTCGATTCGAAGCCGGAGCTTATGACTTGACGAGGACTCTATCGCCACTGTTGAACCACTACGTCAGGACCGTTCTCGGGTACGATACGATCAAACCGTATGTCGTCAGCGGTAATGTCCGCCCATGGGCATGGGGCGGAAGACCTTCTCCGTTCTCGGTCGTGCCCAACCTGAGTGAAGCAATGAAGAACAACAGGAATATGAAAGTCCTCGTCGCTGCGGGATACTACGATTATGCCTGTCCCTTTACGACCATAGACTATGCGCTCGATCAACTGCTCCTGAAACCTGAGTTGCGGAAAAACATCGTTCGTCGCTACTACCAAGCCGGCCACATGGTCTATACACCTCAGTTCGAGTTGGAGAAATTCACCGAAGACGTGAAGGAATTCATCGTGAATGCTGCAACGCCCGGCGCACACGCAGCACCTACCACGGCCAGCGTGGTCCGACATCGAGACTGACCGTACTAGTGCACGAACCCGCTTTTCCCTGGACAAGGACGCCAGGATCGACGATCCAGATTCGCCTACCGCTTGTAGAAAATCGGTTTCGTTGGCAGCTTGTGGTGGTCGATGATCTGGCCTTCCCGCATGACAGTGCCGAGCTTGCGGATGTTGGAGATGCTGGCAAGGGGATCGGCATCCAGGACCAGCAGATCGGCGATCTTGCCCGCCTCCACGGTGCCGAACTCATCGAGAGCCTTGCAGGCCATAGCGCCGTTCTTCGTCGCTGCAACGATCGCCTCCGAGGGGGTCATGCCAAGCTCGACCAAACCCTCGATGGCAATGATGGTTCCGATGCCCGGCTCCGACGATATGCGCTTCGGTGTCCGCGCGAACTCGGGCGCTGAGCCTGCGAAATTATCGGTACCGAGGGTCACGATGCAGCCGCCCTCGATCAACTTCGTGGCGTTGCGACGGCGCATCTCGGTGCCAAGCCCGAGCTCACGCTGCTCGCGGCGTCGCTCGGCGGACGTCTTTTTCCTCTTGATAGATCTCTTCAGCCCCTCCTGCGCCGCCTCCTCCTCAGCCTCGGCCAGTCTCTTCTTCGCCGCGTCCTTCTCCTTCAGATGTTTCTTCCACGCCGCGCCGGTAAAAGAGTTGACCAGCATCGAGCAGATGATCTTCCGCTCACGGATCTCACGGACAAGGTCGTCGGAAAGCTCCCGATTTGCGAGGACCTCAGGATGCTGAATGAGATCGATTCCTGCCTCTATCGATAATCGGAGTCCTTCCGGGTTGGTTGCGTGGGTCTCGGCCACCAGCCCTCGCTTGTGCGTTTCCTCCACGATCACCTGTTGTGCAGCGGGCGAAAACCCGATGAGTGTCGGAATAGCCCAATGGCTGGTCCCACCATACTTGATGAAATCTGGACCCTTGTCGAGGTATTTGTTGATTGCTCGACGGAGCTCCTCCGGATACATGTCCATGAGCTCTTCGCCCGACCCTTGAGCGATGAAGTCAGTGAATTGCTCCTCATAAAGCGACAAGTTAGTTTCGCGAATCAGGGCAAAGGTAATCGAATAGGGGCCGCCCCAACCGACGATGTTCCCGGCCACCAGCATGCGGGGACCGATCTCATCCCCGCGAGCAATGGCGTCCCGGACCTCCATCAGTGGAAGTAATGCCCCGTAGCTGTCGCGCAAGGTGGTGATCCCATATTTCAACTGCATCTGGGCGCTTTCCAGCGTCAGATCGGCACTGGCCTCTTGGTAGTAGACCGAAGTTTCCTTCCGTTCTTTGCGCCCACCTCCATAGAGGGAGATATGCACGTTGGTATCCACGAAGCCGGGGGTGACGAACTTTCCTGTGCCGTCGATGATCCTGGCACCCGCCGGGACCTCTACCGAGGCCCGCGGGCCGACGGCGGTGATGCGTTTGCCGACCACGACGACGGTCGCGTCCGCCATGGGCGGTCCGCCGTTGCCGTCGATTACGGTAGCTCCGACGATCGCGGTGGCCTGGTCGGATGCTTGCTCGGCCTGCGCCGGGAACGCGACGGCGAGAAGCAGCACCAGGAACGTGTCAAGAAATCGGTACCGGATTCCTTTTCCATTCATGACATTCTCTCCAAAGCAAACAGGCGCTTAGCAGAGTCCACCGCTAGACGCCTGGTTGGGGTCACGGACATGGGGCACACTCGGAAGGTAGTATCGCAAATCGAGGGCGGATACAATCCCAATCTCCTAGCGAATTCTGACGGAAGGGAGGACATGAGATTATAG
This sequence comes from Candidatus Marinacidobacterales bacterium, assembly GCA_965237685.1. Classification (GTDB taxonomy): domain Bacteria; phylum Acidobacteriota; class Vicinamibacteria; order Marinacidobacterales; family SMYC01; genus CBDEGF01. Next base: position 407,471 of record CBDEGF010000004.1, read on the forward strand.
CAGCGGCTTTCTTCCTGGGCGCTCTTTTCGGCTTTGGTGCACGAATAGCTCTTGACTCCGGCAACCGCTTCGACTGAGCTTCTCGATACATCAGGTACAAGCGCACGCTCGGAAACAGCCTTCGCGCGCGCGGCTACGAATCGCAGAAGCGGGAGGCAAGGATCGGGTGCAATGTATTGAACCGGATGGCTGAGCTGGGCAAGCCTGAGTCCCGCGCGATCGTCGGGGAGTAAGTTGGGCCGCCAAAAGGTTCCGTGCGTGTCCCGAACTGATTCATGCACCAACGCCCCTCAAAAGGCTTTATCTTCCTGGTCGAGATTACGGATGGAATAGAGGCGACTCTGTGTACGGATCAGTAGGCGGTCGCCAACGATCGCCGGCGTCGCCATCGCCCACTCATCGAGTGAACTGACGCCCAGCAGCCGGTACTCTTCCCCCGCCTCGATCACGAAGGTGTCTCCCTCCTCGTTCAAAGCAAAAATTTTTCCGTTGTACGCCCACGGAGAAGCGATGAAAGCAGCGGCGCCCGTCGCGATGCGGGATCGGTAGATGCGCTCTCCGGTTTCTACGTTGTAGCGGGCGAAGATTCCCTTCTCGTAGAGCACATACATGGCACCGTCGTAGATCAGCGGGGTCGGCAGATAGGTCCCTCCGGCGAGCCGGTTGTACCAAACGACGTAGTCGTTCTTGTTCTCGGGCTCCGGCGGTGTGATATCTCCCGATCCGCCGGGGCGAATGGCGGCGATGGGCTTGTTTCGGCCCCCGGAACTACCCGAGCTCACGTATAGAAGTCCGTTCCAGGCAAATGGACTTTGGATGGCACCCGCCGCCATGCGCTTCATCTGCCACAACTCGGTGCCGTCGAGACCATAGCTGATGACGGCCCCGGGCCCGACGGTGACCACCTCGGTTCGCAGCTCGTTCTCCCACACGAACGGGGTGGACCAACCCGTCTTCCTCCGCTCTCCGATGGCGCGGAGTGTGCGCCAAAGCTCCTTTCCGGTGCGTTTGTCGAACGCGGCGATGAAGCCTTGATCTTCGTTGTCGTTCAAAACAAACACGCGGTCTCCGTGTAGAGCCGGAGAGGCGCCGGTACCGAAGTCGCGAATGGTCTGGTGGGGCTTCAAGGGTGTGGCCCAAACTTGTTTGCCCTCGAAATCGTAGGCGTACAAACCGTGATGGGTAAAGTAGGCGTAAACGTGCTCACCGTCGGTGACCGGTGTCTCGGACGCGTAACTGTTCTTGCGGTGTCGCCCTCCCCGTGGGTTACCACGATAGATTTGACTTTCCCAGAGCAGCTTCCCAGTCTCGAGGTCATAGCAATAAAGACTCAGGCTGACGACAATCTCATGCGGCATCTCGCGGTCGCGCGCGTAGAGCCGTTTGTTGACTTCCTCGGGCGAGAGACCATCTGCCCGTAACTCGGCGATATATTCGTTGCTGAAGTCCGTTCCCAGTGATGGTTGTTTCATCGATTGATCGCTGGTCGCGGCGGTCAAGAATATTTTTCCTTCCCAGACGATGGGCGACGACCAGCCTACTCCCGGAACGTCCGCGACCCACTCGACGTTGTCGGTGGTGGACCAACGGTCCGGAAGATCCGGATGGTCCGAAACCGGCATGGACGCGGGTCCCCGAAAACGGGGCCAGTTATTGGACTTTTCGTCGTCGCTTGCGGCGACAGGCGCGTCGAGCAGCGAGACGAAGATGGTTACCGCGCCAACGGCAGCGATCGTCTGGATGGGCTTTTTCACGGCGACTCCTTGAAAAGATTGGCCAAAGTCTCGGAGCTCGTTCGATTCAAAGCTGCAATTCTAGGTCGGCAGAAGCTAAGATTCAATCGGCCAGGTTGCAGCAGGTGCACGAACGGCGATGACGATCCGAAGGAGGATCCGGTGGTGAGTGCGCTTTTTGTGGTCGGCTGAAAATCTTGCCCGGGCAAGATTCCTGACCAACCGCCCCTTCGATAACGACGCGCCCGAAGGTTTACGCGCCGCCTGCTTTCACTTCCAGTCGAGCCAGGATCAAACCTCACTGCTCGGCCAGTAAATCCCCGAAAGCGGGTCGGCCGCCGAGTGAGATCTTGAAGGCGTAGAGCGTCAGGGTGCCGACGGCGACGGCGGCGACAAACGTGGGGTAGGCGTACCAGGCAGACAGCTCGACCGTCAGCGGGTAGCTCTGCAGAACGTCGCCCACGAAGATGAAAACGATGGCCGTGAGCCAGCCGAACCGAAAGGAGAGAAAAAACCAGAGGACGGCCCATAGCGAGATGTAGAGCCACCCGAGGTAATAGCCCGAAGCCCAGACCAGCGTCATCAGAGCGACCGCGACGACCACGGCGGCCAGGGTCCGACGCAGGAGATACCGCAGAAGAAGAAAACCCACGATGATGAAGAGGTTCGTGTTCATGGCATTCCCGACGAGAGCGAACAGCTGGGAGAGCGCTGCGCTCACGCTCTGTAACGCGAGGAGCTCGGATGCCTGGACGGGCAGATCGGGCCGTGGGGGCGTAAGCCCGAGCCATCCGGGTACGAGCTTCGACATTTGTCCGAGGGGGATCCACATGCTAAAGGAACATCCCACCAGAATGTCGCGTCCCACGCGGGGATCGCGGAAGCGTCCGTGCAGGAGGCGGACCCACGACACCATCGTTCTCGGCCACAGCCTGCGCGCGTAGGGTTCGAGTGCGATGTAGAAGAGCCAGATCAGGGCGAACGTGAAGAAGGATCGATACAGCCCCCCAAAGACGATATCGGCTTCGGATCGCTCCGGTACGTGGTGCGCGCCGAGCAGCCAGCGCGCCATTTGCATCGCAAAGAGGAAGAACGCGAGCCGAAAGGCGCTTTTGCGGTCACTGCGACCGAGTCGGAGGTTTCGGCGCGCGAAGAGGGCCAGGACAAGGATAAGGAAGAGGTTAAAGGTGATGTGGGCCACTCTTGCCAGTTGGGTTGTCGCGATGTCCGTCCGCTTCAGCGATGTCGTAGACACGGCAAACATTGGGGTGGGCAATCTCACGGGCGATACGGACTTCACGGCGAAACCGTTTCAGCCGCTCCTCGTCCGACGAGAAGGCCTCGGGAAGGAATTTCAAGGCGACGGGCTGTTCGAGCGTCATATCCTCGGCGTGGTAGACCTCGCCCATACCGCCTTTGCCAATGCGCTCGACGATGCGGTATCTGGAAGCGAGCACGTGACCCGTGGGAAAGCGAACCTCCGGATCTCCCGAGGCGGGAGGTGTCCTCGCCCGAGTGGCTTCGGATGTGGGATCAGACGTCTCGAGGGAGGAGCCGCAGGAGTGGCAGAAACGGCTGCCGTCCGCGACCGGTTTCGAACAGAACGGGCAGCTCCCTGCACTCACGACGCCAAATGCTCCTGCACTCTGAACTGATAGAGTCACTCCTCCGGAAGGGCAAAGGCAAAGAGGGTCGTTCCGGACGGAATCATGACGTACTGCGTGCCGTCCAGCATGTAAGTGATGGGTGACGCGTAGATGGAGGCACCCGTCTGAAAGTGCCACAGGTTCTCACCGGTGCGGGCGTCGAACGCCATCACGTTTCCATCCATGTCTCCGCCGAAGACGAGGCCCCCATCCGTGGAAAGGGTGCCTCCCATCGAGGCGGTAAAATACTTGAACTCCCACTTCACCTCCGCGGTGAGCGGATCGATGGCCCGCAGGGCGCTGAAGGCACGGGGGCCGGAAGGTCGGTAGGTTCCGCCGAAATAGTACTGGCCCTCGATGAACTCCTGGGGCCACGCGTAATAGGTGGCGCAGGCTTCACGGGCGGTCACGTAGAACCATCCCGTCGAGGGGTTGAAAGAGGGAGACATCCAGTTCGTCGCCCCTGTGACGTCGGGACAGGTGAAGGTGCCCTCGGCGCTCGGCGTGTTGTCGCGAAGGAGGATGGGCCTGCCGTCGGGGCCGACCTCCTTGGCCCACGTCGTGTGAACGAAGGGCTTTCCCACCAACAGCTCCCCGTTCGTCCGATCGAGGGTATAGAAAAACCCATTGCGGTTGGCCAGCATCAAGAGCTTTCGCGTACCGCTCTCCCCTTCGATGTCGGCGAGCACCGGCACCTGGTTCGAGTCCCAGTCGTGGGTGTCGTGCGGCGTGAACTGGTAGTACCAGCTGAGCTCGCCAGAGTCGGCATCGAGGGCCACCACCGAGTCCGTGTAGAGGTTGTCCCCCGGGCGCACTTCGCCGAGAAGGTCCGGTCCGGGGTTCCCCGTGCCCCAGTAGATGAGGTTCAGCTCGGGGTCATAGGTTCCGGTGAGCCACGTCGATCCTCCCCCGCGCTCCCAGGCGTCCCCCGCCCAGGTGTCGCCGCCCGGCTCGCCGGGCTCGGGCACTGTCCAGAAGCGCCAGTGCCTCTTCCCGGTGTCGGTATCGTAGGCGTCCAGAAAGCCTCGCGTACCGTATTCGGCGCCGGCAATGCCCACCACCACCTTGTCCTTCACCACGAGGGGGGCGACGGTGGCAGAGTAACCCCGTTTGGGCTCCGCGATGTCCACGTCCCAGATCAGGCTGCCCGTCTTCGCGTCCAGCGCGACCAGACGCGCATCGAGCGTAGCCATGTAAAGTCGATCCCGGTAGATGGCGAAGCCACGGTTGACGGAGCCGCAGCAGACATTCAGGAGGTCCGGCAGCGGCTTGCGGTAGTGCCAGATGGCGCGGCCGGTCCGGGCGTCGAGGGCCCAGGCATGATTGTCCTGTCCGGTGACGAACAAAATCCCGTCGATGACGATGGGAGTCGTTTCGAACTTTCCCAGAACCCCGGTTTGAAAAGTCCATCGGGGCGCCAGCCTCCGGACGTTCTCCGTCGTGATCTCCTTCAGGGGGCTGTTCCGCTGCCCGGTGTAGTCTCCCGAATAGCTCAGCCACCGTTGCGGGTTCGTGAGCCCATCGAGAAGATCTTCGCGACTAACCTCCTGAGCGGAGGCGATTACCCCGAAGGTCGCGATGATGCACACCGCTCCACCGACGGTGATCGAGCTCGCCCGCCTGCTCATCGGGATCCCTCCTTCACCGGCCTGGCGGAAGCTGCCGTGGTTCCCAGGGTACGGAGATAACTCAAGAGATCGTCGAGCTCGGCGTCCGTGAGCTGCTCGACACCGTAGTCGGGCATGAGGGAGTGCTCTTCGTGGATAACCTCCAGCAAGTCACTCTTGAGTAACAGGTGCAGCTCCTCGTTCACATCCATCAACTGAATCGAAAAGGTATCCTCGTTCTTCCTGACGCCGGCAATGCGCCGCCCGTCGCGGAGGAGCACGGTGACGGGCTCGTATCCGGGGGGGTAGTACTCGCTCGCGCTTCGGAGCTCCCGCATCAACGCCGTTCTAGAGCGCGCCGCGCCGATGCGGGACAGATCGGGGCCGAGCCGTCCCCCACGGCCGTTGATCCGGTGACACTGTTCGCACGAGCCCTTGTCCCAGTAGATTTCTTCACCGGCGGCGGCGTTGCCCGGCTCCTCCTGATCCGTTCCCGAGCTCCTCAAGCTGCGCAGATAAGCGATCACCATCCAGACCTCGTCCTCCTGAAGTCGAGCCGGCCCCATCTCCGATCCGGGAACACCGCGCGAGATGACCCGAAACAGGTCGGCGTCGCTGTCGCCGTGGAGCCACGGGCCGTTCTTCAGATCCGGTCCCTGGTAGCCGAGCCCGTCCAGCCCGTGGCAAACGCCGCACCGGTGCCGGTACATGTGCATGCCCTGCTCGAGGGCCTTCGGGTCTCCCTCCATCGGATTCTGGACGAGTCCGGTCTGTGGCGTTGCGGTGCCGATCCCGAGGAGGGCCAGCACACTCGAGGCCAACACCGCGCGAGCATTCTTTCTTCGCATCGTTTCCTCCACGAAATCAAAGATCATCGCTCATAGAGAATCGGGTTGGTGGGCAGGGTCTTCGGATCGATCCTCTGGCCCTCCTTCATGACCCAACGCAATTTGCGAAGGTTGGAGATATCCGCGATGGGGTCGCCATCCAGAACGAGGAGGTCTGCGAACTTGCCAACCTCAAGGGTGCCGAACTCCTCGAGGCCTTTCGAGGCAATGGCGCCGTTTCGGCTTCCAGCCACGATGGCCTCTCCGGCGCTCATGCCGAGCTCCACCAGATTCTCGATGGCGGAGATGGTCCCGTAGCCCGGCTCACGGTAGACGGACCGCAAGCCGGTCGGCGTTCTCGAGAACTCCGGCGCGGCCACGGGAGCGTTGTCCGTCCCCACCGTCACGATGCAGCCGCCCTCGATGAGTTTCTTTGCGTTCCTCCGGTTCATCTCGGTGTCGAGACCCAGGAGCGCCCGTTCTCGCCGCCGCTCCGCGGAGGTCTTCTCCCTCTTCACCGCTCGTTTCAGGCCGCGCTTCTTCGCCTTTGACTCCTCCGACGCCAGGCGGGCTTCGGCTCCCTTCCGGGCTTCGAGGTGCTCCTGATAGCCCTGCCCGCCCCAGCGGTTGACCAGCATCGAGCAGACGATCTTTCGCTCGCGAATCTGTCGGACCAGCTCGTCGGAGATCTCCCTTCCCGCCAGCACCTCCGGGTGCTGGATGAGATCGACTCCCGCCTCGACGGAAATCCGAAGCCCTTCCGGGCTGGTGGAGTGCGTTTCTGCTATCAGTCCCCGCTTGTGCGTTTCTTCGACGAGGATCCGCTGCGCCTTCTCGGAAAAGCCGATGAACGTCGGCGACCAATGAGACGTCCCGCCAAACTTGATGAAATCAGGCCCCTTGTCGAGGTAGGCGTTGATGGCTTCGCGAAGCTCCTCCGGATACATCTCCATCAGCTCTTCGCCACTCCCCTGTGTGACCGCATCGTTGATCTGCTCCTCCCACAGCGAGAGGCCTTCCTCCCGAACGAGCGAGAAGGTGACCGAAAAGGGTCCTCCCCAACCCACGATGTTGCCCGCCACCAGCATGCGCGGTCCGATCACCTCCCCGCGCGCGATGGCGTCGCGTACCTCCATCGACGGAAGGAGCGCACCGTAGCTGTCGCGCACGGTGGTCACGCCGTATTTCAACTGCATCTGGGCGGCCTCGAGGGTCAGCTCGGCGTTACGCTCCCAGTATTTGACGGCCGTTTCTTTGCTCGGACCGGACCGAGCAAAGGTGACCGAGAGGTGCACGTTGGTGTCGATCAATCCGGGAGTGATGAATTGACCGCTCGCGTCGACGACGAGGGCACCTTCCGGGACGTCCACCGAGCTTCGCGGCCCCACGGCCGCGATACGTTTGTCGGTCACGACGATCGTCGCGTCCGGGAGTGGTGGACCTCCCGTACCATCGATCACCGTGGCCCCGACGATGGCCGTCGTCCGGCTCGACTGCGTCCCGCTCTCGCCGCTGGCAGCGATTAGGAACAGGGACAACAGGCAAAGAACGCTTGCTCGTTTCCTCATTTGCATGGCTTTCCTCCCAGCGATGCCTGCCGTGGCCGACCCCGGCTCCAACGGCAGAGTGACACGTGTACCACATTCGACGGAGCCTGCCTACATGGACGGGAGTGCGTCATCGGTGCGAGTGGCGGTATAAGTAAGCGACGAAACGATCTCAAAGCGAGGAGTGGCCATGTTTCTGAAGAAAAACCGAAGAGAACTCTATTGGGGAGTGGTGTTTCTGCTCTCCTGTCACGGCTTGTTCGCCCAGACCGCGCCGGGGGATGGGAGAGCTGGCTACGCCCTGCCCCTCGAGACCACGCGCACGGTGGAGTTCACCACCGATGAGGGCACCTGGCTGTCGCTGGACGTCTCCCCCGACGGCCGCCAGATCGTCTTCGATCTCATGGGGGATCTGTATCTGTTGCCCATCGAGGGAGGGAATGCGACGCGCATCACCAAAGGCCCGGCCTGGGACAACCAGCCACGCTTCTCCCCCGACGGGCGAGAGATCGTCTTCGTGAGCGACCGAGACGGGACGGACAACCTCTGGCTCGTTTCCGCCGACGGCAGCGATCTCCGGTCGATCACCCAGGAGACGAAATTCGTCTTCGGTGCTCCGGCCTTCTCGCCCGACGGAAATTACATCGCGGCGCGACGAGGCGAGGTCACACTCGACTTCAAGGAGCTCTGGCTCCTCCATAAATACGGTGGCAAGGGCGTCCAGCTCACCCGTCCCGAAGGGCCGACGCGGTCGGTGGCCGGGCCGGTCTTCTCTCCCGATGGGCGCTACCTCTACTTCTCGAGCAGTTCGCACCGCCACATCTACAACCTGGATCTGGGGCACTGGCAATTGCGGCGACTGGACCGGGAGACCGGCGAGCTCGAAACGCTCACCGCCGCCTACGGCGGTGGGCTCCGCCCGTCCCTCTCCCCGGACGGACGATCTCTCGTCTATGGCTCGCGGCACGACGCCCGGACGGGCCTCCGCCTGCGGGATCTCGAGAGCGGTGACGAGCGGTGGCTCGTGTATCCCATCGACCGGGACGAACAGGAGGGGCATGTCTCGACCGATCTGCTGCCGGGTTACGCTTTCACGCCCGACGGGAACGCCGTGGTGGCCTCGTTCGGAGGCAAGATTCACAAGGTCGATGTGCGCTCTTCGGAAGTGACACCGATTCGTTTCACGGCGCACGTGCAACAGGAGCTGGCGCCACTGGTGCACTTCTCTCGTCGCCTCGAGGAAGGTCCGGTGCAGGCGCGCCAGCTTCGCTGGATGAGTGCGTCACCCGATGGGACCCGTCTCGTTTTCAGCGCCCTCGGAAAGATCTGGACGGCGGATCTCCCCGACGGCCAGCCGCGACGACTCACCGACAGCGCCGATAGGGAGTACGCGCCGCGTTTTTCGCCCGACGGACGTTTCGTAGCCTACGTGAGCTGGTCGGACGAGGAGGGCGGGCACCTCTGGAAGCTTCCGGTCGGTGGCGGAGCGCCGAAGCGACTGAGTCAGGTTCCCGCCTACTATCACCACCCGAGCTGGTCATCCGACAGTGAGAAACTCGTGTACGTCATGGGCTCGGCGCGGGCCTGGCTCGCGCAGGACTTCAGCGACGTGCAGCAGATTCGGTGGGTATCGGCCGACGGAGGAGACTCCTTTCTCGTGACCGACTCCCCGATCCCGGCACCCGGTCGAAGGCTGCCCGCCCAGCAGCCCACGTTCCGCCTCGACGGCGAGCGCATCTTCTACCTGGACCATGAAACGCTTACCGAAAGGCGCGACTTGCGGGATGCCGTGATCGTCCGTTCTGTACGGCTCGACGGCACGGACGGGCGGGCTCACCTGCGGCTTCCCGGAGCCTACCAGGCGATCGCTTCTCCCGACGGTGAATGGGCGGCCTTCCTCGTGCGAGGCGACGGCTACCTCGTTGCCATGCCGCGAACCAGCGAGCCACTCACCATCGACCTGGACGCGCCCGCGGTCCCGGTAAGGCGACTCACCCGCGAGGGGGCGGCCGATCTCAACTGGGACCCGGACGGTAAGACCTTGACCTGGTCGGTCACCAATCACTTTTATCGTATCGACCGCGATGACGTGCTGGAGGCTGAGGGTTCCGAGCTGAGGCCTTCGGAGGTTTCGATCACGCTATCGGTGCCGCGTCATACCGCCAGCGGCCGTGTGGCGCTCCGGGGGGCTCGCATCGTCACCATGCGTGGAGACGAGATCCTTCCTCAGGGCGACGTCGTGGTGGAGAACCACCGTATCGTGGCGGTCGGCCGAAGCGGTGACATCCCCATTCCGGACGACGCGCAGGTCTTCGACGTCGCTGGAAAGACCATCGTTCCTGGCCTCATCGACGTGCACGATCATCTGGGGCCCGTCCGAGACATCATTCCGGAAAGAGCGTGGTCGCTGGCCGCGCATCTCGCTTACGGCGTCACCACCGGTTTCGATCCCACGGCCGATAACCAGGCGATCTTCACCTACGCCGAGATGGTCGAGGCGGGTGAGTTGACAGGACAACGGATCTTCAGCACCGGCACCGCCATGAACGTGAGCGCGGCACGAATCGACAGTCTCGAGGACGCTCGTAATATCGTCCGGCAGTACAAGAAGCTCGGGGCGATCGCGATCAAGGAGTACCTGCAGCCGCGCCGTATCCAGCGACAGTGGCTCATGATGGCGGCGAGAGAAGAAGGTCTCAACGCGACGGCCGACGGAGGCAATCACCTCGCCTTCGACATGACCCACGTGCTGGATGGGTTCACCGGCTTCGAGCACAGTATCCCGGCCGTCCCCGTCTACCGGGACGTCATCGAGCTCATGGCGCGAGGAAAGACGTACTACTGCCCCACACTCGTCGTGGACCTCGTCGGCCCTCAAGGCGAGTACTATTTTCGCCAGAAAACCGATCTACACGCCGACGCCAAGCTGAGGCGATTCGTTCCCCACGAGGAGATCGACCGAAAGACCCGCCGTCGCCTGCTGGCGCTCGAGGAGGACTACCGCTTCGTTCTCGCCTCCGAAGCGGCGGCCGCGACGATTCGCCAGGGTGGCTCCGCCGTGGTGGGAGGTCACGGAGAGGAGCAGGGGCTGGCGACCCACTGGGAGCTGTGGATGTTCGAGATGGGCGGGTTGACGCCGCTCGAGGCGCTGCGTGCCGCCACGCTGGCCGGCGCGGAAGCGATCGGTCTCGAAGCGGATCTCGGCTCGATCGAGCCGGGCAAGATCGCCGACCTCGTCGTGCTCAACGAGAATCCCTTGGAGAACATCCGCCACAGCACCGAAATTCTTTACGTCATGAAAAGCGGCGAGCTCTTCGAAGCGGAGACGCTGGACCAACTCTGGCCGGAGAAAGTGCCCTTCGAGCCGTTCTACTGGCAACGGGAGGAGGAGATGCTGATCGGTCGCTAAAACTCAATCGGCCATCCACGAAAACCAGTACTCGCGGCACCAGTAGTCGATGGTCCCTTGTGCGGTGTGATACTGGAGCCAGTTCCGGACCCAATTCAGGAACTTCGGATCGTCCGGCCGCACCGCGGGGTGACCGTACTCGCGGGCAAGGACGAGCAGTCGACCGTCCCGTCCTCGAAGAAGACCGAGCTCGGGATTCTGTTTCATGAAGATGCGCGTGACCGCGTCGGTCACCCAGGCATCGATCTCTCCGTTCTTGAGCGCGGGTGCCGGCGACGTCGATTCCAGGACCCGGGCAAGAGAGAAGTGACGCTGGGCGACGCGGACGATCGAAGAGCCCTTTTCCACTCCGATGCGCCTCGACGGTTCGTCCAGTGCAGCGGTGCTCTCGATCCCGCCTTCGTTTCTGACCATCACGACGATGTCGGAGGGCAGCAGGGGACCGGCGAAGTCCACGTGGAGAGCCCGCTCGGGTGTGTTCGTGTAGCTCATCAACAGATCGACGTCGCCGTCGAGAAGTGCCTTCAGGTGGTCCGCCCAGATGATATCCGCGAACTCCGCGCGCACTCCGAGGTCCGAGGCCATGATCCGGCCCAGCTCGCATACGACGCCGCTCGGCTCCCCCGTCTTTGGATGCAGGTAGAACTCCGGGTGCGAACCCTCTTCGGGCGGAGGCGTGTACGCGACCGCTACGCGTAGAAAGCCGCGATCGAGCACGATGTCGAGGGTGGACATGCGGGGCTAGTGCTGCCGGCTGGCCACGTAATCCTCTTTGCTGCGAAAAGGGCGCACATGATGCGGCATGACCTGGTAGGAAGTCTCGACGAGCGGTGCCGGATTCTCGGGAATGTATCCTGCCAGACGCTCTTTGATTTCCGCGTAGTCTGGATCGTCGGCGAGATTGGTCCACTCTTCCGGATCGCTTCGGTGGTCGTAGAGCTCCTCGCTGTCGTCGATGTAGCGGATGTAGCGCCAGTCCTCGGTGCGGATCGAGAACTCGAAGATGTCATAGGTCGTGATCGCCGGATGATCCCACGTGGCCGTCGGGTCCGCGAGAAGCGGCACCAGGCTGTTGCCATCCAGGCCATCCTTTGCGGGCAGCCCGCTCAGCTCGACGAGGGTTGGGAAGATATCCACGAGCGAGGTGACGCGCTCGACGCGGCTCCCCGCCTTCGAGCCCTGGGGAAGGCCGGGCGTGCCGCCCGGAACTTTCATCATCAGCACGGTTCTCGCCACGTTGTCCCAGAGCGCGAACTTCCTCCAGTGCTCCTTCTCTCCGAGCTGCCAGCCATGGTCGGACCAGAGGACGACAATGGTGTTGTCTCGGTACGGACTGCGCTCGAGCGCCTCAAGTAGCAGTCCCACCAGCGCATCGGCATAGGCGATCGAGGCGAGATAGCCCTGAACCGCCTGTTTCCACTGGTCGGCCTCGACGACGTGAGAATGATAGTTGCCACCCCGGTAGGCGATCTCGCGCCCCCGCTCTCCGACGTCGTCCAGATCGCCTTCGAGCGTCTTCGGGATTTCTATCGATTCGAGCGGAAACAGGTCGAAGTACTTCCGGGGCACGTACCACGGGAGGTGCGGGCGGTAGATGCCGGCGGCGAGAAAGAAGGGACGTTCGTGCTCCTTCTGGAGCTGCTCGATGACCCAGCTCACCGAGCGATAGTCCCCGGTCTCCTCCTCGGGGATATCGATGGGCGACCAGTCGAAATCACCGTACATGTTGTCGAAGCGGGGCATGCTCACCGTCTCACCGGGCGTGGGACGAAAGTAGTCCGGCATGTGGTTTTCTTTGGACGGGAAGTACTCGTTCCACGACGGCGGATGGGGCTGGTCGTTGTGGAAGATCTTGCCCGCGCCGCCCGTCCAGTAGCCGTGCTCCATGAAGTAGCCTGGCAGCGTTTCGGCGTCCGGAAGCACCTCCCGCCAGTACTGGTAGTTCGAGTACATGCCCGTGCTGTAGGTGTGGAGACCGGTCAAGAGGGCGGTCCGCGAGGGGTTGCAACCCGGCGAGGCGGTGTAGTTGCGAGTGAAGGTCACACCCTCTCGTGCCAGACGCTCCAGGTTCGGCGTTCTCGCCTGGGGATGGCCGCCCAGCGGCGTGATCCAGTCGTTCAGATCGTCGACAGAAATGAAGAGGACGTTCGGCCTCTCCGCCGGCTCCGTGTCGGTGGACTGAGGGGCCGCGCATCCAATGAGCGAAAAAGCTCCGAGCGCAAGCACCGATGCGAGAGGCCTCCGGCGTGTCGAGCTCATAGTGTCTCCCCTTTCGGGAATGAGGGTGTACCATGTCCGACCGGCATCCTTCCAGTGAAGGTACAATCGCCGCTCCAGACTGGAGGCCATTATGACACTCAGGTCGTTCATCGAACCCGCCGCTCTCGCGCTTGCCGGGTCCTTTCTCGTCGTCGCGACGGGTGAGACGCAGGACGCGACCACATCGGCAGAGTACGATTACACCCGAGAAGTGGAGCTGGCGTCGCGGCTCGATCTCGACAACCCGGATCCGGACCAGATCCGGAGTATTTTCGCGCGCCGGCGGGCGCGGGTGCTGCATGCCATACCGGATGGAGCGATGCTGATCTTCTCCGCCGAGCGATCCCAGCCGAGGCGGCTCGAGTTCCAGGTGCCCCACAGTGAGAATCACGACTTCATCTTCCTGACCGGCGTCGACGGACTCGACAGCTACGACTCGGCGATCCTCCTCGTCCCGACCGAAGAGAAGGATTGGGTGGTTCTGTACACCTCGGCCGACGTCGAGGCGATGCGCTCGGTCACCGGCATCGAGGATATCCGCCCGTTTCCGGAGCTCGAAGAAGACCTCTCGGTGGCGCTCACCGACTACCGCGACTGGCGCATCACCCAGATCCGCCGGTGGCCGCTTCCCGCCGCGCTGTCGAAAACCTGGAGTCGCCACGACAAAGCCCTCTACCTGAACTACCCCCGCTTCCTCCGGCTGGGCATGCCCGAGCCGCCACGGCTCGCCTACTTCGAGAAGCTGAAGCGGTTCTCGCCCGAGCTCGATATTCGAGACTCGGGAGACATCCTCGATCCGGTCCGTATGCTCCACGACGCCTACGGCCTCGCCTCGCTCCGTCGCGCAGTGGCAATCAGCGGTGAAGGGATCGTCGAGGGTCTGCGCGCGGTGCGCCCCGGCCTGACCGAAAAACACATCATGGAGATCATGGACTTCGTCTATCGCTATCGGGGCGGGATCCTGGGTTTTCCGACCGCGGTCCGAAAAGTGCCGATGGCCGGGCCGATGCACCGCCGGGCCGTTCCGGAAGGCTTCATCCAGTTCGTTCCCCGCTCGGGAGCGAGGGTCTTCGAGGCGAGCGATATGGTCCATGTGGACACCGGGGCCGCCTTCAATCACTACTCGGCGGATCTGCAGCGCAACGTCCCGGTGGACGGAAAATTCTCGCCGGAGCAAAGGAAGCTCTACCAGATCGCCCTCGATGTGCAGAAAACGGTGATCTCGAGGATCAAGCCGGGTGTCACCTGGTGGGAGCTCCACGAGCTGGCGGTGAACATGCTCCGCGAGGCGGGAGGCTACGACCAGTACTATACCTACGGGATCGGGCACTTCATCGGCATGGAGGTCCACGACGAGGGGGACTATGAAGCGCCGTTGATGCCCGGGATGGTGCTCTCCATCGAGCAGGGTGTCGCCCCACCCGATGGGGCCCGCGTCGCCTTCGAGGACGACGTGATCGTGACCGAGACGGGCCACGAGTGGTTGAGCCGCTCGATTCCCATCGAGATCGACGACGTGGAGGCCATGGCCGCCACCCCCACCAGTTTTCGGGTGTTTCTGGACAAGAAGGTTTCGCAGTAGTTTTCGCTTTGGGGCTAGCGCTCTCGACGAACCTACCTGCGGTGGAGTATGGTTGGGGGGCTCATTCGACCGTGCGTTCCTCGAGCGGCTCGCCGCTCGCGCGGAGCGGGGAGGAGGAGAGAGTGAGATTCCTCAGCATTCCTGGACGATACGCTACCGGTGTTTCCGTGCTGGCCCTGGCGCTGCCCATGGGTGGGCCGGCCAGTGCCGGTGAGGACGTCACCGCCAGTGTGGCTTTCGAGACGCTCAAGAGCCTCGAAGGACGATGGGAAGATACGACGAGCGAGGATGGCACGCCGGGGATGGTCGAGATCCGCGTGAGCGCCGCCGGACACACGATCCTGCAGACCGATTTTCCGGGGACCTCGCGCGAGATGCTCACCACCTACCACCTCGACGGCACCGATCTCGTCCGCAAGCATTATTGCGTCATGGGGAACCAGCCGGAGATGAGACTGGACGTCGAGAGCTCCACGCCCAACGTGCTGCGTTTCGTTTTCGCCGGAGGAACCAATCTCGACCCGGCGAAGGACATCCACGTCCACAATGGTGAGATCCGTATTCTCGACGACGATCGCATCGAAGCGGTCTGGGCGGTTCACGGGAACGGGAAAAAGACCGGAACGAACGCCTTCTTTTTGAAGCGCAAGGAGGAGTAAGGGCCCTAGATTCCCCTCCAGAAGAGGCGGCCGTGGGGTGCCGCTCCACGGCCGCCACCACGACAGCCTCGGCCCGAGAATCGAGGTTATTCACCAGCCGGCGAGCGTCGCGTTTCCGCGAGCGTCGGCCCAACCGAATGCCATAGGAGAGAGGCTCATGAGCATCGAACGACAGAGGACCATCGTGCGCATCGTCCTGATTCTGTGCTGCGCGGCCGCCGTCCTAGCGCCAGCAGCGGTGCCTTCGGCTTACGGCGTTCCGGCCGAGCCTGGCCAGAGCGGCTCGGGTGACGGCGGAGCGCTGAAACCGTCTCACCTGACGAATCTCGAGTGGCGCAACATCGGCCCCGCCCACATCAGCGGGCGGATCGCCGACATCGAGGCGGTGGAGAGCGATCCCGACATCATCTACGTGGCGACGTCCACCGGCGGGCTGTGGAAATCCATGGATCGCGGTTCCACCTGGAAGCCGATCTTCGAGAACCGCGGCACGGCATCCCTGGGCTCGGTGGCGATCGCACCCTCGAACCCGAACCTGCTGTGGCTGGGTTCGGGGGAAACGTGGAACTGGCGGAGCGTTTCGTGGGGCGACGGCGTGTACAAGTCGGAAGACGGTGGCAAGACGTGGAAGCACATGGGACTGGAAGAGACCCGACACGTCGGTCAGATCCTCATTCATCCTGAGGACCCGGACACCGTGTACGTGGCGGGCGGTGGCGCGTTGTGGGGAGCAAACGAGGAGCGCGGTGTCTTCAAGACCACGGATGGGGGTGCCAGCTGGAAGAAGGTGCTCTACGTGAGCCCGCACACCGGAGTCGTGGACCTGGCAATGGATCCTCGGAATCCGGACTGGCTGTATGCGGCCGCGTTTCAACGGGAGCGGCGGGTATGGAGCTTTCTGGGCGGGGGTCCGGAGAGTGGGATCTACCGAAGCACCGACGGGGGCGAGCGCTGGGCGCGGCTGACCAACGGCCTGCCAAAGGGAGATCTGGGGAAGATCGGCCTTTCGGTGTGCCGCAGCATGCCCGACCGCGTCTATGCGAGCATCACGGCGGGAGAGGACGAGCAGGGGCTCTACCGATCGGACGACCGGGGCGCGAGCTGGGAGCGCGTCAACGAGGCCTCGTCCAGCAAAGTCCGCTGTGATCCCAGCAACGCGGAGCGCGTCTACCTGGTCACCGACGAGGACGGCGTGTCGGAGGACGGTGGCAGGACCCTCACCCGGCCCTACAAGGACAGAACCGTCCACGGCGACCAGCAAGCCATGTGGATCGATCCCGCCGATTCCAAACACATCCTGATCGGCAACGATGGCGGGTTCTACATAACCGACAACGGCGGCGAAACGTGGGAGTTCGCCGAGAACCTGCCGGTGAGCACGTTCTACACGGTCGCCGTCGACCTCCAGGAACCCTTCTACTACGTCTACGGGGGAACGCAGGACAACGGCTCGATGGGCGGCCCGAGCGGTACGCGTTACACCGACGGCATCACCAACGAGGACTGGTACCGGACCTCCGGCGGCGACGGCTTCTACGTGCAGATCGACCCAGAGGATCCCACCATCGTCTATACCGAATCCCAGTACGGGCGTCTGCTCCGCTTCGATACGGTGACGGGCGAGGGGAAGCTCATCCAGCCGGCGCAGCCGGACGACGGCAGCAAGTATCGTTGGAACTGGTCGTCGCCGGTGCATATCTCGCACTACGACAACAAATCGATCTACTTCTCCGCCAACGTGGTGTTCAAGAGTCCCGACCGTGGTGACAGCTGGAACGTGATCAGCCCCGACCTGACCCGGCAGACGAGTCACTTCGATTTGCCGCTGCAGGGCAAAGTGCAGCCGCGGGACGCGTTCATGCTGCACCGGGCCACCTCGGACTACGGCAACATCACCATGTTCTCGGAGTCGCGCCTGAAACAGGGGCTCCTGGCGGTGGGGACCGACGACGGATTGATCCACATCACCCGCGACGACGGTGGCAACTGGGTGGCGGCGGAGATCCCGGAGACGGTCCCGGAGATGACGTTCGTGAGCCGGATCGTGTGGTCGAACCACGCCGAGGGAACGCTCTATTCCACCTTCGAGGGCCACAAGGACAACAACTTCTTACCGTACGCGTACAAGAGCACCGACTACGGGGCGACGTGGAGGAACATCACGGGAGGTTTACCGGAGTTCGGCCCGGTGCGGGTGGTGGTGGAGCATCCCCGCAACGAGAACTTGTTGTTTGCGGGGACGGAGTTCGCTGCCTTCGTGTCGATCAACGGAGGCGAGAACTGGGTACGTTTGAAGGCAGGCCTCCCAACTGTACCGGTGCACGATATGGTGATCCAGCCGAAGAAGAACGACCTCGTCATCGCCACTCACGGAAGGGGGTTCTTCATCCTCGACGATATCACCCTGCTGGAAGAGCTTTCCGAGGACGTTCTGGCGTCGGACTTCCACCTCGCATCCTTCCAGCCCGCGACCCAGTTGCACAAGTTCAACCGCCGCAGAAGCATGGGCCACACGCGCTACGTCGCCCCGAACCCTCCCGAAGGGGCGATCCTCGCCTACTACGTGAACCCATCGATGATGGAGGTGGCACCGGAGTCCACCGACGACGGCTCCGAGAGTGGAGCTCCGCGGATCGAGCTCGACATCCTGGACGGTAACGGCGGGCTCGTGCGCCGGCTGAATCCACCGCAGGGTGCGAAGGGCGCCGGCATCCAAAGGCTGGTGTGGGATCTGAGGCATCCTTTGTCCTACGACCCCGACGAGGGCGAGAGGATTCCTTTTTCCCGCGGCCAGCCGAGAGGGCCCTTCGTGCTGCTGGGAACGTACCAGGTGCGGCTTTCGATCGGCGATGCCGAACAGGTGAGACGCATCGAGGTCGCGGGGGATCCCGCCATCACGATCAGCGACGCCGATCGCCGCGTGTGGCACGACACCGCTCAGGCGCTCAACCAGATGATGGCGACCTCGAGGGCGCTGGTGCGGTCGACCCGCGAGGTGGAGGAGAAGCTCAAAGGGATCCGTGAGGCAATCGCGGCCCATGGAGAGGTCTCCGGCTCGATTCACGATGCCGTCGATGAGATCGCGAACGACGTCGAAACGATGCTCCGAACGCTGGAGGGCGAGGAGACGGGCGGCGCCACCCTTCCCGGAGCGCCACCGCTGGCGAGACGGGTGAGGCAGCTCTATTTCGCCGTCGAGGCGGCCACGTCGTTGCCGACCGTCGAGCAGCGCCAGCTGACCCGGCGCAGCCACGAGGAGCTCGGCGCGCAGATCGCCTCTGTCGATCGTCTGGTGAGCAACAAGCTGCCGGCACTCGAGCAACAGCTCGACGGGGCCGGCGTCCGATGGACGCCAGGGCGTCCTATCCGCCTGCCGTCGACGTCTTCGCGTCCATCCGGCAGGTAGCGTTGCGGAAGGACAGGAAAAATGCGGAGGCATACGGTAACGAGGCTATTGAACCTGGCGTCGGTGTTGTTGACCGCCGCGCTAGTATCCCCTTCAGGATCGTTCGGGCAAGAGCGCGACTCCGGTCGAGAGCTGAGCTCGACCCTGGCCAAGCTCGAGTGGCGGAACATCGGCCCCGCCTTCACCAGCGGTCGCATCGCCGACATCGTTTCGGTGGACACCGATCGCGACACCATCTACGTCGCCACCGCCACCGGGGGAGTGTGGAAATCCACCAATCGGGGCTCTACCTGGAAGGAGCTGTTCAAGGACCGGGGCACGGCCTCTCTGGGCGCCATCGCCGTCGCGCCTTCCAACCCGAACATCGTGTGGCTCGGCTCCGGCGAGGCCCAGGGCTGGCGCAGCACCTCTTGGGGCGACGGTGTCTACAAGTCGGAGGACGCCGGCAAAACCTGGGAGCACATGGGGCTCGAGGAGACGCGGCACACCGGAAAGATCGTCATCCACCCCGGGGACCCCGACATCGTCTACGTGGCGGGCATGGGGGCGCTTTGGGGCTCGAACGAGGAGCGTGGGCTGTTCAAGACCACCGACGGCGGCGTGACCTGGGAGAAGGTCCTCTACATCAGCGAGCTCACGGGAGTGAGCGACCTCGCCATGGATCCGCGGGACTCCGACTTGCTGTACGCCGCGGCCTGGCAGCGGGCACGCCGCAACTGGAGCTCACTCTTCGGCGGCCCCGAGGGCGGCCTGTACCGGAGCACCAATGGCGGGGAGAGCTGGGTGGAGCTTACCAACGGCTTGCCCGAGGGCGACGTCGGAAGGATCGGCCTCTCCATCTGCCGCAGCCAGCCCGACACGATCTACGCGACGATCCAGGCCCGTGAGCACGACACCGGCCTCTATCGCTCCGACGATCGGGGAGCGAGCTGGGAGCGGCGCAACGAGATCGCGGCTTCCTCGAAGGTGCGGTGCGATCCGAAGAACCCGGAAAGGGTCTACCTGCTGCGCAACGGCGATAGCGTCTCGGAAGACGGCGGCAGGACCTTGAGCCGCAACTACGCGGGCCCGGGGGTCCACGTCGACCAACAGGCGATGTGGATCGACCCCAACGACCCGGAGCACATCATCATCGGCAACGACGGCGGGGTCTATCTGACCGACGACCGCGCTGAGAGCTGGGAGTTCGTCGAAAACCTGCCGGTGACCCAGTACTACACGGTGGGAGTGGACCTGCAAGAGCCCTTCTACTACGTCTACGGGGGCACCCAGGACAACAACTCCATGGGTGGTCCGAGCGGCACCCGCTATACCGATGGCATCGCCAACGAGGACTGGTACGTGACCACCGGCGGCGACGGCTTCTACGTGCGGATCGATCCCGAGGAGCCGACCATCGTTTATACGGAGTCTCAGTACGGGCGGCTGGTGCGCTTCGACACCGTGACCGGCGAGCGCCGCCTGATCCAGCCCGCGCATCCCGAGGACGGCAAGTACCGTTGGAACTGGTCGTCGCCGGTGCACATCTCCTATTACGACAACGAGACTCTTTACTTCTCCGCCAACGTGGTGTTCAAGAGTCCCGACCGGGGCGACACCTGGGAGGTGATCAGTCCCGATTTGACGCGTCAGATCAGCCACTTCGACCTCCCCTTGCAGGGCGAGGTCCAGCCCTTGGATGCCATTGGCCTGCATCGTGGCACCTCGGACTACGGCAACATCACGACCTTTTCGGAGTCGCCTTTGCGGCAAGGCCTCTTGGTCGTGGGCACCGACGACGGGCTGATCCAGGTGACGCGGGACGACGGCGGCACCTGGGTTCCGGCGGAGATCCCCTCGACGGTGCCGGAGATGACCCGCGTGAGCTGCGCGTTCTGGTCACAACACGACGAGGGGACGCTGTACGCCACCTTCGACGGCCACAAGGACAACAACTTCCTGCCCTACCTGTACAAGAGCAACGACTATGGATCCATCTGGAGCAACATTACCGGGGATCTTCCCGAGCTCGGCTCGACCCGGGTGCTCGTCGAGCATCCGCGCAATCCCAACCTGCTCTTCGTCGGCACCGAGTTTCAAGTGCTCGTTTCGATCAACGGTGGTGGGCGTTGGGTGTCGCTGAAGAACAACATGCCCACGGTGCCGGTGCACGACATGGTGATTCAGCCGCAGAAAAACGATCTGGTGATCGGTACCCACGGGAGGGGCTTTTGGATTCTCGACGACATCACCATCCTGGAGGAGCTTTCCGAGGAGGTCCTGGCATCGGAGGTTCACTTGGCGTCGGTGCGTCCCGCCATGCAGATGCACAAGTTCAACCGGGGTCGTGGCAGCATGGGGCACACTCACTACACGGCACCGAACCCTCCGGACGGTGCGATCCTCACGTACTACATCAACCCGGGGGTGATGGAGGTCGAGGGCCTGGCCAAGGAGGGCCCAACGGACGGCGACAACGAGGATCGGGCAGCCTCGGGGAAAGCACCGAAGGTCGACGTCGACATCCTGGACAGTGACGACCGGCTCGTCCGCCGGCTCGAAGCGCCCCAGGCGGCAAGTGGTACGGGTGTCCAGCGGCTCGTATGGGACCTGCGCCATCCGTTGAGCATCGAGCTGGGGCCGGAGGAACGGACGTCGTTTCTCTTGCGGAACCTCGAGGGGCCGTACGTCCTTCCGGGCGTCTACCAAGTGCGCCTGCGAGTGGGGCAAAAACAGCAAACCCGCAGCGTCGAGGTGCACGGTGACGTGGCGATCGAGATTTCGGCGGCGGATCGGCGGGTGTGGCACGACACACTGGTGGCGCTGAACGACATGATGGCCGCCTCGCGGGCGGTGATGTCGACGAGCCGGCAGGTGGAGGAGCGACTCGGGGTGATCCGGGGTGCGCTGACGGCACATGGTGAGGTTACCGAGTCGATCGAAGCCGCCGTGAAAGAGATCGACGACGAGGTGAAGGAAATCCTGCTGGAGATGGAGGGGGAGGAAGAGGCGGGGGGTGCTCAGCAGCGCGGAGCGCCGCCTTTGAACGAGCAGATCCAGGGGTTGTACGTCCGTGTCGAGGCCACGACAGCCCTGCCGACCGCCGATCAACGGCGGCTGACGCGCCGCAGCCACGAGCGGCTCGGTCAGCAGATCGAACGGATTGAGGGGCTCGTGATTCGCAAGCTCCCCGCCCTCGAGCGCCAGCTCGACGCGGCCGGTATCCGATGGACGCCAGGGCGTCCCATCAGCCTGCCGTCGACGTCTTCGCTTCCATCCGGCAGGTAGCGGAGGGACAGGAAAAATGCGGACGCATACGGTAACGAGGCTATTGGACCTGGTGTCGGTGTTGTTGACCGCCGCGCTGGTATCCCCTTCGGGATCGTTCGGGCAAGAGCGCGACGGCCGCCAAGCGCTGAGCTCGACCCTGGCCAAGCTCGAGTGGCGTACGATCGGGCCGGCTGCCAAGAGCGGCCGCATCGGTGACCTCACCGCGGTGAAGAGCGACCCCGACATCGTCTACGTCGCCACCTCGACCGGTGGGGCCTGGAAGTCCACCAACCGGGGTATCACCTGGGAAGAGATTTTCAAGAATCGGGGGACGGCGTCTCTCGGCGCGATTGCCGTCGCACCGGACAACCCCAACCTCGTGTGGCTCGGGTCGGGAGAAAACTGGAATGCCCGCAGCGCCTCCTGGGGCGACGGGGTCTACAAGTCGGAAGACGGTGGCAAGAGCTGGAAGCACATGGGGCTCGAGGAGACGCGGCACACCGGAAAGATCGTCATCCATCCGGGGGACCCCGACATCGTTTACGTGGCGGGGATGGGAGCCTTGTGGGGCGCGAACGAGGAACGCGGGGTGTTCAAAACCACCGACGGCGGCGAGACCTGGGAGAAAGTGCTCTTCGTCAGCCAGTACACCGGAGTTTCCGACGTGGAGATGGATCCTCGGGATCCGGCGTTGCTCTACGCGGCGGCTTTCCAGCGGGAGCGGCGCAACTGGAGCTTCCTCGGAGGCGGCCCCGAGGGCGGCATCTACCGGACGACGGACGGCGGCGCCACCTGGCAGGAGCTTCAAACGGCCTGCCCGCGGGCGACGTCGGCAGCATCGCGCTCTCCGTCTGTCGCAGCCAGGCCGACACGATCTACGCGGCCATCCGCGCAAAGGGGGACGAGGAAGGTCTTTACCGCTCCGATGATCGGGGCGCGAGCTGGGAGCGGCGGAGCGGCGAGATGGCTTACAAGCTGCGATGCGACCCCAACAACCCGGAGCGCGTCTACCTGTTGCGCAACGGCAACAATGTCTCCGAGGACGGTGGCCGGACGTTTACCTACGACTTCGCGGGACCGCAAGTCCACGTCGACCAGCGGGCGATGTGGATCGACCCGACAAACTCCGACCACATCGTGATCGGCAACGACGGCGGCGTCTACTTCACCTTCGATCGTGGCAAGAAGTGGAACTTCGTGACGAACCTGCCGGTGATGCAGTTCTACACGGTGGCGGTCGACCAGCGGGAGCCCTTCTACTACGTCTACGGTGGCACCCAGGACAACAACACGCTGGGAGGACCGAGCGGTACGCGCTTCACCGACGGCATTGCCAACGAGGATTGGTTCGTCACGGTCGGCGGCGACGGCTTTCACGCCCGCATCGACCCCGAGGATCCCACCATCGTCTACAGCGAGTCCCAGTACGGTCGGCTGGTGCGCTTCGACACCGAGACCGGTGAGCGGCGCTTGATCCAGCCGGCCCATCCCGAGGACGCGCCGATGTGCCTGTGGAACTGGTCGTCACCGCTACACATCTCCCACTACGACAACGAGACGCTCTACTTCTCCGCCAACGTGGTGTTCAAGAGCGCGGACCGCGGCGACAGCTGGCGAGTGATTAGCCCCGACTTGACACGCCAGATCAGCTACTTCGACATCCGATGCAGGGCAAGATCCAGCCCCGGGACGCCCTCGACCTGCACCGGAGCACCTCGGACTACGGAAACATCACGACCTTTTCGGAGTCGCCGATCCGCCGGGGCTTGCTGGCGGTGGGGAGCGACGATGGGCTGATTCACGTGAGCCGGAACGACGGCGGCCCGAGGAGGTGCTGGCATCGGACCTTCATCTGGCGTCGGTGCGTCCGGCCATCCAGATGCACAAGTTCAACCGGGGCCGGCGCAGTCTGGGTCACAGCCACTACACGGCACCGAACCCCCCGGATGGAGCGATCCTCACCTACTACGTCAACCCGGCCTGATGGAGTCGACTTCGACCGCTCCGAAGGTGGCGGTCGACATCCTGCGCGGGCAGCTCTTGCGCCGGCTGGAAGCCCCACAGGGTCCAGACGGAGAACCTGAGAAAAAATCGCGTTTCCCCAGGGAGATGGGGATGGTTGGTCCGCACTTGTGTCAACTAGGGGGGGCGGGTCCGCGTGGTGCGGATTCACCCGGTATCGTATCGGCGTTTCGTTGTTGCTTTTTGACTAGCTTTCTAACTAGTGCTTAAACGAATCGGGCTGCGTGTGCTCAATGCGCTCACGTCGGCGCGAGCGCCGATACCATCTTTGGCCTCCAGCGGAGGCGAATCCACTGCAGGATATCGTAGGTGAGGGCGACCCACTGAGATTCAGTGCGTACTTTGGCAATTCTGCGCACGCTAAACTGCCGCAGGCCAAACTTGGCTTTGATCCAGAGATTCGGGAACTCGGCCACTTGCGAGCGTGTCTTATAGATGGCCTTGGTTTCGTCGGTCTGCATCTTCTGGCGGAACGCGGCTATGTCGGGCAAGAGTTCGCGCCGCTCGATCGAGCGGCCGTGCCGCGTACGAGGACAGCACTGATCTTTGGCCGGACACGTCTGGCAGTCTTGCTCCGACGCCTTGTATCGATAGCACATCGTGCCATGGCTTTCCTGCTTGGCGTCGTAGCGTAAGTGCTTGCCCTGCGGGCACACATACGTGTTGGTCTCCGTATCGAAGACAAACTTCGACGCCTCGTATTCCGGACTCACGCCGTGGTGCTTATACGACTTGCGCCGATTAGCCTCTGCTGCCTTGTTCTCGGATTGGGGACCGACGAAATCGATGTCGCGCTTCGCCATCTCCGTGATGTTGTTGCTACTGATGTAGCCCCCATCTACGACCATCTGCTCGGGCGCGCGGTGCATGCTCTGCTCAAGCCGTTGTATGGCGGGCGTCAGCTGCTGATAATCGCTGCCGGCCTGCGTGGCATCGATGTCGACAATCAGGCCGTGCGCGGCATCCGTTGAGACCTGGACGTTGTAGCTAGGTGCGGAGCCGCCCTCGGCTTGTTTCATCACCCGCGCGTCGGGATCGGTCGTGCTCACGCGTTTTACGCGGCTTTTGGCGGCTTCCAGCTTGTCGTACTCCTTCAACGCTGATTCTAGACGCTCCTGTCTCTCTCGCCTGGCGCGTTGCTGTGCTGCCTGCATCTGCCGGCTCGATTCCTCCTCCGTCTGTGCTTCGAGAGCCTCGACCGCCTCACGCGCATCCTTCAGATACGCCTCCACACGAGGCTTGCTGCGAAATCCACTCGACGAAGCATTCGCGCGCACCTTCGTCCCATCCAGCATGACTCGCTCGAGCGTGATCAATCCGTCTGCACTCAGAAGCCCCAAAGTTTGCACAAACAACTCGTGTAGGGCCTCCGAATGGGTCACCCGAAAGTCCGATAGCGTGTGCGCACTGATGCTCTGCATTCCGGTGAGCCATTGATAAGCCGGATGATGCTCGCACAGCCGCTCAATGGCGCGGGCCGAACTCACGGACTGGCTGTAGCTGTAGACCCACAGGCTCACCAGTAGCTGCGGATCGAACGCGGGCCGGCCTGCGCCACCCGCGACGGAGCGGATCTGCTCCGTGTACCCGCTGAGATCCAGCCAACCCACGAACTCCCAGATCGCACGCGCTGGGTCATCCTCTGGGATCAATCGCTCCACGTCCACCGTCCGCAGCAGCAGCTGCGCGCGATCGACCACCTTCAACCGAGCCTGTGTCGCGCGTTCTCCCTCATCGCCGTCATCACCATCGTTCCGTTTTCGCGGACTCGGAAAGCCGGGAAGCGACGTTTGGTTATCACCCACGTCTACCCCGCTTTCTCCCTCGCTTCGCCTTTGGCGTCCGACGCACAATCAGGGTGTTTCGATCCTCCACCACCCACTCCAGCTCCTCGCCCTGCTCCATCTCTAGCGCCTGCGCTAAAGGCGACGGGCAAATCACATAGCACTGACGGGTGTCGTTGGCTCGTTTGATCACCTGCAGCTTCGTTACGTATCCCATACTCGCAATTCTATAACATAGCGGTACCGCTAGTCAATAACTAATTTTTCTCACGTCCTGGGTTTGGGCATGGGGTACCGCCCGATCGAGTTCGCGGCCAAGGACCTGCGCATGGCCGATCGTCGAGCCCGCATGGAGCGTGGCCTCGACGTGGTGGTCGCGAGCGCGTCCCACGACGGGCCACCGCTCTGGGTCGGGGTGACGAGCGCGGTGGGGGCGCGCCGAGCCGGCCGTCGCGGGCTTGGTCTGTTCATCTCGGGCGCTTTTTCCAAGGAGGTGGTCGACGAGCTGATCGCAGCGCACCGCGAGGCGTGGTCCGAGTTCGGCGAGCCGGGGGGCAAGCCTCCGCCCATTGGCCTGCTGCGGAACCTTTGGGTGGTCGACGGCGAGGCCGAGCGGCGGCGCGCGGTGGGATGGGTGCGGAGCAGCTACCTCGTGTACGCCGGGCTGGGATGGGGAGCCGCGGACACGGGTGTCGATTTCGCTCGTCAGGTCGAGGCGTCGATGGACGCGGTGGAGTCTTCGGCACTCGTCGGAAATGTCGACGAAGTCGTCGACGGATTGGCTCGATACGAGGGCGTCGAGCTGCTCGTGTGCCGGATTGGGTACGACGCGCCACCCCGGACCGCCCTCACCGACGTGATCGAGCGCATCGGGTCCGAGGTCGCGCCCAAACTGGTCGAGGTCGGTCGATGAGGCTCGGCTTGGTGCTCGAAGACGACGCCGACCTCGCGCGGGCCCGCCGCGCCGACGAGCTCGGTCTGTGGGCAGTCACGGTGACCGGCCCGCCCGGCACGGAGGTGATCCGGGCCGCACGGGTCGCCGAACGGACGGAGTTCGTTCGGGTCGTCGTGAGTGTCGAACTCGGCGCCGAGCACCCGTTGACGATCGCCGAGGAGCTCGCGGTGCTCGACAACCTGTCGGGTGGACGTGCCGTCGCGATTGTGCCCGGCGACCCCGGACCCGAGACGCTTCTTCGATTCCGCGAGGCCCTGGTAGGTCGGCTCGGTCACGGGGTGGTGCTGGCCCCGCCACCGGTGCAGACCGAGCTCCTGGTATGGCTAGCCGCGCCCGGAGCGGCGAGCGATCCACCGATCGTGGCCGACTCGCCTACTGAGCTCGTGGTCAGGCCAGGTCTTCCGGCGCCCGGCACGATCGCCCTCTCCGGTGACCTTGCCCGCGACCGGCGCGTCATCGACGAGTGGCGTGACGCCGGCTGCACGCACCTCCTTGTGTCGTGGCCGGGGGAGGTGCGGGTACTGGCCCGTCATCTCGCGACCCGCGCAGCTACGTCCGACTTCCCTTCCGTCGTGGCTGATCTGGCCGACGAGCTCGCGCCGTTCGAGCCAGATCCGGACTGACCAACACGCGCGGGGGTATTGTCAAGTTGAGAGCTCCCAGGCCGATCCGACCGCAAGATGTGGTTGACGGCGTACGCTCGAACCGGCTTTGGTGCATGGCGACGCCGCGGGGGGCAAGGTCACCTTAGGGCCCTGGCAAGAATAAGTTCCCATTCTGGGGCACCCACCGGTTTGCCGAGCAGGCGGTCCGCATCGACCCGGAGTATCGGGAGCGCTGCCTGGCATTGTACGAGACGATCTTGGGAGACATGCACTCCGGCCGGATGTGGGGCCTGACGACCCGTTCTTGACTAGCCGCGGACCCCGTATGGTCAAGGGATGGGCGAGAGCTCTCTACCGCAACGGCCGAGAGATAATGGCCGTTGCGATCGAGCTTAAGCCCGCGTTCGAGAGCGGAAGACTAGAGCGACTGTTCGAAGGAGACTTCGTCGTCGAGCCCTATGGTCTCCACGACTACGACGTCTCGCTCGACGGCAAGCACTTCTTGATGTGTTTCCAAGCACCTCTGATGGGTTGCCCTTCGAATCTGGAACCCATGACGGCATAATCCAGTTGCCGGCATTATGTCGCAGCGTATGAGGGCTTACGTTTTTGGACTTCAGGGAAGGACAGGCCTTTGCCGCTTGGCAGCGTAGCTTCTATTCGGGAGGTAGCGTCGAGTAGAGCTTCTCGAGATCGACCCCTCCTCGCCGCAGCTCCTTCCATCGGATCACGAACAACAGTGACACCGCCGCCACGGCGATCAAGTAAACCCATGTGGAGCGGTAATACCAGGCGTCTACATCCGCGTTTAGATCCTTGATGACTTGTACGACAAGCAAGACGCCTAGAGTGAGAGCCCCACTCCCGCCCAACAAAATCTGCGCCGCTCGGCTTCTCATGAAACGTAGGCCTTCCGCTAACTTTGGATTACGTTTGGCGAGAAACACGACCGACAAGCACACCAGAGTGAAGTTCACGAGCATGCCGATCACCAGGACGTCTACCCCGAGGAAGAAGTCGCCGGCGAAGTGACATCCCAAGATACCCAGGGTGGCGATGAAGCTGCTCAGGAGAATAGCGACATGCGGTGTGCGCCAACGGGGATGGATGGCGGCGACCGATCGGAAGAAGATGCCGTCCTCCGCCCAAGCGAACAGGAGTCGGGAAACGGCGAGCATCATCCCGGGGAGGCTGTTGAAGAGCGCAAAAGTGGCTGCCCCCACAATGAGCACCGACCATGTCGGAGAGAGAAGGTAGCTCAGAAGTCCCGGTGCGGTGAGATCTGTTGCACCGGCGCGTTCCGCGATGAAGTACCAAGGAACGGCATGATAGACCGCGGCCGTGAACAGTAAGTAGAACACGCCGACGACCACCACCGCGATTCCGATGGCCAGCGGCAGCATGACATTGGGGTTCTTCGCTTCGCTTCCCGCCTGGGCTATGGAGTCGAACCCTATGAATGACGCGAAGAGTAACGCCGTTGCTACTAGAAGGAGATAGAGATCCGGTGGGGTTGCGGCCACCGGCGTGATGGTCACCCCTTCCGTCTGTTGAACCGCAGCGATGAAGTTAGCATGGTCGAACATGAAGCCGGTAGGAATCACAATGGCTCCACCGACGAAGCCAAGGATCATCAAGGCGATCATCGCGCGCTCGAACGTTTTGATCCCGAACAGGTTGATCAAGCTGGCCGTCCAGACGAATACAAGAGCGAGCGTCACCCGTATGAAGCCGGTCTCCAGCTGAGCGGCTGCCCCTTGGAGGTTGAGCGCAACGGCGATGTCGCGCGTGAAGGGTACGAGCACGTATCCCACGACCCCCATGGCGACCGACAAGCCGAACCATTGAGAGAAGCTCGCCAAGAGCCCGAAATAGGGATGAATGCTTCGGCTCGCGTACACGTAGCTTCCACCCGCCCGCGGCATCCCGGAGGCCATGACCGCATAAGCGAGGGCCGCCAGAATCGCCGGCACCATGGCGAGTGCGTAGGCAGGTGGGACGTTGGGGCCGATCCCCGGAATGCTCCGCTGGATCATGACCGGGTAGACGTTGATGGCGGCGCCCACCATGGAGCAGATGCCGGTGGCGACGAGGCCAAGGAGGCCCATCTCCCTTGCGAGCGTGACGCCGCCCGACGGCGCTACGGTCGCCTTCACTTCAGCTAAGGTCCGCCCCTTCTCGTCGGGGGTCATCTACCTTGTTTCGGTTGTAATACTTTCGGCCTGTACTTTTCATAATCAGTGGGCGTAACGATGATTTCAGCAATATTGACATGTGATGGCTGGCTTACCGCAAAAAGTACCGTTTCTGCGACATCCTTTGAACTGAGCGGGACCACACCTTCATAGTGCTTCTTTGCAAGCTCGACATCTCCCCGATGCATTACAAGTCTGAATTCTGTCTCAGTCCTGCCGGCATGCACAATCGTCACTCTTATGTTGGTTCCCGCCAGGTCCAACTTAAATCCTTTGGCCAGTGCATTCATACCCCACTTCGTTGCGCAGTAAACGAGCGAACCGGCAACTACCGAGTGCGCCGCTGTTGAGCCGAATCGATAATTGCGATGTGTCCCGTGTTTCTCTTAACCATAAGCGGTGCGATAGCACGGGACACGTAGAGTAACCCCTTGAGGTTAGTGTCTATTATCTCATCCCAGTCGCTGATGCTCCCATCGTGGAATGTATCGGACTCGCGACCAAGCCCCGCAGAACTGATCAGGATGTCAATATCTTTCCACTTCTCCGGTAAATTATTCACCGTGCTTTCTACGTCCGGCTGTCGGCGTACATCCAGCTCGCATGTTAATACCTCAATGCCGTGTTTTTTAGAGAGCTCCTCAGACAGTGTATCGAGGCGCTCTATCCGCCGGGCGGCAAGAATCAGGTTTACTCCCTGGGAGGCAAAAAGCTCTGCACAACCCTTTCCTATTCCGCTGCTCGCTCCTGTGATAAAGGCGATCTTCCCGAATACGCCAGCCATTTTACTACCTCCTGAAAATAATGAAGGATAGGAAAATTCATACTTGTCCGGCCCCGGTCCGCACGAAATTCCCCGACTGGGATGGGACTGTGCAGTCCGATTGAGTCCTGGCGAGGGTAGCAGAACTCGAGCAAACAGGGGAAGGCGGTTGAGGAGTGTCTCCCGCCGGGGTGATGGGTGTGAAAAGGCACTCCGGCCGTTCTCGTGTCGGGGTATTCGGACAAGTGGCGTGGTCGGAAGTCAGTGGCTAGGGTGGCGAGCGCGAGTCGCTTTTTCTTTTTTCGAGATGAGTCAAGATTTTCCGAATCACCTTCTGCTCGGTGATGAAGGCGACGACGCGATAGGTGCCTCCACAGTCGCAGTGGAGAGGATGGGTCCAGACGGAGCCGGCGTCCAGCGGCTGGTGTGGGACTTGCGACACCCGTTGACGTTCAAGCCCGGTGAGGGAGACTCCGCGCCGCTCTTCCGTGGCATATTGGCGGGTCCGTTCGTGTTGCCGGGCACCTATCAGGTCCGGCTCAGGGTGGGAGAGACGGAGCAGGTCCGGAGTGTCGCGGTTTCGGGCGACCCGGCGATCGACATCAGCACCGCGGACCGCCGTACGTGGCACGACACCCTACAGACGCTCAACCACTTGATGGGCGTCGTGCACGCGATTCTGTCGACGAGCGGGGAGGTCGAGGAGCGACTCGGTGGGATGCGCCGGGCGCTCCAAACGCAGGCCGACGTTCCCGGTGCCATCGATTCCCAGCTCACGGAGATCGCCTTGCGTAAACCTGAAGTGCGCCTTCGCGATTGTTTCTATCCCCCTCAACCTTCAGCTCCACCCGCTCAGTCAGCAGCCAAGGTGCTTGAAGAGGATCTCTACGTTCCTGGGCTGTGGTCATCGTGATCACGCTGTGGAGCTTGTTCTCCCTCAGAGCCCCCCGCAGTATGGCGTGGGCCATTCGATCAGGGTTGATCCTCCTCCTGGCTGGTGGGACCGTGGGCGGGTTAATGATCAGAAGCGGCAACGACAAGGTCTTGGATCGGGCGACTGGGGAGTTCTTGGTGGAGAGAGTGGCCGGGGCTTCGCTCATGAGTCCCCAAGGCCAGCTCAAGGTGCCCCACGCGGTGAGCATCCACAGCCTGCAGGTGCTACCGCTCTTGGCCTGGCTCTTGATGTTCACGAGGTACGACGAGGCACGGCGCACGCGCATCACGCAACTGGGTGTACTCGGCTACCTCGGTTTGGCCGCCGTGAGCGTCGCTCAGGCTCATGAGTCCCCAAGGCCAGCTCAAGGTGCCCCACGCGGTGAGCATCCACAGCCTGCAGGTGCTACCGCTCTTGGCCTGGCTCTTGATGTTCACGAGGTACGACGAGGCACGGCGCACGCGCATCACGCAACTGGGTGTACTCGGCTACCTCGGTTTGGCCGCCGTGAGCGTCGCTCAGGCGTTCGGCGGCAGCGCCCTGGCGGATCTGCCCCCGGGAACTGCCATTGTCCTCAGCGGCGGCGTTCTCGCCCTCGTTGCAGCCTACGCTTGGGCGTTGCTGGCACTCCGTCAGACGATGGCCCGCGGTCAGCGAGCTGGTGTTTAGAGACTTAAGTCTCTCGAGTGGCCTCAGTACAACCTGCTTCTTGCAGCCCACGAAGGAGCGAATCTCGTCGGCTTGAAGGTGCTCGACGGAGAATCCGGCAATCGTCTCGCGGTTGAATCGACGACACACTTGGGCCGCCCTCTCGAGCCAGCGGCCCGCCACGCCCTAGGGCTCAGCGGCCGGCCGGACTGGTCCCCTGTGACCGACACGGGCGTATACTCCAGTTCAATCTGCGTCCACAGCCCGGAATTTCTCGCCGAATTGCGCCGCGCATAGAGTCGGCGTTGATGAGGCGGTCCGCCGTCCTCTGCCGGTTCTGAACCTCTGCGCGGATCTCGTTCTCGCGAGTGGCCAAATCCGGGTCCCGGCGCCTCCAGAAGAGCTCCTTGAAACGCTCTCGATCCTCCTCGAAGCGAAGCTCGGTAAAGATGCGTATCTCTTGCTGCGTGATGAGGGCGGAGACTTCCTCTTCCATCCACTTGCGGTCGGCTTGATTGAGTTCCGGTGATTGCGCCCCGGACGCATCAGGGTTGTCGAGAACGGGGTTCTGAGCGACGAGCCCTTCGCCACCGTGGAGGCGGCGACGTTCCCTCGACGCAGTGCCGGCCTCCTGGGCTTTGCTCTGGATCCGGATTTCGAAGAACTCCGCTACGTCTATTTCTGCTACACGATTCTTCACCCGCTTCAAGCGAGATCCTGGATCGGGCTCGGCTCTCTTCTCCAAAACGAATTTCTGGAGGCGCCTGCCCCGGCTCACCTCACCGGTGTAGATGTTGCCCCCGGGAGTCCACTGCCAGCTTGTGCACCCAGTGGAATTGACCGGCGTTGCGGCCGCGGCGGCCGATCGAGCCGACAATCTCCAGGTCTTCTCGTCGCAGGATCCAGATCCGCTGGTTGGTTCCATCGACGTTGTAGAGAAACCTCTGCTCCTCATCCCGTGAAAGATCCACATCCCACGTCGATCCTTCCCCCAGGGTGTTCCGGGCAATGACGACCTCTTCCACGAAGGTGCCGTCCTTTCTGAAGATCTGAAGACGGTTGTTGGAGCGATCCGCGACATACACCAGCCCGTCGTTCGCGATCCGAAGCCCGTGCACGATGCGAAACTGCTGCGCGGGGGGAGCGCTCGGATCGTAGGAGGCGACAGCGGCCTCGACCGGCTCCTCTCCTTCGGCACCACCGTGCCGCATGAACTTCAACGTGTCCGCGTCGTAGAAAACGCCGGGAGGGAAGTCCACCGGCTCTTTGCCGTAAGCTCCCCAGTGCCGCTTGTACTCTCCCGTATCCGCGTCGAAAACGATCACGCGCCGGTTCAGGTAGCCGTCGGCAACGAAGACTTCGTTCGTCTCGGGATCGACTTCCATGTCGGTGGGTTGCCCCAGAAACTCCTCATGGTTGCTACCGCCGGTCTTACCGGAATGTCCGATCTGGAGAAGCAAAGTGCCATCAGGACAGAACTTCAGCACCTGGTGGTCGTCGCGACCTTCCCCGGCCACCCAGACGTTGTCGTGGTAGTCGACGAAGATCCCGTGCTCGGTGCCGGGCCAATCGTAGCCGGAGGCGGGACCACCCTATGACCGATCGAGATTCCCCTCCGCATCGAACACCAGGACCGGTGGAGCTGGCCGGCAACAAATCGAGATGGGCGGATCCTGCGCCGCGCCGAGCTCGTCCGTGCTCAAGCTCCCCGGACGGTGGAGGACCCAGACGCGGTCGCGCGAGTCGACCGCTATCCCCGCAATCTCTCCCGAAAGCCAGTCGTTGGGCAGCGGCTTCGGCCAGTAGGGATCGACTCTGAACTGCGGTACGCTCGTCTCCTCTTCACCGCCAGTGGTTACCGCCGGCTCGCATCCCATGGACCAAACGCATACTACGGACGTCGCGGCTCGACAGAGAGCCAGCCGCGTTTTCCGCAGTCGGGGTCGAATCTCGCTCCTATGTTTGGAGATTCCACGATGTTGTTGGCCCGACAGAGTCGAAAGGAATCCTCGGACGGCTTTCCAGCTAGCACTGCAAGTGCTCATCTCGAATAGTTCCTCCGAGGAGAGCCGCCATGCTAGCGCATGGCCGCTCCGCAACTGCGGAGAACGGGGCCAGCGCGAATCTCACGATGACCTCCCTACTACCGACCGATCGCACCACTCGTCGCGGCTCGACCTCGTTGGCTCGCCGATGGTATGTGAGAGGAGGACTTCAGACAAGAGCGTTCATCCTGAAGAAGACATCATGGTATGGTGCGGTCCGGTATCCACGCCTGGAGGTTTTCGATGCGCGCACCAGGGCTTCAAAGTCTCGTTCTCCCGCTCTCGCTTCTCGGAATCGTAATGCTCGCACCGGCGCAAGCGCAGCAGCCGGCACCGAACGCTACCGCGAGCGAATCTTCGGAATCCCAGACGGCGGTCGGCGCCGCAGACAAGCTCTCCACCACGTCCCACAGCGTGGGCATCGACGGCGTCGAGGTCCGCTACACCGCAACGGCAGGCACGCTCGTTGTGCGCGACCCGGACGGCAAGCCGAGAGCGAACGTCTTCTTCGTCGCCTACGTTCGCGATGGCCAGACCGACCGGCGTGCCCGGCCGATCACGTTCTTCTATAACGGCGGCCCGGGATCGGCCAGCATCTGGCTCCATATGGGGCGCTCGGGCCACGGCGAGTGGAGATGGCGAGCGAAGGTTTCCAGCCGGCGCCGCCCTACAATCTGGTGGACAACGAGTACTCGCTGCTCGATGTGACGGATCTCGTGGCGATTGACCCGGTCCCGACGGGCTTCAGCCGGCCGTTCGAAGGCGAAGACGTGAAGCAGTTCCTCGGCGTCCGCCAGGACATCGAGTTCTTCTCCGAGTTCATACGTCTCTACCTCACCCGGTTCGATCGCTGGAAGTCCCCGAAGTACCTCCTTGGCGAGAGCTACGGAACGGTGCGATCAGCGGGGGTGGCCGCCGAGCTTCAATCGCGCCGGAAAATCGAGCTCAATGGCGTCGTGCTGGTGTCCTCGGTCCTCGACTTCAGGACGCTGGACGCGGCACCCGGCAACGACATCCACTACGCCGGCTTCCTCCCCACGTACACGGTGACGGCCTGGTACCACAAGAAGCTACCGGCAGACCTCCAGGGGGACTTCGACAAGGCGGTGGAAGAAGCCCGCGGCTTCGCATTCGGCGAATACCTGCTGGCGCTCACCAGGGGGAATCGGCTGAGCCGCGAGGAGAACGAGGCGATGGCGGAGAAGGTGGCGCGCTACACCGGCTTGTCGCCCGAGT
Source organism: Candidatus Marinacidobacterales bacterium (assembly GCA_965237685.1). Lineage (GTDB taxonomy): Bacteria > Acidobacteriota > Vicinamibacteria > Marinacidobacterales > SMYC01 > CBDEGF01. The sequence goes on from CBDEGF010000004.1 coordinate 442,582, forward strand.
ACATCGCGCAGTCGAACCTGAGGGTCAGCCCCGGACGGTTCCGCAAAGAGCTGCTTCGTGATCGACGCTTGATGGTCGGTCGTCTCGACAGCCGGTTCACCGGCATCGACGCCGATGCCGCCGGCGAGGAGCAGGAGTTCGACCCCTCGGACACGGCGGTACAGGGTGCCTTCACCGCGATGATCAACGACTATTTCCGCCACGAGCTGGAGTGGGAGACGGACCTGGAATACGTCCCGTACGCGTTCGGCCGGCCGTGGGACTACGGGGAATTCCAGAATCGCTACCTGAACCTCACCGATTCGCTCCGCCATGCGATGGCGCGTAATCCTTTCTTGCGCGTGTTCGTTGCGAACGGCTACTACGACGTTGCAACGCCGTTTGCCGCCACGGAGTGGACGTTCGATCACCTGGGGTTCGAGCCAACGTACCGCGAGCGGGTCACGAGCCAACGACCGCGATGAGGGTTATTACGAGGCGGGTCACATGATGTACATCCATCTCGACGTTCTTCGGCAACCCGGAACCTGACGTTTCTCAACACCGCCTGGATCGGCCCGATTTCGAAGGTGGTGAGAGACGTCGCCGTCGAGTGGAGAAGAAGGAGATGGCGCGCGCCGGGTTTGCCGAGCTCTTCGGCGCAAAGCCGGAGGAGGTGGCTCTTCTCTACTCGACGAGCGACGGAGAGAACATCGTCACCCGCGGTCTCGACCTCGACGCCGGCGACAACGTCGTTGTGGACGAGCTCCACTTTACGACCACCTTCGTCCTCTACCGCCAGCTCGAGGGGGAAAGGGGCATCGAGCTCCGCATTGTTCCGCAAAAGGAGGGCGGTACGCGCGTCGAAGACTTCGAGGCGCGCATCGACGCGAGAACCCGGCTCGTTTCTGTGGCCTGGGTGTCGAACCGCAACGGCTTTCGGCAAGACCACGCGCCCTGGCCGAGCTCGCTCACGCAAAAGGTGCCCTCCTGTACGCGGACGCCGTCCAGGCCCTCGGCACCTTTCCCACCAGTCTCACCGAGCAGGGCGTGGACTTTCTCACCACCGGAGCCTACAAATGGCTCTTCGCAAACTTCGGCGTGGCACCGTTTTTCATCCGCCAGGAGCACCTCGATCGCATTCGTCCCGACCGCTACGGCCACTCGCAGGTCGCGGAGGATCTCCCCGGGCACCGTTTCCGCCTCCTCAGAACCGCGCAGAAGTACGAGTACGGCTCCCTCGCTTTCAGCGCGGTCGTCCAGCTCGCTGCCGCTCTCGACTACTTGAAGCAGGTCGGTCTTTCCAGAATCGAAGCGCACGCCGCCGAGCTCAGCCGAGCGCTCCGGGAAGGCCTCGCCGGGCTGGGACTCGAGATCTGGACGCCTCGAGACAACGCTTCACCCATCGTGAGCTTCGTGCATGGACAGGACCCCGAGCGGCTGAAACGACTTCTGGAGGAAAGGGCGGTCGCGGTCACCTTCCGGGAGGACGAGGACTCGGTGATACGTGCGAGCATCTCGATGTTCAACAACCGCGCCGATATTCAGCGATTACTGACGGTGCTCGAGAACGCGGTTTGACCGGCGCCGGGTTCGGGATCAGTCGTGCCGAACGACAAAACCGTCTTTCATGACGAACGCCACACGTTTCAGGGTCTGGATGTCATCGAGAGGGTTCTCCGGCGTTCCGATGAGGTCGGCCGCCATGCCGGGTCGGAGACCGCCACGCGTGTCCGCGACGTCGAGCAACCGCGCCGCGTTCGTCGTCATGGCCCGCAAGATGTCTTCGGGGGGGGACCCCGGCTGCGACCCAGGCATCGATAGCCCCCAGGCAGAGCTCCCCGCGGGTGAATCCGGGCGTCTGCCTCAGGATATCGGCGCCAAACACCACCTCGACCCCGATGCGCGAGCTCGTTTCAAACGATCGACGATCGGCTCGTACTCATCGGCGTGATATTCCGCGTTATGGGGGTCCGGTCCCAGCCCGAGCTCGGTGCCCACCAGAACGACCCCTCTCTGCTTGGCAAGCTCCAGCGCTTCATCACTCATCGTGTAGCCGTGCTCGAGCGAGGCGACACCCCCCTCGATGGCGTGGCGTGCTCCCTGCTCGGTCACCGCATGGGCGGCAACCTTGACGCCCGCCCTTCGCGCTTCGTCCACGATGAACTGGATATCCTCCACCGAGTAGACGTACCGGTAGTCGTCGACGATGATCTTGATCCACGTCGCTCCGTAGTGAAGGTTCTGGCGGATGGCTTTGCGTATCTCATCACGGGTGTCGGCGTAGAAGTAATCCTGCCGCCCCACGTCGGGGAAGGTCGGGGCTGAGACGGAACTGCCCTCCGTAGGGGCCGAGGATCTTGCCGGAGATGAACATCGTCGGACCGAGAATCCTGCCGATCCGCCCGGGACGAGGGGTGGCGAAGGCTGCGACCTGGCCTCTGGTATCAACCGGGGGAGCGCTGACGAAGCGCAGGAGCGCGGCGTCGGCAAAATTTCCCGCGTTTCCCAGATCGCGGATCGTCGTAAATCCGGATTCCAGCATCGATTGCGCATTGAGCAGGCTCTGGATAGCCCGCTCGGCAGTAGAGACGTCGACGTTGTACTCTTCGAGCCCCGACGTATCGGCGTTGTACGCGGAGCCGAGGTGGGTATGAGCGTCGAACAGACCGGGAAGCACGGTAAGAGAGGAGAGGTCGAGCCTCGTCGCCCCGGCGGGGACCGTCGGATTCTCACCCACCGAGCGGATTTTCCCGTCCTCGATGACCAGGGTCTGAGCCGACCGGGTCGTTCCCGTCTCGGGATCGACGAGCTTGCCCGTGGTGATGACGGTGACTTGAGCCTCCGCGACCGAGAGCCAGAAGGCAAGGGACACGGCGGTCGAGATGATGAATTCATGTCGCATTGTATTTTTCCCTGAACAAGAAGGACGCCATACGCAACAAAACGAGGTCCATAGTAAACCAGTGGGGAAAGAAGTTCTCCCCACCGCATATCCATCGGGAGGGTAACAAAATGAAAGAGGCGAGCTCGAGAGCCTTTTTGATTCTGCTGCTCTCCATGGGTCTTGCTGCAGTTCTGACGCCGAGCGCCTGCACGCTTCGAGACAGCGTCGACGACAACCCACGACAGAGATTACTCATGGACGAAGGCTGGCGTTTCTACCGGGGAAGGATCGAGGGCTTCACTCCCCTGCCCCGAGGAACGACCGTCGAGGAATGGCGCTGGACGACGAGCGAGAAGGGCGAGGAGGAGGCGGAAGAGATGGCGGTGCCCGGGCTCGATCTGTCCGGCTGGCAGGAGACGGGGCCGGGAAGCGATGTGTTTGGCGGCGGTGAAGGTCTTGCGTGGTTCCGCGCGGAGCTCGGAGGCCTGCCGCCCGGACCGACCGGGAGGCCCCGGATCTATTTTCAGTCCGTCGATGACCACGCGACCGTCTACCTCAACGGAAGGAGGCTTCTCTACCACGAGGGAGGGGATCCGTTCGAGGTCACGCTGGACTCCGGCTCCGCCTGGAACAAGGGTGGGCCGAACGCGCTGGCGGTGCTGGTGCGGAATACCGGCGGTCGTGGCGGTATCGACGGTGCAGCGGTGTACAACCGGCCGGCCCTGTATCGAGAAGACCCCGGGATGCGCTCTGTGAGTACAGCGTCGGTCGATTTCGACGACAGCGGCTGGGAAGAGGTCCGCGTTCCCCACGATTTCGTGGTGGGGGGCGAGCTCGACCCCAAGGGTGCGGATCAACCCCATGGCAAGAGGCCCGGCCGCAACGAGCTCTGGTACGACCGGGACCATGGCTACAAACCCAAGGGCGTCGGCTGGTACCGCCGCACCTTCGAGCTCCCCGCCGCGGACGAGGGCAAGCGGATTTGGCTTCAGTTCGACGGCGTCTGCCGGAACAGCGACGTGTGGATCAACGGTCATTGGCTGGGTCACCACTGGAGCGGCTACACCGGCTTCTACTACGACATCACCGACCAGGCGAGCTTCGGGGGGAAGAACGTGGTGACGGTGCGCGCCGACGCGGACTGGGACGAAGGCTGGTGGTACGAGGGCGGCGGCATCTATCGGCACGTCTGGCTGACGAAGCTCGATCCCCTGCACGTTGGACACTGGGGAACGTTCGTCACCACCCCGGAGGTCACGGATGAGCGGGCGGAAGTCAACATCAGGACGACCGTCGTCAACGATGGCGCGGAGTCGATGGAGTGCACGCTCAGCAGCGCAGTGATCGACAAGGAAGGGAACACCGTCGTGTCGTCCGAAGTGGCGCAGAGTATCCCGGCGGGCCAGGAGCTCGAGCTCAGCCAGGACGTCACGTTACAAGACCCCACTTTGTGGTCGCTTCAGAATCCCTACCTGTATACGGTGGAGACCACGGTACAAAGCGCGGGGCGCGTCACCGACCGGTACGAAACGCCGCTGGGGGTCCGGTATTTCCGCTTCGACGGGAACGGGTTATGATGCTGGGGTGGTTCCGGTCGCGCCGCACCATACTTTCCAGCTTTCCAGCGTCGCGAGCACCTCCTCCGAATCACCCATGTGGCGGTTCTCGTTCACCACCAGCATCCCCAGACGATCGCACGCGTCCAGCGCCTCCGCGGTCGGCGGGTTGTGCGACGCGCGGTAGGCGTTGGCACCCATCTCCTTGAGCTTTTCTATCCGGTAGACGTTGATCCTGTCGTGGAGAGCAACCCCCACTCCGGCGAAGTCATGGTGGAGACGGACGAGCGGGCCGCGCTCGCCGCTCCACGGCATTCCCGTGGTCTTGAAAGACAACTACGATACCTTCGATCTTCCCACGACGGCGGGATCCTTCATGCTTCAGGACTCGATCCCTCCGGACGACGCTTTCGTAGTGAAGAAGCTGCGTGACGCTGGCGCCATCGTTCTCGCCAAGCTCAACATGAGCGAGTTCGCGTCGGGCGCCACGATGAGCTCTCTAATCGGGCCCATGCTGAACCCGCACGATCTCGAGCGCTCACCCGCGGGCTCGTCCGGCGGTACGGGCGTGGCCATCGCCGCTGCTTATGCTCCGCTCGGACTCGGCACCGATACCGGCGGCTCGGTCCGCGGTCCGTCCGCGGCGAACGGGATCGTCGGGCTCAAGACGACGCACGGCCTCGTCAGCCGCGACGGCATCGTTCCACTAGGGCTGTCCTTCGATACCGCCGGCCCTATGGCCAGAAACGTTTACGACGTTGCAGTAGCGCTCGGTATCATGGCCGGCTTCGACCCGGCCGATGAGTCGACGCGCAAGAGCGAGGGAAAGATCGAGACCGACTACACGCAATACCTCGACGCCGAAGCTTTGAGTGGGGCCCGCATCGGCATCGCGCGCGATTTCATGGAACAGGACCCTGAAGTCGATTGGGTCATTGAGGCCTCGCTCGAAGCCATGCGTGCCGCGGGCGCGACCATCGTGGATGTGGAATTTCCGAAGTGGCTGCTCGAATCTAGAAGCGAGCTCTACTGGACGATCCGCCGGCGGGAATTCTGCGCCGACATCCCGGATTACCTCGCGACGCTCGGGCCGGGCTACCCGAAGACGGTCGCGGATCTCGTAGAACGCTCGATGACGCTGAGCGCGCCGACGAGCCAAGGATTCGTCCCCAACCCGAGACGATGGAGTCTGTTCAAAGAAGAGGAGGAGAGCGGCACGCTCGACGACTACGAGTATCGCGCCGTACGCGATCATGGATTGCCGCTGATTCGATCCGTCGTCGAGGGATTGATGCTCGAGGAACAGCTCGACGCCATCGTCTACCCCACCGCACCGCGCCGTCCGCCCCGCTCGGATGCGGATCCGGATCCTTCGGCCGATCTGTTCGCCTCGGCCACGAACATCGCCAATCTCACCGGGTTTCCCGACCTCATCGTGCCCGCCGGTTTCACCGGCAATGGGCTGCCCGTGACCCTCTCGTTCCTGGGCGTGGCGTTCAGCGAGCCGCGCCTGTTAGCACTCGGATATGCTTTCGAGCAGAAGACCCGAGCCCGCCGCATTCCGGTGAACACCCCTGCGCTGCCGGGCGAGACGGTCGAGTACTGATCGCCACGACGTTGACGCCCGTACCTGTCAGTGTTGCACCGGACAGTACCGACCGAAGAGGTTTCGGTCATCGTCGTCCGCTCCTCAACGACTGAGAGTTACTTCGGCTCCGGTACTTCGGGACTCTTGTACGTTTGCCGGAGAGCCTGTTGGTACTCCTCGAAGAGCGTCTTGATGGTGTCGAACTCACGTTTCACCGCGGCCCGGTAGTCTTCGTTATTGGCAAAATCGAAGAGGAGCGCGGTCATTGCCTGGGCGTCTACCAAAAATGCCTGGTGCCCGACGTCCGTCAGGGTGTCGGCCTCCATCTCGTACGTGTGGTTGGGTGCGTTGGAGGATTTGGCGGAGAAGCCGATGCCGGGAATCGCGCTCGACACGCTTCCCGTCTCCTCGTAGCCCTGTGGCTTCCCGGGCTCGGGTTGAACATCTTCCGCGCCATAGCGCTTCATGTACTCGAAGGCGACCTCGGCGAGGGTCGCCACCGAGATTCCGTCTCGCGTCTTCCCGTAGTGATCGATCTTGACCTTCGTACCGGTCGCGAGAGCCGCGGCCCGCGCCGCGTTGTCCACGAACTCGCGCACTTGCTCCAGATAGACGGCGTCCGGATAGCGAACATAGAAATCGGCCGCCGTGCGGTCCGGAACGACGTTCGGCGCCGCACCCCCCTCGACGATGATGCCTTGAATGCGTGCTTCCGGCCGGATGTTACTGCGCACGCTGTCGATATTGTTGAAGAGCTTGATGACCGCGGTGAGCGCGTTCCTCCCGTTCCAGGAGGCCATCTGGTGCGCGGGAGCACCACTGAAGATGTAGCGGACCCCATCGATGTTGAGACAGCAGGTACCGAAGCCGGGAGCCGGTCGCGAGGTGGCACTGGTGGCGTGGCTTCGCACCAGGATATCCATGCCGTCGAACACCCCCGCTTCGAACATCACCGTCTTGGCGTTGGGAGGCATCATCTCCTCGCCCGGCGCGCCGAACGCAACGACGTTTCCCGGATGGCCGCTTCGCGTCAGGTACTCCGCCATGGCCACCGTGGCGGCGATCCCCACCGGCCCCTGAGCGCTGTGCTGGTCGCCGTGGAAAGCCCCTTTGGTTCCACGCAGCGCGTCGTACTCGAGGATCACCCCGAGGTTGGGCCCGCTGGCTTCGCTCTTGTACCGCGCCACGAATGCGGTCTCGAGACCGGCCACGCCCATCTCCACCTGGAAATCGTGCTGCTTCAGGTAGCGGGTTAGTTTCTCCACCGCGTGAAACTCTTCGAACCCAATCTCGGGATCGCGGGTGATCTCATCGCTCAAGGCGAGGAGGTCTTTGTCCATGAGCTCTTTGGCACGAGCCACCACACGGTCCCGCTCCGGGTTGGGTCGCGTGAGCCTTTCCACGAGCGCCGGGACGTCGAGAGACGCCTCGAGCTCTGCCATCTTCCGCAAGACCTCACGCGCCGCGCGACGCTCGGTGGGTGTCACCTGCGCTGCCAGCGAGGAGACAGAAAGCGACACCAGCAGATGGGCCGCTGCCAGACATGACAAGAACCGTTGCATCGGAGCCTCCATTCGTTGAACGTTGTCGCCGTTGTATTATCAAATCTGGCGTCCGACGCCAACCAACTATTTGGACCTAGTGTCCCGTCTCGGAAGTGAGGTTAGCATCGAGAGCGTCGAGGCGCCCGGATCGCAAGGCGCGGCGAGGGCGAAATACCGCGGTATTCAACCGAGGTGCAACGCAGCGAGGCGGGATGCATCGGCGCTCGAATGCAACCTGACTTCCGGGACGGGACACTAACCCCGTTCCGAAATCCACACAACCCATGCGTGCGGGAGAGTGCAACCAGCCACCAGTAGGAACGGGGATAGAATCCCGTACCCCCCGCCGTAGCTGTGACGGTGCCAATGAGCAACTCCATCGTTAGGGCCAGCAAGTTGGAACGGCACTAGTCGGCAATCGTCCCTCTGGTATGTGTCCTTGCGGCAGCAGTGCGTGACTTAGGTGCTGTTGGGTTCGTAAGCTGAGCGGAGAGATTGCTCAAGGAGGCCATCGATGCGCTCAAAGAAGGCAGAACTCGAAGACGTTGTGAAACAGTTCGAAGCATGGCGGGCGAAGCCACACGGACGGCTGATCCCGGAGGAGTTGTGGAAAGCGGCGCTGGGGTGGCTCGATCGGTATGCGTCGAGCACGATCTGCAGTCATCTCCGAGTCAATGCGGCGCGATTCAAACAGGTCCGAGAGAGTGGAGGGGCCGTTGTGGGCGAGAAGCGTTTCAAGGGGCACGGGCGAACGGGTGCTACGGGTCGGTCCCCGCGCACAGTACAGGATCGGAGCGCGGCGGAGCGGGTCACGGCGTTAGCTCCAAGTGGCAACGCGTTCGTCGAGCTGCCGCAGTTCGGCATGGGCTTAGGGGGCGGCATGATGACACCGCCGCTCGGCGAGGTTCAGCATGGAGCGAGCAGATGCCGTCTGACGGTGGAGAGCGCAGCGGGGAGCCTCACGGTCGTGACGGCGAGCGGCGAGGGTGAGAATGAGTTGGTCGAAGCCGTGTGTCGTTTCGTGCTCGGCGCGCTGGAAGGCAGCTCCCGAGCATGATCCAGCTCGTTCCCCAGCTGAAGGTGCTGGTTGCCTGCGAGCCCGTCGATTTCCGCAAGGGCATCGATTCTTTGGCTTGTGTGTGCCGGCAACAGTTCCAGCTCGACCCATTCCTCGGAACGCTATTCGTTTTCCGCAACCGTTCAGGCACGGCCCTCAAACTATTGGTCTACGACGGCCAGGGCTTTTGGTTGTGCCAGAAGCGTTTCTCGAAGGGGCGCCTGCAGTGGTGGCCGCGTCAGACGACGGATGGCGTTGCGGCGCTACCCGCCGAGCAGTTGGCGGTGCTTATCTACAACGGACTTCCGCTACGAGCGGGGATGGCCGAGCCGTGGCGGCGGGTCGGTTGAGCCTTTCCAACGTCTTCTGGTAGCTCCAAGGCAGCCACGACTCGGGTGCTGCTCTAGCGTCTCGAGCGTGCATGGAGATGTTCGTCAGATAGTGCACCGGGGCGACACCGTTTTTTACCGCGGTGCGGATCATGCTCAGGAGCACGTCGCCCACGTCGGCGCCTGCCTGGGTCTTGAAGAAGAGCGAGTTCTTGCGATGCCGTTGTGAGGGCTTCAGCTCCTGCTCGACCTCGTTGTTGTCGAGGGGCACGCCCGGCACTTCGCGGAAGCGGGTTAGCCCTTGCCAGTGATTTTTGACGTAGGAAAAGGCTTTTCCAAGGCGGCTGTTGGGCTCCACCACGCGCTCGCGGAACTGCTTTTCGATCCACTCGTAGAGCGCATCCATCACCGGCCGGCTGTGTTGCTGGTGATATGCAAGCCGCGCATCGGGGGTCATGTCGCGCGTTTCGTCGTCGTTGCGGTAGATGGTCGCGATGTCCTCGAGCACCCGCTCGCAGTGTTCGGGGAAGGCTGGCTCGGCCTCGAAGAAGTAGCGGCGTGCGTGCACCATGCACTTGGCGGTAATCCGTCGCGGCGAGCGCGGTGCCATCGAGGAGGCGTCGGCCATATGGATGACATCGCTCTCCTGAACGGTGCGCTGATTCAGGAGCCGGTCCATGTTTTCGCCCGCATGCCGTCGTCCGCTCGCGTACAGGATGATCGGAGCAAGCGTGGCGTCCAAGCCGCGGGCAACAATGCCCGTGGTGAAGATGCCCGTGCGCTCGCCTTTGCCTTGAGTCAAGGTCTCGTTCTCCGCCATCAACGTGAGGATCCGTGCGCCGGTGTCGTCACTGTGAACCAGCGGCCGGTTCGCGGCTATCGTCTCCATGTGGCGGAAGACCGGGAACACGGCATTCGCCATCGCTTCGACCCGCTCGAACTGCGTGGAGGCGGCAAACGGAACCCCCGCCCACTTTTGCCACTGCGCCAGGCGGTGGTGGGGCATGCCCATGGCGTAGCGCAACACCGAAACGACCGCGTCCACACTCGGATGGTACTTGCTCGCCCAGGCCTGAGACGAAAGTGGCGCTGTGAACGTCTTCTGGCAACTTGCGCATCGCAGCATCTGGCGCTCGTACACCGTCGCCTGGATCGGCGGCTGAGCCTTCAGCTCCACATCCTTGTTCGCCGCATGGGTGTCGTAGAGCTTGCCCCGGCACAGTGGCTCGGGGCAGGGGCCGCTCGCCTTCAGCTCGGGATGCGAAACCGCTACGTGCTCGGCACCAGGGTAGTCCTTGGCCCCGTTGCGCCCGTGGCCCTTGTTCTTCCCTTTCCCCTTTGCCTTCGTGCGTTTCGCGCGACGTTCCGTTGTCGCCATGCCAAGCGCCTCGACGATAGCGACATCGCAGCAGATGACGCACCGCCTCGAGCAGCACCGGACACGCATCCTCGGGAATCTCCCCTTTCGACAGCCGCTCTTCCAGGCGCAGGAGCTCGGCCCGCTCGACCTTCATCGCGAAACGCCGAGCTCTCGGCGAAACTCACGCACCAGCGGATACACCAAGCATGTTTTCACCGCTTCGGCTTTTCTCTTGTGCCGGTCCATCCGGCCCCGGCCCGAAGTCACTCCCACCTCCACCCAGTTCGCTGCCAGATAGCACGTCCCCTCGTAACGCTCCCTCTCCACAAACGTCTCGAGCAACACCGGCCTCACCCCGTAGGCTTCCTCCCAGTCATCGACCACCACTCGCGCTGCCAACGAACAGCACGTGACTCGCGAGGCCTTTGATGGAAAGCCACGGCAGGATCAGGAACCGACTGTTGTTGACCACCCGGGGAAGGTTCTTCTGCCGCGTTGCGTCATCCCAACCGATGAAGCCGTCACGCGCCTGAAGCCACCGCGCCGCCGAGGAGAACTGCACGCACCCACAGAGCTCCCGCCGAGGATTCGACATCCAGACCAAGTACCGCAGGTGCGCGCCAAAGGCCACCTTGTGGCCCAGGTAGTGGTAACGCGCGACCAGTTCCCTCCATAGCGCTCGCTCCTCAGCGTTCGCCACCAAGCCCAGCATCACCGGAGCGACGTCCGATAGCTTGCCCTCACGCCGTGGCCGCTCGCGACCAGCCTTCGTGTAGTGGATGCTCGTCGGTCCGCGGCGCCGCTGCTCGTGACGCGGGGGCAACGTCACCAGCCCCTTCGCTTCGACAACCTCCAGGTACTCGTAGCATTCCCGGGTCTTGAGATTGCCGTTCCGACGAACCTACCCCAGGCCCTCACAGATCGTGCGCGCCAGCTCGTGCCGGGACAGACCACACGTGGCGATGATCTCCGTCAGCACGCTCCATTCCTCGGCGGTCACGGTCGTGCCGCAAAAGGTGGTCGCTTGGCTGCGGTGTCGAGTGCAGCGTTTCCTGCCTGGGTCACTGTTTTCCTCCCAGCCTGAGGTTACACAGTCAGCCAGCGTTTGTCCAGTCCTTTTTTCCCTCTCTCTCTGCCCGCGAGAAAAACAACACACCCGGCGTTCAGCTTACCGAATCGCCCCCACGTTCTCACGCACTACTACCGCAAGGACACCTGGTATAGATGACTGCCTTGTTCGCAGCTCATTCCATGAACGGGCAGCTCGTCGCTTCAGGGCCGCACCCTGTTCCTTAAAACCGCAACTCATGCTAGAACACGGCCATGGACATCGATCGGGTCCTTCTGAATCTGTCGGAGTACCGGCGGGTCCCCATCGACCCGCGCGACGTGTACTTCCTCGAGGCGATCGGATCTTCAGAAAGCGAATGATCTTGTGGCGAAACAATTGCCATCTTCAGCTTTTAGGCAATGCTTGAACGGATGACACTCCGGAGATGGCGTATAAAAATCGCCTTGGCCGAGGCCTTCCAGGAAACGCAGGGTCTTTTCATCGACAACGAGCCCGATCTGCCGTTGCCGCCGCGGTTTTTCGATGTCCGGGCGCAAACCGATCTGGAGGTCGTCAGCTATGGTTTTGCGGGAGCTCTTCGCCTCGGGGACAGGTTCAGCCTGGGTGGAGGCGTCTCCCTCATGCGCGGACGTTGGGACAACAGTACCTGATTCACGATCGCGACACCAAGTTCTGCTCGGCGTTCCAGCGGACGATTGAAGCAGTGGGCGTGAAGACGGTCAAGCTTCCCGCCAAAGAGTCCGAATTTGAACGCATTCGCGGAGCGCTGGATCCTGTCAGTGAAAAATGAATGTCTCTCGAAGCTGATCTTGTTCGGCGAGGCAGCACTGAGGCGGTGTCTGACTTCCTATCTCGCTCATTATCATGGTGAACGAAACCATCAAGTCAAGGAGAACGTCCTTCTCTTTCCGTCAGAGTCTGTAGAAAGCAGCGGTCCTCGCGAAGGGTCAATCGTCTGTCGGGAACGGCTCGGCGGGCTGCTGAAATACTACTACCGGGACGCCGCATGAGTTTTTTGACCACACGAGAAGAAAGCAGCCGTTCAACAGAAATGAAAGTCATGAGTAATGTCACGATCCAGTATTCGGGATATTCACGCACGGCCAATCTTTGACGGTTGCGCCCGCCCTTCCCTGGAGGTCGTAGCAACCACCGACTCCGCGTCTGTGGGTGCTGCGCCATCCTATTCTGATCCGAGAAGCTCGGGTAAGTACGAGATCACACATTTTCCGAACGGAGGAGTCCAAGGCAGCATCGATCTCATCAACTCGACGATTCGCGATCGGTTGATTGGAGTGGACGCCGCTGACCAAGAGAGTGTTGATCAGCTGCTGGAGGAGATCGACGGCGGTGAGACCTTCGATAATATTGGCGGCAACACCGCGGAGGCAGTCTCGATGGCCGTTTCGAAGGTTGCTGCGGCGAGTGCGAATACCCCCTTGTATCGTCATGTAGCGCCCGACGGCGTCGTCGGCGTGCCTCACCAGATGCCGAACATCATTGGTGGCGGCGCGACCATGGGAGACAAGGGTTGGAAAGGCCGAACGCCGGACATTCAGGACCACGTGATTCTACCGGTGGGCTGTATGTCTACCTACGAGGAGATGGAGAGCGTTTGCGACGTGTTCCATCGCGTTGGTGTGTTACTGCAGGACACCGACATCAGCTACTCTGGAGGCCGGGACGAGGAATATTGTTGGTTGCCTGGGCTCGATGACATCACATGCCTGGAAGTGCTGAAGCAAGCCTGCGACGAGGTTTCACGGGCTCGCCAAATCTCTTTTCGGCTGGGACTGGATGTTGGGGCTGGTGATCTCTGGGATGGAACCAACGCCTACGTCTACGCTCGTGAAGGAGTCCGACGGACTCCGAGCGAGCACGCTCGTTACCTCGCAGATCTTGTGGAACGATTCGATCTTTTCTATATGGAGGATTCGTTTTTTGAGGACCACGTCGAGCATTACGTGGAGCAGGTGCAGCAGTTCGGCAGCCGCGTACTCGTCTCTGGGGACGACCTTCTGGCGGGCAGCGTGAGTCGGTTGGAGGAAATGGCAGAACGGGGCGCGGTTAACGCAGCAGTCGTCAAGTTGAACATGGCCGGAACCGTGACCCGGACTAGAAGGTTTGTGGAAATGTGTCAGCGGAACGGTTTCGCGACAATAGGGTCGTGTCGAACCTACGACAGCCCGGATGATACCCTGGCAGATCTGGTTGTTGGTTGGGGCTGCAATGCCTACAAGAGCGGCTCTCCAGCGGGCGGTGAGCATGCCGCGAAGTACAACCGTTACATCCGTATCGACGAGGAGTTGGGGCCCGGTCCCAAGTTCGCTGATTTCGAGAATATCAGACCATGAATCCAGAATCGGCCGAGGTGTCCAAAATCCTCTACCTCAATGAGGCCCACCTTGAGTCGCTCGGGCTCAAGATGGGCGGCATCGTGGACATTCTGGAAGAAGTCTTCCGGCACAAGGCTCGCCGCGATATGCTGATGCCTCCAAAGATCTTCTTTCATCTGCCCGGCGACCGCTTTTACAGTGCGATGGCCAGCTGCTGTCCACCGTTAGGCTACGCGGGTAGCAAATGGCAAAGCGGAGACCCGAGCAATCCGTCACGGGGACTTCCGTACATCCAAGGCGTTTTCGTCCTCAACGAGCATGAGACCGGGCAGATGGTGGCGATCATGGACGCAAGGTGGATTACTGGAAAGCGGACGGCTGCGGCGTCTGCACTCGTCGCCCGATACCAGGCGAGAAAAGGGTCTGATGAGCTCGCGCTGCTCGGCTGCGGCGTCCAAGGTCGGGCGCACCTGGAGGCGTTAACGGACGAAATACCCAGTCTGTCGTCATGCAGGGTTTACGATATTGTGCCCGAACGCCAGAGCGCTTTTGTCGAGGAGATGGACGGGCGGTTCAACGGCGTGAAGGTGGTTGGTGTTGGCGACGCGGAGTCGGCCGTCCGGGGTGCTGATATCGTAATTCCCGGGGGACCTATCCAGGTCGAGCGGAACGCGACGATCGTTTCCGATTGGATCAAGCCGGGGGCACTTGTAGTCACGATAGACTATGACTCCTACGTGACCGACGAATGTATTGGCGCTATGGATCTTATTCTCACGGATGATTACGGACAGATCAGGGATGCCCGGGAGAAAGAGGGGAAATTCCTAGGCGTCGACAGGATTGATGCGGACAATGCTGAAATGATCGCTCAGGACAAGGGACTCAGAGACACGGATGACCAGAGAATCCTGGCCTTCAACCTTGGAATCGCCCTGGAAGACGTGGCGACGGCGGTAGAGATTCTGAGCCGGGCCAAAGCGGCGGGAGTAGGTGTCGAACTGGAGCCATGAGGCAGTCACGCGAACGTCCGCTTCACACCCGATAGCAGAAGCTCGTTAACAGTTAAGCTACACTGGTACGGATCATTCAGACTTCGGGGGAGATCATAAAGTACGTTATCTTGCTGCTGACAAGCATGTCTGCCACCACACTTGCACACCACTCTCGCGTCCAGTACGACACCACGACGACTCGCGAATTGAGCGGAGAGATCGTGGGTGTGGCAGAAGAGCTGATCGCGACAATAGCGGCTATCAGGGCACAGGGATAACAGACCATGCAACTGACGGCCCGCGTCGCGGCCCGCTGATGGTTAACGTCCACATGCATAAAGTGCCCACAGCTCGGGCAGCACAGGACCCTTGAGCTCCTGTAGCCATGCGTTCACTCGAACCAAGAAATTGGAAGACACCGTGAGTGTCTCGCAGTTCATGCTGTCCATTGCAACCAGCAGATCGTCGTTCACTAACCGATCGTAAGTGGACACGAAGTAAGTGCCCTTCTCGGGCGCATTCATTCGTTCCAGCATTTCTGACCGATCCTCGATCGTTACCATCTCTATGTTCGGTTTCTTGGAATGTAAATAGTAGGTCGCTACGTTTTGGGCCGACGGCGTTTCATAGGGTGTTCTTTGATAGAAGAACACCTTTATCGGCGCGTCCTCGTCAAAATAGTCATTCAGAGTCTCGGTGAACTTGATGTGTTGAGCTACCGGGACGAAGAGCAAGATGACCAAGAGGACTATGTTTACGAGGGCCGAAGCGAACACAACCGACTTGACACCGCCGCCAAAATCCTTTTTCTTTATTTTTTCTGGTAGCTCATTGAGATAATCCCTGACCCCATAACCGAGGATGACGGGCAATATCCCAAATAATGGAAAGAGAAAACGTGGCTCCTTGTGAGGCACCATGAAGTGGACCAGCAGAAAGAAGATCGCGCTCAAGCTATAGGGATCGTCGAATTTCTTGTAGAACCCTCTGCCCAAGAAAAGGACCAGGATGATACTCAGGGGAGGGGCAGTAAAGACCACCGCTAGCAAACCGATGAAATTCCAGATCGATTGGACTCTCCCCATGACTCTTCCGTCGATGATTTGGAGTTTCCAGTAGTTGTACGGAGTAAAGGCAAACTCTCCGTAAAATTGACTGTCCAAGAAAACGTTAAAGGCAGTTCCAAAAAGGAATCCCATCGCCATTGCGGCAATGGTCCGGGAGGAAGCCTTTTCAAAGAATAGTAGCCAAATCCCCAGCCCGATCATGGCAAAGCCCATTTGAAATCTGAAGAAAAAGGCCAGGCTCAGTACAAACCCTACCAGGGTGGCGTTCCATGTCGTCATCGAACGCGCACTGAAATATTTGTACAGTAGGATGGCGGAGAAATAAGTGAGGCCCCCTACAATTTCGGCATTGAACAGGGTCTTGACGTAAGGCAACATCCAGGAAAAGTTCGCGACGAGCAATAAGGTGTAAAGCGTTATCCGGCGGTCCTTCTCGAAGATGCGCAGGATGATGTAATTGAACAACGTGAAATTGAGGAGACTGATGATCACTCTCAGGATGGTGTGCGCCGTATAGGCCTCATCCAAATGCAAGAACTGCATCACCTTGTAGAAGCCCAGAAAGACATAGACCTGAAGCGTCTGTCGCCCTTGCGCCGGGAGCTCCCAGGCCATTAGCTCTAGAGGCGTAATTCCCATCTTGTAAGTAGCAAACTCAATGATCGAGTGTTGTTGATCCGGGTGCCAGTACCCAACGGCATTGATGGCTGAGATGAGCTGAATTACCAATCCCGAGAAGAGGATGATGTGTACAGTCTTGTCCTCGGCTCTCGGCCAAAAATGACTACGAAACATCAGCCGATGCGCGTCCAGTCGCTTGCCCAGTGCAATTGGAGCGGATGCGTCATCACGTGGCAGTGCTCAAGAAAAGCAATCTTGCGGTAGCGACGAATATCGGGTGGTGAGCTCGAGAGAGGCAGCACGTCGGGAAGCACGTCGGGAAGCATCTCGGTGATGTGGCTCGAAGCGAGGTGCGCCTCGAAAGCGGCGTCGTCCTCGTATTCCTGCACGAACAGGAAGTCTCTCGAGCTCTCGCTATAGACGAAAAGCTCGTAGTTCAGGCAGCCAGGCTCCGCCCTCGTGGGCGTAACGAGTGCCTCGAATGCCTCCCGGACGCGCAACTCTTCTCCAGGCCGTGCCGTGGCATGCGCCACTACGTGCAGGGTTTCCCTCGGCATGTTCTTCCCCTCGCGCGATTCTAACGCGTCTGCCAACTCGTCTCATATAGAATCCATTCGCGTGTCAGTGGAAGACCCTCGAAATCCATCCGGTCAGCGACGTCGCGCACGAGGGCGAGTGTGTTTCGATAGCTTCGTCGCCCGACGACGGTCGATGGCGAGAGACGAGACCAAACTTCGATCGCCGCGAAAATCCACGTCGATCGGTCCTTGCTGCCGGCGAAGGAGCGAATCTCGTCGGCTTGGAGCTCCTCGACGCCGAATCCACTGATTCGTCCGCGGTTGAAACGGCGGCAATCGTCCGCCGCCTTCTCGAGCCGGCGCACGACGGTGTTCCAGGCAATCCCCTCGACCCGAGCAATCGCGGAAATGCTGACACCCTCGAGAGCGCCAGTACGGGTTTTGGCGAGGGCACTAGGATAGCGCCGTGGCAACCTACCTTGACTGCGGTTTGTTCGAATCCGGTTTCGCTCGCGTCAAGTGCCCTAATTGCAAATTCGAGTTCCTCGTCGCATTCTCGTGCAAGTGTCGGGGACTCTGTCCATCTTGTGGCGCGAAGCGAGCGGCGATTTTCTCCGAGTTGCTCCAACACAAGATTCTCACGGATGTGCCTCACGCTCAATGGGTGTTCTCGATCCCAAGAATGAGGATGTACGTTCAAAACACTCCCAAATGTCTGCGGCACGGCGACCACGCCGGGACGGGCTTTGTCGTCACCGGCGGCCTCGCTCATCAACTCGTTGATGGTCTCGTAAGCGAGGCGAACGAGATCTCCGAGGAGCTCGCGTTGAAACATAAAATAAGGCCGGAGCGTTTTTGGAATCGTGAAACTCCACAAGCAATGTCCGACGTTTTCCAAGAGCTCATCCTTGAGAAAGGCGGCAAAGGCGGCCGCCCGCTTCGCGTCACATGATGGGCAGATGCCCCTTTGTTTGCAGCTCAGCGTTGCCTTGGTGCACAACTCGCGATCTTGGCCCACAATTGTCCTGTACTCGCGGATTGGAGGTTCCCCATGAGCATTTTCAAACGCACTCAGCGGAAGTATGTGAAGAAGGCCTATCGCGTGAGGAATTGGCGTGAATATGAGGGAGGGTTGGCGGCACAGAGAGTCGAGGCCAGGATCGGGTGCAAGATTCTGAACACCATGACGGCGCTCGGGATGCCTGATAGCGAGATGATCGGATGATGGGAGTCGGGGCCAAGCGAGCTCTCGGCCTTTATCGGAGTTGTGCACCAAGGCATCGGACCAGGTGCGCGGATCGATGCGGTATTGCTCGAAGTCGCTTCTGTGCGCAGGGTCGTCGTCGTAGATGTACGCGCCCTCGACGTGATGCACGTCGAGGGGGATCGGCGCGTCATTCCGGATCTGTTGTGCGCGGTCGAGGAGCCGAGCGGCTGACACGCTCAGCCGTAACCGCTCGCTCCAGGGTGGCTGCGTCCTCGGCATCGAACCGTGCGCTCACCTGGGACGCCAGCGCCTCCGGGCCCTGGTTCCAGCGCGCGGCCCGCAACTTGTCGCGCTTCGCGCCGGCCCCGTCGAGGAATCTCGAGAACCACTGCGAATACGCGT
This sequence comes from Candidatus Marinacidobacterales bacterium, assembly GCA_965237685.1. Lineage (GTDB taxonomy): Bacteria > Acidobacteriota > Vicinamibacteria > Marinacidobacterales > SMYC01 > CBDEGF01. Next base: position 461,100 of record CBDEGF010000004.1, read on the forward strand.
TGCGTGCCTCCGAGAGAGCCAACATCATTGAGGAGAAGCTGACGTCGACGTCGCCCTCGAAGGTGCGATTGATCCGACTTGTGAGTGCGAACAGCTCCCTCAGATCCCGTGTCACCCGGATCGTCTCATCGGACTGATCGGGACGGCCGGGGCGCTTGACGAGCGTGACCGGGAACCCCGATTCGCGCTCGAGGTAGGCGTTGTTGCATGATTCCCGACAAACCTAAAGGAATCAGCAAGTTTACGTTTTTTGGGCGAAAATCGCAGTGTCAATAGAATCAACGACTCACCAATATTTATGCGACAACGCCACTCAAAAATGAAAGTGAACCCCGGCTCGTTCATCCAGACCTTGGGTTGGGCAATAAGATATAAGGTGTAAGTCCGAATTCCGATGGTGCTGGAGACGGCGGTGAGCTCAGTTCGAAACGTCGGCCAGGTTAAGGAAGGCGACACCGTGCTGGTCCAGGCCGGTGCATCCGGTACGGGCAGCATGGCGATCCAGGTCGCGAAGGTCTTGGGGGCGCGTGTACTGGCAACGGTGCGCTCGGCCGAGAAGGCGGACTTCGTCCGATCCGTCGGCGCCGACCGCGTGATCATCACGAGCGAGGAAGACTTCGTTCAGGTCGCGCAGGAGGAAACGGGTGGTAAAGGCGTTGACGTCATCATTGATGGCATCGGCGGCGAAGTCTTCACACGCGGAATCGTCGCGCTGCGGCCGGAGGGGCTCCTTGTCACGATGGGGTTCGTCGCTGGTGCCGACGTGAAGATCAACCTAGTCGAGCTATTCTTCGCTCAGAAGCAGATTCGTGGCGCTCTCGCCGGCGGCAAGGAGGACCTCGAGTGGGGCCTGGATCAGGTGAAAGCGGGCAAGATTCGACCGTTGCTGCAACAGGCCTTTCCCTTGTCACAGGTCAGCGAAGCACATCGGTTGATCAAAAGGAGCAAGGTCCAGGGCAACCTGGTTCTACTTCCCTGGGAATAAAGACGAGACGGTAGAATCTGTGGGTACATCCGGGCAGCGCCGGCTGTAACCAGCAGAGGAGAAGCCGGTTAAGGCCGGTGAGCGGCGCTTGATCCAGCCGGCCCATCCCGAGGACGCGCCGATGTACCTGTGGAACTGGTCGTCGCCGCTACACATCTCCCACTACGACAACGAGAGGCTCTACTTCTCCGCCAACGTGGTGTTCAAGAGTGCGGACCGCGGCGACAGCTGGCAAGTGATTAGCCCCGACTTGACACGCCAGATCAGCTACTTCGACATGCCGATGCAGGGCAAGATCCAGCCCCGGGACGCCCTCGACCTGCACCGGAGCACCTCGGACTACGGAAACATCACGACCTTTTCGGAGTCGCCGATCCGCCGGGGCTTGCTGGCGGTGGGGAGCGACGATGGGCTGATTCACGTGAGCCGGAACGACAGCGGCGACTGGGGACCTGAGAAAAAATCGCGTTTCCCCAGGGAGATGGGGATGGTTGGTCCGCACTTGTGTCAACTAGGGGGGGCGGGTCCGCGTGGTGCGGATTCACCCGGTATCGTATCGGCGTTTCGTTGTTGCTCTTTGACTAGTTTTCTGACTAGTGCTTAAACGAATCGGGCTGCGTGTGCTCAATGCGCTCACGTCGGCGCGAGCGCCGATACCATCTTTGGCCTCCAGCGGAGGCGAATCCACTGCAGGATATCGTAGGTGAGGGCGACCCACTGAGATTCAGTGCGTACTTTGGCAATTCTGCGCACGCTAAACTGCCGCAGGCCAAACTTGGCTTTGATCCAGAGATTCGGGAACTCGGCCACTTGCGAGCGTGTCTTATAGATGGCCTTGGTTTCGTCGGTCTGCATCTTCTGGCGGAACGCGGCTATGTCGGGCAAGAGTTCGCGCCGCTCGATCGAGCGGCCGTGCCGCGTACGAGGACAGCACTGATCTTTGGCCGGACACGTCTGGCAGTCTTGCTCCGACGCCTTGTATCGATAGCACATCGTGCCATGGCTTTCCTGCTTGGCGTCGTAGCGTAAGTGCTTGCCCTGCGGGCACACATACGTGTTGGTCTCCGTATCGAAGACAAACTTCGACGCCTCGTATTCCGGACTCACGCCGTGGTGCTTATACGACTTGCGCCGATTAGCCTCTGCTGCCTTGTTCTCGGATTGGGGACCGACGAAATCGATGTCGCGCTTCGCCATCTCCGTGATGTTGTTGCTACTGATGTAGCCCCCATCTACGACCATCTGCTCGGGCGCGCGGTGCATGCTCTGCTCAAGCCGTTGTATGGCGGGCGTCAGCTGCTGATAATCGCTGCCGGCCTGCGTGGCATCGATGTCGACAATCAGGCCGTGCGCGGCATCCGTTGAGACCTGGACGTTGTAGCTAGGTGCGGAGCCGCCCTCGGCTTGTTTCATCACCCGCGCGTCGGGATCGGTCGTGCTCACGCGTTTTACGCGGCTTTTGGCGGCTTCCAGCTTGTCGTACTCCTTCAACGCTGATTCTAGACGCTCCTGTCTCTCTCGCCTGGCGCGTTGCTGTGCTGCCTGCATCTGCCGGCTCGATTCCTCCTCCGTCTGTGCTTCGAGAGCCTCGACCGCCTCACGCGCATCCTTCAGATACGCCTCCACACGAGGCTTGCTGCGAAATCCACTCGACGAAGCATTCGCGCGCACCTTCGTCCCATCCAGCATGACTCGCTCGAGCGTGATCAATCCGTCTGCACTCAGAAGCCCCAAAGTTTGCACAAACAACTCGTGTAGGGCCTCCGAATGGGTCACCCGAAAGTCCGATAGCGTGTGCGCACTGATGCTCTGCATTCCGGTGAGCCATTGATAAGCCGGATGATGCTCGCACAGCCGCTCAATGGCGCGGGCCGAACTCACGGACTGGCTGTAGCTGTAGACCCACAGGCTCACCAGTAGCTGCGGATCGAACGCGGGCCGGCCTGCGCCACCCGCGACGGAGCGGATCTGCTCCGTGTACCCGCTGAGATCCAGCCAACCCACGAACTCCCAGATCGCACGCGCTGGGTCATCCTCTGGGATCAATCGCTCCACGTCTACCCCGCTTTCTCCCTCGCTTCGCCTTTGGCGTCCGACGCACAATCAGGGTGTTTCGATCCTCCACCACCCACTCCAGCTCCTCGCCCTGCTCCATCTCTAGCGCCTGCGCTAAAGGCGACGGGCAAATCACATAGAACTGACGGGTGTCGTTGGCTCGTTTGATCACCTGCAGCTTCGTTACGTATCCCATACTCGCAATTCTATAACATAGCGGTACCGCTAGTCAATAACTAATTTTTCTCACGTCCAGAGTTCTGCCGTTGTCACGGGAAGAGCCGCCGTACGGCGTGAATCACGCCCGCTTCGGTGCCGACGTACAGGAGATCGTGCCGGACGTCCAGGCTCGGGCTTCCGACGACCGAGATGACCTGGCCCAGAGCGATGGACTTCATCATCGGAGGTATCGCCGGCGCCCCGGTCGTGACGTCGATCTCGTACAGACGGCCGTCGCCCCCGCCGACGTAAGGGTGAATGCCGCCGGGTGCGAAGAGGGGGGTGGAGGGTCTGGGAATGGCGCCTGGGGCCGTCGCCCATTTCAAAAGAGCCTCTGCTCCGTTGTCGGTCACGGCCCAGACCCGGTTGGTGGTCGCGAAGTACATGTCGTTGCTCCAGGTATCGACGAAGACGAAGCCCTTGACGGCACCATCACCACTGGGGAAGCTCCAGGCCGTGTCGCCGCTCGCCACCTCGACCGCTTTCACCTCGCCGAGATTCGTCCCGACGTAGATGCGGTCGCCGCGCGGGATCGGAGCGCCGTCGATGCTCCCCACATCGACCGCCCATATCTCGTCGCCGTTCGTGATGTCGAGACACCAAAGCGTATTGGCACCTGCGACGCGGCGGCGACTGGCAAAGAAGAATCGCTTTCTCTCGTAGTCGACGACGCCGGCCGCTCCTACCGCGCCGATCCCGAGCCCTCCCTCGTCGCGGAACGACCAGACCTCCTCTCCGTTGGACGCGTCGAGAGCGTACACCATCGTGTCGTTCGACTGGTTGCGGCCGGCCGCGAACACCAGGTCGTCGTCCGCTCCGAAGACGCGCAGAAACGCCCCGGGTGCCGCTTGCACCAGCCCCAGGTCCGCCGACTGCCAGGCGACCGCTCCGTTTGCGGCATCCACCACGTAGACCCGTCCGTCCTGGGCTCCGAGGAGAACTCCCGGATCGTTGGCCGGCGGGATGAGCACCACCGCGGGCCGGTGCTGGGACGGCGCATCCATGATGAGCTGGTCCCAGTTCGCAAGCCGCGTACCCCCGTCAGGGCCTCGGGTCAGCCCGTGAACCACGTGATCGTTCGCCACCGCGTAGACGCCCGGCCCGATGCCGGGTGTCGCAGCGACAGGATGCCGATGTGAAAGCTCCACAGGATGGGGCTCGACAGCTCGAGCGTGCGGCCCTGAATCGTCTTCCCCGGCGAGAACGTGTCGTTTGTGTGGTTGACGAAAGCGGCGTAGTAGAGGGGCGTATCGGGATCGAGCCCACCGTGCATCGCCGCCCCATGCTCTCCCGCCCCGGTCGCGCTGTCGATGCGAAACGTCGCCAGGGGGTCGTTCGGGCCGGTGGGAGGCGCGTCCTCCCGGCCCAGGATTCGTGTGAAGACGTACGTTTGCTCCGGGGGATTCAACCACTCGATGGTGTTCTCGTCGACGCGCGAGGTCACCGTCAACAAGTCGACGTCCGTCGCGCAAACACCGTGACCTCGAGCTCGTTGGAGACCGTCACGCTCCCGCAGGATGGTGTCGTGGTGGCGACGAGGAAGTACATGCCCGTCCCCGGAAAGTCGTTCCCGTCGATGACGTAGTCGTTCCCGGTCTCGCCGGGTATCGTCGTGATGGGACCGCTCGGGAGCGTCCGAAAACCCCACGCCTCGGTGGCAGCACCACCACCGGTGTTCGAGACGGAGACCGTCCCGCCGGAACAGGTCTCGCACACCACGGTCGATCCGGAGCTCTCGATCCGGACATCGGACAGAGCGGGCGAGGCGGTGACGACGAGGGACCCGGAGCCGACGATCTGGCCCCCATTCGAGACCACGACTTCTACGAGGTGCAGTCCCGCGGTGAGACTGGCGAGCGTGATGGACTGCGTGTCGCCTGCGGGTTCTCCGTTCAGTGTCCAGCGATACTCCTCGTAGCCGCTCTCCGTGTCGTAGGTGACCGGGATACCTTCACAAACCTCTGACGGCCCGAAGATCTCGACGGTGCTCTGGATGCGACCGTCGAGCACGGTCACATCGTCATAGAACAGGTCCGGGTTGTTCGGGTCGTTCGGGTCGAGGTAGTACGGAATCAGCGTCGCCCGGTAGTCCTCCCCGACGAGATGGTCGATCTCGACCGCGAGGTAGCCGTGCTGGCGGTTGTCCAGCGGATGATGAAGCGAGAAAACCCCTGTTGCCAGACGGGGTTCGCCGCGGGCAACCGCAACCCGGTGGGATCGCCGATGGTGGTGACGAGGAAGTAGTGGATTTCGTGCTGGTCGGGCGGGCCACCGAGCCGAGTACCGGTGGTGACGGAGTGCTCGTAGGACTCGTCGTGGCCGGAAAAAACGGCGTCCACGCCGTAGCGGTGGAACAGCGGATCCAGCTTGCAGATCGGGTGTCCCGACTGCTGCTCGTCGGGAGCGCCGTGCACGAAGGACGAGTAGGGCGCCTGGTGATTCACGACGAAAACGAAGGCGGACTCCTTTCTCGCCTGTTCCAGAGCGCCGGTGAGCCACCCGTATTGAAGGCTGTCCGGTGTTCCTGCGACCTCCCCGTGGATGTCTGGAGCCCAGCTCTGGCCTCCGGGCTCGGGTGGCTCGTTCTCCCCAACGAGCGGGTGTGCGGAAAAGCGTCCGGAGTCCCAGTTCGTGGCCGGGTCGGCACTCGAAATGGAGTCATTGTTCGTATCGATGACGAGGATGCTCACCGGGCCATACTTCATGGCGTAGTACCTCTCGTCACGAGGCTCGCCTCGGGTGTGGTTGTTGGGCGGAAGCGAGAAGTAGGCCCGGTACCGCGCGACACCGTCTTCGGCGAAAGGCTGCGTGTACGGGGAGCCGTTGCCGCCGAGCGTCGTGTTGAGCGCGTCGTACTCGTGATTCCCGGGGGCGGGGTAGACGGGGATCTGCGAGGCGAGGCTGGTCGCCGGATCGGCGCGGACGAGATCCGACCAGAACGCGTCCCAGTCGTCCTGTGCATTTCCCTGATCGACGAGGTCTGCCGCATAGACGAGGAACCGGGGATTCTTCGTCGCGATGAGATTCAGGACGCCGCGGTGGATGAGATTGCGCAGCGGCACGGTCGCCTTCGATTCGGAGTCGGCGGCGACGGCGAACGTGAAATCGGTCCCGAGCGCCACCGCGGTGTCGAACTGCGAGCGCCATTCCGAGGCGCCCTGGCTCACCCGATAGAAGTATGTCGTGTCGGTGGCGAGACCAGTCAAGCGGACTTCGTGTCGGTAGGGGTGGTTATCCTTCTCTTCGACGCTTCCGACCACCGTGGTGATGGCGCTGATCTGCGAGGGGGTGCTCGCCGCTGACTGACCGTAGCTCTCGGTGAGCCCCCATTCGCATCACTCGGGGCATGGCAGGCGCAGAGCTAATTGATGCTTTCATCGATCAGCTCCAGGTGGAAACGGTTGTGCTGCTGGGTTTGAAACCGTTCGTGCTCGCACCGCCGGCCGTCGAGATCGTCGAGGCTTCGGAGGGCCTGGAGCGGGAGAGCCCGCGACATCGCATCGCGCGGCGCAAGGAACAGTGGAATGCGCACCTCGAGGGCGCCGTCGAGGCGGTGCTGAGCGCGCTTCCCGTCGTCGGTGCACCTCCCCCCTTGGATGCGGCGGAGGCCTGGACGGGGCGCCAGGTGGCCGTGCTCGACGCCGGCGGAGGCACGCTCGCCTTGGGAGAGTGTCGCGACATCGAAGGGAGCTCGATACGAATCCTCGCACCGCCGTTTGCTCTCGACGAGGCGAAAGCGCATCTGGTCCGCGACGCCCGTCGCGACCCACTGGGAGAGCTCCGGACGGCGCCGCGCCCTCCGTCTACTGGGACCGAGCGGCCCGTGCCCGACCTCGAGGGGGGAGTGATGGCGAATGCCCCCGAACGGCCCCGGGTGACGAGCCTCGCTACCGCCAAGGCCCTTCTGGTGAACGGAGTCTTCGGAGATCCGCTGCTGCACGTACGCTTGCGCCATCGGAAGCGAAGTCTTCTCTTCGACCTTGGCGAGGCCGCCCGTCTTCCCGCTCGGATCGTCCATCAAGTGACGGACGTCTTCGTCTCCCATGCCCACTTCGATCACATCGGTGGATTCCTGTGGTTTCTTCGCTCCTGTATCGGCTCTCCCCGTTGCCGACGCATCTTCGGCCCGCCCGGTCTTGCTGACCACCTCAAAAGCATGATCTCCGGCATCGGCTGGGACCGCATCGGAGAGCGGGGGCCGCTCTTCGAAGTCGGTGAAGTTTTCCCCGATCGTATCGAGCGCCACCGGCTTCGTGTCGGAGCGTCCGGGCGAGAACGACTCGACGACCTTTCCCTGTCGGGCGGCGTCGTCTTGAAGGAGCCGGAGTTCGAGATCCGTGCGACAGAGCTGGACCACGGGATCCCGGTGCTCGCCTTTGCTTTCGTCGAGCGCCGCGTCCTCCACATTCGTCGGGAACGGGTGGATGCGGCCGGGTTGGCGCCGGGACCGTGGCTCGGAGAGCTCAAACGGTGCGTGCTCGACGGTCGTCTGGCGGAAGCGATCGACCTTCCTGACGGTCGCCGACGGCCCGTCGAGGAGCTCGCGCGGGAATTCGTTCTATCTCGCCCGGGAAGGAAGCTGGTCTACGCGACCGACCTCGATGACACGGTCGCGAATCGAAAGGCGCTCGCCGAGCTGGCCTGGGGCGCAAGCTTTTTCTACTGCGAGGCCGCTTTCCTCGAGAAAGATACGCACCTCGCCCGCCGAACGCAGCATCTGACTGCACGGGCGGCGGGCGAGATCGCGCTCGCCGCCGACGTGGAAAGGCTCGTCCCGTTTCACTTCTCCAAGCGCTACGAGAACGATCCGGAAAGGATCTACACCGAGGTTCGGCGCGCGTTCCCGAAACGCGTCATCGCGCTCGGGTCTTGACCCGAGCGCAGGCGTCGGCGATCGCGGCGATGTGCTCGTGGTCGGTTCCGCAGCAGCCGCCGACGACGATGAGATCGTAGGCTCGTTTCAGCTCCGCCATCGCCGAGGCGAGCTCGGCCGGATTCCCGCGGTCCAGACTCGTGCTCTTGTCGAGCTTTCCCGTCATCGGTTCAAGTTCCCCGCGGCACAGTGGGGTTGCGCATCGCCTGAAAGAGCTCGATGTGCCCTTCGACGACGCGCTTGCGTTCTTCCTCGTTGACGTCGAGCGACCAGACGCCACGTTCCGAGGTGCCGCCCATGACGATGCCGTCGGAGCGCGGCATCATGTGGATGCCGACGCCGGGCTCGGGAGTCGAGACGCGAAGGCCACCGAGCGTCCCGTAGTCGACTTGGGGTTGCGGAATCGCGACGCTGAGCTGTCCTTTGAGTGGAACCAGCTCCATGTCATCGAAGAGCGCCCTCGCGCCCAGGCCCGTGCAGTTGACGACGAGCGATTCGCCGAGCGTCATGAGCTCCTGGACCGTGTCGAACTTGCGAACGACCAGCCGGCCGCCGAAGCGATGAAAGTCGGCGAGGAGAGCTTCCAGATAGATGGAGGGCTCGATCCGCATCGAGGGGCGCTCGACGGCGTACTTCGTAGGGAATGGATGCTCACCCGGTCGCAGCAACACGCTGCCCGGTTGTACTTCCTGCGGGAGAATGGGGATCGACCCGCTCGCCGCGCGCTCGTCGTTCGTCGGGTTGTATGCATTGATCCATGAGACACCATAGCGGGGACCGACGAGCAGCTGGAGCTGACGGTAGGCGATGGTCACCGCGCGCCGGAACTGGTCTTCCCATTCGGGGGTTCGCTGCTGAAAGTTCAGGAGTCCGGAGGTCGGCGTGAAACCGGCGAGCGACATGTTGGAGGTCGTGTCCGGGGGTACTGCCATCGCGTAGATCGTCACGTCGAAGCCCCGGCGCTGGAGCTGGCGCGCCGAGGTGAGCCCGACCGCACCGCAGCCGATCACCGCCGCGCGGCGGTCATGATGGTCGAGGGCCATCTCCGCCGCCAGCTGTCCGGTGCCCCACGACAGCGACATCCCCGCACCGCCGTGCCCGTAGTTATGGATGATGGTCTTGCGGTCGAGCTTCTGGGCCTTCAGGACGAAGCCGGAGGGTCGGTGGGGCCTGAGGCCGACCGTGGTTCGGATGATGCGGTCCCACGATACGTTCGGCGGGTACAGGTTCCGCGGCGGCTGCCGCGCGGCTGGCTCCGGGGCCGGCCTGGAGGAGCAGGCACCAAGACCGAGTCCGAGCGCGGCCATTCCACTCTTTCCCAGAAACGCACGTCGATGCATGTTGGAGGCTCGCTGGAGCGAGCCTCATCATAGACGCTCACGGGCCACCGTCAAGCTCCGATCGAGTTAGACCCTCTCCCTTCCGCCTCCACCAAGGCTACGGCGGACCGGCCGAAGCTTCAGCGAAGGCCGGTTGGGAGAGGGGGGACCGCCCCTTCTTGCGGAGCGGTGGGTGAGGGCCCACCTGATGGCGCTTCACCCGATCGGTCCGCCCGCGTTATTCTTACCGGAATCACACAGGAGGCGAGCGGTGGGCGAGCAGCCGAAGACCGGAGCGGTCGATCTGACCGGCGAGGCGATTCACTGGGATCTCGAAGGAGGCCTGACCTATGGCGGCTACCTTGGTCTCGATCGCGTCCTCGCTGCACAGAAACCTCTGTCGAACGAGCACGACGAGATGCTCTTCATCATCATCCATCAGGTGAAAGAGCTCTGGATGAAGCTCTCGCTCCACGAGCTTCGCGCCGTGGCTCACCAGATTCAGACGGGCGAGCTCGACCCGGCGTTCAAGATGCTCAGCCGGGTGGCCCGCATCCAGGGGCAGTTGATAATGGCCTGGGACGTGCTCTCGACGTTGACGCCCTTCGATTACTCGAAGTTCCGCGGCAAGCTCGGGCGGAGCTCGGGCTTCCAGTCGGCGCAGTATCGTGAGCTCGAGTTCGTTCTGGGCAACAAGAACCGTGAGCTCCTGCGCGTCTTCGAGAGTGAGCCGGCCGTGCACGAACGCCTGACGGCCGTCGCCGAGCGCCCGAGCATCTACGACGAGTGCCTGCGGCTCCTGTCCCGGCGCGGCTTCCGGATTCCAGAGGAGAAGACCGAGCGCGACTGGGCGGAGCCCTACGCGCCGGACGAGAGGGTCGAAGCGGCGTGGCTCGAGGTCTATAACGATGTTACGACGCACTGGGACCTCTACGAGCTGGCGGAGAAGCTGGTCGACCTCGAGCACAAGTTCCGGCAGTGGCGCTTCAATCACATGACGACGGTGGAACGGATCATCGGCGGGAAGCGTGGGACCGGTGGAACGAGCGGGGTGTCCTACCTGGACAAGGCGCTTCAGCTTCGTTTTTTTCCCGAGCTGTGGACCGTCCGTACTTCCATCGGAGAAAGATGACCACCCGCGAGGACTGCGCGCGCTGGGACGCCGAGGACGGCCTGGCGCGCTTTCGCAAGGCCTTTGCGCTCCCCGAAGGTGTGATCTACTTCGACGGGAACTCCCTCGGTGCTCTGCCGGTCAAGACGCCGGGGAGGGTTCGGAATCTCATCGAGGAGGAGTGGGGCAAGGACCTCATTCGCAGCTGGAACTCGCACGCGTGGATTCACTACCCACGACGGATTGGCGACAAGATCGCGAAGCTCATCGGCGCCTCCTCCGGAGAGGTCGTGGCCGCGGATTCGACCTCTGTGAATCTCTTCAAGCTCCTCGGGGCGTCTCTCCGGCTGCAGCCGGAGGCGCGGCGGGTGATCGTCTCGGAGCGCACGAACTTCCCGACGGATCTGTACATTGCCCAGGGGCTCGTGGAGATGGCGGACCATCGTTACGAGCTGAGGATGGTCGAGGCGTCGGAGCTCGAGACAGCGGTCGACGCGACGGTTGCCGCCGTCATGTTGACCCACGTCAATTTCCGGAGCGGGGATCGGCATGACATGGCCGGGATCACACGTCTCGCGCACGGCGAGGGAGCGATCATGCTGTGGGATCTCAGCCACAGCGCCGGAGCCATGCCGCTTAAAGTGAACAAGGATGGGGTCGACCTGGCCGTGGGCTGCGGCTACAAGTATCTCAACGGCGGACCGGGGGCACCCGCGTTCCTCTACGTTTCGCGGCGACTGCAAACGGCCCTGCGACCGCCCCTCAGCGGGTGGATGGGGCACGAGGCGCCGTTCGCCTTCGACGCCGACTATCGACCCGCGCCGGGCGTCGAGCGTCATCTCTGCGGTACACCCTCGATACTGGGAATGGCCGCCCTCGAAGTCGGTGTGGATCTCCTTCTGGAGGCGGATCTCGGCGAGGTGCGCGAGAAGTCTGAGCGGCTCGGTGATCTGTTCATCGAGCTGGTCGAAGCGCGTTGCGGGAAGTTTCCTATCTCTGTCGCGTGCCCGAGAGACCGTGCGCTCCGCGGCAGCCAGGTCTCTTTCCGCCACGACGACGGTTACGCCATCATGCAAGCGCTCATTGCGCGCGGCGTGATCGGAGACTTTCGCGATCCGGATATACTACGCTTCGGCTTGACACCCCTGTACCTCGGCTACGCGGATGCGTGGGACGCAGTCGCCGCTCTCAGGGAGATCCTGGAGACCGAGGCTTGGCGGGATGTCGCGTTTCAGAAACGCCAGCTGGTGACGTGAGGAGGTAGCTATGGAACGCCGAAGCTTCTTCAAGCTCTTCGCCGGGGTCGCGGTCAGTGCGCTCCCGGGCTTCCGCTACGCGCCGAAGGCGGCAAGCCGTATTGGTGTGATCGGCGGGGGCATCCTCGGCAGCTCCATTGCCTATCACCTCGCGCGGCGCGGTGCCGAGGTCACGCAGTTCGAGAAGGAGAAACCCGCTGCCGGCGCGACAGCGAACTCCTTCGCCTGGATCAACGCCACCTTCTCGAAGCGACCGCGACACTACCACCAGTTGAATCGGCTCGGTGCGCTCGGTTACCGCCATCTGGAGCGCGAGCTGGGCGGGGATCTCGCGGTCCAATGGGGCGGAAGTCTCGAGTGGTACGGCGAGCCGGAGCGTGCCCGTTGGCTCCGCGAGCAGGTCCAGCGCGCGGAGACGTGGGGTTATCCCACACAACTGGTCGACGTCGAAGATTTCGAGAAGCTCGAGCCCAACGTGGCGCCCGGAGACGTCTTCGCAGCCTCTCATGCTGAGCAAGAGGGGAGCATCGACCCCGTGCGCACGACCGAGGTTCTGGTGCAGCATGCCAAAGCCAATTGGTGTACAAACGGTGTACCCCTGCGAGGTCAACCGGCATTGATCTGAGATGGGGAGACTGCGAGGCGTGAAAACGACGAGCGGCGATTTCGAGCTCGACGCGCTCGTGATCGCTGCTGGAGTGGATACGCCGAGGCTGGCAGAGTTGGCGGGCCTTTCCGTTCCCCTCGTCGAGTCTCCAGGGGTCCTCGCCCATACGAAGGCGTCCTCGTCCCTGACGTTGTGCTTGCCGGCGAATTCGTTGACGTAGCATGCCGTTCGTGTGCGCCATGCCGTTGACGTACTCCTTCACTGAGTGACGGACCGTCTCGTGATTCGGTAGCCCCTCGTAACCTCCGTGGTCGTCGGTGTACACCTTCGCCCCAGGCTCGACGGTCTCGGCTATGAAGCCCTGGAGTGTCGGTTGGTCGGTGCTTTCGATGACGGCGGCGGTGACGCGGTTGGTCCGGCGGTCCTTCGCTCCGATGACGGCCGTCTTGCCGACAGACCCGCGTCCCTTGATCACTTGCTCGCGCTTGTGCGTGTGCATGTTCTTGGCCTTGCCGCCGAAGTACGTCTCGTCTACCTCGACGGGGCCAGAGAACGGGTTGCCGCCGCTAGGAACCTTCCACGCTTCGCGAATGCGGTGAAGCATGAACCAGGCCGTCGGTTGGGAAACTCCGATGTCTCGGTGGAGCTTCATCGACGAAACGCTCTTCAAACTCGTGAGTTCCAAGTAAATGGCGATCACCCACTTGCGAAGCGGCAAGCGAGAGCTTTCTAGCACTGTGCCCGTTCGGACGCTGAAGTATGAGCGACAATCCGAGCACCAGTACGGCATGCAGGCGTGAGAAGCCATCGTCGTTCTGAGGCTACCGCAGTGTCCGCAGCATCGCTCGCCGTCCCAGAACATTTGCTCGAACCACTGACGGGCAGCGGTTTCGTCGGGAAACATGTCCATCAGTTGGACAACCGTGATGCCTTCGCGGTGGGCTTTGCCCGGTGCCTTGTGTCTCTTCACCATGGAACCATCATACACAGATCCATCGGTTCTGTCAACATAACTTTATAATTCCCAAAGAAAAAGCCGCTGGCCCTGGGAGGATCATCGGCTCAGACAGAAACGGCCGGGTTACGAAGCTGCCCGCTTGGGCACTTCCCTTATGCCACCCTCTTCCTTCTCCATGAAAGGGTAGCGGTAGTCGGTGGCCGGCACGAAGGTCTCTTTGACGGTCCGCAAGCTCGTCCATCGCATGAGGTTGCCGGCAGAGCCCGCCTTGTCGTTGGTCCCGGAGGCGCGACTTCCACCGAACGGCTGCTGCCCGACGACGGCGCCGGTCGGCTTGTCGTTGATATAGAAGTTGCCCGCCGTCTGGCGAAGCCCCGCATAGGCCTTTTCGATGGCCACGCGATCCTGGGAGAAGATCGCCCCTGTCAGCGCGTAGGGCGAGGTGTTGTTGCAGAGCTCGAGAGTCTCCTCGAACTTCGCGTCCGGGTAGACATAGACCGTCAAGACCGGGCCGAAGATCTCCTCCTCCATCAGGCGAAACCTCGGATCCTTGGTCACGACGGTGGTCGGCTCGATGAAGTAGCCCTTCTCCGAATCGTAGTTGCCACCGGTGAGGAACTCCGCGTCCGACGAATCCTTCGCGTAGTCGATGTACTCGGTGATGTCTGAGAAAGCGTTCTTGTCGATTACCGCGCCAATGAAGCTCTCGAAATCCGTGGGGTCGCCCAACTTGATCGTCTTGACCTGCTCGACCCAACGTTCTTTGAACTCCGGCCAGATGCTCTCCGGGATGTAAGCCCGCGAAGCGGCGGAGCATTTCTGCCCCTGGTACTCGAACGCGGCGCGCAGCGTGTTGGCGACCAGCGCGTCGATCTGTGCCGAGGGATGGACGAAGATGTAGTTCTTCCCGCCGGTCTCGCCCACGATGCGGGGGTAGACCTTGTACTTCGCGATGTTGTTGCCCACCGTCCGCCACATGTTCTGAAAGACTTCGGTGGAGCCAGTGAAGTGAATCCCGGAAAGGCCAGGGAGGTCCATGACCGGGCCACCGACTTTGCCGCCGGAGCCGGGGATGAAGTTCACGACGCCGTCCGGAAGGCCGGCTTCTTTGAAGAGCTGCACCAGGTAGTGGGCTGACAAAACGGCACTCGAGGCCGGCTTCCACAGCACGGTGTTTCCCATCAGGGCTGGCGCGGTGGGCAGATTACCGCCGATCGAGGTGAAATTGAACGGGGTTACTGCGAAGACGAATCCTTCGAGTGCCCGGTACTCGACGTAGTTCCAGACACCGTCGGAGGAGATGGGCTGCCCCGAGTAGATCTGCTCCATGTAGTGCACGTTGAAGCGGAAGAAATCCACGAGTTCTGCCGCCGCATCGATCTCCGACTGATGAGGGGTCTTGGACTGGACGAGCATCGTAGCGGCGTTGACGGTGGGGCGGTACTTGCCGGCGAGGAGCTCGGCCATCTTGAGGAAAATGCTCGCCCGGGCCCGGTGGTCCATGACCGACCACTCGTGCCAGGCATCCGAGGCAGCTTTCGCCGCTTGGTCGATGATGTCCGCGGTGGCCTTGTGGTAGCGGCCCAGGACGTGTCCGTGGTCGTGCGGGCAGACACAATCGCCCATATCGCCGGTGCGGATTTCCTTACCGCCCACGACGATGGGAATCTCGATCTCCTTGGACGCCATGTCCTTGATGGCGGCCTGGAGCTCGGCGCGCTCCGCGCTCCCTGGCGCGTACTCGTAGATCGGCTCGTTCCTTGGAGCGGGTACATTGATGACGGCATTCGTCACTTCTTTATCCTCCTTGGCTCCCGGGGAGCTCTCGAAAATCGGGGGGGCTTCCTGCCCGAAGCCGCTATTCTACACTGCGGACCGGGAGCCGAGAAATCCGGTCGTAACTTGCAGGTTGAGCTCGCGCCCGGTCGCACCCTCACCCGGCGGCGCTCGTAACAACTCGCGCAGCCACCCTCTCCCTTCCCGCCTCCGCCAAGGCTACGGCGGACCGGCCGACCGGCCTTCGCGTGAAGCTTCGGCCGGTCCGCCGTAGCCCCGTGCGCAGGCGGAAGCTTTAGCGAAGGCCGGCCAGGGAGAGGGAATTCGGTCGACGACTTCGCCGTCAGCGTAGAATAAGTCCATGCGGCTCGACGTGCTCACGGAGGTCACGGAAGCGGAGAGCCGGATCCGCGATCACGTCCGGAGGACGCCTCTCGAGCACTCGCCCGCCCTGAGCGAGCGCACGTTCGGGCGTGTCTTTCTGAAGCTCGAGAACCACCAGCTCACCGGCTCGTTCAAGCTGCGGGGTGCCGTCAACAAATATCTCTCGCTCAGCGAGGAGCAGAAGCGGCGGGGCATCGTGACCGCGTCTTCCGGAAACCACGGCGGTGCCGTCGCGTACACCGTCGACCGCTTCGGTGGCAAGGGGATTGTCTACCTCCCGGAGACGGCCTCGCGCGCGAAGGTAAGCGCACTCTCACACTATCCGGTCGAGCTCCGGTTCTTCGGCGAAGACTGTTTTGAGGGCGAGATCGAGGCGATGCGCGTGGCCCGGGAAGAAGAGATCACCTACGTCTCTCCCTACAGTGACCCGAAGGTTGTCGGAGGGCAGGGCACGATCGGTGTCGAGATCCTGCAAGAGACGGAGACGTTGCCCGATCTGGTACTCGTACCGGTCGGAGGTGGGGGCCTCATCGCGGGCGTGGCGGGTTACCTGAAAGCGAAACACCCCGAGGTCACGATCGTCGGCTGTCAGCCGGAGGCCTCCGCGGTCATGGCGTCTTCCGTACGGGAAGGCAGGATCCTGGAGCTCGCGTCGAAGCCGACGCTCGCCGACGGCACGGCGGGCGGTGTGGATCCAGACTCCATTACCTTCGAGCCCTGTCGTCAGTTCGTCGATGAGTTCGTCCTGGTGACGGAAGAGGAGATCGCCGACGCGATGCGTCTGGCGATGGAGTACCATCACATGCTGGTCGAGGGGGCGGCCGCCCTGTCCATCGCAGTCCTTCTTCGGATGGGGGAGGCGGTGCGCGACAAGACCAGCGTTCTGGTGGTGAGCGGAAACAAGGTGAGCATGGATACGTTGAAGCGAGTTCTCGCATGAAGTTTCCAGAATACCTGCTCTGGTGCCTGCTGGCTCTGGCGATCGCATCGGGCGCATCGGGCGCGTCGGGCGAGGAGTTGAAGGCTCCGGTCCGGTCGTGGGAACCGAGCTCGACCGCACCGCCGGCGAGAAAAGGAATGGCGATCACTGATCGAGAAGGTTCGCTCCACGACCGACGTTCCTTTGACCTACGCCGCCAACTGGGACGACTACGAGAACATCCCCTTCTGGGACGCCCTCGACGCCATCGGTATCCAGGCATACTTTCCTCTGGCCGAACGAGGAGACGCACGGAGCGCGGTCACAGGGATACTGGAGGCGGGATCCCTCGTGAAGTACTTCAACCTTGCACCTCGTTGGCGGGATTACGGGGAGGGACCTAGTGCACGAGCCCGCCAATCCTGCCGCAAAATTCCTCGTCCTTTTCCGCGCTGGCGGCGTTGCTGCATCGGTTGCAGTTCGGCCTCCCGGCCTAGCCCTCCGCTCGACAGGCTCGCTGCGGAAGGCGGCTCGAAATATCTAGATATGACTTCGTCGGAGCGCCTTGCCAGCACGAAAAATGACATTGGAATTTGCCGACAGGCTCAGCGGGTTCGTGCACCAGCCGATTTCGCCGGGGCTTCCGCGATAGCCTCCTCTCCCGCCGACGCAGCAGTGTGGGGCGGGGAGGCCGGCGCGGCATGCGGCGTGTTGGCGGTGACCAGAATCGTCGAGACGATGACGCCGGCAATACCGACCCAGAGCAGCGGACTGGCTTTGAACTGTCCACCCGAGCTCAGCAACGTGTGCAGCGCCGTGACGGTCACCGCACCACCGAAGACAACGGGCATCACCGCGTGAGGAATGCGGGCCCCACCGCTGAACATACTCATCGTCAGCCCGAAGGCGCCGATGGCTCCGAGTGTTCCCGCGGCAAAGCCCCAGCTCACGCCCGGGCTCGTGAGATTGAAGCTATCACCCTTGTACCACATGCCGATGAGGCCACCCAGGATGGCGATGACCAGGTAGGCCAAGCCGATGCCGACGTAGGGCTTGAAGGGGCTGTGATCCGCGTCGGCAAGGCGAGCAGCGCCGAGCGTCGGTCCGTAGAGACCCCAGCTGAGGGCGGTCAACAGGGCAAAAACGAAAGGGAGATAGGTTCTCATGTGATCCTCGTTCCTCTTCTTCGAAGCACCGAAGCGCCAACTATAGCCCATCCTCCGTGGACCCGGTTGAGGCGACCCATTCGGCTCGCCCGCCCGTTGCGTTCGCGACCCGGGCGCGAACGGAATCCTCGTCGGCGAGGGCGGATCGGATTCTCAGAGTAACGCGTTCAGCATGCTCGGCGGCGAGAATCGTCGCACCCAGAGACGTCAGTGACCGACGCACGGGGGCTTCGTGCTCGTAGTCGATGACGATTGAGGCTTCGAAGCTCTCCGATTTCTCCTTTTGACTTCGTACTCGACGCGGGCTGTTTCAGCGGGGATGCGATAGCCGGGCATCTTGAGCGAAGGTTGTATCAGTATCCAGCATCCAGCAACTCCACCGCCGGTTCACTTGCCCCGGCCGCTGTCCTGGCCCTTGCCTCTGCCCGGGTTTCTCAGACGCGACCCGATGTTTCGGTCCAATCGCAAGCACTGTAGAATGCGACGAGCTCTACCGTCTCTGCCTTGGATTTCCCTGAAGCTTCCATTCACGGATTCGGTGAACCGCTGCCTGCACTCAGACCACCCTGCCGGAGGCGGTCCGCGTCACGGTACCCTCGGCGAGGACCGGATGTCCGGATATCCAGGCTTGTCGAACGGCACCGCTGGCCTCCTCGCTCGCGCTTTCGAGATTCAGTAGCGCGAGGTCGGCGGGGGCGCCTTCCGCGATGCGACCGCGGCGCTTCCATCCGAGCAACGCGGCCGGGCCGCCTGTCAGTCGATGAACCGTCTCTTCCACCGTCAAACCGGACTGGCGGAGCAGGCCGAACGCCCGCGCAATCCAGCCGTAGCACGCCTCCGACCACCGCACCTCGGAAAGCGGGCCGTCCGGAGCGAGGTTGATCCCGTCCGAGCAGGGGAAACAGATCCGTTGGCGAAAAAGCTCCCGAAGATCCACTTCCTCCTTGATGCGGCCAAGCCAGAGGACTTCGTGGACGCTCTCGCCCGCGTCCAGGAGGATCGAGATGACGGCCTCCGCGGGACGGATCTCCTTGCGACGAGCAATGATATCCATCGTCTCTCCCGTGAACCGCTCCGAGCCGGGCGCATAGGCCAGCTTGACGAGATCCCACCGGCCCTCGGGCACCATCTGCCACATACAGTTGCGATGATGACTCAAGCGCTCCGCGGCGTCCGGACGCTTCAGCTCCCGACGGATCGCATCGACGTCTCCGGTGGTCAACTCGGGCGGAAGTGCCGCGAGCATCTTCGTCGTTCCCCACAGATACGGGATCTCGTCGATGCCCACCCGACGACCGTCCTTCTCGAAGCGCTCGAGGCGCGACAGGAGCCATTCCAGCGCGTTCGCGTCGGCGCCGAACTTGGGTGCGATGTGGGAAAGGTGTATTCGCGCGCCCGTCCGCATTGCCAATTCCAGAACCTCTTCGATGGCGCGTCGGAAGTGGCGGTCGCGGTTGCGAACATGCACCGTCACGACGACGTCGAAACGTGCCGCCACCTCGCACAGCGCGCCGACCTCCTCTGGTGAGGCGAGCCGACCCGGCGAGTACTCGAGGCCGAAGCTCAGGCCTCTGGCCCCCTGCTCGATCGCCACCGCGAGCGCTTGCGCGAGACATCGCACCTGCTCTTCGTTCGCAGCCTGTCGGGGGTCCTCGAGGATGCTGGAGCGCAGTGCGGCGTGGCCGACGAGAGGAACGACGTGGGTGTTCGGAGCCGTCGTCTCGAGCAGCTCTCGGTAGCTTCCGAAGTCCCTCCAGTCCGCTTCCCGGTCGAGCGGTGACGGACCGAGGACCTGCCCGGAGAGATGCGACGGTTCCTTGAGCGGCGCCGCGGAGAATCCGCAGTTTCCCACCACCTGAGCGGTGACCCCCTGCAGGCTCTGGCTTACGGTCCGCGGATCCATGAGGACGGTGACATCGGAGTGGGTGTGGAGGTCGATGAAACCCGGGGTGAGCGCGAGACCACGCCCGTCGATCCGCTCCTGGGCGTCGAGCCGTTCGAGATGGCCGATGTGCTCGATGCCTTTCGCCGTGAAGGCGACGTCCGAGACATATCCTCTGGCTCCCGTCCCATCGATGACGAGTGCGTTCTCGACCACGATCATGGTTCGGTACCGGAACGAGCGTTGACGATCGCTTCTACGAGCTTCGGGTCCACACGCTCGCGGAGCGGCTCGGCGAAACTCTGACCGATGGGCCCATCGAGCACCGCGTACATGTGCGCTCGATCGCGGGACAGGTAGGGGAGATCGAACACGAGGAGCTCCGGGGCGAACGTCGCCAGAGGCGCGTTCGAGGGACAGACGACTTCCACGGCGCCTATGATGGTCAGCTCGATCACCTCGCGCTCGTTTCCGAGCGCGTTGTTCGGATAGACCTCGATCTTGATGCGCCCGTTGGTTGCAGCCGCGAGCTCCTTTCGCGAGACGACCCTCGGCGTGGCGGGATACAGACCTTTCGTGGCGAGATCGCGGTAGAGCTCCGAGATGCTCGAGAAGGTTTCGTTGAGCTCCGCAATGACCTCGTCCAGCTCGCCAGAAAGTTTCGCGAGAAGCCTCGTCTGCGCCTCGGTGGGAACCGCTGTCGCGCCGAGGATGGCTCCTCTCAAACGCGAGATGTTGCCCCGAACGTCTTCGTCCGCCGGGCGGCCGCGTTGACGTCGAAACACACCGAAGCGACGCCGCAGCACCTCCAAACGCTCGGAGATCTCTTTCACTTCAGCGAGTTCATGCTTCTCGACGGCCTTCTCGACCGGCGAGAATTGCTCGTTCAGATCGACCACCGTGTTCGCCGCCTCGTTCGCTCTACGGTTCAGCTCGTATACCCGACGCGCGGCCTCGTCGTAGACATGCCGATCCGCGGCGTTCAACGGCCCGCATCCTGAGAAACCTCGATCTCCGCGCTCGCTCCGTCCGTGCCGTCGACGATCAGGTGAGCGCTATAGATCCCGGGAGAAACGAACGGGCTGTCGTATCGCGCTCCCCAACCCCGGCGGTCGGGTTGGCCCTTCACTTCCGGTAGCGGAGCAAAGCGCAGGTCCCAGCCGACCTAGATGGATGCCGGCGGACTTCATCGCTTCGATCTCGGTAACGACCGTTCCGTTGGAGTCCCGGATCTCTATCGTAGCTTCTTCGACGCCGGAACCGAGACGGTAGGTGAGCATCCCCGCCTCCGGGTTCTTGCCGAAAAACCGGCGGTCCCCCCCGAACTCGGGAATCCGGTTACCGGCCGGGGTTTGCTGGGTCGCGGGCGCGGTCGCAAAAATGTACGCGTCCGTCTCCGCCGCCTTGGCATAATCCTGAAACGGCGTGAGGTCGTCGAGAATCCAGATACTCCGGCCGTGCGTTGCCAGGATCATGTCATTCTCGCGCGGGTGGAGCGCGATCTCGTAGATGGGCACCGTGGGAAGATTCGCTTTGACCCGGTGCCACTCGCCGCCGCGATCCACGGTGACGTACAGACCCCGCTCGGTCCCCAGGTACAGCACGTCGGCGTTTTTCAGATCCTCTATCATCGTACGCGCGACCTCGCCTGCGGGCAGGTTCGACTCGAGAGAGCGCCAGCTCTTGCCAAGATCGTCGCTCGTGTACACGTAGATCCCGAAGTCGTTTATCCGATGGGCATCAAACGTCGCGTAGACACGATTCGACTCGAAGCGCGACGGCGCGAGACGCGAGACGTTGGCGCCAGCGGGGAGGCCGGGAACGTTCTTCGTCACGTCCGACCAGTTGACGCCGGCGTCGGAGGAGACGTGTGCGAGTCCGTCGTCGGAGCCCGCCCAATAGAGTCCTTCGCGAATCTCCGATTCCGCGAAGGTGACGAGCGTCGGAAAGTGCGCGATGCCGTCGTGTTTGGCTATCGTCACGTCCTTGCCGTAGACGCCCATGAACTCGAGCTCATCCCGGTCGACGTTCGTCGTGAGCTCGGGGCTGATTGCGGCCCACAGCTGACCCCGATCGCGCGAACGGAAAACCTTGTTCGCAGCGACGAGGACGGTGGCGGAGTCGTGGGGCGAGAGTAGCATCGGCGTGTCCCAGTTCCATCGGAGCTCCGGCTCGTCCCCCTGGGGCTCTGGACGGATCGACTGGCGCTCGTTCGTCACCCGGTCCACGCGGTTCATGCGACCGTTCTGCGACTCGGAGTACATGATCCTTGGGTTGTCGGGGTCGGCAAGGGCGACGAAGCCATCGCCACCACCGATGATGAACCAATCGTCGTTCGCGATGCCCGCGTAGCTGCGCACACTGCTCGGCCCACACCACGTGAAGTTGTCCTGTAGACCCCCGCAAACGTAGTAGGGTGTGCTCATGTCGTAGCTCACGTGGTAGAACTGCCCGACCGGCATGTTGTTGAGCCAGACGTAGGTCTCGCTTCGGTCGTAGGAAATCCCCACGCCACCGTCACCTCCAAGCATGAGGTGGCTTGAGTCGTTCGGGTCGATCCACATCGCGTGGAAGTCCACGTGGATGCGCCGGGCGCCGTCGTCCCGGAATGTCTTGCCGCCGTCGTCCGAGACGAGGAGCGGCGTTCCGAGCACGTAGATGCGGAGTCGTCCGTCGGGTCGACACGGATCTGGCTGAAGTACATCGGACGCGGGTTCACCGACGAGAGCTTCGTCCAACTCGCCCCCGCATCGTCGGAACGGTAAACGCCGCCTTCGTCCTCGTGCTCGATGCGCGCATAGACGACGTCCGGGTTCTTGCGGTAGACGTCGAGCCCGATTCGTCCCTTCGGACCCTCCGGAATGCCCTCGGTGAGTTTGGTCCAGCTACGGCCCCCGTCGGCCGTCTTGTAGATTGCGGTCCCAGGCCCGCCTCCGTTGAATCCCCAGGTCCGCCGACGCCTCTGATACATCGCCGTGTAGAGAACCTTGGGATTTCTCGGATCCATCACGAGCTCGGTCGCGCCGGTGTCGTCGTCGACGTGGAGGACGCGCTCGAAGCTCTCGCCGCCGTCGGTCGTCTTGTAGACACCGCGTTCGCCTCCCGCGCCCCAGAGGCTCCCGAGAGCCGCGACGTAGACGACGTCCAGGTCGGTCGGATCGATGACGATGCGCGCGATGTGCATCGATTCCCCGAGCCCCATGTTCTTCCACGTCTTGCCGCCGTCGGTCGACTTGTAGACTCCGTCACCCCAGGAAGAGCTCTGCCGGTTGTTGTTCTCGCCCGTTCCCACCCAGACGAGGTTCGGATCCTCCGGAGCGATCGCGAGATCGCCGATGGAGGAAGTGGTCTGGTCGTCGAACACCGTCTCGAACGTCGTACCGTTGTTCGTCGTCTTCCAGATACCACCGGTGGCGGTCCCCACGTAGAAGACAGCGGGGTTCGACTCCAGCACAGCGAAGTCGTCGATACGGCCCGCGGGGGTAGCGGGCCCGATCTCACGGAACCGGAGCCCGTCGAAGGGCCCGTTCTCTTTGGCAGCCGCAGAAACGGCCGTTAGCGTCAGAACGACAGTACAGGCGAGTGCGCGTCGCGCGTTCATGGCTCCTCCTCAGCTAAGAGGAGCGATTCTATCTGAAAAACGACAAAAAAAATCCGCGCCTGGCCCGCTGACGCATCATTTCTCAGGGTCGTCCTGGTCTTGCGCTCAGAACCCGATACTGACCGCCTCTGGAGACGGAGTTCGAGATACAGCTCCAAAGCGAGACGATTTTACCGGCCGAGGGCGGAAGAAAGACAGGCGCACCCGATCGCTAAAATCTTCTTCGAAGCGCTGGACCTCCCACTGGCTCTCGTACATGAGCTTCACCACCGACATGAGGTATCCGAACTGCCCCGGAGCGGCGACGGTTTCCATCCACTGTGGCGATGCGGTCTCGTCCGGCATGTCGCAGCCCAGATCGAGCACCGTGATCTGCGGATGCCTTTCGAGAAAGCTGCGGCCTTCGGGATTCGGCCGCTTCCACATCGAGTTCACGTAGATCTCGCGGCTGAACGCATCTCCGGCGCGGGACGAGTACGTGTGATCGTACAGGATGTTCATCCCCTCGTAGATCTCGAGACGGAACGGATCGGGCTCGTAGCGGCGGGCGTACTTCTCGAAGCGATGCACCAGCCGCCGGTTCGCGGCACGAACCGCGTCGACGCCCTGCACTTCCTCGATGATCCGCTCGCGCAGCTCGCGGCCGACCGGCTTGTGGTCGGGATAGTTGGGGTCGTCCATGTGATTGAGGTTGATGTGATAGCCGCGCGGGATCCAGAACGCGAGGAACCAAGGCACTTTGTAACCGGCGAACTGATGCACCCACTCGTGGCTCGGATAGCCGTGGGGGTTCATATAGACGTCGGGCAGCCACTGGTAGTAGAGCTTGCGGCGCACCAGCGCTTCCGGCAGCAACGGGTCGGGATCCCAGATGTAAGCGCCCACGTCCCGTGCCACCGAGCTCCAGTAGCCTCCGTGCAGGATGTAGCTGGGCGTGAGCTGCTGAAACTCGTAGTGGTTGGCGGCACCGTCCGGGTTCTCCATCGGGTGGTAGACGATGTTCATCCGCTCCAGATACTTCCGGTACTCGGGATCGGTCACCAGGAGCTCCATGAGCCGGAGCGCCGCACTGGTGGCGGAGACCTCGTTGGAGTGCTGGCGGGTCGTGAGGTAGAGGACCGGTTTGAGCGCGCTGGCCTTCGCCTGCACCAGAGCTCGGCCTCCATCGGCAGCATGACGTCCATCGCCCAGACGTTTCGGTCGCGGTAGGTCTGCCCGGCAACGTAGGCGTTGATCTCGGGAAAGGTCCGCAGCCGGGGGATCAGCTCGTTCTCGAGCTCGGCGGGAGCGATCACGTGGTCCCAGGTGACGATGCGCTTTCCCCGCTCAGGAGTGATCGTGGGGAAGTCGCCCGGCTGGGGCAAGACGTTTCGATCCGCGGGCCGGATCGACTCCTCGAGAGCGGCCGAGCCGAGCTCGGTCGAGATCTGCAACGAGTCGAGCCTGGCGTAGCTGAGCGCCTCTCGAAGAGAACCCGATTCCTGAATATCCGCGAGGGCGCGGACCATCTTCGTCGCGATGGTCGCCGATTCGTAGCCATCGGCACCCAGACTCACCCGAATCTCGCTCGCGCCGGTCTGTCCGGCTCGGACACGAAGGCCGGCCACCCGCGGCGATTCGAGCCCCAGGTCTTTCAGGTCGATGCTTCGCTCGCCACGAGTCCCTTGGGCACCTCGCCACTCGACGACGAGCCGTGGCCGGGGCACCGCGTTTCCTTTCACCGTGACCCGCAGCTCGGGAGGGCCCTGATGGTTGGGGTAGATCATGGGCGTGATACGACCCGGCGCCACCTCACGGCTCCCGGAGGGATTTCCACTGAAGATGCTCCAGAAATCGATGGTGTCGAACGTCAAGTCCTCGTGGAGCGAATCGAGGGACGAGATCCGCTCCTCGTCCAGATCGAGAAGAAAGTCCGGCTCGCTCAGCCGTATCTCGAAAAACAGTTGGCGGAAAAAGGGCTGGCTTTCGAGACCCAGGTTGCCTCCCGTGTACTCCGTCGCGTACTCGAACATCTTCGGAAGGGCCTCGTTCTGGTAGAAGTCCCACAGGCGCTCCGGATCCGTACGTACGTTCGCGTCGGCGACGAGCTCGCCATTGACGCGAGCCTGAAATCCGCCGGTGGTGTAGTGAATCTTCGCGGTCGGCTTGTAGGGGAAGTACTCGCGGGTCGTGAATCGTGGCGCGAACGAATCCGAATAGATCACGCTTCCGTTGCGATCGGTCACTTCCACCTGGTAGACGATCGGCCCGTCGTCGACTTTCTCGAAACGGGTGGCATCGATGTCGATGCCGAGCTCGCGGGCGAAGATCTCGTCGATGGGAAACATCTCCTGAAGCCAGCGTATCGGCATCCCGTACCACGTCTCGTAGCTGCCTTCCAGCGCGCCGAGCACGAAACGACACACGGCTTCGACCAACTCATTCTCACCCTCGCCGCTCGCCGTCACGACCGTGAGGCTCCCCGCTGCGCTCTCCACCGTCAGACGGCATCTGCTCGCTCCATGCTGAACCTCGCCGAGCGGCGGTGTCATCATGCCGCCCCCTAAGCCCATGCCGAACTGCGGCAGCTCGACGAACGCGTTGCCACTTGGAGCTAACGCCGTGACCCGCTCCGCCGCACTCCGATCCTGTACTGTGCGCGGGGACCGACCCGTAGCACCCGTTCGCCCGTGCCCCTTGAAACGCTTCTCGCCCACAACGGCCCCTCCACTCTCTCGGACCTGTTTGAATCGCGCCGCATTGACTCGGAGATGACTGCAGATCGTGCTCGGCGCATACCGATCGAGCAACCCCAGCGCCGCTTTCCACAACTCCTCCGGGATCAGCCGTCCGTGTGGCTTCGCCCGCCATGCTTCGAACTGTTTCACAACGTCTTCGAGTTCTGCCTTCTTTGAGCGCATCGATGACCTCCTTGAGCAATCTCTCCGCTCAGCTTACGAACCCAACAGCACCTAAGTCACGCACTGCTGCCGCAAGGACACGGCCCGGGGTGAAGCCCGAAGACTCGAAGGCGAGCCGGGCGGCGAAGTTGGCCGCTGCAGCGATATCGTGCGGTGTCGGCTCTGCCGGAACGACGATCCGCGCGTGGATGAAGTCGATCACGCCATCACCGTTTCGGTCCTGAAGGATGGCGCCTTCGGCGAACAAGGCCTGAAGCCCCCCGATGGCGCCAAAAGCACTTCCACTGGCACCAATCGTTGCTAGGAACAGGCCGAAACGAAGACAAGCTCGAGTCTGGCTCATCAATGTCTGACTCCTTTGGAACACGTTACCTGCGAGGGATCACAACCGGTCCGGCGCCGGCTCGTTGCAATTCCGCGTTGAGCGCCGCGACATCGGTCTCGAGCACGTTTCGCAGGCGATCCGTCAACCGTGACAGCTCCGGGTCGAGATCGGCCAACCGCTGGTGGGCCGCGTCGGTGGGCCGGGCGTCGGTCCTGCCAACGTAACCATAAAGAAGATTGAACTGCTGGGACAACTTGGGAGGATAGTCGAGATCGTCGCGGTCATAGTCCCGCTCCGTCGGAACCAGGAGCTGCTCGATGGCGCTCAACTCCTCCGTGAGGGATCTTGCCCGCTCCGTGGCGCTTTCCACCTCGCCCGCGGCTTCGAGGCGCGCGACGAGCCGCTCTCCCTGTTCCCGAACGGTCCGGATGGTGCGAACCGCCTTCTGGATCTGGGTGATGCGATCCCGAATCTCCAGCAAGAGCTCGAGCTGAGCCCGGTAGTCCGCATCGCTCGTCTCGAGCCGGGGGTCCTTCACGACCTGGAATCTCTGGGTTTGCGTCCACGAGCCCGAGCTCAGTCGCACCTGGTAGGTGCCGGGCACCACCTTGGGACCGAGCGGTTTTCCCGCGTCGGCCGCCGGGTAGCGAAGATCCCACACGAGACGGTTCAATCCCGGCCGATCGAAAGTACTCTCGCTCTTGTACCAGGGCGGCTCGGGCCGTGGCGCGAGCGACGGGTCTTTCGGATCGTCGCGATTGCTGAACCGGCGAACCGTGTTACCGGCCGGGTCGAGAATCTCCAGTGTGACCTCGTCTTCCGGCTCTTTGGCGAAGTACGTGTAGAGGATGGCGCCGTCCGGAGCATCCGTTCCCTGCCGATGGCGCTCGATGCGGGCACCGCCGTAGACATCGCGGGGGTTGGTAACATAGTCGGCGCCGCCCACGTAGGAGTCGTCGGCTTCCTCTTGGGCGCTCTGCACCCGGTAGGCCGATCTCGGCTCGAAGAGATACGCTGGCGCGCGCGCGACGTCATCGGTGATCTGATGAAGGGGGGTGACGTCGTCCAGAATCCAGAACGAGCGCCCTTGCGTCGAGAGCACCAGATCCTTCTCGTGTACGACGAGGTCGGTGACCGGAGTGACCGGAAGATTCAACTGAAGCGATTGCCAGTGGGCCCCGTCGTCGAAGGAGACGTACATGCCGAACTCGGTGCCCGCGTAAAGGAGTCCCTTTCGGTCCGGGTCCTCGCGGACGACCCGCACGAAGTGATAGGCGGGAATACCGTTCGTCCCATCGGTGAGGAGCTTCCAACTCTCGCCGAAGTCATCGGTCCGGAAGATATAGGGCTTGAAGTCGTCCATCCGATAGCGCTGCACGGCGAGAAAGACCCGTCCGGCGTCGTGCGGCGAGAGCTCGAGAATGTTCACCGTGGCCCACTCCGGCATGTCGTCCGGGGTCACATTCTTCCAGTTGGCGCCACCGTCGCGGGAGACTTGCACCAGTCCGTCGTCGGTCCCCGCCCACAGAAGGCCCTGCTGATGGGGGGATTCGGCAAAGGCGAAAATCGTGCAGTAGATCTCCTCGCTGGAGACCTCGCGGGTGATCGGCCCACCGAAGGTCCCGAGCCTTTCGGCGTCGTTTCGAGTCAGGTCGGGGCTGATCACCTCCCAGGTCTGCCCTTCGTTGGTCGTTCGGTGCACGTAGTTCGACGCGTGGTACAGCACGTTGGGGTCGTGCGGGGACAGCTCGATGGGCGCGGTGCGCTGGAAGCGGTAGCGAAGGTGCTTGGCCGGCATCCCGCCCACTTCCGGATAGGCCTTGATGGGACGGATTTGTCCGGTGGCACGGTCGTATCGGGTGATCGCGCCGCTGGTGCTGCCCGCGTAGACGATGTTGGGATTGTCGGGACGGGCGACGGCCACGCCGCCTTCCATTCCGCCGACCCCGTCCCAGTGTTGTAGTTGAAGCCGCATGCCGAAATGACCGGTCCGACTGGGAACCGAAAGGACCTCATAGGTGTCCTGCTGCGAGCCATACACTCTGTACGGGAATTGGTTATCCACGTCGACCCGGTACATCTCCGCCGTCGGCTGGTTGAGCTGGCTGGACCAGGACATACCGCCGTTGACCGAAACCGCGGCACCCCCGTCGTTTCCCTCGATCAGGATCCGGTTGTCGTCGGGGTTGATCCACAGATCGTGATTGTCGCCGTGGGGCATCGTGATGGGACCGAACGTCACGCCGCCGTCGATGGACTTGTGGAAGTAGCGACTGACGACATAGACGGTGTTCTCGTCCCTCGGATCGGCATAGATATGCATGTAGTACCACGGGCGGTTCTGGAGCTCGCGATCGGTGTTGATGCGCTCGAACGTCTTCCCCGCGTCGTCGGAGCGATAGATGCCACCCTGTTTCGCTTCCACCAGTGCCCAGACGCGATCGGGCTTGGCCGGCGAGACGGTGATGCCGGTGCGTCCGATCATCCCGCCGGGAAGTCCGGCGGTGAGCTTCGTCCAGTTGTCACCCCCGTCGGTGGTCTTGTAGATGCCCCCTTCTTCGCTTCCCGAGAACATCGTCCACGGCTTGCGCTCCGCCGTCCACATCGTGGCGTACAGGATGCGCGGGTTGGTGGCGTCCATCGCGATCTCGTTGGCGCCGGTTCTCTCGCTAACGTGGAGAACGCGCTCCCAGCTCTTCCCACCGTCCATCGTGCGAAAGACCCCGCGCTCGTCGTTGGGGCCGAAGGCGTGTCCAAGAACGGCCGCGTAGACGATATCGGGGTCGGTGGGGTGGACGATGACGCGTCCGATCTGGCCCGCATCGTCGAGCCCGGCGTGGCTCCAGCTCCTGCCAGCATCGGTCGATTTGTAGATGCCGACGCCGGGAGAGACGTTGCCGCGGATGCAGGCGGAGCCCGTCCCCACGTAGATGACGTTGGGATCCGAGTCGGCAACGTCGATGGCACCGACCGAGCCGGTAGCGAACTGACCGTCGGTGATGTTGAACCAGGTCTCCCCGCCGTCGGTAGTTTTCCACACGCCTCCTCCGGTACCTCCCATATAGAACGTACGCGGCTCCTGCGGCACCCCGGTGACCGCCGTGGTGCGCGAGCCCTTGTGAGGGCCGATCATCCGGTACTCGAGGGCCTGATAGAGCGCCGGGTCGTAGACGTTATTCGCATCTTGTGTTGCCGCCCCGGGCATTGCGAGCAGCGAGGCGCCCAGTGACAAGGCAAGGAGTCTGATCATTTGTGTTCTCCCGGGAGAAGGTGTGGGTGACGCCGGTACACGACACGCGCCGCCGGACCGGAATCGGGGGAGTGACGCGGCAAGTCCACCGTGAGCCGATCGCCCTCCACCGAGAACTTGGTCACCGACTCGAGCCCGACGATGACCGGCGCGACCGTCTCAAACCTATTCGTTCGAGGTGACCGGCGGGTCCCCTTTCGGGCGCCCTTCAGAAACTGGTCGAAAAAGGACAACATGTCGAGAAGCACCTGACGCCGGTTCCCCTTGCTCCGCACGTAGTAATTCTCGTTCGGGTAGTCTTTGAGGCGATAGACCTTGTAATTCTTCTCGAGCTCGAGGGCGAAGTTCAGCGAAGCGCTCGAGCGGGGGAACCGCCCCTCACCGTGAACGAGAAACGTCGGCGTCGTCACCCGCTCCACCGAAAAGATGGGGGAGTTCTTGCGGTACGTCTCCTCGTTGTCGGGCAGCGGTCCGAACTCGTGCTCGAGGAGCTTGATGTGCCGGAGCTCCTGCTCTTCCATGAAATGGAACCAGTCGGCGTAGCCGGATCCGGGGATCGCCGCTTGAAAGACCCCGGGGGCAAAAGCGACCGCCGACAGGCTCATGCAGCCCCCATAGCTCGTTCCGGTGATGCCCATCTTGTCGGAGTCCACGTAGGCGAGCGTCTTCAAGTAGTCGACTCCGGCAAGGACGTCTGCGAGATCGCAATGTCCCCAGCAGCCGTTGTTGGCGTCCGCGAACGGCTTTCCGTAGCCGGAGCTGCCACGGATATTGGGAAGGAGCACGACGTAGCCCCGCTGGACGAAGAACTGAACGTGTTGTTGAAAGGTGTCGTGGAACTGGGACGTGGGGCCGCCGTGGATCCACAGAACTCCGGGAAAGCGCTCGCCGGAACGGAACGCAGCAGGCTTGTAGAGGTAGGCGGCAATCTCGAAACCGTCGGTGCTCCGGTAACGGATCTTCTCGGGTGGAATCAGCGTCGCTTCGAGGCCACCTGCCGGGAGGGAGTCGGTGAGCTGGCGCCTGTCACCGCTCGAAACTTCCACCACGAACAGATCTCGAGGACGGGTCGTCGTCTCGAAGGTGTAGCTCAGCCGCGTCCCGTCGGGCGACCACTCGGGGCTGGCAACCACGCCCACTTCGGGACTGACGAGAGCGCGGGGTGTCCCGCCGCTCGCGGCAACCACCATGAGATGGTGCGTCCCGTTCCGATTCGAGACGAACGCGATGGATCGTCCATCGGGAGACCAGCGGGCGTGGCTCTGGTCGGCCTCCTCGGCATGAACGGCTCTCGGCTCGCCGCCTCCGATGGGCACCACCCAATAGTTGATCCAGCCGCTTCGATGCGAGCGGAAGAGCACAGATTCCCCAACGGGCGAGACGCGGGGATAGGCGAACGTGCCACCGGCTCGATAATCGAAGAAGTCGGCGTCTTCCACGACCACCCGCGGGCTTTCTCCATCACCCGTCATCGCGATCACGGCGTGGTTCTCCCATCGTTCGTCCAGCTCGACGTAGAGGATCGTGTCGCCGTCCGGAGTCCAGAAGGGAAACACCTCGTAGCGCTCCTTCTCGGTCAAACGATGGATCGTGCCGTCGTCTACGCGCGCCTTCCAGATATCGTAGTTGCCGTAGCGGTCGCCTGCGAAAGCAATGGCGGTCCCATCCGGGGACCAGCGAAAGGAATTGATCCGCCCGCCCAGATCGGTGAGCTGCCGGTCACGCCCACCTTCGACCGACCAGAGCCAGAGCTCGGGAGAGCCGGACTTGTCCGCAACGTAAGCGATCCAGGCACCGTCGGGAGACCATTGCGGCATCTGAAGCGCCAGAAAATGCCCCGACCCGCCGAGATCGAGGGGAACGCGCGTGGGGAAACCGCCGTCGGGAGAGATCGTCAGAAGACCGCCGTCTCCCAGACTCGAGGCGAAGAGAAGATGCTTCCCGTCGGGCGACCATTGCGGTGTTTCGCCACCGACGACGGAGTTGATGGACAGAAGATTGTCCACCGGAAGAGCCTCGGAGCCGGGCTGAGAAGCCGCGACCGCGGAGACCAGAAGGCTACAAAGACCCAGAAGCGACGCCGTTCTCATGTCGTTCCCCCTCGTCAATCAGTCCGGGGCAAGTCCGTGACAGCGATCGTCGCGCCGAGACGCGTGCCTTCCCGATCGAGCTCGGCATCGACCATTTCGAAGCTTTGAAAAAAAGATACGCCGCCAGGATGATTCCTCGATTCGCGGTAAGTGACGAGCACTGGCGAGCGGCTGCCACTCCCCATCGGCGTAAGCCCCGCACGATAGAAGCCCGCCGCCACGTAGCTGGCGGCCACGCGCGCCTGGTAGCTCAGCGAGAGCCGCCCTCCCAGCTCCTCGGATGCGAGAAAGTAGATGTGGCCCTTCAGCGCATCCGCCCGGATGCTGTCGAAGCCGCTGCGAGCCTCATTCGGCTGGGCGAGCAACGGCACGGCCACTGCCGCACTCAGGAAAACCAAGATGGACGTTTTCACCGGCATCGCTCGACTCTCCTGTAACGTCCGGATCTCGTGTCCCGACGAATGGCACCGACGTACCGCCTGGTACCGATATCAGCGTTTGATTGTACTCCCGGAAGCAAGCCTGCACGACAATCCGGCGTTTTGACTCCGTGAGGGTTTGTCCGCTTCGCCTTGCCGTTTGACATCCGGCGAGTCGAGGACGAGTATCGGCGCGTCGTGTTCCGGTGCCGTGCCGACGACAATGGAGGTCTACCATGTCTTGCTCGCTCCGATGGCAAACGTTTCTCTGTCTGGCCGCAGTGCTCGCTCTCGCTGCTGGCTGCGGCCCCGGCGTCGCTCCCAGTGAAGAGGCGGCGGGTACTACCGCCACGAGTACCAGCTACGATGATCTCCTCGCCCTGTTCGAGGAGTGGAGGGAGTTCGAGCGGCCCAAGATGGTCGACGGCGTCCCGGACTATGCCGCGGGAGCCATGGCGGCCCAGCACCGCGAGTTGGCCGGGTACCAGCAACGGCTCGCCGCCATCGACCCGAGCGGCTGGCCGGTGTCGCAGCAAGTCGACCACCATCTGGTACGAGCGGAGATGAACGGGCTCGACTTCGACCACCGGGTGCGTCGGCCGTGGGCACGCAACCCGGCCTTCTACACGATGGTCTTTCCTTCTCAGAGCGACGTGCCGGCCCACGAAGGCCCGGTCATCCATGGCTGGATCGACTTGTGGACTTACGAGTATCCCCTTTCCGAGGCGGATGCTGCGGAGCTCGCACCGCGGATCGGGACCGTCGCGGCCCTTCTCGAGCAGGCCCGGGGCAATCTGGTCGAAGACGCCCGGGACCTCTGGGTGATGGGGATCCGGGCCATGAAAGGCCAGAGCACTGATCTGCAGAATTTCGCGAGTCGGGTGTCCGACCAAAGCGACGAGCTGGATGCGGCCATCGTGGCGGCCCGCGAGGCCACCGACGCATTCATCGACTGGCTCGAAAGCGAGGCGGATTCGAAGACGGGACCCTCGGGCGTCGGGGCGGACAACTACACCTGGTACCTGCAAAACGTCCACCTCGTCCCGTACACCTGGGAACAACAAGAAACGCTCATGCTCTGGGAGCTCGCCCGCTCCCACGCGTCCCTGCGGCTCGAAGAGAACCGCAACCGCAAGCTGCCGGAGCAGACCCGCATCGCGAGCGCCGAAGAGTACGACCGCCGCCTCAACGATGCGGTGACCGAGTACATGAAGTTTCTCGAAGAAGAGGAAATCATTTCGGTCCGTGACTACGATGATGCAGCGCTCCGAGCCCGGATCGGGCGTTTCAGCCCGGCCGACGGACTGCGCGGGTTCTTCTCCGAGGTCAGTTATCGCGACCCGCTGACGATGCGAACCCACGGCCACCACTGGTTCGACCTCGCCCGGATGGACCAAGAGCCGCACGCGAGCCCGATCCGGCGGGTGCCGTCGCTCAGCAACATCTACGACGCACGCTCCGAGGGGATCGCCACCGCGATGGAAGAGATGATGATGCACGCCGGGCTCTTCGACGACCGCCCCCGCTCGCGTGAGCTCATCTGGATTCTTCTCGCTCAGCGTGCCGCCCGCGCTCTGGGTGGCCTGCGCATGCACAGCAACGAGTACACCATCGACGAGGCGGCGCAGTTTGCCGCGAAATGGACCCCGCGGGGGTGGATGCCCGAGGACAGCGACACCGTTTATGGCGAGCAGCATCTCTACCTGCAGCAGCCCGGCTACGGGACGAGCTACCTCATGGGCAAGATCCAGATCGAAATGCTGATGGCCGAACGGGCCCTCCAGCTCGGCGACGATTTCACTCTCAAGCGCTTCATCGACGAGTTCCATGCGGCAGGAGTCATTCCCGTGTCGCTCGTTCGCTGGGAGCTGGCCGGCTACGACGATCAGATCACCCGAATGACGGCGGCTCGATAAGGGTTCACGCAAGAATCGGTGGTTATTCTTGCGCGGGCCCTAAGGACGCTGGATCCTCGTCCCACAGGTTCTCGAACGATCAGCTCGACCACGGGTGGCGCCGCGTACGTCGGTGGCCCTCACCTCGTGACACCGGCCGTCGGCGCGATCAGACGTCGACCACGCGAAGGCCGGCATTGAAGTGGCCAACGTACAGGACCTCCTGCTCCCAATCGATCCAGTAGTTGTGAGGCCCGGCCTCCGGAACCTGATAGGGAGCCACTTCCCGCGGCCGCTCCATATCGGTGAAGTCCGCGATATGGATCCACCCCATCGCGCGGCTGGGTACGCGCTGTTTCCAGAAAATGATCTCCCCGGGCACGCGCGGGTTGAACGGGTGGGCTTCGTCCCCGGCGAAGACGTAGAACTTGCCGGCCGACTTGCTCTTAAAAGGCCATACGGAGTGGTTCCAACCGGTGAGCTGAGGCAACCGGCTCATCTCGACGGGCCGTGCCGGCGAGCCGCCCATGCCGCCGACGACGACGTCCAAGAGAATCAGCGAATCCGTGTTGCCTGCCTGGTAGGCGATCCCGTCGCGTACCCAAACGTCGTGCACGGATCGGCCCGGCGTCGAGGTCTCGAAACGAGCCGCGCGAGCCGGACTCGTCGGATCCTCGATGTTGATCACGTCCCACCGCCGGCCGTTGTTCACCGCGTAGATATGATTCTCGTGAATGAAAACGTTGTGCACCCCGCCGGTGAGCTGATCGTCGTATCTGGATAGAATCGTGACGTTACGCGGATCGCTTACATCCAGAATGACGAGCCCGTTGCGCCGGTTGGAAGCGCCTTCGCGGCTGATCACGCAGATCCGACCGTCCTTGGAGACCTTGACGTCATTGACCGTTCTCGCGTCGACCTGCACGATGTCGATCCTCTGCATGTTGGCGGGATCGGTGACGTCGTAAAAGTAGGCGTGGCCATCGGCGTTCCACGTGCCGTGCACCGCGTAGTCTCGCCCGTCCACGCCCTCCCAGACCCAGAGGTCCGAGGTGACGCGGTCGCGTACGGGGGCATGACCCACGAACTCGATCCTCTTCTTCACGTTTCGAGGAGTGATCCGAACGGTTCGCTCCGCGACGAGAGTTCCGGACATGGCCACCACCGCATAGAGGCCCGCCTGTTCCGCGACGAACCGCCCGTCTGGGGTTACCTGCGCCGGCGCCCCGGCCCCCACGGTCTCCGGCCGACTCGGATCGGACCAGGCCTGAAGCATGTAACGGATGGGCGCCTCCGCAACGGTCCTTTGCTCGGCGTCCCTGGCCACCGCCTCGAAGTGGATCACGTCGCCGGTGCGTGCCTCGTCTCGAGAAGCGGTCAGCTCGAGCGAGCGGGCTGGATTCGCCTCGATCCTCAGCTCCATTTACGCCGAGACGCCTTCGGCCGTGGTCGCGGTCACCGTTACGTTTCCCGGTGCCAGCGCCGTCAAGATTCCCGTTGCGTCCGATGGAAACAGCTCGGGTCGAGGACGACGATACTGCGGGTGTGCGTCTGCCGAACCCTGAAAGGTGGGTCCGAAGCTCACAGCTCTTGCGATCGAAGGATCGCTCACCGTTAGCTCCGCGCGAGCGTCTTGCCGATTCTGGTTGACATCGGTTCCCGTGACAGCCACGGGCACCACCGCGCCCACGTGGAGCCTTGCCGGGACGTCACCGAAATCGAGTCGTGCGAGGGGAGACGGCGTTACTTTGACGGGGACCGAGACGCGGATCCCGGGAACGCCGCGCAGCGACACGTCGGCTTCCAGAAGTTCCGAAGGGCACAGCGCCACGACGGTGTGCTCACCGGCGCGGCGGGCCTCCACCCTGCCCGCCGGCGTCACCGTCACCGAGGAGCGGCCGGTGGAGAAGAAGATCACCGGGGCATTCGGTAAGACGTTGCCGCTGGCGTCTTTGACCAGGGCCGTCAGTTGAGCCGTCTCGCCGGCCCTGAGCTCCAGTGAGCTCGGCGTCACTTCGATGGAATCGGGCGTGTCGGCGGGCTGTGTCGGCGCAGGTGGAGCCGCCGCCAAGGCACTCGGCATCGCCGCCAACATCAGCCAGCAGCATCGCGTCACAGCGGATCTCATCGTTCTGCCTCCGAGTTCATCGCATGCTCGTCGTTTCTGCTTCCGAATCTTCCTTGGGAAGCAGCCGGACTGCCCAAAACCCACTGTAAAGGTCGGTGAAGAAGATGGTGCCCTTGTGCGGTTGCGGTCCCCAGGCGAAAGGCGCGTTCGGTATGAACCCCTTGGAGTCGTCGGAGTAGAACTTGGCGATCTCACGCCCTTGCCGATAGAGATCGCCCATCAGCTCTCCGGAGATATCGACGACGCGAAGGCCGGCGTCGAAGTGGGCGACGTACAGGATCTCCTCTTCCCAGTCGATCCAGTAGTTATGTGGACCCGATTCGGGGACTTGATAGCGGGCCACCTCCCGCGGGTTCTTCGGGTCGTCGAACTCCACGAAGTGAATCCAGCCCTTTGCATACGAGGGAATCCGTTCCTGCCAGCTGATGCCAACGCCGGGCGCCAGAGGGTTGTCCCAGAAGGCTTCGTCGCCGCCGACGATATAGAACTTGCCGGCGGACTTGCTCTGGAACGGCCACACCGAGTGATTCCATCCGGTGAGCTGTCCCAGGCGGCCCATCTCCACCGGGTTTGTCGGAGAGCCGCCCTTGCCCCCGCCGCCGACGTCGATCATCATCAGGCCGTCGGTCCGCCCCGCCTGGTAAACGATACCGTCGCGCACCCAGACGTCGTGGATGGCGTGGCCCGGCGTCGTGGACTCGAAACGAGAGACTCGCTGGGGCTTGGTGGGGTCTTCGATGTTGATGACGTCCCAGCGACGCCCGTTGTTGACCGCGTAAACGTGTTTGTCGTGAACGAACACGTTGTGCACGCCTCCGGTCAACTGCTCGTCGAACTGAGAGAGAATGCGCACGTTTCGAGGATCGCTCACGTCCAGAATCACGATGCCGTTGCGCCGGTTCGAAGCCCCCTCGCGGCTGATGACGCAGATGCGTCCGTCCTCGGAGACCTTTACGTCGTTGACGGTCCGGGCGTCGACTTGGATGATATCGATGCGCTGCATGTTGGAGGGGTCGGTGACGTCGTAGAAATACGCGTGACCCCCCGCGTTCCAGGTGCCGTGAACCGCGTAATCTCGGCCGTCGACCCCCTCCCAGACCCAAAGATCCGAGGTCACCCGGTCCCCGACGGGCGCATGGCCGACCAGCTCGATCTTTCGCTGAACGTCGCGCGGGGTGATCCGAACGCTCCGTCGGGCTATGTGCGGGCCCGACATCGCGATCACGGTGTAGATTCCCGGCTGCTCGGCCACGAAGCGACCGTCGTCGGCTACTTGTGCCGGTGCTCCAGCACCGACGGTTTCGGCGCGATTGGGGTCCGGCCGGGCCCGCAAGGTGTAAGTGACCGGAGCGTCGGCGACCGGCCGTCCCCTCTCGTCCTTCGCGGTCGTCTCGAAGTGGATCACGTCCCCGGTGCGTCCTTCCTCGCGGGAGGCCTCGAGCTCGAGTGAGCGAACCGGATTCTCTCGTACGGTCAGCTCGAAATTGGCCGTGACCCGTTCCGCTCGGGCTTCGAGCTTCACTTTCCCGGGTCTCAAGGCGGTAACCTCGCCCACGCCGGCCCGGGCGACGCTGGTGTCGCTTACGCTCAAAACGGGTTCAATGTCCCCGCGGGTGGTCCCACTCACATCGGTTCCACTCACCTCGACCGGCACAGTGGTTCCGGCATAGAGTGTCGCAGGCAAATCGACGAAATCCAGCCGGGCCAAAGGCGGCACCGGGACCTTCACTTTGATCGTGGTCCGAATGCCGGGATCGCGTCGCGTGTAGCTGTCGGGCTCACCCTCGAAAGATTCAGCGGGGGACAGGGCGGTGAGCTCGTGCTCGCCGGGCTGATAGGCCTCCACCATTCCCGAGGGAGTCACTCCCACCGACGAGCGCGATCCGGAGAAAAAAACCACCTGGGCTCCCGGCAGGACGGTTCCCTGTGCGTCTTTCACCACGGCACGAAGCTGGATCGTCTCGCCGACCTCGAGCTCCAGCTCCGGCGGGTCGACCTCTACGGACGCGGGCTTTCCCTCCTGAAGGCCCGCAGGTGATGCGCCGGATCCCATCGTTGGACCCGCGGCCAAGGTCAGGCAGAGGAGTCCCGGGACGAGTGCATGCCGGGTCATCGGGTTCCGAGAAACGTTTTCCATGACTGTCTTCCCTCCAACGTCCACGTCGTCGTTCCGAGTACACCGGCCGAAGGCAGTGCGTGCGTTCAGCGGTTTTTCAAACGAGGAGATTGGCCGGCATATGTGTGTCTGAAGATTTTCATCGGGCCGCCGAACGGATTCACACTGTTCTTTACATGGTGCCCTCGGGAATGTCAAGCAGCCCGCGAAATGGGGCGCAATCGACTTCCGTTCATGCGACCTGTTTTCGATAGTTCCAGAACGAATCCCAGGCGCCCGTGCTTCGGAAGACACAGCGCAGTGCGAGCATTGCATCGGCCCCAGCGGCGTGCCATCTCATCCCGACTCGCTTCATCCTTTGTTGCATAACGTGGCTCACGGCACTTTCCACGGCACCGCTGCCGATGTAGTAGCCGCTTTGTCGAAACGTTCTGTATTTCATTCGATGCCCGTTTCTCTCGAGGTAGCCGGTGAGCTTGTCGATCTCTTCGTCTTTGGAACGGTGACGCTTTTTCAGAAACCGCAAACCCTCGATCACCTCATCCACGGCGTCTTCGTATAGACGGTCGAGTTGCGATTTGCGCCACTGTGCGGCTTCGTCGGTGCCTTCGCCGAAAACCACCCGTGCCACACGGCTGATATTCTCGTCGGCGTGATACCAATCAAGGATCTCGACTCGATCGGTGAACAGCTCCTCCGCAAGATTCCAAATCCACGGCGCACCGTCACCCAGGATGACGACCTTGCGAGACTCCGCCCCCATTGAGCAAGAGCGAGGCCACAAAACCTCGCCGAGTGCTTCGGGGCTACCTCGAACCCCTACGACCTGTCGTTCGGTCAACTCTCCGCGTCCGAGCTTGCTCTGCACACGCCCTTGCTCGGTATAAAGGCAGCCTAGCTTGACTTCCTGCCAGCGGCCGTCCACGAATACCATCCCGCCGTCTATCCCTATGTACAGCGGTCCCTTATGGCGTCTGCCCGTTCCAGCTTCCACCTCGTTCGCAGGCTCTTTCGAAAAACCCTCCGCCTTTTTCCCATCGGCGCCTACCAAGCTTTGAATCTTCTCGGAGCTCACGACCACCCCGGTGAACTTTCGCAGCAATTGCTCGCTCGCCGAGCGGTAGGGTTCGATCACTCCTGCCAACAGCGACAACTCTTGTAAGGCTTGCGTGAATCCCTCCTGGTCCACCCGCATCTCTTCCAGCAGCGGATACTTGCCTTGACGACACTCACAGCACTGAGCGTAAACCACACTCAGCTCCACATCCCGACCCGCCAGTACCGTGTGCACCCGGAACGCTCGATGTTGTCGAAACTCCATCGACGCGCCGCATTCGCATGCGCCTGACACACCGAGTCGTTCCGAGCGTTGGCTGAGCGCCTTGCC
This sequence comes from Candidatus Marinacidobacterales bacterium, assembly GCA_965237685.1. Lineage (GTDB taxonomy): Bacteria > Acidobacteriota > Vicinamibacteria > Marinacidobacterales > SMYC01 > CBDEGF01. The sequence continues at coordinate 500,721 of CBDEGF010000004.1, forward strand.
CAGTACCTCACGCAGGTATTCGCTGCCCTTGACCCGCATCCACTCGTCACACCGTTCGACATCAGCTTCCGCTTCCACGACCGCCTGCCACACTTGCTCCGCGAACTCCTCGGATAGACGACTTACTTCTTTACTAAACTCCTCCCGCGTGATACTGCTTTTCATTGAGGTGTCCCTCCATCGGCCGCTTAGCTGCGACCGTTTTCTTTATTTAGGATTGTGAAGGACACCTCATTTTTCCTTTTATGTCAAGAGAACATTGCTAGTAGAAAAATGATCAAGATCACGAAAAGGTTGCGCCCGCGAAATGCAAAATGGGGCGCAATCGACTTCCGTTCATGCGACCTGTTTTCGATAGTTCCAGAACGAATCCCAGGCGCCCGTGCTTCGGAAGACACAGCGCAGCGCGAGCATTGCATCGGCCCCAGCGGCGTGCCATCTCATCCCGACTCGCTTCATCCTTTGTTGCATAACGTGGCTCACGGCACTTTCCACGGCACCGCTGCCGATGTAGTAGCCGCTTTGTCGAAACGTTCTGTATTTCATTCGATGCCCGTTTCTCTCGAGGTAGCCGGTGAGCTTGTCGATCTCTTCGTCTTTGGAACGATGACGCTTTTTCAGAAACCGCAAACCCTCGATCACCTCATCCACGGCGTCTTCGTATAGACGGTCGAGTTGCGATTTGCGCCACTGTGCGGCTTCGTCGGTGCCTTCGCCGAAAACCACCCGTGCCACACGGCTGATATTCTCGTCGGCGTGATACCAATCAAGGATCTCGACTCGATCGGTGAACAGCTCCTCCGCAAGATTCCAAATCCACGGCGCACCGTCACCCAGGATGACGACCTTGCGAGACTCCGCCCCCATTGAGCAAGAGCGAGGCCACAAAACCTCGCCGAGTGCTTCGGGGCTACCTCGAACCCCTACGACCTGTCGTTCGGTCAACTCTCCGCGTCCGAGCTTGCTCTGCACACGCCCTTGCTCGGTATAAAGGCAGCCTAGCTTGACTTCCTGCCAGCGGCCGTCCACGAATACCATCCCGCCGTCTATCCCTATGTACAGCGGTCCCTTATGGCGTCTGCCCGTTCCAGCTTCCACCTCGTTCGCAGGCTCTTTCGAAAAACCCTCCGCCTTTTTCCCATCGGCGCCTACCAAGCTTTGAATCTTCTCGGAGCTCACGACCACCCCGGTGAACTTTCGCAGCAATTGCTCGCTCGCCGAGCGGTAGGGTTCGATCACTCCTGCCAACAGCGACAACTCTTGTAAGGCTTGCGTGAATCCCTCCTGGTCCACCCGCATCTCTTCCAGCAGCGGATACTTGCCTTGACGACACTCACAGCACTGAGCGTAAACCACACTCAGCTCCACATCCCGACCCGCCAGTACCGTGTGCACCCGGAACGCTCGATGTTGTCGAAACTCCATCGACGCGCCGCATTCGCATGCGCCTGACACACCGAGTCGTTCCGAGCGTTGGCTGAGCGCCTTGCCCAGTACCTCACGCAGGTATTCGCTGCCCTTGACCCGCATCCACTCGTCACACCGTTCGACATCAGCTTCCGCTTCCACGACCGCCTGCCACACTTGCTCCGCGAACTCCTCGGATAGACGACTTACTTCTTTACTAAACTCCTCCCGCGTGATACTGCTTTTCATTGAGGTGTCCCTCCATCGGCCGCTTAGCTGCGACCGTTTTCTTTATTTAGGATTGTGAAGGACACCCCATTTTTCCTTTTATGTCAAGAGAACATTTCTAGTAGAAAAATGATCAAGATCACGAAAAGGTTGCGCCCGCGAAATGGCGACTGGCCGTGTTGCGGATCCAGACTGGAGAGGCTCAGCTGATCGATCGGCGCGCGTGCTACAGTCCTCGAGATGAAAGAGGAGCCATCCCTCGACACGATCCGGCACGAGCTCGACCGGGTCGACCGCGCGCTCCTCGACCTCATCAAGGAGCGGATGCGGCTCGTCGCGGAAGTTCGGAAAGCCAAGCGCTTTTCGGGCAAGCATTCTTTCGACCGCTCGCGGGAGCGCGCAGTGTTCCGGCGCGCCGAGGACATCGGAGCCGAGCTGGGCTTGCCGAGACCGGTGGTACGTGAGGTCATGGCGGTGCTCATCGAAGCGTCGCACACCTTGCAGGAGGAGGACGAAGAGCTCGAGACAGAGAGTGCATCGGCTCGGGCGTCGGAGGAGACCCGGCGAGTGCTCATCGTGGGCGGGCGCGGAAAGATGGGGCGCCTCTTCGAAAAGGCCTTTCGGAGACGTGCTCACCCGGTCGATGTTCTCGAGAAGGGAGAGCCTCTCGATGCTCCAAGGGTCGAGCGAGCCGACATCGTCATCGTGGCGGTGCCGATGGCCGAAGCGGAGTCGGTCACCGCCGCGCTCGGACCACGGGTGCGCTCGGACGCCCTCTTGTGCGACATCAACAGTCTGAAAAAGGGCGTCTGTGCGGCACTCGCCGAGCACGGCGCCGGTGAGAGTGTCGGCATGCACCCGATGTTCGGGCCAACGGTCCGCTCGTTCCGGCGCCAGAAGATCGTGATCTGCCCGGTCGCGCCCGGCCCGATGGTGGGGTGGCTGGAATCGGAGCTCGGGCGCATGGGAGCCGAGCTCATTCGCACCGACGCCGAGACCCACGATCGAATGATGAGTATCGTGCAAGTGATGACCCACTTCGGCACCATGGTGATGGGCCGCGCACTGAGCGAGTCGGGACTGTCTCTCGAGGAGACAGTTGCCTTCATGAGTCCCATCTACCGTCTCGAGGTCTCGATGGTGGGGCGGCTCTTCTCACAAAGCCCCGAGCTCTACCGGGAAATCCTCATGCGCAATCCCTTCTCCGGCAGTGTCCGCGAACGCTTCGTCGAGCAGGCGATACGTCTCTCGACCATCCTCTCCGAGGAGGACCGGCTGGCGTTCGCGGACTATTTTCAGGATACCGCGCGCTATTTCAGCGACTTCTCGGAAGAGGCGATGACCCTCTCGGACGAGATCATCGAGAAGATCATGAGCCGGCCGTAGAAGTCAAGGCTACCGCATCCTGAAATGGCTCGACCTGGATTGAGGTTTTCGTCATGAGTGCCCTCGACAAGCTCATCGCGACCTCGCTGCCCGTCGTTCCCAAGCCGCTGGTCCGGATCTTTGCCCGGCCCTACATCGCCGGAGAGAGGCTCGAGGACCAGATACGGGAGACCGAGAAGCTCAACCGCGACGGGTTCATGGTGACTACCGGCATTCTCGGCGAGTTCGTGACCCGCCGGGAGGAGTCGGAAGAAGCCGTTCGTGATTACAAGCAAGTCCTCGACCAGATTGAGGAGAAGAAGCTCGACAGCAACATCCACGTCAAGCTCACTCACTTTGGGCTCAAGCTGGACAAGGAGTTCTGCTACCAGAACATGCTCCAGATCCTCACTCATGCGCGCGAACGGAAGAACTTCGTGCGCATGGACATGGAGGACTCCTCGTGCATCGACGACACACTCGACACCTACTTTCGGCTGAGGGAGGAGTTCGACAACACCGGGGTGGTCATCCAGTCGCGCATGCGGCGCAGCCTGGCCGATGTGCGAAAGCTCCAGGAGGTGAAGGCAAACGTGCGGCTTTGCAAAGGCATTTACATCGAGCCTCGCGAGATCGCTTTCGTGGACCCGCAGATCATCAGGGACAACTACGTGATGCTCCTGGACGAGCTCTTGAGCGCCGGCTGCTACGTCGGTATCGCCACCCATGACGAGCAGCTCGTCTGGGCCGCGTACCGGATCATCGAGCGCCTCGGGCTCCAGCCCTCACAGTACGAGTTCCAGATGCTGCACGGCGTCGACCTCCAGCTCCGACGCATCATTCGGGACGCGGGACACCGTCTCCGAGTGTCGGTCTCGTTCGGCCCCAACTGGTATCCGTATTCGCTTCGGAGACTGCGCAAGAATCCTGCCATTGCCGGTTATATCCTCAAGGCGACGTTCAGCAGGAGCTAGTGTCCCGAACCCCGTGTGGTCAAGAAAGTGGAACGGCACTAGTGCACGAACCCCCTGATACTGTCGGCAAATTCCAAGGTCATTTTTCGTGCTGGCAAGGCGCTGCGACGAAGTCATATCTAGATATTTCGAGGAGCAGCAACGCAGCCAGCGCGGAAAAGGACGTGGAATTTGCGGCAGGATTAGCGGGTTCGTGCACTAGCTCCGGATGCGTTCCTTGACGTGGGCTACCCAGAAGCAGTCGGCACCAGGCTCGGTGACGCCAGCGCTCGCGACGCGGAGAACGATCCCCGAAGCCGGTGCTCGCAGTCTCTCGACGACTCGAAGACCGTCCGCAACGTAGCCCACCCGCTCTGCCTCTTCCACTCGATCCCCTGGCCCTTTCTTCAGGTGCAGGATTCCGCCGCGGTTTGGCCTCAGGATGGAGACCCGATCGAAGCGGAAGCGTGTTTCCGGCACGCGCGGCTCGCCGGTCAGCATTCCCACCGCGCGCATCACGTTCAAGACACCGTCGACCGCCAGGGAGACGAGGTGGTCGCGAAGCCGTCCTCCTTCTCCGAGCTCCACCACCAGCGTCGGGACGCCGGCGAGGCGCGCCTGCTCGGCGAACGAGAATTCGAGACCGCGAAAAACGACGTGCCGGCCGCGCTCTTTCGGCCTCATCTCGTAGATGAGCTCGGTGCCGAACGCTTCGGCCATCCGCTTTCGCTTCGCAAGCGTTCGATGCGCGTCATCGATCATGACCACTTGCGCGAAGGGAGCCTCGCTCGAGCCGCTCATGCCACCGTGAAAGTCGAGGCAGTAATCGACGGACGGGAGGATGCCGTCGAAGATCGCATGCGCGATGCGGGCCGTCAGCGGCCCATGCGCATCCCCGGGACACACCCGGTTCATGTCCATGGGACCCCTGGCTTCGAAGGGCCAGCCCCGCTGCCGGCTCATGAAAGCCGGTGGATTTGCAATGGGAACCGCGACGAGCGTCCCTCGAATCTCGCGAGCGCGGATGCGTCCGAACACCTGCCGGGCCGCCTCCACCCCGACGATCTCGTCTCCGTGAAGGCCGCCCTGAACATACAGGGCCGGCCCGGGGGCTCCGGAGGCGACGAGGATCGGCAAAGTGAGGGGCGAGCCGTCGGGCCACGTGGCCACTGCGACGCGGCGTCGCAGGACGGTACCGGCGCGCTCGCGCACGCCGAGGAAGCTTCTACGCGCCCCAGATCGTTTGGCCGGCATCGATGAATACCGAAGCTCCGGTCACCAGTCGAGCTTCCTCGTTGCTGGCCAGAAACACCACCGCACCCACCACATCTTCCGGGATACCAATCTCCTTCAGGGGAATTCGTGCGGGGCGGCGCTCGCGAAACCCGGGCTCGGCAATATCACTGCGATTGAGATCGGATGAGACCGGGAGCGATGGTGTTGACCCTTCAAACCGAAGCTCGTGCGGATTGTGAGACGTTACGGCCCAGCTCCGCTCGCGAGGCTCGCCAGCTGCTCCTTCACTTTCGGTTGATCGGGATTCAGCGCGAGCGACCGCTCGAACGCGTCTCGGGCCTTCTCGACGTTACCGAGGCGGTGATAAGTGTCTCCGAGGCTGTTCAGCAGGACGGTGTCGGGTGGTCGGATGGAGCGGGCGCGCTCGAGGTACCCGACCGCTTTATCGTCTTGCCCCTTGTAGTAGAAGACGAAGCCGAGACCCGCGACAACCTCGTACACCTGCGGGAAGTCCTGCTCCATTGGTGCGAGGAGCCGATAGGCATCGTCCACGCGCTTTTTTAGAAGGTAGGCGTGCGCGAGCTTCCATCGCGCGCCGGGAATCCGCGGGTTGTTCGCGCCCACCGCTTTTTCGAACTGCACCTCGGCCTCTTCGTAGAGCCTGCGATTCCAGAGTTGCTCGCCACGGGCCAGGTTCAGGATTCCAGGAACCGCGGTGTTGAATCCTCGACGAAACAGGAAAACCGCCCGCGGTACAAAGGAACGCGGTGAAACGCTGAGGTCGGTGACCCGCTCGGACACCACGTTGCCATCGGGAGCGAGCAGGCGCGCACGCACCTGGTACGTACCTCCGACCATTTGAAAAAGAGACAGCTCGGCCACCACAGCGCGATCCTCTGAGCTCCCGACCGTCGCTTCGGTGTGATCGAGCACCTCCTGCCCCTGGAGTAAATCGAAGGCGACCCGATAATCTTCGGGAGCCTGAAAGGCCTGCGTCAGGGCCTGGACAGTGTCGCCGATGGCGAACAGTCCTTCGGAGGCCGGTTGTAGCCACATGGAGCCAACCTGAAACGCGCGAAACTCACCGGGTCGTACGCTAGCCGCCACCTCCTTCTTGTAACCGAGAACGACATCGGACAGAGCCGGGTCCCCCTCACGGTATTCCGGTACATTGAGGGTCGTCTCGGCCACGGTGTACTGCTTGATGACCCGGTTTCGAAGTATGACGGAGGCGGTGTAGTCTCCGGGGATGAGCGGAAAGTCGTCCTGGTAGGAGAAGGGCGAGGCCTTGACCTGCTCCACCTGGGCCGCGGTCAGCTCGACGTAGGACTCTTTGTCGTAGCGGAGCACCAGAATCCCGTCGCGGTCGGTGACCTCGACCGTGACGTCGAGGGTCGTATAGAACTTGGTCTGATCCTCGTCCGACTCCAGTGTGAAATGCTGCGGATCGATCTCGATGGCGTAGTGAACGAAGGGCATCGCCTCGGGTCCCACCAGCACCGAGAACACCGAACGGCTCGGCACGTAATTGAACGAGTATTCGGCGGAAACGCGATTGCCATAGCGCAGCCAGGCGTCGACGTAGTCGGTGCGGATCGCCCGTTTGGGGGACTCCTCGATCCGTGCCATCATAATCTGGGTGCCAATGGCCGCCCGCCCGGTTATGAAATCTGCCGGCTCGCCCGTGTCGAAGGACAAAGAGGCGTGGGCAAGCTCCGGCGAGATGTCTTGGAGCTTGTCCAGCGCGGCAACGTTGTTTGCTCCGGAAGCGAATTGGGAGCCGCGGAGAAGAGCGTTCGGCCCGTTGATGATCGGGCTATAGAGCCTGTGCTCGCCCGCGTCGTGCTCCTGGAAGAAGAGAAGATAGAAGAAAGACGGCAAACCTTTGCTCACGTCTCCCTGGTAGAACCAGAGCTCCGAGTCCACCAGCTCGCCATATCCGCTGAAGCGCGACACGTCCTGCGGCTCTCCAAGAATGATGTAGTAGCGCCCTCGATCGGTACGCCAGCCATCCCGAAACGTGTCGCGTCCCAGGAACTTGTTCGCGTGCTCGAGACGACGATAATGCTCTTCCCGAAACTCGTTGATCGGCGTCGCGCGATTCGGGTCGCGCCGGCGCCAGAAGGCCTCGATGAAGCGATTGCGCTCCTCGAGCGTCTCCAGGCTCAAAAAGGTTTCCTGCTCCCTCTCGGTGATGATGTACACCACTTCCTCTTGCAGCCACTTGCGGTGTTCTTCGGAGAGACGGTCGACCCTGTCATCCGCCGCGCCGTGGCGCGCCACTGCCAAAAAAACACAGCTCGCGATGAGCAAGAGAAGCCTGGTTTTCATTCGAAACCCCTCGAAATTCAGTCTTCTAGGCGGTCTAGGCCAGCTCGAAGTTCACAAAACGGTCAAGTTTGTCTTGTCGTCTTGGTTCTTTAATGACGATGGCTTGTTTCGCCACCTCCTATTGCTGGGACACTAGTGTCGGGTCGCCGTGATTCTCATTGCCGTCTTTCTTCGAGGTGCCGCCTCCGCCGCTATCTCGGTTTGGCCAATCCTATCATAGCTCAGCGGTATGAGGTCGCTCGCTACAAGAAACTGATACGGGACACTAGTGCACGAACCCGCTAATCCTGCCGCAAATTCCACGTCCTTTTCCGCGCTGGCTGCGTTGCTGCTCCTCGAAATATCTAGATATGACTTCGTCGCAGCGCCTTGCCAGCACGAAAAATGACCTTGGAATTTGCCGGCAGTATCAGCGGGTTCGTGCACTAGTTCGCAGCCACTTCGCGAACGCGTTCGGTCTCCTGCCGGAGGCGCTCGAGCAGCTCGTCGCCCCCTTCGAGACGAGAGGCCAGCTCTTCCCACACCCGGGGACGGACGAGGCGCTCGAAAGCATCGAGCGACGGGCGAGAAACCACCACACCCGCAGATTCCATCTCCGCGATCGCGTCGCGCTCGAGCTCGCGGGCCACTTCCGACTGGTACGCGAGGGCCTCGGCGGCGGAGCGGTCCAGGCTCCGTTGCACGTCCTCGGGGAGGGAGCGGTAGAAGCGATCGTTCACGAGCAGTGTGATGGGGTTGTAGGTGATGGAGGTGAAGCTGAAGTAGTTGCCCACCTCTGAAAAACGGTCGGTTACGAAGCCGATGACGTTCGCCTCGCCACCGTCGATGACGCCCTGCTGGAGAGCCGAGTACACCTCACCGTAGCTCATCGGAGTCGCCTGGACACCGACGGCCTCGTAGGCGGAGAGATAGGTGGCATTCTGGAGCACGCGAAGTTTCAAGCCCACGAGATCGGAAGGCTCGTGGATGGGCCGCTTGCTGTTGTACACGTGACGGAATCCGTAGTCGAGAAACCCGAGAGAGCGAACACCGGTTCTCTCGAGAAGCCGCTCGCGCCACCAGTCTCCCAGCGGACCGTTGAGAACCTGCAGGCCTTCGTCGCGCGTCTCGAAGGCAAACGGCAGATCGAAGATCTGGCCTTCCGGCACCCAGCCGGAGAGCACCGGCGTTCCGGAGATGGCCATGTGCGTGGCACCCGCCTGAAGCTGCTCGAACCCCACCCGCTCGCCGCCGAGCTGAGCCGACGGGTAGATGACGACGCGGAATCTCCCGTCCGTTCTCTCCTCCATGAGATCGCGGAAACGCTCCGCCATCAGCTGGTAGTCCGACGCGCTCGTGTAGACGTGCGTGAAACGCACGTGCCATAGGTCTTCGGACGCCTCGGGCCGGCAGGCGGCCTGAGCGAGCAGGCCCCCGAGCACGAGAGGAATGACTCGCCTAGGCGCCCCAGATCGTTTGGCCGGCATCGATGAACACCGAAGCTCCGGTCACCAGTCGAGCTTCCTCGTTGCTGGCCAGAAACACCACCGCACCCACCACGTCTTCCGGGACACCAATCTCCTTCAGGGGAATTCGCGCGAGGCGGCGCTCGCGAAACCCGGGCTCAGCAAGATCACTGCGATTGAGATCGGTCTCGATGAGACCGGGAGCGATGGCGTTGACCCTTATGTGGTGCGGGGCCAGCTCCAGGGCCATTTGTTTGGTGAGCATCTCGATACCCGCCTTGGCCACGCAGTAGTGCGTCAAGTTGGGCGCCGCGACCGCCTGGCCTGCCGAGGACACGTTGATGAACGCTCCCTCGATCTCCCGATCGATCATGCGTCTCGCCACCGCCTGGCCGACGAGAAAGTAACCTCTCAGATTCGTTTCCAGCGTCCAGTCCCACTCCTCCTGAGAAATTTCCAGAAATGGCGTTCGCTTGAGAACGCCGGCGTTGTTCACCAGCACATCGATACCACCCAGGAAATCGTCGGCCTCCTCGACCAGGCGGTTGACATCCGCGCTCGAATCCGTACTCCCCTGTACCGCAGTGGCGCGCCGACCGAGCTCCTTCAATGAGCCGACGACCTCTTGGGCCGCGTCACGATTTGTCTTGAAGTTCACGACGACGTCGGCGCCTTCGCGACCGAGCGCCAGCGCGATGCCGCGGCCGATGCTTCGGGACCCTCCCGTGACCAGAGCGCGGCGACCTTCAAGGCGCATACTCATCCTCCTGCGATCGAATCCAGTTGACGGAGAATAGCGTCAGGCTCCGTCGGAAGCAAGATCGCATCTCGAGATAGCTCCTAGTGCTCGAACCCGCTGATCCTGCCGTGTCCGGGTAGCGAATCCGACGGAAACGAGCATTCAAAGACCTGAAGAGGAACTGATTCGCCTCGGTGAGCAGGCGCGAGTGCGCAACCCAGAGAAGATCGGACGGTCGTAGTCTGTCGTGAAGAGTTTTTGACCAGGTCCCGGGCGTCAGCCGCGATCAGACTCTCGTCAGCGATCTCGTCTTCGTCACGCTATTTCGCGAATAGCCGACCCACGAAGTCGGGGTCGTCTTTGAAATAGCGGCTGAAACGGTCCAAGGTGCCGGTCCGGTCCCGGATGACCTTCAGCCGCATTCTCCAAAGCTGCTCGTAACGCTGGTTTCGCGAGGCCGCTTCACGAAACCAGCGTATCGCCTCGTCCTTGTCACCGAGCTGGTAGTAAACGAGGCCGAGCGCCTCGTAGGCGCGGGACTCGTTGGGGTAGCGGTCGATGAACTCCTTCGCAGTGGCAATCGCCTCGTCGGATCTCGCGTCGGCTGCCAGACGGATCGCCTTTCCGTAAAGACGGTAATCCTTGCGCTTCTGCCAGAGTCGATTGAGCTCACGAACCGGCTCTTCATGGTCCATGACGCGGAGGTCGACGTAGTAGCTTATCGGATACACATCAGCACCGACGGTCGTACTGGCATCCTCAGCCACGCCCTTACGGTAGATTCTCAACGCGGCGGACTGCTTGCCCCGCGCGTCGCCGCCCACCGTATCTGCCTGGAGCAGTGCCGCCATGAGACGGTCGGCCAATTCGCCCTCGGTCGTCTCGAAGGTGTCACCCATCGCGTCTGTCGTCTCCTTGCCGGTGAGCATGTTCCCCTGGGTCGTGTAATACTGTCCCTGGCGGTCGCCGGAATAGAAAGTACACTCCGGACCGGTGTGGGCGGCAACACGCCCTTTTGCGTCCACCGCGCCCATCTGACGGAAATTCCGACCGGCGTCCTTGGACATGAGCATCTCGAGGCTGTCGGCGGCCGAGAAGCCTAATTCCATTAGTTGAACGCCTTCGACAGCGGTCAGGAGGTTTTGCCCGGCAAACGAGTGCTGCATAGCGATCACTCCCACGCCGGCCCTGCCGTAAAACGACATGACGTTGAAGACGCGGGAGGCGATCGCAATACCGACGTCACCCGTCTCCGGATCGTAGCCGACAATGGAGTAGGTGGTGATCAACTCGTCCGGCTCGGACGCGGGGGACGAGTCCTGGATGGCTGCGAATGACGTGGCGGCTAAAAGGCTGCTGCCTGCAAGCGCGAGCAGTGTCCGTCTCGCTTTTCCAAACATAAAGTCCTCCTTGAGTTCAAACTCTGGTTGTCTGATCGATAGACGTATTAGTATTTAGTACCCGACGAGTCGCGGAAGAAAGAGCACGACTTCAGGGAAGAAGGCGATGACAATTGTAAAGGCGAACAAGAGTAGGAGATAGGGAATGATTGGTCGGGCGACCTCCGCGGGGGAAACCTGGCCCACCGAGCAAGCCACCAATAAGCTCACGCCGACCGGCGGCAGGAAAACCGAGATCCCTTGCGTCGCTACGATGACGGTGCCGTAGTGAACCGGGTCGATGCCCAGTTGTTTCGCAATGGGCAATAGAATCGGGGTTAGCATGACGACGGCTGGAACCCCCTCCAAGATTGCGCCCAACGGTATGAAAACGAGAATGGTAAGAATGAGAAAACCCACCTCTCCTCCGCCCAAGTCGACCAGAATGGCGGCCAGATTCTGGGGCACTTCCTTCACCGCCAGCGTCCAGGAGAGGAGTTTTGCGGCGCCTACGACGAAGAGCACCATACCGGTGAGAACGGCCGTGCGGACGAGCTCACGCCAGAGGCGACGGGGCGAGAGCGACCTGTAGAGGGCTCCAAGTAGTAGGGCGTATGCGACGGCGACTGCGGCCGCCTCGGTGGCGGTAAAAAGACCGAGGCGAATACCCCCAAGTACAATGACGACCAGCAATAGGGGGAGGGCGCCCGCTAATGCCGCCCTGCCCGTAGTACCCCAGGTCTCTCGAGGTCCGCGAGGCCAGCCTTGGCGTTTCGCCTGCCACCAGATTTGGCACATCAAACCGATAGCCATGAGCAAGCCGGGCACCAGACAGGCGGCAAAGAGTTTTCCAATGGAGACGTTTCCAATAACGCCGTAGATGACCATGACGATGCCGGGAGGAATCAGGATGCCCATGGCACACGAGGCGCCTACGATAGCGGTGGCACGTGCACGGCCGTATCCCTTTTCGACGAGCTGGGGGATCATGATGCCGCCAATCACCGCCGCTTGTGCCGAGGTGGACCCAGAAACGCCCGCAAAGAATGTCTCCGCTACGACCACCACCTGCCCGAGTCCGCCATGTAAATGGCCCACCAAGGAGTAGGCCAGCGTCACCAATCGTCGGCTGATGCCTCCTATATCCATGATGAGGCCGGCGAGAATGAACAGGGGGACCGCCAGCATGGGAAAGGAGTCCATGCCGGCCACAATTTGCTGGGGGATAATCACGAGGGGTATTCCCTCGCCGAGAACAAAAGCAAAAGCGGCCGTTCCCACCAGTGCGAAGCCGATAGGGATGCTCAGGAGCACCAGCACGATGAAAGCGACAAAAAGAAGTACAGCCATCAGTGACTCTTTCCCTCCTGGCCCTCTTGTTCGGGAAGCGCGGCGCCGAGACGTGCCGCCAAATGTAACAGCATGAGAATCCCGGCCACCGGTACCGAGGCGTATACCCACGCAAGCGGCAGATCCAACGCCGCTGAACGCTGGCCGTGGGCCAGATGCACAAGCCCAAAGCCCAGGATGATGAGGCCGAAAGCCGCGGCCGCGACGATGCCGGCGCCGCAGCGGTAGGCCCAGATTCGCGGACGACGAGGGAGCTTGGTTACCGCCAGATCGAAAGTAAAGTGACTCTGAGACTCCAGGGCGAGCGAGGCGCCGATCATGGATAGCCAAATGAAACAGAATCTCGACAACTCTTCGCTCCAGGGATTTGGCCGCTCGAACAGATAACGCATGATGACCTGAAGCAGTACCACCGCGAAGACGGCGAGCACGAGGCTTCCGGCAACTGCTTTCTCGAGCGCAACCATCCAGCGGTTGAGACGTCTCACTAACAGCAACACTGGTGTTCTCCGCTTTCCATAGAGAGGGGATGTCCCAGCCCTTGTTGAAAATGGAGTAGCAGCGGCTCCTTGGCCGGCCTCAAAATAGGTCGTGCCAAACAACCAGTCTCCCAAGGGGACAAGGAGCCGCTGATGAGTAAGAAATCAAAGAAAAGGGTCAGAAATCAAGTGCGAACCGGTACGGAGTCGGGAGTTGTTCACCGTCTGGGTCAGATGTTGCTTCCGAGCATTAGCTTTCGAGGTTTGGCACCTGCCATCGTTTGCGGCGAAGCAGCTCACCGCTGCCGGGCTCACCCGTGATCCGACCATTCTCGTACACGATTTCACCGCGACGGATCGTAATCCGGGGCCAGCCGGTCGCTTCCTGGCCAGCGTGGATGGAGAAGCCGGTGTTAGAGAGCATATCTTCGTCTCGAATCGTTCGAGTCTCGTCCGGATCCCAGACAACCAGATCGGCATCGGAGCCGACCGCGATCGTGCCTTTTCGAGGGTAGAGGCCGAACAGCTTCGCCGGATTCGTTGCGGTCACGGCGACGAACTGTTCTTCCGTGATTCTTCCCGTCCGGACCCCTTCCGAATAAAGCATCGGTCGGATCACCTGCAGGTTGGGTATGCCGGGCCGGTGGTTGGTCACCGTCTGCGAGGGGTCGAGTTTTTGCTCTTTCGTATATGGAACGTGGTCCGTTCCGACGACGTGGATCGTTCCAGCAGCGATTCCCTCCCAGAGAGCATCCTGGTCCCTCTTTTCGCGCAACGGGGGGTGGTGGACATACAGTCCCCGATTCGGTCCCTCGAGGTTGTCCCGTGTGAGATGCAAGTAGATCCCGAGCGCTTTGACATAAACCGGCAACCCACGGGCCTTGGCTTCCTCGGCGACACGCAACGCCCGTTCCGCTGACAGATGCACGATGTAGATTGGCGCTCCGGTCGCCTCGGCCATCGCCACCGCGCGGTGTGTGGCGATCACTTCGGCCAGGACGGGCCGGCTGTCGGAAAAGTAGCGGAGCGAGCCACGGCCTGTGTCTATCAGACGCTCCTGCGTATGCGCGAGGATCGCGGCATCTTCGCAATGCATCATCGTCAGAACTCCCGCTTCGCCGGCCGCGGCCATGGTCGCCAGGTAAGCCCGGCTTTTCTGGTCGAATTCCGTACGGCTCATGAAAACCTTGACACTCGTCTGTCCGAGCTCCGGCAACGATGCTATCTGCGCCTGCTGGTCGTCCGGATTGTTGATGCCCGGATGGAGCATGACGTCGGCGATGGCCTGGGCCCGCACCAGCTCAGCCTGGCGCTCGACGCCCTGCGCGAGACTTTCTCCTGATTGCGGAAACGCGAGGCTGGAAATCGTCGTGATCCCACCGGCGAGCGCCGCCGCGGAGCCGCTGGTGTAATCATCGGCCCGGTCGATGTGGACGTGGGGGTCGCCCCCCCCGGGCAAAACGAGTAGCCCGGTGGCGTCGATCTCCCGAGCGCCGCCAGAGCCAGCCAGATTCGGCGCGATTTCGACGATGACACCGTCACGAACCCGAATATCGCCTTCGAAACGTCCGTCAGAGGTCACGATGACCCCGTTACGGATGATCAGCTCGGCTGGCTGTTGGGCCGCGGCGCCAACCTGCCATGCCAGGCACAACACGATGACAAACGACACCAATCGAGGATGTTTTTTTTCGAGTGCATCCTTCTTCTCCTCACGAACCTTTTCTCAGGCAGGAAGTCGCTCACATCACGGCTTCCCGAAAGTCTTGATTTTCATGCCGCGACGAACGGCGCGCTCTCGGTTTTCCATAGCTGGTTGACCGCCACGCTTCGTAGGAGGCTCCGTGGCTTAGGGCCTCGGCAAAAATAAGTTCACATTTTCGGGCGTCGAGGCACCCGTCTGGCAAGGCACGAGGAGTGAATAATATCTAGATATATGAGCATCATTCCAGTTCGGCCGCTGACGCGGCCTAGTGCTCGAACCCACTGATCCTGGCGGTGAAGTCCGACGCCATTTTTGGTGCTGACAAGGCGCTCCGACGAAGTCATATCTAGATATTTCGAGCCGCCTTCCGCAGCGAGCCTGTCCGCCTCCGCCAAGGCTACGGCGGACCCGCCGAAGCTTCACGCGAAGGCGGGTCGAGCGGAGGGCTAGGCCGGAGGCCGAACTGCAACCAATGCAGCAACGCCGTCAGCGCCGAAAAAGTCAAGCTCGTCCACCGTGCTAAGGGCCCTGGCAAGAATAACTTCCCATTTTGGGGCGCCGATCCATCCCGTCTGGCTGCGTTGCTCGCCGCCTTCCGCAGCGTTCGACTTCGCCAAGGCTTCGTCGGGACCTCGCCGAAGCCCGAAGGGCGGAGGCGGGAGCCTGTCGAGCGGAGGGCTAGTGCTCGAGCCCGCTAATCCTGCCGTGAATTCCTGGCCCTTCGATCGCGGGGAGAATGCGATGCTACGCGTGGGTTATTTTGGAAAATCAAGCTCTTTCGAGCTGAAAGTTGAAGCAATTCACTTTTGCGTTTCTGGGCGCTGCGCTTCTGTGTCTGGGCCTGGCTTCTGGCGGACCTGCCCGAGCAGCAGCGCCAGCCGTGACCGGCGGGCAGGCGGCGGGCACTTTCTCGCCCGAATCGCAGAGTGCGGTGATCCGTGAGTATTGCCTTCTCTGCCACAGCGACACATTGAAGACGGGAGGCCTGACTCTCGAGTCGTTCGATGTGGCCGACGCCGACCAGAACGCCGAAGTGGCGGAGAAGGTCATACGCAAACTGCAGGCTGGCATGATGCCTCCTAATTACGCGCCGCAGCCGGAAGCCGGGACCCAGGAGGCCCTCGCTCGGTCGCTGGCAGCGCGGATCGACGAGGCGGCCGCCGCCAGCCCGAATCCCGGCAGACGGACCTTCCGCGCTCGACGTGGATGTCGCGGCGTTTCTGCCGCCCGACACGGTGAGCCACAGTTTCGACAACATTGCCGATGTCCAGACCATGTCTGCGACTCTGATGGATGGATATATGCGCGGGGCCCGCACCATCAGCCGGCTGGCGGTGGGCGATCTGCAGGCGGGCCCGGCCGAGACGACCTACACAGTCCCGCGGACGGCCTCGCAAATGGAGCACGTCGAAGGTGCGCCGATGGGAACGCGCGGCGGGCTCTCCGTCGTCCACAACTTCCCGGCGGATGGCCAGTACATCTTCAAAATACAGCTCCATGGAACACCAGAGGGCGTGCTCTTCGGGTTAACGGCGGGCAGCACCGAGCAGATCGAGGTCTCCATAAACGGAGAGCGGTTGGCTCTTTTGGATATCGACCCGTTGATGTCGGAGACGGACACCAACGGCTTGATCCTGCAAGCCGGTCCCGTCACCGGTGAAAGCAGGTTCGCAGCGGGTGTCCGCTGCCTTCATTCAAAGATTCCTGGGACCGGGCGACGATCTGATCGCTCCGATCGAGCACACTCTTGCCGACGCCACGATCGGCAGGGCGTTTGGTATTACGTCCCTGCCCCACCTGGCGTTCTTCGGCGTCAACGGCCCTTACAACGAGACGGGGGTGTCGGATACGCCGAGCCGCCGCCAGATCTTTACCTGCCGGCCGACTTCCGCGGCCGACGAGCGGCCTTGCGAGAGAGAGATCGTTTCTCGACTGGCGCGCCAGGCGTACCGGAGACCGGTGAACGAGTCGAATCTCGAAGGCCTGATGTCGTTCTACGAGGCCGGTGTAAGGGAAGGAAACTTCGAGACTGGAATCCGGTTGGCTTTGCAGGCGATTCTGGCAAGCCCCCACTTCGTGCTCCGAATCGAGCAGGGCTCGCGCGGTGCGGACCCCAGCGGGATCTATCGCGTCAGCGAGCTGGAGCTGGCGTCCCGGCTGTCGTATTTCCTGTGGGCCAGCGCTCCGGACGCCGAGCTGGTGACGCTCGCCATTCAGGGGGCACTGCAGGATCCGGCGGTGCTCGAGAAGCAAGTAGAGCGGATGCTGGCCGACCCGCGCTCGGAGGCACTGGCCACGAGATTCGCCGCCCAGTGGCTGCGTTTGCACGACCTGGAGGGGTTACACCCGGATGCGTTGCGGTATCCGCAATACGACCAGAAGCTAGCCGAGGCCTTGCGGCGTGAGACGGAGTTGTTCTTCGACAATCTCATTCGAGAAGACCGGAGCGTCCTCGAGCTGCTGAGCGCCGACTACACCTTTGTCAACGAGCGTGTTGCCAGGCACTACGGGATTCCGAATGTCACCGGACACCGATTCCGGCGCGTTGCGCTCGAAGGCGAGAATCGGAGAGGCTTGCTGGGCCACGGCAGTATTCTGACGCTGACGTCCGTCGCCAACAGGACCTCTCCGGTGCAGCGAGGCAAGTGGGTCCTGGAAGTCCTCCTCGGGAGCCCGCCGCCGCCGCCCAACGTGCCGGAGCTCGAGGAAACCGAAGCCGCTGCGGCTGGCAAGTTGCTCTCGGTGCGGGAGCGGATGGAAGAGCATCGCTCGAATCCCGCCTGCCAATCCTGTCACGATGTGATCGACCCGCTCGGCTTGGCGCTCGAGAACTTCGACGTGACCGGCGCGTGGCGCATCAAGGACAACGGGGTTGCCATCGATGCTACCGGCCAGCTTTATGACGGAACGCAGATGGACGGTCCAGCCGGCTTGCGGCAGGCTCTTCTGAACCGTTCCGACACTTTTATCACGAGCTTCACCGAAAGCCTCATGACCTATGCCCTGGGCCGGAGGGTCGAGTACTACGACATGCGCGCGATCGCTCGGGAGGCCGCACAGAATGGCAACCGCATCTCCTCTTTCATTTTTGGCGTCGTGAAAAGCGCGGCGTTCCAGATGAGGAAGGCGGAAAACATCGAAGAGATCACGGAGGTGGGTGAATCGGGTCTGCGTTAGATATGAGCAGACTCCAGAAAGTACAAACAGAATGTATTTCACCAATAAGCATATTTCTCGCCGTACGGTCCTTCGGGGCATGGGCACGACGGTGGCACTGCCGTTCCTGGAAGCCATGGTGCCGGTCCGGAGCGCGTTTGCCAAGCCGACCGCTGAGCCAGCTCGCCTGGTGTGCATCGAAATGGTCCACGGTTCGGCCGGCAGCACCAACTACGGGATAGAGAAGAACCTGTGGGCGCCGGCGGCCGAAGGCAGTGAGTTCGATCTCACGCCGAGCAGCTTGAGTTCGCTCGAGCCCTTTCGGGATTACCTGACGATCGTCAGCAACACGGATGTACGCAACGCTGAGGCCTTCGCGCTGCCCGAGATAGGCGGCGACCACTTCCGCTCGAGCGCGGTGTTCCTCACCCAGGCCCACCCGAAGCAGACCGAAGGCTCGGACCACCACGTTGGGGCGTCGATGGATCAGCTCTACGCCCAGCGCTTCGGCCAGGACACGCCCATCCCGTCGATGCAGCTCGCGATCGAGAACGTGAACCAGGCGGGCGGATGTCAGTACGGTTATTCTTGTACTTACACGGATACGATCAGCTGGGCGTCGCCGACCGACCCGCTTCCGATGATCCGGAACCCCCGCGTCGTCTTCGACCAGATGTTCGGCTCCGGCGGAACGCCGGAAGAGCGGGCCGCGCGGCGGCGGACCGATCGCAGCATTCTCGATTGGATCACCAACGAGGTGGCCAGTTTGAAGAACAACCTGGAGCCGAGCGATCGTAACCGGCTCGACGACTACCTCGAAAACATTCGTGAGATCGAGCGGCGAATCCAGAGGATCGAGGCACAAAACGCGAGCGGCGAGGAGAGAGAGTTGCCGGATGCACCCATCGGCGTGCCGGACTCGTTCGACGAGCACGTCAAGTTGATGTTCGACCTGCAGGCGGCGGCGTTCGCGTCCGACATTACCCGCGTGTTCTCGTTCAAGATGGCGTGTGACGTCTCGGGTCGCGTCTTTCCGGAGTGCGGTGTCAACACAGGGTTCCACCCTGCCTCGCATCACGGCGAGCGAGAGGAGCGGATCGAGGAGTTCGCGACGATCAACCGGTACCACGTCAGCACCATCCTGTACTTCCTCAAGAGGCTCCGCGACACGCCCGAGGGCGACTCGAATCTCCTGGAAAAGTCTCTGATCCTCTACGGCTCCCCCATGGGCAACCCGCATGTTCACAACCACAAGCGGTGTCCCCTGTTTTTGGCCGGCCACGGCAATGGCCAGTTCAAGGGCAATCTCCACGTCAAAGCTGCAGATGGAACGCCGATGGCGAACACGATGTTGACCGTGCTGCGCCGACTCGGGCTCGACGAGCTCGCGAGCTTTGGCGACAGTACGGGGGAGACGGCGATCTGACAGAGAGGTCAGTGGAGCGACTCATGTTGGGAAAGAAAACAGGAAACGGCCCTGGTGCGCGCGTGATTGGCGTTGCATGCCTGACGGCGGTGCTCGCGGCAGCACCCCATGACTCCCCAGGCGCCCCAGGTACCCCTACCCCAGGTACTGATGACTCCCCAATTGCCTCTGCGGCCATGCGGGGTGAGCGAGACACGGTGCGAACACTTCTGAAGCAGGGCGTCGATGTGAATGCGGCCCAAGGTGACGGCATGACGACCCTGCACTGGGCGGCAATGAATGAAGACGTCGAAATGGCCGAGATGCTGCTTTACGCCGGGGCCAACGTCAAAGTCGCGACGCGTCTTGGCACCTACACTCCTTTGCTACTGGCCAGCAAGACCGGCAATGCGTTGATGGTCCAGATGCTCCTGAAGGCTTCGGCCGACGCCAACTCCACTACCACCATGGGAACAACCCCTCTCATGCTGGCGGCGGTCTCGGGGAGCGCCGATGCCGTCAGGGTCCTCCTGGATCACGGTGCGGAGGTGAATGCGACGGAGGTGAAAGGACGGACGGCGTTGATGTTCGCGGCGGTCTACAATCGTTTCGCAGCGATCGACGTACTCATGGAGCACGGTGCGGAGGCCACCCTTGCATCGAACGTGGTGAACGTGGCCGCACTGGAAGATGCGCACGAGGCGGCTCGTCGTGAACGTGAGGAGGAGCGCCAAGCCGCAGCACGGGCGACAGAGGCCCAGGGGGTAGCACGGAACGAAGGGGAGAAACCGGCTGCGGGTGGCCCGAAGATCTTCTCCGCGCTCTTCGGGTGGCTCCGGAGCGCTGGCGAGAAGAAGGAGCAGCAGGGCCGCCAGGCTCCGGTGTTCTATCGGGAAACATTTGGTG
Organism: Candidatus Marinacidobacterales bacterium; assembly: GCA_965237685.1. Classification (GTDB taxonomy): domain Bacteria; phylum Acidobacteriota; class Vicinamibacteria; order Marinacidobacterales; family SMYC01; genus CBDEGF01. Next base: position 520,805 of record CBDEGF010000004.1, read on the forward strand.
GGCTCGTCGGCAACCAGGGCGGTATGACCGCCCTTCTCCTCGCGGCTCGTCAAGGCCACCAGGAGGCGGTGGGATCCCTTCTCGAAGGGGGCGGCAGTGTCAACGAGGTGAGCGCCGGGGACAAGACCAGCCCCATGCTCATTGCCACCATCAACGGTCACTTCGACGTGGCCAGGTTCCTGCTCGATCACGGTGCGGATCCGAACCTTGCCAGCGAGATCAATGGGGCCACGCCGCTCTACGGTGCCTTGAACGTGCAGTGGGCGCCCAAGACGTTCTATCCGCAGCCCAGAGCCTATTTGCAGCAGAAGATCTCGTACCTGGATCTGATGCAAGCGCTACTGGAGGCGGGAGCGGACCCGAACACTCGTCTGACGAAGAAGGTGTGGTACTCGGGATACAACCGCGACAAGTCGAGTATAGACGAACAAGGCGCGACGCCGTTCTGGCGCGCCGCCTATGCCGCCGACGTCGACGCCATGCGCCTGCTGGTGGCGCACGGTGCAGATCCGAACATCCCCACCAGGAATCCGCGGCCACGGCGCCGAACCGCGGACCAGGAGTCGGAGGATCCCTCCGGGCTGCCTCCGGTTCCAGTCGGCGGGCCGTCGGTGACGCCGCTGAATGCGGCCGCGGGCGTGGGCTACGACAAGGGCTTCTCCGCGAACTCCCATCGGTTCGCTCCGGGAGGCCAGCTCCTGGCGGTCAAATACCTCGTCGAGGAGCATGGCGCCGACGTGAACGCGGCGGACCATGAGGGCTACCGACCGCTCCACCACGCCGCCGCCAGGGGAGACAATGAGATGATCACTTATCTCGTGTCGAAGGGTGCCGATGTCACCGTGGTGAGCCGGAGGGGGCAGACCACCGCGGACATGGCAAACGGCCCCGCGCAGCGTATCCCACCATTCCCCGAGACCGTGGCCCTGCTGATGAAGCTAGGCTCGAAGAACTCGAACAAGTGTGTGTCGTGTTGATCAGTCGGAAGTGGTCGCCGCGAATCGTAGCGGCTGCCCTACGAGCCTTCCATGATCCGCGCCAGGCCTCGGCCGAAACTTCTGAGCCCTTCCGTTGGTCACTTCGGCGAGATACAGATTGCCGTCCTGATCTACGCTGATCTGATGCACACCCCCGAGCGCACCGGGGTACCTTCCAGCCGTGCCCCAGGAGTCCAGTAGCTTCCCGTTGAGGTCGTACTTCAATATCTTGGCGGTGGAACCGTCGGCGACCCAGAGGTGCTGGTCGGCAGACATGTAGAGATGAAACGGGGAGCGGATGTTGGGCCATTCGTCGAGGTACTTTCCGTTCTCATCAAAAATCTGGATCCGGCGGTTCGAGCGGTCTGATACGTACACGCGACGCTGATCGTCGATGGCAATGCCATGGAGCAGGTCGAACTGGCCGGGACCGGTACCCTGCTCGCCCCACTCCATGAGATACTCACCGTCTTTCGAGAACTTCACCACCCGCCTATTGATGTAGCCGTCGGTTACGAAAAACGTGCCGTCGGGCAGCCAGGCGATGTCGGTCGGCCCTGCGAAATGGCTTTCATCGTTGCCCGCGCCGCCCTCGCCCAGGGTCATCACCAGTTCCTTGCCGTCATTGGTGAATTTGAAGATCTGATGGTTGCCGTCCGTTGACGCAGGCGCCAGGCCTGCCGAGACAATCCAAACATGCTTCTCGGGGTCGTAGGGGCTGATCAGAATCTTGTGGGGCCTGTACAACAGCTTGTCATGCTGCGTCCAAGTGTCGATCAGCTTCCCGTTCCCATCGACCACCAGCAAGCAATGCTCCCAGCGTGGATCGGCTGAGGTGGCCGCTCGCTGTGAACTACCCGGAGGCAGGACTGGTAGCTCGCCACGCTGAAGGATGAAAATTTTGTCTGGCGTTTCGGCAAAGATGCCCGCCGTCGACCCCCAGGTCCATCCCTCGTGGTCCGCCAGAGGCTGCGGCCAGTCCTCCACGACTTCGTACGGGCCCGTTAAATCTTCACCACCCTTCTCATGAACTTCGGCCGGGGATTGCTGGACCTCGACCTGGCCTTGTTGATCGGGTGCCGGGGCGCACATGGCCGCCGTCAGGCCCAGGGCTACCGCCCCACCCCAAATCCGCAAATTCATGGTGACCTCCTTCCACGCCTTGCAGATACGTCAATACCCCTAGGGAGGGTCTAAATTCTGCGGAATTGTACGCGGCTCCGAATTCCTGGCGCAAGCGACATGAGCTAGAATCGATTGCGCGAGGTGGGATTGTCTTGCCGCGCCGATTCGGTAGGGTCGGCCTCTACGGGAGTAGCACCCGTGCCCGAGATACGAAACGCCGCCATCCGCCGCTTTCTCGAGGAACAGCGCGCGCGCCAGATGGACTTTCTTGCCGAGCTCGTCCAGGTTCCCTCCGATAATCCGCCCGGCGACACCGCCCGGCACGGGCTGCGCGCAGCCCAGTTGCTGGAAGGTCTCGGCCTCGAAGTCGAGCGGCACCCGATTTCCGGGCGGGAGTGCCGCGCCAACGGGATGATCAGCGCCACCAATCTGGTGGTCCGGCGCCGCTTCGGCAACGGCCCCACGGTCGCCCTCAACGCCCACGGCGACGTCGTCGCGCCGGGTGAGGGTTGGACGACCGATCCCTACGGCGCCGAAGTCCGTGACGGCGTCATGTACGGTCGCGGAGTGGCCGTCTCCAAATCCGACTTCGCGACCTATACGTTCGCGCTCCTTGCCCTCGAAGCGGCGGAGGCGCTCGCCTCGGGCACGGTCGAGCTCCACTTCACTTACGACGAAGAGGCCGGCGGCGCGATCGGGCCCAAGTGGCTGCTCGACAAGGGGCTGTCGAAGCCCGATTTCGCGCTGTCCGCCGGGTTCTCGTATTCGGTAGTCACCGCGCACGACGGTTGCCTGCATCTGGAGGTCGAGGTGAGCGGTAAATCCGCCCACGCGGCCCGCCCGGACACGGGCCACGACGCGCTCGAGGCGGCCACGAAAATCCTTTCCGCGCTGTACGCCGAGCGTGCGGGTTACCCGGATATCCGCTCCGAAGTCGAGGGCATTGATTCACCGTCCCTCGTCGTCGGCCTGATAGAGGGCGGCATCAACACCAACGTGGTCCCGGACAGGGTCAGCTTCCGCCTCGACCGACGAATGATTCCGGAGGAGCGGCCGGAGGCGGTCGAAGCCCGTTTGCGCGATGTCGTGAATTCTGCCGCTGCAAGCTTTCCTGGCATTTCGGTGAATGTGCGACGCGTCTTGCTGGCTGAGCCCTTCAAGCCACTCCCGGGCGTCGATCACCTGGTAGAGCCTCTGGCGCGTCACGCGAGCGATATTTTCGGGACCCGCGTCTCGACACACGGCATCCCGCTGTACACCGATGCGCGCCACTACGCCGCCGCCGGTATCCCCACCGTGCTTTACGGGGCCGGCCCCCGCAGTCTGCTCGAGGCGAACGCCCACCGCGCCGACGAGTGCCTCGTCCTCGACGACCTATGGAAGGCGACGGAGGTGGTCGCCCGCACCCTTGCCGATCTTCTTGAGAACGGTCGGGAGCCGTCCTGAGAACAAAGCCGAGTCAGGCGTGCGGGCCCTCCTTTCACGAAAGGGCCCATCGCTCAGGATTCGAGCAGTAGGGTCTTATAAGGCCAAAACCCGAGCTGGCAAAGACACTGCATTTCACGAAGGGGCGGGCGCGCAAATACTTTTCGAAACAGCATCTTACAAACTCGCTGGCGGTGCATGACAGCTTCCTTGTCACTGGGCCTATGAGCAACGAAGCGGCGCTCACAGGCGGGTTGTTCTTCGGCTTCGGCGACGACGAGGTGACGATGGAACAGCGCCTTCCGTCCGAGTACGGCGTCGTCCCCACGACGGGTTACGTTTCGTTGAGCTTGTTCTCTTGAGCAGGTTGATCTCTCGCGCCGTGAGGGGCACAATTGCTCCCGAGGGGGGAAGCCATGTCCCTCGAGCCCGGTTCGCGCCTCGGTTCTTACGAGATTCTCTCCGCCATTGGTGCGGGCGGAATGGGCGAGGTTTACCGCGCCAAGCACGTCAAGCTCGGCCGGGACGTCGCCATCAAGGTTCTACCCAGCGATCTCGCCGCAGACCCCGGGCGTCTCAAGCGGTTCGAGCGCGAAGCCCGCAGCGCATCGGCTCTGAACCATCCCAACATCGTCACCATTCACGACATCGCCGAGCACGAAGGCACGACCTACATCGCAATGGAGCTCGTCGAAGGACGAACGCTGCGGGAGCTGCTCCGAGACGGCCCTCTCCCCGTTGCGAAGGCGACTGATCTCGCCGGCCAGATTTGCGAAGGACTCGGCAAAGCCCACGCGGCCGGCATCGTCCACCGCGATTTGAAGCCCGACAACGTGATGGTCACCGACGACGGCCTGGTCAAGATCCTGGACTTCGGTCTGGCCAAGCCGATCGCTCGCGGAGCGGGTGACGATTCCAAGATGACGACCTTGACGAAAGGCACGGCCGAAGGTGTCATCGTCGGCACCGCGTACTACATGTCGCCCGAGCAGAGTCAAGCCCATTCTTAGTTGAAACTCTCCACGGCTCACGATTACGCGACCTTCTTCTTCGATACGGTTGATGTCTTCGCCTCGATCTTCAGTTCCCGCTTGAGAGCTTCGCGAAGCTTCGGGAGATGGCGGTAGCCCACCACCTTCCTCAAGCGCGGTTCGATGTCCACGAGCGCCGTCGCCAGCCAGCGCTGGCGTTGGCTCGAGTTCTTCCAGTGGTCGACCTTCGCGCAGCGTTCCTCCACCAGGGCATTGACGGATTCAAGGCAGTTCGTCGTCTTGAACGAACGGCCCAGCACCCCGTATACGCCGAGTCGATGCACGCTCAGCGTCTCCTCGAGTCCTTCCTCCAAGCTGCCAGCTGCGGATTGGTTCCGCTCTTCTAACTCACCGTGAAGTTGCTCGAGCGCAGCGAGGGCGTCTTTGTACTCCGGCCTGTTGTAGGCCCTCTGAAGCCGCTTGCGCCACGACCCCTGCTCGCCCTTGGACAGGTAGCTCACTACGTTTTCACGTTTGCGCCACTGGCAGCGTTGTATCAGGGCCCGCTTACGGAATGCCTTCTTTACTGCCGCTTGGAGACCCTTGCCGCCGTCGATGATCACCAGTAGACCCTGGGAGATATCGAGTCCCCGCTCGAGCAGTGAACGCAGAAACGGCGTCAACACCTGCGCGTTCTCCGTGTCCGTCTCCACGAAGCCCAAGAAGCGTTTTTCCCCAGAAAGCGTAATGCCCAGCGCCACAACCATCGTGGCGTCGGCGAACGTCTTCCCGTCTAGAAACAGCGCCACCACATCCTCGCCGGATAGATCCCGTTCCTGCATCTCTCGGAGCTTCGTCGCGCTTGCTTCAACGAACTCTCGGGACACCGTCGAGCTCGACAGCCCGATGGCGCCCGGAATCGCTTCCGCTGCCGCCTCGTAGTTGCGACAGGAGATTCCGTAGAGAACTCGTTTCAGCAGTAGATCATTCACCTCACCGCCGTGGCTCAGCGCCTCGTACGACCGCAGCGGAATCTCTCCTCCCTCGATGCTCCGAACCCGGGGCACACGGATCGGTACCCGCTGGCCGGCAAGCCCTACCGTGCCCGGGTTGGTTCCGTGACGGCGACCACGCACCGACTCTTCCTTGCGAGCGTATCGCCCCCCGGCCAACGCCTTCACTTCGTCGTCGAGCAACTCGTGAACGCGCATTAGCCCCAGGGGGACCAACGAACGGATCATCTCTATCTTGGCATCCAGCTCGAGCTCCGCGTACTCCTCGCGACTCACGAGCGCGACCTCACCCAAACGACGGGGCGCAACCTTTTCGTGATCTTGATCATTTTTCTACTAGAAATGTTCTCTTGACATAAAAGGAAAAATGAGGTGTCCTTCACAATCCTAAATAAAGAAAACGGTCGCAGCTAAGCGGCCGATGGAGGGACACCTCAATGAAAAGCAGTATCACGCGGGAGGAGTTTAGTAAAGAAGTAAGTCGTCTATCCGAGGAGTTCGCGGAGCAAGTGTGGCAGGCGGTCGTGGAAGCGGAAGCTGATGTCGAACGGTGTGACGAGTGGATGCGGGTCAAGGGCAGCGAATACCTGCGTGAGGTACTGGGCAAGGCGCTCAGCCAACGCTCGGAACGACTCGGTGTGTCAGGCGCATGCGAATGCGGCGCGTCGATGGAGTTTCGACAACATCGAGCGTTCCGGGTGCACACGGTACTGGCGGGTCGGGATGTGGAGCTGAGTGTGGTTTACGCTCAGTGCTGTGAGTGTCGTCAAGGCAAGTATCCGCTGCTGGAAGAGATGCGGGTGGACCAGGAGGGATTCACGCAAGCCTTACAAGAGTTGTCGCTGTTGGCAGGAGTGATCGAACCCTACCGCTCGGCGAGCGAGCAATTGCTGCGAAAGTTCACCGGGGTGGTCGTGAGCTCCGAGAAGATTCAAAGCTTGGTAGGCGCCGATGGGAAAAAGGCGGAGGGTTTTTCGAAAGAGCCTGCGAACGAGGTGGAAGCTGGAACGGGCAGACGCCATAAGGGACCGCTGTACATAGGGATAGACGGCGGGATGGTATTCGTGGACGGCCGCTGGCAGGAAGTCAAGCTAGGCTGCCTTTATACCGAGCAAGGGCGTGTGCAGAGCAAGCTCGGACGCGGAGAGTTGACCGAACGACAGGTCGTAGGGGTTCGAGGTAGCCCCGAAGCACTCGGCGAGGTTTTGTGGCCTCGCTCTTGCTCAATGGGGGCGGAGTCTCGCAAGGTCGTCATCCTGGGTGACGGTGCGCCGTGGATTTGGAATCTTGCGGAGGAGCTGTTCACCGATCGAGTCGAGATCCTTGATTGGTATCACGCCGACGAGAATATCAGCCCTGTGGCACGGGTGGTTTTCGGCGAAGGCACCGACGAAGCCGCACAGTGGCGCAAATCGCAACTCGACCGTCTATACGAAGACGCCGTGGATGAGGTGATCGAGGGTTTGCGGTTTCTGAAAAAGCGTCACCGTTCCAAAGACGAAGAGATCGACAAGCTCACCGGCTACCTCGAGAGAAACGGGCATCGAATGAAATACAGAACGTTTCGACAAAGCGGCTACTACATCGGCAGCGGTGCCGTGGAAAGTGCCGTGAGCCACGTTATGCAACAAAGGATGAAGCGAGTCGGGATGAGATGGCACGCCGCTGGGGCCGATGCAATGCTCGCACTGCGCTGTGTCTTCCGAAGCACGGGCGCCTGGGATTCGTTCTGGAACTATCGAAAACAGGTCGCATGAACGGAAGTCGATTGCGCCCAAACGACGTGACTTCTTGCGTTTCTTGACTGAACGTAGCAGACTTCCCATCTCGGCTCCTTTCTCTTGCCGCTTGATGTTGTTCGTTCAAACGTCATCAAACCACGGGGTTTGGAGCCGTTTCAATTCCCAACTAAGATTGGCACACTTTCCCCGAGCAGGCCGCGGCGAACTCGGTGGATCATCGCTCGGACCAGTTCTCGTTCGGCGTCGTTCTCTACGAGCTTCTCTGCGGCCAGCGGCCGTTCGAAGGCTCGTCAGTCGCCACCGTGATCAGCGCCATTCTGCGCGACACGCCGCCGTCCCCGAGAAGCCTGCGATCCGATGTGCCCAAGGAGCTCGAGAGGATCGTCGAGCGGTGCCTCGAAAAAGATCCCGAGAAGCGCTATGCGTCCGCCGACGCAGTCCACGAAGAACTCCGGCTCGTCGAGCGACGTGCGTCGGCCCGCGAGGGAATTTTCGTGCGGAAAACGATCGTCAACGCGTTGATCCTCGCGGCGATCGCGGGCGCCTCTTGGATGTGGTATCGCGGTTCGCGTGCGCGATGGGCGCGGGAGGAGGCGCTCCCCGAGATCACTCGGCTCACCGAGGCAGGCGAGATTTACGACGCCTACCGGCTGGCCGTCGAAGCGGAGAAGCACATTCCCGAGGACGCGATGCTTCGGGACATGGTGCAACGCATCACGTTACCCCTTCCGATCGTCACGAAACCCGAGGGAGCGGACGTCTACATCAAGGGCTATGCGACGCCGGTGGCCCCGTGGGAGTACCTGGGCAAGACCCCAATCAAAGGCGTGGGCGTTCCCTACGCACTCATGCGTTGGAAGATCGCCAAGGAGGGATTCGAGACCATCGAGGCCGCACCGTTTGGCGAAGGCTCTCTGGCGGCGCTCGGTCAGGGGCTTCCGATGCTAGGCTAAGGGCCCGCGCAAAAATAACTTCACATTTTGAGGCGCCGATCCATCCCGTCTGGCGGCGTTGCTCGCCGCCTTCCGCAGCCAGCCTGTCCGCCTCCGCCAAGGCTACGGCGGACCCGCCGAAGCTTCACGCGAAGGCGGGTCGAGCGGAGGGCTAGGCCGCGTCAGCGGCCGAACTGGAAGTATGCTCATATATCTAGATATTATTCACTTCTCGCGCCTTGCCAGACGGGCGCCTCGACGCCCGAAAATGCAAACTTATTCTTGCGCGGCCCCTAACGTTCGAGCCTTCGCAATTTGGCGATCGCATCCGGTTGGAGATCATGACCTATAAGCCCATCGAGGACTACGGCGTTATCGGCAACATGCACACCGCGGCCCTGGTGGGTTTGGACGGATCGATTGACTGGTACTGTCACCCGCACTTCGATTCACCGAGCCTCTTTGCCGCCATCCTCGATGATGAGAAGGGTGGCTTCTTCTGGATCCATCCCCGAGACGGAAGCGGGGTGACTTACAAGCAGTACTATTGGCCCGATACCAACGTGCTGGTCACCCGCTTCCTGTCTCCCGCCGGCGTGGGACAGGTGGTGGATTACATGCCCGTGGGCGTTCCGGAAGGCGAGCCAGGCCGCCACTGGTTGATCCGGCGCGTTACGGTCGTCCGCGGGTCGATGACGTTCGACGTGGAGTGCCGTCCCGCCTTCAACTACGCCCGGGATGAGCACCAGGCCACCCTGTGTTCCGAGGGAGCCTGTTTTCGCGGGCCGAATTCGCAACTCGGCCTAGCGACACAAATCCCCCTCGAGGTCAGCGGCCCGAGCGTCCGGGCCGAGCTCTCACTCGACCATGGCCAGACTGCCGTTTTCGTGTTGCGCGAGATCCCGGCCGGCGGCACCCTCACCTCCACCTTCTCTCGAGAACAGGAGTTCGAGCTCTTCAACCGTACGGTGGCCTGGTGGCGCCATTGGCTGGCTCAATGCACCTATACGGGTCGCTGGAGGGAAGCGGTGCACCGCTCGGTGCTCGCCCTCAAGCTGATGACCTTCGAGCCGACGGGCGCCATCGTTGCTTCTCCTACTTGCAGCCTTCCCGAAGTTGTGGGAGGGGGGCGAAACTGGGACTATCGCTACACCTGGATTCGAGATGCGGCCTTCACTCTGTACGCCTTCATCCGGGTGGGTTTCACCCAGGAAGCGGCCAAGTTTGCCGAGTTCTTGCGGGAACGCATCGAGGAACCCGAGTCCGACGGCTCGCTGCAGATCATGTACGGCATCGATGGGCGCCACGAGTTGTCCGAGGAGACGCTCGATCACCTGGACGGCTACCGCGGATCACGACCGGTGCGCATCGGCAACGGAGCGTATGACCAACTGCAGCTCGACATCTACGGTGAGCTGATGGACGCAGTTTATCTCTCCAACAAGTACGGCAAACCCATCGCCTACGATGGATGGACGTGGCTGCGACGGATGATCGATTGGGTTTGCGACAACTGGAATCGGAAAGACGAAGGAATCTGGGAGGTGCGTGGCGGACGTCAACATTTCGTCTACTCGAAAGTGATGTGCTGGGTCGCCCTGGACCGGGGCCTCCGTTTGGCAGAGAAGCGATCGTTCCCCGCGGACCGGGCTCGGTGGCTCGAGGTTCGCGATCGCCTTTACCAGGATATCTTCGAGAAAGGGTGGAGTCGGAAGCGACGGGCGTTCGCGCAGTCCTACGGCAGCGATACGCTGGACGCGTCCAATATCATCATGCCTATGGTGTTCTTTGTCTCACCGGACGACCCGCGCATGTTGAGCACGCTCGACGCGATTCTCGAGCCACTGGAGCGAGGCGGCCTGGTCGAGAACAACTTGGTTTTCCGCTACAACGTCGGCGAGACAGACGACGGGTTGGTGGGTGAGGAGGGTACGTTCAACATGTGTACCTTCTGGCTGGTGGAGGCGATGGCCCGTGCCGGTCGGAGGGAGCCAGAGCGGTTGCGGGCCGCCCGCTTGATGTTCGAAGAGATGCTGGGTTACGCGAACCACCTGGGTCTCTACGCGGAGGAGACCGGCCCGTGCGGGGAAGCGCTGGGAAATTTCCCCCAGGCGTTCACCCATCTGGCCCTCATCAGCGCTGCCTTCAATCTGGACCGCGTCCTGGGAGCCCACGATTGAGCCGGGCGGCCCGCCGGTGAAGAGCGTTTGACCGCGTCGTTCCCGCCCTTTACCCCTCGCGGCAGCGCTAGTCTCAATCCTCTCACCGCCATTGGTGTGTCGGAGGCATTGCCCGATCACAGTACCGGTTGGTAGCATGAACTAAAAGGCTTCCGGGGTTTTCTCGAATAGGAGTGAGCGCGCACTGAGCACTAGTGACCTACCAGAGTTCGCCCCCAACTGGGCCTTTTTCCTCGACGTCGACGGGACGCTCCTGGGCTTCGAGGAGCGTCCGGAAGCGGTCGATGTCGAGCCCGTCCTCATCGGACTGCTGAGTGAGCTCAGCGTGGTGACCGCCGGCGCCGTGGCCCTCATCACCGGCCGACCCGTTCACAGCATCGACCGCCTGTTTGCACCCCTCGTGCTTCCGGTGGCCGGACAGCATGGTTTCGAGCGACGTGGTGCCGGGGGCGAGCTCATCCGCCGTGAAGTGGAGACCGCACTGCTGAACAAACTCATGGACATCCTGCGAGAATTCGCAGACGAGCATCCGCAGGCCTTCGTCGAGGACAAGACGGTAGCCCTGGCCCTCCATTTTCGGAGGGACCCGAGCCTTGCGCCCCATGTGAAACGACTGGCATCGCAGCTGGCTCCCCAGCTCGGCTCTCACTTCCACGTTCAGCGAGGGAAGATGGTCCTCGAGATCAAGCCGAGCGGCCACGACAAGGGTACCGCTATCGAGGAGTTCATGGCCGAGGCGCCGTTCCAAGGGAGAATCCCGGTGTTCCTGGGCGACGACGAGACCGACGAGGACGGGTTTCGAAAGGTGAACCAGATGAACGGTGTCTCGCTCAAGGTCGGTCCCGGCCCTACGGTTGCCAGCTGGCGGCTCGACCACGTGGAAGCCGCCGTCCAGTGGTTGCAGGGCTACCTCCACCGTTTCCGGAAGGGAGACGAGCGTATTGACGGCACCACCGCCGATGAATCTTGACTTGGCGCTCATCGGTAATGGCAGCATCGGCGCCCTCATCGATGGCAGGAGCAACGTCGTCTGGGCCTGCCTGCCCCGCTTCGACAGCAATCCGGTCTTCGATTCACTGTTGAGAACCGGTGGCGGCCCGGACACTCCCGGTGTCTATCGTGTCGAGCTGTTGGATCTCACCCGCAGCGAGCAGGCTTATATGAAGAACACCGCGGTCGTCCGTACCCGGCTCTTCGATGGCAAGGGCGGCGCCGTCGAGGTGACGGACTTCGCTCCCCGGTTCAGGCAATTTGGACGGATGTTCCGCCCGGTCATGCTGGTGCGGCACATCCGACCGATCACCGGCAGCCCGAGAATAAGGATACAGCTGCAACCTGCCTTCGACGGCGGACGAGGACGCCCCCGAATCACTCATGGAAGCAACCACATCCGCTACGTCATGCCCGAGCAAACCTTGAGACTCACCACCGACGTCTCCGTCACCGCGTTGGTGGATCGAACCGCGTTCGTCGCCGACCGCGAGTTCACCATGATTCTGGGGCCCGACGAGACCGTGCAGGGAGCCGTGGAGGAGACGGGCCGCCAGTTCTTCGAGGAAACGGTCCGCTATTGGCAGGAGTGGGTGCGCTACCTGGGGATTCCGTTCGAATGGCAGGCAGCCGTCATTCGCGCCGCGATCACGTTGAAGCTCAACGCTTACGACGACACCGGCGCCATCGTCGCTGCCATGACCGCTTCGATCCCCGAGGCCCCCGACAGCGGTCGCAACTGGGACTACCGCTTTTGCTGGCTGCGCGACGCCCAGTTCGTGGTGGGTGCGCTGAACCGGCTCGGCACCACGCAAACCATGGAGCGCTATCTCCGCTTCATCATCAACCTCGCTGCCGGTAGCGAGGACGGGAGGCTCCAGCCGGTCTACCGAATCAACGGTCTCCCCCGCCTAGAAGAGCGCGAGATCGAGACCCTGCCCGGCTACCGAGGAATGGGCCCGGTGCGGTTCGGCAACCAGGCGTACCAGCAAATCCAGAACGATGTCTACGGATCGGCGGTGCTGGCAGCAACACACACGTTCTTCGACGAGAGGCTTGCGGCTCCCGGGGACGAGGCGCTCTTCGAGCGGCTGGAGCACCTCGGAGAGATGGCGGCCCGCGTGTACGACCAGCCAGATGCGGGCCCTTGGGAGCTCCGTGAAGGCATGCGGGTCCACACCTACTCGAGCGTGATGTGCTGGGCCGCTTGTGATAGATTAGCGAAGATAGCTCGCCAACTCGGACTTCGACAGCGCGCCTCCCATTGGAGTGCCGTTGCCACGAGGATGCATCGCGTGATCTGCGAGAGCGCCTGGAGCAACGAGCGGAACAGCCTCGTGGAAAGCTTCGGAGGAAAGGACCTCGACGCCAGCCTGCTCCTGTTCCGGGAACTGGGCTTCATTGGAGCAGACGACCCGCGCTTCGCGGCAACGGTGGCGGCGGTGGAGAAGGACCTGCGACAGGGCGACTTGCTTTTTCGCTATGTCAGGCCCGATGACTTCGGACGACCTGAAACGGCGTTCACGGTTTGTACGTTCTGGTACGTGGATGCGCTCCATGCCTTGGGTCGCACCGAGGAGGCCCGGGAGATCTTCGAGAAGCTACTGGCTCGACGAAATCGCCACGGCCTGCTCTCGGAAGATCTCGACGCCCACACCGGGGAGCTATGGGGGAACTTCCCCCAGACATACAGCATGGTGGGCTTGATCAACTCCGCCATGAAGCTGAGTAGACCATGGGAGGCGGCGTTTTGAGTCGCATAGTTGCCGTCTCCAACCGCGTTCCGCTGCCGAAGGCCATACGGGCGCCTCTGGGCGGACTGGAGACGGCTTTGCACGCTGCACTGCAGGCGAGCGACGGGCTCTGGTTCGGTTGGAGCGGAAGGGTGACGACGAGTCCCGTTGCCGAACTGGAGAGAGTACAGGACAAGGGCGTCGAATTCGCCACGCTTCATCTGGAAAAAAGAGACTACCAGGAGTACTACCAGGGATACTCGAACCGGGTGCTGTGGCCGCTCCTCCATTCTCGCCTGGAGCGGATGGAATATCGGCGGCACTACGAAGAAGGCTACCGGCGCGTGAACCAGCTCTTCGCCCGGAAACTCGCTCCCCTTCTTCGAGACGGCGACCGGATCTGGGTTCACGACTATCACTGTATTCCTCTCGCCCAGGAGCTGAGGCGATTGGGGTGCAGGCAGCCGATTGGATTCTTCCTGCACGTTCCCTTCCCCGGCCACGACGTGTTTCGCTCGCTCCCCGGGTATCGGCGCAGCCTGCTCGAGCTGGGCAGCTACGATCTCCTGGGCTTCCAGACCGATGTCGACTTGCGCGGATTCCAGAACAGCCTGCGTTATGGCCTGCCTCACTGTCGGATCTCTAGAGGTGCGGTGGCGATCAACGGTTCCTACACGCGCACCGGCGTCTTTCCCATCAGCATCGATGTGAACGACGTGGTCAAGCGGGCTTACAAGGGCCGAGCCTCCGTCCAGGGACGGCGACTGGTCGAAAGCCTGGTGGGCCGCCGGCTCATCCTGGGAGTCGATCGTCTCGACTACACCAAGGGACTGCCGGAGCGGTTCCGCGCTTTCGAGCAACTCCTGATCGATGATCCGACGACGCGCGGGAAATTCGTTTTCATGCAAATCGCGCAGCCCTCCAGAGCGGACGTGCCCGAGTACCAGCTCTTACGCCGGACCCTCAACACCATCGCCGGGGGAATCAACGGTCGTTTCGCCGAATACGACTGGGTGCCCATACGCTATCTGAACAAAGGCTTCGGCCGAACGACGATCCTTGGCTTTCTTTCCATCAGCGGAGTCGCCCTGGTCACTCCGATGCGGGACGGGATGAACCTGGTGGCCAAGGAATTCGTTGCTGCCCAGGAGCCGAACGATCCGGGCGTGCTGGTGCTCTCGGAGCTCGCCGGCGCCGCCCGAGAGTTGACCGCTGCCGTCATCGTCAACCCGTACGACGTCGAAGACGTCGCCAAAGGTCTGGCGCGCGCCATCGCCATGCCCCGGGAGGAGCGGAAAGACCGGTGGGAAGCGATGATGAAGGTCCTACGAAAGAACAACATCGAGCGTTGGAAGAAACGTTATCTAGCCGCTCTCGAGCAGTCGAGTGTGCGGGGAAACGAGGCGTCCCTGCAAGAGAAACCGGACGAGGAGGAGGCAGCCAGAGAACACCCTTCGAGAGAGAAAGCCCCCGGCCCTTTTCTGGCGCCGGGCCGTTGAGGGAGGGGCAGGCTCAGGGCGGAAGCGCTCGGCCGCGGTCGACGACAACGGGCGCGTCCCGGCATGCTGTCCGTCATCGAGACGTTCGCTGTACTGCGACGATGGAGTTTTTGAGTTTGGTTCGAATGAGTTCAGAGATGTTGAGTTCCGAAGCCGCGCCGCCACCAAACGCGGACCAAGCTAGCTCCGACGATCAGTGAGCCGACGGCAGCCCACGGCGGAACGTCCGGGTGGGGGACGAGAAGGCGTCCGGTTCCGTAGAGAGCTGTAAAGAGAGAAAGACCCGCCACGGCGATGGTCCCCAACTGCGAGGCCAGCTCGGCCTTCGGTCGGCGCGCGTCTCCCACACGGGCTTGCGTCGACTTCCAGAAGCCCACCGGTCGCACGCGACGGTAGAAACCCTCCAGCACAGCAGCATCCGTCGGGGGAGTAACCCAAGTCACTCCTACGGCGGCCGCCGTCGATGCAACGGCCATGAGCGCCAGGCGCAGCCACTCCAGATGATCGGCACCCTCGGTGCACCAGAGCAGGAGAGGCGCGACGGCCAGCGAAATCACCATGGCGGCGAGCTCGGACCATATGTTGCTGCGCTCCCAGAGCCAGCGCAGCACCAAGACGGAGCCTACCCCTGCTCCGAATAGAAGCGAGAGCTTCCACGCTTGCTGGATGGAGTCGAGGAGGGGAACGATGGCAAGGGCGGCGCCGACGAGGAGAAGGCTCGACAGGCGGGCGACGCGGACCAGCTCTCGGTCCCCTGGCTCGCGCTTCCACCAGGTCTGACACAGCAGCCGCTTGTAGATATCGTTCGCCCAGTAGCTCGAACCCCAGTTCATGTGGGTGTCGAGGGTAGAGGCGAGAGCGGCCAGCATTCCCACCAGGATCATGCCGCGGACACCCGGAGGAAGGAGATCGTCGATACTTCGGATGAAAGTGAACTCCCGAGCCGCTTTGAAACCGCTCGCCGCCGCCTCGGAAGACCCGAAGGGATAGAGGACGAGAAGACCGACCGCGATGAGGAGCCACGGAACACTTCGGCCGAAGATCTGGAGCCAGGCGAAAACCACCCCGGCAACGCGGGCTTGACGCTCGTCACGGCATGCCATGGAGCGCTGGGCGAGATAGCCAGTTCCATCGCTCGACACCTGGAAGAGCCACTGAAGACTCATGATGACGAGAAAAGAAGCGAGGACGGCGCTGGAGCGTGGAGCGAAGGCCAACATCGTTCGCGCCTTCTCCGGCGGGTAGAGCTCGAGCACCCTGTCCGTGAGTCCCGAGACACCTCCTGCCTCGGAGACGACGAACGCGGCGAGGGCCACGGTCCCGCACATCGCCAAGGCGAACTGGACCAGGTCGGTGAACACCACTCCCCGGAGCCCCCCGTCGTCGAGTAGAGCGCCACGAAAGCGAGAATGACGACGACGCTCAGCAGGTTGTTGGTGCTCGCCACCACCGGGTCGAGTGCGGTGAGTCCCGACGCCACCGTCACGCCGGTCGTCTCGACGAGGGCGCGAAGAAGCTCGTACCAGGGGTGGGCGATCCACTGATGCCAAGGGAGAAAGACTTCCGTAATCGAGACGGTGGCCTTGAGCACCATGGCCAGGACGATACAATTGATGACGGTGCCGAAGTAGAGCGCTTTCACCGTCCGGACGGCCAGAACACCTCGCCCGCTGTAGCGGATCTCGGTGAGCTCGGCGTCGGTGAGCACCGAGGCCCGTTGCCAGTGAGGTGCAAAGAGGAAGGCCAGGGACAAGAAAGCGAGACCGTAAACCCAGAGCTGCCAGAGGGCGTAAATACCCGCGGTGGCGACCAGCCCCATGACCACAAGGGGCGTATCCGCCGCGAACTGGGTCGCCGCCATGCTCGTACCGGCCTGCCACCCCGAAAGGGTCTTTCCCGCGAGAAAGAACTCACGCAGGTTCCGCGAGGCGCTCCGGCGGGATCGCAAACCGCCGCCCACGGAGACGGCCACGAAAAGGAGAACGATGAATAAATCGAGCACAGCTCACATTAGTCGATGCCTGCGAGACATGCAGCAGTTCGAAAGCACCGAGACGCGTTTCGATCACCGTTGCCGTTCGGCGACGTATAGATTTCCCGCTTGATCCACCGCTATACCGCGTGCCTCTAGGTTGGCGACGGTGGTGATGACGCCCGCGGGGTCCACCTTCCGGACGCTGGTTGTTCCAGTCGGCGATGAAGAGGTTCCCTGCACCATCGACCGCGACAGCGGTGAAGGTATGCAGGCTGGCGCTTTCGGCGGGACCTCCGTCGCCGCTCGAGCCGTCGATCACGTCACCGCGAAGGCCTCGAACTGGAGGTTCTTGTCTTTTGCTCCCGCCTACCCTCACCGGAGAAAAGCTGTCCGCCGTGACACCCAGGTGTCAACACCCGTTGACACCTGTACTAACGACGAGCGCAACCGACTTCGAGCTCGGACTTTGCCGCGTTGCTCAAGACAGGGCCTTCGAGGGAGCCAGGTAACCGTCGCGGATATTCCGACCCCAAACCAACCCTTCGAACCCTACATTCTACTGGCAAGCCTCACCCACCTCGGATTAAAGTTCCTATGGATCTGGATCTATGGATCTTCCTATTGATCCACTGCGTCCGGACGGATTTCTGCAGGATCACGTCGATCGCGCAGTCGCCGGAGTCGTTATAGAGATGGCTGTCATGGGGAACGATGACTCGAGTGCTGTCCATTGCCAATTCCCTCACGGCAATGTGATTGGCGAGAGTGCCAGTCGGGAAATAGATCGCCCGTTGCTTTCCCAGGGCCTCGGCCATTTTGGTTTCGAGCTCCTCGACGACGCCTCCTCGTGAGTAGGAGTCCGCTTCGATGCCTTTTTCTTCGATGATCTTCTGGAGCAGGTCGACATATCTCATTCGTTCTTGGCGGAGAAGCGGTCTTAGATAACCGTCGCGGATATTCCGACCCCAACCCTCGACCCCTACATTCTACTGGCGAGCCCCACCCACCTCGGAATAAAGTTCCTATGGATTCGACGCCTACCTCGAGGACGGACTCGGCCTGAATCCATCGGATCGAAGTAAACCCAGAGACGTGCTGACGCGCTGAGCCGATGCCGCTCGAAAAACGAGAACGAAGCATCGCTTCCGAGTCCTCGCTTCGCGCATCCCGCCGTGCGCGATTTGTACCCGTGTGCGACCTGGGGGCGGCTGCCAGAAGGACACCCCGACTCCTGAGAGACGCCGGACTATGGTTGGCGATGTGCGTCGGCTTTCCGCCCATGGGTGTGGCCCGTCCTCAGCAGGAGGAGCCACAGCCGAAGACAATCACGGTTGCCGCCGGCGAGCAGTACGCGAGCTCGCACGCCGGTCAGGATTGGCTCCTCGGCTTTGGGTACCGTGACCTGTGGGCGGAGCCCATCGAAGTCGAGGTACTCGATCTCGGCGAAACCGGCGGCGGGCTCTCGCCGGTGATGCGGGTCGGCGGGCTGCAAACGTTAGGGCTGGCTCTAAGAGGGGAGGACGAGCGGGCGTATACGTTCCGGTCGGTCGACAAGGAGGGCCTCCTCGCGCTTCCAGACGGCTTCAAGGACACCGGCCTGGACGTAATCATTCAGGATCAGGTGTCCTCTTCCCTGCCCGCCGCCGAGCTCATCGCGGCCGGCCTCGCGGGCGCCATCGGTGTCCTGCACGCCGAGGCCAAGCTCGTCGTCATGCCAGACGATCCACGTCTCGGCGAATATCGGGAGACCTTCTCAGGCGTCCTCGGAACGTTCTACGAGTTCCCAACCGCAGGCTCGTTCGGTTCATCCGAGCTCTTCGGCGACGATGACTTCCTTGAGCGCTTACGCGCGGGCACTGACGTTGCCGACTCGCGAGCCTTTCTCCGTGCGCGGCTCCTCGACCTGCTCATCGGCGACTGGGATCGGCACTACGGTCAGTGGCGGTGGGCGCGCCTCCCGGGCGAGCCGCGGCTGCAGCCTATTCCCGAAGACCGCGACCAGGCATTCTCCCAATACGACGGGCTGGCGATGACGATCGCGCGCGCCGGCGGCGGTCAAATGACTGTGTTCGAGGCCGAGTACCCTGCGATCCGGCGGCTCGGGTTCAACGGGTCCGACTTCGACCGCATCGTGCTGACCGACATCGAACGGAGTGAGTGGGTTCGCATCGCCGAGGATGTGCAGCAACGTCTCGACGACGATGCGATCCACGCCGCAGTTTCTCGGCTGCCGCCGCCCTACTACGCATTGCGAGGCGAGGAGCTCGAAGAAACCCTGCGGGCTCGTCGCGATCGCCTCGTCGAGTACGCGGAGCTGTACTACGAGTTCCTCGCCCGCGAGGTGAACGTGCACGGCACGGCCAGCGATGAACGTACCGTCGTCGAACGCTACGGCGACGGGGCGATCGAAGTGAGCACGTACTTCACCGACGAGGAAACGCCCCGCTACCGGCGTCGGTTCGATCCCGGAGAGACGCGCTCCGTCCGGATCTACCTCGGAGCCGGCGACGACCGCGTTAGCGTCGAAGGAGCTGACAATCGCGACATTCTGGTGCGCATCATCGGCGGGCCAGGCAGCAACGTAATCGAGGGCCCCGGGCGACAGAGCGTCAAGTACTACGAAGATCCCGACGGCGACGGCTACATTACGGACCTCACGGCGGAAGGAGCGAAGGGGGCATTTTCTCCCGTGCTCGAGGCCAACTGGGAAATTCAGGTGCCGGGTGCACCGTATCGAGATTGGGGCGCGGCATGGCAGCCGATCTTCGTGGGTCGCTGGCACCCGGACCTCGGGCTCGCTGTTGGCGGCGGCATGGACTTGAAGCAGTTCGGGTTTGGCAAGGTGCCCTGGGCCGCGCGCCATCGGCTGTCGGGCGGCTATGCGATCGGATCGAACAACGCCCTGCTTCAATACGAAGGGGACTTCCGTCGGGCCGGGGGCGGCCCCCACTTCGAGACCGACCTTCATGCGTCGGGTATGGAGCAGTTACGTTACTACGGGCTGGGCAACGAGACCTCGCGTGACGGCAAAGACGTTTTTTCGAGATTGGGCAGCGGCAGTACGGTGCCGGTGGCTTTCTTGCCTGGGGAGATTTGCGAAACCCCGTATTCCGGGTCGGCCCGATGGTGCGGTTCATCGACTCACGCGGCACCAACGATGACTCGTTGCTGGCCATGGAATCACCCGACGGGTTCAACGAGTTCGGCCAGCTCGGCATCCAAGGCCACTTCGCCTACGACTCGAGGCGCGACCTGCCGACGCTCAGTAGCGGGTTCGACGTAGATACCACGGCCACCTACTACCCCGAGCTCTGGGACGTCGAAGACGACTACGGCGTGGTGGAGGGTACCGCCGCTGGTCACATCCAGATCGCCCGCCCGGTGACCCTGTCAGCGCTGTTCGGCGGCAAGAAGGTGTGGGGCACGTTTCCGTACTTCGACGCCGCGTATCTCGGCGGCGAGGACGTCTTCACCGCTTACAATGCGTATTCCGGGGCATCGTGAACGCAGATTCCAGCCGAAGGTGAACATCCATTCCAAAGCATCGTGAACACGGATTCCGGGGATCGTGAACATGGATTCCGGGGAAGGTGAACACGGATTCCAGGCAACGTGAACGCCGGTTCCGGCATCGCGAACGCTCATCGATAGCACGTTTCAAGGCACTCTAGGTCGTACCCGGAAGGAGGACGATCTAGGAAATGGCAGCTAAGAGGTTATCGATGAGAAAAATACGAGAGGTTCTAAGGTTAAAGTACGAGCTGGGTTTTACTCACCGCACGATCGCAAAGGCACTTCGCGTGGCGGTTGGAACGGTGAGTGAGTACCTGGCCAAGGCGAAGAAGGGTGGTCTGAGCTGGCCGCTCCCGGAGGAGCTGAGCGACGGGGAGCTGGAGGCAGGGCTGTTTCCGCCGCCGGGCTCGTCTGGCGCACGGCCGGGTCTGGACTATGCCCACATCCACGAGGAGCTGAGGCGTCACCGAGAGCTGACGTTGCTGCAGCTGTGGGTGGAGTACGCGGAGAATAAGCCGGGAGCGTACGGCTACAGCCGTTATTGCGAGCTGTACGGTCAGTGGAAGAAGAAGCTGAACCCGACGATGCGTCAACGGCATCGAGCAGGCGAGAAGACATTCGTCGATTTTTCGGGGAAGAAGCCTCACATCGTCGATCCGAAAACGGGAGAGCTCGTCGAAATGGAGCTGTTCGTCGGGACGTTGGGCGCGAGCAGTTACACCTACGTCGAAGCGACACTGAACCAGTCGCTGGAATCGTGGGCGAAGGCCCATAAGGGGATGTCGGATTACTTCGGTGGCAGTACGGAGATCTGGGTTCCGGACAACTTGAAGAGCGGCGTGGATTTGGTGGACCGTTACGAGCCAGGGATCAACCGGACGTACGAAGAGCTGGCGACGCATTACGGTGCGGTTGTGGTCCCGGCTCGGGTGTTCAAGCCGAAAGACAAAGCGAAGGTGGAGTCGGCAGTGCAGGTGGCGCAGCGCTGGATCCTGGCGGTGCTTCGTCATCGCACGTTCTTCAGCCTGGCGGAACTGAACGAAGCCATCTGGGAGAAGTTAGAGGTCCTGAATGCGCGTCCGATGCAGAAGCTCGGTGTGAGTCGGCGGGAGTTGTACGAAAGGCTAGACCGGCCCGTACTGAAACCGCTACCGCAGGAGAGCTACGAGTTATCGACGTGGAAGCGGTGCAGAGTGAACATCGACTACCACGTGGAGGTGGAGAACAACTTGTACAGCGTTCCCTATCAGCTCATTCACGAGAAAGTCGAGGCACGGGTGACGGCCTCGGTGGTGGAGGTCCTGTTCAAGGGAAAGCGCGTCGCGTCGCATCCCCGCAAGAAAGGAAAGGGGCACTACTCCACGAACCCGGAGCATATGCCACGTTCGCATCGGGAGCACCTGGAGTGGACGCCGTCGCGGCTGCTCCACTGGGCGGAGCAGTCAGGTCGCGCCACGGGAAGGCTGGTTGCGGGGATTCTAGAGAGTCGGCCTCACCCGGAGCAGGGATTTCGCTCTTGCCTGGGAGTCATGCGACTAGGCAGCCGCTGGGGCAGTGAGCGTCTCGAGGCCGCTTGCGCACGAGCGGAAGCTTTGAGCTCTTACAGCTATCGCACGGTGAAAAACATTCTCTCGGCTGGTCTGGATCGTGTGGTGCTCGAATCGGACGCCGAAGCGAAACCGCGAGAGGAGCACGAGAACATCCGAGGCGCGGATCACTACGAAGGAGGAGAGTCCCGATGCTGACACCCGAAACGATAGAAAAGATGAACGCCATGAAGTTGTTCGGCTTGGTGTCCGCGTTCGAAACCCAGTTGAGCTCGAGCGAATACAAGGAGCTGAGCTTCGAGGAACGTGTGGGACTCCTGGTCGATGCCGAGTGGACCGCCCGCGAACAGCGTAAGCTTTCTCGACGACTGCGAGCGGCAAAGCTCCGCTATCCGGCATGTTTGGAGAACGTGAACTTCCAAGCGCCTCGAGGCTTAAACCGCGAACAGATCTTGAGCCTGGGCAACTGCCGCTTTGTCGGTGAGCGCCATAACCTGCTCATCACCGGCCCGACGGGGATTGGCAAATCGTTCTTGGCTTGCGCCTTCGTGGAGCGGGCCTGTCGTCGCCGCTTCACCGGATGCTACGTGCGAGCACCGCGCTTGCTCCACGAGCTCGCGGTCGCTCGTGGTGATGGTTCCTACGCCCGGCTTTTGACGAAACTCGCCAAGCTGGACTTACTGGCTATCGATGATTGGCTGCTTCACCCGCTGAAAGAATCGGAGAGACGGGATCTAATGGAGGTCATCGAAGACCGCGCCGAGCGTGGCTCCACACTCATCGCGACCCAGATTCCGCTCAAGCAGTGGCACGAAGCGATTGGCGACCCAAACCAGGCAGACGCTATCTGCGATCGCATTCTCCACAGCGCGCACCGCATCACTCTCAAAGGAGCTTCTCTGAGAAAGACCAAGGCTGCGCCAAAGGCATCTGACAACGCCGATGCATGAGCGAGCGAGGGACCACAGCGTCGATGCGATAAAAACGGGTGAAACCGCCAAACCCGGGGTACCAGACGATGCGGCGCCAAAACGACGCGCGAGAATGCCTCAGGAAGCGTCTTCTCGAGCCAGGCCATACCCCAGCAACCCCCCGAAACCAGCCCCACATCGCCCGGGGTTCGGCCGCGGCAGGTCGCTGCCTACGGGAGCGGGAAGGTCGCTTCGCGTCTTTCCTTACGCCCGCTCCCTCCGGCACCGACCTGCCGCCCCTTGCTACACAACACGCAGGTAAGATAGGTTCACGTTTTCAATCAGTGGAAAGGAAGGTCACCCAACACTTCATCGCTTCGATGAGCGTTCGGCTTCACCGGATTCGCTGTTCAGCTTGCTCTGGATTCGGCGTTCACGATGGCTGGAATACGCACTTACAACTGGAACCGCTTCGCGGGCGACGGGATGCTGCGTGCCGGCGCCCGCCTCCGTTGGGCGTTTGCAACGGTGCGCTTCACGGTGCCGGGAGACCTCGGCCTGACGCTGCGTGCCGATACCGGACGCACCTTCCTCGACGGTGAGGACTCGAGCGCGTGCCACTCGCAGTTCATGGCCGGCGTGTTCTACGCCGCCTTCGATCGCCTACTGCTTTTCGAGATCGGCGTTGGCTGGAGTGAAGACCGCACCGTGTTCACCTTCGACGCCGACTTCGACTGGCTAATCCGCTAGCCCCCTGTGCCTCAAGCTTCTAAACCCGCTGGTTGTGTAATCCTGGCACCGGTTCGCATGCGTCGACCCCGTTTTCGCCCTCGTCACGGAGCCGCACGAGCCTATTGTCCCGGCGGATTAACGATGATGGACCGCAGGTCACTTTGCCGTGGGTTCGCCGTTGCGGTTCCGGGCGGCTTCCCGCGTTTCGTCCTGCAGAGCTTCCAGAGCCGACCGGTCCAGGATCCCGTCCGCGCCAAACGACGGCTGAAATCTGCATCGTGTTGCCAATGTCCTCGAGGGGATTGGCATCGAGGAGCACCACGGAGAACCCGGGCCGGCCAGGAGCCTTCCCGCGGTTACGATGCGCGGCGTGGGGGCACCTTGCTCACCGGCAACCCTTCTCGCTCCCTTCAGCTTGTCGAACTGCTCCCAGGGCCCCCCCATGTCCCGCACCCCCGTGACCCCGTTGGTCACGAAGAGGCTGAAGAAGTCGATGCCTTGATAACGAGTGTGGACATGCATGTCCCAAAGGCCGGGGATCAAGAACTTCCCGGTTCCGTCCACCACCGTTGCGTTCTCGGGGACGCTCACCTCGCCGCTACGACCTACCGACTGGATTTTCTCCCCGGCGAGAACCACCGTGCGGTCCTCGGCCGGTGGCACCCCCGTCGTATCGATGACGGTGGCATGCGTGAAGACGAGAGGTCATTCCTCGGGTTGCCCGGCTCGGTGGCCATCTGGGGCGGCGCATCCGAACAAGCTGGCCACGGACAGCGCCGTCCACAAGACGAGGGCATCCCGCAATTCCTTCATGGCATCAGACAGCTCAGCGGACGAGCTCCGTCGTCGGAAACTGCGCGTACCAGCCGAACCAGAAGGCCCGTCGAGCCGGCACGCGCGGCATCGGCGTGAGCGAGGTGTCTTCACTCAGCAGAGCGTCCTCAGTCAGCTTCCAAAGCCTGCCTTCGGCATCCTGGAGCACGCCGTCCTTCCTTTGCTTGACTAAGCGTTGCTGGGAGGCATCGTAGACCCGGTTTGCACCCTTTTCGCTCGTGACCACGACGAGATCGTGACCGGCGAAGGAAATGTGGTGGATGCGGTTTTTCTTCAGGAACTTCGCCGAAAGGGCGAGGGGCTTCCGCTCGGCGTCGGGGGCCGCTCCTTTCGGGCGGAGCAAAAGAGTCAGCACTTCGTCTTTGTTCTTGAGACGCTTGTCCCTCTTCGGGACCCCGAACATCAGTCGGTCGGTCCGGAAATAGTCCCGGTACGCCGCGCCTTCGGAGTAGTCGCGTTCGACGCCGGTGTCGATGGATAGCACCACGGTGTCGGGATGGAGGCTGCGCCACTCCTTCCAGGTCGTCGTCACGACCGGACGGAACTCGAGCTCCAGGTCCTGGCCCGCCAGCTTGCCAATCACCGGCCGGCCTTCGACCGTCGACCAGAGACTCATCGATTCCTCATCGAACATGAGCTTGTTCGAGCGATAGAGGAGTCCGCTGGTTCCGAAGGTACGGTGCTGCCCTCCGACCTCGGCCTCGTAGGGGATCACTGTTCCACAAAGCGTGCAGTAGACGATGGCGAGCTCGATCCCGCCGACCCGGTCGCGAGCCAACTCGTGCCGTGCCAGAATTCGCTTGGGATAAGCTCGCGCGTCCCCGTGGAGGGCGATTCCGAAAACGATGTTGCCGTCGTCGAGGTAGCTCGCTTCTGAAGCGGGGACATGCTCGGGGTGATCGAGAGGAGGAATGCCGTTCACCTTGACCCCGCCCCATTCCACCTCGTCGAGACGGATCAGGGTCTGCCCTCCGGGCTGAAAGAACTGCGTCATCCTCTCGTCGACCAGTCGATAGAGCATCGCCTTGAAGAATGCGTAATCCGGATGAGGCTCGTAGGGGCGGTTCCACATCCAATCTCGCCAACCGAAGAAACTGTCACCGAAGTCCTCGCCTGTTTGTTTCTCGAGGAAGCGCATCAGTCTGGCTCGGGCCTTGTCCGTGGGGGAGGAAGGGCCCGGTGCGGAAAATGCGGAAAGCTGGGCGCTCGGGTCGTCACCGAAGGGATCAATTCCAGTAGGGCCGTCGCGAGGTCGTCGTCGGGAGCTCGGTAGGAAACGAACAATGTCGATGAGCATGCTCGCGTATCCGTCTTTCCATGCTTCCGCGATCTTCGCCAGCGCTGCCTCCGCTTCTTCTTTTTCGCGACTCGCCGCCTGGAAGAAGAGCTCTACATCCGGCGGTTGCTGGGCCGCCAAAGATGGCGCGGACGATGAAAAGACGAGCACGACAACCATCGCATACAACGACCGCGCGGCAGTCCATACCGCGCTCATCGCGTACTCGGCGGAAGCCCAATGAGCCGACCGGGCGTCCATGACACACCGTGTTGGGTGAGCTGGTCGTTGAGCGCGGGCAGAGCTTCCCTGACGAGACGGTTCAGCTTGGCCACTTGCTCATTCAGCTTCTCACGGGATTCGAGGATGAGGCGACGCTGGTCCGCGGTGGGCAACGCGGTCGCTGCCTCCATGGAAGAGTAGAGCCGTGTGACCTGACTCGCGATGGGCATCCGCCTTCGTTGCTCGGCCCCGCCTCGTGTGTCTCCCCCGCTCATTTGGCGGAGAATCTCGTCCGCCTCTGCTAGTAACGTCCGAGCGGCGTGCCGGAGCGATTCCGGGACCTCGGCATGCCGTTCGAGGCTGTCCTGCACTTCCGTCAGTCTGTCTTTGACTTCGCCTGCGGTCGAGATAACCGCTCGCACCGCCGCTTCCATCTGAGTCAGCGTCAGCAAGGTATCGTGCCAGCGGCGCCGTTCTTCCAGAGAAATATCAATGAGAGGGTACAGAACTCCGTACTGCGACTCACAATAGACCACCGTCGGGTCCGTCGGGTCGACCTGGGTGTAGAAGCCGTCACCCCCCGCGGTTCGAAACCAATCGGCGCTGGTGATGCCGGCGACGTGGCGGGTGCCGCTCGGCCCTCCAAACGTGCCGTTGTTGATCGTCTTCCAGGCTCCACCGGTCGCCGTCGCCGCGTAGATGATGTGGGTATTGCTCTCGACCACGGCGAAATCGTTCACGCGCCCGCTTGGAACGGCCGGGCCGATACCGCGCCACGTCAGGTTGGAGAGGATCGCAGAGTCCAGGACTTTGTCGGAACGCGGGCTGGAAATCGCCTGGGCCTCGAGTGTGGTCACGAAGACTCCACCGAAGAGAAGGGCTGTCACTCCAAGAATGGGGACGAGACCCGCGTTTCGGTGAGCTCCAACCCTAGAGAGGCAACGTGAGCTCATCATGACTCCTTAAGACCTACCGTCGAGAATTCACGAACTGTTTCCATGAAGGCTACCGTCGAATGAACTGTAAACCATCTGACTAATCAGCTTTGTTTCGTTTGGCTTATAGTTTATAGTGTTCTTCGGATTTCTCGAACGGGGCCTCCAAAAGCGCTTGGCGGGGATTCAAGAACAAATTCCCATGTGTCTGTTGGTACTGCTGAAAAAAACGCTCGCCAGGAGTTCTCAAGTCTGGATCAACGAGCTCCGCTCTGGAAACAAGTTCCTGGCGGTCGGAGGTGCGGTTGCCGCGAACAATACGCTTCGCGAGGCAGCGAGTCAACCAAAACAACCGCGGGATCGGAGCGAAGTGTATTCCATCATGAGTGAGCCGTTCCCTCGTCTCGTGGTGGCGGCCTGCTTGTTCATATCCTTTACTCCCGCCTCTCGAGCAGTAGAAGCTTCCGAGCAATCTGAGGAGAGCAAACAGGTCTTCCCGGTGCGAGGCTACCCCTCCAAACGCTCGGCGGTCGAGTCCCTGTTCGTTGCCGTCGATCCTGCACAGGATCGTTGGAGGACCGAGGTCGTTGCCGAGGCGATCGAAGAAAGGCTCCATGCGTTGGAAGAGGCACTGCAAGGACGTCGAGCGGGAGAGATCGCCTCGCTCGTCCATAGGGGGTTTCAGGCACCTTCTCTAGAGCCGGTCTCAAGCCAGGCGGTGGCCGCACCTTCGAGTGTTGAGCTCTTCCGGTATCGCTACCCTGAAAAGCTCTCCGCAATGGCGGTCCAGGCGCCCTCCGCTCTTCTGGCTTGGATCGAAGAGTTTCATTCCTTTTCTTTACTCGAGTTCAAGATCGTCAGTATCCATGTGGATGCCGCTGCCGAGCCGTCGCATGCGCGGACTCGGATCTTGTATGACGTCTCGGGACGAGGAGCGGGGAACGACTTCATTGCCCGTCGAGGTTGGTGGCGAGTGGACTGGGTCTTTTCGGATGACGGTTGGAAAATGAAGCGCCTCGAGGTCGAGCCCGCCACCGGAGGGCGAACCGCCAAGCCCTTCTTTACCGACGTGAGCACTGTCGCCTGGGCCGACGCACCCTCCTACTGGGAGCAGATGAGGATGGGGGTCGATCACTTCCGCACCAGATTGGATGCCGCCAGTGGCATCGATGTGTACGGACATAGCGGACTTGCGGTTGGAGACGTGGACGGCGACGGACTCGAGGACCTTTACGTGGCTCAGCCGCAGGGACTTCCGAACCGGCTCTATCGGAACCGGGGTGACGGGACGTTCGAGGATATCAGCCGGGAGTCCCGAGTCGATCTTCTCGAGCGCACCTCCTTGGGACTCTTCGGCGACGCCGACAATGACGGTGATCAAGACCTGTTCGTCATCGTCCAGAACTGGACCGTTGTGCTTCTCCTAAACGACGGGCACGGGAGATTCGAGCTCTCTCGAGCTTCGTTTGAAAGGAAAGACGGCGCCGACGCCACTTTGAGCTCGGCGTCATTGGCGGACTACGACAACGACGGCGATTTGGACCTCTACGTCACCTGCTACCGATACTTCGATGCTCCCGGGGAAGATACTGCCCTGGCGCTGCCTTACCCCTATCACGATGCCACCAATGGGCCTCCGAACATACTTTTTCGGAATCGTGGCGATGGAACCTTCGAAGACGTCACCAAGAGTGCGGGCTTTGACCGGGGAAACGACCGCTTCAGCTTCTCCTCGTCTTGGGGCGACTTCAACAATGATGGATGGCTCGACCTCTATGTGGCGAACGACTTCGGCCGGAACAATCTGTATCAGAACTTCGGGAAAGGCAGATTCCTCGAGGTTACCCGAGAGGCGGGTGTTTCGGACATCGGCGCGGGTATGAGCGTCGCCTGGGTGGATTACGACCTGGATGGCAAAGACGATCTCTATGTAGGCAACATGTGGTCTTCTGCCGGTCTACGCCTGACCGGACAGCCCGGTTATCAGACCGACAACGCACGCGCCAGCTACGTGCGTCACGCCAAGGGAAGTAGCCTGTTTCGAAACCGGGGAGATGGCCGGTTCGAAGATGTCGGCAGCCAGGCCGGGGTCGAGTTTGGGCGATGGGCCTGGAGTAGTGACTTTCTCGATTGCGACAACGACGGGGACGAAGACCTCTACTCCGTCAATGGCTTCATTACTAATACCTCGACGAAAGATCTTTGAAGCTTCTTCTGGCGGCAAGTCGTGTCGCGCTCGCCCACTGAAAAGAAAGCGGTGGAGCTGTATGAGCAAGGCTGGAACGCTATCAATCGCCTCATTCGCGGCGACGGAAGCTGGAGCGGCCACGAGCGCAACTGCTTCTACCTCAACAATGGCGATGGCACCTTCATCGATGCCTCGGGTATCAGCGGGCTCGACTTTCCCGAGGACGGACGGGCCTTCGTCGGTTTCGACTATGACCTGGATGGGGACATAGACATCGCACTCAAGAGCCGAAACGCACCTCAGCTCCGGCTCCTGCGGAACGACCTGGCCAACGGACGGGCTGCGGTCCGTTTTCTTTTGGAAGGTCGCTCGAGCAATCCTGACGCGATAGGTGCCCGCGTCGAGGTCCACACCAGTCGGGGCGTTCGTCAGAAAACGGTGCGTGCGGCAAGCGGTTACCTATCTCAAAGTAGCCGCAGGCTTCATTTCGGTCTCGAGGGTCTGGGGGAGATAGAAAGAGTCGTCATCCACTGGCCGAGTGGGGTGGTACAAACACTCGGGTCGACCCCGGCGAATCACCTCATCCGTGTGGTCGAAGGCGAGGAGGACCTCGAGATCGAGCCTTTCCAGCCGCCCCACGCGACTCCGGTTCGGAAGGTCGAGAAAGACATGCCCAGCCCGCCCCGGGGTACGTGGCTTCTGGATCCTCTGCCCGCTCCTGATTTCACCTTGAGCGACTTGGACGGCAAGAGCCACCGGTTAACGAGTCTCAAAGGAAAAAAAGTGCTGCTGAACTTCTGGGCGAGCTGGTGCGCCCCTTGCCGCGCTGAGCTTTTGGACTTCAAGAATAAAAGGTCGGATCTGGAAGCGTCGGGCGTCACTCTTCTAGCCGTCTCGGTGGACGAGCCGCCGGCTGAGGAAGCGGTGCGGGCGTTCAAGGAAGAGCTCCGGCTCGACTTTCCGTTGCTCCTGGCCAGTGAAGAGATGGTTGGAGTCTACAATGTCCTGACGCCCACGCTCTACGACCGAATTTCCGACCTGGCCATTCCGATGAGCTTCCTCATCGACGAGCAAGGAAGGATTGTCAAGGTTTACCGCGGCGCGGTCGGGGCTGATGACGTTGCCGCCGACTCGGAGCGAATCCCTCGGACCGCCGAAGAGCGGGAGCGGGTCGGCCTGCCGTTCGATGGCATCAATTTGGGAATCGAGTTCTTCCGAAATTTTTTTTCGCTGGGCAATGAGTTCTTAGAGCGGGGCTACTGGAGTCACGCAGAAACGTTCTACCAAAGGGCCATCGAACGGAGTCCGGATTCTGCCAAGGTCCATCACAACCTCGGCACGGTGATGCTCAACCAGCAAAGATGGAAAGAAGCGGCAGAGGCGTTCGAGGAAGCCATCGCGTTGAATCCACAATTTGCCGATGCACACAGCAATCTCGGCTACGTCTTGGCGGTGCTGGGCAATTTGTCGAAGGCCATTGCCTCCTATGAGGCAGCGATCTTCCACCAACCCGAGTCCCCGAGAGACCACCTCAACTTGAGCACCATTCTCAATCAAGCCGGGCAAAGCCGACAAGCCCTACAACCCCTTCGAAAGGCGTTCGACCTTGCTCCTTCGCCCGCAATCTGCGTGAGACTCATCCGTGCTCACCTTCAAGTTGGCGAGCGAAGCGAAGCACTTCGCTTTCTCGAGGAGGGGCTCGAGCGGTGGCCGGACGATCCGGAGCTGGGTGGGTTGGGAGAAGCCCTCGGGCTCGAGCAGCCTAGATAACGCAGCGGACAAAGCGGTTCGCAACCCTCGTCCCGTACGGACCCAAGAATTCGACGACTTAGCGTCGCTTCGAGGTGGGGTCCTGCATGCGCTGCTCCAGTGCCTCGAGAACGTCCGCCGGGAACGTCTCGCCAAGACTTTGGGCAAGTTCTGCGTGCTTCCAAGCAGAACGATAGTCTCCGGCCTGGACGAGAGCAAGGGCAAGGTGAGAATGAACCAGGCCGACGTTCTGCTTCGACCGCAGGGCCGATCGGTAATGGGCTATTGCCGGTTCGATTTTGCCCTGCCGAGCCAGGACTTGCCCCAGGTTATGATGAGCGTCGAAGTTGCCCGGCTCGTACTCCAGAGACTTCCGGTAATGCGCTCTCGCCTGTTCGAGCTCCCCCTTCTTTGCGAGAACGTTGGCCAGGTTGTTGCGAGTGACCGTGTCTTCGGGACGAACGTCCAGCGCATTTCGATACTGTCGTACCGCTTCATCGAACTTCCCCTGATAGTTCAACATGTTGCCGAAAGCGACCAGGGTTGGGGCGTGGCGCAGGTCTACGTCCAAAGCCTTGCGGTATTGATCCCTGGCCTGGGGTAACTTGCCTTGGCGAGCCAGCATGTTTCCTAGCTGATAGTGAATCACAACATCGAGAGGCCGTATCTCCAGGAGCGACCGGTAGAGCGCCTCCGCATTTTCGAAATCTCCAGCCGCATCGGCACGCATCGCTCGGCGGTGATAGGCCGCAGAAGACACCGCCTCATCCATGACCTGAGCCATGAGCGAGTTGTTTAAAACGATCTCCTTGGTAGGCTGCCGAGCCAGTTCAACCTCCCGCTCGGCTGATGCCGGATCATCGAGTCGTCGGTAGACCCTAGCCAGGAACGCGTGGATAGGCGTGGCGTCTGACTGTAATTCTGCAGCGCGCCGGAGATGCTCTAGACTGACCTCCAGGTCTCGATTCGCCAGGTAAAGGCGCCCGAGACCGAACTCGGCCACGGTACAGCGCGGATCTGCCGCAACCGCCTTTTTGTAATGCTCCAGAGCACTTTCCGGCCGGTTCTGTCGTTCCAGGAGCTGAGCCACGAGGACATGAGCCGGCGCATAGCTCGGTCTGAGCTGGGAGGCGCGCTCAGCAAAGGTGAGCGCCTGCTTTGTGTTCCTGTCCGCAAGTGTGTTGGCCAGTAAGTAGGTCCAGCGGAACTCTTCGGTATCGAGCTCGGAGGCACGTATGTAGCACTCCGCCGCTTCGACCTCCAGCCCGTGGGCCTGGAATACCATACCCAGCCGCCCCCAGGCCTCCGGAGATCCCGGGTCACGAATGACGGCCCGGCGATGCTCATGAATCTTCGCTGCCACCTGGGGCTCCATCCTCGACGTATCCGGATGCGGAACCGATGGCCCCTCTCGAAGTAGCCGGCTGGCTATAACGAGAAGAATCGCCAGGACGCCCAACACGAGTAAGGCTTGCGTCGTTCGCGGCGGGAAGCCCCTCGGCTCTGACGCCGGGCGCTTCCTTCCCCGCCCCTTCTTGCTCACTGCTCTTTACTTTGCCTTTTCAAATGCTCTGACCAAGAGCAACGCGGAGGAAGACCTCCTCGAGACCGCCGCGTCAGGTTACTACCATACGCCCTGCTTTGGTGACACCAGCAATCCAAAGCGGGCCAGCGAACCGGACGAGGTCCTCGTAGGACTTTCTATCGCGCAGTCCAAATTTCCATCATCCGTATCGAACGGGTGTTTGGACCGGCCAAGCCGCGGTCGCGATGCCTCGTTGTTCTTGACAAGCGATGGTGCGATGTTATATATGGTAACCTGTTGCAGACTCTAGTTTTCCACCACCCCCCGGGCCTTTCTCTCGCCCAAGAGGGTAACTCGTGCTGCAGAACGCAATTACACCGAGTCAATTTCCGACCGCGGGAGGGTTCAATCGCGGAGAGGGTATCCAGTTTCCTACTAGTCAATTTTCAAGGAGAAGAAAATGTCCAATAGATTCTTGATGAATTCGGTTAGTTTTGTCCTGTCCATCTTATTGCTGATGGGAGCAGGCAGCGTCCTTGCGCAGGAGCTCACCGGAACCCTCTACGGCAGGGTCGCCGACGCGAGCGGTAGCCGTATCCCCGGTGCGACGGTAACCGTATCCAGTCCGCAGCTCATCAAGGGCATGGAGGTCCGAGTCACCACCAGTGAAGGGACTTATCGTGTTCCAAGTCTTCCCCCTGGCGTTTATACGGTAAAAATCGAGATGCCAGGATTCCAAACGATGTCCCACGAGGAGATCATTCTGGAGGCAGGAACATCGTTAGCGATTGATGTTACCTTGAACATTAGTGCCGTGGAGGAGACCATCACGGTAACTGGCGAATCGCCAATCATCGATGTGAGGAACACCAAGACGCAGCGCATCGTCGACAGTTTCATAGTGGAGAATCTCCCCTCGGCAAACCGCTTTGACGAGCTCCTTGTCACCGCTCCGGGTGTCATCGATAGCCAATACGCCTTTGCTCCGGCGCAAACCGTGCACGGAGGTTCGGTTCGAGACAACGTCTCGTACGTCGACGGCGCAAACATTAACGATAACACGGTGGGCTACACGTTCACCGACCTCCCCTACGACATTCTCGACGAGGTTCAGATCACTACCGGGGGCATTTCTGCCGAGTTCGGTCAGGCGAGCGGCGCGGTGTTCAACTTCGTGACCAAGTCGGGTGGAAACGAACACCAAGGTAATGTCAACTTTTTCTTACAGAATAAAGAGCTACAAGGGAGCAACCTCACCGACGAGCTCATCGCCCAGGGACTCGAACAGGGAACGACGATCAACAAGAACGTGAATTACGGCGTCACCCTGGGCGGTCCGATCCTGCAGGATAAGGTCTGGTATTTCGGGAATATCCGCAGGTTTGACATCGATTTCACGCGTCCGGACTTCCCAGCCAGAGATATAGACATTTCCGACACTCAAGGCTTCGTCAAGATCACCACGCAGCTAACGGAGAATACGCGCCTCATGGGCTCCTACACCCAGCGCGACCGTACGGAGTTTCCGACCGGCGCCAGCTTTCGAACCAACGATTCGCCCGAGACGTGGCGTGACGCTGACCGGTATCAGAAGATCATTTTTGTGTCCCTGACACAGGTGCTGAATGAAAACACCTATGTGGACGTAAAGTTTGTCCAGACCTTGCAGCAGAGCGGGGGCGGTTTTGTCAATTCCCAGGTATCGGGCGGTCGGGACATTGCCACTGGGCTAGAGTGCTGCGGATGGACACGCACAGTCAACAACTACAAAAACCGAGAGAAAAGAAATATCAAGTTCAACTTCTCTTACTTCCTCGAGGAGTTCGGAGGCGAACACAATCTCCAGGCGGGTTTCGAGTACGAATTTGCGCCGCTTTGGAGGCGATTCGAACTCCCCGATGAAATGCTTCACCGGTACAGTAACGGAGAGGCACACCGGATTCGGCTTTACCAGCTCCCGGTGCTGCAGGGCCGGCACGTCAACCGCCAGGCCGGGTTCGTCCAGGATGCATGGACGCTGAAAGATCGGGTCACCCTAAATCTGGGGGGCCGGTTCGAATGGAGTGAGGGGTACCACCCCGAGCAGAGGGGCGGTGGGGGTCGGTGGTTTCCCGAGGTGACCTTCCCCGAGGCACGCAATCAGATCGATTGGTTCACGGTCGCCCCTCGGCTGGGGCTGGTGTGGGATATCAAGGGTGACCAGCGGACCTCCTTTAAGCTGAATTATGGGCGATATTACGTGGCGCTCATGAATCAGCACATGTCGATCGCCCTCAAGAACTCGGCCAGCTTTCAGGAGTACGATTGGAATGACCTCAACGGCGATCTCCGCTTCCAGGACGGCGAACAGGGGACCCTGCGCCGAAATTTATCGACAAATCTGGATGAGTTCGATCCCAATTTGAAGGCACCTTACACGGACGCGCTCCACGTGGGAGTCGAGCAGCAGTTCGGAAACAACTTTGCCATCTCGGTGAGCGGGATTTTCAAACGCGACCGGGACATCCTGGAGACCATAGACAGAGGCAGGCCCTTCTCTGCCTATGATCCGATCACCGTCATCAACCCGATCGATGGCCAGTCTATGACGGCCTTCGCTCTGAGACCGGAATTCGTGGGGGCGCAACGAATCCGCTTCCTCACCACCCCCACCGATCCGGTGCCTCTCGAGCGGAACTACCAAGGAATCGAGATCGCCGCTCGCAAGCGGATGAGCGACGGCTGGCAGTTTACTGGCTCGCTCAACCTCGGCCGGTCCGACGGCAATATCGGCAACAGTTTCGGCGCCACCTGGGGAGGACACCAAGTCTACGACAACCCGAACACCTTGATCAATTTTGACGGTCCGCTCGACTTGGACGCTCCCGTCCAGATCAAGCTCGTCGGCAGCTACCAGGCTCCTTACGAAATCATGGTGAGCACGTTCTACCAGGGGATTTCCGGCTTCCCCATCAAGCCCGACTCGGGTTTCCCAGCGGACGTACTGGGCTCCCCCACGATTCGTATCTTCCCGGCCGATAACCCGGCCATCGTGGTAGAGAGCTTCATCGAGTTCGCCGGTGAGCCGAGAGGAACGAGACGACAAGACTTTATGCATAGGCTATCGTTCCGTGCCGAAAAGCAGATTGCACTTGGCCGCCGTTTGAACTTGGATCTTACGGCCGACGTCTTCAACGTGCTCAATGTAAGCACCGTCACGGCTATCCAGAGCATGAGATTCGACCTCTCCAATTTTGGGAAACCGGCCGTCATCGAGCTGCCGCGCACCCTGCAAATCGGGATGCGCCTCACTTTTTAGGCGCCTCGGTGCCGGCCACGCGAGCAAACGTCTCGGCAGCCGGCGAGAATCGGCTCCGGGGTGGCGGGCTTGATCCCGTCACCCCGGAGTCCAGTGAGATATCTTAACCACCAGGAGAAAGCGCGACAGGAATTGTTCTAAGCGCGCTCGTTTGAGATCGATCTTCATTCTGGAAAACTTTTCCAAGAGCCTCGGGAGCGAAGCATGCACCGAGAGGAGGTAGCTATGCGTTCGGTCACATTACCGGCCCTAGTCTTGACTCTCATCTTCACGGGCATGGTGCCCGCAGCGATGGGCCAGATTAAGCCGGGACCCACCGATCCCAGAGATCCGCTGCTCAATCAGGGCCCTAAACCCGAAGCGGTAGGCGACAAGGTGATGGTGAGCACGCAGCTCCACATCGTCACGGAGACGGCGCTCGAGGTCCTCCGTGAAGGTGGTAATGCCGTGGATGCGGCCATCACCGCGACGTTCCTCCAGAACGTCGTGGACTACCATCAAGTCTCTCTTTTTGGCGCGATGACCGGGCTCTACTATGAGGCGGCAACCGGGAAGTATTACGCCTTCAATGCTTATGGCGCAAAGCCTCTCGCCGAGCGCGGCGAGCACGGCGACCCGATGAAGGTTTCGATTGCGGGCAAGGTGCTTGCGCTGGAGCAACTGTGGAAGCGCTTCGGCACGCGGGAGTGGGCCAGTTATGTCCAGCCTGCCATCGCCACCGCCGAGGAAGGCTTCGTCGTCACCTCCTTCATGTATGGCAACAACTATTCCAATTGGTCAAACAGGGATTTGATCAAGGAGAACAAAGAGGCCCGGGAGTTCTACATGCCCGAAGGGCACCTGGTGCCGGTGGGGCACCGCTGGAAGATGCCGGCGCTCGCAGAAACTCTCCGCAAGGTAGCCTCGGAGGGTTCGGATTACCTCTACAAGGGAGCGTGGGCCCAGAAGTTCGTGAAGGAAGCGAACAAGCGTGGCGGCCGCGTGAGCCTGGAAGATCTGAGCGCTTACGAGGTGCTGTGGCAGGAGCCGGTGCGTTTTACGTACCGGGGCCACGAGATCATCAGTGAGCCGCCTCCGGTGGCCGGGGGGCTGAATCTTGGGTACAACCTGAACATCTTGGAGAACTTTGACCTGAAGAAAACGGGACATTACACGGAGTCGGCAGAAACGCTGGAGATCATGGTGCGCGCGCTCGGTCGGGTGGAGAACGAGATCCGCTATACCATCGGGGATCCACGGAGCTTCCACATCCCGTCGGCGCTATGGCTTTCGAAGGAGTACGGCAAGATGGGGGCCGAGTTCGTGCGGACCAGCATGCCGAAAGCGGGCCTCGCACCGGCGAGGGCCACCGATGGTATCGCTTCGCTGCAGGAGTCCGGACGCTCCGGTAAGGTCGACCCCTACGGCGACGACAGCAATCACAACGTCATCGTCGACGCCGAGGGCAACTGGATTACGTACCTGCATACCGGGCATGGTGGTATGCCGGGGGTGTTCATCGACGGCGTGAGATCTACCGGCAGCGGAAGATGGCAGCGCACGAGCGGCCCCGGCCGACGTTTTTCGACGCACATTACTGCGACGATGATCGCTAAGGACGGCAAGCCCTGGCTGGCGATCGGCTCACCGGGATTACCGTCGCAGCCGGTGACCGAGGTTCTGATAAGCATCCTCGACTTCGGCATGCCTCCGAAAGAAGCCGTCGACGCTCCGCGCTTCTGGGCGTACCGTGACCAGGGAGTGGAACGAGACTTTGGCAACGTCGGGTATCTTCGGATCGAGTCCCGCATTCCCGATCACCTGCGCAAGGAGCTGGCGGCGCGCGGGATCCAGATCGAGGAGCTTGGACCTTACAACTGGCATACCGGCTCGATCCAGGTTGTCTGGCGCGATGATGCGGGCAAACTTCATGGGGTGACCGATCCGCGACGCCTCGGACATGCCAACGGATTCTGATGGGACACCGAGCACCGGGAGGGGACTCCTAGATCGCGAGCTCCCTCCCGGCTGCCGGACGTTGGCTGCACGGAAAGGAATGCCGGGATGCGACCCTTCATCTTGACGAGTGCTGTCGCAACCACGCTCCTCATAGGGCAAGCGTCCGTGCGGTCGAGCGGGAGCCAGTCGTCCCTCGCACAGCCCACCTCTTTTCCCCTGGTCGACGTTCAAGAGCTCGTGCTCGACAACGGCTTCAAGGTGCTGGTGGTGGAGGGTTCCCAGGTTCCTCGCGTAGCAGCGAGTCTGTGGTACCGCCTGGGCTCGTTGCAGGAGCGGATCGGCGAGCATGGCTCGACACACTTCCTCGAGCACATGGTGCACCAGGGGACCACGACCGTCGGTACGAAGAACTTCGAGGCCGAGAAATCCCTCTTGCGCCAGATCTACGAGACCGAGCAGAAGCTCCTGGCGGCCCGCAACCGAGAGAGAAATCACCTCCGGCAGCGCGACGTCTTTCACGGCGACCTGGACTGGCCGACGACGCCCGAAATCGAGCAGTTACGGCAGCGACTGTACGAGCTGGAGGACGAGGATGCGCAATACAGGGAATTCTGGGCCGAATACAACTGGTATCGTCGGTACGGGGCCGTCAGTAGCCATACCGATCCGGTGCCGGCCACCACGGGGCACGAGCAGCTCGAAATCGACATTGACTTGCCGAGGGAGAACATAGAGCTGTTGTTTCGACTGGAGGCGGACCGCATGGCCAACGCGGTCCTGAGGGGATGGGAGGCCCAGCGGTTTACGGTGCTCGAGCAGATCCTGGGAGGACGTCAACGGGCAGCCAATCCGAGGGGAAGGTTTTATGAGGTGATTAACGGAGTCACCGGAGTCGTACATCCGATGTTCCGGCGTTCCGGCGGCCATTTGAGGGATTTCGCGTTTTACAGTCGGGCCAGCATGCTGCGCATGTACGATGATTACTTTGTGCCCAACAACGCGACCCTCGTCCTGGTGGGGGACATTACGCGGAGTGAGGTCGAGCTTCTCGCCGAGCAATATTTCGGCCGGATCCCGAGGGGAGCGGAGCCACCCGCCTGGATGGATCTCGAGGCGGAAGTGGTTCCTGGGGGTGCCATCCGGCTCGACTGGTCGGAGCCGGTGGATCCGAGGGTCATGGTTCGCTACCGCATCCCCGGTGTGGGTCATCCCGATCGGCCGGTCTTCGACACGATCGCGGCGCTGCTCAGACGCATGCTGAACCGTAAACTCAGCGAGAAACAAGAGCTCGCAACCGACGTTGATTTTCGGGTATCCGCGTCGCGCACCGGGTCGCCGAGCACGATCGACCTCCTCGGCCTGGGGCGCGGGGACGAGGAGCTCGGGGCAATCGAGAGCGCCATACTAGAGGTGGTCCAAGAGTTGCGCCAGGGACAGGTCGGCCCGAAGACGCTCGAGCAAGCACGCAAGGAGCTACGGCTCGACTGGAATCAGATCCGCTCGAGTCGCGCTGCTCTCGCCTATGAATTGGGACGGTTCGAGGTCATGGACAGCTGGAAGACGATGCAATCCCATACGGAAGCGCGGGAGCGGGTTTCGGTGAACGAGATCGAACGGGTCGCGCAGCGATACCTGGTCCGCTCCAACCGCGTTATTGTGACGGCGCATCGAAATCCCAAGCGTGATGAGGGCATCGACCCCGCGAGCGGGCTTCCGACGGGGGCCCGGTAGAGCGATGAGAATCGCAACGGTTCTGGCAACGAGGCTCGTTCCGCCGAAAGGCGCCCCGAGAGCCGGACTGGCCGTGGCGATGGCGGCTTGGGTAACGATGAGCTGTGGCGGTGCCCTCGACCGCGAGGGGGACACATTGCCCGGCCGCTCTCGGCCGCTCGTCGAGCATGACTGGCCACACCCCCGCGACTACAGGTTCACCCCGAGCGCGTTCGAACCGCCCGATGCAGCGGAAGCCCTGGTAACGAGCACGAGCGGCGTTCGTGCCTATGTGATCCCGGAGGGCTCGGTTCCCGTCGTGCGTATTACGGCAGCGCTGCCCCTGGGCCGGCTCTACGAGCAAGCTGGCGAAGCCGGCGCGGCGCGCGTGCTGACTGGGATTGTGACGGGGCGCAGCTTCGCAACCTCCGGGAGATCTTTGCAGAATCGTTTGGAGGAGCTGGGAACGGAGCTGGAGGTGGAGGAGGCTCTGGATTTCACGCGGGTCTCCTTGGAGGTGCTTCCGGACGACTGGCGCGAAGGTCTCGACCTGATGGTCGATCTGTTGCGGCGACCCGAATTCGATGAGGCTCTCCTCCTCCGCTACCGCACGCCCGGCTATTCGACCCCGACCTCCCGCGTCGAGGAAAACGATTTCCGACCCAAGGTTGAGCTCGAGCGAATTCTCGGAGGCTATCCTCTTGCGCCGCCGGATCCAGGGATTCCGGTCAAGCCCGAAGCGGTGCGGGCCCTGGCGGCGCGCACTCTGCGATCCAACCGTGTTGTGCTCGGCGTGGGCGGCAGCGTGCCGCGAGCCGATTTCCAGGCCGCCCTGAACGACCTCACCGCTGGTTGGAAGAACGGAACCGGGGTAGTGGAGACACAGTCTTTTCGCCAACCTTCACCACCATCTCGCTGGCTCCACACGGTCGACGTGCCGACCCTGGACGCCTGGGTCGTTCCAAGGCAGGGCTGGATTGCCATCGGCCGTGCGATCGACCCCGTCCCACAATCCGAACAGGCAGCATTGGCGGTGCTGAGAGAGATCCTCGGCACTCGGCTGAACATTGCCGCACGCGAGATGCGCGGACTGGCGAACCACACGATCTTTGTTTTGCCGGAGACCGCCAGCGGGGCCGGGCTACTCCATATCCGGACTGGCGGCCGCCAGGAATCGGTGGCGCCGCTCGTCAAATTCAGCCTCGAGGAAGTAAGCCGGATTCATTCTCCGACCGATACCATCACCGATGAGGAGATCGAGCGGGCCAAGGGAGTTCTCGTTTTGGGCGCTTGGCAGAAAGCGCTGGATGGTGCCCGTCAGGCGAGCACGACTTATGCCGTCGAGGCCGTCCGACGTGGCGGAGTCGACCGATTGCTCAATTGGCCGGCGTCGGTGCAGGCGGTGACCGGCGACCAAGTGAAGGCGATAGCACAGAAATATCTGGATCCCGCAGCGATGGTCACGGTGGTCGTGGGCCCGATGGAGAAGATTCGGGCGGCCCGCCATCCGCGGTGGCCGGTAGATCTCGACGCCCTCCACCCTCTCGACACTGAGCGGTGAGAAAGCTCCATAACGTCAGTTGGAGCTCACCAGCCTTTCGAGACCAACTGGCCAGCGAGTTTGTAAGATGCTGTTTCGAAAGGAGATGGAGCCGCCACGCACCTTCAACTACATCTGGGACATCCTCCCATAGCCTTATTTGGCCTGGACCTCCACGACCACCGGGATGTCCTGCCGGCGAAAGAGGCACGTGCCGTCCACGTCCTCGCAAACGTAATAAAGGGCGTAGGTGTGCAAGGTGGCCCTGCCGGTAAAATCGGCCGGAGCCTTCAGCTCGAACTCCACCTTGCGTGGCTCCTGGCTCACCGGCACCGGAGGCAAAGGAACACTCAGATGGCGGCGGTCTAGCTGCCAGCCTTCCGGCGGGTTGATCCAATAGACGAGCTCCTCCACCTCGTTGTTCCAATGGGCTTTCCGATCGAGATTGGGCCTCAAGGAGACATGCACGCGAGCGGCC
Organism: Candidatus Marinacidobacterales bacterium; assembly: GCA_965237685.1. GTDB lineage: Bacteria > Acidobacteriota > Vicinamibacteria > Marinacidobacterales > SMYC01 > CBDEGF01. The sequence goes on from CBDEGF010000004.1 coordinate 561,763, forward strand.
TCTCCGGAAAAGATGGCCTCCGGGACAAGGGTCGTTTCCACCCGGATGAGGCCTTCTTGATCTCGGAGGATCCGCCCGCGAGGGTCCGGTTCCTTCTCCACCGTGCGGCTCGCCTCGAAGGCGCGGAGCGGCCGGGCAAACTCGGCTCCACCCGGTTCCACCGATAGCGGCAGAGGCGTTTCCCCCCGTGCCTCGATCTCCTTGCGGGCCTCCACGACCCAATCGTAAAAGGAATAGGGTTTGCTCAGACGCGGCCCGTATTGCTGGATCCGCCGCCGCCAGATGTACTGGTTGGGGTCGATATCCAGCGCCTTGCCCCAGTGCGCGACGGCCTTCGCGAAATCCCCCGCCCGTCTCTCGGGGGAGTCGTAACGCTTGCGGTAAGCAACACCCAAGCCAAAGTGGGTCGGGCCGTGCCCGGGCTCGCTTTGAAGGACTCCTTGATAGACCTCGATGGCCTTGTCGGGGGAGGTGTCGCCTCCCCAAAGAACGAGCGCTTCCGCATACCGCCGCCAGGCTTCGGGGGCGCCGCTCCTTGCTGCTCTTGCCAGCGCCGCCAGATCCGGCTCCGCTGTCTCGGAAATATCCATCGCTGGCCCTTCGTACGTGGTTCCCAGGAACTCCTCGAAATCCTCGTCGCTGGGACGGGCGTAGCGAATGACTCCGTGCTCATCGATCAAGTACGTCAGAGGAACCGCGGTGACGCCCATCAGATTCAGGGGATCGATCAGAATGGGCCCATCCATCTGCTTCCACTGCATGAAAAGGCGTGTACGGTCGGGGTGCTGCTCAGGAACGATTCCGACAGTCTGGAGCCGGCCTTGCTCTCGGGCCTGCCTCGTCTTCTCGTGCCACCCGGGCACGTGTCGGCGGCAGCCCGCTCACCAGGAAGCCCAGATGTGGAGGACGAGCTTCTGGCCGCGAAAGCTGGCGACGGACATGGGGCAACACAACTGGAAAGAATAGATTTCCCGTGCCACTATGATTCATATCTTGCTTTCTCCATGTCTGAGCGGTGGCTCGTTTTCTTCCGCAAGCCTACAATGCCCCGAGCCATGACGCCAACCGCACGCTCCAGGGCTGGAGTTGAACGGGAGGTCGGATGAATGGAGGAGTCTTCACCCTTCCCGCCAACGCGCCCATCGGGAGTATCGGAGCCGGTGTCAAAACCGCTAGACTGCTGCTTCCCAAGAGGGGATTTGGCGTTTCAGTCACCAATCTGTTTCGGGTCGGGTAATATGGACCCCTCAGGAATGAATAACCTGTGCCCGGATTAGGGCCCGTTTGAGAGGAGTAAGACATGCGCCTTCTCGCCATCGCTCTCGCCGTCGTTTCGCTCACGGCAACGACCGTCCAGCGAGAAGAGTCGATGACCGTCGGTGTGGTTGTTTTCGACGGCTTCTTGACCAGCGAAGTGACCGCTCCCATCGAGGTGTTTGCCAAAGCTACGTCCAAAGGAACGACGAAGTTTGAGGTGCTGACCGTGGCCGCCAAGAGAGAAACGGTGGTCAGCGAGGAGGGGCTCCGCCTGCAGCCCGATGTCGACTTTGCCAACAGCCCCAATCTCGACATTCTGATCGTTCCGAGCTCGCTCGACGTAGATGGACTGGTCGCCAATGAGCCCCTGGTCTCCTTCGTCAAGGACCGCGCAGGCGAGGCCACTTACGTGGGGAGCCATTGCGCCGGGGCCTTCATCCTCGGACAAGCCGGATTTCTCAACGGCCGGCGCGTCACCACCTATATCGGTGGAGCGGAAGACCTCCAAAAGAGGTTTCCCGAAGCCAAGGTCATCGATGACCGACACGTCGTGGTGGACGGGAATTACGTAAGCTCTATCGGTGGCGTGACGAGCTATGACGCCACGTTCACGCTGCTCGAGCGAATTACGGACTCCGAGCTCGCCGACACCGTCGCGGAAGCGATCTACTACTTTCCTTGGTTGAAAAAGGAAAGAACGGGGGAAGTGACGCGCTAGCGCTTCGGACGCGGCAGCTCCTGAAGCTCGGCGCCGTGCGGCCCCCCGGTCTTCCGCTCGGGTCGGGATTCGGGGTGGCCGGTAGATCTCGACGCCCTCCACCCTCGCGACACTAAGGGCCCGGGCAAAAATAACTACCCATTCTTGCCCGGACCCTGAGCGGTGAGAAAGCTCCATAACGTCAGTTGGAGCTCGCCAGGCTTTCGAGACCAACTGGCCAGCGCGGATGGCGTGCGGCCCGGATTTTTTCGATCGGCCCCACTATGACCGTCACCATCTGGTCGCGCGCTAAATACTTGCTTGGCAACGCTTTTATCTGCTCCACCGTAACTGCACGTACCGCTTCCGGCCACTTGAGCACGCGGTCAGTTGTGCCGTATCGTGCCATCTCAACGGCGTAGGTCTCACTCGTCTGAAGAGCACCGTCCAGTGCCGCCTGCCACTTGCCCAGCACGAGCGCACCTTTTGCGCGTTCCAGCTCTTCCTCGGTGATGGAATCATCTGGCTCCTGTATTCGGGTAATCTCGTCAAGAGTGTACTTCACGAGTGGTGCGACCGATTCCAGGCGACCACCCGTCCGGACGTGCAGCAGCCCGGCCCCGCTGCCGGTCTCTGGTAACAAGAAAATCGTTTTGTTCGCCAGCCCTCGGATCTCGCGGGCTGCGATGTTCAAGCGGATGGCGAGGATGTGGGCAAGCACCGAGACGGCGGCACGCTCGGATTCCGGAACCCCATCAACCGCGCGGCCTATGGCTATCCAACCTTCGAGGCTCGGCACGTCGACGGTGTGTACCAGGTCCCGCTCTTTATCCAACTGAGGGAACGACGCCGTCTCCGGTAATCCTTTTGCTGGTTCCCACCCCCTCGTCAAATCATTTAGCGCAGCCACAACCTCGGGGCGCGGCACGTTGCCACCGATGCCTAGAACAGCAAGGTTCGCTCGCAGGCTCCGCGAGACAAGCGCCTGCACCCCCTCAGTCGTGACCGCCAGTCCAGGCTCTGGCGGCGCGAGAGGATAGCCTCCGAGAATCCGCTCGAGCTCAACCTTCGGCCGGAACCCCTTGTCCGCTACACGGCGGGAGAAACCGTAACCAGGGCCGGTACGGTAGCTGCGAATGAAGCTATCTTTGAAGTCGGAGCGCCGAAGGATATCGATCATCAGAGAGAGCGCCTCACGCCAGTCCTCCGCCAGAACTTCAAGCGAAATACGCGTCAAATCCAGTGCCTCCTCGACCTCAAACCGAGTGCCCAGGCGATCGAGCCGCAGAGACAACGGACGCTCCGGCTCTGCCGGGCCGATTCGGGTCAGGATTCGAGTAATGAGCTCCGAAGCTCCAGCCTCGTTGGCTCGCTCGTGGAGCCGCCCCAGCGGAAGAGCCGCGGTGATTCGCACAAGAGGATCCGAGCTCTCAGCGATAACGTAGGTGCGAACCCCACTATCAGTCGTCACCAAAGACTCAGCAGGATCCGGTGGCTCGAACTGGCTCGGCGCAAATTGGTAGTCGCGGGGATGCGGCCAGTCATGAGCGAGCAAAGGGCGTGTGCGACCTGGCAGTGTTTCCTCCCTGCCCGCGGTGTCACGGTCACAAGCCACCACAGCCCAGGCGGTGATTACCGCGAATGCCACGATGAACGTTACCGGCAAGCGGCGCCACTCTTTTTTGCCTGTTTGATTTCTCATGTCGCTGGCCTTTAGTTGGAGAGCGGGTCGCGAGGAGAAGGGCTTGCTTGGGCGAGTGGTCTCTGCCGCGATGTAGCAATAACCCGGTTAAAGGGGACAAGATACCGCTCGGCGACCCGCCGGACGTCCTCCGCTGAGGCAGTTTCGCGTGCTTCCATGTGCGAGTGGACAACCTTCCAGCTATCCATCACGTCGAAACTGCCCAGCACTTTGGCCAGGCTCGCGCGATCCGAGCGCAGATGGTCCCACCCCAGCCGCATGTGTTTGCGTGCTCGCTCGAGGGCGCTCGCATCGATTCGTCCTTGCCGCAAGTTCTCGACCGCTCGAAGGATTGCTCTCTCGATCGCGGGGAGGTCGTCATCGCGCCGTCCCGAGCCGACAATGCTGATCACGTACGGCACCCCGACGCGCGGCACGGAGACCCCGAAGTCAACCTGCTGCATCAAGGCGCCGCGGCTCCCCGCCGTGAAGCCTGTGCCTATCATGCCATGCGGTCCTGTCAGCAGCGCCGCGATCGTGTCGAATACGGGGCGATCGGGATGACCCACACCGGGGATGCGGTAGCGAACAAAGACCCGAGCGTCCAGTGGTTCCATCCAGTCGAGTCGGATGGCGCCTCCCGGAACGGGCTCCGCTTCGTAGTCCATACGGGTGGGCGGCTCTACACCTTTCCTCAGGCGGCCGAAGTATCGCTCGGCCAGGGGTCGTACCTGAGAAAGCGTGAGGTCTCCCACGAGAACGAGTCTCGCATTGTTAGGCACGAAGTAAGCGTCGTACATGCGCAACATGTCGGCGCGATTGAAGTACGCGAAATCCCGTAAATGCCCACCGGCGGGGTGAGCCACGGGGTGAGCCAGGAATGTGACCCCGTCCAGCGCCTCATAATCAAACCTGGTCGCTGCACGGCCTTGTCGGTTGAGCCTTTGCTCCAGCACAGTAAACCGCTGAGCCTCCCAGCCTCGAAAGACAGCGTTGACCATCCGGTCCGCCTCGAGCCGAAAGAACAGCTCTAGGTTTTCCTTGGGCAGGTCAATATCAATCTCTATGTGCTCCTTGAAGGTGGACGCCGGGACGGGATCGGTATGCTGCATGAGGGCGCCGTGGCGCAGATACCACTTGTACTCTGCCCAGAAATCACGGTACTCGGAATCCTCGTCCTCGAGCTCGTAAAGCCGCTGGCGCACCTCGTCCATTCTGCTCGTGGTCGGCCAGTCGAGCTCGTCGTAGAAGACGTCACGCTCTCGCAGGCGATTCCTCTCCCCATTCCAGATCTCCAGTAGCCTCTGCTCGGTCTCGTAAATCTCGCGCAGGATCGGCACTTCCGCTGCAAAGTCCTTGGTCCCGACCGAAGTCGTCCCCTGGAACACCATGTGCTCGAGGAAGTGCGCCGCGCCGTGCTCGCCTTGGGCCTCCGCGATCGACCCCACGCGATACCAGAGACTCGCGGCCACGCGGGGAACCCGGTGATCCTCCACGACTAACACCCGGAATCCGTTGTCGAGCACGAGCTCTTGAATATCCACCGCCGGGAATTGCGAGGAGGAGGAGAGCGATGGCACCGCATGGGTTCCCAGCAGCAGTCCGATCGGGAAAAAAACTACCGTCATCCACTTCCTGGCCATCTCGCCACTCCTCTTCTTCCGAGTTTACAGAGAAGCCCGGAGAGGGATACCTGGCGGAGCCCTCCCCCGGCTTCCGGGTTGCTTAGAACCCTGCTGCGTGGCCGAGCCGTCGCGGGTCGGTAACCCCGTGTAGCTTCCCGGTGGTTGGGTCACGCCAGATGATTTGCATCGACCCGGTATGCCAGTTGTAGGGACCCAGGTGTTCGAGCTTGATGCCGCGCGCCACCATCGCTTTGCGAACCTCCTCGGAAATCCTCGATTCGATCGCGAGGACACGCTCGGCGGTGCGGAACGCGAAGAAGCGGGTTGCATCGGCCGCTTCTGTGGGATGCATGCCGAAATCGATGATATTGACCAGCACCTCCGTCACCGGCTGGGGCGGCACACCTGGAGAGCCCAGCGACAGCCAAGGTTTGCCGTCCTTGGCCACGATCGTACCGGTGCTGTTGGGACTGACGCGACGCCCCGGCCCCACTGTCTGTCCGGGGAATCCGCTACCCCTGCCTCGAATGCCATCGATGAAAGTTCCCGGAGCTCCTCCGTGCCCGGTATGCAACGAGGAGATCCAGTTTCCTTCCGCGTCCACGATCACATTGTGGTTACTCTCGTCGACTGTCGGCAGCCCCTCCAGCACGCGGGCGAGACGAGCGGCTCCGGTCTCGTTGCTTGCCGTTGTCGACTTCTCGGGCGGCGTCAGGTCCACGTTCGGCAGCACCATGGTGCTGCGCACAAAGTCGGCCCCGATCTTGGCGTAGTCCTTCGAAAGCCAGATCTGGGACGGGATCTGAAAGCTCAGGGGGTCGGCGATCGCGTAGCGAAGATCGTCCTCGACCCGGCCGAAGGCGCGTGTCATGATCTCCAGCGTATCCGCTGACTCGCTATAATGCCCCAGGCTCTTGAGGTCGAAGTTTTCCAGGATGTTCAAGTTGTAGCCGATCTGGATGCCGCCCTTCTTCGGAGGCGGCTCGCTGAAAATCTCATACTCCCGGTACGTCGTGCGGACCGGCTCTCCCCACCGCACCTCGAAACCCGCCATGTCCTCCATGCTCACGCAGTAACCCTTCTTCCTGGTCTCACGCACGAACTTCTGTCCCCAGGCGCCGGTGTAAAGGTAGTCCGCTCCCTCGGAGGCAACTTTCCGCAGAGTCTCCGCTAACTTTGGCATCTTCCAGCGATGACCCACCGGGACCAGATGCCCGTCCGGCATGTAGAACTCTCTGGCCTCTTTGTTTTTCTGGATCAAGTCGCGGTTTTCCCAGGAGTTGTAATTGCTGGCGAACATGAACGAGGTGACCAGGACGCCTTCCTCTGCCGCGGCAATCGCCGGTTCGACATAGCTCGGCCACTCCCGGGTGCCGAAGCGCTTGGCCAGCGCCTCGAGGCCGAGAACTTTGCCTCCGATCGCCACCTGTGATGGGTCGCCTTCGCCGCAGCGTCCGGCGAGCGGCCGCTCGGAATAGGACTCAAAGACGTGATACTTCCCCGTGGCTGCCTCATAGTAAAGCCCTCCCATCGCGCCGAAGAGAGAGACCTGGTGGTAGTCGACCACATTCTGCAGGAACACCGCCGTGATGAAGGCGTCGATGGCGTTGCCTCCCTCGCGCAGCACCTGGAGCGCAGCTTCCGTCACAATGGGTAGCTGCGTGCTCACCATCACGCTCTCTCCCACCGCCTCCTTCTTTGGTCCCTGGTTGAGCAGCGGATCCCTCGGATCCGTAGGTAGGTTGGCGAGGGCACTCTTTTGCGCCCTGGTCTCCGGAGCGATGCTGCCGGCGACGACGAACGCCATGAGTGCCAAAGTCACAAATCTCAAATAACGCACGACTGCCTCCTTTCTTGTCTTGCGAGGCCCGGCTCTCCTCGAGTCACGCAGACTCTCGATGATCGTAGATCTGGTGTATCGCAATCTCGATGCCGACAAGAACCCGATTGTCAATCATCCTCTCGAGCAACGAGCTAGAGCTAGAGTGCAATGGCCACCCCGCTTCATCGTCGCGCACTGCGACAGAATCGCGAGATGGCCATACTTCCGTTCAGACCAGACCCGAACTCTTTCTATCTCCTCCGGTCCTCCAGCTAGATTAGAAGGAAAACCGCACGCCCACCCGCAGGGTACGAGGAAGATCAATTTGGGCCGGCTTGAGGAAATTGGGATGGTCGAACCGCAGCGAATCCACCGCGAGGACGGTGCTTCTGTTCAAAGCGTTGAAGATGTCGGCCACCAGACTCAGTCTCACCCTATCACCCATTTCAATCTGTTTTTCCGCGCGGAACGAGAGCAGGTGCCGGAAGTCTTGGCGGTTCGTTCCTCTCGGCTGACCGGCGACGTCGATGAAGCTCTCCGCGACAATCTCTGGGTGATCGCTGCGGCTGAAGCGAACCGTGTACGCACCCAGTATGTCCGACGGGAAACCCGAGTTGGGCTTGATCGGAAAGCCGGAAAGCCCCTGGTAGAACGCGCTCGCCATGATTCCGTAAGGAGCCTGGTAGCTCCCGAAGAGCTTGAGCTGGACGGGAGAGTCCAAGTCGAGCGGACCGTCAATATTAAGAAAGGTGTTCGGGTTGTCGTAGACTCGGTGCCCTCCCCAGGTGGCGCCGAAACTGTTGCCGATGTTGCCGTCGGAGCGGCCGAGGTTGAGCGAGCCAGTAAACTGCCAGCCGTCGCTCATCCGCTTGCGAGCTACGATCTCGATTCCTTTGTAGTCCCGCTTGAGAACCACCGGATCGGTGGGGTTGGTGAGAAATCGGATCCGCTGCACACCTTGAAGGCTCTCGTCCAATGCAAAGATGGTCAAGGGTTGGCCGTCAATTGGGTTGATTACAGTGAACGGGTTATATTTGTCGAAAGGCTTGGATAGATCGGTCGTTTCGATAATGTCCCGCTCTCTCTTGAAGATCCCGGCCACGGACACGACGAAGTTATCTCTCAGCTGCTGGTCCACGCCCAGGTGAAGCGTATCTACGTACGGCTGTATCAAGTCGGGATCGAAGCGATTCAGATTTGACCGCGTATCGTTGCGCAGGGTGCCCTGCTCGCCGTCCTGGAACATGAGGTCACCGTTGAGGTCCATCCAGTCGAACTCCTGGTAGCCGGCCTGGCCCTTGTTGGCAGTGAGAACGTGCTGGTTGAGAAGGGACATGTAATAGCGGCCATAACTCGCCTTGACGGAAGTCTTTTGATCGCCTCTGACATCCCATACCGCTCCGAGCCGTGGCGCCGTGTTGAACCAGCTGATCTGGTCGCGTTCCTCGGGGAAGTTCACGACGGGGAACCACCGGCCCCCTCCACTTTGCTGGTCGGGCTGCCAGCCTTCGGTCCACTCGGAGCGCACGCCCAGGCTTAGTGTGACGCGGTCTTGGATGGTCCACTCGTCCTGGAGGAACAGGGCGTTAAACGTCACATTGGTTCTGGGCTCCCTCGGTGTATTGTAGAGTCGAACTCGGAACGGCACCCCGCTTCGAACCCGGAGGTGCGTGTCCCCGAAAATGTCTCGGACCCGCGCAAAGGGAGAGAATTCGTTAATATACCCTGCCTTGATGCTGTGTGTGCCAGCCCACTGATCGACGTAGTGCGAGATGTTGGCCTTGATCGTCCTCTTGTCCCGCTGGAAGGTGGGGCCCCGTGTGCCGGTCCAACCTCCAGAGTCGAGCCCGGTCACGAGGTCACGAGTGCCTACTGCGTTGAGGCCGAATTCCTCTCGGAAATTGACTAGAGCCTGGCTGAACAGCGCTTCCACGAACGTGTCCTGGCTCAGCGCGTGAATCACCGAGCCTTGAATAATGCTCTGGTCCCTGAAGGCTCGCCGCCAGGTCTCCGGTGCATCGTTGGTCCTGAAGCTGGCGTTGCCGGGAAATTGCTCGCGGTTTATCTTGGTGTAAGAGCCGTGTGCCCGGGTCTGCTCAGTGATCTGCGCTGTGAACTTCAAGAAAGCGTGCTGTTCATCGAGTCTGGGGTCGCGAGCGGGGAAGTCCGGCCGGGTCTCTTCTACATCGAACCAGCGGAGGTTACCAAAGAACCAAACCCGGTCTCGCTTGATTGGCCCGCCCAAAACGAATCCGTACTCCAAGTTCTTTTTTTCGGTCGTTCCTTTTTCGAGCCCCTGGGCACGAAGTTCGTCGGTGAGGTTGTCCCCTTGCAAGCTGTCGTTCACCAAGAAGACGTTGGCCTCGCCGCTCAGCTCGTTCCCTCCCGACTTGGTGATGAGATTGAAAACCGCGCCACTGGCCTGGCCAAACTCGGCAGAAATGCCCCCGGTGGTGATCTGAACCTCTTCCACGATGTCATATGGGATAGGCATGGCATTGTATCCGACGGTGGTGTCGTTGGTGCCGGCCCCATCGAGGTTATAGAGGTTGTCCCGAACCGAGCTACCGTGAACTGTTTGGGCGGGCGAGAAACCATACTGGCTATCGACGATGCCCGGAGCGCTAACAAGGATCTCCTCAATCCTGCGATTGGTAGGAATATTCTCGATGATAGCGCTTTCCACTGTCCGCATCGTCTCCGCGCCTCTGACGTCAACGAGCGGCGATTCTCCGATGACGGTAATGGTCTCCTCGACAGGACTCAACTTGAGGTTAAAATCGATTTTTATTGATGAACCCGCCTGCAGCTCGATACCCTCGTGAGTGATGGTCTGGAAGCCTTGAAGCTCAACCCTCACGGTGTAGAAGCCAGGGGGGAGGTTCGGCACGCGATAGGTTCCAGTATCGGTGGTGACACGAACCTCCGCCTCCTTGATAAACTGTGGACTGTTTATTGTGACCGTCACTCCAGGGACGGCCAGGCCGGACTCGTCGGCGACCTTCCCATAGAGGGTTCCCGTCACCTCTTGCGAGAAGACGGTGCCCGCTCCGACTAGCAATACAAGCAGGGTCAACATAGCTGGGGGCGCTAAGTTGCGTACGCGGTCGAATAACTTACGCGGCATTTTCCTCTTTCCTTTCAGGATTTGAATCGGACCCAGTTAACGAACGAATGGGAAACTTCGTATCGGAGCTCATCTGGATGCTCCCGACATGGACCCGTGGCGATTCAACTATCACGGTAATGAGGCACCGCTTCGGGTACGCTCGGTTGCCAGGGAGCGGGAGTGGGCGTATTTTGCTACAGTGTTGTGCAAAATCAGGATAAATGCTTTACTGTCAAGAGGTTCCACTGGGAATAACAGGTTCTGTTGGACTGAATACACTCCTCGTAACCCAGTTTCTTATTCATGCGAACTGTGTGCCATAGATGGAGCAGACAGTCCCTGGCTGTAAGTAATTCTAATGCAAACGGTTAGTGACGAATGGAAGAAGACCGACAGATTGACCTATCCAGATATTTGGATTTTACTAACGATTTAGTTAACAGACCTTCACCACCCCACATCCCGACATCGGTTGTATCCGTTTGAAAAAAAAGAAGATGTGATCTCTGTTCGATGGACTTACACCAATTCAATTTTTGGGACTAAGAAATCCCAAAACTTGAATCTAGTTGGTGGTCCACCGAGTCTTGCTCAACGTTTTCGGCCACCCCGACCCTTTTCCAAGACGACGCTTTGACCCAAATCAACGCCGGGAAAGACCTCTTCGCTTCCGTCCGGCCAGAGAACGCGGATGCTCTCGGCATTTTCCACTCCGGGAAAGCCAAAATGGACCCGCGGGTCATTGCTCGACAGATAGCTGAAGCCTGGCTGGACCACTCGCACATACTCCTTGCCGTCCGCAACCACGATGATGACCGCACCGTAGGCATCTCGCTCGAGCTTCAGATCGATGGCCCGCACCGCCAGCCAACTGCCTTGCTTCCGTGCCTGGTTGCGAAAGAGTCGGGCGGGCCCCGCTGTATTGGTGAGTAAGATATCGAGGTCTCCATCGTTGTCCACATCACCAAGTGCTAGGCCGCGGCTGATCTCTATCTCGGAGCCAAACGACCCCGCCAGGGAGCTGACGTTGCTGAAACGACCCGCTCCATCGTTTCTGAGGAGAAGATTCGGCTCGGCGTAAGGATTCCAGTAGGGTTCCAGTCGAGCCCCGGAAACCGTCGGGTGGCGCTGCACCCGACCATTCACCACCGCAATGTCGAGATCGCCGTCGTGGTCGTAGTCGAAAAACCCGGTTCCAAACCCCGTCCGAGGAAGACTCGAAAACGCTAGACCCGCCGCCGCCGATCGATCCTCGAATCCCAGCGCGCCGGTGTTCAGGTAGAGTGTGTTGGTCTGGTTGGTCAGGTGCGTAAGAAAGAGATCGAAGTCGCCATCGCCGTCCACATCGCCTATGGTAATCCCCATACCGGCTTCCGGCTGGCCGAACACATTCAAGGCGAGGCCCTGCAGGAACGCTTGATCGACGAACTTGCCGTCGCCTTGATTCTCCCAAAGCTGATTGGCCTCGCCGTCGTTGGCCACGTAGAAATCGGGGAGCTGGTCACCATTGAGATCCGTGCACACCACGCCAAGTCCGGGAGCAGCGATCTGCTGAATGCCCGCCCTACGGGACACGTCCGTGAACGTACCGTCACCCTCGTTGTGATACAGAGTATCGCTAGTTCCGGGGAAACTCTGCGGGCTACAGTAGTCGGGGCTTCCGTCTTCTCTGACGCAACTTTTGTCCGGGTTATAGTCGACATAATGCGTCACATAGAGGTCGAGGAATCCGTCTCCATCGTAGTCACAGAAGACGGCCGAGGCCGAAAACTCTTCCCCTGCGATACCCGCGCCAGCCGTGATGTTCGTGAACTTGCCTCCACCGTCATTGCGATAAAGCGCATCGCGTCCGTAATTAGAGACAAAGACGTCGACCCGGCCGTCATTGTCGATGTCGCCCACGGCTACGCCCATTCCATACCCAGTGTCTCCTAGCCCGGACTGCGCGGTGACGTCGGTGAATCCGCCATCGGCGTTCTGCCGAAAGAGACGATTCCGCGGCGGCTCGATACCTCGCCCGTCTAGCTTGCCCCCTTGAATGAGGTAGATATCCAGATCCCCGTCGTCGTCATAGTCGAGAAAGGCGCCGCCCGAGCCCATGATCTCGGGCAGGAGGAAGTGTGCCCCATCACCGGGCTCATGCCGGAAGTCGAGCTTGACCTCGTCCGTCACTTCCCGAAAGAGCATTCCTTCCTGGAATGACAGCAACGGGTACGGCAGTCCCATCATCGCCAGCACAGAGGCGATGGATCGTATGGCGGTCCGCTTCACCTTACCGGCGACGGTGGGATCCGGAGAATGGGAGGCCTGCGATTGACCCAGCTTGGTTGTGATGGTGACACCTCATTGGGTGTTGGTAACGGTAAAGTCACCTCGGGTTACGACGCGAGGTGGCAATCACCCGGTTCACCGACACAAGGTATTGTCTGGCTGCTCGCTGAATGTCCTCCACGGACGCCCCCAGCCGGGCTTCCATCTGGAGCGGGAACGTTTCCCAGCTGTCAAAGACCGCATGGCCTGCTAGCTGATATGCCAGCTCGTCCCGATCTGACCTCATCCGTTCCCATTCCAGTCGCAGTGCCTTACGAGCTCGTTCGAGTGCTATGGGGTCGACTCGTCCTTGACGCAATTCGTCAACGACTTCGAGCATCACGCTCTCAATCGTCGCCAGGTCTTCATCGCGCCCCGCCACCGATACGAGGTCGATCGCCCCGGGCGTTCCTCGACGGCTTGCAGTGACTTGCAAATCGACGCCAGGAGCCACTCCACGTCCACCCAGGAGCTTCGCGCCAAGCATGCCCTGTGGGCCTTTCAGTAAGGCAGCTATGGTGTCGAACACGGGTCGATCGGGATGCCCGACCGCCGGGATGCGGTACCGAATGAGCACCCGCGGCTCAAAGGGCTCCAACCAATCGAGCCGGACGGCGCCTCCTGGCGGTGGCTCCGCTTCCAGATCCATGCGTGCCGGAGGCTCTGGCCCTCTGGGAATGCGGCCGAAGTAGCGCTGGGCGAGGGAGCGCACCTCTCGAAGCGAGATGTCTCCCACCAGTGCCAGGGTCGCATTGTTAGGCACGAAGTAGTCATCGTAGATGCGGAGCATGCTCGCGCGATTGAAATAAGCGAAGTCGCGGAGATGTCCCCAGGCCGTCCGCGTGTAGACAGGATGAGCATAGCCGCTCACTCCCAGAAGAGCTTCGGCGAGTCTCGTGTCCGGCCGGCTCCACCTTCCGAGGATCTGTTCGAGCACGGTGAACCGTTGCGCTTCCCATCCACGAGGGACCGCGTTGACCATGCGGTCTGCTTCCAATCGGAAGAAGAGCTCGAGGTTTTCTTTGGGAAGATCGATGTCGATCTCCACCCACTCATCCCCCGTGGTCGCCGGGACGGGATCCGTATGCCGCATGAGCCCGCCGTAACGCCGGTACCAGTTGTACTCGGCCCAGAACTCCCGGTATTGCGTGTCTTGATCTTCGAGCTCGTAGAGGTGCTGCCTGAGTCGCTCCATCTCAGGAGAGGTCGGCCAGTCGAGCTCATCGAAGAAGATGTTCCGCTCCCGCAGCCGATTCCTATCTTGATTCCAGAGCGCGATCAGCTTCTGTTCCGTTTCATAGATCTCCCTCAAAATGGGTTTTTCCGCCTCGAAGTCTCTAGTGCCCACGGTCGTCGTTCCCTGATGGATAGCATGCTCGAGAAAGTGGGTGGAGCCGTGCTCGCCCTGCCTCTCCTGCAGTGCTCCGACGCGATAGAAGAGACTTGCCGCCACCCGGGGTACCCGCGCGTCCTCGACAACCAGCACCCGGAAGCCGTTATCGAGGACGAGCTCCTGAACTTCGACTGCGGGCAATGCTTCGGAGGCCGACCGGGATACCTGACTCATCGTCAGTGCCCCTGTCGCCAGCACGCCTAGGGCAAACAGCACCGCCACAAAGAGTGATTTCGTCATGATCTCCGTCCTCCATAAACGGCTTCCCAGACCCTGGAGAGGTTCCGGCTCGGTATGGTGACTAGACTAGAACTCCTCTGATAGACGCGGAGGCAACATACCGGTTCTGTTAATAACGAAGGCGAGAACGCTCATCCCTTGCCCGTTACCGAGCCCGAGCCTGAGCCCGATTGGACTTCGATTAACAACCATTCGTGTCAACATCGCCACTATACGAAGCAACAGATCGCGGCCGGTTTGATACTTCGCCGGATCCACCTCGGCCGCTCTTTGGTTTTCCGGGCTCGGGCATGGGCTCGGGCTCGGAACCGACTTGAAGAGTTAACCCAGATATTATTCGCTCCTCGCACACCAGCAAGCTAACGATGACCCCTCACCGTCTCGCGGTTCGTTCTAGTCCGGGCTTGTGGGTGCCAGGAGAGCGTTCGGTGCGGGATTCCGACGCGAAGTCGCGATGGTACGGTTGGCCGGGACGAAATAGCGCTCGGCGACGCGGCGGATATCTTCAATGGAAGCCTTCTCTCGCGCCTCCATATAGGGCTCGAGCGTTCTCCAACTGTCCATCACCTGGAACCGCCCGAGCTCGGTAGCCAGATTGTCGCGGCTCGAGCGGATCTGCTCCCACTGCAGGCGCATCGCTTTTCGCGCCCGGTTCAAATCCCCTGAGGCCAGTTTTCCCTGGCGCAGCTCCTCTATAGCCGCGAGCATCATTTGCTCGAGCTTGGGAAGATCGTCGTCCCGTCGCGCCCGGGCCACGAGGCTGATGGTGCGGGGCGAGCCAGAACGCGACGCCGATGCCTGAAAGTCGACCTCGCGGAATGGGTCGCGCGATCCACCCTCCCCTAACCCCGAGGCGCGAGCCAGCATCCCGTGACGGCCTCGCAACAGCGCGGCAATGGCATCGAACGCTGGCCGGTCAGGGTGCCCGACGCCGGGAATGCGGAACCGAATGATGACTCGTGGATCCAGCGGTTCCAACCAGTCGAGCCGCACGGAGCCTCCGGGAACCGGCTCCGCTTCGTAGTCCATCCGGGCCGGCGCCTCGGCTCCCTTGGGGATGCGACCGAAGTAGCGCTCGGCGAGGGAGCGAACCTGCCCGAGCGCCACGTCACCGACCAGAACGAGGGTGGCATTTCCGGGGACGAAATACTTCTCGTACATCTGGAGCATACTGGCGCGATTGAAGTAGGCGAAGTCCCGCATATGCCCTCCAGCGGACAGGTATATCGGATGGGCGAGCCCCGTTACTCCGTTAATTGCCTGATAGAATCTCCCTCTCTCCGGCCGGCTGTGGCTGTTGAGGATCTGCTCAAAAACGGTGAATCGCTGAGCCTCCCAACCGCGCAGGACCGCATTGACCATCCGCTCCGCCTCGAGCCGGAAGAGGAGCTCGAGGTTCTCTTTAGGGAGGTCGAGAGAGATGTCCATATGCTCGTTTCCCGTCGTCGCGGGCACTGGATCGGCGTGGCGGGCAAGGCCGCCGTAACGTCGGTACCAGTTGTACTCGGCCCAGAACTCTCGAAGCTCCGAATCCTGGTCCTCCAGCTCGTAAAGCCGCTGGCGCAACTTCACCATCTCCGGCGTCGTCGGCCAGTCAAGCTCATCGTAAAAGACATTTCGCTCCCTCAGGCGATTACGTTCCCGATTCCAAACTTCAATCAGCTTCTGTTCCGTTTCATAGATCTCCCTCAAAATGGGTTTTTCCGCCTCGAAGTCTCTAGTGCCCACGGTCGTCGTTCCCTGATGGATCATATGCTCGAGAAAGTGGGTGGAGCCGTGCTCGCCTTGAGCTTCGGCTATCCCTCCTACCCGATACCAGAGACTCGCAGCCACCCGGGGCACGGCGGTTTTCTCCACGACCAGCACTCGAAACCCGTTTTCGAGCACGATCTCCTGTATGGAATCTGGGGCCGCCTCGAGCCGCCCGGCGCCTCGTGTCAAACAAAAAGGGAAGATCACCAAAAGGGCCAATGCCGAAGTGTTTTTCCTCATCGCGTTGCCTCCGCGGTTCAGCTTCGAGCGCTTGCGCTCGAGCAGTGCGCCCCGTGAGGTCCGTTGGCCGTCCGGGGCCAGCGCTTTGTCACGACGTCGGAGTCGGTTCAAGCGCGCTCAAATCGACGGGCCATCGGGGGTGACGTGCCTCTCGGATTTTATCGATGGGACCGACGACGACCGTAACCATCTCTTCCGGGCTCAGGTACTTTTGCGCAACCTCCTTGACCTGCTGGACGGTGACCGCTGTAACGGCTTCGGGCCACTGAAGCAGTGCGTCCAAAGCCCCGCGCCGCACAGTTTCCACCGCGTAAGTCGCGCTCGCCTGCCGGGCGCCGTCGAGAGCTGCCTGCCAGCTACTCAGCACCAACGCGCCCTTGGCCTGTTCGATCTCGTCCTCGGTGATGGGATCGTCAGGTTGGTGCATTTTCTCGATTTCTTCCCAGCAGAACTTGACCAGAGGCGCCACAGCCTCCGTACGACCGCCCGTTCTCACATGCCAGAGACCGGCTCCGCTCGCCGTGTCCGGGAGCACGAAGACGGTGTGATTGGCAAGGCCGCGGATCTCGCGGACGGCAATGTTGAGGCGCGTCCCGAGGATGTGAGCCATCACCGCGACGCCGGCCCGCTCCGATTCGGGAACCGGCCCTACCGGGCGGCCGATGGCAATCCAGCCCTCTAGGCTTGGCACATCGATGGTGTGGAGCTTGTTTTGGACTCTTGCTTCTCCGGTCAGCTCGGCAACGCGGAGCGGCTCTTCTGTGCTGTCCCAGCCTTCGCTCAACTTGTTCAACGCTGCCTCCACCTCGGCTCTCGGCACGTTGCCTCCAACGCCGAGGACGACACGGTTTGGCCGCAGCGTACGCCCCGCCAGGGCGCGTAGCGCTTGGCCCGTCACCGATAGGCCTGGATCGGCCGGTGCGAGCGGGTAGCCAGCGAGAATTCTCTCGAGCTCCACTTTAGGCTGGAATCCACTTCCCGAAGCACGCGAAGTAGGGGTCGAGTAGCCGGCACCGGTACGATAGTGACGGAGGACGCTATTTTCGAAGTCAGGGCGCCGGAGCACATCGATCAGCACGGCCAGTCCTTCCTGCCAGTCCTCGGCCAGCACCTCCACTGAGATCTGCGTCACGTCGAGATCCTCCTCCATCTGGAGAGCCGTTCCCAGGGACTCCAGGCGTAACGAAAGAGGCCGGTTCGGATCGGCCGGGCCGTGACGAGTCAAAAGCTCCGTCAAGAGCCTCGAGGCTCCCGCTTCGCCCGACTGCTCATAGAGTCGGCCCAACGGCACCGCCGCGGTAATTCGCACCAGCGGGTCCGATGCATCAGGGATGACGTAAGCGCGAAGGCCCGTCGTCGTGTTCACCAAAGCTCCAGCAGCATCTGGCGGTGTGAAAGTGCTGGGGGCAAACTGAAAGTCACGAGGATGAGGCCAGTCGTGCTCCAACAAAGGGCGAGAGCGCCCGGGCAATATCTCCTCTTCGCCATTCGATCCGCCACCACAGCCCGCCAGCGAAAGAGCGGTGGCCAGAGTGAGTGCCGCCATCGGCACCAGAGCCCGGTAAATTTTCTCTATTTCCATTTTCATGGCTCGTTTCCTTCCATTGAGGTCGGCGCGCGCGAGCCGGGTCGCTCGTGCGAAAGCGGTCTCTCTCGCGCAATGACAATGACGCGGTTCGAAGGTACGAAATATCGCTGCGCCGCTCGTTGAATGTCTTCGACCGATGCGCTCAGCCGAGCTTCCATAAAGGTCTGAAGCGTTTCCCAGCTATCCATCACCTGAAATTGGCCGAGCGCTTTGGCGAGCCCTCCCCGCTCCGATCGAGTCCGGTCCCACTCCAAGCGCAAGGCTTTCCGGGCTCGCTCCAGGGCCTTCGAGTCGATGCGCTTTTCTTGCAGGTCGTCCAGGACCGCGAGCATGGTCTCTTCGAGGCTGGGAAGGTCTTCGTCGCGGCGCGCTTTCGCGATGAAATCGATGACGTTAGCGGATCCCAGGCGTGTCGGGGCAGCCTGGAAATCCACGTTCGCAGGGGAGCCCGCTTTGCGCGCGAGACTTGCCGCAAAGAGGCCGTGACGGCCACGGGTAAGGGCTGCGATGGTGTCGAACACCGGCCTTTCCGGGTGACCAACGCCGGGTACGCGATAACGAAGGATCACCCGAGGGTCCATGGGCTCTAGCCAGTCGAGCCGCACCGCGCCTCCCGGAACCGGTTCGGCTTCGACATCCATGAGAGCCGGTGACTCCGCTCCTCGGGAGAGCTGGCCGAAATATCGTTCGGCGAGAGTGCGAGCCTCACCGGGCGCGATGTCTCCGACCAAGGCGAGAGTCGCATTGTTCGGCACGAAGTAGTCGTCGTACACGCCCAGCATGCTGGCGCGATTGTAGTAGGCGAAATCCCGGAAATGCCCAGCCGCCGAGTTGTACGCTGGGTGTGCCAGGCCGGTGACGCCATCGATCGCTTCTGAGAAGCGCCCCGTCTCTGGCCGCACGTGTCGGTTGAGAATCTGCTCCAGCACGGTAAAGCGCTGGGCCTCCCATCCTCGTAGGACCGCGTTGACCATCCGGTCGGCCTCCAGGCGGAACAAAAGCTCGATCGCCTCCTTCGGCAGGTCGATATCGATTTCCAGATGTTCTTTCCACGTCGTCGCGGGCACCGGATCGGCGTGGGCGATGGCGCCGTAGCGCCGATACCAGTTGTACTCGGCCCAGAACTCGCGGTATTGAGAGTCCTGGTCTTCGAGCTCGTAGAGCCGTTGCCGCAGGCTGTCCATCTCGGGTGTCGTCGGCCATTCGAGCTCGTCATAGAAGACATTCCGTTCCCGAAGACGGTTGCGCTCTCGATTCCAGACTTCCACAAGCTTCTGCTCGGTCTCGTGGATTTCCCTTAGGATTGGTTTCTCCGCCTCGAAGTTGCGGGTGCCTACGGTGGTGGTCCCCTGATGCACCGCGTGCTCGAGGAAGTGCGTCGAGCCGTGCTCACCACTCAATTCGCGAATGGCGCCCAAGCGGTACCACAGGCTTGCGGCGACGCGAGGAGCTCGATGATCCTCGACGACAAGGACTCGAAAACCGTTGGCGAGTCGTATCTCTTCGACATTGATGCCCACAAACCCGGAAGATTCCGCGGCGTACAACGCTCCGCCACTCCACATGGGGACGGTTCCTAATAGAGCTCCGATTATGAAAGGGGTGGCGACCTTGAATCGCTTTCCCATAATGTCCTCCAACGCTAGTGCCGTTCCAACTTGTTTCGCCTAGAACCTAGAGTGCAACTCGGCAACCGCAGCGGTACCAGGTACCACGTTCGTATTTGGCGAGATTAGTTGGAACGGCACTAGCCTGCTCATGCGATCAGCCCATCGTCGGGCTTCCGTGGGGCCTCGAGAGAACGGTGACCGGGAAGTCTTGACCGGCTACAGAACCGTTGGGGACGACCGGCCGGCTCCAAGGCTCGGCATTGAGCTCCTGCGACGAATATTAGAAACTGATGGTGTAGACCGTTGTGGTCACGCGGTGCCCATCGTCGGTCGTCGGATCGTTCCGAACGATCTGCGTCAGCCTGGCCAACTGTAAGGCCCGAGATCTTCCAGCTTGATCCGCCTAGTGTCCCGTCCCCGGAAGTGAGGTTAGCATCGAGAGCGTCGAGGCGGGATGCATCGGCGCTCGAATGCAACCTGACTTCCGAGACGGGGCACTAACCGTTATCTCCTTCTCGAACCGCGAGGGCGGATTCGCGACTCGATCGGCACGCTCCGCCCGCCGGTCCGGTTCCGTTCACCCACAATCAAGCGATTCCATTCAGCCGTCAATAATTTATGCGAATGCCTAGCCGCAAGGTGCGAGGTAGCTCGATGATAGCCGGCTTCAGGAAATTCGGATGGTCGAACCGAAGGGTCTGTACCGCCGTGACCGTACTGATGTTGAAGAGGTTGAAAACGTCCGCGATGATCCCGAGCCTCCAGTTACCCATCTCGAACTGCTTTTCGGCGCGGAAGGACAGCTTGTGTCGGAAATCGGTCCGGTTGGTGCCGCGTGGCTGACCCGCAACATCGATGAAGTTCTCCACCACGATCCCAGGGTTGTCGGCGGCGGTGAAGCGAACGGTATAGGCCCCGAGGACGTCCGTCGGAAAACCCGACGGTGGTTTGATGGGGAAGCCGGAGACCCCGCTGTAGAAGGCGCCCACCAGGATGCCGTAAGGTGCGGTATAGCTTCCCGAGAATTTGAGCTGAACGGGGGTATCCAAGTCGAGAGGACCGTCGATGTTGATCAGAGTATTGGGATTGTCGTAAAGGGGGCGGCCGCCGGTGCTAGCTCCAAAGCTGTTTCCGGTATTTCCATCCGAACGGCTCACAACGAGCGATCCTTCAAACTGCCATCCATCGCTCATCCTTTTCCGCAGGATGAGATCGATCCCTTTGTAGTCCCGCACGAGAGTGATGGGATCGGTGGGATTGGTGAGAGTCCGGATGCGCTGAACGCCCTGGAAGGCAGGATCCAAAGCAAAAATCGTCATGGGCTGGCCATCGATCGGGTTGGTGACGCTAACGGGGTTATAGGCCTCGGAAAACGGCTTCGAAAGGTCGATCGTCTCCATGAGGTTCCGCTCACGCTTGACGACCCCCGCCACGGACAGGGAGACGTTGTTCTTTATCTGCCAATCCACTCCCACATAGAACTCATCCACGTACGGTTGTGACAGGTCGGGGTCGAAGATGTTCGTGTTGGCACGGAGATCCGACCGGAGCGCCCCCTGTTCGCCATCCTGGAAGAAGAGATCGCCGTTGAGATCGTTCCAGTCAAACTCCTGGAAAGAGGTCCCGTTTCGGATGCCGTTGAAAACATGCTGACTGAGCGCCGCGACATGGTATCGGGAGTAGCTGAACTTGACCGAAGTCATTTGGTCGCCGGTCGCATCCCAGATCAACCCTAGCCGAGGGGCCGCATTGAACCACTTCATTTGGTCGCGCACCTCGGCGAAGTCGACCCGCGGGAACCATCGCCCGCCGCCGCCGTGCTGCTCCGGCGCCCAGCCTTCGTTCGACTCCAACCGGACACCGAGGTTGAGCGTCACCCGATCGTTGAGCGTCCATTCATCCTGAACATATCCCGCGTAGCGGGTCACGTTGAGTCCCAGAAATCCAAGCGGGGTGTTGTACAAACGTATGCGGTGGGCTCTGCCGTCGTTCAAGCGGTGGACCATGTCGCCCGGGAGTGTCCGGGTCCATGCGAAGGGAACGTAGGCGTAATCCACGCCTACCTTGAGGTTGTGCGAGCCTCCGCCGCCCTCCTGAAAGGTCGACACGCTCGTCCTCAGATAATTGGTGTCCCGGTTGAGGGTTGGGCCGATTGGGCCGGTTATCCCACCGGAGTGTTTACCGGTGGCAACGTCGAAGTAACCCACCTCGAAATTATTATAGGTGGTATTGAACCGCGCCGTGTTGATGCTGTAGCTCGCGTCGAGAAAAGTGTTCTCGGTGAGAAGGCTCGTCCAGGTCAGATAGGCGACCTTGAAAGGCCGAAAGCTGTTGGACCAGGTCTCCGGGTTGTCATTCCTTGCGAAGCTGGCGTTTCCGGGGAAAAGGTTGAAATCCCGCTGCGTGTAAGAGCCTTGGATCTTGTTGCTGGGATTGACCTGCGCGGTAACCTTGATGAAATACTGGTTTTCCGTGATCGTCAGGTTTTGCGCGGGGAAGTCAGGCTGCGTCCGCTCGATATCAAGCCGCCGAATGTTGCCAAAGAACCAGATCTTATCTTTCATCACCGGGCCGCCCCCATAGACTCCGTAATCCAGATTCTTTATTTCCTCCGTTCCCTGCGGCACCTGTGCCCTCAGCTCGTCGGTGAGGTTGTTCCCTTGGAGGTCTTCGTTGACGATGAAGAAGTTCCCGCCACCCCTGAAGTCGTTTCCGCCCGACTTGGTGATGAAACTGAAGACGGCGCCGGCGGCCTGCCCGTACTCGGCAGAGATTCCGCCGCTCGTGATCTGGACCTCCTCGATGATGTCGAAGGGTATGTCAGAGAACATGTAGCCCACGGCGTTGTCGTTCGCGTTGGCCCCATCCAGGTTATACACGTTGTCTCGGACCGAGCTGCCGTGCACGGTTTGGGCGGGCGAGAAACCATATTCGCTATCAAGGATGCCGGGGGCGGTCTCGAGGAGAGCGGCGAAGTTTCGGCCGACAGGGATGTTGTCCACCACGGCGCTTTCAATGTGACGGGTCAGGTTCGTGCTCTTCACGTCGACGAGGGGTGACTCGCCGGTGACCGTGACGGTCTCTTGAATGGGCGTCAGTTTCAGCATAAACTCGATCGCCAGTGACGCGCCGGTGGGCAGCACGATGGCCTCGCGAGTCACGGTTTGGAATCCCGGAAGCTCGGCCGTCACCGAATAGGTGCCGGGAGGAAGGTTGGGAACGCGATAGGTTCCCGTGTCTGTCGTGACACGCACTTCGACACCTTGGATGAGCTGCGGGCTGCTCACCGTCACGGTGACGCCAGGAACGGATAGGCCCGATTCATCCATTACCTTCCCATAGAGAGTCCCGGTGAGATCCTGCGCAAGGACGCTGCCAGCGCCCATCAGCAACAGGGTGAAGAGGACGAATATCACCAAATATTTCAACCTACTAGACATCTGTCTCTCCTTCATTCCTTCAATCTGACGGTGAAAACTTGGACACCGTCTCCGCGAAAGCTCGGCGCTTGGAAAAGCCTCAGCACCCTCCGGCGGACAAAAAATTAACTTCTGGGGTAGGCCCTCGTAATGGCGTTCTGCAGCACGAGTAGCCTACGACTTGTCCCGTATATATAACCATTGCCTCATCGTTGTCAAGAACAACGGGGCGTCGGGCGCAATCGACTTCCGTTCATGCGACCTGTTTTCGATAGTTCCAGAACGAATCCCAGGCGCCCGTGCTTCGGAAGACACAGCGCAGTGCGAGCATTGCATCGGCCCCAGCGGCGTGCCATCTCATCCCGACTCGCTTCATCCTTTGTTGCATAACGTGGCTCACGGCACTTTCCACGGCACCGCTGCCGATGTAGTAGCCGCTTTGTCGAAACGTTCTGTATTTCATTCGATGCCCGTTTCTCTCGAGGTAGCCGGTGAGCTTGTCGATCTCTTCGTCTTTGGAACGGTGACGCTTTTTCAGAAACCGCAAACCCTCGATCACCTCATCCACGGCGTCTTCGTATAGACGGTCGAGTTGCGATTTGCGCCACTGTGCGGCTTCGTCGGTGCCTTCGCCGAAAACCACCCGTGCCACAGGGCTGATATTCTCGTCGGCGTGATACCAATCAAGGATCTCGACTCGATCGGTGAACAGCTCCTCCGCAAGATTCCAAATCCACGGCGCACCGTCACCCAGGATGACGACCTTGCGAGACTCCGCCCCCATTGAGCAAGAGCGAGGCCACAAAACCTCGCCGAGTGCTTCGGGGCTACCTCGAACCCCTACGACCTGTCGTTCGGTCAACTCTCCGCGTCCGAGCTTGCTCTGCACACGCCCTTGCTCGGTATAAAGGCAGCCTAGCTTGACTTCCTGCCAGCGGCCGTCCACGAATACCATCCCGCCGTCTATCCCTATGTACAGCGGTCCCTTATGGCGTCTGCCCGTTCCAGCTTCCACCTCGTTCGCAGGCTCTTTCGAAAAACCCTCCGCCTTTTTCCCATCGGCGCCTACCAAGCTTTGAATCTTCTCGGAGCTCACGACCACCCCGGTGAACTTTCGCAGCAATTGCTCGCTCGCCGAGCGGTAGGGTTCGATCACTCCTGCCAACAGCGACAACTCTTGTAAGGCTTGCGTGAATCCCTCCTGGTCCACCCGCATCTCTTCCAGCAGCGGATACTTGCCTTGACGACACTCACAGCACTGAGCGTAAACCACACTCAGCTCCACATCCCGACCCGCCAGTACCGTGTGCACCCGGAACGCTCGATGTTGTCGAAACTCCATCGACGCGCCGCATTCGCATGCGCCTGACACACCGAGTCGTTCCGAGCGTTGGCTGAGCGCCTTGCCCAGTACCTCACGCAGGTATTCGCTGCCCTTGACCCGCATCCACTCGTCACACCGTTCGACATCAGCTTCCGCTTCCACGACCGCCTGCCACACTTGCTCCGCGAACTCCTCGGATAGACGACTTACTTCTTTACTAAACTCCTCCCGCGTGATACTGCTTTTCATTGAGGTGTCCCTCCATCGGCCGCTTAGCTGCGACCGTTTTCTTTATTTAGGATTGTGAAGGACACCTCATTTTTCCTTTTATGTCAAGAGAACATTTCTAGTAGAAAAATGATCAAGATCACGAAAAGGTTGCGCCCGGGGCGTCGATAGTGGTCTAGACCACTACCGGGGCGTCGACCGAGCCTGACCAACCGCCGGAGCCGGTTCGATACCCGGTTCGATACAATGATGCTTTGACTGCACGGTAGAAAGAGTTAATTTGATCCCGGAACGAGCCGTTTGCTACTTTGGACTGCGCAATGGAGAAGCTCACGCACTGATCCGTTTCGCTCGAGCTCCCAATCGCTTCAGAGCTGCCGGACGCCCGACGGATAAGAGGTCCGTATTTGTATGAAAAAAAGTGCCGAAATGGAAAGGAGGTCGTTGAAAAGGAGTCGTTGCTCCTGGGGCCGGCGTGCGCGAAGCGCCGTGTCCGTCGTGGCGATGGCGTGGGTGGCGGCGACAGGGTTTACCGAGCCGCCGGTGCAGCTCGACGAGCCCTTCCGCCGGGGCGTCGAGCTTTTCAACCAAGGAAAAGACCTCGAGGCTCTCCAGGTATTTCGCTCCGCGGCTGCCCTGGCTCCTGAAAATGCCTACGTTCACTTCAACATAGGAATGATTCTGGAAAAACTAGGGCTTTCGAGCGAGGCCCTCGAGGCTTTTCGCAAAGCGGCCAACCTGGCGCCCAAGGAGCAGGAGATTCTTCTCGCCCTGGGTGAGTCGCTTTATTGGGCCAGCCAGTTGGAAGAGGCGGCGGCGATTCTAGAGAAAGCGGCGGGCCCTCCTCCTCTACCCGAGGCGCTCAAGATTCTGGCGGCGGTGGAGCAGGCACGGGGCGCCACCGATAAAGCCACGTCAACACTGAAGCACTATATCGAGCTTCGACCCGAAGACCCGGATGCGCGTTTGCTCTTGGGGGAGTTCCTCGCCATGGCTAAGCGGTACGAGGAGGCCATCACGGTTTGGAAAGCGGGCCTCACTGTAAAGAACGTCTCTCCCGATCTCTTCTTTCGCCTTGGCGAGGGGATAAGCCGTAACTTGGAAGAGCATGGAGAGGCGGTGAGATATTTGCGCAAAGCCCTCGAGATCGACTCGCAGCATGAGCCGGCACGGCTCCTCTTGGGTCGTATCTTGGCGAGGCAAGGGCATCTTGAAGAGAGTGTGGCGGAGCTCCAGCAAGTTGCCAACGATCACCCGAGGTCGCCGCAAGTACATTTCGCTCTTGCCGACATCTACCGACGCCTCGGGCGAGCGGCAGAAGCAGGAGAGGCTCAGCGGCGTTTTCGCAGCCTCGAGAAGGAGGCGCAGGAGTCCGATCGGCGCCGTGCCCGGATCATGGTATCCGCGACAACGGCGCGTGAGCTACTCGAACAAGGCCAGGTGCAAGAGGCTCGAGCAGAATTCGAGTCGATTCTCGAGCTCGATCCGGAAAGTGCCGAGGCTCACGCCATGTTGGCAAAGATTGCCTATTCGAGCGGGAATCTGAATGAAGCTCAAAGGCGTATAACCCGTGCTATTAGTCAGGAGACGATGGTCGGCGAGTACCATTTCCTCGCCGGGCTTCTTGCCGCGCGGACAGGGAATGGCGAGGAGGCCGAGCGCGAGCTTCGCCGCGCGCTCGAGCTCGATCCGGCGATACCGGATGCATGGTCGCTGCTCGGAGTGCTGGCAGCCGACTCCGGCCGCCACGCCGAGGCGGTCGGGTGCTTTCTCAAGGAGGCATCGCTTTCGCCGTCCAACCCTTCAGTCCAGCTCAACCTCTCGGCGGCCTACCGCGCTCTAGGGAAGACCGTCGAAGCCGAGGAAGCCATGGAACGTTACCGTGCTCTCCTGGCGGCGGGCGAGAGCAAGCGTTGATCGCGCTCGGGGCGGTGGTACTGTTTTTCTCCCTGAACCCTGAGCAGGTAGTTTTCGTCGACGTGACCCGCCAGGTCGGAATCGATTTTGTCCACTACAACGGCGCCACAGATGAAAAGTACATGGTGGAGACCATGGGCTCCGGAGGAGGCTTCTTCGACTATGACGGAGACGGGGACCTGGATATTTACTTGTTAAATGGAGCGCCGCTTCCAGGCTCGGAGCTTCTGCCCCAACCGCCCACCAATGTGCTCTACCGCAACAACGACGATGGCACGTTTTCAGACGTGACCGCCTTGGCTGGCGTGGGCGAGCCAGGTTTTGGAATGGGAATGGCTGCCGCCGACGTCGACAATGATGGGGACCTCGACATCTACGTGACGAATTTCGGCGCCAACGTTCTCTATCGGAATAACGGCGACGGTACCTTCTCCGATGTCACGGCCTACGCGGGAGTCGAGGCGGGTGCCTGGAGCACGAGTGCGGCGTTCGCGGATTTCGATGGCGACGGCTTTGTCGACCTCTTCGTATGCCGCTACGTGGACTTCAGCCTGAGCAATCACCAATTTTGTGGCGACCGGGCGAGAAACCTCCGCGCTTACTGTCATCCGGTGTTTTACGATCCAGTCCCGAACCTGCTGTACCGGAACAGAGGCGACGGTACCTTCACCGAGGTCACCGCCTCGGCGGGCGTATACGTCAAGGACGAAGGCAAGAGCTTGGGTGTCGTCTGGGGTGACTACGATAACGACGGCGACCTCGATCTCCACGTGGCCAACGACACTATGCGCAACTTTCTTTATCGTAACGAAGGACAAGGACGATTCACCGACGTTACCCTTAGCGCCGGGGTCGGCTACAGTGAAGACGGGCAAGCACAAGCCGGCATGGGAAACGACTTCGGCGACTATGACGGGAACGGTTGGTTAGATATTATCGTTACCAACTTCGACTTCGAGTACAACGCTCTTTACCAGGGGCAACCCGGCGGAGTGTTCATCGATCGGTCGTATAGTAGCAGGCTGGCCGAACCTTCCATCAACTTTCTCGGCTTTGGCACGTTTTTCTTCGACTACAACAATGACGGCCTTCTCGATATTTTCGTGGCGAACGGTCATATCCTGGACAACATCGATCTTTTTAATCGCCTTTCGACCTATCGAGAAAGAAACTTTCTATTCCGGAACCGAGGGGACGGTGTCTTCGAGGAAATCTCCCACCGAGCCGGACCGGGATTCAGCCGGGAGATGGTCGGCCGCGGGGCAGCTCCCGGCGACTTCGACGATGACGGAGACGAAGACATCCTGGTGACCACGTCCGGTGAAGCACCCCTGCTTTTACGGAACGAAGGAGGCAACCGCAATCGTTGGATTGGCCTCCGTCTGGTCGGGCGTCGGTCCAACCGGGACGCCATCGGAGCCCGGGTGACCATCGAAGCGGGTGGAAAAAAGTACTTCAAGGAGATCAAAGCGGGCTCGAGCTATCTCTCGCAGGGGCCGCTGGCGCTGCTATTCGGCCTGGCTTCCGCCGAAAGCGCGGAGAGAATCGTGATCCGATGGCCTTCGGGAGAGGTCGAGAAGCTCGGTCCCGCAGCGGCTGGCCGGCGTCTCATCGCGGTAGAAGGGTTGGGGGTCGTTCCGTGAGCCGCTCTCCAAAACCTGATCAAATCTGATCAAGCCCAGGTTCCCGCTTCGCAGAGGATCGTTTCACTTCGGCTCGCGCCGAAGCCAGGGCGTTCCTCTCCACAGGCTTGACTTCCGGTGGAGCTCACCGTACGCAACAAATTCATCGCGGCGTTCGAATCACGGTCTTTCGTAAAGCCGCACGCCGCGCATCGAAACTCACGCTCGGCCCAGCGACAAGCTCTCCTGGATGGCACCGCACCCGCTGCACGTCTTTGAATGCGTATTCCGGGGCATCGTGAACGCAGATTCCAGCCGAAGGTGAACATCCATTCCAAAGCATCGTGAACACGGATTCCGGGGATCGTGAACATGGATTCCGGGGAAGGTGAACACGGATTCCAGGCAACGTGAACGCCGGTTCCGGCATCGCGAACGCTCATCGATAGCACGTTTCAAGGCACTCTAGGTCGTACCCGGAAGGAGGACGATCTAGGAAATGGCAGCTAAGAGGTTATCGATGAGAAAAATACGAGAGGTTCTAAGGTTAAAGTACGAGCTGGGTTTGACTCACCGCACGATCGCAAAGGCACTTCGCGTGGCGGTTGGAACGGTGAGTGAGTACCTGGCCAAGGCGAAGAAGGGTGGTTTGAGCTGGCCGCTCCCGGAGGAGCTGAGCGACGGGGAGCTGGAGGCAGGGCTGTTTCCGCCGCCGGGCTCGTCTGGCGCACGGCCGGGTCTGGACTATGCCCACATCCACGAGGAGCTGAGGCGTCACCGAGAGCTGACGTTGCTGCAGCTGTGGGTGGAGTACGCGGAGAATAAGCCGGGAGCGTACGGCTACAGCCGTTATTGCGAGCTGTACGGTCAGTGGAAGAAGAAGCTGAACCCGACGATGCGTCAACGGCATCGAGCAGGCGAGAAGACATTCGTCGATTTTTCGGGGAAGAAGCCTCACATCGTCGATCCGAAAACGGGAGAGCTCGTCGAAATGGAGCTGTTCGTCGGGACGTTGGGCGCGAGCAGTTACACCTACGTCGAAGCGACACTGAACCAGTCGCTGGAATCGTGGGCGAAGGCCCATAAGGGGATGTCGGATTACTTCGGTGGCAGTACGGAGATCTGGGTTCCGGACAACTTGAAGAGCGGCGTGGATTTGGTGGACCGTTACGAGCCAGGGATCAACCGGACGTACGAAGAGCTGGCGACGCATTACGGTGCGGTTGTGGTCCCGGCTCGGGTGTTCAAGCCGAAAGACAAAGCGAAGGTGGAGTCGGCAGTGCAGGTGGCGCAGCGCTGGATCCTGGCGGTGCTTCGTCATCGCACGTTCTTCAGCCTGGCGGAACTGAACGAAGCCATCTGGGAGAAGTTAGAGGTCCTGAATGCGCGTCCGATGCAGAAGCTCGGTGTGAGTCGGCGGGAGTTGTACGAAAGGCTAGACCGGCCCGTACTGAAACCGCTACCGCAGGAGAGCTACGAGTTATCGACGTGGAAGCGGTGCAGAGTGAACATCGACTACCACGTGGAGGTGGAGAACAACTTGTACAGCGTTCCCTATCAGCTCATTCACGAGAAAGTCGAGGCACGGGTGACGGCCTCGGTGGTGGAGGTCCTGTTCAAGGGAAAGCGCGTCGCGTCGCATCCCCGCAAGAAAGGAAAGGGGCACTACTCCACGAACCCGGAGCATATGCCACGTTCGCATCGGGAGCACCTGGAGTGGACGCCGTCGCGGCTGCTCCACTGGGCGGAGCAGTCAGGTCGCGCCACGGGAAGGCTGGTTGCGGGGATTCTAGAGAGTCGGCCTCACCCGGAGCAGGGATTTCGCTCTTGCCTGGGAGTCATGCGACTAGGCAGCCGCTGGGGCAGTGAGCGTCTCGAGGCCGCTTGCGCACGAGCGGAAGCTTTGAGCTCTTACAGCTATCGCACGGTGAAAAACATTCTCTCGGCTGGTCTGGATCGTGTGGTGCTCGAATCGGACGCCGAAGCGAAACCGCGAGAGGAGCACGAGAACATCCGAGGCGCGGATCACTACGAAGGAGGAGAGTCCCGATGCTGACACCCGAAACGATAGAAAAGATGAACGCCATGAAGTTGTTCGGCTTGGTGTCCGCGTTCGAAACCCAGTTGAGCTCGAGCGAATACAAGGAGCTGAGCTTCGAGGAACGTGTGGGACTCCTGGTCGATGCCGAGTGGACCGCCCGCGAACAGCGTAAGCTTTCTCGACGACTGCGAGCGGCAAAGCTCCGCTATCCGGCATGTTTGGAGAACGTGAACTTCCAAGCGCCTCGAGGCTTAAACCGCGAACAGATCTTGAGCCTGGGCAACTGCCGCTTTGTCGGTGAGCGCCATAACCTGCTCATCACCGGCCCGACGGGGATTGGCAAATCGTTCTTGGCTTGCGCCTTCGTGGAGCGGGCCTGTCGTCGCCGCTTCACCGGATGCTACGTGCGAGCACCGCGCTTGCTCCACGAGCTCGCGGTCGCTCGTGGTGATGGTTCCTACGCCCGGCTTTTGACGAAACTCGCCAAGCTGGACTTACTGGCTATCGATGATTGGCTGCTTCACCCGCTGAAAGAATCGGAGAGACGGGATCTAATGGAGGTCATCGAAGACCGCGCCGAGCGTGGCTCCACACTCATCGCGACCCAGATTCCGCTCAAGCAGTGGCACGAAGCGATTGGCGACCCAAACCAGGCAGACGCTATCTGCGATCGCATTCTCCACAGCGCGCACCGCATCACTCTCAAAGGAGCTTCTCTGAGAAAGACCAAGGCTGCGCCAAAGGCATCTGACAACGCCGATGCATGAGCGAGCGAGGGACCACAGCGTCGATGCGATAAAAACGGGTGAAACCGCCAAACCCGGGGTACCAGACGATGCGGCGCCAAAACGACGCGCGAGAATGCCTCAGGAAGCGTCTTCTCGAGCCAGGCCATACCCCAGCAACCCCCCGAAACCAGCCCCACATCGCCCGGGGTTCGGCCGCGGCAGGTCGCCGCCTACGGGAGCGGGAAGGTCGCTTCGCGTCTTTCCTTACGCCCGCTCCCTCCGGCACCGACCTGCCGCCCCTTGCTACACAACACGCAGGTAAGATAGGTTCACGTTTTCAATCAGTGGAAAGGAAGGTCACCCAACACTTCATCGCTTCGATGAGCGTTCGGCTTCACCGGATTCGCTGTTCAGCTTGCTCTGGATTCGGCGTTCACGATGGCTGGAATACGCATTTGAAGAAGCGAACCAACGATCGGCAACGGCTAGAAGGTCACCTTGACCCCGATCATCGCTCGACGCGGTTCCAAGTGCGATACGCCTACGGCGAAGTTGGAGCTGAAGAGATTGCTGGTGAATACCCCTTGAGTGGCCGTTTCGTTGAAGTTGAGCTTATTGAGAATATTCGTATTCAGACAAACTTCATTCGACCGACCGATAATTGCATATTATTTGTATTCCTGCTATACATATACTATGTCTAAGCGGACGACGATCCTTCTTGATGACAAGGCGAGAAGAGCTGCGCGCGAGCTGGCTATGCGGTTCGATTGCTCCACATCCGAAGCCATCCGACGGGCGATCCTTCGCTATCGCGACAGCGTGCTCGGCATTCCGGTGGCAAGCCGCGAGGAGCGAAAGAGGCTCCTCGAGCGCCTCTACGACCTCTTCGAAGGCCACGATGCTGACGAGGAAGTTCGACAGCTCAAGTTGCAGGACGAAGGTTTCTAATGCGCTTCCATCTCGATACGGACTTCCTTGTATTCGCTCTGGCGATGGCGGGTCCGGAGCGGCTGCGACTGAATGAGCTAGCGGATTCTGAAAACCAGATCCAGATGAGTGCGGTCGCGTGGTACGAATTCTCCCGGGGTCCGCGAACGCCCGAGCAACTCGCAGTTGGTCGGTCCTTCTTTTTCGAGGATGGAATCGTGCCTTTCTCCGAGGAACTGGCCGCCTTGTCGGCCGACGTGTTCCGAAGTCTGGGCTCTCCTCGCCGTCGCGCCGCTGACATCGCCATCGGTGTGACGGCAGCCTCCATGGAAGCTCGACTTCTCACTCGCAACGCGAGAGATTTTGCCGGCATCCCGTACCTCGAAGTGAAGGCGACCGTCGACTGAGCGGCACGGGCGCACAACACAGCCACTCGGCTTTATCGCTCGGCTCATTACCCACATCCCGAGCCCAACCAACACACGATCGTATAATTATGTTGCGCGGTGATGACCTCAGCATGCTCGAACGGCTCGCTGGGCCCGCTCGAGTCGTTTGCGCCAGGAATTCGGAGCCGCGTACATTTCCGCAGGATTCAGACCTTCCCTAGGGTATTGACGTCTCTGCAAGGCAGGACAAACGCGGCAAGTCCCGCGAGATCCCTGTGCGCCACGATCTCGAGAGCTTCATCAAGGAGTACATCGCCCGGGCGGGGTTCGACGACCAGCCCAAGGACCGGCCGCTCTTCCGGACCGCCGTCCGAAACGCGAAGCGGCTGACAGACCGCGGCATGTCTGGGCAGGATATCTGCCTGATGGTCAAGCGCCGACTCGTCCGGTCGGGGCTTCCGAGCTCGCTTTCGCCCCACTCCTTCCGGGTGGCCACAGCGACGGATTTGCTCGAGCAGGGCGTGCCGATCGAAGACGTCCAGTACCTCCTTGGGCAAGCCGACGCCCTGTTTAGCCGTGGGAGAATTGCGCACTCGAACATCCGTAGAGTATGCTATTCTGCACCAATAGTATGATTTTTCATCCCAGCCCCTTGGAGGCCAGAATGGGAACTGTTCGAAAGACCATCACGCTCACGGACAAGCAGGACGAGTGGGTCAAGACCCAGATAGCGAATGGTGACTACACAAACGACAGCGAATATTTCCGCGACCTCGTACGCCGCGATCAGGAGCAAAACACGAAGTTCAAGGCGTTAAAGGACGCCATTCAAGAAGGACTGGACAGCGGCATCAGCGGGCGCACCGTCGGCGAGATTTGGGCAGAAGCCGAAGCACGGTACAAGGCGAGGATTGCCTAGATATCGCCTATCCCGTCGTGCCGCCGCCGACGTTGACGAGATCGCGGATTACACCATCGATCAGTTCGGTATCAAACAGGCCCGCCGTTACGGTGACGGACTGGAAACCTGCTTTCAGACCCTCGCCGAAAATCCCAGGCTCGGCCGAAGTGCCGAGCAGCTCGCGCCAGACCTCAGGCGCTTCGAGCATCAATCCCACGTCGTCTTTTACGTGCCGGAACACGGGGGCGTGCTGATCGTGCGTCTGTTGCATGAGAACATGGACGTATCAAGGCATTTCTAGCAGGGGTCGTCGGAAAGCCATAGCAGAACGGCTCCACCTTTCCCGTCAGGCAGCCATCGCCTCAAAACCCTAGCCCGGAGGCCAGTCGGCGTAAAAGGGCATGATCGCGTCGCTCGTCGCCTCCGGCGCCCCTTGATTCCTCCTTCCACCTCCGGCCAGGGTACTGTCAAGTTGACGTTGCGCGAGCAAGCCGGCGCCGCCGGAGTGACGTCTCCGTTCGAGTCACGCGGCGCACGTGATGGCGTCCTAAGCGAGGAACGCGCGACCGCGTAGCTCTCGGTGATGGCGAGCCTGCAACAGTTGGCGCCCGGACGCTCGTGAACGCAGGGGAAGCTTCTACGCGCCCCTTTTGAAAGCACCTCGGAAAGAGTAAGATTGCGGGTCACTCCAGAGGAGGCGCCATGACGCGGTCTTTCGTATTCCGATGTCTGTTGATCGTCACCGCGACGGCTTTGCTTCTTCCCACGCTAGCGTCGACGCAAGAGCACCCGGCGGAGCTCATGTCGTTGGCGAACGAGTTTCGCGAGTGGCGAGGCGCCCAACGTGACGTGATCTCGAACTTCGCTGAGCAAGTGGGGGACCAGCGCGAGGGTCTTTCCGAGTTCCGGCGGCGACTCGGTGCGATGGATGCCACCCCCTGGCCGGTGCACGCTCGAGTGGACTACCTCGTGGTGCTCATCGAGATGAACGCCCTCGAATTCGAGTTGAACGTCGTTCGGCAGATCTCTCGCAACCCGGACTTCTACATGATGCACGCGGCGAGCCGGGTGACGCGCCACATCGGGCGTCGCTATCAAATGGGACCAGGCGTGACGGTCCCGTACGACGACGAGCGAGCGAAAGCCATCGTCACCGCTCTGGAAGAGACGCCGGTCATCGTGGAGCAGGCACCCGCCGCGCTCACCGAGGCGGTGCCGGAGATGGCCGACATGGCTGTCTCCAAGCTCGAAGGCATTCGTGCGAGCTACGGCGAATTCGCCCGCATGGTGGCTCCCCATCTTCCCGAGTCCTACCGGCCTCAGCTGGACGTCGCCGCAGAGAAGGCGGGCCGGGCGCTGGAGGATTACGGTCGATGGATCGAGGAGAACCGCGCCGGTATGACGGCGCCTTACGCCATCGGGCGGGAGGCCTTCGACTGGTACGTCCAGAACGTCCTCGCCATGCCGTTCGACAGCGACGATCTCCTCATGCAGGCGGAGATGGAGCGGCACCGCAACTGGAGCTTTCTTCAGTTCGAGCGCCAGAAGAACCAGCACTTGCCGGGAAACGTCGGAGAAAAGAAACTCCCCACCCGTCTGGCGCGAACAAACGAGGAGTACTCCGAGTGGAAGGATGCCACCGACGTCCTGAGCCGTATCTGGGCGGAAGAGCTCGATCTGTTCACCCATCCCGAGGAGCTCGGCCCGATGCGGGACGAGGAGGGCGGCGTCTGGATCGAGCCTTTCGGCATGATGGCGTTTCCGAGTGAGCCGAAGCCGGAAGGCACGAAAACCGAGTATCTGGTGGCGCCGGATCACTGGTTCTCTCAGATTTACTGGGAGATCGGGCACCGTCTGGACCCTGGCACCAACCACGCCCACTCCGACTACCCGGGCCATACGTTCGAAGGCGTGGTGAGCCGGAAGACAGAATGCGAGCTCCGCCGCGGACACAGGCTCCGTGGCGATGCCTGGACGAACTACATGGAGGAGGTCCAGCTCCAGACCGACTACCCGTACGTGCGCGGAGCGCGGGTGCGCGAGTGGATGTACGGGCTTGCGATCATGCGAGCGGAAAGGATTCACATCGCGGTGAAGATGGCGAACGGCACGATGCGACCTCGCGATGTGGCCGACCACATGATGGCGGCGGTGCCGTGGATGGAGCCGCACGTCGCCACCAAGCACGAGGTCTGGCGCAAGTTCGCCGCACCGGCGCAAGTGCTGAGCTATCAAGTCGGCAAGTTCGAGGTGTTCAAGCTGCTTCGTGACCGCATGATGCAGCTCGGCGAGGATTTCGACTTGCGAGCGTTCCATGACGCCCTCCTTGCCACCGGACGGATCCCGATCTCTCTCGCCCGATGGGAGCTGGCCGGTATCGACGAGGACGTCCGTCACCTCTGGGAGAAACGCCCCGTTCCGTCGCCGTCGCCTGCCGGCGCCAACCCGTGAGCGAGTGGTCATGACGCGAACGGTTCTTTTTTTTCTGGGCGCCTCGCTCGTCTCGCGCGTTCCGGCCGAGGCTCAGCTTCCGTCGTCGGTGAGTGAGCGCATTCGGCGCGACGAGCTGGTCTCACTGACCCAGCGGCTCGTCTCGATCCGAAGCGATTACGACGAAGGGGTCCTCGCCAACCATGGTGAGATGGCGGTGTTTCTCGCCGACTACCTGCGGGAGCTCGGCATGGAAGTCGACGTCGCGGAGCCGACGCCCGGGTTCCCGACCGTCGTGGGACGCCTTCGGGGAGCGGGGGACGGGCCAACGCTCGGCCTCCTTGCTCACTACAACACCGTCACGGTCGGCGATCGGTCGAAGTGGGAGCGCGATCCGTTCTCGGGCCACGTGGACGGCGACCGAATATACGGGCTGGGTGCCTCCGATCAGAAGGCCGCCATCGCCGCAACGCTCGTCGCCACCCGAGCCGTCCTCGAAGCAGGAACCCGGCTTACGGGAACGCTCGTGCACCTGTTCATTCCCGGCGAGGGAGCCCAGGTCCACACGCTCCCCTTTATCGTGAAAGAGCAGCCCGAGCTCCTGAAAGCGGACTGGTATCTGGATACCGAAGGCGGAGCGGACATCGTCCAGATCTCGGGCGGCTGGACCTGGGTCAAGGTGCGCGTCACCGGCGTTGGTGGACATACCGGAGGCAGCCGTGGCGACGGCAAGCCGGGCCGGCCGGTGAACGCGATCTACAAACTTGCCAGAGTCCTCACCGCGATCGAGCGTATCGAAGAGTGGATGACGTACGAGAAGCACCCGCTTTTCCAAAATCCTCTCTATGAAGGAAAGCCAGTGGTCGAAGCGGGAAAGATCGAGGGGGGTTACAAAGTCAATCAAGTTCCCGACTGGGCGGAGGCGCAGATCGACATTCGGCTGCTGCCGGGCCAGTCCCCCGAAGGCGTGCTCGAGGAGATGCGAGCGCTCTTCGCGCGGCTCCAGGAAGCAGACCCGGAGCTCGTTGTCTCGGTCACGCCCATGACGACGCAGTGGGTGCCGCTGCATTACTGGGAATCGCTCACCGACGACGACCCCTTCGTTCGGGCCATCCGCGAGGTCGCACCCGCTTATGTCGGACGAGCGCCGGGGTGGACGGGAAGCATCGGCGGCGGCCGCCCCGATCTCTGGGCGAGCGGGGCAAAATGGGTCAACTACGGAATCGCGGGGAGCGGCGAGAACGCGCACGCCCCGAACGAGTACGCGAGTATCGAAGCCGCGATGAAGCGGGCGCGTCTGTACGCCGCGCTGGTGCTTCGGATGCTGCAGTAATGCACCGCACACCCGAAAGAGATTCTTCGGGAAATTTAACGCAGAGACGCAGAGAAACATCGGCGCGTGAGGGACAAAGAGAAGGCCGTCATGGGAACGGAGTTGGTTCCTGTTTTCGTTACGCGGTTGGCTGCGCGCTTTGCGCCTCTGCGCCTCTGCGTTAATTCTCCGGAGGCAGCCGTCTGCGGAGTCAATTAGTTGCGGGTTCCCTGTTCGCCTATCTGCGTTGGGTTTCCGTTTCTTCGACGAGAGAAGTAGCTATGGCGCGATTCGGCATTCAGCTTGAGCCCATGTGGGGCTTCGCGTACGACGACTTCCTGCGCATCGCGCGGACGGCGGAAGACGCCGGTTTCGACTCGCTGTGGGTCTCGGACCACCTGTTCCTCGATGAGGAGTCGGTCGACCGAAACTGCTTCGAAGCCTGGACGATACTGACGGCTCTGGCGACGGCGACCGAGCGTCTGCGACTGGGCACCCTGGTCACCTGCAACTCCTACCGGTTGCCCGCCATGCTCGCGAGGATGGCGGCGGGATTCGACCAGATCAGCGGAGGACGCCTCGAGTTCGGTATCGGCGCCGGCTGGAAGAAGCTCGAGTACGAGGCCTACGGAATCCCCTTTCCCCCCATAGCCACCCGGGTGAAACAGCTCGAAGAGGCGATCCGACTGATTCGACGGCTATGGACCGAAGATCGTGTCTCTTTCGACGGCGAGTACTACCGCTTGAATGAAGCCATCTGCACTCCGAAGCCGGTACAGGAGCCGCTGCCCGTCTGGGTCGGAGGCGCCGAAGAACGGCGCCTGCTTCCGCTCGTGGCCGAGCTGGCCGACGGCTGGAACATGCTCCCAGGCGTGCCCCTGGCGGAAGTCGACGGCAAACTGGAAGTGCTTCGACGACTCTGCGATGAGCGCGGCCGCGACTTCGATGCGATGCGAAAGTCCCTCTTCGTGGAGGTGATCCTGGCGGACAGCAAGCAAGAGCTCGACCGGCTGTCGGCCGAGCTCGCCGAAGCGCTCGGCGAAAAAGGTGAAGAGATCTTCGAACGGGCGACGAAGGTAGGCACCGCGGGCTCGCCTGGCGACGTGGCGGAACGGTTGCGTGAGTTTCAGAAGCTGGGCTTTCAGGAGTTCAACGTCATGTTTCCCTACCGATGCGACGAGGAGATGCTCCTTCGCTTCGTCGAGACGGTGGCTCCCCAGCTCACATAGGAAGGCTGATGGGACAGCGAAAGGTGCTGGTCACCGGCTTGAACGGCGTGGTGGGGACCGCGCTACGGCCGGCGCTCGAAAAGCGCTACGTGGTATCGTCCCTCTCCCGGCGCGGTGTCCCGGGCCTCCCCGACGAGCGGAACTTCCACGGGGATATCGCCGAGCTCGCGGCGATCCGTCCCGCCTTCTCCGGTGCCGATACGGTCGTGCACCTCGCAGCGACCGGAGGGGTCCACAGCCCGCAGGGTACGCGAACGGCAATCGACGAGCTCTTACCGACAAATATCGTTGGCACCTACAACGTGTTCGAGGCCGCGGTGGAAGCCGGCGTGCGGCGTCTCGTCTTCGCCTCCAGTGGCGCGACGGTGAGGGGTTACGAGAAAAGCTCTCCGTATCGGGAGCTCGCAAGTGGCGACCGAACGTTTCGCGAGGCCGCCTCTCGCCTCACCAAAGACGTCGCGCCGAGACCGGTGAGCTTGTACGGTGTGACAAAGCTCTTCGGTGAGACCCTCGGACGGTACTACGCGGAGACCACAGACTTGTCCGTCATCTGCCTTCGTCTCGGAAGCGTGCGTGCAGAGAATCGCCCCCGCGGTGCGCGCGGCGGGGCGATTTTCCTGAGTCATCGCGACCTGGCCGATCTGGTCGTAAAGTCGATCGAGGCACCGGACCTTCGCTTCGACATCTTCTACGGTGTCTCCGACAACGCGCGGGGTTATCGCGATCTGAGCCACGCGAGAGCGGTGCTCGGTTACACTCCCCGGGACGACGCCGAAACTCTTCTGGGAGAGAACCATGTCGACGTCTCCTGAGCAGACGCCCACTGCAGACAGTTTCTACACTTCGCTGAAGGAGCGCGCTTCCGAGATCGAAGCGCGCTACCGGAGCCTGACACCCGAGTCCGCCCGTCTGGTCGAGGAAGCGAAGAAGGTTCAGCCGGGCGGCTCGACGCGTGATGCCGTGCTGCGTCATCCCTACCCCGTTTTTCTGACCAGCGGGGAAGGTGGATCGGTGACCGACGCGGACGGACGTCGCATCACCGATCTGTGGTTCAACGCCTCGTCGCTGCCGCTTGGCTACGGGGATCCACGGGTCCTCGCGGCCGTTCAGGAACAGCTGACGAGAGGCACGGCCTTTTTTGCCCCCACCGAGCTGGATATCGCATTCTCGCGGCTCCTCTGCGAGCGCGTTCCTTCCGCGGAGCGCATTCGCTTCACCAATTCCGGCACCGAGGCGGTGATGCTGGCCGTCCAGATCACGCGCGGCCACACCGGACGAGATCTCATTGCAAAGTTCGAAGGCAGCTACCACGGCACCTATGACGATGTTTCCTGGTCGGTGGCCACCGGCAGCCCGGAGGTCGGACCGGCGGATCGACCGATCGCCATCGCCGGCTCTCTGGGATTGCAGGGGGACTCGTCGCGCACGCTGGTGCTTCCCTACAACGAGCTCGAAGCGACGACGAAGCTCATCGAAGCGAACGCGGATCGCATCGCCGCTCTCTTCATCGAGCCCATCGCCCACCGCATGGGTATGGTCCAGCCCGAACCTGGTTTTCTGGAGGGGCTTCGCGATCTCTGC
Organism: Candidatus Marinacidobacterales bacterium; assembly: GCA_965237685.1. Taxonomy (GTDB): domain Bacteria; phylum Acidobacteriota; class Vicinamibacteria; order Marinacidobacterales; family SMYC01; genus CBDEGF01. Next base: position 601,138 of record CBDEGF010000004.1, read on the forward strand.
AACCGGCACGGGATCGTATTGGTGTTCGACGAAGTCATCGCCTTCCGCGTGGGCTACCACGGAGCGCAGGGACGGTTCGGGGTCACCCCGGATCTCACTATTCTCGGGAAGATCATCGGTGGTGGCTTCCCCGCCGGCGCCGTCGCCGGACGGGCCGAGGTGATGGGAATCTCCAACCCCAAACGCTCCGCGCGGGTCGTTCACTTCGGCACATTCAGCGCCAATCCGGTCACCATGGCCGCGGGCAAGGCCACCATGGAAGCCTTGACGCCCGAAGTCTTCGAGCAGCTCGAGGCCACCGGCGAGCGCATTCGCACGAGGCTTCGAGACATCTGCCAAGGGCTTCCCTTGCAGGTGACCGGGGCGGGCTCGCTGTTCAAGGTGAGTGCCACCGGCCAGCCCCTCCGAAACTATCGGGCGGCGATGACCGTGGACAAGAAGTGGCAGGAGATCGCTTCTCTCGCGCTCCTGAGCGACGGTTTTCTCGTGACTCCCAAGCTCCATGGTTGCGTATCGCTTGCCACGACGGAGGAGCAGGTCGAAGATTTCCTGACGGCGTTCGAGGTCGTGGTTCGAGGAGGGAGATGACGATGCCGGACCAAAACGGCGAAGGTGTGCTGGCCGGCAAGGTCGCCATTGTCACCGGCGGGGGTACCGGTATCGGCCGCTCCATTGCCGGGCTTTTCGGCAAAGAGGGTGCTGCGGTCGTCGTTGCCGGGCGGCGGCAGGAGCCCCTCGACGAGGTGGCGGGAGAAATTTCGGGAACGGCCTGTCGCGCCGACGTCTCCCGCGAGCCGGACGTGGTGAATCTGTTCGAAACCTGCCGCCAGACCTACGCGGGACTGGACGTGCTCGTCAACAATGCAGGCGTCATCGGTCCCATCGCCAACGCCTCCGAAATGGATATGGAAGGCTGGGACGAAGTGATGGCGGTCAACGTTCGCGGCGTCATTCTGTGCACGAAGTACGCCATTCCAATGATGAAGGAGCGGGGCGGCGGCTCCATCATCAACGTGTCGTCGATTTCCGGCTTGAGGGGATACCCGCAGCGAAGCGCCTACGTCGCCACCAAGTTCGCCGTCAACGGAATCACCGAGTCAGTCGCACAGGAAGTCGGCGTCGACAACATCCGCGTCAACTCCATCTGTCCGGGAGCGGTCCGTGGCGATCTCATGGAGAGCGTGATCGAGCGGCGCGTGCGGGTCGAAGGTCGATCGCGCGAGGAGATCATCGCGAGCTCCTATACCGACACCGCGGCGCTCCGGCGGTGGGTGGAGTCCGACGAAGTGGCTCAGTTGACGCTCTTTCTGGCGAGCGACGCCTCGAGCGCGATCACCGGCCAGCTCCTTCGCATCGACGCCGGGCGGATGTAACCTCATGCCCTTTTGGAATCGTTCCCGAAGTCGAGCGACGGAGCTTCGACTCGAGAGCAAGATCACTCGGCCGCCGCCGATGAAGATCCGGGTCGACGGGCGCCTCATCTCCGCCTGCGAGGGGGAGAGCCTCGCCGCGGCGCTCCTGGCCTCCGACATTCTGTTTCTGCGCTCGAGCCCGCGGCGGGGAGAACCGAGAGGCATGTTCTGCGCCATGGGTGTCTGTCAGGAATGCATCGTCGAGGTGGACGGGCGGGCGGTGCCCGCCTGCATGACGCCCGCCCGCGAAGAGATGGCGATTCGCCTCAGACGGTGAGCCCATGCATCGAAGCGACGTCATCGTTCTCGGCGCGGGCCCCGCCGGAGTCCGTGCGGCGCTCGCCGCTCGCCGGTACGGACTTCGGGTCGCTCTCGTCGATGAATCGCCGGTGGCGGGTGGCCAGATCTACAAGGCACTGCCGGCGAGCTTCACGGTGAAGAAGCGGCTCGGTCCAGAGTACGAACAGGGAGCTCGCTTGCGAGATGAGCTTGCGGCGAGCGACGTCGAGACGTTCTTTGGCCGCACCGTCTGGCTCGTGAGTGACGGTTTCACCCTCGAGGCGGTCGGGCCGGAAGGACTCGAGTCGTTCGGCGCCCGCAGCTTGATCCTCGCCACCGGAACCCACGAGCGTGTCATTCCGTTCCCCGGCTGGACGCTCCCGGGCGTCATCGGTCTCGGCGCCGCCACTCTTCTCCTGAAGAGCCAGCAAATGCTGCCGGGCCGGCGCACGGTCGTCGCCGGGGCTGGTCCGCTGCTGCTCGCCGTCGCGGTCAAAGTGCTCGAGAGCGGCGGGGAGCTCGCGGCGGTTATCGATCTCAACGGTACGGCGGATGTGCTTCGGCTGGCCCCCAACCTGATCGGCCGACCCGATCTGGCATATCAGGGCCTCGGCTGGATGGCCAAGATTCGCGCCGCGGGGGTACCGTTTCTGGCACGGCATACCGTCATCGAGGCGAAAGGTGCGGAGCAGGTGCGAGAGGTGCACGTGCGGCCCGTCGATCGGGAGTGGAGGCCGCTCGCTGATCGGGAAACCCGGGTTTTCGAAACGGACATGCTTTGTATCGGTCACGGGCTGGTACCGGCCACCGAAGTGAGCCGACTCCTGGGAGCGGATCACGAGTACCGGCCCGCCGATGGCGGATGGGTACCGTCACACGATGCGCTTTTCCGCACGTCGCTCCCCGGGCTCTACGTGGCGGGAGATGGCGCAGGGATTGCCGGAGCCAAAGCCGCCGAGCTGCGTGGCGAGATGGCCGGGCTCGCGGCCGCCCACGATCTCGGCAAGCTGCCCCGGGAGGAGCTCGATCGAGTGACCGTGACGTTGAAGCGACGTCTCGGCCGCGCCGAACGCTTCGGCGTCGGGATGAGTCAGCTCATGCGATTGCGCTCCGGTCTTCTTTTGACAATCACCGCCGAGACGATCGTGTGCCGATGCGAAGACGTTTCGCGACAGGAGATCGACGAGGCGCTCGACGAGGGTGCCAGCGATCTCAACCAACTGAAGGCCTGGACGCGGTGCGGGATGGGGCCCTGCCAGGGACGAATGTGCGGAGAGGCGGTAGCGAGCCTCCTCGCCCGCCAGACCGGTGGCCGCGAGCAGCTCGGGCAGTGGACGAGCCGGGCCCCGCTACGCCCCGTTCCGATGGAGATTCTCACGGCAAACTATCGCTACGAGGAGATCCCCCTTCCCACGCCGCTGCCTCGATGAGATGGGAGGTTTGACGATGCTCGAGCTCAAAGGAGTCATTCCCGCGCTGACCACTCCGTTCGACGAGAACGAGGAGCTGGACCTGTCCGGCTTGCGCCGGTTGATCGACCACGTCCTCGACGATGGCGTCCATGCGTTGCTGGTGAACGGTTGTACCGGCGAGTCCTGGGCACTCGAGGACGAGGAGCGCCAGGCGGTCTTCGAGACCTCCGTCGATCAAACCGCTGGACGGTGTCCCGTCATCGCCGGTTGCGGCGCGACGAGCGCTCGCAAAGCGATCGCGAGTGCCCGCCAGGCGGAGCGGGCCGGCTGCGATGCCATCATGATCCAGCCGCCCTGGTACGTGCTGCCGGGGGAGGAGGAAGTCGAAGCCTACTATCGCCGGATCCTCGAAGAGACGGAGCTGCCGATGGTCGTCTACAACATTCCTCGCCGTACCGGCATCACGTTGTCCGCCGCGCTCGTGGATCGCCTCGCCGACGAGCCCCGCGTGATCGCTCTGAAGGAAAGCTCGAAGGACTTCGTCCTTCTCTCCGAGATGGTCCGCCGCGTGGCAGACCGGATGACGGTTCTGGCTGGATATGCGAGCGTGATCGGGCTTGCCGCTCTCTCGGTGGGCGCGCTCGGTTACATCGACTCCTCGACCCCGGTTCTCGGAAAGCGCTCCCGTGAGTTTTACGACGCGGTGATGTCGGGCGATGTGGTTCGAGGCCGCCAGATGCAGACCGAGATGGCGAAGCTGAACCGGACGCTCTTCGGCGTCGGCACGTTCCCCGCCGGCGTCAAAGCGGCGCTCGAGCTGCTCGGACGACCGGGCGGCTCGCCCCGCGAGCCCATCCAGCCTTTGAACCCGGAGCAGAGAGAGCAGCTTCGCGCGGTCCTCGAGGAGATCGATCTCCTCCCGAGGGCCAGCAAAGCAGCGCGAGCGTGAGCAAGAAAACACTCGACGTCCTCGTGCTGGGTGGCGGCATCATGGGCTGCTCCACCGCTCTCCATCTCGCCGAAGCGGGCATGAGCGTCGCGGTGCTCGAACGGCGCGGCCTCTGTTCCTCCGCTTCGGGCGTGAACGCGGGGACGCTCGCGCTACAGAACAAGCGGGTGAGTCTGATTCCCTACGCGCTCCGAAGCCTCGAGATGTGGGCCAGCATGGCAGAGCGCTCGGGCATCGATGTCGGCTACCAGCGCATCGGCGGCATCAACGTTGCCTTCACTGACGCGGAAGCGGACGTACTGAAGAGCCACGCCGAAGAGAAGCGCCGGGCCGGCGCTCCCGTCGAGGTCATCGACCCCGCCCGCGCCCGCGAGCTCGAGCCGGGACTTTCATCCCACGTGGTTCTGGCCAGCTTCTGCGCCCTCGACGGCTTCGCGAGCTCCACCCTCACCGGGCGCGCCTACCGGAAGGTGTTGCTGCGCGCTGGCGTCGACCTGCGAGAGGGGTTCGAGGTCACGTCGCTCGCGCGCGACGGTGACGGTTACCGCGTCGGCGGAGGCGGCGCCACGTTTGTCGCCCGTCGACTCGTCATGGCCGGAGGCGCGTGGCTCGGGAAGCTGACCCGCCAGCTGGGCGCACCGCTCCCGGTCCGTCTTCGTATCAATCAGGTGGCCGTGACGGAGAGGTGTCCTCCGATCCTTCGTCGGGTTCTGCTGCATGCGCTCGGTTTTCTCACCCTCAAACAATCGACCAACGGAACCGTGTTGATCGGAGGTGGCTGGCAGGGTTCGGGTACCCTGGACAAAAGCCGGACCGACATGGTTCGAGAGAATCTGATCGGGAATCTCCGTCTCGCGCAGCACACGATCCCCGCACTCGCCAAGACTCGACTCGTGCGAACCTGGCACGGCTTCGAGGGCTTCGTACCCGACTATATGCCGCTCGCCGGCGAGTTGAAGGAACTGTCGAACGTCTTCGTCGTCGGTTGTACCCGCGGCGGCTACACCATCGGGCCGTACGTGGGGAAGCTTCTGGCCGATTGCATTCTGGGCAAAGACCCCGAGATGCCGCTCTTCGATCCGAACCGGTTTCGGGCTTCTGACGGAGCTCCACTTCGGAGCGCGGTAGAATCCGGATGACGCCCTCCGGACGGGCGGCGTGATCCGCAAGTCCGGAGAACGTGAACCTCGTACCGAGAGCTCCGGAATCGTCGTCACCGGCGTGACTCGGTAACCAACCTCGGCCGGGCGATGGCGGTGAGCGCAGAGGCTCACCGGGAAGGGTGTCTCATGCCGCAGCTCGCTTCGACTTGTCGGCCGGCCACGGGTTTCATCCTAGCTACCTTGATCGCCGTGGTCGCGGACGGCCAGGATCGTTCTCACGACCGAGACGGTGTCTTTCGGTACGACATCATCGACATGACGAGCCGGCAGGTCTCGGTCGCCGACGCCCGTCAGATCCAATACGGCCCCTACCGTGCCTACTTCCGAGTGTTTCCGTTCGGAACCGGGCCCGCGGGATTCTACGAGGAACGGGAGCCCCACAAGGACTTCCGTTTGATGCACACGGTCCCAGACCTCGTGGGAAAGTACCGCGATCGATCCGTCGACTACAGCGAGCGCTGGGAGGGTCCCGACAAGCTCGTCGTCGCACACTCGAGCGCGGGCCCGGGCGAGCGGCGCCGGACGAGGCGCATTCTGACGCGCGTCGATACCGAGACCACTGAATGGGACGGCGCCTGGAGATTGCGGGTCGTGGACGAGACTGCTTCCGAGGAGCTTCCCGGGGAGAGCGTCTCGATTCGCTACGGGGATTACGTCGGTTTCTTCTGGCGTGCTCCGGAGCGTCCCCTCTATGCCATTTATGTCACACAGGTGGAGAAGAACAGATTCCGGATTCTGTTCAGTACGAGGGAGGAGGAGGTCGGGGCCATCCTCGACCACGCGAGCGAATACCGGGGTGGTTGGGACGGCGCGCGCTGGGTGGAGAGCTACGTCGAGGGCACGGAAGGAAACGAGCGCCGCGGACACCGGATGCGGGTCACTTACGAGGCCATGCGGAGATGATCCACCTGTGGTCAGCACATGTGCACCGAGTGATCTTCGTGGCGCTTGTCACCTGGACCGGTTCCTGCGCACGCGGCCGGGGGGACAACTGGCCGCAGTGGCGCGGGCCGTTCCTCAACGGCACGAGCCTCGAGACGGGGCTTCCGTCCAAGTGGAGCCCAGAGGAGAACATCCGATGGAGGCTCGAGCTTCCCGCCTTGAGCGCATCCACGCCCATCGTCTGGGAAGATCGCATCTTCCTGAACGTGGCGGATGGCGAGGAGCTTCAGCTGTGGACGTTGGACCGGAACGATGGAACCGTTCTCTGGAAGGGGCTCCTGGGCGACGGCAACGAGAAGGTGAACAAGCAGAACATGTCGTCTCCCTCGCCGGTGACCGACGGCACGAGCGTCTGGGTCATGACGGGGACTGGTGTCCTCAAACGCTTCGACTTCGACGGCAACGAGATCTGGGCCCGGAACCTCGTCAAGGACTATGGAAAGTTCGGGCTGATGTACGGTTACGGCTCATCGCCTCTGCTGCATGGTGACGCGGTCTACGTTCAAGTGATTCACGGCAAGGAGACGAGCGAGCCGTCTTACCTTCTCTCGATCGACAAGGCGACGGGAGAGACGCGGTGGAGAGTCGAGCGTCATACCGAGGCCGTGGGGGCTGCGGGAGACTCCTACGGGTCGCCGACCCTCTTGAAGCCTGCCGACAAGGCGGAGATCATCGTGAGCGGTGCGAACGTCGTCACCGGCTACGAGCCCGCGACCGGGCTAGAGCTCTGGCGCGCCGCCGGGCTCAACCCCGACAACGACCCCACGAGTCGAAGCGTCGCCTCGCCCGTCGTCAGCCGGGGGATCGTCTACGCCCCCGCAAGGTTCGGGCCGATGCTCGCGATCAAGGGCGGCCGCCGGGGCGACGTCACGGAGAGTCATCGCCTATGGGCGTTCAGGCGCGGTCCGGAGATCCCAACCCCGGTCACCGATGGAAAGCTCCTCTACGTCGTCGGCGACATCGGCATCATGTGGTGCCTCGACGCCAAGACGGGCGAAAGAGTTTGGGGCCCACGGCGGCTTGCTCCCGGCGTTTATAGCTCGTCGCCGGTGATGGCGGACGGAAAGATCTACGCCACCAACGAAGACGGGATCACCACGGTCGTCAAAGCAGGAGCGGAGTTCGAGATCCTCGCGCGAAACGACCTCGAGGACTATTGTCTCAGCTCTCCGGCGATCTCGGGCGGTCAGATCTACATCCGAACCACGCATCACCTCCATAGCATCGGCGGGTCCGGTGAGTCCGGGTCTCACCGGCCGGGTTGGCGCCGTCCCGATGAGGCTCGGTAGCCGGGTGACCGCACTCGAGGGTGAGCGGCGTGCTCTGGCCATGAAGATGGAGGGTCTGCGGCTCAACGGCTCAGATGACGGTGGAAAAAGCCGACGATCCGACGGTAGGAGTCCCGCTGGTGCTCGGGGTCCGCGAGACCGTGCGCCTCGTTGGGATAGATCACGAGCTCGTGGGGCTTGTGGTGGCGTTCCAGCTCGTTGACCAACGCGAACGTCTGTGCCGGAGACACGTTGCGATCGCGGTCACTGTGGAGGATCAGCAAGGGGGCCATGAGATCCTCGACGGAGGTGATTGGAGAAACTCGATCGTAGAGCTCTCGATTTTCCTCCTCCGTCGCCCCCTCTCCGATGTGTAGCCGCCGGTTCTGATTGAGAAACGCGGTGCGACGATCCGTCGGCCCCATCAAGTCCACTCCGGCTCGAAAGAGCTCGGGAGCCTTCGTGAGCGAGAGCAGCGTCAAGTAGCCTCCATGGCTCAAACCCATGGCGCCGACGCGCTCCGGGTCGACGGAGGGCAGTGCCTTGATGAAGGCCGCCGCCGCCTTCACGTCCTCGAGCGTCTTGGTGCCCCAGGCCCCGATAGCGGCTTCGCGGAACGCCCGCCCGTAGCCGGCGCTTCCCCTCTGGTCGACCATGACCATGACGTAGCCGGACTGCACCAGATAGTGAAAGAACGGGTTCCAGTGGTCATAGAACTGGCCGTAGCTGTTCGTGTGAATGTTGACGATGCCGGGTAAGCGCTCACCGGGTCGCGAGCCCTTCGGGGTGAGCAAGAAGCCCCCGAGCTTCATCCCGTCGAAAGACTCCACGGCGATCCGCCGCACGTCGGCGAAGTGCTCTTCCCGAAAAGCAGCATGGGACGAAAAAGTGATCTGGCGGGCCTCGATGCCTTGACGAGATCGTACATAGAGATCCGGTGGCGACCAGACGTTCTCATGAGCGTAAACGAGGTTGCCATCGGGCGTCCAGCCCACCTCGTGGAACTGACCGCCTCCCGTAGCGACCGTCTCCACCTGACCCGTCCCCACGTCGAGAGCAGCGAGGTCGAAGCTACCCTCGCGATTGAACGACACCAGGATGTGCTTGCCGTCCGGGGACCAAACCGGTGCGACGGCAAAGTGAGGCGAGACGGAGTCGTGAGCTCCAGTGTCGAACTCGCGCGGATTCTCACCATCGGGACCCATGGTCCAGACGTGAACGAAGCCGGAGCGATCGGAGAGGAAGGCCAGGCTCTCCCCGCCGGGCGAGAACCGGGGGGCGAAGTTCGTGGTGTCATCCGGTGGCGTGAGACGATCCACTCGGCCACCTGTGGCGGGGACTCTAAAGATCCCGCTGGCGTAGAAGTGATCGTCGCGGTGCCGCGCGGTGAAGGCGACGAGGCCACCGTCCGGAGACCATTGAGGGTCCTGCTCGACGGCATCGTCATCGGTCAATCGAAGGAGCTCTCTGCTCTCGCCCTCGGCGGATGCAATCCACAAATCCGTTCGAGCTCCCGATCTTCCGGCGCGGTTGGAGACGAACGCGAGGTGGCGACCGTCCGGAGACCACGTCGGGCTGCGATCCGCGGCGAGGTGGCCCGTCACCCGCTTCACCTCGCCGGTGGCCACTGTGGCAATCCAGATGTCGCCTTCCGCTTCGAAGGCAATCTGCTCCCCGGAAGGGGAGAAGACGGGGTTCGTCTTGGGTGAGCTTCCAGAAGTCACCTGGCGGATCTCGCCGCTCGCTAGAAAAACGACCCGAATGTTGTTGTCCTCACCGAACCGGGGGATCAGGGGAAAGCCGAAGTAGTAACCCGTGATCGTGTACGCGACCTTCCCTCCATCCGGTGAGATGGTGAATTGTCCGAGGGTGCGGGTCTCGGTGCTTTGCTCGAGCGTAAACCGGGGAGCAAAGCGACGATGCTCTGCATGGGCCGAGCCCAGGCAGAAAGCGGTCCAACCGACGCAAAGCAGGATGACTCGCATGACTGACTCCTTTTATGTTTTTGTCGATCGTCAAGATCGAGCGCGCTCATTGCATCATGCCGCGCTCTCGAAAGTAGCGGACCGCGCCGGGATGAAGCTCCCCCCCGGTGTTTTGCCACGCGGTGTCGGGGTCGAAATTCTCCCAGGCCCGGTGAACTCTGCGCGTCTCGTCGATATGCTCACAGAAGCTCTTCGTCAACTGGTAAGCGACGTCCTCGGGAACTTCGGCGTTGACGATGAGCGGCATGCGGTAGCCAACGCTGGTGACGGGCGGCGCGCCCGAGACCTGCTCGTATCGATCTTGAGGATTCTCTACCCTCTCCCATCCCATGGTCTCGAGCTCGTGCACCGCTTCCTCCGACAGACCGAGGAACTTTAGTCCGCGTCGGGAGGAGGCTTCCATGAGCGAGGCGGAGGGAAACTGCATGTTCTGAAACACTCCAGAGACGTGTCCATCGGTGAGCAACATCGTTTGCTCGTTGTAGCCCGCTTCGCGAAGAGAGCCTCCCCAGGACGTGAGCTCCGTGACACCCGCTCCGTGAAGCTCCAGCACTTTCCGAAGTATCCAGTTGTCGTGAGTCCCTACCCGGTCGACGGCCAATCTCAACGGATGCCGGCGTGCGACGAGCTCGGCGACGCTGTCAAAGGGGAGCTCATCGGTGACGATGAAGTGTGTCACCACGTCGCCGCCTCCAGGCTGAACTAGGGTGCGGAAGCCGGGGTAGGCTCGATCGAAGGGGTCCTTTCCGTCGCGGGCCAGCATCATGAAGGGTACGTTCCCGATGGTAAGATGGGCCTTTCCCGTCGCCACCTTGACGAGATTGACCAGTCCGGCTCCAGGCACCACTTTGATGTCGAGGTCGGTGTACTTCATCGCGATGCGGGCGAGGCCGGTCATCGTCGCATAAGTGCCGCCTCCCATCCCGCCTCCGGCAAAGATCAGAGAGCGTGATGGGTCGCGCTGTCGACAGGAGACGCCGCCCCAGAGACCGGCGAAGGCGGCGATCACCGCCAGCATCGGTCCGGCCACCTTCTTCGTCCAAGTGCTCACGGAGGTTCCCTCCAATTTGAGTCGTCCGCCGTCGAGGAGGGCCGGCTCGCCGCCGCCCGAGGGGAACGAGCGATCACGACCGTCATAATCGCCGCGAGACCGATGAGAATCGATGGCAAAGCCGGGTAAACGAGGGCCACGGCCCCCGCGAGCAGGAGACCGCGCTCCCAAAGTCTCAGAGGCGCCGATACCCAGCCCGTCAGTGACGCGGCCATGGCGCCCACCGAGATGAGCGTCAAAGAGACCGCGACGAGGACGTCTCCCCACGAGCCTTGGAGCGTCAGGGCGGGCCGATAGATGAATGCGAAAGGCACGAGGAAGCCGGCGAAACCGGCGCGGAGGCCTTCCAGTCCCGTCCTCATGGGATCCGCTTGCGCGAGACCGGCGGCGGCGTAGGAGCAAAGACACACGGGAGGGGTGATGCAGGCGAGAATGGCGAAGTAGAAGACAAAGAGGTGCGCCAGTATCGGATCCAAGTTCAAAAGGCTCAGGCTCGGCATGAGAAGCGATGCCGTCAAGACGTAGGCCGGCGTAGCCGGTAGGCCCATGCCAAGGATCACGGCCACACACATCGTGATGGCCAGCGCCACCGGCATGAGGCCCCCGGTGAGCGACGCCACTTTCACGCCAAAGGTGATCGCAAGCCCCGAGTGCGCGATGGCGGCCACGATCATACCCGCGCATGCACAGGTGACGGCTATCATGACGGTGTTTCTCAAGGCGCTGATCAGAATCTCGAGAAGAACCTGGATGAGATTCTGCTCGCCTCCGCGAGCCCTCACGGCGACGAGAGGCAGGGACGAGACAATGGCGAACAATCCCGCCCTCAGGGCCGAAAAGCCCAGGAGCAGCGTGACGAGGAGCACCACAATCGGCGCGAGCGCGTAGCTCTTGGAAAGCACGGCCCCTAGCTCGGGCCGCGGGGTCTCGTCGTCGAGCGCCGTGGTGGGGCCGAGCTCCTCCTTCCCGGCGTGGAAATGCACCACGAGCAAGACACCCGCGAAGTAGAGAAGCGCGGGCACGAGCGCTCGCCACATGATGGTCGTCAGAGGAAGGCCGATCATCTCCGCCATGACGAAAGCGGCGGTCCCCATCACCGGAGGCAGCAGAGCCCCTCCCATGGAGGACACCGCCTCCACTCCCGCGGCAAAGGCCCCCGGGTAGCCCGCCTTTTTCATGAGTGGAATCGTGAACGTGCCCGTCGCGTACACGTTCGCCGTACCCTGTCCGGCGACGGTGCCGAACAGCGCGCTCGAAACCACCGCCATCTTGGCCGTCGCTCCCCGAGCTCGGCCGGCGAGTAGACTCGCCAGACCGATGAAGAGATCGCCGATACCGCTCCTCGCGACCAAGGAGCTGAAGAGCACGAAGATCGCGATATAGGTGGCGGATACGCCGAGGAGACCGCCGTAGATACCCTCGCTGCGGAAAAGGTAAAGGGTCTCGACGACGCGTCGAAGCGTCGCCAGAGCGCCGCCCGACGCGCCGTAGGCGGCATCGGACCAGTACAGGTAGATGAGGAAGACGGAGGTGACGGCGGCGAGAGCGAACGTCGTCGCGCGCCGGACCGCTTCCAGACAAAGCATCGCCGCCAGCGCTCCCAGTACGAGCTCCTCGGGCAAGACCGGCGTGATGCCCTCCCAGCGTGCCTGGAGCCTGGATGCGTTCACGATGATGTAGACGTTGACCAAGACCGCAGCGAGGGCCAGTGCCAAGTCCGACCAGGCGGGCGCCTCCTTCGGCGAGCTCTCTCGCGCCGGATAGAGGATGAACGCAAGGGGCAGCATGAAGAGGAAGTGAATGGATCGCTGCAAGCGAGCCTCGAGGAGACCCGTGGACGCGGTGAGAAGATGAAACGACGCAGCTGCGACCGCGACGAGTGCCAGTACGTGAGCCCAGCGACCTGAGCGCAGGCTGCGGATCGCGGCCATGAACGCCTTATGTCAAGAGTTCGAGAGGTTGTCAAGAAAACGCGAGCATGCAAAGCGACGTTGTTTGCGGAACAAGGCTCGCCGTGGCTGCACGGCGAGGATAGGAAGAATTGCCCTGGGTGGTATCCTCGGGCTCAGGAGGAGCCCATGAAAGCCGGCGTCACCACCTTCTGGTTGAGCTTTTTTCTTGGGGCCACACACCCAACGAGCGCGCGTCCTGTCGAATACGAGCATCCACCCGAGCTCGTGGCCCTCGTCGAAAATTTCCGGAGCTGGCGGGCACCTGCCTCGGAAGGCGTTCCCGATTATGCTCTGCGCGCGAAGGAGCATCGACAAGGTCTCGCTTCCTACCGGCAGCGACTGAGAGCGATGAACGCGCGGAGCTGGCCCGTCCATGCCCAGGTGGACTACCTCATGCTCGTCGTGGAGATGAACGCGCTCGAGTTCGATCTCGAGGTCGTCCGCCAGACCTCGCGAAACCCGGACTTCTACACGCTTCAAGCGTTCCGGCGCGTCATGCGTCACGTCGGTGGACGCTACCAGGTGGGGCCGGGCGTGAGCGTTCCCTACGACGCGCGACGGGCCGCGGCGATTCTGAGCGCGATGAACGATACCGAGAGGTTCTTGCAGCAAGCCTCAGATGCGCTCACGGAGGCCGTGCCGGAAATGGCCGACATGGCCATCGAGCGGCTCGAGAACATCGAGGAGCACTACGCCGAGCTCGCGAGAGTGCTGGGGCCGCACCTGCCGGAGCCCTACAGCTCGCAGGTCGGCCCCGCGGCGGCCGGGGCCGGGAAAGCGCTCGAGAGGTATCGCCAGTGGCTCGTTTCCGAGCGTCCTCGCATGAGCGCGCCGCTCGCCATCGGGATTCCGGCGCTCCAGTGGGCCCTGCACAATGTAAACCTACTGTCCCACAGCGCCAGAGATCTCCTCGTGCAATCGGACACCGAGCGCCTGCGGAACTGGGCGTTCTTGCAGTTCGAGCGGCAGAAGAACCGCCACCTACCCGGATACGAGGGGCCCAGATTCGGCGGCAAGAGCGAGCCTCTGCCCGTGCCGCCAGTGACGAGCTACGAGCACTATGCCGAGCTGAAGGATGCGACGGACGTGCTGAGTCGTCTCTGGGCGGAGCAGCACCAGCTCTTCACCCGGCCGGTGGAGCTCGGCCAGATGCGGGTCCAGTCGGGAGGCGTGTACATCCTGCCCTTCGGATTGATGGGCTTTCCCACAGAGCCGATTGCCCCCGGCGCGAAGACCGAGTTCATGGTGGCGCCTGATCACTGGTTCGCCCGAGCCTATCAGGAGTTCGCCAAGTGGATGGATCCGGGCATCAACCACCCGCACTCGGACTATCCAGGTCACACGTTCGAGAGTGCCGTGACCCGGCGAACCACTTGCGAGCTGCGGCGCGGGCACCGTACTCGCGGCGACGCCTGGACCTTCTACATGGAGGAGCTCCAGCTCCAGCTCGACTACCCGTTCGTGCGAGGCCCGCGGGTTCGCGAGTGGATGTATGCCATCGCCCTGTGGCGGGTCGAGCGGCTGGTCACCGGGGTGAACCTCGCCGCTGGATGGATGACACCGAAAGAGGCTGAGACCTACCTCGTCGACACCGTCCCCTGGATGGACCCGTGGAAGGCCAAGCGCATGGAGGTGTGGAACTCCCTGGGCCAGCCGACGTTCTCCATCCTGTACCAAACGGGCAAGTTCGAGCTGCTCAAGCTCCTTCGAGATCGGATGCGACAGCAGGGCCTGAATTTCGATCTCGGAGAGTTCCATGACGCGTTTTTGGCCACCGGCCAGATCCCGATCGGCCTCGCGCGGTGGGAGCTCGCCGGGATCGACGACGATGTCAAACACCTGTGGAAGGACCAGCCCATACCGCATGAGGATTAGAGACGTACGAGCCGTCCACGTGAGTATCCCGCTCGAAGTGCCTTACGTCTTCGGGCGGGGCACCATGACCGCTTTCGACAGCGTGATCGTCCGCATCACGACCGGGGACGGCATCGAGGGATACGGTGAGAGCATCCCCCTCTTTCGTTCATCCAAGAGCAACCCGAGCACTGTGGCCGAGATCATCAACGGGCCGGTGCGACGAAGCCTGCTCGGTCGCGATCCCTTCGACATCGAGGACATCGTCGAGAGCTTGCTCGACGTCGCCGCGGGCAACGTGGACGTCACCGCGGGGATCGACCCCGCTCTTTTCGACATCATGGGCAAGTCGCTCGGCGAGCCCGTCTACAAGCTCGTCGGCGGACTCTGCCAGGAGCGGATTGCGGTGGACCATACGCTCGGCGGCTCCGAGCCGGATGCGATGGCGAAAGAGGCCGTGGACGCTCTCGCGCGCGGGTTCCGGGGAGTCGTCGTGAAGGTGAACGCGGAGTCCCTCGACAAAGACGTCCTCAGGGTGGAGTCCGTTCGAAAGATCGTCCCTTCCGACTGCACCGTCCGTATCGACTGCAACGGTGCCTACCAGCGTGAGGGCGCGTTCGAGTTCCTGAAGCGCATCGCGGAGCTCGAGATCGAGTTCGTCGAGCAGCCGGTCGCTGCTGAGGATGTGAAAGGATTGAAGCTCTGTCGGCATCGCGGGGTCCCGATCAGCGCGGACGAGAGTCTCATCACGGTGAAGGATGCGCTGAAAGTAGCTTCCGCGGAGGCTTGCGATCTCATGAACATCAAAGTGCCGCGGGTAGGCGGCCTCTTGCTCGCCAAGCGCATGGCGGCCATTGCCTCTGCCGCGGGGCTCCCCGTGATCGTCGGCGGTCGCACGGCGCTCCAGCTTTCACGCTACTCGAGCCGTCACTTGGCCGCCGCCACCCCTGGAGCAAGAGGACGAAAGCACGAGGGTCCGGGGCCTCTTTCCCAGACGTTGACTGATGACGTCGTGACCCGTTGGACGACGCAGCGAGCGGGCTACGTCGAGGTCGAGCATTTGCCCGGCATGGGCTACGACGTCGATTGGAAGCAAGTCGAACGGTACCAAGTGGCTTAGGGCCCGGCTCACCGGGTCTGCAACGCTTGGTTCTCCATCTCCGAGACGACATTGCGCAGGCTCACCAAGCTCGTTAACGTCTTCCGCACATAGATATCCTCTTGCCCGTCCTCGTTACAGTCCCCTGTCTCGATTGCGGCAAGAACCATTTTGTCGTTGTACGCATACTCGGGATCGGCAGGCTTCGGATCCATGGTTTCTGGATCGAGGAGCAACGTCGAGGACTGATTGATGGTACCGCAAGGTCCGCCGCCGCCGCCCTGCCCACCCCCTCCGCACTGCACCGGCAGCGAGACCGGCGTATCGGGATCGGCGTAGATGACGGTGAGCTCGTCCGGCGTCAAACCGCTCCCGTCCGTCCAGAGGATGGAGGACGCGGGAGGCGTTCGAAAACCGGCCATGGTGATGTCTCGACTTACCGCCCGCAACGCATGTCGTGTCGAGAGCTGCATGTGGGAGACGTCCATCTCCCTCACGAATGTCTCCTGCCCATCGCCGAGCAGGGCGAATACGGATCCCATGATGAGATCTGAAAATCGCCCTTGATTGGGAGAACCGGCAAGGCAGAGCCGCTCAGGGTTCGGTCGGCGAGACCGACCGAGCGATGGGCTCGAGGAACGGAGCCAGGAACCGGTAGTCGATCGTACCGTCGCCCCAACCGGTGCCGGCCCGGGCAACAACGAGATCGAGGCTCGGGATGACGACGATGAGGCTTTCCGTATCACGGCCCTGCATGCCGCCCCACGCCCAGTAGGCGTCTTTCGGAACGTTCTCGAGCGTGCCGTCTCCGTTGTTCCACCAGAGAAGACCGTAGTGGTCGGAAGCGCCGGGCGTCACCGAGGGGTCTCGAACCGGAAGGCCGCGGACGCTCTCGGGCGTCTTGCCCACGGCGTCGACGAAGCTCTGGGGCAGAATCTGCTCTCCCTGCCACTTGCCCTTTCGAAGATAGAGATAGCCGATACGCGCCATCGCGTCCACGTTGGCACGTACGCCCGATCCGAACTCGCGCCGCTTGATTCCGTGAATCCTATCCGGGCGGTAGTAACTGTCGCGCCACGTAAGATCCGATTCGGTGATGCCGAGAGGCGTGAAGACGCGCTCGAAGAGAAGCTCGGCGACGTCGCGACGGTATTCGAGCGTGATGCACTCTGCCAGCCAGTTCGGCCCCCCGTCGGAATAAGACCACGCGCTGCCGGCCCGGAAGACAAGAGGCCGGTAGCCGTGGGACCGGTCGATGCCCGCCGTATGTGTCGCCAATTGAAGCAGCGTGATCTCCTCGAGCCATCCACTCGCGGCGTTCGCCTTCGGCGGAGCGCCGAAGCTCGGATGAAACCGTCCGGCCGCGTCGCTCAGCTTCATCCGGCCTTCCTGAATGGCGAGGCCCAGCGCGGTGACGCCGATCGACTTGGAGGCCGACTTAAGCTGATACATGGCGGTGGGGCTGCCCCAGGCGAGCACCAGCTTTCCCTGGTACACGACGTAGCCGGAGCCCCCGCGATGCGGATCCTCGCGGTCGAACAAAGCGTAGTCGCGCCCAGCGCGGAGCGACGAGCCGTCCATGCCGAGCGCCTCGGGGGAGGACCGCGGCCATTCGAAACGCTCCGCCGCTCCGGATGCGAGTGGCAGGGCGGTGGCGAGACAGCAGGCGACGAGCCGGCCGCGCACGCGTCTTACCTTCCTGCGGATGGCGGCGCCGGCAGCTCGGGGATCGGCTTCCAGTCCCACAGGTAGTCGATCTCCTCGTTCGCGCCCGTCATATCTAAGCGAGCCAACGCAACCGGAATCTGTCCGGTGGCGAGGAGTGCGTCGTGAAACGCGCCGAGTTCGAAGGCGTCACCGAGCCGTCTCATGCGATCTCTCAAAAGCTTGTAGACCTCGTACTTTCCCACCTGGTAGTAGAGCACATCGGCGGGCCGCACCAGCTTGCGCCAGAGCTCGTGGTGTTTCGCGACATAGGGCTCCATCCAGGGCACGGACTCCATCATGTACGGCGCGACCTCATCAGGCGCCATCGATCCGTCGGCCATCTTCACCGCGACATGGACCCGCTCGGCGCGCATGATGGCGAGACCGTATATGAGCTCGCGTGCCCGGGGACCTCGCACGAAAGGGAAGTCGAGCTGGAGCTGCATCTCTTCGACGTAGTAGCACCAGGAATCCCCGCGCGTACGATGCCCCCGTCGCAACGCGCACGTGTGCTTCTGGCTCACCGCGCTCTCGAAGCGGTGCCCGGGATACTCGTTGTGGGGATGGTTGTCCCCCGGGTCGCGGCGATGTCCCAGTATCCAGTACGAGTGGGCCCACCAGTGATCGGGCTCGACGACGAACTGGGCGTACGAGCCGGCGGGAAGAGGCTTTTCGGGAAAAGCCATGAGGCCGAACGGCTCGATCCAGATCCCGCCTTGCCCGTGACGCATCGGCCCGAGCTCATCGGGATGCGTGAAGAGGTCGTGCTCCTCTGCCCAGCGGCGGCTCATCACGTCGGTGGCGTCCTTCCACTCCGAGTACTCCTGGTTCGTTGCCGCCGGCCTCAACGGTGCGACGGTGAACATCTTGCCCGGGTGAGGCAGATGACGGTTCTTCTGTCTCTCGAGCTGCAGGAAGGCCCAGTTGCGGCTCCGCTCCATGTCGGCCTGCATCAGCAGCTGGTCACTGTCGTAGGGAAACATCATCACCCTCCGCACGTACCACTCGAAGGCCGGCCGGCCGACCACATAGCTTCCGGTCATCTTCGAACGGTTCTCCCGAAGCCAGGCGCGGTAGGTGACAAGAGCCTCGCCCGCCCGCTCCGCCGCGGTAC
Organism: Candidatus Marinacidobacterales bacterium; assembly: GCA_965237685.1. Classification (GTDB taxonomy): domain Bacteria; phylum Acidobacteriota; class Vicinamibacteria; order Marinacidobacterales; family SMYC01; genus CBDEGF01. The sequence continues at coordinate 619,325 of CBDEGF010000004.1, forward strand.
CGATCTGTGAGGCGTGGGGCTCGGGCAGGTGACGGCCGACCACACGGGCGAACTGCGCGTAGTTCTCGCGAACGTCTTCCATTCGCTCGATGGCCACATCGGCGAGCTCGGGAACGGCCTCGGTGAGGGCGGAGGGTGCCTGTGCGACGATGGCCTCGGTCTCTCCGAGGGCCTCGACGATCGCGGAGGCGCGCTCGGCGTCGTACGGCACGGTGATTCCCGGGGCGGCCTGGAATCGGCCGCCGATGAACCGCATCACGCGACCGACGGCCTGGTTCAGGTAGAAGTCCGGATTCTTCGAAGCCTCTCGTGTCACGTTCAGCCCGAAGTCGAGGTAGTCCAGCTCCGCTTGAAGCATCAGGTAGTCCACCTGGGCGTGAACGGGCCAGTCCCGGGGGTTCAACGCGTGCAACCGACCACGGAGCTCGGGAAGCTCCCGCCGTTGTCGGGCCGCCTGCGCGGCGAAGTCCGGCACTCCGGCTGGCCGATCGCTTCGCCATTGGCGGAGCTCCGAGGCGAAAGCAACGAGCTCCGGTGGGTGGAACGGCTCCTGGCCTTGCGCTGCGGCTGGCGAGCCCGCGGAAAGAAGTAAACACCAGACACCAAGCGTGCGAGTCACAGTCACCTCCCTCGCATCAATCCCACGCGTCCACGGCTAAGGGCCCGCGCAAGAATAACTTCACATTTTGGGACGCCGATGCCGGGCTCTTGCGGGGCGCTCATGGAGCCTCCGCTGGCGTGGATCGGGTTCCGAACACCTCACCGAGATTCACAACGTGTGCGCCTGGACGGAGCTCACCTTGCCATCTTCGGTACGCGGTTCGCTCATCGTGTGTACGCTCCGTTGCGAAAGTGTTATACCACCTTTGAGCTGCAACCTTTCTGTCGGGTGCGCGGAAAAGAACCGAGGAGATGCACGTGACGGCCGCAGAGCCGAGCCCATCCCGTGAAGTCACGGTCATCGGGGTTCGAGAGCTCACCGGTGACGAAGCCCGCGAGCTCGAGCCGGCGCTCGGCCCTGCGGTAAAGAAAGCGGTTTACTTTCCCCAGGCCGGACATTGTACCGACCCTTTTCGTCTGGTCCAGGCTCTGGCGAAGCACTTTCTTCGGACGGGTGGGCGCCTGGTGCGCGACACGGTGAAGGGTTTCGAGTTCGGGGGCGAGGGCCCGCGTCGCCTCGTCACCGAGCGCGGCCGCATGAGCGTTGATACACCGGTCCTTGCCGCTGGCGCCTGGTCGGGGCCGCTGATTCGTCAGCTCGGCTCGCCGATCCCTCTCGAATCGGAGTAACTCATGTTATATGTGCGAGATCCTCGAACGAACTGCATGAGCTGCATGAGTTCACACATTGCCGATGTGCTATATTACGTCGACGACCGAGCCCGTTCGACAACTCGACGGGAGGCGCAATGGGATTCTTGCTCAACCGCGAGAGCGGAGCGTCGTATGCTCTTCAAGTGGTCCGGCAGGCGGCGGCTCAGTTGTTCGCCGGTCGCCTTCACCCTGGAGATCGGCTGCCATCGGTCCGGAGGCTCGCCCGTCAGCTCGGTATCTCCCGTAGCACCGCGGAGCGGATTCAGGAAGCTCTTTGTGATTCCATGCTTGCCGAGGTGCGTCCCCGGAGCGGGATCTACGTCGCCCGCGATCTCGATCCGATCGAGGTACAGGAATCTCTTCACGCCGTGTACGAGTTCCTCAAGGAGACCGTCGAGCGCGCCGAGCGGCTGGGACTCGATCGAGCCCGACTGCTGAAACTCCTCGGTGACCTCAGCGAACCCAGTAACGGCCGTCAATGCCCTCTTTTTCCGGTCGTGGCGACGCGCGACTTCTACGAATGCGTGCGGGCCAGTCTTACCAACGGCTTCCCGGCCAGAATCTGCCACTTGCCGCCTGACGGTAGCAGTCTCAGGATACCGCAAAAGGCACACTATATTCTCACCAGCTACTACATGAGACCGCAGGCGGAGAAGATCGCCGAAGCCCTCGGCTGCTCCCTGCTCTACATGCGTTTCAACGAGAAGCTCTTGGACAAAGCGATGAGCATCCCGGCGGACCAGCACCGGCATTTTGTCACTCGGGACGCCGACAATGCCGAGTGTACGAAGGTCTTCCTCGCCAACGCCTATCCAGAAGTGCCCACCGACCGTTACACGGTGGCGCCGGCGGCAACGTGGCTGGAGAACGTGAACGAGACTCGACGTACGGATCAGGTCTGGACTCACCTTACCGCTTTCCCCCTCGTGAGGAACCGCGTCGATCCGGCTCGGATCCGGCTTTTTCACCCGGTCCTCGACGAGCGTTTCCTCGACGAGCTCCGCTGCCTGGCGTTGCTGAGCGAAGTTACTCCGAGCCGTAATTGCGGTGATGCATTCAAGAACAGTGCAGAAAGGTCCGTGGAAACGAACGCAAAGGCGCAGAGAGATGGGTCGTGACCGAGAACGAAATAAGCAGCATGGTTGTGGATGGCGCGACTGAGGTACACCCTCGTAGGGCTCGGCTTGATCGAGAGTGTTAATTAATAGTGAAGAACTACGGGCACAGTCTTGCGACCTTGCGTCGCTGCGACTCTGCGTTGAGTCTCTCCTTGCGGGCTGCCCGCGAGTGGGTTGCCCTTCAGTGAGGAAGGTCACGATGAACGTCAGAGCTTGTTTTCGCAGAGGGGGCCTGGCGCCATTCGTGATTGCTCTCGCCGGGCTGATGGTGGTTGGTGGAGCTGCTGCCCAGCCAAGCTCCGTCCTGACCGTCTTCGCTTCTTCTTCTCTTCCCTCCTACACCACCGCCGGGCCGGTTCGGTTCCTGGGAGCCGGTCCGGTGGTCCGGTTGGTGGAGGCGAAAGGGCCCGCGGTCCAGGATTCGAGCCCCACCGCCGTGGTGGCCGCGGCTCGCAGGTATTGGCAGGCCAACGAGGTCAGGATCCTCGGGGAGCTGATGGAGTTTCTTGCCATCCCCAACGTTTTCTCCGACCCCGAGGGAATTCGGCTCAATGCCGAGTGGCTTGTCGCCGCTCTGGAGAGGCGGGGGATCGAGGCCGAGTTGCTGGAGACCGGCGGCGCCCCCTACGTCTTCGGCCGGCGTCGCGTCGCCGGGGCGCGTCGCACCCTGCTCTTCTACTGCCACTACGACGGCCAGCCGGTGGACGTCTCCCGGTGGGTGGGCCACGACCCCTGGGAGCCGGTGGTACGGGACGGTAGGTTGGCGGACGGTGCGGCGATCGTGTCCCTGCCGGAGAGCGGCGTCGATCCGGACTGGCGGGTCTACGCCCGTGCGGCTGCCGACGATCGTTCGCCGATCATCATGATCCTGGCCGCCCTCGACGCCCTCGAGGCTGCCGGCTTGGAGTCCCAGGCCAACCTCAAGTTCCTCTTTCAGGGCGACGAGGAAATCGGCTCGCCTTACATGGAGGTTGCGGCGAACCAGTACCGCCAGCGCTGGGCCGCCGACCTGGCCGTCATCGGCGACGGCCCCAAGCATCCCTCGGGGCGACCCACCCTCAGCTTCGGCGTGCGGGGGATCAGGAAGGTCCAGATCACGGTGTACGGCCCGAAGCGACCCCTGCACAGCGGCCACTACGGCAGCTGGGCCCCGAACCCGGCCATGCGTCTGGCTCACTTGTTGGCCAGCATGAAGGATCCCGAGACCGGCAAAGTGCTGATCGAAGGCTGGTCCGAAGACCACGTACCACTTTCGGAGACCGAGCTGGCCGCCCTGGACGCCATCCCCGATGATCCGGCCGACTCGCCGACGGTGCTGGGTTTCGCTGCCCCGGAGGGGCCCTGGGAGCGCCGCCTCGAGGCCGTTACCTACCCGGGGCTGAACGTCACCGGACTGGCCAGCGCCTGGGTGAACGAGCAGGCCCGCAGCGTGATTCCGGACCGGGCCATTGCCGAGCTCGACTTGCGGCTCGTGCCGAACATCCAAGCTCAGCCTCAGTTCCAGCGGCTGATCGAGCACATCCGGCGCCAGGGCTACCACGTGGTCAGCGAAGAGCCCGACGCCGAGGTGCGGGCCCGCTACCCGCGTATCGCCAGGGTGACCTCGAAGGAGGAGGGATACCCCGGAGTCCGCACCCCCATGGACCTGCCCATCGGTCAGGCCGTGCGCCATCGGCTGCGGGCCGCCTTCGGTCTGGAGCCGGTAGCCTTCCCCACGGAGGGCGGCAGTAACTCCCTGTACGTTTTCCCCGACCTCGTGGGGGTGCCGATCATCGTCATGCCCACCGTCAACCACGACAACAACCAGCACTCGCCAAATGAAAACGTGCGCATCGGGAACGTATGGGAGGGCATCGAGCTCTACGCCCTCATGCTGACGCTTCCGTTTCCGTAAGTTCAGGATCCGGTGGTGCGTCGCCGCCGGCCCGTGTGGAAGATCTGACTGGCAGGCAGATCCGTTCGAGGAAGAGCCACAAGGCTTGGAGGTCCGATGCGATATCTACGGGTATCGATCTTCGTCATCGCCCTTGCGTTTCCGCTCGTCGGCAACCACCAGGCCAAGCCGTTGCCGGACCAGGAGGCTCTGTTCTACGCTCCTGGCCCCGCAGAGCCAGCGTTCGTCGCCGCGAGTGGACTGAAGCTACAGCACAACCGCTATGTGCCGCAGTTCACCTTGGAGCAGATCACCCAAGCCCGGACGCTGGGACAGTTCTCCATCTCCCCGGACGGAACGAAGGTGGCCTACACGCTGGTGGGCTACTACTTCGGCTGGCCGGTGATCCCGCGCTTCGGCGAGGACGACAACGTTCGGGTGGTGTGGCTGGAGACAGGGGAGATCCGACGGATGACGTCCGGCAACGTGGCCAAGACCAAGCCCCGCTTTTCGCCGTCCGGCGACCGGGTCGCCTTCGAGCGGGGCGGCGACATCTGGGTGGTGGAGGTGGCCACGGGCGCGGCGAGGCGAGTGACCGTGGATCGGGAGGACGACCGGGACGCGGCGTGGTCTCCCGATGGAAAAAAGCTGGCCTTTGTCTCCATCCGAGGCGGGAAGACGGACCTGTGGGTCGTTTCAGCGGCGGGTGAGCGCCACGGCCTGGTGCAACTGACCGACGATGCCGTCAACAAGAAGGACCCGCAGTGGTCTCCGGATGGCCGCACCATCGTCTTCTCCGGCCGCCACCCGGACGACCACCTCTACGCGTCGGGCATCTTCAGCGTCCCTTCGGCCGGCGGCCCGGTGACCCGCCTGACCCCTGTCGATGCGGCCACCAACCTCAGCCCCCGCTGGTCGCCGTCCGGCCGGCGCCTGGCCTTCCTCTCGGATCGCTCCGGCTACGTTCACGTATGGACCATGACGCTCGAAGGAAAGGAAATGCGGGAATTCGACACCGGTCCCTACGATTCGTTCTCGCCCCACTTTGTGGTCCAGCCCGTGTGGGACCACGACGGTCGGCGCATTCTCCTGTCCGTGAACCGCCACGGGAGCTTCGACCTGGTGGTCATCGACGTGGCCACCGGTCAGGTCCGGACGGTGGGCACCGGGGGTGGGCAGTATCGCGAGGTGGGGTGGAGGAGGGATGGATCGGTGGTCTACGCCTACGAGAACGCTTGGTCGCCGCCGGATCTCTTCGTGAGGGCAGCCGGTGCGGCCCAGGCTCGTCAGCTCACCTTTTCCTCCCACGCTGCCTTCCGGAAGGAGTACTTCGCGGAGGTGCGGCGGGTGTCCGTACGGTCCTTCGATGGGCTGGAGCTCGGGGGGTTCCTGCTCACGCCGGGGGGATTGCGGCCTGGCCAGCGTTTGCCGGCGATCCTGAACTTGCACCCCAACAGCTACGGGCAGTTTTATGACCACTGGAACCCCTTCGCTCACTACCTGGTGCAGTCCGGGTACGTGATGCTGATGGGCGACCAGCGGGGCAGCGCTGGCTACGGGCGGGCCTTTCGGGAGACGTCCATCGGGGCGTGGGGCACGAAAACGCTGGAGGACGTGAAGGCCATGGCGGCATTCCTCGAGTCACAGCCCTTCGTCGATCCCGAGAGGGTCGGCGTCATGGGGCTGAGCCAAGGCGGCTGGCTCAGCCTGCTGGCGCTGACCAAGGAGCCGGACCTGTTTCGCGCCGGCATAGACCTGATGGGCCCTGCCGATCGCCGCAGCCCCTTCATTAACCATAAGCTCCTTCCCCGGGGGTGGATGGAATTCCACATAGGGGCGGGAGTCACCGAGCAGGAGGATCCGGAGCTGTACAAAAGGGTTTCGCCGGTTGCCTGGGTGGAGCATCTGCGGGCGCCGCTGCTCATCATCCACAGCGATCGGGACCTCGATGTGGCCCCGGGGATGACCTACAACCTGGTCGACGAGCTCGAGCGCCAGCACAAGGCCCACGAGGTGGTGATCTATCCCGGCGAGGGGCACGGTCTGGCTGACCCGGCCCACCAGCTCGATTCCTACCGGCGCATCCTCTCCTTCTTGGACCGACACCTGAAGCCTTAGGGTCCGCGCAAGAATAAGTTCGCATTTTCGGGCGTCGAGGCGCCCGTCTGGCAAGGCGCGAGAAGTGAATAATATCTAGATATATGACCGACGAGGAACGCAGCCAGACGGGATGGATCGGCGTCCCAAAATGTGAAGTTATTTTTGCGCGGGCCCTTAGGGTCTTGGCAAAAATAAGGCCTCTCCTATCCTTTGCGGCGAATTGCGAGGGCGACGAACGCTAGGCCGGCGAAAACGAGCATCGAGCCGAGAAGTACGGCTGTACCGACCCACATGTACCGTTTCCTGTGACCAGGATCTCGCAGCGCAAATACAAAAATGGCGTTGATTCCTTGAGGCGGATTGATCTCGTGGTGAAGATACAGGATGCGCTTTTCCGGCGAGGCAGTATCGCCACCCACCGGAACGGCGACATATTGCCTGCCGTCCATCGCATAGCTGACGGCGCTGCCTGACACCGGACCGCTGACAATCGTCTCCCAGAGGAGTTCGCCGGTGCTGTCGTCGAATGCCATGAACCGCCGGTTGACGTCGCCTCCGAAAACCAGGCCACCAGCGGTGGCCATCAGGCTGCCGATGACGCCGGCACGCTGTTGGTGTAACCACCGCGTCCTGCCCTCAGTGATCGAAACGGCGTCGATTCGTCCCACGAGGTAAGGCTCCGGGAGCGTCGGATCCTTGATGAAGATCCTGCTGGTGGCATAACCGTCCTCAGGAGCTGGCTTGTCAGTGGCCCCTTTCATCAGCATGCACATATTCTGCTGCGGTTGGTACATGAGCCCGGTGCGCGGACTGTAGGCCCCGGCCGGCCAGTCCTTCCCTCCCCCGGTGGAAGGGCAAACCAGGATTTCCTGGAAGGGGCCGACGATTAGCTCCTCGTTGATGTCGACCCGACCCGTTTCCCCGTCGATACCCGTGACGATATTCTGGTGAATCGTCTCACGGGCCCACAGGAACTCGCCGGTCTCGCGATCAAGCGTGTAGACAATGCCTGTCTTGCCGGGAATACCCGTGACGATCTTGCGAACCTCCCCCGGCTGGATGTTGGGATTGATCCAGGGCACCTCCTCGGGGTCTGGTGCCAACTCGATATCCATCAGGTATCGCTCGAAAACATGGTCTATGTCCCAGTTGTCCCGAGGCAAGTGCTGGTAGTACCAGACGATCCTCCCGGTGTCGGCGTCGAGAGCCAGCGTCGAGTTGGAGTACAGCACGTCGTGGCCGTCGGTGCCACGCAACACCTCCAGGGAGGGTGCTGGAACCGAGGTGCCCCAGTAGATCAAGTCAAGCTCTGGATCGTAGCTGCCGACACCCCAGGCGCCCACATGGCGCCGGTTCTCGTACGGGACGCCGCCCCATGTCTCGTCGCCCGGTTCACCGGGCCGGGGGATAGTATGAGTCCGCCAAAGTTCGGCGCCGGTGCGGGCATCGTGGGCGGCGATGAAGCAGATCTCCGGTCCGCCGGTGGCGGCACAGGAGCGCCCGCTGATCACCTCGTTGCCGGCGACAATCGGCCCGGCCATGTGGCCAATGCCCGAGCCGGGTTCGGCCTCCCGGGTTTGCCAAACCAGAGATCCGTCCCGGGCGTTGATGGCGATGAGGAAGCCATCGCGGGTAAAGGCAAAGATCTTGTCCTCGAAGATGGCCAGGTTACGGGGGTTCCGCACCCTGCCTGAGGAGACAACGCCCCGCCGGTATTCCCAAATCAGGTCGCCCGTGCCTGCGTCCAGCGCCTGGATGACGTCACCAGGATGCGCCAGATACATGACCCTGTTCCACACCAGGGGGGTGGTGTACTGGCCTCCTGGCTCCATGGCCCGCGACCAGGCAAGCTGCAGCTCGTCGACGTTGTCTTTGTCGATTTGATCTAGGGGGCTGTAGGCCCACCCGTCGTACGTGCGGCGGAACATCAGCCAGTCGCCGGGCGGCGGGTCTTTCAGCACACCGGCGGTAACGGGTACGAAATTCTCGACCTCGCCCTGCGCGACGGAGGGAGCGTTACGAGGGGACGTGCTATCTGGCAGCGAACTGGGTGGAGGTGGGAGTGACTTCGGGCCGGGGCCGGATGGACCGGCACAAGAGAAAAGCCGAAGCGGTGAAAACATGCTTGGTGTATCCGCTGGTGCGTGAGTTTCGCCGAGAGCTCGGCGTTTCGCGATGAAGGTCGAGCGGGCCGAGCTCCTGCGCCTGGAAGAGCGGCTGTCGAAAGGGGAGATTCCCGAGGATGCGTGTCCGGTGCTGCTCGAGGCGGTGCGTCATCTGCTGCGATGTCGCTATCGTCGAGGCGCTTGGCATGGCGACAACGGAACGTCGCGCGAAACGCACGAAGGCAAAGGGGAAAGGGAAGAACAAGGGCCACGGGCGCAACGGGGCCAAGGACTACCCTGGTGCCGAGCACGTAGCGGTTTCGCATCCCGAGCTGAAGGCGAGCGGCCCCTGCCCCGAGCCACTGTGCCGGGGCAAGCTCTACGACACCCATGCGGCGAACAAGGATGTGGAGCTGAAGGCTCAGCCGCCGATCCAGGCGACGGTGTACGAGCGCCAGATGCTGCGATGCGCAAGTTGCCAGAAGACGTTCACAGCGCCACTTCCGTCTCAGGCCTGGGCGAGCAAGTACCATCCGAGTGTGGACGCGGTCGTTTCGGTGTTGCGCTACGCCATGGGCATGCCCCACCACCGCCTGGCGCAGTGGCAAAAGTGGGCGGGGGTTCCGTTTGCCGCCTCCACGCAGTTCGAGCGGGTCGAAGCGATGGCGAATGCCGTGTTCCCGGTCTTCCGCCACATGGAGACGATAGCCGCGAACCGGCCGCTGGTTCACAGTGACGACACCGGCGCACGGATCCTCACGTTGATGGCGGAGAACGAGACCTTGACTCAAGGCAAAGGCGAGCGCACGGGCATCTTCACCACGGGCATTGTTGCCCGCGGCTTGGACGCCACGCTTGCTCCGATCATCCTGTACGCGAGCGGACGACGGCATGCGGGCGAAAACATGGACCGGCTCCTGAATCAGCGCACCGTTCAGGAGAGCGATGTCATCCATATGGCCGACGCCTCCTCGATGGCACCGCGCTCGCCGCGACGGATTACCGCCAAGTGCATGGTGCACGCACGCCGCTACTTCTTCGAGGCCGAGCCAGCCTTCCCCGAACACTGCGAGCGGGTGCTCGAGGACATCGCGACCATCTACCGCAACGACGACGAAACGCGCGACATGACCCCCGATGCGCGGCTTGCATATCACCAGCAACACAGCCGGCCGGTGATGGATGCGCCCTACGAGTGGATCGAAAAGCAGTTCCGCGAGCGCGTGGTGGAGCCCAACAGCCGCCTTGGAAAAGCCTTTTCCTACGTCAAAAATCACTGGCAAGGGCTAACCCGCTTCCTCGAAGTGCCGGGCGTGCCCCTCGACAACAACGAGGTCGAGCAGGAGCTGAAGCCCTCACAACGGCATCGCAAGAACTCGCTCTTCTTCAAGACCCAGGCAGGCGCCGATCACCCTCGCCGCTCGCCGTCACGACCGTGAGGCTCCCCGCTGCGCTCTCCACCGTCAGACGGCATCTGCTCGCTCCATGCTGAACCTCGCCGAGCGGCGGTGTCATCATGCCGCCCCCTAAGCCCATGCCGAACTGCGGCAGCTCGACGAACGCGTTGCCACTTGGAGCTAACGCCGTGACCCGCTCCGCCGCACTCCGATCCTGTACTGTGCGCGGGGACCGACCCGTAGCACCCGTTCGCCCGTGCCCCTTGAAACGCTTCTCGCCCACAACGGCCCCTCCACTCTCTCGGACCTGTTTGAATCGCGCCGCATTGACTCGGAGATGACTGCAGATCGTGCTCGGCGCATACCGATCGAGCAACCCCAGCGCCGCTTTCCACAACTCCTCCGGGATCAGCCGTCCGTGTGGCTTCGCCCGCCATGCTTCGAACTGTTTCACAACGTCTTCGAGTTCTGCCTTCTTTGAGCGCATCGATGGCCTCCTTGAGCAATCTCTCCGCTCAGCTTACGAACCCAACAGCACCTAAGTCACGCACTGCTGCCGCAAGGACACGAAAGACCTCTGAAAGCTCCGCAGATTCCGGCGCAGTGTGCCCTGTTCTCCGTCTTGGAAGACGAGGTCTCCGTTTAGGTCGTTCCAGTCGAACTCCTGGAAATCCGGCGTGTTGGGGTTGATGCTTCCCCGTAACCTCTCGTAGTAACGTCCGTAGCTTACTTTTAGCGAACTCCGTCCCGTGCCTGTCAGATCATACACAAGGCCAAAGCGCGGCGAGGCGCTGAACACGTCGACGAGGTTCCGTTGCTCCGGATAGTCGATAACCGGGAAACCCCACGGCCCGCCCCCGCCTTGCTGGGCCGGTAGCCAACCCTCGGTCCATTCCAAGCGGACCCCTAGGCTCAGGGTCATGCGATCCCCCGGACTCCATTCGTCTTGAATGTAGCCCGCGTAACGCGTGTATTCGTTAGCCGTCTTGTTCGGGGTGTTGTAGAGGCGAATCCGGTGAGGCTGGCCGTTTCTGAGCCGATGGAGCAGCGCACCGGGTCTCGAACGGGTCCAAAGGATGGGGTTGAATAATGCGTCGAATCCTGCCTTCAGATTGTGAGTGCCGGCCAGATCGTCATTGAAGTGTGAGATCGACGCCCGGTAATTCATGTTGTCTCGCTTCCAAAATTTTCCTTCCGCTCGCGTATACCCTCCCGATAGAACTCCAGTAGCGATGTCTTGGTATCCAAGCTGAGTTGAGGGACTGGTCCGCTTCGCCACGAAGGTGCCATCAGCGTCCTTGTACTGCCTGTCGAAGCGGGTTGCCGCCTTGCTAACTCGTGCTTCGATGAATGTGCTTTCGTTCATCACCCACGTCGCCCCGAGGATACCTATTTTATGTGGCGCGACCAATCGATCCCATGTTCTGGAGTCGTCGTTGGTTCCGAAGCTCGCGTTTGCCGGATTCTGCTCGAAGGTCCTGTCGGAGTAGGAACCGATAAGCTGGACCGCGGACGTCACTTGTGAAGTGACCTTAAAGAAATACTCGCGGTCATCGATTCTTGGCACCCCGGCCGTAAACGCAGGGTTCGTTTTGTCAAAAACACGGTTCTGGTAATGGCCGAAGAACCAAACCTTGTCCTTCATGATAGGACCACCCAGGTTGCCGCCAAACTGCTGCTCCTTTTCGACGACGGAGCCTTGTGTGATCCCCTGAGCAACCAGATCATCAGACAGGTTATCGGATTGTAGACTGTCGTTGAGTAGGTAGTACTGGACCTCCCCGTTCAGATCGTTTCCACCCGATTTCGTGATGATGTTAAAGACTGCACCGGTGGCTTGACCGTACTCGGCGGAAATTCCAGTCGTGGTCATCTGAAGTTCTGCTATCGTTTCAAAGGGGATGTTTTGGATCGCATAGCCGGTCGTGTTGTCGGTCGCGTAGGCGCCGTCGATATTATAAAGGTTGTTTCGAACGCTTTGACCATGGACACTTTGTAGTGGCGCACGCTCGTAGGTATCCGAGGTCGTGCCGGGAGCAAGAAGGATCACGTCCGCGTAGCTCCGTCCGGTAGGAATGTTCAGCAAAAGCCGCTCGTCGATTATCCGTGTGGTCTGGGCGCCTTTGAGGTCGATAAGTACCGACTCTCCGGTCACGGTTACGGTTTCCTCGACGCCGGAAAGTTGCAGTACCGCGTCGATGGCGAGCTGAGCCCCTGCACTCAGAACGATGTCTGTCCGTGTCAGTGTTTGGAACGCTGGCATCTCGAACTTGACACTATAAGTACCGGGTCCGAGAGATGGCACACGATAGGTTCCTTGCTGGCCGGTGACGCGCACCTGGGCACCACCGATGAGCTGGGGGCTGCTCACTGTTACCGTTGCTCCCGGGACTCGCGCGCCGTCTTGGCTTGTCACCGTGCCGTAAAGGGTTCCGGTGGACTCCTGGGCGGCGAGTGTGCCGGAAGCGAGCAGGAAGACGAGCGGCAAAAGAAGCGTGTGGTTCTTTGTTACCTCAAATGGCCTAGTAGACATTATTGCCTCCCTTTCGTTTGGCTAATACACACAGCACGCGAACAGGTTCTCCTGGCCCTTCGCGTGGTGCATGAGCTGTTATGCTTCGCAAGACACATGTGAGAAATTCGGTTCCGTTTGGGGGAGTGTGTCAACGATTTTGTGAAACCGGGAGTGCGCATTTACTGGGCTCCGGCCGTGAGCGGACGGCTCGTAGCGGGAGAGGCCGATCCGGACGAAGGCCCGTCAGTGTCGTTGGTAGTCGGCCGGCGCGCGAACTCCTGCTCGAGCTGGTGGAACAGCGCTTCGCGCACCAGCTTCACCGGCAGAAACCCGACTTTGTAGACCCGGTCGTGGAAGTCCTTGAGCGTCCCCTTCTGATCGAGCTCCCGCATCTTCTTGAAGTAATCCTCGCGCAGCAGCATCCACTCGAAGTATCCGAGGGTGGGCGCCGCGGTGCGGGTCCCGCCCTCGGTGATGCCGTCGATGTTGAACCGTCCTCCGCGCCGCACGAAGCCGATCCGCTCCGTCTCCAGCTTCACCGCGTCGTCATAGCTCAGCCGGCCGGTGTGGAGCCCGGAGTCGATGATCACCCGGCCCATGCGCCAGAGCTTCAGCCGCAGCATCTCGAGGGTATAGAGCTCCTGCTTGTCCTCAGGGTAAAAGCCGTAGCTCGGGGTCAGCTCCCACTCGATGTAGTAGCACCAGGCCTGGTTCGAGTAGCTGCTCTCGTATACCCGCAGCCGCCGCGGGTTCTCGTTGGCGTAGAGCCGCTGCAGGTGATGGCCGGGGTAGACCTCGTGGGTCGCGATGGCGTACATGAAGCTCCAGTCCTTCTCGGAAAGGTTCTCCTCGGCCACCTCCTCCGGCCAGTCGGGGTCCACCGGAATGATGGTCCAGGCGGCCTTGCGTGATTTGGAGCCTGCCGGCACGCCCGGTCCGAAGCCCCACCATTGTTCGCTCCAGAGGGTGGGCGGTGCCGCCTGCATGATGGCATCGTCGTCCGTCCAGGGAATGGTGACCAGGTCTTTCTCGATCACCCACTCGCGGGTCTTCCGCGTCGCCTCCAGGTGCGCGAACACGAGCTGCTCGGCGGCGGGATGGTCCTCCTTCATGTCGCGGATGATCTGGAGCCACGTGCGCGTGGAGTCGATCTGCTTCGCCTTGACTTCGAGCTGCCGCTCCACGATGCGAAACTGCTTCCGGCCCCAGTCGTGGTAGGCGGGGACCCGGGTGAAGCCGGGCATCCCCCGCGCGATCCGCCGCAGGTGGATGTCGTCGTCGTCGAACATGTACTTCGTCTCGTGCATCGTGTTGAACACGTCGGCGCCAATCTTCCAGTCCCCCACCGGCTTTTTCGGGAGCTCGTTGTTGAGGAAGGTCTTGAATGCGTATTCCGGGGCATCGTGAACGCAGATTCCAGCCGAAGGTGAACATCCATTCCAAAGCATCGTGAACACGGATTCCGGGGAAGGTGAACACGGATTCCAGGCAACGTGAACGCCGGTTCCGGCATCGCGAACGCTCATCGATAGCACGTTTCAAGGCACTCTAGGTCGTACCCGGAAGGAGGACGATCTAGGAAATGGCAGCTAAGAGGTTATCGATGAGAAAAATACGAGAGGTTCTAAGGTTAAAGTACGAGCTGGGTTTTACTCACCGCACGATCGCAAAGGCACTTCGCGTGGCGGTTGGAACGGTGAGTGAGTACCTGGCCAAGGCGAAGAAGGGTGGTTTGAGCTGGCCGCTCCCGGAGGAGCTGAGCGACGGGGAGCTGGAGGCAGGGCTGTTTCCGCCGCCGGGCTCGTCTGGCGCACGGCCGGGTCTGGACTATGCCCACATCCACGAGGAGCTGAGGCGTCACCGAGAGCTGACGTTGCTGCAGCTGTGGGTGGAGTACGCGGAGAATAAGCCGGGAGCGTACGGCTACAGCCGTTATTGCGAGCTGTACGGTCAGTGGAAGAAGAAGCTGAACCCGACGATGCGTCAACGGCATCGAGCAGGCGAGAAGACATTCGTCGATTTTTCGGGGGAAGAAGCCTCACATCGTCGATCCGAAAACGGGAGAGCTCGTCGAAATGGAGCTGTTCGTCGGGACGTTGGGCGCGAGCAGTTACACCTACGTCGAAGCGACACTGAACCAGTCGCTGGAATCGTGGGCGAAGGCCCATAAGGGGATGTCGGATTACTTCGGTGGCAGTACGGAGATCTGGGTTCCGGACAACTTGAAGAGCGGCGTGGATTTGGTGGACCGTTACGAGCCAGGGATCAACCGGACGTACGAAGAGCTGGCGACGCATTACGGTGCGGTTGTGGTCCCGGCTCGGGTGTTCAAGCCGAAAGACAAAGCGAAGGTGGAGTCGGCAGTGCAGGTGGCGCAGCGCTGGATCCTGGCGGTGCTTCGTCATCGCACGTTCTTCAGCCTGGCGGAACTGAACGAAGCCATCTGGGAGAAGTTAGAGGTCCTGAATGCGCGTCCGATGCAGAAGCTCGGTGTGAGTCGGCGGGAGTTGTACGAAAGGCTAGACCGGCCCGTACTGAAACCGCTACCGCAGGAGAGCTACGAGTTATCGACGTGGAAGCGGTGCAGAGTGAACATCGACTACCACGTGGAGGTGGAGAACAACTTGTACAGCGTTCCCTATCAGCTCATTCACGAGAAAGTCGAGGCACGGGTGACGGCCTCGGTGGTGGAGGTCCTGTTCAAGGGAAAGCGCGTCGCGTCGCATCCCCGCAAGAAAGGAAAGGGGCACTACTCCACGAACCCGGAGCATATGCCACGTTCGCATCGGGAGCACCTGGAGTGGACGCCGTCGCGGCTGCTCCACTGGGCGGAGCAGTCAGGTCGCGCCACGGGAAGGCTGGTTGCGGGGATTCTAGAGAGTCGGCCTCACCCGGAGCAGGGATTTCGCTCTTGCCTGGGAGTCATGCGACTAGGCAGCCGCTGGGGCAGTGAGCGTCTCGAGGCCGCTTGCGCACGAGCGGAAGCTTTGAGCTCTTACAGCTATCGCACGGTGAAAAACATTCTCTCGGCTGGTCTGGATCGTGTGGTGCTCGAATCGGACGCCGAAGCGAAACCGCGAGAGGAGCACGAGAACATCCGAGGCGCGGATCACTACGAAGGAGGAGAGTCCCGATGCTGACACCCGAAACGATAGAAAAGATGAACGCCATGAAGTTGTTCGGCTTGGTGTCCGCGTTCGAAACCCAGTTGAGCTCGAGCGAATACAAGGAGCTGAGCTTCGAGGAACGTGTGGGACTCCTGGTCGATGCCGAGTGGACCGCCCGCGAACAGCGTAAGCTTTCTCGACGACTGCGAGCGGCAAAGCTCCGCTATCCGGCATGTTTGGAGAACGTGAACTTCCAAGCGCCTCGAGGCTTAAACCGCGAACAGATCTTGAGCCTGGGCAACTGCCGCTTTGTCGGTGAGCGCCATAACCTGCTCATCACCGGCCCGACGGGGATTGGCAAATCGTTCTTGGCTTGCGCCTTCGTGGAGCGGGCCTGTCGTCGCCGCTTCACCGGATGCTACGTGCGAGCACCGCGCTTGCTCCACGAGCTCGCGGTCGCTCGTGGTGATGGTTCCTACGCCCGGCTTTTGACGAAACTCGCCAAGCTGGACTTACTGGCTATCGATGATTGGCTGCTTCACCCGCTGAAAGAATCGGAGAGACGGGATCTAATGGAGGTCATCGAAGACCGCGCCGAGCGTGGCTCCACACTCATCGCGACCCAGATTCCGCTCAAGCAGTGGCACGAAGCGATTGGCGACCCAAACCAGGCAGACGCTATCTGCGATCGCATTCTCCACAGCGCGCACCGCATCACTCTCAAAGGAGCTTCTCTGAGAAAGACCAAGGCTGCGCCAAAGGCATCTGACAACGCCGATGCATGAGCGAGCGAGGGACCACAGCGTCGATGCGATAAAAACGGGTGAAACCGCCAAACCCGGGGTACCAGACGATGCGGCGCCAAAACGACGCGCGAGAATGCCTCAGGAAGCGTCTTCTCGAGCCAGGCCATACCCCAGCAACCCCCCGAAACCAGCCCCACATCGCCCGGGGTTCGGCCGCGGCAGGTCGCTGCCTACGGGAGCGGGAAGGTCGCTTCGCGTCTTTCCTTACGCCCGCTCCCTCCGGCACCGACCTGCCGCCCCTTGCTACACAACACGCAGGTAAGATAGGTTCACGTTTTCAATCAGTGGAAAGGAAGGTCACCCAACACTTCAACCGCTTCGATGAGCGTTCGGCTTCACCGGATTCGCTGTTCAGCTTGCTCTGGATTCGGCGTTCACGATGGCTGGAATACGCAGGAGGATGGATGTCTTCACGGTCAGGAAAGTCGAGGAGCTTCGGAACGAGCTCCTCCCACAACTCACGTCGGAGGAGTCAGCAGCCTAACCGAGCGCGGGGAACCATGCAGAGATTTGACAGGAAAATTGAGACTTGACCCACCGGGGCCCGGGCAAGTCCCGATCTATTAAAACTGAAATAAGCCAGAACATAAAAGGCCAGTACAAATAGCAACAGAGCCTTAATTCCCACCACAAAAGAAGCCGATTCAAGCAATCCACCAACACAAGCTCCCAGAAGATTGGAACCTAGCGCGAGCGGCTTATCCTTCACTCTGGCAAAAGAGTGCATAAATATAAGCCCCGCAAAAAAAACGGGTATATTTAACAGGGTTGAAAGCACGATCGCATTAAAAAGGTGTCCCATACCTCTAAAAGTATCGAGAGGAAGCAGGAAGAGCCCAAGTATACAAATCCACTGAAGGCAGTAAACTATTCCAACGTGTTTGCTCAATCCCAAATAACTGGCCCAATTGGCAAGTAAAATTAAACCTAAGATGGCACTAAACATATAGGCATTCACCAGCCAAGTGGAACCAAAAAACAATGAGGCTTTGCTTACGTTCTGGAACTCCAAAAGCAAAAACCCTGCTCCCAAAAAGAAAAAATGAAAATCAAAGGATTTTTTGGTGACTTTGAGAATTTTCCTGGTTGGCACCAGTAAGATCAGAAGGCAACAAGTGATCAATAGGTGCATTTTAGGAATTCTGTTTTTCACCAGATACAAATAAGGCCAGTCATCAGTAGTGTTTCTTACGTCACTTTCTTGCTTAGCAGAGAAGATTTTAGGTGAGATGTAACTCTTAACGTCAGGCCTTTTTTCAATCAGGAGCCTGGGGTCTGTGCCATCATTGCTTACAACAAACATGATCCCGCCCCAACCCGAATAGGGAGCCGTTGGGACCTCAAACACCAGGGGAGAGTGCCCAAAAACCTTCTCTATGATGTTATGAAGCCGGCTGAGCAGCCACCCCCTTCCATGAGGGGCAAAAATCAAGGTTAAGATCCCGTCGGGTTTCAGCAGATTTCTTGCATCCTGAATGCTTTCCTCAGTATAGACATAATGATCAAGTCGGATGTTGTTAAAACTGGAAGCGGTGGAATGTGCATCGAGCAGTCCAAAACTTACCACGTCATACTTTTGCCTGCTTTTCTTGAAAAAGGATCTTGCATCGTCAATGTGAACTCTAACTCGTTCATTATGGTAGGGACTTTCCGGGTGATAGCGGGTTCCCAGTTCGTATATGCCGGGGTCAATCTCCACTGCGTCAATTCTTTCCACTCCCTGACGAATGGCACCTGCAGGACCATTGCCGGCACCTGCTCCCACAATCAAGGCATCTTTTACCTCCCCTTTGATCAGATAAGGAAGCTCATACTGGTTAAGATGTTTTACAGAATTGATTTCTGGAGTTGCATACTTTTTAAAAAATCGATCCGATAAATCAATCAGTTTCTGGTATCCGACATTGTTAACATTAATAATATATCCGTTACTAATATTTGTATTTCTGATCTGTGCGGGCCGCATATCCAGCTTTTGATAAGGAGACCAGATCTGAAGTGAAGAAGTATAGGGCAGCAATAAAAAAACAGTAATCAACGAGGAGCAGAAAAACAGAGTCCGTTCCCACTTGATGGGTTGGATAAACTTCCAGGACAATATCAGGGAAAGTGCCAGCCAGACTGCCGGTGGCAGGAACAAAAAGGAAATCGTTGAAAACAGCCAGATACCCACAATACTTCCAAAGATATTGACTGAATATCCGAGTGTAATATTTTTCGCACTTGAAAGGAGTCGGGCCAGAATCTGCCCCGGAGGTATGAACACAGCAACGATAAATGCAAAAAGCAGCAATGTTGAAAGTATTCCACGCACAGGCTGGATCCAATTGATGGGTTGATCGTCCAGGTACCAAATCAGCTGATCCGAAAAGCTACCGATCTGTTCTGTTATGTTGAGAAAGTGGCTTGACGTGCTTGCCAGAGCCAGAAGAAAAATGGAGATAACCGAATAAAGCAGGTTTCCAAACCTTTTGTCCAACAAGGAACCCAATCCCAGTCCGACAAAACAGGCCAATAGTACAAGATTGTTAACGTAAGCAAAAATTCTTATTTCAGTTGAGATCCAGCGGATCAGGAACAGTTCAGTAAAAAGAATAAAGATGCTGATCAGCAATACATGTGAATATTCACCAGACCAACTCCTGAGTTTCTGCATATTTGTCCCTTAAGCGTACAAAACTAAAGTATCTGCTCCTTCATCCAAGTGGCCGAATTATGAAAGTTAGCTACCGCGCTACCTGTAAAGCCGGCATCCACGCTCACCAGTGTGCCGGTCATATAGCTGGCATCAGCTGAAGCCCAAAATACAACAACACGAGCAATTTCCGCCATCTGTCAGTTTCCCTTGTCAAGCCTCAGGAGAAATGACACCATCGGCCCCGAGGGCGCGGAGAGTCCCCACGAGCCTTCGCCCCTGAATAACAATCCATAGAACAGAACCCTTTTTTTGGGGAGAAAAGCAGGTTATGGTGTTCAACGACCGTTTCATTTGCCGTCGTGCGCTGATTGCATGGGCATCGGTTCCTTTCATCATGTTCGCCGCGCCGCCGCTGGCCCAGCCAGGACAGCAGGCTTGGAGTCCGGTCGACATACCCGGTCCCGATGACCATCCTGCCGAGTTGATCCAGCTCACAGACGAGTTTCGCACCATCCTCGGATGGGGAAGCGGGGTTCCCGATTACGCTGGGACAGTGGGGCGTCAAAAGGAGAAGCTCCCCGAGTTCCGTGCTCGCCTGGAGGCACTGGACACCTCCGACTGGTCGGTTCACGAGAAGATCGACTACCTGCTACTGCGCTCTGAGATGGACCGCCTCGAGTTCGACCTTTACGTCTGGCGACAGACAAGCCGCAACCCGAGCTTTTACGTTGCTCAGGCGATTCGGAACGTGAGCCGGCACTTGACCGGCGGCACCCGCATGTACGTGCCGGAGCTGATGCCGTACACGAAGGAGCGTGCCCAGTCCATCCTGCAAGCGCTGGCCGACACCCCAAAGTTCGTAGCCCAAGGTCGTCGGAACCTCACGGAGATGGTTCCTGCGCTGGCCGACATGGCGCTGCGGAATCCCGGGGGCGGAATCGATCAGGAAGGCGATGATCTGGACAACATCGTGGTGAACTACCGCAAGTGGGCCGAGGTCACTGCCCAGCATTTTCCCGAGCCCGAGGCGAGTCAACTTGTGTCCGCTGCAGAGGAGGCGGCACGACAT
Source organism: Candidatus Marinacidobacterales bacterium (assembly GCA_965237685.1). GTDB lineage: Bacteria > Acidobacteriota > Vicinamibacteria > Marinacidobacterales > SMYC01 > CBDEGF01. The sequence continues at coordinate 639,367 of CBDEGF010000004.1, forward strand.
TTGCTCGAGTTCGGCAACTGGCTCGAGGACCGCGACGACATGCCCGGGAAGTACTACATCTCGAAAGAGCTGGTCGACTGGTATCACCGCCACGTTTTCTTCATTCCCTACACAACCGACGAACTCAGGCTGATGGCGGAGATGGAGCGCGCTCGCTCGCTTTCATACCTGCAGTTCGAGATGCAAAAGAACCGGGATCTGCCCAAGATCGGGCCGGCGGCGACGGTCGATGAGTACACAGCCTGGGATGACGAGACCGAGCTGATCATCCGGCGATGGTATACAGAGAGCGGCCAGGACATCCTCAGCGACCGGGAGTACATGCTCAAAGATGTTCGAGTTGAGGAAGGCGTCAGCCTGCCTCCGTTCGGCCGCCTGGCGTTTCCTTACCAGGAGAAGCCAGATACCTGGCGAATCTTGATCGTACCCGATGATCACTGGCGCGCCAGATATTCGAACATGGGATTCCGAACTGACCCCGGGGTGCTGGCCGCCCACGAATGGTGGCCCGGCCATACCTATGAAGGGGAGGTGCGCCGGCACATCCCGTGCCCGATCCGCCGTGTTCATCGCGATAATGTACACAGCCAGGGATGGTGCTTCTATCTCGCAGAGGAGCTTCTGGCAGCCCTGGACTTTCCATTCGTGAGAGGCCCGCGTGCGCGGGAACTGAAAGTGTGCCAATCTTAGTTGGGAATTGAAACGGCTCCAAACCCCGTGGTTTGATGACGTTTGAACGAACAACATCAAGCGGCAAGAGAAAGGAGCCGAGATGGGAAGTCTGCTACGTTCAGTCAAGAAACGCAAGAAGTCACGTCGTTTGGGTGAGGTCGCGCTCGTGAGTCGCGAGGAGTACGCGGAGCTCGAGCTGGATGCCAAGATAGAGATGATCCGTTCGTTGGTCCCCCTGGGGCTAATGCGCGTTCACGAGTTGCTCGACGACGAAGTGAAGGCGTTGGCCGGGGGGCGATACGCTCGCAAGGAAGAGTCGGTGCGTGGTCGCCGTCACGGAACCAACCCGGGCACGGTAGGGCTTGCCGGCCAGCGGGTACCGATCCGTGTGCCCCGGGTTCGGAGCATCGAGGGAGGAGAGATTCCGCTGCGGTCGTACGAGGCGCTGAGCCACGGCGGTGAGGTGAATGATCTACTGCTGAAACGAGTTCTCTACGGAATCTCCTGTCGCAACTACGAGGCGGCAGCGGAAGCGATTCCGGGCGCCATCGGGCTGTCGAGCTCGACGGTGTCCCGAGAGTTCGTTGAAGCAAGCGCGACGAAGCTCCGAGAGATGCAGGAACGGGATCTATCCGGCGAGGATGTGGTGGCGCTGTTTCTAGACGGGAAGACGTTCGCCGACGCCACGATGGTTGTGGCGCTGGGCATTACGCTTTCTGGGGAAAAACGCTTCTTGGGCTTCGTGGAGACGGACACGGAGAACGCGCAGGTGTTGACGCCGTTTCTGCGTTCACTGCTCGAGCGGGGACTCGATATCTCCCAGGGTCTACTGGTGATCATCGACGGCGGCAAGGGTCTCCAAGCGGCAGTAAAGAAGGCATTCCGTAAGCGGGCCCTGATACAACGCTGCCAGTGGCACAAACGTGAAAACGTAGTGAGCTACCTGTCCAAGGGCGAGCAGGGGTCGTGGCGCAAGCGGCTTCAGAGGGCCTACAACAGGCCGGAGTACAAAGACGCCCTCGCTGCGCTCGAGCAACTTCACGGTGAGTTAGAAGAGCGGAACCAATCCGCAGCTGGCAGCTTGGAGGAAGGACTCGAGGAGACGCTGAGCGTGCATCGACTCGGCGTATACGGGGTGCTGGGCCGTTCGTTCAAGACGACGAACTGCCTTGAATCCGTCAATGCCCTGGTGGAGGAACGCTGCGCGAAGGTCGACCACTGGAAGAACTCGAGCCAACGCCAGCGCTGGCTGGCGACGGCGCTCGTGGACATCGAACCGCGCTTGAGGAAGGTGGTGGGCTACCGCCATCTCCCGAAGCTTCGCGAAGCTCTCAAGCGGGAACTGAAGATCGAGGCGAAGACATCAACCGTATCGAAGAAGAAGGTCGCGTAATCGTGAGCCGTGGAGAGTTTCAACTAAGAATGGGCTTGACTCCGGGAACTCCCGTACATCAACATGCTCCAGCGAGCCGAGCGAATCTCCATGGGACTCGACCTGCTCACCGGCCAGATCACTCCCGAGGAGGCGTACATTGCTTTCCGCAAAAACGTCCCTGCCCTGGGATCGGGCCTGGGTGCAACCGAATACGAAGCCCTTGAAGAGATGGGGGGAGTGCTGGTCCGGGGACTGGATCACTGCCAAACCGGGAAGCTTCAGATCTTCAAGTTGTTGGCGGATCGCAAGATGCAGCTGAAGGAGAACTTCGACCTCAAGGAGTTTCACGATCAGGTCATCAGCCTTGGATCGGTGCCGATTTCTCTACTGAGGTGGGAAATCGCACGGCTGGACGATGAGGTCAAAGAGCTTTGGGAGCCGGTAAAGTTGGCTTCGGTCCTGCGGGCGTTAGCGGAGACGGATGGCGCCGAGAGCAAGTAGGGGGCGGCCGCGGCACGAAGCGACGGCCTCCTTCATGGCGGACGTGGGGCTACGCTGGTCGTCTTTGACGAAAGCCGTTGGGCTTTGGCTGCATCCTTTACTCTACGGCATCCATTGATGTCACGGTTTGCCATCAACCTTCAACAACAAGGAGTGTGAATATGAACAAGCTCTCGCGAGTGATCTCGCCTGGCGCTGTCATTTTGGTAGTCGGGATCCTTCTCGTCTCGCTTCCCGCTGGACTCAAAGCCCAAGGGGAAGCGTGGAGTCCGGTCGACATACCCGGTCCCGATGACCATCCTGCCGAGTTAATCCAGCTCACAGACGAGTTTCGGGCCCTGCGGAGCTGGGGCGATGTCGTACCGGATTATGCCGAAGTCTTCCGCGACCAGAAGGAGAAGCTACCGTCGTTTCGGGCCCGCTTGGACTCGCTCGATACCGAGGGCTGGAACACCCATAATCAGATCGACTACCTGCTCCTGCGCTCCGAGATGGACCGCCTCGAGTTCGATCTCTATGTGTGGCGCCACCCGAGCCGTAACCCTAGCTTCTACGTGAACCAGGCCATTCGGAACGTTGGCCGACATCTGACGGGAGGCCGCCGGATGTACGTTCCCGAGCTGATGCCTTACACGAGGGAGCGGGTGCGAGCGATCCTGAAGGCGCTGTCGGAAACGGAGAACATATTGAATCAGGGGAGGCGGAACTTGACGGAGCCGGTTCCCGAGCTAGCCGACCTTGCACTTCGCCATCCGGGAGGCGGCTACTACACGGAAGGAGGTGAGCTCGAGCACATCGTTTCCAACTATCGAAAGTGGGCGGAGCTCACCGCGGAGCATTTTCCCGAGCCCGAGGCCAGCGAGCTCGTCTCCGCTGCGGTGGAGGCGGCAAAGCATCTGCTCGATTTCGGCAATTGGCTCGAACAAAGCCGCGATCGGATGACCGGTCGGTATTTCCTCGACGAAAGGTTGATCAACTGGTACCACCGGCACGTTCATCTCCTGCCGTACACGACAGGCGAGCTCCGGTTGATGGCCGAGATGGAGCGGGCTCGCTCTCTCTCCTACCTCGAGTTCGAGATGCACAAGAACAGACACCTGCCGATCATCGCGCCGGCGAAGACTTACGAGGAGTATCTCGCCTGGGATGACGAGACCGCGCTGATGCTTCGGCGTTGGTACACGGAGCACGGTGAAGACCTCCTCAGTGACCGGGACTACCTGCGGGAAATTCGTTCTGAAGACGGCCTCTATCTCATGCCTTTCGGTCTCATTGCCTTCCCTTATGAAGAGAAGCCGGGGGTCGATCGCATTCTCCTCGTGCCGGCGGACCACTGGCGGGCCCGGCTGTCCAACATGGGGTTCCGAACCGATCCTGGCGTCCTTCACGGTCATGAGTACTGGCCCGGCCATACCTATGAGGGGGAAATCCACCGGCGGAACCCGTGTCCCGTTCGCCGCGGCCATCGTGACGGCGTCCACAGCCAGGGTTGGTGCTTCTACCACGAGGAGCTGCCCGTGGCCCTCGACTTTCCCTTCGTGCGGGGGCCGCGAGCTCGCGAGCTCCCCTACATCAACATGCTGCAGCGGGCGGAGCGAATCTTGCTGGGGTTGGAGCTTCTCACGGGCAAAATAACAGCCGACGAAGCCTTCGTCGCTTTTCGAGAACGGGTTCCCCCTCTCGCCTCGGGTTTGGGCGCGGCAAGGGAAGAGGCCTTCGAGGAGATGGAAGGAGTCCTGGTGCGCGGTCTGGACCACTGTCAAACGGGCAAGCTACAGATCTTCAAGCTGCTGGCAGATCGCAAGATGCAACTCAAGGACCAGTTCAATCTCAAGACGTTCCACGATCAACTCATCACGCTGGGCTCGGTGCCCATTTCTTTGCTGAGATGGGAGATAGCCGGACTCGACGACGAGGTTCAAAAAGTACGGGAGCCGACGAGACTTTCGGTGGTGTTGCGGGCCCTGAGATGAAGACCATCGTCGGAGCGGTTCGTTTGGGACCGTTTCCGAGTCCGGCTACCTCGCTTCATCCCCGGCAAGCTCTCGAGCACGGGTGCGCAGCGCTTCGAGAGAGGGATCGAGCGCGTACGCCGACTCGTACATGGCGGCCGCCTGCTCACCATCTCCCCGGAGCTCGAAGATAAGGCCTAAGTTCGCGTAGGCGGCCGCGAGAGAATTGTCACGGGCCAACGCCTCCTTCAGTACCGGCTCGGCCTCCGAGTACCGTTCCTGGCGAACGAGCGCCATTCCCAGATTGACCAGGGCTGGAGCATAGCTGGGCGCGTCCCGCACCGCTGCTCGAAACTCTTGCTCGGCAGCGGACAAGTCATTACGGGCAAGGAGAATGGTTCCCAGAAGGTTGTGTGCCTCGGGGTAGGCGGGTGCGATCTCGATCGCTTGCAAAAGAAGCCGTTCCGCCTCGAGCTCATCACTCCTATCCAAAAGGAGCGACGCGTAGTTGAAATGAGCCTTGGCGCTCGCGGGCGACGTCCGAACGGTGGCGGCAAACAAGGTTTCGTCGCTTTGCCAGTCCCTGTTTCTCAACACCGCGACCCAGAAATTCGCCACCAGAACGAACGCCACCAGTGCCAGAGTGGCTGCCCTCCACGGGAGCGCGCGGCTCATGCCTTCTGAAACGGCCCATCCGGCGAAAAGGCAGAGCCCCACCGAGGGGAGGTAGAGCAGGCGCTCGGCCATGATCGTCCCGATGGTGAAGAACACGTTGGAGACCGGCGCCGCCAAGAGAGAGAAAGCGATGAGGGCCAGTGCTGCCAAGGGGGCTCGACGCCAAAGCGCCACCACGAGCACGGCGCACGAAGCGGCGATCAGGAGGGCGAGGAGCCGTGGATCCGTCCAGGACTGAATGAGAGGTATCTGGAGGTAGGAGTAATCCGCCGAAAGAGGATAGGGTACGAGGAAGAGAAAGACGTACTTCGCCGCCACCCACAGCGCCGTCGCCACCCCCTCGAGGGGAGCGGCTTCCACCAGAGGATTCTCGATGTATCGGGTGACGGCTCCGGAAGCACGGACGCCGCCCACCGCCGCGAAGCGCAGCAAGGTGTAGCCGGTGAGGGCGAGGCCGAGCGCGACATAGAGGCCGCGCCTCTGGTGCAGAAGATTACCTAGCCGAGAGGAAAAGGATTGATGTGGAGCGTTGGCTCTAAGAAGGTCACTCACCACGATGACCGCTAACAAGGCGACGGCGCTTTCCTTGGCGAGAAGGCCGGCCACGAAGAGAAGCGCAATCGTGAGGGAGCGTCGTAGCGGTAACGAGTGGTCCTCGAGCGAGAGGCACCACCCGGCCAGCACGAAGAACGCGGACAACAGATCGGCGCGCCCGAAGACGGGAGTCACCGCTTCGGTGTGGACCGCATGGACGGCGAACAGGGCGGCGCTCGTCACCGTTACCACAGCCGAACGGGAGAGCCGCCAAACCAGAGCCGCCACCAGGAGGCTGTTGGCGGCGTGAAGGACGATGTTGGTGACGTGGTACAGGAAAGGACGGAGTCCGCCGAAGGCGTAGTTCAGCGCGAACGAGTAGATGGTGAGCGGCCGGTACCATTCCACCTGTCCGTGAGTGACCGAGCCGTGACTCAACGAGGGTAAGGGGCTCAACGAGCGCACGAGGTCGTTCCGCACCACCTGGGCGTAATCGTCGTAAACGAACTCGTTCGAGGTGGTGTTCAGGTAAGGAAGGGTGGCCAGCACCGCGACCCCCGTCGCGATCGCAGCGCCGCGGCGGTTCGGTTTCGGCATGAGAAACCCGGGATGATCGTGCAGCTTATCACGGTGAGGCGGGAGGCGGATCTAGGGAGCGGCCTGAGGCACCGACATGTGGCGAAAGCCGTCTGGCAACAGGTAATCCCCACTCCTACGGACACCGCGCCTGCCCTCGACTCTACGGGAAGTGAGTTCTAATTCCCTTAGGCTCGTTTACAACGGCGCGAAGAAGCCCAGAACGAGGCTCAGCTAATACGTAGAGACCCCGTTCGGAAGTCGAGCGTAACAGACATGCCACGAAGGAAGTCCAATCCAAGGATTCCATCGATACCCGCGCTCGGAGGAAGCGTATGGCTTAGGACGGGGAAGTTGGATCGCTCCGTTCCCAGGGCAACGATGGAGCTCACTTCCACTCGCGGAACATATTCCACCCCGCTCCCGGTCGTGATCTGGACTCTGTCCGCGGCGCCGCCAGGATCGTAGCCCACGGCAAGCAACACCCCCGCATTGATCACAGTGTTCGTGGCGCCGGTGTCGAGGGCCAGCCGTAGCACCGAGCTTCCCGACGGACCAAACAGTTCCGCCCGGACAAGGACGAGTCCCTCATTAGGATCGAACGGGAAATTCACAGAACGATCGCTGTATCTTTCGGGGGCTTGCCAGTGTACAGCATCGCGAATCGTTTTGGGCGGACCTCGATTGCTTTGCGATAGACCTCATCCCGGTCCTTGCTGTGGCAAAGAACGGTACCACCCCGCACCTCCAGGTTCTCGTCCGTGTCAGGTTCACCGATCAGCACCCACTCGGATTCGAATCTCGATTCGATTTCCTGAATTGTCATGACTTGGTCCATCAGTAGCTCCGCAAGAGAAGCTGGCGAGAAACGAAAGTCTCTCATCGAGTCTAGCATACGAGGGTCGCGCAGCCGGACGCACTTGTCGCTCGAGAAGGATGCGCCCGATTCTAGGCCGGTGGAGCCCCGTCATGGGCAAAGTGATTGCGATTCCGAAGTTAAGGTGGCCTCCATTACCGATATACCGGACTCGCCGCCTAAGCTCACCTGGACTCCCCCCGAGGACTTTCACGCGAGTAACGATCGGTTAGAGCAGCGTGAAGCGCTCGTCATCACGGAGATCTCGGTCGAACGTATACGTGGTGCTCGCTCCGTGTTGAGAGCCACTCAGCCCGATGAGATAGTCCGACAGCTCTGCTTTTCCGTTCTGATAGAGCTCGAGAGCTTCCACGACGCGACGACGATCGTCGAACTCGAAGCGTTTACTTCCGACAATGGCCTGAAGAGCCTGAAGAATTCGCGCTCGGGGCACTCGGTAAGCATCTTCCAAAACCCACTCGAGCTCGGCGAGGACGACATCGCCAACGAAGGCGGTCTCGGAGCGCTCCGCCGCCCCGTCTAGCAGAGTCCGAGCGCGTTTGAGCTGTTCGGCATCGTCCTCGACGAGAATTCGGACCAGCAGATTGGTGTCGACGCCTATCACCTCGTCTTGCCGCGCACCTTCCGAGCCGCTCGGGCCTTAACGACCGCTTTCATCTCGTCGACGGTGATCGGTTGCCTCGGCGCGAACTCTCGCAATGCACCGAACACACGATCCGTCCCGTCGTCCGCGCGCGGTCGCAGAAAAATCTTGCCAGTCTCATCGGCGACGAACTCGAGCACGGAGCCCTCCTCCAGTCCGAGACGCTCTCGGATGGCCTTCGGAATGGTGATTTGTCCTTTGGAAGTCACCGTAGAAGATGCCATAGAGCTCCTTACTATTAGATAGTATTGTAGCATAAGTAAGGCACACGAACAGGCGCGCGAAAACCACCCAGTTAAGCCTAAGCTACTCTAAAATAATGAGTTGCCAAATCTTTCAGACCCCCCAACGACACGCCTTCATATGAGGGTCGGAGCCCAAGATTTGACCGAACCGGTGACCTCTACCTCTATAATCGTGGTGGTGGTAGGTTGGGCTGTTGCCCGCAGCGCCATGACGACGCCCTGCCCAATCGAAACGGCATCAGCGCCGACGGTGCGTTGGCCCCGCCGCGATCGCAACGCCGCGGCGGTTCGGTTTCGGCATGAGAAACCCGGGATGGTCGTGCAGTTTATCACGGTGAGGATGCAGGACCGGCATCGTCGGGCCCTTCGACAAGGCCTCTTGCGGCCGATCGCGCGCCCTTTATTGAAGGACCTCGAGGGCCAGCTCGGCGTAGAGACGGGCCTGGCGAGCGAGTGAGTCGATCTCGACCCACTCGTCCGGGGCGTGGGAGTTGCCGCCCCTGGTGACGCCAAACGAGACCCACTTGGAGCCGAGATTCCAGATGTCGGGTCGGCCACCGGCGGCGGACATCCTCCACTCGGGCTTCCTGCCGCTGTAGGAGGGAGCGATCTCGAAAATGGCGGCAATCAAAGGGTCGTCTTCGTTCAGCAGCTCCCAATAGTGGTCGGGAACCTTCTGTGTTCCGATCGCCTCGATCTCGACGTGAAGGTCCGGATCCTCCCGGTTCATCTGCTCCATCAGATTCCCCAGCTCCTCGAGGACACGCTGGGGCTCCTGATTGGGGAACAAACGGATATCGATGTCCGCCTCGGCGTGGCCCGGTACCATGTTGACCTCATAGCCGCCGACCACCTTGTTGACTTCGACGAACAGCTTTCCTTCTCCTTCGCTGGACACGTAGTTGGCGAAGAGAGGGTCCGCCTCCCACGTCATCCAGCGATCGACGTCCAGTACGGCGGGAATGATCTTGGCAAGCTTGTGAATGGCGTTCACCGGCGCCCTTCCCTCTTCCACGGTGGCACCGGGATGGGCCATGTGTCCCTTCACGATCAGTTTCAGCCAGGTGTGACCACCGGCCCGCTTGACGATGTTGCCGCCGCCGCCCCCGGCCAGATACCAGTCGGCCTGGATGAGCTCGGGACGGTTCTCCACCACCCAGGGTAGGCAGAACTCGGTGCCTCCCTCGCCGGGGATGAAGAACAGGATGAGGTCTCCCTTCAGAGCGACTCCAGACTCCTTGAGAACACGTGCGCTCTCGATCATTGCGGCGACCGAGCCTTTGGAGTTCGTCGCCCCCCGCCCCCAGATGCGGCCGTCTTTGATCTCCGCACCCAGCGGGTCGACCGACCAGAGCGATCGATCCCCGATGTAGACGGTGTTGTAGAGCTGCGTCATGCCGAGCGCCGGCTTTCCCTCCGAGCCCTTCAAACGGCCGATCACCGCCGGGAAGTCCGGCTCGGCAGGGCGCACCACCTCGAGCTGAAGCCCAATCTTGCGGATCTCCTCCGCGATGAACTGGGCGATCTCCTCGTGATTGTGGGTCACGTTCCGTTCGTACTCGCTGTTGATGCGGACCATCTTCTGGGTCATCGCCACGATCCGATCTCGACCCACCAGATCCATGGGGGACGACGTTTGCCCGAGGCACGGCAACGAGGCCAGTGCCAGGATCAGCGTCGAGAACGCGAGTCTCATCTGGAAAAGTCTTGGCATGGGGAGTCTCCCTTACGGCTCGGTGCCAGGAGGGTCCGGCAGGGGAAGTGACGCCGCCTGCCAGAGTTTTTCCATTTCGTCGTCGAAGCCGGTCATCTCCCAACGGGAGAGCGCGATCGGAATCGAGCCTAGCGCCAGGAACTGATCGTGGAAGTCCCGGAAATCGAACCGGTCGGCCAACTGCACCCTCCGGTCGGCAAGCAATCGATAGATCTGGGTCAGACCGAGCATGCAGGTGTCCGTTGTGCCCCGCTCGATGACCGGATAGGTCTCCTCGAAAGCCTCCTCCGGCCGAGCGCCCAGGCTGGGTCCCAGATTCGGAGGCAGTCGATCGGTCAACCACCCGAGCGCCTCCTCCACTGTTAGCTGTCCGTCGAGGAGGCAGATGCCCTGGAGCACGCGCAACGACCGCTGGTACATGTTGACGTAGACCTGCTCTCGAGCTCGCGGACCTCGCACGTACGGGAAATCCAGCATGAGTGGCATCTCTTCGTTGTAGAAGCACCATCCCTGACTGTGCACCGGGTCCCGATGCCCCCGGCGTACCGGGCAGGGATTGCGCCGGTGAAGCTCACGCTCGAGGTAGTGCCCCGGATAGTACTCGTGCATGTGAAGCACTCCGGGTGCCGTCCGAAAGCCCATGTTCGAATACCGCCACTTCCAGTGGTCCACGGGGTAGATGATGATGCGTCTCGCAGGCTTCTCCGGAGTTCCTCCCTGCGCGTCTTCTTGACGCTCCGGGAAGTACATCTCGCCAAAGGGAGGCTGAAAGAGGCCCACTGACGATTTCACCGGGAGCGCATAATCCGGCTCGGTGAGGAGGTCCTTGTAGAAGCGCCGGATGCGAAGCGAGGTCTCGTCGTCCCACGCCAGGTACTCCTTCGCGGCCTCGGCCGGTCCAATCTGGGGCAGGTGGCGGTTCTTGAACTGCTCGAACTGAAAGAAGGACAGGGCGCGAGCGCGCTCCATCTTCGCCATGGCGAGAAGCTCATCGGCATCGTGGGGAACGAGCCGCACCCGGCGAAGATGCCACGTATAGGTGTCCTTACCCAGGACGTAGGAGCCGCTCATCTGCTGGCGGCTCTCCTCCAGCCACTCGCCGAAAGCGGACAGAGCTTCGGCGGCCCGCGCCGCGACGAGACCGAGCTCGCTCGCCTCCGGCTCCGGAAAATGAGGCTTCATCAACTGGACCCAGTCGGCATAGTCCCGCTCGATGTCCTCGAGACCGCGCGACTTGTCGAAGTCGATGAGGTAGCCGCCGCCGGGATGGCGGAGGGCCATGTCGGCGAGCTCGGGAACTGCCTCGGTGAGGTTGCCGGGCGCCTGGCTCAGGATCGCTTCGGTCTCGGCCAGAGCCTTCAGAATGGCCTGGGCACGCTCTCTCGGATAGGGAACGGTGCCGGGGCGCATGCGCCGGCCGGCAATCAAATGACGGCGCACGTTTCCGATCGCCGTTTTCGTGTAGAAGACGGGGCTCCGGCTCCAGGGACGGAGAACGTGCAGGCGAAACACTTCCGCATCCATCTGGGAGCGGAGCAGCAGGTAATCCACCTGGGCATGAACCGGCCAGCTCCGGACGTTGGGCAGCCGAGACAAACGCTCCTGGAACTCGCGAAGCGCCGCGATCTGTTGGGCGGCGCGATCGGCGTAGTCAGGGATGCCGTCGGGTGGCGCTCGCCATTCCTGAAAATCCTGGGCGAGCTTCAGAAGCTCGGCCGGGTGCTCGAGCTGGGTCGCCTGCCCACCGAAGAGCACTGTGGCCGGAAGCAGCACCAGAAGCGCCAGTAGGGGAATGATCTCTCTCATTCTCGGCACCCTCTCTTACCGCTTGGCCAAAGGGAGACAAAAGCAAACAGGTCCGGGGCGAGCCGCGGACCTGTCGGTGATGAGCGCTCTAGAACAGGAATCGAACGCCAATCCGCGCCCGGCGCGGCGGAACGATCGCCTCGGCATCCAGGAAGTTCGTCAGGCCGAACCGTTGCGTCTGGACGTGGGTCACCGCCCCCGAGTTGAGAACGTTCAGCACGTCGAGGGTAACACCGATACGCACACCCCGGTCGAGGTTGAAGAACTTCTCCACTCTCAAATTGAGGAGGTTCTGGAAGTCGACGCGGTGAGTTCCGCGAGGCTCGACCGCGACGTCGACCCGAGATTCCCGGTACCTGACTCCGTCGGGGTTGTTGGTCGGATAGTGGATACCGCGCCGGAACTGGAAGAACGTCGCCCCCGGCATACGCGAGCCGAGGAGCAGGTTGGCGGGGAACCCCGTTTGCCCGAGATATTGAGCGGCGAGGTTGATTTCGTAGGGAGCGACCCAAGAGAAGCTCAGCTTGAGGAGGTGCCGCGCATCGAGGGAGAGAGGACCGTCGCGGTTGATCAGATCGTTCGGGTTCCTCACGTTGAGCGAGAAACTGTCGTTGAAGTGGGTTCCGAGATTCCCGGTGCTGTCGCCCAGCGTGTAAGAGCCGAACAGCTGCCAGCCATCGCGAAATCGCCGCCGGGCGACGAACTCGAGGCCCTTGTACCGCCGATTGGCCAGATCCGAGTTCGAGCGGAAGCTGCCCGTCGCGGCGAAGTCCGGCCTCACGAGGAAGATGTTCATGGGCTGGTTGTCCACCGGGTTCACCACCGATACCTCATCATACGCCTGGTCAAAGGGCCGGAGCGGATCGGTGGTCGCATACAGATCGCCGGCTCTCTTGTAGATGCCGGTAACGCCGAAGGAGAAGTCGGCTCCCACGCCGAACTCGAATCCCACATTGACGGAATCGACGTACGGCTGTTTGAGATTGGGGTCGTGGGTGATGGTGCCAGCAAACTCTTCCGGACTGACGACGTTATTGGAGATGAGGCGTCCCTCCTCGCCAGCCACGAAAAGCAAGTCGCCATTCATCTGATCGAGAGGAAGACCCTGGCAGGAAATGGGGTTTCCGGCCGCGTCCCGGCAATCGAGCCAGTCGAATCGGGTCAAACGAGAGCTGTTGGGATTTCCGCTGCCCACGCCCGAGATCTTGTCGTGCCAACGGCCGAAACTTCCCTTGACGATGAACTTGCCCTCGCCGGTGACATCCCAGTTGACCCCGATACGCGGAGCGATCGTGTTCCAGTTGATGATGTCGGGTCGTTTCGGCCAGTTGAAGTTGGGATGGAAGCACTTTCTCGGGAAGTCCACGGTGTTGCCGTCATAGTCGGGATTGAAACCGCCCGGCACCACGTCACATCCGCCACGCTGCTCGGGTGTCCAGCCGTTGGAGTGCTCGTACCGGAGTCCCAGATTCAGAGTCACGTCGCCGGGAAGGCTCCAGCTGTCCTGAGCATAAAGCGCGATGATCCGATGCTCGTCCTGCGTGTCGGTTGGCTGCTGGTAGATACGGATCTGGTCCGGCACCGCGCAGTCGAGTGAAAAGCAGTCCGAGGCGCTGTCCAGATACTGTCGGAATCCGTCCGGGATCACCCGCCATCGTTGGCTCCAGGCCTTCTCCTGGTGGAAACCGAATTTGAAGTCATGGTCGCCGGCCAAGTCCTTCTTGAAGTAGCTGAAGGCGCTGCGGATATCCCAGTGGTCCCGCCCATCGAAGCGGCCCCGAAGCTGATTCCACGTCCCGTAGGCGATCCCACTTCCGCGGTCTTCGTAGCCGTGCACTTCCGAGAGATCGTAGGAGCCGAACGGGAACGTGTTGTCCTCGTTGACTTTGAGCCAACCCCACTGGGCATCGAAGATTATGTTGTCGCCGATAACAGAGGTCCATTGGGCGCTGTGGGTTTTCGGCTTCCAGAACTGTTTTCGCCAGGCGCGCTCATCGAACCGGAACTTGGCTCCGGGGTTGGACGGACGCATCCAGCGATCTTGATTGTTAAAGGTGTAGGTAAATCGGCTGCTGGAAAGCGGCTGCCAAGTCCCCTTGACCAAGAAAAGCTTCTTTCTCTCATGGATGTTGGCCTCGCTACCCAAACGGTCACGGGTTGATGGGGCGGGATAGTTGGCTTGTGCCAACTCGTTGGTGTTACGGTTGAAGTCGAAGAAGAACCAGAGCTTTTGTTTGACGACCGGGCCACCGATATTGCCTCCGAAGTTCGTGTCGCGAACGATGGCGTTCTGCTCGGAGGTGACTCCCGAGGCGTTCTTGGACTGGATCCCCTCATCGACGATGTAGTAGTAGGCGCTCCCCGCGAAGTTGTCGCCGCCCGACTTGGTGATGAAGGTGAAAACGCCGCCGCTCGCTTGGCCGTACTCCGCGGAAACGCCACTCGTCGAGGCCTGCGTCAGCTCCAGCGCCTCGATGGAAAACTCGGTGCCGGAGTAGCCCGAGGGGTGCTTGGTGCTTTGACCGTCGAGTATATAGTCGTTGTCACGAACGCTGCTCCCGTGCACCGCCTGTGTGAGGGAGTAGGTATAGCGGCTCCCAGTGGTGACGCCGGGCAAGGTAGTGAGGACATCGGCGTAAGAGCGCTCGATGGGGACTTCCCTGATGAGGTTCTGATCGACAGTGTACGTTGTCACCGAGCTGCGCACATCGATCACGGGCGTCTCGCTGGTCACCGTCAGAGTCTCTTCCACCGTCGAGAGCTGGAGGGTTATGGGTACAGCGAATGAAACACCCGAGTCCATCGTGATCCGCTCCAAACTCAATGTCTGGAACCCCGACAAGCTCGCCTGGACCTCGTACGTGCCCGGTAGTAATCTAGGTATCCTCCACTGGCCGGCGTCATCGGTCACCGCTGTCCTCGAACCGCCGATGAGTTGAGGGCTGGTGACCGCAATGGTCACACCAGGCAACACGCCCCCAGTAGAATCTTTTACCGTTCCATAGAGCACCGCCGTGCGTTCTTGAGCCCCGGCGGTTATCGCGAGGCACATGAATGCCAGAACCGCGGCTGCAGCCACGCACGCACAGAGATTCCTCCGCGCGGAACGAGTGTTCTCAAACATAAGTACCTCCTCTTGTCAACGGAACCGACCTCAAGGATTGTGGGAGTTAATCGGCCATAGATGGAGTCGGTTCTACACCTTTGCTTCCACACAGAGTAATGTGGCGACATTGGGGGCGGAAGTGACAGAAGCGCGAATCGTACGAAACTGTCTCATCTGGAAGAGAGCCTACCCCCCAATCCGTGCCCCGAGGCGAGGCAAGGACGATCCATTTTCTCGGATCGCAGGGATCAGAATATGCGTTTAGCCTGCTACCTGAGAAATGGGGCAAGCCGTCAATCGTTCCGCTGAACCAACGTGGCCTGCAGGCGATCGGCCTTTTCGATAGGCAAGCCCAACCACGTTTCGGAACGGGCGGCGCGCCATTGGATCACCCAGCCGCGATCGTTCGCTTCTTCGCTCCGCTCGTAGGACCGATCGGAAACGCGGTCCACCTCGGTGGCATCGGTGCCCAAAACCGCCTTCCACCTTCCGGGTGATATCGCGCGCTCGAGCGATGAGACCAGCTTTCCTCCGGGCGGTTGGTGGAACCAGACCTGGTATTCACCGTAGCGGATCCAGATCATCGGCTCGGCGAGCGAGGTCCCTTTCGTCAGGTTCTCGAGGCGCACGGTCCAGACGCCGTCCAGTTCTCCCCGTTGGGTTGCGATGCGTCGGTACGTGTACTGAACCCGGTCCTCACCTCCCTCCATGGGCTCTTCGCGGCTGACCTGCACCATTCGCTCTCCGTCGCACGTTTCTTTCCAGCCCACGCTGCGGTCCCGAACGTCGCCTACTTTCTCCGGATGCCAGCTGTACACCAGCCTGAACTTTCCCGGCCCTTCGATGTGCCGGAGCTCCGAGATCCGAGCGTCGCCGGAGAGGCCGAGATGGGCCCAGTACGATCCGAGCAGAACGTCCAATCGCTCTCCCGGGCTGACTTCGCCACGAGTGAGGTTTTTCTTCTCCACTCTCCAAACACCATCGCGGCAGAGCGTCTCGGCGGCCCCCAACCGTTCGGTGACGAGACCCATCGAAACCGCCACACAAGCGGCCGTCATCAGCACCGCGAGCCTGTCCTTCATCACGGGTTCACCTCCTTCACCGGTCCTCTAACGATCCCGGCTCGATCCCGGCTCGCGTTCTGGAGAGCCGGCTCTTTTGCATCCATGAAGCCACGCTCGCGGTAGTACTCCACCGCGCCGGGGTGATAAGGGACTCCGACTTCATCGGGAAGGTCCGTCGGATCCCACTGCGCGAAGCCCGGGTGGATGTTCGTCATGTAGTCCTGGTTCTCGTAGAGTGCCCTGGTCATCGCGTAGACGAGCACCTCATCCACGTCCGCCACGGTGAACAGGATGCTCGGCAGGGCGACGGTCTCTACCGCGTAGTCCTGATTCGGGTAGGTTCCAGGCTCCACGGTAGCTTCGCGAAACCCCCATCGTTCACCGAGAGCAATCCGGAGCTCGGGCGGCACGGGCAAGAACTCCCCCGGTCGTGTCGTCATGAGCTCCATGAGCTGAGGGGAAGGGTCGTTGACGAACGTCATCGCCACCTCCAGCCGCTCGTCTTTCCAGTCATCGAATCGTTGCCCGGTCGCCGAAAGCCGCAGAACAGGACCTTGCTCCTGCCACTTGTCCAGGTCGGTGCCCATGACCGTCAGGAGCGCCGTCAGGCAGAACAGCTCACCCGAGCCGGGAATCCCGGTGCCCATACGGACCGATCGGTCGAGGGTCTTCAGGTCGCCGACGGTATGGAGATCGAGCTCCGGTTTCGCGACCACGTGCAGCCTGTTGGAGATGAGCGCCGCGACCAGGCGGAGCTCGGGATAGGGTTTCCGAAACGGCGGGTCACCGTGATAGGCGGCGCTCAGAAACGGACCGTAGGAGATGCCCAAGTCCATCCCGGTCATGGACACCCGCACCGGGTTGGACACGCCGCCCGCTCCCGGAACGGCGGTGATGGGATGGCCATCGAAGAAAGCGTTGGCCTTCTCGGCGACGCCGGATCCCATGGTGTACCACGTGCTCCCGGTGCTCCCGGTAACGATATTGGTGCGGGGAGGCGGGTGCCGGCCCACGCCCGATTCCGTGCAGCCGGCGGCGAGCCAGACGCTCAGGAGGGAAGCGATTACCGATGGGCGCATGGGTCTAGAAAGTGACGGCAAAGCGCTCCAGCTTCTCTTCGTCCAGCTCAACGCCGAGCCCTGCTACGTCCGGCACATCGAGCGTGGTGGCGCTCTCCGGAACGGGATCCTTCACGATGTCGTCCACCGCCCGCGCGAGGGGCGAGCCATGGATGCCCCTTCGGAACGCGGTCGAGGAGGCGGCAAAGTGCCGCACGGCGGCCACCCCGATCCCCGACGCGGTGTCGCTACCCGGAAGAGCGGCGAGGTGTGCCGCTTCGGTCACCGCCAGCATCTTCCGCGCCACGGTGAAGCCTCCGACCACCGGCAGCTTGATGTGCACGGCATCGGCGGCGCTCGCCCGCACGACGGCCAGCAGATCCTCGAGGGTGGTGGCGCTCTCGTCAACCACGATGGGCGTTCGTACCGCCTGGCGGATCTCACGCAGACCCTCGAGAAGCGTGTGATGGACCGGCTGCTCGATCCAGTCCACGCCATACTCCTCGAGGGCGCGGATGGCTCGAATGGCCTCCTTCACCGTGTACCCCTCGGTCATGTCGATCTTGAGTGAGGGGCTGTCGCCTATCGCCTGGCGGACTTTTTCGAGGCGCTCCACGTCCTCGTTCAGGTTTCCCGAGATCTTGATCTCGATTTGGTGAAGACCGTGATCGACGGCGCGTTTGGCCACCTCGGCCATCTCCCCGGGAGACATGATCCCGATGCCGTAGCCAGGTCCTTCCACCGCAATCTCGTCCACGCAGCGGCCGCCGAGAAGGCCGTAAACGGGTACGCCGAGCAGCTTGCCGATCAAATCGTAGAGGGCGATGTCGATGCCCCCTTTGGCGAACGTCTCGCCGAGTCGTGCCCGGTTCATGCGATCCCAGATGGCGGTCAGGTTGAACGGGCTCTCGCCCACGATGGCGGGTCCGAGGTAGTCCCGAATCGCCACCGCCGTCCCGATCAAAGTATTGGAGTTGAATTTGTTGGTAGAAAGAGCCTCTCCGATCCCGGCGACGCCGCCCTCCGTCTCGATACGGATGAGGACGTTCTCCAGCGCGTCCAGGGAGCCGATCGCTTGCCAGTGCACTCGGCGATAGGGGATGCGAAAGGGAATGGCGGTGACGCGGCGAATGCGCACGCTCGAATCCTGGGCCAGGCTGAAACCGGCCGCCCGTCGATCTGCCCCCTTCTGCTCGGAGCTCTTCATGCTGAGCCTACTGGAGCATCCGCAGGATGATCTCGGCATAGATCCGGGCCGAGCGGTGCATGGCGTCGATGTCGACCCACTCATCGGGAGCGTGGGAATTCCCTCCCACGTTGGCGCTCCAGCTAATCCACTTGGTCCCCATGCGCCACAGGTCGGGGCGACCGCCGCCACGACTTCCGCGGAACCCGACTTCCCGCTCCAGTCGCTCGAGGGCGACCTCACGAATGATTCTCACCAGCGGCTCGTCCGGCGTGATCGCGGCCCAGTGATGGTACGGCACGTGCTGCGTGCCGGGGAGCTTGTCTATCGTGATATCGAGGTCGGGATCCTCCGATTTGAGCCTGGCCAACAGCGCATCGAGCTCCGCCATCACACCATCCACGGTTTGCCCCGGGTTCAACCGGATGTCCACCTGAGCTTCGGCCCGATCGGGAATGTGATTGACGGCATGACCTGCCTTGATGATGCCCACTTGCACTCGAGGCTTGCCGCCCAGGCTGGTGAAAAGGGGATGCTTCTGGTAGCTCATCCACTCGTCCAGTTTCTCCATTGCCAGAAGCACCTTTGCCAGCTTGTAGCCGGCATTGACCCAAGGTTGGTCGCCTCCCGGATGAGCAGACTTGCCCTTCACCGTCAGCTTGAGCCAGATGTGCCCGGCGGCGATTTGAATGATATCCGGCCCCCCGTCGGTATCGAGGTACCAATCGGTTTTGATGAGATGGGGCTCATCGTCGACGACGTGAGACAGAACGTGGTCCTGCGCTCCTTCGCCGGGGATGTAGGCGTGAACCAGCTCACCTCGAAGCTCGACCCCCGACTCGATAATGGCTCGGGTAGCGATGAGAATGGCTGCGATCCCTCCTTTCTGATCGCTCGCCCCCCTGCCGTAGAGCCGGTTGTCTCGCACGGTCGCCTCGAACGGGTCGACGCTCCAACGATCGAGGTCGCCCACCGGAACGGTGTTGTAGTGTCCCATGACACCGAGGACCGGCTCACCGGTCGAACCCTTGACGCGTCCCACGACCATCGGGTAGCTGGCCTCGGGCTCGAGGACGCTCACCACCATCCCCAGCTTTTCGAGCTCTTGCGCGAGGAACGAGGCGATCTCGTTGTGCTCGGCGAGCGCTCCCTCGCTGTACTGGCTCGGAATTTTGACGAGCTTCTGCGCCAGAGCCAGGACGTCGTCGCGCTCGATCCGCTTGAGAACGTCCTCTAGCGCCGGGTTCGGAGCCGCACCTTCGAGCGTCGAGATCCCGGCGATCACGTAGACGATCCCGATCACTGAGATCCACCGCCGCAATCTTTGCTCCTGAATTTCCATTGCCTTACTCCTTGATCTCGCCGCCAACGTCACCCCGCCGTGGCGTTCGCAATGGCGGCCGAGCGCCCCCTGCGCCTTTGAGAGCCGTACACGGCGAGCGCCGTCACCGACCCCGCGGCGATCCATAGCAGACTCGATGCGGTCGACGAGAAGCTCGCCAAAAGGAAGCTTCCCGTCGCCGCGATCAACCCCAGCCGGCCGAGTTGAGAGAGCGGACCGCTCAGGTAACCCGTGAGCACGGACGAAAAGAGCACCAGCGCGACCAGGGCCGAGGCGAAGTCACCGAGCGCCGGCAGGAGCTCACCGGAGAGAAGGTCCGAGTACACCAGCAGGAAGGGAACGATGTAAAGCGCTTTCGCCACCTTCATGGCTTCCAGGCCGGTGCGCATCGGGGGAGCCCCGGCAATGGCCGCCGACACGAAGGCGGTGGTGCAGAGCGGAGGCGTGATGGTCGAGTCCTGGGAGAACCAGAAAATGACCAAGTGTGCCACCAGGATCGGGGCCCCGAGCTCTGCCAAGGCTGGCGCGGCGAGAGTGGAGACGAGGATGTACGACATCGTCACCGGCAAACCCATACCGATGACGAGAGAGATGACGGCGATGAGCAGAGTTCCGATGAACAGCGACCCTTGGGAGAGAGCCAGCGTGATGGACGTAATCTTCATCATCAGACCGGTGCTGGTAATCACCCCCATGACGATCGCCGCCGTCGCCGCCGTCACCGAAAGCATGAGGGCGCCCCGGGTCGTCTGCTCGAATCCCTTTATCAAGCGAGCCGGCGTGAGGCGGGTCTCGCGACGCAAGTAGCTGACGGCAACCAGCGCCACCACGGCAATCGAAGAGGCGTAAAACGGCGTGTAGCCGGCCACCAGCATCCACACCAGTATCACCAGCGGCATGATGAGATGAGCACCCTGTTTGAGGGTGGACAGGACCGGTGTGGTCCCGAGACCCTTAGTAGGCTCGAGCCCCATCTTCTTCGCTTTGCCGTGCACGTAGGCGAAAACGCTCGCGAAGTAGAGGATCGCCGGTAGGATGGAATAGGAGAGTATGGTGATGAGAGGAATGCCGGTCCGCTCGGACATGATGAAGACGCCAGCGCCCATGATCGGAGGCATCAGTGCTCCCCCAACACCGGATGCCGTCTCGATGGCGGCGGCCTCGAAGCCACGAAACCCGCTTCGTTTCATGAGGGGGATGGTAATGGAGCCGGTGGTGACGGCATTGGCGCTCGTGCTCCCCGACACCATGCCCATGAGCGCGCTCGACACCACCGCCACCTTGGCCGGCCCGCCCGCGAAGCGACCACCGAGGGCCATGGCCAGATCCATGATGACCTGGCTGCCACCGGCCACCTGTAGAAGGCTGGCGAAAGTCAGAAACGTGAAGAGGTAAGTCGCCATGATGCCCATGAGAATGTTGAACAAACCCTCGGGCACGAGATAGAGATGCTCGATGAGAAGGCTCGGATCGACGCCTCGGTGCTCGAGAGCCCCGGGCATGATAGGACCGGCCAGGGCGTAGAAGAGAAACAGCAGGGTGGTGACGATGAGCGCCCAGCCGATGATCCGCCGTGTGGCTTCGAGGACGACGGCAATGGCTACGATCCCCAGCAGAAAGTCAGCCCAGGAGATGGGATCGACATAGACGAGCCGCCACATCAGGCGCTTTTGACTCACCACGATCCAGCCGAAGGCGGCCAAGCTGGCAACCGCGAGCACCAGATCGGCACGCGTCACGCGGCGGCGGCCGCCTCTTCTGGCCGGATAGAGAAGAAAGACGAGGGGCACGGCGATCATCAGATGACCTGCCGAGCGGGTCATGGCGTCCCACCAGCCGGAAAACGCGCACCAGAGAGTAAGTGGAGGCAGGGATACCGCCATCCACTTCGCTACTCGGGCGGTCGAGCCAGTCGGGTCGCTGCCGGGCGGCGTTTGCACGTTATCGGGCATCGGGCTGGACGCGCAACGGATGCGAAAGCTCCTGCCCGTCGACCCAGAGCGTGACCTCGTACTCGCCGGGACCCACCAGCGGACCCGGCCGCTCCTGCCGGCCGCCCCGGGCGAGGCGCCGGGAATCGTTGCTGCCGACCCGCTGCCAGGGCGGGGGGGGAGGACGCGAAGGTTTCCTCAAGTCCCACACCAGCCTGTTGAGACCCGCCCGGGAGGACCCGGAGAGCTCGCGTACCAGCCTCCCTTCCGCATCATGGATGGTAATCGTCACCGGTGGCGCCCGCGTCTCGCGAAGAAAGTAGTAGATCGTGGCCCCCGGGGGAGCCAGCTCGCTCCGATCGCTTTCCGACACCAGCTCGGTATAGGGATTGGCAGCCGCGAAACGCCGCGCGCCGCTCGCGCCCTTGTTCCTGGTGATGTCGACGTCGAAGAGCGTCGCCGACTCCACCGCGAAGAGATGCGCCTTGCTGGCGAGCACCTCGGGAGTGAGCGCTCGAAGAGGCGCGATGTCCAGGATGTAGATGCTTCGACCGTGCGTTCCGGCGACCAGATCCGCTTCCCGCGGGTGAATCACCATATCGCTCACCGGAACCGTCGGCAGACCGTTGCGGAGAGCGAGCCAGTGCTCGCCAGCGTCGATGGAGGCGAACGCCCCGTTCTCGGTTCCGACGAACAGGAGGTCACGGTTGACTCGATCCTCTCTGATGACTCTGACCGGTACCCCGGCAGGAAGACTTCCGCCGATCGGTTCCCAGGTTCCGCCGTAGTCCCGCGTGCGAAAAAGATAAACGCCGAAATCGTCGTTGCGGTGATCATCGAAGGCCGCATAGGCGGTGGCGACATCGAAACGAGATGCCTCCAGGGAGCTGACCCACGCACGCGGCGATCCTCCGGTGTCCGCGGGAAGCCCGGCAATCCGTGCGGCTACGTTCGTCCAGGAGCTGCCGCCGTCACGACTGATGTGCAGGTTCCCGTCGTCCGTACCCGCCCAGAGCACACCGGACTCGAGGGGCGATGCGGCAACGGCGCTGATCGTGGCTCCCTCGCCGGTGTCGCGATTGGGCCGGCCCCTGGACAGATCGGGGCTGACCGCCGTCCAGCTCTCGCCCCGGTCGTCAGTCTTCAAGAACATCTGAGCGCCGAGGTAAAGCGTCGAGGAATCGTGGGGGGACATGACGAAAGGGGTGTTGAAATTGAATCGGAGTTTCTTGTCACCGGCGCGCGGACGGATAGACGTCCTCACACCTTTTTTCATGTCGATCCGGTGGATGTTGGCGTACTGGGACTCGATGTAGATCGTCGCCGGATCGCCCGGGTCGACCTGGACGTAACCACCGTCGGCGGTGCCGAGCTTGAACCAGTCCCTGTCGGCGATTCCACTCCGATGGCGGGTGGCGCTCGGCCCGCCCCAGCTGCCGTTGTCTTGAAGTCCGCCATAGACCCGGTAGGGTTGCTGCATGTCGACCGCTATCCCGACGAACTGTCCGAGGGGCATGGGATGATTCTCCCAATGGTCCCCACCGTCGTAGCTGGTGAAGAGCCCGCCGTCGCTGCCCACGATCAGGTGGTCCGAGCTCTCCGGGTCGATCCACATGGCGTGGAAGTCGCCGTGGATGAAATCGCTGGTCAGCCAGGACGAGAAGGCCCAGCCCTTTTGTTGCAATCTACGCCCACCGTCCGTGGACTCCCAGGTTCGGACCAAAAGCAGGTAGACGTGGTCCGCGTCGGCGGGGTCCACCCGGATCTGGGAGTAGTAGCCTTCCCTTCCGTTCAGCTTGTTGACGCGTCTCCAGCTTTCGCCCTTATCGTCCGATCGAAACAGCCCGCCGCCGGGATCCAGCTCACCGAGATCCAGAAGCACCCGCATCTGCGCTTGCTGACGGTTGCTCAATCCGGCCACGATGCTGCCCGATAAATCTCCCTGTGGTGCCGCCCCCAGCATGAGCTCGCGAATCCGAGCGAGCTCGGATTCGTCCGGTCTCTCGTTCTGCCGCAGGAGCTCGCCTAGCCGGTCGACGCTCGCCTCCGGCGGGTGGATCCAGCGCGGTGCGACCTCCACGATCGCGTAGACGGTGTCGGGTTTGGCGGGTGCGATGGCGATGCCGATGCGCCCCACGCGCTCGCTCGGCAAACCGCTGCCGAGCGGGCTCCACGTCGCGCCGCCGTCGGTGGTCTTGTACAGACCGCCGCCGTCGAGCACATAGATGCCAACGCTGTCGAAGTCATCGAAGCGATCGCTGCGCCGGGCGTAGGCGGCGGCATACAGCGTGTTCCGATCGGCGGGATCCATGGCCACGTCGACGAAACCCACGTCCTCGCCGATGAACATTGACGCCCGCCACGTCTCGCCGCCGTCCGTCGTCTTGTAGAGGCCTCTCTCCGCGTTGGGACCCCAGAGATGCCCCAGGGCCGCGACGTACACGATGTCGGGATCGGCGGGATCGATCACGATCCGGCCGATGTGGTGCGTATCGGCGAGTCCCATGTGTCTCCAGGTGCTCCCGCCGTCCACCGACTTGTACACCCCATCACCCCATGAGCTGTAACTGCTCGCATTCGCTTCTCCGGTTCCCACCCACACCACGTTCGAGTCGGAGTCGGAAACGGCGATGGCTCCAATAGAGCTCGATCCCTGTTCGTCGAAGATGGGCAGCCAGGTGGTCCCATTGTTCGTCGTCTTCCACACACCGCCCGTGGCGGTGGCACAGTAGACGGTATAGCTCTCCTTTCTGGGAACGGCGATGTCCGTCACTCGGCCGCTCATATGAGCGGGGCCGATCAAGCGCCAACGCAGGGGCGTGAGCGCCGCCTCCGTCAGGCGGAGCGCCGACTCGGCCCAGGCGTCACAGGGGATGTTGAGCATGACCACCAGAGCCGCGACGAGCTCGAAACGAGAGCGGAATCTCGATCGCATCGAGGAGATCCGTCCCCTCGAAAAGCACCCGAACGCATTCATGCCGCGGAGTTTATCCACAGGGGTTTGGCGTTCGAGGGAATGGGCCACGAAAAGACTCTAAATCGACAACTATGTTGGACCAGGGCGCCGCGATCGGATAGGGACAGAAGGGGGCTCGTCCGCGAAACTGTCCCGCGCGGGACCACGACAGATTTCGCCGCCCTCGCGCTTCTGTCCTCCTCTCTTCGATGCCCATTGTCGTATGATCCAGGTTGTGGTCCGCAAGCGCGGACTCGAGAAGCTTTCAGGTCAGGCAAAGCGCCTGCGAGCTTCGAGGAGTCTCGCCTCTTGGAACGAAGCGGGGCGATCGCGAGTGTCTCTGTATCGGCGGCTGGTAAGCTCGTCGACGCTGGCTCGCGGAGGGTCATATCATGAATCCGAACTCGGCTGCAGCGATAAAAGCCGCTCGGTCCGACGTGGCTAGGCAAGTTACATCCATGGAGGCGCGGACGGTTTCCATCCCCTTGCGCGAACCTCTGGCCTTCGCAACTCGGAGGGTGGATCAGCGCCACTACACGCTGGTACGTATCGGCACAGCGGATGGCCTTCAAGGATACGGCTTCTGCTACTCCGGTAACCGGGCCGGGAGTCTGGTAACCGAGTTTGTCCGAGAGTTCTTTCGGGACCACGTTTCGGGGGCGGACCCGATGGCCTTCGAGACGATCTGGGCCAATATGTACGCCGATGCGGTGCTCGTCGGACGCCGGGGCGCCGCGGTACGGGCGATGAGCGCCATCGATATCGCGCTCTGGGACCTCATCGGCAAAGCCACCGCCCAGCCGCTGCATCGCCTTCTCGGCGGACCCAAAGCGAGCCGCGTGCCTTGCTATGCCAGCGGCGGCTACTACTGGGAGGGCACCGACCTGGAGGAGTACGTCTACCAGGAGCTGCGCGGCTACGTGGAGGCCGGCTTCACGGCCGTCAAGATCAAGGTGGGCCGCTTGCCTCTCGAGCAAGAGCTCCGCCGGGTCCGCAAGGCGCGAGAGGCCATCGGGCCCGACACCATTCTGATGATGGACGCCAACAACGCCTGGCCCGGTGCTGCCGCGGCGATCCCGGCGATCCGCGCCCTCGCCGAGGTCAACCCGTTCTGGGTCGAAGAGCCCCTCATGCCGGACGACATCCGCGGCCACGCCGCCATCCGGGAAAAGGTGAGCGTTCCCATCGCCACCGGCGAGATCGAGGCTACCCGCTGGGGCTTCGCTGAGCTGCTCGAGCAGGGCTCGGCCGACATGCTTCAGCCGGATGCGACCGTACTGGGAGGCATCACCGAGTTTTGCAAGGTCGCCGGAATGGCGTCGGGGAGAGACGTTCCCCTTTATCCCCACTGGATGCATCACCTCCACGCGTCGATCGTGGCCTCTCTTCCCAGCGCGGTCATGGTGGAGTATTTTCCCGACCTCAGCGTGCTGAACATCGGCGAGGTGCTCCTGGACCCCATCGCGGCGGAAGACGGCACTCTGGCAGTGTCGCAAGAGCCCGGGACGGGTGTCGCCTTTGACGAGAGGGCCGTCGATCGGTTTGCGGTGGATCCGTGGAAGTGAGGGGCCCACGCCGTCTTTTTCCGCCAGGACGTGCCGCTTCCGGCAAGGGAGCGAAGGAGCTGTCAGATCATGCGCGGTAGCGAGAGTGTGGTCAGAATGTTGCAAGGCCTCGGCGTGGACGTGGTTTTCGGTCTGTGCGGAGACACCAGCTTGCCGCTCTACGAGGCTCTCTACGATCTCGATCACGGGATACGGCACGTGCTGACGAGAGATGAGCGCTCCGCCTCCTACATGGCGGATGCCTATTCACGCTTGAGCGGGAAGGTCGGCGTTTGCGAAGCCCCGAGCGGCGGGGGCGCGACCTATATCTTGCCGGGCGTGGCGGAGGCGAACGGCTCCTCGGTGCCCCTGGTGTGCCTCACCACCGATATCAGTACCGGCGATGTCGGTCGGTCTGCGCTCACCGAGCTAGACCAACGGGGCCTGTTCGCGCCGGTGACCAGGTTCACCGTCGTTCCCGGTGATGCGAGTGAGCTGCCACGAGCCGTGCGTCGGGCCTTTCGAGCCGCCACTACCGGCGAGCTCGGGGCGGCGCACGTGGGACTCCCTTTCGACGTCCAGACGGGAGACGTCGATCCCGAGGACGTGTACATCGATTCGCGTTTCAACTCCTATCCGGCGCACCGATCCGCTCCGGAGCCGGGGGTGATCAGGGAGGCTGCCGATCTTCTCGCCCAATCACGTCGTCCGCTGGTGGTTGCCGGTGCCGGCGTGCTGCGCTCCGCTGCCTGGGACGAGCTCACCTCACTGTCGCAGCTCCTGGGCGCACCGGTGGCGACTTCGGTAAGCGGGAAAGGAAGCATTGCAGAGACCGATCCGCTGTCGCTGGGCGTCATTGGTAGCAATGGGGCGTTACCGTACCGACACGAGATCCTGCGGGAGTCCGACGTCATCCTCTACGTTGGCTGCCGCCAGGGATCCGTCACCACGGAGAAATGGACCCTTCCGGCAAACGGCGAGAAGACGCTCATTCAAATGGACGTCGAGCCGGATCGCATCGGCTCCAACTACGATACCGCGGTTGGGATCGTCGCCGACGCCAAGCTGGGGCTCGCGGCACTGGGCCAGGAGCTGGACGAGCGTTTTTCCGGTCGTTCGGCCGAAAAAGTCGATACGGAGGACATCGCAAAGCGTCGGGAGGCTTGCTTGTCTCGGATCGACGCTTTCTCCTCCGACGAAGAGCCCATACGCCCCGAACGGTTTCTGTCCGAGCTGCTGCCGCTATTGCCAGAGAACGCCGTGGTCTGTGCCGATCCCGGAACACCTTGCCCGTATTTCTCCGCCTACTACCGGCTGCCCAAGGCGGGACGTTGGTTCGTGACCCCGCGGGCCCACGGCGCCCTGGGGTACGCTCTGCCCGCGGTCTGCGGCGCCTATTTTGCGCGGCCCGATGCGGGGCGTATCGTCGGTGTCATGGGAGACGGTAGCTTCGGCCTCTCGGTGGGCGAGCTGGAGACGCTGGCGCGGCTCGATCTCCCGGTAACCCTCATTGTTCTCAACAACGCGAATTACGGATGGATCAAGGCCGGTCAGAAGGCTCACGGTGGAAAGTACTACAGCGTCGACTTCTCCGATTCCAACCACGCCCGCATCGCGGAAGCATACGGGATTCGGGGACGCCGAGTGGAAAGCCCCTCGGAGCTTCACGAAGCTCTGCGCGAGGCTCTGATCGGAGAGGGGCCCGCCCTCGTGGATGTTGTCGTCCAGCAACTCCAGGAAGCGCAGGCACCGGTGTCGAAGTGGGTGGCCTAGCGATCGTCCTCCCTTCAGTTCTGACCCGAGGGTGACATCAGGAGACCGGGGCAAACCGGGGGCTAGGCACCCAGTCCGATTTCCTGTGCAGGCGCATTGCGCCGGCAGACCAACAATTTGCCGTCTTGTGTGCTCTATCAGCCCCCACTTTGCCCTGGTCTCCATCACTGATGCCACCCGAACACGCGGTCGGGCCATCTCCATCTATTGGATTGTTTTCTTCAGAGCATGGACAGCGGCCTCGGCCATCGGATCGTCCGGGTGAAGCTTGCGGGCCTGCTCGAACTCCTTGAGCGCCGCAGAGTACATCTCCCGAATGATGTAGATGCGTCCCAGATTGAGACACGGGAAGTGAGGTGACTCATAGCGAGTGGCTTGCTTGGCCCTCTGAAGCCACAGGACAGCTTCGTCCAGGTCTCCTTGCTGCATGAGGTAGCAGCCGATGTCGTTGTAGGGGTTTCCGAAACTCGGATCCGCCTCGATGGCCTTCAAGCACGCGGAGATCGCCTCGTCGAGCCGTCCTTCGAAGCTCATCGCCCATCCGCGGAAGGTATAGCCCTCGGCGGTGGGATAGGTTTCGATCGAGCGCGCGTAGAGGTCGATGGCTTTCTTTAGATCGCCACCTGAGAGGGCTCGGCAGCCCTCTTGCCACAGACGCGTCGCCCGAGCGAGTTTGCCATCGTCGGACATCCACTAGCCCCCAGTGGACGACGCCGCTCGGTGGGAAACCCGGGCTACCCGGCCTCGGCAAAGATACGTGACGGGCCCCATTGGTGCAAGATGTGCCGAGACGCAACAGTTTCCAACTTTTCCCGTCCTCATGTGAGCAGGCCTTCGACAATCATTGGAACGGAAACTTACGCTAAGGTTACCTCTTCGTACTCGTCAACAGAATCTGAACAGCATACTCTGTGGTCACGCTCCGCGTACCCCAGGCTGGTGGGGGGGCGGAGCCCCCCTCGGACCTCCCGGTGGGCTTCGAAGTGAGTGTAAGCGGTACGAGCTGGTGGACGGGAAAGATCTCGAGCGCGAGCGCGCGCTGAAGCGGGACGACGGCCGGGCGTTTGTCGGGTGGGAAAACGACCCGCGCGAGAGCATCCACCGCGCCGTGTCCGCGGCGGCGATGGCGAACGCCTCCAGGCAGCAGAGTCGGGCCCTCGCCCTATGGAGCAAGACGGCGATGCTCCTCATCGACTGGAGCGCTCTCGTGGCGGTTCTGGTGCTCGCGACGTGGCAGCTGGGAGCTCGGAGCGCCCAAAAGTGGAAGGAAGTGCAGCTGCTGGAGGCGATGTACGAAACGGAGAGCGAGGGCCTCGTTCTGATGCGCCAGCACGGGGTGAGCTACCAGACGGACGAGCGGGGACTTTGGATTCAGGTCACAGCGAGCGTGACGCCGAATCCGTGGACGAGGACTCGCCGCACTGGCGGCGGGAGACGGTCACTTTCGACGCGCCCTATGGCGAAGAGCCCATCATCGCCCACCTGTTTCTGCCAAAGACCGGGAATCCGCCCTATCAGACCGTCGTCTTTTTCCCCGGCACCGCCGCGTTCAGCCTACAGTCGAGCCGCGACCTGCACACAAAGTGGCTCGACTTCATCGTTCGAACCGGCCGGGCCGTGCTTCATCCCGTGTACGAGGGAATGTACGAGCGACGTGCCACGCGCGCGCTATTGAGAGAACGCGTGATCCATTGGACCATAGATATCAGGCGTTCCATAGACTTCATCGATAACCTCTTAGCTGCCATTTCCTAGATCGTCCTCCTTCCGGGTACGACCTAGAGTGCCTTGAAACGTGCTATCGATGAGCGTTCGCGATGTCGGAACCGGCGTTCACGTTGCCTGGAATCCGTGTTCACCTTCCCCGGAATCGATGTTCACGATCCCCGGAATCCGTGTTCACGATGCTTTGGAATGGATGTTCACCTTCGGCTGGAATCTGCGTTCACGATGCCCCGGAATACGCACTTGGGTCTTCCCTAGGGATCCGAACTTCGCCGCGAAAGCCGGGCCCATACTTGACTTGTACGAACGGCGTTGGAGGCGACGGCCCCTCAGAGAAGACGAATTCGTGATCTGTGCGGACGAAAAAACGAGCATTCAAGCACGCCATCGACGTCATGAGACCATACCGACTGTGTCCTTGCGGCAGCAGTGCGTGACTTAGGTGCTGTTGGGTTCGTAAGCTGAGCGGAGAGATTGCTCAAGGAGGCCATCGATGCGCTCAAAGAAGGCAGAACTCGAAGACGTTGTGAAACAGTTCGAAGCATGGCGGGCGAAGCCACACGGACGGCTGATCCCGGAGGAGTTGTGGAAAGCGGCGCTGGGGTTGCTCGATCGGTATGCGCCGAGCACGATCTGCAGTCATCTCCGAGTCAATGCGGCGCGATTCAAACAGGTCCGAGAGAGTGGAGGGGCCGTTGTGGGCGAGAAGCGTTTCAAGGGGCACGGGCGAACGGGTGCTACGGGTCGGTCCCCGCGCACAGTACAGGATCGGAGCGCGGCGGAGCGGGTCACGGCGTTAGCTCCAAGTGGCAACGCGTTCGTCGAGCTGCCGCAGTTCGGCATGGGCTTAGGGGGCGGCATGATGACACCGCCGCTCGGCGAGGTTCAGCATGGAGCGAGCAGATGCCGTCTGACGGTGGAGAGCGCAGCGGGGAGCCTCACGGTCGTGACGGCGAGCGGCGAGGGTGAGAATGAGTTGGTCGAAGCCGTGTGTCGTTTCGTGCTCGGCGCGCTGGAAGGCAGCTCCCGAGCATGATCCAGCTCGTTCCCCAGCTGAAGGTGCTGGTTGCCTGCGAGCCCGGCGATTTCCGCAAGGGCATCGATTCTTTGGCTTGTGTGTGCCGGCAACAGTTCCAGCTCGACCCATTCCTCGGAACGCTATTCGTTTTCCGCAACTGTTCAGGCACGGCCCTCAAACTATTGGTCTACGACGGCCAGGGCTTTTGGTTGTGCCAGAAGCGTTTCTCGAAGGGGCGCCTGCAGTGGTGGCCGCGTCAGACGACGGATGGCGTTGCGGCGCTACCCGCCGAGCAGTTGGCGGTGCTTATCTACAACGGACTTCCGCTGCGAGCGGGGATGGCCGAGCCGTGGCGGCGGGTCGGTTGAGCCTTTCCAACGTCTTCTGGTAGCTCCAAGGCAGCCACGACTCGGGTGCTGCTCTAGCGTCTCGAGCGTGCATGGAGATGTTCGTCAGATAGTGCACCGGGTCGACACCGTTTTTTACCGCGGTGCGGATCATGCTCAGGAGCACGTCGCCCACGTCGGCGCCTGCCTGGGTCTTGAAGAAGAGCGAGTTCTTGCGATGCCGTTGTGAGGGCTTCAGCTCCTGCTCGACCTCGTTGTTGTCGAGGGGCACGCCCGGCACTTCGCGGAAGCGGGTTAGCCCTTGCCAGTGATTTTTGACGTAGGAAAAGGCTTTTCCAAGGCGGCTGTTGGGCTCCACCACGCGCTCGCGGAACTGCTTTTCGATCCACTCGTAGAGCGCATCCATCACCGGCCGGCTGTGTTGCTGGTGATATGCAAGCCGCGCATCGGGGGTCATGTCGCGCGTTTCGTCGTCGTTGCGGTAGATGGTCGCGATGTCCTCGAGCACCCGCTCGCAGTGTTCGGGGAAGGCTGGCTCGGCCTCGAAGAAGTAGCGGCGTGCGTGCACCATGCACTTGGCGGTAATCCGTCGCGGCGAGCGCGGTGCCATCGAGGAGGCGTCGGCCATATGGATGACATCGCTCTCCTGAACGGTGCGCTGATTCAGGAGCCGGTCCATGTTTTCGCCCGCATGCCGTCGTCCGCTCGCGTACAGGATGATCGGAGCAAGCGTGGCGTCCAAGCCGCGGGCAACAATGCCCGTGGTGAAGATGCCCGTGCGCTCGCCTTTGCCTTGAGTCAAGGTCTCGTTCTCCGCCATCAACGTGAGGATCCGTGCGCCGGTGTCGTCACTGTGAACCAGCGGCCGGTTCGCGGCTATCGTCTCCATGTGGCGGAAGACCGGGAACACGGCATTCGCCATCGCTTCGACCCGCTCGAACTGCGTGGAGGCGGCAAACGGAACCCCCGCCCACTTTTGCCACTGCGCCAGGCGGTGGTGGGGCATGCCCATGGCGTAGCGCAACACCGAAACGACCGCGTCCACACTCGGATGGTACTTGCTCGCCCAGGCCTGAGACGAAAGTGGCGCTGTGAACGTCTTCTGGCAACTTGCGCATCGCAGCATCTGGCGCTCGTACACCGTCGCCTGGATCGGCGGCTGAGCCTTCAGCTCCACATCCTTGTTCGCCGCATGGGTGTCGTAGAGCTTGCCCCGGCACAGTGGCTCGGGGCAGGGGCCGCTCGCCTTCAGCTCGGGATGCGAAACCGCTACGTGCTCGGCACCAGGGTAGTCCTTGGCCCCGTTGCGCCCGTGGCCCTTGTTCTTCCATTTCCCCTTTGCCTTCGTGCGTTTCGCGCGACGTTCCGTTGTCGCCATGCCAAGCGCCTCGACGATAGCGACATCGCAGCAGATGACGCACCGCCTCGAGCAGCACCGGACACGCATCCTCGGGAATCTCCCCTTTCGACAGCCGCTCTTCCAGGCGCAGGAGCTCGGCCCGCTCGACCTTCATCGCGAAACGCCGAGCTCTCGGCGAAACTCACGCACCAGCGGATACACCAAGCATGTTTTCACCGCTTCGGCTTTTCTCTTGTGCCGGTCCATCCGGCCCCGGCCCGAAGTCACTCCCACCTCCACCCAGTTCGCTGCCAGATAGCACGTCCCCTCGTAACGCTCCCTCTCCACAAACGTCTCGAGCAACACCGGCCTCACCCCGTAGGCTTCCTCCCAGTCATCGACCACCACTCGCGCTGCCAACGACAGCACGTGACTCGCGAGGCCTTTGATGGAAAGCCACGGCAGGATCAGGAACCGACTGTTGTTGACCACCCGGGGAAGGTTCTTCTGCCGCGTTGCGTCATCCCAACCGATGAAGCCGTCACGCGCCTGAAGCCACCGCGCCGCCGAGGAGAACTGCACGCACCCACAGAGCTCCCGCCGAGGATTCGACATCCAGACCAAGTACCGCAGGTGCGCGCCAAAGGCCACCTTGTGGCCCAGGTAGTGGTAACGCGCGACCAGTTCCCTCCATAGCGCTCGCTCCTCAGCGTTCGCCACCAAGCCCAGCATCACCGGAGCGACGTCCGATAGCTTGCCCTCACGCCGTGGCCGCTCGCGACCAGCCTTCGTGTAGTGGATGCTCGTCGGTCCGCGGCGCCGCTGCTCGTGACGCGGGGGCAACGTCACCAGCCCCTTCGCTTCGACAACCTCCAGGTACTCGTAGCATTCCCGGGTCTTGAGATTGCCGTTCCGACGAACCCACCCCAGGCCCTCACAGATCGTGCGCGCCAGCTCGTGCCGGGACAGACCACACGTGGCGATGATCTCCGTCAGCACGCTCCATTCCTCGGCGGTCACGGTCGTGCCGCAAAAGGTGGGTCGCTTGGCTGCGGTGTCGAGTGCAGCGTTTCCTGCCTGGGTCACTGTTTTCCTCCCAGCCTGAGGTTACACAGTCAGCCAGCGTTTGTCCAGTCCTTTTTTCCCTCTCTCTCTGCCCGCGAGAAAAACAACACACCCGGCGTTCAGCTTACCGAATCGCCCCCACGTTCTCACGCACTACTACCGCAAGGACACGATGAAAGTAGAACATGAGTATGAAAGGCTCGGAGCCTGGCGTACCTGGCCGCAGTGGATGTTCACCGAATGAAGATCTTTGGCCGATGCGAACCCAACAATGGAATTGCACCCTTCGATCGGCTCGTCGAGATGGTTATGAAGCGAACCCCTTATCGACACGCCAGACGAGTATTCTGGATTATGGACAACGGATCTGCTCATCGTGGTGAATCCTGTGTGCAAAGACTCACCAAAAGCTATCCTCACTTGGTGCCCGTCCACGGTCCCATCCACGCAAGTTGGCTGAATCAAATCGAGATCTATTTTTCCATTATCCAGAGAAAGGTTCTAACTCCCAATGATTTCGCTTCCCTGGAAGAGCTTGCTGATCGTCTCAACGAATTCTCTAGACATGATCAGCGGATCGCGCAACCCTTTAAGTGGACTTTTACGCGCAGAAATCTCAAAGCTTTGCTTCGAAAACTCGACGAGAAGGAGTCACAATATCGGCCCGCCGCGTGATAGAGAAAATACGTTAGTGAACTTATGAACCAGAGTACTAAGCTCTGTCGGTCAAGCTGTCGGCGCGCGCTATATTCCCACAGGTCACCTGGTCTTTGCACAGTTGGGTGCCCTCTGGGCGATTCCCTTTGACCTGAAGCGACGTGAGCTGAACGGGTCACCTTTCCCGCTGCTCGACGATGTGTACACCCGAGTCGTGGCGGATACTGTCGTCACTCAGTTCGCAGTCTCCGACAACGGCGTGTTGACCTTATGTGTCTGGTGAGGCCCCCGAGCACATCCTGGTGTTGGTGGACCGTGTGGGACGAGCCACCCCACTGACGGAAGAGTCCCACGCATTCCGCTACCCTCGCTTCTCCGCTGATGGCCGCCAAGTTGCAGTCGGTATCGACGCAGAGGGCAGTGACATCTATGTGGTCGATGTGCAACGACGCACACTCCGCAAGCTCACCCGTACGGGCAGTAACGTGCACCCCACCTGGACGATCGAGGGCCAGCGCCTCACGTTCGCAAGCCGTCGGCCAGGATCCGATGCCTACGATATTTACTGGGTGCCGGCCGACGAGAGCGGCGAGGTTGAGCCGCTGATGAAGCGCAACGGAAGTCAGTTCCCCAGTGGCTGGTCTCCTGATGGGCAGATTCTCACGTTCTATGAGATCAACAACGATACAGGACGAGACATCTGGACCCTGTCATTGGATGGCCTCCGGACGACGCAGTTTGCGTTAACCGTCTCCAACGAGCGAGTGGCAGCATTCTCGCCTGATGGGAATTGGCTCGCCTACGTCTCCGATGAGTCAGGACGCGATGAAGTCTACGTGAAGAGCTACCCCGGCCCTGGTGCCAGGGAGGTAATCTCGAGCAACGGCGGTACCGAGCCGGTGTGGTCGCCGGATGGTCGTGACATCTTCTATCGAAAGGGCAGCCAGATGCTCGCCGTCACCATTCGGACGCAACCGGCGTTCATCGCCGACGCACCACGCGTGCTCTTTGATGAACCCTACGTGTTGGCTGCCGTAGCGGTCGGCCGTCCGAATTATGACGTCTCCCCGCATGGTCAGTCCTTCGTAATGGTCCGAATGGCCTCGGATCCCAGACACCTCCACGTCGTGAACAACTGGTTCGAGGAGCTGAAGCGCCTCGTCCCCACGGACAACTGAGCGGCGCGGTACTATTTTTGGGACGCCCGATTGCATGTCATTTTGAGATCGCCTGGTATAACAGTAGGTGAACGAGAAGAATATAGGGTATCCGTGTAGTCGCCGCCAGAGATTCAATAGCCGATTCTAATTGTCCGTCCTGTAATTGCCCTTACGTCAAGTGCGGGGCGGTTACAGGGACCCGCCGAGCTCCTTTTTAGGTCGGCTCTCCTAGAGCGCGGGTGAGTTGCTATCTGCGGTCGGTCGTCTTGGTTCCCTCTTCTGTCGACAGCGTTCCTTCGTTGGCCTTCTCCGCCAGTTCGTCGACACGCGCCTGGGTCTGAGCGTCGACGCGCAGGGCTACCAGCTTCGCCGCGACGTCTGGCGTCAGGCAGTCCGTGATCGGTTCGAGAACGCGATCCAGAATAGCTATTTGGTCAGGCCGCAACATTTCTTATTGTATCCCTCGATACCGTAGTGTTGCTAATCGAGAGACCGACGGCAAAACCCTGGCTGACGATGGAGACGAGGGGCCGACCTTCCGCGCTCTTCTGGGCCCGATAAGAGGTGCTTATGACAAAGAGCGCCGGGGCTTCTAGCGAGAGCGGGCGCGCTCGAGCTCGCCCGGCGGCAGGGACAGATACTCGCGGACCTCGAGGGCCCCGCGGTCGATCTCAGACAGGAATCCCGACACCGCTAGGCGATAGTTCTCCGGGTCGGTTTCCTTTTCGCGGAGCGCGGCGACCTGCTGACGGCAACGCTCTCCAGCGTATCCATCATTGATAATGATTGACATCACACAGTAAGGTTGACCTGAGAGGGATCGCCATGAACGTCTCTTTGACTCCAGAACTCGAGAAACTCGTGGCCGACAAGGTCGGCAGCGGCCGCTACAACTCTGCAAGCGAGGTCGTGCGCGAAGCGCTTCGGCTGCTCGAAGAACAAGATCAGCTGCGGGCCTGCGTATTCCAGCCATCGTGAACGCCGAATCCAGAGCAAGCTGAACAGCGAATCCGGTGAAGCCGAACGCTCATCGAAGCGATGAAGTGTTGGGTGACCTCCTTTCCACTGATTGAAAACGTGAACCTATCTTACCTGCGTGTTGTGTAGCAAGGGGCGACAGGTCGGTGCCGGAGGGAGCGGGCGTAAGGAAAGACGCGAAGCGACCTTCCCGCTCCCGTAGGCAGCGACCTGCCGCGGCCGAACCCCGGGCGATGTGGGGCTGGTTTCGGGGGGTGCTGGGGTATGGCCTGGCTCGAGAAGACGCTTCCTGAGGCATTCTCGCGCGTCGTTTCGGCGCCGCATCGTCTGGTACCCCGGGTTTGGCGGTTTCACCCGTTTTTATCGCATCGACGCTGTGATCCCTCGCTCGCTCATGCATCGGCGTTGTCAGATGCCTTTGGCGCAGCCTTGGTCTTTCTCAGAGAAGCTCCTTTGAGAGGTATGCGTCCGGTGTCCCCATGACGCATTCGCCCCGGAATAGGGGGTTTATGGCACGGGAACTGCTAAGGGGTGGAGGCGGGAGTAGGCTGCCAGCGGTCGGGTAGAAGCTCGTGGATGCGTTTTTGTGGCCATCCGTCGGCGAGCTTGCGGAGCACGTCAGTGAGGTACGGGAGAGGCGGGACGTTGTGCTGTGCGCAGGTGCGCATGAGGCTGTAGAGAACGGCGGTGCGTCGCGCGGCGTCGTGAGAACCGCAGAAGAGATAGTTGCGTCGACCGAGTGCGATGGCCCTCATTTGTTGCTCACAGATATTATTGTCAAGGCTTAAGCGTCCATCGTCGACGAAGCGAGTGAGAGCGGTCCAGTGGTTGAGTGGGTAACCCGTGGCCATGGCAAGGTCCGAGCTGGGCGGTTCGCTTCGATGCGTCAGCACAAACCACCGTTTCAGCTTCTCGAGTACCGACGCCGAGCGCTCCTTGCGAAGTAGCGTCCGCTCGTCGACCGACAGCTCCCTCGCATCGGCCAGGCGTTCGATGCGATACATCCTTGCGATCAGCTTGAGCGGGTAGGCGACGCGGCAGTCCATGTCTTTGAGGGCAACCAGCCTTCGTCGTGCATGCGCCCAGCACCGACTTCTTCCGCGGAGGCCACCGTGCCGTTAAACACGCGATCGAACACGCTCGCGGCGTCGGCCTGCACGTATCCCGTGCGGCCCGCCAAAAACTCCCACGGACCCGTCGCTCCTTCGCCCGTCGGCGCGTAGCGAAACACCACGTCTCGGTCGTCGCCCATGTAGCACCACATCGTGCCTCGCTCGATGTTCTCCGGGCTTTGCGGATCGAGCACTTTCACTCCGGTGGCATCGGTTCGGATGACATCGGCCTTCAGGACCCGCTTCTCCAACTGGTCCACAAGCGGCTCCACAAGGTTTGCCACCTCGCCCACCCAATCCGACATCGTGGAGACCGCAATCCCCGCGCCGCTACGGGCGTAGATACGATGCAAACGGTGAAGGGGAACGTGGTCTACGTACTTGCTCACCACCACATGAGCTAAAAGCGAGGCGTCAGCGCTGCTCCGCTCGATCACCGGGGCCGGGCCCTCGGCTCTCGTGACGCCTTCCCGGCACTTCCCGCAGGCGTACTTCTCCAGATGGACATCTCTTGCCTCCTTCGTCCCCGCCTCCAGTGGCGAGCACACAAAGGATGCCTCGGGAGCGACGTATCGGGAACATGGTGGGAGCGGACGCTTACTTTGAGAGTGATGCGGTGCGCGCTGTGGAGAATGCGATCGCAGATAGCGTCTGCCTGGTTTGGGTCGCCAATCGCTTCGTGCCACTGCTTGAGCGGAATCTGGGTCGCGATGAGTGTGGAGCCACGCTCGGCGCGGTCTTCGATGACCTCCATTAGATCCCGTCTCTCCGATTCTTTCAGCGGGTGAAGCAGCCAATCATCGATAGCCAGTAAGTCCAGCTTGGCGAGTTTCGTCAAAAGCCGGGCGTAGGAACCATCACCACGAGCGACCGCGAGCTCGTGGAGCAAGCGCGGTGCTCGCACGTAGCATCCGGTGAAGCCGCGACGACAGGCCCGCTCCACGAAGGCGCAAGCCAAGAACGATTTGCCAATCCCCGTCGGGCCGGTGATGAGCAGGTTATGGCGCTCACCGACAAAGCGGCAGTTGCCCAGGCTCAAGATCTGTTCGCGGTTTAAGCCTCGAGGCGCTTGGAAGTTCACGTTCTCCAAACATGCCGGATAGCGGAGCTTTGCCGCTCGCAGTCGTCGAGAAAGCTTACGCTGTTCGCGGGCGGTCCACTCGGCATCGACCAGGAGTCCCACACGTTCCTCGAAGCTCAGCTCCTTGTATTCGCTCGAGCTCAACTGGGTTTCGAACGCGGACACCAAGCCGAACAACTTCATGGCGTTCATCTTTTCTATCGTTTCGGGTGTCAGCATCGGGACTCTCCTCCTTCGTAGTGATCCGCGCCTCGGATGTTCTCGTGCTCCTCTCGCGGTTTCGCTTCGGCGTCCGATTCGAGCACCACACGATCCAGACCAGCCGAGAGAATGTTTTTCACCGTGCGATAGCTGTAAGAGCTCAAAGCTTCCGCTCGTGCGCAAGCGGCCTCGAGACGCTCACTGCCCCAGCGGCTGCCTAGTCGCATGACTCCCAGGCAAGAGCGAAATCCCTGCTCCGGGTGAGGCCGACTCTCTAGAATCCCCGCAACCAGCCTTCCCGTGGCGCGACCTGACTGCTCCGCCCAGTGGAGCAGCCGCGACGGCGTCCACTCCAGGTGCTCCCGATGCGAACGTGGCATATGCTCCGGGTTCGTGGAGTAGTGCCCCTTTCCTTTCTTGCGGGGATGCGACGCGACGCGCTTTCCCTTGAACAGGACCTCCACCACCGAGGCCGTCACCCGTGCCTCGACTTTCTCGTGAATGAGCTGATAGGGAACGCTGTACAAGTTGTTCTCCACCTCCACGTGGTAGTCGATGTTCACTCTGCACCGCTTCCACGTCGATAACTCGTAGCTCTCCTGCGGTAGCGGTTTCAGTACGGGCCGGTCTAGCCTTTCGTACAACTCCCGCCGACTCACACCGAGCTTCTGCATCGGACGCGCATTCAGGACCTCTAACTTCTCCCAGATGGCTTCGTTCAGTTCCGCCAGGCTGAAGAACGTGCGATGACGAAGCACCGCCAGGATCCAGCGCTGCGCCACCTGCACTGCCGACTCCACCTTCGCTTTGTCTTTCGGCTTGAACACCCGAGCCGGGACCACAACCGCACCGTAATGCGTCGCCAGCTCTTCGTACGTCCGGTTGATCCCTGGCTCGTAACGGTCCACCAAATCCACGCCGCTCTTCAAGTTGTCCGGAACCCAGATCTCCGTACTGCCACCGAAGTAATCCGACATCCCCTTATGGGCCTTCGCCCACGATTCCAGCGACTGGTTCAGTGTCGCTTCGACGTAGGTGTAACTGCTCGCGCCCAACGTCCCGACGAACAGTTCCATTTCGACGAGCTCTCCCGTTTTCGGATCGACGATGTGAGGCTTCTTCCCCCGAAAAATCGACGAATGTCTTCTCGCCTGCTCGATGCCGTTGACGCATCGTCGGGTTCAGCTTCTTCTTCCACTGACCGTACAGCTCGCAATAACGGCTGTAGCCGTACGCTCCCGGCTTATTCTCCGCGTACTCCACCCACAGCTGCAGCAACGTCAGCTCTCGGTGACGCCTCAGCTCCTCGTGGATGTGGGCATAGTCCAGACCCGGCCGTGCGCCAGACGAGCCCGGCGGCGGAAACAGCCCTGCCTCCAGCTCCCCGTCGCTCAGCTCCTCCGGGAGCGGCCAGCTCAAACCACCCTTCTTCGCCTTGGCCAGGTACTCACTCACCGTTCCAACCGCCACGCGAAGTGCCTTTGCGATC
The DNA here is from genome assembly GCA_965237685.1 of Candidatus Marinacidobacterales bacterium. Classification (GTDB taxonomy): domain Bacteria; phylum Acidobacteriota; class Vicinamibacteria; order Marinacidobacterales; family SMYC01; genus CBDEGF01. The sequence continues at coordinate 679,069 of CBDEGF010000004.1, forward strand.
GTGCGGTGAGTCAAACCCAGCTCGTACTTTAACCTTAGAACCTCTCGTATTTTTCTCATCGATAACCTCTTAGCTGCCATTTCCTAGATCGTCCTCCTTCCGGGTACGACCTAGAGTGCCTTGAAACGTGCTATCGATGAGCGTTCGCGATGCCGGAACCGGCGTTCACGTTGCCTGGAATCCGTGTTCACCTTCCCCGGAATCGATGTTCACGATCCCCGGAATCCGTGTTCACGATGCTTTGGAATGGATGTTCACCTTCGGCTGGAATCTGCGTTCACGATGCCCCGGAATACGCAGTCTATGGTGGCGGTTCTGATAATCTCTTATCCAGTTCAATAGGGGAATATGGCTAATTATCCTATCGGAGAAATTGTCTTCGACATGTCCAAACCAGTGGCCTACCTCAAAGACAACGTAATGCAAAACGACACCTCCGAAGAACGCCAGGAGCAATTGGCTCGGTAGGAATACCCGAATAACAAGGTAGTGAGCAAGAAAAGCAGCCGGAAACAGGTGCCATTGTGCTGCTATATGCTTCAGGTCACTCTCTTTTTGTGAGGTGAAATTATTGCCATTGAAAATCGTGTGGTGTTCCAGATGTTTCTTCTTGATGAATGCAAAGCGTCTAATACCGCCATGCATAACGACTCTGTGGTACCCGTATTCGAAGAAATGGGTGTACATAATTCCCATTGAGACCCAAAGAGCAAAATACGAAGACAAGTCTTTATTTACCAGATCATCGAGATGAATCAAGGTAATCAAAAGAAGGCGGGTGATGGCTGCAAGCACCACGATTGCGATGTGTTTGTGAAGCCTTATTCCCGCCATGTCAGATTCCTCCTTCCACTTTCTCGATAGTGAGTGCAAGAAGATCGCTATTTCTTACACCTCGAGCTCTGACGAGCCGGCTGTGAGTTTGCTCGGCTCGTTTTGCAGCCAGCGCGGCCCGTAAGCGTCCGCTCCCACCATGTTCCCGATACGTCGCTCCCGAGGCATCCTTTGTGTGCTCGCCACTGGAGGCGGGGGACGAAGGAGGCAAGAGATGTCGAAGCGAAGGACAGCGGGGATATCGAAAGTGATAGGGAAGCGGCGCTGGGCAGAGGCGGATGCGCGGAATGTTGTGTCGTCATGGCAGCGTAGTGGGAAGCGTGTCTCGGAGTTCGCCAGGGAGTACGGGTTGACCTCCCAGCGGCTGGTTCGGTGGTCGGAGCGACTGCAAGGCGGGTCGAGGGGGAGTGTACGGTTTCATCCGGTTCGCCTGGTGGGAGGCGAGCGAGAAGGCGAGCGAGGAGGCGAGAGGGACGCGATCGAGGTGGTGTTGTTGGACGGCAGGCGCGTACGAGTGCGTGAGGGGTTCTCATCTGAGGAGCTGGGTCGGGTGCTCGAAGTTCTAGAAGGTCGAGCGTGATGTGGATGCTCCCATCGTCTGTGAGGATCTACGTTGCGGCGGAGCCGATGGACCTGCGTCGCGGCTTTGACGGGCTGGCTGCAGCGACGCGGAGTGTGATCGGTCAATCGCCCCTGAGCGGTCATCTGTTCGTGTTTCTGAATCGGCGTCAGAATCGTGTGAAGATCCTCGCTTGGGATCGGACGGGGTACGTTTTGCTGTACAAGAGGCTGGAGCGAGGGACCTTTGAACTGCCGACGTCACCGCGTCCGGGTGATAGGCACGTTGAGTTGGACTCTGGCGAGCTGGGACTGATGCTGGAGGGGTTGGACCTTCGTGGCGCTCGACGCCGGAAGCGATGGTATCAGCGAGCTGAGGAGAAGAGAGTCGCCCTTCACGGTTGAAGGGCTGATTTTCTTCCCAAGAACGCAGCAGGGACTTGACTTTCTTGCTTTTTGCGATTAGTCTTAATCTTCTATATATGACTAAGACACGACTACTGCAACGGCTTCAAACCCTCGGCGAGAACGCTGTACCGGGCACGCTTACGGAGGTCATGTTTCGCTGTGGTAAAACCGCCTGCGGGTGCCGAACCGACCCGAATCGTCTCCATGGTCCCCACCTGTACCTGAAGTTTCGCAACGAGGAGGGTCGGTCGACATCGCTGTACATCCCGCGAAGCCACGAACGGGAAGTTCGTCGTGGAGTCGAGGCCTGGTCGAAGATGCGAGAGGCGGTGGCTCAGTTGGGCAATCAGAATCGCAAGGGGCTAGCGAAACAGCTGCGTCAAAGGCGTAAGTAGTGAACACGAGCTCCGAATCGACCCAGTCGCGCCGAGAGGGCGCTGGCAGTACGAGGGCGCCCAACGCTCTGGGGCAGATTCGGGATTCGGCCCGAAGTCTAGCAAGCGAGGGCAAGACGGAGGAAGCGTTCGACCTGCTGGTCTCGGCGCTGGATGCGGTGTTGCGCAAATCGAGAGAGCTGGAGCTGATGGTGTTGAAGCTTCAGAGGGAACGAGTAGGCAAGCGCTCCGAGAAGGTGGACCCCGGACAGCTCCAGCTGATGTTCGAGCAGCTGATGAGCCAAAGCGGTGGTGAAGAGCTGGAGCCGGAGCTCGACCCACAAACCGAGGCTCGGGAAGACGCGGAGCTGGAACAGCAGATCGAAGAAGCGAAAAAGACTCGGCCACGAGGCAAGGGCAACAAACCGCGCCGCGAAACAATCCGAACGGACGGGATCGAACGCCAGGTTCACTTGCGCGAGATACCTGAAGAGGAGCGGGGCTGCTCTCGATGCGGCAAACTCAAGAAGCCTCTCGGTAAAGACGTCCGACGGAGGCTCGAGTACGTGCCGGGGCACTTCATCGAGCATGAGTACCATCTGGAGAAGTACGCCTGCGGGAAGTGCCGGGAAGGCGTCACGAGAGCCGAGGGCCCGGCCCCGGTGATCGAGCGGAGCAGCGCTGACGCCTCGCTTTTAGCTCATGTGGTGGTGAGCAAGTACGTAGACCACGTTCCCCTTCACCGTTTGCATCGTATCTACGCCCGTAGCGGCGCGGGGATTGCGGTCTCCACGATGTCGGATTGGGTGGGCGAGGTGGCAAACCTTGTGGAGCCGCTTGTGGACCAGTTGGAGAAGCGGGTCCTGAAGGCCGATGTCATCCGAACCGATGCCACCGGAGTGAAAGTGCTCGATCCGCAAAGCCCGGAGAACATCGAGCGAGGCACGATGTGGTGCTACATGGGCGACGACCGAGACGTGGTGTTTCGCTACGCGCCGACGGGCGAAGGAGCGACGGGTCCGTGGGAGTTTTTGGCGGGCCGCACGGGATACGTGCAGGCCGACGCCGCGAGCGTGTTCGATCGCGTGTTTAACGGCACGGTGGCCTCCGCGGAAGAAGTCGGTGCTGGGCGCATGCACGACGAAGGCTGGTTGCCCTCAAAGACATGGACTGCCGCGTCGCCTACCCGCTCAAGCTGATCGCAAGGATGTATCGCATCGAACGCCTGGCCGATGCGAGGGAGCTGTCGGTCGACGAGCGGACGCTACTTCGCAAGGAGCGCTCGGCGTCGGTACTCGAGAAGCTGAAACGGTGGTTTGTGCTGACGCATCGAAGCGAACCGCCCAGCTCGGACCCTGCCATGGCCACGGGTTACCCACTCAACCACTGGACCGCTCTCACTCGCTTCGTCGACGATGGACGCTTAAGCCTTGACAATAATATCTGTGAGCAACAAATGAGGGCCATCGCACTCGGTCGACGCAACTATCTCTTCTGCGGTTCTCACGACGCCGCGCGACGCACCGCCGTTCTCTACAGCCTCATGCGCACCTGCGCACAGCACAACGTCCCGCCTCTCCCGTACCTCACTGACGTGCTCCGCAAGCTCGCCGACGGATGGCCACAAAAACGCATCCACGAGCTTCTACCCGACCGCTGGCAGCCTACTCCCGCCTCCACCCCTTAGCAGTTCCCGTGCCATAAACCCCCTATTCCGGGGCGAATGCGTCATGGGGACACCGGACGCATACAGCGGCCAGGACATACCTTGAGAACCGATGTTCTCGAGGGGATCGGAAGCCTCGGGCAGTTTGCCTGCCGATTCTTCTCGAATTAATATCCTGCAGAGAGCCGGTATAGGACGCCGCAAACCCCAAATCGGAGTGCATTGGGCCAGGATGGTCGGGACCGTCGAATTTCCTATGCGTGCAAGCTCGAAAACCCTTTGCCGAAGGAGGCACATGACAAACCAGACACCGGTTCATCTTGTCCTTCTCATTGCTGCTCTGGTGTTTGCGGCTCAGCCTACCGCCGCGAACGACGTCTCTTATGAATGGAACAACGTTCCCCGGGTCGTTGCCGTCGGTGACGTCCACGGGGCTTATGTCAACTTCATTTCCCTGCTGAAGAACGCCGAGCTCGTGGACGACGAGCTTCGTTGGATAGGAGGCAAGGCCCACCTGGTGCAGACTGGGGATGTGTTGGATCGAGGTCCTGACTCGCGAAAGTGCATGGATTTGCTCATCGAGCTCGAAAAGCAAGCCGAGCGCGCCGGCGGGCGAGTGCACGCCCTCATTGGAAACCATGAGGCCATGAACATCGTAGGCTTCCTGGAACTATGTCTCCGAAGAAGAATTTGCCTCCTACACCGATTCCAACTCCAGTAGACGGTGGGAGAAGGCGTTCGAGAACTATTACAAGGAGCAAAAGAAACAGGCCAAGGGCCAGCCTGCTCCGCGGCAAGAAAAGGCCCTGGAGATCTTCAAATCCAAGTACCCGCTCGGCTACTTCGAGCATCAAAACGCCTTTGGCCCCCAGGGGCGCTACGGCCGCTGGATCCGCCGCCACAATGCGGCGGTTCGCATCAACGGAGTGGTTTTTTCCCACGGCGACTGGAGCGAGGAGCTTTCGACTCTGGGCATCGAGGAGTTCAACCGGCGGGTGCGGGATGAGCTCTCTGGAAGGCTTGGTCTCGAGGGTGGAGTGACCTTCCACTTGAAGAGTCCACTCCAGCACCGCGGGCTGGCGGGAGTCCCCCTCGAGCGTGCCCAGCAGGAGGCTCATCGGGAAGAGGTGGATCGCATCCTAGCCAACCTCCGAGCCACGCGAATGGTGGTTGGCCACACGGTGACGAAAGGCTTCATCGAGTCTCGTTTTGGAGGCAAGCACATCAGTATCGACGTCGGGATGCTCGAGCTTTACCGGGGTGGACACCAGGTTGCGTTGGAAATTGAAGGCGACGATCTCCGCACCATCCATCCCATCGGCAAGGTCTCTGTACCCGAATACCTCGACGAGTCTGCGTTTTTCGACTACTTGGTAGCGATGGCACCCGTCGATCCTGAAAACATGGGGGTTTTTACCCAGCTATCCGGGCAGTATCGGAGCCGCGGAGACCTCCGGGCCGCGCGCGACACGCTCGAGCATCTCTTCCGCATCCCCAAGCCCGTTCCCTTCGTTTACCATCAAGCGCTAGGAGACGTTTATCGCGAGCTCGGCGAGACAGATAAGGCCCGGGATCAGTACATAGCCTACATTGCAGGCCTCAACAAGGTCCTTGACGCCACTCCGGACAATACGGCGCTGATCAATTTACTGACTCGCTTTTGCATGAAGCACAACGTAGTGCTAGATGGGTGGGAATGCAGCCAGTGTGAGCACAGCTGCCTCCGGACGGTCAGCCCTTAATCCGAAATCGACGCGCTGAGGCGACCGCTAATCTGGGACGAGGTATCTGTTTTCCGCTGCTGTTCAACATCGAGGAGGCCGGGCTTCCGCACGACATTATAGAAAGCATCGGCTTCGTGAGACGGCGTTCAAAGATTTCCTCGATGTCCCGAAACCGCACCTTCTGGGGCGTGGTCGACGAGACCGAAGCGAATCCCGCATTCCTACCGGTGGGGATGCGCAGCTCGTAGAGCGCCGCGTCGCTTTTGCGGGCGAAAGCTCGCGTGTGTACCCGACGTCTTCCCGGGCTACTTGATTGGTGGGTCCCCGCGCTACCGGTGCCATGATCGTCATTGTGCTCATCGGGGTCTCGGTCGATCGCCGCGGAATGCTGGACGCCGGTTCCAGAGAGCTGAGGGGAGCTCCGTGGAGCTCCCCCATGGTGGTGCCGCTCCGTGTGTGGCTCAGGACCCTCCCGCCAAAGCCTCCGTCGAGTCGTAAGCGCGATGCATCAGAAAAGCGTAGCTCGTCCCGAGGATGGCGCCATAGACGAGATGGCCAACCAGGCTGGGAAGCATGTTGCCGGCTGCAACGAGATTCCAATTCACGCCGAGCCCCATACCCATGAAAAGTGGCATCAAGGTCAATGGCCCCAACAGCCACCAGATCCCACCGTACGCGAGACCGCGGGTCAGGCCATCAACGAGGCGTCGGATGCCTCGCCCGAGGAGCACACCGAAACCAGCACCGATGATGGCACTGTTGACCATGTGGATGAAGAAGCCGAAAAGGGCCGAGGGATGGCCCGCCATCTTCCCTATCATCGGGAGCATTCCCATCATGCCCATCATGGCACCAAACACAGCGCCTCCAGCGAGTCCGCCGTAGATTCCAAGTCTAATATTCCTCACGTTCATCTCTTCCTCCAGGTAATTGTTAGGGTCGAATCGAGGATGGTGAGACCGCACGCGAGCCCGCAACCGATCATCTCCATTGCGAACCGCTTCAACGGCTACTAGCTCGAGCGTCACTTTGCGATCGGCCCGAGCATCCCAGCCTCGACAGTGAGTGTGGGAAGGAGGGGATTTATTACAGGCGGAAGTCGCGGGGCGAGCGGTGAGAACGATGCCGGATTCCTCAGGAGCGGTGCTCGAGGACAATGCTCAACTCGGCGTCCGCATCGGGGGACGGCGATGGGAAGCGCCAGTTCAAATCACAAGGACAGGGCGCACGCGAGGGTGGTGAGAGTCCTCGCGCCGCAATACCCGAAGACGAGGGCGCCGGTGCCATCGTAGGTGCGGCGGCAGCGGCTGGCGAACGATCGCAGCAACCACACGAGGCAGTACGCCAGCCTGGCGCCCCCAGCAAATGGCGGAACAAGACCCACGACGCAGACCTCGCCGTTGATCGTCCAGCTCTCCCAATGGACATCTGACTCCAGAAGCCAGTCCGGTCGCCGCACGTCGAAGCCAAGTGTCATTCCAGGGCTCCTTTGATCTGGGCGGGTGGAATGGCCCCTTGCCCTGCCCCACGCAAAACCGACCCGCTCGTTTGTGAGTGCGGCGGGAATGTGAGTCTCGGGACTCGGTCCGGGCCGAGTAACATCCACTTATCTTCTTGCGCGCTCCGATTCCATGAGGACCCAGGTGTTGGGATCGAGCACCACGGTGGTGGGCGGCTCCTCCAGCGCGATCGTTGAATCGGTTTTTTCTTTCGTCGACCTGGAGTCGCTCGATCTGCGGCTCTCCGGCTCCATAGATGCCGATCTCCACCGGCATGCGAAAGGATGTGCCGTCCGTCTGTACCTGGTCGAGCTCGAGCTCGAGCTGTTTTTGTTCTCGATCGTAGCTCCATCGGCCCCTGTACTCGAGTTTCCCTCCCTGATAGAGCCACTGCTGAAAGAACCATGACAGGTCGTCTGCAGAAAACTCTTCCATGACCTGCCGAAAGTCCTGGGTGGAGGCGTTTCTGTCGCGGAACCTTCGATAGTACTCGCGGATCCCGGCCCAGAAACTCTCGTCTCCCATGAGACCCCGAAGCATGTGGAGAACCCAGGCCCCCTTCTGGTACGTGTTGCGGGTCGTCACCTTTGACATGTCGGTGAGATTGTCATGGACGATGCGGTAGTCGGGGTTGTCTTTGTAGAACTCGAAGACCCTTTCGCGACTTCGCTTCAGTCCCTCGACGAAGCGGTCCCTCCCATAGGCATATTCGATGAAAAGAAGGGTGAAGTAGGTGGCAAACCCCTCGCTCAGCCATACGTGATCCCAGTCGTCTTCGGTGACGGCGTTTCCAAACCAGTGGTGGGCGATCTCATGAGTAATGGTGTTTTCTCGCCCGCGATCGCCAGTGACGAAGTCTTGCTGATAGAAGATGGACGTGGCCGCCTCGGTCGCACCCACCGGAGCCGTTACCTGTACGTTCGCCAGCTTCTCATAAGAATAGGGTCCGATGTAGGAGCTGAAGAACGCGAGCGACCTTTTGGCCCGCGCGAAATCGTAGAACCCGGCATCCCGATCTCGAGGAAAGACCCAGGTCTGTATCGACGTACCCTGGTAGTCATCCACGTACTGGACAGCGTATCGAGCGACGGAGATGACCATGAGCCAGGTAGCGATGGGAACGGATTGCTTCCAGTGCGTTCGGCGACGATCGGCGGCAAGGTTCGTCTCTTCGAGTTTCAGGCCGTTGGCGACGACCTGATAGTGATCGGGAGCCCTGATCACGAACTCGCAGGTCGCTTTGTCATACGGGTGGTCGAGGGTGGGAAGCCAGTGATGCGTTTTGTTGGGCCAGTTATCGGCCGAGAACGTTCTCTCGCCTGCTTGTTGTTGGCAATGACCAGTCCATCGGCGGCAACGCCACGATAGCGGATCGTGTAGCTTCGCCGCTCCCCCGCTTTTCCCGGCGAGAGCGGCGAGATGTGAATCCTGTCGTCCTCGTGGGTAAAAGTGGCGGGCTCGCCATCCTCTGAAATGGCGTTCACCGTCATCCCAGTGGTTTCCTTCTTGCCGATCAGATCGAGATGGAAGTCCGTCCCACCTTCGGAAACAAAACGGACCACCACGGTGGTCTCGCCAATGATCTCGTCCGTCGCATCGCTCAGCTCGAGCCGAAAGGTGTAGTGCAGTACGTCGAGGCCCGGCGTCCTGGGGTAGTCGTCCGCCCAGGACAAGCCAGCGCAGAGGCTCAGGAGTATGGGCAGTATGAGTCGGAGCCGTCGAAGGTTCGTCATGAACACGCCTTTTCGCTGATTCGACCTAACCTTGTCAAGTTCGTTCTGGCAGGTGAGAACGAAGTACAAATTGTCGGTAGAATACGAGCGAATCGTAGAAACAGGACCGATCCCGAAAAGAGGTAGGCTCATGTCTTACGCACTCCGCGCAGCCTTTTCTCGTCGCGCCGCTATCGTACTTCTTGGACTCATGCCGGTGCTGAACGCTCGCGCGGAGGAGCGGTTCGAGTGGCAGCGTGCGACACCGGAAGAAGCGGGCATGGACCGCGGCAAGCTGGAAGAGGCACGGGACTACGCTTTGTTGAAGCGCGAAGACCCGCACCGGGGCGGTTCGGGGTTCATCACCCGCGACGGAAAGCTGGTCATGGCCTGGGGGAGTCCCACCGAGCTGTACCAGGTGAAGTCCGTCACCAAGTCGATCGGTATCGCCGCGCTGGGGCTGGCGATCCTCGAGGGCCGGATGGAGCTGAGCGACAAAGCGTCGCAGTACCATCCCGGTTTTGGAGTCCCGCCCGCCAGCAACGAAGCGAGCGGCTGGCTGGACGAGATCACGCTCCAGCACCTGGCGACACATACCTCAGGTTTCGACCTCGCTCATGGTTTTCAACCCTTGCTTTTCGCACCCGGGACGAAGTGGTCCTACTCCGATGGAGGCCCGAACTGGCTGGCGGAGTGCATTACGCTCGAGTACCGGCAGGACGTCAAAACACTTCTCTTCGACCGGGTGTTCTCGCCCCTGGGAATCACCGAGTCGGATCTGACCTGGCGCGACAGCTACTATCGGCCGGACAAGCTCGAAGGGATCAAGCGGCGCGAGCTCGGCTCCGGCATCCGGGCGAATGTCGACGCGCTGGCGCGCATCGGTTACCTCTTCGCCCTCGATGGACGGTGGGAGGGGGCGCAGATCCTGCCGAAGGGTTTCGTCGACGCGGTACGCACCACGCCTCCGGAGCTGGCCGGGCTTCCTCTGCTGCACCCCGACGACAACCCCGAGGCCTCGAACCACTATGGGCTCTTGTGGTGGAACAACTCGGACGGGACGCTCCCTGATGTTCCGGGAGATGCCTTCTGGGCCTGGGGAGGTCAGGTCACCCGCGACACCGAGACCGTTCTCCTCGTCATCCCCAGTTTGGGTATCGTCGCTGCCCGGGCCGGAACGGGCCTCGGGGATGGCACGAGCGACTACCGTTTTCTGGAGCCGTTCATCGGCCCCATCGCCGAGTCGGTACCTGCCGAGGAGCGGAAAGGCCGTTAGCCCCGACTATTGCTGACTCGGGCGCGCGAAGTAGCCGGGCCGGGCGCGGACTTCGTCCACCTCGGCGTTCTTTACCCGAATCTCCAGATCGTGCCAGCCATCGACCGATACCCCGCGAGGCTGGTAGACGAGAAGGTATCGGCTCTCCATCTCGGTGAGAATGCTGATGAAGGCTTCTTTCAGGTTGGCGCCGGATTCGATATACCACACCCGCCCTCCGGTGGCCTGGGCGATGGCCCCCAGAAACTCACTCGCGGCGAAGCGGGAGGGGCGAGCGGTGAAGCGACCCGCGTCTCTCACGCCCGCCCAGTCGAGCCGCTCGTAGCTGACGACGTGGACGACGGCTTCCGAGGCCTTCAACTCCTCCAGCGTTTCCGAGGCGGTCAACCAACTTGCGTTGTCGAGACCGTCGGTGAAAAGCACCACCAGGGGCCTCCCGACCCGCGTATTCAGGAGCCGCGAGGCCGCATAAATAGCATCGTAGAGGCTGGTGTTGCCGGATTCCATCGGTTCTTCGAGCGCGCGATGCAAGGAGTCGAAATTGCGGCCGAGCTCGGCGGGGAGCAGCAGCCTGCTGGTAAACGTCAGTAGCCCCACCTCATCCTTGTCCTTCAGCCTCTCGACGAAGGCGTGGGCAGCACCGCGCAAATGGTCGAGCTCCTCGCCCACCACACTGCCGCTGACGTCGAGCACCAGGATCGTCGTCAGAGGCAACGCATCGACGTCGAGGAACTCGACGTGCTGGGGGATGCCGTTGTCCAGGATCTCGAAATCGTTCGCGGTGAGACCTTGGACCGGAGCACCGTCGCGTTTCACGAAGACGTCCGCATAGACGGTGCTGACCTGCACTTCGAAGCGGTAGAGCGTTGGCTCGTCTTTCTGCTGGGAGGCCGCCATCAGTCCCGCGGCGATAACAGCGGCCAGGCTCATTTCGAGATCTCCTGGCGAAGTCCGGCGAGGCGCGACTCGACCCGTTCGGCGTTCCCGCCGATGTAGCGCAGCCAGAGGTCCGGAGCTTCGGACCGGGAGCCCGCGTGGCGGAGGAACTCGAGGATGACCTGATCGGATGCTCGCGCGTTTCCTGCTCGAAGCAAGGCGCGGCTCAACGCAATCGCGGCAGCCTGGCACTCCGGATTCGTCTCGACCGCAGCCCGGTACGAGTCGATGGCTTTCACCGTGTCAGCCGTCCCGTCGTGGAGCTCACCGAGGAGTAGGAGTGCCACGAGCTTCAGCGTCCGCTCACTCGTCTGCCCGAGCCCGGACTCGAGCTCGCGGAGCGCTTCCGCCGTCCGCCCTTGCAGCTGTAAGACCCTTCCGAGCCGGACGCGAGCCTCGCCGTGATCCGGCTCTTTCTCGAGGATGGAGCGATAGAGCGCTTCGGCGCCCTCCAGCCTGCCCTCTGTGCCCTTGGCTCCCATGGCTTCGTGGACCATTCCCGCCGCGAGAGCCATGTCCAGATCCTGCGGAAAAGACTGCAGCGCCTTCTCGACCAATGGAAACGCGGTCCAGGCCGCCGGCGCGGTCGCGATGTGCTCGGAGATCGCGAGGAACCAGAGCTGTTCCCAACGCCGCCGCAGTGACGTGTCGCCGACCCGCTGCAGATACTCCCGCGCGGTGTCGAAATGCGTTGCCTCGCGACCGGACGCGATGGCGACGTCGGTGTGGAATAGTGCCGCCGTTCGGAGCTCGTCATCGGTCAACGCCTGTTTGCGGTAGTCCTCGGCCGCCCGCGCGACGGATCTGACCTCCAGGGCGGACAACCTGGACAGGGCGCCAATGGCAGCCCGGACATCTCCAGCGCGATATTGCTCGATGAGCTCGGAGTAGCCTGCGAGAGAATAGGACTCGGGCTCCATGAGGAACTCGACTTGTTTCTCCACCACCTCGTTGCGGATGCGATCGCTCACCCGAATGTTCACGCGGTAGGTGCCCGGCAGCAGGTTGGCCAGCGGGATCTCCACGTTGCCGACCGCCTGGCCTTGATGGGTCTCGAGTGGCTGGTCCTCGAGCTCGGTCTCGGAGTGTCCGTCCCTGAGAACGCGGTAGTCGACGGTGAGGTCCGCTCGGTCCGCTTCGGTCGCGCGGAAGCCGTAGACGAAGAAGAGAATTCCCGCTCGGTCGGTCGGTCGCAACGTTCGGCTCCCGGGAACCGTGAAGCGACGGCCGCCGAACTGGAAGGCGTTTCCCGGTGACGGTGACGCCTCTCCAATCTCTTGACTCTCCGTGTAGAGCACGATCGAGGACATCTGAAGAGACTCGCCCTCGAACCCCGGGACGAACACTGGCACCCTCTTCGCGCCCCACGTCTCCGTATCGTCATCGAGCACCCCTACGCTGAAGGTGTACGTACCGGGCTCCAGACGGAGCGGAATGTCGAACGTCGATGGCTCCCCGTCGGTGCGGACCAGGATGGCCTGCTCCTCAAAGCGATGGACCAGCTCGCCCTCGATGTCTTCGACGCCGCCAAACACGGTGACTTTCGCCCGGCCTTCAACCCAGCTCAACGGCGCGGAATCGATCTCGAAACGGAGAGGAACGTACGATCCTTTCCCCGAGCGAAAGAAAGCGCTCGTGGTCTCGAAGGCAATATCGGCTTTCTCCTTCTTCTCATCCATGAGCTCACGGAGCGCTCTTTTGGCCGGGCTGTTCGGATCGAACTTGGAGGGTGGTTCCGCCAGTCGGCCGTTGACGTCCAGCTCGTAGGTGAGATCGGGTTGACGTACGTAGATATCCCTCAGCCGATCGAGCGCTGCCTCGACCTCCTCCGTGCGGTCCAACTTCCGACCTAAGTTATCGTCCTGCCGAAATGTCAAAACGAGGCCGTCCGGGATGCCGAGCGTCGCGTTCGCGGGGTACGACCAGATGAGCTTCTCGGCGGTCCCGCCGAAACGAGTCGACGTGGCGTCTGGCGCGAACGTGAGCGGTGTTCCCCCGGCACCGCCGGCTTCCGCGTCGAACGAAACACCAGCGGCCAGCTGTCCGCTTCCACCCACGCCGGGCGAGAGCCCGCTTTCCCTGGTTCTGGCGGGTGCTCCGAGGAGCACGTACACCTCCCCCAGGTCGGTCTGTGAGCCCTCCCGCGCTCGCCATCGAAACCGACGATCCGCTGTCCTCTGCCGGCTCTGTACCTCTTCCCGTATCTCGTTTTCGCGCGTAGCCCAATCCGGGTCCCGGCGACTCCAGAAGATCTCCTTGAAACGTCGACGATCCTCGTCCGAGCGAAGCCCGGTGAAGATGCGAATCTCCTCCTCGGTGATGAGGACGGAGACGTCCTCTTCCATCCACTTGCGATCGGCTTGACTCAGCTCTGGTGATTGGGCACCGGACGCGACGGCTCCGAGAGCCAGCAAGGCTGCGATGGGGAGCGAAAGAAAACGCGTGTCGAACATGATCTTCAGTCCGGGTAGGCGAAGGGGGGCGAGAACCGGCTGGGCCTCCACGGGATGGAGCTCCAGGTCGACCTCGCCAACCAGGCCACCCGTGACAATATACATTACCGTGGGTCTGTTTGACATTCCTATACCAGAGTTACGGTCGGGTGACATCAACGGAAGTAACGCTGATGCGTATCGTTGTACCCCTTCCGACTGTTGTCACTGTAGTATTCGGGCTTGGCGCATGCGCGCCCGAGCGTGGTCAGGGCCATTCCGCGGACGAGCAAACGTCGGCGGTGACTGTCACCACGCCGATGCTGCAGCGGGGCCGGGAGATATACCAGAGGGATTGTGTCGGCTGTCATGGAGCGGAGGGTCGCGGCGACGGACCCATGTCCCACGAGATGAAGCCCACGCCTCTGGATCAGACCGACCGAGCGCAAATGGATCGTTTGACGACATCGAAATCGCTCAGATCATCCGGTACGGTGGCGCTCAGATGTGTCCTTGCGGCAGCAGTGCGTGACTTAGGTGCTGTTGGGTTCGTAAGCTGAGCGGAGAGATTGCTCAAGGAGGCCATCGATGCGCTCAAAGAAGGCAAAACTCGAAGACGTTGTGAAACAGTTCGAAGCATGGCGGGCGAAGCCACACGGACGGCTGATCCCGGAGGAGTTGTGGAAAGCGGCGCTGGGGTTGCTCGATCGGTATGCGCCGAGCACGATCTGCAGTCATCTCCGAGTCAATGCGACGCCATCGCTTCGACCCGCTCGAACTGCGTGGAGGCGGCAAACGGAACCCCCGCCCACTTTTGCCACTGCGCCAGGCGGTGGTGGGGCATGCCCATGGCGTAGCGCAACACCGAAACGACCGCGTCCACACTCGGATGGTACTTGCTCGCCCAGGCCTGAGACGAAAGTGGCGCTGTGAACGTCTTCTGGCAACTTGCGCATCGCAGCATCTGGCGCTCGTACACCGTCGCCTGGATCGGCGGCTGAGCCTTCAGCTCCACATCCTTGTTCGCCGCATGGGTGTCGTAGAGCTTGCCCCGGCACAGTGGCTCGGGGCAGGGGCCGCTCGCCTGCTCGGGATGCGAAACCGCTACGTGCTCGGCACCAGGGTAGTCCTTGGCCCCGTTGCGCCCGTGGCCCTTGTTCTTCCCTTTCCCCTTTGCCTTCGTGCGTTTCGCGCGACGTTCCGTTGTCGCCATGCCAGCGCCTCGACGATGGCGACATCGCAGCAGATGACGCACCGCCTCGAGCAGCACCGGACACGCATCCTCGGGAATCTCCCCTTTCGACAGCCGCTCTTCCAGGCGCAGGAGCTCGGCCCGCTCGACCTTCATCGCGAAACGCCGAGCTCTCGGCGAAACTCACGCACCAGCGGATACACCAAGCATGTTTTCACCGCTTCGGCTTTTCTCTTGTGCCGGTCCATCCGGCCCCGGCCCGAAGTCACTCCCACCTCCACCCAGTTCGCTGCCAGATAGCACGTCCCCTCGTAACGCTCCCTCTCCACAAACGTCTCGAGCAACACCGGCCTCACCCCGTAGGCTTCCTCCCAGTCATCGACCACCACTCGCGCTGCCAACGACAGCACGTGACTCGCGAGGCCTTTGATGGAAAGCCACGGCAGGATCAGGAACCGACTGTTGTTGACCACCCGGGGAAGGTTCTTCTGCCGCGTTGCGTCATCCCAACCGATGAAGCCGTCACGCGCCTGAAGCCACCGCGCCGCCGAGGAGAACTGCACGCACCCACAGAGCTCCCGCCGAGGATTCGACATCCAGACCAAGTACCGCAGGTGCGCGCCAAAGGCCACCTTGTGGCCCAGGTAGTGGTAACGCGCGACCAGTTCCCTCCATAGCGCTCGCTCCTCAGCGTTCGCCACCAAGCCCAGCATCACCGGAGCGACGTCCGATAGCTTGCCCTCACGCCGTGGCCGCTCGCGACCAGCCTTCGTGTAGTGGATGCTCGTCGGTCCGCGGCGCCGCTGCTCGTGACGCGGGGGCAACGTCACCAGCCCCTTCGCTTCGACAACCTCCAGGTACTCGTAGCATTCCCGGGTCTTGAGATTGCCGTTCCGACGAACCCACCCCAGGCCCTCACAGATCGTGCGCGCCAGCTCGTGCCGGGACAGACCACACGTGGCGATGATCTCCGTCAGCACGCTCCATTCCTCGGCGGTCACGGTCGTGCCGCAAAAGGTGGGTCGCTTGGCTGCGGTGTCGAGTGCAGCGTTTCCTGCCTGGGTCACTGTTTTCCTCCCAGCCTGAGGTTACACAGTCAGCCAGCGTTTGTCCAGTCCTTTTTTCCCTCTCTCTCTGCCCGCGAGAAAAACGACACACCCGGCGTTCAGCTTACCGAATCGCCCCCACGTTCTCACGCACTACTACCGCAAGGACACGCTCAGATGCCCGGGTCTCGCGATATTCGTGAAGAAGAGATCGTGGGGCTGGTAGCTTTCGTCCGCTCTCTCAGCACGGGGGAGGTGCCGGTCGTCGAGCTTGGTGATCGGAGGTAGCGACAGCGTCCGGTGGATCCGATGAGAGAGTCGCTTCGGTATGCACTAGAAGCCATGGCCATCATTGCGTCAGTTTCATGCCATTCGACGGAAGCCGTCAGGCCAGCTCCAGACCCCTCGTCCGTCGAGGTAGAGGAGGTGGCAACCGGCCTGGAAGTGCCATGGGCGCTGGACTTCGCTCCGGACGGCAGGCTTTTCTTCACCGAGCGCCCCGGACGCATCAGGGTTGTCGAGAACGGGGTTCTGAGCGACGAGCCCTTCGCCACCGTGGAGGCGGCGACGTTCCCTCGACGCAGTGCCGGCCTCCTGGGCTTTGCTCTGGATCCGGATTTCGAAGAACTCCGCTACGTCTATTTCTGCTACACGTACCACAGAGAAGATTCCTCCGTGGGTCTCCGGGTGGGACGCCTGACCGAGGTCGACAAGAGAGGTGAAGATCTCAGGACGCTCCTCGAGCTTCCCGGCTTCATGGGGCACATAGGATGCCGGGTGAAGTTCGGTCCGGACCGCAAGCTCTACGTCACCGTGGGAGATGGTGGTGACGAGCCATCCAGCCGGCCTCAAGATCTCGATGTTCTTTCGGGCAAGATTCTGCGTGTCGAACGAGACGGGACCGTTCCGCCGGACAACCCTTTTCCAGGGTCTCCGGTGTATTCCTACGGCCATCGCAACCCGCAAGGTCTGGCGTGGCACCCCGCCACCAAACGACTTTTCGCGACCGAGCACGGGCCCAGTGAAGAACCTCCGTTTTGCTGTCACGATGAGTTGAATCTCATCGCGCCCGGGGGGAACTACGGCTGGGCGAAGGTCTACGGAACGCCTGGCGACCGACGGTATCTCGATCCGGTGCTCGAAAGCGGTTTGGGGCGCTGGGCGCCGTCGGGGGCCACTTTCTACAGCGGAAACGTCCTGCCATCGGAGTGGCGAGGGCGACTTTTCTTTGCCACTCTCTTTGGCCAGCACATTCACTGGGTGGATTTCAGACCACCCGCCTACGAAGAAGTGATGGCGGAAGGAAAAATCTTCGCCGGCCGGTACGGCCGGATACGAGATGTCGCGGAGGGACCCGACGGCTATCTTTATTTCACCACCAGCAACAACCAGGCGGGGGATGGTCCCCCGGACTCGATCCTGCGGATCGTCCCGACCAAGTAGCCGAAGTCATCCGCGTTGTTCCTCGACGATGCATCAGAGCGGGTTCACACGGGCCCGCATTGCTCGGCTGAACAAAGAGCCCTTACAGTTGAAACAGGTAAGTGAACTTCGCGATGAGGGCGCGGTCGACGATCCGCCCGGTGTCGTCGCGCCGGTCGTTGTAGACGAGAAAGAAGTCCGACAACGGCCGATGGATGATGTTGAAGCGGATGTTGCTGCTCCACTCTTCGGTGACGCTGTTGTACTGGATGAAACCGCGCAGAAACATCCTGGTGTTGAACGCGTAGGTGAAGCGGGTCGAGAGGAGGTGCGTGTCGAAGGTTCCTTCCTCGAGCTCGATGTCGTTGTAGGACCACGCGGTCTGTGCGGTCAGACGTGCACCCAGCTTGAGGGCCGCGCCGAGGGATACCGACTGACGTGTGCCGGAGAAGAAGTCTCCCGAGGAGTACCGGGCGTTTCCCGACAGCGTCCGGCTCGTGTCGGTGAACACCATCAGGAAGTTCTCGTTGAAGGTGTAGAAGCCGGGCGCGATGGTGGTCGTCGGGTGGATCTCGAAAGGCTCGAACGTCTGCTCCAGATTGTGGTTTCTTCCCAACGAGACGAAGCCACCGTTTTGAAGCCTTATCGATAGGTGGAGGTTGAAGTAGCGGCTGACGACGACCCCGTCTTGACTGGTGAAGTAATCGATCTCAGTGTGTGGGTTGAACTCCCGTAGAACGCCGGACCACCATGAAGGCCGATAGCGGTAGCCGAACCGATTGCTGCTTCTTCGGACGCCGATGCGGGGAGCAAAGCCGACCTCGGGATTGAAGTTGTCCTGGAGCGTGGAGACCGCGATCCGGGCCTGGTAGGTGCGGGAGTCGTAGGACCAGGCGGCGCGGGCTGCCAGATCGTCGCCCTCCTTGCCCGGAGTGGCCGTTTTGGCCACGTAGGCGTTGATATCCATCTCCGGGGTCAATCGAAAGTTTCCGTCGATACCGAGGCTGCGGTTGTAGTGCTCGGAGTCGAAGACTTCCTTGTTGATGAACATGACGCCGACATCGGAGCTCGCGAAGAGGTTTCTTCGCACCCGCGCGACGGTGAAGTTCTCGCCCGTTGTAAGGCCCTCCTCCTCGCCGGTGGTGATATTCAAGAAGCCCATCTCGTAAGCCCCGGAGCGTCCGGTCAGGCGCCCGCCGCCAAGGACCGGGATTGGCGCGCCCTCCTCTGAAAGTCCGATGCGTCGGCTGAAGAACAGCAGCAGGTCGTCGCCCCGGCCCTGGCCCCCGCGGAGATTGGTCCCGGCGCGGAGTCCGCCGAAATTGGATCGGAAAGAGGCCAAACTGGGATCGGGGGCCGGACCGAACCGAAGGATGCCGGAGTTCTCGATGAAGAAATCCCGTTTTTCCGGAAAAAAGAGGCTGAACCGCGTCAGGTTTACCTGTTGCTGGTCCGCTTCGACCTGGGAGAAGTCGGTGTTGAGGGTAAGGTCGAGCGTCAAGCCGCTGCCCACGCCGAGCTTCGCATCGATGCCACCTTCGAACTTCCCGTTACGCGACGTCTCGGCTGTCTCCGTGATGTCTCCTTTGGCATACGGTGTGATCTTGATGTCACGCCGCGACGTCAAGCCGGTCAGCTCCTCGAGCGTGCCAGCAAGCGACACCCGCGACAGCAGATAAATACGCGGCAGGGGCGCCCAGTAGGTGTCCTCGTTCAGACGGCGAGTGCGGCGGAGAAAGTTGACGCCCCAGGTCTGAACTTCTTTCTTCTGGAAGCGGAGCGTCTTGAAGGGGATCGCCAGCTCCGCCGTCCAGCCCACCTCGGTGATCTGTGTCGCGACGTGCCACACGCCGTCCCAGTTCCGGTTGAACTCCCTGCCTTCGTTCACGAACTGGCCGTCGAACTTCGCGCCCATGGGGTTGGTCTCGAAGGTATAGCCGTTTCGCAGATCGCGAAACGTATCGAGAACCACGCCGAACATGTCACCGGCTCTCGGGTTGAAGTCGCGCGTCAGGTCATTGATGATGATACGGTCGGGCTCCGGGTCGTAGGCGACGACACCGAAGTAGAGATAATCGTCGTTGTAGAGGGTCCGAACCTCGGTGTCATAGGTGGCGGGCGCCCCCTCCCGCGGCTCGCTCTGGATGAAGTTCGTCGCCACCGGAGCGCTCTGCCAGTCGGCCTCGTCGAGCGAACCGTCAACGACGATCCCACCGAGGCAACGCTCGGCCGACAGCCGGCGCTCCAGCCGAGCGGTTTCGTAATCGATCTTGTTCGCCTCGCCTGCCGGCTGCGCGCTGGCAGGGACGTCGCTCCAGAGGACGAGAAGAAAGACGGTTCCAATCGATCGCATCACACCGCCATATGGGGTGGGAGCGATTCTAGCGGAGTTTGCGAGGCCTGGGAAGTGTGAGCAGAGCGATCCCTTCCAACTATTCATCCCGGTTGCAAGAGTTGATGTGTTACCCCCTGGTAGAGTTCTGGACCGAAGAACGTTCGCTGTTCCGATCTATGGGAGGGGCAGGCCGCGCTCGCCGTCGCGCCTTTTGCTCGAGGTCCAGTTCTCATCCAGCCTCGTGCTCGAGTCATCGTTCAATGTAGCCGAGTGCCTTCATCTCCTCGAGCACCGTTTCATCCAGAGTTATTTCGATACCCGGTTGCAGTAAGAAATGTTCTTGTGCCTTCGATAGATACGCCCGCAGCGCCTCTCGAAAGGATTGGAGACGAAGATCTGAGTCCAGGAGCAGGTTGTGCGTCTCGTGAGGATCAGTCCGAAGATCGTACAGCTCCTCTTTCGCTATCTCGCTGGAAAAAAGGCCAGTGAGCATCCATGAGGTGCAGGAACAGGAATTGATTCTGGCCGCTTCCCTCACGAAGCATCGCGAGTCCATCGTTCACGATCGCTTCCGCGCGGGTCAGCATATTGCGGTAGGTGTGAAAGCCCCGGTGAAACCCGTAGGAATCAGAAAGATAGGGAGCGGATACGGCGCCGTTGACTCGATAGCCCGCCTCGGTAAGCAACTGCGGAAGATAGGGCACGGATTCGCTGATCCCCACCCGATCCGCCCCGTGAATGCTAGGGGGCAACCCTGTGAGCATCGAGGCATGTGTCGGGAGCGTATACGAAGACGTGCTAACCGCCGTTTGGAACAGAAGCGCCCCGCGGGAGAACTCGTCAATCCGAGGGCTGGTTTCTCGTTCGTACCGGTAGGCGCTGAAATGGTCGGCCCGCAGACAGTCGACGGATATGAGGAGCAGATTGGACGTCGACGTTGCCGGGGTCCGATTTACCAGAACCGGATTGCCCCAGAGTGGACGTATGTGGCGCTCGGCAGAGGGCACTCCTCCGGCGCCTCTCCGAGTCTCGAAGGACAAACGAATCTCCGAATCTGCCCAGTCGGAAAGATCTACCTCGTGCCGGAACCATCGATTCGGTTGAGATCGCCGTATGGTCTTCTCGAAAATGAGCTCTTCGCTGTCGTTCGAGTCGATCAGTAAGCGAAACTCGACAGGAGCCAAAAGGGTCCGTTGACCCATGGTCGAGGCGCCGATGGTGAACCGGAGCACCGGATCACGGGGAACCCGGAGATCGAAGGTGACCCGGGAGGGGAGGGGCGGAGACAAAGCACGCCGGTTCTCGTACCCGAGAGTGAATTGGTCCCACAGTTCTTGGGGATTGGCGCCGGTTGTCGTTCCACCGACGCTCACCTCAGCTTCGTTGGCATGGTCGACGAAGAAAAAGCTATCGACGTTTCGAGGCGACCGCCTCTCACAACCGAAAGTCAACGCCAGCACGCTGATAATTACCAGACACAATTCCGCCCGGAATGCGGGTCCAGGGCGCCTCGTTCCGGCGCCATGAGTCAGGTGAGATGTGGTACCCATACCTCGAGACCTGTGATCACAGGCTTCTAGCTAATTGACCGGAGATTGTAGCTCATGGGATTGGTCGATTTCACCGGGAATCCAGCCTCGGTGGCTTCGTCGGGATCCAGAGCGGGGACCGACGATGTGTGCTCGGCAAAACGCCAGGTCATTCGCCCATCGCCGCAGCCGACCTCGAGTACGTCCTTGCCGCGGAAATCGATCAGCTGATGAATGACACGTGTCTCGATTCCGTCCGGGTCGACCCTCGATGCCATCGTTATTCCTCCCCGCGGACCAACCCGTCAGAATGTTCCCGATGCAGCTCCGTCATTGATTGATCCACCCCTCGGCTTTGAATCTCTCGATCATGACTGCAGCTGCTCCTCTTTTCTGAACAAGAGAAGTGTACCACCCTCATTTTGTGAGCTCGGAGATGGCCCAGATTGAACGCAGGCGAGCAACTTGACAAAAACTCCAACCTTCGCCGCAGAAGGCGCGAGAAGATGGCCTGATCAGATTTGATCGGGTTCTGGAGAGCGGTTCGTCTACTCTCGCTCGATTAAGGCCTTGAACTCCGGATGGTCCTTGATCTTGTCGAAGCTTGTGTTGCGGGCGGCGACAGCTTTCCAGCGCGGGTTTTGCGCGATGGCTTCCCGCAGGTTCTCGAGGGCGTTGGCAACATCACCAGCCTGAGCGTAGCGCTGCGCGAGGCCGTAGATCACGTTGTCGGCCTGGTTGTAGGTGAGCGCTTTTTTCTGCGCCTCGATGGCTTCGGTGAACTTGCCTTCCCCGGCCAGGCGTCGAGACGTTCGGGAGTGGCGCCAGCCCAGCGTGATGTTCAACAGGCGGCGTAGCTCTTTGAACGGGTCCGGGCTGTCGTCGACCCGGATGTCCACGCCCCGGTGGCGATCGGATCCTTCGTTCTCGTGGGACGGGTCGTAGGGTTCCATGACCCAGATGGCGCCCGCCTGCATGCCTCGGGCGTCGCCGCCGGCCGCTTGTCCCGCCTCGAGAACCGCCATGAGGCGCTCGGCGAGCTCTCCTTTCGAAGATTCGAACGTCCTTGCCATGGCCTTCACAACCTCTTCGCCGGCGAGGATGTTTCCTTGCACCGAATAGTTCTCACCCTCGATGTGGCCCGCCCAGTGGCCGCAGTCGGCCCCGGTGTAGGCTTTGACGCCTCCCTCGTTGTCGATCACCGCAATTTGTCTCACTCCCCGACCTTCGTCCGGCTCGGTCAATCGTTTGATGATCTCATCGGGTGACAGACCCTCTTCGAGCATCGCCATACCCTTGCGGCCGTAGGGTGTGCGAGCCGCGCCCGCCTGCGAGGCGATCATGCCGACACCGGGCTTTCCGTAGGGCACCGTACGGCCGGCACGGAACGCGCGCGACTGCACGGCGAGACCGAGCTCTCCGGTCGCGGGGTCGCGGGCGACGATGGAGAATGTGGCCACCGTCTCCTCCGCGCCCTTGACTTCGTCGATCGGAAGTTTGTCGTCGGAGGCTAGTTGGGCCGTCAGCATCCAAAGAAAAAAGAAGCTGTTCATAGGTCCCTCCAAAGTTACGGGGGCTGATGGGGAGCCCCATCTGGCAGGTCAATCTACTGCATTCATCACGCGCCGACAATCAGTCAACGATGGACGGTATCCTACGGCCTGAACCGGACGTACCTCACCAACCGCTGGCGGCCGACCTCCCCAGCGTAGATGTTGCCCTGGAAATCCACACCAAGAAACTCCACCCCGGTACCGTCGGGCGCCTCAGAAGGTGGCGAGATCCCGCAGATAGAGTTTCGTTTCCCAACGCCCTCGCGTGCCGAGACGTAGACGAGCCACCTTCCGTCGGGAGACACCGCCGGATGACCGTCTTCCTTGGACTTCGTTCTGGTGGTGGAAATTCGCGCGGACCGGGGCCCGGACACGTATGAATTTTCCTATCATTCTCCCCGTCTTCTTCTTTATCATCGCTATGGGGGCGATTGCAGAAGACAGCCG
Source organism: Candidatus Marinacidobacterales bacterium (assembly GCA_965237685.1). Lineage (GTDB taxonomy): Bacteria > Acidobacteriota > Vicinamibacteria > Marinacidobacterales > SMYC01 > CBDEGF01. The sequence goes on from CBDEGF010000004.1 coordinate 702,012, forward strand.
GCAGACACATCGAAGGATCGATGCGCTGGCGAAGCTTGTCGTCATGAAAGAACCAGACGAGCCGTAGCATCGCTGATTGATGAATCGTCGGTGGTGCTGGCCAGAGCAGCTCGGTCGAAGGAGCAAACGATATGTCCCGCGACAGGATTGAAACGAGCAACGGCGAGCAAGGCTGGGAGTCGATTATCAAAAATGGGAGCGTGGCGCACCTCGGCCAGGAAGGCAACTGGGAAGCATCCCGGTACGAGCTGACCGTCGATGCGCGCGAGGGAGACGGCGCCTGGCTCGGGCTGTGCGACCAGGTGGTCACCGACTTCGAGTTCAAAGCACGAATGAAGGCACAGGAAGGGGGTGGCAACGCGTCCATCTTTTTCAGACAGCACGGCGGCGGACAACACTTTTATCAATTCGACCTCAACTGTCGATGGCAGGCAATCGTGATCTCGAAGGTCGACCCGGACGCCGATCCCCAGCTCGCGACCATCAGCGCGGTCAACTACGAGCTCGTGCCCGGGCGTGACTACGATATCGAGCTAGCCATGCGGGGCGAGTCCATCACCACATACGTGGACAGGAGACTCGTGAATCAAGTCCGGGACGACGGCTATCCCAAGGGAGGTATCTGCCTCACCGCGTGGAAGTCCCGAACCCGCTATTTCGAACCGCGCCTCCGATTGTACTGATTCCGGCGCTGGTGACCCGCCCCGCGCCGGCGAAAGTGTGCCAATCTTAGTTGGGAATTGAAACGGCTCCAAACTCCGTGGTTTGATGACGTTTGAACGAACAACATCAAGCGGCAAGAGAAAGGAGCCGAGATGGGAAGTCTGCTACGTTCAGTCAAGAAACGCAAGAAGTCACGTCGTTTGGGTGAGGTCGCGCTCGTGAGTCGCGAGGAGTACGCGGAGCTCGAGCTGGATGCCAAGATAGAGATGATCCGTTCGTTGGTCCCCCTGGGGCTAATGCGCGTTCACGAGTTGCTCGACGACGAAGTGAAGGCGTTGGCCGGGGGGCGATACGCTCGCAAGGAAGAGTCGGTGCGTGGTCGCCGTCACGGAACCAACCCGGGCACGGTAGGGCTTGCCGGCCAGCGGGTACCGATCCGTGTGCCCCGGGTTCGGAGCATCGAGGGAGGAGAGATTCCGCTGCGGTCGTACGAGGCGCTGAGCCACGGCGGTGAGGTGAATGATCTACTGCTGAAACGAGTTCTCTACGGAATCTCCTGTCGCAACTACGAGGCGGCAGCGGAAGCGATTCCGGGCGCCATCGGGCTGTCGAGCTCGACGGTGTCCCGAGAGTTCGTTGAAGCAAGCGCGACGAAGCTCCGAGAGATGCAGGAACGGGATCTATCCGGCGAGGATGTGGTGGCGCTGTTTCTAGACGGGAAGACGTTCGCCGACGCCACGATGGTTGTGGCGCTGGGCATTACGCTTTCTGGGGAAAAACGCTTCTTGGGCTTCGTGGAGACGGACACGGAGAACGCGCAGGTGTTGACGCCGTTTCTGCGTTCACTGCTCGAGCGGGGACTCGATATCTCCCAGGGTCTACTGGTGATCATCGACGGCGGCAAGGGTCTCCAAGCGGCAGTAAAGAAGGCATTCCGTAAGCGGGCCCTGATACAACGCTGCCAGTGGCACAAACGTGAAAACGTAGTGAGCTACCTGTCCAAGGGCGAGCAGGGGTCGTGGCGCAAGCGGCTTCAGAGGGCCTACAACAGGCCGGAGTACAAAGACGCCCTCGCTGCGCTCGAGCAACTTCACGGTGAGTTAGAAGAGCGGAACCAATCCGCAGCTGGCAGCTTGGAGGAAGGACTCGAGGAGACGCTGAGCGTGCATCGACTCGGCGTATACGGGGTGCTGGGCCGTTCGTTCAAGACGACGAACTGCCTTGAATCCGTCAATGCCCTGGTGGAGGAACGCTGCGCGAAGGTCGACCACTGGAAGAACTCGAGCCAACGCCAGCGCTGGCTGGCGACGGCGCTCGTGGACATCGAACCGCGCTTGAGGAAGGTGGTGGGCTACCGCCATCTCCCGAAGCTTCGCGAAGCTCTCAAGCGGGAACTGAAGATCGAGGCGAAGACATCAACCGTATCGAAGAAGAAGGTCGCGTAATCGTGAGCCGTGGAGAGTTTCAACTAAGAATGGGCTTGACTCGCGCCGGCCACCTACCGGGTGCGGTTCAAATCTTCGTAGACGTAACTCATCAGCCAATGATGGTCCTCGTTTCAACACCGCGTATCGAGCAGAGGGGGTACTTTGCAGGCGGGCCTAAATTTGGTACCATACGAGGACCATGGAGCTCCGAATATGAAGCTCGAGGAAGATATCAAGCCGGTCACCTATCTGAAGAACAACGCCTCGCAGATCGTTCGAGAGGTTTCGGAGCGAGGCCGCACAGTGACGATCACACAAAACGGGGAAGCCAAAGCGGTTCTGATGGACGTCGCTACTTACGATCGCTGGAAACAGGCGACGATCCTGATGAAGCTCATCGCTCTGGGAGAGGCAGACGTGGCAGCGGGCCGGACCCTCTCGGAAAAAGAAGCCTTCGCGCGCGCTGAAAGAGCCATCGAGCGCGCTTCGCGCGATGGCTAGTCGTCGCTACCGGGTCATCTGGACGGAAACGGCCTCGCAAGATCTCGAAGAGATCGTCTCGTACGTTGCGAGAGACTCCAAGCAACAGGCGACAAAGGTCTTGAAGAAAATTCGTGGAAAGACGGCGCCGCTCCGTTCGAGCCCCTCGATGGGGCGGGTCGTCCCGGAGCTCATTGAATTCGGTTTGCGAAACTGGCGTGAGATAATCGTATCTCCCTGGCGCATCATCTATCGCATCGAGAAGCGCCTCGTCTTTGTGGACTCGGTCCTGGACGGCCGTCGCGATGTAGAAGACATCTTGATGCAGCGTCTTCTTCGGTGAGTCTTCTCACTCGACCGCTGAGGAGACGTCGTTTTGGGACTTGGTCCGGACGAGTGAGAGGAGTACTTCGCATGGTTCAGCTGCGCGAGAAGCCCAGCTGCTCAGGTCGAGAACCGTAAGCTCCGTCGACCTCCCCTTGCTCGGCGTCCTCACCATTGCGACGGTGTCTCTCCAGGCTCGGGAGGACAGCCGAAGAGAGGCAATTACGCTCAGCGCGGTGACACGACACCGAAGACCAGGAAGGTCACGATCTCGCCAGTGGTCAAGCCGCCGTAGCCGCGGCGGACCTGACGGTGGAGCTCGTCGGCAACGACCAACAGACCCCACGGAAGGTGCAGAACCACTCCCCACTTGACCCAAGTGGGGAGCTTTGTTGCCCAGAAACCCATAGCGGTTCCCGTCACGACGGCCGAAGCGACGAGAAGTATCGCGATCCAACAGAGCTCCGTCCAAACGTCCACGCCTCCGACGAAATAGCGCACGAAGACGTAGGGAACCGCGCTCGGAAGAAGAAGCACCGCTTGCACCATGAGCGACGGTTTCCGGGAGAACCTTGATTGCGACATCCCGTCCCAGGGTGGTGTCGCGGGCCCGGTAGACCTCGCCCACACCACCTTGCCGACCGCCTCGACGAGCTCGTAGTGGTTGAGGCGGGTTCCAGAAGTGAGAGGCATGGCCCGGCGTTCTGTGGGGCCTAGACTACAGGGCGAAAACTCGGAAAGTCAACGAAGAGCCCGGGGGAAGCGAAACCGGCAAACGTTTGCCGGTTTGTCGAGCGGTCCGCGACCGAACGCGAACTTACCCGCACTGGTCTTTAACTTTCCTTCTTCGACAGCCTAAAATACCCCCCGGGGTGAGGCTTGATGCCGTGGGCTTTCCAACGTCAAGTCAAGTATCAACCTGACTTCCCCCAAAGTACTAGTGCACGAACCCGCTGATACTGTCGGCAAATTCCAAGGTTATTTTTCGTGCTGGCAAGGCGCTGCGACGAAGTCATATCTAGATATTTCGAGGAGCAGCAACGCAGCTAGCGCGGAAAAGGACGAGGAATTTGCGGCAGGATTAGCGGGTTCGTGCACTAGCAGCTCGCACACTTGTCGTTGAAGTCCGAGCCCAACTGCCTGAGCAGCGCAATCGCGGCGGGAAACGGTTGTATGTCCACCAGCTCCTGTGGCGAGTTGGCCATATCGGCGGTGGTCTGCCCTTTCCTGGAGACCGCGGTTACATCGGCACCATGTGCGACGAGGTATAGGATCATTTCCACATCTCCCCTCGCCGCCGCGTTGTGGAGTGGCGCAAACCCCCGGTCATCCCGGGCATTCACGTCGAGACCGTGCTCTTCGACAAGGTAGCTTGTGGCCCTCATCCAGGCGCCCGGCACGTGATTGTGTTGCTGCGCGTGAGAGCCACTGACCCCGTACCCCGCCCCGGTCGTCGTGTGAAGCGCAGTCAGGGATGGGTCGCCAGCAGATACCGGAGGGAGACCTGACTTGTCCTCGCGGTCATCCGAGTTGTACCGATTGCGCCGGCCTGGGGGGGGGGGCCACGTCGCCATCGTCGGATCCGCACCGTATGCGGAAAGAAGCTTCATGCCGTCGATATCGAGCGCCTGGGCCGCGCGCCAGAAAGGAGTCGCGCCGCGAATATCCACACCGCCCCCACCCCAATAGAAGGGACTCTTGTTCACTCTCGCATTAGGATCCGCGCCTGCCTCGAGGAGCGCCTCCATCGCCCCGAGATACTCGACTTCTTGATCCCGGTGTGTCCTGGCCTGCGGATGGAAGCCCCAGGCCGCCCACCGGCTCTGGATTACCGCGAACAGCGGGGTCATCCCGTCATCATCCGCGATGTTCGGGTCCGCCCCCTGCTCCAATAGGTCCAACCCCAGGTCCCAGTGGCCGTTCAGTACTGCGACGACGAAGGCCGTGTGATTCCCTCCCTCACTCACCTGGTCCAGGTCTGCGCCTGCTTCGACCAACGCCTTTGCGACTTTCGTGTTGCCCTCCCGAGCAGCGAGGTGGAGCGCCGTCCATCCTCCAACGACGCCCACACGGTCCGCCACTCTATCTTCTTCTTTCTCTTCTTCCTCTTTTTTCTCCTCTTCTTTTTTCTCCCGGCTGCGAGCAAACTGTTTGGACCCCCTGGGACCCAGCTTTGCGTCCTCCCTCGCCCGCTCGGCCATGTCGATGGCCTTGTTCCGGAGCGAAAGGTCGGCACCGTTTGCTAGGAGAACCTTCACAACGCCCAGCGAGTTGGCCGCGGCCGCGTACATCAGCGGCGTATGCTCCGACGCTTTATCCCTGGCGTCGATTTCGGCGCCGTACTGGAGAAGCAGCTCCACCGACCGGCCATCATCACTATGCGCGGCGAAGTGGAGTGGCGTCGCACCTCCATTCGTGGTCTGAACATTCGGATCGGCCCCGGCATTGAGAAGGGCTTCCACGACGTCCGCGCTTCCAGCCCGGCTCGCCAGGAGCAACGGCGTAAAGGCGCCGAGTCGGGTCTTTGCCTCCACCCGCGCCCCAGCGTGGATCAGAACCTCCGCCGCCTCCAGGAACCCCTTTTGCGCAGCCCAGTGGAGCGCCGTCATCCCGTCCCCTTGGGCCGCATTGACGTCCTCCCCATTCCTCAGGAGCTCACGGAGCTTCTGGACGTCCCCCCGCATCGCCGGATCCACCACCGGCGGGTCGGCTGCAGGCCCATAGCCTGAGAGCATGATCGCCATGGACCCCGTCGCAATGATCTTGAGCCAAGAAGGACGTTTCATTGTATGTCTCCGGCTGTGGAAGTCTATGTACGCGCCCGTATTCATAGCTCTTCTCCCATCCCCTGGAGCAAGGTGAGGAAGACATTCGCCATCGGCGTACCGGTAGGCGCCTTCAAGGTGAGGCTTGAGACTTCCCCCAAGGTCCTAGCAGCTCGCACACTTGTCGTTGAAGTCCGAGCCCAACCGCCTGAGCAGCGCAATCGCGGCGGGAAACGGTTGTATGTCCGTCTGCTCCTGTGGCCCATAGCCTGAGAGCATGATCGCCATGGACCCCGTCGCAATGATCTTGAGCCAAGAAGGACGTTTCATTGTCCGAGTTGTACCGATTGCGCCGGCCTGGGGGAGGGGCCCACGTCGCCATCTTCGGATCCGCACCGTGCGGAAAGCAACATATGTCGATTCTGCACTTACGGTCAGTCCGCGCCCGTATTCAGTGAAAACCCGCCTGTGCTGTCACCGAAGCTCTTCAGGTGGCGCATTCCCATCCCCTGGAGCAAGGTGAGGAAGACATTCGCCATCGGCGTACCGGTAGGCGCCTTCAAGTGGAGATTCCCCTCCAGTGCCCCGTTTGCCCCGCCTGCGATGAACAGCGGACAGCGCCGGTGGTTGTGCTTATTGCTATCTGCCATCGGCGAGCCGTAGATCACGGCCGTCTTGTCGAGGAGGTTTCCGTCGCCATCCTGAATCCCCTTCAACCTCTCGAGGAGGTAGCCGACCTGGGCCACATGGTACCGGTTGATGAGCGCGAACTCGCGGAGCGCTTCCTTACCCTCGCCATGATGCGACGCCGCATGGAATGCCCGGTCCGTTCCGCTCTCAGGATAGACCCGGATCGACACGTCACGCCCCGCCTTGAGGGAGAAGACCCGCGTCGTGTCCGTCTGGAACGCCAGCACCTGAAGGTCGAAATGGAGCCTCATGTGTTCCTCGAACGTCAGTCGGGCACACCCGCCGGTGGCGCCTCCGGGAGCATTCCCGCTCCGGTCGCCGCTCGTTTGCCCCGCCTGCGATGAACAGCGGACAGCGCCGGTGGTTGTGCTTATTGCTATCTGCCATCGGCGAGCCGTAGATCACGGCCGTCTTGTCGAGGAGGTTTCCGTCGCCATCCTGAATCCCCTTCAACCTCTCGAGGAGGTAGCCGACCTGGGCCACATGGTACCGGTTGATGAGCGCGAACTCGCGGAGCGCTTCCTTACCCTCGCCATGATGCGACGCCGCATGGAATGCCCGGTCCGTTCCGCTCTCAGGATAGACCCGGATCGACACGTCACGCCCCGCCTTGAGGGAGAAGACCCGCGTCGTGTCCGTCTGGAACGCCAGCACCTGAAGGTCGAAATGGAGCCTCATGTGTTCCTCGAACGAGTCGGGCACACCCGCCGGTGCCTCCGGGAGCTCCCGCTCCTCGCCGCTCGTGTTCCGCGCCACGATCCTCTGCAGCCGCTGCTCAACCTCCCTCACGTTCTCCAGGTACGCCTCCATCCTCTGTCGGTCGGTTAGGCCGAGGGCCCTCTTCAACCTGCCCACCTCTCCGGCAACGATGTCGAGGATGCTGCCGTACGCCTGCAGACGGATCTGCCGCTCCTCGGGCGTCCCCCCAGCGCCGAACAGCTGCTCAAAAACGACCCGCGGGTCCCGCAGCATCGGGAGCGGCTGCCCCGGGCCCGCCCAGCTGATCGAGTCCTGGTAGGCGCAGGAGTAGCCGTACGAGCAGCCTCCCGCCTGGTCCACGGGCTCGATGGATTGTTGAATCGAGGGGATCGGCACCCGATCACCCACGTGCTGGGCATACAGCTGATCCAGCGATCGGCCGACGTAGATGTCCGATCCCTCGGTTTGCCTTGGATGCGCCTGAGTCAGGAAGACGGCGCTCGAGCGGAAGTGATCGCCTCCGATCTCCTGGGGCGTATACGCCTCCGCCATCCTGACGTCAGTGTTGCTGACGACGGTCAGGTAGCTTTTCCACTCCTCCAGCGGCTCGAGACTCGTCCCGGTCAGGTCGAACTCACGACCGACACCCACCGGGCTCCAAAGGGACATTTGCTCGCCGGTGGGGTTGCCGGTCCCTGCGGCGCCGTGAACCTGTTCGATGGCAACCAGCCGCGGGGCGTCCACGGAACTCAGTGTCTCCGCCCAGAGACGCCCAGCGGGAATCATCGCGTCGAGGAAGGGCAACGCCACTGTGGCGCCCATCCCCCGGATGAAAGTCCGACGCGGAATATGCTTGCCGGTAATGAACTGCATCGATTCCCCCTATCTCCTCTTGAGAGTCGTCACGTCTACTGCCTGCACAGAAAACCCCTCGCCTCTATAGATCGTCGTCCACCCGCGCCTCCGCCCACCTCAGGCGGAACTGGTCCGACATGACCACACCCTCGATGAAGGACGACATCCGGTAGTCGTTGTCCTTCGCACGCTCGGTGATCGTGCGCACCACCGGCTGGTCGAAGTACTGGAGCCGGCGTCCCAAGGCATACCGCATCAGCTTATTCGTAAAGTTCCGCACGACGGATGTCTCGAAACCGAGGATGGCTTCACGGAGCTGCTGCGGGGTCTCCAACGGAGTGCCGTCCCACAGCCGCCCGGTGGGGTCGATCTTGCCGCCGCCCTCCACCTCCCTGACCCGGAATCTACCCGTCGGGCTGAATTGCTCCAGCGGCAACCCCAGCGGGTCGATGTACTGGTGACACGAGTTGCACAGCGGGCTGTTCCGGTGGATTTCCATCCGCTCCCTCACCGTCAGCATGCGCCCGCTCTCTCCGTCTACGGCCGCCGTCTCCTCCAGGGGCGGTACGGGCGGGGGCGGCGGCGGCACCGTGCCCAGAAGCACCTCCATGACCCACTTGCCGCGGTCGACCGGAGATGTGCGTCCGGCATGGGAGGTCAACGTCAGGACACTGGCATGGCCCAGGATCCCCAGGCCCCGCCGGCGCTCGTCCGTAATCTCCACGCGCCGGAAGTCGCTCCCCGTCACCCCCGGGATCCCGTAATGCCTGGCTAGACGTTCATTCACGAACGTGTACTCTGCCGTGAGGAGCTCCAACAGGCTCCGGTCTTCTCGAACCAGGTTGTTAAAGAAGGTCTCCGTCTCACGACGGGCCGCGTCGCGGAGCCGGTCGTCAAACTCCGGGTAGTGGTTGGGATCCGGGTAGATCACTGCAAGGCGCCCCAGTTTGAGCCACTGGGCCGCGAACCGCTCGCCCAGCGCATCGGCTCGAGGATCGCGCAGCATCCGCCACATCTGCGTCCGCAACACCTGGGGGTCCTGCAGCCGCCCCTCCGCCGCAACAGCCTTCAGCTCGTCGTCGGCTGGCTGGGCCCACAGGAAGTACGCCAGCTTTGTCGCCAACGCCTGATCGCTGATCGGATATAACTCCACGGGCGCGACATCCGCCGGCTGCTCCTCGAAGCGGAAGATGAACTGGGGCATGGAGAGGATCCCCTGGATCGCCAAGCGGACCCCCACCTCGAAGCCGCCCGCCTCAACGCCCTGTGCGTAGAGGTCCATGAGACTCTCGACTGTTCCCCCGTCCGCCGGCTTACGGAAGGCCTCACCCGCGATCCGCTCAATGATCTCACGGGCGCACGGCCGTTCCTCTTCCGGCGACGTCGGCCGGCACGTGAAGATCCTCCTCCGGCTGTCGGTCTCGGAGACCCCCGTCACATTCCACGGGCCCCGGATCGCAAGGATCCGAAGATGGGGCAGCACCGTGTAACCCGATATCCGGTGTCCGACGGTCGAGAATGATAGCTCGATCGGGGACATCAGGTCGTTAAACGGACCGTCATGGGTGGGCACGAAGACCGCCGCCACCTTGCGGAACCCAGTCCGGACGAAGATGGGCTCGGTCCTCATGACGAGCCCTCTGTACTCATCCATTCCGAGGCGGTCCACCTCCATGAACGCCACACGCTCTCCATCGATGGAAAGCTCGATCCACTCGTCCCGGGCCGGCCGGCCGACGAACTCCCCCATGATCCCGTGGTGGAACGTGAACTCGAAGACGTACTCCCCGAGTGCCGGGAAGTTATGCACCGCCACGATCCCGCCCCGCGACCCCATCGGCGCTCCCTCCACCCGCTCGTTCTGCCCGAAGCTTCGGGCCCCCCAGTAGTCCTGCTGGCGCGGCGTGGCGTTCGGATCCCCTATGGCCGCCCGAGCCACCGCGTCCGCCGCGTTCATGTAGCCGTCGAGTAGCGAAACCGAAACGGTCTGAACGTCTGCGATGTTGTCGAAGTTGTCGCTGATCGTTTCCGGGGGGAGGTACGCGGACGCGTCGATCTGGACGCCGAACATCGTCTCGATCGTCCGCTCGTACTCCGCACGGTTCAGCAGCTGGGGAAACCGGTGCCACGGGTTTGGATTCGCCGCCGCCGCTTCGTCGATCCTCTGCTCCAGCCTCTCCACCAAGGCGAGCATCGTGTCCCCACCCGGCCGCGGAATCCCGGGTGGAGGCATCATCTTCAGCCGGAGCTTGACGATCATCTTCTCCGCAGTCTCGGTGTGCTCCGACGCTTTCGCCACGTCGAAGCCTTGAAGGGACAGGTTCCCGGTCCGCAACTGGTCGTTGTGGCAGACGAGGCAAACTCCCTGCACGACCCGGGTCAGCGCCTCGTCGGGCACGTCCGTAGGAAAGCCGGAGTCCGCCTGGGATCGATGCAGCATCGAAGCGTGGCGGGCGAGCACATGGGAGGCATCCCCATCGTCCTCCACTCTGGCCGCAAAGGCCAGCGGCGACGTGCCGATGTTGGCCCCGGGCAGACTGACCCCAGCCAGAGTCACTGAAGATTGGTGGGGACTCTCGAGCTTGTTGGAAACATCAATAGTTTCCCCCATGAGCATCGCCACCATGACCATACTGCACACCACGAACGCTACCCTCATTCCTCCGCCTTTCTCCGCCTCTGCGCGATTCTCAAAAACGGCGCGGCCAAGCGACTCCTGTGAACGTGCTGACAACAATTTCCCGGCGCACAACCATACGGACGAGTTTCATCCGTAAATTCTCGTCCATCGAGAACCTCTCGATGGGGGTCCAGGACACGCCTGCAACAAAGGCCAACAAATCCCCTCTCTGCTAGAACAACTGACCCGGATGCAGTCTACCATCGGCACCGGCCCGGGAGGGGACGCGAAGGAGGACTGGGGTGTCGGGCGCTCCACCGGAGCCGGCTTGGAGGGAGGGCTCAGGCCTCGAACTCCGGAGGGGCCCGGCACTCGTCCCGGGCAAGGGGTGGCCTCGGCTCGGCATTAGAGCGCTGCCCTCGAGGAGCGGCGCCCCCGCCCCGGACTCATCAACCACCCAGTGGCGTGCATGCATCCAGTCGCACCGCACGTTCACCGCCTCCTGAGATCCAGTGACATGGCATCGTACAGCTTGCCCCCCTTCATTGTCAATAAGGATAGGTTGTCGGCCTGGTTGTAGGTGAGCGCTTTTTTCTGCGCCTCGATGGCTTCGGTGAACTTGCCTTCCCGGTTAGGGTCTTGGCAAGAATAAGTTCCCATTCTCGGGCGTCGAGGCGCCCACCTGGCAAGGCGCGAGGAGTGAATAATATCTGGATATATGAGCATCTTTGCAGTTCGGCCGCTGACGCGGCCTAGCCCTCCGCTCGACAGGCTCGCTGCGGAAGGCGGCGAGCAACGCAGCCAGGGGGGATGGATCGGCGCCCCAGAATGGGAAGTTATTCTTGCCAGGGCCCTTAGGTCAACGATGGACGGTATCCTACGGCCTGAACCGGACGTACCTCACCAACCGCTGGCGGCCGACCTCTCCAGCGTAGATGTTGCCCTGGAAATCCACACCAAGGAACTCCACCCCGGTACCGTCAGGCGCCTCAGAATCGGGAATGAATGCCGTGACCCAACCGGTCTTGACGTCTCCGAGCCGGATACCCCGCTCCCACCCTGGGTTCCACTGGTCGTTGGACATCCCATCGCCCGCATAAATGACGTCGTTGGTGTCGACGAACACTGTGCTCGGCCGACCGAACTGCGTCCACACCGCGAGGAGGTTTCCTTGCTGGTCGAAAATCTGGACCCGATTGTTTCCCCGATCCGCAACGATGAGTCGGCCCTCAGAATCCATGGCGAGGTCATGCGGATCGTTGAACTTCCCCGGATCCCCGCTCCTTGATTCCACGCCACCTCCCACCTCCAAGAGGAACTGCCCGTCGCTCGAGAACTTGACGATGCGGTTGTTTCCACGGCGATGCCCGTCCGCGATCCAGATGTCGCCGTTTTTGGCGATCACAACACCAGCCGGCCCATTGAAGTGGCTCGGACCGTACCCCGAGACCCCCGCCTCGCCGAGGGTCATCACTACCTCGCCATCCTGGTCGAGCTTGAAGACCTGGTGCCCGAGGCCGCGTTTGAGCCCCTCGACTTCTCGACGGTCTCCTGCCGGCGCCCCCTCGGTGACCCATAGGTATCCTTCGTGGTCGAGAAAGAAACCGTGAGGGAACGAGAAGAGCCGTGCGCCAAAGCTCTTCACCACCTTTCCGTCCAAATCGAACTTGAAGATCGCGTCCTGATCCGAATTCGCGCAGTGGTTCGCGCCACACCGGGACAAGATCCAAATGTGCATGCCGTCGGGATCCGGGAAGATGCCGCTTGGCACTCCGAGTTTCCACCCGTGGGGTATCTTCTCCCAGCCGTGAACGGCGTGATACGGATTGTTGGCAACCGATTGAGCGTGTGAGCCCGCACCCCACATCACGACCAACGCGGCCAAGCTGAACACCCATACCGATCCGACTCGACGGGAACCAGCCATCTCGGCCTCCTCCGACAACTGCACGTTCTTCACGGTGGTCACGGCGAATCAGGGAGCCGGAGCGCCACCAGCGAACCCGGGTGGTTGCGGCTCACGATCTGCACCACGATGTACTTCAGCTTCATCCCCTTGTTGGGTAGCAGCCTCTCTGGCTTCATCGAGCGCCTCGCGCTCTCGTTGGACATTCCAGCGACAGGCGCAGGATCTGGGCGAGGCGCGAGAGGCCTTTACTTCGATTTCGAGACTTTCTTGGCCACCCTTACCCAACCGACCACCATCAAGACTCCCCCGCTAATGAGGAGTGAGCCGATCAGCCCCAGCAGGCTGCCGATCGCGAGACCCGCGGTCCCGTTCGAGAGAAACCCCACGAGCGCCGCTAGCCCCGTGATCGCAACGACGGTGATACCCTGAATCACGTTGTCCGTCAGACGCACATTTGGCACGAGGCCTAGCGTGTCGGCCACGGTGTCGTATGTTTCACGTAAGCTCTTCTGAGGACCTTTGGGCTCCTCCGCCATACCTCACCCCCATCTTCCTGGTCCGCTCAACAGGACCGTTCAGCAGCGAGCGGCACGCACCACCTGCTCTACAAGAATGACGGTGCCGATCGTCTGCTGCAACGGCGTGTTAGATGGGCCATTACGCGCGCCCGCTACTCTCGGCTTCCTTCTTGATAACTGCGTTTCGTTTGGCGATGAGGCCACCGATGTAGCGGGCGAGGAACAGCCGATCTGCCATCGTACCCAGCCACCCTAACGGCGAATCGAATTCTACAACGACCCTCATGCGCGTTCCGGAGCCGTTGGGCTCGAAATAGTTGATCATTCGAATCGTCTGACCCGCCCGACAACCATCGAGTCGCGGTCGAAGGCGGCTATCCGCGACGTGTGCCGGTGCGTCACACCAAAATGGCGGGCCAGCCACGCAACCTCCTCACCTAGGCCAATGAGTCCCGTCGTTTTGGCCGCCACGGCACGCTCCCCAGACTCCGCCATTGACTGGAGATCCATCGCTTCCTTTGAAAACGCCCCCACCCGGCTGGTGCATAGACTTGTTAGGTGGCGTGCAACGGCGGGTGGAGTTGCTTTGTCAGCAGCCACGCACTCACCTACTTCGTCGCCTACAGGGCCATACTCAATCGCAAGGCCGCTCTAGCCACGCCGCTTGTCATAGCAGTGATACAGCACCCGGCCAGTGCCGCCGATAGATTCAGCAAACTTCCTGGACCGCGTGTTTACCTCGTTTACAGGGTAGTAGAACGCCTCCTTGAGACCATGCTCCTGGTATCTGCGATAGAGGCCCACTGCGAGGGCATGAGCCAGGCCGCTTCCCTTGGTCTCTGGAAGCACACCAATGGCAATCAGCCCAGCCCTCTTGTATCGTTTAGCGCCAAGCATGAATCTGATGATCTGTACGATGCCCATCTTCCCATTGAATGAACGAAACAACGGTGTCCAGTCAGGGAAGCCGAAACAGAATCCCGCGGGCTCCCCTTTCACTTCGCCAATGAGCATCTGACGTGGGTCGAGCATCGGCTTCACCTCGTCGAAAAATTCGTGGAACTCCTCACTCGTGAGCGGAGCGAACTCCCATTCCTACACCGAATCGAGACGACGGGGCACCGTAACGAGAGATGAGCTTTGGACGCCACAACGCAGACGTAGGCGATAGCGCCATCTAACTAGAAGTCTATAGTTTCAACATATTGCCGGGCGACAGAATTTCCTTATATGGCGGGTGACCCCACATATAGAAGTTGAAATACTGGTATTCGTCGTGTCCAAGTTGCCATTGGGTCGATTGATACGGCATTTGGCTTGGGCCTGGCATTTCTTTTTATGCCGCGCTCGCTCGCGACATAACCCGATAATGGTTTGATCCAGAACGACGCGTACTCTACCGCAGAATCACGGATGTTTTCAAGGCGTGGAGTCGAGTGGGCTTCTCACGCCGCGGCCTCCGCGGTTCAGGACGTGACAATAGAAAGGATAGGAAAATTCATACGTGTCCGGCGCCGTCCCCACTGGGATCCTACGGCCTGAACCGAACGTACCTCACCAACCGCTGGCGGCCGACCTCCCCAGCGTAGATGTTGCCCTGGAAATCCACACCAAGGAACTCCACCCCGGTACCGTCGGGCGCCTCAGAATCGGGAATGAATGCCGTGACCCAACCGGTCTTGACGTCTCCGAGCCGGATACCCCGCTCCCACCCTGGGTTCCACTGGTCGTTGGACATCCCATCTACCGATCCGACTCGACGGGAACCAGCCATCTCGACCTCCTCCGACAACTGCACGTTCTTCACGGTGGTCACGGCGAATCAGGGAGCCGGAGCGCCACCAGCGAACCCGGGTGGTTGCGGCTCATGATCTGCACCACGATGTACTGCCGCCCATCGTGCAGGTAGGTCATCATGCCGTATTGGCCGGGCGCCGGAATATCGACGATTCCCAGACGCTCGCCGGTCTTCTTGTCCACGGCGCGGAGGACCGGTTCCCCCCCCGCGCCCTCAGCATGGATGAGCAGGCTCCCCGTGACCAGGGTGACGGGAATGGAGCTCACCCCGGTGTTGGGCAGGTCCACCCCACGGAGGGCCCGGTGGTTCTTGATTCGCTCCGGCGTGTCCCCGTTCGGGATCATCCAAAGCTCCTCGCCGGTGTTCATGTCAATGGCCGTGATCCGGCTGTAGGGCGGCTTGAAGATCGGCAAACCTTGCGGGCCGCGAAAATCTCCGCGATTTGCGACGACCCAGTCCGCGACCGTCTTCCCCGTGGTCATGGAGTCGTCGGGTTCGTCCATCTCGGGACCGGGCACGATGTTTTCGGATCGGCACCCGGTTCTGGATGACACATACAGGACCCCGGTCTCCCGGTCCGCGGACGTCGGCCCGTTAATGTTCGTTGCGCCGCTTGGGCAGCTGACGAACGAGCGCAGGCCGGAAGGGTGGTCCACCTGGATCGGCGGGTTGAAGATCGGTCCGATCTTGTAGTTCTTGATGATTTCCAGAGCCTCCTGCCGGAGCTCGGGCGTGAAATCGATGAGATCATCCTCGGTCAGCCCTTGCATGTCGTAGGCCAGCGGCCACGTGGGGAAGGACTGGGTGGGCGACAGCTTCTCTCCAGGAAGGTCCGATTGTGGAACCTCGCGCTCCTCGATGGGCCACACCGGCTCGCCCGTCTCTCGGTTGAAGGTGAAGGCCCAAGCCTGTTTCGTGGTCTGCACCACGATCGGGGTCGGCCGTCCGTCGACTGTGACGTTCAGTAGGACCGGGGCCGTGGGATTGTCGAAGTTCCAGATGTCGTGGTGAACCATCTGGAAGTGCCACACCCGCTTGCCCGTCTGGACGTCCAGGGCGATGAGACTGGTGCCAAAAAGTTGTCGCCCGGCCGGAAGCCGCCGTAGAAGTCAATGGTCGGCGGGTTGGTGGGGATATAGACGATCCCCCGCTCCGGGTCGGCCGACATCGGGGCCCACGAAGAGACATCGCCGGTGGTCCGCCAGGCGTCGTTCTCCCAGGTCTCGTGACCGAACTCGCCGGGCCGGGGGATGACGTGGAACTTCCAGAGGTGCTTCCCGCTCCGCGCGTCATAGGCCAGGATGTCGCCCGGTATGTTCTCGGTGCGGGTCTGGTAGTAGCCCTGCTCGTGGACGTTGCTCACGATGACGACACCGTTCACCACGATGGGGGGCGACGAGCTGCTGAGATTTCCAAGGTCCCGGGGGATCCCGTGGTCCGGGTCGTAGGTATAGCCGGATTCGAGCCAG
Organism: Candidatus Marinacidobacterales bacterium; assembly: GCA_965237685.1. Classification (GTDB taxonomy): domain Bacteria; phylum Acidobacteriota; class Vicinamibacteria; order Marinacidobacterales; family SMYC01; genus CBDEGF01. Next base: position 718,229 of record CBDEGF010000004.1, read on the forward strand.
GGATCCCAGTCTCTGACGAGGTCTGGCAGCAGGTCCCGAACCCCGGTCTGAGGAAAGCCGGGCAGAGGCACCGGCTCCCCCCAGTTCTCGAGGTGGCGGCCGGTCTTCGCGTCGAGTGCGTGGAGGAAAAAGGCGGGGCTCGAGGTGTAGATCACCCCACGACCGTCCACCTCGGCGTAGGCCACTCCCTTCCCGTAGTTGTTCCGCATGCCCCGCTCGTAGCGTGTGGTGTGGGGCTCGCGGTGCGTCCAGATCGTCTCCCCGGTGGCTGGGTCGATGGCGACCACCGTGCGGCGCTGGCCGGCCACGGTGAACAGCAGTCCGTCGACGTAGATCGGGGTCGAGCGGAAGAGGCGGTCGACGGTAGGGCCGAAGTTGTCCCCCCTCCAGAGCCAGGCCACCTCGAGGTCCTCGAAGTTGCTGGCGTCGATCTGGTCCAGGGACGAGTACCGGGTGTGCCAGGCGTCCCCGCCGATATACCGCCACTCACCCACCGGGCCCTCCGGGTTGCCGTGCTCCTGGGCAGCGCCCGGAACCGGCGCGGCCACGATGAGGCCCAGCGCGATAACGAGGGACAAGGCGAACCTGACTTGCCCTTTGAGTAAACAATCGGCTCTCATTTTCATCGTCTGCTCCTCTTCACAAAGGAACGGTTGGCTTCCGTGGACACGATCTGAGAGCTCGAGCCGCTGGGTCCGTCCGTCGTGGCGTCTATTGCGACCGAGGCGCGTTCGTGTTCCAGATGTCGCGCGCCATCTTCCACGACCCGTCCGGCTGCGGCCAACCCTTTGGCTTCGCGCAATGCGCGTGCAAGGACTTGCGATTTCGCTTTTTGTGAGTGCGGCGCCAACTCACCCATTGTGCATTTTGAGAAAACGTCGCTCGTGCGGCCCGGTGTCGCTTCTGGCAGGCAGAGTAATTTCGGAACGGGGCTAGCTGTCGAAAATCTTGCCCTGCGGCGCCAGCTCGCCGTCCTCCGTCGTTCCGTGGAACGCCCCCGCCTGCCGAACGCCGATCGTGGATTCTGGGTCCTCTTGTTTCCCTGGGCAAAGACGCGCCCGATTCCAGGCCTGTCGAGCTGCCGGACTTGGAAAAGAATGAATTATACCCTGACCTGCCCAAACCTAATACAATCCGTGCGTCAGGGCGTCGATGTAGGAGGGACCTCATGAAAGGTGTCGCATTCGGAATTCTCGCCATCGCTGTGTCGGTCGGGGCGACGGAGTCGCCGTCCGAGCACTTCCGCCCAATGGACGTTTTCGAGCTCGAATACGCCTCCGACCCGCAGATCTCCCCGGACGGGACACGCATCGTCTACGTCCGCAACTCGATGGATATCATGGAGGATCGGCGCCGCACCGAGCTCTGGATCCTGAATGAAGACGGGACCGACCACCGTCGGCTGACCAGCGGCAGCGGAGGCGAATCGCAACCCCGCTGGTCACCGGACGGCACCCGGCTGGCCTACGTTTCTACGGAGAACGGAAGCTCCCAGATCTATCTACGTTGGATGGACTCCGGGCAGACCGCGAGGCTCACGCACCTGCTCGAAGCTCCACGGGGCATCACCTTCTCCCCCGACGGCAAGCACATCGCCTTTTCCATGCTTGTCGCCGCCGATCCGCCGCGCTTCGCCACGCTTCCGAAGAAGCCCCGGGGTGCCAAATGGGCGGACCCGCCGATGGTCATCGACCGAGTGAGGAACCGGGCCGACGGGCAAGGTTACCTGCCGCACGGCTACCAACACCTCTTCGTCCTTCCCGCCGCGGGCGGAACCCCACGACAGGTCACATCCGGGTCCTTTCATCATCGAGGCGCTCCGGTGTGGACGCCCGACGGCAAGACCCTCGTGTTCTCTGCGAATCGAAACGAGGACTGGGAGTACGAGTTCCGCAACTCGGAGATCTACACCGTCTCGCTCGACGACCTCAAAATCCGGGCGCTCACCGACCGGAACGGTCCCGATCAGAGTCCGGCCGTCTCACCGGACGGACACCACGTCGCCTACGTCGGCTACGAGGACCGGATCCGAACCTATCAGGTGAGCCGCCTCTACGTGATCGGCATCGACGGGAGCGGCAAGAAGGTTCTCACCGAACCTCTGGATCGCACCGTCTCGAATCCCGTTTGGGCGCCGGATGGCCGAGGCATCTTCTTTCAATACGACGACGAGGGAAACACCAAGCTCGCTCACGTTACACCGGAGAGCGAGCTACGCGTCCTGGCCGACGACCTCGGGGGCACCTCATACGGTCGGCCCTACGCGGGTGGCTCCTTTTCGATCGCCGATAACGGCGGCTTCGCGTTCACGCTGACGCGGCCCGACCACCCCGCGGACGTTGCGGTCGGCGCCCGTAATGGGACCGGCGTCCGGCGGCTCACGGTGTTGAACGAAGATGTGCTCGGGCACAAACAACTGGGCGAAGTCGAGGAGATCTGGTTCGATTCCTCCTTCGACGGAAGAAAAATGCAGGGCTGGATCGTCAAACCCCCGGATTTCGATCCGAGTCGCAAATATCCGCTGATCCTGGAGATCCACGGAGGTCCGATCTCCAACTATGGCGATCGCTTCTCCGCTGAGAACCAGCTCTACGCCACCGGCGGCTACGTCGTTCTCTATGCCAACCCCCGCGGCAGCACGAGCTACGGTGAGGAGTTCGGGGATCTTCTGTACCACAACTACCCGGCAGAAGATTACGACGATTTGATGTCCGGCGTGGACGCGGTCATATCTCGCGGTTACGTCGACGAGGAGAATTTGTTCGTCACCGGCGGGAGCGCCGGCGGCATCATGACCGCGTGGATCGTAGGAAAGACGTCGCGCTTTCGCGCCGCGGTGGCCGCGAAGCCGGTCATCAACTGGTACAGCAAGGTTCTCGTGGCGGACAACTATTACAGCTATCACAACTATCGCTACCCCGGCTCTCCCTGGGAGAACCCGGAGGCGTACATGAAGTTCTCTCCGATTTCGCTCGTCGGAAACGTCACGACGCCCACCATGCTCTTGACCGGTGATGCCGACCTGCGCACGCCCCTGTCCGAATCCGAACAGTTCTTCCACGCCCTCAAGCTTCGCCGCGTCGACACCGCGCTCGTTCGGATACCGGGGGCGTCCCACAACATCGTGGCACGACCGAGTCAGCTCATTGCCAAGGTCGCCTACGTGCTGGCGTGGTTCGAGAAATACCGGGGCGGAACCACGTCTGGCCCAACGAGCGACCGGCCTTAGGGTCGTGGCAAAAATAAGTTCCCATTCTCGGGCGTCGAGGCGCCCGCCTGGTTTCGACCTCTTTGCAAGGAACCGGATCCACGTCGAGGAGGATGACTCCCGCGAAGTGACTAGGCCATCGTCAGTGCCATCAGGGCTTTACGGACGTGCAACACGTTCTGCGCCTCCTGGAATGCCGCGGACCTTGGCCCGTCCAGAACGCTGTCCGTGACCTCGAACCCGCGGTCGCAGGGCAGACAGTGCGTGTAGTAGCCATTGTTTGTCCAGGACATAGCCTCGTCGTCCATGATCCAGTCGCTGGCCCCCTCGTAGATTTTCTCGCTGGCGGCGAAATTCGGCTCGTCGCCGCTCAGCGGAGGCAAGTTCTTGATGCACCCCCAGCTCTTCGAATTGACGAAGTTGGCGCCGTCGAGGCCGTCCCGGCGATCGTGGGTAATGGTGAAACTGCCGCCCTGCTGCTCGGCCGTTTCGCGGCATCTCTGCTCCACCGCCTCCTCGACGTCGAGCCCCTCGGGGTAACACAGGGTCACATCCATACCGAGCAGCGTGGCGAGAACGATGGAGCTGTGGGTGACGGCCATCTGCCGTTTGACGCTCGGGGAGTGGGCAAAACACATTGTGTACTTGACACCCCGAAAGCCACCCATCAACTCCTTGACCGTCATCATGTCGGCGAGCGCCTGGGTGGGGTGAAACCGATCGTCCCCCATGTTGAATACCGGGATGTCCGCCCACTCGCAGAATTCCCGCCCGATCGCATGGCCTTTGCCATACACCCAGTTGGTGGGGGCACCGAAGACGCGCAGCGCAATTCCATGACCCATTCCGTTCAGCACCCTCGCGACGTCCGAGACCCGCTCGGTGCCGTAAGCCACTTCGTCGCCTTCCAGAGCCGGTGTATAGATCTTGCCCGGCTCCAGGTAATGGGCGTGCCCTCCGAGCTGGGTCATTCCCGCCTCGAAGCTGTTCCGCGTGCGGAGGGAAGGGTTGAACATGATCATGAAGAGCGTCTTGTTCTTGAGTAGCTCGGTGGAGCGCCCGAGCAGGAAGTCGCGCTTCAAGTCGAATGAGATCTCCAGGATCGTTTCGATCTCTTCCCGACTGAAATCCATCTCGGTCATCATGTCGCGACCGCGTAGCGTGTTCCTGGCCAGCATTTGTGTGCCCCCTATCGATTTGTTCTGTTCGTTGATTCGCGGTGCACTATCGCGACGTCGAGCCCGACGGGCGCACGCGCGGCGGGCCAATGTACTACATTCGCAAAGGTCTTGATATGTAATATATTGCATTCGGAGCGGCTCCGTAGGCTTCGCCGCACGGCGCCGTCTGAGGTCCGTCTTCCAGAAAAACCAATTCACGAGAATGAGGCAGGAGACCATGTCATCGACACGCTCTTTTCTCTACGTTGTGGTAACGCTTGCGGTCGCATCGAACGGCTGCGTCTCGGACACTGGGACAGGACGAAGCGATCCGCGATCCGCCTCGGCTGATTATCAGATCCCCGATGCGAGCGAGCGATTCGAGATCCAGAGGTCCACGGTATCGGAAAAACTGGCCACGGCACTCCTACCGGCGATGCGCAACCATGGCGTCGACATGTGGATCGTTCTGGACCGCGAGAACAACTACGAGCCGCTTCACGGCGAGCTTGGGGGCGGATTCTCCGGCGTTCGAGCGGCGTTCATCTACTTCGACGACGGAAGCGACGAGCCGGAGAAAATCTATTACGGCTCTCACGAACAACCAGCCAACTCGGTGATTAGCCAGGTCTACGACGAGAAAAAGTACTACGGCTACAGCCGGGAGGGTCTGACCCCACATCTTCGCAAGGCCGTGCACGATCGCGATCCAAAGAGGATCGGTGTCAACACGTCGCACACCCTCCCGGAGGCGGATGGACTTACGGTGGGTCTCAAGAACTTTCTGGTGGACACGATCGGGCCGAAGTACGCCGATCGTATCGTTTCGGCCGAGCTGGTGGTACGCGATTTTCGACTCAATCGGACTCCGCTCGAGACCCGACTCTACACGCAGCTGCTCGAGTGGTCGGCACGATGGATGTCCGAAGCCTTGAGCACGTCCAATGTCGTGACCGGCAAGACCACTGCCGAGGACATCGCCTGGTGGTTGGAAGACCGAGCGCTCGAGATCGGTCTCAACGGCGGCGGCACCGTCCGTGTGGTTCGGGAAGGTGAGCTCCTTCCGATACACGATCCGAATATCCCCATCGAGCCGGGCGACGTGCTGAGTATCGATGGGGGCCTCAACTATCTGGGGTACGCCATCGATATCAAGCGCGCCGCCTACGTTCTGCGCCCCGGTGAGACCGCCATGCCGGAGAGCATGCAGCAGGCGTGGCAGACCACGCACGAGATCGGCGATCTCTACGCGAGCAAGATGGTGCTCGGCGCCGTCGGCCATGAGATCTGGGCGGAGATCAACGCGGAAACCGAGAAACGAGGCTACAAGGCGGTGGGGCCGGACGCCGGCGGGGACGCGGTGGCCACGACCGAGCCGGAAGTCGGCGTTTACGGTCATTCGGTGGGAAACGTCGCCCACGACATCGGCGCTCGCATTGCGGCGGATATTCCCTTCGCCTACGGCGATCGGGTGCGATTTCCACTGGTGGCCAACGAGTGGGTCTCCATCGAGTTTCATGTGAGCACACCCATCCCCGATTGGGACGGCAAGACGTGGTACGCGCGGTTCGAAGAGACCGCCCAGGTCACGGAGGAGGGAATCCGGTGGCTCATTCCTACCCAGGCGGAGCTGGCGCTGATCGAGCCCGCGAGCTCCGGCAGGCCTACGGACGACTGAGCCGTATATACCTGGGCCAAGAGACCGATATTGGGTTGGACAAGTTACCTGGCAGCCCGGGGCTTGCCGCCGCCGCCGTCGGTCGCTTGCCTTCCTCCTCGCTCTGCTCCTCCGGTGCGTCGACCCACTTGTAGGTTCTCCCTCGCGCGTGCTTTTCGAACCAGTCGAGCTCGACGTTGATCTTGAAGAGCTCGTGCCGGAGCTCCCGCCATCCATGGGGCTCCCGCGGAGCCATATAAAGATGAGTGGGAACTCCCAGCGAGCGGAGAGCACGGTAGAGCTCCACCGACTGGGGCGGCGGCACGCGCTCGTCGTTGGCGCCGACGAGGACGATGGTCGGGGTTTTGACTTTGTGAATGTCCTTGAGCGGGGAGTGTCCCCAGTAGAGATCGATGGGAGCGTCCTCTTGCCACGGGGTTCCACCGAACCACGGTGTTCGCTGAACGCGGGTATCGCTCTGGGCGTACATGGAGATCCAGTTCACCGCCCCCGCTCCCGAAGAAGCGGCTTTGAAGCGGTCGGTGTGGGTTATGATCTTGTTTGTCATATGGCCGCCGCCGCTCCAGCCCATCTTGACCATACGATCGCCGTCGGCGATGCCCCGCTCGATCAGGTAGTCCACCCCCGTCATAACGTCCAGATGGGCCTGGCGATAATAGTGGCCGACCATGTCGCGCAAGAAATCGTCGCCGTACCCGGTGCTGCCGCGGTAGTTGGGCTTGAAGACGGCGTAGCCCATGGCCGTTTGCACCTGGACGTAACGGCTCCAGGAGCCAAAAGCGAACTTGTCGGAAGAGCGAGGGCCCCCGTGCGTTTGCACGATGAGCGGATATCTAGTGCCCTCCTCGTAGTCCAGGGGGTAGTAGAGGAGCCCTTCCACCGTGACGCTGTCCTCGCCTTTCCAGCGCACGGCGTCCTGCCGAGGGAGCTGGAACTCGTTCAGGTAGTCGTAGACCCGAGTGATGCGGGCGGGCGACTGGTCTTCTTCCTGGAGGACCCAGACGTCCCCGGCGTTGGTGGGCTCGTCGATGCGAAAGACGTGCCTTCCGAGCTTCGGCAGGTACGACCAGCTCGTCACCGTATGATCGCCCTCGGTGAGCTGATGAAGCTCCTCCTTCGCCACTTCCACCCGAAAGAGCTCGGTGCGAACACCGGTGTTGCCGGTGAAATAGATGGACGTTCCATCCTCGGACCAGCTTGCGTCGTAAACCTCGTGAGGCATGTCCGGCAGAAGGAGTTGCGCTTCACCTCCGGTAGCGGGAGCCACGAACAAATTGCGGTTGTAGTAGTACTCGATGCCGTTGGAGTCGGAGACGAACAAGACGCGTGAGTTGTCCGGGGACAGCTCGGCCCCACGCTCGGGTACGTCATTCCGTGTGACCCGGGTGGCTCCCGTGCCATCCACGTTCATTACCCAGACTTCTCCTCGCAAGCCGTCGTCCAACAGAGGGCTCGGCGTGCGGTGAAAGGCGATCTTCCTTCCATCTCGCGACAGCCGGTAGCTGCGAACCGAATAGTCACCTTCGGTGATCCTCGTCTCGCTGCGGTCGGCAAGAGAGAAGGACCGGAGCTGCTGCTGCTTCCAGTTCTCGTCGAAGGCAAATACGTCATCCTTGGCCTTGTCGCGCGCTTGCTCTTCCTCCGTTTTGGGATCGTCGGCCAGGAAGAAGAGCGTGGCGCCGTCGGGTGACCAGCTGATGCTCGAGACCGAGGTGGCGTGCTCGGTGAGCGGCTCGGCCTCACCTCCCGAGTTGGACAGCAAGTAGACCTGCCGCGCCTCGTCGTCGCCGCGGAGAAAGGCAATCCACTTGCCGTCGGGTGACCAGCGGGGAGTCGACTCCCCCTCGGAGCCGCGAGTGAGCTGCACCGATTGCGAGCCGTCGCTCCTCACCCGCCAGAGGTGGCTGATCCGCTTGTTGGCCTTCCAATCGGCTTCCGCCAGGACGTAGAGGAGCTCGCTTCCGTCCGGAGAAAGCCGAGGATCGCTGAGGAGAGGAACCTCGAGCAAGTCGATCGGGGTCATGGGACGCTGGGCCTGAGCGGCCACCGCGGTTCCCAGAAGGGCCACGAGTCCGAGGACCAACAGTCTCGGTAGTTTCATAATCGTCTCCCTGCAAATAAGGATAGGGGTGTTCGAGACGCTTGCGGCTGTGCCGCTGTGAAACCTAGTGTCTCGTCTCGGAAGTGATGTTAGCATCGAGAGCGCCGAGGCGCCCGGATCGCAAGGCGAGGCGAGGCGAGGCGAGGGCGAAATACCGGGCGTATTCAACCGAGGCGCAACGCAGCGAGGCGGGATGCATCGGCGCTCGAATGCAACATGACTTCCGAGACGGGACACTAGCACACCCGAGCGGGCCACGGAAAGTGAGCACCTCGAGAGGGAGCGCGAGAAACGACCAGGGGCGGCACAGGATTTCCTGGAGGCTCATCGGAGCCTCCTCCTGTCCCTTCCATTTATTCACCCCGGTTGCAGGAGTTGATTTGTTACCCCCTCCATCGATCGGCTTCCGCACAGTCCGTCATCTCGCTCGGTATGATCTGCGCGCTCGTCGTCGCCGGCGCCATCATGGTGTTCCTCTATGCCTATCCGCATACCGCCCGGGTCGGCGCCATCATGCTTCTTGTCGGACTGGTCTTCGGCTTCGCCGCCTTCTACAAGAAGCGCGCCTCCTTGCGGTGTCACGAACACGGTGTGTGCAAGACCGGCCTTACCCGGGAGACGAAACTCCGCTACGCCGATGTCGAAACATTCACGTACAGCGCCACCCGCCACTTCCTCAACGGCGTCTACAACGGCACGACCCTCGCCATGGCTTTCACGCCGCGCCCGGAGGCAGGGAGCGAAGGAATCTCGTACAACACCAGTCTGACCGGAATGGACGACGAGTTGGAAAACCTGCGTGAGCAGATCTCGAACGTGATCGGAGAGCGAATGGCCAGGGAGCTCTCGTGGGGCCGCCAGGTGCAGTGGACGCCGAACCTTCGCTTACTGCCCGAGGGGGTCGAGTACCGCCCGGTGGGTTTCCTGGGACGAAAGGACCCCCTCGTCATCCCCTACGACACCATCAGCAACTTCGATTTGGACGACGGTACTCTTCACATCTGGGTGCACGGCCAGGACAAATCGATGGTCCAGGAGCAGGTCTCTCAGCCGAATTTCTTCCCGGGTCTCGTCGTGTTGAGCCATCTCTTCAGCGAATCTTCCCGGTAGCTGCTCGGCCTACCAGGTCAGTTCTCGCTCTTTCAGCCACTTCTGGGCTTCTTCCGATCCTCCCTTTGCCGCCGCACGATACCACTTGATCGCTTCCGCCCTATCCTTGGGAAGATCGCGCCCCGATGCGTATCTTCGAGCCAGCTCGTATTGAGCCGAAGGGCTTCCCCCTTCGGCGGCCTTGCGGTACCAACGGATCGCCTCGGCAGTGTTTTGGGTCACCCCCTCGCCTGTCGCGTACATATCGCCCAGAGAAGACTGAGCGAAAGCGTCGCCTTGCTCGGCAGCCGCACGATACCAGCGAACCGCTTCGGCCAGATTCTTGGGTCCACCCCAGCCGAACTGGTACAAAATCGCCAACTGCGCCTGGGCAGGCGCGTAGCCCTGCTCGGCCGGCTCTAGCCACCAACGTCTGGCCTCCTCGTCGTCTTTAGGCACTCCCCGGCCCGAGTAGTACAGATTCCCCAGAAAAGTCTGGGCCTTCCAGTTTCCCTGTTCCGCTGCCATGCGATACAGCCGAGCGGCCTCCGCTTCATCCTTGGCAACGCTGCGGCCATTCTCGTACATGAGGCCCAGATTGAGTTGTCCCGGGGCGTAACCCTGCTCCGCAGCCATACGGTACCAGCGTACCGCCTCATCGTCGTCCCTCGGAACGCCCCGACCGAGCGCGTACATCCAACCCAAATAGGTCTGTGCTTCCGCATTTCCTTGCGCAGCCGCCTTGCGAAACCACTCCACGGCCTTGGCGTCATCCCAGGAAACACCGTCTCCATCGGCGAGCATTTGCCCGAGCCTGGTCTGCGCGAGGGCGTTCCCTTGCTCGGCAGCGCTTCGATACCAGCGGAGCGCTTCGGCCACGTCCTTCTCCGCGCCTTCCCCATGCTCGTACATCAGACCCAAACTGGTTTGAGCACCCAAGTGTCCTTGTTCCGCGGCCATTCGATACCAACGGACGGCTTCGGCGTCATCGACCGCCACACCACGTCCGATGTCGTATCTCCAGCCGATGTCCGCTTGTGCGTCGGCGTGTCCCAGCTCCGCGGCCCGAAGGAGCCACTGGGCTGCCACCGTTTCGTCCTTGGGCACTCCCCAGCCCACCGCGTACTGGGTCGCCAGGTTGTATTGGGCTTCGGGGTAGCCTTGTTCGGCCGCTCGGCGGAACCATTGGACCGCCAGGCCTTGGTCCAGCGCGACCCCGTTCCCGGCCCGATAGAACTTACCCATCCGGTCTTGAGCGGGTGGAAAGCCTTGTTCAGCGGCCGAGAGGTACCATTCAGCCGCCTTGCCGGCGTCGCGAGGAAAACCCACGCCGTGCTCGTGCATCAGGCCCAACTGGAGTCGGGCGGGCAGAGAGCCTTGCGTGGCCGCTGCCTGATACCAACGGATGGCTTCCGAAACGTTCTGGGATACGCCCAAGCCCTTCTCGTGTATCACTCCCAGGAAGGTCATGGCCTCCGGGTCGCCCCGCTCAGCCGCCTGCGAGAAGGCTCGGAGCGCAACCTTGAAATCATTGTTCTCGAGAGCCCGGTGCCCCAGGGTCAAGAGCTGCTGCGTCGAAAGCGACTCGGGTGAGTCAACCTCCGCGGGTGGTGTCGAGGCAGCCGCCTTTCCCAGCCGCGCCCCGGCGATCTCGGCAAACTGGCCTCCGGGATAGCGTCTCAGGTACAGCCGGTACATCTCTTCGCTGTCGTCCTTCTCTACCGACTTCCAGAACGCCAGCTCCAAAGCGACACTTCCGCCCGGCGCGTTCGCCACGGCCACGGTCGATGGCCCCGCAGGCACCAGATAGGGGTCACCGATCACGTTCGAGAGTACCCACGGCGTCTGGGCTCGACCGGATGCCGCGTCGACCTTGGTCCTCGTCTGCTCGAAGATCTCTCTCAGCTTCAAACCGCGATTGCCGAGTGCCTCTAGAAGATGCTTGGTGAAAAGACCGTTTTGAGCTCCGGGATTATCGCTTGCAGTTCGTCCCGGCCCGGTCGCCAGCGCGATGAGCGTGCCGCGGCCCGGTTCCATCCGTGCCAAGCCCCCGAGGCCGGCGCGGTTGAACGTGTAAGGGTTGCTGCGACACGCGTCCAGCACGATCACGTTCAAGCGGGCTCCGCTTCGCTCCATCAGCTCTCTGAGGAGGCCCGCATCGTAGGCCTTGTGCCTGGCCTCGACTTCATCGATGGCGTCGAAGTCGGTGGGGATCAGGTAGTTGCGCCCGTCGATCTGCATGCCGTGTCCGGAGTAATAAAAGAAACCCACATCGCCGGGGTTCAGATTTCCCGTGAAGCTCCGGATGGCCCGCTCGAGCCCCGCGGCATCGAGATCGAGCTGGGTCCGTACGGTAAAGCCCAGGCCTTGCAGCGTCTGCGACATGGCCTGCGCGTCGTTCACCGGGTTCTTCAACGGCGCTCCTGCGTACACTCCGTTGCCGACCACGAGGGCAAGTTGCTGCGGTTGACTCTGGATCGCGGCCTCGGGGATGCCGGCTGCCTGAAGCGAGGCGGCGACGAGACAGAGGTTCAGGATGGAGATCGGCCCCCACCCCAGGATGGCTCCTGGTCTGGTCACACACTTCCTCCGTTGTGAGAATCGGGAATAGAACCAGGATGCCACACTTGGGCCCGGACGTAAACGCAGGGCTGCGGTCAAGTAGCTCGACGTAGCCTTGGCGAAGTCGGCCGCGGCTATCCCTGTTTTGGTTGCGGCTCTGCTGCGCTGTGCTACCTTTGTCCAGTACCAGCTGACGTAGGACGCTGGGGTACGAGGCAGTATTCGCAGCAGTGACCGGCACGCTCGACCACCTGACGGCGCAGTGCCGCCGACGGTCGAGTCACTGTGCCTGCTTGTTGAGCATTCTCGCTTTCAGAAGACGCGCCAAATGTTCGAAGTGTTCAAAGGCGTCCAATTCGGCAGACTCGTCTTCCGTTAGCGTTCCTCTCCGGTTCTTTTCAAGGAGGGCGTCGAGTGGCTGAGCAGCGTCGACTCCTGCGGAGAGAAGCCCCCCTGTGTCCCACCCGCTCAAATCCTCGCCCCATCGGTTGAATTGCTCCGTCCACTTTTCCAAGTGCCCGAGCAAAGCGACGTCGCCTGCGTGTCTTCCTCTACAAAAACCCCAACTTGGTAGACGTGGACGATGTTGGGATGGTTGAGGGCGGCGACCGCAGCGTGGACAATACCAGGCTCCTGTGTCGGGCCCACAATCTCCACATGGCAGAGCTGGACTACGGCAAGGAAAAGATGGACGCCTACCGAGGCTCCGCCGACCGGGTGCGTGAGCCGGCGCCGTCCTTTCAACTGTTCCCGGGAAGAGTTCCTGTCGACGACTCACCGCCACATCGCGTGTCGGCGTAGCTCGGGGGCGGGCCGCAGCGCTCCAACTGCGAGAAGTCTTCTCGGCAAAACAAGCTTTTGGACATTAGTAGTATAGAGTAGCCACGGCTCCCCGACTTCGAGGGCATAGGAGTTGCCGGGATCATGACTCACAGGCTCGAGATCGTAGCGATTCTATCGTCCTTCCTTGTGTTTGGCCGTTTGCCGCTGTCCGCCGAGGAGGCCAACGCCTCCCTGCCACTCGATACGCTGCTCGAGATCGGCAGCGTGGTCGCAGACGAGACGCCGCAATGGGCTCCCGACGGCTCGAGAATCCTCTTCGCCTCCGGGTCGAGCCTGATGACGGTCCGCGCCGAGGGCGGTTCCATCCGACGACTCCCGGTAGATCTCTCGGCGGCGGGGCACTTTCTCGCCTCTCACATGCCGCGCTGGTCACCCACCGGAGAGTGGGTCGCCTACATTTCCGACCGGACCGGAACGCCGGAGATATGGGTCTGGTCGGCCAAGGATGGCAGAGAGCGAGCCCTGACCCATCATGGGGCGAGGATCAACGCGTTCAGCTGGGCCCCGGACGGAAAGTGGATTGCCTTTTCCGGGGACCGCTACGGGAGCTACGACATCTGGAAAGTGTCCGTTCCACGGGGTGAGGCCGAGCGAGTCACCTCCCACGAGAGATACGAGGTATTCCCGTCCTGGACGCCCGACTCGAAGGAGATCCTCTACGTCCGTCTGGACGAGCGGTGGATCGACCACGACGTGATCGTGGTTCAAGCGGACGGCGACAACGCGCGCGTGGTGGCAGAGGATCGAGAGTTTTTCGACTACCGGGCCGGGGGCACTTTCGGATTCCCCCTCGTGTCTCCCGACGGACGCTCTTTCCTCCACCCCTCCTTGCGAAGCGGATGGATCAACTACTGGATCGCGCCCTTGGAAGGAGGCGAGTCGCGCCCCATCGCCCCGGCCGAGGCGGATCAAACCGAGGCAACCTGGTCGCCCGACGGTCGGTCGGTCGCCTTCATCGAGAACAAAAACGGTACGCACGCGCTGCGGCTCGTCGATCCGGCGGGAGGATCATCCGTGAAGCTTGTGGCACCCGAGACGGGAGTCGTCGCCGAGCCGGCCTGGTCGCCGGATGGAGAGTACTTGAGCTTCACCCTGGAGGACTTCAATAAACCCAAAGACCTCTACGTCGTTTCGGTCCGGTCAAAAGAGATCCGCCAATTGACTTTCTCGATGCCGGAAGGAAACCTGGAAGAGCAGCTGTTGATACCAGAAAAGATCACCTACCCGAGCTCGGACGGTATCGAGATCGCGGCCTACCTCTACCAGCCGCAAAACCTGGCGCCGGACGACAGGCTGCCCGCGATCGTCTGGACGCACGGAGGCCCTACCTCCCAGTACAACGATACCTTCAACCGCAACGCCCAGTTTTTTGCCCAGCGCGGCTACGTGGTGCTCTTGCCCAACATTCGCGGAAGCTCCGGCTACGGAAATCGCTTCGAAAAGATGAACAATGGCTGCTGGGGGCACTGTGATCTCGAGGACGTCATCGCGGGTGTCGAGTATTTGAAGACCCTCTCGTACGTGGAGCCCGACAAGATGGGTACGACGGGCTCGAGCTACGGCGGGTTCATGACCTGTAGTGCCATCGCGTTCGCGCCGGGAGTCTTCCAGGCCGCCGTTGCCGCCTCCGGCTACTGCAATCGCGTGTCCTTTGTCGAAGAAGGGGAGCACCGGCACATTCAGCAGCTTGCCTACGAGTTCGGGCCTTTCGAGGAGAATCGAGAGCTCTATTATCGAAACTCCCCCTTCTTCTTCGTCAAGAACATCCGGACCCCCACGTTCGTCCTCCACGGAGAGGGCCGCTATCCGGGATCCCCCCAGATGCGGGAGTTCGCGCGGATGATGCAAAAAGAGTACAAGACATTTCGTTACAAGGCTTATCCGGGCGAGAACTACTACGTCCGAGGGAAGGCGAATACCCGGGCGATGCTCACCGACATGCTCCGATTCTTCGACTTCTACCTCAAGGACAAGGATCTCGAGCTCCCCGGAGTGGGGCACATCGAGGAGCTCACGTCAGGCAGCAAGTGAAACTGCGGGAGAAGCTCGTCGCTTCCGCTCAGCACGTGAGCGACAAGCGACTGAGCTCCAGGAAAGGAGTAACCATGCGTTCTCTACGGTCGATGACGATGATTGCCGCCATGTTCCTGGCGGTATTTGTTCATTCGGTGGGCGAGGCTCAGACAAAAGCGTTGCCTACCGATCCAAGAGACCCGCTTCTCAATCAGGGGCCGAAAGAGGAAGAGATCGCGGAGAAGGCCATGGTCAGCACCCAGCTTCCCGCGGTGACCGAGGCGGCTCTTCAGGTGCTGAGAGAAGGCGGTAATGCCGCGGATGCTTTCATCACCGCGGTTTTCATGCAGCATGTCAACGACTACCACCAGGTGTCTCTCTTCGGGGCCATGACCGGGCTCTACTACGAGGCGTCATCGGAAAAGTATTACGCGTTCAACGCTTTTTCGGACCGTCCCTTGGCCGACCGCAGTGAAGTGGGCGACCCCAGCAAGGTGGCCATCGCGGGCACCGTTCGCGGTCTCGAAGCCCTCGCCAAGCGCTTTGGAACCCGCGGCTGGGCGAGCTACCTCGAGCCGGCGATCGCCTCGGCCGAAGAAGGTGTCCTCGTCACCTCCTTCATGTATGCCAGCAATTACTCGACGATGGAAAGAAGCCTGGCGGAAAACCGCGAAGCGAGAGAGTTCTACAAGCCGGACGGGCATCTCGTTCCCGTCGGGTTCCGCTGGAAGATGCCCAAACTGGCGGAGACCCTCCGCAAAGTAGCGTCGGAAGGGGCGGACTATATGTATACCGGCGCCTGGGGGCAGAAGTTCGTCGAGGAAGCGGTCGAGCGTGGAGGTCGCGTGACGCTCGAGGACATGGCGAGCTACGAAGTGCGGTGGATGGAGCCGGTGCGCTTCACGTATCGCGGACACGAGATCATTGGCGAGCCACCGCCCGGCACCGGCGGCCTGATTCAAGCCTACAGTATGAACATCCTCGAGAACTTTGACTTGAGAGCGCTGGGGCACTTCACCACCTCGCCGCGAACCCTCGAGACCATGGCGCGCACCTTTGGTCGCGTCGAGGACGAGCTGCGTTGGACGCTACGGGATCCGCTGAGTTTCCAAAACCCGAGCGAGGTCTGGCTTTCCAAGGAGTATGGAAGAACGGGCGCCGAGTTCGCGCGGAAGACCACGACGCACCCCGGGGTGAGTCTTGCCGGCAGCAAGGAAACGGCGGGCGCTGGCGGCGGTGTCCCTCTCCTCGCACGTCAGGAGCGAGACGGGCTTCCGGTTCTGGGCAGCAATCACAACGTGATCGTGGACGCCCAGGGAAACTGGATCTCGTCTCTCCATACCGGCCACGGAGGCGCACCCGGCGTCTTCATCGACGGTGTCCGTGCAACCGGGAGCGGGATGCGGGGAGAAACGACGGGGCCGGGGCGGCGCATCCAGGCCGGAGTTGGCGCGGTCATGGTGGCCAAGGACGGTGTCCCGTGGCTGGCTTTGGGCACCCCCGGCTGGCCGCCTCAACCCATCGTGGAAGTGCTCGTCAACATCATCGATTTCGACATGCACCCGAAGGACGCAGCCGACGCGCCGCGCTTCTTTGCTTTTCTCAACAACGAGAACGTGGTGGAGATAGAGTCTCGGATCTCGGAGGAGGTGCGAGAGGGGATGGCCGCCGCGGGCATCAAGCTGAACGAGCTCGGAGACTACAATTGGCATACCGGCTCGATGCAAATCGTCTGGCGCGACGCCGATGGAAAACTCCACGGTGTCAGCGACCCCCGTCGCCTGGGATATTCGGCGGGCTACTAGTCCGAAGTTCTCATCAAACCGAACAGCGAGGTACACACGATGCTTTTCAGAGGGTGGGTAGCGAACACGCTCGTCTCGTTGCTATTGGCTTCCGGCATGGCCAGTGCGCAGACGGGCGCCTCGGGGACGACGGCGAGCTTTCGCCTCCTGGAGGCAACGATAGACGACGCGCACGCGTCCATGAAGTCCGGGCAGATCACATGCCGTGAACTGATACAGCTCTACCTGAATCGAATCGAGGCCTATGACAAGAAGGGTCCCCATCTCAACGCCATCCAAAACGTCAACCCGCGTGCGCTCGAGGAAGCCGAGCAGCTGGATACGGCCCTCGAATCATCGGGACTCATAGGACCACTGCATTGCATCCCCGTTCTCCTCAAGGACCAGGTCGAGACGAGCGATATGCCGACGACCTACGGGTCCGTGCTCTTCGAGGACTTCGTGCCGGAGAGGGAGGCCACCATCGTAACCAGGATGAAAAAGGCGGGGGCCATCATCCTGGCCAAGACGAACATGGGCGAGTTTGCGTCCAGGTACATGGGCTCGGCCTTCGGGCTGATCCGGAACGCCTACGATCCCAGCCGCAACCCGAGCGGCTCCTCGGGGGGCACCGGTACAGGCATCGCGGCAAACTTCGGCATGGTGGGCATTGGAGAGGATACGGGTGGATCCGTCCGTGGTCCGGCGGCCGTCAGCAACCTGGTTGGCTTGAGACCGACCGTGCCTCTGGTCAGCCGCTACGGGATGATGCCGGCGAAGCCAGGAAACGACACTTTGGGACCCATGACCCGCACCGTCAAAGACGCAGCCATCCTTCTGGGTGTCCTTGCAGGCTACGATCCCAACGACCCGGTCACCGCGTACTCCGTGGGACGGGTTCCCGACTCGTACACGGCGTTCCTTCGCAGCGACGGGCTGAAAGGGGCGCGAATCGGGGTCATCCGGGAGCCCATGGATCCCAAGGCCGATCCCGATTCCGAGGGATACAAGAAGGTCAGGGCGGTGATCGACAAGGCGCTTGACGACTTGAAGACACTGGGCGCTGAGCTCGTCGATCCCGCAACCATTCCCGGAATCGAAAGGGTTGAAGAAGCGTACGTCAACGACATCTTCGAGACCGAGCAGGCCACGAACGCGTATCTGGCGGAGCATCCCAACGCCCCCGCGGAGACCCTCCGGGAGATTCTCTTGTCAGGAAAGGTCACGCCATGGCGGGCCAGTAACTTGATGAATGTCATGGGGAAATCGACCGAGGAACAGGCCTACCTGCGGGTTCTGCTAGCCAAGCGTGAGCTGAGGCAGAGCGTCATGAAAACGATGGCGGACCATGAGCTCGATGCGCTCGTCTACGCCACGTTTGATCACCCGCCGAGCGTGGTTGCGCCCGACGTTCTCGAAAATCCGAAAACCGAGGACGGCTACGCCCGGGGGAACAACCGGTATCTCAGTCCAGTCATCGGGTTCCCAGCCCTGACCGTGCCGGCGGGATTCACGAACGACAACTTGCCAGTGGGGATCGAGTTTCTTTCGCGCCCGTTTACCGAAGGGATGCTCCTCCAGTTCGCGTACGCCTACGAGCAGGCGACGCGCAACCGCAAGCCGCCGGCGACGGCGCCTGCGCTCCCGGGCGAATCGTGAGCCTGTGCTGCCCGTCTCTGACAAAACGCCTCTTTACACATTTCGGCGCCGACCGCGGCCTCTCAGATCAATCGAAAAGGACTAGCCTCCGGACTCGTCGCTGCCACGAAGCGCGCCGAGATCGGGCGGTAGATCGTGAGGTCGTGGAAGGCGGCGGCCATGTCGCAGCCCTACGATCCAGACTGTTCGTTTGTCGTCGTCCACGGTGAAGAGGAGAAGATGACTGTCGACGACAAGCTGCCGAACTTCGTAAGCGACATAGTCGTCTTCTTGCGCTTTCGCTGCGCGCCGTGGCAATTTCTCAAGCGAGTCGACAGCATCCCACACCCGCTCTAACCAACGCTTCGCGTTTTCAGGCGCTCTGCCCTCGATCGCGATGTAGCGCGCGTGCTCGGTGATAGCGGCCAGAGCTGCGTCCGTCAGCTCGACCGCATAGCTGGTCATCGATCGAGCTTTAGACCAAGCTCATCTGCAATTTTTTTCAGCGCGGGCTTCGCCGGCTGGGTTCGACCGGCGCGGATGTCGTCCGTGCTGCGATCAATCATTGCCAGGCTCTCGACCAACTCGGCCTTGTCGGCCAACTCGTCGTAGGCTTCCGGGCTCAGGACGACCGCGTCGGTTTCGCCGTTCGTGGTGATGTAAAGTGGTCGCCCGGTCTCTCGCACCTGCGTCAGGTGTTCACGGAGATGCTTGCGGTGCTCCGTGAAGTTTGTGATGTCCGTAGTGCGTGTCATAAGTCCTCTCAATCTGTACAATATTAAGTACAGTCTGACACGCAAGCGACCCAGGTTCAAGCCAAGGAAGGCTGAAGTGCGTAAGTCTATGATTATAAAGGCGTGGATTGAAGCACGGCTTGCCCTTTCTGCAACGAGCGACAAGTGCTCTCGGTGAAGCCACGGCGTCGGCAGGACGACGTAGTATTACCTCACATATTTAATACGCGGGAGATCGAGTCTTCGGTACATGGGTTGCGAATTTACACAGGTGATTATTCGGTGTGGGAGCGCGTTGGGCGTGTCCCTGCAACTCCCATTGCACCCCTACACCAGCGAGCAAGTGAAACGGACCGGCGCCCCACGGACGCATTGGCGGCACTGGAGCGGGACCGCGGAACATGCAATGCGTCAGAGCCTGGCTGCCCGGATCAGAATCGAAACAGCCGGGTGAGCTTTACGACGAAGCTGCGGTTTTCGAGGACGGGGAATCCCGGCAGGAACGTGTTCCGCTCATCGCTGTAGACCACGAAGAGATCGCTCCCCGGCTGATACTCCCAGCGGAACCTCACGTTGCTGGATAGAAAGTCGTTGGTGGAGTTGTACTGCAGAAGTGCGCTGAAAAGGCTGCGGGGACTGATGCTGTAGTTCACGCGGCCGCCCACCAGCTGGGTGGTGAAGATTCCCTCCTCCAGGTCGACCCAGTTGAACGAGAGGATGGGCTCGACCGAGAGCTGCGCGGTGACTCCCAGGCGACCCCGGTAACGCAACTCCTTGCGATCGCCGCTGAAGAAGCTCCCGGTCAGAAAAGAGAGGTTCCCTGAAATCCTTCGCTGGCGCCCGAGCTCGTAACCTATCCGCACGTCCTGAAAGTTGTAGCCGGCCACCGGTATCACGATGCCCTCGGAGATCTCGAAAGGCTCCGGCAGGAACTCGAAGTTTCGGGTGTAGTCGAAGCTCAATCGATCCGACGACTCGAACTCCGTTCGGAAGGTGGCCTTGCCAATGCGTGTTTCCAGCTGTCCCCGGTTGTCGGTCGTGTAATCCAGGCTGGCTTGCCAGGTGAACTTGCGCACCGCTTCGATGGAAGCTGGCCGCGGGCTGAATCGGGCCTGCGCGAAGTTCCGCTGGAAGTCTCTCCGCCGCAAGAACCCGATCTCTGGGTTGAAGTTCTCTTCGACGACCAGTCGCTCGAGCTGCGCCCCGTATCGGTCTCCGTCGTGCTCGAAGAAACCGCGATAACTGTCCGCCTCGCCCGGAAGGCCAGTGGTCTGGCTCCGGGCGAAATAACCGTTGACGCGGACGTTCTCGTAGAACGCCAGGTTGGCATCGAGACCGAAAACCTGGTTGGAGCCGTCCCCACTGAGTGCGACCGAGCGGTTGGTTGCGATGACCCCGATGTTGCTTCGTCGCAGAATGTCCCGCTTGAGGCGCACCACAGAGAAGTTGGTGGCGAGCGCTGTCGATGGCGGGGCGTCTTCCGCCTGGATGTTGAGGAGCCCGATGCTGTATTTGCCGGCGCGGCCGGTGAGCCTTCCTCCCGCAAGGATGGGAACCTCCTGGCCCTCATGCAGGCCGATCCGTCGGCTGAAGAAGAGGATCGGCGTAGAGGTGAGAGTCCCGAACCGGCGCGCGATGCTCTGGGCCCGAGCGCTTCGAGCGTCTCCGAAATCGAAGATCCCCTGGCCTTCCAGAAAGAACTCGCGCTTCTCCGGAAAAAAGAGACTGAAGCGGGTGAGGTTCACCTGCTGCTCGTCGGCCTCCACCTGGGCGAAATCGGTGTTGTAGGTGAAATCCGCGATGAGTCCACGCGTGAGCCCATACTTCACGTCGAAGCCCGCGTCCGCTTCGAGCTCATCGGAGAATGGGGGGTCGGCGTTTCGGTCGGTGACCAGCTCCGAGATGGCGTAGGGCTTGAGCTCGAGGTTGCCGGAGCGGGGTGGTGTTTCGAGCCCCACCAGAGTGCCGGCGGAGGAGACTTTGCTGATGCCCATGGCACCGAGGGCTGGCGGAACGGGAGACAGATAGGAAAGCTCGTTCTTCCAGCGTACGACCCGCCGGAAGTTGATTCCCCAGATCTGAGAGCCGCCCGTCGGGTAGCGTAACGACTTGAACGGGAAAGCCATTTCCAGCGTCCAGCCGTTTGCAAAACGGCTCGCTTTGGAGCTCCAGACGGTGTTCCAGTCGCGGTTGATGTTGCGCTCGTCGGTGATGACGCTGTCGGAGAGTGCTCCGAGAGGATTGGTGTAGAAGAAGAACGCGTTGCGGCGGTCATAGAACGTGTCGAGAATGACCGTGAGGGTCTCGGTGCCGAAGATGGCCGTGTTGTCACGTCGCATCTCGTTCATCACCATGCGCTCGGGATGACTGTCCCAGCAGCGAGCCGAGATGTAAATGTGGCGGTCGTCGAAAAGCACCCAGACTTCGGTCTTTTCCGTGGCCGGCTCGCCCGGTCGCGGCTCGGACTGGATGAAGCCACTCACGCCGGGCACCCGGCGGTAGACGGCCTCGTCGAGCTTCCCGTCAACGGTCAGCGGCGAATCCAGCCGGATCGCCCTCATGGTGAACCGTCCTTCGGCGTCGCGTGAAACGACCGCCGGCGACTCCGGTGGCGGCGGGCCGTCGATGACGAGGGCGAAATCTTGCTCGCGCGCGCCCGATCGAGCCGGTGTCTCTGGAGCGAGCTGCGGAAGGATGAGGGCCTGCGGCTCTTCCGCCCCCCGCGCCGGCTGGGTACGGACCGGCTCCGACAGGGCTCTGGACACAGCAGCCACTGAGGAAGCCCTGTCCCGAACGACGAGCGGGTTTCCTCGCGCCGTGGCCTCGACATCGACGAAGGAGCGGGGCACGGAGTGAAGTCTCCCTTCGGGAGTGACGAGCAGCACCAGCTTCTCCCGAATCTCGTAGCGTTCAACCGCCATCGAGCTCCCGTCCACGAAGTGCACTTCTCGAGGGGACGAAGGAGTAGCGGATGGTGGAGACTCATCCTCGGCCGATAAGGACACCGACGCCCAGAGGAGCGCCGCTGGCAGAAGCCAGTGCCGTCGCCGCTTCGACACCGTGGGTTCCTTTTCGGTCGAGGTCGCCGTTTGGGGAGGGCCACGCTCGGACGACAACGTATATACCACAGTCAGCGTCACGGAATCCGAACCGACGGTGGTGTCTCAGTCTGAGACACTACCGAACCGACCGGACGCATCGCCGGACGCCGGGAGACGCTCGGGACGTTATCGTACCGTCTCAGCAATATCGATGGCGCGCTGGTACGCCGAGCGCGCTTCCTCTACCGCCCGAAGGTAAGTCTCCTTGTCGGTCGCGCTCGGCCAGGCGTCCCGGGCCTCCACGCGACGCCACAGCTCGTTCACCACCTCGAGCAGAAAGCGGGCGTCCTCGGCCGACGCAAAGGGCGCACCCTCGCGCTCGACGTAGACCGGGGAGGTCTGGGCGAACGGATAGTTGTCTCCCACATAGCGGTGCTTCGACCCGATGACCCGCGCTGCCACCCAGCCACTTCCCGGAACGTCGACCGAGGTGGAAACCTCCATGCGTGTGCCGTCACCGCTCGGTCGCGAGGTCTCGACGACTTCACCGTTGACCAGAATCTCGAGCTTGTCGACCGGCGCAATCGAGACGAGCTCCACCTGGACGCTCAGACCAGAGGGAGCCCCCGGCTTCAAGCGGATCTCCTCCCCCGGGCCTTTTCCTTCCACCTCGAAGAACAGCAGTGGCCCGTTGGTCGCAAAAGTGCGCCCGGCCTTCACCGCAGAAAGCCACTCACGGTATCCGAGCTTTCCGTCCAGGTGCGCGTACGTGCGGGCGGTTCCACCGGACGGATCGCGCCACACGTTGCTGAAATTGTCCGTCCCCCCGGTCGCGGGAACGCGAAAGCCGCTGTTCAGGAAGCGGTAGTACATTTTTGCGGACGAGAGCTCGTCAGAAGCGATACAGACGACGTCGAAGAAATCCCCTTTGCCGAGCGCGACGTGCAGCGGTATGTCGGAGGAAGCCGCCTGCTCGGGCGTATCCACCGGGCCGTTGTAGGGATGGAGAAAACCGCCGATACCACCCTGAGCGCGCACCTCGTCGAGATAGCGAACCTTCAACACGTCCGCGGCATAGGGTGTCCCCCGGGTCCCACCGATGAGCGGCATGATGAAACCCCGGACACCCAGAAGACCCACATGGCCGAAGGAGCCCCGGAACTCCTGGGTGTAGAACAGAATGTAATCATCATTGGACAGCCGAAAGGGCTCACCGGTGAGATCGCTCCACCGTCCCATCAGCTTGGTGCCGTCCATGTGGATGAGATCGTTGGCGACGTGCACGTCGTCGGCCACGAGCTGGTAGAAGAAGTCCTCCTGGGTGAGACCGAATCGCCCCTGGTGGAGATCGTGCACGTGGTTGTCTCCCGAGAACCATCCTCTCGCCGGAGCGTCGACCAGCCGTTCGAGCGTGAGCACGACGTCGGCCGTGCCTCCCTCCGGGACGTCGACCCGGACCGGCCGTGGCTGATACTCGAATCCGCGAAGGGCCTCGATGCTCACCTCGCCGGCGGGAAGCTCCACTTCGAAGGCGTCCCGCGTGTGAAAATAGTGGATCTCGTTCACCGAGCTCACCCGATGAAAGCCTTCGTCGGGCGCGTAGGCGCGCCCGTCGCTCGCGAGAAGCAGGATCCGTGCCGGCGTGACCGCTCCGTCCGCTCCGCGCACCTCGCCCCGCAGCCGTCCGTGCGCGACTCGGGGGCGACGGGACTCGATCGGCACCAGGCTCCAGGCCCCTCCCGCGCCCCCTCCGGCGGCCATCGTGTGAAGGCGTGTCGGTCCGGTTCGGTTAGAGACGAAGGCGATCCGGGAGCCATCCGGGCTCACGACCGGGGCATACTCATCCATCGGATGCTCCGTGAGCCGCACGTAGTTGCCTCCGGTGGCGGGAACAACGGCAATGTCGTTCGAGCCAGCGGCATCCGAAACGTAGACGAGGGCGCTGCCGTCGGGTGTCCAGGTGGGCTTCGCTCGGAAGCTCGTTTCCTCGTAATGCACGAGCTCGGGCTCTCCATCCGGCAAGCGCTTGACCCAGATGCCACCGCTTCCCAAACGGCCCTGGACCGGAGCGATGTAGGCGAGGCGCCCCCCGTCCGGCGAGACGGAAGGCTGAATGTCGTGGCGCCGGCCGCTCACCACCGGGATCTTCTCACCGCTCGCAAGGTCGAGACGGTAGATGTCCAGGCTCCCTCCCCGGCCGCTGACGAAGTAGAGGCTCTGTCCATCCGGGCTCCAGGCGGGCTGGATATCCACGTGCGGATCCTCTGTCAACCGTTCGATGGTGCCGCCCTCGGCGCTCACGAGCGCAATATCGAGGTTGCCGTCGAGGTCCACCGTGAGGGCAAGGCGGGACCCGTCCGGACTCCAGACCGGCTCGAAGTGATAGCCGGGCGCTTCGGTCAGCGCCACGGCCTCCCCACCTTCCACCGGGAGCTTCCAGACGTCACCGCGCATGGAGAAAGCGAGCCATTCGCCGCCGGGGCTCCAGCTGGGGTCGAGCGGTCCCGTCGATACCGCGGGAAGCAAATGACCCTCGAGGCGGATCTGCCCGCCCAGCGTCGGATAACGTAGCGTCTGGGCACTCGCCGACGCGAGCCCCAGGCCAAAACCGATCACGCAAACCAGAGATCTCCGCAACATGGGTTCGCCTCCCAGACGGATCGCCGGCTCGACCGGGCTCGCGAGCCGGGAAGGGAATTCTATCCCTCCTCAGTGAAAAAAGGGGTTGAGACATCGAAGATGTCCCAACCCCTTCGTTGACGTCAGTCAAACGGAATCAGAAGCGGAAGCGCACCCCCAGTCGCACGGCCCGCGGGTCGAGGATGTCCGTGATCTCGTCGAACGAGCTGCTCGGTGAGAACGTCAGCGCGGGAAAGCGGATGGTTCCGAAGAGCGTGTTCGTGTCGGTCACGGCGTTGGAGTTGAGAAGGTTGAAGATGTCGACGAGGAATCCGATCTGGGCGGTGTCGCCCAGCTGGAAGTACTTCTCGACCCCGATGTCCAGGAGATGCTGCGCCGGGAATCGGGTGTCACCAGGCACCTCCGCATTGATCGTCTGGCTGCCCTGGCGGAGGTCGCGGATGCGCACCCGACGGGTGTTCGGCTGGCCGGAGGTCCCGCGGTAGTTCATGGACAGGCGAACGTCGGCGGGCAGGTGATAGGTCCCCACGATACGTGCGATGTACTTGGAGTCGAAGTTGTCGGCGCCGAAGCGGTGGGTGAGCTGGTTCGGGTCCTGCCAATACCCTCGGAAGAAATTGGTCGCAATGCCTTTCCCCTCACCGATGGTGAGCGCCGCCATCAGCTGCCAATTGTCCGAGTAGCGCTTGTTGATGCGGAACTCGACGCCCTTGTACTCGCGGGTCGCCTGTTCCTGGTTGTCCATCAGGCGTTGGAATTGCCCGGCGAACTCGGGATTCAAGTTGAAGACCGGCAAAGTTCCGCTGCCCAGCGGGTTGTCGACGCTCGTCTCGGTGTAGCCGCTGAAGGGAATCAGGGGATTGCCGAACCCCACGCCGTCCCGACCCTTCCGGTACTGGAAGGTCGCGGTGAAGCTCACGTCTTCGGTGATTTTGCGATCGACGCCGATCATGTACTGATCCTCGTTGGGCTGCTTCACGCCGGGCGCGATCGCGTCCCCGAAGGCGCCGAAACCGGAGGAGTCGCCGAACGTCAACAGACCGCTCTGGTCGACCTCATCCGGCGTCGCCAGGCCGTCTCCGTTCAGATCGTTCCACCGGACTCTGGAGCGCCGCGGCAAGTTGGGGTTCGCGACGTCGGCCCAGTCCGAGTCGAGGGCGGCGAAGTAGCGCCCGTAGCTCCCCCGGATCGCCCACGTACCGTCGCCCGTCGGGTCGAAGGTCACCCCGAATCTCGGAGCGGTGCTCGTCCAATCCACGATGTTCCGGTTCTCCTGCAGCACGACCTCATCAGGAAAGAAAAGACCGGTGCGGTTGAGATCGACGAACGGGGATCGGGACTCGTCCCGGTTGCTCTGGGCGGGCCAGTAGGACTCCTGGAAGGCCACCCGGAGGCCCAGGTTGAGCGTCAGCTGGTTGCCGACTGTCCAGGTATCGTTGACATGGAGTGCGAGGTCGCGGAGCTTGTCGTAGTAGTGCGTCGGGCTGTTCCAGATCTCCGCCTGCGCCGCTACGCCGTCCTCGAACCGAAGGGTGGCGTCGCCGACGACGTCCTGGAAGACGTCCTGTCCGCCGTCCTCGAACTGGAGGCCGCCGCGAATCTCGTGGCTTCCCCGGGCGTTCTCCACGAACCAGGTCACCGCGCCGCTGATGTTGTAGCGGCTGCGGAAGTGGTGCCGAATCTGCTGGGGTCCTCCGGTGATCTTGTTAGTGGTGAGCTCGATGCGCCTCACCGGGTTGGGGCCGGCGAACTCCTCGTTCACTACGAGCGGGAAGTCACCGAGCAATATTCCGCCGCGAAAGTCGGCGAACACGTTGTCGCTGATGACCGAAGTCACGGTTCCCTGGAGCACGTCTCCGAAGGAGTCTTGTTTCCAGACCGCTGCCGGCGCGGTGTTCCGGTTAGCGCCGCGGCAGCACGTCCGGTTCGTCGAGCGCGACCAGAAGAACTGGGCCTTGTGGTTGTCCCCGAGCTGCCCGGTGGCCTTGACGGTGTAGAATTGGCGGGTTCTCGGGAGGCTCCCCTCCGAGCCGTCGGGAAGCGTGAACCCGATCACCTTGCTGTCCACGTCCAGGAAACGAACCGAGGTGAAGAACCACAAGCGATCGCGCAGGATGGGTCCACCCAGCTGTCCACCGCCGTCGTATTCGTGCAGCACCCCGCTGCCTCCGGTGACGCCCTGTGCCCGCTGCTCGTCGCTCACGTTGTCCGAAGCGAAGGAGTCCGTCTGGCCGAAGTAGTACCCGCCCCCACTGAAGTCGTTTCCTCCCGACTTGCTCACGATGTCGATGAAGATGCCGGCGCCGCGGATCTCGGCGGATTTGACGCCGGTAACGATCTGAACCTCCTCGAAGCTGTCCAGGTCGTACGACATGAAAGACGAGCCCTGTGTCGCCGGATCGTTCACCACGACCCCGTTGAACAACCAGGTGTTCTCGGAGCGGAGCGAACCGTAGGCTGTTCTGTCGCTGACTCCCGGGGTCGAGTTGATGAGCGAGGTGATGTTCCGCTCGGTCGGGATCTCTTGGACCAGCGTCGCGTCCCAGGTCGTGTGGATGTCGTTTTGCTTGAAGTCGATGGTCGGCGAGGTGCCCACGACGGTGATGGCTTCCTCCACCGCGGCGAGCCCCAGCGTGATGTTCGCCTGAACGTTCAGACCGCCGGTGACGCGGAGGTTCTCCCGTGCCAGGGTCTGGAATCCGCTGAGCTGGGCTTCAACGCGATACTCACCCGGGTCGAGAGCGGGGAAGCGGTATCTGCCCTGATCGCTGCTCACGGCCGTCTGGGACTGGAGGAGCGAAGGACTGGTCAGGATGAGCGTGACGCCGGGCAGTACCAACCCCTCCTGGTCGGTGACTACCCCGTAGATACTTCCGCGGGATTCGAACTGCGCTGTTGCCGTGCCGGCCAGACCGCCGATGAGCAACAGCGAGATAAAGGCTGAGCGTACCCATTTAGGGTTCATGTTTGGTTAACCCTCCTTCTCCTGTAGCAAGCGCCTGCCCCAGAGATCTTTCCTTCACGTTTCGCATGGCCTCTGTCGACACGCTTGTTTCAGTAAGTGTTCTGCAATTCGACGAACGTACAGTATTTTCCTCGTTGGATGTGCCCGATATGGATCTACCAATGGGTAAATAAGTGTGCAAGAAAAGCGCCAGCAACAGAGAAATCGGGGTAACGATGCCAATGTCTTTCTTTGCAACAATTATGCACGCTCTGAGCCTCTGCTTCCGGGGCGAACATCTTCGGATTTCTCCAATACTTTGGATGGTAATCCACGGAATTGAATCGTCGGTCAAATCGGGCGCAAGCGCGCGGTGGCGTGCTCATGGACGTGGTTCGAGGACCAGGGTGTAGCCGTCGGGTCGAAGACGCTCCAGAACCTGCAACCGGCCCCGGGGCCAGCGTATCTCGACGCGGTCGGCGCTCTCGCTCTCGCCCAGCCCGAAGAAAAGCCGCAGGTCGCTCTGCGAGAGATAGCTTGCGCCGCTCCGGACCTCCCGCATCTGAGTCGATTCATCGGCCACCAGCGTGACCCGCGCTCCCAGGGCGTCGCGCGCGCTATCTCTTCCGACCAGGCGCAGGCCTATCCAGTGATGCGGAGGCGAGTCGTTTCGCAGCAGAGACGGCACGGCGTTCATGTTGGTCACCACGACATCGACGTCGCCGTCGTTGTCGTAATCCGCGAACGCGGCTCCGCGTCCGACTTGCACCTGCGAGAGTCCCGCGCTTCGACCGACCTCTTCGAAACGCCCGTCGTCTCGCTGAAGGAACACCAGGTCGCGCTGCGCGTAGTCGCTGTCGACTAGCTCCGAGGAGAGCTCGGGATAGATATGGCCGTTGACCACGAACACATCCAGCCGACCGTCCGCGTCGAAGTCGTGAAAGCCCGTCCCCCAGCCGAGGTACAAGAAGCTCTCGTTGCCGAGTCCGGACGGAAAGCTGACGTCGCGAAAAAATCCCCTCCCGGTGTTCTGATACAGCGTGTTGTGATCGTGGAAGAAGTTCGTGACGTGAATGTCCAGCCAGCCGTCGTTGTCGTAGTCGCCGAGATCCACTCCCATGCCGGCCTGCGCGCGCCCGTCGGCGTTGTAGGCGACGCCAGCGGAAAGTGCGATCTCCGTGAATTTCCCCGAACCCTCGTTTTGGTAGAGGTTGTTCGGCGTCTGGTCGTTGGCGACGTACAGGTCGACGTCGCCGTCGTTGTCGAGGTCGCCCCAGACCGCACCCAGGCCGTAGAAAGCCTCCCTGGCGACGCCCGAAACACCGCTTCGATCTTCGAACGTGCCGTCCCCGCGACCACGGTACAAGCGGCTTCGCGCGGGCGGGAGTCCTCTGGGTCCGCACAACACGGGGATGCCGACGAAAAAGCAATTCGGAGCCTCTCCGGGCCCCGGGATCGTGTCCCGATCGAACTCCACGTAGCTCGCGACGAAGAGATCGTTGTAACCGTCCTGGTCGTAGTCGGCGAGTGCGGCGCTGGTGCTCCACCCACGATCGGCCACGCCGGCCGCTTCCCCCACCTCGGTGAAGGTGCCATCCCCGTTGTTGCGGTACAGAAGGTCCGGACCGTAGTAGCTCACGAAGAGATCCAGGTCGCCGTCGTTGTCGATATCGGATGCCGCCCCGCCCTGCCCCCAGCCGTAGTGCTCGAGCCCCGCGGCGCCGGTCGCGTCGGTAAACCGGCCGAGGCCGTCGTTTCGGTAGAGCCTGTTGGAGGGGCTTTGCAGCTCGCTGTAGCCCAAGCGCGTTCCGTTGACGAGAAAAAGGTCCTGGTCTCCGTCCTCGTCGTAGTCGAAGAAAACCGCGCCGGTGCCGGTGGTCTCGAGGATGTAGCGCTTCTCGTCGATGCCCCCGAACATGTTGGGGGAGGTGAGGCCGGTTTCTTCGGTGACGTCTTCGAATTGCATCGACTCGGCCGCGGGGAGAACGAGCCCGGCCAGGAGCGCGATCGTAGTCAGACGATGTCCGATCATGCCGAGATCGGCATCATAACGCCTACCACGACGCGATTCGTGAGATTGACGGCCGTTTTCGGCAAGTGCTAGTGTCGTCCTCGCCCAGCGCCGTTCCGACGAGACAGAGACACCACACAATGCGCTACGCTGTTCTCCTCGTGACCGCCTTCCGGTTCGGGACCGCTTCCGCGAGCCCCCCGCAGTCGAGCCATGCGGTTCCCGTGACGTTCACCGATCGGACCGAGGCCGCCGGTATCGACTTCACCCACGTCCGGGGCTCCTCGGGGGAAAAGTACATGGCGGAGATCGTCGGCGCGGGAGCCGCGTTCTTCGACTACGACGAGGACGGGTTCCTCGATCTGTATCTCGTCAACGGCGCGGCGCTACCCGGTTTTCAGACCCAAACGACCCCCCGGAACGTCTTGTATCGCAACAACGGGGACGGCAGGTTCACCGACGTGACGATGGAAGCGCGGGTGGGGGATCCTGGTTACGGCATGGGGACGGCGGTCGCCGATTACGACAACGATGGATTCCTCGACCTCTACGTGACCAACCTCGGGCCCGACGTCCTCTACCGGAACAACGGTGACGGAACGTTCACCGACGTGACCGCGGCGGCCGGCCTCGGTTGCGAGCTCTGGGGCACGAGCAGCGCGTTCGGTGACATCGATAACGACGGGGATCTCGATCTCTATGTCGCCAACTATGTCGACTTCAGCCTCGAGAATCACATCGTCTGTGGGGGTCCCGAGACAGGCGGACGAGACTACTGTCACCCCCGGGTCTACCACGGTCTCCCCGACGTCCTGTACCGGAACGAAGGGAACGGGTCTTTCAGCGACGTGACCCGCTCGGCGGGCGTCTACACCAACGAGGGCAAAGGTCTGGGCGTCGTGATGGTCGACTACGACGACGACGGCGACGCGGACATTTATGTCGCGAACGACTCGGTACCCAACTTTCTCTGGCGAAATCTCGGTGATGGCAGCTTCGAAGAGGTCGGCCTCCTGTCGGGCGTCGCTTTCAGCGAAGACGGTCTCGCCGAGGCGGGGATGGGCGTCGACTTCGGCGACTACGACGGAGATGGTCTGCTGGATCTCTTCGTGACCAACTACTACGACGAGACGAACACCCTCTATCGGAACACCGGACGCGCCTGGTTCGTGGACGAGACCACTCGGTCCGGAATGGGCGAGCCGAGCTTGATGTACGTGGGATTCGGGACCGGTTTCGTCGACTACGACAACGACGACGATCTGGATGCCTTCGTGGCAAACGGCCACGTACTGGAGACCGTCGACTTCGTCGATGACGGCGTGTTCTTCGAGCAGCCGAACCTCCTCTTCAACAACGACGGGCGCGGGCGATTCGAAGACGTGAGCGAAATCTCGGGCGCCCACTTCGAGCTCCGCCGCTCGAGCCGTGGAACCGCTTTCGGTGATTACGACAACGACGGCGACGTGGATTTCCTCGTAACCAACTCCCGCGCGTCGCCCAACCTGCTGAGAAACGACGGGGTACACCAAAATCACATGCTGGCGATACGGACCGTCGGCCGTGACGCCAGCCGCGACGGCATCGGGACGCGGGCACGGATCTACGCTGCGGGCCGTCAGCAACTCCGAGACGTGCACGGTGCCTACAGTTACTGCAGCCACAACGATCTGCGCGTTCATTTCGGCCTGGGAAACTCTTTGATGGTGGAGCGGCTGGAGCTCCGGTGGCCGAGCGGGACGATAGAGAATCTGGGGCCGCTCGATGCGGATCACCTCTATGTCGTGAAAGAGGGACGGGGGATCGTGCAAGACCTGCCCATGGATGCCGACAGCGGCAGCTCTCCGAGCCACGTTCGGTAGCGCGTCGATTGACAGCTCGTCGAAACGGGTGCTAGCGTTTCGAACGCGTCCAGCCATGCGCGCTCTTCTCCTCGTCTCGGCACTTCTCTCTCTTCAGTCCGCGGAAGAAGGCTACCAGCTCGGAAAGCGTTTGTACCAGGAGGGCAAACTCCTGGACGCGGAGTCGGTGCTCGAGCGGACACTCGAGTCGGAGCCGAGCTTCACCCCCGCCCAGTTCCAGCTCGGCGCGGTCTACGTGCGGTTGGATCGGCTGGTCGAGGCAGCGGCGCTGTTCGAAAAAGTTCGCGCTCGCTACCCCGCGAGCCCGGAGGTCGAGCTTCAAATTGGGTCCGCCTACCTCATGGGGGGTAGCCGTCCGGAGGCCCGCGTTCATCTGGAACGGGCGCTCGAGCTGAATCCGAGCTACGTCGAGGCGATGCTCACCCTTGCCCAGTACGAGGGACAGGCCGGCAACTACGATCGCTCCCTCGAACTGCTCGAGGAAGCAGGACGCGAGGCACCGACGAGAGCCGAGCCCCTGTACTTCCGGGCCGCCGCACTCGATCTCCTCGCTCGCACCGAAGAGGCCATCGAGGCGGCCGCGCGGGCGGTTTCTCTGGCT
The DNA here is from genome assembly GCA_965237685.1 of Candidatus Marinacidobacterales bacterium. GTDB lineage: Bacteria > Acidobacteriota > Vicinamibacteria > Marinacidobacterales > SMYC01 > CBDEGF01. The sequence goes on from CBDEGF010000004.1 coordinate 750,138, forward strand.
CCCGGAGATCCACAGCTGCGACGATTCCTCGGTGGTCTCTACCTGAAGCAGGGAAAGTGGCTGGCGGCCGAGAGCGAGCTCCAGGCGGCCATCGATCGAGGCGGCGCGGCTCCCGACGTCTTTTTCGATCTCGGTCGCGCTCACCTGGGTCAAGAGGAGCTCGTTCTCGCCGAGGCGTCTTTTCGCCGATCTCTCGAGCTGGACCCCGGCTCGGGCGAGGCGCTCCTTCAGCTCGGCTACATCGCCTGGAGGTTCTCGAAGCACGAGGAGGCGCTCCGGCTATTGGAAAGGGCGATCGAGATGGACCCCGATCTGATGCGCGCCTATCACCTGGTGGGGCTCATCGCACTCAGGAACAACGAGCTCGAACGTGCTGAGGGGTACTTCCGGCAGGCGATCGATCGCGATCCGACATTCTCGGAAGCCCATTTCAATCTCGGAAAGATCGCGCTACAGCGAAACGAGCTGGAGCGGGCGGTCGCGCTCTTCGAGAAAGCGGTCGAACTCGCGCCGGACTACAAGGAAGCGTTCTATCGACTCGGGTTCACGCATCGGCTCCTGGGCAACGAGGAAGCGGCGGCCGGCGCCCTCGCGCGTTTCGAAGCCCTCTCCCGGCCGAAATAGGGCCAGGAATTCACGGCAGGATTAGCGGGTTCGTGCACTAGACTGTAGTGATTCCCCGACACCGGAGCGCGGCCGGAGCGCCTGGCGCAGCTCTGATAGGAACCTAAGTTGTTGCCAAACAAAGTGTTTTCAGGCTTCGTACGACCTAGGCTGGTCCCGAGCCTCGGCACCGTTCTTGCTTGTTCTGCCAGAGGGAGGTCTGTGTCATCGTTTTGGCGAATCCGGTTCTCGTGGCCGTCGGGCTGTCGTTTCTCGGGATTTTTCTGGTCCTGCTCTCGTGGCTCGGTCGGCTCCAGTCCCAGCTCCAGTTGGCCGCCTCCGAGCTCGACCGGGAGAGGGAATTCCACCTACGGAGCTCTTCGGAGCTACAAAAAAACCTGGGAACGCTTGAAAAGCATAGCCGCTTTCTCGGTCGCTTCATCCGCGACCTGCCGGATCTCACGCGTGAATTTCACAGCCGGATCGAGGCGGGTCGTATGCCGGGGCTCTTGCTGCGGGCCGTTTGCAGGAGTCTTACGCCTAAACAGGCCGTCGTCTTGCTGTGCCGCCGCGATGCGTCCTCTAACCGGCGAAAACGGCCGCGCCTGATAGTGGCTGCCGTTCACCCACCGATTCTCTCATCCAGCCCGGGGCCGAGCCTTCGCGCCGAGGAGTTCTGGCGCACGTCGCCACATCGCAGCTGGCAATGACTCGTTACGACTTCGACCGACGCCCCTTTTCGCGGGAAGCTGACGACGGCGGAGAGTTGCCGGGGTTCGAGCCCGAGCTCGCAGCACCGATGGTGTTCGACGACGAGACGGTGGGTGTGCTCGCCCTCTCGGGTACGCCCTACGGGCCCTACGAAGCTTCCGATACCAAAGCCGCACTGCGGGTCATCGCCCAGCTCGGCGCACGTACTCTGAAAAGCGTGGCCGTCTACCGGCAGACGCGGTTTTCCGCCGACGTGGATGCGCTCACCGGCGCCTTCAACAAGAGGTTCACCACCCTCGCCCTCGGCGATCGAATCCTCCAGGCTCAGAAGAACCTCTCGGAGCTTTCGATCTTTCTCTTCGACATCGACAATTTCAAAAACTACAACGACGTCAACGGTCACGTGGCCGGCGATGGGCTGCTTCGCGAGCTGGCGCAATTCGTGAAAGGCAAGGTAAGGAAGGGGGACGTTTTCGGACGGTTCGGAGGGGAAGAGTTTCTAATCATCCTGCCCGCCACCGACCACGCGCAAGCCCTGGTCCTAGCCGAAGAGATCCGGCGCTCCATTGCCGCACAGGCCTTTCCCTTTGCCGCGCGTCAACCACTCGGCGTACTGAGCGTCAGTGGCGGAGTGGCAGCCTATCGTACCCACGCCCAGGACAGTGCCGACTTGCTTCGAGCCGCCGACCAGGCGCTCTACCGCGCCAAAAAGCAAGGTCGAAACCGGGTCCTCGCGGCCGGGCGCAACTACCTGAGCGAAGACGAAGAGCTTGCCGTCGCGGGCAACGATGGCTCCAGCGAGCAAGACCCGTCATAGGAGCACGCGCCTGATGGGTTTCGAATTCGCGAGGGAGCTCGAACGAGCGGGACATTCCCTGCAGTGAGCCAATCGACCTCTAGCTTCGATCGGAAGCGAAAGGATTTGCCTCCCGGGCAGTTGGGGGTGTCGCTTGCCGACGTACCCCTCGCGGAGGTTCTCAAGCGTAGCGCTCTCGCGGAAACAAGCGGCGACCTGCAGGTCATCGATGGGCGAACCGTCAAGACGGCTTACTTCGATCGCGGCTTCGTCGTCTTTGCCGCCAGCAATCTGGAGGAGGACCGTCTCGGCAACCGGCTCGTTCAGCTGGGCCGTGTTTCTCGGGAGGAAGTCGAGCGGGTCGCGAAGGAGTCCGCGGGGCGGCGGCTCGGCCAAGCGCTCGTCGATGCCGGCTTGATGTCGGAGGAGGAGCTTGGCCGGCAGGTGGCTGGCCAGGTCAACAGCATCGTCCAATCGCTCTTCCAAGCTGGAAACGCCATCTACAGCTTCGACGAAAGACCCTGCATCATCCCCATGGAGTTGATGGTAAGCCTTTCCATTCACCGCATACTCCTCGAGGGTATACGACACATGACGAGCAAGAAGCTGATCCTCAAAGGGCTGCCGTCACTGGATCGCAGGCTTCGGATTGCCGAGCGGCCTCCCTTCACGCTCGATTTCTTCAGCCTGAGCCCGGTGGAGCAGGCCGTGCACGGGGCCGTCCACGGAGGCATCGATCTCCAGGCGATCCCTGAGAAAGTGGATGAAGAGAGGACACTGGTCCTGCGAGCCTGCTATGGCCTCTACGCGGCCGGCATCCTGGAGCCGGCAAACCCAGCGGATACCTGGCGACCTCTCCGGGTACAGGAGGAGACGGTAGCCTTCCGATTGTTCGCACTGGAAAAGAATACCGACCGCACCGAGGCTCAGAACATCCAGCAAGAAGTGTTGATGGAGTTCGATCGCCTGGGGCGCGTCACGGATGAAGAGATGCTCGGGCTGTACGAAGAGCTCGACTCCGACGCGATCGAAACGGCTTACCAGGAACGTTCCGGCGCCTGGGCCACCAAGCGAGAGTTGACAAAAAAGGATCCGTCGCTGGCGAGCAAAATCGACATGATTCAATCTCACCTGAAGGCGGCCTGCCAGCGGCTGCAGGCCCGGCAGATGTCCGAGACCTCCCGAGATCCACTGGCCACCGCCCCGGCAGTGATTCAGGAAGCACCTTTGGAGCCAGCGAGAAGTGGAGAACGGATAGCCGAACCCCATGGTCGCCAACCCGCGAAACCGCCGAGCCAGGACAGTCCCGCCAAGACGCCCAGCTCCGAGACCAAGGCGCGGCCGGCCGGAGCGGTCAAGCGAGATGCGATCACATTCGAGAAGGAAAACGAGGCTGCCAGCCAGGCCCAGGCCGGAGAGTTACTTCGCGACATCAAGCGACACTCCCGGTCGCGCGATTGGGAGGCAGCGGTCTCACTTCTATTCGAGCTGGTGGCTCTCGTGCCGGACAATGCGGTCTACCGTGGCATGCTGGCTAACGCCATGTCCCGGCATCCGGTCATGCGGCTGAACGCGGAGCGCCACTTCATCCAGGCCCTCAGAATCGAGCCGCAGAACGCGGCTCTCCACTACTGCCTGGGGCTCTACTACAAATCCTTCGGCATGAGGTTACGCGCAGAGACGGCCTTCCGCGCCGCCTTGCGCATCGAGCCGGAGCACCGGCACGCGCCGAAGCATCTTCTGGGAGAGAGCTGGGCGAAGAGGTCCCTCGTCTCGAGGCTCCGGACGCTTCTCGGCTGTCTGTGAAACGCTTTAACAGAGGGAACGGGAACAGGCTTCCTACCGCCCAACTCCCTCGCGAAGCGAGACCCGCTTCCCATCGATTATTGTGACGACGCTCACTTCAGACGGAGCCTCAAACGCCGATGGCAGCCCTACCGGCAGGGGCGGCCGTTTTCGTTCGACTGCCCTTCGGCGCCCATACGCCGAGGACGACGCGCATCACTGCGTACAAGACCGCCATGAGGCTCACCAGGATCACCGCGAGCGAAGCGCTCTGGGCGGTGAGGCCCTCGCCCCACAGGAAGTAGATGCGCTGTGAGAGCGTCGCCGTTTCTGGTGTCCCGGTTCCGAGGAACAGAGGGGTGAGGAGGTCCCGCATGCTCGCCATCCAGAGAAGGAGAAACGTGGCCACCGCCACCGGACGTATCACCGGAAGGGTGATGCGCCACAGCATGGTGAGCGTCCCCGCACCACAGGTTCGGGCCGCTTCCTCGAGCTCCGCTTGAACCTGGCTCAATCCGTCGCGAAGGTGCTGAACTCCGAGCGGCAGGAATCTCGAGATCTGGCAGACGACGATGATCCAGATCGTCCCGTAAAGCACCAGCGGCGGGCGCAGCCACGCCCAGGCGACACCGACCACAAAAGCGACACCGGGCACGGCAATCGGAAACGTCGCGCTCAGGGAGAGCAGCTTCTCGAATCGGCCACGGCCGCGGAGGTCCAGGTAGGCCACCAGCAAAGCGATCAGGCTCGCCGAGATGGACATGAAGAAAGCCACTTGCAAGGTATTCCAGAAGATCTCGTGGAACACGGGACTTCGCAGGTGCTCTGTGTAGTGCCGCAGCGTAAGGTTCGAAAAGGAAAAGCGCTCGTAGAGATTCTGAGACAGCGAGAGCATCAGAAGCGTTGCGTAGGGAACCAGCAGAGCGAGACCGATAACACTCACGTTGAAGATCGCCAGCGGATACTTCACCCAACCGACTTCGATCCGGACGGCGCGGTGAGCCTTGCCGCCAATGACCTGGAAGCGCCTGCCATAACGACGGCGCGCCAGACCCAGGACCAGCCAGACGGCAAGACCGGCGGTGACGGCGAAAAAGACAGCGACAGCCGCCGAAAGACCGAGCTCGGGTGGAGGCGTGCTGAGGAGGCGATACAAGTACGTGGCAAAGACGTAGATCCTGCCTGGTGTCCCCAGAATGGCCGGAATGGAAAAGCTTTCCCAGAGCAGCACGATGGAAAAGACGATGCTGGTGACCATCGCCGGTGTGACCAGCGGAAGTGTCACCGATCGGATCATGCGCCACGGAGACGCTCCCGCCGTGAGAGCCGCTTCCTCGTAGGCGCTGTCGACGTTCTCGAGGGCGGCGCTCAGCGTGAGGTAGAGGTAGGGGTAAAGGAAGAGCGCGGCAACGAACACCATGCTGGGCATCGAAAACGCATCGAAAGGCTTCACGCCGACGAGCGCATCCGACCAGCGGTTGAACGTTCCGGCCTGCGGTGACAGCAACCAGGCGTAGGCCATGGCGAGGATCCAGGGTGGGTTCACGAAGGCGATGATGCTCATCGAGCGCACCCAGCCTGCCAGAGGCGTCTTCAGGCGGGTCGTGCTGAGCGCCGAGACGGCGGCCACTCCGAGCCCCAGCAGAAGCGAGCAGCCGGTGAAGACGATAGAGTTCTTGAGGGCCTCGATAGGGCCGAGGCGCTGGAAAATCGAAACGTAATGCTCGAGCGTGATGTCGCCTTCGTCTCCTCTCACGCTGCCCAGAGCCAACCAGAGCATCGGATACACGTTCACGACGCCCACGACCAGAAGCCCGGCCACGACTGCGGGCGTCAAAGGATATTGTCGCCATCGACGTCTCGGCCCGTTGGTGTCGGGGTCGTTCATTGCCTAGGGTCCGCGGCGGGATCGGGCGGAAGAAGCATCAGGTGCTCGCGGGCGAGCCGCACCTGGACGTACTCGCCCGACCGCCAGTCCTTCTCGGCGGAATCTCTGGCGCGGAGCGTCACGTCTCCAACCTGGACGAGACAGTCGAGCTCCTCTCCGAGAAAGGTGACGCGAACGATCCGGCCCGTAAGTGTGTTTTCCTGAGATTCGGCGAGCTGGCGGTGGAGCTCGACCCGACTCGGGCGAATCGCCACCACGACTCGCTCCTCGACGGTGCCGTCACCGCTCACCAGGATGGGCCGGTCGACGCCCTCGAGTGCGACCTCGACCGAACGGTTCTTTCGCGCCTCGGTGATCCGGCCGGCAACGCGGTTCGAGACACCGAGGAAATCGGCCACAAAGGGATGCGCCGGCCTGGTGAAAATCTCCCGCGGCGTCCCCTGGCTCAGAATCGTCCCGCTTCGCAGAACGATGACCTGGTCGGAGAGCGCCATGGCCTCGGCTTGGTCGTGGGTGACATAGATGGTGGTCAGGCCGTAACGCTGCTGGACGTCGCGAAGCTCGAGCCGCATCGCCTCGCGCAGCTTGGCATCGAGATTGGCCAACGGCTCGTCCAGGAGCAGCACGCGCGGCCGGTAGACCAGCGCCCGCGCCAGCACCACCCGTTGCTGCTGTCCGCCGCTCAACTCCGACGGATATCGTTTCTCATAGCCTTCCATCCCCACGGAGCGAAGAACCTCCACGACCTTCTCCCGTAACGCTTCGGGTCGTTCCGCTCTCTTCCCGCCGATCTTCAACGCGAACGACACGTTGTCGAAGACGTCGAGATGAGGCCAGATGGCGTAGGACTGGAACACCATACCGATGGCTCGCTCTTCGACCGGGACCGCTCGGCCCGTCGCGCTGTCGTGAACGACGTCGTCGCCGATCACGATGCGTCCCGCCGTGGGGACTTCCAGCCCGGCGATGCAGCGCAGGATCGTTGTCTTGCCGCAGCCGCTCGGTCCCAGTAGCGTCACGATCCGGCCTTCGTCGGCGGTGAAGGAAACGCCGTCCACCGCGCAGACACCTCCACCGAAGGTCTTCGTCAGGTGCTCTACCCTGACCTGGGCCATAGGTGGCAGCCTTAGTGCCCTGCTTCATAGCTACGGTGACGCACCGAGAACGCCGAGGCGCCCGTCTGGCAAGGCGCGAGGAGCAAATAATATCTGGATATATGACCGACGAGCAACGCAGCCAGTCGGGATGCATCGGCGTTCGAATGCCACCGTAATTGTGAAACAGGGTACTAAGTCACGGGATCGGGCCTCGGGGGGGAGACGCCGCGTTCGCCTCGAGGCGAGCGAGGGCGATGTACGCCGGCTTCGGCTGGCCCCGTACGTCGCGGAGGCCGAAAGAGTGCCAGGGGTTGATGGGCTCCTGCCAGTTGAACCAGATCGTGAGCGGGATGCCTGCTTTGCGGTTCACGGCTAGGGCGCGCACGAGGAAATCGGCCTGTCCCTCGGGACCCAGGCCTTCCACTGGATAGCCCCACTCGCTCACGACCACCGGGACCGTGCCTCCTCGCGCGTAGCGCGCGATCAGTCGGCGCACGTCGTCGTAGAAGCCTGCTGCAGCCTCGGGGTGGGACGCCCCGTACGGATGCACGGACACGGCGTCCACGACGTCGAGGAGCCCTAGCGCGAAGGTTGCTTCGAGGTAAGCGAGGTCGAAGGTGCCGCCACCGAGGGATGGGCCCAGAATCCACGCCCCTGGATCCTCGCGGCGGATCTCCACCGCCGCGGCCCGGGCAAGGGCCACGTATGCCGCCGGGTCGGGCGACCCTGCCCAATAGCGCGGCAAATTCGGCTCGTTCCAGATCTCCCACGTGGCGCGCCCACGGAAGTGCCGGGCCGCGGCACCGGCAAAGGAGGCGAAGGCGGCGCGCCCGCTCTCCGTCGAGGGAGGGAAGCCGTTCTCGTAAAGGTCGTTGCCGTAGTCGAGGATCAGCAGGACCCGGATACCGAGGGGCTCGAAGGAATCGAGGAAGCGGTCCCACACTCGGAAGTCGTACCGGCCGGGCTCGGTCTCCACCGCGCTCCACGCCAGGTCGAGGCGGACCCATCGGATCCCCGCGGCGGCGATCAGCGCTGCCTGCTCGTGGGCGCTGCCGTAAAACTCAACGTTGACCCCGACGTCGTCGGCGGCGCTCGCGCGTGCGTCGAGGATTGCCAGGAAGATGATTAACCCGGGGAGTGCGAGTGTGCGTAACATGATCCTTCTCCGAGGCCGTCAGGTTAGTGTCGACTGACCTAATTGTGGCTCCTTGGGAACGGGTCGCGGTTTGCGGTTCTCGTCGATGGCGACGAACGTGAAGAGCCCCTCGGTGACTTTGACCTTCGCTCCCACCTTCTCGCGAAGCGCCTCGACGTGGATAGCCTGAGTGGGCGAGGGCCGGTGCGCGCGTAGAGCCGTGAGAGAAAGCTCATGATCGTTTCTGCATCACGATGAGAAAGTGGTCTCCCCACCGACGGATCACCGGGTAGGAAGCCACGCGATCCTCGAGCCGCTGCAGCAGCTCGATCCACTTCGGATGCCGCCGGGCAAAACCGGAAAGGTACGGAGGCGGCACGAGAATACCGAGCGAGCGCAGCGAAAGCGTCGTGAATCCGGCGCGCTCGAACACCGTCTCGAACTCCGCCGGGGCATAGTAGCGCGTCCAAATCGTGCGCCCTTTGAAGGGGACCGGAACGAAGTCGCGGGAGAATCGAACCTGGGCACGTCTCCAGTCGCGACCGAGACCGTAGAGCGCGAGCTCCCAGGGGCAGACCCGCCCAATGACCGAGGCTACGAAGATCCCGCCCGCTGAAAGTCGCGTGGCGATCATGCGCGCCGTGGTGGCGAGCTCGGGTACGCAATTGAGCGGTCCGAGGTTCGAGTAGGCGCCGTCGAACGTCCGTCCGCCCAGTTGATCGAGCTCGTGAATGCCCAGGTGTCGCACGTCGACGCGTGCTTCGAGCCCCGCCGAGCGAACTCGGCGCTCGGCTTCGCGAGCCATCTCCGGGGACCAGTCGATGGCGGCACCCGATAACCGTTTCGGCCGAGGTGTTCTGCGTCGGGCCCGGGGCCGCAGCCGAGATCGAGCAGTGTGGATCCCGCCGGCAGGCGCTCTGTGATCGCGGCCACCGTGCGGCGCCTCATTTCACAAAGCACCGGGTTCTCGGCGTTCTCCGCGTCGTAGATAGCCGCGGCCGCATCGAACGCCAGCTGGGTCTCTGTGAGGGCATCGGCGGTCAGTGGCACGAGCTTCCTCCCCAACCGACTTTGATCGAGCAGACGCAGCGCGCGCACACGGGGTTCGGCGACACGTCGAGCTTCATCTCGAGCGCTTTTTGGACGAGGCGAGGCAGCTCGCGGAAGTTCGCCCGGTGAATCGTCGCCCGCGCGGTGAGAGGTTATAGAGAACGATCTTCGGTCGCGTCACGATTCGATGCTCAGCTTCTTCAGCCGGGCGAACTCGGGTGAGGTCATGACGTCGCGGACCACGGCCTCCACGTCGATGCCGCTGGCCAGCCAGTAACCGTAGATGAATCGCCCGACCGGGTCCGCGGGACGGCCGAGGAGCAACCGATAGACGGTATCCACTTTCGCCATGGTCTCCATGTCTTCGAAGAGATGCTCCACCTCGCCGATGTCACAGACGCCGAAGCTCTCCGCTCTTTCGACGAGCTGGCGGAACTCGGCCGGCTCCGGGAGACGACCGAGCTCTCGGGTGAGCGTCACCTCGGCGTCGTCCGCCGGAAGAGGGTCGGCACATGCCGTGTATGGCCGTGTGCGTATCGCCACCTCGTCCAGATCGAGATTGTGGAGCTCTTGTAGCCCGTCCGCCACGAGGAGCTGATACTCGGAGATGCGGGACGAAGCGAGATCCGACAGCGCTCGATATTGCCAGGTCAACGACCACGCGATGATGGTCGCGAGCGCGAACGAGACCCCGTAGACCAGGAGCATCTGGGTCTTGAGGCGCGAGAAGACGTTCTCGGAGACGACAACCTCGAGTGTTCTCTGTGCGGCATCTTCTGGGTTCATGTTCCCTCCTTCGTTTTCATGCGATATTCGGCGACCGCGCCCCGTAAACTCTATGCGGAGCCGACATGAGGGATCTCGGCATAGGATTCGTTTGGATCGGAGGCATTCGCGCGCAGGGTCTCCAACTCGCGATTAAGCTCGGCGCCGTGGTCCTTGAAAAGGAGTTTGAGGACCCCGGGCTCGAGCTTGACCGAGGAACCGTTGACGGCATTGCCCACCCGGCGACGCAAATACGCTCCGAGGAAGAACCGGCCGAGGCGCTCGAAAACAGACCCTCCGCCGAGAGAAAGTGCGGTCTCGAGGAGTAGCGAGCCTACGGGGGGCTCGTGCTCGGACGGCACCAGCGAGCGGAAATCGCGCCAAAAGTTCGGAAAGAATCGGGCTCCCCAGGGATTCGCACGTACCAACCGGTAGAGCACGCCGCGACCCGCTAAAGGTTTGAGGGCGACGATCTGGCTCGCCGTGAAAGCATCCTGCTCGCTCAACGCGAGCTCGTCTTCGCCGATGAAATAGTTGAGGCAGATCGTCTTCCGGCGTCCGAGAAGCTTCATCGCTACGTGGAGAAACAACGCGACGGCCCAGGTTCTGCCCCGGGACGTGACGACGAAGAGGTCGATGTCCCCGTCGCGAGCGTTGCCGTGTGCCGTCGCCCCCGAGAACGCCACCATGCGCACGAAGGGACACCGCCGCACGAGGTCGATGGCGAACCGCTCACGCTCCAGCAACTTTCGTGTGCGGCGGTTCGCTTCCAGACGCGCTTGTACCAATGCTCTCCGCCCCTTCAGGAAATGGTAAGGGGGTTGAGCGTCGATACGTTCGCGTATGAGCGGATGGTGCGCGAGGAGGCGGGAGATCTGGCGGCGCGACAGGGACACACCGATGAGCGATCGGTGAATTTCCCGAGGTGTCATCGGATAGTCGAACAGGGCGCTGTAGGCGATCGTGTCGACCACGGCTCTCGCGTCGCGACCGCCGAGTGAGAAAGAGGCTCGAGGCGTCAGCGCGCGTACCTTGGAGCGTTCGAGCGCTTCTTCATAAACCGCGAGGGTTTGTCGCGCGCTCTCCTCCCACGAGAACGAGCTCGCGCGCGTCATGCCGGCGAGCCGCACCCGCTCGCGCTCCTGCTCATCTTCGAGACCCCGCTCCATGGCCGCGGTCATCGTGTCCAGGTCGTACGGATCACAAAGAAGAGCCGCGCCCCGAGCGATCTCCGCGAGCGAGGAGTTATCCGATGTCAGAACGGGAACGCCACAAGCCATGGCCTCGATGACGGGGAAGCCGAACCCTTCATAGAGCGACGGGTACACGAAGAGCTCGGCGTTCGAGTAGAGCGCCGCCAGATCTTCCTCGGCGACGTATCCGAGCCTCTTGATGCGCTCCCGATGCGGCAGCTGTGCGAGCGTCCGGAGAAGGGTTTGCGACTTCCAGCCGACGTCCCCCGTCAGGTAGAAGTGGTGATCGGGAAAGCGATGCGCGATGCGAGAGAACGCCGCGGCCACCCGCGTCAAGTTTTTCCTCGGCTCGAGGGTGCCCACGTACAGAAGGTAGGGCCTCCGCACTCCATAGCGTCGCTCGATGCGGTCGATGCTCTCGTCATCGCGACGGGGCCGAAACTGCGTATCGGCAGCGTGGGGGATGGCACGGATCCTCGCCGGATCCAGATCGAGCAAGCGGGCGACGTCTCGCCTGGCAGACGCGGAGGGTGTGATGATGAATCGCGCGTTCCTGGCGATCGCGGGAGCGAGGGGCCTCGTCAGGAGTCTCTTTTTCCATGTGTGACAGCTCGGGAGGAGCTGGAGGGTCATGTCGTGAAAGGTGACGACGTATGGAACGTTGCTGAAGTAGGGACCCAGGAAGTTCGTGTAGTGGCAGATGTCGGGCCGAAGTCTCCCGAGAACGAGCGGCAGCACGGCCTGCATCCAGATGGCGCGCAACGGAAAGCGTCCTTCGGTAACGACCCGGCAACGAGGTACGCTCGGTAACTCGAGGGGCCGGTTGGAGAGAACGAGAAGCTCGTCGATCGGATTGCTGGCGCCGCCCTCTGCAGTCAGGTGCTCGACGAGGCGTGACGTATAGTACCCCACACCGGACTTGTTCCCCCGGATCGTCGTCGCGTCGAAGCCTACGAGCATCACGATGCCTGTTCGCGAGAAACGTGTCGCGGCAGGGGCGCGAGTCCGAGAAGATCGAGGACCCACGTGAAGAGTCCGGTTTCGTTCGCATCCCGGAGTACGGCCAGGATCAGCAGGTCGGCACGCAAGTACAGAAGCGTGATGGCGGCCGTGAGCGCCAGAGGGAACGATTCTTTGAAGAGACGCACGGTTTCCCCGCGGCGAACGCTGCTCGAAGCGAGTTCGCGCCGACAGCGGTCACGCGAGACAGCCAAGCAATTCACGTGCCACTCTCCAGAACACGATCAAATGTGATCCGAGACGCGCAGACCTCCTCGACTACTAGTGCACGAACCCGCTGATACTGTCGGCAAATTCCAAGGTTATTTTTCGTACTGGCAAGGCGCTGCGACGAAGTCATATCTAGATATTTCGAGGAGCAGCAACGCAGCTAGCGCGGAAAAGGACGAGGAATTTGCGGCAGGATTAGCGGGTTCGTGCACTAGTGGACTGTAACATTTAAGCGTTTAGTGGTAGTATCTCTCTTATGCAAGGGAGAGACGTCGTGTTGACTCAAGAGGAACATAGGGAGCTTGGCAAACGAGTTTCGAGCCGTCGCGGTCGCGCGGATGACGCGCGGATCGCTCGGGTGTTGCTCTTGCTGGCAGATGGTGCGAGCTATACGCAGGTGCAGCAGAAGGTAGGCTGCACGGCGCCTTATATCAGCAAGTGGAAACGCCGATTCTTGGAGGAGCGTCTGGCAGGTCTGTACGCGCGTCACGAGGGGCGTCCGGTTCAAGTGCTCACGCCTCGGATGGAAGCAAGGATTCTTTCGTGGACGCAGAAAAAGCCGCCCGACGGCTCGACTCACTGGAGCACGCGTCGACTTGCGAAGAAGCTGGGAATCCATCACATGATGGTGGCTCGCACTTGGAAAAAGCATGGTCTCCAGCCACACCGAATTGAGTATTACAAGGCGTCCAACGATCCGGATTTCGAGAAGAAGGCAGCCGAGATCATCGGCCTATATATGAATCCGCCTCAGCACGCGGCGGTGTTTTGTATTGATGAGAAAACGGCGATCCAAGCCCTGGATCGACGGGACCCAATCTTGCCGTTGTCTCCCGGGCGGGCCGAGCGACACGGTTTCGAGTACGTCCGGCATGGGACGCTTTCTCTCTACGCCGCCTTCGACACGAAGACGGGGGAAGTTTTGGGCAAGACCGTCCGCCGCCATACCAGCCAGGAGTTTGTCGCCTTCTTGGAGCAGCTGGTTGCGAACCACAAGCGAAAGCACGAAATACATGTCATCCTCGACAATCTGTCGGCTCATAAGACCGCCAAGGTCGCAGAGTTCCTCGAGGCCAACCCAAAAGTCCGACTGCACTTCACACCCACCTATTCCTCCTGGCTGAACAAAGTCGAACTCTGGTTCTCCAAGATCGAGCGCGACCTGATCCATCGAGGCGTGTTCACGTCGACCCACGACCTGACCCGCAAGATCATGCGCTACATTCGTAAGTACAACGAAGATCCCAAGCCCGTGAAGTGGACCTACAACGATCCGTCACGACGCATTAAATCCACTAAACGTTCAGTTGTTACAGTCCACTAGCAACCGGCCCCACACGCTATCGGGACTGGTTCCGGGTTCTACTTATTCAAGAAGTTTTTTCGGCGGTTCCCTCCTCAATTTGGATTTTTTTCCACGCTGCCTTGAGTGAACCCGCTAAATCGCCTTCTTGAACAGATTTGAATAGATCTCTGGTTACTGCTGCGAGCCCTGCGTGAGTCGCGACTTGTACGGTGTTTTCTTGGAGAGCTGGTCGTCTGATTACGGCGAGCGTAATCGATCTTTACGAAAACAGAAAAACTCAGCTCGCCTGAAGAACTGGATTCCGCCGCCGTGACAGCGTGTGGACCGCAACACGTGCCGGGATCCAGCGGGCGAGATTTCGGATGGCCCTCATCGCGCTCGTGGGACGGGGGAGTGTTCGCAGTGCACGCCGCAATGTCCTCACGTCATCTTCTTTCCCGTCGAAATTCGCCGCGGCGCCAGTCGCCGCGGATCTAAAATGTCCTATCAGTTTGACAGCATCCACGGCGTCGAGCCCCAGAAAGGAAAATCGCCGGTGTTATCAGCGTTGCTCCGGCCATCCTCCATCGCTGGCTACCCAGACTCGATCGAACCAGTAGGACATTCTGAACCAGCGTAGAGTCTAACGGTACTGTCAAGTTGATGTCTCGAGCTCGGATCGGGCCGCTAAGATAATGGGGCTCGAGCGCACCGTGTTGCCAACATCTTGGGGTCGGATCGGCCCTGAATGCCTCAATTTGACAGTACCTGCGGGCGTTTCCGCCTCAACGGAGGATGGACCGCCAGAGCGCGATGATTCTTTCGCGGTTTTCGTTGAAGGTCTGAACGTCGAAAGAGACCGGCTCCAGCGCCTCCAGATCCGGAAATCCCGCCGGCCCCGAAACGCCCGAGACCACGGGAAAGGCCCTCAATTTGTCGGCGAGCCGCTGCTGGTGAGACGGCGACAGAACGAAGTTCACGAACAGGCGCGCCGCGTTCGGGTGAGGCGCGGCCTCCGGGACCACCGCGACGTAGGAATCGAGCTTCGTGCCCTGGACCCAGTGGTAGCCCAGTGGAGCACCGGCCTCGATCTGCGCCGACGGAGAGGTCTGGCTCATGGGTCCGAGAAGGCGCTCGCCCCGGGCGATGAAGTTGGCAGCTTCCACTTCGCGATCCGTGTTCAGGAGATCGTTGGCCGCGAGCGACTCGAGCCAGGGCACGCCTAACTGCTGCTCCCAGAGAAACAAAAGGCCCACGACGTTGGATGAGTTCTCTGGACTTCCCATCGCCAGCTTGCTCTTGTACCTGGGATGCGCGAGCTCTTCGTAAGAATCAGGGAGCTCCTCCTCCCCGATCAAGTTGCGGTTGTAGACGATCGGGACTCCCAGAGAAGCCACCGGATGGGCTCCGGGGGCCCGCTCCTGGTAGCGTTCCAGATAATGGATCTCGTTCGGGACCTCGAACTCCGCCAGCCGCGCTTCGCTGGGAATGCTGGCGGCGATACTCACTTCGAGCTGGAGCACATCAGCAAGGTGCTGCCCCGCGGCCACCTCGGTGAGGTAGGTCTGTAGCGTCGGTGCCGATCCTCCTTTGCGGCTGTAGCTCACGCGGATCCCGCTCGCCTCTTCGAACCTCCGGAAGAGATCCACCTCGATCGCCTCCGGAAACACGCTCCGCACCACGACCTCCCCTTCCGCGCGGGCCTCCTCGACCAGCCGGCGCCACGACGGATCGCCGCGAGCCAGCTCCTCCCAGAGCAGAGAGCCATCCGGACGGCCCGGGGCCTCGCTCGATTCCCCACAACCTCCCGCCGCGAGTGCTGTCAGAAGGAACAGGGCACGTCCTAAGCTCACTCGCCTCTCCGCACGTCAGCCGTCGAGACCGAGTAGCCGCGCCGCGTTCTCACCGAGGCAGCGGGAGCGAATCTCTTCGGACTCGAATCCGAGATCCTTGAACTGCTCGACGCTCTGCTCGAGAGGACGTACCGGATAGCTGCTGGCAAAGAGCATCCGGTAGCTCAGGAAGTAGTTGGCCGAGCGAACGTATTCCTCTGCGCCCGGTGTCTTGGGAATGTGGCCGTAGAAATCTGGAATGAGATAGACATTCGGGTTCTGGAACGCGACGCCGCACATCTCGGTCGTCCAGGGCCAGGCCGCATGGGGCACGACGATCGTGAGCTCTTTGAAGCGCCGGGCGACTCTCTGGATGTGAACCGGCATGCAGTACGTCAGATCGGGCCCGACGAAGATGCTGCTGGTCAGAGACACGATGAGACCATCCTCCATGCACTTTTCATAGATGGGGAACAGCTTTTCGTCGTCGTCATAGAGAGGCGGATCGCACCAGCCGTTATCGAGCGCCACGCCCTTGAAACCCATTTCGCGGCAGCGATCGATTGCCCGCATAGCCTCTTCGCCCTGAGAGCCGTCGACGCCCCCGAAAGCGACGAACCTGTCGGGGTAGCGCGTCACCAGCTCGGACAGATCCTCGTTGGGGACCGATCCATAGGGGGGCGGAGACTGCCGGCCCATGGCCACCGCCATATCGATGCCCGCCTCGTCCATCTCTTCGAGGAAAGCGGCGATGGATTTCTCTTCGAACGAGCGATAGGACGGCAGGTCGAGTCGAAGGCCGCTCACCGTGACGGGATCCGGCTCGGGCTCGCGAGGACGGAAAATATGAAGATCGCAGAAAGCTTTGAAAGGAGGCCGAACGCGGAAGTCTATGATCATCGAACGCTCCGATCGTTCTCACTCAGGCTACTCAGGGGCACGTCCATCGACAGACGAGCGACATGTATGGTAACAGGGATTGATGAAGTTTGGCGTCATGCTTCCCGGCACCGGGCCGCTGGCCGGCGCGCGAGCGATCGAGTCGGTGGCCCGGCAAGCGGAACGACTCGGCTTCACATCCTTGTGGGCGAGCGACCACGTCGCCATTCCTCTCGAGTCCGAGAGCCGTTATCCGGGCAGCAAGGACGGTCGCATGAGCTGGCCCTCCGATCTTCCCTGGCTCGACCCGTTCGCCACGCTGCTTTGGGCAGCGGCGGTCACCGAACGCGTGCACCTGGGCACTTCCATCCTGGTGCTTCCGTTGCGCCCCACACTCCTCGTGGCGAAGATGGCTTCCTCGCTGGACTATCTATCCGGTGGTCGACTCCTGCTGGGGGTCGGGGCTGGCTGGCTCGCGGAGGAGTTCGAGCTCTGCGGCCAGGATTTCGCCGATCGAGGCCGCCGCATGACGGAGGCCATTCGAGCGCTGCGCGCCTGCTGGGCGCCCGGTCCCATCGAGCTGGCAGACGAGCTCCACTCGCCCGTCCCGTTCGACATGTCGCCCAAGCCGGTCGACGGCGCAGGGCTGCCCGTTCTGATCGGAGGCCACAGCAACGCGGCGCTGCGGCGGGTCGCGGAAGTGGGCGACGGATGGCAACCCTCGAACCTGCCTCCGGAGCTCCTGGCGGAACGGCTGGAGCGTCTCGAACGAGAGCTCGAACAGACCGGGCGCTCCATGACCGACGTCGAGCTCGTGGTGCGCCCCGGTGGCGCCATCGTGCCGAGCCAGGCGCTGGTCGAAAGCTACGCAAAGCTGGGCGTGAATGCGCTCATTGCCGACGTCGACTATCGCCGCTTGTCGCTCACGGAATCGCTGGCGGCGCTCGACGATCTTTCTAACCGTCTGGGACTCCGAGTGTGAGCCCCGTTTCAGGGAGTAGATCCATGACAGTCATCGATTTTCGCGCTCGCCCCAACACCGAGGAGTACATGAGCCTGTATCCCGATGCCGGTCCATGGGAGCGGTTCTTTCAGTGTCCCCGACCGGAGCCGGCGCCTCTGTCCCGCTTCATCGAAGCGCTGGATGAAGCCGGGGTCACGCGCGCGGTCTTCACCGGCCGTCAGACGCCGGTCAAGACCCTTCCCAACGACTACGTCTTCGAGTGTGTGCGGGCGCATCCCGAACGCCTGCTCGGATTCGCGGGAATCGATCCGACCCAGGGAGAGAAAGCGTTGCGCGAGATCGAGCGTACGGTCGGCGAGCTCGGCATGAAGGGCATCTCTATCGATCCCCATTCCTCCCAACGCCCGCCGGACGATCCCATCTGGCACCCGCTCTACGCAAAGTGCGTGGAGCTGGATGTTCCGGTCATCATCACGATGGGTCCCATCGTGGGCAAATGGGCCGAGCCCGGGAGCGTCGACAACGTGGCCGAGGATTTTCCCAACCTGACGCTCGTCTGCTCGCACGGGATCTGGCCGCAAGTCACCGAGCTCATTGCTCTCGCCTACCGGCGCCAGAACGTCTATCTGGAAGCTTCGATCTATGAGTTCCTGCCGGGAGCCGAGCCCATCTTCGAGGCTGCCAATACGATCCTGCAGGACAGAATCATTTACGCGAGCGGGTTCCCCTTTCGTCCCCTCGACGATTTGAAGCGCTTCCTCGAGTATCCGTTCGCGCCGGAGGTGGTTGAGAAGCTGGTGTACGGGAACGCCGCGCGATTGCTGAAGATCGATTGAAACAGACGATGTCTTTCACGCGTGCGCCCCTGGTTTGTATTCGGCGACGCGGACGGATACAATCCGGCCTGGCTTCAAGTTCGATCCTTCTTCCCGGCAGGAGCTACCGTGAAAAGAGCAAGTCTTTTCGTCGCCGCCGCGTTTGTTCCTGCAATCGCCTTCGCCGCGAGCCCGCTCGACATCCAGGAGAGCGTTCTCGACAACGGCTTCCGCGTGCTCATCGTCGAAGACGACCGCGCGCCACGTATCGCGGCGAGCCTCTGGTATCGGTTCGGCTCGATGCAGGAGCTCGCCGGTGAGCACGGCGCTGCCCACTTTCTCGAGCACGTGATCCACCAGGGAACGACGACGATAGGTACGACCGACTTCCAGGCGGAGCTTCCGATTCTCCAGGAAATACACGAGACGGAACAGGAGCTTCTCGAAGAGCGCCGTCGCGCGCGCAACGAGCTGCGCATCCGCGACGTCTTCTACGACGAGCTCGACTGGCCCACCACGCCGGAGATCGAAGCGCTCAGGAACAAGCTCTACGAGCTCGAGGACCGGCAGTCCCGCTACCGGGTGTTCTGGGCGGAGTACAACGGGTACCGCCGCTACGGCTCTCTGTCCCGTCACGAGGATCCGGTACCGGCCAGCACCGAGCAGGAGTACCTCGAGATAACGGTGGATCTGCCCAAGGAGGCGATCGAGCTTTTTTTTCGTCAGGAAGCCGAGCGCATGGTGAACGCCGTCCTGCGCGGATGGGAAGCGCAACGCTTTACTGTGCTGGAGCAGATCCTGAACGGGCTGAGTCGTCCCGAGACGAGCCTCAATCACGCCATCGATGGCGTCACCGCCCTGGCCCATCCTGTCTACACTCCCGACGGGGGACATCCTCGAGATTTCGCGAGCTTCAATCGGGAGAGCATGCTCCGCATGTACGAGGACTACTTCGTTCCCAACAACGCCACGCTCGTCCTCGTCGGCGACGTCGACGCGGAGACGGCCCGCTCGCTCGCCGAAAGGTACTTCGGCACCATCGAGCGGGGGCCGGAGCCTCCGGCCCGACTCGATCTGGAAGCGGAACCCGTGCCGCAAAGCTCCATCCGTCTGGACTGGGAAGAGCCTTTGTACCCGAGCATCGTCCTGCGCTACCGCATCCCCGGAGTCGGTCATCCCGATCGTCCCGTGCTGGACACGATCGCGGCGCTGGCACGGGGGCGCCACGGTCTGCTCGGCGATCCATTGATGGGACGGGGGCTGGCGAGCTCCGTCGGCGCGGACTTTCGCGTGATCCACATCTACCGCTTCGGCACCCCGGCGGCGATCAACTTCGTGGCCAGAGTGACGAGCGACGAGGCACTTCCCGCAACCGAGCGAGCGATGCTCGACGCGATCGAAGACCTGAGAGCCGGCCACCTCGATCCCGTGCTCCTGGAACGAGCCCGGCGCTCCCTCCGACTGGAATGGGAGCAGACCAGAGGGGATCGACTGGCGCTCGCCTTCACCATCGGCCATTTCCAGTCGATGGACGCTTGGAAAACGCTCTCCGAACACATGGAGCGCCGCCTGGACGTGTCCGCCGACGACATCGCGCGGGTGGCCCGCCGCTACTTCGTTTCATCGAATCGGGTCATCGCCACGACGCGAAGCGACCCGGAGAAAGCGAGTCCGCCATGACTCTGAAGACGTTCGTCGTTTCGGCAGGCCTTTCCTGCGTCGCGACCTTTGTGCTGGTCAGCTGCGAGCAGGAAGCAACGATACTTCCCGGTCACTCGCGCCCTCTCCTCGAGCACGACTGGCCGCATCCGCGGGATTACGCCTTCGAGCCCAGCTCGTTTCGACCTCCCGATCCGGAAACGGCCCGGCTGGAGGCCCCGAGCGGTCTTCGGGCCTACGTGATAGCGGACGGCTCCGACCCACTGGTCCGGGTGACGGCGGCCATTCCGATCGGACGATTCTACGAGAGCGAGGGTGAAGCGGGTGCCTCGGAGGCGCTGACGCGCATTCTGACCAGCGAATCTCAGGGCTCACCGCCCATGTCGCTGCGGCTCGAAACCCTTGGCACGCAACTCGACGCCGAGCTCGACGTCGACGGCCTCTCGCTCTCCGTGGAAGTTCTTTCCGAGGATTGGGAGCAGGCGGTCCGCGTGATGATCGACCTTCTGCGGAACCGCCGCCTGGAACGAGCGACGCTGGGTGACTTCCGGACCGGACCGGGGTTTGCCTCTCCTACGGCGGGTGTCACCGGCCGAGGCTTCCAACCGAAGGTCGAGCTCGAGCGGCGACTGGGAGGATACCCGCTCTCCCCTCCCGAGCCCGGAATTGCGGTCGGGCTCCAAGCGGTCCGGGCGCTGGCGTCGCGGAGTCTCGCACCGAACCGGATCGTTCTCGGCATCGGTGGGAATGTGCCTCGCGACGAGGCGGTCTCCTTGCTGGAGGAGCTGACGTCCGGATGGGAGCGCGCCGAGCCCATCCCGGACGCCGCGGAGCCCCGCGAGCTCGCGTCGAGAGACGGCTCGGGAACTCTGGAGACCATCGATGTCGACACGCTGGAAGGCTGGGTCGCCATCGGACGGGGCCTCGGTCCCGTCCCTGCCGACGAGCGAGCTCCGCTCGCCGTACTCGGAGAGGTTCTCGGCACGCGGTTGAACATCGAAACGCGCGAGATTCGCGGTCTGACCAATCGTGCTACTTTCTTCCTGCCGGAAACGACGAACGGCGCCGGATTGCTTCACATTCGAACCGGTGGCCGACTCGAGGCGGTAGCGCCTCTGGTCAAGTACTGTCGTGACGAGCTGGCCGGGCTTCAAAGCGGTGAAAAGCCGGTGACGAAAGAAGAGTTGACGCTCGCCAAAGGCATTCTCCGATTGGGAAAGTGGCAAGAGGCCCTGGACGGTGCTCGCCGCGCCGCGACCGCTTATGCCGTGACAACACTCCACCATGGTGACACCGCGCCCCTTCTTGCCTGGCCGGAGGAGGTCGAAGCGGTCACCGCCGACCAGGTGGAAGCGGCGGCGAGAAAGTATCTCGATCCCCAGGCGATGGACACGATCGTCATCGGTCCCATCGAGCGTATCCGCGAGGCGCGCCATCCGCGCTGGCCGGTCGAGCTGGACTCGCTGTCGTCCGGTACGTCCTGATGTCCCCTCGCGACCCCGTCGCCGTCTTACTTTTTTCGTTTCTCGGTATAACCGCCGGCCGGTCACAGACGGAGCCGGCTCTTCTCAGCTGGTCCGAGCAGATGACGGTGCGCGAGGGATGGCTCGTCGAGCGGTACGACATGCTCCTGCCCATGATGCGCCGGCATGGGATCGGTATGTGGATCGTGGTGAACGAAGAGTTTCATGACGATCCGCTCACCGAGTACGTCGCTCCACCACGACCGTACGCGGGAGGCCGCGATATCTTCGTCTTCATCGATGCCGGTGACGAGGGTCTGAAGCGGGTCGCCTTGACCGGCTTCTGGGAGGAGAACCTCGCACGTTTCTTCGAGCAGGCTCGCTTTACGCCAAACCCGGACGAGCCGCGTCCCTCGGAAGAGGTGCTGGCGGCGCTCAACGAGACGTATCGACCGGAAAAGATTGCGGTGGGCATCGGCGGCCGGCGGGGCATGACGCGGAGCCTGACGCACGATACGTTCCTGTTCTTGAGCGAGGCGCTCGGGGCGGACGCGGACAAGCTCACGAGTGCCGCCGATCTCATCGAGGAGTTTCTCGATACGCGGATTCCGGGAGAGAAAGAGCACTACGAGAAGCTCGTTCATCTCACCGAAGTGCTGGCGCGCCGCGCCCTCTCGAACGGGACGATCACGCCCGGCACGACGACCATCGGAGATTTGCGCCGCTGGCTCTACGATGCGCTATGGGAGAACGGCGTCGACACGTGGTTCCAGCCCGACTTTCGCCTGCAGCGCATGGAAACGCCGAACGAGACCTCCCGCGGCTTTCTGGCGGTGGCAAGCGAGAGCCTCGTCGTCGAGCGCGGCGATCTCCTGCACCTGGACTTCGGCATCAGCTACATGGGATTCGACACCGACTGGCAGAAGATGGCCTACGTTCTGCGCGAGGGTGAAGACGATGCGCCCGAAGGACTGAAGCGGGCGCTCGCCAACACCAACGCTCTACAGGATGCGCTCACGCTTCGCGCCGCGCGTCCCGAACGCACCGCGGGCGAGGTTTACGAGATCGCCATGGCGCGGATGGAGAAGAAGGGCATTCGCGCGCAGATTTACAGCCATCCTCTCGGCAATCATGGCCACGGCATGGGCGCCGTTATCGACTTCCGCAGCGTCCAGCGCGACCGCCGGGACCGGCTCGCCAAGCGGCTTCGAAACGGCTCTTACATGTCCATCGAGCTCAACACGAGAACTCCGGTTCCGGAATGGAACGGGAAGGAAGTGTTCGTGATGCACGAGGACCCTGCCTACCTGACCGAATCCGGCTACAAATTCTTCCGACCGCGACAGGAGTCGTTCTACCTGATTCGTTGAGGTCCTGATGCCGTTGAGGTCCAGATGCACAGACGCTACGGTGCGGCGCTCTGGGTCGCCGTTCTTGCCGCCTGTGGAGCTCGGCCGGACGACGGGCTCGAGCAGGCTCTCGCGCGCATCACCCCCGACGCGATCCGGAGTCACGTCCGGTTTTATCTCGACCGGTTCAATCACCAGCGGCGGGATAACTTTCGCGAGGAGTGGAGCTTCGAGTCGGCGGTTCGAATGAGCGCTCTCTCCGTCCGTCTCGCCCGACGTCTCGCCGACGCCGAGGAGATGCCGCAATTCAGAAGTAGCGCCCTTCCCGCTCGAGCCCGGAGTCGTCCGCTCGAGCCGTACTTCTTTTTCGAAACAGAGGCGAGTCGGTGAAGAAGGCGGCCGCAGTCGCGCTTCTGGTGGTCACGACCGCGACCGCCCAGGAGCTCGGTACGCTCCCCGTACAAGAGCTCGTCCTTCCGAACGGATTTCGTCTTCTGGTCGTCGAAGTCCCGGATGCGCCTCGCGTCGCGGCGAGCCTCTGGTATCGGGTCGGAGGGATCGGTGAGGCGCAGGGCGAGCATGGCTCGACCCATTTTCTGGAGCATGCGATCCATCAGGGCACGGCGACCGTCGGTACGAAGGACTTCGAGGCGGAACAACCGACGCTTCGCGAGATCTACGAGACCGAACAGGAGCTGCTGAAGGCGCGGAACGCCGGGCGCAATCGGTTGCGGGAACGGCGCGTGTTCTACGACGAGCTCGACTGGCCGACGACCCCGGAGATGGAGGCCCTCCGGCGGCGATTGTACGAGCTGGAAGACGAGAACTCCCGATACCGCGTCTTCTGGGCCGAGTACAACTGGTACCGACGCTACGGCGCGCGGGCGCGTCATTTCGATCCCGTTCCAGCGACGACCGGAAGCGAGCACATGGACATCTCGATGGACCTTCCGAAAGACAACCTCGAGCTTCTCTTTCGCTTGGAGGCGGATCGGATGGTCAACGCCGTCCTGCGCGGATGGGAGGCGCAGCGGTTCACGGTGCTCGAGCAGATCCTCAACGGTCTGAGCCGGCCCGAGCGCCGGTTCTCGCAGGCACTGAACGGCGCGACCGGGCTCGCTCATCCGGTGTACAACTCCGCGGGTGGCCACCTTCGGGACTTCGCCCATTTCGATCGCGCCCGCATGCTAGACATGTACGACACGTACTTCGTTCCGGAGAACGCTACGCTCGTTCTGGTGGGCGGCGTGGAGATGGAGCGCGTCGCGCCTCTTGCCGAGAAATACTTCGGCGCCATTCCGGAAGGTCCACCGGCCCCTGCCCGGATGGACTACGAGGCCGAGCCCGTTCCCGGCGGCTCGGTCCGGCTCGCGTGGTCGGAGCCGATGGATCCTCGGCTGATCGTTCGGTTCCGGATGCCCGGAGTGGGCCTTCCCGACCGGCCGCCCTTCGATACTCTCGCCGCGCTGCTCGGCGGGAGCCACGGGATGCTTCAGGACGCACTCAGAGGAGCGGGCTCTGAGATCGGCAATGCCGACGTACAGGTCTCCGCCCCGCGGTACGGCTCGCCCTATCCGTTCAGCCTCACCGTTCTGGCGCGGCGCGACGAGGATCTTCCGGCCATCGAAGTCGTGGCGCTCGAGACGATCGAGGATCTCCGCCAAGGACGGATCGATGCCGATCGACTCGCCCGGGCGCGGAGGGCTCTACGGGTCGAGTGGGAGCAGCTGCGATCGAACCGAAGCGACCTCGCCTGGACGCTGGGGCGTTTTCAGGTCATGGACAGCTGGCGAACGCTGGCCGCTCACATGGAAGCCCGGCAAACCGCGTCCATCGAAGACCTGCAACGGATCGCCCAGCTGTACTTCGTCCCCTCGAATCGGATCATCGGCGTCACCCGTCGGAATCCAGAACGAGGCGTGAAGAATCGTTAGGTTAGGGTCCGGCAAGAATAAGTGCCCATTTTTGGGCGGACTCTTAGCAGGAGAGCATCGGGCACGCAAGGCTTTTTTGAGTATCGAGGCGGCGATCAGGCCTAGTGCCCCGTCCCGGAAGTCAGGTTGCATTCGAGCGCCGATGCATCCCGCCTCGCTGCGTTGCGCCTCGGTTGAATACACCCGGTATTCCGCCCTCGCCGCGCCTTGCGATCCGGGCGCCTCGACGCTCTCGATGCTAACCTCACTTCCGAGACGGGACACTAGCCGCCATGGATCGTTCCCATCAATTCTACGAAGTCGGGGAACTCCAGGGCTTGCGGCCCGTCACTCAAGGCTTCCTCAGGCTTGGGGTGAATCTCCACCATCATGCCGTGCGGTCCGACCGCGTGAGCGGCGAGCGCCAAGGGGGTAACGAGCTCCCTTTGACCGGCCGCGTGAGAGGGGTCGACGATGACTGGCAGATGCGTGAGGCGCTTCAGGATTGGAATAGCGCCGAGATCCAACGTGTTCCTGGTGGAAGTTTCAAAGGTCCGAATTCCGCGCTCGCACAGGATGACTTGCTGGTTGCCCTGCGCCAGAATGTACTCCGCCGCGTTCAAGAGCTCGTCGATTTTAGCCATCATGCCGCGCTTGAGCATGACGGGCCGGCTGGCCTGCCCGGCGGCTTTCAGCAAGGCGAAGTTCTGCATGTTTCTCGCGCCTATCTGGAGGATGTCCGACACTTCGGCAATGGCCTCCACGTCGCTCGGCGAGAGAACCTCGGTGATGATGGGCAGGTCGTACTTGTGGCCAGCCTCGGCGAGTAGCTCCAGGCCCTCGTAGCCGAGACCTTGAAAGCTGTAGGGGGACGTTCTGGGCTTGAAACAGCCGCCGCGCAGGATGTGCGCTCCCGCCTCTCGAACCTGCCGCGCGCAGGCCAGGATCTGCTCGCGAGACTCGACGGCACAAGGGCCGGCGATGACCACGAAATCCGATCCCCCGACGGAAATGCCGTTAACGTCGATCGTCGTGTCCCGAGACTTCGAGGCACGGCTAGCGAGCTTGTAGCTCACGCTGGGCGCGGCTGATTTGTCTACCGCGGCCCGGAACGGGCCGGCGGTGAGAACGTACGATGCCGGTGGAGGAGCGGTCCGCGTTCGCGCTTGCATGGGGTAGCTCCCCAGCACCCTCAGAATCGTCGTTTCGCGACGAAGCTCGTCCATTGCCCGTTGGACGTTCACGTCGGCGAGATTCCCCTCGAAATCGACATAGAAAAGATACTGGAACGGGATACCGGGACGTGGCCGACTTTCCAACTTGGTCATGCTGAGGCGGTGATGGTGCAGAGCGTTGAGGGCTCGCAGGAGCGCTCCCTCCTCATGTGACGTGGCCATCACCAGGGAGGTCTTGCAGGGGATTCGCTGGTCCACATGGATCGGATCGCGAGCAACCACCAGGAACCTCGTGAAGTTCTCGCGTTGGTCCGAAAGGTTCCGCTGGAGCACTTTCAGACCGTAGTTTCTTCCCGCGTCCTCGCTGGCGATGGCAGCCTGCGAAAGGTTCTGGTCTTCCTTGACCTTGCGTACCGCCGACGCGGTATCGGGAAAGGATTCCGATTGACAGTTTTCGAGCCTCGCAAGGAACCGGCTGCACTGGCTCAGAGCCTGCGGGTGGGACAGGATGCGGCGGATCTTGAACAGGGGAACTTCTTCCAGGCCAAGCAGACAGTGCTCGACACGCAAAAGCTCTTCCCCCACGATCGAGAGTGAAACCTTGGAAAGGAGATCGTACACCTGGTTGATGCTTCCGGCCGTCGTGTTCTCGATGGGAAGGACGGCGTAGTTCACCTTCGTCTCCTCGACCGCGTGGACCGCATCGTCAAACATCCGGTAGCCGACGAGCTCCGTGCGATCGATCTCTTTGGAGAAGAACTTCTGCGCCGCCAGCTGGCTGTACGCTCCTTCGACACCCTGATAGGCAACGCGGATGGCCGTCTTCGTCCGCCCGTTGGACGCTTCGAGCAGATCGAGCTCCTGGGCGCGCAGGGAGTCATCGATGACCTCGTGAAAGACACGAGTCACGAAATGAGCGTCCAGCCCGGTCTTCTTCCCCTCAGCGATCAGCCGAGCGAGAAGCTCCTGCTCGCGGCGGACGCTGCGAAGGGAGGTATCTCCGACCTTCTCTCTTCCGATCTGATGGATCAATTCGCGGCGCTCGGCCAGCGACGTGAGAAGCTGATCGTCCACCCTGTCGATCGCCTCCCTGAGCTCTTTGATTCTCTTCATTTTCTTCTCACCTCTGGTTCGGAGCGAGCCAGCCGGGCCCGCCGATGCCACCAAAACTGAAAAAGCCCCGCCACCCTTCCGGGGGCGGGGCTTTTTCCCAACACTCGATCAGAGGGGGGCCCCGCGCCTCCCGGTAAAATAGCCGCTAAAACAGCGGATGGCGCACTCGGCCACGCGGCCGAAGATACGTTTCAGATGGGCCCTCTCTCGCATGGAATCCAACCTGGCTTGATAGGATACATTATTTTCAGGCCAGGTCAAGTGTCGCGAAAACCGGGCTCCTTTCCGTGCTCGACGGGGCTTCTCGCCTTCTTGCTTTTGCCGGCCATTCTCGTAGAATGCCGCCACCATGGAATACCGAACGCTGAATCCGACGACGGGGGAGCTCATCGAGAGCTTCCCGAATGCCGCCGATGCAGATATCGACGCGGCACTCGATGCCGCCACGGGTGGTTTCGCCACCTGGTCGAAGAGCCCGTTTGCCGAGCGTCGGCAGCTCCTGGCGTCGCTCGCACAACGGCTCGAGGAGAAAGCCACGCCCTTTGCCGAGATCATGGCGCTGGAGATGGGTAAACCCCTTGCGGAGGGCGAGGCCGAGGCGAAGAAGTGCGCCTGGGTCTGTCGCTACTACGCCGAGGAGGGCGAGCGGGCGCTCGCGCCGGACTCCCACGAGTCCGACGGGTCCGAAGCCTATGTGCGTTACGACGCGCTGGGGCCCATTCTCGCGATCATGCCGTGGAATTTTCCCTTCTGGCAGGCCTTCCGCTTCATGGCACCGGCGTTGGCCGCCGGCAACGTCACGATCCTGAAGCACGCGCCCGGTGTCCCGCGGTGCGCGCTCGCGATCTCCGATCTGATGAAGGAAGCGGGTACGCCGGAGGGCGTCTTTCAGAATCTCTTTCTTGGAAACGACCAGGCGGCGCGCGTGATACGGGATCCAAGAATCCAGGGGGTGACGCTCACGGGAAGCTCTCGAGCGGGAAAGCAGGTCGGCGCGGTGGCCGGCGGAAACCTCAAGACGATGGTGATGGAGCTCGGCGGCAGCGACCCGTTCGTCGTTTTCGCGGATGCCGATCTCGACGAAGCGGCCGAAGTCGGTGCGCTGGCTCGCTGCATCAACTCGGGTCAGAGCTGTGTCTCGGCGAAACGTTTCCTCGTGGAGCGTTCCGCTTTCGACGATTTCGAGAAGCGCTTCATCGAACGGCTTTCGACACGGAAGGTGGGCGATCCGACAGACCGCTCGGTCCAGATCGGGCCGCTGGCGCGGAAGGACTTGAAAGACAACCTGGTCCGTCAGGTTTCCGAGAGCGTCGCCGTGGGCGCCGAGGTGGTGTTTCGCGGTGAGGCTCCCGACGGCCCGGGCTTCTTCTATCCGGTGTCGGCCATCACGAAAGTGACCGAGGAGATGCCCGCCTATAGCGAAGAGCTCTTCGGACCGGCCGCGGTGCTCCTGCCGTTCGACGACGAGGATCGCGCGGTTTCGGTAGCCAACGACACCTCGTACGGGCTCGGCGCGAGCCTGTGGACGAGCGACCGCTCCCGCGCCGAGCGGCTGATCCCGCGCATCGAGGCGGGCGCGGTCTTCATCAACGGTCTCGTGAAATCGGATCCAAGGATCCCTTTCGGGGGGATCAAGGAGTCCGGTTTCGGGCGCGAGCTCGCCTACGAAGGCCTGAGGGAGTTCGTGAACCGCAAGACGGTCTGGATCAAGTGATCCGCCGACGCCGCGTCGCGTTCGTCTCGCACCGTTTCACCCGTGTGGACCCAGATAGATACCCTGCGGGTCGAGCTCGTTCCGAAGAAGCTCCAGAACATCTTTGCCGGGACGCCCGGT
This sequence comes from Candidatus Marinacidobacterales bacterium, assembly GCA_965237685.1. Classification (GTDB taxonomy): domain Bacteria; phylum Acidobacteriota; class Vicinamibacteria; order Marinacidobacterales; family SMYC01; genus CBDEGF01. The sequence goes on from CBDEGF010000004.1 coordinate 778,672, forward strand.
GATCGAGAGGGGTTCGTTGATTTTCAATGGCCAGCCCACCTCGGAGCGGACCTCGTCGACACTCACCCCAGGATGGAGCTTCTCCAGCACCATTTCGCGCGCCCTGGTAGTTCGCTGGACAATGGCCCCATCCTGTGGGAGGCTGGGCTATCTACTTGATGGGTACCCGGTGCTTCGGGGCTATGTCACAACTCCGGCCGCGTCAACAATCGGGGTTTTTCTTGTCTCACCTGCCACGATATCAAGACGGCGACGTCGTCCGCGCGCCGCTGGCGCGAGATGATGGCTGTTACCTACGCTGAGCGACTTCCTGCATCAGAAAACCGCGCTTCGACCACCCCTCTGGCCTCCGCGCATTCCTCGCTTGCTGCCAGGAAGACCTGCGATCTCTTACATCACAGATCGAGACCGCCGTGGCACAACATCTATCCGGCGTGATTCCTCTGATGACCCACGAGGTTCACCTTAGAAACCACTCACTCCTGGGTATCGGCACGGCAGTCGACGCACTCTGCCACAAAGGTGAGCTGTTTCGAATAGAATAGACCCCCGAGGGGTCCGCATGGTCTACGTCCCGGGTTTCAAGAACGACGTATTCGTTAGCTATTGCCACGACGACAACGTGTCGTCGTTCGACGACCAACGTGGTTGGATCGCCGATTTCAGCAACCGGCTGAACGTGCGCCTCAAGCAGCTCCTCGGTGCCCCGGTGGCGGTCTGGCGAGACGAGAGAAAGCTCGGCGGTGACCATGCTCTCGACGACGAAATCAGGTCCCAGATTGAAAGCTGTGCGGTTTTCCTAGCGGTCGTTTCGCCCCTCTATCTGAACTCCCCTTACTGCACACAGGAACGCGAGTGGTTTCTCGACAAGGTTGGAAAAAAGCTGAAGGTTGGAAACCGCTTGCGCGGCCTGCGGGTGGTGAAAACACCGCAGGACGACGGATCGCATGAAACCGTCTTCGCCGAAGGCTTCGGCTTTGAGTTCTTCCGGAAACTTGAGGACGAAGAATTCGAAGAGTTCACCCCGACAAGCGCGGAGTTCAACGATCGCTTCGGCAAAACATGCCGCCGCTTGAAAGGGCTGCTGCAAGCCTTGCGGCGGGACCGAATCTCGATCTATGTCGCGCAATGTCCGTCCAGCCTTCAGCAGGACCGGCAGAAGATCGTTGCGGAATTAACTGACCAGGGCTACCGTGTTCTGCCGGAGATGCAGATTGACTCGCTCAACGTGGGACAGGTCGCCAAGGAGGGTATCGAAACCGCTGAACTTTCGGTTCACTTGCTGGCCGCTGAGCATGACGATCTGCCGGTCCGCCAGGCACGGATTGCGATAGACATCGAAAAACCCCTGCTTGTCTGGACTTCTCACCCGGAACTCTACCGCGAGCAAAGCGAGTATGGCGCCTTCTTGGCCGAGCTGATGAAGCACTGCGGTTCCCGGGAGCGATCGCAGTACTTGGACCGAACACGCCTCGAGGGGATGAAGACCGAAGTTCTCGAATTGCTGCAATCGCGCAAGCCGGCACCGGCAAGAACGACGAACGGCGCACGCCGAGTCTACATTCTTTGTGATGGAAGTGAGAAGGAAGACTTCCGCGGCGCGTGGAAGATCATGAAGTGGATCAAAGAGCAGGACAAGTTTGAGGTCGATCTGCCGGAAACCGCACCGCTCGACCCCAGCGACTTGCGCGCCGATCACGAGCAGAAACTCTCTGCGTGCGACGGCCTTCTGCTCTATTGGGGCCAGGCAGACCAGGCTTGGTATGACACCATCAGGCACGACCTCGCCCGGCCGTTCCGGTCAAAGGCAATCGCTTTCGGTAGCGCTAAGAGAAGCGCGGAAAACGTTGCTTCTAAGGATGTGATCCATCTCTACAAGGACTTCCGATACGAAGCACTCGATCCGTTTTTGCAACCGTTGCGGCTTTAGGAATTCTATGGGACAGGGAACCGATGCCGAGCTGCCGGAAACACAAACGATGCACTCAGCAAGTTGAGGAATCCCAAGGCTCGGGTGGTCGCCGGGTACCTGTCCCTTAGCTTCAGGGAGTAAGAATCATGGCCATTTCCCCCCCCACCCCGGTCGAAGCCCCCGGCCCGTTCATTGGGCTGCGGCCATTTGACGAGCCCGACGCCCGCTGGTTCTTCGGCCGCGACGAACAAGTCGACGAGCTACTGCGTCGGCTCGCGAGCGTCCGCTTCCTGGCAGTGATCGGCACGTCGGGTTGCGGCAAGTCGTCGCTCGTGCGCGCGGGTCTCATTCCTTCCCTCAAAACGCGGCTACCTCTCCGAGGCCGGGACTCGCTGGAAGGTCGCTGTGATGCGGCCGGGCACCGATCCCTTCGAGGCTTTGGCGCGGGAGCTGAACAAATCCAAGGTGCTCGGCCCACGAGACGGGCGGTCCGAAACCGTTCGGCGCAGTAGCCTAGGTACGAGGTCAGCGGCACCGAACTCGCAACTCTTCGCGTTTGTGAGCTGAGATGATGTGTGAAGAGGCTTTCCATCAAAGTACCATCGATAAGTAACCGGCGCTCCACGTCACGTACAGGCGGCCCGCTCGTCTCGGGCCGCCAGAGGTGGTCGTGGATCCATCGCGACGACTCCACCTGATTGATAGCGATCTCAGGAGGCCTTTCAACGGTTGTCCCTTCTACAAACGCGATCATGCGATTGCGAACTACTCCCAGACCATAACGCTCGGGCACTGATGATCCCGAAATGCAGACTCAAGTCTCCTAGACGATGTTAACGAGGAGACTCTACTTGCGTGAAAGACCTCGGGGGGGAGTCCAAGTGAGCTTAGGCGGCGAGTCGGTATATCGGTGATGGAGGCCACCGACCTTTGGAATGGCAATGACTTTGCCCATGGCGGGGTGCTCCACCGGCCTAGAATCGGGCGCAACTTTCTCGAGCGACAAGTGTATCCGGCAAGAACGGTAGTAATCAAGGTAGTCTCTAAGGATTCGCCTCAGGTGCCGCTCGCCCAAGATAATCATGTGGTCGAGACACTCACGACGAATCGATCCGATGAGCCTTTCGACGAACGGGTTTTGCCACGGCGAACGTGGCGCCTACGCTTCGAGGACGCGAGTTTTCCGGAAAAAGCACCGCCTCACGCTTCACTCTCTCGGTGATAACGACAACTCCACACCCAAGGCCGAACCCCAGCTCTCGCCAAAAAAACGTGCCGCTCTCAGAAAAAGTTGGGCGCAGCTCATCAAGAGGGTCTATCAAATCGACCCTTTGAAATGTGAGTGCGGTGGCACCCTACGCGTGATAGCCTTTATTACCGAGCACAAAGTCATTCGTAAAATTCTCGACCATTTGCATAAGCGAAACGCAGACGCGCGCGCGCCTCCAGACCACTAATCGACGATTGTTCCCATCCCTTCAGCCGCTACGCTCGGCACGCCGCGGTCTTCGTTCGTCTTCACCCCACCACATACACACAATCTGAGCTTCCATCCCTCAGCTCCAGCTTCTCATCCACGTCTGCTAACCTCGATGCCGCCAACCGAGGCTGAACAGACCTTCCAGACGCGCAAAATTGCGGCGCGGGCTCGTCGGAGCGGCTTGAAATTGACTATCCTTTTCTTACCGAAGATGTTGTCTCGGAAGAGAAGCGTCAGGTGAAAGACAGCTCGCCGCCGTCCGACAACAGCATCAAAGACTATTGGTCGCCTACGAGCAAGAAGCTATCGAACTGGAAGAACTCAGCTGTCGTCGAAAGGTCCTCGAGGAGAAGGCTCAGCAACTACATCCTCTCCACTGCGACTGCGGAGGCACCTATCGCGTCGTCGCCTTCATCACCGAGCAGAAGGTGATTCGGAAAATCTTGGCTCATCTCGAAAAAAGACAAAGCGACTCACGCTCGCCACCCGAGCCCTAGCCACTGAGTTCCGACCACCCCACTTGTCCGAATACCCCGAGACGAGAACGGCCGGAGTGCCTTTTCACACCCATCCCCCCCGGCAGGAGACACTCCTCAACCGCCTTGCCCGGTTTGCTTGAGTTCTGCTACCCTCGCCAGGACTCAATCGGACTGCACAGTCCCATCCCAGTGGGGAAATTTCGTGCGGACCGGGGGCGGACAAGTATGAATTTTCCTATCCTTTCATCGACATTGAAAGTCTTCCGACCAATCCGGTGACCGGCGAATGGTAGTCCGGCCCCGGGGCCGTTGCCGGACGTCGGCGCCGACAACGGTTCGTGTTGTTCGCCGACCCTAGGGGGAGTGCCATGACTGTGACGCAACTCTGCAGCTGCGCCAACGCTCTTCGATTCCTTCTCCCCTTCACCGGCCTTCTCCTCATTACCGCGTTCCCGGCCAGCGCCGTTCAGGCGCCCGACGCCGTCACTGCGATCGTGGGGGCCACGGTGATCGACGGAAACGGTGGGCCACCGCTCCCGGACGCGACGATCGTGATCCAGGGGAAACGGATCGCCGAGATCGGTCCCCAGGCCTCGGTCCGGGTGCCCCAGGGGGCCAGGGTTATCGACGGTACCGGCAAGTACGTCACGCCCGGCTTCGTCGACACCAACGTGCACATGGGCCCCATAACGGGTGGCCCGGTTGGCGAGCTCACCTTCGCACGCTACTGGGACCGCCTGGACGACCTGGTCCTCCAGGGAGTGCAGCTTCAGCTCAAGTACGGGGTCACCACGGTTCGGGACAGCTACGGCCCACTGCTTCCGCTGATGGCCGTCCGCGACGCGATCGCTGCTGGTGAAGAGGTCGGTCCGCGGACGTACGTAGCGGGAAACATTCTCGGTTGGGAAGGACCTGGCACCCGGCGGGCCCCTCCGAGGTCCGAGCTCACGTTCTTCCAGGAGCAGCTTGACGATCTCTTCACGATCGGTACCGCCATAGAGTTCAACAACCTGACCCCGGACGAGCTGCGCGTGGCGATGAACACGTATCTGGACAGGGGGCCGGATTTCATCAAGTACAACGGCACTTCGCACAGCTGGCCTGCACTCATCTCGTTCTCCCCGCGGGCCCAGCGGGTCATCGTGGAGGAGACGCACAAGCGCGGTCTGATAGCGGAAACCCACTCCACTTCCCTGGAGGGCTTGCGACTCTCGCTCCTCGCTGGAATCGATCTCGTCCAGCATCCCGAGAACGTGGGACTTCGGGAGATCACCGACGAGCTCGTGGACCTCATCGTGGAGCGGGGCGTCATCTGCTCGCTACTGCCCAACAAATACACGGGAAGGATATGGGAACAACGCCTCGAGCAGCGTGAGCAGGCTCGGAAGGCCCAAGAGGAGGCACATGGCTCCCCCAAGCGTCGCATACCCAAAACGTCTTTCGAGATCAGACGTGAAGTGGAGGCTACAGGACTGAAGCAGGCCGGCACCGTGTACTGGAGCAACCTCGAGGCGCGCTGGGCCAATGGACAGAAGCTCATCCGCGGGGGCTGCATCATCTCCGTCGGGGCCGACAACCTCCTGTTCGGGCGCCCGGGCGTGGCCCCCGAATTCCTTCGCGAAGACCACCCCGTGCCGGAACACCTGGAGCCGGGAATCGGGACGATCATCGCCATCGAGGGCCTCGTGGAGCTGGGCATGACGCCTTCGGAGGCGATCGTGGCCGCCACCAAGAACGGAGCGATGGCCTGCAAGGCGCTGGACGAGTTCGGGACGCTGGAGGTGGGGAAGCTCGCCGACATCCTCCTCCTCGGAGCCGACCCCCTCGCCGACATCTCCAACATCAGGAAGCTGGAGGTGGTGATGAAAGAGGGAGAGATCATCGACATTGAAAGTCTTCCGACCAATCCGGTGACCGGCGAATGGTAGTCCGTCCCCGGGGCCGTTGCCGGACGTCGGCGCCGGCAACGGCTCGTGTTGTTCGCCGACCCTAGGGGGAGTGCCATGACTGTGAAGCAACTCTGCAGCTGCGCCAACGCTCTTCGATTCCTTCTCCCCTTCACCGGCCTTCTCCTCATTACCGCGTTCCCAGCCAGCGCCGTTCAGGCGCCCGACGCCGTCACTGCGATCGTGGGGGCCACGGTGATCGACGGAAACGGCGGGCCACCGCTCCCGGACGCGACCATCGTGATCCAGGGGAAGCGGATCGCCGAGATCGGTCCCCAGGCCTCGGTCCGGGTGCCCCAGGGGGCCAGGGTCATCGACGGTACCGGCAAGTACGTCACGCCCGGCTTCGTCGACACCAACGTGCACATGTCTCTCTCCTTCGGTAGGCGCTGGAGGGAGACCAACGCCCGCTACTGGGACCAGAACGCCGCTCTCAACCTCCAGGGGGCGCAGCTCCACCTGAAGCACGGCGTCACGACGATCCGGGACAGCTACGGGGCCCTCCTCCCCGGGATCCAGGTGCGGGATGCCATCGCGCGGGGCAAGGTAGTGGGTCCCCGCATGTACGTGGCCGGAAACATCGTGGGGTGGGGAGGCCCCTTCTCGGTGACCTTCTCCGGTGACCGGGAGTCGGAGCTCACCCTCTTCGAGGAGCAGATCAATGACTCCATCACCCTGGGGAGTGGTGAGGAGCTCATGCACATGACGCCGGAGGAGCTCCGGGTCGCCATCAACGCTTACTTGGACCTGGGGCCCGACTTCATCAAATACGGGGGCACGTCACACTTCAACTATCCAACCCTCATCGGCTTCTCTCCCCGGGCGCAGCGGGTCATCGTTGAGGAGACGCAGAAGCGGGGCCTGGTGGCGGAGACCCACTCCACCACGCCGGAGGGGCTTCGGCTTTCCATCCTCGCCGGGCTCGACCTCATTCAGCACCCCGAGGTCGTGGCCATGCGCGAGATCAGCGACGAGCTCGTTGAGCTCATCGTGGAGCGGGGCGTCATCTGCTCGCTCCTCCCGAACAAGTACACCGGCGAGGTGTGGAAGAGGCACCTCGAAGAGCGGGACAAGGCGGCGGAGCGGTGGGCGAAGCTCGAAGAGAAACGCGGTGCCCCGCTCACCTCGGCCGAGGTCAGGCGGAAGGTCCAGGAGACGGGGATCGAGGACCCCAGGACCGTAACCATAGGGAACCTGGAGATGCGCCAGATCAACGCCCGAAAGCTCATCAAAGGCGGGTGCATCGTATCGGTCGGGCCCGACAATCTCCTCTTTGGCTCCGGTGGAGTCGCGCCCGAATTCATGCGTGAGAAAAGACCGGTTGCCGAACACCTGGAGCCGGGAATCGGGACGATCATCGCGATCGAGGGACTGGTGGAGCTCGGCATGACACCGTTGGAGACCATCGTGGCCGCCACGAAGCACGGCGCGATGGCCTGCAAGGCTCTCGACGAGTTCGGAACGCTGGAGGTGGGGAAGCTCGCCGACATCCTCGTTCTCGGGGCCGACCCCCTCGCCGACATCTCCAACATCAGGAAGCTGGAGGTGGTGATGAAAGAGGGGGAGATCATCGACATCGAGAGCCTTCCCACGAATCCGGTGACCGGCAAATGGTAGAATCCGCCCCATCCCCCTCGGCGCCGGACCGGCCATTTCACTGAGGTGACACGGTATGGAGGGCGTTGGTGCATGAATCAGCTCAGGACACGCACGGATCCTTTTCGCGACTCAACTTACTCCCCGACGATCGCGCGGGACTCAGGCTTGCCCAGCTCAGCCATCCGGTTCAATACGTTGCACCCGATCCTTGCCTCCCGCTTTTGCGATTCGTAGCCGCGCGCACGAAGGCTGTTTCCGAGCGTCCGCTTGTACCTGAAGAAAAGATTCTCGACGGCGCCCTGTCGTCGATACCGTGACTCCCGCTGCCAGCCTTGGCGCCCGACATTGCGAATCGTCTCGAGGGTCGCATTCCGCTGCGCCCACGTGCCCTCGGCGCCGTCCGAAGGCACCGCCCCTCGTCGAGGTGGGATCACGATCTTAATGTCCGCGGTGCCGACCTCGCCGAGGACCTCGTACACCGACCGAGTATCGTAGGCCCCGTCGGCTGTGAAACGTCGGATCGGAGAGTGGACCTGTTCGACGAGCTCCGGGACGGTGGACGGATCGTCTTCGCTGCTCTTCGTAAGCGTCGCCGCCACGATGAATCCGTCGTCATCCACGCCGACATGCAGCTTCCGCCATTGTCGATGCGCATTCGAGCTCTTGTGCCTATGGGCGTGCCACTCCCCGGCACCCGAGATTTTGAGTCCTGTAGAGTCGACGATCAGATGTATCGGGCCATCACGCGCTGTGGTGGGACAAGGCACGTCGACGTCTTTGTTCCGCCGCGACAGCGTGGTGTGGTCCGGTGCTTTCAGGTCGAGCTCCATCAACCGCAACAACGAGTCCAGGAATCCCTCCGTCTGTCGCAGCGGAAGGTGAAAGACCATGCGCAACGTCAACGCCGTCACGATTGCCAGATTCGAGTAGCGCAGCTGGCCACCGCGGCGGCCGTTGTTCGGTGGTGTCCACGCTTCGCGCGCCTCTTGGCTGAACCAGACCGTGATGTCGCCACGGCTCCTGAGGCCACGCTCGTACTCCCGCCAGTTGGTGACGCGATACTTCGTCGTGTATTTGCGGTTAACTCTGGTGGACTTGCGCGCGGCCATGGGCTCATCTCCTCGATATTCGATGTATCGAGAAGCTGAGTCGAAGCGGTTGCCAGAGTCAAGAGCGATTCGTGCACCAACGCCACTTGTTCCCACAAGTCAAATAAAGCCATTGACACCATAAGCAATCTCCTATATCTGTTAACCAACGATTCGAACCCAGAGAGGGGGGGGCATGAGCAGGCTCCGGAACTCCGTTGAGCGAGTGACATTCCTGGCCTTCCTGTCCGTGGTCCTTGCCTCCACCGCACCGGTTATCACTGGGGCACCGACCAGCCGCGATTATCGCGACCTCATCTCCCTATTTCAGGAGGCTCGAGAGTCGCTGAAGCCTAAAGTGACTGCTGGTGCTCGCTCAGGAACACTCGCTCTCGCGCCGGGAGCTCGAGCTGGGATTTACGAGCCGCGTTTGCTTGTTCGAGCATTGAGTCCCATGACTGCCACAAAATTGCGCTAGAGAGGAGCCGGAACGGTGTTGAGCTATCGGGAGCTACATGAGAAGGGCATGGAGCGCATCCGCGAGAGCAATGCCTTGGATCTTCTGGAGTTGGGAGCCGAGACTCGGTCCCAGAACCGTTTGAATCGTGAGTACATGGAAAGCTTGACCCTCGAGATGCGGCTCATGGACTCCGGCTTTGCCACGACGAAAACTATTCTGTTCGGGCACGACGTCCCCTTTCCCATTCACTGCGCGGCCATCTGCGATGGCCGACTTTTGAATCGCCTTGCCGCGTATTGGGAAGAGCCCTATCTCGAAGAGTTCGCGCACGCCGTGGTCGAGGCGGGCTCCTGGCTCTGGGTGGGCGCGGTCGATATGCAAAGGATGCAGCGCGTCCTCAACGCGGGCGCGCCGGTCGTCCACATCGTCAAGCCTCTCAGTAACGAGAACTGGGACGAGAACCCCGTGATCATCCGGAATTTGAAGGAGGCAGAACAGCGGGGCTGCGTGGCCGTGGGCATGGACATCGATGTCTTCTATGGCGAGAAGACCGGAGACGAGCCGCCCTTCCGCTATTCGCTCGGTCCTAAAGGCATGGAAGAGATGCATCGGTTCGTGGAGGCCACCCAGCTGCCCTTCATCGTCAAGGGTGTGTTGAGTGTGAGCGACGCTCTGAAGTGCAAGGAGGTTGGCGCCAAGGGCATCGTCGTCTCCCATCACGGAGGTGAAGCCATCGATTTTGCGGTGCCCATTCTCCGAATCCTCCCGCACATTCGTAAGGCCGTCCCGGACATGACCATTTTCGCGGAGACTGGCCTTCAGCGCGGCACAGACATCCTCAAGGCGCTGGCACTGGGCGCGGACGGTGTCTGCGTCCTGACGATTCTACTCATTGCTTACGCCGGCTGCGGAGGACGGGGTGTAGCCGACATGCTGCGGGTTCTTGCCGATGAGCTGATGCGCAATATGTCCATCTGCGGTTGCAGGACCATCAAGGATATGGACCCTGGCATCATCTGGTTTCCCTATCCCGATCCTCGCAGAGGCGAATAGCCCTACAGTACGTGCTTTCCGCGTCCTGTCCAAACGGCTTGTCTCTCGGGGGAAGAAATGCGGTCAAGCGCATCGTTTCAGGTGGGGACTACCAAGTCGTACTATTAACCCGGCCGCTCCATTTGACGGCAAGGTGCGTCTAGAGACAATGTTGCCATAGCCGATCGTCCGGGGTGACGGTTCGAGGCACGAATCGAGTGAAGTCGATGCCGGGGATCAAGCCTGTCCGAGTTTCGACCGAAGGAAGGTTCTGCGCGGCGTGCGGTTAGGTGATCCCGCCTGAGGCTCGGCGAGACTGAGTGAGGCTCGGACCTCGGCGGCAGACGAGTGATCTAAGCGCATCGGGTCGACTTGAGTCTCTTCAAAATTGGCGCTAACCCTTTTGACCTCGAACAACAGAAGGCGCGGCTCAACCTTCTTGCGGGACATGGGAACTTTAAGGAAGGGTGCCAGCCTCAGGCTGGACCACCTGAGCAAGCTCTTTGGTGATGTGGTTGCTGTAGACAACATTGATCTCTTCGTAGAGCCGGGCGAGTTTCTCACTCTCCTCGGGCCGAGCGGGTCCGGTAAGACGACGACGCTCGCCATGATCGGCGGATTCCTGGAGCCCTCTTCGGGAGAGGTTTACGTCAACGACACGCCGGTATCCGGACTGCCGTCTTACAAGCGCGGCCTGGGCATGGTCTTTCAAAACTATGCCCTTTTCCCTCATATGACGGTCTTTCAAAATATCGCGTTTCCTCTCAAGCTTAGGCATCTGTCCCGGGCCGAAATTGCCAGCCGTGTACGGAGCATACTGGAAGTGGTTCGACTCCCGGGCTACGGGCATCGTTATCCTCGCGAGCTGAGCGGAGGACAACAACAGCGAGTCGCTCTTGCCCGAGCCCTCGTCTTCAACCCCGAAGTGCTCCTGATGGACGAACCGCTCGGGTCTCTGGACAAGCAGCTCCGCGAGGAGATGCAGCTCGAGATTCGTCGGATCCATGAGGAGTTGAAGGTGACGATTATCTCGGTGACTCATGATCAGGAGGAAGCGCTAACGACCTCTGACCGCGTCGCCGTCATGAACCAGGGTCGCGTCGAACAGGTTGGAAGTCCCGAGGATATATACGAACGCCCTACGACCAGCTTTGTGGCGAGGTTCATCGGGGAGTCGAATTTTTTCAAGGGGCGTGTCGTCGATATTCACGGAAAGGAACTCCTCTGCCGAGTGGATGATGAGCTCGTCTTGCGCTCCGGACTCACGGAGGGGATCTGTCGAGGAAACCTCGTTACGCTCGCGGTTCGTCCCGAACGCCTGGTGTTCCTCGCGGGGAATGAGCGGTTGCCCAACATGGTTGAGGGCGTCGTAGAAGAAGTCGTCTACGTGGGCCATAGCCTGCGCTACCAGATCCGGCTAGCAGCCGGACGATTGCTCAGCCACAAGAGACCCGGGTCAGCGCGCGGAGCGGATGTTCGGCAAGGGGACCGCGTGCGGGTGGGTTGGACGGTCGATGATTCGATCACGTTGCGATCGGAAACGGGATAGGTGCTTGTCGGCCGGATCGGATGGAATGGGAAACTGCTTCCCCGCCGACCGTGATCGATAAAGCAAGAAAGGACAAATTCCGGCCGTGAAAAAGCCGTTCAGCGTGGGACTGATCGCGCTCGGTCTCATAGCTCTGCTGTACATTGGCGGCTGGCTTTTGGGACTGAGGCGCGGTAGCTCTCCTCTCGAAGACGCTGGTGAGGTGGTCGTCGTATCCTGGGGCGGCTCGTACCAGGCGGCACAGCGAGAGGCCTTTTGGAAGCCGTTTCAGGAAGAGACCGGCATACGAGTGATTGAAGCGGAGAGCCCGGAGCATGCGCGGATCAAGGCCCAGGTGGATTCCGGCAGGCCCGAATGGGATCTCGTCTCCACCGCGGTGACCGCACTGCTCGAGTTAGGACCGGACTATTTTGAAGCCATCGATTACGCACGCTACTCCGAGGCCTACGCGGAGATTCCTGACGAGTTGAAGCTCGAGCGAACGCTGCCAGGCAGCACTTACTGCTATGCCGTTGTCTACCGCACGGATATCTTCCCTGAGGAGAAGGCTCCTCAAAGCTGGGCCGACTTCTGGAACGCGAAGAAGTTTCCTGGCCCACGGGGGATGGCGCTCGATGCGGGCGTTCCCTGGAGCAGCGTCGAGGCGGCATGGTTGGCGGTGGGGAATCCGCCCTCGTCACTGGACGCAGGCATGGACCTAGATGTGGTCTTTCAGCAATTCGATCGACTCGCGCCGCATATTGGGAAGTGGTGGGGGTCGGGCGCCGAGGCCTTGCAGCTCCTTGCCAGCCAGGAAGTCGTGCTGGCCATAGCGCCCACGGGCGAAATTCCCGAACTGGTAGCGCAAGGAGTGCCTGTAGCGGTCTCCTGGGAGCAGGCGTTGTGCGGATACAACAACTGGTACATTCTCAAAGGCAGTCGCAATCGGGAAGCAGCTCAGCGATTGCTCGCCTTCATGCAGGATGCAAAGAGACAAGCCGAGTTCACCAAAAGAGTTCCCATGAGCACTCCCAATCCCAAGGCTTACGGCTATCTCCCGCCGGAGATCGCCGGGATGGTTCCCACTCACCCCGATCACGCCTTCCGAGTCATTATGCAGGGAGAGGCGCGGAGTCGGTGGTGGGCGGACAATCGTGAGAGGATCGTGGAGCGCTTCATCAAATGGCGCCTGAAGCGCGGCAGCTAGACACGACCCGCGGAGAAACCTTTGAATCCTGCAGATGAAAAGGGTGAGGGTCTGAACAGAATCGGTCCCCCGAGCGGTCGAGCCTCCTGGCGAGATTCGCTGCAGCCGGCAATACCGCTCCTGCCCGCTTCCCTTTACTTGCTGCTTCTCTACGGCCTTCCCATGCTGGCCATGGTGCGGCTGAGCTTCGGAAGGCAAGGTTTCACCCTGGCGCACTATATCCGCTTCTTTGGCGACGCGATTTATGCCCAGGTCTTAATCGACACCTTTCAAATCTCCTTCGCCGTCACTCTCACCTGCCTGGTGCTTGGCTACCCGGTGTCCTACTTCCTCATTCAAGTCCGTCCGCGGGTGCGCCGTTTTATTCTGATTGCCGTCATTGCCCCCTGGCTCATGAGCACCCTGGTTCGTACCTTCGCGTGGATGCTGCTGCTGGGCCGGACCGGTGTCGTCAACCTCACCCTGGTCAAGCTCGGGATCATCGAAGAGCCCGTACAGCTCGTTGGAACCTCTCTGGCAGTCTACATCGGCATGGTGCACGTCCAGATGCCACTCGCGATTCTTCCCCTCTATAGTGCCATGCAACAGATCGACCGCAGCCTGCTGAACGCCGCCCAAGGGTTGGGGGCAAATCCTCTCCAGGCGTTCCTGTATGTTTTTTTTCCTCTAAGCCTTCCCGGTGTCACCGGAGCCGGGTTGCTGTTGTTCATCAGCTCCCTGGGCTTCTATATAACGCCAGCTCTGCTGGGTGGGGCCTCGGATCTGTTCATCGCCAATCTCATTGACATGCAAATCAGATTCCTGAACTGGGAGTTCGGCTCCGCTCTGGGCTTCATTCTGCTGTCGGCCGCCATCGGGATGATTCTTCTCTACAATCGGGTGGTCGGGGCGGACCGGCTCGTGGGTGGCGCGCTTCGATGAGCCGAAGCCGAGCAGCCATCCAGGTCAATTTGTGGAGTGTTACCCGTCATTTTCTAGCCATCTTCGTTGCGCTCCTGTTGATTTATCTCGTGGCCCCAGTTTTCATCGTCATCCCGATGGCCATGAGTCCGGGTCGATATATGGTGTTCCCGCCGCCCAGCCTGTCCTTTCGCTGGTTCGAGGAGTTCTTCTCCAGCCATGCCTGGCTTTCCGCCACCTTCTTGAGCATCCGGGTCGCCCTCTTGGCGACACTCATTGCCACTGCTCTCGGCACCGTAGCCGCGTTTGGCATCGTTGGCGCACGCTTTCGTGGCAAGAACCTCGTCTACGCTTTCATTCTGTCACCCTGGATCGTTCCGCCCATCATTATTTCCATTTCGATGTACTTCGTGGCGGTTCGGCTGGGCCTCATTGGCAACGCTCTCGTGCTCGCATCGGCGCAGGCCGTGCTGGCCGTGCCCCCGGTCGTGATCGTGGTCGCTTCGACTCTAAAGGGCTTCGACCGAACTCTCGAGCACGCCGCCATGAGTCTCGGAGCCAACAGGTGGCGCACTTTCTGGCACGTTACGTTCCCTCTGATTCGCCCAGGCGTGCTGACGGGAGCGCTTTTCGCCTTCCTGGTTTCATTCGATGATCTGCTGCTAGCCCTCTACCTGGGCGGGGAGCACGCGGTGACCCTTCCCCGCCGTATTTGGAGCGGCCTTCGCTTCGGAATTGATCCCACTATCGCGGTGGTGTCGACGCTTCTGGTTATCTTTTCTCTCCTCGTTCTCCTGCTCATCGAGGTGTCTCGCCACAGCCTGCCGCGCTCCGCCAGTCCAATATCCGAGTCGAGGACGAATGGATGAATTTTCTATTAACCAATCAGGTAGCTTTGATTACCGGTGCTCACGGGGACATTAGCCGGGCCGTGGCTCTTGGACTCGCCGAAAGCGGTGCTCACGTGGCTCTCTGCGATGTTCCCGGTCATCCGCTCAAGGAGCTGGCCGACCAGATACGGCAGCGGCACCGTCAAGCGCTGGTTCTGGAGGTGAACTGCGAAGACGCCGGGGACATACAGCGGGCGGTCGCGGAGTGCGTCCGTCTTTTGAGCCGGCTGGACATCCTGGTCAACAATCTCGTGATCGAAGAAAAGATCCCGTTCTTAAAAGTGCCCGTCGAGAGCTGGGACCGACAATTCGATTCCAATGCTCGAGCCCCTTTCCTTTTTGCTCAGGCCGCGGCGCGGGAGATGGTGCGGAGCGGAAGGGGTGTCATCATCAATATCGGCTCGGTGGCAGGAGAGGTCTTCTGGCCGAATACAGCCCCGTATAATGCCTCACGGGGAGCACTGAAAAGTCTCACAGGAACCCTGGGACTGGAGCTGGCCTCTCGCGGGGTACGAGTTAATGGTATCGCCGCGGGCCACATCGAGACCGAGCTGGAGCGAGAAAAACTGAGCAACCCCGCTGTACAGGAGGGAAGTGTGCCAATCCTAGTTGGAAATTGAAACGGCTCCAAACCCTGTGGTTTGATGACGTTGAACAAACAACATCAAGCCGCAAGAGAAAGGAGCCGAGATGGGAAGTCTGCTACGTACGGTCAAGAAACGCAAGAAGTCACGTCGTTTGGGTGAGGTCGAGATCGTGAGGCACGAGGAGTACGGGGAGCTCGAGCTGGACGCCAAGGTAGAGATGATTCGTTCGTTGGTCCCCCTTGGTCTAATGCACGTTCACGAGTTGCTCGACGACGAAGTGAAGGCGTTGGCGGGAGATCGATACGCTCGCAAGGACGAGGTGGAGCGCGGTCGCCGTCACGGAACCAACCCGGGCACGGTAGGGCTTGCGGGCCAGCGGGTACCGATCCGTGTGCCACGGGTTCGGAGCATCGAGGGAGGAGAGATTCCCCTTCGCTCCTACGAGGCGGTGAGCCACAGCGGTGAGGTGAATGATCTTCTACTGAAACGAGTTCTCTACGGAATCTCCTGTCGCAACTACGAGGCGGCAGCGGAAGCGATTCCGGGCGCCATCGGGCTGTCGAGCTCGACGGTCTCCCGAGGGTTCGTGCAAGCGAGCGCTGCGAAGCTCCGAGAGATGCAGGAACGGGATCTGTCCGGTGAGGATGTGGTGGCGCTGTTTCTGGACGGGAAGACGTTCGCGGACGCAACGATGGTCGTGGCGCTGGGCATCACGCTTTGCGGCGAAAAACGCTTCTTGGGCTTCGTGGAGACAGACACGGAGAACGCGCAGGTGTTGACGCCGTTCCTGCGTTCACTGCTCGAGCGGGGACTCGATATCTCCCAGGGTCTGCTGGTGATCATCGACGGCGGCAAGGGTCTCCAAGCGGCAGTAAAGAAGGCATTCCGTAAGCGGGTCCTGATACAACGCTGCCAGTGGCACAAACGTGAAAATGTGGTGAGCTACCTGTCCAAGGGCGAGCAGGCGTCATGGCGCAAGCGGCTTCAGTGGGCCTACAACAGGCCGGAGTACGAAGAGGCCCTCGCAGCGCTCGAGCAACTCCACGGTGAATTAGAAGAGCGGAACCAATCCGCAGCTGGCAGTCTTGAGGAAGGCCTCGAGGAGACGCTGACGTTGTATCGACTCGGCGTGTACGGGGTGCTGGGCCGTTCGTTCAAGACGACGAACTGCCTTGAATCCGTCAATGCTCTCGTCGAGGAACGCTGCGCGAAGGTAGACCACTGGAAGAACTCGAGCCAGCGCCAACGCTGGCTGGCGACGGCGCTCGTGGACATCGAACCGCGCTTGAGGAAGGTGGTGGGTTACCGCCATCTTCCGAAGCTTCGCGAAGCTCTCCAGCGGGAACTGAAGATCGAGGCGAAGACATCAACCGTATCGAAGAAGAAGGTCGCGTAAACGTGAGCCGTGGAGAGTTTCAACTAAGAAAGGGCTTGACTCTACAGGAGGCCGTAACCCGCGAGATCCCTATCGGGCGCATTGGCGGCCCCGAGGACCTAGTGGGAACGGTGCTGTTTCTAGCCAGTGAAGCTTCCTCGTATATGGTGGGCCAAACCGTGGTCGTGGACGGGGGTTATCTACTTCGATGAGTCCGCGGGATGTCTCTGCGCCCACGAGTGCCGGCCCCAATGCGCAGAACCGCGTCTTGACTTCTGAGCGGGGAACCACGGAGGTCGTCGGAAGGAGACGCCGATGCCGAACGTGAGCAGGAATCTCCTCGCCATTGTAGTCCTTCTCGGGATCTTGGGCCTGCTCTTCGTGGCGGGATGGCTGCCCGGACTGAGGCGTCGTGGCTCTACGACCGATGCGGGCGAGGTGGTCGTTGCTTCTTGGGGCGGCTCGTACCAGGCGGCACAGCGAGAAGCCTTCTGGAAGCCGTTTCAAGAGGAGACCGGCATCCGAGTGATTGAATCGGAAAGCCCGGAGCATGCGCGTATCAAGGCCCAGGTGGACTCGGGCAGGCCCGAATGGGATCTGGTTACCACCGGGGGAACCGCATTCTTGGAGCTCGGACCTGAGTACTTCGAGCCCATTGATTACGGCAGCTACCCAGAAGCGTATCGAGACATCCCCGACGAGCTGAAGCTCGAGCGGACCGTGGTGGGTGCTACTTACTGCTATGCTGTCGTCTACCGGACGGATGTCTTCTCCGAGGAGCAGGCTCCCCGAACGTGGGCAGACTTCTGGAATGCCGAGAAATTCCCCGGCCCGCGAAGCATGGCGCTCGATGCGGGCGTTCCCTGGGGAAGTTTGGAGGCGGCTTGGCTGGCGGCGGGGAATCCGCCCTCGACACTAGACCAGGTGGATCTCGACCTTGTTTTCGACCGATTCGACCTCATCGCGCCGCATGTCGCCAAGTGGTGGGGCTCGGGTGCCGAGGCACTGCAGCTCCTGGCCAGTAAAGAAGTCTTTCTGGCGATTGCGACCACCGCAGAAATCCCCGAACTGGTAGAGCAGGGCGTGCCCGTGGCAATTTCCTGGAATCAGGCGATCTGCGGCTATGACAACTGGTATATTCTTAGGGGCAGCCGCAACCGCGAAGCGGCCCAGCGATTGCTGGCCTACATGCAGGATGCTCAAAGGCAGGCTGAATTCATGAAACGAGTGTATTTTGGGATGCCGAATCGAAAAGCCTATGAGTACCTTCCGCCTGAAGTTGCCGCGGGGCTACCCACTGGTGCTGACCATGTCGACCAGCTCGTTTTTCTCAGTGAGATATGGTGGAGCCAAAACCGTATCCAGGTAATCGAACGATTCAATGAGTGGCGTTTAGGTGTGAAGTCTTGATCTGACAGTCACAAAAGATAGGAAAAAACATAAAACGAACCAGATTCATCGGACTCAAAATCTGCCAATTTCGTGAGCTATGACGCCACATTCATGATCGGTGACGATAGCGCAAATCTCAAGAGCCAGTCAATGCGGTGTTAGCGGAGTGCCGGTTGAAGCCTGCCGGAGCGGATGGCGTATCGCGGAACTCGAACTCAGGGTTGGGGTGGTGCGCGGGGGTTGCGGTTTCGCTTTTTCAAATGATTCAGAATTTTTCGAATGACCTTCTGTTCGGTGATGAAGGAGATCACGCGAAGTTCGCAAACCCCGTCCGAGGAAGACTCGAGGACGCTAGACCCGCCGCCGCCGATCGATCCTCGAATCCCAGCGCGCCGGTGTTCAGGTAGAGTGTGTTGGTCTGGTTGGTCAGGTGCGTAAGAAAGAGATCGAAGTCGCCATCGCCGTCCACATCGCCTATGGTAATCCCCATACCGGCTTCCGGCTGGCCGAACACATTCAAGGCTAGGCCCTGCAAGAACGCTTGATCGACGAACTTGCCGTTGCCTTGATTCTCCCAAAGCTGATTGGCCTCGCCGTCGTTGGCCACGTAGAAATCGGGGAGCTGGTCACCGTTGAGATCCGTGCTCTTGCAAGATTGGCGTTTCGGGCGGCGCTCCGGTGACGCTTCGAGAAGACGTGCTGGTGGGCACAGCCTTCTGGGCCTACGACGACACCATCGTGTTCCAACCTGCCACGGGTAAGGGGCTCCAGCGCATCGCTGGAAGCGGGGGCTCGCCCGTGTCGCTCCTCGGCTTCGAGAGTGGCGCGAAGGACGAGATTTGTCTCTCTTGCAAGTGTCCGCCCGGACACCGCGGCGTCAACAAACGTTGACACCCCCGCCTCCCAGTGCAACCGCTACCAAGCTCAGGGCTTTTGGTGCTTATCAGCACAAGAGCCCAGCCCCGATGTCAACGCTCGTTGACGATCTTCGCCAAGCTTTGCGTTGAGCGCTCCCGTCTCTCGCCCCCACTTCGTGCTCGCAACTTACTCACTACACGTCTGTTGACGCTTTCTCACGAAACCGCGCTCTCGCTGGCACGGCCTTCGCCAACCCACGGGCTCTTTGGGCACCTCTTTGCGTATTCCAGCCATCGTGAACGCCGAATCCAGAGCAAGCTGAACAGCGAATCCGGTGAAGCCGAACGCTCATCGAAGCGATGAAGTGTTGGGTGACCTTCCTTTCCACTGATTGAAAACGTGAACCTATCTTACCTGCGTGTTGTGTAGCAAGGGGCGGCAGGTCGGTGCCGGAGGGAGCGGGCGTAAGGAAAGACGCGAAGCGACCTTCCCGCTCCCGTAGGCAGCGACCTGCCGCGGCCGAACCCCGGGCGATGTGGGGCTGGTTTCGGGGGGTTGCTGGGGTATGGCCTGGCTCGAGAAGACGCTTCCTGAGGCATTCTCGCGCGTCGTTTTGGCGCCGCATCGTCTGGTACCCCGGGTTTGGCGGTTTCACCCGTTTTTATCGCATCGACGCTGTGGTCCCTCGCTCGCTCATGCATCGGCGTTGTCAGATGCCTTTGGCGCAGCCTTGGTCTTTCTCAGAGAAGCTCCTTTGAGAGTGATGCGGTGCGCGCTGTGGAGAATGCGATCGCAGATAGCGTCTGCCTGGTTTGGGTCGCCAATCGCTTCGTGCCACTGCTTGAGCGGAATCTGGGTCGCGATGAGTGTGGAGCCACGCTCGGCGCGGTCTTCGATGACCTCCATTAGATCCCGTCTCTCCGATTCTTTCAGCGGGTGAAGCAGCCAATCATCGATAGCCAGTAAGTCCAGCTTGGCGAGTTTCGTCAAAAGCCGGGCGTAGGAACCATCACCACGAGCGACCGCGAGCTCGTGGAGCAAGCGCGGTGCTCGCACGTAGCATCCGGTGAAGCGGCGACGACAGGCCCGCTCCACGAAGGCGCAAGCCAAGAACGATTTGCCAATCCCCGTCGGGCCGGTGATGAGCAGGTTATGGCGCTCACCGACAAAGCGGCAGTTGCCCAGGCTCAAGATCTGTTCGCGGTTTAAGCCTCGAGGCGCTTGGAAGTTCACGTTCTCCAAACATGCCGGATAGCGGAGCTTTGCCGCTCGCAGTCGTCGAGAAAGCTTACGCTGTTCGCGGGCGGTCCACTCGGCATCGACCAGGAGTCCCACACGTTCCTCGAAGCTCAGCTCCTTGTATTCGCTCGAGCTCAACTGGGTTTCGAACGCGGACACCAAGCCGAACAACTTCATGGCGTTCATCTTTTCTATCGTTTCGGGTGTCAGCATCGGGACTCTCCTCCTTCGTAGTGATCCGCGCCTCGGATGTTCTCGTGCTCCTCTCGCGGTTTCGCTTCGGCGTCCGATTCGAGCACCACACGATCCAGACCAGCCGAGAGAATGTTTTTCACCGTGCGATAGCTGTAAGAGCTCAAAGCTTCCGCTCGTGCGCAAGCGGCCTCGAGACGCTCACTGCCCCAGCGGCTGCCTAGTCGCATGACTCCCAGGCAAGAGCGAAATCCCTGCTCCGGGTGAGGCCGACTCTCTAGAATCCCCGCAACCAGCCTTCCCGTGGCGCGACCTGACTGCTCCGCCCAGTGGAGCAGCCGCGACGGCGTCCACTCCAGGTGCTCCCGATGCGAACGTGGCATATGCTCCGGGTTCGTGGAGTAGTGCCCCTTTCCTTTCTTGCGGGGATGCGACGCGACGCGCTTTCCTTTGAACAGGACCTCCACCACCGAGGCCGTCACCCGTGCCTCGACTTTCTCGTGAATGAGCTGATAGGGAACGCTGTACAAGTTGTTCTCCACCTCCACGTGGTAGTCGATGTTCACTCTGCACCGCTTCCACGTCGATAACTCGTAGCTCTCCTGCGGTAGCGGTTTCAGTACGGGCCGGTCTAGCCTTTCGTACAACTCCCGCCGACTCACACCGAGCTTCTGCATCGGACGCGCATTCAGGACCTCTAACTTCTCCCAGATGGCTTCGTTCAGTTCCGCCAGGCTGAAGAACGTGCGATGACGAAGCACCGCCAGGATCCAGCGCTGCGCCACCTGCACTGCCGACTCCACCTTCGCTTTGTCTTTCGGCTTGAACACCCGAGCCGGGACCACAACCGCACCGTAATGCGTCGCCAGCTCTTCGTACGTCCGGTTGATCCCTGGCTCGTAACGGTCCACCAAATCCACGCCGCTCTTCAAGTTGTCCGGAACCCAGATCTCCGTACTGCCACCGAAGTAATCCGACATCCCCTTATGGGCCTTCGCCCACGATTCCAGCGACTGGTTCAGTGTCGCTTCGACGTAGGTGTAACTGCTCGCGCCCAACGTCCCGACGAACAGCTCCATTTCGACGAGCTCTCCCGTTTTCGGATCGACGATGTGAGGCTTCTTCCCCCGAAAAATCGACGAATGTCTTCTCGCCTGCTCGATGCCGTTGACGCATCGTCGGGTTCAGCTTCTTCTTCCACTGACCGTACAGCTCGCAATAACGGCTGTAGCCGTACGCTCCCGGCTTATTCTCCGCGTACTCCACCCACAGCTGCAGCAACGTCAGCTCTCGGTGACGCCTCAGCTCCTCGTGGATGTGGGCATAGTCCAGACCCGGCCGTGCGCCAGACGAGCCCGGCGGCGGAAACAGCCCTGCCTCCAGCTCCCCGTCGCTCAGCTCCTCCGGGAGCGGCCAGCTCAGACCACCCTTCTTCGCCTTGGCCAGGTACTCACTCACCGTTCCAACCGCCACGCGAAGTGCCTTTGCGATCGTGCGGTGAGTCAAACCCAGCTCGTACTTTAACCTTAGAACCTCTCGTATTTTTCTCATCGATAACCTCTTAGCTGCCATTTCCTAGATCGTCCTCCTTCCGGGTACGACCTAGAGTGCCTTGAAACGTGCTATCGATGAGCGTTCGCGATGCCGGAACCGGCGTTCACGTTGCCTGGAATCCGTGTTCACCTTCCCCGGAATCCATGTTCACGATCCCCGGAATCCGTGTTCACGATGCTTTGGAATGGATGTTCACCTTCGGCTGGAATCTGCGTTCACGATGCCCCGAATACGCAACCTCTTGCCGCACCTTCGAGCCGCCTCCTCTCTACCGACCGCGCAACGCTCGGGCTATCAGCTTTTCGAGACCTACTACGACGATGTCAAGGCCGTCTGGGAGGAGCGATTCGAGAAAAAATTCGGATTCTGGAGAGGCTTCGTCGATACCGTGGTCGCTCGTTACCTAGACCTAGATTGTGGTGTCGCAGAATGGGGTTTCGCAAGACTCAGATGTGATACATGCGATTTAGAAAAATTACTCACCATCCCACCGTTTGGCCTCAAGACACCCAAGGGCTCGAACGGCTTTGCCGGTACTTACTTCGCTGCCCTGTCAGCCTCTCACGCATTCACTGGACGCCCGGTTCCAGAACACTGTTCTACCAGAGCAAAGGCTCCCATGACGACACTTTGCTTTCACATCCCAAAGGCGAGAGCCACGACATTTTCGAGTTCATCGCCCGAGTCCTCACCCAGATTCCAGAGCCTCGAAAACACGGCGTTCACTATTTTGGCGCCTACGCTTCGAGGACGCGAGTTTTCCGGAAAAAGCACCGCCTCACGCTTCACTCTCTCGGTGACAACGACAACTCCACACCCAAGGCCGAACCCCAGCTCTCGCCGAAAAAACGTGCCGCTCTCAGAAAAAGTTGGGCGCAGCTCATCAAGAGGGTCTATCAAATCGACCCTTTGAAATGTGAGTGCGGTGGCACCCTATGCGTGATAGCCTTTATTACCAAGCACAAAGTCATTCTAAAAATTCTCGACCATTTGCATAAGCGAAACGCAGACGCGCGCGCGCCTCCAGACCACTAATCGACGATTGTTCCCATCCCTTCAGCCGCTACGCTCGGCACGCCCCGGTCTTCGTTCGTCTTCACCCCACCACATACACTCAATCTGAGCTTCCATCCCTCAGCTCCAGCTTCTCATCCACGTCTGCTAACCTCGATACCGCCAACCGAGGCTGAACAGACCTTCCAGACGCGCAAAATTGCGGCGCGGGCTCGTCGGAGCGGCTTGAAATTGACTATCCTTTGAAATTGACTATCCTTCAAACTGCGGGCGCGGATCCTTACACGCGGTTAGCTCTGGGACCGACGACGCTGCTTCACCTGCTAGCGGAGCCGGTGAGCAGGCCACGACTGCTAAGCTGGCCGTGACGACGACCATCAGTATTCGTCCACCTCGCGGCTCGTATGCACCTCGCTGGTTCTGCGGCCAGGCTCGTAGTTCCGGAGGGAATAGTACAACAATCAGATCGTGAAGCCGTCCGTTTCGGAAATGGTCGAGCGTGCTACTCAGCTGCGGCGCTTGCGAGCTGCCGGCCAACGAGCTGGCTGTACGACCCGCGGCGGGACAGGAGCTCGTCGTGCGTGCCCGTTTCGACGACGTGGCCGGCGTCGAGGACGACGATTTGCCCGGCGTTGCGAATGGTCGACAGGCGGTGCGCGATGACCACGGTGGTGCGATTCGCCATGAGCTCTTCAAGAGCCCAGCGTACCGCCTGTTCGTTCACGGCGTCCAGATGCGACGTGGCCTCATCCAGGATCAGTATCGGCGCATCCTTGAGAAACGCACGCGCGATAGCTACCCGTTGTCGTTGGCCGCCAGAGAGGCGAACTCCACGCTCACCGACCCGGGTTTCCAGACCCTCTGGCAGTGCATCGACGAACTCGGCAAGGGCCGCACGCTCCACCGCCTGGCGAATATCCTCTTCACTCGCATCCGGGCGCGCCAGCAAGATATTCGCGCGCAGGGTTTCGTTGAACAAATAGGTATCCTGGGTTACTAGCGCGATTTGATCACGTAGCACATCGAGCTTGTAGTCCCGCAAGCTCACACCGTTCATGCGCACCTCGCCCTTCTGGGGATCGAAAAAACGCATAAGTAGATGCGCGGCGGTGGTTTTACCGGCGCCGGAAGATCCCACGAGTGCCACCGTGCTGCCCGCCGGCGCGGAAAAGCTCGCGTCCTCGAGCGCCAGACGACGGTTGGAGAAGTACGAGAAGTCCACGTCTGAGAAATCCAGAGAGGCGCCTCCGCGCACGACGGGAAGCGCTACACCGAGCCCGTCGGCGACCGCGACCTTTTCGTTGTGCACGGCGTACAGCCTGCGGGTCGCACCAAGGGTATCGGCCAGTTGACGGCCGATGTGGGCGATTTCGGAAACCGGCAGGAATGCCGCCATGGCGAGCAACGTGAGCAGCGGCAGCGTGCCCGCGGCGAGCTCTCCGGCCGCCACCAGCCGGGCGCCGGTGACGACGATGGCGAGACCACCGAGGCCGGTGGCCACTTCCAGCAGTGCCATCTGGACGGTGAGATCTCTGAAGAACGGTACGCGCAGGCTCAGGTTGCGATTGGTACGCGCAACCATCTCGGCCTTGCGCCGCGCGACGTACTCGAAGGCGATGATCTCGTTGAGACCCTGGATGGTGTCCACCACATGGGCATTGAGATCCGCGAGCGCCTCCCGGGCCCGGGAACCCAGGGTATCGATGCGGGCGCGCATGAAAAAGGGGCTCAGGGCGACGATGAACACAAACGGCAGCAGCGCGATCGCCATCGGCCAACCGAAGTACGACAGTGTTGCGAATACGAGCGCGGGAACGAGGACCGCAACCAGCGCCGGCGCCACCGTGTGCGCAAAAAAGTATTCCACCAGCTCCACGTCATGGGTCGCCATCGCGACCAGGTCGCCAGTGCGGCGCCGCAGCAGGTAGGCCGGCGCCAGCTTGTCGAGCTTCTCGAACAGGGCGATGCGCATTTCCGCCAGCATGCGAAAAGCCATGTCATGGGCGAGCCAGGATTCCGTCCAGTGAAGAATGCCCGCGAATGGGGCTATCACGGCAAGAACTACCAGGTAATGATCGAAGGGTGCGTCGTTTTTGACCGCGGCCACCACCAGCGCGCTCACGACACCGACGCCGATCAATGCAAATACGCGAGTAACACCGAAAAAGAACACCACTGTCAGCTTGCCCTTCCATGGCTGCACGTGACGGAACAGCTCGCGGAACGCGTCAAGCCAACCCATGCCCTCGGCACGCAGGATGGCGTCCGTCGGCTCCAGGTGCGCATTCTCCGCCTCGTCGACGCTTTGTGCGGCGGGCGCGCGATCCTCGGCCGGCCTGCCGAGGGCGAGCGTGGTGTAGGCACCGGCGCTCTCTGCGGCCTGGGCCGCCATCAGCGAGTGATAAACACCGCCCGCTTTCATGAGACTCGCGTGGCTGCCAGTCTCCACAAGCCGCCCTTGCTCCAGTACCAGCAGCCTGTCGGCACCGATGACGCTCGACAAGCGATGGGCGAAGATGAGCGTCGTGCGGCCCTGCATGAGCCGATCCAGAGCCTCCTGGATGATCGCCTCGTTCTCCGCATCCACGGCGGAGAGCGCCTCGTCGAGAACGAGTATCGGCGCGTCGCGCAACAACGCCCTGGCGATGGCGACGCGCTGGCGTTGCCCGCCGGACAACCGAATGCCACGCTCGCCGACGATAGTCCGATAGCCCTGGGGGAGCTGACTGATGAAGCCGTGGGCGTTGGCGGCGCGCGCAGCCGCTTCCAGCTCTTCCTGGCTCGCGTCGGGTCTGCCGAATCGCAGATTTTCTTCGACGCTGCCGTGGAACAGATAATTATCCTGATTGACGACAGCGATGTTGCGATGAATGTCGCGCGGGTGAAGATCCCGCAAATCGCGCCCGCCGATGCGCACGGTGCCCTTCTGCGGGTCGTAGAAGCGCGATAGAAGACGCACGATGCTCGACTTGCCGGAACCACTCGCGCCCACGACTCCTACGCGCTCCCCGGCGGCCAGGTGGAAGCTCAGATCCTGGTGGGCCTGTCGCCGCCCACCCGGGTAAGCGAAGCTCACGTGATCGAAGCTGACCGTGGGCACCAGGGCTTCCTCCGCCGCCACGATGTCGTCGCGCGGAGTAATCGCGGGCTTTGCATCCAGCACCGCGAATATTCCCTTGGCCGAGGACAATCCGACCATGCCCTGGTGCAGTAGTGCGCGCAGATCGCGCTGGGGTCTGTAAACTTCGATTCCCATCATGAGGACGATGAGCAGCACCTCCAGGCTCGTGCTTCCAGCGCTCACGCGGTAGGCACCGTAGCCGAGGGTCGCTGCCGCCCCCACGGCGAGGCCCGTATCGACGATGCCACGGGAAAGCGAATTGGTGGCGAGCACCCACATGGTGGCGCGAAAAAGCTCGTGCGCCTTGTGGGCCAGGAGCCTCGCGCGGGCGGCACTCTGGCCGAAGGCCTTGAGGGTGGCGAAGCCCTGAATTGCGTCCAGAAACTCTGCCGCGAACGCCGCATAGGCCTTCTGGCGCCGCAGGCTGTTGCTGCTGTCCCACTTCTGGAAGACCGACGGCGCGATGAGCGTGACCAGGGCGAAGCCGAACATCACCAGGGCCACGGGGAGATCCAGGGTCGCAATCAGCGCAAAGACGATCACCGGCGTCAGCGCCGCGACGAATAGCTGCGGCAAGTACTGGCCGAAGTAGGTTTCGAGTTGCTCGACCCCGTCGACCATGGCAAGCAGCACGTCGCCGGTGCGCTCGAGGCCGAAATGGGCGGGACCCAGCTCGACGATCTTGTCGAACAGGCGCTCGCGCAAAGCGAGCTGCACGCGCGCCGCCGTGCGGTGGGCGATCATGTTGCGCCAATACTCGAGGACGCCCCGAAGCCCCATGACCACTGCCACCAGCGCCACCGGCAGGATCAGCGACTCCGCTGGCGCCCCGGCGAACACCTGGGCCAGGAGCCAGCCGAGCAAAGCCAGCCGGCCGATGCCCACCAGGGCGGCCAGCAGGCCCACGCATACGGCGCCGGCAACGCGCCAGCGCAGCCCTTCGGTGAACTGCCAGAGTCGACTGTCGAGAAACATCGTGGCGCACGATAACCCCGGGGCCGGGTACCCGCAAACGACCTTTTCCGGGCCAGCCCATGAGTCATTCTCATGCGACCCCTCGCAGGGCCGGCAGCCTCAGACGAGCGGTGGGATTTCGTTGCCTTTGTGCACAACTCGCGATCTCGGTCCACAATTGTCCTGTACTCGCGGATTCGAGGTTCCCCATGACCATTTTCAAACGCACTCAGCGGAAGTATGCGAAGAAGGCCTATCGCTTGAGGAATTGGCGTGAATATGAGGCGGGTCTACGCGACCGCGGGAGCCTGACCGTCTGGACTCGCTCACCGACGGCAAGCTTGTGAACTGGGACGCGCCCCGGCCGAGGAGGAGGAAACCGGGCCGGCAACGCAAGTACTCGAACCACGCCATCGAGACGGCTGTCACCCTGGGCATGGTGTTTCATCTGTCATCCAGGCAGAGCGAGGGATTGCTGCGATCGTTGTTCGCTCTGTTCAAGCTAGACAATGATGTGCCCGATCACACCACGATCTCGAGGCGCAAGGCGAAGCTGGGTAAGGTCCCCTTCTACCAAGACAAGCACAAGACGCCGTTGCACATCTTGATCGACAGCAGCGGTCTCGCTGTCCACGCCGGCCAGCTGCGCAGAGCACCAAAGAGCAGGGACTATCGCAAGCTCCATCTGTGTGTCGACGAGCAGAGTGGCGAAGTCGTCGCCTGCGAGCTGACGAGCAAAAGAGCCCGCGATTCATCGCGGGTTGCATCGCTTGTCGGACAGATCGACAGTCCCATCTCATCGGCCAGAGCTGACACCGCATACGACGCCAGCGGCGTCTATGAGGCGATCGAGAATCACAGCGCTCATCGCTCGCCGAGGGTGCTGATACCGCCGCGCAAGGGCGCCCAGCTCGCATCGGGGCCGGCGAGCAGCCGACAGCGCAATCGCAACATTGCCGCACAAGCTCGACTCGGCAAACGAAAGTGGCACACAGAATCGGGCTACAGCAAACGGAGCAAAGTCGAGACAACGTTCCATCGCTACAAGGCCATCGTGGGCTCAGCGATGCGAGCGAGAGGGTTGGCGGCACAGAGAGTCGAGGCAAGGATCGGGTGCAAGATTCTGAACACCATGACGGCGCTCGGGATGCCTGATAGCGAGATGATCGGATGATGGGAGTGGGGGCCAAGCGAGCTCTCGGCCTCTATGGGAATTGTGCACCAAGGCACTTGGGACGCGGTAACGTGCGCTCCGTGACTCGCGTCGAAACTTCACTCCGCCGGCGGTAGCTTGCTCGCGTACCGTCAACTTGACACTACCGAGCTGAGTACACGCGGGTCAGTTCTCAACCGTCTTTCGACTGCGGCGTTTGGGTCTCGATCGAGTTTTTGGACACGACGCCCTCGTCGACGGGAATATCGCTTATCGCCCGTCCGGCTCCCGATGCTGACTAGTGCCGGTCTAGACATGCTCGGGAGCACGGCTCTTGCCAGTGCCGCGCCACCCAGGCATGCGCGCGCCTTCGGCTACTACCTGGCTACCGAGTACTTGGTAAACGCGCCACCAGCATAGCTCAGCGAGTTCGGCCCTTCCGCAGCGTACACGTTACCGTCCGCGTCGACCGCGACCCCCTCGCCCGCCGTGCCCTGATAGACCCTGCTCTCGCGCTCGAAAGGCGGAATGAAGGCGGTGATGTAGTGCCCGTCGACCGGTCCGATGCGGACCCCGTTCCGCCAATTCGGGTGGTTGGTCGGGCTCGACTCGGAGTCGATCGCGTACACCATCTCGTCTTTGATGAAGATCCCGCTGATGCGCCCGTACGCGTAGCGCGACTCAAGGTAGTTGCCCTCCTGGTCGAAGATCTCGAGGCGGTGATTGCCGCGGTCCGCGACCCAGAGGCGGCCCTGCGAATCGAAAGCCAGCGCGTGCGGCGTCCGGAACTCACCGTGCCGCACGCCGATCTGGCCCCACTCTTTGATGAAGGTCCCGTCGGCCGAGAACTTCAGGATGCGCGCGGTGTTCCCTGCCTCACGGCCTTCCTCCATCGCCTGGTTGGTCGTCATACCTTGACCGCTGTGGCCGTCGGCGACGAAGATGCTCCCGTCCGGCGCGGTGATCACGTCGTTGGGCTGGTGGAGCTGGTTCGGGCCGCTGCCCGGCTGCCCCGCCGTGCCGAGGCTCATCAGGAGCTCGCCGTCGCGGCTGAACTTGTGCACTTGATGCCCCTTCGTCCCCTCGGCGTTCCCGGCGAAGTCCGTCACCCATACGTTGCCTTCGGCATCGACGTGGATCCCGTGGGGGGTGACCATGACGCCGCCGCCGAAATTGGCCAGCACTTCACCGGTGTTTCGGTCGAACTTGAAGATCGGATCCACCGGGTTGTTGTCGCAGTTGACGGGAGTCCCGGCGCCGAACGTGCTCGCGCCGCAGCGCTCATACGCCCAGATATGCCCGTCGATCGGATCGATGTCGATACCGGCAGTCGAGCCCCACTCTCGCCCCTCGGGCAGTGTGCCCCAGTTCACCGTCACGTTTGGGGCCGGATTCGGCAGACCTTCTCCAGTGATTAGGTTGCCGGTGGGCATTGCCGGCACCTCCGCCATGGCCTCCGGACCCTCGGATTCGATGGCGCAGCCAGCCAGCAGCAACACGGCGCAGACAAACAACACGCACTTTACGGTTCGCAACGATGACATGGGAGCTCCTTTCCCTACGACGACGCACTCCGATCCGGATCGATTCTGCATGACTGGCGCTTGCGTGGCATCCTCGGAGAACGGTCGGGATCACGTGTCGTCCGCTCGGTAGATCCTAGGCCCTTTTCCCGGCAAGGACAAAGGCCGATTTCAGGAGGCCGGCGGAGCGGGTCGTGGGCCACGCCCGTTACACGCGGTGTTGCGCGACGAGCACGGGAGTCCGCACCACACGCCCGCTGCACCTTACAAACTGGTGGAGGCAAAGGCTCGTGCTCAACCCATCGATGAGCAGCTATCCAGGAGCTCCAATGCGGACGGTCGTTATTGCGCCTCCCATGGCGCCCGGTTGGAAACAGAATACTTCTCGGAGAGGCGATAGCGTCAACGGGGAACGCTCCCCAATCACCGCTCCTCTCTGAACTCGCAAACCCAGTTTTCGACGACGGTGATACCGGAGATCCCACCTTCCGCTTTCAGTTCCTGGACCACGAGGAAGCGACCGTCCTCCGGCCCGATGGCGTAACGGACGTCGGCGGAGCTGGACTAATACGTGTGGAGGGAGCGCCGCTAGGAGAGTACTACAGCCTCAATTCGAGCACGTTCGGGCCGCTTGAACGGGTTGAGAGCTGGGGCCGGACGCAGCAAGTGACGATAGACAACTGCAAATTCTACAACTGCCTGGTTGGAATACAGTTCGATACTTTCGTACCCAAGGGCACGATTGAGACCGCCGTTGTAAGAAACATGATCCACCGGGAAGGCGGGTTATTGGCGAGCGTGCTCGACACTGGAAACACAAATGGCATTGTTCTCGACAATCTTGTTGTCTGGCCAGACCTGGGTGAATTGAAGTACCGCCAAAAGAACCGTGAGGCAAAAGACACTAGTTATTGTTCAGTGTGGCTTTGGTGCACGAATAGCTCTTGACTCCGGCAAGCGCTTCGACTCAGCTTCTCGATACATTGAAGATCGAGGAGATGAGCCGATGGCTGCGCGCAAGTCCACCAGAGTGAACCGCAAATACAAGACGAAGTATCGCGTGACCAACTGGCGGGAGTACGAGCGCGGTCTCAAGAGCCGTGGCGACGTTACCGTCTGGTTCTCAGACGAGGCGCGCGAAGCGTGGACACCACCGAAGAACGGCCGCCGCGGTGGTCAGCCACGCTACTCGAATCTGGCAATCGTGACGGCGTTGACGTTGCGCATGGTCTTTCACCTTCCGCTCCGACAGACCGAGGGATTCCTCGACTCGTTGTTGCGGTTGATGGAGCTCGACTTGAACGCACCGGGCCACACCACGCTGTCGCGGCGGAACAAAGACGTCGACGTGCCTTGTCCCACCAGAGCGCATGATGGCGCGCTCTATCTGATTGTCGACTCTACAGGACTCAAAATCTCGGGTGCCGGTGAGTGGCACGCCCATAGGCACAAGAGCTCGAAGGCGCGTCGACAATGGCGGAAGCTGCATGTCGGCGTGGATGACGACGGCTTCATCGTGGCCGCGAAGCTCACGAAGAGCAGCGAAGACGATCCGTCCAAGGTCCCGAAGCTCCTCGAACAGGTCGGCACTCCGATCAAGCGCTTCACGGCCGATGGAGCCTACGATACGCGCCCAGTGTACGAGGTCCTCGGCGAGGTCGGCACCGCGGACATCAAGATCGTGATCCCGCCTCGACGAGGGCGGTGCCTTCGGACGGCGCCAAGGGCACGTGGGCGCAGCGGAACGCGACCCTCGAGACGATTCGCAATGTCGGGCGCCAAGGCTGGCAGCGGGAGTCACGGTATCGACGACAGGGCGCCGTCGAGAATCTTTTCTTCAGGTACAAGCGCACGCTCGGAAACAGCCTTCGCGCGTGCGGCTACGAATCGCAAAAGCAGGAGGCAAGGATCGGGTGCAATGTATTGAACCGGATGGCTGAGCTGGGCAAGCCTGAATCCCAAGCGATCGTCGGGGAGTAAGTTGGGCCGCCAAAACGTTCCGTGCGTGTCCCGAACGGATTCATGCACCAACGCCCTGCGAATACCGGGCGGAGGACGGAACGCGCTGTAGTGCGCGCACCGGGCTCCAAGTCGACCACGAACGGCCCTTTGCCATCTTTCGCAGTCACGACGAGCGATTCCTTCGTCTGCTGTGTCGCCGCCACAATGCCTTCACCGCGGAGCGTATCTACGGGGCGGAGTTCATCCGCAGCAAGATTGAAGAAAGACGGCGTCAGAAACTGTCCCGCGGTGGTGGGGCAAGGGCGGCTGTGCCGCCGAGCGGCCCGCCTCCCCCAAGGCTATGGCGGGTCCGCCGAAGCCCTCAACAAAAAACGGTACTGAGCGAAGGCGGGTCGCGCGGCGACCTATCCCCCTCAGCGCGAGGGGAGAGGTAAGCCTGGCTTTGATGGTGCTATGCTTGTCCGGCGGTTGTCATCGCGAAAATGATTGGCAAAACCCTCGGGCACTACGAAATCACCGGTGAGCTCGGCAAGGGTGGTATGGGCGAGGTATGGAGAGCCAAGGACACCAAGCTGGGGCGCGAGGTGGCGATCAAGACACTCCCCGAGGCGTTCGCTCAGGACGAGGCGCGTCTTTCCCGATTCGAGCGAGAGGCCAGGCTCCTCGCGCCGCTCAATCATCCGAACATCGGCGCGATCTACGGGCTCGAGGAGTTCGAATCCACACGCTTTCTCGTTCTCGAGCTCATCGAAGGCGACACGCTCGCCGATCGGTTGCAGCAGGGCCCGATTCCCGTCGAAGAATCGCTGCAGCTGGCGCTCCAAATCACCGAAGCCCTGGAGGCGGCACACGACAAAGGTGTCATCCATCGCGATCTCAAACCCGCCAACATCAAGATCACTCCCGACGGCAAGATCAAGGTTCTGGACTTCGGGCTGGCGAAGGCGTTTGCGGGAGACGCCGCGGACCCGGGCGCCTCGAACTCACCGACCCTGAGCGCCGCGGCGACACAGCAGGGTGTGATTCTCGGCACCGCGGCCTATATGTCGCCGGAGCAGGCGAAGGGCATTCCGGTCGACAAGCGCTCCGACATTTTCTCGTTCGGCTGCGTTTTGTTCGAGATGCTCACCGGCCGTCAGGCCTTTCAAGGCGAGCTGGCCACCGAGATACTGGCCTCGGTCATCCGGAGCGAGCCGGACTACACGACGCTCCAGGCCAACCTCCATCCGCGGATCAAGGAGCTTCTCCGCCGGTGTTTCGAAAAAGATGTCAAGAACCGCTGGCAGGCGGTCGGCAACGTGCGCGTGGAGATCGCGAGCGTTCTAGCCGACCCGACAGGGACCGCGGTGGCGGAGCGCACGCCGACACAACGACATGGGCTCCTCTCGGCTATCGCTGCATCGGCAGTCACAGCCATGGCCGTGTGGTTTCTGAAACCAGCGCCCCCGGCGGAGCCGCGTCCCGTCATGCGGTTTCACCACGAGCTGGCCGAGCGCCCGAACTTCACGAGGGCGGGGCGCCCCCTGGTGGCCATTTCACCGGACGGCACCCAGATCGTCTACGTCGCTGCCAGCCAACTACATCTTCGCGATCTCGACGACATGGCGGCCCGACCGATCCCGGGAACGGATGAGGACGCGAGCGGTCCGTTGTTCTCCCCCGACGGGCACTGGGTCGGGTTCTTCTCGAATCGCGACGGCCAGTTGAAAAAGATCCCGGTGACCGGCGGCGCGCCGGTGACGCTGTGTTATGCCAGCCAACCCTATGGCGCGAGCTGGGGCATCGACGGGACCATCCTTTACGCCCAACCCGAGGGCGTTCTGCGAGTGTCGGCCAACGGCGGAGCTCCCGAAGTCCTCGTCGAGGCGGAAGAAGGTGAGCAGGTTCACGGACCGCACATCCTTCCCGGCGGAAAGTCGGTGCTGTTCACGACGACGCGAGCGACCGGAGCAAGCCGGTGGGACGAAGCCCAGATCGTGGTGGAATCGCTCGATACCGGCGAGCGGAAGGTGCTGTGGACCGGGGGCGCCGATGCCCGGTACGTTCCGACCGGCCACATCGTCTATGCACTCGACGACGACCTGCTCGCCTTTCCGTTCGACGTCGTCCGTCTGGAAGTGTCTGGCGGGCCGGTTCCTCTCGTCGAAGGTATGCGGCGGGCAGTTAACGCCACGGCGAGCGCGCACTACGGCTTTTCCGAGCGGGGCTCGCTGGTGTACGGCGCGGGCGGCGGCGCGGGCGGCTTTCTCGGTGTTCTCGCGCTCGCCGACCGAAGCGGAGTCGTAAGCGCTCTCGACGTCCCACCTGCAAACTACCGTAGCCCGAGAGTGTCACCGGATGGAAAGAACGTGGCCGTGGAAACGCAAGAAGACGGCGGAGGCACGATCTGGGTGTACGCGCTCTCCGGCGAGAGCGCGATACGGCGACTTACCCACGAGGGAGACAACATCAGGCCGATTTGGACGCCCGACAGTGAGCGCGTCACCTTCGCATCCGACCGAGACGGCGGCGGCATCTTTTGGACGCTGGCCGATGGAAGCGGGGTGGCCGAGCGCCTGCTCAGCCCGGAGGAGACAGGGGGGAATCCCTGGCCGGAGTCCTGGTCCCCGGACGCACGAACGCTTTCGTTCCGGGTGGCCGGTGAGACGGGCGACGACGACGACGTATGGACGCTCTCGTTCAATGATGGGGCAAAGCCAGAAGTCTTTGCGGGCGGGCCTGGAACCCAAGGAGGCTCGAGCTTTTCCCCCGATGGGAAATGGCTCGCCTACGTATCCGGTGGTTCAGGACAGACCGAGCTCTTCGTGGAGCCCTTTCCGAAGACCGGCGCCCGGCATCAGGTCTCCCGGGAAACGGCCTGGGGCCCTGTCTGGGCGCCGGATGGCAGCGAGCTTTTCTACCGCGTCGGTGGAGGGAGGAACATTTTCAAATCCGTCGAGGTGACGACCGATCCCGCCTTCACCTTCACCAATGAACGGGTGCTCCCGATCGAAGGGTTTCTCATCGCGTTTCGTTCACGGGACTACGACATCACCCCGGACGGCGAGCGATTCGTCTTCATCATGCCGGCCGAATCCACGGAATCCGGCGAACCGTTGCGCCCGCGAATCCACATCGTCGTGAACTGGTTCGAAGAGTTGAAGGAGCGCGTGCCGGTTCCGTGACGAGTACCCTTTTGAAGGTAAGAGTGCCCCCCTCACCCGCCACGCTTCCGCCTCCGCACAAGGCTACGGCGGACCCGCCGAAGCTCAAGGCGAAGGCGGGACGCGTGGCGACCTCTCCCCCATTGGGGGAGAGGTAACTCACTTCCACTGTGCCGTCCGAGCCACGCAACCGCGCGGGGTACTTCGCGCTTGTCCGCGAGAACCACAACTTTCGCAACCTCTGGTTCGGCCAGATCGTGAGTCTGTTCGGCGACTGGTTCAATCTCATTGCCTCCGCCTCGTTGATAGGCGCTCTCACCGGGTCGGGAATCGCTATCGGTGGCTTGTTTGTCGTTCGCATGCTGGCACCATTCGTCGTGAGTCCGTTGGCGGGCGTCGCGGCCGATCGCTACGACCGGAAGAAGCTACTCATCCTCGCCGATATCGTCCGCGCCGTCGTCGTGCTGGGGTTCTTGCTCGTTCGCTCGCCAGACGAGGTCTGGCTCATTTACGTGCTGACGTTCGTGCAGCTCGGAATGA
The DNA here is from genome assembly GCA_965237685.1 of Candidatus Marinacidobacterales bacterium. GTDB lineage: Bacteria > Acidobacteriota > Vicinamibacteria > Marinacidobacterales > SMYC01 > CBDEGF01. The sequence continues at coordinate 813,800 of CBDEGF010000004.1, forward strand.
CCGGTGTTTTCTTTCCGACGCGAAACGCCATCCTGCCCGACATCGTATCCTCCGAGCAGCTCGGGGCCGCCAACGCGATCACCTCCGCGACGTGGTCCGTCATGCTCGCAACGGGCGCTGCCGCGGGAGGTCTGGTCGCGGGCGGCTGGGGTGTCCGCCCGGCGTTCGTCATCGACTCACTGACATTTCTCGTTTCGATCGTCTTCATCGCCCGCATCCGTTATCGACCGCGTCGCGATCGCACCGGCACCGCCAGTCTGCGCGGCGCGGTCCGCGACTATCTCGAGGGGCTCAGCTATCTCAGACACCATGTGGACATCTTCGTCATCGCGCTTCAGAAACCAGCGCTCACGCTCTTCGTTTCGGGTGCGTACGAAGTTATTCAGCTCACTATCTCCAAGGAAGTCTTCGTCATCGGCGAGAGCGGCGGCATCGGCCTGGGGCTTCTCTATGCCTTCATCGGCCTGGGCTCGGGCATCGGCCCCATCCTGGCCCGGCGTTTCACCGGCGACCGCGATCGCGCGCTTCGAGTCGCCATCGTCTTTTCCTACCTTGCCATGATCCTCGGCCTCGTCATAGTGGCCTCGCTCCACAGTTTCGGTGTCTTGCTGATCGGAACCCTCATCCGGGCTATCGGCGGCGGAACGCTGTGGGTCTTCTCCACGCAGCTCCTGCTGCAGCTCGTTCCCGAGCACGTACGAGGACGCGTGTTCTCAACGGAATTTGCTCTACTGACGCTCGCTGCCGCCGCGGGCGCCGCGCTCGGAGGCTGGTCTCTGGATCAAACGACGCTCGGTATCTCTGGCATGCTGCACTGGATGGCAGCCCTCACGCTCGTTCCGGGGACGCTTTGGGGTCTCTGGATGATCCGAGGGCCGAAAACCGAATCACCATAGATGCGAAAGCCGCTGCTCGAGGATTCCGAGAACGAGGGAGTCCATGCGCTCGCGCAGATCCGCCGGCATCTCCAGGAAACAGATACCCATGCCTTTCGGAAGATTGGCATCCGGAACGCCGTACTTCGCGAGCCAGCTCACTTCACCCTCCACCTCGAGCACCTCTCCCTCCACGACGCCCGGGATGTCGCTCAAGTAGACGTCGATGTGAAAGCCGATGGGTAACAGAGTCTCAGCCGCGAGAAACGCGCCTCCCCGGCTGAGGTTCACGACTCTTGCCGTCCAACACTCGTACACGAAGACTGACGAGCAAGTGACACCCCTCATCATGGCGGCTCGGTACGCCGATGTCGTCACCCATCTGATATCCGCCGGCGCCGACGTCAATTACGAGACCCCAATCGGCTTGACGCCGCTTTTCGTCGCCGTTCGAGCCGGCAACGTCGCTGCCGTCGAGGCGCTCCTCGAGAAAGGTGCCAGCGTGCATGCCCAGTCGACCAACGGCAGGACGATCCGGGGCGACGCGCAAAGTCTCGACGGTGAGCGGGGAGACTCTATTCGGGCGCTTCTCGAAGACGCGATGCAATCCGAGCGCAGCGACGCCCGCTAGCTTGGGTCACCACGTGCCCTCCTTGGCGTTAGCGGCAGGGTCACCAACGGCCGGGACCACAATCCCTTCGGCTTCAGCGTCTGGCTCGCCGGCACCGGCATCAAGGGAGGCATGACCTACGATGCAACGGATGATTTCGGTTTCAAGGTCGTGGAGAATCCCGTCCACATCCACGATCTCAATGCGACCATCCTCTACCTGATGGGCATCGATCACGAGAAGCTCACCTACCGCTACAGCGGTCGCGACTTCCGTCTGACCGACGTTCACGGCAAGGTGATTCACGACATTCTCGTTTGAGTGTTAGCCGGACACAGCGTATCAACGGTGGTTGACACGTCTGCGCACTGGGAGTCCGCGTTCAAGCTTGTGGCAGCACGCGAGTTGTGCGACGGATCCGGGACAAAGATTCGTGACTCCTCGGCGGCTCCGTCGGTCCGGAACCGCCGAAGAATCGAACGAATGAGTTTGTGGGAGGGACAGCACGCTGGCGTTACTGCAGGAAGTCGGCGCGCCCTAGGTGTAGCGAGCGACCTCATACCGCCAGCAGCTCGCGGTCGTGTTTGACCTGCCACGCAGTCGCGAACGATCCGTAGGTTCGACGGGCAAGCTCAGTAGGCGACAGCGTCGGCTCGAGCTCGAGCGCTGCCCACATGTCGGCTCGGTAGCTCGGACCCATGAGCACGCGGTGCCGATACGTACGATGGCGCCTCGCGAGCTCGGCGGCCGTGAGCGCGTCGCTAAGTCTGTCACGAAGAACTCCTGCAGGAGCTCGCAGCGGACCACCAGCGAATCGCTCGTCCTCGCCTCGACGGCGCACCTGAAAACTATTGCCCGTCCTGAGAAGATCGATGCGTGGGCCGTCGTACAGCTCGGTGAGACGCACGAGGCGCCGATCCTGTTGCAGCCAACGCGCGACTGCAGCCCAGAAACACCGTACTCGCAAGCTCGTCTGAATGCGTACCGCCCGGATGAGACGATCCGCGTTGATCCGCGGATAGTGGATTCCCAGCCACGTGACGAGAACGGAGAGCACGCGGAGATCATCGTGCTCAATCCCTTCCACCGAAGCAGCAAGCAGCGTGTCTTCGATGTTCGGCTCAGCGACCGCGTCGGCAGCGAAGTTCATGCCGATCCCTACCATCGCAGCGGTCAGCTCACCGCCGCGGAGGAGTTCGGAAGGCACCTCGACACGTTTATACGCCACGGCCCAGCCTCCGCTGTAGATCTTCCAGAGTGGCACGGACGTGAGCGGGCCAATCGACGTTCGCATCCTGCGCCTCGACCCAGGGCGTAACGAAGTTAAGCTCTTCCTGATTCGGAGCGAGGGCGATGCAGTCCGGAAGATCGATGCCTCTGTCGCACAGTGCAAAGAGCTTGCTCCTGAGCATGTCGATCCGGCCGAGCGCCTGCAGCCGCAACGCTCGTCCCTCAAACGCGAGCTCGACTCGTTCCTTCCAGCCTGCAGGTAAGACCTCCGCGAGGGACATCGGACCGTTGTTCAGCCAGTTGTCCGCAAGCGCGTCGCCTTGCTGACGAAGTTGTACGGCGAATTCTGTGGCGACGTCTCGGATTTCTTGGGACAGCTCGGGGTGTAGAACGTCGCAGTCGCGCGTCTCGCGAGTGATCACACCGAGCAGACCGAGCGCAGCACCTCCGACCACAATGGCCTCGAACACAAGTCCGCGCTCCGCCAGGAAAACGTCGAAACGTGCGAGGGTTTCCTTAGATTTCATTGGTATCATTATAACTGATACTCTCTCACGCGTCAACTCCACAAGGGTGACGAGACGGAGTGCAAGTAAGAAAGTACGGTGAAAGCGGAACGGAAGTCAGTGAGCTCTTCCCTCACGTCGGCGAGGTTGTGGACGACATCTGCGCCATCCGTTCGATGTACACCGACATCCCGAACCACGAGCCTTCGATCCTGTTGCTGAACACCGGCCACATCCAGCCGGGCCGACCGTCGCTGGGAGCCTGGCTCACGTACCGGCTCGGCTTCGACAACGAAGACCTGCCGGGCTACGTCGTGCTCTGTCCCGACCAGCCGACAGTGGTGGGGCCCCCTCTCTGGAGCAACGGCTTCCTTCCCGCGGTCCATCAGGGCACCTTCATCTCGGACCGTATGCCGGAAAGGGCAAAGGACTTCGACCCCAAGAAGCTCATCCCCTACATCGACAAGAAAGACGCGACGCTCATCGAGCAGCGCCGCCAGCTCGACCTGCTGGAGAAGCTCAACCGCATGCACCTGGAGCGCCATATCAAACAGGACTCCCAGCTCGATGGCGCGATCCAGGCGATGGAGACCGCCTACCGCATGCAGACCGAAGCTCCCAAGGTCTTCGACATATCGAAAAGAGACCGAAGCAACCCAGAAACTCTATGGCCCTGGCAGCACCGCACGCGGATGTCTGATGGCGGTCCGGCTCATCGAGAAGGGCGTCAGGATGGTGCAGGTCTACTATGCGAAGGGGGATCCCTGGGACGCCCACTACGACATCTTCGAGCATCGAAGAAACGCCAGGGATTCGGATCAGCCCTTTGCGGCGGTCGTCAAGGACCTGAAGTCACGCGGACTCTTCGACGAGACCCTCGTCGTCTGCGGCACGGAGTTCGGACGTACGCCGGTGCTCGAGACCGGTGGCGGCGACGCTGGCGGCAGGGTCACCAACGGCCGGGACCACTCATGTTCCTGGAGCCGTGGCGCGCGAGTGTCGTGGTCGCGAAGGACCCCTTGGCGACGTAAACTGACGGACCCCCATGAAGGACGACATCGAAGCCGTTCATGAGCTCGTGAGGTCGGCTGCCGCCGCCCGCTTCCGGATTTGCCAAGTGGAGGGCGAGGAGCATCCGGATCGGTCGTGGCAGCGCGTCACCTGCCACCTCAATCGCGAGGACGTGTCTTGGGGCGCGGTCCCCCTGATTTACGCCGTAGGCGCGCTGTCGTTTGGCGACGCGCGCCCCCGCGGAAGCTCGGAGATCGACTACCAGGAGAAAGACGACTGGCGCTTCAGCGACATGATGCCGCGCCTCCGCTTCGAGCGTGGGACTCTCGTCTTCGACGCCGACTACATCCGGGGACGGATGATGAAGACGACGGTGACGGTCGGGCTTGACGGCAAGTTCGTCGTCCAAACCCGGAACCGTCACGAGATGGCGGTTCGCTGGCTGAGGGCGCTCAAGGGAAAGAGGCACATCGAGCTCGTCGAGCGGGCCGAGACTCCTGCAACGCCCGCGGAGTAAGATCGTCCGGCATGAAACGCTTGCCCCCGGGCCCTGGGACGGATTTGCAGAGGGCTCGCGCCCGTCCGGACGACGCGCTGGTGGACGAACTCCACGGTCAGGGCGTGACGCTCGATCCGGCTGCCTTCGGCGAAGCGGCCAGCCTCGCTGGATCTCCAGAGGACCTCGCACGCGCCCTTAACAAGCAGCTTCGGCGACGCCTTCGCGGGACCGACCTCGATCGACTGCGGGATGACCTCACCGCGCTTTGGGAACGATGGCTCCCGGACCGCCCCACGTGCGAGATGATCGATGACTGGATGCGGGCCGGGTACGAGGAGCAGGCGCGCGGCAACGACGCTGGGGCCTCCGACCACTGGCTCCGGACCTGGGCTTCCGTGGCGAGCATCACTCGCGAGCGGGGATACGCCACCATCGAGGAGTTCGATGACGCCTCGGCGGAGCCCAGTACCTCTACAACTGCGTTCCTGACATGCAAGACGCGTTGCACAACGCCGGCCTCAGGGAGCCGCACTTTTGGGAAGAAGCCATCCGAGTGGCCCAGGAAGGAGTCAAGCCCATTCTTAGTTGAAACTCTCCACGGCTCACGATTACGCGACCTTCTTCTTCGATACGGTTGATGTCTTCGCCTCGATCTTCAGTTCCCGCTTGAGAGCTTCGCGAAGCTTCGGGAGATGGCGGTATCCCACCACCTTCCTCAAGCGCGGTTCGATGTCCACGAGCGCCGTCGCCAGCCAGCGCTGGCGTTGGCTCGAGTTCTTCCAGTGGTCGACCTTCGCGCAGCGTTCCTCCACCAGGGCATTGACGGATTCAAGGCAGTTCGTCGTCTTGAACGAACGGCCCAGCACCCCGTATACGCCGAGTCGATGCACGCTCAGCGTCTCCTCGAGTCCTTCCTCCAAGCTGCCAGCTGCGGATTGGTTCCGCTCTTCTAACTCACCGTGAAGTTGCTCGAGCGCAGCGAGGGCGTCTTTGTACTCCGGCCTGTTGTAGGCCCTCTGAAGCCGCTTGCGCCACGACCCCTGCTCGCCCTTGGACAGGTAGCTCACTACGTTTTCACGTTTGCGCCACTGGCAGCGTTGTATCAGGGCCCGCTTACGGAATGCCTTCTTTACTGCCGCTTGGAGACCCTTGCCGCCGTCGATGATCACCAGTAGACCCTGGGAGATATCGAGTCCCCGCTCGAGCAGTGAACGCAGAAACGGCGTCAACACCTGCGCGTTCTCCGTGTCCGTCTCCACGAAGCCCAAGAAGCGTTTTTCCCCAGAAAGCGTAATGCCCAGCGCCACAACCATCGTGGCGTCGGCGAACGTCTTCCCGTCTAGAAACAGCGCCACCACATCCTCGCCGGATAGATCCCGTTCCTGCATCTCTCGGAGCTTCGTCGCGCTTGCTTCAACGAACTCTCGGGACACCGTCGAGCTCGACAGCCCGATGGCGCCCGGAATCGCTTCCGCTGCCGCCTCGTAGTTGCGACAGGAGATTCCGTAGAGAACTCGTTTCAGCAGTAGATCATTCACCTCACCGCCGTGGCTCAGCGCCTCGTACGACCGCAGCGGAATCTCTCCTCCCTCGATGCTCCGAACCCGGGGCACACGGATCGGTACCCGCTGGCCGGCAAGCCCTACCGTGCCCGGGTTGGTTCCGTGACGGCGACCACGCACCGACTCTTCCTTGCGAGCGTATCGCCCCCCGGCCAACGCCTTCACTTCGTCGTCGAGCAACTCGTGAACGCGCATTAGCCCCAGGGGGACCAACGAACGGATCATCTCTATCTTGGCATCCAGCTCGAGCTCCGCGTACTCCTCGCGACTCACGAGCGCGACCTCACCCAAACGACGGGGCGCAACCTTTTCGTGATCTTGATCATTTTCCTACTAGAAATGTTCTCTTGACATAAAAGGAAAAATGAGGTGTCCTTCACAATCCTAAATAAAGAAAACGGTCGCAGCTAAGCGGCCGATGGAGGGACACCTCAATGAAAAGCAGTATCACGCGGGAGGAGTTTAGTAAAGAAGTAAGTCGTCTATCCGAGGAGTTCGCGGAGCAAGTGTGGCAGGCGGTCGTGGAAGCGGAAGCTGATGTCGAACGGTGTGACGAGTGGATGCGGGTCAAGGGCAGCGAATACCTGCGTGAGGTACTGGGCAAGGCGCTCAGCCAACGCTCGGAACGACTCGGTGTGTCAGGCGCATGCGAATGCGGCGCGTCGATGGAGTTTCGACAACATCGAGCGTTCCGGGTGCACACGGTACTGGCGGGTCGGGATGTGGAGCTGAGTGTGGTTTACGCTCAGTGCTGTGAGTGTCGTCAAGGCAAGTATCCGCTGCTGGAAGAGATGCGGGTGGACCAGGAGGGATTCACGCAAGCCTTACAAGAGTTGTCGCTGTTGGCAGGAGTGATCGAACCCTACCGCTCGGCGAGCGAGCAATTGCTGCGAAAGTTCACCGGGGTGGTCGTGAGCTCCGAGAAGATTCAAAGCTTGGTAGGCGCCGATGGGAAAAAGGCGGAGGGTTTTTCGAAAGAGCCTGCGAACGAGGTGGAAGCTGGAACGGGCAGACGCCATAAGGGACCGCTGTACATAGGGATAGACGGCGGGATGGTATTCGTGGACGGCCGCTGGCAGGAAGTCAAGCTAGGCTGCCTTTATACCGAGCAAGGGCGTGTGCAGAGCAAGCTCGGACGCGGAGAGTTGACCGAACGACAGGTCGTAGGGGTTCGAGGTAGCCCCGAAGCACTCGGCGAGGTTTTGTGGCCTCGCTCTTGCTCAATGGGGGCGGAGTCTCGCAAGGTCGTCATCCTGGGTGACGGTGCGCCGTGGATTTGGAATCTTGCGGAGGAGCTGTTCACCGATCGAGTCGAGATCCTTGATTGGTATCACGCCGACGAGAATATCAGCCCTGTGGCACGGGTGGTTTTCGGCGAAGGCACCGACGAAGCCGCACAGTGGCGCAAATCGCAACTCGACCGTCTATACGAAGACGCCGTGGATGAGGTGATCGAGGGTTTGCGGTTTCTGAAAAAGCGTCACCGTTCCAAAGACGAAGAGATCGACAAGCTCACCGGCTACCTCGAGAGAAACGGGCATCGAATGAAATACAGAACGTTTCGACAAAGCGGCTACTACATCGGCAGCGGTGCCGTGGAAAGTGCCGTGAGCCACGTTATGCAACAAAGGATGAAGCGAGTCGGGATGAGATGGCACGCCGCTGGGGCCGATGCAATGCTCGCACTGCGCTGTGTCTTCCGAAGCACGGGCGCCTGGGATTCGTTCTGGAACTATCGAAAACAGGTCGCATGAACGGAAGTCGATTGCGCCCTGGGTTTTTGAGTTGTTGCAGAAACGCCTTATTATAACATTACGTTATCCGATTTTTGCATGGCCCTTGGACTTCGTAACCTTGGCGACCTCGCGTCTTCCGCCTCCGTCGTTGTCGACAAGAGTATGCCAACGAGTTCGGCGAGAACTCGCCGAAGCCTTGGCGAAGGCGGTTGCGTTGATATTTTCTCTTGTTGCGGGTTCCCCGCTCTGTGACTCAAAGGGTACTTCATTTTTATCCCGGTTCGGGCTGGCGTTCGTCGGCTCAGGCCTTTAGTTAATTAAGATGGAAGCTCACTGGAACGGCAACGCACTGCCCGGGTGCACTATCGTCACCAGGCGGATCAAGTTGGAACGGCACTAGCCCATTGATTCCGATCGAATCGCCGGTTCTCCTGCTGGGCGTTCTCTTTCTGATCATCGCCCTCACGCGGTTCCTGGAGAATCAGGCAACGCTGCTGAAGAAGATCACGTCCGCGGTTCTCTGTACGCTGACCGGTATCGCGCTCTCCAACGCCGGGGTGATCCCGCATGAGTCTCCGCTGTACGACTCGGTTTTCGAGATCGCGATCCCCTACGCGATCGTTCTCGTCATTCTGGCATCTCGCCTGTCCGAGCTGGCGCGCGCCGGGTCCGGACTCGTGATCTGTTTCGGGATCGCCGGCGTCGGTAGCTTCGCAGGAGGCCTCATCGGAGGCTTCCTGTTCCGTAATGCGGTAGGTCCGGAATCCTGGAAGCTCGCCGGCCAGTTCGTGGGAGCCTTTTTCGGCGGTGGCATGAACTACGCCGCCATCGGCCAGGAGCTGGCGACCTCGGATACCGTCTTCGCTGCCGGCGCCGTCGCGATCAACCTGACGACCGTCCCCTGGCTTCTCGCGCAGATGGGCCTCGCCGGTGCGCTCGCTCCCTACTACGGCAAAGTGGCGGCGACATCGAGCTCCACCAGAAAAGGTGACGACGATCCCCGGCGGGAATGGATTGGCTCGAGCCTCAACATCGCGGAGCTCGCCATTCTCGCCGCCGTCCCGCTGGCGATTCTGTTCCTGGCTCGTCAGCTCCAGCCATTCCTTCCCTGGTTCCCGGAAGTCCTCTGGATCACGACCCTCGCTCTCATCGCGGCACAGCTGCCCTTCTTTCGCGAGCTGCGGGGCACGCAGTTTCTGGCCTACTTCGCGATGCACCTTTTCTTCATCGTGATTGGAGCTAACTCCATCATAAGCGAGGTGCTCCGCGCAGGGCCGTCCATCCTGCTCTTCATGATGGTCGTCATTGCAGTCCACGCGGCGATTCTTTTCGGAGTGGGTTGGCTTCTGCGCTACGACATCGAGACCCTTGCGGTCGCCAGTCAGGCGGCGGTCGGTGGGCCCGGCTCGGCTCTCGCTCTGTCCATGTCGATGAACTGGTCGCGCCTCACCACCCCTGGCGTCATCGTCGGTATCTTCGGCTACGCGTTCGGCAACTATCTCGGCATCGGCTGCGCCTACCTGCTGCGGGGCATTCCATGACGCCACTTCGAATCGGCGTCCTCGGCTTCGGCAAAGCCGGGGTGAGACACGCCGCCGCTGCCGTCGAATCGCATGCGACGGAACTGGTCGGGGTTGCGGACTCGTCCACTGCGGCGAGCGAGCAGGCCCGCGGACAGGGCTACCCTGTTGTCGCCAGCCTGGAAGAGCTTCTCGCAGCGAAGCCGGACGCCGTCATCGTTGCAGTGCCTCACGCCACCCTCGTGGATCAGGCCATCGAAGTCACGAACGCCCGGTGTCACATCCTTGTCGAAAAACCCATGGCCCTGCGAGTCGAAGGTGCCCGGCGTCTCGTGCAGGAGGCCGAGTCCGCAGGCGTTCGCCTCATGGTCAACTTCAACCACCGCTTTCGCGAGGAGTACCGGACGGCCAAAACGCTCGTCGACAGCGGCGAAGTGGGAAGCCCGAGTCTTCTGGTCGAGCACATAATCACCCCGGAGGGAGCGCTTCCCGAATGGGTGCGGCGACCGGCGGCCTCCGGAGGCGGCATGATGCTCTACAACGGCTCGCACGCCCTCGACCACCTGATCTGGCTGGCCGACAGTCGTGTCGCGGCGATCGAGGCGCGGGTCACGAACCGCCAAGCGGAGCAAGAGCTCGAGGACACCGCGGTGGTGAGCCTCCAGTTCGAGAGCGGCGCGCTCGGCTCGATCGTGGTGCACCGCTCCCCTACACCCGATGTTGTCGGGGGATGGCAGACGTGGGTCTACGGGACGAAGGGGTCCGTCAACGTCCGAACGGGACACGGCGTCGAGTCCTGCACAACCAGCGGAAGAAAACACATCGAGGTGACGGAGCAGAACCGCTTCGTGGCGGCACTCGAAGAGTTCGCGGCCGCCGTCCGCGAGAAGCGCGCGCCGAGCCCAGACGGCACTTCCGCCATTCATACGGTGGCCTGCCTCGAAGCCATCTACCGGTCTGTGCGGGAAGGCTCCCGCGTCAAAGTGACCGACTGACCGCAGGAAAGAACGGGCGAGTGGCCAAACGGGGTGGTAGCGAGCAAGAGTTCCGTTAGCGGGCCGGACCGAAATTCATTTCTACCCTCTGACGAAACGTCTTCGCATCGATGGCGGGGAACCGATAGAGCTCGCTTTCGATGGCATCGAAGAGCTCCAGTGCACGATCCGGCTCGATGAGACCTCGTTGTCGCATCTGGTCCACGTCCTGCAGATCTTTCGCGTGACCTCTCTCGACCTTCGCAAGGGCCTGGGAGTAGAAATCGTAGTGGTAGTAGGAGACCTTTCCCTCGCGGGCGATGAAGCGGGACCGGTCTTGCCAGCCAGGAAGCTCGGGAATGAAATCGGAGGGACATGCCAGCTCGACATTGATGCGCAGGGTCTCCTTCAGCTTCGGGATCGCGCGAAACAGAACATCCTGCTCGGGGACGATGAGCAGATCCAGGTCGACCGTGCTGGAACGCCAGCCCAGGAGCACCGCGCTGACTCCGCCGGTAAAGTAAACGCGCGTGTTCTCCGTTGCTGCGGACCCGAAACGGCGCGTGAAGGCCTCGATCAGCTCTCTGTCGGCAGGCTTGCGCATTCGACGGCTCTCTCGAAGCTCACCAGACGGCGAATGAGAGCGTTGTAGCGCGAATGCGCGGCGTCGGAATCGTCCCGAGCCAGTCGATCGTACAGTCGTCTTTCCGGATCGGGGAAGACGTTCCCCGGAACGGGAATTCCGGCGTGTCGCAGACGCGGCGCCCCAATACAAACGAGAAGCGCTTCGTCGGTCTCCCGCCCTTCGGCGAGATCGTCGAGACCTTTCTCGATGAGATCTCCGCCCGGAAACGCTTCATAGCTCACAACATCATTCTAACCCCGTTCCGACGAAAATCCGGGAGCGCGACGTTCGGATCGGGGCTGGCAAGCATTTGAAACATCGCTCAGCGGCGCTTGCGACGAATCCCCAAGCGCTCTTCGACCTCGTCGAGCCACCGAAGCTCGGTGTCGAATTGCCGCAGGGTGAGGCCGATCATCAGCTCGGCCACGACGGCCCCCTTTCCCGAGGCGCGACGGACGGCTTCGAGCGTCGCCGCTTCGCGCTCGATCTCGCTCTCGAGAAATCTGCGTCGTCGCCTCACTTGTTCTCTCAACGTTCTCGCCGGTGCGTGAATAGACAGCGCGAGCCAGGTCAGAAACGGTGGCGGCGGGCGCTTGTCGCACCAGCTCTCGCGGGCCAGCGCATTCACGAGGGCCGTTCGGCCCTTCGAGGTAACCTCGTATGTCAACCGATCCGGCCCGAGGGACGGCTCTTGCCGGCTGGCCGCCCGGATGAGTCCGGCGCTCCCGAGCTTGCGCAGCGAGTAGTAAACCTGTGGACGTGAGACCGCTGCCCAATCCTGAACATCGCGACGCTCGAGCTCCTGGTTTACCTGATAACCGTGCCGGGGCTGCTCGAGCAGGAGGGCGAGGACGACGAGATCGGGGCTCGTCAGCGAGGCGGCCATTGGCCGACTAGTGCCGTTCCAACTTGTTGCGGCTTTTTTCGTCCTGTCTACTCAACAGCGCGTACCTGTAATGCATGATGCCCCTATTTGGGTCCATCTAGTTGGAACGGCACTAGTATAAATCAGAAGTGGATCCGTCCGTGCGACTCACGTGAGGATTCCCGCGGATGAAGAATCGCAGCGGCTTGTCCGCCCACTCCTCCGCGTAGGCGACACCGATCCGCGTCGCCACCGCGACTCGTTCGCGCCGAACGGCTCGTCCACGCCTCAAATAGAGTGTGTCGCTAGTCGTGAGGTCCGTACCGTCGAGGTGCTTGTCGATGCCGAGGGCCTCCGTGAGTTTGGCCGGGCCCGAGCAGAGGTCGGTGTCTCGAAGCGGCCGTGAGATTCTGCCCGAGCGTCGTCGCCGCATCGCGGTAATGCCCTCGGCCGGCTCGAGGGCGCGGATGAGGCAGGCACTCGGCCGTCCCTCACGCTCCGCCACGATGTTGAAGCACCAGTGCATACCGTACGTGAAATACACGTAGGCATGTCCACCATCGAGCCACATCGAGGCATTGCGTTTGCTGCGGCGACCCCCGTAGGTGTGAGCTGCTTTGTCCGGAATACCGAGGTAAGCCTCGGTCTCGACAATCCGGCCGGAGAGCTCTCGTCCGTCAGCCAGACGCCTCACCAGAATGTGACCGAGGAGCCCCCGAGCCAGTTTTGGGGCGTCGCGACGGAAAAACCGGCGAAGCAATCGGGTCTGGTCCGTCATGCTTGATTCGTGAGAAAACATAACGCAACCGCCTTCGCCAAGGCTACGGCGAGTCTCGCCGAAGTCGTTGGTAGTCGCCTGCCGACCAACGACGGAGGCGGAAGGCGCAAAGAGTGACAGGAACCCACCCCATCCGAACCGCAGCTCACCGAATCCGTGAAAGGGCGATCTCGGGAAATTCAACGCAGCCGCCTTCGCCAAGGCTTCGGCGGCCCACCGAAGTCGGCGGTGGGAATACCGGCCGACGACGAAGGCGGGAGGCGCGGAGACGCAGAGAGAACACGAGAATGCGGAGAAGTCTCCGAGACAAACAGCGAAAAGATCACGGGGAACCCCGGAAGAGAGGAACCCCGGAGAAACACCGAGACCTTCATAGATGAAGTTCCCGATTCGGCTTCACGAAATTGATCTGCTTCGTGTCCTTCGTGGTTCGTCTTCGCTTTCTGGAGGCGCTACAGACGTCGGTCGGCGGCCTGCCAGAACTTCTCGAGGTTCTCGGTCAGTTGTTCGGAGACGTGACAGAACGCTTGCTCGAGGGCGTAGGTCGACATGTACTCGCGAAAGATGTCCAGGCTCTCGGCCCCGACCCGGAGCGCCTTGCGATTGCCGGAAGCGCTGACCAGACCGGAGCCGACCGCGTTGGAAACGAAGCGTTCGACGACGCCGTCGAGCTCACTGCGGGGGTGCACTTCGTTGACGAGACTCCGCGCCTCCGCACTCTCGACGTAGAAGGTTTTGTCGAACAGAATCGCCTGACGTGCCAGGCGCTCACCCAGAAATCGCGGCAGGCGCAGGTTGGCGGCTCCGGGAATGATGCCTTCCTTGCGCGCGGGAAGATTGAAGTAAGCACCAGACTCTGCGATCACGTAGTCCACTACCAGGAGCAGCTGACACCCGCCACCGATCGCGAAGGCGTCTACCGCGGCGAGCCACGGTTTTTCCAAGGTTGCCTCGGGGCCGCCCGGCAAGAGCTCGGGCTGCGCGAGACCGCGGAAGAGCTTGTGCACCATCCCGAGATCCCGGATGAGATAAAACAAGTAGGAGATCTTCCCGTGGTAGAGCTTGGTGAGATTGATGCCGGAGGAAAAGATCCGTCGATTCCTGTACTTCGGATGCTCGACGTAGTCCCCCCTGAGGATCCCCATGCGTATGCCTGGATGCAGCAGCACCAGATCGACCGCCGCCTCCTGAGCGCGAACCGTCTCGTCGTCCTCGGCGTTGAGATAGCGGGGGCTCGAAAGCGTGATGTGTCCTGCTTCGCCGTGCACTTCGACGCGCGCTCCGCCCAGATCGACGACGCCTTCCATGATGAGCTTGTCGAGCGTCCCGAGGGCCTCCTCCGTCGGCTGGAGCATGCTGTGACACAAGTGACGCCCGGCGTCCGGGGAGGCGAGCACCTGACTGAGAAAGACCCCCTGGAGAATCTCACGACCGTCCTTGTCGGCCTGCCGGAACGCGGCTTCGCGCGCGATCTCCTTGCGTTCCGGCACGAGCCCAGGCCACCGCTCGGCAGCCTGATACACCAGGTCGTCGACGCGGACGAGCCGTGAGCCATCGCCGGTGAGCGAGCTGTACAGCGCGTCTCGATGCCTTCGCGCAAAGCCGTGAGAAGCGTCCGCCATCAAACGGACGATGGCGTTCCCGGCACCTTTCTCCGCTTCCGTTCGCTGGGAGCGTCTCGGCATCTCGTCGAGGTTTTTCCAGCCCCTGGCGGTCAGCGACCCCAGCTTCCGGGCGTCCGCTTCGAGCCCAGCCGGGTCCTTCGAAAGCTGCTGGTAGTCGGCAACCCACTCAAAGGCTCCCTCCTCGGCGAAGCCGCCGGACACCAGCCGTCGTCTCGCTTCGTCGCCGGTCAGCGGTTCGAGCACGGCGGCAACTATAGTCGATCCGGATGCGGTCCCCTAGATCTCGCCGCGGCGATGCCAAGTTCACTGTTCTCTACAATCGGGCTCCGGAGCTCTGGCAGGGGAAACGGGCGAGCCTCTACATCAGTTACGGATCCTCGGAGACGAAACCGAAATGGTCCGGAAGTCCAGCGTGGCGGGCTCGATGCGGTGGCGATCTCCAGAGCGAGCAGACGCGAATCGATAGCGACGTGGAATGCCTGCACTACCCGCTCTTTTTCGCGTCGTACAAAGAGCTCGACTACGTGTACTCAGGCGAGAATAGTTGGAACGGCACTAGAAGCCGCGTTTTCTACCGCGAATGTTGCGGCGACTGCCTTTGGGCTTTCCGCCTCCGCCTTTCGGCCCGCGTGAGAAGCCCGTTGGTCCAGAGTCGCGGAAGCCCCCCGGTGCGCGTCGTCGTTCCTCCGCTTCGTTGACCCGGAGACTCCTGTCGTTGAGTTGATAACCGTCGAACCGCTCGATGGCGACCGCGACAGCGGTGCCGTCGGTGAACTCGACGAAAGCGAAACCTCTCGGACGACCGCTGGCGCGGTCGGTCGGCAAGAAGACATCGACTACCTCGCCGACTTCTGAAAAGAGGGTTTCAAGCTCGTTCTGGGTGGTTTCGTAGCTCAAGTTTCCAACAAAGACTTTGGTGTTAATGACAACCTCCTTTTTCCCCACCATTGTCGCTCATATTTCACCGCCTAACAAACCTGTCCGAGCAGCTGGCCCTGTCACGGCCGCATCGAAGACTCCTCGGGAGACCCTTGCTCCGTGCTACCGGCGCCCTCGCCGAGAGTGTAGCCAACGATCCAGTCGTACTGGCGTTGTAACCGGTCCAGACGGTGATAGTACTCCCGCAGACCGTGACCTTCGCGCGGATAGAAGACGAGCTCGGTCGTCACACCGCGATCCTTGAGCGCACGAAAGAACTCCATCGGCTGCCCGATGGGGACGCGCTCGTCCCGGGCGCCGTGAAGGATCAGCGTCGGGGTCTTGACCTGGTCCGCGTAGGTCAGGCCCGAGCGCTCCTCGTACAGGTCCTTCGTCTCCGGTGACACCATCCCGTGGAAGAAGCTCCCCAGGTAGTTCGGAACGTCATTCGTGCCGTACATGCTCACGAGGTTGGTCAGGCCCGCACCGATCATGGCGGCCTTGAATCGGGTCGTCTGTGAAACGACCCAGCAGGTCATGTAGCCACCGTAGCTCCAGCCCTGCACCGCCAGCTTGTCCGGATCGGCGATCCCGCGCTCGACGAGGGCGTCGACGCCGGACATGATGTCGCGATAGTCACCCCCACCCCAGTCGGGGATGTTGGCGCGCATGAAACGTTCTCCGTAGTTCGTGCTGCCGCGAGGATTCGGGTAGAGCACGGCCCATCCCTGCCCCGCCCAGTGCTGACCTCCGTCACCGTAGCGCACCCGGAAGTAGTTCACGTGCGCGCCGGTCGGACCTCCGTGAACCACAACCAGCAGTGGATAGCGCTCGCCTTCGACGTAGCCAACGGGCTTGAGGAGAATCCCTTCGATCTCGAATCCTTCGGTGCTCTTCCAGGTGATGACCTCCGTTCGACCAAGGGCAAGCTGATCGATTCCCGAATGCACGTCCGTAAGCCGCCTTGGGCTCACCGATCCCGGCTCTGCGACATAGACCTCCGTCGGCGCCTCCGCCGATTCCATCGTGAAGGCGATCCGGTTGCCGTCCTCGCTCACGGACCCCATCGAAACGATCTTTCGCTCGGTGAGCCTCTCGTAGGTTCCGCTCTGGAGCTCGTAGGCGTACAGCTCGCGATAGACGGTCTCGCCCACCGTGAACACAAGACGCTTGGCGTCCGGGGTCCAGTTGAGCGAGTCGGGGGACAGATCGAAGCTCGGAGAAGAAGCGTCTCTCGTCGTTCTCGCAGAAACGTCGTAGAGCATCAGGCGCGAGTTACCAATCGTGCGAATGGGCATGCCGTCCGCCGGCGGAACGTTTTCGTTCGGTGTCGCGAGGTAGGCAATCACCGCACCATCGGGCGACCAGGCAGGGCCACTGTCCGGTCCGAGATTGGTGGTGATGGCTTCTCTCGAATCGTCCTCCAGCTTCAGAAGGTAGATGTCCGAGCGGCTGTCGCGAAGAAGAGCTGTGGGTGCCGCCGCGAAAGCAATCGCGGTACCGTCCGGCGCCCAGCTCGGCCTTCCCCTGAGCGTGATCTCGGCACCAGAGGTGTGCTGAACGGCCTCTTTGGTCCCGATGTCCACCGTCCAGAGATGGACTCCCCGCAACGTCGGGTCCTCGTAGGTGTTTTCGTCGTCTCCCTGCTTGCGCCGCCCCTCGTCGTCCTCGGAAAGGGCGTCTCGCGACGTGAAGGCGATCTGTTGGCTGTCCTCGGACCAGTCATAGCTCATGACCCCTTCCTTCACGTTCGTGAGTCGCGTCGCCTCACCACCCCTGGAGCGCATGAGCCAGATCTGCGAACGAGGCTCCTCGTCGTCGTCGTCGCCGCGACCTCGAGCGGCGACAAAGCTGATCCAGCTACCGTCGGGCGACCAGGCAGGAGCACTCTCGCCACGCTCCCCGAAGGTGAGCTGTCTCGGCTCCGGCTCCATACCATCGGCGGACCGGGCCCACCAGATATGCGATCGGGACTCCATCTTCGGAGGTTTGTTCCCCTCCTCCTCCTCCTCGTCCGCGTCACGCTCCGACGCCTCCCAACCAGTGGCCGTGAAGAGGACCTTGCTTCCATCCGGCGAGATGACCGCCGAGCCGACCGCCCTGGTGTTCAGGATGTCCTCGAAAGTAACCGGTCTCTTTTGGCCCCAACCGATACCTGCGCCCACCACGACCGCGACGAGCATCAGCAACCCATTCCGCTTCATGAATCCCCCTCCTCCCTCAATGGGACAACGCATGATTACATGGAAGGAATCGGATTTACAGGCCCGAATACCACTTGGAGCGCTCCGAGTGGCAAGAAAAGATTCGACGCCGGCTGAAACTGCGTGCCCGTCCTCTTCCCGCCCTTCGAGATAGAGAACGAAGTCGAGCTGCCGGTCCGGTGAGCCGTACTGACGCTTGAAGGTTCTGGCGATCTCGTTTGCAGGAAGCGTCAGTCGTCCCGCTACCGAGATCGGCGACAGCTCGAGGCCCGGTCGCCCACCGCGTGGACGGTAGCTTCGCCATACGAGTTCTGTACAGACGAGGGCGTCGTCGGTGGCGAAATCGAAATCGTACGGCCGGTCGAGATACGAGAAGGCCCGTTCGATGGCGCGGGCCTTGGTCAGCGAATCCTGGCGCGGCCTCAAACCGGCGAGGTGGTCGTAGGCGTCGTGGAGCGAGTTCTGCACCACACCTTCGCTGATGGCCTCGATGACCGAGATCGGTCGGGGTCCTGACTGCGACAGGCTCCGCTCCCGCCACGCAATGGGATACGTCCGAGCCAGAAACTCCGTATAGGACAGATCAGCGCCGCTTCTCTCCTGCACCCACTGCCGTACGCGCGGCTCCTCATCGAAGGTTGCCTCCAGCTGGTCGTTCGAGCCCACATAGAGGATGGCGTGCGGCCAGAAACCCGGTAGCCCGACGTTGGACAGATACCAGTTCTTGCGGCTCAGCAGAATGTCACCGGGCATCAGGTTTTCTTCGGCCTTCTCCGTCTGGGTCCGAGCAATCAGCGGCCGGCCGGCACGCTTGAAGCGCACGTCTCCCATCCACTGAGCGACACCCTTCTGCACGGGAAACGAAAGGTGCTTCACGCTCCGGAGCATCGGAGCGGCATCGCTTGCGACGGAAAGCGTCACGACCTCGCGCCGCTGCCGGCGATCCAGAGCCGTCAGGTAGCGCTCGATGTCACCCCACAACCACTCGTAGCCCTCCCCCACCGCTTCTGCGCGTGCGAGGTGCACCTGGTCGAGGAAAACGAGGTACCGCCTGCCCCCCGCCACGACTACTACCGTTTCGATCTTTCGCGGCGCCATCATTGGCATCGTGTCCGATCGGGACATTCGCCGAGCCTCGCCTTCGTTCCTCTCCGGGGTCGACAGGTCCACCTACGAGCAGGTCCTCTCCGAGACACCGGTGTCACGCATCATGACCCGGGAGCCGTTCACCGTCGGTCACGACACAAAGCTCGTCGAGGCGGTTCGAACGCTCGTGGAGAAAAAGATCGGGAGCTTGCCCGTCGTCAATGGCACCCAGCTGGTGGGGATTTTCACCGAGATCGACGCACTCAAGGTGTTACTGCGAACGCTCACCGCTAACGGTGGCTGACTCGCCTCCGCCCTCCTTCTGCTCACGCCTGAGCCGAATTCGGTCCGCCTCCTGGCTGAGGTCCGGCGCCCGCAGCTGACCCTCTGTCGCAGCAACCACCGTCGCCACGGTCGCGTCGCCGGTGATGTTCGTTACGGTCCGCAACATGTCGAGGATACGGTCCACTCCGAGAATCAGCGCAATACCGGCGCTAGGCACTCCGATGGCCTGAAGAATGATGACCAGCATGATGATGCCCGCTCCGGGAACCGCAGCCGTTCCAATCGAGGCCAGCACTGCGGTCAGTACGATGGTCGCCTGCTCGTAAAGGCCCAGACCCATGCCTAGAGACTGGGCGATGAAGACCGCAGCGATCGCCTGGTACAAGGCCGTTCCGTCCATGTTCACCGTCGCCCCGAGCGGCAGAACGAAAGACGACACCTCCTCGGACACGCCGAGCTTCTCCTCGCAGCGCTCCATGGTCACGGGAAGCGTCGCGCCACTCGAGCTGGTCGAAAAGGCGACAAGCTGCGCGGGGGCGATGCCCGACATAAAGGTCTTGAGAGACATGGGAGTGAAGAGCTTCAACAGCCCGAAGTAGGTCAGCGACATGTGCGTCAGGAGACCGATGACGATGGCGAGACAGTAGAAGCCGAGTGCTCCGAGAAGACTGACCACCTGCGACAGGTTGTCGCCGGCGATGCTAGTGATGGTACGGGCGATCAGGGAGAACACCCCCAGCGGTGCCATCAGCATCACCACATCCACCAGCCGGATGATGATTTGGTTCAGCCCTTCGAAGACGGCGAGCACGGGCCTTCCCTTGTCGGCAGGGACCTGGATGAGCCCGATGCCGATCATGATCGACACGAACACGACCTGGAGCATGTTGCGGTTGTTCGATGCGGAGGCGAAGAAATTGCTAGGGACGATGTCGACCAGGATTTGCAGCGGGCTGCGCTCCTCCATGTCCTGCGCCTCTGCCTCGCGGGCGCTCACCGTGTCGGAGAACTGAGCCTGTAGCTCCGCGCGCACCTCATCGGGCACGCGGTCTCCAGGCCGCAGGGTGTTGACGATCAGCAGGCCGATCACCACCGCGACCGCGGTCGTGGCCACGTAGATGAAGATGGTCTTGCCCCCGATACGGGAAAGCTTTCTGAGGTCGCTCAGCGAGGCGACTCCTGTGATCAGAGAAGAGAGGACGAGCGGAACGGCGATGAGCTGCAGGGCGTTGATGAAAATCGTGCCAAAGGGCGAGATCCAGTCGTCGGTGAACCCCCCCCAGCCGTAGGCTGCTGCGATGATGCCGTAGACGACACCGAGGACGAGCCCAATGATGATCTGCCAGTGTAACTTTCGGTACCAAGACATGCTTCGACCTGCTCCGCTCGACTAGTGCCGTTCCAACTTGTTGCGCCTAACGATGGAGTCGCTTACCGGCACCGTCGTAGCCACGCCATGTATCGCCATTCTAGGTCCAAATAGTTGGAACGGCACAGGCGGCGATTGCGCCAGCGCCGCGAAGGGAGAATCCTATGCGCTCACGAAAGGCTTTAGCAAGCGCCCGGTTGGAAATTTGGCGCAGCGCGACCGGCAGGCGGGTGAACGTTAGGGTCCGCGCAAGAATAAGTTCGCATTTTCGGACGTCGAGGCGCCCGGCTGGCAAGGCGCGAGGAGCGAATAATATCTAGATATATGACGGACGAGCAACGCAGCCAGACGGGATGGATCGGCGTCCCAAAATGTGAAGTTATTCTTGCGCGGGCCCTTACTTCTGACGGGGCGGGCTTGCCTCGTTCTGACCGGTCGAAAGAATGCCGATGGTGGCCGCGGCGGCCCCCGCTCCAGCCAGGAGCAGCAGGAGCCCGTCCGGAAACCCGCCGTCGGAGCCGACGAGCATTGCCAGGCAGGCGCTCAACGACGACTGGCACCGGTCCGGAACGAAGGGAGGCGCCGTGCGGTCTCTCCTCAAACCCTCGGCGATCATCCAACCGACCTTCTGCTCCTTGTCGAGCACGAAGCAGAGCTCGGCGACATAGCTGAGCTCGACGTTCAAGTCGAGTCGCTGGCTCACCGAGTACTCCTCTTCTTCGTACAGGAGCGTGAACTCGAAGACGCCGGCAGGCGACTCGTCGATCAGATATTCCCCGTCTACGTTGGTGAAATCGCTCCGGAAGCTCTGATTGGAAGCGAGATGTCGCGCCATGACCACGACGTCCGGCTGGTCAACCAGATAGTCGTCCGGATCCAGCTCCTCCACATTCTCCGGATCCTCCTGTCGCTTCTGAAGCAACGCGCGGTACTCCGCGTACTTCGCCTGGTCGATCTCGTAGACCCGGCCCAGGATGAACCCGCTGATACCGGAAGGCTGAGGCTGAGACCACACCTGGACAGGAACGCTCAGGAGCAGGGACAGGACCAAGTGGCAGGCCAGCATCTGACGGAACCGACGGCTCTTCGGCATGTGTCTTCGTCCTCTTGCGGCGCTACGGGTCGGCGTTCCCCCCCCGGGAAGCCCCACCGAACGCGCGGATTGTCTGGATCGAGTTACCTCCAGTGTACCGTCCAACCGCGATATGGTTCAAGACTGGAGCAGGCTTATGTCGAGGGGGCCTCGAGCGGCTGGGCGCGTATTTTGCCCGTCGCTGGCTCCACAGAAAGGACCAGCTTGCCTTCGAGGAGTTCCAGAAGAGCCTCGCCGGCGATCTCGCGGCGCCAACCCGTCAGCAGCGGTAAGGAGACCTCCTTGCCCGCAAGATGGGACGCGGCAAGCGTTTTCAGCTGGTCCCGCGTGGCGATGATCGAGGGCGCGATCTCCTGCTCTTCCGCGATGCTGTATAGCCAGGCCTCAAGGAAGCGAGCCAGCTCCTCGGCCTGAGGCGGGATCTTGAAGACGCGTCGCTCGCGCGAGGGCGGCGGGACGGCGCTTTCGAGGCCAGCCCGGACGGCATCGAGGAGACCACGACCGTTCCTGTCGATCTGCTGGCGCTTCAGCGAGCGGATCTGACTCAGGGCCTTCAGACTCTTTGGACGGCGGCGAGCGATCTCGACGAGCGAATGATCCCGCAGCACCCAGCCTCGCGGTAGGTTCCGGTTGCGGGCTTCGCGCTCCCGCCAGGCGGCGACTTCCTTGAGAACCCCGACGGCGGTGTCGTTGAGCCCGCCCATCTTCAGGCGGAGGTAGTACTCCTCCGGCTCCGGAAGGCGGTAGGTCTCGGGGTCCTCCAGGCGGCGGCACTCCTCGATCTCCCAGCCGGAGCGGCCCAGCTCGCGCAACCGCTCACCGAGATGGCGGCGTACCTCCCGGAGGTAACGGACATCCTCCAGGGAGTACTCGATCTGCTGCGGCGTCAGCGGTCGGGCAGTCCAGTCGGTGAGGGTCTCGAGCTTCGACAGGTTGACCCCGGTGACTTTCGAGACCAGCTTGGCATACGAGATTTGATCGCCGTAGCCGACGAGGGCCGCGGCAATCTGCGTGTCGAAGACGTTTTGCGGCACCACCCCGCTCTTTTCGTGGAGGACCGCGAAATCCTGCTCCCCCGCGTGAACGATCTTCTCGACGCTCGGGTCCCTGACGAGGTCGAGTAGAGGAGTCAGATCCCGGATCGCGTGAGGATCGAGCACCGCCTCGACGTCCTCGGCGGCCACCTGGATGATGCCGAGCTGGATGTAGAACGTGCGCTCGCGAACGAACTCGGTGTCCAGGGCAAAGGACCTGGAGGCTCGAACCTCGGAGCAGATGCGCTCCAACCTGTCCTGGGTCTCGACGATCATCTAATGCCGGGCGAGTTCTGGGGTGCTCTTCGAGGCTACGACTCGTCCTAGCATCTCACGCGGAAGGCTCCAGGGGAAGTGAGCGGGAAGCGCGTCAGCCCCGTTCCAAAACTATCTCGCCCCGGGGATGGGAGGTCCGAGCACGAGTTGGAAACGGCGTCAAAGGCCCATCTCCAGCCTCACCGAGAATCGTGAGTCCACGCTGTTCAGGAACTCGCCGAAACGCGGGCTGGCGAGATTCGAGACTACGTCACGAGGGTTGAAGTGGCCCGTGAAGTTGAACATCTGCACGCCGACCCGAATGCGACGCCCCTTGATCGTAATTCCTTTGGTCACACGCAGATCGGCTGCAAGAAACGCCGGAAACCGACCGCCACGATTACGCTCACTGACGGGGATATAGTTCTCGCTGAAAATCGTGTAGGGCAAACCCGAGCGCCATTCGATTCCAGGCGAGACAACAATGTCTCCCGGAAACTTGTAGAGCCCCCACATCAGAAACCGGTGCGGGACGTCGAACTCCAGAAGCGAATCTTCGGATCTGAGAATGAGAGGCTCGCGGAAATTGTTGTAGAGCAGGCCGAAGTTGTTCAAGTCTCCGGAGGTTCGAGACCGCGCATACGAGAAAAAAAGCTCGCCGTCGCGCGCCGTTTCCACGCGCACGGTGACGTCGAGCTCCTTCTGAGAGCTCGCGCCGCGGGAGGACAGCAGAAGGGTGCCCTCGCCGCCTTCGACCGCTCGGTCGACCACCATCTCCTGACTGCCCAATCGTTCGCGATAGTTGACCCGCAGCTGAACTTTCTCGGTCAGCCTGCGGTCTAGCTCGACGTTCCAGGCCAGGCTCCTCGGGTTCTCCAGACCTTCGTCCGAGACGACGTTCGCAAAGACGATCGGCTGCCCGACGATCTCGCCGTCCGGGCCGAAAAAGGATTCAGTCCGGGTCTGAAAGCGCTCGAACGCACCGGCGTGGAGAAATACATGATCGTAGAAGATGCCGACACCCGCTTTCACGATGGTCCGCCCATTGGCATCCAGCACGTAGGCGCCCGACAGACGCGGCGCGAGCTGATGCTCATTGACGAGCCGGTCATAGTCGTAGCGAAGTCCCAGGTCGATGCCCAGACGATCGTTGAGCCGCCACTGATCCTGCACGAAGACCGCGATCTGCTGGTCGTTCGCGCCAACCTGCGGGTCTCCCGAAAAGTCGATTCTCCGCAGGAGGCTGCCGTCCGCGCCCACTACGTCCACCGGCAGGCTGGCATCGGTTCCGGTGAAGTCGGTATGGCCGATACTGGCACCGGCCTTGAGCAGGTGTCCTCCGAACAGGTCCGGTGCGCGGTGCGAGACCGCCGATGCGAGCTCCAGCCGGAAGCTCTCGCGGTCGAGATTGTTGAAGTAGTTGCTCCGGAACCCGTCCGGCGTCAGAACGGCGTTCTCTCCGGATTTGGGGCGGATGGCTACGCCATAGCTCTTCACGGAGAGCGTCGTCTCCACGAGTGTCTGCAAGAAGTACGAAGTCGCGCTCAACGCACCGTTCCAGCGCGAGCGCTGAAGTCGGGTGTTGCCGGCTCGGTCGTGAGTGCATCGAGCGTTGCATTCTCCAGATCCACGGGAAAATAGGAGAACGTTCCCGTCAGCGAGTGGTTCTCGGAGATCTTGAAGTCGAGCTGGGTGAACGTATCCCAGCTGTCGAGAATGCGCTCGTCCGCGCCGAACGTGACGTCGTGGACCCTGCTGCGCGCGAACCGATACGCGACGCCCTGCGAGATCCAGACCTTGCCCTTCTTCAAGGGTCCACTCACCCGAACCTGGGGCACCCACGAGTTGAAGCCTTTGATCTTCCCGTCCCGAAAACGGGGCTTCGGGACCATGTTGTTGAAGTCGAGGTCCCATTCGTCGTCGCCGCCGCGCGTTCTGACCTCGGCCACCGCTGCGGTGACCCTTCCGTACTCCGCGGAGTACGGAAGCGTCTTGACCTCGACCGCCTCGATCGCCTTCAGCGGCACCTCGATCGCAAAGTCGCCGGTGACGGGGTCCGTTACGTTGGCTCCGTTGACCAGGAGCGTTGACTGACTGGGCCGGGAGCCGTTGAAGCTGAGCCGCCCGTCCGGGTCCCTCACGACCCCCGGGACGAGCGGCAGCGCTTCCTGGAAGCGATCCGATGGAAGGGGCAGCTCGCCGAGCTCTTCACGGCCGATCTCGACCCTGCTCCTCGGATCGTTCTCGTCTGCGCGACTGACCGTCTCCTGGATCACGACCGTCTCGGTGATCGGAACCAGCTCGAGCGTCACCGACAGGCTCAGCCGACCGTCGGGTGCGACTTCGAGCGCGTCGGAGACGAAGTTGAGGTAGCCAGGCAGAGACGCGGTGAGCTCATAGCTCCCGGGGACGAGCGATTCGAACGCGAAACGCCCTCCAGGACCGGTCACCGCGACTCGGGTAGATCGATCGTCCAGGCTGTACAGCGCCACCGCGACGTCCGGGAGCACCTGGCCGGTGGGATCCAGCACGCTACCGGCGACAGTGCCGTTGGGCTCGGTCGCAGCGAGTGTCGGGGCGACTCCGACCAGAAGCAGTAGCGCGAGCCAACCGTCACCTGAGCCCGCTCGAGTCCTGAAGGCAGCACGCTTGCGAGTTTTCATGACCGTATCGGACGACAGCTGGGACTGCGGCTCGCGGGCAGTCTATCAGCGTCCGGGCCGTTGCGACCAGAGGAGCCGTCGGTCAGAAACGCGGTTTCCAGTGGTTCGCACCGCACTCCCACATCGCGCGGACGCTCCCGCTTGTGATACAAGAAGGCCGCCTCGCATGGAGAACCCGAGCTGGCTGAGCGTTCTGCCGCCGCTGGTCGCCATCGTTACCGCTCTCGTCACGAAGCAGGTCTTCCTGTCACTCTTTTCAGGCATATGGCTAGGTTGGATTCTTCTGAACGACGGAAGCCCGATGGCCGGGCTGCGCGACACCATTCAAGCACTGATCGACGTCTTCAAAGATGAAGACCACACCCGGACCATCGCCTTCAGTGCGATGGTGGGCTCCGTACTGGCTCTGACGCAGCGCTCGGGCGGCGTCGACGGATTCATCCGCTGGGTCACCGAGCGCGGTTACGTCCACTCGCCGAGAGGTGCTCAGCTCCTCGCCTCGATTCTCGGCCTGGGCATCTTCGTCGAGTCCAATATCACTTGCCTGGTAAGCGGTTCCATCTCCAGGCCGCTCTTCGACAAGTACCGCCTGTCCAGGGAAAAGCTCGCCTACATCTGCGATGCGACGTCCGCTCCGGTTTGCATCCTCATCCCAATGAACGGTTGGGGGGCCTTTATCCTCTCGATTCTGGGGAACTATCCGTCCGTCGCGCCCCTGCCAACGCTTCTGCACTCCATACCGTTCAACTTCTACGCCCTGCTAGCGGTGGCCTTCGTGTTCTTCCTCGTGTGGACCGGCCGCGACTGGGGGCCCATGGCACGCGCGGAGGCTCGCGCGCGAGAGACCGGCAAGGTACTGCGGGACGGGGCTGAGCCGCTCGTGTCGATAGAGGTGCTGGGGCTCCGGCCGAAAGAAGGCGTCGAGCCCCGCGCGCGAAACATGCTCGTTCCCATGGGCGTGATGCTGGTGATGATGCCACTCGGTCTCTACGTCACGGGGGAGGGCGATCTGCTGGCGGGGGACGGATCGACCTCCGTGTTGTGGGCGGTCATGCTCGCCACGGCCGTAGCGGGAGGGATGTACCTCGTTCAGGGCATCTTCCGGCTGCAGGAGGTCATGGATCTCGTGCTGAAGGGCATTGGCGGGTTGATGCCTCTGGCCCTGCTGATGGTGCTGGCCTTTGCCATCGGAGATTTGTCGGACCGGCTCGGCACGGGCCCCTACCTGGCAGGCGCGGCCGGCGGCTTGCTGAGCCCCGCGCTGGTTCCTGCCGTTTTGTTCGTTCTCTCCGGATTCATCGCGTTTTCCACCGGAACCTCCTGGGGTACGTTTGCCATCATGCTTCCCATTGGAATTCCCATGGCGCACGAGCTCGGTGCGAATCTCTATGTGGCGGTCGGCGCGGTTCTGGGAGGTGGCGTCTTCGGAGATCACTGCTCGCCGATTTCCGACACGACCATCATCTCCTCGATGGCGGCCGGCTCGGACCACATCGACCACGTGAACACCCAGCTTCCCTACGCGCTGGCGATGGGACTGCTCGCGACTGCTTTCTATCTCGTGGCTGGCTTCGCTGTGCGATAGCGATAGCGCACGCGCTTGAGCAACCTTCGTCGGCGCGGTACCCTGAGCTCTCACCCGGCTGCACCTCGGAGCAGCCACCCCGACCCGAACGGAGGAAAGGCGAAAGTACCCATGGAAACCACGATGTCCGCCCACGCAGGTGGGGCGGACGATCTCGTCAAGCTCGATCCCGACCACCCCGGATTTCGCGATCCGGACTACCGGGAGCGGCGCAACACCATCGCGCGGCTGGCGCTCGAGTACCAGGAGAAGGATCCGGTTCCCACGATCGCCTACACGGCCGAGGAGCAGGACGTCTGGCGCACCGTATGGCGCAATCTCACGCCACTGCACGACGAGCTGGCCTGCCGGGAATACCTTTCCTGCTCCGAGATCGTCCGGCTGAACCGCGAGCGCATTCCCCAGCTCGGCGAGGTCAACGCGACGCTCACCCGCGAGACGGGCTTTCGCATGCTTCCGGTCGCGGGGCTCGTGTCCTCGCGCACGTTCATGAGCTACCTGGGCCGGGACATCTTTCTGGCCACCCAGTACATTCGACATTTCAGCCGGCCGCTCTACACGCCGGAACCGGATGTCGTGCACGAGCTGGTGGGTCACGCCGCCACGTTTGCCCACCCCGATTTCGCGGCGATCAACCGGCTTTTCGGCGATGCGACCAACCGCTCGGACGACGAAACGGTCGAGCGCATTGCGCGCGTCTACTGGTACACGCTGGAGTTCGGCGCCGTCGAGGAAGACGGTGAGTTGAAAGCCTACGGGGCGGGTCTGCTCAGCTCATCGGGCGAGCTCGACCGCTTCGGTCGCGGCAAGGCCGAGACCGAACCGCTCAGCATCGAGCGTATGGCAGAGACGCCCTTCGACCCCACGGACTATCAGAAGGTGTACTACGTGGCCTCGAGCTTCGACGCCATGGTGAAGGAAGTAGGCGACTGGCTGAAGTCCCTGTAGCGAGACCATGAGTTTCGCACTCGGACGCTTCAGGAGACCAAGTCAAGCAGCAAACCAAGAGCTTCGCAAACCGGGAGTCTGCGTGTCCAATCCCCAGGACTCGGACCGTTTCTGGCTCGTTGCGCGCTTTGCGCCTTCGCGCCTTTGCGTTAGGTTGTTCCCGAGGCAGCCTTCCGCGGATTCGATTGACCACGGTCCTGGTTTGAGAAGATGCCCTCGTTCCTCTGCGTCTCTGCGTCTCTGCGCCTCCCGCCTTCGTCGTCGGCCGGTATTCCCACCGCCGACTTCGGTGGGCCGCCGAAGCCTTGGCGAAGGCGGCTGCGTTGAATATCCGAGTAGTCTTTCCGTGGGTTCGATTTCAAGTCGCTTTGATCACCAGAATCGTCGCGTCGTCGGTGGGGGCCTTGCCGCTGAACCGACGAACATCCTTGAGTACCGCGTCGCAGATCTCGTTCGCAGGCTTGTCCTTTTCCCGTTGTAGAGCTTGTACGAGTCTGTCACGACCGTAGTCCTCCTGCGCCGAGCTGGCAGCTTCCGTGATCCCGTCGGTGTATAGGGCGAGAAGATCCCCCTCGCCCAGCTGCAGGAAGTGCTCGAAGTAGCGTGGATTGTCGAACATCCCGATCGGAAACCCCCCAGAGCGAAGAAGCTCGACCTTCCCTTCCGCACGCACGACGACTGGCGGCACGTGCCCGGCATTGATGTAGATGAGACGTCTGGCTTGCGGGTCGAGCACCGCGTAGAACATCGTCACGTATTTGCCGTTTCCTACCGCCGACTCGAAGAGGAACTGGTTGGTACGGCGAAAGACGGCGCGCAGCGCGAACTCGTTTCTGGCAAGGAGATACAAGGAGGCACGTAACGCCGCGACCAGGAGAGCGGCGCCGACGCTCTTCCCCGAAACATCGGCCATCGCGATGCCCCACCGGTCGTTGGGCAAGTTAATGAAATCGTAGTAGTCTCCGCCCACCTCGAAGCTGGGCTCGATGACGGCAGCGAGGTCCAGACCTTCCAGCCGCGGAGCCTCGCTGGGAAGAAAGCCCGCCATCACCTGGCCCGCCACCTCGAGCTCACCCTCCAGCCGACGCCCCCCGATGAGCTGTGAGTAGAGTTGTGCCCGTTCGATCGCCGCCGCGGCAGCATTTGCGTAGCGGACCAGATCTTCGAGTGACTCGGGCCCGAAGGCCCCGTCCCGATCCGACTCCACGAGAACCGCTCCTAGCACGCGACCGCCGCCGCCCACCAGGGGTGCCGCGACGGCCGACCGGGTGGCACCCCTCAGATCCCCACTCCTGGTCGAACCTTCCACCGAGGCCTGCAGCTGGGAGCGTCCATCCGCGAGAACCTGGCGAAGCATCCCCTTGCTCGCGACGATGCTCTGGCGTTCCTTGTCGTCCGCCTCGATCTTCGTCACGCGGCACAACAGACCGCCCGCCGCCCGCTCCTCGATCGCGATGGTGGCGCAGTCGAAATCGAGCACCGCAGTCAGGCCGTCGAGAATATTGTCGACTGTACGGTTGAGGTCCAACGAGCGCGCAATGTCCTCGAAGACCTCGAGCAGATTTCCCTGTTCCGTCAAACGTGCCTCCTTATTCGCCGCACTCCGAGCGTCAGAACGGGAAGGAGAAAGACGAGCCAGAATCCCCACGTGACCGTCCCGTAGCCGGTGGCGATCAGCTCCTCGAGGCCCACCTGAGCGATCACCGTCGCAGCCGCCAGCAATACGACCGCCACGACCGGCCTCAGAGCTGAGGCCATCTCCACGCGCTTTTCGTGCAGGGCCGAGGCGACGCGCTCGTTGAAGGCGTGAATGAGTCCGGCCCCCGTTTCGACGAGCGTCCCCAGGAGCACGATCTGGAACGTGTACAGGAAGAGCGGTGAGCCGAGATCCTGGAGCAATCGAATGGAGGGTACCGTCTCGTCGACGATGCCGGGATATCGACCGGTCATTGCGAGGAAAAAGAAAAGACCTGGAAGCATCGCGATGGGCCCCGCGAGCAGCCCTGCACCGAAGGCCTCGCGCCGGGCCTCCAAATGGCGGATGCTGAAGAGAACCGCTGGCAAAATACCGACGTTGTACGCCGCATACTTCACGCCACCCACGAACCAACCCTGGCGAATCTCTGCCGAAGCGAGGCCTGCCACGATGTCGTCTCCGAACGTGATGGAGCAGGCAATCAGGAACAATATGTAGACAGCGTAGAGCACGAGGGACCAGAAGGACAAGAATTTCTCGACGACGGTGGTGCCTTTGAGCACGAGGAAACCCACCGCCGCCATCACGAAGATCACCCCGAGGTAGTAATCGGCATCCTCGAGTCCTTTCGAGGAAAAAGGCGCGAGCTCGTCGAAGATACTCCCTGCGGCGGCCGCGATCACGGACAGCACGATGAGCATCATCATGAGGTAGCAGATCTCGTAGGTCCACCACAACGGCCCGAGAAGCTGGCGCGAGAAACTTCGGTAGTCGTAGGAGCGCGTCTGGCGGGCCAGCTCGAAGGTCACCGCGCAGACGACGCACCAGATCACGGTGGAAACGAGGACCATACCCAGAAGCCCGCCCAACGGGCCGAACGCCAGGAAATACTCCGCCAGCTCGCGACCGGTACCATAGCCCCCCGCAATGATGATGGACTGGAACACGAAGCCGGGAAGGAAGTACTTCTGGAAGGTAGGGGACTTGAACATCCGGGGAGCTTATCCGAAAAATGGTCAAAGAGATCACACGGAACCCCGGAAGAGCGGAATCCCGGAACCCAGAAAAAGGAACACCGCGACCAATACGATTCCGCGGAAGGATGACATCAACGGGCAGTACCACACGCAGACGGGCCGCGCGCTGAACGTCGCCATCGCGAGAGAGATTCCAGCCTTTGGAAGCGTGATCGCTTACGAGCTCGAAAGCGGGCGTCGCGAATCGGACACCTTTCCCAGCTACATGAGCACCTATCTCACGCGCGCACGCGCGGGCTCGATCGGCGCCGGGTTTCTGCCCACCCGGTTCGCGGGACTCGATCTCGAACCCCACGACAGTCTTCGAGTCGTTTGCGGGAAATCTAGGGGGTGGACAGGAGCTCCTCGAAGAGCGCTGGCGCCTTCTCACCGCGCTCGCCGAAGTGGCCGAGACAGAGCGTGCCTCGATGGGAAACAAGGAGTCGGACTACCGCACGTACTACCGGAGCGCGTATGACATCCTGAACGATGCGCGCTGGCCCGCGGTTTTCGAAGCCACCGAGGACGACAAGGCGCGCTACGGCGACGACGAGTTCGGACTCGGCTGCATCCTCGCGCGCAACCTACGTTTCCGCGTTCCTGGGTACTCTACTCCCTGCCGGAGAAGATGGCCCACTACGGCTTCCCGGAGGGCCCGAAGTATGCGTCCGGTGTCCCCATGACGCATTCGCCCCGGAATAGGGGGTTTATGGCACGGGAACTGCTAAGGGGTGGAGGCGGGAGTAGGCTGCCAGCGGTCGGGTAGAAGCTCGTGGATGCGTTTTTGTGGCCATCCGTCGGCGAGCTTGCGGAGCACGTCAGTGAGGTACGGGAGAGGCGGGACGTTGTGCTGTGCGCAGGTGCGCATGAGGCTGTAGAGAACGGCGGTGCGTCGCGCGGCGTCGTGAGAACCGCAGAAGGAGATAGTTGCGTCGACCGAGTGCGATGGCCCTCATTTGTTGCTCACAGATATTATTGTCAAGGCTTAAGCGTCCATCGTCGACGAAGCGAGTTGAGAGCGGTCCAGTGGTTGAGTGGGTAACCCGTGGCCATACTCATGCTCGATGAAGTGCCCCGGCACGTACTCGAGCCTCCGTCGGACGTCTTTACCGAGAGGCTTCTTGAGTTTGCCGCATCGAGAGCAGCCCCGCTCCTCTTCAGGTATCTCGCGCAAGTGAACCTGGCGTTCGATCCCGTCCGTTCGGATTGTTTCGCGGCGCGGTTTGTTGCCCTTGCCTCGTGGCCGAGTCTTTTTCGCTTCTTCGATCTGCTGTTCCAGCTCCGCGTCTTCCCGAGCCTCGGTTTGTGGGTCGAGCTCCGGCTCCAGCTCTTCACCACCGCTTTGGCTCATCAGCTGCTCGAACATCAGCTGGAGCTGTCCGGGGTCCACCTTCTCGGAGCGCTTGCCTACTCGTTCCCTCTGAAGCTTCAACACCATCAGCTCCAGCTCTCTCGATTTGCGCAACACCGCATCCAGCGCCGAGACCAGCAGGTCGAACGCTTCCTCCGTCTTGCCCTCGCTTGCTAGACTTCGGGCCGAATCCCGAATCTGCCCCAGAGCGTTGGGCGCCCTCGTACTGCCAGCGCCCTCTCGGCGCGACTGGGTCGATTCGGAGCTCGTGTTCACTACTTACGCCTTTGACGCAGCTGTTTCGCTAGCCCCTTGCGATTCTGATTGCCCAACTGAGCCACCGCCTCTCGCATCTTCGACCAGGCCTCGACTCCACGACGAACTTCCCGTTCGTGGCTTCGCGGGATGTACAGCGATGTCGACCGACCCTCCTCGTTGCGAAACTTCAGGTACAGGTGGGGACCATGGAGACGATTCGGGTCGGTTCGGCACCCGCAGGCGGTTTTACCACAGCGAAACATGACCTCCGTAAGCGTGCCCGGTACAGCGTTCTCGCCGAGGGTTTGAAGCCGTTGCAGTAGTCGTGTCTTAGTCATATATAGAAGATTAAGACTAATCGCAAAAAGCAAGAAAGTCAAGTCCCTGCTGCGTTCTTGGGAAGAAAATCAGCCCTTCAACCGTGAAGGGCGACTCTCTTCTCCTCAGCTCGCTGATACCATCGCTTCCGGCGTCGAGCGCCACGAAGGTCCAACCCCTCCAGCATCAGTCCCAGCTCGCCAGAGTCCAACTCAACGTGCCTATCACCCGGACGCGGTGACGTCGGCAGTTCAAAGGTCCCTCGCTCCAGCCTCTTGTACAGCAAAACGTACCCCGTCCGATCCCAAGCGAGGATCTTCACACGATTCTGACGCCGATTCAGAAACACGAACAGATGACCGCTCAGGGGCGATTGACCGATCACACTCCGCGTCGCTGCAGCCAGCCCGTCAAAGCCGCGACGCAGGTCCATCGGCTCCGCCGCAACGTAGATCCTCACAGACGATGGGAGCATCCACATCACGCTCGACCTTCTAGAACTTCGAGCACCCGACCCAGCTCCTCAGATGAGAACCCCTCACGCACTCGTACGCGCCTGCCGTCCAACAACACCACCTCGATCGCGTCCCTCTCGCCTCCTCGCTCGCCTTCTCGCTCGCCTCCCACCAGGCGAACCGGATGAAACCGTACACTCCCCCTCGACCCGCCTTGCAGTCGCTCCGACCACCGAACCAGCCGCTGGGAGGTCAACCCGTACTCCCTGGCGAACTCCGAGACACGCTTCCCACTACGCTGCCATGACGACACAACATTCCGCGCATCCGCCTCTGCCCAGCGCCGCTTCCCTATCACTTTCGATATCCCCGCTGTCCTTCGCTTCGACATCTCTTGCCTCCTTCGTCCCCCGCCTCCAGTGGCGAGCACACAAAGGATGCCTCGGGAGCGACGTATCGGGAACATGGTGGGAGCGGACGCTTACGGGCCGACGGAGGTCGGGAACTTCCCCGCAACGGTTACGGGCTCCACGACATGGTCGGAAACGTCTGGGAGTGGGTCGCCGACGGATACGAGCTCTACTACTACTCGGTGAGCCCGCGCGAGAATCCACTCGGTCCGGAGCGCGCGCCGTACAAGGTCTATCGAGGTGGAAGCTGGGGTGACGTCGACAACCGGCTTCTCTCCGTGTTCTACCGCAACTTCACCGATACCGACACGCGCACCGCCACCATCGGGTTCCGTTGCGCGAGCTCGGCCCCGCACGAACCGAATCCGGGGAATGCTGCTACGGGAAATTCAACGCAAAGCCGCAAAGGCGCAAAGTAGACCACGCAAAGAAGCCATCGCCAAAGGTGCGGGCAAAGATCACCCGGAACCCCGAAGAGAGGAACCCCGGAACCAGGGAAGAGGAACCGCGGCTAGCGGAATCCGTCGAAGGATTGCTCCGGAATTTCAACGCAAAGGCGCAAAGGCGAAGACGGGACCGCCAGGGATCGAATCCGCGGAAGGGCCGCTCAGGGAAATCTAACGCAGAGGCGCAGAGACGCAGAGCAAAGACAGCGAGGAGAGGCCTCCGAAAGCAACCGCAAAGAGATCACACGGAACCCCGGAACAGAGGAAGCCCGGAGCATGGAGATACACTCGGGCTTTTCTCTGTGTTTCTCTGTACATCGTCAAATCCCTTGATTGTTGCGAAGAAAATCACGGGCGGCGTCCCGGAGCTGTTTCAAAGTCGGGGATTGTGAGGCGCGCACGGCGTTCGGAGGTGACGCCTCTTTCAGCGACGCGTGGCGGATTCGACCCCTTCGCGATCCCGTTGCCGGCTTTGCGCCTTTGCGTTTCAGATTCCCGTAGCAGACCTTCTGCGGATTCGGCCCCTCACACCACCGGTGTGGATTGTTCCTGGGTTCCTTAGAGTTCTTGTTTTTCTCTGCGTTTCTGCGGTGAGACCTCTGGTTGCGGCTTCGCTGCGATGTTGTCTCCGTGTGGCCGCCTCGGTCTTCTATGGATCCGAATCTACTTGTTCTCCGAGAACACCGGTGGGGCCTGCGGAATTGCCGCTCCATCGTGCCTCGGCTCGGAAGCTCCGTAGTGGACGCCGGTACCATCGCTCATCACTGCCTGACCGGAACCGAAGCCCCCGGTGCGAGGTGGGATAACGTCGATCTCGTGCCCGAGCGCGCCGAGCTCTTCACGCACCGCCTCCGGGATCCAGGATTCCATCCGAAGGTCACACCCGTCGAAGCTACCTTTCGTGAAACGGCCCGCCTCGAGCGCCTCCTGTATGTTCATACCGTAGTCCACGATGTTCGCTACGTACTGGGCATGCGCCTGAGCCTGGTTCCAGCCACCCATGATGCCGAAGCCGATCCGGACGTCACCTTTCTCCATGAAGGCGGGAATGATGGTGTGCAACGGTCGCTTTCGCGGCTCGAGTGTATTCGGCTGGTCCGGCTCCATCGTGAACAAGGCCCCTCGATTGTGGAGCATGAAGCCCGCACCCGGCGGCACCAATCCCGAGCCGAAGCCGGAGTAGTTGCTCTGAATCAACGAGACGATATTGCCGTCCTTGTCGATGACGGTCATGTAGATCGTGTCGCCCCCCTCGGCGTCGGTCACACCAGGGAACTCCGAAGGCGTGACCGAGCACTGCGCCCGGCTCGGGTCGATGAGCTTCGCTCGTTCCGCTGCGTGCGCCTTGTCGAGCATCTCGGGCACCGGAATGGGCGAGAACCGGGGATCGCCAACGTAGTGAAGCATGTCGGCGTAGGCGAGTTTCTTGGCCTCGATCATGACGTGGAGCGCTTTGGTGCTGTGGAAGCCGTAGTCTCCCAATGGGAGCTCCTCCATCAAATTCAGCATCATCAACGCCGCAATCCCCTGGGTGTTGGGGCCGATCTCATAGACGTTCCAGCCGCGATAGGTCGTCTTGATAGGTGTCATCCACTCCGGCTCGAACTCGGCGAGGTCTTCGGCGGTGAAGACTCCATCCATCTCCTCTGAAATGGCGAGGATCGCCCCCGCCGTCTTGCCTTTGTAGTAGCCGTCGCGACCGTTTTCCGCGATGCGCCGGAGCGATGCTCTCAGATCGGGGTTGCGAAAGATCTCGCCCGCCTTCGGTGCGCGACCATCGATGAGAAACGTCTTCGTGGCATTCGGATGTTGCTTGTGCAAATCCTCCGAGCGCTTCCAGCTCCTGGCTATCACTTCGGATACAGGAAAGCCGTTCTCCGCGTAGTAAATCGCGGGTGCGAGGATCTCAGTGAAGGGTAGCGTTCCGAATCGGCCGCGAAGCGCGTCCCAGCCGGCCACGACTCCGGGAACGGTGACGGCGTAGATGCCCCGGCGCGGCATCGTCTCGATGTTCTTCGAGGCGAGAAACTCGATTGTGAGCTCTTTCGGCGCCCAGCCGCTCGCGTTCAGCCCGTAGAGCTCGCCACTCTCCGCCATATAGATGATGGCGAAAAGATCCCCTCCGATACCGTTGCCGGTGGGCTCCATCAGGCCGATGGTGGCGTTCGCGCCGATGGCGGCGTCGATCGCGTTGCCCCCGCGCTCGAGAATTTGAACGCCCGCGCGGGCGGCCAGGGGTTGGCTCGCGGCGACGATGCCGTACTCCGTGGCGACCATCGATCGACCCACGAAAGGTTTGGCGTCCTCGCCGAACGCGAACGGAACCGCTACAACCATGACCAGCGTTCCCATCAATGCTCGAAACATCATCTCACCTCACTCCTGGTTTTTCTCCGGCCATTGCAACACGGAAAGGCGACGTTGATCAATCTAGGCATACGGCAAACTCGTCCCGCAGGCGGACCAGCAGGACCTTGGTTGCGGCAATCCCCTCCGCTTCGCCCAGCCTGGAACCCTCGTACTCGATGCCCACGTACCCGCGGTAGCCGGCGTCCAGGACGATCTTCATGAGTCGACGGAAGTCGAAGGGGTGATGATGTTCCCCATTCTGGTCGAAGTCGTACGACTTGGCGCTCACCGCTTTCGCAAAAGGCATCAGCTCGGCAACACCCCGGTAGTAGTCGTAGTGCTCCTGCTCGCTGACACGGAAGTTCCCGAAATCGGGCAACGTGCCCACGCGTGGATGATCGGTGAGCTTCATGACGCCGGCAAGCCACTTCCCGTTGCTGGAGAGACCGCCGTGGTTCTCGACCAGGACATTGAGACCGAATGCGTCACCCAGCTCTCCCAGTCGCCGCAGGCCATCCGCGGCGAGCCTCATTTGTTCGTCCGGCGCCCCCTCACTTCGAGCGTTGACGCGGATGGAATGGCATCCGAGAAAACTCGACCACTCCAGCCACGGGCGGTGGTTCTCGATGGCCTGCCGGCGCGCCGTCCGGTCCGGATCGCCGAGATGGCCGAGGTTGTCACACATCATTAGTAGACTCCGGACGCCTTCGCCGTCCGCCCGCTTTTTGAGCTCGCCGAGGTAAGCCCGATCGCGCAGGCGTCCCAGGTAGAACGTGTTCACGTACTCCACCGCATCGATGTCGAACCGCTGGCGCGTCATCACGGCAAAGTCGAGCGGGTCGAGCTCGCCCTGGAGCACCGAGCCAGGATCGGCCCGGAGCGCCTTCCGAAATACGTCCGGATCGCGGGGCTGGTCTCCGAAAAAACCACGGTGGAGCGACCACTGGGCGAGAGAGATCTCGAAGAGCGGACGTGCCTGCGCTCGGGCCAGGGCGGCCGCCCCCATACCGACGACGATCTCGAGAAAACGCCGG
This sequence comes from Candidatus Marinacidobacterales bacterium, assembly GCA_965237685.1. Classification (GTDB taxonomy): domain Bacteria; phylum Acidobacteriota; class Vicinamibacteria; order Marinacidobacterales; family SMYC01; genus CBDEGF01. Next base: position 850,989 of record CBDEGF010000004.1, read on the forward strand.
CGCGAGGGTGTCATGGTGCCGCCATCCTAGTCGCCGCGGGCAGCAGCTTCAAACTAGAATCCCGTCAGTCGAAAGGGAGGAACATGTCTAGAACAATCGTCGCGAGCGGTGAGACGCGCATGCTGGCGGAAGAGCCCTTCGAGCACAGCGAGCCGCGCTGGTCACCGGACGGAAAATGGATCTCGTTCACGAAGAACGTCGACTACCACTACCACATCATGAAGATCCCGTCCGGTGGCGGCAAGCCCGTACAACTCACCGAGCGAGGTGGCGTCAACGGCGGCTCCTCCGCGACGGGCCAGACGAGAGGCAATCACCTGTGGCACCCGAACGGCCGGGAGATCGTCTATTACCATTCCGACCCCACGATGACGGGCGACATCTGGATCGCGAGCGCCACGGGAGGACCCGCCAGACAGATCACCAACCACCAGGCGGTGGAGTTGAGCAACGAGGAGCTCTTCGTCTAGCCGGAGCTCTTCGAGTACAAGAGCTTCGACGGGCTCGAGGTGGCCGGCCTCGTCTACAAACCCAAAGGAAGTCACGCGGGAGACAAGCTTCCGGCTCTGTTCTTCTTCCGCGCCAACTCGAACGGGCAGCATCCCGTACAATGGCATCCGTACGTCCAGTACTTCGTGAGCCGCGGCTTTCTCGTCTTCGCCCCCAACTTCCGCGGCAGCACGGGTCGCGGCAAGGCGTATCGCCAGGCCGTTCACACGCACGGAGGCGATCACGATCTCCGCGACGCCTTCATCGGGATGGACCGCCTCGCCGCCGAAGGCTGGGTCGACCCCGATCGCGTCGGAGCCTTCGGTGGATCGACGGGCGGCTTCTACACCACGACCGCCGTCACGAAGGATCCGGAGCGGTTCAAGGCGGGCATCGTCTGGTACGGCTCGACCGATCTAGTGACGCTGTCCACCTACGGGGGGATGGAGAACTGGAACAAGTACTTGATCGGGCAAACGCCGCTCGAGAACCCCGAGAACTACTTCGGCCGCTCGATCATCTACCACGCCGATCGGGTCAAGACTCCCCTGCTCTTTCTGTACGCCCAGGGGGACTCAGCGGCACGCTTCCAACAGATCGAACAGTACGGTGTCCAGGCTCTCATGCATGGGAACTGGTTCGACTGGGTGGTCTACGGCGACGAGCCGCACGGCTGGTACCACTGGCGCCCGGACTCCGTCGAACAGTCTCTTACCGCCATGGATCAGATGTTCGATACGTTCATTCTCGGGAACAAACACGACGTAAAGGCTCTCGCCCGCCGCCAGCGCGAGGGCATCGACATAAGACGCAATCCGACCATAGACCTTTGGAACTCGCTGGTGAACGGCCGCCGCTGAGGAACGCTCGGTCTGTTGACCTGCGGTACGGTGCCACCTAACATGCGCCGGCGGGCTGCGAGGGGGAGGCAGCTGCCTGCCCGAGCGGCATAGTCCAGTAAGAGGAGGCCTTGGACGGAGAAAGCATCGCGCACTATTCGATAAGCACCAAGATCGGCGAAGGCGAGATGGGGGCAGTCTACCGGGCCACCGACACCCGGCTCAACCGCGAGGTCGCCGTCAAGGTGCTTCCGGAGGCTTTTGCCGAAGACAGCGAGCGAATGGCGCGCTTCCAGCGCGAAGCACAGCTCCTGGCCGCGCTCAACCATCCCCGAATCGCCGCCATTCACGGGCTCGAAGAGGAGAAGGGGCGTCGCATTCTGGTCATGGAGCTCGTCGAAGGCGAAGACCTCTCGCAGATCCTGGCGCGACGGCAGCTCGCACTCGAGGAAGCTCTGAAAATCGCGCTCCAGATCGCCGAAGGCGTGGAGTCCGCGCACGAAAAGGGCATCGTTCATCGGGACCTGAAACCTGCCAATATCAAAATCACCCCGAACGGCGAGGTGAAGATCCTCGACTTCGGGCTCGCCAAGGTCTTGGAGAGCGAGATGAGCAGCTCGCCGGACTTGAGCCGATCCCCCACCCTGACCCATGCCGGGACGGACCACGGCATCATCATCGGAACCGCCGGCTACATGAGTCCGGAGCAGGCCCGCGGACAGGCCACCGATCGCCGGGCGGACATCTGGGCCTTCGGCGCCATCCTCTTCGAAATGCTGTGTGGCCGGCGCGCCTTCGCAGGACAAACGGTCTCCGACACCCTTGCCCGGGTCCTGGAAAGGGAGCCGGAGTGGGAATCGTTGCCCAAAAATACACCGCAACCGATGCGGAACCTGGTCGAGCGGTGCATGGAAAAAAACGTCGGCCGGAGGCTTCAAGCCATCGGCGAGGCACGGATCGTCCTGCAGGACTTTCTGGATGGCTCGTTGTCGGCCGAGGGAAAACGTATCGCACCGACCGATTCGGCTCCATCACGGAGCGGACGCCGTCTGCCATGGGCCCTCGCCGGCCTGGCCACCGCGCTGGCGGCTCTCGTCACCGTTGGCTGGTGGCAGGCCTCGCGCTCCCCCAACCAGCCGCCGGTCCGTTTGAACGCCCGTATCTCCGACGAGCCGCTCTTTTCGGACCTCGGAGCGGCCACCGTGCTGTCTCCCGACGGAACGCGCATCGCCTACTCCGTCGGCGTCGGCGTCGGCGAGCTCCGACTGTACACGCGCTCGCTCGATCGGCTCGACGGCACCCTTCTCTCGGGTACCGAAGGGGGCTACAACCCGTTCTTCTCTTTCGACGGGCAATGGATCGGCTTTTTCACTCCCGGTCAGCTCAAGAAGGTTCCCGTCACCGGTGGCACCCCTCTGGTTCTGGGCGACGTGAACTTGAACCGCGGCGGAAGCTGGGGCCCCGATGACGCGATTGTCTTCGCACCAAATCCGGGCAGCGGCCTCTATCGGATTCCCGCCGCGGGCGGGGAGCCGGAGGAACTGACGACGCTCGCAGAGGGCGAGGTCACGCACCGCTGGCCCCAGGTCCTTCCCAACGGCAAGGGAGTCCTCTTCACGTCTCACAGCCGCGCTGGCGGCTTCGATGACGCCACGGTCGAGGCTCTGGACCTCGAGACCGGGGAACGAAGAGTGCTCCACAAGGGGGGAAGCTACGGGCGCTACGTCTCCTCGGGACATCTGCTGTTCGCGCAGGAAGGATCGGTGTTCGCGGTTCGTTTCGATCCCGAACGGCTGGAGACCACCGGCTCTCCCGTTCCCGTCCTCCAGGAAGTCCGTTCGAACACCGCGACGCACGGCAGCAGCCAGTTCGCCACATCGGACAACGGAACCCTGGCCTACGTCACCGGCACCGGGGGGTTGCCGGAATATCACATGGTCTTCGTGGACCGCGAAGGTCGCTCCGAGCTGGCCGTCGACGATCGTCGGACGTTCGGCGAGCCGCGCTTCTCCCCTGACGGAAACTTTCTCGCGGTCGAGATCATCGACGGTACCAACCGCGATGCCTGGGTCTACGATCTCAGACGGGGCGTCCCGACGCGGCTGACCTTCGAGGAATCCGGCGACGACGCCCCGGTCTGGTCTCCCGACGCCGAGCACCTCGCCTTCAGCTCGAACAGACTCGGCTCGACGTTGAATATCTACCGAAAGCGATCAGACGGTTCGGGCGACGTGGAACGACTGACGGAGAGCACGTCGACTCAGTTCATCAGCAGCTGGTCACCCGACGGCAAACACCTGCTCTTCGCCCAGTCGAACCCCGAGACCGGCAACGATTTGTACGTGTTGCCTCTCGAGGACGGCACGCCGGAAGTCTTTCTCACGACGCCCTTCAGTGAGACCGAAGCGGCCTTCTCCCCGGACGGCCGCTGGATCGCCTACCAGTCCAACGAGACCGGGCAGGCGGAGATCTTCGTGCGGCCCTTTCCCGTTCGAGGTGGCAAGTGGCAACTTTCCGTGGACGGCGGCCAGTACCCTCGCTGGTCGAGAAACGGGCGAGAGTTGTTCTACCGCTCCGGTGAGGGCATGTATGTGGTCCCCGTCGACATCGCAGGCAGCTCTTTCGTGGCGGGAAAACCTCGCCTTTTGTTCGAAGGGCCGTTTCTGAGCCTGAGTCTCGCGGGGCTGACGCTGGCCGACTACGACGTCCACCCCGACGGCGAGCGCTTCGTGATGATGCAGGCGGACCCGGAGGCATCGATCCGAAGCCCGTCGTTCTTCGGAAAGCCGAGCCGGCGGTAGTCCCACCAGGAGTAGATCCCGCCCTCGGGGTGGGCTTCGCGGAAGACGTCGACGAGACCCCACTTCAGGAGCTTCCGAAACGCCTTCCGCCCGTCCTCGTAGCAAAGGACACTGCTCTTCCAAACCTCGGGATTGCGGACATCGTTGTCGTCGGGAGCGATATTGAAATCACCGCAAAGCGCCAGCGGCTCCCCGGGATCGGCGTTTTTCTCTAGAAAACGAGCGAGTCGCGCGAGCCAATCGAGCTTGTACTCCCACTTTTCCGAGCCGACCGAAGCCGGCCTGCTTCAGGTCCAGGCTCGGGAAATCCTCCTCGATGACCTTGAGCTCCTGGAGGCAGACGATGTCGGGCTCGTGGCGCTCCAGGACTTTGAGGAGCCGCTCGAGTCGCGTTCGGATGGAGTTGACGTTCCAGGTAATGATGCGCATCGCGCGCAGGATCCTATTCCAATAGCGGGATTGCCTGCACCCAATGCGTGAGATAGCATGCCGCGCTTGTGCGCTCGAAGAATTTCTTCCCCATGAGCGGTGCCGAGGCTGCTTCCCTTCTCGTCATCATCGGCTTCTCGGTCGTTTCCTTTCTGCCGCCATGGCGAACCCTGGAGATCGCAGGTATGGCCGTCTTCGGCTGGCTCATGGCGGCGCTGATGGTGCTGTCACCGGCCCTCGCGCTCTTCGTCTTCCTCAGAGGGCGTCACTGAATGCTGCTCGAGCGATCGCTCGTTCATCCTCTACCTGGCCGGCTGCATCGCCATCGGCGTGTTCGCCTCGCGTCGTGTGCTCGGATCGAGCGAGGAGTACTGGGTCGCGGGTCGGCGGATCGGGACCGTCATCAACGCGATGGCGATCATGGCCGCTCTGGCGAGTGGAGGCTCGATCATTGGGGTCATGGGGCTCGCCTACAGGCAGGGAATCCCCGCCACGCTCGCCCTGTTCGCCGGTGCTGTGGTCGGATTTCCTATTGCGTCGTTGCTGGTGGCTCGTCAGCTCCGCAACTTCGGCAAGTACACCATCACCGACTTGTTGAGCTTCCGATATCCACACGCGGTGGTCCGCTACCTGGTGCCCACGCTCATCGTGATCGCTTTCACGATCTACATCGTGGCGCAGTTGAAGGCGGCCGGAATCACCGCCGAGGCGCTTCTCGGGATTCGGTACGAGATCGCCCTCACCCTCGCTACGCTGGTTTTCATCCTTTACGTCTCCCTGGGTGGCATGCTGGCCATCACCTGGACCGACGTTATCCAGGGAATGCTCATGCTTGTCGTCGTTGTCGGGACCGCGGCAGTGATGATCTGGCGCGCCGGCTCACCCATGGCCATCATGGTGGAGGCCACTTCCAAGGCTCCCGAGCTCGGCCAGGTGGTGCACCAGCCCGTTTCGAGCTACCTCGGCTTCTTCGTCATCTGGGCCACCGCAATTCCCGTGATCCCCCACATCGTGATGCGGGTGTTCACCGCGAAAAACGCGAAAAGCGCACGCCTTTCGTTGAACGTGGCGATGCTCGCCTACAGCCTGCTGATCCTCGCCGCCACCCTGGCCATCGTTCCCGTCGGCAAGGTCAGCTTCCCGGACTTGCAGGACGCCGATCAGGTCTTCCTCCGAATCATGGAGGCGGAGTTCCCGCCGCTGGTCAGAGGGATTGCGGTGGCCGCAGTGCTTGCCGCCGTCATGTCGACGACGGATGCGCTCCTCCTCGCCTGCAGCTCGGCGGTCGCCCACGATCTAGTGGGGAATCTCCTCCGGTCGCGCGTCAGCGAAAAAACGCGATCCGCGATTCGGATCGGCTCGGCCTGGCTCATCGGAATCGTCGCCCTCGCACTCGCCTACAATCCGCCCGATCTCATCAGCGAGTTCTATACAGCTGGCGTTGGAATTCTGAGCGCAGGTTTGTTCGTTCCCACCATCGCCGGACTGTGGTGGAAGAAGGCGAACCTCGCCGGTGGTGTGGCCTCACTCCTCGCTGGATCGGTGACCTACGTCGGGGTTCACTTCGGCTGGATCCCGGTAGGCCTTTCCCCGATCCTGGTGGCGATTCCCGCGAGCGCCATCGCCATGTACCTCGGTGGTGTCCTCGGACCTCCCGAGTCGCCCGGCATGCTCGAGCACATCGAGAAGCTCCACGAATACTGATACCTTTGGCCTGATGCTTCCCGCGTCCATTACGATGACTGCCGCCAGATTTCTGGCCTACCTGACGGCGGATACTGTCGCGCGCCGTCGGCTGGAGGCGGCATGACGAGCCCGACATCCATCGACGGCCTGGTCGATTCGATTCGGAAGCTCGAGCGCGCCTCGACGTCTCTCGATCCGGACAAAGCCACTCGCGACGACCTCGTAGAGGCAACCCGGGATTACGGCGACGCGTTCCTCGATTCACTTCCTCGCCAGCTCGCCTATTGCACGACCGACGACAAGGGTAGCGGCATCTACGACGCCACGATCGGCGACGAGCCGCGCCCGTACCGCGAGCTTCTGGACCTCATCGCCGAACACGTCGACCGGCCAGGGCTCAACCCCGCGTCCGGGGGTCACCTCGGCTACATTCCTGGTGGCGGGATCTACGCGTCCTCTCTCGGCGACTATCTCGCCGACGTCACCAACCGCTACGCGGGAATCTTCTTCGCCTCTCCCGGTGCGGTGCGCACGGAGAACCTGCTCCTCGACTGGATGCGCGAGCTGGTCGGCTATCCCAAAGAGACCACCGGCGGGAATCTCACATCGGGAGGCAGCATTGCCAATCTCGTTGGCGTCGTCACCGCCCGCGACGCCGTCGGCTTGAAGGCCAGAGACTTCGACCGGGTCGTCGTCTACATGACCGAGCAGGCGCACCACTGCGTCGCGAAAGCGATTCGCGTTGCCGGGATGACGGAATGCGTCCTGAACTACGTGGCGATGGACGAGCACTACCGAATGGAGCCGGAAGCGCTCGAGAAAGCGGTGCGCTCGGACCGCGAGAACAAAACCTGATCCCCTGGCTCGTCATCGCTTCAGCGGGCACCACCGACACGGGGGTGGTGGATCCCATGGAAGCCATCGGCGACGTCTGTGACCGCGAGAGCCTCTGGCTTCATGTCGACGGTGCCTACGGCGCTTTCTTCGTGTTGTGCGAGGAGGGCCGGAAGGCGATTCGCGGAATGGACCGATCCCATTCCATCGTGATGGATCCACACAAAACGCTGTTCCTCCCCTACGGCTCGGGCGCGGTCCTGGTCAAGGACCGAAAGCCGCTCCTCGACTCGCACTACTATCACGCGAACTACATGCAGGACGCGCTTCGAAGTCGGGACGAGCTCTCACCGGCCGATCTCTCGCCCGAGCTCACCAAGCACTTTCGAGGCCTACGGCTCTGGATTCCTCTCCTGCTTCATGGCCTCGCCCCTTTTCGCGCTGCGCTCGAGGAGAAGCTTCTTCTGGCCCGATACTTCCATCAGCGAATGAGCGAGCTGCCCGGTTTCGAGCTCGGCCCCTATCCGGAGCTGTCGGTGGTGACCTTCCGCTACGTTCCGAAGCAGGGGGATGTCAACGCCTTCAACGAGAAGCTCGTCCAGGCCGTTCAGGAAGACGGACGGGTGTTTCTATCATCCACCATGCTGGATGGTCGCTTCACGCTGCGGGTCGCGGTGGTGGTGCATCGCACCCACCTCGAGACGATCGACCTCACGATAGAAATCCTTCAGGAAAAGGTTCGCGAGCTCACAGGCAAGTGACCCTCTCGCGCGTCCCTAGGACTGAATGTCTCGCCAAGTAAGCGCATCGCCTTCTACGACAACGAGGGGAGCCCGATGGAGCGTTTCGTCCGTGTCGTCGACGTCGAGACGGGCGAGGTCGAGTCCATCGTGACGAAGAAGGGGGTCAGCTACTGGCCGCGCTTCTCGCCGGATGGCCAGAGGCTGGTTCTGGAGCGAACCGATGTCGAGAATTACGAGGGCCACTGAGTTGCGGCGGACGCACATCCTTTTTTCTATCCGGGGAGATCGCCTCAATGGATGCGCGCGAGTTGCGATGCCTTTCAAAGGCTTCCTGGCGGAGACAGCCATCGTGTCGCTCATCTGGGAGCGCCATGCATACATTCTGGAAAACGCGGAAGAGGATCTGGTGGTGAGTGCGGTCGTGCGGTCGGAGGAAAAATCTTGCCCGGGCAAGATTTCTGACTATCGTTTTTTGACGGGGGCCCTGCACTCCATTATAAGACCTGATTGGTCGACCGCTCCGAGCAAGGGAGGGCAGGATGGCAAAGCTAGCGCTACTGATCACGGGCATGTCCCTCCTGGTGATGGAGGTCCAGGAAAAGATGGAGCCCACACCCGAGGCGAAATCCCTCCTCGGTGAGCCACTCTACGCACGGGACGAGAACCGCGAGGTCACAGAGGAGGCCGACCGCGCGCTGGCGCAAGCGCCTGACAACCTCGAGCTGGTCCTGGCCGCGGCGGCGGCGAGAGCGTCCGACTGGCGCTACCAGGAAGCGATCGAGCTCTACACGCGGGCGATGCGGGCGCACCCGAACGACTGGCGGCCTTACCGCTACCGCGGGCATCGCTACATCTCGACGCGTCGCTTCGACAAAGCGATTCAGGACCTCGAGGAAGCGCGGACGCTCTCGCGCTACAGTTTCGATGTCGCCTACCACCTGGGTCTGGCCTATTTCCTGAGCGGGCGATTCGGAGAAGCCTCGGACGAATACCTTCGCTGCCTGAAGCTGGCAACCGACGAGAGCGCGCTCGCGATCGAAGAATCAGGGGCACTCGGGGAGGGATTTCGCAGCTGCATGGAGATTAGCCGGCGCGAGGCCACGCGGGTTGCGATCACCGACTGGGCCTATCGTGCGCTCCGGCGCGACGGGAGGCACGAGCACGCCAGCGCACTTCTCGAGGACATCGAAGAAGGCTGGTCGCCGGAACCGAACCTCGCCTACTACCGGAACCTCCTGTTCTACAAAGGCTCGATCGATGAGTCGGAGCTTCTTTCAGAACTGGGCGATAGCCGATTCGAGACAGTGGCGTTCGGACTCGCCAACTGGCACCTGGCTGAGGGGAACGACGAACGCGCCCGGGCGCTTCTCGCGCAGATCGGCCGGGACCCTCACTGGCCCGGCTTCGGCCGCATCGCAGCGGAAGCCGACCTGGCACGCCTGTCGGGCCAGTGAACTCAGCCAGATGGGTGCGTCACGGGCACCGGTCCGCTCGGCCCCCGGCGCGGGGAATCCCTCAGCTGGTTTAGCTCGTCGTCATCCATCGAGAAATAGTTTCCTTTCTGAGGGAACTCCCCGCTCTGGACTTCGCGAACGTAGTCCGACAGCCCGGAAAGGAGAACCTGCCCCGCATCCACGTAGCGCTTGGCCATGGTCGGGGTGAAGTCGGGATACAACCCGAACAGGTCGTGGAATATCAGAAGCTGGCCGTGGGCATGGGGACCCGAGCCGAGGCTGATGATGGGAATTCGCGATGGCCCGGTCAGAATCTCACAGACCCGATCGGGCACCATCTCCACGAGAATGGCGAAGCATCCGGCATCTTCGAGGATGTGCGCGTCCTCGATGATTCGGGCCGCCTTCGACGCCGTCTTCCCCTGAAGTCGAAAGCCGCCAAGAGCCGAGGCGCTCTGCGGCGTGAGACTGAGATGTCCCATCACCGGCACGCCTGCCGCGACGATCGCTTCGACACGCGTCGCCATCTCTCGCCCGCCTTCGAGCTTCACCGCGTCGCAACCGGTCTCCGCCATCAGGCGCCCCGCATTGCGGACCGCCGTCTCGTCGGACGGTTGATAGCTCATGTAAGGCATGTCCCCGATCACGAAGCGCGTGGGCGCACCACGGCGAACCGCTCGGGTATGGCGGACCATGTCGTCCATCGTCACCGGCAGAGTGCTGTCGTATCCGAGAAGGGTCATCCCGAGGCTGTCACCGACGAGAACGATGTCCACGCCCGCTTTTTCGACCAGATCCGCCATCGAATAGTCGTAGCAGGTGATCATGGTCATCGGCGTCCCGCTCGTCATGATCTTCCTGAGCTTCGGAATCGTGGTCTTCTTACGTTGAGACATCGTCTCCTCCATTGCCTGCGACACCCAGCTCCTGCGCTCGCCGGGCCTGCCAGCGTTGAACGTCGCCCTCCGAAATCGCCTCGTAGCGCCAGAGCGCCCAGTTAAGGCACGCGATGAGATCCACCGGCTCCTCGAGCCCGACACCGAGCCGAACCAGTCGATCCACGCCCATTCGCTCGACGTCGGCCGGCGCGGTGAAATACTCAGAGACCGACCGGTGGTGGTTCAGTTTCGTCACCAGTCCATCGAAACTGAGCGCGTAGCGCGGGACCCCGGTCATCGCCACGACGTCACAGAAGTGACGCGTCCGAGCGTTGTCGGCGCCCGCAACGCGGAAGCTCACCAGCGAGCCGCCGTGTGCATAGCTCCGCTCGATGACATCCCGATCGGGGTGATCCGGCACCGACGGATGAAAGACCTCCGACACGCGCGGGTGACGAAGGAGGAAGTCGACGATGACTTGCGCGCTCCGGCAGCGCGTCTCGAAACGATGTTTTGCCGCATCGAGTCCGTCGAGAATGGCCTCGGCCCGACGCCCGTCCAGAGCACCACCGCGCATGGCCAGAAGGTCCATGCACTCGTTCACCACGTCCACACGATTCGAGGCGATATAACCCCACATGTTCTGGTCCCGGCCGTCGAGCGCCTTCGTTCCGCTCGCTACGACGAAATCCACACCTTGTGCCAGAAGCGGACCGGAGGCCCCACGGCGTCACGATCGTGTTGTCGACGACGAGGCGCAGTCGGGGAATCTGCTGGCGTGCCCGCCGTAGCGATTCGACGAGCCGTTCGGGGTCGATCGCTCGCATCAACGGATTGGTGTAGGTCTCGACGAACAGCAGGCGGCTCCGATCCGTCACGTATCGCGAGAGAGTGTGGATGTCGTCGTCGTCCACGAGCGTGAAGCGAATCCCGAGGCGCTTCTCGAGCCAGCTCAGATAGGCCTTCGTCTTGTTATAGACGCCCGCGGCCACGATGACGTGGTCGTCCCTGGACACGAGCACGTCGAACGTGACCGCACAAGCCTGCATGCCGGAATCGGTAACCACCGCGGCACGGGCCCGTTCCAGCTCTCGAACTCGGCCCACCAGCGTGCGGGTCGCCTCGGTTCCGTACCGCGCGTACGTCTGGGAGAGCTCGGACCAGCAGGAGGCCGCAGAAAAGGTGGCTTCGGCCTTCCGTAGCTGCCAGGCTTCCATCGGGCCAGAACCGAGGAGATCGAGCGGCACGCTCCCGCCATCCGGCCGAAGGCAGGGCACGCCCCGGCGTCGGGCGTTGTCGTTCACCGATGCGTGGAGCGCCTGGGTGGCTTCTCCCATGGACTCGAACGGAGGAGCCTCCTCGGGCGCTCGGAGCGGATCCAGATACGCGTCGATCGTCAGGGTGTTGCCACCGATTGCCATCCCACTCGTCCCACAATGAAAAAGCCCCGCGACCCTTTCGGGTGCGGGGCATTTTCGAAAATCGTTATCAGCGATCGAGCCCGCACCGCTCCGGCATCCTGTCCATACAGATACAGGCTGTGTGCCCGTGAGCAGTCGTGCGGCCCGTCGTCATTACAGAGGGCATTATAGCCCGGACGAGGGAGGGGTCAAGCCAAACTCGCTTTCCCGGGAGGGCGCTTGTACAGTCTTTTGCGCACGCTCGACATCGGCATCCGCTGGCGGTTCACGATGACGCTCCGCTCCGACGAGTTCGCGCTCGATTCCGATCGGGGCGAGCTGCGTAAAGCGTGTCCTTGCGGTAGTAGTGCGTGAGAACGTGGGGGCGATTCGGTAAGCTGAACGCCGGGTGTGTCGTTTTTCTCGCGGGCAGAGAGAGAGGGAAAAAAGGACTGGACAAACGCTGGCTGACTGTGTAACCTCAGGCTGGGAGGAAAACAGTGACCCAGGCAGGAAACGCTGCACTCGACACCGCAGCCAAGCGACCCACCTTTTGCGGCACGACCGTGACCGCCGAGGAATGGAGCGTGCTGACGGAGATCATCGCCACGTGTGGTCTGTCCCGGCACGAGCTGGCGCGCACGATCTGTGAGGGCCTGGGGTGGGTTCGTCGGAACGGCAATCTCAAGACCCGGGAATGCTACGAGTACCTGGAGGTTGTCGAAGCGAAGGGGCTGGTGACGTTGCCCCCGCGTCACGAGCAGCGGCGCCGCGGACCGACGAGCATCCACTACACGAAGGCTGGTCGCGAGCGGCCACGGCGTGAGGGCAAGCTATCGGACGTCGCTCCGGTGATGCTGGGCTTGGTGGCGGACGCTGAGGAGCGAGCGCTATGGAGGGAACTGGTCGCGCGTTACCACTACCTGGGCCACAAGGTGGCCTTTGGCGCGCACCTGCGGTACTTGGTCTGGATGTCGAATCCTCGGCGGGAGCTCTGTGGGTGCGTGCAGTTCTCCTCGGCGGCGCGGTGGCTTCAGGCGCGTGACGGCTTCATCGGTTGGGATGACGCAACGCGGCAGAAGAACCTTCCCCGGGTGGTCAACAACAGTCGGTTCCTGATCCTGCCGTGGCTTTCCATCAAAGGCCTCGCGAGTCACGTGCTGTCGTTGGCAGCGCGAGTGGTGGTCGATGACTGGGAGGAAGCCTACGGGGTGAGGCCGGTGTTGCTCGAGACGTTTGTGGAGAGGGAGCGTTACGAGGGGACGTGCTATCTGGCAGCGAACTGGGTGGAGGTGGGAGTGACTTCGGGCCGGGGCCGGATGGACCGGCACAAGAGAAAAGCCGAAGCGGTGAAAACATGCTTGGTGTATCCGCTGGTGCGTGAGTTTCGCCGAGAGCTCGGCGTTTCGCGATGAAGGTCGAGCGGGCCGAGCTCCTGCGCCTGGAAGAGCGGCTGTCGAAAGGGGAGATTCCCGAGGATGCGTGTCCGGTGCTGCTCGAGGCGGTGCGTCATCTGCTGCGATGTCGCTATCGTCGAGGCGCTGGCATGGCGACAACGGAACGTCGCGCGAAACGCACGAAGGCAAAGGGGAAAGGGAAGAACAAGGGCCACGGGCGCAACGGGGCCAAGGACTACCCTGGTGCCGAGCACGTAGCGGTTTCGCATCCCGAGCTGAAGGCGAGCGGCCCCTGCCCCGAGCCACTGTGCCGGGGCAAGCTCTACGACACCCATGCGGCGAACAAGGATGTGGAGCTGAAGGCTCAGCCGCCGATCCAGGCGACGGTGTACGAGCGCCAGATGCTGCGATGCGCAAGTTGCCAGAAGACGTTCACAGCGCCACTTCCGTCTCAGGCCTGGGCGAGCAAGTACCATCCGAGTGTGGACGCGGTCGTTTCGGTGTTGCGCTACGCCATGGGCATGCCCCACCACCGCCTGGCGCAGTGGCAAAAGTGGGCGGGGGTTCCGTTTGCCGCCTCCACGCAGTTCGAGCGGGTCGAAGCGATGGCGAATGCCGTGTTCCCGGTCTTCCGCCACATGGAGACGATAGCCGCGAACCGGCCGCTGGTTCACAGTGACGACACCGGCGCACGGATCCTCACGTTGATGGCGGAGAACGAGACCTTGACTCAAGGCAAAGGCGAGCGCACGGGCATCTTCACCACGGGCATTGTTGCCCGCGGCTTGGACGCCACGCTTGCTCCGATCATCCTGTACGCGAGCGGACGACGGCATGCGGGCGAAAACATGGACCGGCTCCTGAATCAGCGCACCGTTCAGGAGAGCGATGTCATCCATATGGCCGACGCCTCCTCGATGGCACCGCGCTCGCCGCGACGGATTACCGCCAAGTGCATGGTGCACGCACGCCGCTACTTCTTCGAGGCCGAGCCAGCCTTCCCCGAACACTGCGAGCGGGTGCTCGAGGACATCGCGACCATCTACCGCAACGACGACGAAACGCGCGACATGACCCCCGATGCGCGGCTTGCATATCACCAGCAACACAGCCGGCCGGTGATGGATGCGCTCTACGAGTGGATCGAAAAGCAGTTCCGCGAGCGCGTGGTGGAGCCCAACAGCCGCCTTGGAAAAGCCTTTTCCTACGTCAAAAATCACTGGCAAGGGCTAACCCGCTTCCGCGAAGTGCCGGGCGTGCCCCTCGACAACAACGAGGTCGAGCAGGAGCTGAAGCCCTCACAACGGCATCGCAAGAACTCGCTCTTCTTCAAGACCCAGGCAGGCGCCGACGTGGGCGACGTGCTCCTGAGCATGATCCGCACCGCGGTAAAAAACGGTGTCGCCCCGGTGCACTATCTGACGAACATCTCCATGCACGCTCGAGACGCTAGAGCAGCACCCGAGTCGTGGCTGCCTTGGAGCTACCAGAAGACGTTGGAAAGGCTCAACCAACCCGCCGCCACGGCTCGGCCATCCCCGCTCGCAGCGGAAGTCCGTTGTAGATAAGCACCGCCAACTGCTCGGCGGGTAGCGCCGCAACGCCATCCGTCGTCTGACGCGGCCACCACTGCAGGCGCCCCTTCGAGAAACGCTTCTGGCACAACCAAAAGCCCTGGCCGTCGTAGACCAATAGTTTGAGGGCCGTGCCTGAACGGTTGCGGAAAACGAATAGCGTTCCGAGGAATGGGTCGAGCTGGAACTGTTGCCGGCACACACAAGCCAAAGAATCGATGCCCTTGCGGAAATCGACGGGCTCGCAGGCAACCAGCACCTTCAGCTGGGGAACGAGCTGGATCATGCTCGGGAGCTGCCTTCCAGCGCGCCGAGCACGAAACGACACACGGCTTCGACCAACTCATTCTCACCCTCGCCGCTCGCCGTCACGACCGTGAGGCTCCCCGCTGCGCTCTCCACCGTCAGACGGCATCTGCTCGCTCCATGCTGAACCTCGCCGAGCGGCGGTGTCATCATGCCGCCCCCTAAGCCCATGCCGAACTGCGGCAGCTCGACGAACGCGTTGCCACTTGGAGCTAACGCCGTGACCCGCTCCGCCGCGCTCCGATCCTGTACTGTGCGCGGGGACCGACCCGTAGCACCCGTTCGCCCGTGCCCCTTGAAACGCTTCTCGCCCACAACGGCCCCTCCACTCTCTCGGACCTGTTTGAATCGCGCCGCATTGACTCGGAGATGACTGCAGATCGTGCTCGGCGCATACCGATCGAGCAACCCCAGCGCCGCTTTCCACAACTCCTCCGGGATCAGCCGTCCGTGTGGCTTCGCCCGCCATGCTTCGAACTGTTTCACAACGTCTTCGAGTTCTGCCTTCTTTGAGCGCATCGATGGCCTCCTTGAGCAATCTCTCCGCTCAGCTTACGAACCCAACAGCACCTAAGTCACGCACTGCTGCCGCAAGGACACGGTAACGCCGAGCCGACTCAAAGTGTCGCAGTACCGCTGGAAAGTCCCCTGGTCCTCGACAACTTCGCGCTGTCTCCGATGGTGAGACCCTGGTTTACCGAGCACGGGTGGACTCTGGCCCCATGATGCTTCATCGTCGGTCCATTCGTAATCCATATGCTGTCCCCACGGTCGGTCCGGATCTGAGTTGAAGCCGGCAGCAGGCTCACCGGGCAGGCGGCACTGATAGGAAATCCCAAAGCGGTCAGCCGTGAATTCAACGCGACGTGCGCGATGGTTAGTTCCAGGACGCGGTGTATACTTGATCAAAGAGATTTCCGATGACGGCCATCGATCGAAAAGACCACGAAACTGATGGTGCCTTGCGCGCAGCACTTCAGCAGCAAGATGATGGCGAGCTCCATGACCGCAGTCTGATCGTGGAGCGCCTTGCTTGGACGCCGGAACAAAGACTCGCAGCAAACGCAGCCTTCCTTCAGTTCTACCTGAGCGTTCGTCCGGAAGGGCTACTAATCCACGAATAGAATGAGTCCACTCCAAGCCGAGGAGATATTCGCGTGCTTGGAGCGCCACGGTGTATTCTACGTTCTCATTGATGGCTTGGCCGCCGTCCTTCACGGTTCGCCGCTTCCTACCCTCGACGCAGATATCTGTCCACTGAAAGACCCCAAGAACCTCAAGCGGCTCGCTGCAGCACTCGATGAGCTGAAGGCTCGAATTCGAACGCCTGATTCCCCGACAGGTGTGGATTTTCCCTACGACCCGATTTTTCTCGCGAACGTTCACCTGTTGAACCTCCAGACAATCTATGGAGATCTCGACCTCTCGTTCGTTCCGGCGGGAACCGACGGCTTCGAAGATCTCGCAAGGCGTGCTCTCGATGTGACGATCCAGGGCTCGAAAGTCAAGGTGGCGGCGCTCGAGGACGTGATCCGCTCTAAGGAGGCAGCGAATCGACCGAAGGATCACAGAAGCTTGCCGATGCTTCGTCAACTACTCGAAGAGATCCGGAAACGCCAAGGGGGAACAGAGAGCTGAACCGTGGTTTGCAAGAAGGCGACCTGCTACTGATAGGAAACTCCAAGCGGTTCAGCCGTGATTCGACGCGACGTTGCGTGCGCACCGCTACCGGCGATCGCCTACGGTGAACGTGCGTGGATGGAGTGCCGCGATGATGTTCTTGAAATTTCTTCCAGTGCGAAGGACGAAATTCGTCTCGGGGTTATCGTTCGTCGCGTTGTAGATGTCGAGCATGGTGGTGAGGCGGTTCCGACCGCTCAAACGGAAGGTCTTCTCGAAACGTAGATCCAGAATCGTGACGTTCTCCGAGCGGAAGTTCTCTACGTTTTCGAGGTAGAAGGGCTGCGTGCCGGACCCCTGGCCTGGACCGAGTTGCTTCGCGATCGCGATACGGCCGAGCGCGACTACGAC
This sequence comes from Candidatus Marinacidobacterales bacterium, assembly GCA_965237685.1. Classification (GTDB taxonomy): domain Bacteria; phylum Acidobacteriota; class Vicinamibacteria; order Marinacidobacterales; family SMYC01; genus CBDEGF01. The sequence continues at coordinate 867,850 of CBDEGF010000004.1, forward strand.
TAGTGGAACTGGGTCGCCTTCTCCAGATCGGCGAGGCGGTTGCGGATTTCCCAATTGTCCGGGTCGGCCTTGAACGCCTGCGAAGATCGCTTTCGCCCGGCTCTTCATGCCCACACTCTGATACAGCCCCCCGAGAAAGATGAGCGCCTGGATGTCAACCGGGTCGAGGCGCAGGGCGATCTTGAAGTGCTTTTCGGCGTTTCGCCGCCACTTGGGGTTCTTCGCGAGAGCCTGGCCGAGCAGCCGGTGATAAGCACCGTTGGACGGCACGAGCTCCACCGCTTCTTCGAGCAGTCGTACCGTGGCGTGGTAGTCCTGATTCTCGAAATGCCGTCTCGCCTCTTGATAGTAATGCTCGGCGCGCTTCTCCGCCGGATCGGGTGCAGGTGGCTCTGCCGGACGTTCCAGAGCCGCCGGACGACTGTTAACCTCCCCACGGGGGGCCTCGGTTCGGAGCGAGTTGTCGTAGCGGCGCCGCGTGAGCGGCTCGGAAAGGCTCTCATAGGCCTCGCGCACCTTCGTGATGATCTCCTGAAGTGCCGGGCTCAAATCCTCGAGCACTTTCGCGCGATGGCGATCCGGATGGTACTTCTTGATCAGGTACGAGTAGGCCTTCTTCAGATCTGCGGCGCTGGCGCGGCGGCGAACCTCCAGCCAGTCGTAGTAGTTTCCCGCCGCCAGCGAAGCGTGCTTCTCCTCGATGTCTTCGCGAACCCACTGCTCTTCGTGGTTCACCGGCGGTTTCGAGATACTGGGCTTTTCGGGCCGGGCCCTCCCGCGCTCCACGTTTCCCATGTCGTAGAACCGCTTCGATTTCCTGGACGGAGTGACTTCGCGGGTCTTCGGCCCGAACTCCAGGAAACCACTCGACACCAGACCGTAGAGGCATCGCAGCGTCTCGTCTTCGCCAAGCGGAGAAAGGGACAGGATGTCCGCCATCGAAATCTGGCCGTCCACCCGCGACAGCACGAAGCCTTCGTCGGGAGTCAGACTTACCTGGTGCGAGTGAACCCAGGGATCTCGCGAATAGCTCACGACCCGCTGCAGGTCTCCCAGCGCACCTCTCACCGTCACGGGGTCAGTGATGCGGCGCACACCCTCCAGAATGACGGGAACGGTGTGCAGGTCGAGTGCGATGTCCTGGTTGACCGGGTTCGACAGCTGCCGAAAGCAGAACTGACCCTCTCTCCAGCCGAACAGTGAATAGATGATCCCGGTAACCTGCTCCGCAACGGAGCCATGCATCTCGGCCTCGGTCATGAGTCCCATCGAGACCAGCGTTTCGCCCAGCCTCTTGCCCGACGCCCTCATCTTGTTGGAGGCGTCAACGAGGTGGTGCCTGCTCATTCGCTCGTTGCGAACCAGGAACTCCCCGAGTCGGTCCGCCTGCAGATCGGATCGCGCGAACAGCATCGAGCCTCGACCGAAGTAGATCCGCTTTTCGATCTGCTCGCGGTTCAAATGAAGGACACCGCTCTCCCTCTCGCCGGTGATGGCACGAAGAACCTCGGGAAGTGGCTCTTTGTTCAAGATACCTTGCACGGTGCTGCCTCCTCGGCTGGTTGCCTGCTCTCGGAGAATCGTCCGAGCTGTGACCGCGGTCACTGTCCTGGAATCATTCTACGGATGATCAGAGCGAGTGTTTGTGAGTTTGAAAATGGGACTTTCCCCAACGGTCGAGCGCGGTATATTACCCCCAGTCGGGCTTCCCTCTCTCATTCGGCCTTTCTGGCCAATGCTTTAGCGTTTTTTGCAAAAGTCACTGACCCGTCGAAGTGCCTGCCCCACAACAGCTTGCTTTTCGGCAGGGAGACGGTGGAGTAGGATCCCGTTCATGACACGCAGCGCCGAGATCGCCATCGTGGGCGGCGGAATCATGGGGGCCTCTATCGCCTACCACCTGGCGGCTCGCGGCCAATCGGGAATCATGGTCTTCGAGAGGGAAGAAGCTCTGGGCACGGGCTCCACCGCCAAATGTGCGGGCGGTGTTCGGCTTCAGTTTTCGACTCCGGAGAACATTGCCCTGTCCCGGATCAGCATCGATGCTCTGAAACGCTTCGAGGACGAGCTCGACGAACCGGTCGACTTCGAGCAGAACGGCTATCTGTTCGTTATCTCCGACGAGGCCGCGATGGAAACATTCCGTCGCAACGCGGAGCGTCAACGTCGCATGGACGTGCCGGTCGAAGTCATTACTCCGGAGGAGGCGCGAAAGATCGTTCCCGGGCTCCGCATCGACGATCTGGTGGGCGCCACCTTCTGCGGGGAGGACGGCATCGCGAACCCGCACGCCATCGTGCAGGGCTACGCGAAAAAGGCAAAGGCGCTCGGTGTATCGCTGCACCGATCGGCAGAGGTCCGGGAGATACGGGTGAGCGGGGGGCGTATCTCGTCGCTCGTCGCCGGCGACGAAGAGTGGGACGTCGGTCTCATCGTGAATGCGGCCGGCCCCTGGGCAGGAAAGATCGGGGAGTTGGCCGGTGTCCACGTTCCCGTCGATCCGGTGCGGCGGATGCTCTTCATCACCCAGCCGGTGGACTGGGTTCCGGACCGGTTCCCCCTCCTCATCGACTGGACGACGGGCGTCTACATGCACAAGGAGAGCGGCGGCATGTTGATCGGCGAGTCCGACCCCGACGAGCCAGCGAGCTTCAACCAACAGGTGGATTGGGAGTTTCTTGCCGGAGCCACCGAGCACGCCATTCACCGCCTGCCGCAACTCGAGCAAGCCGAGGTCAAGACCGGCTGGGCCGGTCTCTACGAGGTCTCACCGGACCACAACGCCATTCTCGGTCACGTCCCCGAGGTCGAGAACTTCATCTGCGCCAACGGATTCAGCGGTCATGGCATGCAGCACGCTCCCGCGGTCGGGCTCCTCATCGCGGAGCTCATTACCGAAGGTGCGGCCCAGAGCGCTGATATCAGCGTCTATTCCATCGAGCGGTTTCGAAACGTGCAGAGCATCCCCGAGCACAACGTCTTCTAGATAGCTCTATTCGCGCGACGCCAGCTGAAAGCGGGCGTCCACCGCGACGGCACCTTCCTCCTGCGATATCAGAGGGTTGATGTCCATCTCGGCGATCTCGGGATGGCGCTCTGCCAGCTGGGAAGCACGTAGCAGGGCTTCGACCAGCGCTTCGATATCGCGGGGCGCTTCGCCTCGAAGACCCTCGAGCAGCTTGTGCGTTTTCACCTCGCGGATCATCTGCTGCGCATCGACATCCGTGAGAGGGCTCATGCGCAACGACACGTCCCGCAAGGCCTCGACATAGATCCCGCCGAGACCGAACATCACCATCGGGCCGACACTCGGGATTCGCGTGAGGCCGACGATGGTCTCCCGACCCGATGGGGCCATGCGCTGGACGAGCAGCCCAGCGATGCGAGCCTCTTTCTCGAAATGCTCGTTGACTCGCGAGATCATGCCTGTCACCGCCGCTCTGAGCTCTTCGGGGCTCTGGATATCGAGCGCCACGCCACCGACGTCCGTTTTGTGGATGATTTCCGGGCTGACGACCTTCAGCACAAGCGGAAAGCCGAGCTCGTCTCCCGCCGCCACCGCTCGGGGCGGGAGCTCGTCGACGGACGGTGCCTCGACGATTTTCCAGGGGGTGACGGCGATCCCGTAGGCTTCCAGGATCCGGAGTGCATCCGGCTCGCTGAGCTTGAGCGCACCGGAATCTCGAGTGCGCTCGATGGCCGCGCTCACGGCCGCATCGTCAGTATCAAAGGAGACCGTCGCGCCTTCCGGCTCGGTCTGGCGCTTTCTGTACCGCCACATGGCGCTCAGCGCCCGCGCCGCGCTCTCGGGAAACAGATATCCGGGGATATCCGCCTGATGGAGCTGAGCCATCCCTGCCGGTAACCCCTCCTGTCCCATGAGAACCGCGAGAAGCGTCTTCTCCCTGTGCCCCGCATTTGTCCGAACGAGGGCTCGGGCGATGTCCTCCGTGTGAATACCCAGAGGAGGAACGAAAGCGGCAATAGCCGCATCGATATTCCCGTCCCGGAGGACGCAATCGAGCGCCATCTCGTAGCTTTGCGCGTTGGCACTCGCGATCATGTCCACCGGGTTCCGCACGCTCGCCTCCTCCGGCAACCCAGAGCGCAGCGCCTCTTCCGTCTCCTGCGAGAACGTGGTGACGTTCAGCCCGTGGGACTCGCTGGCGTCGGCAATAATGATGCCGGGTCCTCCCGCGTTGGTGACGATGGCCACGCGGTTTCCCTCTGGAAGTGGTTGATTGGCGAAGGCCATCGCGAGGTCGAAGAGCTCCTCGACCGTTTGTGCGCGAACAACACCCGCCTGTTTGAGAATCGCATCGGTGGCGAGATCCGTCTGCGCCAGCGCACCGGTGTGAGAGGCTGCCGCCCGGGCACCCGCTCCCGTACGGCTCGACTTCACGACGAAGATTGGCTTCTTTCGCGTGATCTCACGCGCCAGACGAACGAAACGCGCTGGATTTCCGAAGCTTTCGATGTAGAGGAGGATCAACTCGGTCGTGGGATCGTCACGCCAGTACTCCAGCAGATCGTTTCCGCTCACATCGGCCTTGTTGCCCGCAGACACGAACATCGAGATGCCGATACCGAGGCTCCGCGCGTAGTCTAGGATACTGAGTCCCATCGCGCCCGACTGGGTCATGAAGGCGACCTTGCCGGGCGGAGGCATCGAAGGAGCGAACGTCGCGTTCAGGCCAACCCCAGGCTCCGTGTTGAGGACACCCATGCAGTTGGGCCCTACCATCCGAATGCCCTTGCCACGGATCAACTCGAGAAGCTCCTCTTCCCGGCCGATCCCGTCCGCCCCCACCTCCCGGAATCCCGCCGAGATGACGACGAAACCCTTCACGCCGGCCTCGACGGCCTCGCGAACCACCGTGAGCACATGTTGTTTGGGGACGACGATCACAGCCAGGTCGACCTCCTGAGGCACCTCGGCGATGGTTGGATAGGCAGGCACCGAATGGATCGCAGTCGCTTTCGGGTTCACCGGAAAAACCGGCCCCTGAAAGCCGTGCCCCAGGAGGTTGTCCATGATCTGGTAGCCCACGGAGTTCGGGTCGCGGGACGCTCCGATGACGGCTACCGATTGGGGGCGAAGGATTGGGTCGAGCGAGCTCATCGCGCAGGAAGACTAGCAAAGTCGGACACTGTTCGTCACTGTTCGTCATTCTGCATTGACAACAACATTTTGTATCGGTAACGTTACGCCCTTCGAAATCGGGTGCGGGAACTACTGGGCCGGACGACTCTGCACGTGTCCGCTCGCGACCCGTCCACTTGTGACCAGGAGAACGTCATGCGCAGAAAAACGACACCGCACAGCTTGGTTCACGTCGCCGAACGGTGCATCCAGTTAGCAGCGCTTGGGATCCTCTGCATCGGGACCGCGCTGGCCCAGGACGACGAGGAGAAGAAGCTCGGCTGGGCGGACGAAGCAGAGCTCGCGCTCGTCACTACGGCCGGCAACTCGCGGACGAGCACCTTCGGTTTTCGCAACCTGCTCTCGCACACCGGGGAGGGCTCTTTGTTTCATTTCGAGGTGAGCGGTCTCAGGACCGAAACGACGACCACGACCAGAACGCCGGTGGGCGAGTCGCCGGAGGACTTCGTTATCGAGAAAGAGTCGACCTCCGTGCTCACTGCCGAGAACTACGTGGCCCGTGCCAAATACGATCGAAACCTGTCCGATAGATTCTTCCTCTACGGAAGCGGTGGCTGGGATCGGAACGAGTTCGCGGGAATCCGCAACCGCTACTTCGGCGCCGGTGGCGTCGGAAACATCTGGTACGAGCGTGACGATCTGAAATGGCGAACCGACTACGGCATCAGCGTCACTCGTGAGGAAGGAACCATCGCCTCCCCGGACACTTTCGCCGGCATTCGCCTGTCGTCCAACCTCACGTGGGCCGCTACGGGCAACACCACGCTCACCAACCTGACGATTGCGAACGAGAATCTGAACGACACGAGCGACCTCAGAATCGACAGCCTGACTGCGCTCTCGGTGAGCATGACGGATAGGCTCGCGGTCCGGGTGAGCCTGCAGTTCCTGTTCGACAATCTCCCTTCGTTCGTTGCGGCCCCCCTCGAGTTCCCGCGCGGCCTGCCTCTCGACATCCTCGTTCCCGTTCAGGCCGAGAAGCTCGACACCCTGTTCAACGTCGCGCTGGTCCTCACTTTCTAGATGCCAGCTTGCATTCGGGCTCGGGCTCGCTCACGAGCACGGAACCTGTCGCTTTCAGGTTCACCTGGTTAGGTGAGCCGTAAACATCTTCAAGACAAGCCGCCACCTAAGAAAACCAGGGAAACCACTGAATGGAAAGGCGGGCTCCAAGGAGCTCCGCAAAACCATCCTTGCCTGTACGGTTGTTCTTTGCAATGACATCTTGGTGCTGCATGATTTTCTCGACGAACGCGAGGGGAGCCTCGATGCCCTAAACGAAACACAGTTTGGGGAGTACCGCAAACTACTGAAAGGCGGGGGCAAGAAAAAGACCGGAAACGAATCGAACCAGGCTGCAGAGCAGAAGGGAGATACCGAGCAAAAGCCCGTAGCTACGCGGGGGCAGTCGTCTGGGGGGTACTGTCAAGTTGAGGGCTTCAAGGCCGATTTGACCGCAAGAGTTCGGCTGTCACGCCGATCCTTTTGATTGCGCTCGGAGGAGCAAGCGGCGCCAGATCCACGCGAATACGACGACTGCGCCGGACGCGACCATGACCGGCACGGCGACAGAATCGATCCACAGGGAGACTGATGCCGTGGCACGGCTTTGGTGCATGAATAGCTCTTGACTCCGGCAACCGCTTCGACTCAGCTTCTCGATACATCGAATATCGAGGAGATGAGCCGATGGCCGCGCGCAAGTCCACCAGAGTGAACCGCAAATACAAGACGAAGTATCGCGTGACCAACTGGCCGGAGTATGAGCGTGGTCTCAAGAGCCGTGGCGACATCACGGTCTGGTTCAGCCAAGAGGCGCGCGAAGCCTGGACGCCACCGCGGAACGGCCGTCGCGGTGGTCAGCCGCGCTACTCGAATCTGGCAATCGTGACGGCGTTGTCCTTGCGCATGGTCCTTCACCTGCCCCTGCGACAGGTGGAGGGATTTCTCGATTCGTTGTTACGGTTGATGGAGCTCGACTTGAACGCACCGGACCACACAACGCTGTCACGGCGGAGCAAAGACGTCGACCTGCCTTCTCCCACGAGGGTGCATGATGGTTCGATTCATCTGATCGTCGATTCCACGGGGCTGAAAATCTCGGGTGCCGGTGAGTGGCACGCCCACAGGCACAAGAGCTCGAAGGCGCGTCGACAATGGCGGAAGCTGCATGTCGGCGTGGATGACGACGGATTCATCGTGGCGGCGACGCTTACGAAGAGCAGCGAAGACGATCCGTCCACCGTCCCGGAGCTCGTCGAACAGGTCCACTCTCCGATCCGACGTTTCACAGCCGACGGGGCCTACGATACTCGGTCGGTGTACGAGCTGCTCGGTGAGGTCGGCACCGCGGACATCAAGATCGTGATCCCACCTCGACGAGGGGCGGTGCCTTCGGATGGCGCCGAGGGCACGTGGGCGCAGCGGAATGCGACCCTCGAGACGATTCGCAATGTCGGGCGCCAAGGCTGGCAGCGGGAGTCACGGTATCGACGACAGGGTGCCGTCGAGAATCTTTTCTTCAGGTACAAGCGGACGCTCGGAAACAGCCTTCGTGCGCGCGGCTACGAATCGCAAAAGCAGGAGGCAAGGATCGGGTGCAATGTATTGAACCGGATGGCTGAGCTGGGCAAGCCTGAATCCCAAGCGATCGTCGGGGAGTAAGTTGGGCCGCCAAAACGTTCCGTGCGTGTCCCGAACTGATTCATGCACCAACGCCCTTCATCGATGCGAAGCGGGGGGGACGTTTCCGTTTCGGCCGCAACAGTTATCGCATCGAGAACGGCAGGATCGAGCTCCGCGGCTATCCGCTCGAGCCTCCCGAGCTCGACATCGCCGCCCGCACCAGTGTCTCCGGCACCGACATCCAGCTTCGTGCCCGCGGACCGACCGACAACCTGGTCACCGAGATGACCGCCCCGGGCAATTCGGATCTGAGTCGCGGGGATATCGCCTCGCTCTTGCTCACCGGGCGGACGCTGCAGAATGTCTCGGCCGAGCGGCGCGCCGTTCTGGCCGAGCAGGCGGTCTCCTTTCTGGGATCCACGCTTGCGCAGTTCGCCGAGTCGAGCCTTGGCGAGACTCTTCCCGTCCGCCCCATCACCGTGAAGCCCGCTCTGATCGCCGGTGAAGCCGATCCGGGTGCGCGCTTCACGCTGGGAGCCGCATTGACGGACCGCCTTGCCGTGACCTACTCCGTCGGGCTGAACAATGCGGAAGAGCAGATCTGGATCGTGAGCTACGACTGGCCGAAACGCATATCGACCCAGCTCATTCGGCAGCAGGACAACGAGTTCACGGGAGCGATTGCCCAGCGCGTGAGCTTCGACCTCCATGAACGGGAAGACGAAACGACCTCGCAGCCGCGCGCGACGATATCGGAGGTCGGCCTCGACATCGTGCAGGGAGAGCTCGACGCGGAGTTTCGAAAGGCAATCCGTATCGAGCCGGGTCAATCCTACGACTACTGGAAGGCGTGGAACGAGGCCGAACGCCTGACTCAGAAATTGCGGGACCGCGGATACCTGGGAGCCATCGTCGATGTCGCCGTCGAATCCTCCGGGCCGGACACGGTGAGCGTGCAGTATCGCATCGACGCAGGCGAGCGAATCGAGATCGTCCTTGCGGGGGATCCCCTGGATTCTTCGATCGAGCGCGCGATCGCCACGAGCTGGGATGGACGATTCGCGGACAGCTTCCTGCTCGCAGAGCTCTCGACGAGAATCGAAGGCCAGCTGTTCGAGCGGCAGTACTACCTCGCCTCTGTGGAGACCCGATCGCAGCAGACCGAAAGCGGACGAATCATCCATGTGGACGTAGCGAAGGGGCCGCGGGGCCGGCGGGTCGTGGTCGAGGTGACAGGGAACAAGTCCCTTTCACGCCAAGCGCTTCTCCAGGATCTTCCCGGGTTGTCCACGTCAGAGTTCCACGAGCTCCTCACCGTCAGGCAGCCACGATTGAAGGAGCTGTTACGACTGCGGTTCGCGGACAGCGGCTTTTTGGACGCGACGATCGGAGAGCCCGTGCGCACCTTCGACACCGCCAGTGGCGAGCTCACGGTCACCATCCCGGTCACCGAGGGTCCTCGATTCGAGGTCGCGCGTGTGGAACTGGAAGGTGTCACCGCGTTCGAGACGAGCGAGCTCCTGGACCGGATTTCGCTCGATGTCGGCGATACGCTCCGTTTGACGAGCATCGTGCGAGCGCGCTCCGCACTCGCTTCCCATTATCGCGGGCAGGGGTTTCCGGCTGCGCGCGTGACGACACGGCTCGAGCCAGCCTCCGACACGAGCTTCCAGACGACTTTCGTCATTGACGAGGGCTCGCGGGCAACGGTCGGTGATGTGCGGGTCGTGGGGAACCTGGCCACCCACGAGAGCCTCATCCGCCGCCAGCTGGCACTCGAACCGGGGGAGCCTCTCCGGCTTTCCGGGATCAGCGACACGCAGAGTCGACTGTACGATCTGAACGTGTTTCGCTCCGCCGACGTCGTCGTTGGACCGCCGGCACCCGACTCCCTGAAACGGGACATCACCATCCAGGTGCGGGAGTCCCCGGACCTCAACTTCGACTACGGAGCACGCTACACCACCGACGGACGATTTCAGCTGCTGGGCGAGGTCGGTACACCGAATCTCTTCGGGCGTGCCCACCAGGTCAGCTTCCGCGCGCTCGTCGCTTCGGATTCCACGGTCTTTCGCGGGTCGTATCAGACTCCGTATTTTGCAACGCGCCGCTTGTATACGGACTTCTTCGTGGAGAGGGAGACCACGGAGGAAGTCTTCACCGGGGACCAGACGCACAAGGGCCGTTCCTGGACATTTACCGCGCAGCAGACAAAACCATTACGTCCGGGGCTCAACGTGCAGTGGAGCTACAGCTTCAATCGGCTCGTCCGGGAGCTTCCCAGCGAGATCCTCGGACCCTTCGTTTTCGCCGTCAACCGCTCGATCCTTACGGGCGCACTGGTCGGCGACTACCGGGACAACGTCGTGAGCCCTCGCCGCAGCTTGTTCTGGAACACAACGTTACAGGCGGCTCCGGAAGCACTGGGCTCCGAGACCCCGTTCATCAAGTTCTACGGCCAGCTCTTCGCCTTCGTTCCCCTGGGAGAAGACACGGTGTGGGCCAGCGGATTTCGCCTGGGTGCGACCGCTTTTGACCAGGTGCTCATCGAGGAAGATCGGTTCAAAGCGGGAGGTTCGGCCTCGGTGCGCGGATTCGCACAAGAAACGCTCGGGCCTCGCAGTCCAGAGGGAATACCGGTGGGCGGTGGAGGCCTCCTCGTCCTCAATCAAGAGGTCCGCTTCCCGATCTACCGGTGGCTGCGCGGAGCCGGCTTCTATGACGCGGGGAACGTCTTCCCGACCACCTCCGACATCAGCTTCGCCGATTTGCGGCACAACGTCGGGGCGGGTCTTCGCCTGGAGGTCCCTTTCGGAGTGTTTCGTTTCGACGTGGCACGGGTGCTCTCACCACGACCGGACGAGGATCCCTGGCGGTTCATCTTCACCCTCGGAAACGTTTTCTAGGTCAACTCAGAGCCGCCAGCAGCGATCGCACCGCGGGTGCTTCCGGCGCGTCGGGCGCGAGCCTCACGAACCGGCGCAGGCTCTCGATGGCCAGGGCCTTGCTTCCTCTCTCGTGATAGGCCATGCCGAGGTAGTAGTGGCCGTAGGCGTGCTCGGGTGCGAGCTCGACGGTCCGCTCGAGCTCGGAAACGGCGAGATCCACCTTCTTCAGCTTGAGGTAGGCGAGTCCCAGCCCGAAATGAGCTTCGGGATCCTTATCGTTCCGGCCAACGGCTTTCGTCAAGGGAACCAGTGCGCCTTCGGCGTCCCCGCTCTTGACGCGAGCGAGTCCAAGGTAAGTCAAAGCCTCACCGTTCTACGGTTCCTTCTGCACTTGTTTCTCGAGGACCTTCACTGCCTCCTCGTATTTCTTCTGTTCGTAAAGAACTTGGCCTTCCGATACCTGTTGTTGCTGCGCGAAGCCGGTCGCAGCGATCGCCGCCAACGCAACGGTCAAAGCAAGACGTTTCATTGTCTCCTCCCGAGGTTTTTCGTCCTCGCCGGTGGACATTCGGTCCACTTGGTCAGCTCCTGTGATTGATCATAGCAAGAGTCGTGCCCGGAAACCGTCACCTCTCCAGTTGACCGTCGAAACGGGGGTCAAGAAGAAACAGACCCTGACCGATCCCGCTGACGGCGACCACGCCGCTGGGAAAGAAGGGATAAACGCTCCAGGCACCGGCGAAACGGGGCTCGTCATCCTCACGGTAGACGTCGAAGACCCCTACGAGATGCAGCACACCGTCGGAGACGTCACGCAGGCTCAGAATGCGAAGTCCGGACGTGTAGTTTGCCTGGTAGACGTAATCGCGATGCACGTAGAGGTTATGGTCCGCCGAGCGCGTCGGGTGTGTGTACCTCCCGTGAGAGCCGGCCGATCGAGATCGACCAGATCCCAGATGTACGTTCGCGTGTTGTGCTGAAAGTCGATCTCGTCCCCTTCGTCGTTCGTCAACAGGTAGAGATGGTCCTCGGTGCTCCATCCCTGGTGCATGTAGCTCACTCCCTGGTACGAAGTGCGGGCAATCTGTCTCGGTGCCCGCTTCTCGGTCACATCGACGATCGTGAGCGTATCCTCGTTGATGCTGAAGCAGATCTCACGCCCCTGGTAACTCGCGTCCGGCCCCCGGTAGACGACACACTGGGCGTCGTGGACGTAGCCGTCCGAACCGTCACATCCGGCGAACCGAGGTCCGCCCTCGCCGCGAAGGTCGATCATGTGCAGGCCGCCGCGACAGGTGTTGGAGCCAACGATGTAGGCGAATCCCGTCTCCTCGCTAATCGCAATATTGTGGGAGGTCGACAACCCGTTCCCGGAGTAATGCTCCGTTGCTGCAAACCGCACCGGCGGTGTCACGACCGAGAGCAGCTCTGTCAAATCGAAGACCTGCATGCCGTGTCCCCGAGCTTCGGAGACGTTGTAGGCGCGATCGCGATCGCCCTTGATGTCTCGAGAGTGGCTCGGCTCTGCGCTTGCGCGCAGCTTTCCCAGATACAACGGGTTCGTCGGATCGGTGATCTCGACGAAGGAGGTGCCGTCCTCAAGTCCCAGAAGAACGAACTCCCGGCCACTCCCGGAATCCGTCCACCCCCATAGGTCGCTCGCCTGCAGCGGATCTCCGCCCACCGCCTTCAAAGGGAGAAAAGCCAGCAGGTCGACGCCATCACACGGGAAGCCCGCCGCGAATCCCTCCTCACAGTGAACATGAAACGCCGGCTCGAGGGGCTCGGTCGGGCCCAGATCGGGGCCTTGATGCGGGAGACGCGGCAGTCGCGTCTGCTGCGCGAGCGCGGCCGAGGCGAGGAGGATGGCCCCGACGGTGAAAACTCTCACGAAGCCATACTATCGCGACAACCGCGGCGGATCCGTGATCGGGGGCTACTTGTGTCCGCCGGGCATCTTGTAGACCACGCCGTCTTTCATCACGAACCGAACGTTCTCGAGCAGAGTGATGTCCTCCAGCGGATTTCCCTGAACGGCGATGAGGTCCGCCAGCTTCCCTTGCTCGAGGGTCCCCACCTCATCCTCGATACCGATGAGCTCGGCGGCGTTCCTCGTAACCATTTTGATGGCCTCCATGGGCTGGACGTCCATCTCCTCGACCAGGATTCCGAAGTCTTTCGCGTTTCGCCCATGCGGGAAGACGGCGGCGTCGGTCCCGTACGCAAACTTGACGCCCGCGTGGAACGCTTTGCCGAGCTGGACGCGCTGCTGCGCCGCCATCTGCTTCGCCTTTTCGATGGCGTAGTCCGGTACGCCGTTGTCGGCGCCCTCATCGATGATGAAGTCGAGTGTGTAGCTCGGAATCAATCCAGCAGACCGATGATGTGATCGGCGATGGACAAACAGGCGGTGGCAGCGGGAGACGGTGCGTTGAGAACGTGGATGACGTTGCCGGTGCGAACGATGCGGAAGTCGTCCACGAGCTCGCCGTCTTTTGCCAGCGCCATGGCTCGAACGCCGCAACCTCCCGCTTCGAGGTCCCCGACCGTCACCGAAGGAACCAGCTTCTGCAGGGTCGACACGAAGGCGCGCCTGGAAAAGGACCGACGGTACTCGGAGAGCGCCTGCTTCCAGTGGCGAGATGCCATCCGCCAGAAGCCACCGAACGTAGCCATCTGCCACAGGTCCCCGATGTTCACACTGCTCCGGCGGTACCCCTCGCGCGCCCATGCCAGCACCGCGTTCGGGCCCGCCTCGATCTCTCCGTCCACTCGCCGCGTGAAATGCACGCCGAGGAAGGGAAAGCGCGGATCGGGAACCGGATAAATGAGGTGGCGGACGAGATGCCGGCTTTCTCTTCGCAGGCGGTAGTACTCGCCACGGAACGGGACGACGAGCAAGGAATGATTCGCTCCGGTGAGCGAGGCGATCCGGTCAGAATGGAGCCCGGCGCAGGCGATGACGTACTTCGCCTCGAGCTCACCCGCCGTCGTTTCGACGACGACGCACCCATCCCGCTCGTAGAGGCCCACCACGGATGCGCTCGTGCGGATCTCTCCACCCCTTTGACGCACCAGTTCGGCGCATTTCTCCGCGACTCCACGGAAGGAGACGATGCCCGTCCGGGGCGAGTGGATGGCCTCGACGCCGCTCGCCTCCGGCTCGATATCCTTCAGCTCCCCGGCTCCGATGAGCCTTAAGCCTGGAACGCCGTTCTCCTGACCGCGCTGGAAGAGAGAGCGCAGGCGCTCCCGCTCCTCTTCCGATGTCGCCACAATGACCTTGCCGCACATCTCATACGTGACGCCGTGGTCTTCGCAGAAACGCACGAGCTGCTCGACACCGGCCCGGCAGTTGCGAGCCTTCAGCGAGCCCGGCTTGTAGTAGATACCGGAGTGAATGACTCCGCTGTTCCGCCCCGTCTGATGGGCGGCAAGAGAGGTCTCCTTCTCGACGACGGCGATCGACGCTCGCGGGTCCTTCAGAAGAAGCTTGTACGCGGTGGCGAGACCGACCGCCCCACCACCGATGACGACGACATCGAGCACGGGGCGATCTTACGCCGCCAGACGCTCCCATAGAAGGACGAGGCCAACACCACGGAAATTCGCCCTCACCCCACCCTCTCCCAACCCGCCTTCGCAACACGCTTCGGCGGGTCCGCCGTAGCCTTGGCGGAGGAGGAAGGGAGAGGGAGCGCGCTTTGCGCCTTTGCGCCTTTGCGTTGAGATTCCGGTGTCATCCTTCCGCGGATTCGATTGACCGCGGTGTCTTTCTCTGCGCCTCTGCGCCTCTGCGTTGAGTTTCCCGAAATAGTCCTTCCACGGATTCGATTTCGTCGCGCGCTAGTACTTCGGGGCGGTGCTCGCGACGAACGAAACGGAGATCGCTTCGGTTCTCCACCTAGACCCGACCGCAAGCGTTAGAATGGATCGGCTCCAATGGAGGGAACGCGAGGGCGGTTGAGATTTCGATGGGCCGTTGGATTGTTGCTCCTGCCCCTGGCCGCGATCTCGCTCGATCTCGCTTTCCGATTCCCCGACATGACCGAGAACCTCTACGCCCGGGGGCTGTATCCATGGATCGCGCGCGCGTTCGGTGCGGTGGGTCGCGTGTTTCCTTTCTCGGTCGCGGAGGCGGTTCTTGCCGCGGCGGCGCTGGCTCTCCCCACTATCCTGCTCGTGTCGCGGCGCGGCCGCTCGCCCCGCGCACCCTCCACAAGGCGCCGAAAGCTTTTTCTAGCACTGGGCTATGGATGGACGGCAGCGGGGATGCTGGCCTGTTCCTTCCTTTTCCTCTGGGGCTTCAACTACGCCCGTCCGCCACTCGAAGAACGCATGCAGCTGTCATCGGACGACGTCGATGTCTCGGAGGTACTCGCCCTTGGGGAGCGCTTGGCTGAGCTCACAACGGCACTGCACGGCTCGCTCGCGGTCCCGGTGCAGGAGCCCACATCGGTGCCTTTCGAGTTCGAAGTGCTGGACACAACGGTCGATCACCTCTTCACGGAAGCGCAGATGGCTGGAGATCGGATCGGTGGGAGGACCGTTCCCGCCAAACGCCTGCTCGGCTCGAAGATTCTCTCCTACCTCGGTATCAGCGGGATCTTCATACCTTTTACGAGCGAGCCGTCCATCAATGCGCTGGTCCCGGACGCCACGCTGCCGATGGTGGTGGCGCACGAAAAGGCTCACCAGCGCGGGATCACTCACGAAGGGGAGGCGAACTTCGCCGCGTTCGTCGCCTGCTCGAGAGACGACGCTCCGGAATACCTCCGCTACAGCGCCTACCTCTTCGCAACCCGATACCTGCTGGGAGAAGCGTCCTTCTACCTTCCCCGAGAGGAGGTCGATGCGGCCTGGGCCACGCTCGGCGAGGGGCCGCGCCGGGACCTTCGAGCGATTCGCGAGTTCTGGGAGAGGTACGAGGGTCGCGCGAGTCGCTTCGCTTCGAGAGTCAACGATGGCTATCTTCGCACGCTGCGAGTGGACGAGGGTGCCCAGAGCTACGGAACTGTCGTCCAGCTACTCGTGGCGCTCGACAGGCAAGGCAAGCTGATTCGAGACTGAACTGCTTACGAAAACACCTCGTCGAACCGCTCGGCGAGAGCGACCATTGTCTTCACGCCGAATCCGGTCGCACCTTCCGGGTAGTACTTCCACGGCTTCTCGAGGATGAAGGGCCCCGCGATATCGAGGTGGGCCCAGGAAGCTCCTTCGGGAACGAATTCCTGCAGGAAGAGCCCGGCGGTAATCGCCCCCGCGAACTTACCGCCGATGTTGTTCAGATCCGCGTAGGGCGTCTTCAGCATGTCTTTGTATTCCTCGACGAGGGGAAGCTCCCAATAGGCCTCGCCGTGGCGCGCACCCGAGTCGATGACGGCGCGTACGAGCTTCGTGTCGTTGCCCATGATGCCGGCGACCGACGTGCCGAGCGCGCGGATGACGGCACCGGTGAGTGTGGCCGCGTCCACGATATGCGTTGCCTTTTCCTCGCCGGCACGCGCCAGCGCGTCGGTCAGGACGAGGCGACCCTCCGCGTCCGTATTGTCCACCATCACTGACTTGCCGTTCTTCGCGACGAAAATATCTCCTGGCCTCTGTGCTTCCGGACCAGGAAAGTTCTCGGCGGCCGCCACGATACCCGTCACCGCAACGGACGGCTTGAGCCTCGCGATCGCGGCCATCGCTCCCAGCACCGCCGCACCTCCGGCCATGTCGCCTTTCATCTCCCACATACCTTCCGCCGGCTTGATGGAAATGCCACCGGTGTCGAAAGTAATCCCCTTCCCGACCAGCGCCAGATGGTGCTTCGATTTCCGCCTCGGCCGATAACGCAGGACGATGAGACAGGGCGGATAGATACTTCCCTTCCCTACCGCCAGAAGTCCCTGGTAGCCTTGCTTCTCGAGCTGCGCCTCGTTCAGCACCGTGCAGGCCAGCTTGCTCTCGTTCGCGATCTTCCGGGCAAGCTGGGCGAGCGTCTTCGGATAGACGACATCACCGGGCTCGTTCACGATGTCGCGGGCGCGGTTCACTTGCTGACTCACGACCTGGAATCGTTTCACGTCCTCTGACGCGGCGTTGCGATCCTCGGGGCGAGTGACGATGGTGACCGAGTTCGGCTTCGACGCACCCTTGTCTTTCTTGTATTTGTCGAAGCGATAGCTGCCGAGCTCGTACCCTTCGACTACGCTGCCGACGAAGGCCGCTCCTCGCTGGTGGTTCAGGAGAAAGGCAATCTTCGAAAAGCCATAGCCCTCCGCGTAGCCGAGCGAGCGGGCCGCGAAGATCTTCACGTTCTCCGGAAGCTCCTGAGCCTTCGAAAGAGAGGACGCGTAGACCAGCACCGCTTTGACACCCGCAACGCCGTCGAAGAGATGCAGAAACTCCCGCTTCAGCTTCTCCTTGCGGAAAGCGTCCCGCGCTTTCCGCAGCGCACGTCCCGCCACCGAGTCATCCGGTGTGAACAGATTCTTGTCCGGATCCACCACCGTCACGAGCAGATCGGTTCTGAGCTTCCCCACCGGCTCTGTGCTCAATCGGAACTTCATTGGTCTCGTCACTCCGCTTCGTCCGCGTACTTCGCTTTCAGCTTCTCCACCACCGCTGGGTCGGCGAGTGTGGTCGTATCGCCGAGCGCCTTCCCTTCGGCGATATCCCGCAACAGCCGTCTCATGATCTTCCCCGAGCGCGTTTTCGGAAGGTCCGCCGCCAGAATGATGTCATCGGGACGGGCGATGGCCCCGATCTTTTTCACCACGTGCTGCTTCAAGTCATCGAGAAGTGAGGGTGCAGCGCTCACGCCCTCCTTCAGCGTGACGAAAGCCGAAATCGCCTGGCCTTTGAGATCGTGCGCCCGACCCACCACTGCGGCTTCGGCCACGTCGGGGAAATCCACGAGCGCGCTCTCGACTTCCATGGTGCCGATGCGGTGGCCCGCCACATTCAGGACATCGTCGACGCGTCCCAGAATCCAGAAGTACCCGTCCGCGTCGCGCTTCGCGCCGTCGCCGGGGAAGTACATACCTTTCCCCCACTTGTTCCAGTAGGTGCTCACATAGCGCTCGGTGTCGCCATAGATGCCCCTCAGCATGGCAGGCCACGGGCGCTTGATCGCGAGGAACCCGCCACCGACTTCTACCGTATCTCCCGACCCGTTCAAGATGTCCATCTCGATTCCCGGAAAGGGCTTCGTAACCGAGCCCGGCTTTGTGGAGGTAACACCGGGCAGCGGTGTGCAGAGGATCGCCCCGGTCTCCGTTTGCCACCAGGTGTCGACGATGGGGCATCGTTTGCCACCGATATGCTCCTGGTACCACATCCAGGCTTCCGGATTGATGGGCTCGCCGACCGTGCCGAGAAGACGCAGCGACGACAGGTCGTGTTTCGCCGGCCAGTCGGTCCCCCACTTCATGAAAGCTCGAATGGCGGTCGGCGCCGTGTAGAAGGTCGTCACACCATACTTCTCGACGATCGACCAGAAGCGGTCCTTTTCCGGCCAGTCGGGCGCTCCCTCGTACATCACGCCGGTGACGCCCAGCGACAAGGGACCGTAGACGAGGTAGCTGTGCCCGGTCACCCAGCCACAGTCCGCCGTGCACCACCAGACATCGTCCTCCTTCAGGTCGAACACGTACTTGGTGGTTGCCGTCACCTGGGTCAGATACCCGCCGGTGGTATGCACGACGCCCTTGGGCTTTCCGGTCGTTCCGGAAGTATAGAGGATGTAGAGCATGTCCTCGGCATCCATCGCCTCTGGCTCGCAGAAAGCCGGTGCTTCGTCCATGAGCACGTGCCACCAGTGATCACGATCCTCATGGAAGTGGATCTGAAAGTCGTCCCGCCGGACCACGACCACGTTCTCGATGCTGGGCGAGGCCTCCACCGCCTCGTCGACGATCTTCTTCAGCGGAAGGATGTTGCCGCGACGGTACCCTCCGTTGGCGGTGATGACGAGCTTTGCCCCGGCGTCATTGATGCGATCGCTCAAGGACTCCGCGCTGAAGCCCGCAAAGACGACGCTGTGGACCGCGCCGATTCGAGTACAGGCGAGCATCGCGATGGGAAGCTCCGGGATCATGGGCAAATAGATGGCAACTCGATCGCCTTTCCGCACACCGAGACCCTTGAGTACACCAGCGAAGCGGTTGACCTCCCGGTGAAGGTCCCAGTAGGTCAGCGTCCGCGAATCCCCCGGCTCTCCCTCCCAGATGAGCGCCGCCTTGTTACGGCGCTCGGTCTTGACATGCCGGTCCAGACAGTTCGCGCTCACGTTGAGCTTGCCGTCCGAAAACCACTTCGCGAAGGGAGGATCCCACTCGAGCACCCTGCTGAATGGCTTCATCCACTCCAGCTCGCCGGCCATCCGCGCCCAGAAGCCTTCCGGGTCCTTCCCCGCTTCTTCGTAGAGGGAATTGTCGGTGACGTGGGCCGCCCGGCGAAACGATTCGGGTGGATCGAACGTTCGACTCTCCTGCAGCAGGGTATCGATCTCGCTCTTCGGGTCGCCACCACCATTCGCCATCGCGCAGTTCCTCCTATGCTCGACTCGGGGGCTGCGATTGTATTGCAGGGGAGAAGGCGTTACCAGTTGCGGGATCCGCGAGCAACGCGGTGGGATTGCAGTACTGTGCGGAACTGTCGGACCTCCAGCACATCGGTGCGGCCCAGCCGCGTTGCCCTGCCGGGTCTCCATCCGCTACGCTTGGAGAGTTGCACCTCATGGGCGAGACCGTCTCCAGCGCACTCGAGGCCCCCCGGAGGCTCGCGGGCCGCATGCTGCGAAAACTTCGCTCGCTGGCCCGACAGGGAACGTGGCCTCTCGTCAACGCTCGACGCACCCGTCGTTTGCGGAATCAGCAGAAGCTAAGCTTTCACATCGGTTGTGGAGAGCGTCGTCTCCCGGACTTCGTCAACGTCGACGTGAGGTACACGCCAGCGGTGGACGTGACGCTGGACCTGAACGCTTTCGACACGTTCGAGGACAACGCCGACTTGATCTTCAGTAATGCCTTCTTCGAGCACCTGTATCGAGAGCGTCGTCTCGACCACCTTCGCGGAGCGCGCCGCGCGTTGAGCGAGAACGGAGTCCTCTGCTACATTGGACTGCCTTACTTCCCTGCCATCGCACGACAGTACATCGAAGCTGGACCCGGGACGTTCGGCGCAAGGTTCGATCTGTACAACGTCTACCGCTACACGCACGGTGCCCCCGAGGAGGCCAACTTCCAGTGGATCCACCAGCTGCACAAATCTCTGTTCGACAAGGAAGAGGTCGAGACGCTGCTCCGGGAGAGCGGCTTCGAGAATTTCGTGATCTTCCAATATGCCTATCCCACCGACGCGCACCCCGTTCCGGTGAACTCCGGCTTCTATGCCTCGACCCGCTCGAGCGCGACCGGCCTCGAGGCGGAATGCCGGGGATTCCTCTCGCAGTTCCCGAGGGAAGTCGCAATGGAAACCCTCGAGTTCCTCTAGTGTCCCGTCTCGGAAGTCAGGTTAGGGTCTTGGCAAAAATAAGTTCCCATTTTCGGGCGTCGAGGCGCCCGTCTGGCAAGGCGCGAGGAGTGAGTAATATCTAGATATATGAGCATCTTTGCAGTTCGGCCGCTGAGGCGGCCTAGCCCTACGCTCGACAGGCTCGCTGCGGAAGGCGGCGAGCAACGCAGCCAGACGGGATGGATCGGCGCCCCAAAATGGGAAGTTATTCTTGCCAGGGCCCTTAGCATCGAGAGCGTCGAGGCGCCCGGATCGCAAGGCGCGGCGAGGGCGAAATACCGGGTGTATTCAACCGAGCCGCAACGCAGCGAGGCGGGATGCATCGGCGCTCGAATGCAACCTGACTTCCGGGACGGGGCTAGCACCGGCTGTTGTCAGCGTCATCACGTGACGGTAGAATTCTTGTAACCAATAGTGAACTGTATAGATATGGATCCTTTTCGAGCCGTCCAGCCCTCGACGAGCTCTCATCGACCGACTTGAATGCAGGACGCAGCCTCGGTGGCCCATACCTCGAAGGGCGTGACCGGCAACACTGAGAGCGGTGCTTCCACGCCGACGGACGCGACGGAGCGGCCCCGGCGCCTGAGGATCGAGCCCCCGCAATCGTGGCAATCGATCGACGCTCGGGAGCTGTGGGCCTATCGAGAGCTTTTGTTCTTCCTCGTCTGGCGTGACGTGAAAGTCCGCTACAAGCAGACAGTGCTCGGCGAGACTTGGGCCGTCATCCAGCCTCTGATGATGATGGTCGTCTTCACGATCTTCTTCGGCAACCTGGGCGGCATGTCCGAGCGCGTCAACGGTGCCTACCCCGTCTTCGTCTACGTTGCCTTGGTGCCTTGGACGTTCTTCGCCAACGTGGTGACCCAAGCCGCCAACAGCCTCGTCGGCAGCGCCAACCTCATCAGCAAAGTCTACTTTCCGAGGCTTCTCGTACCGCTCGCGGCCATCGTCGGGGGCCTGGTGGATTTCGGTATCGCGTTCTCCATTCTGATCGTGCTCCTCCTGACGTACGGAATCCAGCCGTCGATCCACCTGCTCACGCTGCCCCAGTTCGTAGTGGGAACGATGACGGCAGCTGCTGGAGTCGGCGCCCTACTTGCGGCGCTGGTGGTCGTCTATCGCGACTTTCGATACGTGGTCGGATTCCTCGTGCAACTGTGGATGTTCGCGAGCCCGGTCGTCTACCCGCTCGACATCGTTCCGGAAGAATATCGTCTCGTCTATGCCGTCAACCCGATGGTGGGAATGATCAGCGGCTTTCGCGCGGCAGCGTTGGGCGAGCCCTTTCCGGGAAACGTCGTGCTCGTGTCCTCCCTCTCGAGTGCGGTGCTGCTCCTCTGCGGGATCCAGTACTTTCTACAGACAGAACGTCGCTTTGCCGATGTCATTTGAGACGCCATGCAGGGCAGCAGCATCACCGTTCACGATCTGGGCAAGCGCTATCAGATCGGCGCCCGGGAGGCCCAGCCCACGAACTTCCGGGAGGCTCTCGCAGGAGTGGTTACGGCGCCCTGGAGGCGGTTCCGTCGTCTCGCCGGACACAGCGCACCCCCAGAGAGATTCTGGGCTCTGCGCAACGTGAGCTTCGATGCTCGCCACGGCGAAGTCGTCGGCATCATCGGGGCGAACGGTGCCGGCAAGAGTACCCTCCTGAAGATCCTGTCGCGAATTACGCCACCCACCGAGGGTTACGTCGAGCTCGAGGGCCGGGTATCGAGTCTTCTCGAAGTCGGGACGGGCTTTCACCCGGAGCTGACCGGCCGCGAGAATATCTTTCTGAACGGCGCCATCCTCGGCATGTCGCGTGCCGACACCCATCGGAAGTTCGACGATATCGTGTCCTTCGCGGAGCTCGAGACCTTCATCGACACTCCCGTGAAGCGGTACTCGAGCGGGATGTTCGTACGACTGGCTTTCTCGGTTGCGGCGCACCTCGAGCCCGAGGTCCTCCTGGTCGACGAGGTCCTGGCGGTGGGCGATATTCACTTTCGCAATCGATGCCTGGGACGCATGGAAGATCTCCGAGGCGAAGGTCGAACCGTCCTCTTCGTCAGCCACGACATGACCAGCGTACGGCAGCTCTGTACCCGCGCGCTGATGTTGAAGGGCGGCGCCGTCGTCGAGGACGGCTCGCCCCAGGAGGTCACCCGCAAGTACGAGCAGCATTTCCGGAACGGCCCGGGAAGCGGCGCGGGCGTGGCGGAGCGCGTGAGCCCGCCACGAGGCTACCATCTCTGTCGTGCCGAGCTTCGGGACGAAGCCGGAAACCCGACGGGCTCGTTCCGGGCAGGCGACGTGATGGAGATTCACCTGTGGGCCAGCGACCGGGCGCCCGAGAACTCGTTCACGGTGGAGTTCAAGCTCCGGAATGGAGACGGCGTTGTTATCAGCTTCGGGGCCGCCAATCCGGTGACCGCGACATACTTCGAAGCCGAGGACCGTCACTTCATTTGTCGACTCGGACCGCTTCCCCTGACCGAAGGCAGCTACACGCTCGACTTCACGGTACGCGTGTGGAACAAGACCCGGTGGGATTTCTGGGACGAGGCTATCGGGTTCGAGGTGACGTGCTGCGATCTGTTCGGCACGGGCCACAGCGTCGCCGCCACGCACGACGGTGATTTCGTCCTGCCACAATCCTGGACGAAAGGAACTTGATGGAGTTGAAGACGGCATCCGCCGCCGAGCGCGGATCGGGCCGGGTAGGCGACGGCGAGGCGGGAGTGCCGCTCTTGTCGATCACGGTCCCTTGTTACCGGCAGCTGGAGCTGAGCGCCCGGTGTCTCGACACCATTCTCTCGCAATCCTTCGGCAACTTCGAGGTAACGCTCCTCGACGACGGGGATTCCGCCGACTACCGCCGCCACGCAGACTCTCGTAAAGATTCTCGACTTCGCTACCACCGCAATCCGACGAGGCTGGGAGCGATGCGAAACATGTTCCAGGCCATCTACTTTGGAGACCGGAAGTACTCGCTGGCTTTCCATGAAGACGATCTGGCGGGACGACACTATCTCTCGGCCGCCCTCGACATCCTGGAGAGTCACCCCGATTGCGGTTTCGTGGCTACAGAGCTTCACTTCTTCGACAAGGAGCCAGGTACCGAGACGCTGGACCGGCTGTTTGGTGATCCGGCCTTCGAGCTCTACTCGACGCCCGCCCATTTCCTGCGGGCCATCTTCCGCGGGGTCGAACCGATGTTCGGCTCCATCGTCTATCGCCGGGAGGCCATCGAGCCCGTTCGCCCGGCCCTCGAAGAGCTGGGGACACTCTGCGACCGACCGTTTCTTCTGGAGATTCTGAAAGAGTGGTCCGGCGCCTTGCTCCGTGAGCCTCTGGCCTTTTGCCGGCGACACGACGACGGCGACGACCTCCGCCACCAGTCGCTGACCGACGACCAGATCGTTCGTTTCCTCTCGCTCTACCGCGAACGGTTGCCCGAACCGTTGAGCCGGCGCGATCGCAAGCTGTTCTACAAGTACACAGGCTACTGGCTGTTCGCGCTCCACGCCCTCATCCCTCCCGAGCGGCGCCCGCCTCTTCGGCGCTTTCTGCTCAGGGCCTGGCGCGAAGGGATCTATGCTCCCCAGTGGCTGGGCCGCTCGGGCATCCGGCGACTCGGGAAAGCGCTGCTGGGCAGAGAGGACTCCCCGACGTGAAAGTCATCGGGTTGTTGCCGGTTCGCAACGAGGGCTGGGTGCTGCCGCACTCGCTCGCCTGCCTTTCGGGTTTCTGCGACGTCATTCTCGTCCACGACCAGGCCTCGGACGACGACTCTCGCGACATCGCCCGACGGTTCCCAAAAGTCGAGCTAATGGAAAGCGACGAGCCCCAGGTCTGCGAGCGGGCGCGATGGCGATTGCTCGACCGGGCGCGCGACTACGACGGTCACAATTTGCTGTGGTTCAGCGACGCGGATGAACTGCTGTCGCCGGAGCTTGCGCGTCGTTTCCTCGCCGCGCGGGACGAGGCGATGCAGCCGGGCACGGTCGTGGAGTGTCGGTTCTTCAACCTGTGGAACTCACCAGGACAGTATCGTGACGATCAATCCCCGTACCGACCTCACTGGAAAGCAATGGCTTTCGTCGACGACCGACAGGTGGACTACGACCGGGGACAGGAGCTGCCGTTGCATGTGCCACGCGTGCCGATTGAGAGCCCGAAGGAGACGATCCGGACGGAGGACGTGCCGGTTCTGCACCTGCAGTGGCTGATCCGCAATCGCAACCAGTGGAAGCAGGCCTGGTACCGATGCCGCGAGTGGCTTCACGGCGACAAGACGGCTCGTGAGATCAATACGTTGTACTCGACTACGTTCGACGTGCCGGGGGCCCAGACCGCTCCCGTCCCGTCGAGCTGGGTTTCCGACGTGACCCTGCCAGACCCTTCCGTCGACGACCAGCCCTCGTGGCATCAGAAAGAGATCCTTGGCTGGTTCGACGAGCACGGCGCGGAGTACTTCGTGTCCTTGCGGTAGTAGTGCGTGAGAACGTGGGGGCGATTCGGTAAGCTGAACGCCGGGTGTGTCGTTTTTCTCGCGGGCAGAGAGAGAGGGAAAAAAGGACTGGACAAACGCTGGCTGACTGTGTAACCTCAGGCTGGGAGGAAAACAGTGACCCAGGCAGGAAACGCTGCACTCGACACCGCAGCCAAGCGACCCACCTTTTGCGGCACGACCGTGACCGCCGAGGAATGGAGCGTGCTGACGGAGATCATCGCCACGTGTGGTCTGTCCCGGCACGAGCTGGCGCGCACGATCTGTGAGGGCCTGGGGTGGGTTCGTCGGAACGGCAATCTCAAGACCCGGGAATGCTACGAGTACCTGGAGGTTGTCGAAGCGAAGGGGCTGGTGACGTTGCCCCCGCGTCACGAGCAGCGGCGCCGCGGACCGACGAGCATCCACTACACGAAGGCTGGTCGCGAGCGGCCACGGCGTGAGGGCAAGCTATCGGACGTCGCTCCGGTGATGCTGGGCTTGGTGGCGAACGCTGAGGAGCGAGCGCTATGGAGGGAACTGGTCGCGCGTTACCACTACCTGGGCCACAAGGTGGCCTTTGGCGCGCACCTGCGGTACTTGGTCTGGATGTCGAATCCTCGGCGGGAGCTCTGTGGGTGCGTGCAGTTCTCCTCGGCGGCGCGGTGGCTTCAGGCGCGTGACGGCTTCATCGGTTGGGATGACGCAACGCGGCAGAAGAACCTTCCCCGGGTGGTCAACAACAGTCGGTTCCTGATCCTGCCGTGGCTTTCCATCAAAGGCCTCGCGAGTCACGTGCTGTCGTTGGCAGCGCGAGTGGTGGTCGATGACTGGGAGGAAGCCTACGGGGTGAGGCCGGTGTTGCTCGAGACGTTTGTGGAGAGGGAGCGTTACGAGGGGACGTGCTATCTGGCAGCGAACTGGGTGGAGGTGGGAGTGACTTCGGGCCGGGGCCGGATGGACCGGCACAAGAGAAAAGCCGAAGCGGTGAAAACATGCTTGGTGTATCCGCTGGTGCGTGAGTTTCGCCGAGAGCTCGGCGTTTCGCGATGAAGGTCGAGCGGGCCGAGCTCCTGCGCCTGGAAGAGCGGCTGTCGAAAGGGGAGATTCCCGAGGATGCGTGTCCGGTGCTGCTCGAGGCGGTGCGTCATCTGCTGCGATGTCGCCATCGTCGAGGCGCTGGCATGGCGACAACGGAACGTCGCGCGAAACGCACGAAGGCAAAGGGGAAAGGGAAGAACAAGGGCCACGGGCGCAACGGGGCCAAGGACTACCCTGGTGCCGAGCACGTAGCGGTTTCGCATCCCGAGCTGAAGGCGAGCGGCCCCTGCCCCGAGCCACTGTGCCGGGGCAAGCTCTACGACACCCATGCGGCGAACAAGGATGTGGAGCTGAAGGCTCAGCCGCCGATCCAGGCGACGGTGTACGAGCGCCAGATGCTGCGATGCGCAAGTTGCCAGAAGACGTTCACAGCGCCACTTCCGTCTCAGGCCTGGGCGAGCAAGTACCATCCGAGTGTGGACGCGGTCGTTTCGGTGTTGCGCTACGCCATGGGCATGCCCCACCACCGCCTGGCGCAGTGGCAAAAGTGGGCGGGGGTTCCGTTTGCCGCCTCCACGCAGTTCGAGCGGGTCGAAGCGATGGCGAATGCCGTGTTCCCGGTCTTCCGCCACATGGAGACGATAGCCGCGAACCGGCCACGTTCGAAGATGCGAGCTCCACGATTGCGTAAGCTCCCACAGCCCCTGGAGCGCGGCCGAAGGATCCGTAATCGCCTTGATCCCGGCCAGCTCTCGAAAGGCCTGCTCGACGTTGAAGTAGAGTCGCTCGGGCTCGGCCCAAGCCGCGTAAGTCCCTAGCTCGATGCGTTTCGCCGCTTCCAGTACGGTCCGCCCTGCCCGAAAGTGCCGTTTCGACTCGAGCCACACGTAGCCGAGATAGGCCTTCTCGTCCATGGCCGCTTCGATGCCACAGAGCGGGCCGTGCCCGGGAACGATCACCTCGGGATCGAGCTCGAGGATCCAATCGAGCGCGGAAAGCCAGTTGTCGAAGCTTCCGGTCACGAGGGGCGTCAGGCCCCTGCACAGGACGTCTCCGGCGAAGAGCACGCCTTCGGCGGGAAGGTGCACGAGCGTGTCCCCTTGGCTATGGCAAGATCCGACGTGAATGAGATGGACCTCGGTGCCGTCGAGCCGGAGCACCAGTCGCTCGTCGAAGAACGTGGAGCCGCCCTTCGGCACGATCCAGTGGAAGTCGAACTCTTGGAGCGCTCTCGCTCGTGCCGCAACGCCGGGGTGCGGCGAGTCGACGGCGTCCCGGAGGCGCTGCATGTCCTCGGGACGCTCCGCGCGAACGCACTCGGGAAGAAGATGGTGCGCGAGTATCTCGGCGTTCGGAAAGAGTTGGTTTCCCCACGTATGACCGGGGTGCTGGTGAGTGTTCACGACGCGGCGAGGCGGCTTTCGCCACACTTGCCCGAACAGCTGACGCATGCTCTGTGCGTGCGCGAGGTCGAATTGGGTATCGATCACCAGGCCCCCGCCGGCGTCGACGAGCCCCGAGCTCGAGTGCCCCGAAGCCGCCCGGTCGGGAACGCAGGCGTAGATGTCGTCGCCGACTTCTTCGAGCTTCATCGCCATATCGACCTCTTTGACAAATTCGATCGTCGGCGGATAGCCTAGCCACCATGTCGGGCGCCGACTATCGAAATTCGGCAACGCGTGATCCCGCCTCCGGCTCGGCGGGCGCACCGCGGAAAAGACGTGTCACAGTGCTCCAGCTCACCGACCCGGCCGATGCCGCCAAGGCTCTTGGAGAGCTCGACTTCGACGTTCCGCCACTCGGTAGGCAGCGTAGCGATGCCAGGGTCGTGCCTCCCATTCCTCCTGCCCAGGTTGCCCCGGCCAGTAGCCATCGCATAGGCGGTGTACTCGGTGGCAATGACGTCCGAGAAGGAACCGGTCTGGAAGCTGGCGAAGTATGCCGCGGCACAGACAAGCAGAACGAGGAGCGTGGCGTACATCCTCGGATTCTTCGATACCATGAAGGGTCGCGATGTTGGGTGGTTCAACGAAGCGAGCGGCTTCGCTTCCCGCTCGAAACGAGACGCGCGTTCAGCGAGTCTTCCACACCGCCACGGCCCGCAGGACCTTCTCCCAAGTGGTTGGAAGTCTCTCTTCTTCTCGATCACACCCGAGGCCCGCCAACGTGGCCAAGAGCCTCATCCGGCGTCCGGCCGGGGTGGCATGAATCGATTGAGCGAGGGCCAATAGCTCCTGGGCCTTCTCCAGCTCCTGCGAGAAGAGCAGAAGCCTGGCCTTCTCTCTGAGCCGATGGCTCTTGACGACGAGGTGCATCAACGGCGTGAGATCGGCGCCGCAGCGCGAGCACTCGCTCGTCGATCGAAACCCGGCGCGGCAGACCGGGCAGCGCAAGCGGCCGTGCCTTCTACTAGTGTCCCGTCTCGGAAGTGAGGTTAGCATCGAGAGCGTCGAGGCGCCCGGATCGCAAGGCGCGGCGAGGGCGAAATACCGCGGTATTCAACCGAGGCGCAACGCAGCGAGGCGGGAAGCATCGGCGCTCGAATGCAACCTGACTTCCGGGACGGGACACTAGACGCCATGGTCGTGATTTCCGTTGCGCCGCCCGCGCCGTCGTGGCGTCATTTCCCTTCGACGAAGAAGAGGAGCTCTTTGAGGTTTTCCATCGCCTGCGCCAGCCGTGCCGGCTCCTGTGCGGCAACCGCGCGCTCGATCTCCTCGTGTAAGTCAATGGCTTCTTCCTTGTCCTCGTCATGCATCTTCTCGAGAAGGGAGCGCGAGCGCTCCACCATTCGCCGTGCTTGCTCGGCTGCTTCTCCCCAGGAACCATCATCCGCTGCCGTGGGGCTCGTCGCGTCCGTCGAGGCTCCCGCCTCGGCGCCTGGTACCAGACTCGCCGCGCTCTCGATGTCTTCCTCGCCCGCAGCGAAAATCTCTTCTTCCATACCCGGCAAACCCGGCCCGATCCTGTAGAGCGCCTCGATGCGCCGGCGTCCCGCGGCAATCTCCTCGGCGCTCTTCGGCTCGAGCGCATCTTGAATCGTGACCTGTTTGGTCTTGCCGGTTCTTTTTTCGATCGCCGCCACGTTCAGGATGCCGTCGATGTCCAGGCTCATGCGGCACAAGACCTCGTTGGGCTCCTCGATCTCCGTCAAGCCCGTGACGGAGAAGTTGCCTACCAGGATGTTATTCAGCGCGTCCGGGTCGTCACCTTGATAGATGTGAACCACCACCTCGGGCTGAAAGGGCACCGAAGTGGTATAGCTTTCCGTTCGGGTAACGGGCAAGGCGGTGTTGCGCTGGATGATGGGACGGTAGCAGTGGGGATAACGTAGTCCATCCCGCTCGCCGAGATAGGAGGGTCCGAAGGAATAGGGAGACACCTCCACGAGCACGCGCTCGATCTCCTTGCCCGAGATCCTGGATGCCAGGAGTCCGGCGCCCAGCGCCACGCACAGATCGGGATGCACCTCGTGGGTGGGGACGATGCCGGTTCGCTCCTCGAGGATCCGTGAGATCAAGGGCATGCGAGTCGAACCACCGACGAGGAGAATGGCATCGAGATCGGAGGCTTTCTTTCCGGCGTCACTCATCGCCTGGGAGACGCTTTGAAGCGTCGACTCGAGCAGGAGGCGGATCATGTCCTCGTACTCATCGCGTGAGACTTCTCTTTCCACGTGTAAGGGAGTGCCCTTGCGCAGGACAAGGGATTCCTCCCGAACGATGGCATAGGGCTCGTAACTGAGCGTCTTTTTGGCTTGCTCCGCCGCCTGCGTCAGCCGAGAAAGCGCAGCCGCCTGTCCACGGCGCAGGTCGATCCCATGCTCGAGAAAGAACTCCTCCGCCATTCGATCGACCAGAATCTGATCGAAGTCGTCCCCTCCCAGCCGGTTGTTTCCATGGCTGGCGAGCACTTCCGTGACGTCGCCCTGGATCTCGACGATGGAGACGTCGAACGTGCCGCCCCCCAGGTCGTAGACGAGAATCGTCCGGCTGATGTCGCCCCCGTAGCCGTAGGCGAGGCTCGCCGCCGTCGGCTCGTTCAAGATGCGGATGACCTCGAGTCCGGCCAGCGCGCCCGCCTCGCGCGTGGCTTGACGTTGGGCGTCCGAAAAATAAGCCGGCACCGTAATGACCGCTCTCACCACGTCTTCACCGAGCTCCCGCGCCGCCTGGCGGGCAAGTGTCTTCAACAAGATGGCGGAGACTTCCGGGGGCGTGAGCTCTCGCTCTCCCAGCTTTACCTTCGTTTCCGAACCCATCTTGCGCTTGATGCTTCGGATCGTCCTCTCCGGATAGAGGAGCTGCTGGTTGCGGGCCGCCTTGCCGACCAGTACCTCGCCGGAGGGCGTCAGCCCGACGCAAGATGGCAGCACTTTTGCGTCTTCCTCCCCCAGGACTCGCACCCGGCCGTCCGAGAAAGCCGCCACTTCCGAATTGGTGGTCCCGAGGTCGATGCCGACCACGACGTCTGTTTCGCTCACTTTTGTCCCCCGTCCTCTTTTCCGCGTGCCACTTTGACCTCTGCCGGTCTGAAGAGTCGATCGTTCCACCGGAATCCGGGGCGGCAGACCTCGAGCACCATCCCGGTGGGAGCGCCAGCGCTCTCTTCGACGGCCACGGCGGTCATGGAGTGGGGATCGAAAACCCGGTCGCCACAGGCGATCTCAGTCACCCCCAGCCGCGCAAGCGCCTCGTCCACCCGATCCAGACTCAATCGACACCCTTGCGATACGGCGGAGGCGCCTTCGACGAGCTCGTCGGCCAGGCGGCTTT
Organism: Candidatus Marinacidobacterales bacterium; assembly: GCA_965237685.1. Lineage (GTDB taxonomy): Bacteria > Acidobacteriota > Vicinamibacteria > Marinacidobacterales > SMYC01 > CBDEGF01. Next base: position 898,321 of record CBDEGF010000004.1, read on the forward strand.
GATGCTTCAACAGCTTCTTCAGCCGGCGAGGCTTGGGCGTTTTTCCGAGACGGAGCTCTTTCCGCTTCTTCTGCACCCGCTTCCCGTGAGCAAGGGAAGACCGCCATCCACGCTCGAGTCGCTCCCGCAGATCGATCAGCAGGCCTATCATCTCCTCGAGAGTCACGTCTCCCATCGAAACCGCGGGGTCCGATCGGTGCCCCCCGCTCGCCAACCAGGGAGCCTCTTGCTCCGACTCCTGCGCTTCTTGCTTCCCGCGCGCTTCGAGGGCTCGTCCTCGGGACGCTTCGGCGTCAGCTTCTCCGAACCTGCCCCCGCGGCCCCGCTGCAAAGTGCGAACCTCCTCCGATAGTTGCTGAAAAGCCCGCCCCTGGAGCTTGACTTCTTGGCCGAGCGTGGTCATCGCCTCCCACAGCGAGTACAGATCGAAGGGGTGGCCGCGGTCTGGATCATCCTGCGCCGCTGGATCGCGCTCGAGCTCGGCTAGAAACTCCTCCGCGAATCCGTCGGTAGGATCTTCTCTCGCCAGCGTCTCGTCGAGCCAACGTTCGAAGCTTCGGAGCAGGCGCGCCCGCGTGTCGGTAAGCTCGTCGTTCATCGAAGCCTCTAGCCCGTCTGGCCGCGCGGCCCTCTTCCTCGCGTGGTGCGCATGGTCTGGATCCAGGCATCCGGTCCTACGAAGTTCCTTGCCGGATGCTCCTCGAGCAGCGAAACGAACGGCGCGCCTGGATCCACCGCATCGAGCAGTAGCTCGCCCTTGCGCCGTGGATCGCGAAGCGTCTCGTAGGCTTCCCTCACTCTCTGGAACGTCGCCGCGTCGCGATCGGGAGGATGGTCCTTGACCTTTTGCAGATAGGCTGTTCGGATTTCCGGCTCTCCCGCGCCGGCGGAGACCCCGAGCACCCGCCTCAGTCGTTCCAGGTCCGTCATCGTGCTCGCGTCCTTCAACCTTTTGTGCGTTTCTTTCTGGGTTTCTTTTTGCGCCGCCCGCCGCCTGCACCACTCCGACGCGCTCGTCTGCCGCCCGCGGATGAATGCTTCCGCAGAGCGCGGTCCAAACGAGCCACCAGTTCCGGATCGCGTTTCATCATGACGCCGAGATCCGGAAGCTCCCCATCCTCGTCCGCATACTTGTCGATCAGCTCGAGGATCGGCGACAGCACGTCCGGCGTCAGGTCCTCGAGCTCGGGCGGCAACGTCATGTCATCAAACGGGCCGTACCCACCCTCCTCATCGAGCTCCGACGCGTCAACAATGAAGGGATCGAAAGAGTCGACACCGGAATCATCGCCGCGATTCGCGCGACAGGCAGGGCAGTCGCAAAGCAAATTCCGGGCGTAACGAGACCTTGGCCGATACGCGGGGTAGCCTTTCGACCGCCGCTCGATGGAGATGACGTCGCCCACTTCCTCGGGGCTCATCGGTTCGACATCGAGCGGGTTTTCCCAGGGCGCCCGACCACGGCGTCCCGCCTCAACCGCCTCCTTGACCAGCTCGAGGTTGCGCTCGCGACGAGCGAGCGCCGCGGCAGCCTCCAGACATTGGTCGATGCGGTCCAGCTCCCAATCGGGAAGGGACCGAGCTCGGAGAAGCAGAAACCTCGCGGTATAGGATTCCGGATGCTGGAGTCCCAGCCCCGATGCCGCGTAGGCAAGCTTCCGATTTCCACGGCGTAGCGCCGCTTCGGCGAGAACCTGGAGCTCCATGGGGGAGATGGCCGCGGCGCCTGACGGGAGATCGCGCGCCAGGCGCTTTTCCCAGCCATCCGGTATGCCAATCGTCACACCCAGATCGTCTCCGAGCGTCACTGCACGGGCCACCGCCACGACAAGATGGCCCACCTCGAAGAGGGCAGGCGCCTTCGGCAAGTCGAGCTGGCGAGCCTCGAGCTTGCAGGCCGTGGCGAGCCCCTGCAACAGGACGCAGGCCGTCGACTCATCGAGTCGTCGCACGACTTCACCGCGATGACGAGAAGCTTCCACGCTGCCTTGCAGGGAGCACCGAAGCCAGCGCAGTGAGGCGAGCATGGCGTCCCTATCTCCGAAGCGCATCTCGTCGAGGGCGGCGAGCCGCTCGACGTCCTTGTCCGCGAGGCGAAGCTTACGGTTTCGTAGATGGCGGAGCGCGGTTGCAACGAGAAGCCGGAGGCGAGCCTTCTTCACCTTCGGATTGAGCCGATCCCGCCGCTCCGCTTCCTCCAAGTACGCGAGGGCCTTCTTAAGGGCGTTTCTTTTTTCGCTCGCCTCCATGAGATGGAGCAGTGGCTCGCTGTCTTCGGAAAGGGCGGTCTTCCAGGCGAGCGCCGCCTCCTCGGCGAGTCTCCAGTCGCGTTGCTGCCCGGCCCAGGCCAGCCAGCGCCCGAACGTCTCCCGGTGCGGGTAGCACCGACTGGCCCGTTTGAAAAGCTCGCTCGGGTCGAGGAAATAGAGGTCGGGAGCCCCGGACGGCGGCGCTGCCGCCATGACGTGTTGCGGTTGGTCGCGGTTGTCCTCGCCGAAACCGGGAAAGTTTCGAGCGAAGTCATCACGCAGCGCGCCGAGAAGGTCGCCATCGATGGACGCGATGATGCTCGCCATCCGAAGATAAACGACGGATTCCTCGGCTTCGCCCTTGGCAAACCATCCCTCATGGATCGCGCCACGCCGGAACTCCGCCCAGAAGCCCACGGCCTTGACCGCGTCCCCCTCCGCTTCCATCGCTTGCGCCATCAAGCGCCAGAAGGCCGCGTCATGGAGCGACGAGCTTCCCATGGCCGCTTTGACGCGCCTGGCAGGCAGCTCCGCCGTGAAACACCGAACCGCAACGCGCTGCTTCAGCTGCTCGGTGAGCTCGGGACGCTCACGCTCGCACGCGCGCACGGCGTGCCGCACCGCAGCGATAATCTTGCGCTCTTTGTTCTGGGCGAACGCACGATCCAGCTCGGCCAAAGCCCGGCGGAAGGCGCCTTCGCTTCCGCTGACGCGACCGACGAGCTCGTCCCCTTGCGAGGACGAGGGCCCGGCCCCGGACACCAGAGCGTGCAGTGATGGTACGAGCCGGGCCGGGGCGGACGACGAGTCGATGCTGCGCAACAGTTTCTCGCAGCGTTCGTCTTCGCGACGATAGAAATGAGCGATGGCCTTGATAAGAAGCTTCCAATCGGACAGCGGGCTCCGGCGAGATATTTCGGCAAGCGCGTGATCTTCATCCTCCAGATTCCCGCTGGTGACGGCGTCGAAAGCCCGGGAAGCGGCTCGCGCTGCCACCTTGAGCGAGTGGCGGGTTGGAAGGGCGGAGCACTCTGCGAGTGCCCTAAGATCGGTTACCTCTAGCCGTATGGCCTCTTCGATGCGCCGCCGCGTTTCGGGCGGTGCGGCAGGGTCGTCGAGAGGCACCAGCAACTCTTCGAAGAACCCATGACGGGCGACCACGAGGGGACGGATCTCTTCCAGTCGCGCCCTCTCCCCGGGAAGACGACGAGACACCATGTCCATGAGGGTCTTGGCTTCCGCTCCGGCTCCTGGTGGGAAGCTTAGGATCCGGGCGCAATAGGCCTCCGCGAGGAGGGTTTCCGTTTCGGGAGAGCCTGACTGTTTGTGCAGAGCTTTGGCTTTCGCTATCGCTTGTTTGTAGTCGCCCTTCTCGATGAGTCGTGTCACGAGTGGAGGCGACGGCGGCCATTGCGGCGGCGCCGTCGCGGACGACTTCGCCGCGGGAGCCCCTCGTCTCGAGTCGAGCCCCGACCTGCCCTTCTTCCATGCTCGCCGGGGCATCAGGGTCGCTCAAACGCACCACGCGGCTCGCGCGTCGTCCGGAAGGAGTCGAGCCGAGAGGCGGTAGCACGGCGTGGCCGAATCGAGGAGGAGATGAGCCAACTTTGCCAGGGGACCAGCGGAACCGCCCGTCTCATGGAAGGGCATGGTACAACGTGACCCGGCGAGCCGCAAGGTGTAACTCACACGCCAGTTTTCGGACCGTGCGAGCAATGATCCGCGCGACTGCGCCTGGAATCGCGGGCTCTCCCGAAGCGGTGACCGGAATCACCCACAGATTTTGCCGAAGATATCACGACGGCCACGGAAATGCAGACATTCTACCATAACGATCTGCATCAAGGGAGCCGTCGGAAAAACAGAAGCACGAGGACGGTATAGAGCTCGAGCCGGCCCACGATCATCATCACCGCGAGCAGCCCCTTTCCCGGCGCGGGAATCGCTGCGTAGTTCATCGTGGGGCCCACCTCGCCGAAACCCGGCCCGATGTTGCCCAGGCAGGCAGCGGATGCCGAGAACGCGGTGATGGGGTCGACCCCCATCGCGGTCAGCAGGAAACCGCCCGCGATGAAGAGGAGGATGAACAGGACGAAGAACGTCGTGACCGCCGAGACGACGGCGTCGGAAAGCGCCATTTTTCCAAGGCGGACCGGCATCACCGCATGAGGCTGAACCATACGTCGGACATCGGCAAAGATCTTCTTGAAGACGATGAGCAGACGGACGACCTTGACCGAGCCACCCGTCGAACCGGCACAGCCGCCGACAAACATGAACATCCAGAGCAGCGTTCTGGCGACGTGCGGCCACTGGTCGTAGTCGGCGGTCGCAAAACCGGTGGTGGTCACAATCGAGACGGTCTGAAACGTGGCGAGTCGGAGTGCTTCGAACAACCCGCCGGCGGCCGACCGCAACAGCAAATCGATCGTAACGAGCACCGTCCCTCCGATGAGGATGCCCAGGTACAAACGAAGCTCGCGGTCTTCGCGTATGGGCTTCCATCTCCTCCGGATCCAGTGGTAGTGGAGCGCGAAGCTCGCGCCGGCCAGCACCATGAAGACCGTCACGACCCATTCGACGGCCGGGCTCCCGTACGAGGCGATGCTCCCGTTCTGCGTCGAAAACCCGCCGGTCGCCATCGTCGCAAAGGCGTGGGCGACGGCATCGAGAGGCGTGAGCCCGAGCGCGAACAGCAACAGCGCCTCGATGACAGTCAGCAGAACGTAAACGCCCCAGAGCGCTTCCGCGGTCCGGGCGATGCGAGGCGTGAGCTTCTCCGCGACCGGCCCGGGTGCTTCGGCCTGCAGCAGCTCCATACCGCCCACCGCCAGCTTCGGCAGGACCGCGATCCCCAGGACGATGATGCCCATCCCTCCCAGCCACTGGGTCAGCGCGCGCCAGAGCAGAATCGAGCGCGGCAGACTCTCCACATCCCCGTAGATCGAAGCACCCGTCGTGGTGAAACCCGAGGCCGACTCGAAGAGCGCATCGATGACGAAGCTCGGTCCCTCGTAGATCACGAACGGGAGGGCGCCGGCGATGGCCGCAAACACCCAGGCAGCCGTAACGAGGAGGAAAGCTTCCCTCCGACCGAAGCTGAACTCTTCCTGCTGTCGGAAGACACGTTCGAGAACGACCCCGGAGAGCCCCGTCAGCGCGGCGGAAATGAAGAAAGCCCAGCGGGCACTCTCATCATGGAGATGAGCGACCACACCGGGTACTAACAGGGTGACGCCCAGGGCTGCGAGAAGCCGTCCCAGCAAGAAGAGAACGCCGCGGTAATTCACGATTGGAGAGGCTCCCGCGGCACGTGGCTACTTCCCGCGAAAGAGCCGTTCCAGCGCGGGAAGGGCTTCCACGAGAGAGAACACGAGGGCACGATCGCCGACTTCGAACTCGAAGTTGCCTGCGGGAACGAAGTGCTCGTTACCGCGAACGACGGCGCCAATGATACAGCCTTCGGGAAGCTTCAACCGGCGAAGCGGTCCCTTCAGAACGCGGCAATTGTCGGGCACTTGAAACTCCACGACTTCGGCCTCACCGCTCGCGATGAGGTCGAGGCTGAGAATCTCTCGCCGGCGCACCATCCGAAGGATCGTGCCGGCGGTGATGAGGCGCGGCGAGAGGCCGATGTCCACTCGCGCCGCTCGCAACACGTTCACGAACTCGGGCCGCTGGTAGAGCGTCACGATGATCCGGGCACCCGCTTCGTGCGCCAGGTAGGAGGTAATGACGTTCGTCTCGTCGTCCTGCGTGGCCGACACGAAATAGTCCGCATCCGGAACACCGGCCTCTTTGAGGATTGCCATGTCGGTGGCGTCGCCCTGCAACACGAGAGCTTCCGGCACTTCCGTCGCCAGAGCGCGAGCCTTCTTGGCATGCCGTTGGATAACGGAAACTTCGATCTTCTCCTCGACGAGCTTTTTCGCCAGGTAGCTGCCGACTCCGCCAGCTCCCGCGATGACGACGCGCTTGATCGGGGGGGCCTCGATACCAATCGTCTTCAGGAACTCCTGCGCCGTTTTGGGACGTCCCACCGCGTAGATGCGTTGCCCGGGCTTGAGGACCGTATTTCCGTGCGGGATGGTCAGCTTCATGCCCCGCTCCACCCCCACCAGAACCCAGCCTTCGGGCCAGGTCAGCTCGCGAAGAGGCCGGTCGTAGATGTCGACGTTGCCCGAGGGGCGTGCCCGCAGCATCACGAGCTTTCCGTGTTCGAAGAACAGCGCTTTGGAGGCACCGGGAACCCGCATCAAACCGAGAACCTCTTCCGCGACCAGATGCTCGGGATACAGAAGCAGGACGTTTGGATCCTCCAGCAGGAGCGGGTTCTCCCCTTGGCTGGGATCTCCCAGTCGCGCCACACATTTCTTCGCACCGAGTCGCCGGGCGGTGAGCGCCACGAGCACGTTCACCGCATCCGAGTTCGACACGGCAAAGACGAGGTCCGCATCCTCGACGCCGTGCTCACGAAGCACCGCCGTGTGGCTTCCGTCCGCGTAGATCGCCATCACGTCGAGCTCGGTCTGCAAGCGTTCTGCTCGGTCGGGATCGGCCTCGATGACGATCAGATCGTGCCTCTCCGATACGAGCGCGCTGGCGATGTGAAACCCCACCTCGCCGGCGCCGATGATGAAGATGCGCATCGAGCCGGGGATCTTAGCAGACTGGAAAACTTTGCGTGGTGATGAGACCATGGAGGAAACCGACATTTCAGGGAGCCGTTCGCCCGTTCTGCGCGAGTGCCCCGGTGGGGACTGTGATCCGTGCGTGCAGGGGTGGAGGACACGTCTCCCTCTTGCGGGTACACGACGAATGACCAGAACGAGCCGTCCCCAGACGGTGGGCAAGTATCAAATCCAGGCCATCGTGGGCGCGGGGCCATGGGGGTCGTCTACAAGGGCATCGATCCGACACTCAACCGTCCGGTGGCCATCAAAACGATGACCGTCTCTTCGGCCGACGATGCGGAGTTTCGCCAGCGGTTCATTCGCGAGGCCCGCTCCGCCGGTCAGCTCCAGCACCCGAACATCATCACGGTCCACGAGCTTTTCGAGGAGGGTGACACGGCCTATCTGGTGATGGAGCTTCTCGAGGGCGCTTCGCTCGCCTCACTGATGAAACACAAAAAGCCCCTCACACTAGGACAGAAGCTCTTCATCGTCGACCAGATTGCGCAGGGACTCGAAGTGGCTCACGCTCACCAGATCGTTCACCGCGATCTCAAGCCGAGCAACGTCTTCGTGACCACGCAGGGCGGCGTCAAAGTCCTGGACTTCGGTGTCGCAAAGTTCGGCGACGGCGATCTGACGAAGGCCGGCACCGTGTTCGGCACCGTCGAGTACATGGCGCCGGAGCAGGTAAAAGCGGAGAAGGTAGGCCCTCAGGCGGACGTGTTCGCTCTGGGCGTCGTGCTCTACGAGCTACTGAGCGGGCACAGTCCCTTCCGGGCGGACAGCGTCGCGGCTTCGTTGTTCAAGACGGTCTCCGATTATCCGGAGCGGCTTTGTCCGCAGGATCCCGCTCTACCCGTCTCCGTCGAGGGCCTGACATTCCAGGCGCTGGCCAAGAAACCCGCTGAGCGGTTCCGCAGTATGGCCGAGGTATCGCAAGCCGTGCTGCGCACCGCACGCGACGAGGGCATCGATCTCTCGCCACCCGTGCTCTCGGAGGCAGAGATCGTCACCTCCAAAGACATCGGCCAGGGTTCGGCTTTTTCCCTCGAGCCCGCCGTCTCCCAGTGGTCCAACGTCGCTGAGGCAGCGGGACAGCTCGAAGACATGTACGTCCGGGGGGTGGAAGCCTTCAACGAGGGACGGTACGAGCGGGCGGTCCTCGATTTCAGCCAGGTCCTGGATCAGGTGCCGGTACACGCCATGTCCCTTCACTTCCTGGCGCAGAGCGAGGAGAAGCTTCGCCAGCAACGGCTGAGCGAGGGCGACCGAGGCAAGGCCTCGGAGCTCCTCGCAACGATGCGCGACGCTCACCGGCAAGGCGATTCCGCCAGGGTGATGGATTCCGCAAACCAGTTGCTGGAGGTCGACCGCGAGTCGCTCGAGGCCCGCTGGTATCGTCGACACGCCGAAGCGAGGCTGCGGGGCACGACCTCCACCGGCACGGCGGGCGGCTCCCGTCCTGGCGGCGGGTCTTTCCCCGGAGGCGCACCCCGCCCCCAACAGAGTTTTGGTCTGGCAGCTCCGGTCTCGAGTCTAGAACGAGCACCGGTGTCGGTGGTAGCTCCCGGCATCAGCGCCGGTCGAGACTCTTCGAAAGGCCTGTGGGTTCTTGCCGGCGTCGCCGTGCTCTTTCTGACCCTCGCCGGCCTGCGGCTTGCCAGCTTCGGCCCGAGCCCGAAAGCCGTATCCGCCGATCGCGATCCGATCGCCCTGCCGACGGTGAGGCCATCGATCTTCGACAACGTCGACGACGACGGGACAGTGGTGCTGTCGGTGCCGCAACCGCCAGCAGAGAGTCGATCAGCGAGCACGCCGGCCGGGACGTTTTCCATCGAGCGCGTCATTCCGACCTCGGTGGCACGCGGCCAACCGACAACGCTCGGTATGTTCGGGGTGGGCTTTTCGGAAACAGCGTTGGTCGAGATCGGCGAGGGTACAGGGGAGATCGTCGGTCAGGAAGTGAAGAGCACAACCCTCATCGAAGTCGTCGTGCGAGCGGACGGCGCTCGCCTGCAGCTGGTCGTTCGAGACCATGGGGAAAAGGCCACAGTCGGTGTCGAAGTTCGTTAAAACTTTTCCGCGACCGATCGCGTCCCGATTGTTCCATTTTGGTGCAGCGTCGCATGGCATCGGGAGCTCGCCCGCAAGCGGGTGCAGTTCGGGGGTTTACGTGTTGCCCGTCAGCCGGTTACGGAAGCCGCTTCCAGTATCTGAGCGGCGGTCGATTGGCACGGGTCTTGCTCTGGCATGCTCGAACTTGTTGCATAAACTTTTGCGAACCGTAGGTTTACGCTTCCCCAACAGCAGGAGCGCGGGGGCTCGTAGAGCGAATCGGCTCGACAGCCACGCACGAACGGAGATATATCGAACATGAGTCCGACCGGAGGCAGGCCTCTCGAGCGAGACCCACAGCCGGCCGAATTCCAACCGGCGCAAACGGAGGCGCATCTCCGCGAGTACTGGTACGTCCTCCTCAAACGGCGGTGGTTCATTCTCGCCGTCGTCACAGTCACTCTTGGCTACTTCACCGTCCGAGCTCCCCGACAGAAGCCCGTCTACACGGCAACGTTGGTGCTCCAGATCGATCGCGGCCAGATCAATCTCGTCCGGGACGTCATGATCCGGGACTGGACGGGCTACCTCGAATTCTATCCGACACAACAAAGGGTCCTGACGAGCCGAACGCTGGCGCAGCGGGTCGTCAAACAGCTCCGGTTGTGGGAGCACCCCTACTTCGGTCCCCCGAGCGAGCCGACGACGGAGCGAATCGAAGATCTCGGGGGTGCGGTTCAAGGCATGGCCCGGGTCGGCCAGATTCGGAACACCCAGTTGATGGAGCTCAGCTTCACGACGCTTCAGCCCGAGCTCTCGGCCGAGCTGGCCAACGCGCTCGCCCATCAATTCATCACTTTCAACGGCGAGAAGGAGTCGAGTCTGGCGCGGGGCACGGTGAACTTCATTCGCGAGCAGATCGAGAAGATCCAGACAGACATCCATGAGAAGGAGAAGCTTCTTCGAGAGTACAGCCAGCGCGAAGACCTCCTGATGGTGGACGAGAACGAGCTCATGGTCGTGCGGCAGCTCGAGACGATGACCTCCAAGGTGACCCAGGCGCGAGCGGAACGCGCCGAAGCGGAGGCCGTCTACCGGAGCCTCCGCTCCGCGGGCCCGGCTGCCCTCGCGGAGGTTCAGAACGACTCCACCGTGAGCAATCTCGAGCTCGAGCAGCTTGCGCTGCAACGGGAAGTGGCCGAGTTGTCCTCCAAGTTCGAGCCCGGCTGGCCGGAGCTAGGGCACGCCGAGGACGCGCTGGAGCAGGTGAGCCAGGGGCTCGCCAGTGCGCGAGCGGATGTCGCCGTGAAAGTAATCTCCAGGGCCAGAGTCGACTACGAGTCCGCGATGGAACGGGAGAGGCTCCTCGAGGCGGAGGCGGAAGCGCACAAGCTGGAGGCACGCCAGCTCGGCAAGCTAACTACGGATTATCATCAGTTCAAGGCGGAAGTCGACAACCAGCGGTCGATGCTGCAGCAGCTTCTTCGACGACAGTCGGAGACAGGGCTGAACGCTGAGCTCGGCGAACAACACCCTATCAACGTCCGCATCGTGGAAATGGCGCTGGTACCGAAATCACCCAACGGGCCGGGCTTGAAAAGGAGCATCATGCTTGGCGCGGTGCTCGGCGTCGGCCTGGCGCTCGCTCTCGCGTTCTTTTTCGACTACTGGGAGACGACGATCTACACGATCGACGACCTCCGGCGACACGTTCCTCTGCAACCTGGCGGACTACGCGCAGAACTACTACTACAGCTACCACAGCTACGACTACTACGGAACGTACGGCGCCGAGGAGTCCGTCGAGACGCCGTACGCGTGACGGGCCGGCCGTCTCCCGTGTCGCCCGACCTTTCGCGTACCATTCTGTCGAATCTCTCCGGCGTCTCGGTGGACGCGCACGGAGAGCCGCAGGTCGAGAACTGGGACCGCTTCGAGCGCACCGCCCACGAGGAGCGGGTCGCGCCCCTTCTCCACCTCGCTCTCCGGCAGCCAGACCTGTTTCGATCGATCCCCGACGACGTTCGGCGAAGCCTGAGGCGAAGCTACTGGTCCACTGCCGCTCGAAACGTGTCGCTTCTAGGGGCACTCGACGAGCTTGGCGAAAAGCTCGAGTCGCTGGGCGTGCTGCCGGTGGTCCTCAAGGGAGCCGTGCTGGCCCAGGAGGTCTACCCGAGCCTGGCGTTGCGCCCGATGGACGATGTGGACCTGCTCGTCCGCGAGGATGAGCTCCCTGGAACCGAGGCGGCCCTTTCGAGCCTCGGTTTTCGAGTCTGGGCCCCGGAGATAGCACCCGGGCTGACGAGGAGCACGAAGCACGCGAGGCTCTACGTCAACGACCGCACCGCCGAGCTGGCGGTCGACCTCCACTGGTCTCTCGTTGCTTCAGAGAACGACCGACGCTCACCTCCTCTCTCCGTCTTCTGGCAAGGGGTGCGGCGCTCCGCCTCGGTTGGCCTGAGACTCTCCGATACGTTGCATTTCCTCTATTTGATTGGCCATCTCATGTTGCAACACCACAACGGCCGGCGGCGCCTGCTGTGGTGGGTCGACCTCCATTTGATGACGCGGCGGGGCACCATCGACTGGCATGAGGTTCGTTGCCGCGCGGGAGACTTCGGGTGGGCCGATACCGTCGGGGCCGCGCTGGAAGAGCTCGAGCTGCGATTTCCCGGTAGCGTTCCCTCGGATGGCCGACGAGCTGTGATGAACGACGTGACTGCGCGGAGCGCTCCACCTCGCGTCCAGGGTGAGCGAGGATTCGCCGAGCTCGCCACGCTCGGCTGGCGGGGACGCCTTCGGCTCGTCGTCGCGCACCTGTTCCCAGCTCCGGGCTACGTTCGACACAGGTACCGTCTTCGTAGTCGCTGGAGCTGGCCGCTGCTCTATCCGGTACGGTGGTCGACCATTGCAGCAAAGTCTGCCGCCTGGCTGGTCCGGGCAGCCCGTGGTGGCGTCCGGCGTCTCATGACCGAGGCTGATACAATCAGCACATCGTCCTGAAAATGAGAAGCTCGCCGTGATGACTTCGACTTCGAGCACAGTTGAGGCGTTCGCCACCAGATTTCTGGCTGCACCTGGACGCTTCGACGCTCTATGCCACAGTGCGAGCTTCGGCGAGGAAACGGCAACGCTCGATTTGCCGGGGGGACCGTACGTGCTCTCCGGGCTGTCGAAGCAACAGCAGGAGAATCTTCGCTCACGCTGGAAGCACCTCGTAGTCTCGGACCACACCGCCCGGTCGACGCAGTGCGCCGTGGTGGCGGTGGCGGCGGGTACTTTCGAGAAAGTTGCGACACGCGGCTTTCACTACGAGCTCGATTTCCAGCACCTCTCCGCCCGCGTTCGTCTCGCGGGGATGGAGCTCATCGGTCAGATCGACTGGGTCGACCGGCGCGTTGATGCGACGCTCGGGATATGCGAGGAAACTGGAGACAAGTTCGCCTCTACGGTCGAGAACTTCCTTCGAGTTCTCGTCGCCTATCGACTCGTCGAGCTGGGCGGAGCTCTGCTCCATTCGGCGGCCGTCGTGGCCCGAGATCGGGCCACGCTCTTCATCGGCCCCTCCGGCGCCGGGAAGTCGACGATCGCCCGACTGGCCCGGGAGTCCGGCCGATCCGTCTTGAGCGACGATCTGAACTCCGTGCTCCCGGGCGAGAAGGGCTCACGGCGCTCGCGGGTTGTCGGAACGCCGTTCGTCGGGGACATCGAGCGCTCGGACCGATTGGGCGAGAGCTTTCCGCTGAGCGCGGGATTTCGGCTCAAAAAGACCAAGCACGGCTCGTTGAGTCCCTTGTCGATATCTGAGACCATCGCGACGTGGATCTCGTGCTGTCCTACGTGAATCGTGACCCCTACCGCCTCGACCAGCTGATGAGCAACCTGACCGAGTTGACCACCGCGACGGCGGCCGGCGTCTTGTCCTTCGATCTGGAGGGGCGCTTCTGGGAGCTCCTGGAAAATGAATGATCAAACGGTCCTCAGACGAAAGAGCGATATCCGGTTCCGACTCGTGGGAGAGGAAGGCGTGGTGGTCAGGCAGACCGAGGCGGAGGTTCTCGCGATCAACGACGTGGGAGCCCGCGTTCTCGAGCTTCTCGAGAACGAGGCCACCGTGGGGGAGCTCATCGCGGCGATGACGAAGGAGTACGATGTCGAGCCTACCACGCTCCAGCGGAGCTCCCGGAATTCCTCGATGAATTGACCCAGGCGGGCGTGCTGGAAGAAGTCCGCTAGAGAGCTGATGTCCTACGAGCAGACGCTGCTGCGCACGCGCCGGGATAATGTCCTGTTTTCCGTTCTCGTAGAGCTCACGTATCGCTGCAACCTCGATTGCTTCTTCTGCTACAACGACCTGTCGCTGTCCGGTCGCCAGATGAGGCTCTCCGACTACGACCGTTTTTTCGAAGACCTCTGCGACATGCAGTGCCTGCATGTTTCTTTGAGCGGCGGAGAACCCCTCGCGCACCCGGAGTTCTTTCCGATCGCCCGCAAGGCACGCAGCCTCGGCTTCGTCACCCGTATCAAATCGAACGGTCACGGCATTACACGAACAGTGGCGGAGCGCATCCGGAAAGAAGTCGACCCCTTCATCATCGAGGTAAGTCTGCACGGAGCCACTGAAAACACCCACGATCGTCAAACCAGGGTGCCCGGGAGCTTTCGAAGGCTCCTGAGCAACCTCGAGGCGATGCGCCGGGCCGGGCTGCGCGTCAAGCTGAACTCAACTCTCACACGCTGGAACGAGACGGAGGCGTCGGCCATGCTCGAGCTTGCGGACAGCCTCGCACTGCCGTTGCAGTTCGATCCGGAGGTGACGCCACGGGACGACGGCGACAGGACACCGCTGGCCATCGCGGCCTCCCGGGAAGGGTTGACCCGCCTCTATCGCGCTCAGGCTGCGAGAGCGGCCAGCAACGGGGCTGGACCGACGCCCCCGGTCCTCCTGCGTATTCCAGCCATCGTGAACGCCGAATCCAGAGCAAGCTGAACAGCGAATCCGGTGAAGCCGAACGCTCATCGAAGCGGTGAAGTGTTGGGTGACCTCCTTTCCACTGATTGAAAACGTGAACCTATCTTACCTGCGTGTTGTGTAGCAAGGGGCGGCAGGTCGCTCCCGTAGGCAGCGACCTGCCGCGGCCGAACCCCGGGCGATGTGGGGCTGGTTTCGGGGGGTTGCTGGGGTATGGCCTGGCTCGAGAAGACGCTTCCTGAGGCATTCTCGCGCGTCGTTTTGGCGCCGCATCGTCTGGTACCCCGGGTTTGGCGGTTTCACCCGTTTTTATCGCATCGACGCTGTGGTCCCTCGCTCGCTCATGCATCGGCGTTGTCAGATGCCTTTGGCGCAGCCTTGGTCTTTCTCAGAGAAGCTCCTTTGAGAGTGATGCGGTGCGCGCTGTGGAGAATGCGATCGCAGATAGCGTCTGCCTGGTTTGGGTCGCCAATCGCTTCGTGCCACTGCTTGAGCGGAATCTGGGTCGCGATGAGTGTGGAGCCACGCTCGGCGCGGTCTTCGATGACCTCCATTAGATCCCGTCTCTCCGATTCTTTCAGCGGGTGAAGCAGCCAATCATCGATAGCCAGTAAGTCCAGCTTGGCGAGTTTCGTCAAAAGCCGGGCGTAGGAACCATCACCACGAGCGACCGCGAGCTCGTGGAGCAAGCGCGGTGCTCGCACGTAGCATCCGGTGAAGCGGCGACGACAGGCCCGCTCCACGAAGGCGCAAGCCAAGAACGATTTGCCAATCCCCGTCGGGCCGGTGATGAGCAGGTTATGGCGCTCACCGACAAAGCGGCAGTTGCCCAGGCTCAAGATCTGTTCGCGGTTTAAGCCTCGAGGCGCTTGGAAGTTCACGTTCTCCAAACATGCCGGATAGCGGAGCTTTGCCGCTCGCAGTCGTCGAGAAAGCTTACGCTGTTCGCGGGCGGTCCACTCGGCATCGACCAGGAGTCCCACACGTTCCTCGAAGCTCAGCTCCTTGTATTCGCTCGAGCTCAACTGGGTTTCGAACGCGGACACCAAGCCGAACAACTTCATGGCGTTCATCTTTTCTATCGTTTCGGGTGTCAGCATCGGGACTCTCCTCCTTCGTAGTGATCCGCGCCTCGGATGTTCTCGTGCTCCTCTCGCGGTTTCGCTTCGGCGTCCGATTCGAGCACCACACGATCCAGACCAGCCGAGAGAATGTTTTTCACCGTGCGATAGCTGTAAGAGCTCAAAGCTTCCGCTCGTGCGCAAGCGGCCTCGAGACGCTCACTGCCCCAGCGGCTGCCTAGTCGCATGACTCCCAGGCAAGAGCGAAATCCCTGCTCCGGGTGAGGCCGACTCTCTAGAATCCCCGCAACCAGCCTTCCCGTGGCGCGACCTGACTGCTCCGCCCAGTGGAGCAGCCGCGACGGCGTCCACTCCAGGTGCTCCCGATGCGAACGTGGCATATGCTCCGGGTTCGTGGAGTAGTGCCCCTTTCCTTTCTTGCGGGGATGCGACGCGACGCGCTTTCCCTTGAACAGGACCTCCACCACCGAGGCCGTCACCCGTGCCTCGACTTTCTCGTGAATGAGCTGATAGGGAACGCTGTACAAGTTGTTCTCCACCTCCACGTGGTAGTCGATGTTCACTCTGCACCGCTTCCACGTCGATAACTCGTAGCTCTCCTGCGGTAGCGGTTTCAGTACGGGCCGGTCTAGCCTTTCGTACAACTCCCGCCGACTCACACCGAGCTTCTGCATCGGACGCGCATTCAGGACCTCTAACTTCTCCCAGATGGCTTCGTTCAGTTCCGCCAGGCTGAAGAACGTGCGATGACGAAGCACCGCCAGGATCCAGCGCTGCGCCACCTGCACTGCCGACTCCACCTTCGCTTTGTCTTTCGGCTTGAACACCCGAGCCGGGACCACAACCGCACCGTAATGCGTCGCCAGCTCTTCGTACGTCCGGTTGATCCCTGGCTCGTAACGGTCCACCAAATCCACGCCGCTCTTCAAGTTGTCCGGAACCCAGATCTCCGTACTGCCACCGAAGTAATCCGACATCCCCTTATGGGCCTTCGCCCACGATTCCAGCGACTGGTTCAGTGTCGCTTCGACGTAGGTGTAACTGCTCGCGCCCAACGTCCCGACGAACAGCTCCATTTCGACGAGCTCTCCCGTTTTCGGATCGACGATGTGAGGCTTCTTCCCCCGAAAAATCGACGAATGTCTTCTCGCCTGCTCGATGCCGTTGACGCATCGTCGGGTTCAGCTTCTTCTTCCACTGACCGTACAGCTCGCAATAACGGCTGTAGCCGTACGCTCCCGGCTTATTCTCCGCGTACTCCACCCACAGCTGCAGCAACGTCAGCTCTCGGTGACGCCTCAGCTCCTCGTGGATGTGGGCATAGTCCAGACCCGGCCGTGCGCCAGACGAGCCCGGCGGCGGAAACAGCCCTGCCTCCAGCTCCCCGTCGCTCAGCTCCTCCGGGAGCGGCCAGCTCAAACCACCCTTCTTCGCCTTGGCCAGGTACTCACTCACCGTTCCAACCGCCACGCGAAGTGCCTTTGCGATCGTGCGGTGAGTCAAACCCAGCTCGTACTTTAACCTTAGAACCTCTCGTATTTTTCTCATCGATAACCTCTTAGCTGCCATTTCCTAGATCGTCCTCCTTCCGGGTACGACCTAGAGTGCCTTGAAACGTGCTATCGATGAGCGTTCGCGATGCCGGAACCGGCGTTCACGTTGCCTGGAATCCGTGTTCACCTTCCCCGGAATCGATGTTCACGATCCCCGGAATCCGTGTTCACGATGCTTTGGAATGGATGTTCACCTTCGGCTGGAATCTGCGTTCACGATGCCCCGGAATACGCACCTGCGTCATGGCGACCAGGACACCGCGCCGGTGGGCTCCGAGAAGCACTGCGGGGCCGGTTCGTCGGGCATCGCGGTCGATCCTTACGGCAACGTCTATCCGTGCGTTCAGTGGCGCCGACCGGTGGGAAATCTGTTCGAACGATCGATCCGGGAGATGTGGGGCGCTTCACCGGTACTCGAGGAGGTTCGAGAGCTGACCGTTGAGGTCAAGCGGCACGTGGGCTCGCTCGCATTCTGCCCCGGGGTTGCAGAGCAACGTACCGGCGATCCACTGAAAGTGCCTCGGGAGATGAGGGTCCACGACGAGGTGCTGAAACAGGTTCTTTCGGAGCCCCCTTCCCCCGAAGAGACGCCGCTGCCATTGCACGCCTCCCATCGCGGCCAATCGCATCCGTGGAAGGGTTGATTCGGAGAGAACATAACGCAAGGGCGCAAAGGCGAAGGGAAGAACAGAAAACTATAAGGAACCCAGGAAGAATCGAAAACATAGCACGCGGCCGAAACCGCAGAAGATCTGCTACGGGAATTTCAACGCAAAGGCGCAAAGAGAACAGGGGACCCCTCTCCGAACCGCAGGTCACCGAGCCCGTGGAAGGGCTACTTGGGGAAAATCAACGCTGAGGCTCAGAGACAGAATTCTCTCGCACGTTCCTCTCCCCGTCGGGGAGAGGCTAGGCTCAGAGCTCCGTTACTACGACGGTGGCACACTACAACACGAATGCCGACGGGTAGTTACCGACTCACTTCGTGTAACATAATTGCGGTTAACTCACAAAGTCGCTCCGAGCCCGAGCCCATGCCCGAGCCCGAGCCCGGAGCCGGACAACCAATGAGGCGGTTCGATCACGAGAAGCTGGATGTCTACCAGTCGAAGCACAAACTAGCCGCGTAGCTGCTGCTTCGCATCGTAGCGATGTGGACGCGAATGGTCCCCAATCAAAGTCCATCGGGCTCAGGCTCGGTAACGGGCACGGGATGAACGTCCTCGTACTTTCGTTAACAGAACCGGCACCTTTGGCCTGCTCTCAATAGGGGAGTTCTGAGGCTAGGCAGGCTAGGTGAGGGGGGCTGAGCTTCCTGGATGCTGGAAGCCGGGTGCTGACTATTTGCGCGGATCCTAGGACGAGATCGGCCCGCTGGGGCACATGCCTACATTGGACTTCACGGGGGGCGCGGGAATGCAGAGCGCCGCCATGACCTCGAGTGGTTCCCGATAGAGAATTTTCGGGCGCCGGTACTTCTTCTTGTCGCCCTCGGGACGGCGACTCGATGGCGTTCGGCTCGGCTTTTCGGAATCCGGCATTGGACGAGATCCTACTCACTTCCTGAAGCGCGGGAGCACGCGTGAACCCTCTTTGCAAACAATGATACCACGTGACGTCATCATCGCCCCGGCTGTACCGAGACACCGAAGGTGATCAGCAGACGGTCCTTGTCGAACAGGATCACGCTCGATTCCCGGAGCTCGTACTGCACGTCGGTGGTAAAGACCCAGACGGGAGACAGGTGAAAATTGAACCCAAGGAAGTACCGCTGAATTCGATCGCGAGCTCTTCCACCACGACCGTTCCGTCGGGCAGCTCCCGTTCGACCGGCAGTGGATAGTCGTTTCGTGTGAAGCCGACCCCGGGCGTCAGAAAAAAACGGCGGTGGATGTACAACTTGGCATTGAGCCCCACTTGATTGACGACGAAGTACCAGTTCTGGCTCTGGATCGACGGGACGACATCGCGCCGATAGAGGACTCCGAGGTTGTTGGCTCCGCCCAGACCGAAAGTGACATCGGCCGAGCCAATGAGCCCTTTGTAGTCCACCCGATCATCGAACACCGGCTCGACACGCCGGAAGCCAAAGCGGAACTCGCCGTTGAGTCCCCGGCGGCCCAGATCCAGAAGCGATGGCGTTTTGCTTCCCTTGGGTGTGAAGGCGATACCGAGCAAGGCACCCCAGGAGTCCGCGTCCCGGCGCTCGGTGGGATCGTCGAAGGCCTGGCGTTCGAAGAACCCCTCCACGATCGCCCGCGTCTTGACCGTCAGGAGGCGCGTGAGCTCGACGCCATACCGATCCGTGCTCCGGTTCAGACGGCTCGCGACGGTTCCCGTGTCCAGGGGAACGTCATCCTTCACCTGATAGCGGCTATTGCCGTATTTGAAGCTGAGCTCGTGCCTCCAGCTCAGTGCTAACGACAGGCTTGCCGAGAGGTTGTTGGAACGCGAATTCACCGGAACATCGAATTCAGTCGTGGGTCGACTGATGCCGTTGGCGAAGTCGTTCTCGATGCGGAAGAGTATTCGCCGGCCTCCCACGGCACCACCCAGACGCGTGACGTCGTTGAGGCGGCTCAGCGAGGTCTGTTCCCGGTAGTGGATGTAGTCGAACCGCTGATAGACATCGATCACGGCCGAGCCCCCGATCGGTGTGGAGAGACTCACTCCAGGACCTACCCGGAAGGCCACGTCCTCCTGAGGTACGAGAGCAGAGGAGAAAGCGTTCGAATCGTAGTCTGCGCCGAAGCTCAGCACCGGAGTGACGCGAAACGGACCGAGTCGAAACAAGCCGTCCGATGCCGAGTCGATCTCACGCTGAATCAGGTTCACGTTCTGGCCAAGTGAGATACCCTGCCCGATCAGGACGGCAGCGAGCGAAAGGACCAGCCTCATGCTGCCCCCAGGATGCGACCCAGCATTCCGTGGCGAAACACAGCCTCGATCAGATCGCGATGCCAGTCGAAGTCGGCCTTGTCACGAATGAGCTCAACGATACGGTCGTGTCGCGCGAGGCGCATGAGCTGGTCGAGTCCCCAATCGCTGATGTATTTGACACTTCGCCTGAGCTTCAAACCGGTTTCGATCTCCTCCTCGAGAAGTTCCCTCCAGCGTTTTTCGTAGACGCTCAAGCGCATCGCATCGAGCCGGTTGTCCTGGAGCGACTCGTCCAGAACATTCGCAGCCAGCTCCGCGGTGAGCATGCCGTAGTAGATCCCGCCGCAGGTCGTCGCCTTGATGTGGCCGGCCGCTTCACCGACCACAAGGATGCGGTCCGCGTAGCTTCTCGGGAGAAAGCCAGAGGTAGCACGCTGCAGCGAATGGGCCCGGGATCACCCTGAATGCGCCGGGCGATGTCCTCTCTTCCCAGGAAGCGCCGGAGCATCGCCGGCCCATCACGCTCGCACAGCAACCCTACTTTTGCCGCTCCCCCCCCCGATTGGCACCACCCACGCAAAACCCTCCGGCGCCCAGTGGCGGCCCAGATACACTTCTACCTGGTCGGCGGTGAGCGCGAGCTCGGTCTGGACGCCGAGCAGCCTGGCGGGGACGCGATGAAAACCGAGCTTCCTCAGCAAGGGCATACCGGCGCCGGTCGCTACCACCACGGCCCGGCTGTTGAGTACCCTGGTCTTACTCCCCTCGACTTTCGCGGTGACCTCGACCCCACCGGAGTACGGCGAGAGCTCCACCACCCGATGCTCCAGGAGTAGCTCGGCGCCCGAGGCGTGGGCCCGCTCGCCGAGCAGATGGTCGAGCGTCACTCTCGAGACGGCATGGGCAAGTGGACGGCTGGCGTCGAAACTGAAACGCCCCCCTTTGGGGGAATGAAACTCGACGGCCTGGAGCGTGTGCAACACCAGCTCGGAAGGAAGCCGATAGCGTTCGAAGGCCTCCACCCCGATGATGCCGCTGCAATTGACGGACTCGCCGATCTCGCGGTGCTCTTCCAGGAGCCCGACCCGCCACCCCCGGCCCGCCAGGCTCCGGGCCGCCGTCGACCCGGCTGGCCCCGCTCCGACTACCAGCACATCGAAATCATTGAACATACATCAATATCCAGTCGCGCCACCGCCAGTTCCCTTGTCCGAGCCCGAGCCCGTTTCTGTCCAGCATTCAAATCTTGCTTCCACGCACTTCCCACTTGCCCCTGAACGTTATCCAGAAGGAGAGAAGGATCAGTTTCAGATCCAACCAGAAGTTCTGCTTCCTGACGTAAATGAGATCGTATCGAAACTTGTGTCGCCGCGGAACGTCCCTCGGAGCGAAGATCTGTGCGACCCCGGTCAGACCGGGGATCACCGAATGTCTCGTCTCGAAACCCGCTATGCTCTCGAGCGCAATGGACTCGCCGCCGCTCGCCGCCGCCTCCACCTCCCGCGCCGCCAGCGCTCTCGGCCCGACGAAACTCATGTCACCTTTGAAGATGTTCCACAACTGGGGAAGCTCGTCCATCGCCGTCCCGCGGAGGATGCTCCCGACCGCGGTCACCCGCGGGTCCTTCGCGCCGGCTTCGACCTGTTTCGGGCCGGTGTTCCGGTCCGCGACGACGACCATCGAGCGAAATTTCAGACCTTGAAACGATTTTCCTCCCTTGCCGATCCGCTCCTGAGAGAAGAACACCGGTCCGCCGTCGGTCCACTTGATGGCGAGGGCGATGACGACCCCCAAGGGGGCCGATAGAACGAGCCCGGTTCCCGACAGGACCACATCGAAGCTACGTTTCAGCAGTGGCATGTGCCTCCGGCTCGGCTCGGGCCTGGACTTGTCGACGGAACAGATCGAGGTAGGCGAGGACCTGCCGCTTGCGGTCGAACCGCTCGGCTGCCTTGCGGGCCCTCACGCCCATCTCTTCGGCGCGGCCACGCTCGCGGTGAAGCGTCTCGATTGCTCGAACGAATGCCGTAACATCGCCCGGCGATACGACGAGGCCGCAATCGTTCTCCCGCGCGAGTCGCGCCACTTCCGAGTCGTCGTCGACTGCCGCCACGTAGGGTCGGCCCGCCACCAGAATCCCGTAGAGCTTGCTCGGAACGATGTATCCGGATAGCCCTTCCCGGAGCAGCACGACATGGACGTCCGCACTTGCAAGCGACTCCCCCAGCCGCTCGCGAGGCTGGTAGTCGACGAACACGACGTTACCAAGCCTTGACGCCCGAGCCCGCTCCTCCAGAGCCTTTCTTCTCACTCCTTCACCTACCAGCACGACGCGAAGATCCGAGAGGTGCCGCAGGTGCGGGGCAGCGTCGAGGAGGAGATCCAGGTTCTGCGAGAGTCCCATATTTCCGGAGTGCATGACCACAAAAGCCCCGGCGAGGCCGTGCTCACGGGCAAAGCTCTCGCCCTTCGACGAAGGCCCGATCCGGGACAGGTCCACCCAGTTGTGAATCACGGAAACGCGCTCCGGGAGGGCCCCTTTGCCTTCGACGAGTCGACGCCGCATCCGTCTCACCGATGGCAACCACACGATCGGCCCGACGCAGCAGGAAGCGGTTGATTCTCTGCAACAATCCGTTGACGAGCTCGCTCCGGAAATCCTGCAGGAGCACCGCGACCTCCGGAAACACGTCCTGGCACAGAAACACGAAACGAGCACCGGTTCGCCGGGCCGTCGCCCAGCCAACCAGACCGATGATCGGCGGGTCGGTGAGCGCCACCACCACGTCGGGAGGGCTCACGCGGAGGCTCGCCCACGAGGCCGACAGGAAGTAGCTCACGTAGTTGGCGAAGCGACCGGGGAAACGACCGCGCGAAAAGCGCGTCGAACGGGCCCGAAACACCTCGACGCCGTTGCGGGTTTCACTATTCAGCACCCCGAGCCGTTTCCCGCCACTGCTCGTGCCGTTCCAACTCGATTCGCTCTCCGTGATCTGGGCAGAGACAGTTGGAACGGCACTCGTCGTTCCACAAATGATGCTGACCCGACAGCCGTGCTCACCGACGAGGTCTTCGGCAAGCTCCGCGAGCAGCTCGCCCGTCGCACCCACATCGGGGGCATAGGTGCGATTGAAAAAACAGATATGCATGTTCTTCGCTTCGACTCTAGCGTAGTGCCTAGCTCGCGCGGCGACGCTCTCCCTGGAACCAGTCGATGGTTTTTCGCAGCCCCTCCCGGAAATCCGTCTTCGCTTCGAAGCCGAAGATTTGTCGTGCACGCGCGGTATCGAGACAGCGACGGGGCTGGCCGTTGGGTTTCGTCCGGTCCCACCGGATCGCGCCCCGGAAGCCGGTCATCTCGATCACCATGCCGGCCAGCTCCTTGATGGAGATCTCGAAGCCGGCACCCAGGTTGACCGGCTCGGGCGAGTCGTACTCTCTCGTCGCAGCGACGATTGCCTCCGCGCAATCCTCGACGTACAGGAACTCTCGCGTCGGTGAGCCGTCGCCCCAGCAGACGATCTCTTTGTCCCCCCGCTCGGTCGCCTCGGCGCATTTCAGGATCAGTGCGGGAATGACGTGCGAGGAGCCCGGATCGAAATTGTCGCCCGGTCCGTAGAGATTCACCGGAAGCAGATGGATGGCGTGAAAGTCGTACTGGGCGCGATAGGCCTGTCCCTGAACGAGAAGCATTTTCTTGGCCAGCCCGTAAGGGGCGTTGGTCTCCTCCGGGTACCCGTTCCACAAGTCGTCTTCCGTGAACGGTACTGGAGTGTGCTTCGGATAGGAGCAAATGGTGCCGATGCCGACGAACTTCTCCACGCCGTTCAGCCGCGCGTGCTCCATCAGCAGAATTCCCATTGTGAGGTTGTCGTACAGGAACCTACCCGGGTTGTCCCGGTTGGTGCCGATGCCGCCAACAACTGCGGCGAGGTGGATGACGACATCAGGCCGGTGCTCGCGATAGAGCTTTTCGACGCTCGCTTCGCGCCTCAAGTCGAGCTCGCGGCGGCGCGGAACGACGATCTCTTTCGCACCTTCCTCTCGAAGCCGGTGAACGACGTGCCGGCCCAGAAAACCGGCGCCGCCGGTAACGACGATGCGCTTCGCTGATAGGTCGAGACTCAAGCGGCTATTCTCCCTGACTCACCGCGATAGAGGCGGAAACGCTCGATCTCGCCCCTTCGCGCGCACCCGTCTTCTCCAGCACGTGATTTCCGAGCACGAGGGCGTCCATATCCGTCCGAAGGAAGCAGTCCAGCGCTTCCTCCGGGCGGTACACGATGGGCTCGTTCTCGTTGAAAGAAGTGTTCAGCAGAACCGGAACCCCCGTCTTCTCTCCGAAGCGAGCGATGAGACGATGGAAGACAGGGTTCGTGTCGCGGTGGACGGTCTGAAGCCTCGCCGAACCGTCGACGTGCGTGACCGCCGGAATCGACTCTCGCCTGTCCGGCCTGACCGGATAGACGTGAATCATGAACGGATCGGGCACCGCACCGACAAAGAACTCGCCGAGCGATTCGGCCAGAACGGCCGGAGCAAAAGGCCGGAACTTCTCACGATGTTTGATTCGACGGTTGATCGTCCGCCGCATGTCACCGCGGCGCGGGTCGGCAAGGATGCTTCGGTTTCCGAGGGCCCTCGCCCCCCATTCCATGCGTCCCTGAAACCACCCCACGACCTGTCCGACAGCGATCCGCGAAACCGCCCAGTCCACTACCGGGTCGAGGTCATCGAGCCGCTCGATGTGACTCTTCCCGCGTAGCTCGGCGCGGCGCCCGTCGAGAATCGCGGCAACCTCGGCGTCCTGGAAATCGGGCCCCCAGTACGCATGCTCCATGCGGAAACGTCGCGGCTTCCGGTGGAGCTCGTGCCAGACGAAAAAAGCCGCTCCGAGCGCGGTGCCATCGTCGCCCGCCGCAGGCTGAATGAACACCTCCTCGAACTCCGTCTGCTCGCGAAACTTTCCGTTCGCTACGCTGTTCATCGCGCAACCGCCCGCCAGACAGAGCTTCCGAAGCCCCGTTCGCTTCGCGAGCGCCCTCAGTACGTGGAACATGCCCTCCTCGAAGACTTGTTGCAGCGACGCGGCGATGGCTTCGTGACGCGGCTCGAGCGAGTCAAGCCCTTTCTTAGTTGAAACTCTCCACGGCTCACGTTTACGCGACCTTCTTCTTCGATACGGTTGATGTCTTCGCCTCGATCTTCAGTTCCCGCTGGAGAGCTTCGCGAAGCTTCGGAAGATGGCGGTAACCCACCACCTTCCTCAAGCGCGGTTCGATGTCCACGAGCGCCGTCGCCAGCCAGCGTTGGCGCTGGCTCGAGTTCTTCCAGTGGTCTACCTTCGCGCAGCGTTCCTCGACGAGAGCATTGACGGATTCAAGGCAGTTCGTCGTCTTGAACGAACGGCCCAGCACCCCGTACACGCCGAGTCGATACAACGTCAGCGTCTCCTCGAGGCCTTCCTCAAGACTGCCAGCTGCGGATTGGTTCCGCTCTTCTAATTCACCGTGGAGTTGCTCGAGCGCTGCGAGGGCCTCTTCGTACTCTGGCCTGTTGTAGGCCCACTGAAGCCGCTTGCGCCATGACGCCTGCTCGCCCTTGGACAGGTAGCTCACCACATTTTCACGTTTGTGCCACTGGCAGCGTTGTATCAGGACCCGCTTACGGAATGCCTTCTTTACTGCCGCTTGGAGACCCTTGCCGCCGTCGATGATCACCAGCAGACCCTGGGAGATATCGAGTCCCCGCTCGAGCAGTGAACGCAGGAACGGCGTCAACACCTGCGCGTTCTCCGTGTCTGTCTCCACGAAGCCCAAGAAGCGTTTTTCGCCGCAAAGCGTGATGCCCAGCGCCACGACCATCGTTGCGTCCGCGAACGTCTTCCCGTCCAGAAACAGCGCCACCACATCCTCACCGGACAGATCCCGTTCCTGCATCTCTCGGAGCTTCGCAGCGCTCGCTTGCACGAACCCTCGGAGACCGTCGAGCTCGACAGCCCGATGGCGCCCGGAATCGCTTCCGCTGCCGCCTCGTAGTTGCGACAGGAGATTCCGTAGAGAACTCGTTTCAGTAGAAGATCATTCACCTCACCGCTGTGGCTCACCGCCTCGTAGGAGCGAAGGGGAATCTCTCCTCCCTCGATGCTCCGAACCCGTGGCACACGGATCGGTACCCGCTGGCCCGCAAGCCCTACCGTGCCCGGGTTGGTTCCGTGACGGCGACCGCGCTCCACCTCGTCCTTGCGAGCGTATCGATCTCCCGCCAACGCCTTCACTTCGTCGTCGAGCAACTCGTGAACGTGCATTAGACCAAGGGGGACCAACGAACGAATCATCTCTACCTTGGCGTCCAGCTCGAGCTCCCCGTACTCCTCGTGCCTCACGATCTCGACCTCACCCAAACGACGTGACTTCTTGCGTTTCTTGACCGTACGTAGCAGACTTCCCATCTCGGCTCCTTTCTCTTGCGGCTTGATGTTGTTTGTTCAACGTCATCAAACCACAGGGTTTGGAGCCGTTTCAATTTCCAACTAGGATTGGCACACTTCCGCTCGAGCGGCTCGTCGGGGTCTCGGGGCGGCCCGAGGAGCTCCACCAGCTCGTCCGTATACACGGTACCGATCTCCGGCTCGCCGTCGTCCCAGGACATCGAAACACCTTCCGACCCATGGCGGAAAAAAGCGGGGTCCAGCTCGAATCGTCCACCGGTTTCGAGCCGAAGCAGCCGGCGGAGTTGCGGGGAGTAATCGGGCTCACCGTAGGGCGCCAGGCCCATCACTTTGAACTCGTCGCCATATCGATGAAACCCGAGAAACTGGGTGATCGCCAGATAGAGCATGCCGAGCGAATGCGGGAAGCAGACTCGGTCGATGAGGCGCAGCCGGCTACCGCGCCCAATCGCAAGCGACGTGCTCACGAAATCACCGAAGCCGTCGATGGCGCAGACGGCGGCTTCCTCGAACGGAGAAACGAAGAAGGCGCTGGCGAGGTGCGCGGGATGGTGCTCGACCCAATGCAGACGTTCGCGCACATCCGAAGAGGCCAGTCCCAGCGAAACGGCGAGCTCGTCGGGCAGACCGGACACCCGGCCGCGATTGCGCAGTCGATCCCAAATCAGGCCAGAGCCGGGTCGATGGCGGATGGTGTACACCAGTTTTCTGAGCAAGTGCGCCCGGGGGTTCCGTGAAACGGCGAAACGATCGATCTCAGCCGGCGAGATGCCGCCCTGCTCGAGACAGGTCCGAATGGACTCGCGCGGAAATCCCGCACAATGCTTCACGCGCCGGAACCTCTCCTCTTCGACGGCTGAGACCAGCTCACCGTCACGAACGAGGACCGCGGAGACGTCGCCGTGATAGGCGTTGAGGCCGAGTATGTTCATCTTCGTCGCGAGCCGCGTGACCCTTTCCGCCTGTTTCCGAGCCGCGACAGGCGGGCTTCCCCGGTCCGGCCGATCGACCTCATCCACGATTGGAGAACGGAAGCTGTGTAATCCGATAATAACTCTTTGGTTCATTATAAGATGGCTGACGAGTGGGTGTAAATCACCACAAATACTCGCATTTCACACTTCCGTCGGCTTCGGCGAAGCGGACGCTCCCGCCTCCGCCAGCTCGATCGCATTTGCTTGGCTGATAGGTTCCGCCCGGGCGCATCGAAACCTGATTCGGTGAGTTGGACGCCTACCCTGGACGCGCGAGCCATTCCGAGCTCTGCTCCGTCTCCACGCCGTCCTCCAGAGAGCTGAGCTCGTATCCCCAAGCACTCAGCAGCTCACGGCACTCTCGCCGCGGCTCCTCGCCGTGCAGGGACAAGTAGATGAGCGGCCGGCATCGTGAAAGAACGCCCGTGCCACCTCGAAGCACCGCGCCTTCGGCCCCTTCCACGTCGATCTTCAGTACGTCGGGGTCGTCCGGAGCCGCTCTGCTCGTACCAGGCGTCGAGTGCCACGGCCTCCACTTCGAGGGTGCCGGCGGAGCTCACGTGGAACTCGCTGGGCGAGTCACCGTAGGCCATGCGGAGGGTACCGGCTCGGTCGTAGACGGCGCGTGGCACGACGGTAAAGTTTCGGACGGCGTTGAGCTCGCGATGGCGGTGAAGGTAGCGCACGTTCCGCTCGAAGGGTTCGAAGGCGTAGACGTGTCCTTGGGGCCCGACCGCCCGTGCGCTCGCGAGGGAGTAGAGGCCCACGTTCGCTCCCACGTCCCAGACAGTCGCGCTCGGTTCGAGGCTCTCGACGAAGTGTCTCAGCTTGGCGCGCTCCAGGATCCCCAGCCAGGCGCCGTGAGGAGCCGAGCCGGCCACCCACCGCAGCCCGGCGGTGGGACCGGTGAGAACCGGCACCACCGCCTCACGGGGAATCAGACGGAACGGTAACCGGATGATACGGCCGATGGTCGTTCGTGAATCGAATCTCAAGGAGCTCTCATACAAACGATTCAGATTCAGTACACGTAGTACCGAGACGTCATGACCGCGCTTTCCCTCGCACCCAATCCGGCACGATGAACTCACCTTCGCCGTCGCGCGGCGTTCCCGCCATGAGCTCGCTCCCCATGAAAGGAGGATAGCGAAACCAGTCCCAAGGGTGGAAGCCGGCTTGGCGTAGACGGAAGGGAATGAGAGACCAACGCCGGCCACGCAGGTCCCACCACGTGACCTTCAGGAGCTGTCGGGCGTAGCGTCTTCGGGCGCGCTCGAGCTCGTCGCCCTTCAACGGACAATCCCGCGTGAAGAGTGCCCTCCAGGCATGAGCCTGGGCAAGAGCGTAGTGGCGCCGAGACTCCGTCTTCGAAATCTCCTGGCCCGGGTGGCGGCGATACCAGAACAGATCCGCGGGCACCAAGACAACGTTCGTCTTGGCACACGCTTTCAGCCAGAAACGGTAGTCGGAGGCGACATCATAATCGGTGAAGCCACCCAGCTTCCTCAAAACGTCGGTACGAAAGAGAGCACCCGAAGGACCGCAGAAGAACATGCCAGCGCCGAGAAAGTCTCGCTGGTAGGCCATTCGCGGCGTTATCAACATCGGACAGGGCCCGCCAGGCCAATAGCTTCCCGAGCTCAGAGCAAATCCCGCGTTCGGCTCCGCTTCGAGAAGACCAACCATGACCTCCAAGCAGTGGGGATACATGAGGTCGTCCGAATCGTGGTACTTGAGATAAGGTGTTTCAACGAGCTCGAGTGCGCGGTTACGATTCGGAAAATCCCCGAGATTCGTTTCGTTCATGACGACCCGTACCCGGCGGTCACGCTCGGCGTAGGAACAGCCTCCCGGCAGTCTCGGATTTCTGGCTCACCGGATCCGGCTTGAGCTCGTTTCAGTACGTCTTCCCCATCTACCGGAGCTTTGGCGGCGAGCGTTTCTATTCCTGGGCCCACAACGACTATCTGCAGCTCGCCATCGAGCTCGGCATTCCCGGACTGGCGCTATCGGTTCTGCTCATCCTGGCGATCTGGCGTGGTGCCAGCCAGAGGAGGAATCGCCTGTCACAACACCCGTCGCACCAGTATCTCCACGCAGGCTACTGCGCTGCCGCCGTTGCGATCGCGCTCCACAGCTTCGTGGATTTCGGACTCCACCTGCCCGCCAATGCCGCTCTGTTGACGGTGATACTCGGCGTGATCCTGGGAGCGAGCCCGGCCGGCGAGAGCCGCCAGCGTAGCGGTCCGAAACGGAAGAGCCGTCGACTCCGGCGCTCCCCGCCACCGCAGTAGCGCACCCGGGAAAAAGATCAACGCAAAGACGCGAAGTCGCGAAGGTTGATTACTCCCCGCCTTCGGCAGCCTTTGCGTCTAACGTGGCGCTTGGCGAGACCGGTGCCCTGGCTGGGTCGACCGGAACTGAGACGGGATAATCGGCCTGGAACACGCGGGGGGTGTTTCTTTGCGCGCTTTGCGCCTCTGCGCCTTTGCGTTAGGTTGTCTCCCGAAGCAGCCCTTCCACGGATTCGACCCCTCGCGGTCCCCTCTTTGCGCGTTCGCGCTTTTGCGTTTAGTGTGTGCCGCGACGATGGACGAAGGAAACCACCTGTGAGATCCCGATCCTTGCCGGACGGCAAACTGCCGGTCAAGCTCTTGCGCGAGCTGCTGAAGAAGCTTTCGATCGAGGACGCGTCCGTGAAGGTCGGACCCTCGCCCGGCGAGGACGCCGCCGTCATCGACAGGGGCAGCGAGTACTTGATACTCGCCGCCGATCCCATCACCTTTTCTCCAAAACGCATCGGGTGGTACTCCGTGCAGGTCAACGCCAACGACATCGCGGCGATGGGCGGAACTCCGCAGTACTTTCTGTCAACGATCCTCCTTCCGTCCGGAGAGGCCACCGAGGAGGTCGTTCAGCAGATCATGACGGAGGTCGCCCAGGCGTGCCGGGAGCTGGGATGCCTGGCCGTTGGCGGGCATACGGAGGTCACCTCCGCTGTCTCCTTTCCGGTAGTGGCCGGGGCGATGGTCGGAGTCGTTTCGAAAGACAAGCTCCTGACGTCGGCCGGCGCCGAACCGGGTGACATGGTGGTCCTCACAAAGGGGATTGCCGTCGAGGCCACGGCCATCCTCGCTCAGGAGCGTTCGACCGAGATCCGCCGGAGTCTCGGCGACGAGGTTTGGGAACGAGCCCTCCGGTTCCTCGAGGACCCCGGCCTGTCCGTGATTCCCGAATCCCGGGCGGCCGTCGATGCCGGAGGCGTCACCGCCATGCACGACGTCACCGAAGGGGGCGTTGCGACCGCGCTGTGGGAGCTCGCCGAAGCCTCCGGCGTGGGGCTGGTGGTCATGGAGTCCGAAATTCCCCGGTTCTGGGAGTCGATGAAGCTCGCCGAGTTGTTCGAGATGAATCTACTCGGAGCCATCGGCTCGGGGGCGATGCTAATCACCGCTCCCGAAGCCGCAACGTCTCACCTCCTCGAAGCACTGCAGGAAACCGGTACCGAGAGTCACGTGATCGGCCGGGTGGTGAACCGCGACCAGGGAATTCATCTGCTCCGCGGTGGCGAGCAGGCTCCCCTGCCCCGTTTCGAGACCGACGAGGTCGTGCGAGTCCTGGCCGAAACGTCTTAGTGCTGCTGCGAAGCTGTAATAGATGATGCCGGAGCTTCTTTCCTGAAGCGAAGGGTCCGGCCAAGAATAAATGCCCATTTTTGGGCGTCGAGGCGCCCGTCTGGCAAGGCGCGAGGAGCGAATAATATCTGGATATATGAGCATCCTTCCAGTTCGGCCGCTTACGCGGCCTAGCCCTCCGCTCGACAGGCTCGCTGCGGAAGGCGGGAGCAACGCAGCCAGATGGGATGCATCGGCGTCCAAAAATAGGTAGTTATTCTTGGTCGGGCCCTGAGGTGTGGCACAATGCGAATGCCGTTGGCGAAGCCGTCGTCTGCTTTCCCTCTCCCTGGCCGGCCTTCGCTCAAGCTTCGGCCGGTCCGCCGTAGCCTTGGCGGAGGCGGAAAAGGGAGAGGGTGGCGGCGCGTAGCGCCGCCGGGTGAGGGTTCGTCGTAACGTCATGAGAACCGTTCGCTTTCGAGACAACGGAGACGAGCTCGCCGTAGGTAAGATTCTTTGCGTGGGTCAGAACTACGCGAAGCACGTGGAGGAAATGCAAGGCCGGATGCCCACCGAGCCGATGCTCTTCTTCAAGCCGGCGACGGCGATTGTGCGTGAAGGAGCCGCGATCGTTCTGCCCCCCTTCACGTCGGACGTCCATCACGAAGTCGAGCTGGTCCTGGTGATCGGAAAGGACATGCGGCACGTGGGTGAGGACGACGTGGCTTCCCACCTCGCGGGCTACGCGGTGGGGCTCGACTTGACGGCGCGCGATATCCAGCGAAAAGCGAAAAAAGAAGGAAAACCGTGGGCGATTGCCAAAGGCTTCGACGGCTCGGCTCCTGTCTCGGATGTCTGTCCGGCCGGCGAAGCGGAACCGGCAGATCTTCTCGTGGAGCTTCGGGTCAACGGCGAGCTGCGGCAGTCGGGACGAACGTCCGACATGATTTTCGGAATACCGAAGCTCCTCTCCTTCATGTCGAGCATTTTCACACTCGAGAGGGGTGACCTCATCTTCACCGGAACGCCCTCGGGAGTCGCGTCGCTCGCAGCCGGAGACCTCCTCGAGGCCTCCGTCGAGAACGTGGCCGCGGCGCAGTGGGTCGTCGAGGCTTGAGGCCCGACGACGGAGCTCCGCCGGACGAGGGATCCTCCTCCGGCACGCCCGGTGCTCGATTCGGCGACATTCGACGTCTCTCGAAACGCCTCGCGCCGTTCGGATTCCTGATCGCGCTTCCCTTCCTCCTGTACTGGAGGCTCTTCGCGCCGAGCCCCGAGGAAAGGACCATCTTTCGTGGTGACTTCCTCAACCAGCACTTTGTTTGGAAGAGCTACGCCCTGGAACGCGTGAAGCAAGGCGAGCTGCCCCTCTGGAATCCGCAGGTGCTCGGTGGGGTCGCCTTCCATGCCAATCCGCAGGTCGGCGTCTTCTATCCACCCACCTATCTCCTGCTTCCATTCCACAGCGACGGCCAGGTGAGCTACATGGCGCTCGAAGGCTATCAGCTCCTCCACCTCGGGCTGGCCGGCGTCGGCATGTTCCTTCTCCTGCGCGCGCTGGGTATCGGCACTCTGGGGGCGCTCGCCGCCGGCACCGTCAGCATGTTCACCGGCTTCTTCACCACACCCGGCCACCATGCCATCGTACTCACCGCGGCATGGATCCCACTCGTGCTCTTCTTCGTGACGCGGGCGAGCACGAAACAATCTCTCGGCGCGACCGCACTTCTGAGTCTTCCCGTCGCAGCAATGATCCTCGCCGGCCATCCACAACCAGCCTACTACGGTCTGCTCGTAGCCATCGCGTGGGCGATCGTGATTGGCGGCCCGAGAAACGCGCTTCGCTTCGTGGCGCCGGCGATCGTTCTCGCAGTTGGCCTCACCGCTGTTCAGTGGATGTCCACGTACCAGCTCGCCACCGAGTCGAATCGAGCGGACGTCGGCTACGAGTACGCGACGACGTTCGAGTTCTCCCCCTGGTTCCTCGCAGCCGCGATCTCCCCGCGCGGCCAGCTGCGCCTTCCCGGCCAGGACGGAGCAGCTCCTTTGCATCTCTACGCCGGTATCGCGACACTGCTCCTGGCCGCGGTCGGAGTCCTGCTCTCGCGGGAACGACTGCGCTGGTTCTTTGCCGCGGTTGCCGTCACCGGTTTTCTGCTGTCGCTGGGAAGCCACTCGATCGTCTTCGACATCGCCTACCTCTCCGTCCCTGGATTCGGAAGCTTTCGCATCCCATACCGGATGCTGGGGCTGTACACGTTCGGAATGGCCGCTCTCGCCGGCTTTGGACTGGACGCTCTCGAGCGGGCGCACCGCACGACACGCCATCGCCTCGGCTCGGTGCTCAAAGGAGCCTTCGGCGTCCTGGTCGTCTTGATGGGCTGGACGGCTTACCTCCATACCAGCGTGGCCGTGTCGCCGGGCTCGCTCCCGCCGGAGCAGGTAGAGCACATTGCCTCGGAAGCCTACTGGGCGCTGGTGCTCGCCGTTGCGAGCTTCATCCTCGTCCTCATATTTGCCTGGAGGCGCCGGGAGCGCTGGGCGCTCTGGGGGCTGATCGCCCTTCTGGCGATCGACATGGGAGCTTTCGTCAAGGACCGGGCGCAGCATCCGTATCGAACGCTGGTACGCGCCGGGGAGCGTCCCGTTCACCGCTTCGCCCGGGCGCAGGGCTACCGGAGCCGTCACGTCACGGACACCAACCTCGCCAGTTACTCGATGCTGCACGGCACCGATCTGGCGGGCGGACAGGATTCGCTCGTCGATGCGCGCTACGCCGAACTGCTCGACGCCGCCAGCGTGAGCTCGAACGCGCTCTCTCTCCTCAACGTGAAATTCGTCGACCGATCCACACCGAGCGAAAGATATCCGTGGTGCGGGCAGCGATACAGCTCGCCATTGCCGCTTCTCGACGTCCCGCCGGAAATCTCTCCGGCAAGCATCTCGTTTCCACCGGTCGAGTTCCGCAGCCTTCGCATCTACTGGCAGCCGATGGATGCGGGAGGCCAGGCTGAGATAGAGCTGGGCGGCGAGAAACACCTCCTGAGCGGTGAGCTGCCGCTGAATATCAACTTCGAAGAGCCACAGAAACTCGACTCGCTGGTCATCCACATCGCCCCGGGCAATCCGGGAGTTCGCATCGACGACATCGAGGTCGACTTGCACCCTCTCGGCCTGCTCGTCGACTACGTGGAACTCGACGGTGTGAAGCTCAACCTGCACGCTTTGCCTCGTGCCTACTTGATGGTCCCTTCGAGTATCCCATCGGAGCTCCAGTCGCTCGAGGCGTTGCAGTGCTGGACGACCCACCGAGGGGTCCAAGTGGTCGATCCGGTAACCGGTCAGGGCGCGTCGGGGTTCTTCCGGAAGGGCGCCGCTCGCATCGAGCGCTACGCGCCGGAAGAAGTGATTGTCGACACTCGCTCCCCTCGCGACGGTTTTCTCATTCTCTCCGACACGTTCCGACCCGGCTGGCTTGCCGTCGTCGACGGAACGCCAAGACCGATTCTTCGCGCTCACACCGCATTGCGTGCGGTCGCCGTACCTGCCGGAGAACACCGGGTGACGTTCACCTACGAGCCCAGAGCCCTGTATGTGGGTGCCTGGACGAGTCTGCTCTCACTGGTCGCCTTATTCTTGCTCCCGCTCATCGGATGGTGGAGGGAACGACGTCCCACCGCCGAGGCGGATACGGACGAGCCTCCCGCCTGAAGCCCAAAATCTCGTACAATGAACTCATAATGAACAACTCCACCGGCGCCACCGCCGGGAGAGATTTTGACCCGTACGCTCCGTACCGGGGTCGCTTGCTGCCGAACGAGCGGGTGCGCGAGCTGAGCCGGCTGCGGCCAGCCCGAGCTATCATCGACGCTCTCGGGTGCTGGCTGGTCATCGGTGCCGCGTGGGCCGCCGTCGCGCTCGGCTCGCCCTGGTGGACCCTCCTCGCCGTTCCGGTGATAGGCACCCGCTTCTACGCGCTCTTCATCATCGGACACGACGGGCTCCACCGGCGCGTGTTCAACGAATCGCGCTGGAACGACCTGTTCTGCGACCTGGTCATTTTCGCCCCCATCGGAGCAATCACCCGAATCAACAACCGAAATCACCTGATGCATCACTGGCACCTGTCGACCTCCAGAGATCCGGACCGTCATCGCCATGCCTGTTTCAACAAGTACAGCCGGAGCGGTTTCGTAGCGTTCCTGACCGGCACGAGCACCGCCCGGACATCGGCAAGGAACGTCTTCTTGAATCGCGATGAAGACGGGATCGGTGAGACCGAGGGCGGCAGACGCTACCAGCTTCGAGACGCGGTGGCGCTCCTGTCGTGGCAGGCGGTGTTGATCGGGGGGCTGAGCTGGGGCATCGGCTGGTGGGCCTATCCGGTTCTCTGGATTCTCCCGATCGGACTCTTTACGGCTCTGGGTGACAACGTGCGCGCGTTCACCGAACACTCCCATCCGGAAGCAGACGCGGCGGCCGACGCCCACCGGCTGATCACGTACCGCGCCGGAACCATCGAGTGCCTGTTCTTCGCGCCCTTCAACATGAACTATCACGCAGCCCACCACCTCTGGCCATCCATCCCCTACTACAATCTCCCCCAGGCCGACGAGGAGATGATGCGGCATCCGGACGCCGGAAGCATCGACGAGCGATCGTCGTACCTGGGCTACCTTTTTCGCTACTGGCGCAGCCTGCCGCTCGAGCCGTGCCGTCCGAACCGGGCCTGATCGCATGTCGAGTGTCGAGCTCGAGCGGTCCTTCGCCTCCGACTGGCACCAGGTTCGGCCCCCACCGGATTTCGACGAAGCTTCCATTCCGCTGATCGCTGTCGAAGCCGTCTCCACATGTCCGGTGTGCGGGGAGAATGACTTCGGCGCTTGCGCCGTCGCCTTCGACTACGAGCTTCTCACTTGCCGTAACTCGTGGCGATTCGTTCGCTGCGGAGGGTGCGGGCACGTCTGGCTCAATCCCCGCCCGGGGAGGGCAACGCTGCCGGTCATTTATCCCCCTTCGTACTACGCCTACAACTACGAGGAGCAGATCAACTCAATCGCGACCTGGGGAAAATCCGTTCTCGATCGTTTCAAGTTGAGGTCGATCCTGCGCCACCTCGGCCGGGCGCCGTCCTCCTACCTCGATGTCGGTTGTGGCAACGGCCGATTCCTTTGGGCGATGGAAACGGAAGGGATCTCACCTTCCCGGATTCACGGGATCGAGCTGGATCACAAAGCAACCGTGGCCGTCGCCGGACGGGGTTTCCGGATTCACACCTGTCCCGTCGAAGACTGCGAGGACATCGAGGACGGGAGCCTTGACCTCGTGACCATGTTCTATGTCATCGAGCACGTTGCGGAACCTGGAGCGGTGGTTCGAAAGATTCGGCGGTGGCTTGTGCCTGGGGGGATTCTGGCGGTCGAGACCCCGAACTGGGACAGTCTGGACGCCCGGCTATTCGAGAGCGGCTTCTGGGGAGGCTACCACGTTCCGCGTCACTGGAACTTGTTCATCCCGTCGACACTCGAGCGCATGTTGAGCGCGTCCGGACTCGAGCTCGTCGCGACGCTCTACCAGACCGGGCATGCGTTCTGGATGTACTCGTTCCATCACAAGCTGAAGTATGGCCGCAGACCTCGACGCCGTCTCGCAGGATGGTTCGACCCTTTCGCGAGCCTGCCATTTCTCGCACTCTTCACCGCTTTCGACAAGGTGCGTGCGGGCCTGGGCTTTCGGACCTCATCGATGCTGATGCTGGCAAAGAAAAGTTCGACAGCGTAGTCGTTCTCCCCCACCGATTACCAAAATCTGCGCCCCGGTCGTTTCATTTGTTGAAGCCCTTCGACCCATTGTCACCTCGCAATTATATGCATTCTATGGAGTTATTGAATCAGTCTCGCCCTGGCGCAGAATTTGCTTGCTCCTAGCCGCGGTGGAGCAGGCGATATTGGCGACCGAAGGTGTACCCGTACCCAGCGACAGTAGCCCCGAGCAGGGCATTATCAAGTGTGTGGATCCCGGGACGTTCGGTCTCGACAGTGCTCGATATGCCTTCTAGAAGACGCATCAAGGAAAAGAACATCGGGAGGCCGGTCCTCTGGATTGGTGGCTCCGGATTGCCGGGAGGCGCGACCGGACGGCTACTGGCGCGACTGGGAGTTCCGCTGCACTGGGAGACCGTTTCACGCAAAGCGGCGGACACCGTCACTGCTCTGAAGCCGGTGATCGTGATCCTCGAAGCGGACCGGCTCTCCGCGTCCCTGAGGAATCTGCTCCGCTCCCTGAGGGAGCTCCGGTCGGAGATCGACATGGTCGTCTTCCAGCTGCGATCGCGGGCAACGACCCGTTCCCCCGCCGGGATCGACGGGATTCTTGTCAAGGATCGGTCGCTCGTCCAGCAGATTCGCGCGGTACTCCAGGCAATGGAGGGGAGCCACACCTTCAAACGGGCCGGCGAGCGTGCACAGCGAGAGCTCGGCAAGGTAAAGGACGAGCTGGAGCGGCTCAGCCACCTGGTGGTGCGAGATGATCTGACGAGCCTCTACAATCTCCGGTTCTTCAACCGCTCGCTCGACACCGAGCACCAGCGCGCCACCCGCTTCGGCCG
The DNA here is from genome assembly GCA_965237685.1 of Candidatus Marinacidobacterales bacterium. Lineage (GTDB taxonomy): Bacteria > Acidobacteriota > Vicinamibacteria > Marinacidobacterales > SMYC01 > CBDEGF01. Next base: position 935,434 of record CBDEGF010000004.1, read on the forward strand.
CAACTACTCCCTTATCTTCATGGATCTCGACGGCCTTCGCGAAGTGAACGAGACCCGGGGTCACCTCGCGGGAGGACAGGTTCTGAAGCAAGTGGGCGATTTCCTGCACGATCGCATTCGCCGCATCGATCTGCCGGCGCGGATAGGAGGCAACGAGTTCGTCGTCATCTGCCCGGAGACCACCAAGCCCGCGGCGCGGATGGTCGCCGAGCGCCTCAGGAAGGGCCTCGAGCAGCTTCGAGACGGGGACGGCCTGCTTCTGGGAATTACGACCAGCATCGGCGTGGCCGCTTTCCCCGAGGACGGAGACCTGCCGGAAGAAGTCCTTCAGAGGGCGGACCGTGCCCTCTACGAGGCCAAAGCGCGCGGCAAGAATCGCGTCTGTTGCTGGGGGGAGTTCGCCGCCGACGGTGACGGCGATCCAATGCGAGGATCGGTCCACTCCTCTGCAGAAGTGCCCACCCTCGAGCGCCCCGACGCGAACGCGGCAGCGGAAGACGAGGAGCCCTCCGAGCTCACGACCCCACCCCGCTCGAGATTGAACTAACCAGCCTGGGGCTCGCAGTTCCGCGACACAAACCTGATCCGGCCTATTCCCCCCGGCCCGCGCGTATAATACCTACCCGGCCGAGCAGCTCGGTCGGGGAACTTCATGGCTCGGATCACTCGCCGCATCGGCCTCTCGTTGGGCGCCGATCTGTGCTGGCCCCTGTGCTTCGAGGGGATTCTCGACAAGCTCGAGCTCAAGATACCCTCGGGCGACGACGTGATCGAGCTCGCCGTCCGGCGGCTCGACATCGAACCGTTCGACTTGCGGCAGCCATCAAAGCACGACGTCGTGCTGGACCGGTTGACGCACTGGTACCACACGAGCCGCGAGTGGATCAAAAAAGCGGTCATCATGGACGACCTCTACGTGCTGAACAATCCCTGGTCGATTCAGTCGATGGAAAAGCAGACGACCTACTGCGCCATGATGCACCTCGGTCTTCCGGTACCGAACACGTCGCTCGTGCCCCCGAAAGAGTACGAGCCCATGCCGGACCTGCAGCCGACACTCGAACGCTACGCAAAAATGTTCGACCTAGGTGAGGTCGGCGGGAAGCTGGGCTACCCCCTTTTCATGAAGCCCTACGACGGGGGGGCATGGGTCGGCGTGAGCCGCATCGAGAACGAGGAAGAACTCACGAAAGCCTACGATCAGAGCGGCACGCGGGTGATGCACCTGCAGGAGTCAGTCGAGCCCTTCGACCTGTTCGTGCGATGCCTCGGCATCGGCCCGCAACTCCGGCTCATGCGTTACGACCCCGATGCCCCGCTCCACGAACGCTATACGATGGACAAGGACTTCCTGAGCGACGAGGACGCGGCGCTCCTGGAAGACATGACGCTGACCATCAACACGTTCTTCGGCTGGGACTTCAACTCGTGCGAGGTCATACACAAGGATGGCGTCTTCCATCCGATCGACTTCGCCAATGCCTGCCCGGACGCGCAGGTTACCTCGCTCCACTATCATTTCCCCTGGCTCGTGAAATCGATGCTGCGATGGGTCATCTTCTGCGCGGCGACGAAGCGAAAAATGCGAGCGAACCTCGACTGGGCTCCCTTCTACGAGGTAAGAGAAAAGGATCTGCCTTACCGGGAGCGCCTCGCCGCCTACGGCGACATTGCCAGAGGACGCCTCGACGTCGAACGATTCGATGAGTTCTGCGCAGAGCACCTGAGCCACCTCGACGAGGTGGCCTGGGATTTCTTCGGCGGCGACGCGGCAAAAAAGGCTATCCGGGCAAAAGTCGAAGCGATCTTCCCCGAGCACGAGCACGAAGAGTTCACCGAGCACTTCTGGGAGCGCGTGCAGGAGTGGCGCCGCGACGAGGGCGAACCGAGACAATAGTCAGCATCCGGCCGGGACCGTATCGGTCGTGCGCTCACCACAGCCGCCTTCGCCAAGGCTTCGGCGGCCCGCCGAAGTCGGCGGGGAGAATAACCGAGCCGACGACGAAGGCGGGAGCTCACAGAGTTACACAGAGACAGGACTAGAGAGTGCCTCTAGAAAAGCGAAGACGAACCACGAAGGACACGAAGAGCACGAAGCAAAACCTTCATGAACCCGAATCGGGTTCACCTATGAGAGAGGCCCTGGGGAGAGAATCGTCTGATACCCCCTGTCAACACCCGCGCATTGAAGTGCAACCTGTCTGGTGTTTTTCTTCGTGGCCTTCGTGATCTTCGTGGTTCGATCTCTCTGAGACTTTCTTCAGAAGCTGCCGAGTGCGGTCTTTTGCTCTGCGTCTCCGCGCCTCTGCGTCTCTGCGTTAGTTTTTTTCCTTGGTCAGACTTTCACCAGATCGCGGAGCATCCACCACACGCCGTCCGCGCCCAGGGTCCGGAGAGGGCTCTCTTCGACATAGATGTCGAGCCATCTCCTGGAGGCTCGATTTGCGTGTCGCAGACGGTTCACGCTAGCATGCGAGAAAGATGTCTATGAGCAGAGCTTGGATTCTCACCATTGCGCTACTCACCGTAGCCTGCGACAACACCCAGAGTGTCAACACCCCGGAAGCCGACTACTTCCTCTTCAGCGGGCAGTCCTTCGGCCTCCGGCTAGGTGAATCGGCGGCCATCGACGGTGGCACACTCATCGTCGGTTTCATCAATGTACTGGCTGACACACGTTGCCCGCAAGGCTCGGAGTGCGCCGAGCCCGGGGCTGCCGGCGTGGTGCTCGTGGTGCAGAGCCTCACGGCCCTGGACCAGATCCAGATCGACGTTCCACCGAGCGGCGACGTGGACGTCGTGTTCGACGGCTTCACGATTTACGTCATCGACGTCCGGCCGGAGGCGCAGGAGAGTGTGGTGATCGACGCCATCGACTACATCATCGGCTTGAGGATCACCAACCCGGATGTGGCCCGCACTGCCTCAGTGACGCGCGCCCCGCGTTGTCATGCTTGACAGGCTTGGAACCGGTTCCTAAACTCTAATTATCCGCACAATCTATCCATAGTCTCGGCGCCCGAAAGGGTGGCGAAGGCAGGTGCCCCGCGTGCTCGGGTCACCGGGGGAGATCTTTCGATGAACACCATCGAGACGTTCGAAGAGAACCGCCACGCGCCACGGGAGCTGGAGACCGAGGGGAAGAGCCTGGAGCAGATCCGGGACATCCTCTTCGGTGCCCAGAAGCGGGACTACGAGCAGCACCTGGCGACCATCGAGGACCGTCTGGAGCGCCTGTCGGACGATTTGCGCCGAGACCTTCGCCTGCGCGTGGAGACGCTGGAAACCTACCTGAGGCAGGAGCTTGCCGTCGTGCGCGACCAGGTCAAGAGCGCCGAAAACGGACGCTCGGAAGCCCGCCGGGAGCTCGACGAGCAGCTCGAGTCGCTCGCCAAAGGCTGGGACGGCAAGCTCCAGGCTCTCGAAGCGCGCGCCGGGCACGCACAGGTCGAGCTCCGCGAGCAGATGCTCGAGCAGGCCAATCGCTTGTCGGACGAGTTGGAGAAACGCTCCCGGACAGTCTCGGAAGAGCTGGAGCGACGACTCGCGGAAAGGCGGACAAACCAGCTCGATCGCAGCGAGTTGTCAGCACTCCTCGTCGAGCTGGCCATGAACCTCAACAAGGAGAAGGCGAGCGGCGACCACCACGAGGAAGATGTCTGAACGTTCACTGACGTTTCTGCGCAAGCTCCCGGCCAGGCCAACCGACGAGCCCTCTCGCCCGGAGCCGGAGGATCCACGGGAGGCACTTTCCCGCCTGCGAGGACTCCTTCTGGGCTCGCAGAAGGCGGAGCTCGCGAGCGTTCGCGACCGGCTGGAAGACGAGGATTACTGGTCCGACGAGATCGCCAGGAATCTCCCCGCAGCTTTGAAGCAAGGCCTCCTCGAAGACGAGGAGCTTGCAGACGCGCTCGCACCCTACCTGGAGCATGCCCTCGCTCGAGCGGTGGCCGAGAACCCAGATGCGATTGCGAAGCTAATGGCTCCAGCGGTCGAGCTCGGTGTGAGGCGCGCGCTCGCGAAAATCCTTCGCGACATTCTCGCCAACACCAGATACCTCAAGATGGCCGCGGCGATCGCAACCGTGGCTGTGGTGTTCTTCCTGGGGCAAGTGTGGCTCCGCGACGCACGATGGTCCTCGTTCGTGCGAGCGCTCGAGTCCGAACCGGGCATTCTCGTCGAGGCGACGCGGGCCGATGGCGGCCTGTACCTGGTCAGCGGAAAACGCGATCCGCTGGCAACCGAGATCGGGGCGCTTCTCGCGGCACACGGCGTCCCGAGAGATCGGGTGCGTCTCGACTTCGAGCCCCATGTGTCTCTCGATCCTCCCATTGTCCTGACTCGAGCCGAGTCCAGACTCACCCCTCCTGAATCGGTCCGCCTGGAGCTTTCGGGCTCGACGCTTCGCGCCACCGGCGCGGCCGAGGCGTCCTGGATCGGCAGGGCAAGGGAGCTGGCACCGATGCTCGATGGCATCGATGCGCTCGACTCGAGCGGGCTCATCAACCTGGATCTGAAGCGACTGGTCGAGGAGCTCGAATCGAAGCAGGTGTTCTTCGAAGCGGAAGGCTCTTCCTTCGCTACTGGCCAGGCGGAGGAGCTGTCTCGGCTCGCTGAGCACCTTCGCATCATCGACGACATGACGCGCACAGACGGCCCCGAAATCGAGGTCACGCTCATGGGATATGCCGGTGGTAGCCTTCCGCCCGATCGGCAGACAGTGCTCTCTCGAGAACGTGCCGAAGCGCTGAAGGGCTGGCTGGCGGAACAGTTGCCCGAGCTCGGCCTCCGCCTCGACGTGGTCGGTGTCGGTGCCATCGAGCCCCTCCCGGGCATCGCCGAGGAAGACGGCGATACCGCCACCGCGGTTAAATTCCGAGTGAAGTGGATCCAGAGCTCCTGACTAAAGCGCGATGGGAACCGGGGCCTCTGGTGAAGGACGGGACAAACTGAGCTCGTCCAGCGGGTCCACAAAGCTTCCGTCGTCGATCCGCGTCCAGCAGGCGAGGCGCAGAATGTGCCTCGGAGCCGGCGCCTGCTCGAAGAGAGCATTCACGATCTCCGCGCTCCGTAGCGACGGCCCTGAGCTCTCCGCGACACGCAGGCGGACGGCGGCATGCCCCGGGTCGCAGCCGAACAGCTCCGCGTGCTCCGCAGCATCGGCGAGACGGACTTCGAGCAGAACGTCCTTGAGATCGATGACCCGCTCTTTGTCCTTTCGCCGTACGCTGACTGGGAAGCTCGAAACACTGCGAAAGACGTCCAGCGCGCCGACCCTCGGGTCGCGGATGAGCGCCAGGTACTCGCTGGCCTGGATGCGTTTCGACAGACCGCGCTCGCCCTCCGTGAGCTGCCGGAGTCCGAGAAGCTGGAGCCCCGTCTCGCTCGCTCGCTCGATGGCCCCGAAGACCTCCCTTGCCGACAGGTCCTTCGTCAGGGCGAAGTCCACATACTCCGCCTTCGACTGCATCCCCAGTGCCAGCGCGGGGCCGAAGCTCATGAGTGGACGCGGCGAAAAGCCCTCCGTGTAATAAAGGGGAAGCCCTCCGCGCCGCATGACGCGAGTCATGACACGAACCATGTCGAGGTGGCCGCGAAGACTCATGGGACCGACCTTCTCAAAACGGGCACGGTAGCGAATCGGTTGTCCCTGTTTGAAATCGTGCGGAGCACGACCCTGCCGGAACCTCTCGGCGGCGTTCTGCCGATCGTTGCCCCCCGAGCGGACGGCGGGCGGGCGGCTCGCCCCCATCTTCTCCAGAAACTCGAAGCGCTCCTCGCGCATCCGCGTGAGATCACAGGCGATTCCGCAGTGGTAGCACACCAGCTTTCGCTCGTCTGCGCGCGCCTCTTGGAGGTTCGTATGGTGCACTTTGGTCTGATAAGGCTTGCCGCAGGGCGGCGAGAATCGCCCCTTCAGGGTTCGCTTGTACTCGGTCGCGAGAAAACCGTCCGCAAGACCGACGTCGATGTGATCCCACGGCAGTCGTGCATCGACCGGCAGCGTGGCAAGAAAAGTCTGCCGTGAGACACTTTCGCCCTCTTCCCAGGCATCGAGCGCCGCGAGCCAGAGGTCCCACGCGAGGTGCTCGTCCCACCCGTCGAACCGGGCACCGGCACGCCAGGCTCGCTCGATCAAGTCGCCCACGCGGTAGTCACCGCGTGCGAGGATTCCCTCCAGGTGGCTCACGCGAAAGTCGTGCATGCGTAGCTTGAACCCTTTCTGACGGGCCTGCTCCCTCAGAATCTCCTGCTTGCGGACGATCTCTGCCATCGAGTCCTGGGCGCACCACTGGAATGGGGTGTGCGGCTTGGGAACGTGGCTCGAGACCGAGACGGTGACGTTCACCTTGCCCTTGTGGTACTGGCGACCGATCTCCCTGGCCTGGGCACCCATCTCGGCGATACCCGCCACGTCTTCGTCCTCTTCGGTGGGAAGACCGATCATGAAGTACAGCTTCACCTTGTTCCAGCCGCGCGAGAACACACGATGACAGGTGGTGTAGATGTCCTCCTCGGAGATGTTCTTGTTGACGACGTCCCTCATGCGCTGGGTGCCGGCTTCGGGTGCAAAGGTCAGTCCGGTGGCCTTCACGCTCGCGATGTCGTCGAGAAGATCCTCGTCGAGGCCGTAGGCTCGCAGACTCGAGATCCCCAGCGCGACCTTCCGGGGCCGCATCTGCTCCATCACCTTCTTGATCAGAGGCGAGATGCAGGAATAGTCCGCGGTCGAAAGCGACGTCAGAGCCGCTTCGTCGTAACCGCCCTTGTCGACCGCCGAGACGATCGTCTCGACGATCTGCTCTGGATCCCTCTCCCGCACCGGGCGGTAGATCATTCCCGCCTGACAGAAACGGCAGCCCTCGGTACAGCCGCGCGCAATCTCGATCGCCATCCGATCGAAGATAGCCTCGGCGACTGGCACCGGCGAGCGGTCCGGGTAAGGGTATCGGTTGATGTCCTCGACGAACGCCCGCTCGACGCGCGGAGGCACTCTCGGGTACTTCGGCGAGGCCACGACCTCCAGGCCGGAGCGGGAACAGATTTCTCGGACGTACAGGTCGGGACAGTACACCCCTCCCCCGCTCGCCAGCTCGACCAGGATTTCCTCCCGGCTCAGCTCGCCCGCCCGTTTGAGCTCGGCGTAGTGGCGCATGAGCCGGGGAAGGCGCTCTTCGCCATCACCAATCAGAAACAGATCGATGAACCGAGCCATCGGCTCCGGCTGCGTCGCGACCGGTCCGCCGGCGATGACGAGCGGATCGTCCAGGCTCCGCTCCCCATTCCGAAGAGGAATACCTCCGAGCTCCAGCATCGTCAGGACGTTCGTAAACGTCAGCTCGTACTGCAGGGAGAAGCCCACGATGTCGAATGCGGAGAGTGGCCGGTGTGTCTCGAGGCTGACCAGGGGAAGCCCGTGTTCGCGGAGCTTCGCGTCCATATCGAACCAGGGGCAGAACGCGCGCTCCAGGCAGAGATCGTCTTCCCTGTTGATGATGGAGTAGAGGATCTTCGTCCCCTGATGACTCATCCCGATGTCATAGACGTCGGGGAAGGCCAGCACCATGGTGGCATCGAGCGATGCCCAGTCCTTCACGACGGAGTCGTGCTCGCCTCCCATGTAGCGTGCAGGTTTCGACACCTCGTGAACGATATCGGCATAGGGATGTTTGGCCCAGTTCATCGCAAGTCCTGTCTCGTTGAAACCTCTATTCTAGCCCCAAAGCCGAACGATCAGTAAGTCTTTCCGCCAGGTATCGACTGCCAATCGTCGAGAAGCTTCTGGCAGTCCTCCCTCATGAACCCCGCGACGATCTCGACCCGGCTCTTGCCAAGGGTGTGAAGGCGCCGGTTGGAAACAATCAGCTCGTTGAAGCCAAGCCGCTTCACATCTCGCACCGTGGTGCCGAAGTAGATGCGGCGAATCTGTGCCCAGTTGATGGCGGCGAAACACATGACACAGGGTTCGGTCGTGGAGTAGATGTCACAACCCTTGAAGTGCGGCGTGCCCAGTTTTCTGCCGGCTCGTGTAATGGCACACACTTCCGCGTGACGCGTCGGATCGTTCGTCTTCAGAACCTCGTTGTGGCCCCGGGCAACGACCTCGCCCCTGTGCACGATACATGCACCGAAAGGCCCGCCGTGTTCTTTGGCGATGCCACGATAGGCCTCGTTCAGGGCGATCTCCATGAAACGTTGCCGATCGTTCAATCGTTTCGACCTCGCTCATCAGCTTACGATATGAAGCGCGGCTGTCAACCTGGAAATCGAGACAGCTCCCCGGCGAGATAGCGACGCTGGATCTCCGCTCGACGCAGCTTGCCGCTCGAGGTGCGCGGCAGAGACTCGACCAGCACGACTTCGTGCGGCCGAAGTCCGGTGCGCTCGAGGATGAGAGGGGGGATCCGATCGCCTACGGGTCCGTGCTCCGCCGCCTTTGCCTCGGCAACCACCACGAGCTCTTCCCCATCCGAGCCGGGCACACCGACGGCCGCCACACCCCGAACGCCTTCCAGACCGTCCACTGCCTGCTCGATGTCCTCGGGAGCATGGTTGCGACCGTGCATCACGATGACATCTTTGGCCCTCGTGTAGAGGTAGAGCTCGCCCCCGTGAAAGAAGCCCATGTCGCCGGTATCGAGCCAGCCAGCCTTCAGGACCTCGCGCGTTTCCGCGCTCCGTCCGAAGTAGCCACTCATTACAGAGGGTCCTTTGACCCGGATGCGCCCGAGGCTTCCCTCGGGAAGCAACTTGCCATTTTTGTCCTCGATGCGCAGCTCGAAACCGGGGAGCGGGCGACCCACGCTGACCAGCTCGAGACCCTGCCCCTCGGGCTCCGCCTTCCCACGCGCGGCAAGAAGGCGGCGGTCGAAACTCGAGGAACGATAGCGCTCGCACGGTGCGGCAAAGGTCACCGCGAGAGCCGCCTCGGCCATACCGTAGACCGGTGTGAACGCCTCCCCGCGGAAACCGAGCGACGCGAATCGTCCCGCAAACCGTCTCATCGTCGCCGCCGAGGCCAGCTCCGAACCGTTCAGCGCAATGCACCACGAGGACAGATCCACTCCCTCCAGTCGGTCGTCCCCGATCCGCTCGCACGCCAGTCGGTAGGCGAAGTTCGGCGCAGCGCTGATCGTCCCGCGATAGCGAGAAATCGACCGCAGCCACACGCTGGGCCGGGCGACGAAGACATCGGGCGGGATCAGGGTCAGCGGGGCCGCGTGAGCCAGTGCCGTGAACACGCAGCCCACAAGCCCCATGTCATGGTAGAGAGGCAACCATGAGACGCCGGCGTGCTTCCGATCGCCACGCTCGGGGTAGGCATCCAGAATCGCGTTCAGGATCAGGCGCACGTTGAACAGAATCTGGCGATGCGTGAGACTCACCGGCTTCGGGTTGGCCGCGCTGCCGGAAGAGAACTGAATGAGGGCCAGTGCATCTGCCGGGGGTTCCGCGCGGGCGAGCTCGCCATCCCGCGGAAGCGCGTCGGGACTCGTGCAGGAGACGCCGTTCAGCAGGGTGGCGAGGCTTCTCTGCAATCGTGGGCTCGTGACGACGAGCCCGGCGCGAGAGGCCTGTATCAGCGCGGCGGTGCGTCGCAAGTGCTCCTGTCGCGCGCCGAGCGGCGCGGCATGGCTCAACGGTACCGGAACGGCGCCCGCCAGAAGCGAGCCGAAGAAGGCTTCGAAGAATTCGACGGAGCTCGGAAGCGCGATCGCCACCCGATCTCCCTTTTCGATTCCCGACGCTGCAATCCCGATCGCCACCCGGCGCGCTCGTTCCAGGATCTCCGAGTACCGGACCCAGTTCGCTCTTTCGTCTCGAGACACGAAGCGGATGCCTTCGTCGCTCTCCGCCGCGCGATCGAGACAGCTCAAGAGCGTATCGTCAGCCATTCCCCGCCCTTCGTTGCTCGTCGATATGGCAGCTCACCAGGTCCACCACATCGGAAACGGTGCTCAGCGCCTGCTCGTCGCCCTCTTCGAAGACGACACGAAAGCGATTCTCCAGCTCGACCACGAGAGTAAGCTGCTGGATCGAGTCCAGGGCAAGATCCCGATAAAGGTGCGTCGTTTCCCGGATCTCCGGGATCGACAGGTGCTCCTCGAACACCTGCCGGACGTCAGTAAGGATCTGCTCTCGTGTCATTCGGTGTGCGGCGCCATGGGAACGAAGCGTCTCCGGTCGCCGAGCCGCTCGTCGTAACGAGCGTATCGGGACAGCGCGCTTTCTTCGCAGCGGATGCGCACCACGAGCATCCAGGCATTCAAGAGGCTGAAAGTCAGTGCGGTGAGCCAGGCAGTGTGCACCAGCGGAATCGCGAAGCCCTCGACGATCACCGCAAGATAGTTGGGATGCCGCAGGAAGCGATAGGGACCACGCGTGACCGCTGTCATTTCGGGCAGCACGATGACCCGAACGTTCCAGTGCCGCCCGAGCGTGCGAATGCACCAGTAGCGCAGGGCCTCGGCGGCGAGCACGAGAACGAGTATGGAGAAACCGAGCAGGGGGATGAACGGCCGCTCGAGAAGCACCACCTCCAGACCGCTTCCGACGAGAAACGCTACGTGAAGCAGCGCCATGTAACGAAAGTGCCCGCGGCCGAACTCGATGCCGCCGTTCGCGAAGGCCCAGGCCGCATGCCGTCGGCTGATGCCGAGCTCCACCGCTCGCTCCGTGCCGAGGAGCAGCAGGAAGACTAGATACGGCCCTACCATCGCAGCAACACGAGCTCCGCGCAGAAGCCGGGCCCCAGGGCCATCAGGAGACCGAACGCTCCCTGCGGTGGTGGCGCGCGCAAGGTATCGCGGAGGACGAGCAGAACGGAGGCGGACGACAGATTCCCCTCGCGCTCCAGCGTGCGCCAGGACGCTTCCAGCGCGTTCTCCGGAAGTGACAACGCCTCTTCGAACGCTTCGAGTACTTTCGGCCCGCCCGGATGACAGATATAGCGCACGGACGCCTTGCGTGGCACGCCGCAATCCCCGAGAAAGCACTCGACGTCACCCCGAACGTTCTCTCGCACGATCTCTGGTATTTCCGCCGAGAGAACCACTTTGAGGCCTGCGGCGGTCACGTCCCAGCCCATCACACGCTCCGTATCGGGATAGAAGACGGAGCGAGTGGCGATGATCTGCGGCCCCTCGCCGTCGAGCTCTCCCCCGGTGAGAACGACCGCGGCCGCCCCATCACCGAAAAGACCACTGGCGATGATGTTGGGAATCGACAGGTCCTCCCGCTGAAGCGTTAGGCTGCAGAGCTCGACCGAAAGGAGCAGGGCGACCTGGTCGGGGTAGCCGCGGAGGTAGTCCGAGGCCCGTACGATGCCCGCGGCGCCCGCGGCGCATCCCAGCCCGAAGATCGGGGTCCTCCGAACGTCTCGACGAAAGGCAAGCCGGTTCAGCAGACGAGCATCGATCGAGGGTGTTGCCACGCCGGTCGTCGAGACGAAGAAGAGATGGTCGACGTCCCTCGGTTTCAGTGCGGCTTCACCCAGAGCTTTCTCTATCGCGCAAGTCCCGAGATCGACGGCGCATCGGATGTAGGCGTCGTTGGCCTCGGTAAACGAGTCCAGCTCCTCGTAAGCTTCGATCGGAAGCGCCAGATGACGTCCGCCGACGAGCACGTTCTTGTGGAGGGATTCGAGCCGTCCAACGTTGAAGTGTCGCTTCGCCCAGTGCTTCTTGAACGCATCGATGAGCTGGTCCTGCGCGTAGTAGTGCTCGGGGAAGGCGTCGCCGACGGCAGCAATTCGCATCTTTAGGGTCCGCGCAAAAGGGGCCGAGATTTGTGTGACGTACTACTGAGACAGGGCACTAGCGCTGGTCTTTCGCGAGGGCCAAAGCTTCCTCGGAGAAGAGCTCGGCCGGCAGATTCTGGTTGATCTGCACGTCGGAGAACGTGAGGCGGGTTCTGCGATCCTCGAGGAGGATCAGAAGTTTTAAGTCTTTTTTTATCAGTACGATGAGACGCCGCACCCCTCTTGTCCAGCCCGGTCCCAATATACCAGCAAACCCGCCCCCGGGCGCACGTCAGGATTGTGAGATGAGAATCTATCATCAGGCCACTCGGCGTTGAGCGCGACGCTCCCAGAACTCCTCGAAACGACCGCTCAGCTTGCAGCAGCGCAGGGCGATGATGGCGTCAACGCCAGCGACGGTCCAGTGCATCCCGGCGCGCTTGCACCGCGTTCCGATCGCGACCTTGCAGCCGGCCTCAACGACCCCCGTCGAGGTACAAAGCCCTGCTGCCCGGAACTCCGGATAGCGCATGCGCTCACGGTTGCGTACGACGTAGTCGACGCACTTGCGCGCCTCGTCATCCTTCGGCGAGTGTAGTCGTAGGGCGTTGAGGATGGCGTCGGTATCGCCGACGTCCAGTTCGTCGTGACGTTCGCACGCCCACTGCTTCGCCAGGTCGGTGCCCGCACCATAGATGGACTTGGCGACGTCCGAGAGGTGCTGCTTGGCGTGGAAGCGGTCAACGATCTGAACAGCGTCGGGAAAGTGCTCGTCGGTGAGGTTCCAGATCCACCTGGCTCCATCGCCGAGCACGGCTTGGCGCGCCGCGCGCTCGAAGCCGCGCCGCGTAGCCTCGCGCGCGACACGCGCCGCGAACTCGCTCGGCGTGGCGTCGGTGTCCTTGTGTGCTGCGCTCTCGATCGCTGCCGAGTAGCTGATCGAGCCCGCGTCGCGCACGGGCGTGCCTTGCTTGTCCCGCCCCTCGGCACTCCAGATCGTGACGAGCTTGACCTCACGCGTCTTGGCCGAGCCGTCGGGCTGCTTGCCCGGGCGGTCCACCAACTCCTCCTTACGCACCGGCACACCCGTGCCATCCATCCCCAGGTACAGCGTCGGCGCCAGTACTTCGTTGGCCCCCGGCGGCTCGACCACGAGCTTCTCGTCCTCGGCGATCTCACGCCCCAGCGCCTCGGCCGCGCGCTCGACATGCTTGGTCGGCACATCCACCCCGGCCAACTCGTGCAGTAACTCGTGGCCTTCCTCAAAGCTGACCATCGCGCCCACCAGCCCGGCCATGCGCAGCACGCCCGGAGAGAGCGAGCCACCCTCCAAGCCCAGCGCCCGGTCGCGCGGACAGAAGCCCGCTTCGCACACCTTGCAGTAGTAGTAGGCGCGCTCCAGCCTTAAACGCCCCAGCACGCTCTCGAAATTCTTGCCATGCCGGCCGGCGTAGTGCGCCGACTGCCCGCACGCGCAGGGCAACATCGGGCCGGCATGGTCCGAGGTATCGGCGTTCAGTCGTTGTTCCACGACGCGGGCCGCCACATGCATCGCCATGCGGCGCGCAGCCGTCTCGATGGCCTCGAAGTCCCACTCCTCGACGACGCCCGTGCCTAAGAGCGCTTCGATCTCGGTGACGGTCTCGACTTCGAACGCCGTTTTGAAGCCCTTTTTTGGGCCGCCTCTTGCGAGGCGGCCTCGGAGTCTTCGAGTTGGGCGTCGGCCCATTGCTCGCAAGCCTGCCAGTACGCTTCGACAAGCTCGCGGAACTTCTGGCCTGTCGCAACCTGCTCGCGGACCTGCCTGGCTTGCTCTGCATCCAGCCACCGAGACTTCGTGCGGCCTTTCACCGCGCGGGTAACGCTGTAGTACGGCCCGTGACGAGCATCCGTGTCGTCGGCACAGGGGCAGCCGGCCTTATTGCACTTCACATACCGCTCTGAGACCGAGCCGCGTCGCATGGGCCTGGGCTCGGCCAACTGGCTAATCAGAGCGCTAACTTCTTCTGGCACCAGCGGGTTGGGCATGGGAACCTCCCTACCTTGCGGACAGTATAACCGTAAGGTAACCATGCCACAACAACCGTAAAACGTGCATCGCCACTACCGTGACGTGCGCCCCCCGCCCCCGGCATACTTGACAAACATGTCCGGTATTGGAATAACTGGGGGTGAGACAAAACGAGAACGACATGAAAGTAACCGCGCTCGAAGAATACGGGCTCCGGTGCCTGCTGGATCTGGCGCGTCACGCCGAGGAGCCTCGTCCGGTGACCGTGCGGGACGTTGCGGCCCGTGAAGGCCTCTCGGTCGCCTACACCGAAAAGCTGCTCCGCGTGCTCAGCCAGGCCGGCCTCGCCGAGGTCAGTCGGGGCTCCAAAGGCGGCTTCCGTCTCAAGGGCACGCCGAGTACGGTCACGGTGGGCGACGCGATGCGCGCCCTCGGGGGATTTTCCTCGCAGCACGAAATCTGCACCCGCTACACCGGCGAGCAGCCGAGCTGTGTGCACCTTCGGAGCTGCACGGTGCGACCGATCTGGGGCTTCGTGAATCGTCAGATTTCCGCGCTCCTGGACGCAATCCCCCTGCAGTGGTTGCTTTCGAACGAGCACGACGCCCGTCGACGAATGCACGAGCTGATACCTGTTCATCCCTCACAACGACAAGGCGGTCTGCCATGAAGCTGAACGTCGATGTGGACTATCGTTCGCCGCTCACTTTCCAACTGCCGGCCTGGATCACCGATACAAGGCCCCAAGACGACGTTGCCTTCGAGCCGCTCGCCACCGAAGAAGAGGTTTCGCGGACGGACCTCGGCTATTTCATGTCGGTGGCCGGACGTTTCGATCTCCTTTCCAGAGAGCGCGAGCGCGTGCTCGGCTTCGTCCTGTGGAGGGCACGCCTGCGATTGCTCAGGGTGCTCCGGATGGCGCGGCGCGGACGCTCTCGCCGGGAACTGGAGACGATACAGGTGAGTCCGCACGAACGGGCACTGACAGCCTCCACCCGGCGGCGCCTCATGCGCGTCGAGGCCGCCGCGGTGGATATCGTCACGCGTTTCGAAGAGGACCGCGGCCGTTCCACGGCCCGGTGGCTGACGCCGCCCCAGGCTCGGGCCGTCGCTCCGGTCCTGAGGGCCTGTCTCGGCGTCATGACGGAGGTCCGCCGCGAAATGCTCGAGCGCAACCTTCGCCTCGTCATCTGGGTGGCAAAAGCGTTCCGCGGTCGCGGGTTCGATTTCATCGACCTGATTCAGGAAGGAAGCCTCGGGCTCCTGCGAGCTATCGACCGCTTCGATCCGCTGTTCGGCGTCCGCTTCTCGACCTTCGCGACGCACTGGATCAAGCAGGGGATCCGCCGCGCTCTGGCGGAGAAGGGACGCGCCATCCGCATCCCGGTCAACCGCATCTCGGAGGTTCGCGACACGCTCGCGGCCCACTCGTGCCTCGTGCAAAAGCTCGACCGCGTTCCCCTGCCGGAGGAGCTGGCGGCGGAGC
Source organism: Candidatus Marinacidobacterales bacterium (assembly GCA_965237685.1). Taxonomy (GTDB): domain Bacteria; phylum Acidobacteriota; class Vicinamibacteria; order Marinacidobacterales; family SMYC01; genus CBDEGF01. The sequence continues at coordinate 950,671 of CBDEGF010000004.1, forward strand.
TCGGGGTTCCGGTTAGCAAGGTCAAAGAGCTCTTGCCGGCCATCGCACCCATCGACTCCATCGATGCTCCGTTGCCGTTCGGCGACCGGGACCTGGCCGACACGCTCGAGGACCGCTCGCGCCCGACGCCTCTCGAAGAAGCGATCGATGAGGAGCTCTGCCGCACCGTCAACGCGGCGCTCTCCCATCTCCCGGAGCGGCAGCGGGTCATCCTCAGCATGCGCCACGGCATCGGCTACCCGAAGGAGAGCACGCTCGAAGAGATCGGCAAGGCCATCGGCCTTTCGAGGGAGCGCGTCCGCCAGCTCGAGAAAACGGCGGTCGCGCAGATTCGGGAGTTGTTGGCGAAGCTCCGCCCCCACGTTGCCGAGTGCTAGTGTCCCGTCCCGGAAGTCAGGTTGCATTAAACCGCGATCACGGAACGGGTCTCATCGGGCCAGGGAAGAGACCGGGCGTCGCCCACCAGGACATTCGCGGGTCCCTCGTACTGCGAAACTTGCGCCCACGAAACGTCCAACCCTTCCAGGTGCCGGAAACCGAGAGTCTGCCAAGCGCGAAGCGCATTGCCGCGCCCGCAGAAAAGCTCGCTGATGAGAAGGTCCCGGTTCCACTCCTCGACGCCCATCGACCGAAGCCGCTTCAAGAACTTGGCGCGCTTCCTGCTCCGGCGTCTCGAACCTCCGGTAGGCACGCTCCCAGCCGTCCGCCGGCGCCGCGGCAGGCGCCGCGTCGTCGCAACTCCCCGCTTTTGAGGGGTTCATCAAATCAGATTTTCTCACAGCGCACGGGAGGGTGACAGGTCTTTTTCTCGTTTCTAAGGGTCCGCGCAAGAATCAGCGCCGAAAAGGGCCAGGAATTTACGGCAGGATTAGCGGGTTCGAGCACTAGTGTCCCGTCTCGGAAGTGAGGTTAGCATCGAGAGCGTCGAGGCGCCCGGATCGCAAGGCGCGACGAGGGCGAAATACCGCGGTATTCAACCGAGGCGCAACGCAGCGATGCGGGATGCATCGGCGCTCGGTCAGGGCGGCCTTCATCACCTGAGTTTGATGGACGACCTCGAGCAGGCGCTCTCGGAGATACATCGCGTCTTGAAGCCCGAGGGGCGACTGCTCATCATCGAGCCATGGCTGACGCCCTTCCTGCGTATCGTTCATGCGCTCTGCCGGGTCGGCTGGATTCGTCGCTCATGGAACAAGATGGACGCGCTGGCGGCCATGATCGAGCTGGAATGGAAGACGTACGATGACTGGCTCCGCCGGCCGGCACCGGTGCTGTCCGCCATTCGAGACGTCGCCGAGCCCACGCAGCTGCGCATGGGATGGGGAAAGCTGATGTTGACCGCCCGCAAGCGATCCCGCTAAGAGTCCGGCAAGTGTAGAGCATGAGCCAGGAACCCGAGCTCCAACAGGGAGGAGCGCCAGAGCTGTCGGTCGTGATCCCCTGCCTCAACGAGGCCGACACGCTTGCGATCTGCATCGACAAAGCCAAAGAGGGAATCGAAGAGTCGGGAGTCCACGCCGAGATCGTCATCGCGGACAACGGCAGCGAAGACGGCTCGCAGGACATCGCGCGCGGCAAGGGCGTGCGGGTCGTCGAGGTAAAGGAGCGCGGCTACGGCAACTCGCTCATGGGCGGCATCGCCGCCGCTCGGGGCAAGTTCGTAATCATGGGGGATGCCGACGATAGCTACGACTTTCGCGAGATTCCCAAGTTCGTCGAGAAGCTGCGGGACGGCTACGAGCTCGTCCAGGGCTGCCGCCTGCCGGGCGGTGATGGGCGGGTATTGCCCGGCGCAATGCCGTTCTCGCACCGCTGGTTCGGCAACCCGCTGTTCTCCTATCTCTCTCAGGTCTGGTTCGACTCTCCGTTCAACGACATCTACTGCGGAATGCACGGGTTCACGCGCACGCTGTACGAGCGCCTCGACCAGCATTGTACCGGCATGGAGTTCGCCACGGAGATGGTCATCAAGGCAAGCCTCCACGGTGCGCGCACGGCGGAAGTCCCCATCACGCTCCACCCGGACGGGCGCAAATCGCACCGTCCCCATCTCAAGTCGGTTCGCGACGGCTGGCGAACGCTTCGCTTGTTTCTCCTCTACAGCCCGCGCTGGCTCTTTATGTTTCCGGGAGCCATTCTCATCATGCTCGGTCTCTTCGGCTACGCCCTGGCGCTTCCCGGCGCCACCGTCTTCGGCGCCACGCTGGACGCTCACACGCTCCTGTTCGCGAGCCTTTTCGTGCTCGTCGGCTACCAGGCGATCCTCTTCGCCGTCTTCGCCAAGACCTACGGCATCATCCGGGGACTGCTGCCTCCCGACCCCCGGCTCTACCGGTTCTTCGGGTGGGTCTATCTCGAACGGGGCCTGGCGCTGTCGGCGCTGGCGGTCCTCGCGGGGCTCGGCTTGATGGCAGCGGCGCTCTATCAATGGTGGAGCGTCGACTTCGGTGCGCTCGACTACTCGAGCACGATGCGCCTGGTGATCCCTGGCGCCACACTCACGGCACTCGGCATCCAGACGGCGCTGTCGAGCTTTTTCGTCAGCATCCTCGGGATGGACGCGCGGTGAACTTGAAGCTCATCGACAAGGTCCATGCCGGTTACGTCCACGGGCGGCGCGTCCGGGTGCTCGCAGAAACCCTTGCCCCTCTCCTCCCCGAGGGTGCCAGTCTGCTGGACGTGGGTTGTGGAGACGGCCTGCTGGATTCAGAGCTGAAGCGTCGGCGCTCCGACCTGACCGTGAGAGGCGTCGACGTGGCGGTCCGGGAGGGTGCGCACATCCCTGTGGATCGTTTCGACGGCATGACCATCCCGTTCGAAGAGGATGCGTTCGACGTCGTTCAGTTCGTGGACGTGCTGCATCACACGACAGAGCCAAAAGTGCTCCTGCGGGAAGCTGGACGGGTGGCCAGTCGATGCGTTCTCATCAAGGATCATCTGGCGGATGGCTTCCTGGCCAAGCCCACGTTGCGATTCATGGACTGCACCGGCAACGAGCGCCACAGTGTTTCGCTCCCCTTCAACTACTGGAAACAGCTTCAGTGGACACAGGCTTTCCAGGAGCTCGGACTCCGCATCGCTCACTGGTCGACGGAGCTCGCCCTCTATCCCTGGCCGGCGAGCTGGATCTTCGGACGATCCCTGCACTTCGTCGCCAGGCTGGAGCCGGTGGGCGGCAACTAGTACTGTGAGAGGATGGGGGTTTCGCCGGTACGGTCAAAGGAGACTCTTGGCGGCCTTGACGACGTTTCCGGCGGTAATCCCGTATTCCTCGTAGTTCACACCGCCGGGCGCCGATGCCCCGAAACGGTCGACGCTGATGGCCTTTCCGCCGTCGCCGATCCACCGACACCAGCCGAAGCTTGCGCCCGCTTCGACGGAGACGCGCGGCGCGATCGAGGGAGGAAGAACCGAGTCGCGGTATTCCTGGCTCTCGGACTCGAAGAGCTCCCAACAGGGCATGGACACGACGCGCGATCCGATGCCCTCCTCTGCGAGAAGCTCCTGTGCCGCAATCGCCACCTCGAGCTCCGAGCCTGTGGCAAGGATCAACGCCCGCGGATCTCCGCCAGCGTCGGAGTAGACGTAGGCGCCGCGGCGCAATCCGGAGGCAGCTCCCTTTCCCTGTCGCGGCAACGTTGGAACCTTCTGTCGGGTGAGCACCAGCGCGGTTGGGCCCTCGCGGCGCTCCATCGCGACCCGCCAGGCTTCGACCGTCTCGCTGGCATCCGCCGGTCGAATGACCGCCAGATTCGGGATTGCGCGAAGCGACATCAAGTGCTCGACGGGCTGATGCGTCGGCCCGTCCTCGCCGAGGCCGATCGAATCGTGCGTCCAGACAAACGTCGCGGGAAGACGACTCAACGCCGCCAGGCGCACCGCGGGTCGCATGTAGTCCGAGAACACGAAGAACGTGGCCGTGTAGCCCCGGACACCGCCGTGATAAGCGAGACCGTTTACGATGCTTCCCATGGCGTGCTCGCGAACGCCGAAGTGGATGTTGCGACCGGAGCCGGTCTGACCCTCGAAAGAGCCCATATCCTTGAGCACGGTCTTGGTAGAGGTGGATAGATCGGCGTCGCCTCCGATGAGCTCCGGTACCCGGTCCGCGATGGCGTTCAGGACCTTGCCGGAGGCCTCCCGTGTCGCCGCCTTCGAGCCTTCCTCGAACGCCGGCAGTCCCTCGTCCCACCCCTCGGGCAGCTCTCCGGCCATGCGGCGCTCCCATTCGGCCGAGGCATCGGCGTGGGCCTCACGATAGTCGGCCATCCTCTGCTGCCAGTCCGATTGAAGCGCTTCTCCTCTCGCCACGGCCTCGCGAAAATGCTGGACCGCCTCGTCGGGGATGTGGAACGGCTCCTCGAAGTCCCAGCCCAGCGCTTTCTTGGTGAGCACGACCTCCTCGATACCAAGGGGAGCCCCATGCGCGTCGGAAGTCCCCTGCTTGTGCGGCGAGCCGAACCCGATGGTGGTGCGAACAATAATGAGACAGGGTCGCGACGTATCGGATTTTGCTTCCTGAATGGCCCGATCGATGCCGTCGAGGTCGTGATCCCCGTCCTGGACCTTCAGCACCTGCCAGCCATACGCTTCGTAGCGGAGACCCACATCCTCCGTGGTAAAGGTCAACGAGGCCGGCCCGTCGAGCGTGACGTCATTCGAGTCGTACAAGTAAATCAGCTTGCCGAGCTTCAAGTGACCGGCGATCGAGGCCGCCTCGGCGGAGAGCCCTTCCATGAGGTCGCCGTCCGATACGAGCGCGTAGGTGTGATGGTCGACGACGTCGTAGCCGGGCCGGTTGAAACGATGTGCCAGGGACCGCTCGGCGATCGCCATGCCCACCGCGTTCGCCGTGCCCTGGCCCAGCGGCCCGGTGCTCGCCTCGACGCCTGGCGTCTCGAACGACTCGGGGTGGCCCGGTGTCCGGCTCCCCCACTGCCGAAAATTCTGAATGTCCTCGAGATTCACATCGTATCCCGTCAAATGGAGAAGGGCGTAGAGCAGCATGCAGCCGTGGCCCGCGGACAGGACGAAACGGTCCCGGTCGGGCCAGACCGGGTTGCGCGGGTTGTGCCGGAGGTGGTTTTGCCACAGCACGTAGGCCATGGGAGCTGCCCCCAGGGGAAGTCCGGGATGGCCGGAGTTGGCTTTCTGCACCGCGTCGATGGCCAGTGTGCGGATCGTATTGATGCACAGTTGGTCGATGGAAACGGCCGCCTTCATTCGGAATCGCCCTCCATTTTTCGCCCAGGCTCGACCCCAACGACGCAGTGACTGCCCCGTCGTAGCCGTGAACATCACGGCAAAAGGCGGGCCTGCCCGCCGTAGCCTTGTGCGTAGGCGGGAGCCTTGCGCGAAGGCGGGAGAATACCAAGACGCTCCCGCGAACACAAGATAACGCGCGGGCCGTTAACCCCGATCCGAAATCCTCGGGCTGAGCGCTCGAGATCGAAATCGCAACCCCTTGCAGCATCGGATGATGGACGGCGAGGCGCTATTTCGGATCGGGGTTAACTTCTTCACAGCTCCCAGCGCCCGGAATCGTTACCGTCAAAACTAGTGCCGTTCCAACTATCGCCACCTGAAGCGGCGAGCCTTTGGATGAGACTTACGCCCGGTTCAGCTCGAATGGGGCCAGGCGAAGCAAGTTTGGAACGGTACTAGAGGGCCCGGTCCGGCCGGACGGACGGGTCACACCGGGAGGTGGGCATGGCCACTTGGGCAACGGGCGGCAACGGTGGGGTTTTCGCCACCGACGGCGGAACACGGGGACGCTTCGCCGACGGTCCGCTGCTGAAAGCCATGACGGACCGCGAGATCGACGACCTCCTGCTCTCGGCCACGACGCTTCGCAGTGCGCGTCACCAGATCGTTTTCTGCGCGGGTGAGAAGGTTCAGCACCTGTACCTGGTGCAGTCGGGAAGCTTCAAGCTCATCCGGCACTCCGAAGAAGGCAAGGAGCTCATCGTCTCGCTCGTAGGCCCGGGAGAATGCTTCGGTGCTTTGGTCAACCCGATCGAATCGTTCGTCCTGTCCCAGGCACTCGAGGACTCTGTCTGCTACATCGTCGGGGTGAGCGCGGTTCGCCGGGCGGTCTCGAGAAGTCCCGAGTTCGCGATGGCGCTTCTGATCCACAGCCAGCGTCGAGAGCGCGTGCTTCGGCGGCAAGCCTCGCTTTCGAGACCGTGCCTCGTCGCTTGGCGCGGCTGCTCTTGAGCGAATCGAGTGCGCGCTCCGGAAAGCTGCAGTTCCCCCTGAACCAGACCGAGATCGCGAACCTGATCGGCAGCAGCCGTGAGACGGTGTGTTCGGTTCTGAACCAGCTTCGCCGGGATGGACTGCTCACGATCCAGCGCGGCAAGATCAAGATCGTCGACTGGGACGGCCTCGCCGCAGTTCGATAAAGGTTTTTTTTCTTCGTCGGCGTAGGGCCCCGCCCTCACCGAACCCTCCCACACGCAGGTGCGATTCGCGACACGGAAGTCCTTGTCTCGAAAGGCAGTGGCCCCCGTCGTTCGGGGCAGCGGCCAGCTCTCCGGACGTAGCGTGATCCCCCCACCACTTGCTGCATCCTTTTATAAGTACTAAAGTTTCCAGGCTTCTCCGCCGATAACCTGATCGGTCGGCGACACTGTCGAATCATCACCAAACTTATTGCCCGGATCCTAATGCGCGTGAAGAACTCTTTTCTCACCAAGCCGAAAAGCACGGACCCCAGGATCCTCTACGTAGACGACGAGAAAGAAGCCCGGGAGGCGTTCGCTGCTGCCGCCCGCGAGCAAGGATTCCTCGTGGACCTCGCCAGCGACGGGGGCGAGGCGCTGACTCTGGTGAGCCACCACCGTTACGCGATCGTAGCGACCGATCTCCGGATGCCCGCTCTGAACGGGCTAGCCCTCATTCAGCTTCTCAGGCCGAAGTGGCCCGAGCCCAGCTACTTCCTCGTGACGGGCGCAGCAAACGTCGAGCTCCCGACGCTGGCCAACGGCGAGCCGGTCGTCGACGATGTCCTTCGCAAGCCCTGGAAGCTCGCCGAGCTCGCCGACGTGCTCTCGCGCGGACTGAGGCGACATCGACAACGCCAGCCCACGCCCGAGACCAGCGACACCGATCCCATACTGCTACTGGACAGCAATCCGGTGGCGGCCGAGCTCGTCGTCGACATCCTCGTCAGGGACGGGACGAAAGTGGTCCACGCCGACCGACTGGAGCTGCTGGCGGATCTTCTCAACGAGCACAGGTTCCGGGTCGCCCTGGTCGATCCAAGGCTTCCCGGATGTCGCGGTCTGGAGGCCATCCATCACCTGCAGGACCTGGCGCCGAAGCTCCCGGTCGTCGCGCTGAGTCCGGTGAACGATGAGACCTGGACGCTCGGAGCCACTCAGGCAGGTGCCCAGGACTGCCTCGTCAAGGAGCGACTCGACGACTACAACCTCTGGCGCGCGATTCGCTACGCCATCGAGCGCAAGACGGCGGAGGAGCGCTTTATGCACCTGGCGCATCACGACCAGGTGACGGGGCTCGCCAATCGCACCTTGTTTCGCGATCGCCTTTCTCTCGCGATCCGGAACGCCCAGCGTCGGGAATCGGATCTCGCCGTGCTGTTTCTGGATCTCGACCGGTTCATGAAGGTCAACGACTCTCTGGGGCACGACATCGGCGATCGCCTGCTCAAGCAGGTCGCCCAGCGTCTTCTGGACAACGTGCGCGACGTCGATACGGTGGCGCGCATGGGCGGCGACGAGTTCGCCATTTTGTTGGAGGATATCGAGGGGGACGAATGGGTGCTCGAGACAACCCACCGACTGCTGGAAGCTCTCGTGCCTCCGTTCAAGGTTCAAGGTTACGAGGTCCCCACGACCGGGAGCATCGGCGTCGCCCTTCATCCCGAGCATGGTGATAGCGTGAGCGAGCTCTTGAAGCACGCCGACGCCGCCATGTATCAAGCGAAGCGAAACGGCCGTGACGGTGTCGCCGTCTACAGCGGCGAAGGCGAAGAATCCCACTCCCGCATCCTCAAGCGGCTCAATCTCGAGAGCGGCCTCCGGTGGGCGCTGGAGCGCGATGAGCTCGAGGTTTTCTATCAGCCGCAGCTCACGTGGGACCGCGACAACCTCACATCCGCTGAGGCGCTGCTGCGCTGGCGGCATCCCAAGATGGGGCTCATCCCTCCGGGCCGGTTCATGCAGTTTCTCAAGGCCACCGGGCTCATCAACACCGTGGGCGAGTGGGTTCTCCGCACCGCGTGCCGCCAGGCTCGAGCGTGGCACGAGAACGGCTTCGCGGACATGCGTGTCTCCGTGAACCTTTCGGTCCGTCAGTTCGAGAGCTCGGATCTCGTCCTGGTGGTGCGGCGCGCCCTCGAGGAAGCTCGACTCGACGGGGAGAGCCTGGAGCTCGAGATTACCGAGAGCTTGCTGATGAAGGACATCGAGAGGACCAGCGTTATTCTCGACGAGCTGAAGGAGCTCGGGACCCGAATCGCCATCGCCGATTTCGGCACCGGCTATTCTTCGCTGTCTCGCCTCGCGAAATTCCCTTTCGACGCTTTGAAGATTGACCGCTCGTTCGTAAAGGACATCACATCCGACGACGACAAGAAGACCGTATCGGACGCCATCATCGGGCTCGGGCACAACCTCCGCCTGGACGTCGTCGCAGAAGGCGTCGAAACGGAGGAGCAGCTGGCGATGCTCGAGGGCTGTGACGGGTTCCAGGAATTTCTGGTGGCGCGGCCCCAGCCTCCCGTCGAGTTCGAGCGGCTCATGGCGCCATACCGGACGGTCGAATCTCCGCCCGTTCAGGTCTGATTTCTTCCCAGGATGGCCGAAAACACGTCGATTGCGGGTGCGCTCGTGGAGACGTGCCGTTTCCACCTGATCGAAAAGTCGCTACCCCGCCTGAAGAAGGTCGTGCCGCTCCTGACGCTCGAGGAGCTGTGGCGCCGTCCGAACGACGCTTCCAACAGCGTCGGAAACCTGCTGCTCCACCTGAACGGCAACGTGCGTCAGTGGATCGTGTCAGGGCTCGGCGGGGCGCCCGACACGCGCGAGCGTGCCCGTGAGTTCTCGGAGCGGGAAGAGATCCCCGGCGACGAGCTTCTGGAGCGGCTCGAACGGACGCTCCTCGAGGCCGAGACCGTGATGAAGGATCTCGACTCACGGGAGCTTCTGTCGACTCGCAGAATCCAGGGCTCCGATGAAACGGGCGTGAGCGCTCTCGTTCACGTCGTGGAGCACTTCTCCTATCACGTGGGGCAGATCACCTACTTCGTCAAGTCCGTCAAGGGTCGAGACACCGGCTTCTACGCGGGCCAGGATTTGAACCAGAGGAACGAGGAGGGTTGAGCGCCGGGCAAGGGCCGCGGCAGGGGGGACCCGGTTGCGCTTTCTCCATCCATCCGGTCTACTGGTTTAGACTCCCTTCCCTCGGAAAAACCGAAATGCCAGGAGCGATACGTTGCCCGAAATGCGGGCTGATGCAGATGGCTCGCGGGGAACGGTGCAAGAAGTGCGGCACAGCGCTCGGAGCCGGACCGGTCCGGCCGGCCCCGCTGGCGCCGGCACCACCCCCGCCTCCCGCACCGGACGACGTCAATCCGTATGCGCCCCCCACCGTGCCGGCGGGAGGCGGCGTCGGTGAGGGCTCGGAGGGGCTCTGGCGCGACGGGAAAATTCTGGTCGCCTCTCGCGAAGCGGCGTTTCCCGACCGTTGCGTCAAGTGTAACGCCCCCGCCGGCGGCTACCGTTTGAAGCGGTTGCTTCGGTGGCACGAGCCCGCCTGGTATCTCCTCATCCTGATCAATATCCTCATCTACGCCATCGTCGCGACCTTCATCCAAAAGAAGGCGGCGCTCCACATTGGCCTTTGCGACCGTCACCGTAAGCGGCGCCTTACGTTGATGGGTGTCGGGGTGTCACTGCCCCTACTGGCCATGGGGGGCTGCGCCATCGCGACCGATCCGACCCAGCTCATGGGGCTTGCGCTGCTCGCCATCTTCGTCGGCCTGGTGATGATCATCCTCGCCTCACAGGTCGTCACCCCAAAGCATATCGACGATCGGTTCGTGCATATAAAGGGCGTCAGCCCAGAGTTCCTGGCGAGCCTGCCGACGCTCGACCAAAGCTGGTCGTACTGAGCCCATTCGGTCGGTCGAAGAACCCGCAACGATCGTTCCTCACCCAGAGCGCACAGCGCAGCGAAGCCGCAACCAAAAGCCCAACCGCGGAGCCAAGAGAGGCGAGGCGGGACAAGTTGCGGAAGCACAAAGCTTGCCGTTTGCCATCGCCCCTCCATCCGTCGTGCCGATTTGGGGAGCGCATTGCCGTGATGTGAGTTGGTAGCCGAGCGGATCGAGTTCTATGAAACAAAAAAAATCAACTTTGTGCTTGACAGCTTTTGTGAAGCCACTTGAAAAAATCGGCGAGTGCGATCTGTAGTGCGTCTGTGACGCGGTAACGAAGCGTTAGTCGCGTTTGTTTGCGTGAGGAGGCTTCGAAAGTGTCTGGATGCGCTTTCGTTCAAAACGCGCAAGCACAGAGCGTCGAAAAACTCCGTGTTATAAGAAAACATGGACATACAAAACAAACTGAAATCGCTTTCGGACGACGAGCTTCTTGCGCGGCTGTCGGATGTTTCGAAACAGTCGCGGCGCGTCGAGATGGTGCTCGTCGCACACATCGCCGAGGTCGACCGACGGCGTCTGTATGCCGGGGAAGCTCTGCCGTCGATGTTTCGCTATTGCACCGACGTGTTGCATCTCTCGGAGGCGGCAGCTTATCGACGAATCCGCGCCGCTCGGCTTTCACGCAACTATCCTGTCGTCTTGACCATGCTCGAGGACGGACGCATTCACTTGTGCGGGCTCGCTCTGCTCTCGAAGCATCTGACCGATGCCAACTACGAAGACGTGCTGGCCAGAGCCACGCACAAGACAAAACGCGAGGTCGAAGAGCTCGTGGCCGAGTTGGCTCCGAAACCGGTCGTTGCACCGACTATTCGCAAGCGGCCCGAACGAAAAGCCAGCTCCCATCCGCCCGATCCGCCTGGCCCGCCGAGCGCACCCAGGACGTGAGAAAAAATTAGTTATTGACTAGCGGTACCGCTATGTTATAGAATTGCGAGTATGGGATACGTAACGAAGCTGCAGGTGATCAAACGAGCCAACGACACCCGTCAGTTCTATGTGATTTGCCCGTCGCCTTTAGCGCAGGCGCTAGAGATGGAGCAGGGCGAGGAGCTGGAGTGGGTGGTGGAGGATCGAAACACCCTGATTGTGCGTCGGACGCCAAAGGCGAAGCGAGGGAGAAAGCGGGGTAGACGTGGGTGATAACCAAACGTCGCTTCCCGGCTTTCCGAGTCCGCGAAAACGGAACGATGGTGATGACGGCGATGAGGGAGAACGCGCGACACAGGCTCGGTTGAAGGTGGTCGATCGCGCGCAGCTGCTGCTGCGGACGGTGGACGTGGAGCGATTGATCCCAGAGGATGACCCAGCGCGTGCGATCTGGGAGTTCGTGGGTTGGCTGGATCTCAGCGGGTACACGGAGCAGATCCGCTCCGTCGCGGGTGGCGCAGGCCGGCCCGCGTTCGATCCGCAGCTACTGGTGAGCCTGTGGGTCTACAGCTACAGCCAGTCCGTGAGTTCGGCCCGCGCCATTGAGCGGCTGTGCGAGCATCATCCGGCTTATCAATGGCTCACCGGAATGCAGAGCATCAGTGCGCACACGCTATCGGACTTTCGGGTGACCCATTCGGAGGCCCTACACGAGTTGTTTGTGCAAACTTTGGGGCTTCTGAGTGCAGACGGATTGATCACGCTCGAGCGAGTCATGCTGGATGGGACGAAGGTGCGCGCGAATGCTTCGTCGAGTGGATTTCGCAGCAAGCCTCGTGTGGAGGCGTATCTGAAGGATGCGCGTGAGGCGGTCGAGGCTCTCGAAGCACAGACGGAGGAGGAATCGAGCCGGCAGATGCAGGCAGCACAGCAACGCGCCAGGCGAGAGAGACAGGAGCGTCTAGAATCAGCGTTGAAGGAGTACGACAAGCTGGAAGCCGCCAAAAGCCGCGTAAAACGCGTGAGCACGACCGATCCCGACGCGCGGGTGATGAAACAAGCCGAGGGCGGCTCCGCACCTAGCTACAACGTCCAGGTCTCAACGGATGCCGCGCACGGCCTGATTGTCGACATCGATGCCACGCAGGCCGGCAGCGATTATCAGCAGCTGACGCCCGCCATACAACGGCTTGAGCAGAGCATGCACCGCGCGCCCGAGCAGATGGTCGTAGATGGGGGCTACATCAGTAGCAACAACATCACGGAGATGGCGAAGCGCGACATCGATTTCGTCGGTCCCCAATCCGAGAACAAGGCAGCAGAGGCTAATCGGCGCAAGTCGTATAAGCACCACGGCGTGAGTCCGGAATACGAGGCGTCGAAGTTTGTCTTCGATACGGAGACCAACACGTATGTGTGCCCGCAGGGCAAGCACTTACGCTACGACGCCAAGCAGGAAAGCCATGGCACGATGTGCTATCGATACAAGGCGTCGGAGCAAGACTGCCAGACGTGTCCGGCTAAAGATCAGTGCTGTCCTCGTACGCGGCACGGCCGCTCGATCGAGCGGCGCGAACTCTTGCCCGACATAGCCGCGTTCCGCCAGAAGATGCAGACCGACGAAACCAAGGCCATCTATAAGACACGCTCGCAAGTGGCCGAGTTCCCGAATCTCTGGATCAAAGCCAAGTTTGGCCTGCGGCAGTTTAGCGTGCGCAGAATTGCCAAAGTACGCACTGAATCTCAGTGGGTCGCCCTCACCTACGATATCCTGCAGTGGATTCGCCTCCGCTGGAGGCCAAAGATGGTATCGGCGCTCGCGCCGACGTGAGCGCATTGAGCACACGCCGCCCGATTCGTTTAAGCACTAGTTAGAAAGCTAGTCAAAAAGCAACAACGAAACGCCGATACGATACCGGGTGAATCCGCACCACGCGGACCCGCCCCCCCTAGTTGACACAAGTGCGGACCAACCATCCCCATCTCCCTGGGGAAACGCGGTTTTTTCTCAGGTCCCCAGTCCAGACAAAGCCCAGCCGAGTGGGCCACCACCGGCTCCGGACCCTCCGGCCGCCGCTAAGAAACGGCCCACCGTCAAGCCACTGGCGCCGGCGAGTTACCTGGTGCAGTTCACGGCCAACGCGGAGCTTCGCGACAAGCTGCAGCGGCTCGAGGCACTCATGCCCAGCATGGACCTGGCTTCCATCATCGATGAGGCGGTGAGCGAGAAGCTCGAGCGTCTCGAAGCCAGGCGCTACGGCAAGACCAACAAGCCGAGGAAGAATGTCCAAGATGCCGACACCTCACCGGGTGTGCGTGGTATCCCAGCCCCGGTGAAGCGTGCCGTGTGGGAGCGCGACGGGGCCCAATGCACCTATGTCGATGCCAACGGCAGTCTATGTCCCGAACGCCATCAACTCGAATTCCATCATGAGGTACCGTTTGCGCTCGGCGGCGACCGCAGCGCAGACAATACCAGGCTCATGTGTCGAGCCCATAATCTCTACATGGCAGAGCTGGACTATGGCAAGGAAAAGATGGACGCCTACCGGGGCTCCGCCGACCGGGCGCGGGAGCCGGCTCCGTCACTTCAACTCTTCCCGGGAAGAGTTCATGTGGACGACTCACCGCCACGTCGCGTCTCCGTGTAGCTCGGGGGCCAACCACGGCGCTCCAACCGCGAGAAGATACCCTGGTGCCCTGAGCCCCCGCCGGATGGCCCCGTACGCCCATCGCCCATGTCTCTCGACACCACGGAGCGCAGGCCGAGTCACGGTCGGCGCAGCCGCCGAGCGTTAGCGAGGGCAACCTTGACTCGGGTGAGCACCGTGGTTGACTGAACTGGCGATGGCCGTCAACTTCCTCGCCGCAATAACGACTGCTAGTTCATTTTCACTGCTAATAGTACAGAGCGCGCACCAGATCCGGAGCTAGTTGTTCGCGGGAGCGAGTCGCTTCAGCTCTTCCAGCCAGTTCTGAACGAGGACGAGATGCTGGCGCGCGGACGCCGGATCGCGTGGGGTCACGTCCTTGACCATCAGGAACCGGCCATCCCGGGCGACATCGTAGTTGCGATTAACGTGTGTATCGTAGCTTCCCTCGAATAATACTTGCGGCGGTTGGTGAGCAAATACCGACGTTGCGGTAACCGCGACGCGCATCATCTTGTCGCCGTTGCGATAGAACAGCTCGCGCCCGTCGAGCGCCCATGCCGCTTCGGTGCCACCGTTCGTAGACACCTGCCATCGCCCCTCATCCACTTCCGGGAAGGGGCGAACGTAGATCTCCCAACGGCCCGATTCGTCTGACGCGTAAGCCAACCATCGACCATCGGGAGAGATGTATCCGCCGGCATCCCGAGCGTCCGGCGTTGCAACGAGCGGCTCCGGCGCCTCACCGCCGTCGAGTCGGAGCATGTAGATATCGTCCGAACTGGAGTAAGTCAGGATTCGTCCGTCCGGCGAGAATCCTTGCGGAACCGGATTGTAGGACTCTCGCCCATCGGGAAGTCGCAGGTCGGTGAGGCGTGATAGATCGCTGGTCCCCGTCGACGCCTTCCAGTCGATTGCGTATTCCAGCCATCGTGAACGCCGAATCCAGAGCAAGCTGAACAGCGAATCCGGTGAAGCCGAACGCTCATCGAAGCGATGAAGTGTTGGGTGACCTTCCTTTCCACTGATTGAAAACGTGAACCTATCTTACCTGCGTGTTGTGTAGCAAGGGGCGGCAGGTCGGTGCCGGAGGGAGCGGGCGTAAGGAAAGACGCGAAGCGACCTTCCCGCTCCCGTAGGCAGCGACCTGCCGCGGCCGAACCCCGGGCGATGTGGGGCTGGTTTCGGGGGGTTGCTGGGGTATGGCCTGGCTCGAGAAGACGCTTCCTGAGGCATTCTCGCGCGTCGTTTTGGCGCCGCATCGTCTGGTACCCCGGGTTTGGCGGTTTCACCCGTTTTTATCGCATCGACGCTGTGGTCCCTCGCTCGCTCATGCATCGGCGTTGTCAGATGCCTTTGGCGCAGCCTTGGTCTTTCTCAGAGAAGCTCCTTTGAGAGTGATGCGGTGCGCGCTGTGGAGAATGCGATCGCAGATAGCGTCTGCCTGGTTTGGGTCGCCAATCGCTTCGTGCCACTGCTTGAGCGGAATCTGGGTCGCGATGAGTGTGGAGCCACGCTCGGCGCGGTCTTCGATGACCTCCATTAGATCCCGTCTCTCCGATTCTTTCAGCGGGTGAAGCAGCCAATCATCGATAGCCAGTAAGTCCAGCTTGGCGAGTTTCGTCAAAAGCCGGGCGTAGGAACCATCACCACGAGCGACCGCGAGCTCGTGGAGCAAGCGCGGTGCTCGCACGTAGCATCCGGTGAAGCGGCGACGACAGGCCCGCTCCACGAAGGCGCAAGCCAAGAACGATTTGCCAATCCCCGTCGGGCCGGTGATGAGCAGGTTATGGCGCTCACCGACAAAGCGGCAGTTGCCCAGGCTCAAGATCTGTTCGCGGTTTAAGCCTCGAGGCGCTTGGAAGTTCACGTTCTCCAAACATGCCGGATAGCGGAGCTTTGCCGCTCGCAGTCGTCGAGAAAGCTTACGCTGTTCGCGGGCGGTCCACTCGGCATCGACCAGGAGTCCCACACGTTCCTCGAAGCTCAGCTCCTTGTATTCGCTCGAGCTCAACTGGGTTTCGAACGCGGACACCAAGCCGAACAACTTCATGGCGTTCATCTTTTCTATCGTTTCGGGTGTCAGCATCGGGACTCTCCTCCTTCGTAGTGATCCGCGCCTCGGATGTTCTCGTGCTCCTCTCGCGGTTTCGCTTCGGCGTCCGATTCGAGCACCACACGATCCAGACCAGCCGAGAGAATGTTTTTCACCGTGCGATAGCTGTAAGAGCTCAAAGCTTCCGCTCGTGCGCAAGCGGCCTCGAGACGCTCACTGCCCCAGCGGCTGCCTAGTCGCATGACTCCCAGGCAAGAGCGAAATCCCTGCTCCGGGTGAGGCCGACTCTCTAGAATCCCCGCAACCAGCCTTCCCGTGGCGCGACCTGACTGCTCCGCCCAGTGGAGCAGCCGCGACGGCGTCCACTCCAGGTGCTCCCGATGCGAACGTGGCATATGCTCCGGGTTCGTGGAGTAGTGCCCCTTTCCTTTCTTGCGGGGATGCGACGCGACGCGCTTTCCCTTGAACAGGACCTCCACCACCGAGGCCGTCACCCGTGCCTCGACTTTCTCGTGAATGAGCTGATAGGGAACGCTGTACAAGTTGTTCTCCACCTCCACGTGGTAGTCGATGTTCACTCTGCACCGCTTCCACGTCGATAACTCGTAGCTCTCCTGCGGTAGCGGTTTCAGTACGGGCCGGTCTAGCCTTTCGTACAACTCCCGCCGACTCACACCGAGCTTCTGCATCGGACGCGCATTCAGGACCTCTAACTTCTCCCAGATGGCTTCGTTCAGTTCCGCCAGGCTGAAGAACGTGCGATGACGAAGCACCGCCAGGATCCAGCGCTGCGCCACCTGCACTGCCGACTCCACCTTCGCTTTGTCTTTCGGCTTGAACACCCGAGCCGGGACCACAACCGCACCGTAATGCGTCGCCAGCTCTTCGTACGTCCGGTTGATCCCTGGCTCGTAACGGTCCACCAAATCCACGCCGCTCTTCAAGTTGTCCGGAACCCAGATCTCCGTACTGCCACCGAAGTAATCCGACATCCCCTTATGGGCCTTCGCCCACGATTCCAGCGACTGGTTCAGTGTCGCTTCGACGTAGGTGTAACTGCTCGCGCCCAACGTCCCGACGAACAGCTCCATTTCGACGAGCTCTCCCGTTTTCGGATCGACGATGTGAGGCTTCTTCCCCGAAAAATCGACGAATGTCTTCTCGCCTGCTCGATGCCGTTGACGCATCGTCGGGTTCAGCTTCTTCTTCCACTGACCGTACAGCTCGCAATAACGGCTGTAGCCGTACGCTCCCGGCTTATTCTCCGCGTACTCCACCCACAGCTGCAGCAACGTCAGCTCTCGGTGACGCCTCAGCTCCTCGTGGATGTGGGCATAGTCCAGACCCGGCCGTGCGCCAGACGAGCCCGGCGGCGGAAACAGCCCTGCCTCCAGCTCCCCGTCGCTCAGCTCCTCCGGGAGCGGCCAGCTCAGACCACCCTTCTTCGCCTTGGCCAGGTACTCACTCACCGTTCCAACCGCCACGCGAAGTGCCTTTGCGATCGTGCGGTGAGTAAAACCCAGCTCGTACTTTAACCTTAGAACCTCTCGTATTTTTCTCATCGATAACCTCTTAGCTGCCATTTCCTAGATCGTCCTCCTTCCGGGTACGACCTAGAGTGCCTTGAAACGTGCTATCGATGAGCGTTCGCGATGCCGGAACCGGCGTTCACGTTGCCTGGAATCCGTGTTCACCTTCCCCGGAATCCATGTTCACGATCCCCGGAATCCGTGTTCACGATGCTTTGGAATGGATGTTCACCTTCGGCTGGAATCTGCGTTCACGATGCCCCGGAATACGCAATTCGATGCTGCGACCGTAGGAATAGAAAGCCACGCGCTTGCCGTCGGGCGCCCACAGAGGATGAAACTCGCCAATCGGATCGAACGTCAGCCGGGTCGTGTTCCGCGTGGTCAGGTCATAGATCCAGATGTCTCCGTTAGGAGGGTGCAGTTGTCGGCAGCAGTCGTCGTAGACTATCCGAGACTGATCCGAGGCGAGTCGCGGGATCCGATAGGAACTCGGCTCGAGCGGCAGTAGCTCCTCCGTCCCGTCCCGATCCAACCAGACGAGTTGCTGAACGGGTACCGCACCGACTGCTGGGGCGTACACGAGCGTGCCCGATGGACCGAGCGCGAAGTTCGGGAAGGTCCCTTGTTGAACACTTCCCTGAAGCACCTGCACGGCGCCGCCCTTGACCTCGAGACGGTCGGCATCGAACGGCACGGCCCAGAGTGACCTCTCGCGGCGAAAGACGATGTGCCCGCTTGGTACGAACTGAGGAGCGGTGCCGCTCGTGAGGATCTCCAGTTCGCCCGTCGCCAGCGATATGACGACGATCTGACCCGTACCTCTATTGTTGGCCAGAATCGCGCGCCCACCGGGAAGAAACGACGGCTGCCCGCGGTACCAGCCCTCGGGCGTAACCCGGCGAGGCTCGCCACCGACCGTATCGATCTCCCACAACGTATCGTTCTCGGTAAACACAACCGTGTCTTTGGGTCCCCACGCGGCCGTCCATACGCGTCCCCTGTAGAAGGTGACCGGGGCCTCGCCATTCAACCGCACCTTCTGAAGTCGCCCGTCCGCGTAGAAGCCCAGCCACACGC
This sequence comes from Candidatus Marinacidobacterales bacterium, assembly GCA_965237685.1. Taxonomy (GTDB): domain Bacteria; phylum Acidobacteriota; class Vicinamibacteria; order Marinacidobacterales; family SMYC01; genus CBDEGF01. Next base: position 969,043 of record CBDEGF010000004.1, read on the forward strand.
CGTCCGGTGAGGGAAACACGAACGTGGCGCCCTCGGTGCCTCGAACTGGCTCGGCTTCGATTTGATCCAGGGGCTGCCGATAGATGAGCGACTCGCCGTCTCGCTCGCCGACGAAGAAGATCGACGATCCATCCTGCGACACAGCGACAGAGGTGTTCCGTCCCCGGATAACTTCGCGCTCGTCCACCAGGCTCTGCAATCGGACATTCTCGTCCAGGAGGATCGCGGTACGCGCCACCTGACGTGGGGCACGCTCGGGCCGGGCGAGGTTCCAGCCAACGAAGCCGGTCAACGCAGCAAGTCCGACCACGACTGCAGCCTTAGTCAACGACACCGAACGCGCAACAGCGGCGGGTGCCGCTCCGAACGGCTCAGCCGGCGACGTCAGGGCGTCCTTGATTTCGAGCCGCGCCATCCCGATATCCGGTGCGCGCTCGCGAGGGTCCTTCTCGAGGCAGCGTTGCAGGAGCTTCGAGACCTGCGACGGCACTTCGTCGGGAAGCTCCGAAAGGTCCGGTTCCTTGCCCACGACGGCCGCCAGCACATCCGTCACCGTGTCGCCGTCGAACGCGCGTTGCCCGGTCAGTGACTCGAAGAGACAGCAGCCATAGGCCCAGATATCCGTACGTTTGTCGACACTCTTTCCCCGCGCCTGCTCCGGGCTCATGTACGACGCCGTTCCCAGGATGGCGCCGAGGGCCGTTCCCTTCGTCAGAGTCGGAGATTGTGAGGAATAGGGAGCGGACTCGTCACCAACAAACGCTTTCGCCAGACCAAAGTCCAGTATCTTCGGCGCCCCGTCGGGAGCAATTTTGATATTCGCCGGTTTCAGGTCCCGGTGGATGATTCCTTTCTCATGCGCCGCCTCCAGGCCTTCTGCGATCTGAAGGAATAGCGGAAGGGTCTCACTGACAGGAATCGGACCGCGAGCAATACGCTCTGCCAAAGTCTCACCTTGCACCAGCTCCATGACGAGGAACTTTTGGCCGTGGTGCTCTTCCAGACCGTGGAGTGTGGCGACATTCTTGTGATTGAGCTGGGCCAGGAGCCGGGCTTCTCGCTCGAAGCGGACCAGTCGTTCTTCGTCCTCCGCGAACTCCTCCGGGAGGACCTTTATGGCAACTTCGCGCCCGAGTTTGGTGTCCCGGGCACGGTACACCTCGCCCATACCTCCACGTCCCAGTTCATCGAGGATCTCGTAGTGGGAGAGAGTTCGTCCGATCATGGGGAGGTCTTCGGTCGAGAAACTATTTCAACCGCGTCGGGAAGTAAAGGACGAGGACCAGCGGTGCCAGACGGACCTCGTACTGCTGCCAACTGGGTCCGTTAGTTTTGACTTTCTCTGCGCCTCCCGCCTTCGTCGTCGGCTCGGCTATTTCCGTCGCCGACTTCGGTGGGCCGCCGAAGCCTTGGCGAAGGCGGCTGCGACTCTGCGTTGAAATTCCGGCAGTAGACCTTCCGCGGATTCGACCCGCACGGTCCCTTTCAGGCTTTGCGCCTTCGCGGCCGGGCCAACCCGACGGGAGACCCGTTTGAGGTTGCTCATTCCCAGGCCACGCGCCTCGGCACGCTAGCGGGCTTCGTCTCCGTTCCGGTCAAGCCGCGCCCGCAAAGCTGCGAAGCATGAACCAGTTCTGCACGCCGAGCACTTTGTGCTCGCCAACGACCTCGAAGCCGAAGCGTTCGTAGAAGACCAGGTTCTCGCGCTTGTCCGTCTCGAGGTAAGCCAAGAACCGGCTCTCGTCCATTCGCCGACAGAACTCGCCAAGAAGAGAACTACCTATTCCCTGCCCCTGAAGATGACGTTCTACCCCCACCGGACCCAGATGCCAATGGACCCTCTTCGGGTCGCGTCGGGACCAGTCGCCGACCCACCGCATAACGCGTAGAGTGCTTCTTACGCCGCTCCCGCCAAGAAGCACCGGAAGAACTTTCAGCTTCTCGCCAGTCGACAGCTGGCAGCGCCCGGGTGGGACCGTGCCGCTGACTCCGACAAGCTCCCCAGAAGAGAACGCCCCGAGAACTGCACCTTTCACCACCTGCTGGCTCAGGACGGCTTCGAACATCCGGGTCAGAATTTCTTCGCGACGCCTCGGGTCCGATCCAAAGGCCTGTACGTGCAACGGATTGTCCCTCATTCCCCTGCCGAGCACCGCGGCTCCACGATCGGTCTCCGCGGGAGTCAGCTCACGGATCTCGATTTGGCTCGGGCGTCGTCTTTCGGTCATGTCCGCGCCCTGCGTTTGGAGTTATGACAACGGATGATTTTCGATAACCTCTTGTTCACATTGGAGCCCAAGGTCTTGTCCGTCGCGCGCTCTTACGTCTTGTCCTTGATTTCCTCGAGCATTTTCGAGGCTTCCGCTTTATGGGCTGGATCTTCCCACTGCACTTGCGACAATTCGATGCACCTCTCGAGCTGTTCCCTGGCCTCTGAGTATCGCCACAGTTCTTTCAGCGTTCGAGCATATTCCAGATGATGAACCGGCTTGGTTCCATCGATTTCTATAGCCTTCGCAAACATCTCCGCCGCCGCCTCCACTGACGCACCCGGCGGCACTCCGCCATAGATTAATTTGGCAAACGCTCTAAGTACCCAGCTGAGTGTCGCAACGTTGTAATGCCAGCGACCGAGAATATGATAGGCGCCGTCGTGGTTGGGATCGATCTCGATCGCGCGCTCGGCCTCCTTCTTGACCTCTTTGGAAAGACGAATTTTCGTCTTCCCTCCCTCGAACAGTGCGAGCCGGCCTAGGCAGAGGGCGAGGACGAAATGCACTTCTGGTGCCTCTGGATACAGCTCGACCACCTTGCGAGCGAGACCGGCACCCTGCACGTACAGCTCTTTCGCTTTCGTCCTGTCAACTTTCTCCAAGCTCTTGCCAACATCTGCGTACGCGCGTGCTCCCTTCCACAGCGCCTCGTAGCTGCTCGAGTCTCCTTTGAGCGCCTCGAGGTAGTGCATCAAGGCCTCCTCGTTATCGAAGCGACCATACGCTTTGTCTCCGAGAGCAATCTCCTCGGAAGGTTGGGCGTCCACGGTCTGCCCGCAGGCGAGAAGCATGACCAAACCCAGTAACCAAATCACCACGCACCTCCCTTCTCCGCTTGGTCGAAGCCAGCGGCGTCTATGTATAGATGAACGTTCTATACCTGCTGCAGCGTGGAGGCACGCGACCGGTGGCAGCCTCAACACAGTGACGGCCTCGTCACGAGGCGCGGCGCGGTGAGCTCCCTGGGCGGTGGCGGCAAGCGACAGTGATCGGCCGAGCACTGGATCAACGGGGTTTCACACCAACCTGCTGAGCGCTTCCTGGCAAGGAGCGCAGCCAGGTGGGCCTTCGGGGCACCAGGCCGGCGTCTCGTTGCCAGGTGGCGATCTCCTCGACCGCCCACGTCCCGGCCTCGCTCGTGGCAGCGAAGTACAGATCGAGGAGGGCACCGATTTGCCCCGCCTTCTGCGGGGAACTAGGTCGGATCATTTCTTGAACCACGAAAACCCCGCCGGGACGGAGAGCTCGAGCGACGCGGCGCGCCAGATCGCGGTTCGTCGGTTCATCAAAGCGGTGCAGCAGTTGGGCGACAAAGACCACGTCCCAGGCTTCGCTGTCCAGGTCTTCCGTCACCGCGTTGCCGGCGCGATGCATCACCCGCTCACCCATTCCTTCTCTATCCAGGATTCTTTCAGCATGCGTCACAGCCTCGGGAAGATCGAGAATGACCGCACGAAGAGCCGTGTGGCGGCGACAGAGTGCCACCGAGTAGTACCCGTGTGAGCCTCCGATGTCGAGCATGTCGCGCGCGCCATGGGGCACGGGGGTCCGCCGTGCGACTTCGGGAGCCGAGACTCCCGCCAGAGACCGCATACCACGTTGGTAAGACTCCCAATCCTTCTCCGAAAGCGACTGATGGATATCGAGCGGCTTTCCCGTCCTCAGGAATTCCTCATAGTATACGACGAAGTCCCATTCCCGGAACTGCATGAGTAGCTTGTCACGGAGCGACTGCGGGCTCGACCGAACGAGCCATTTCCGAGCAACCGTCGTCAAAGCGTACGTTTCGCCGTTGCTCCGAAGGTACCTCGCGCCCACGAGAGCATTCAAAAGCTTCTTCGTCGCGGCGGGATGCGTCTCGCACCGCTTCGAGACTTCCTCTGCGGTGAGCGCCTCCAAGGCGAGCGCTTCGAAGACGTCCGCACGGACGCCCAACATGATGGTGCGCGCCAATGTGTACGCCACTTGCGTGTCCAGAAACCATCGTGACCACCAGTCCGCCGAAAATGAGAAACAGGCGCGTTCGCAGTGACATTGGCTTCCTCCGACGAGAGTGTAGCAAGATGCGTGCCCGGAGCGATGGCCACCAGAAAGCAGGGTTGGTCTTCGCATTCGGTTCTCGGTGTCGGCAGGTTGCTCTGTGCGGAAGGGGGGTCACGAGCGGATCGTCTTGCCGAACCCTCAGTACGGCTCCTGGGAGGGCGCGATCTTCGGCTTCGATTACGGGCTTTCTTGCGTTGAAATTCCGATAGCACCTTCCGCGGATTCGACCCCTCGCGCTACCATTTTCGATTCTTCTTGGGTTCCGGGGTTCCTTATAGTTTTCTTGCTTTTCCCTGCGTCTCTACGCCTTGGCGTTGAGCTCCTATTGCTTCCGCAGGGCCTTCCTCCTCCGCTCGAGCTTCTCTTCTTCCCAGGATTGGCCCTTAGTACTCTGGTCATAAGTTCACTAACGTATTTTCTCTATCACGTGGCGGGCCGATATTGTGACTCCTTCTCGTCGAGTTTTCGAAGCAAAGCTTTGAGATTTCTGCGCGTAAAAGTCCACTTAAAGGGTTGCGCGATCCGCTGATAATGTCTAGAGAATTCGTTGAGACGATCAGCAAGCTCTTCCAGGGAAGCGAAATCATTGGGAGTTAGAACCTTTCTCTGGATAATGGAAAAATAGATCTCGATTTGATTCAGCCAACTTGCGTGGATGGGACCGTGGACGGGCACTAAGTGAGGATAGCTTTTGGTGAGTCTTTGCACACAGGATTCACCACGATGAGCAGATCCGTTGTCCATAATCCAGAATACTCGTCTGGCGTGTCGATAAGGGGTTCGCTTCATAACCATCTCGACGAGCCGATCGAAGGGTGCAATTCCATTGTTGGGTTCGCATCGGCCAAAGATCTTCATTCGGTGAACATCCACTGCGGCCAGGTACGCCCAGGCTCCGAGCCTTTCATACTCATGTTCTACTTTCATCGCCGACCCAGGGCGAGTCGGTATGGTCTCATGACGTCGATGGCGTGCTTGAATGCTCGTTTTTTCGTCCGCACAGATCACGAATTCGTCTTCTCTGAGGGGCCGTCGCCTCCAACGCCGTTCGTACAAGTCAAGTATGGGCCCGGCTTTCGCGGCGAAGTTCGGATCCCTAGGGAAGACCCAAGAGCGATGTCGCCAGGGTCGGATGGCGTCCTCACTGAGCCAGCGCCAGATGGTGGTATTGCTGACGGACGCCACAAGCCCCGATTGACGCACATGGTCGGCGAGTTCGGAAGTGCTCCACCGCGACAGAGGTACTCCCAGTGTTGAGGGTAATTCGCAAGCGATGGCCTTGACCTCAACGACTACCTCTGGGGGGAAAAACCCGGGGACGCCCCAAGCGTTCCCGATCTTCCAGACCGGAAAGACGTTGGTCGAAGAACCTTTTGCGCCACATGCTTACCACCTCACGTCGCGTGTTGAGGCGTTGCGCAATCTCGTCGTTGGCGAGACCCTGGGCGGCCAACAGAATCATTCGTGCACGGAGTACATTAAAATACGGCAACGTATATTTCCGTGCCCTCCGCTGGAGCTCCAACTTCTCTTTTGGGCTCAATCGTATTTTATATGGGCTGTGTCGAGGCATACTTGATGCTCCGTTTCGCTGAGTATGTAGTCATCGCCCCGATATTGCAAATTAAATATACGTTAGTGTATTTAAGAAACCGCCTACTTAGGGCAGGATCTCGACTCGATCGGTGAACAGCTCCTCCGCAAGATTCCAAATCCACGGCGCACCGTCACCCAGGATGACGACCTTGCGAGACTCCGCCCCCGCCGGGCCCGAAGCGTTCGCTCGATGGTCAGCACGAGCGTCTGACGGTCGAACGGCTTCGGAGGGTCATCATCACCCCCTGGGTCATGCCCTCCGCGGTCATCGCCTGGATCTTGCCCTCGACCTTCTTTCGTTCCCGTACGGTGTGTGCTGTGGGCCTGCGGGAGGTGTGATAAATTCAAGACTTGGAGTGTTTGACTCCACGCCCCCTCACCCATTCTTCGTACGTCGCGCCCAATGAGCAACGAGAAGACACTTCGGGCCAACGAAGTTCCGCGCCTGGTGATCCAGTTGCCCGACGGCAAAGAGGTCCACCACTCGATCGCGGGCAGCGAGATCACGATCGGCCGGGATCCATCGAACCGCATCTGCCTCCCGGATGACTTCGTCAGCAAATTTCACGCGAAGCTCTTCGTGTCGGGGAGCAGCCTCACCCTGGTCGACCTGGAGAGCGCGAACAAGACCTACGTGAACGGGCTGCCGATCCAGAAGGGCGCGTGCCTGGTCGATTCCCGAAGTTGCCTCCGCGTGGCGAGGGTCGGAAGACTCCGCGAGCGTCAGGAACATCTCCCATTCGACGATCGCTTCCTCGTAGCGAAGGTACTGAAAGGCCCTCGCGTCCGTTGTTGAAGTGGCGCTCGGCCTTTCTCTCGATCTCCTCTTCCAGCAGATTGAGCCGGGTCTGCGCCCGCGAGTTCTGAGGGTCGAGCTCGAGCACCTTTCTGAAATTCTCCCGGGCGTTCTTGAGACGTCCGGCGTCCAGATAGGAGAGCGCCTCGTCGAAGTAGTATTCGGGCGAGCGATCGTCGGCCGTCTGCGTTTCGGGAAGGCTCGTGGTCGCCTGCTCCGGCGCGCCGGCGCCACCCAGACCCTCGTCGCCGAAAGTACCGTCGCCCGTCGCGCGCTCAGCGGCACCCAAGATCGAAGCGGATCCGATGAAACGTCTCTTCGTCATCGGTGGCATTCTCATCTCGGGGCGCTGGTCCTCGGGATACTTCTCCGGATTCTCCTCGCGCCGTCGGCCAGGGAAGACGAAGCCGAGACGGAACGCGTGACGGCCTCCGGCACCGCGCCGGTGCTCATCGCTCAGCTCGAGCTCGCTCTCGACCTTCCCGGATCGCTTGATGATGATTCTGGCCATGGTCATCGGAGTTTGGGCTGCCGTTCGGTTCGGCGACGAGATTCGATTCGCCAGCGTGCGTTGCCGTCTGGTGGGTCCGGACGGTGCGCAAAGAGCGGTGGCGCCGCCTCCCGCACCGGCGCCGTCCGCATCGGACCCGGTCACGCTCGTTCCTCTTTCCGTTCCTGGCGGGAAGGTGGTAGACGAACTCGATGCCGACGCCCCAGGGGTAGCGACCTGTGGCGACGGAGCCGGCATCGAGGGAGCCGGTGGCCTGGCCGGCGCGACGGGCGGCGCACCCTGAGCGGGTGGAGCAGGTGCAGAAGGAAATGAAGAGGGCGGCAGCACCGTTCCAGCGAATCGTTCAGAGCTTCCGCCCCGACGCTCCGGCCACGAACGTGTCCTCGGCGTCGACGGCATCCAACCCCGCCAGTCGAACCGCCTACTCCATCGCGGGAGCTTCCGAGGCGATCCGCCGGTATCGGCAGGCCATCGCATCGGGAGGCGGTGACGACGAGTCGTTGGCCGAAGCGCAGGCGTCGCTGGCCGAGGCACTTGGCTGGCTCGCTTATCTCCAGGACGGCCCGTCGCCCTCCGAGCTGGACGAGATGAGCGGCGCGGCCGACGCCGCGGCGAAGCTCGCGCCGAACGATGTGGACTCGCTACTGGCGAAGGCGTGGGCGGCCTACCACGCTAACCAGCTGGTCGACATGGAGGCCGTCATCCAGGAAGCGATGCGGGTCGATCCGAACAACGCGAAGACGCATCTTCTCCACGCCCTCTGGTACGGATTCAACCCCGAGCGGGCCGAGGCCCTCGCAGCGCAGGCGCTCGAGCGGGACCCAGATCTCGTCTCGGCCTACTATGTGAAAGCGATCGCGGACCGGAAGGCGGGCGAGCTGGGCACCGCAAGAAGAGCTCTGGAACGCGCGGTCGAGCTCGACCCATCCTTCGCGACAGCACGCCTCGAGCTGGCGGAGGTGCTCGCCGAAAGTGGAGACTCCGAAGGCGCTCTTCGTGCCTACCGAGGGGCGGTGGCGGCGGCACCCGACAACGCCGGAGCCCGCTTCCACCTGGCGGTGGGCCTTCGCCGGGCCGGACGCATCGACGAGGCTATCACTGAGTACCAGAACGCGATCCGGATCGATTCGGAGCTTTCGGAGGCTTACTACAACCTGGCGGTGTTGTACCTCCAGGCGAAACAGAACCCCGACCTCGCCGCTCGCAACTTCAGCCGCTTCCTGCAGCTCGAGCCGCATCACGAGCGGGCCGCTCAGGTGCGCCAGTGGCTCGAGGCGAACGACTACCGCTAGCGCGTCCGCACAGCAGGCTGCCGCCAAACGCTTCTGCAGCCGGCGCTCGCTTCGCTCCCCCGGCCCGAATGGGCCGACAGCACACCGAGCGCCGAACGGAGCCCTCAGCCGCCGCGGAGCGCGAAGTCGCGAAGCGGAAGCGAGCCGCGAGGAGCGGCGAGCCCCGTACCGCCGTACGGGGCGAGCGAGCGCTGATGCGGTAGATGCCCGCATCAACAGGAGTCTATGTGATGAAACGAATACTCTTTCTGGCTCTCCTGCTCTCCATCGTCGTCCTCACCATGCCTGGCAACGGGCCAACCCTGCAAGCCCAGAGTGAGACCGCCGGTTGCCTGAGCTTCACGCAGCTCGCCTCCGACTTCGGAACCGGACTCGGGTACACGATTCCGCTCGCCTACGGGAGCTTCGCCGACGTCGAGCTCGCTCCCCTCTCCGATTCGACGACACAGGTCGACATCGAGATCTTCGAGCAGAGCGCCCTGCGAGAGCGGCGTATCCACGCCATCGTTCCGCGCCGCGTGGAGTTGCTCACCGATATCGTCGACGAGGTCAATCTGTTCGATATCGGCCGACCGCTCTACATCCGCATCTCGAGCGATCGCCCGGTGAACGTGACGCTCGTCCGCCACGACTAATCGTGTTCGCAGCTCATTCCATGAACGGGCAGCTCGCCCTTTCAGGGCCGCACCCTGTTCCCTGAAACCGCAACTCATGCCAAAACCGTGAAACTGCTGCGGGTCGTCTCCGGAATCCCGATCGACAGGTTGGGCCGAGCCCTCCAGATAGGGTCCTTCCGCGCTTCCGATTGCCGTGACTGGTCACGTCGTCGCGATCGGATCTACAGTCCTGATTTCGGCGAAGACCTCGAAATCAGACCGGTTGTGAGTGACGAGCTCCTCCACACTGTGGTGAACGAGCGTCGCGACGAGGAGCGTGTCCGCGATGCGCTTGCGCCCCAGCTGATGCTGATCGATGAGATCGAAGGCAAGCTCCACGGCGGCAGCGTCAATCTCGAGACATTGGACATTTGTTCGGTTCAAATAGAGACGTGTCAGCGCTATTGCCTCCGGGATCTTGACCGGCTCGTCGAAGCGCCGGCTGTCGGTAATCACGTGCACGAGCTCGTGAAGAATGATTGGCGTGACGAAGAGAACGGAGTCGGGCAGCGAAAGGAAATCCTGAAGGTACCGTTTCGCGCTCAGGTGTTCTGGAAACGAAGCCAGGTGGGCGTAAACGAGAATGTTCGTGTCTACCGCCCGCCGCGCCACCGATCAGCCCCCCGAGAAAATATCGTCATAAAGCTCCTCTCTTCGCGGGAGGGGCAGCCGCGGCTCGTGCCCTACCAGCACCGGAATTTCCCTCAACGGCGTCTTCCTCGACAACGTGCGAGCTCGGTACTCCGCCATGGCCTCCCGAATGAGCTGGGCGATCGGCCGATTTTGACGTTTTGCCTCTTCGCGGAAAGCCTCGTAGTCTTGCGAGGATACCGAAACAGATATCGTCTTCATATCGAACACGATATCAGATTCCGACGCGCACTCGCAAGTGGTTCACCCAGCTCGGGGCACGCCAAGGAAGGTTGCCCGACGATCGGTGCCGTCGAAAACCCGCGTCCAATGGGACGAAGGTCCGAACGCCGGTAGAGCTAGGCCCGTTGCGGATCGTCGACCCACGAAGCATCGGAAGCGTCCAGACGGTCGTAGAAACGCGCGTAGACCGCGCCGATCTCCCCGACCATCCGCTCCACGGGGAAGTGCTCCGCGGCGAAGGCACGTCCCGCCGCGCCCATGGCGTCACGGCGGGCCGGGTCGTGTAGGAGCTCGACAACCCGGCCAGCCAGCCGCTCGCTGTCCTTCGGCGGCACGAGATAGCCGGAGACGCCGTCGCGGACGACCTCCGGGCCGCCGTCCAGGTCGAAGGTAACGACCGGCTTTCCGACCGCTCCCGCCTGAGGAAGCACACGGGCGATGCCCTCGCGCAGCGAGGTATGGATCACGACGTCCATTGCCTGATACAGCGCGGCACGTCTTCGGGTGACACGAGTCCGGCAAATACTGTTCTCTCGGCAATGCCCAGCCTTTCGGCCCGCGCCTCGAGCTCTTCCCGGAGGATCCCGTCGCCCACCAGAAGGAACCAGCATCCCGGCTCCTCGCGCGCGATGTAATCCACCGTATCGAAGAACTGCTCGTGCCCTTTCAACGGGAACAGCCGGGCGATCTTTCCCACCACCGCAGCGTCCTCGGGAATCCCGAGACGCTTTTTCGCTTCGAGCACGGGCAGACCATCCGGCACGTTCAGGAAAGGCTCGAGCTCCATGCCACTGAAGATCTTGACGTACTGCTCCGGTCGACCGATGCCCGCGGCCAGTGCACCATCGATGGTCTTTTGATTGACCGCAATGAAGACATCGGTGAGCGGTGCACACCGCCGCTTCAAACGAACGTAGAGCCAGTTCTTCCAGGCCGCCTGATACTCGTGAAAGACGAGGCTGTGTAGGGTATGCACGACGATGGGAACACCGGTCCATCGGGCCGCGATCCTTCCCAGGATTCCTGCCTTCGACGAATGTGTATGAACCACGTCGAATTGTCCTTGCTTCATCAGCCGATAGAGACGGAAGAGTGCCGCCAGATCGGTCCACGGACGTATCGGCCGAACGAGCCATGGGGCCAGCTCGAGTCTCACGCCCGCCTCACGTGCGTGATCGTGCAGATCTCCCTCGGGACCTGGATCGATCCCGGCGAGGAGAGTCACTTCCATATCGGCGCTGCGATGCTGGCCGATGGCGGTGAGGAGCGTGTTCTCCTGGGCCCCGCCGAGGATGAGGCGGGTGATGACGTGGAGAACGCGAAGGGGACGCTGTGGCATTACGTCCTTAGTACAGCTATCCAGTCTCTTCCCAGATCGATCAGGGAAAGCCGGTCTTCTGGAAGACCTGCGGCGGACACGAGCTCCGTCAACTCGAGCTTCAAGTAGAAGCGCACGAATCCCCGCTCCAGCCAGAAGCGCAGTTTGCGGTAGGGCACACGAATCTCCCACCGTTTGGGGAAAGAGATGAAGATCTTGCCCTTGCAGTGGCAAAGCATCTTTTTCAGATGAGGCAGCGGATCTTCGAGGTAGTCGTAGTAGCCCATGGCCACCACCAGATCGAAGCGTTCCGAGCTTTCGAAATCGAGGAAGGCGGAGGTGGTGAACTCGACGCGACCTTCGATGCCTGCTTTTAGCGATTCGTGCCGGGCCAGCTCGATCATGGACTCGGAGACATCCACACCGACGACCCGCTCGGCGCCGCGGCCGGCGAGGGCGATGGCGTAGCGGCCCGAGCCGCAGCCGACGTCGAGGACAGACCAGCGCTCGGCCGTGGGTGCGAGGTTGCACACCAGATGAAATCTCTCGACGACGACGTGTCGAAAGAAATCGACCAGGCGCTGATGGAGGGGTTTGTGCGCTTCGTAGATGACGTCGAAACGCTCCGCCTCACGGTCAAAGTAACGTTGAACGAGTTTCAGAGAGCTCATGATCGAGAACCTCGCCGAGGGGGGCGAAATCGAAATCCTTCAACAGCCGTGACAACTTCGGCCGTGTCGAAGAGAGGTTGACGTAGTGCGTGAATCGCGGCTTCCAGTGGAAGTCGACCCTCGGGTGATCCGGATCCAGCTCCCAGGGGTGCAGGTAGAACACGACAGGGCGTTTCTCCCGCTCGGCAGCCAGAAAGTTCGCGCGCGTCAGATGGTACGGGTAGATCCGAAAGTAGGCACCTCCGGACACCGGCCAGTTTCGTCCCAGCACGCGACGGATGGAGATCGGCAGCTCGTAGATCGGACCCTCCTGGGTCTCTATCCTCTGCGGTCGGGGATCGAAGTCCGGGATACCGTAGCGCCAGTTGCGCGTCGGGAAGATGCTGGAGTCGTATCGGAACCCGAGAGCCACCAGCTCGTCCAGTACCCAGAAGCTCTGTCTGGTGATCGAGAAGTAGGCAGCGCGATAAGCACTCACACCGCGACTGGTGAGATCCTCGATGACACGAACCGCACGGCGGGTCTCTTCGCGAAACCGCTCCGGCGTCATCTGGTAGAGCAGGTCGTGAGACCAGCCGTGACACCCGAGCTCGTGCCCCTCGTCCGCCAGGCGCTTCACCAGATGCGGATGGTCTTCGGCTACCGGACCGAGAAGAAAAAAAGTTCCCTTGATTTCGTGGCGTGCCATGAGCTCGAGCAGGACGTCCACTCCGACTTCCAGGCGGCGTTCGGCCCCCTTTCGAAGGGAATCAGAGACAGGAATCCCCTGAAACCAGTCCTCCATGTCGACAGTGAACGCGTGTTGCATGAGTGCGCGCGCTCGACGCAAACGGACAAATGCCGAGCGAGGAAGAAACCAATCAGAATGTCGGTGAAAGTATGAATTCATGTTAGCACGGATCCCGGCGAGCTCTCTCTGGAGCCCCGTCTGGAAGTACCCTCACCCGGCGGCACTTCGTGCCGCCACCCTCTCCCTTTCCGCCTCCGCCAAGGCTACGGCAGACCGGCCGAAGCTTCAGCGAAGGCCAGCCAGGGAGAGGGAAATCGGAGCGACGGCTGCGCCGTCGGCCAAAAGTGTCATTGCGTTGCACAACGCAACGCCACCCGTAGGTCTTTCCCCACAACAACCTCCGCTGTGACAGACGAAACTCCTTGTCCGGCAGTGGGTTACGTTTGGCACCGGGGTTGCTTAGGAACGAAGGCCCGTCTGGCGTGGAAGTGCGTCGGATGGTGTCCCAAGGAGGTTCGCAGAATGAAGGTGCTGGTCACTGGCGGCGCTGGCTTCATCGGCTCTCATGTCGTCGAGCAACTGCTCGATCGTGGCGACGAGGTTGTCGTCCTGGACAACCTGGACCCACAGGTTCACGGCGAGGGCGCCGAACAACCGATCCATCTTCGCCGGCTGGTGGACGACGGCGACATTCGGTTTCTCCGGGGGGATGTGGCCGACAAAAAAATCCTCGAGAGCGCTCTCGAAAGTGCGGAAGCCGTCGTCCATCTCGCGGCCGCGGTGGGTGTCGGACAGTCGATGTACGAGCCGCTGTACTACGTCCACACCAACTCCTGTGGTACGGCAACCCTACTGGAGCTCATCGCGCGTGACCGCGACAAGCGCATCGAGAAGCTGGTCGTGGCATCCTCGATGAGTCTCTATGGCGAGGGCGCTTATCGCTGTGCGGAGTGCAGCGGGACGACCGCCACGCCCCGAAAAGAAGAGCACCTCCGCCGGGGTGACTGGGACGTTCGTTGCGCCGATTGCGGGTGGGCTCTCGAGCCACAGCAGACTCCCGAGGAGAAGCCGGCCGATATCGCATCCATCTACGCCGCAACGAAGAAGAACCAGGAGGAGCTCGTCCTCGCCTTCGGGAGAGCCTACGACATCCCGTCGTTCGCCCTCCGCTTCTTCAACGTCTACGGGCCGAGGCAGAGTCTCTCGAACCCTTACACCGGTGTTGCCGCCATCTTCATGTCGCGGCTCCTGAACGACAAGCCACCCATAGTGTTCGAGGACGGAGAACAGAGCCGGGATTTCATCTACGTCGAGGACATCGCCGACGCGGTCGTGCGCGCGGTGCACCATTCGGGACGAGGCGCACAGGCGGTGAACGTCGGTACCGGTCGACCGCTGACGATCCGGGAAGTCGGGACGACGCTGGCCGAGCTCCTCGAGGTCGACATCGAGCCCGAACGCCTGGGCCGCTTCCGCGCGGGCGACGTCCGTCACTGCTTCGCCGACGCCGCCCGGGCCCGGGAGCTCCTGGAGTTCGAAGCGACCTGGAGCTTCCGGGACGGCATGCAACGCCTCGTCGAGTGGAGCCGAGGCCAGGTGGCATCGGACAAGGTCGAGGAGAGCCTGCGAGAGCTCGAGGCCCATCAGCTCGTCCAATGAGAGTTCTGGCGCTCACGCCCAGCCCGGTGAACACCGCTCCCGGGCAGCGCTTCCGCATAGAGCAGTGGGAGCCCCTGCTCAACGACGGCGGGGTCGAGATCGTCTACTCGCCGTTCGTAACTTCCGCCCTGCAGCAGGTATTGCACCGTCGCGGGCAACAGCTTACCAAGGCTGCGCGGCTGACCTCCGCCTTCGTCCGCCAGATCGCCCGAGCGCGGGAGGCCTCCCGGTTCGATCTCGTCTACGTCTTCCGCGAGGCGTCGTTGATCGGCCCGGCGTGGATCGAGCGCTGGGTCGCCCGGCAGGGCCTGCCCGTGGTGTTCGACTTCGACGACGCGACCTTCGTCTCCTACGCCAGCCCGGCGAACGGCTACTGGAGCTACCTCAAGTTCCCATCGAAGACAGCGACGCTCTGCCGCTCGGCTCGTCAGGTGATGGCGGGCAACGCCTATCTGGCCGACTACGCCTCTCGGTACAACGACGAGGTCACGATCATCCCGACCACTATCGATACCGATTTGTATCGCCCCGAGCCGGCGCGCCGGGCGACGGATCGCGTGACCATTGGATGGACGGGCAGCTTCAGCACGGCGCGTTGTCTTCAGTTCGTCGCGCCGGCCCTGTCCGAGCTGTCGCGGCGGCACTCGTTCCGCCTGGTCGTCATCGGTGCCGACCCGCCGGAGCTGCCCGGCGTGGAAGTGGAGGCGCGCCCCTGGCGTGCCGAGACCGAAGTCGAGGACTTGAGCGATATCGACATCGGCATCATGCCGCTTCCCGATGAGGAATGGACCCGCGGAAAGTGCGGCCTCAAGGCACTCCAGTACATGGCGCTCGGCGTTCCGGCCGTCGTGTCTCCGGTGGGAGTCAACACCGAAATCGTGAGCGAGGGGACCAACGGATTGTTGGCCGGCGATGACACCGAGTGGGTCGACAAGCTCTCCACCCTCATCGAAAGGCCTGAGCTCCGCAAGCGTCTCGGTGCAGAAGCCCGCAAGACGGTCGAGAAGCGCTACTCGGCCCGCGTGGTCGCCCCGCTCGTCTGCGATCTCTTTCGAAGAGCTGCAACGCCCCGGTAGCAGGCTGCCCTACCGCTTGGCCTGCGGTCCGGTCACGACACGCTGCTCCCACGGAACCTTGCTCCGGGGGTCGGACCCCGTGTCCCAGAAGAGCTCGATCTCGCCGGTCTCGGTATCGAGTCGGAAGACGCAGTTGGCGCCGCCACAGGGGTCCATCTCGAAGCGCCGGGCACGCTCTTCGAACTGGCCATGAACCGTCGCCTCGGGTAGTCCTCTCAAAGCTATCCAGCCGAGGCACGCTGCAATGACGGTCAGAAGTATCTTGGCGGACCGATCGATCTTCATCGTCTCCCTCCCGGATCTTCGGGACACTCGTGCATCCCTTCAATTGTGCGGCGGATTGGATCCAGTTTAGCCCCGAACCGAAATTAAACAAATCTCGTTGGTATCCGCAGACGAAGGAATTTCGGATCGGGGCTAGCGCGCTGGTGAGGGCTCGGCACCCTCGCTCGCCAGCAGCCGGGAAACGAGATCGGCCATTCCCTGCGGAATGGAAGCTTCCTCTCCCTCACTCCACTGGAAGGACTCCGCCCAGAGACGAGGCGCGGCGGGCTGGATGAGATAGGCGTCGACCTCGATGGTCTCGCCGATCCGTTCGACGCTTCCCGCCATCACGTAGACGACGCCCAGCCGTTCGGCCACCTCCTTGACGCCGAGCGTGGAACCCTTGAACAAAAGTGATTGCTCCCGCGGTATCACGCGGAAACCCTCGGCCGAGGAGAGGGCATCGGTCATGGCACCGGTAATCTCAGTGGCGGTCAATTCGAGGTCCGGATCGCCCGATAGATTCTCGAATGGCAGGACAGCGAGCCCGGGCGGCTCCGGCGCCTGCTGGGCTCGCCGGATGACATGAGGGTGGCCAACATAGGCGATGTAGGCCAGAGCAGAAGCGAACAGCAGAGTCATCAAGACCACGGCGCGTCCGCTCGGTCCACCAGCTGGATTCATGCGTTTATACTTGACGAGATCGGCTCCCGACGCAATGATCTCTCGTTTCTGCGCCGCTGAGCCGCCACAGGAGAATCGATGAAGGGTCTAGTTCTGGTGAAACAGGTCCCGGACGCAAATTCCGTGTTCCGGGTGAACAGCGAAGGGACGTGGATCGACGAAAGCAACCTGTCCTATGCGTTGAACGACTACGATCGATACGGGCTCGAGGAGCTGTTGAAGCTCAAGGATGAGGGAAAGCTCGAAGAAGTCGTTGCTCTCACGGTCGGCCTGGCGGACGCCACCCAGATCCTTCGCACCTGCCTGGCGACGGGAGCGGACCGCGCGATCCATGTCAAAGACGATGCACTGGACGGTTGTGACCCCTTGTCCCTGGCCAAGGTCATCTGCGCCGCCGTCAGGGACGAAGGCTTCTCGCTCATTCTGGCCGGTCTGCAGGCGGATGACGACAACCACACACAGGTAGGAGGACTGGTCGCGGGGCTTCTCGACTGGCCGGCCGCGAGCGCCGCGATGAGCCTCGCACTTCAGGACGACGGGACGATGCGGGTCGAGCGCGAGCTCGAGAACAATCAACTTCAAGTCGTGGATCTGCAACTTCCCGCGGTGGTGACCGTTCAGACCGGGATCAACACGCCGCGCTATGCGAGCTTGAAGGGGATCATGGCCGCGAAGAAGAAACCCGTGGCGGTCCGGGCGCTGAGCGATCTCGGGCTGGACCCCGGCGCGGTCGGTTCGCAGGCAGCCCGCCTGACGTCGGTCAGCCTGGCTCCCCCGCCGAAGGGCAAGGGCGCGGAGATGCTCACCGGGAGCCCCGACGAAGTCGCCCGGGAGCTCGTCGGCCGTATCCGCGAAAAGACAGGAGTGATTTGAACATGGCCTCGAAAATCCTCATTCTCGCCGAGCACGAAGAGGGGGCCCTCAAAGAGATCTCGTTCGAGCTTCTGGGATTGGCGCTGCGGATCGCGGCCGCCCAGAGCTGGGACGCCGCCGGGATTGGTGCCGTCCTGCTAGGTCACGGTACGAGCGGGCTCGCCGACGAGCTCACGAAACGGGGCGCCTCCGAAGTGCTCCACGTCGACAACGAGGCCTTCGCCGACTATACGAGCGACGGCTACCGCGGCGCGCTGGTCGAGATTCTCGGAGCCGAGGACCCAGAGCTGGTGCTCATCGGTGCGACGCCGAACGGCTGGGACGTGGCTCCGCTGGTCGCCGCTCGACTGGATGTGCCGCTGGCCACCGGGTGTGCCGACGTCGGCTTCGAGGATGGACGGGCCATTTTCACCCGCAAGGCGTTCAACGGCAAGTTTGTTCACCGTGTCGCGGTCGCAAACGCCCGCCCCCTCGTTGCGACGATCGACAAGGGTGCCTCGTCCCCTTTCGAAGGCTCGACGTCGGGAAGCGTGCGCAGCGTCGAGGTCGCCATCGAGGCGAGCAAGCTTCGGTCACGATTCGTGGAAGTCAGGAAAGCCGAGTCGGGAGGGGTCGATCTCACACAGGCGGCCGTCATCGTCTCCGGGGGCCGCGGCGTCGGGGCGCCGGAGAAGTTCGACGTGATTCGGGAGCTGGCCGACGCGCTTGGCGCGCAAGTCGGTGCCTCGCGTGCGGTCACCGATGCGGGATGGCTCCCCCACGAGCACCAGATCGGGAGCAGCGGCGTGACGGTGAGTCCGAAGCTCTACGTCGCCTGTGGTATCTCGGGCGCCATTCAGCACGTCGTCGGGATGAAGAGCTCCGGTTTCATCGTTGCCATCAACAAGGACGCCGACGCACCCATCTTCAGCGTTGCCGATGTCGGCGTGGTGGGAGATCTGTTCGACTACGTACCGGCGCTGAGCAAGGCGGTCAAAGAAGCGAAGGGCTAGTGCTCGAACCCGCTGATCCTCTCGATGAACTCTAGGCTGCTACCCCGCCTTCTTCTTCTTGCTGTCGGAGCCGTCCTTCGCGTCGGACTCGGGGATCGGGAAGTCGGGGTCCATCGTCCGTACCGGTTCGTAGATGCGCTGCGCCCGCTCGTGCAGGCCCCCTTTCTCGTAGAGCTGTCCCAGCGAGAGTTGATAGCGCGGCTCCCACGGCTTCAGGTTGATCGCGATCTTGAGGTTCTGTTCGGCGTCCTTGCGCCACCGCGGGTTAGGAGACCCACCAGGATCCGGAGCGTATCGTCCTCGAGCTCGGGACGAAGCTTCAGGATGTCGCTCGCCGTACGGTCGCCGTTGACCTGGTCGAGGAACAACTTCACGCTGGCCCTGACCCTGGACGCGGCGGTGGGGCAGGCAGACGGCGTGAATCTCACACCGGAGCAGGCGTTCGTTCGGTGAGGACGTGCTCCCGGTAGTAGTCAACGGACGGGAGACGCTGGGCCGCCTCCAGAAGCACATCAGTCACCAAAACCGGGGCGAGCGTCAGCGCTTCGACGGGCATGCGCTCGCTGAACAAGGCACGCTTCGGCCGATCGCTGAGACAGGCGCAGGCGATGCGGATGATCTGAATGCGGACGAACTTCTCGATCTCGCCGCCCTTGAGATACTCGAGCTCGACCAGGATCTGCCCGAGCTTGCGACCGGAGCGAATGAAGCGCACGGCCTTGCCCAGCTGGGCTTCCGTGATCCGCCCCTCCGCGACCATGATCTCGCCGAGTCGCTCGCTCTCGAGCTCGGACTTGGCGCCGACGATCAGCCCGTTCTCGAGGAAGATGAGCCGCTTGGCCTCTTCCGACTCACACACAAAGACCCCGGTTTTCTGGGACTCCGCGGCGGTCTTGAGCGCGGTGACGAGATTCTCGTTCAGATTCACGGTCGCAGAAATCTCCACCCAGGGCTAAAGCAATCGACGGGCCAATCCGGGCCCTCTCACCCAACGGATTAACTCTGCGATACAGCGAATTAGAGGGACCTTCGAGACGAAATGCGGGCCTTCCGTGGTCTTTTCCCCACAACCGACTGGAACGCGTCGTTTCAGGTTGGCTTGCGGGCTCAGGGAGCAAACGCCCAGAACTTGACCCGCTCGGGAACGATCTTGATGAGCGTTCGTTGCGCGATGCTCGACGAGGCGTACTGCGGGTACTTCTTTCTGAGGAGCGCGACCGCCGCCGCGTGGTCGCTCCCGAAGGGGCCATTAGGGGCAATGATGGAGGCCGACCCGCTCACGAGCACGTAGGCGAGCTCGCTCCAGTCGTGCGAGTAGGTGTCGACCACGAGCGATACGCTGGGGTTTGCGTCGATGTTTCGAAGTCGCCGGAGCCGCCCCCAGGAGACGCTCTTCGGCTTGTCATCGATGGGAGAGTAGAATCGGCCGTCGTACAGGACGAAGCAGACCGGAACCACCGTCGGGCAGCCCGCCGCGTCGACGGTCGCCAGGCGAGCCACCGGCTGAGAGAGCAGGAGCTGTTTCGCTCTATCCTCCAGGTCCTCTAGCATGTTGATACCAAGGCGCCGTCCGGCGGATGGTAGATAGAGTCTACACGCCGTGAGCGTCTCCGTCGTCATCCCGTCTCACAACCGCTCCCGACTCGTGGTGCGGGCCCTCGACTCGATACTCTCGCAGACGCGTCCCGCCGACGAGATCCTCGTCGTCGATGACGGCTCTGAGGACGACACGGTGGAGCGAATCCGGGGCCAGCAGCCGGCCGTGCGCGTCGTGGCGCAGCCTCACTCGGGCGTCAGCGCCGCCCGCAACCGGGGCATTCGGGAGTCGACGGGAGAGTGGATCGCGTTTCTCGACTCGGACGACGAGTGGCTGCCGACAAAGCTCGAGAAACAACTCGACGCCCTGGCCGCATCTCCCGACCTTTCGCTTTGCCACACCGACGAGATCTGGATCCGTCGCGGGCGCCGGGTCAAGCCGATGGAGAAGCACCGAAAGTACGGTGGCGAGATCTTCGAGCGATGCCTTCCGCTCTGTGTCATCTCGCCGTCCTCGGCCATCCTGCATCGCCGACTCTTCGACGAGGTGGGCCTGTTCGACGAGTCGCTTCCCGCCTGCGAGGACTACGACCTGTGGCTGCGTGTCACGGCTCGTTTTCCGGTGCTCTATCTCGACGAACCTCTCATCGTGAAATACGGCGGACACGAGGACCAGCTCTCGCACCGCTTCTGGGGCATGGACCGCTTTCGCATTCGCGCCCTCGAGAACATCATCGACTCCGGCGTCCTGACAGACGAGCAACGCGAGGCGGCGGAGAAGATACTCGTGGAGAAGATCCGGATCTACCTCATCGGCGCGCGAAAGAGGGAGAAGCACGAGGACGTCGTCACCTACGAAGAGAAGCTCGCCCGGCGCCTTTGACCGTGTCGGGCATACAATAAGACTGTGATTCGCTTCGTCGTTGCCCTTTCTGCCGAAGCCCGCCCGATCATCGAGCGGTATCGGCTCGAGCGCCAGGAGGGAACCTGGCCGGTCTATTCCCGCGACGACGTCGCGCTCGTCGTCTCGGGAGTTGGAACGACAGCGGCTGCGGCGGCCACCGGCTTTCTCCACGCCAGAACCGGCGAGCATCGCGACGCTTCGTGGGTGAACGTCGGTATCGCAGGCCACCGGGACTCACGCGTCGGAAACGCCCTCGTGGCCCACACGATTCGTGCCGGTGAGCGCCGCTTCTTCCCGCCACGCATCGGAACGACCCGGCTCGAAACGGCCCCGCTGGAAACGGTCGACCGCGTGGAAGAGGCCTTCCAGGACGACGCACTCTACGATATGGAAGCCGCCGGCTTCTACGAGACCGCCCTCCGGTTTGCAACGGCCGAGCTCGTGCAGTGCTTCAAGGTGGTAAGCGACAATCGTCGAACTTCGTGGATCGAGGTCTCGGCCGAGCACGTCGAGCGTCTCATCCGGGAGAATCTCGATTCACTGGACGATCTGGTTGGCTCGCTCCGCGAGCTCGCCGTCGAGATGCGGGGGATCCACCGCAAGCCCGTCCGGCTCACGAGCTTCCTCGACCAGTGGCGATTCACGACCAGCGAAGCGCGCCAGCTGGAGCGACTTCTCAGACGTTCGGAGGCAAGGCACATCCCCGTCACCGTCGAGGACCACGCGAGCGCAACCCGGGCCGCCGACGTCGTGGCCCGGCTGGAAGCGCGACTCCGGGAGACGCCGGTGCGACTGACCTGATGCAGACGATCTACGTCGAGCGAGAGATTCGCGACCACCCCCGCGTCCGAGCCATCCTCGAACGCGCTCGCCCGGCAACCACCATCCCCATCGAACGTTACGGCGAGGTGTTCAATCGCTCACAGCAGAACTTTCGGCTGCAGAAGAAGAACCCGTCGCTCATCCTCGCGCACAAGTTCGAGCACCACGTCCTGCCGGCTCCGCCCGGCTACGGCATCGGCGGCGACGACAATTTCTATTTCTCGCACATCCTGAACTGTCCCTACGACTGCCGCTACTGCTTCCTGCAGGGCATGTATCGCTCGGCGCACTACGTCGTCTTCGTCAACTACGAGGACTTCCAGTCGGCCATCCTCGACGCCCTGAGCGCCACCGGAGGCGACGTCTACTTCTTCTCCGGCTACGACGGCGATAGCCTCGCCCTCGAGTCGATCACTGGCTTCGCCTCCGAGTTTCTTCCGTTTTTCGAGAAGCATCCTCGCGGCTGGCTCGAGCTCCGAACGAAGAGCGCCAGCATCGCTCCCCTGCTCTCCCGCGAGGCAATTCAGAATTGCGTCGTGGCCTTCAGCTTCGTTCCCGAGGCACTCGGCCGCGCGCTCGATCACAAGGTGCCGTCGCTCGAGCGCCGCATCGGGGCCGCTCGCAAGCTCGCGGAGCGAGGTTGGCGCCTTGGCCTGCGCTTCGATCCGATGATCTACGTCGAAGACTTCCGGGAAGCCTACCGCGAGCTCGTCTGGAGCATCTTCTCCACCATCGGGGCGGAGGCGGTGCATTCGGTGAGCATCGGCGCGTTTCGAATGCCGAGGGACTATTTCCACCGAGTGGAAAAGCTGTACCCGTACGAGCCCCTTTTCGCCGGTCCTCTGGCGGAGCGCCAGGGGATGGTCTCCTACGATCCCGCCCTCGAGGAGGAGATGCGCTCCTTCCTCCAGGCGGAGCTGACCCACCACGTGCCGGAGGACGTGGTGTTTCCATGTGAGGTCGCAGCCGCGTGAGCGCGCGAACCTATCTCGTGACCGGGGCCAGCTCCGGCATCGGGCGCGCCGTCAGCGATCGCCTGCTTCAGGATGGACATCGCGTCGTGGGCCTGGCCAGGAGCTTCGAGAAGATCCGACACAGCCCGCCTGGCCTCACCACCGCCGAGATCGACCTCTCGGCGCTGGACGCGCTGGAAGAGCGTCTGACCCACCTCGCGAGCCAGCACTCGGACGTCGACGGCATCGTCTGCAGCGCCGGCCGCGGTCGCTTCGGCTCGCTGGAAGAGTTCAGTTTCGAGCAGATCCGCTCGCTCGTCGATTTGAACGTCACGAGCCAGATCTACTTGTTGCGGACGTTCCTGCCGGCGATGAAGCGCCAGGGACGCGGCGATATCGTCCTGATCGGCTCGGAGGCCGCGAACAAGCCCGGACCGAGAGGTGCGGTCTACGCGGCCACGAAGGCCGCTCTCGGGGGACTGGCCGCCGCGCTCCGCGCGGAGACCTCGAAGAGCGGCGTACGGGTGGCGGTCGTCCACCCTGGCATGGTGCGCACCGGCTTCTACGACGATACGTTCTTCTCTCCGGGCCCGCGCGACGACGAATCTCTGCTGCCCGAAGACGTGGCCGATGCCGTGCTTCAGATTCTCAGCGCCCGCGCCGGTGCCGTCCTCGACGAGATACACCTCTCTCCGCTGAAGAGAGTCGTCCGATTTCGGGACAAGGACGAGTAGCTGTCCACTGTCCGCTTTCACGCAAACTTGTGTCCATTTGCGTACAGATGTTTTACAAATGACACCTGGCCCACCCCCATTAACCCTCAATGAATCATTGATTTAACAGCAGCTTAACGTGGCACGGACCTTGTATATGCGAAAGGTAACGCCAGAAGGGACCATTCAATGAACCGGAAGCGGTCGACGAAGCAGGAAGGCCGAAAGGCCTACTGGATCCTGGTCGTTTGGCTCGTCGTTGCTGCACCGGCGCTCGCCGGCCTGGAAATCCCGGGATCGGCCGACCTGGACGGACCGCTTCCGATCGGTCTCAGCCTGGGCGCGGTGGTGGATCACGCTCTGTGGACGCTTTTCGAGCAGGGCGTCTCGTTCATCGTCCTGGGAGCGCTCGCACTGGTCAGCTTCCCCTGGGCGCTCGCCGGCATGGCGGTTCTGGCCAGCCAGGCCCCCCGACTCCTCAAAATTCGCTGACTTGATCAGCGTAGGACACGCAGCTCGAGAGCTGGTCGATGGGCAAGAGCCTCACGGCCACCCTGGTCGGCCTTCTCATCAATAAAGGACATTTCGGTCTCGAGGATCCGGCTCCGGTGCCCGAATGGCAGGGTGAAGGCGATCCACGCGCCGCGATCCGGATCGCGGATTTGATGCGAATGTCGAGTGGTCTCCACTTCATCGTGCCGCGCGATCCGGACTACACGCCCGACAAGGGCTACCATCGAGACACGGAGACACGGAGAAAATCATACAGGACAAATCACGGGTACCGGCGATGCACCAGGCGATGTACCATCGCACCGAGGATGACGACGACAAAAGAGCTCCGGGTTCTGGTTCTTGCCGGAGAGCCGGGCGCGTACCTCGAGCCCGTCCGCACCCGCTTTCCTGACATCGCGACGTTCACCTGCCAATCCTATGATGCGCTGCCCGCTGCCCTTCGAGAGCACCAACCGACGATCGTTCTCGCCGCCAAGATTGGCCGGGAGCCCTTTCCCCGGCAAACGCTCGTCGACAGTTCCTCGGTTCAATGGATCCAGGCAAGCTCGGCAGGGGTCGATCATCTGCAACCCTTGCGCTCCGGCATCCAGTTGACCTCGGCAAGGGGCGTTCACGACGATGTTCTCGCGGACTACGTCCTCTGCTCCGTGCTCATGTTCAACCTGCGCTTTCACGAATTCTTCCGGCAGCAGAGAGACCAGGTGTGGAGCCCGCAGGCGCTCGAGCCCACGGCCGGCCAGTGCCTCGTCGTGGTGGGACTGGGAAGTATCGGGCAGCTTGCCGCGGAGAAGGCGAGAAAGCTGGGGATGCGCGTCGTGGGAGTCCGCGCGAGGCCTCATGCCGCTCTCTCGCGACCCGAACTGGCTCCGCCCGATGAGATTCACGCAATCGATCGACTGCAAGAGGTTGCCGCGCGAGCAGACTTTCTGGCGGTGACGCTGCCGCTGACCCCACGAACGAGGGGTCTGGTGGGCGCCGAGATCCTCGGCTCGATGAAAAAAGGCTCGGTGCTCATCAACATCTCCCGGGGGGGCATCGTGGACGAGAAGGCCCTGGTCCGGTTTCTGCGCGACGGACCTCTCGGCGGCGCGGTGGTCGACGTCTTTCGAGAGGAACCTCTTCCCGCGGAGAGCGAGCTCTGGAATGTGGACAACCTCGTTATCACGCCGCACACGGGAGACATTCGGGGGGCACGGAAAAAGGTCGTCGAGCTGTTCCTGGAAAACCTGAGCCGGTGGAAGGAGGGAAATCCTCTGTTGAACATTGTCGACCCCGAGAGAGGCTATTAGAAGTACTCGTTGCTGGACAGCTCGGCGAGGCGAGCCTTGACCACATCTTGGTTGGGGTTCAGCTCCAGAGACCGCTCGAAGTAGGCCTTCGCCTTGTCGGGGTTTCCCTGGCGCTCGTGACAGTCGGCCAGGATGTTCAGAAGGTTGGCGTCCGGCGAACGGATCGTCATCGCCTTCTCCAGGAACTCGGTGGCTTTCTGGAAGTCTCTCTGGAAGTACTGCGCAAAGCCGAGCCCGGCAACGACTTCGAAACGCGAAGCGTGGGATTGCTCGAGCGGCGCGAGGAGGGAGAGGGCGCGCGCTCCATCCTGAGTCCTGAGGTAAGCAGTGGCGAGCTTCCAGCGAGCCTGAGGGAGATCCGGGTTCCCCGCAGCGACGGCCTTCTCGTACTTGGCTCGAGCCTCGTCGTGGCGACCCGCATTCGATAGCTGGTCGGCAATGGTGAGCGAGAGCAGTCCCGGGATTCTCGTATCGAATGCTCTTCGAAAAACGAATCCCGGGCGGGGGACCGCCGTCCGTGGAGACAGCACGATCGGTACCGATCGCTCTGCCGAAAGCTCACCACCGGGCGTGAGAAGACGAACCCGAACCTGATAGTTCCCGCCCGCCATCCCGAACGAGGTCAGCTCCGCGGTGACGCCGCCACCCATCGCTTCGCTCAGCTCCTTCTCGGCGGAGTCGAAGACGCGCTCTCCATCGACGAGCTCGAACGTCACCCGGTAGCCCGGTGGCGACTCATAGCTCTGAGTGAAAAGGTGAATGGCTTCACCAATCGCGAACAAACGGTCCGATGCGGGCTCGAGACGAAGTCCCCCGAGCTGAAAGGTCCGAACCTCCGTCCGATCGATGGACTGCGACGCCATGTTGGCATCGTGGTAGAGGATCACGTCGGCGAGCGCCGGACGACCGGGCTCGAACGACGGGACCTCCACTTCGGCTTCGGCGACCGTATACGTGGTCGTGGCACGATTCCGCAGGATCACGGAGAGCGTGTAGCGACCCGGCAGGAGGGGGCTATCGTCCTGGTAGGCAAAGGGCACCCTCTGCACGCGCGCGACTTGCTCCGGCGTGAGCTCGACGTAGGCGGAGCTCGTGGTGGAAAAAACGAGCCTGCCTTCGGGATCGATCGCTTCGAAGGTCACGTCGAGCGTCGTATAGAACTTGTGGCCGTCCTCGTCCGTTTCGAGACCGAAACTTTCCGGGTCGAGCTCGATGCTGTAGTGAACGAAGGGCGTTGCTTCCGGACCGACCATGACGGCGAAGAGGTGCCGATTGGGAACATAGTTGAAGGAGTACTCCGCAGCGACCCGGTTGCGGTAGTCCTGCCAGGCGGCCGCCCAGTCCGTGCGAACGAGCCGCTTGGGGGAGTCTTCGATTCGGGCGATAACGATGTTGGTCCCCAGCGAGGCCTCGCCGGTGATCAAGTCGGGACCCTCGCCGGCATCATACGTGAGCGAGGCGTGGGCGAGCTCTGGCGAGATCTGCTCCAGCCTCTCGACAGCGGAGAGGTTGGCAGTCCCCGGCACGTCGAACGTGCCTCGGAGCAGACCGCTCGGGGAGTCGATCAGGGGGTCATAGAGCCGGAGCTCGCCGACGTCGTCCTTCTGGAAGAACAGAAGATAGAAAAACGGGGGAAGGCCCCTGCGGGTATCACCGTCGTACATCCAGAGCTCGGAGTCGTAGACGTCGGGGTAGCCACTGAACCGCTCGATGCTCTGCGGCTCCCCCAGTATGATGTAGTAGCGACCGCGATCCGTCCGCCATCCTTCCCGGTGTGTCCCGCGCCCCAGAATCGTGTTGGCGTGCTCGATGCGCCGGTAGTGCTCTTCCTTGAACTCGTTCGCGGGCGTGGCGGCCGACGGATCACGCCTTCGCCAGAAGGCCTCGATGAAGCGACCCCGCTCTTCCAACGTTTCGAGAGAAAGAAAAACGTCTTTCTCTCGATCGGTAATGATGTAGCGGACATCCTGTTCGAGCCAGAGACGGTGCTCGTCGGACAGTCGCTCCACCAGCTCTTTCTGGGCGCCGGCGGCGTCGGCCGAGATGAGACAGAACGCCAGGATCCAGGCGGATAGCGAGCTTTGTTCCCTCATAACAACCCTATTTGGGCCCTTCTGAGCTGGAACGCCAACGCCGCTCCCGATGACAGCATTCCGGTCGCCGGCCCAGCGAATGGACTGAAAAGGACGGGCCGCTCGACTCGCATGCTATCATCCCTCGCGATTCGACCGATGAGTCGAAAAAGGAGGCCCCATGGAAGTGGGAGTCATCGTTCCCAACGCCGGACCGAAGACGAGTACGGAGAACATCACGCGAGTGGCCCGGTGGGCCGAGGAAATGGGATATCACTCGGTCTGGGTCACGGACCACGTGGCGCTCTCCCACACCGTGGAGGCCTACTACCCGTACCGTTCGCACGGTCGCTGGGATTATCCGCCGGAGACCGCGTGGCTCGACCCCCTGCTCTCGCTCTGTTGGGCGGCTGCGAGTTGCCCGAACCTGAAGGTAGGGACTTCGGTGGAGGTGATTCCGCTCCGAAATCCCCTCCTTCTCGCCAAGCAGATCTCCACCCTGGACTTCCTTACCGGCGGACGGTTCATCCTCGGAGTCGGTGCGGGTTGGATGGAGGAGGAGTTCGACCTGATCGGTGTACCGTTCTCCGGGCGCGGAAAACGTGCGGTCGAGATGATTCGTCTCATGCGCCAGTGCTGGAGCGGCGAAACGGTGGATTTCGAGGGCGAGCTCTGGCAGGTATCCGGTTTCAAAATGTATCCCTTACCGGTCCAACCCACCATCCCGGTTTTCTGGGGCGGCCATAGCGACGCGACGCTCCGCCGTGTCGCGAGAGTCGGGGAAGGCTGGCACCCCACACAGATCACGCTCGAGCAGCTCGAAGAGGGCATCGAGAAGCTGAAAACGTATTGCGACGAGGAGAACAGGGACTTCGATCGTGTCCCGATCATCGCGCGGCCCGGCAACACGTACGCGATCGACGCCGATACCCACGAACGGCACGTGGAGCTGGGCATCGATCACATCGTCATAGACACACCCGTCAAGGAGGATGACCCCGATCTCCGGATTCTCCGGCATGCCATGGAGCGTGTCGCCGACATCTGCGGTCTCACGCCCCGCGCATCTCCATCGATTTGAGATTTTATTGACCCAGGGGTAGAATCCCCTCCGCTTGGAGCGGGCACGGTCTGTTCTGTGTTCGCTCCGCTCTGTTCCTCGCCTTGCCCAGGAGTTGGCCATGAGCTCTCGCCGCACGACGCTCGTTGTCCTCGCGGTGCTCGTCGCCGCCCTGCTCACCGCACCGAACGCCACGTCCGAGGAGCCGCTGGACGCCTCGCTCCTGGAAAACCTCTTGTGGCGGAGCATCGGCCCCGCCCTTACCAGTGGCCGCATCACGGACGTCGCGGTGGTCGACCGCAACCCGCTCGTCATGTACGTCGCCTCCGCCACCGGCGGCGCATGGAAGACAGTCAACGGCGGAACCACGTGGACTCCTGTCTTCGAGCGGGAGGGTACCGCCTCACTGGGGGCGATCGCCGTCTCGCAAACCAATCCGAACCTCGTGTGGGTAGGGACCGGCGAGGATTTCAACGCCCGCAGCAACTCCTGGGGCGACGGTGTCTACAAGTCAGAAGACGGAGGCAAGAGCTGGCAGCACATGGGGCTCACGGAATCCCGGCATATCGGGCGGGTTCTCATCCATCCGAAGAACCCGGAGGTCGTCTTCGTCGCTGCCATGGGCTCGCTGTGGGGCGCTGGCGAAGAGCGCGGCCTCTTCAAGACGTCCGATGGTGGCAAGACCTGGACCAAGGCTCTCTATATCAGCGAGCACACCGGCATTGCCGACGTCGCGTTCGATCTCAATCGTCCCGAGCTCCTCTTTGCCGGCGCGCACCAGAGAGAGCGCCGCAACTGGAGCCTCATTGGAGGCGGCCCCGAGGGCGGCCTCTTTCGCTCCATGGACGGCGGTGATACGTGGGAGAAGGTGAGCCGAGGAATTCCCGAGGGGGATCTCGGACGCATTGGCGTCTCGACCTGCCGGAGTGATCCGGATCGGGTCTACGCCGCCATCGCCGCGCAGGATCGCGGCGGCATCTTCCGCTCGGACAACCGCGGGGCCAGCTGGGAGCGTGTGACCAGCGAAGTGACGACAAGGTGGGCCTACGGGCAGATCCGCTGCGATCCCAACGATGCCGACCGCGTCTACGTGCTCCTCACCTCGTCCATGGTCTCGGCGGACGGAGGACGAAGCTGGGAAAGGCTGGTGACCGGCGGGGGGGTTCATGGGGATCACCACGCTTTGTGGATCAACCCGGCCAACTCCGACCACCTCGTTCTCGGCACCGATGGCGGTCTCTATTTCTCTTTCGACCGCTCGCGGACCTGGGAGTTCCTGCCCAACCTTCCGGTGACCCAGTTCTACAACCTGGCGGTGGACCTGCAGGAGCCCTTCTACTACGTCTACGGCGGCACGCAGGACAACAACACCTTCGGCGGTCCCAGCGGAACCCGCAACCTGGACGGCATCGTGAACGACGACTGGTTCATGACCGTTCCCGGCGACGGCTTCCACGTGCAGATCGATCCCGAAAAACCTCATATCGTCTACAGCGAGTCCCAGTACGGGAGGCTGATTCGCTTCGACACCCGAACCGGCGAGCGACGACT
Organism: Candidatus Marinacidobacterales bacterium; assembly: GCA_965237685.1. Lineage (GTDB taxonomy): Bacteria > Acidobacteriota > Vicinamibacteria > Marinacidobacterales > SMYC01 > CBDEGF01. Next base: position 998,766 of record CBDEGF010000004.1, read on the forward strand.
CATCCAGCCGCAGCCCCCCGAGGGCGAGAAGTATCGATGGAACTGGAGCTCGCCGATCCTGATCTCACGCCACGACAAACGCACGCTTTACTTCGCGGCCAACAAAGTATTCCGCAGCCCCGACCGCGGGGACAGCTGGGAGGTGGTGAGCCCGGACCTGACCCGCCGGCTCGACCACTACGAGCTTCCACTTCAAGGCAAGCAGTGGCCGCGCGATGCGATCGCGCTCCATCAGGGGACGTCGGACTACGGGAACATCATGTCGGTGTCGGAATCCCCGCTGGAGCGTGGCCGTCTGGTGGCGGGAACGGACGACGGCCAGATCTCGGTGACGCGCGACGACGGCGAGAGCTGGACGACGGTGAAGGCGTTTCCCGGCGTTCCGGATCAGACGCGGGTCAGCCGGGTGGCGGTGTCGCAGGCGAAGCGGGAGACCATCTACGCGGTGTTCGATGCGCACAAGGACAACGACTTCCGGCCGTACGTCGTCAGGAGCGACGACTTCGGAAGCACGTGGAGCAACATCACCGGAAATCTTCCCGAGCATGGCTCGACACGGGTCATCGTCGAGCATCCCAGGAATCCCGATCTACTGGTCGTAGGGACCGAGCTCAGCGTCTTCGTCTCCAACACCGGCGGAGGCGAGTGGGTGGAGCTGAAGAACAACCTGCCGACCGTTCCGGTGCACGACATGGTCATCCATCCGCGGAAGAACGACCTGGTGCTGGGGACCCACGGCCGCGGTTTCTGGATTCTGGATGACATGGCCATCCTGGACGAGCTGACTCCAGACGTCCTCGCCTCGGACGCGCATCTCGCGCGCATTCGACCGGCGACTCAGATGCACCGCTTCGATCGCGGCCGGCGCAGCCAGGGCCAGCGCTACTTCCGAGCGCCTAATCCGCCGGACGGAGCCATCATTACGTATTACGTGAACCCGAAGGTGATGAACGCGTCGGACGATGCGACGAATGGTGCTCTCTCCGAAGGCCAGCCGCCCACCGTGGAGGTCGATATCCTCGGCCCGGATGGACGAATCGTGCGCCGGCTGGAGCCACGACAAGGCCAGGAGGGCACCGGTGTCCAGAGGCTCGTCTGGGACCTTCGACATCCGCTCGCCTTCGACCTCGACCCGGACGAGAACGTTCCATTCTTCCGTCGCGCGCCCCAGGGTCCCTTCGTCCTTCCGGGAGACTACCGGGTACGCTTGAAGGTCGCCGAGGAGGAGAACGAGCGGGTCGTGCAGGTGAGAGGAGACCCGATCATCGAGATCCGCGACAACGAGCGGAAGCTCTGGCACGATACGCTCCAGACGCTCAATCACATGTGGGCAACGCTTCGAGCGCTGACGTCGACGCTCGAGGGGGTGAAGAACGAGCTCGAGCAGGCGCGTCGCGCGCTGCGTGAGACTGCCAACTCGACGCTCGCATCCGAAATCGATGGGGTCGAAGAGGAGAGGTCGGCGATCGAGAAGGCCATGAAAGGTGAACAGGGGCGCAGCCGCGCCGAACAGCCGGGAGCGCTGCCCATCGCCGAGCTGGTTCCCCAGCTCTACGCTAACATCGAAGCCGTCACCGCGCCGCCCACCGAGGACCAGGCGCGGCAGACGAGAGAGTCCCATCAAAAACTCGGCGAGCAGGTGGGGCGCCTGAATCGCCTCCTGGAAGAGACGCTTCCCGCGCTTCGCGAACAACTGGATGGTGCCGGCGTTCGATGGACGCCGTATCGCAGGATTCCGATGCCGCGGTAAGTTCGACAAGGAGTTTCGTATGACGAGAACGACCCGGATCTTTGGTTTCGTGTTGTGCTTCGCTCTTTTGCAGGCCCCGTTGGGTTGGTCTCAGCGCGAGGAAGATCCGATCGACGTCGAGCATCACCGCGCCCGCCGCACGAGGTTCCAGAGCGCGATGGAAGGCGGCATCGCCGTCATCATGGCTTCCAAGAAGGACCAGGACTTCATCTACGAGTTCTTCGTACCCCACTCCGATCTCCACGACTTCATTTACCTGACCGGGCTCGATGGAGCCGACACCTGGGAGTCGGCCCTGGTGATGGCCCCGGGTGCGGAAACGTACCAGGAGATCCTGTACACCTCGCGGGATCCGGAAGCCATCCGGAAGAAGACGGGCATCGAGCACGTCTACCCCTACGAGCTCTTTCTGGAGCACTTGTCGGACGCGATGAGCGACTACTCCCTGCTGCGAACCTGGCAGCGTGGCAGCAAGCCCCTGGCCACCGACCTCTCCCGGGCGCTGGGGACGGAGAAGACCGTCTATTTCAACTACCAGCGCTTCTTGAACCTGTCGACCACGCCGCCGGAGCGGCTGGACGTGGCGAATCGCATCCGCTACTTCTCGCCCGAGATCCAGATGAAGGACGCCAGCGACATCCTGAACCGACTCCGGATGATCCACGACGAGAAGGACATCGAGCTCTTGCGCAAAGCCTCGGACATCACGGTCAAGGCGTATATGGAATCTGCCAGGGCGGTCCGCGCGAAGATGACGACACAGCAAATCGGCGCTATCGTGAACTTCGTCTTCGCCTACGAGCACGCCGCCCCGTCGTTCCGCACCAACGTGAGAATTACCGGACCGCCGAGGCCACGGGGCGAGCGCGAGTGGCCGATCGGCCTCACGCCGCGTCTCGGGTCCTGGCCGGTCAAGGACGGCGACATGATCAGCTACGACATCGGCGCCGAGTACAAGCACTACACCTCGGACTTCGGGCGCACGATTCCGGTGAGCGGCAAGTACACGCGCGAGCAGCGCCGTATCGCCGAGATCGTCACCCGGATCCAGAAAGAGACGATCGCGGCGGTGAAGCCCGGAGGTACGTTCCGGGAGAGCCAGGCGCTCAAGGACCGGCGCATGGCGGAGGCAGGGCTCGGTGACCGCACCGTCCACTTCGGAATCAGCCACTTCGTGGGCATGGAGATCCACGATGTGGGCGACTACGACATTCCCTGGGAGCCCGGCATGTGCTTCGTCATCGAGTGGAGCGTCCAGGCGGACGAGTTCGCCGTTCGTTTCGAGGACGTCATCGTGGTGACGGAGGACGGCCACGAGTGGCTCACCGCCCATGCTCCCATCGAGCCGGATGAGATCGAAAAGCTCATGGCCGAAAAGGGAATCTGGGAATGACGCGACGAGGCATTACTCATAACTCGCCCCTGGCGACCGGGATTTGGATGCCAACGATGTCCGCTGGACGCCGGGAAGGCCGATTGCGATGCCGAAAGGTGTCCAAGTTCCGCGACTTCCCGAGCGGTGAATGAGGTGACGCGATGATTCGGATTGGATTGCTTCTGACGACTCTTCTGGTCGTCCTCGCCGCCAACGGCTGCGGTCCCTCCGGGGCCGGCCGCGCCGCGAGCGACGCCGTTCGTCCCACCGAGACACTCGAGATTCCGGACGCCAGGGAGCGCTTCGAGATTCGAAAGCGCCTCATTCAAAAGCGTCTGGACAGCGTGCTCCTTCCGGCCATGCGCGCGCACGACATCGATCTGTGGCTGGTGTTCAGCCGGGAGCACCACATCGACCCGATCCTCTCGGAGATCGGAGGAGGTTGGGGAGGGGTGCGGAACGCCTATCTCTTCTTCGACCGCGGAGGGGACACGCCGGAGAAGATCTTCATTGGCTCTCACGAGCTCCGTGACACGACGATTCGAGACGCCTACGACGAGCTCATCTACTACGGCTACACCGAGGGGGGTGTCAGCCCCCACTTGAAGAAGGTCGTGGAGGAGCGGGATCCGGAAAGGATCGGGATCAACGTCTCTCCGACGCTTCCGATGGCGGACGGCCTGTCGTGGACGCTGAGGACGTTTCTGGAGGACACCCTGGGTCCCAAGTACGCGTCCCGCATGGTGTCGGCGGAGCTCCTGGTCCGCGACTTTCGCGCGATGCACATCGCCGACGAGATCGAGGTTTTTCGTGGTCTCTGCGAGTGGACCGTGGCCTGGGAGGAAGAGGCGTTCTCCGATGCCGTCGTGAAGGTGGGTGAGACGACGGCGGATGACATTCACTGGTGGATGCGGCAGCGGGCGATGGAGCTCGGGTTGTTTACGGAGTTTCTCCCCGGCGTTCGCATTACCCGAAACGGAGAGAACCTTCCGACCAACACCCCGGAGCACACTGTCGAGCCCGGCGATGTCCTTTCGGTCGACGCCGGCCTTGGCTTCATCGACTACCGTACCGACATCAAGCGAACCGCCTACGTGCTTAAGCCCGGTGAGACGGAGCCCCCGGAGAGCCTCCAGAAGGCCTTCGCGGACGCGATGAAGGTGACCGATGTCCTGACCGCGAACATGAAACCGGGGGCGATTGCACACGAGGTCTGGGAGCTGACGATGGAGGACATCGGCGTGATGGGGTACTACGCCGGCCAGCCCAAGACGGGCGGGGTCGCGGCAGCCGACCCCACCCAGCCAGAGGTCGGCATCTACTCCCATTCGGTCGGAAACTCCACCCACGACATCGGCGCGCGGGTTGCCATCGACTGGCCGTTCGCCTACGGGGATCGAGTGCGCTATCCCCTTGCAGCCGAAGCCTGGTATTCGGTCGAGCTTCACGTGAGCACGCCCATCCCCGAGTGGGACGAGAAGGTCGTGCCGATTCGCGTCGAGGAGAACGCCCGGCTCACCGACAACGGGGTGGCGTACTTCGTTCCCCGGCAGCAAGAGCTACTGGTCATCGGCCGCTCTCAGTGACCGACCCCCGGCGACTGGGCGACGTGGCTGGATTCTGAGAACCGATGTTGTTGAAGGAGGGCGCTATGAGCCGAGCGGTGCTTCGGCTTTCCCTGTCCGGTTTCCTGCTGACGGCGGCTCTCGAGCCGGCGATGGCCCAGCCGCTCACGAGCGATCAGCTGGCGGCGCTCGAGTGGCGTCCCATCGGTCCCGGTATCGTGAGCGGTCGCATGACCAGCATCTCCGCCATCGGCGACGACCTGATCTACGCCGCATCCGCCACCGGCGGGGTGTGGAAGACGACGAATCGCGGCGTCACCTGGGAGCCGGTGTTCGAGAAGGAGGGCACGCCGTCGGTCGGCGACGTGGCGCTGGCACCGTCGAACCCGAACGTGGTCTGGGTGGGGACGGGCGAGGACTTCAACGCCCGGAGCAACTCCTGGGGCGACGGCGTCTACAAATCGGAGGACGGTGGCAAGAGCTGGAAGCACATGGGTTTGACCGAGACCCGTCACATCGGCGAGGTGCTCGTCCACCCGGAAGATCCCGACATCGTGTACGTCGCGGCTCTCGGCTCGCTGTGGGGAGCGGGCGAAGAGCGGGGGCTCTTCAAGACGCAGGACGGCGGCGAGAGCTGGTCCAAAGTTCTCTACATCAGCCAGCACACCGGAATCGCAGACATCGTCATGGACCCGCGCGATCCGGACGTGCTCTATGCCGCAGCGCACCAGAGGGAGCGGCGCAACTGGAGCTTCGTGGCAGGAGGTCCGGAAGGCGGGCTCTTCAAGAGCACCGACGGCGGTGAGAGCTGGAAGAAGCTGACCAGGGGCCTTCCCGAAGGCGATCTCGGCCGTATCGGCGTGAGCGTCTGCGCGAGTCAGCCGGACACCGTCTATGCCGCCGTCGCCGCGCAGGAGAGAGGAGGCGTCTTCCGCTCCGACGATCGCGGTGCGAGCTGGCAACGGCGCACCTCCGAGCACACCACCCGCTGGTCCTACGGGATCGTTCGCTGTGACCCCGAAGATCCCGATCGGGTCTACGTTCCCAGTACCCGCTCCGTCGTCTCCGAAGATGGCGGCAAGACGTTTCGAGAGCTGGTTCGGGGCGGCGGCGTTCACGTGGATCACCGGGCGATGTGGATCGATCCCGACAACTCGAAGCGATTGCTTCTCGGCACCGACGGCGGTCTCTACGCCTCCTACGATCGCGGTGTGAACTGGGAGTTCATGCCGAACCTTCCGGTGATGCAGTTCTACACCGTGTCGGTCGACGAGCGGGAGCCTTTCTACTACGTCTACGGCGGCACGCAGGACAACAACAGCTTCGGTGGTCCCAGCGGCACCCGAAACATCGACGGCATCGTGAACGACGACTGGTTCATGACCGTTCCCGGCGACGGATTCCACGTGCAGATCGATCCCGAGGAACCTCACATCGTCTACACCGAGTCCCAGTACGGGCGGCTGGTGCGCTTCGACACCCGAACCGGCGAGCGTCGACGGATCCAGCCGCAGCCGCCGGAGGGCGAGAAGTATCGATGGAACTGGAGCTCGCCGATTCTCATCTCGCGTCACGACTACCGGACGCTGTACTTTGCGGCGAACAAAGTATTCCGGAGCCCGGACCGTGGCGACAGCTGGGAAGTAGTGAGCCCAGACCTGACCCGCCGGCTCGACCACTACGAGCTTCCGCTCCAGGGAAAGCTGTGGCCCCGGGAGGCCATTGCGCTCCACCAGGGGACATCCGATTACGGGAACATCACTACGGTTTCGGAGTCACCGCTGGAACGGGGGCGGCTGGTGGTGGGCACGGACGATGGTCAGATCTCGGTGACGAGCGATGACGGTGGGAGCTGGACGATGGTGAAGGAGTTTCCCGGCGTTCCGGATCAGACGAGGGTGAGCCGGGTGGTTCTCTCCCATACGAAGCCCGAGACGATTCATGCGGTGTTCGACGCACACAAAGACAACGACTTCCGGCCCTACGTGGTGACGAGCGACGACTTCGGAGCGAGCTGGAGCAACATCACCGGGAATCTGCCCGAGCACGGCTCTACGCGCGTCATCGTGGAGCATCCGAGGAATCCCGATCTTTTGGTGCTCGGAACGGAGCTGAGTGTCTTCATCTCCATCGCCGGCGGCGGCGAGTGGGTGGAGCTGAAGAACAACCTTCCGACGGTCCCGGTGCACGACATGGTCATCCAAGCGCGGGAGAACGACCTGGTGCTGGGAACCCATGGCCGGGGCTTCTGGATCCTCGATGACATGAGCATCCTGGACGAGCTGACCCCGGAGGTTCTGGCGACGGAGGCGCACCTGGCCCGGATTCGACCGGCGACCGAGATGCACCGCATCGACCGCGGGCGGAGAAGCCAGGGCCAGCGCTACTTCACGGCGCCGAATCCGCCCGACGGAGTCATCGTCACCTATTACGTGAACCCGAAGGTGATGGCGGACTCGGAGGCGTCGACGAACGGTGCCCTCTCGGAATCCGGGCCACCGAGGGTCCAAGTGGACATTCTCGACGCGGAGGGAAACCTCCTGCGGCGTCTCGAGCCGCCGCAGGGTGAAGAGGGAACGGGGGTCCAGAGGCTCGTTTGGGATCTACGGCACTCTCTTTCCTTCGAACCGAGCGAGGAGGAAGCTTACTCGTTCTTCACCGGAGATCTTCGCGGCGCCTTAGTGCTACCGGGGAGCTATCGAGCTCGTTTGAAGGTGGGAGACGTGGAGCGGAGCACGAGCATCGACGTCGAAGGCGATCCGCTGATAGCGATCAGCAACGAGGACCGTCGGGCCTGGCACGACACCCTCCTCGCACTGGACGGAATGTTCGCGACGGTCAAAGCGGTGCTCTCGACCGCAGAGGAGTCGAAGGACCGGTTGGGCGAGATCCAGGCGTTGCTCCAGGATCGTTCCCAGCCGGACGAACCTCTGGCTCAGCAGGTGGCGAGCATCGATGAGGCGCTCGAGGAGGTGTTGATCGCGATGCGCGGGGAAGGCGAAAGGAGCCGGGCGGAGCAGCCGGGTGCTCCACCCCTCGCCGAGGGCGTCCGCCAGCTCTATGCCAACATCGAGATCGCCACCGCCCGTCCCACCGAGCAGCAGAGTCGCCTCACCCGGGAAGCGCACGACAAGCTGTCCCGGCAGGTCGAGAAGCTGAACGGTCTCCTCGCCGGTCCGGTGGCGGACTTGTATCGGAAGCTCGACGACGACGGTCTTCGCTGGTCGGCCGGGAGGCCCATTCCGCTGCCGACCGAGCCGCCTCGTTAGCTTGAAGTTCCCCTCACAGTAGCACCTAGGGTCCGGTATCAGAAATTGCTTCAATGCGCGTCGCCATGTGATCAATTGCCTAAAATGGCAAACATAGGCAGGCCGAAGGCCGAACTGATACTTAACCCAGAAGGAGCGCGAGGAACTTCAACGATTGGCGCGACGTAGCCGTAGCTCGCGTCATCTGGCCCGGGGTCGCTCCGAGAAGGCGTTGAAGGCGCAGCAGTTCCCGGTGGAGGCTTCATAGCGGAGGCAATGAGTGATGAGTGACTCGCGTCGCGAATTTCTGCAGAAGCTCGGGATGGGTGGCCTGGCGATGGGAGCGCCTCGGGCGGTCAGTAAAGGCTTCCTCCAGGAAAGGTGGCAAGGAGGTGTCATCGTCGATGCGATGTCGGGATTCCGGCCCGATCCCTCCCAACCGGACGCCGGCTTTTCGGCGATCGACGAAGCGGGTGTCACGGTCGTGAGCCCCACGATGGGATCGGTGGTTCCGGAGGAGAGCTACCAGAGCTCGATTCGGTCCCTCTCCCGGCTGGGTGAGACGGTGGCTCGGTACCGTGACCGACTGACTCTGGTTCGGCGCTTTTCGGACGTCGAGCATGCCAGGCAGGAGAGAAAGCTCGGCATTCTACCCAATTTGCAGAACAGCACGGCCATCGGAACCGATCTGAGCCGCCTCGATCTCTTCTACGACCTGGGCGTGCGCCAGATACAGCTCACGTTCAACTGGAGGAACTGGGTTGGCGACGGCTGTACCGAGCGGACCCAGGCGGGTCTGAGCTACTTCGGGGTCGAGCTCGTTCACCGGATGAACGAGCTCGGTATCCTAGTCGACGTATCCCACAGCGGCCATCGGACGACGCTGGACGCCATCGAGGTCTCCGAGAAGCCTATCGTCTTCTCCCACACGAACTGTAAAGCTCTCTGCGATCACCCGCGGAACAAGACGGACGATCAGATCCGCGCCCTCGCTCGCTCGGGCGGCGTGATGGGCATCTCCAGCTTCAACTGGTTCGTGAGCGACAAGCCCCGCTCGAGCCTCGACGACCTGCTGGATCACTACGACCATGCCATCCGTCTGGTTGGCCCCGACCACGTCGGCATCGGCTCCGATTTCGGGCTTCCCGGGTGGGAGGGAACCGAGCCGGACGCGGAGTGGGAGCGGCACCGGAGAATCTACGGCGAAAGGGAGTGGGAGACGCTTCGAGGCAGGTTTCCTCCGTACATCGAAGAGGTGAACCACGCGGGGCGCTACCGGGTCATCGCCCAGGGTCTCGAGCGTCAGGGACATTCGTCCGCCGACATCGAAAAAATCCTGGGGCTCAACTTCCTGCGCGTGTACCGTGAGGTGCTGAAACCTTAGGGCGCGACCGAGAATGACTACCAATTTTTGGACGCCGATGCATTCCGTCTGGCTTCATTGCTCGTCGGTCATATATCCTAGATATTATTCGAACTCGCAGCTATCGCGACCGATACTCATCCCAGGATAGGTTCGGGCCGTCGAAGACCAAGCAAAGCCCATTCAGAATTACGGCCAAGGACACCAAAGGGTTGCTCAACGAGCAAGAACTGTCCCCGAAAGGAGCGACCGCAGAAGACGAGCTCCAAGTGGGCGACTGGTACCAAGCTCGAGCGACCGTCGAAACCAACGAGCTCGTAGCGGCGGTGGTCATCTGGGATGACCCCCAGCTCATCCAGCGTCGTTCGGGGCACGAGCGACACGTCAGCACCCGTGTCCAGCAACATCGCTACGGCCGGGCGGAACTCCCCGTTCTCGGGATTGCGTACCGCCACGCGTGTCACTGGAGCCGGAGGCTCAAAGCCAGAGGCTTCGTAAGCCGTCATCCTCTAGGGTCCTCGGTGACCTCCATCTCGAAATCAATTGCTTCTTCCGGGTTCGCAAGCCTGGGACTTTGAGCTCGTACAGTGCGCTCGGCCTGAGCTACCGGAATGATCACATAAACCCGTGTTTTCTCCGGCAACCGAACGTTGGCTGTAAGCTCTACCCTGCCGTTCTTGATGAATCCTTCATAAGCCTTAATGCTCATCGTCCGCTCCAGCCGCGACTATGACGCGTCTTCGTCTCTTCTCCAATTCCGGGAGGACCGTCCCGACAACCACAGAGCCGCTCTCCACTTAGAATCATTCTACCCTTTCCCGGCCGGAAGAAGCACGAACGCGCTCGACCCTCGACGACCTGCTGGATCACTACGACCATGCCATCCGTCTGGTTGGCCCCGACCCCGTCGGCATCGGCTCCGATTTCGGGCTTCCCGGGTGGGAGGGAACCGAGCCGGACGCGGAGTGGGAGCGGCACCGGAGAATCTACGGCGAAAGGGAGTGGGAGACGCTTCGAGGCAGGTTTCCTCCGTACATCGAAGAGGTGAACCACGCGGGGCGCTACCGGGTCATCGCCCAGGGTCTCGAGCGTCGGGGACATTCGTCCGCCGACATCGAAAAAATCCTCGGCCTCAACTTCCTGCGCCTGTACCGTCAGGTGCTGAAACCGTAACGCCTCGAGCGAAAAGAATGGGGCGGCTCGAAGCCGCCCCATTCGGTCTTTGTTGAACTCCTTTTCCGTACCCGATTAGAACTCGAAGCGAAGACCGAACCGCAGCCGGCGGGCGAACTCGATCCGTGCCGGAACGTGGAACTGTGGCAGGTCGACGCGCAACGACTGAACCGTGGTCACCCGGCTGCTGTTGAACAGGTTGAACACATCGGCGATGATGCCGACGCGCTTGCCGCCTCCCAGGTTGAATTTCTTTTCCGCCCGGAAGCTCACGAGATGCTTGAAGTCATGTCGCTCGGAGCCCCTGGGCGTGCCGGCGATGTCGATGAAGCTTTCGACCACCATTTCCGGTATGTCCTCACGGAAGTAGCGAACCGTGCGGGCCCCGAGTGCCGGGTCGCTGGGGAAATCCTGGGGGAGCTTGAGGGGGAAGCCGGAAAGGCCCTGATAGTAAGCGCTCACCCAGATGTCGTGTGGGAACACGTAGGTGCCCTGGAGCTTGAAGGCGTGAGGCACGTCCATATCGAGAGGACCCTCGATGTTGATGAGGGTGGTGTTGGGGTTGTTGTAGAAGCGGTTGCCACCGGAGCTCGAGCCGTAGCTGTTGCCCAGGTTGCCGTAGGATTTGCTCCGGGTGTAGGAGGCCAGCATCTGCCAGCCCTCGCGGAAGCGCTTCTGGAACACCAGCTCGAGCGCATCGAAATCCCGGAAGATCGGTATCGGATCGTTGGGGTTGGTGATGTGGGTAATCGTTGGGGTGCCCAGAAAGGACGGATCGAGCACGAAGACGTTGATGGGCTGTCCGTCGATGGGGTTCGTCACGGTGACCTCGTTGTAGGCGGAGAACGGCCGGCCGATGTCAGCGGTCTCGATGATGTCCTTCTCCCGCTTGATGATCCCGGCCACGGAGAAAACGAAGTCGCGGCCGAACTGCTGCTCGAAGGTGACGTTGAAGTTGTCGACGTACTGCTGCTTCAAGTCGGGATCGGCGACGCGCAAGCCGGCGCTGCGCCCGCGGGTCAGGGTTCCCCGCTCACCTTCCTGGAAGACGAGATCGCCGTTGAGGTCGTTCCACCGGTATTCCTCGAAGCCTCCCACCTGGACGAGCCTGAGCACCGTCTGATTCAGAAGCATGGCGTAGTAGCGACCGTAGCTGGCCTTCAGCGTCCTCCGGCCTTCCTCGTCGAGCGCAATGGCGACGCCCAGCCGCGGAGCGAAGGTGCTCAAGTTGATCTGGTCCCGTAGCTCTTCCTGGGTCTCCAGGGCGAAGAATCGGCCGCCGCCGGCGGTCTGCTCCGGAATCCATCCCTCGGTGCCCTCCCAGCGGATGCCGGCGTTCAGTGTCACCCGATCGGTGATCGTCCACTGATCCTGGAAGTAGGCGGCATAGCGGTCGATGCTCGACTTGACGCCGTCCTGCGGACACACGCACAAGCGCACGCGGTGGGCCTCGCCGAAGCGCAGGCGCTGCTCGATGTCCTCACCATTCGGCCAGAAGCCCTCGTTATCGAACGGTGAGCGCTCCGCGTAGAAGCCGCCCTTGAACTCGTGCGAGCCTCCCCAGTTCTCCTTGTAGTTCGAGAGCGAGACGTGGAACTGCCCGATGTCGCGGGCCAAGGTTCTTCGGAGTCCTCTGCGGTCGGTGTGACCACCGAACTGCTTGTTGGTGCCGATGTCGTTGTACCCCACAACGAGATCGGGATTGTTGGGATACTCCCGGTCGAAGTTCTTGAACACGCGGTTGAATCGCACGTCCATGAGCGTGTTCACCGAGAAGACGTGCGTTGCGGCCAAGTGAATGATGCGCTGGGAGCGTTTGAGGACCTCCCAGGTCTCGGGGGCGTCGGCGTTCGAGAAGCTTCTCACGTTGCCGGGAAACTGATCCTGATCCCGCGTGGTCAAGGAGCCCTCGATCCGGGTGTTCGGATGCGCCTGCCAGGTGGCCTTGGTGAAGCTGTGGGTCTGATTCGTGGCACGGGGCGAGTCCGGCGGAAGGAAAGGCTCTGCGGTTTCGTTTTCGGTCCGGCGCAAATTGAAAAAGAACCAGACACTATCGCGCTTGATCGGACCACCGAGGGTGCCGCCGACCTCCTGGTTCTTTTCGACGACGCTTCCCTGGGCGATCTGCTCCGCAAGCTCGGGGGTCAGGTTGTCCGCGGTCAGGCTCTCGCCCTCGTAGAAGAAGTTGGCGGTGCCGCTGAACTCGTTACCGCCCGATTTGGTGACGAAGTTGAACACACCCCCGGTGGCCAGACCGTGCTCCGCCGAGATACCGCTGGTGGTGATCTGGACTTCTTCGATCATATCGATCGGGATCTCGGTGGCGATATAACCCACCGTGGTGTCGTTCAAGGCCGCCCCGTCGATGTTGAACAGGTTGTCCCGGGGCGTGCTCCCGTGCACCGTCTGGGCGGGCGTGAAGCCGTACTCGGCGTCGAGCACCCCGGCCACCGTGGTGAGAAGGTCTGCGTACACACGACCCAACGGGATGTTGTCGAGAAGCTCCGTTTCCAGCGTCCGCATCACCTGGACGTTCTTGACGTCCACCAGGGGCGACTCGCCGATGACGGTGACCGTCTCCTCCACCGCAGCGGGTGAGAGCGTCGCGTTTATCGCGATCGCCTGACCCGCCAGCAGCACCACTTCCTCGTTCGTCACCGTCCGGAAACCGGAAAGCTCTACTTTCACCGTGTAGGAGCCCGGGCTCAGGCGGACGGCCCGGTAGTTTCCCTGGTCGCCGGTGACGACGATCTCGGTCTTGATGTGCTGGGGGCTCGTGACGGTGACCGTCACCCCGGGGATTCCGAGTCCCTGGTCGTCGGTGACTTTGCCGTAGATCTCGCCCGTCCGACTCTGGGCGAAGGCGAGCCCCGAGGCCAGCACCAGAACGAGCACCGCCGTCAGCGTCAAACGCCATGAGGGTCGATGGGTCAACGAATTTAAGAACATAACCTGAATCCTCCTTCCCGCCGAGCCCACTCGATCAGCGTCCGGCGAGATATAGACAAACCCGAGGAATCGATCCTCGGTTCACTGGCGAGTAGAAACAAATGCACGAATGAACCAACTCCCATTTGTTACGATTGCAATATACATACCACTTGATGCTCAAGTGAATGCTCACAACTCATTTAGAACATTGATTTTAGATGTATGGTCCGTCCCCGGATCGAGGGGGGATCCAAGATGTTGGTTTTCTTAACCCAACAGTCAAATTGCTTTTGGACCGTGACACGCCGAGCCAAGCCCGTAATCCCTTCGTGTTCTGTGGTTTAGCTGGAATATGTTTCGCGGGAACCGCGATCCGGACAACTGGATCCTCCGTTCGGAAAATCGGACTTCCCATCCGACGCTCTTTACTGCCCGCCTGAGTCGTCAAAAAACCTGTTACCTTCGTCGTCCAGGCCGGTCATCTCCCATCGGGTCATCGAGATGGGAATCCGCCCCGCGCCCAGAATCGCGTCGTGGAACTCGCGAAGGTCGAAGGCGTCCCCGAGCTGACGGGCCCGGTCGGAGAAGAGCTGCTGAATCTGGACGGCTCCGATCGTGTAGCCAATGCCGTAGGTCGGCCGCCGCAGGTACACCTCGCAGTCGAACCAGGCGACGTGCTCGTCCATCCAGGGCGTGTGCTCGACCATGTAGCGGACCGCCTCTTCGATCGACCCCTCCCGGCCGTGCATCATGAGCTCCGAGGCGATGCGGACCGCCCGGCCGAGCTGGGCGATGTAGTAGAGCTCGCGAGCTCGGGGCCGCTCGTCGAGAAGACCGGCCTGAAGCATCATCTCTTCCAGATAGAAACCCCAGCCTTCGCCGCGGGCACCGTCCCGGTACCCGGCCCGGATGGGCCGCTCGTCCCGGGCCTGGATCCGTCCGTCGAACTGGTGGCCGGGGATCGTGGCGTGCACGTGGTCGGTACGGGGATCGCGATACTGGAGCTGCTCCCAGAAGCGAAGATAGTCGGTCGGACGCTCCACCCACGGGACGTGCCGGTCGAGCTCTCCGATGAAATCGGGGATCGTCACGATGCCCTCGGTGCGGATGAACGCCCGGATGTGCGCGTCCGCCTCCCGCACGCGTCCAATGTACTCTTCTCTTGTTTTCGCCAGCTCGAGCTCGGGAAGGTCTCGATTCTGGTTCTGCTCGATCTTCAGAAAAGCCCACCCGCGCTGCTCTTCCCGCTCTCCCAGCGCCCGCACGTCGGCGGCGGTAAAGGGCATCAGGCGGGCGTGCTTCAAGAACCAGTCGTAGTTGTCGAGTCCGATGCCACCTGGAGCGGTCATCTGCTCCCGGTTCTCCGCGAGCCAGTCCCGGTAGCCCTCGACGGCAGCGAGAGCTTCCTTCGCCACCGGCACCAGGTCGGAGTGTTGGTCGGGCAGGCGCTCGACGAGGTCCTGGTACCAGCCGACCACACCCGGCGGTGGCTCGTTCCGCATCGGCTGTCCCCCGCCGACGCGGCGTGACTCTTTCAGGTTTCTGAGAGCGACCACCAAAAGATCGCGGGCGCCTTCCGTCAAGTACGACTTCGCCTGCTCCAGGACGGCGGGCACCGACCGCAGTCGACGTTCGAGCTCGGAGGCTTCCCCGGAGTCGAGCGGGACCTCGGCAAAAGGTATCTGTGCTATCAAGTCGAGATAGAAGCCCGGGTCGCGCGCCCACGGCTTCAGGACGCGATGATGAAAGTCGAGCTCGTCCATCTTCGCGCGCACCAGCAGGTAGTCCACCTGTTGCGGGACGGGCCAGGCTCTCGGTTCGATCGTGTTCAGCTCGCGACGGACCGCTTCCAGGCCGCGCTTCTGCTTCTCTATCGCTTCCGGTGAAAGATCCGGCACACCGTCGACGAGCTCTGGCTCACGGAGCTCCTGGAGCTCATCGTACAAGCGAACGACGTCCGCGTGGGTGCCTTGCGAATAGGCCGGTGCAGGAGCCAGTACAACGGAACCGAGAATTGCGGCGAGGGTGCTTCTTTTCATCACGTCCCCCATTGCATGAAGTCTGAGGGGGAGCCCCTCGGCTCCCCCTCGGTACTTCAGAAGCCGGCGGCGCGGCCGAGTCGGCGGGGATCGGTCACGCCGTGAAGCTTTCCCGTCTCCGGATCCCTCCAGACGATTTGCATGGAGCCGGTGTGCCAGTTGTACGGACCAAGGTCTTCGATCTTGATGCCGCGGGCCTTCAGACCCTTTCGCACGTCGTCGGAGATGCGGGACTCGATGGCCAGAACCCGCTCGTTGGTACGGAAGGCGAAAAAGCGCGGTGCGTCCGCGGCGTCGCCGGGATCCATGCCGAAGTCGATGATGTTCACCAGTATCTGGGTCACCGGCTGGGGCGGTACGCCCGGCGAGCCGAGAGCGAGCCACGGCTTTCCGTCCTTGGCCACGATCGTACCGGTGCTGTTAGGGCTCACCCGCCGGCCTGGGCCGACCGTCTGGCCGGGAAAACCGCTCCCGGTCGCCCGCAAGCCGTCGATGAAGATCCCCGGCGCGCCGCCGTGTCCGGTGTGAAGCGACGTGATCCAGTTCCCTTCGGCATCGACGATGACGTTGTGATTGCTCTCGTCGACCAGCGGCGGCGCGTCGGCGGAGCGCGCGATCCGTATCGGGGCCGGACGGTGGAGCGCTGCCGTTGCTTTGGGCGGCGTCAAATCCACGTTGGGAACGACCATCGTCTGCCGTACGAAATCGGCGCCGAACCGGGCGTAGTCTTTCGACAGCCACACCTCGGTTGGGATCTGAAACGCTTTCGGATCGGCGATCCCGTACCGCATATCGTTCTCCACCCGGCCGAGCGCCCGCGTCAGGATCTCGAGGCTTTCCGCCGACGTCGCGTAGTGACCGAGGCTCTTCAGATCGAAGTTCTCGAGAATGTTGAGGTTGTAGGCGATCTGAACGCCACCTTTTTTCGGTGGCGACTCGCTCACGATCTCGTAGCCGCGGTACGTGGAGCGGACGGGATCGGACCAGCGCACCTGGAAGTCCGCCATGTCTTCGAGGCTCACGCAATAACCTTTCTCGCGTGACTTCTCGACGAACTTCTTTCCCCAGGCGCCGGTGTAGAGATAGTCGGCCCCCTCCGAGACGATATGGCGCAACGTCTCCGCCATTTTCGGCATCTTCCAGCGGTGGCCCACCGGAACGAGATGACCCTCCGGCATGTAGAACGTTCTGGCCTCCTCGTTCTGCTGGATGAGGTCGCCCCTTTCCCAGTTGTTGTAGTTGCTGGCGTACATGAAGGAGGTGACTAGAACACCTTCTTCCGCCGCGGCGATGGCCGGGTCGAGATACTCCGCCCATTGGCGGGTGCCAAATCGTTCGGCGAGAGCGTTCAGACCCGCCACCTTGCCGCCGATGGCCACCTTGGAAGGATCGCCTTCGCCACAGCGACCCGCGAGCGGTCTCTCCGAGTAGGACTCGAAGACGTAGTACTTCCCGGTGGCCGCCTCGTAATAAAGCCCGCCCATAGCGCCGAAGAGACTCACCTGGTGGTAGTCGACGACGTTCTGAAGGAAGACCGCGGTCACGAAGGCATCGATCGCATTACCCCCGTCGCGAAGAACCTGAAGGGCGGTCTCGGTCACGATGGGAAGCTGCGTCGACACCATCACCTTGTCGCCGACCGCTTCCTGCTTCGGGCCCTGGTTGTAGATGGCGTCCCGTGCATCGTCGGGCAGGGCCAGTTGGCTCCAGGCGGTCGACACAGAGAGCCAGGTGAGCAGACAGACCACTGTCATCCGCATGACTCTTGCGCAGTGCATGCCCCCTCCTTTTCGAGGCGGGGCCCCTCGAGTCGGAGGCCCCGCCATCCAATGTAGTGTTAGTAACCTATGACCGTTCCGAGTCGTCGAGGATCGGTGGCTCCGTGAAGCTTCCCGTCCTCACCCATCCAGATGATCTGCATGGAGCCGGTGTGCCAGTTGTAATCACCGAGATCGGTCACCTTGATCCCCCTCCTCTTCATGCCCTTCCGCACGCTGTCAGAGATGCGGGACTCGATCCGAACACCCCGTTCGTCGTTCCGGAAGGCCCAGAAGCGCGGCGCGTCTGCGGCATCTTTAGGATTCATGCCGTAGTCGATGATGTTCACCAGAACCTCGGTCACCGGTTGCGGAGGCGAGCCGGGGGTACCCATCGCCAGCCACGGCTTTCCGTCCTTGGCGACGATGATCCCGGTGATCGGCAGGACCAGTCGACGGCCGGGACCCGCGGTGTAGGCGCGGGCGCCACTTCCCGTCGCCCTCACCCCATCGATGAAGATGCCCGGGGCACCACCGTGTCCGGTGTGGAGCATCGACACCCAGTTCCCCTGCGAGTCCGCGATGACGTTGTGGTTGCTTCCCAGATTGGCGCTGTCCGCACCGTCGGCGCCAGCGGGAAACAGCGGCGTCGCAGGCTGTACCAATGCGGCGGTGGTATCGATGGCGGGAGCGAGGTCCACGTTGGGAAGCAGCATCGTGTTCTCCACGAACTTGGCTCCCATCTTTCCGTACTCTTTGGAGAGCCAGAGCTCCGAGGGGATGCGGAAGTTGAGCGGATCCTTGATGACCCAACGGGTCTCGTCGTTGACCCGGCCGAAGGCGCGGATCATGATCTCGAGCGCCTCGGGCGACTCGCTGTAGTGCCCCATGCTCTTCAGATCGAAGTTCTCCAGGATGTTGAGGTTGCTTCCGACGATCAGGCCACCGGTGTCCGGCGGTGGGGAGCCGTAGAACTCGAGGCCCCGATAAGTGAATCGTGTCGGCTCGTCCCACTTCGGCTCGTACTCCGCCAGGTCCTGCATGCTGACCGCATAGCCTTTCTTGTTGGCGGCCTCGACGAACTTCTTGGCCCAGGCTCCGGTGTAGAGGTAGTCGGCCCCTTCGGAGGCGACCTTGCGAAGCGTCTCGGCGAACTTCGGGCGCTTCCAGCGCTCACCGACCGGAACGAGATGACCGTTCGCCATGTAGGCCTGGCGCGCCTCCGGGTTCTTGACGAGCTCACCTCGCTCCATGAGCGAGTAGTTGATGCCGTACATGAAGGAGGTCACGACGACGCCTTCCTCCGCCGAGGCGATGGCCGGCTGAAGGTAGCTCGACCACTCCATGGTGCCGCTTCCGTAGCGTTCGGCGATCGCTTCGAGACCGCGCACGACGCCACCGATGGCGACCTTCTCGGGGTCCCCGTGCTCGTGGCGGTCGGCCGGCGGGCGTTCGGAGACCGCGTTCAGCGCCCAGTACTTGTCGGTCTTGGCGTCATAACCGATGACCGACATCGAGCCGAAGTGAGAGACCTGGTGAAAATCGTTCACGTGCTGCATGAAGACGGCCGCCACCATGGCATCTACCGCATTGCCTCCATCCTTCAGCACCTGGATCGCCACATTGCTGACCTGCGGAAGCTGGGTGGCCACCATGACCTTCTCCCCGATCGCCTCCGGTTTCGGTCCCTGGTTGAGCCGGGGATCGGTGGGCTCGGTCGGTACGTCCTGTGCTATCCCGGCGGAGGCAAAGGCGATGACGCCCACCACTGCCAGGACTTGGATCCATTTAGACCTTTTCATAATGCTCCTCCTCTTTTAGTAGCCGGCGGCATGGCCGAGCCGCCTCGGATCGCTGACTCCGTGAATCCTTCCGGTCGCCGCATCCCGCCAGATGATCTGCATCGAGCCGGTATGCCAGTTGTAGTCCCCGAGCTCTTCCAGCCGGATGCCGCTTCTCGCCATGCCCTTGCGAACGCTGTCCGAGATCCGCGATTCGATGCGAAGCAGGCGACGGTCCGTCTGACGGTAGAGGAAAGCCCAGAATCGCGGCGCGTCGGCAGCGTCTCTCGGGTGCATCCCGAAGTCGAGGATATTGACGAGAACTTCGGTTACCGGTTGCGGTGGAAAGCCGGGTGTCCCCAGCGAGAGCCAGGGCTTTCCGTCTTTCGCCACGAGTACTCCGGTCACCTCGGCGAGAATGCGCCGTCCCGGGCCCATCGTCTCGGCTTTGACCCCGCTGCCCGTCGCACGCACGCCGTCGATGAAGATGCCGGGCGCGCCACCGTGACCGGTATGGAGCGACGTAATCCAGTTGCCTTCGGCGTCGACGATCACGTTGTGGTTGCTGCCCAGGTTCATCACGCTCGACAGAACGTCCGCATTCTCGGCTTCGCGCTTCATCGCCGGCGACAGATCGACGCCCGGCTGCGGCATCGTCTGCCGGACGTACTCGGCGCTCATCTTCGCGTACTCCTTCGAGTACCAAAGCTCGAACGGGTTGTGGTAGGCGGCCGGATCCTGGATCGACCACTTCATGTCCGATTCGACTTTGCCGAAGCTCCGGACCATGATCTCGAGCGTCTCGGCCGACTCCGCGTAGTGGCCCGTGCTTTTCAGGTCGAACTGCTCGAGCACGTTCAGGTTCTGCCCGACCAGCAGACCGCCCTTGTTGGGAGGGGGCTCGACGATGATCTCGTGGCCCCGATAGGTGAAGCGTGACGGCTCGAGCCAGCGCGTCTCGTACTCGGCGAGGTCTTCGAGCGTCACACAGTAACCGCGCTTCGTTGCCTGCTCGACGAACTTCTCTGCCCACTCGCCTTTGTAGAGATGGTCTGCCCCGTGTTCCGCAACCTTCCTGAGCGTCGCCGCGAGGGCCGGCATCTTCCAGTACCCGCCGACCGGAACGAGGTGGCCCTCCGGCATGTAGAACGCTCGCGCCTCTTCGTTCTGCTGAATCAGATCTCCCGTTTCCCACAAGTTGTAGTTACGGGCGTACATGAAGCTCGTGACCAGGACCCCTTGCTCCGCCGAGGCGATGGCGGGCTCGAGATAGCTCGCCCAGGGTCTCGTGCCGAAGCGCTTGGCCAGGGATTCGAGGCCTCGCACCGTGCCTCCAATCGCGAGCCGGCCGACCTTCTTGCCGCTCCCGCATCGATCGGCCCGGGGTCGCTCCGAGAAGGCGTTGAAGGCGTAGTAGTTCCCGGTGGAAGCTTCATAGTAGAGGCCGGACATCGCGCCGAAGTGCGAGACTTGATGCGTATCCTCGACGTGCTGGAGCAAAACAGCGGTCACGAAGGCATCGACCGCATTTCCTCCGTCCTCCAGAACTCTCAGAGCGGCTCGAGTGACGTTGGGAAGCTGGGTCGACACCATGGCCGACTCGCCGCTGGCCAGGGCCTTGGGTCCCTGGTTGAGGAGCGCGTCCCGGGAATCCGCAGACTTTTGGGCGAGGCTCACCGACGTCGTGCCGGCCAGCGCGACGGCGAGAGCGAGACCCAGTCGCAACGTGTGCGTCATCGTGACCTCCTGCCTCATGTTTCGGGCTTCTCGAACAAGTCCTTGACCTCGTCGTCGTAACCGGTCATTTCCCATCGGATGAGCGAGATCGGGATCGTTCCCGCCGCCATGAACTCGTCGTGGAACTCCTTCAGGTTGAACTTGTCACCCAGCTGAAGCGCGCGATCCATCATGAGCTCGTCGATCTGAAGCTTCCCCATCTGATAGGCAATGCCCGACCCGGGCGTTTTCAGGTAGATCTCGGCATCGACCCGTGCCACATCTTCGTCCATGAAGGGTGTGTTGTCCACCATGTAGTCCACCGCTTCCTGGACGGTGAAGTCGTTGGTATGCATCAGGGCTTCCGCGCGGTTTCGAACCGCACGCGCAATCTGGAAGATGTAATAGAGCTCCCGGGTGCGTGGTCGCTCGTCCAGAAGCCCCGCCTGCAGCATCATCTCCTCCAGATAAAACCCCCAGCCCTCGGAACGACCTCTGTCCCGGTTCGTTCCCCGAATGGGCCGGTCGTCGTGGCTTCTCACCAGCCCGTCGAAACGATGTCCTGGAATGACGGCGTGAACGTGATCCGGCCGCGGATCGCGGTACTGGACCTCCTCCCAGAAGTTGCGCTTGCCGCCCTCGCGCACGATCCAGGGAACGTTGCTGCCGAACTCGCCCACGTAGTCGGGGATGGTGATGATGCCCATGTCCACGATGAACTTCCGAATATGCTCATCCGCCTCGCGGATGCGCTGGGCGTAGTCCTCGGCACTCGCCGCCGGCTCGAGCGGAGGCAGATTCCGGTTCTTGTTTCTTTCGAGCTCCAGGAAGGTCCAGGACCGATGGAGCTCACGATCGCCAATTCGGTTCACGTCGTCCCAGGTGAAGGGCATCATGGCTATGTACTTCAGGTACCAGTCGTAGTTCTCCCGGCCGACTCCGGAAGGCGCGATCATCCGGTCTTGATTCTCTTTGAGCCAGCGGTGGAATCCTTCGACCGCCGCCTGCGCCTCTTTCGCTTTCGGGGCGAGCGCGGAGTGGTGCTTTTCGAGCTGCTCGCCCAGATCCTCGTACCAGGCGATGGTGCCGGCGGGAGGAACTTCGCGATAAGGATGGCCATGCCCCACACCGTCGGCCGTCACGAGATTGCGGAGGGCGAGCATGGTCAGCTCACCCGCACCGTCGGTGAGGTTCTCCTTCGCCAGTTCCAGAAAAGCGGGAACGCCGCCCAGCTGCGTCTCCAGCTCGGCGAGCTTTTCCCCTTCGAGCGGAAACTCCTGGAACGCCAGCCGCTGCACGGTGTCGACGTACAGGCCCGGATCACGAGACCAGCGTCGTCGCGCTCGATGATCGAAATCGAGTCGATTGATCTGCGCCCGCACAAGCAGGTAGTCCACCTGCTGAGACACCGGCCACGACGTCGGATCGATGGCCTGGAGCCGCTGGGCGAAACTTTCCAGGCCCGCGCGCTGGCTCTCGATCGTTTCGCTGCGGTAGTCTGGCAGGCCGTTCGTCATCGCCGGCCGGCGGAACTCGAGAAACTCGTCGTTGAGATCGACGAGCGCCTGGTAGTCACCGGCCCCGCTGCTCAGACCACAAGCGACGAAAGCCAGAAGAACAACGGTGGCGACAGCGAGACACACTCTCTTCTTCATAAGAATTCCCTCCTCACGAACCAGAATCCACTTCGACGGCGCTCTGTTTCTCCCTCCCGGTTTGCCCGGGGCGACAGCCCACCAGCATGCGGACCTCCCAGACGAGAACCGTTTCATCGCGCTGGTTGAGGACCGTGCCGTCGTAGTGGATGATTCCTCGCTCCTCGTCCTTGGGAGCG
Organism: Candidatus Marinacidobacterales bacterium; assembly: GCA_965237685.1. Lineage (GTDB taxonomy): Bacteria > Acidobacteriota > Vicinamibacteria > Marinacidobacterales > SMYC01 > CBDEGF01. Next base: position 1,021,298 of record CBDEGF010000004.1, read on the forward strand.
AGATCTTTGACGCGGTTCACGGCGTGGATGGTGTCCCCGATCTTTACCGGGGCCGTGAAACGCACCCGGTCGATGCCGTAGAAAGCGATGAAGCTCTTCGGCAGGTACACATGGGGTCCGAGGCGCAGGACCAGTGTGGAGCCGAGGATCAACGTGAGCATCCCGTGCGCGATGCGCTCGCCGAACACCGAGCTCTCCGCGTAGGTCACGTCGGTGTGCAGAGGATGCCAGTCTCCGGTCAGCATCGCGAAGGCGTTGATGTCCGATTCGGTCACCGTGCGGGCCGGGCTGACGAGCGTCTCGCCCACCGTGTAGTCTTCGAAGTATTCCTTCTCCATCGTCGTTTCCATGCGGCTCAAGGAAGCGAAGCCGCCGAGCTGGCATCGACCTCCTGCGCGCTCTTCGCCTGCCGCACTTCGATCGGCTGATCCGGACGGACGCCGAGCCAGAGCACCGCCGAGACGACGGCCAGCAGGCTGCAACTGTCCAGGGCCGGAACCCACCCCCATTTCTGGACCAGAACCGGCATCAAGGCCGTGGAGACCACGCCCCCGAGATTGTTGGCCGTGTTCAGGATTCCCGTCGCGGCGCCGGTCATCCTGCCGCTGATATCCATGGTGGTCGACCAGTAGGCCGCTTCGGCGAACTCTTGAAAACCGAAGCTCAGCGCCAGCGCGGAGATGGCCAGAATCACGTTCTCGGTCCGCGCTCCCCAGAAAAGCAGTACGCCGGCCAGAATCGGTCCTGCGAAGGCGGTGAGTCGTCGGCCCCATCGCTGACCGTAGCGCAGCGTCGACCAGTCGCAGATGGCACCGCCAACGGGTGACAGAATGGCCGCCGCGATGAACGGCAGGCTCGCGTAGACGCCGCCCTCGAGGAGGGTGAACTGGCGCTCTTCCACCAGATACGTAAAGAACCAGAAAATGAAGGTGTAGAGCACGTAGCCGGCGAGGAAATAGCTGGCGCTCAGGAAGAGAACCGAGCGGTTGCGAAGTGTCCACCACACCGCTCCCACGGGAGGAGGTCCCACCGCGGGCTCCCGCCCCTCGGTGATGAGCGCGAGCTCGCCGGGGCTGACGTCAGGATGCTCCCGTGGATGGTTGGCACCGTAGAGCTTCCAGGTGAGAGCGGCTGCGACGCCGAAAACGGACACGAGATAGAACGATTCTCTCCAGCCGAGCGTCACCATGAGCCAGGCCACGATCGGCGGCGTGACCGCCGAGCCGATGAAGACCCCGGCCACGATGAACGAGTACGAAAAAGCCCGTTGCGTCACGGGCTGCCACTTCGCCACGGTGAGCGCCGAGATGGGGTAGACGCCAGCGATGGTGACACCCAACACGAAGCGCACGACAACGAGCAGAACGAAGGCGGCCATCCCGGTCCCGAAGACAACGCCGGGCAGGAGCCCCGAGATCACCGTCAGCACCGCCCACACGACGCCGAGCGTCACCAGCATTCCGGAGCCCAGACGGTCTCCGAGGACACCGAGCGGGATCTGAAACAGCGCGTAGCCGAGCAGAAACGCGCTGAAGATCTGCCCCATCTGTATCTGGGTGATGTCGAGCTCCGGCATCATGTACTGGGCGGCGATGGAGATATTCATCCGGAGGATGTAGCTCACCAGGCTGAAGCCCACCAGAAGGGCGATGATACGCCATCGGACGTTGCTTGACGCTTCGTTGTTGTTTGTCACTTGCCTCTCGGTCTCTCTTCTGGTGACGTCCACTATTCGGTGGACGGCCGATCCGGATCCTTCCAGAACTCCTCGACCTGATCGGAGTTCCCTGTCAGCTCCCATCGGACGAGAGCCAGCGGGATCTGTCCGTACTGGAGCATGGCATCGTGGAACTCACGCCAGTTCACGCCGTAGTCTCCCTTCACGATCGTCTCCGCAAGCATCTGCTCGATCTGTTTCTTCCCCACGATGTAGCTCGTAGCCTGATAGGGCCAGCGCACGTACATATCCACCTCCGCCCGGGAGATGTGCTCTTCCATCGTAGGAACGCGGTCGATCTGATACTGAACCGCCTCGTCCACCGAGTGCTCGCCGGTGGACAGATAGATGTCGAGCGGAATCCGCACCGCCCGCAACAACAGGAAGTTGTACGTGAGCTCACGCGTCCGCGGTCCCCGCAAGTAGGGATAGCCCATGTCCAGGAACAGCTCCTCCCAGTAGTGCGCCCAGCCCTGCGAGAAGCCGGTATCCTTGTGGACCGCCCGAATGGGACAAGGGTTTCGCTTGTTCACTTGCGCCTCGAAGTAATGACCGGGCCAGTCGGAGTGCTGGTAGTCGGTGATCGGATCGAGCCGCATGGTGCGCTCCCAGTAGGTCTCGGTGAACCAGTTGCCTTGCGGCACGACGAATAGCCGCTTGGTGTTCTCCGGCTGCGGCTCGGTGGGAAAACCGACGAGCCCCGGCCGGTTGCCGAGGCTGCCGAAAGGCTCCTGCCAGGCTCCTGCTTGAAGGTACGACTCCCCGATGTAGGGATGGAAGCTGATGAGATCCGTGTCCTTCAGCCAGTACTTCGTCTGCAGATACGTGAGGCGGAACCACTCGATCATCTCGTCGGTGGTCGGCATCGTGAGCTCTTTGAGCCCCTGGTTTACGGCCTCTTCGACCTCGATGGACATGAGGAAGCGGTTCTTCTCCATCTCACCGAGAAAGAGGAGCTCCTCCACATTCCAGGGAGAGAAGTTCACGCGCTGGAAGTACCACTCCATGTTCTTCCGGCCGACGTGCGCCTGGCCTTTCATCTGCGAAAGGTTCGCTTCGATCCACGTGCCGTACTTCTCGAGCTCGATCGCGGCCTGCTCGGCCGCCGAGCCCAGCCTCGCGCGATGGGAGGCGGGGAAGTGGGGCTCGAGAAGTTGAACGCCCGCGGCATATTGCGCTCGAATGTTCTTCACGTGGCGCATGCCCATCTGGCCGAACTCGGGTGCCGTTTCGGCCAGCACGATATTGCCGGCGGCCTGCTCGAGGATGGGACCGGTCCGCTCGAAGGCGGCGATGATCGCTTCCGCCTTCTGCGTACTGTAAGGAACGACGTCGCCCATCTCCCGCGCGACCCCGTTGATGGCCTGCTCGACGTAGTAGCTGGGATTGGTCTCGACCTCGCGCAGCACGTGCTGCTCGAAGAAAACGTCGTCCATCTCCGAGCGAAGGACCAGATAATCGACGCGATCGTGAACCGGCCAGCTAGCAGGCTCGAGGGCCCCGAGTCGCTCTTGAAATCGCGTCAGTCCTTCTCGCTGCTCTCGCACCACCGTCGCGTAGTCCGGCACGCCATCCACCCGATGGGTGGGAGTCCAGGTGCGGGGCCGAAACAGCGGGCTGCGGAAGGCGCGGAACTCTTCGGCGAGCTGGACGAGCTCCGGGGATGCATGCTGGAACGGTGGGCTCTCCTGGGCGCACGCCTCCGTCGTTGCCAGCCACGCTGCAGGGAGCACGAGCGTGCATATGCCTGCGAACGATCTCACGTTCCTCATCATCAGTCCTCCTTCGATCAGAAGCCCTCTCCACTTTGCGAACGCGGCAGCGGTCGACCGTCTTCGAACAGGATCTGGACCGCGCGCGACTCTCCCGTCATCTCCCATTCCGTCAGCGCGAGAGGCACCCAGCCGGCCGTCATGAGCTCATCGTGGAGCGTGCGCAGACGGAAGTCGTCGCCGAGCTGTCGCCGGCGTTTTCCAAGCAGGGATTCGATCTGAAGCTTGCCGATCAGGTAGACGATGCCGCCGGTCGGGGCGGCGAAGAAATCGTCGACTTCCTCCCGCGCGATGCGTCGATCCATCGGCGTCGACATCAACGTCGCCACCGCCTCCTCCTTCGTCATCTCCTCCAGTGCCATCTTCACGTCCACGATGACGCGCAAGCCGCGCAGGCGGAGATAGCTGTAGATCAGCTCGCGACTCCTGGGCCGGTCGTCGTAGTAGCCGAGCTGCACCGCGGCCTCTTCCCAGTAGGTGGCCCACCCTTCGCTCTTGAAGCGCTCGTTGTGCCCGCGACGGACCGGACACGGATTCTTCGCCGCCAGCAGGCCTTGAAAGTGATGGCCCGGAATGCCGTCGTGGAAGATGTTCGTGCTGGGGTCGGTGCGCATGATCGCTTCCCAGTACGTGTTCCTGAACGGGTGCGTCTCCGGCACCGCGTACTTGACCGCGCCGCCGTCCGCAGTGCGGTAGCCGCTCAGGGCGTTCCACAGCGCAAAGGCCTGGAGGTAGTCCGGCATGACGGTACGACGGTAGGGACCTACCAGTGACGGAATCGTGATGGCGTCCTTTTCCTCCAGAAACGCCCGGATGCGCCTTGCCTCCTGCTCCGTTGTGGTCGAGTACTCGCGGGTTGTCGCTGCCGCGACGAGCTTCGGCTGCCCCTCGTTGCGCTTCTCTTCGAACGCGGTAAACGCCTGGAGCCTCGCTAGCTCCTGCTCGCCCATCCGGAGGATGTCCTCCGCGTCGTAGGGAAGAAGCCAGACGTTTCGCAGGATCCAGTCATAGAGCTCCCGGCCCGCCGGCCGCGGCTCTCCCATTTGGTCCAGGTTGTCGCGAAGCCACCTCTCGTACCCGTCGAACGCTTCACCCATGCGCTCGGCCGCGACAGAGATCTCCCCTCTGAGCTCTTTCGGAACATGCGGTGCGAGGGCTTGGGCGAACCGCCGGCTGCCTTCGCGGGTGCCTTTCAGCGTTTCGAGCGCCCACTCGGCCCGCGGGGCGTCGGCCTCGGTGAGGTTCACCCGGGCGGCGGTGAGCAGGGGCGGCACCGAGCGCATGTGCTCGAGGATGCGCTCGGTCCTTCCACGATCGAACGGCGGGGGCTGACTGACCAGCCGTCCGAGCCGGCTCAGCGCGGCGCCGCTCAGCATTCCCGCCGAAGAGATCGATGACAGGTAGAAATTCGGGTTACGCGACGTCGGACGCTCCACGTAGAGCACGTACTCCAGACGGTCCAGCTCGGAGCGCAGGAGCAGATAGTCCACCCGGTCGTGCCGGGTCCAGCCCTCCGGGGCGAGTCGGTCGAATCGCTGACCGAGCGTTCTCAAAGCGCGCTTCTGGCGGTCCACCGCCGCGGCCGAGTAGTCGGGGACGCCATCGATCTCGTCCGGCACGCGGAGCGCTCGCAACTCTTCGACGATGGCCAGAAGCTCGGGCGGGTGCTCAGCGGCGCCGGCCGGCGACGACGCGAGAAGCGCCACCGCCACTGTGAAACCCGCGCCTGGGAAACTCGTCAAATGGGCCACCTCGCGCTCGCGAGCCCCTGACCCCCTGGCTGGGGAGGACAATCGGCAGACAGACAAGGAGCGTCCGCCAGAGGAGGATGCTAAACGGCTCCCACCGGAAAGTCAACCACCGAAAAGTCAACCGATTTTTGACTCGTGAGTCAAAACGAGAAAGCTCGTTAGTCCTCATTTTGGAAACACTTGAGCTTGACACAGCCCTTCGAGATCGGTACCTTTTACCGTTCAGTTGAATATCGCGATGGAAGCAGAAGTTGTCCGAAACCGGCCTTGTTGAGATCAAGGCGAGAATATCGGGAGTCTTCTACCGAAGCACTGACCCGGAGGCAGAGCCGTTCGTCCAGATCGGCTCTCAGGTCGACAAGGGTCACACGCTGGCCCTGCTCGAGTCGATGAAGCTCTATTCCAAGATCAAGGCCTCGGTGGCCGGCGAAGTGGTCGAGATCCTGGGCGTCAACGGAGAGCCGGTTCTCGTCGGACAAACGCTCTTCTCGATCCGTCCTGCATCATGAGCGTCCCGGGGTTCTGCGTCGCGATGTTCGAAAAAGTTCTCGTCGCCAACCGTGGTGAGATCGCGGTTCGCATTCTCCGGACGCTGAAGGAGATGGGGATCGAGAGCGTGGCCGTCTACTCGGAAGCGGATGTCGAGGCCCTTCCGGCGCGGCTCGCGGACGAAGCGGTCCTGATCGGACCACCCGCTCCTGCCGAGAGCTACTTGAACGTCGAGTCCGTTCTCGCGGCCGCCGAGCAAACCGGCGCGAGCGCGATCCATCCCGGATACGGCTTTCTCTCCGAGAACGCAAGGTTCGCCGAGGCCTGCGCGACGGCGGGGCTCACTTTCATTGGTCCCAGTCCGGAGAGCCTGCGTTTGGCGGGCAACAAGCTGCAAGCGCGGCGGAGCGTTGAGAGCGCCGGCGTCCCGGTCATCCCGGGCTCGAACCAGCCTCTGCGCGAGCTTTCCGTCGCTCGTCGTCTCGCCGCATCGATCGGTTACCCGGCGATGCTCAAGGCGGCGGCCGGCGGCGGCGGAAAGGGCATTCGTCCGATCGCCGACGAGGACGCCCTCGTCGAAGCTTTCCCACTCGCGCAGGCAGAAGCGCGCGCCTCGTTCGGTGACCCCACCTTGTATCTGGAACGACGCATCGAGGGGGCCCGACATATCGAGGTTCAGGTCCTGGGTGATTCGAAGGGAAAGGCGCTTCATCTGGGAGAACGCAACTGCTCTCTCCAGCGCCGTCACCAGAAGCTGCTCGAGGAAGCGCCGTCGCCCGCGCTTCCGCGCGAGGTCGCACGCCAGCTTCACGAAGCGGCCTTGACCATCGTGGAGGCGACGCGCTACCGGAGCGCGGGGACGGTCGAGTTTCTGGTCGACGCGGAGAATCGATTCTATTTCCTGGAGGTGAACGCTCGCATTCAGGTGGAACATCCGGTCACCGAAGCCATCACCGGCGTCGACCTGGTGCGGGCGCAGGTCGAGGAAGCGGCAACCGGCGAGCTGTCATTGAGCCAGAGCGACATCGCGTTTCGAGGTCATGCCATCGAGTGCCGTATCAACGCGGAAGATCCGGACGACGGTTTCCTCCCCCAACCGGGAACGGTCGAGACGTTCAGATCTCCCGCGGGTCCATCGGTGCGATTCGACACGCATGTGTTCGAAGGCTACGCGGTGCCGTTCTACTATGATTCGTTGCTGGCCAAGGTGATTACGCACGGAGCGACGCGCGAGGAGGCGATCGATACCATGCGGAGCGCACTGTCCGAGCTCGCGATCGGCCCGATCCACACGACTGCTCCCTTCCTGAAGCGCGTGCTCGAGGACGATGCTTTCCGGAAAGGATCGTATACCCTGGATCTGCTACCGCGTCTCGCCCCGGAGAGCGAGGACGAGGAGGCATAGAGTGAGCGCGCACCGAGGCACGAAATGACCCGCGCCTGGTACGACCTTTCCGGCAAGGTCGCTCTGGTGATCGGTGCCAGCAAGGGGCTCGGGCGCGAATCCGCGCTCGCGCTCGCGGAGGCCGGGGCGGACGTCGCCTGCGCCGCCCGCTCTCGCGATGCGCTCGCCGCCGTCGCCGGGGCCATCAAAGAGAAGGGTCACCGAAGCTTTTTCACCGTCGCGGACGTCACCGCGGAGGAATCGATCCGGAATGGGGTTGGCGCGGTCTCGGATCATTTCGGCCGCATCGACATCCTCGTCTACTCCGCCGGGACAATGCATGCGGCCCCGGCACTTCAGACCACAAAAGCGGACTGGGACCGGGTTCTCACAACCAACCTGACAGGAGCTTTTCTCGCCGCGCGCGAGGTGGCGTCCACAATGAAAGAGCAGGGTGGCCGGATCGTCATTTTCGGCACGACCTTCGTTGGGCGGGCGCTTCCGCTCACCGTCGCCTACAATGCCTCGAAAGGCGGGCTCCACCAGCTCGTGCAGACGCTGGCCGTCGAGTGGGCCCGCTACCGGATCACGGTCAACGGGATCGCGCCCGGCTACTTCGAGACCGACATGCCCAAAGCGGTGCTCGCGGACCCCGAGCTCCGCCAGCGGGTGGCGTCGCGCATCCCCCTGCGCCGGTTCGGGAACCCTCCCGAGATCGGACCACTCGTCAATTACCTCGCCTCCGACGCCTCGGGGTTCATGACCGGCTCGATCCTGCGCATCGATGGGGGCCAGGCTCTCAATGTATCCTGATGCTACCGTGCCGAACGAACGCGCCGGACGTGTTGGGGGTGGGACCCCACAACACCACGCATGGAATGAGCGCGCAATGAGCCGCAAAGGCAAAGGAGTCCAACATGGCGACGACCACGTGGCGCCGCCGGCGGCTCCGAGCCTTTCCGAAGCGCCGCAGGAAGGTGAATAGAGGGCGGTCACGTTTCGACCGCCACTGCGATCCCCTGGCCTCCGCCGATGCACATCGTGAGGAGGCCGAGCCCGCCCCCGATCCGTCGGAGCTCGTGGATGGCCTTGACCGCCAGGATACCCCCGGTGGCCCCGATGGGGTGGCCCAGGGAGATTCCGGAGCCGTTGACGTTGATGCGGTCGAGCTTCTGGCCAAGCTCCGGATACTCCTCGAAGCAGGCGAGCACCTGAGCGGCAAAGGCCTCGTTCAGCTCGATCACGGCGAAGTCGTCGAGGCCCCGCTCGATCCGCGTCAAGAGCTTGCGCGTTGCCGGGACGGGCCCCAGCCCCATGTGCTCGGGAGGAACGCCGGCGGAGGCGTGCCCGACGAGCCGACCGAGCCGCTCTGCCCCCAGCGTTCGGGCGCGCTCTTCCGACATCAGCACCAGCGCGGCGGCGCCATCGTTCATGCCACTGGAGTTGCCGGCGGTGACCGTACCCCCGGCCCTGAAGACCGGCCGCAGCCGTGCGAGCGCTTCGATCGTCGCGTCCGGCCGCGGATGTTCGTCCTCGTCGAAAAGAGCCGTCTCGTTCCGTCCCCGGGGTACTTCGATCGGAACGAGCTGGCTCGCGAAGCGATCCTCTCGCATGGCCTCGGCGGCGCGCTGTTGGGATCGGAGCGCGTACTCGTCCTGGCGTTCCCGCGAGATCGAGTGCTTCTCGGCGAGATTTTCCGCCGTCTCCCCCATCGAGAATTTCGCCGTCGGGTCCAGGCGGGGATCGCGTGCCGGGTCGCCCTTCTGGACGAGCTGGTCGACGACGGTGGCGTGGCCGAGGCGGAAGCCTGCTCGAGCGTTGCGAAGGAAGAAAGCGGCGCGGCTCATCGACTCCACGGTGATCACCAGAACGACGTCCGCGTCGCCGCATCGGATCATCTGACTCGCCAGCACGAGGGCCTTCAGGCCGGTGCCGCAGTGCATGTTGAGGTTGAAGCCCGGCACCTCGAGCGGAACTCCAGCCTTCAGTGCGATGGGACGAGCGGAGCAGCCCGGCAAGTCGCCGCGATAAGTTTCGGACGTAACCACCTCGTCGACGCTGGAGCCCTCGATGCCGGATCGGTCGAGAGCGGCTTTCGCCACCGTCGCGCCCATTTCACCAGTGTGCACCTCCTTGAGCGAGCCCAGGAATCGCCCGATGGGAAGTCGCACGGCGCTCGTGATGACGACCTGTCGCATGATGTCCTACCTCCTCTCTCTATCCAGTGATCTGCTATTCGGCCCAGGGAGGCTTTTTCTTCTCGAAGAACGCCTTCATGCCAGCCCGGGCCTCGTCTGAGGCGCGGCGTCTCGCCAGGATCCCACTCGCCACGTCCCGGGCCTCGGAGGGCGATTTCGCAAAGATCGACCGGACGAGTGTCTTCGCGTCGGCGACCGCTCCGGGTGCCGAGGAACGGAGCTCCTGAAGATGGCTTTCGACCGCCCGGTCGAGCTCCGACGCTGGAACGACCGAATGGACCAGACCCAGCTCGCGAGCCCGCTCGGCGCCGAAGCGCCTGCCGGTCACGAAAAGCTCCCGCGCAGCCGAGGGACCGATCTTCGCGACGACGTACGGCGAAATCACGGCGGGAACGATACCCAGGTTGACCTCGGTAAACCCGAAAACGGTGTTCTCCTCGGCGATGACGATGTCACAGACGCTCACGAGGCCGATGCCGCCGGCGATGGCGGCGCCGTGGACCCGACCCACCAGTGCCTGCGGCAGCGTGTCGAGCGACGCGAGCATGTCCGCGACCCTCGAGGCATCGCGGAGATACTGCTCCTCGGTGTAGCCGGCGGTCTTCGACATCCACTCGAGGTCCGCCCCCGCGGAGAAGACTTTCCCCCGGCCGGAGAGCACCACGACCCGAAGCGATTCGTCCTTACGCGCCGCCGCGGCCCACGCCGCCAGCTCCCCGATGAGCGCCTCGTCGAAGGCGTTTCTGACGTCGGGCCGATCGAGCGTCAGGTGCTCGACAGCCCCGTCGCGGGAGGAAGCAAGGTGGCGGTACGTCAAGGAACTTTCTCTATCAACGGAACCGCGGAAGCACCTCGCGGGCAAAGAGCTCCATCGAGCGCGTGGATTTGTCCCAGGCCAGTCCGGGAGGTCGTGCCCAGAAGATGAACTCCTCGAAGTTAAAGTTGGCTGTGAGCCGCCGAATCGCCGCCGCGCAATCGTCGGGAGTGCCGACGAAGTAGGCGTCTCGCGGTAGAGCGTCGGGGTCGGTCAGCTCCGGCGCGGTTCCATCTCCCGCCTCCCGGTACCATCGCCGATACCAGTTGTGCATGTAGAGATAGTGCTCTCTGACGTCCTTCCAGCCCGCCTCCGGATCCTCGCAGCAATACATCGGCTGGAACAACTTTATTCGGAACTCGTCGGGTTTTTTTCCGTTCTTCTCGAGCTCGTCACGGTAGAGCTCGATGAGCTCCCGGTCGGGAGGCGGCAGCAGGTGACAGCCCAGTCGTGCCGCCCGCCGCATGGCGGGTTTCGAGCCTCCTCCCATGAACAGCGGAAGCGGATCCTGGAGTGGCTTGGGCGTGACGTCCAGCTCGTCGATCTCGAAAAAGCTCCCCTTGTAAGAGAAGTTCCCCTCCTTCCAGGCTCCCCGGAGGATCGAAACCGCTTCGTCCATTCGCTTTCCGCGCTCGCGATGGGGAACCCCGAAGGCCTCGAACTCTTCCACGCGATAGCCGGCGGCGACTCCGAGATCGACCCGCCCACCCGAAAGGAGATCCAGCACCGCCGTGTCCTCGGCGACGCGAATCGGATCGTGAAGCGGCAGCAGCAGGACCAGCGTCCCGAGCCTGACCCGGCGGGTTCGGCCCGCCACACCGGCCAGGAATACGAGTGAGGACGGAAGGTAGCCGTCCTCGATGAAATGATGCTCGGACGTCCAGATCGAATCGAATCCGAGCGTTTCTGCAGCTTCGATCTGCTCCAGTGCGTGGGCGTAGAGCTCGCCCCAGGGCTGCTTCCATTGGGGAGGATTTCTCAGGTGATACCAGAGCCCGAATTTCATGTCTTCCGTGTCTTCGTGTTTCTGCAGCTACCAGCGTGGCTCGCCCAGAAGAAGCTGCTCCGGACGCTCGAGCTGATCCCGCAGGCTCTGGACGAAAGCGAGCGCCCCATCGCCATCGAGGATCCGATGGTCGAACGTCAGCGAAATGGGCAGCACGGAACCGACGATGATCTGGCCGTCGCGCACCACTGGACGCTCGCTGATACGACCCACTCCGAGGATCGCGGCTTCGGGATGGCGGATGATGGAAGTACCGAACCAGCCTCCCGCCTGCCCGACGTTGGTGATGGTGAACGTGCCGCCACGCATGTCCGCCGGTTGGAGCCGCCGCTCGCGGGCGGCGAGACCGAGCGCCTCGATGCGACGTGCCAGCTCCAGTATCCCGAGCCGATCGGATCCGTGAAGGACGGGAACGACCAGGCCCTCTTCGGTGGCGATGGCGATGCCGACGTTGAAGCGCTTCTTCAACGAGATGACGAGCTCTTTCTCGTCAATGGAGGCGTTGAGATAGGGATGCTGCTCGAGTGCGAGCACCGTCGCACGAACGATGAAGGGAAGATAGGTCAGCCTTACCGAAACAGCCTCGGCACGCGGCCGGAGACTGGCTCTCAGGTTCGTGAGCGGTGCGGCGTCGATTTCGTGAAAGCCGCAGACGTGGGGGATGGTTCTCGCCGAAAGGGTCATGGCCTCGGCGATGCGCCGCCTCAGTCCTCGCAGCGGGATGCGCTCGACTTCCTTACCCGGCTTACCCGGCTCTTCCGGTGCCGCGGCCGCGGATGCGCTCAGTGGCTCATCCCGCTTTTGCAGAAAGCTCTCGACATCCTCGCGGGTGATGCGCCCCCCGGGACCCGAGCCCGGAACCGACTCGAGATCGATGCCCTTCGCTTCTGCTAGCTTCCGGACGACCGGGGAGGCGAGGACCCGAGCGGATGCGCCCTCTCCGGCCGGGCCAGGGCGGCGCGGAGCGGGACCCACGCGTGAATCGACCGCCTCGACCTCGTTGACCTCCTTCTTTGGCGCCCCAGCCGTCGTCGAGGTCGCCGCCCCGTCCACGTCCATGACGAAAAGGAGCGAGCCGACCTTGACTCTCTCGCCCTCGCTCACGGTGAGCTCCGCCATCGTTCCGGTGGCGGGGGCGGGCATCGTCACGACCGCTTTGTCGGTCTCCACCTCGGCGACGGGATCGTTCTCCGCAACCCGCTCCCCGACTTTCACGAGCCACTTCAGAACTTCTGCTTCGGCCAGCCCTTCGCCCACGTCGGGCATGCGGAACTCGAGTCGCGCCATGTTGCTAGTGTCCCGTCTCGGAAGTGAGGTTAGCATCGAGAGCGTCGAGGCGCCCGGATCGCAAGGCGCGGCGAGGGCGAAATACCGCGGTATTCAACCGAGGCGCAACGCAGCGAGGCGGGATGCATCGGCGCTCGAATGCAACCTGACTTCCGGGACGGGACACTAGTTACTCGTCACCTTGCGCAGAGCCTGCAGCACGTGGTCCTTGTTGAGCAGGTAGTCGGGCTCGAGCACCTGCACCGGGTACGGCATGTCGGGCGCGCAGACGCGGATCATCGGCGCCTCGAGGGAGTAGAACATATCCTCTTCCTCTTGAATCGACGCGAGGACCTCTGCGGCAAATCCGCCCGTCTTGCAGGACTCCTGGGCCACCACGACTCGGCCGGTCTTCCGGACCGAAGCAGCGAGCGTCTCCGTATCGAGCGGAACGAGTGTTCTCAGGTCGATGACCTCCGCCGAGATACCGTGCCGAGCGGCCTCTTCGGCGGCCTGGCGGACGACTTCGACCGCCGCGCTCCACGCGATGACGGTGCAGTCCTCACCCTCCCGCACGACTCGAGCCTCGCCGAAGGGAAGGGGTTCGTAGCTGGACGGGACCTCGCCTTTCGTCAGTCGATATCCGCGAAGCGGTTCGAGGAACATGACCGGATCGGGATCGCGCACCGAAGACAGCAGGAGCCCCCGTGCGTCCGCGGGATTCGACGGCGCCACGAGCTTCAGGCCGGGACAGTGGGCAAAATGCGCCTCGAATCCATCCGAGTGCATCTCGGGAGCCCGCACCCCTCCGCCGTAGGGCGTGCGAATCGTCACCGGCGCGGAGAGACTTCCCCACGAGCGGTAACGGATCCGTGCCAGCTGTTCGACGATTTGATTGAAGGCGTTGTGCGTAAAGCCCATGAACTGGATCTCGACAACCGGAACCAGGCCCGATATCGCAAGACCGAGGACGGAACCGATGATGGTGCCCTCGGCGAGCGGCATGTCCACGACACGGTCAGTGCCGAACGCCTCTGCAAGTCCCTCGGTGGCGCGAAAAACGCCCCCGACCCGGGCGACGTCCTCGCCGAGAACGACGACCCGCGGGTCGCGCTCCATCTCGTGATGGAGGGTGTCGCGAATGGCCTCCACCATCGTCATTTCAGTCACGGGCGTCATCTCCGTTACCGGCCCGCTCCCGGAGCTCGCGTTGCTGCTCCCGAAGCCGAGGGGGCATTTCGGCGAAGACGTGAGCGATGCCCTCGTGGCCTCGCGAAGGCGGACGCTGCTGCGCCTCCGCCCAGGCGGCATCGAGCTCCGCCTTGACTTCCTGCTCCATCGCCTCCCCCACCGACGCGTTCCAGGCCCCGCGCTTTTCCAGGTAGCGCTGAACGCGAAGCAGCGGGTCTTTCTTCTCCCAGGCTTCGAAGACTTCGGGAGGATCGAGGCGGGAGGCGTCCGCGGTGGTGTGGATTCCCAATCGGTAGGTCATGCCCTCGATGAGCGTCGGACCCTCTCCGGCCCGGGCGCGCTCGACCGCTTGGCGCGTCACGTCGTAGACGGCGAAGAGATCGTTTCCGTCCACCGAAACACCGCGGAATCCGAACGCGTCGGCCTTTTGCGCGATGGTCTCGGACGCGGTTTGCAGCTCTCGCGGAGTGGCGATGGCCCATTCGTTGTTTTGGCAGAAGAAGATGACCGGAGCCTTGCGGAGGCCAGCCAGGTTGGCCGCCTCCAGAAAATCTCCTTGTGAGGATCCCCCTTCGCCGAAGTGCACCACGACGACGTCGGTCTTCCCCTGGTGCTTGAGCCCCCAGGCGAGTCCCACCGCGTGAGGGATCTGCCCCGACACCGCGGCCTGGAAGGGGAGCATCTTCACGCCTTCCGGAATGTAAAACCCGATGGGGCTTCCCATGTGCCACAAGAAGGCCTGGACGAGGTCCAATCCGTGGAACAGCTGGCCGGCCGCCTCGCGGTACTGGGGAACGAACCAGTCACGATGACGCTCGAGCGGCAGGACGCTTCCGACGCTACAGGCTTCCTGGCCGATGCCGGGTGCGAGGGTCACCATGAGACCGCGGCGAGCCAGCTTGATACAGAGCTCGTCGTACCGACGTCCGAGCAACATCGCGCGAAGACCCGCGAGAGCCTCCTCGTCGCTCAGTGGCGGCTCGTCCACGAGGAGGTTCCCCTCCGGATCCAGCGTGCAGACCGGTTCTCGTTGGTGTCCGCGGCCCTCCGCAGCTTTCGACGCCTTCGCTTGCTGAAGCAAACCTCGCTCCTCTCAGATCTGGTCCGCGACCTCGCGGCGAAACGTGCGTATGAAGTCCAGGTGCTGCTCCACCGTATCGTGCTCGAACTGGCAAATGAAATCGGTGGCACCGATGTCCCGGTATTTCCGCACGAAGTCGATCATCTCCTCGAACGATCCGCGCATCCCGACCTCACCCTGGTTTCCGAGATAATAGCCTTCGGGAACAGCCTTTTCCTTCTTGTTTCCGGTGGCCGCGAAGAGGTCGAGGGTGTATCGGATCGAGACGCCGACGCTCCTCCCGTGCTCGCTGGCATAGCGCTCGACCTTCCTGGACGCTTCGGCGAAGCCCGCCGGGTCGACCTCGTCGGCGTGCCAGCCGTCGCCCAGCCGGGCGGCGCGACCGAGCGCCCGGTCCGAGTTCCCCCCCACCCAGATCGGAGGCCCTCCCTTCTGCTCCGGCTTCGGTTCGAACAGCGCGTTCTCGTAGCGGTGAAACTGGCCGGAGAACGAGGGCTTCTCGGCTGTCCACAGGTCGCGAATCACGGCGAGCGACTCGTTCATCACCTCACCCCTCTTCTTGAATTTGGCGCCGAGAAAGCCGTACTCCTCTTCGTTCCATCCGATGCCGGCTCCCAGGATGAAGCGTCCGCCGGACAGCTCATCGATCGTGGCCACTTGTTTCGCGGTCAGGATCGTGTTGCGCATGGGTACGACCAGAACCGAAGTGCCCAGCCGAATCGTCTCGGTCTTCGCCGCCAGCCAGGCCAGTGTCACGAGGGCCTCGTAGATGTGGCCGTATCGGGGAAACTCGGACCCGACGAGGATATGATCGCTCGTCCAAAGCGAGGTGTAACCCTGCTCCTCGGCAACGCGGGCCACCTCCAGCAAGTGATCGCGGCTCGGTGCCGCACCGTAAGGGAAATTCGGCAGGGTGACGCCGAATTGCACGAATCACCTCCAGCCCTGTGCAAACGACTCCATCGTCGCGAAGTCCCTTATAAGGTCGGCGCCAACACGTTGTCAAATGTTTTTGACCCTACGGTAGAATGATTGACGGAGATACCGCCTCGTCCGCGGGGCCGCGCGTCTCATTTCCATTCCCGTCCAGAAAAGGATGTGTGCTTTTTTACGCACAGGGATAGACTGGATCGCGCCCCGTCGCTATAATTCTACCGGCGGGTCGAAATACGCGGCGGAACCGGTCCCGGATCGCCGCAGGATAAAGGGGTCTGCATGAAATCTGTTCGAATGGGCTGTGGCTCCGCGTCCTGGGGGGACATGCTCGACCCGGCGGTGGAGCTCGCAGAGAAGGGGGAGGTGCAGTACATCGGCTTCGATCACCTCGCCGAGCTCACCATGTCCATCCTTCAGCGAATGAAGAACAAGGATCCCCAGCGCGGCTACATCCCCGATTTGATTCCCTGGATGAAGAAACTCTTGCCCATCGCGCGAGACAAGGGCATTCGCATGCTGACCAACGCGGGCGGGGCCAACGTGCAGGCGGCCGGCGAGGCCGTGGCGGCTCTAGCCTCGGAGCTCGGCTACAAGGGGATGAAGCTTGGTCTGGTGTTTGGTGACGACGTCTTGGAACGGCTTTCCGACTTTCGAAATGAAGGCGTAAAATTCCCCAATCTGGATACCGGTGAGGAGGACATCGATCCGGTCGCCGACCGCATTGTCTCCGCCAATGCCTATATCGGTTCGGAGGGCCAGATCGAGGCGCTCGGAGCCGGCGCCGACGTCATCATCACCGGCAGGGCCACCGATAACTCGGTCTACGTCGCGCCGATGGTGCACGAGCTGGGTTGGTCCCTGGACGATTGGGACAAGATGGCGGCGGCGGTCACCATCGGTCACATCATCGAGTGCTCGGCGGGTTGCGCGGGCGGCATGTCGAACTTCTGGAAGGACATCGAGGAGCCCTGGCGCGTCGCCTTTCCCATTGCGGAAGTCGAGGAGAACGGCGAGGCGATCATCACCAAGGCGCCGGGCAGCGGGCGGATGGTCACCGAGTGGACGGTCAAAGAGCATCTCGTCTACGAAGTTCACGATCCGAAGAATTACCTGATGGCGGATGCGATTGCGGATTTCTCGGACATCCGACTGGAAACGGCAGGTCCGGATCGGGTCAAAGTGAGCGGCTTTCGGGGCAAGCCGCGACCGGAGACGCTCAAGTTCTGCCTCGGCTACACGGACGGCTGGCTCGGCGAGTCCGAAATCAGCGTGTGCTGGCCCGACGCTTATGAAAAAGCCCAGTTCTGCGAGCGCTTCCTGCGCGGTCGATTCGAGGCGCGCGAGATTCCCATCGTCGAGTCGCGTTTCGACTACATCGGACTCAACTCCATTCACGGTCCGCTTGCGAAGTTGCCCTCCGATCTCGCGGAAGTCAACGAGGTCCGGGTTCGGGTCGCGGTCAAGACGACCAGCCGCCAGTTCGCCAATCAGGTCCGGCGGGAAGTGACGCACCTCTGGACCCATGGCCCGGTGGGCACCACCGCGGTCATCTCCCCGCCACCGCCGCGGGAGATCGTTTCTTTGTGGCCGACGCTCATTCCGCGCGAGCTGGTCCGGGAGCGCGTGGAAGTCCTCGAGGTGTCTTGATGGCGCAAACGGTCCAGCTCCGTGAGCTCGCCTATGCGCGCTCGGGTGACAAGGGAGATATCGTCAACATCGGCGTCATGGCCAAGGACGCCACCGCCTACGCCACGCTCAAGAAGCACCTGACCGCGGACAAAGTGAAGTCGCACTTCAAGGACTTCGTCAGGGGTGATGTGACGCGCTATGAGATGGACAACCTGAATTCTCTCGAGTTCGTGCTGACACAGGCGCTGGGTGGCGGTGCGACCCGCACCCTGATGATGGACCAGACGGGCAAGGCTTATGGCCCCAACCTGCTCCGCCTCGAGCTCGAGATAAAGGACTAGGCGCATGGGTACGGCGAAAACCGGCGCGCGGTCGATCGACCGTTTGCTACAGGAGCTCGACGCGAAAAAGGCGAAGCTCGCCGCGATGGGCGGTGCCGAAAAAGTCGCGAAACAGCACAGCCGGGGAAAGCTCTCTGTCCGGGAACGGCTCGTCAGTTTCTTCGACCCAGGAAGTTTCGTCGAGCTCGGCGGGCTGGTGCGCTCCCAGAACCCGGAGTTCGGGATGAAGGGGCGGGACACGCCCGCGGACGGTGTCGTGATCGGCCACGGCAGAGTCGAGGGCCGGGAAGTCTGTGTCTACGCGACCGATTTCACCATCCTGGCCGGAAGCGCCGGCGAAAGCCACTCGGCCAAAATCGCCGCCATCATCGAGCTTGCCGGTCGAATGAGGGTACCGGTGGTCGGCATGCTCGACTCGGCAGGGGCACGGCTTCATGAAGGAAGTGCTCTGTCCCGACCCTTCAACCGAATCTTCATCAACCAATCCATACATTCCGGCGTGGTGCCCCAGATCCAGATCCTGATGGGACCCTGTGCGGCCGGGCAGGGCTATTCGCCAATGCTGTCGGACTTCCTGATCATGACGCGGAAGACGGCGTTCATGTGGCTGGGTGGTCCTCGCCTGACCAAGGCGGCGACGGGCGAGGACATCGACGACTCGGTGGTGGGCTCGGCGGACTCGAACATGGCGGCCGGGCAGTGCGATCTCATCGCCGAGGACGATGGAGAGGCGATGCTGTTGGCCCGGCAGCTCTTGGCCTACCTGCCGCAGCATTGTGAAGAGCAACCCCCACGGATCCCCTGCGACGATCCCGCCGATCGGCGGGACGAAGAGCTGCTCGACATCCTTCCGGACTCCCCGCAGATGACCTACGACATGCACGAGATCGTCGAACGCATCGTGGATCACGGGAGCTTTCTCGAGATCAAGCCGGACTTTGCTCCCAACATCATCACCGGTCTGGCGCGCCTCGGTGGCCAGCCGGTGGGGCTCATCGCGAACAACCCCGACGAGATGGGCGGGGTCATGGAGAACGACTGCTCCGACAAGTACATGCGTCTCATGACCTTCTGCAACGGCTTTCAACTTCCGATCATCACGCTGATCGACACCCCGGGCTTCGTGGTGGGTCGCGAATGGGAGAATCAGGGGATCCTCCGTCACGGGGCGAAGCTTTTGTACGGCTATGCCTGTGCCACCGTCCCCAAGATCTCGATTGTGGTGCGCCGTTCTTATGGCGGCGGCAACGTGGTCATGGGCTCGAAAACGATGAGAGCCGATTTCTCCTACGCCTGGCCCACCGCCGAGATCTCGATCATGGGGCCGGAGCAGGCGGCCGCCATCATCTGGTCCAAGGACCTGGAGAACGCGAAGAACAACGAAGAAGAGGCGCGGCTCCTCGAGGAGCGCTGCCGGGAGTATCGGGAGAAGTACATCAACATCTTCAGCCTCGCGGAGAACTACCGCTACGACTTCGTGGACGACATCATCGACCCACGGGATACCCGCGCCGTTCTGATTCGCTCCCTCGAGGCCTTGCGTCACAAGAAGGTCGAGCTTCCGAAACGGCGAAACGGAAACCCGCCACAATAGAAGTCCACGGCAACCGAGGCGGCTGTCATCACCGCCATCTCTCGTGAGGCAGGAGGGAGCGGGCCATGGGAAGTCGTTTTCGACGCTTGTTCGTCCTGTCGACCATTCTCACCATCCTGGCAACACCGGTTCCGAGCCTTCTGGCCCAGCCACCCTGGTGTCCTTCGAGGTACGGGCCGGAGGATCAGATCGGGGCCATCAACGAGATCACCCCCGCTAAAGTGCTCGAAGCGGCGCGGCTCGTCACCGAGGGGAAGCTCTACGACATGGGTGTGCTCCTCGAACGCGGGGTGCCGGCATCGCGCTCGCGCTCCTGGAGTCAGATGATCGTGAGAGGTGTGCCGTTCGGAACCCGGGGCAAGAACAAGCTCGTCTCGATCGAAGAGTTCGTCTCCGGAACCTACCAGATCGGCACCCAGATCGACGGGCTCGGCCACATCGCCGCCGACGGACTCTTCTACAACTGCAATGCGGGCGAAGACATCGTTTTCGACTGGGGACTGAGCCGGCTGGGTATCGAGAACGTACCGCCGGTCGTGACGCGTGGCGTCCTGGTGGACGTTGCCCGTTACAAAGGGGTGACGATGCTGGAGGGAGGCTACGTCATCACCGTCGACGACCTGGAGGGGGCTCTGGAGAAGCAAGGGAACCCCACGATCGGCCCGGGCGACGCGGTCCTCTTCCACACCGGCTGGCTTGCCCTCTGGATGAAAGACAATCAACGGTTTCGCGCGAGTGAGCCCGGGATCGGCAAAGAAGCGGCCCAGTGGCTCATCGACCGGAGAGTCGCGATGGCGGGAGCGGACAACAACGGGTTCGACGTCCTGCCGAGTGAGGACTTGGAGGAGTCGGACCCGGTCCACCAGATGCTTCTCACCCAGAACGGGATCTACATTCTCGAGAACCTGGTGACCCAGGAGCTGGCGAGGAATCGAGTCTACGAGTTCATGTTCATTCTGACCAGGTCGAAAACCAAGGGCTCGACGGCCGCCAACATCTCTCCCGCGGCCGTGCGTTGAAAACCCATGAGATACTTCGTTCGTTCGCTCGTCGTCTCGGTTTTCTCGTGTGCACTCGACTCCGGAGCCATCGCTCAGGAGTGGTCCTACTACGGCGCCGACCAGGCGGCCACCAAGTATTCTTCGCTCGAGCAGATCCACCGCGGTAATGTCGAACGGCTCGAGATCGCCTGGGAGTGGCAGACGGGGGAGCGAGCGGAGAAGGCGTTCGGGACCCGACCGGGCAAGTTCGAGGCCACGCCGATTCTCATCGATAACGCCCTCTATCTGAGCACGTCCTACAGCCGTGTCGTTGCCCTCGACGCCGAGACGGGTCAGTCTCTCTGGACGTACGATCCGGAGACCTACCGGCTCGGTCCCGGCTTCACCGGAATCGGTTTCGCGCACCGGGGCGTGGCTGCCTGGCGAGACGAGGGACGTCTCAGAATCTTCATCAACGCCCGACACAAGCTGGTGTCGCTCGACGCGGTGACCGGCGAGCCGGTGGGAGGCTTCGGCCGTGATGGCGTCGTGGATCTGGTCGAGACGTTCGATCGGCCGGTGGAGAAGACGCACTTCGAGACCCGCTCGCCTCCGGTGGTCTACCGGGACCTGGTGATCGTTGGAAGCCACATTCCGGACTGGCTCATCTTCGACAACGATCCGCCCGGCGACGTGCGCGCTTTCCATGCCCGGACGGGAGAGCTGGTCTGGACGTTCCATACCGTTCCGCGGGAAGGCGAGCTCGGCCGCGAGACGTGGGAGGACGGCTCGTGGGAGTTCACCGGGCACGCCAACGTCTGGCCGCCCATGAGTCTCGACGAGGAGAGAGGTCTTCTCTATCTCCCGGTGAGCACTCCCAGCAACGACTGGTACGGAGGAAAACGACCGGGCAAGAACCTCTTCGCCGAATCGCTCGTTTGTCTCGACGCGGCGACGGGCGAGCGCAAGTGGCACTATCAGCTCGTTCACCACGGACTGTGGGACTACGACCCTCCCGCCGCTCCCGTCCTCGTGACGCTTCATGTCGAGGGACGAACGATCGATGCGGTCGTACAGGTCACCAAGATGGGTTTCGCTTTCGTGTTCGATCGCGTCACCGGCGAGCCCGTCTGGCCCATCGAGGAGCGGCCGGTGCCACCCAGCGATGTTCCCGGTGAGCGGGCCTGGCCCACCCAGCCCGTCCCGACGCGCCCCCCGCCGTTTGCCCGACAGGGTGTGTTCCTCGAGGATGCTTTCGATCTGACCCCGGAGCTCGAGGCAGCGGCCCAGGCCGAGCTGAAGAAGTACCGCCGGGGACCGATCTACACGCCGCCTTCCCTCGAGGGCACGCTTCAGCTACCTGGCTCACTTGGCGGTGCGAACTGGGGTGGTGGTGCTTTCGATCCGGAGACGGGCCTCTTCTACGTGAAGACATCCGACACGCTCCGGATCACGCGCCTCGAACGGCCCGGTCCCGCCGGCGAGGTCCCGTCGCAGAGCCATCTGCCGGAGCGGGTTCCGACAGATGCCGAGTGGGTGGTATCACGTATGAACGCCTCGTTCGCCAACGGTCTTCCGCTCATCAAGCCACCGTACGCACATCTGACGGCGATCGATCTCAACCGCGGCGAGATCGCCTGGCGGGTGACGCTCGGCGACTGGCCGGAGCTTCGGCGCCATCCGGCGCTCAGAAATGCCCGGCTGCCCGAGCAGCTCGGAGCGCCGGGACCTCCCGGCGCGATGGTCACCCAAGGGGGGCTGGTTTTCGTTGGGGGTGGCGATCGGGCGCTTCACGCGTTCGACGCGCGGAGCGGAGCGGCGCTGTGGCACGAAGCGCTCCCCCGCCCGACGACCGGAACGCCCATGACCTACCGCTCGCCCCGCGGGCGGCAGTTCGTGGTCGTCGCCACCGGCCTCGGCGAAGATGCCACGCTCGTGGCCTTCGCGCTTCCGGACGAGGGAGAATGATGCGGTTCGATCATCGATTTGCCGCTTGCCTTCTTGTCGTCGGACTGTTTGCCTGTGAAGACGACAGGAAACACGAAGACATTCCTGTCTACCCGCCACCGCGAGAGGGGATTGCGCCCGCGGTCGCGTCGTTGGTCCTGACCCCCGCGACGCTCGAGCAGGGTGCCGAGCTCTACCGGAAGGACTGCGCTTCCTGCCACGGGGACGGCGGGCGCGGTGACGGGCCCCTGTCGCGCGATCTGACCGCGAAGCCGAAAGACCAGACCGATCCTCGAATGATGAATTACCTCTCCGATATGGATCTCGCCAACTTCGTGCGCTACGGCGGCTTCGAGATGCCCGCCCACCCCCACATCCGCAGCGACGACCTGGTCGCGCTGGTGGCGTTCGTACGCTCGCTCAGCTATCCGGACGTGAGGGACATCGAGCTGCAACCGCTCGCTCAACGGACAGTCGAGGAGTTCACTCCGGTGAGCTCGGAGGTGCTCGAAAGCCCTCCACCCGGTGACTGGCTGATGTATCGCCGAACGTATGACGCCTGGGCCTACAGCCCCCTCGGCCAGATCGACCGGGAGAACGTCTCGCGGCTGCAACTCGCCTGGTCGCGCGCCATGGAGCCGGGCGAGCAGGAAACGACGCCTCTCGTGCACGACGGGGTCATGTACCTGGCGAATCCGGGGGACGTGATCCAGGCGCTGGATGCGCGCAACGGCGACCTCATCTGGGAGTACCGCCGCGGTCCCATCACCGCCGGCAAGACTCGCGTGCGGAACATCGCGATCTACCAGGACAAGATCTTCCACTTCACGAAGGGCGAGCCGCATCTGATTGCGCTCGATGCCCGCACCGGGGAGCTCGTCTGGGAGGTTCCGGTCGAGGGCAACTTCTCTTCCGGACCTATCGTGGCGAACGGCAAGATCGTCAACGGCCGCTCCTGCTCGCCGGTCGAGGGCCCGGACGTCTGCTATATCGCCGCCTACGATCCGGATGACGGATCGGAGATCTGGCGCACGCGACTGATCCCCCGCCCGGACGAGCCAGGCGGCGACAGCTGGGGCGACCTTCCGTACGAGGAGCGGCGCCACGTCGGGGCCTGGGGCGTGGGAAGCTACGATCCGGAGCTGAACTTGATCTTCTGGGGAACATCCGTGCCCGCGCCCTCTCTGGAACGCGTTCGGGGAACGCCGGGAGGGGACGTCCTCTACTCCAATTGCACGCTCGCGATCGACGCCGAGACCGGGGAGATCGTCTGGTACTACCAGCACCTGCCCCGCGACAACTGGGATCTCGATCATGTCTTCGAGCGCTACCTGGTCGAGACTCGGGTGGCGCCGGACCCAGACTCGGTGGAATGGATCAGCCCTCGCGCCGAGCGTGGCGAGACGCGAAAAGTGGTCACTGGCATTCCGGGTAAGACGGGTATCGTCTACACCCTCGACCGAGAGACCGGCGAGTTCCTGTGGGCAAAGGAGACCCTCTATCAGAACCTGGTGACGAAGATCGATCTGGAGAGCGGAAGAGTCCACATCAACGAGGAGCTGGTGGTGGATGCGTTCGAGGAGATTCTCGTCTGCCCCGCCCGTTCGGGAGGCAAGAACTGGCCGGCGGGAGCTTACAGCCCGCTCACCGGTTTGATGTACCAGCCGCAGCAGAACCTCTGCATGCTCCACACCGGCAGCACGGAGTCCGCCCGTCCCGAGGACGGCTACGCTTCGACTGTCTTCTTCGTGGAGGACCCTTCGATCCGCCAGGAGCCCTATCCGGTCGGGCGTGTCGACGCCGTCTCCATCGAGACCGGGAAGACGGCCTGGCTCCATCAACAGCGTGCGGGAATGATCAGCGGCCTGGTGGCCACTGCCGGAGGCCTCGTTTTCGGAGGCGACGTCAATCGACGCTTCAAGGCGTTCGACGATCGAACCGGCGAGGTGCTCTGGGAGACGATTCTGAGTGCGCCCGTCTCCGCGCATCCGGTGAGCTACGGTGTCGATGGCCGTCAATACATCGCCGTGCCCGTCGGTGGCGCGACCGCCGTGCCGGAACGGCGTGTTCTCTCCGTCCACACCGAGATCAAACCGCCCCGCGGGATCAACGCTATTTTTGTCTTCGCTCTTTCGGGCACGACGGTGAGCGTCGTTCCGCCCACCACTCCGTGAGGAGGCCTTCCGATGAGAAGCCTGGCAGCGACGCTCCTCTTGTTGGCAGGATTGCTCGGGCATCGTTCCCTTAACCGTCCTCGGAGGAACACCATGAGATGCCAAGCAAGGGTCATCTATCGTTATCTCGCTTCCGATGTCCTCGGAGTCCTGATCGTCACCATCCTCGCTCTCGCGCCGACGACCGTCGCGGCGCCGCAGGGATCGAGTCGGCACCCTTTGGCGTTCTGGGAGACTCGTGAGCGGCTCAGGGCGGAGAGCCCCTACAAGAACCTGGAATGGAGGTGCGTCGGTCCATCGGTGATGAGCGCCAGAATCATCGATGTAGAGGTGTCTCCCGCGGAAAAGCACACGATCTATTTAGTCGGTGCCACCAGCGGCGTCTGGAAGAGCGTGAACAACGGCGTGACCTGGACCCCCATCTTCGACGACCAGCCCGACTATTCCATCGGCGACATGGCCATCGCGCCCAGTAACCCGGACATCCTCTGGGTGGGAGCGGGCGAGCCGAATTTCCGGCAAAACGTGGACTCCGGCTTCGGCATCTACAAATCGGTGGATGGTGGCAGAAGCTGGCGGCACATGGGTCTGAGTGAAAGCCGTCACGTGGGGCGCATCATCGTGCATCCGAAGAATCCCGACATCGTTTACCTGACGGTCGTCGGTGCGCTCCGCTCCGCCAACGACGAGCGCGGCATCTTCAAGACGACCGACGGGGGCAATACATGGACGAAGGTCAAATACATCGATGAGCACACCGGCTTCGTGGACATGGTTATGGACCCCCAAAATCCCGAGACGCTGTACGCCGCCTCGTATTATCGCCACTCGGGCCCCTGGTTTTTCCATGACAAGAGCGAGAGGAACGGGATCTGGAAGACCAGCGACGGAGGACAGAGCTGGACTCGGCTCACCAAAGGCTTGCCCGTCAACGATTACGTGGGCCGCATCGGGATCTCTCTCTGCGCGGCTCATCCCAGGGTGATCTATGCGCGCGTGGTCCAGGACAAGCTGGGAGCGGACGGCAAGCCCCTGGGCGGTGAGTACTTCAAAGGCGAGAAGATCTACCGTAGCGACGACGGAGGTGATAGCTGGCGGATGACCGCGGAGTTCAATCAGATGAAAAATCCCTGGTACTTCGCCCACGTCGTCGCCGACCCCAAGAACCCCGACAAGGTCATCTCCCTCGGCGGCGGCAAAGGCTCCTTTCTCATCTCGACCGACGGCGGAAAAAACTTCACCAACCACGACAAGGGCACCTATGGCGATCATCACGCCCTCTGGATCGATCCCGACAACACCGCGCGCTACATCAGCGGTCACGATGGCGGTGTGTCCTATTCGTACGACGGAGGTATGAACTGGCGGCGCGATCTCGAGCTCCCTATCGGGCAGATCTACGCGGTGAACTACGACATGCGCCGACCCTATTGGATCCACGTGGGTACTCAGGACAGTCACTCCCTGGTGGGACCCAGCAACAGCGTCCCCGAGGGGAAGAACTGGAAGTTCCTGCTGTGGGGAGACGGTATGAACACCGAAGTCGATCCGGTGGAGTGGAACATCGTCTATCCGACGGCGGTGATGGGAACCATCGAGCGGCACGACCTGATCACTCGCGAGGCGAAGCCCATCTCGCCAAGCCCTCGACGCACACACCATTTCGATCCTCCCCTGCGCTTCAGCTGGAACATGCCTTCCATGCTGTCGCCCCACGATCGCCGACGGCTCTTCCTGGGGGCCAACAAGCTCTTGCGCTCGAGCGACCGCGGGGACACCTGGGAGGTCGTCAGCCCGGATCTGACCGGCCAACACGAAACCCAGTACGAGCAGAGCCGTTACTCCACCATCACCGCCATCTCCGAATCGCCCCTCGAGGAGGGCCTGCTCTACGTCGGGACCGACGACGGTCTCGTTTGGAGAAGTCCTGACAACGGAACCACGTGGGTCGAGATCCGCGATGGCCTCCCCGCGGACCGCTGGGCCACTTGCGTCACCGGCTCCCCGCACGACAAGGCGACGGTCTATGTCAACTTGACCGGCGACCGCCTCGACGACTTCAACCCCTACGTCTTCAAATCGACCGACTACGGGAATACCTGGAAGTCGATCACGAGCAACCTGCCATCCGAGCCGACCAACGTGATCCGCGAGGATCCACGACGCAGGAACCTCCTCTACGTGGGGACCGAGCGCGGGATCTACGCTTCTTTCGACGGCGGCGGGACCTGGGCTTCGCTGGTGAACAACCTACCGACCGTGCCGGTGGTGGACTTGAAGATTCATCCTCGCGAGAACGACCTCATCATCGCCACCTACGGCCGGAGCGTCTGGGTCATGAACGTGGGCCCCCTTCAAGAGCTGACGGACTGGGTGAAGACATCGGGGCTCCACCTGTTCCCCAACCGTCCCTATTACCTGTCGGCCGATCCTTACTGGGGAGAGCGCTACGTGGACTACCGGGACACGATCTATTTCACCTACTACCTCAGTGAGGAACAGCCCCAGACCACGATCGAGATCGTTTCGGATCGGGACGGGGCCAGGCTCACCGAGCTCAAGGGCTCTGGCAGCAAGGGCCTCAACCAGGTGATGTGGAATCGTGGCACCGGAAAGGAAGGGAGGACGGCGATGTGGGCGCCTCCCGGCCGGTACACCGTGCTCGTGACGGCCGGCCCCTACCGGACGAAAGGCAAGCTGGAGATCCGGCCGTGAGACCCCTGGCTAAGCTAAGGCTAGGGAAGCACCTCAACACCCCGCAGATAAACGAATTAGGATTCGGTCGAGTTTTTGGACACGACGCGATCGGCTACTCTGAGTTTGGCGGTATCTCGAGATCCAGGCCCGGCTCTTCGTCCTCGGGCGGTTCGCTAAGAACTCGGAGGCTAACGTGATGGCCTTGGTACACCCCCTCGATGCACACGCTCGGACCTTCGGGATCGTGCGGGCCGAAAACGTGTGCTTGCCACCGGAAGTCCGCTACTTTCTCGAAACAGGAGCTCAACCCTTGTAGGTCTAGCGAAAATAATGAATACACGATCTCACCGTCGACGGCGCCCCCTACTAACTCGACGGGAGTCGAATAGACAGAAACCTCCCAAAACTCATCATCGTCGTTCCGCCATCGGTAACCCACGGAGCCTGCCGGAGCACTTGCTTCCATGCAATTGACCACGTGGTCGACCAGCGATACCAGCCACGCCGGAGCTTCGGTCATCGTTCGTTGTCTCTAGTCATTCCCTGGTTTTCGGCGGGGGTGCTCCGCGGATCGTCTCCAGCATCTGGCGATAGCCGGAGGGATCGATCCGGGCGTCGACCAGTGCAGGTCCCTCGCTCGTCAAGGCCGCGTCCAAGGCCTCCCTGAGCTCGATCTCGGTGGCAGCGGCGAAGGCCGTCCATCCGAAGCTGCGGGCGAGCGCGGCGAAGTCCGGACCGGCGTAGCTCATGTCTGCCTCACCGTAGCCCTTCTGTTCCTGCTTGATCTGGATGAGGGAGAGCGCGTGGTCGTTGAACACGACGACGACGATCGGCAAGCCGAGACGCTTCACCGTCTCCATCTCCGCCGCCACCATCATCAACCCACCGTCTCCGGTGAAACAGAGGACACGCCGGTCGGGGTGCACGAGCTGGGCGGCGATCGCCGCGGGAAGCGCAAATCCCATCGTGGCCAGGCCGTTGCTGATGAGGAAGCTCCGAGGCTCGGACGCGGTCCAGAATTGGGTCATCGGGAACATGTGAGCGCCGGAGTCGACGACGGCGACAGCGTTCCGGGGTGACCTCTCCCGACACAGCTGCGCCACGCGGTGCGGTGCCAGACCGTCCGTCTCGATGGCCAGGAGTTGGTCCGCCACCCGTTTGAGTCGAGCCGGCTCCTCCGCACCCCACGCGGTGGAGACATCGGGAACGATCCGGTGTGTGAGCTCTCGAAGTATCGCGGCGGGCGCGCCGGTGAGCGTGAGGTCGGGGCGATAGTAACGCGGGGAGGACGACTCGCGGTTGATGTGCATCACCGGGCTCTCGTAAGCCCACGGCTTCGGGATCAGCTCCACCGGGTCCAGCCCCACCGCCACGATCCGGTCGGCCTTCTCGAGGACGCTCCGCTCGACGACGGCACCGGTGACGATCCCGGCATGAAGAGGGTGATCGTCCGGAAGAACGCCCTTCGCCTTGTACGTGGTGAGGACGGGAGCACCAAGACGGGTGGCGAGCGCGCGGACCTCGCGGCTATCCGCAGCGTCACGACACTGTAGTCCTACCAGCAGCACCGGTCGCCGCGAGGAGCGAATCTGCTCCGCCGCCCGGCTCACGTCCGGCAGCTCGGCAGGTGGGCTTTCGCGAGTCCCCGTCCGAGCCAACGCGCTCGCCGGCGCGGAGGCGACGTCGCCCGAGAGCTCCAGGTGCACCGGTCCCGGTGGCTCGGCGAGAGCGAGCTCGACGGCCTCGGCGATCTGAGCCGGCGCCGCCGCGGCGTCGACGATCCAGCTCGCTTTGGTCACGCTCGCGAGAAGGCTCGGCTGGTCGAGTGCCTGATGGGTGGTGAAGGCGCGCACATTCTCCGGGTGGCGATCGGTAAAGACGACGAGAGGCGCCCGATCGAGCAGCGCGTAAGCGAGCCCGTTGACCGCGCTCGCCACACCGGGTCCCAGAGCGACGAGGGCGGCACCCGGCGTTCCGGTGAGCTCACCGCTCACCGCGGCCATGATACAGGCGGCGGTTTCCTGGTGGCACAGGACAAAAGGAAGCCGGCAGCGCCTGGCCGCCTCCATGAGCTCCAGACTGGAGCCGCCACCGGGAACCCCGAACATCCGCGCGGCTCCCGCGGTCTTTATCCCTCCCGCCAGAACGTCGGCAACCGATAGCATCGACGACCCCGGCGCTCAGACCCGGAAGAGGTACGTCCACTTCACGATGAAGCTCCGCTCTTCCACGTTTCGAAACCGAGCCGCATGGCGACATCGGCTCCGGCGGCGATCTCCGCCGCGGATGCGCCGTCGGCCAGACGGATTCGGTCGTTGACGAAATCGACGACGCCGTCTCCGTTCCGGTCCTCGAAGAGGACGCCCGGCGTGAACAGCGACTCGAGTGCGGACGCGACAGAAACCTCCTGGACCGTCGCGCCCAGACATACCCTCCCCATCAAGAGGAGTGCGGCGAAAAACCCGTAACTCGATCGTGCTGAACTGACGGGCGGCTCCTTTCCCAAGACGCGGACCACTGGGGTGAGATCGATTCGCACCCGCCGAGATTCTATAACTTCGCGGGAGTCGCCGCGGGTCCGCGCGGGGTGCTTGCAATTGGTCGGGGCGGGAGCTATACAGAGACCGCGTGGGCGCTCAGACAGCTGCGCCAGGGAGCCGGCGGCCGTCGTACTTTCGTTAACAGAACCGGCACCTTTGGCCTGCCCTCAATAGGGGAGTTCTGAGGTTAGGGTGAGGTCGTGCCGCGAATTCACCGTCAATTCGCCCGTCCGCTATACTTCTCCGACCGGAGGAAGCCAGCTATGAGAAGATTGACCACTTCGCTGTTAACGGGTTGGGTTGCCCTTTGCATCGTCGTCAGTACGACCGAGGCAACCGGAGAACGCTCCGAGACGAGCGCTGCGGCGTCCACCGTACCGGCCCAGTATCCCCAGAAACCCGTCGAGCACGCGTCCCCGGAGCTCCAGCAGCTCGCCCGAGAGCTCCGTCAGTTCCGCAGTCCGCTCTTTCGTGCGCGCTCGTGGAGGCCTACCCACTCCGTAGAGGGAGTGCCGGACTACGCGGCGGTCGTAAAGCAGCAAAAGGAAGCGCTGCCCCGTTTCCGGGCTCGGCTCCAGGCACTCGATCCCAGCCGGTGGCCGGTTCACGACCAGGTCGACTACCTGCTTCTCCGCTCCGAGATGAACGACGTGGAGTTCGAGCACCGGGTGCTTCGGGATACGACGATGAATCCGAGCTACTACATCGAACAAGCCATCGGAGGCGTGCAGGACGAGATGGGGGCGGTCGTTCCCTACAGCGTGGAGACGGCGCAGGCGGTCATCGCGGCCTTCGAGCGAACGGGACCCATCGTCGAGCAGGGGCCGAAGAACATCGTGCTGACGGAAGCCGCTGCCGACCTCTGCAAGAGGGGTCTTCGGCACATCAAGGACATCCGCCAGAACTATGCGGCGGGGGTGAGCTTGCTGGAGCCGCACTTTCCGCCCACCCACCGCGACCGCCTGCGAGCAGCGGCCGAGGAAGCGGCGGTGGCCCTGGAGCGCTACGGCGAATGGATCCAGGCGAATCTCTCACGGATGAAAGGCCAACCTCACGTGGGGCGCGAGAATCTCGAATGGTTGCTGGAGAACGTGTACTACGTCCCCTGGAGCATCGAGGAGATGCTCTTCATGGCAGAGCTCGAGAAGCATCGCTTCCTGATGTCCGTCGAGATCGAGGAGAAGAAAAACGAGGGACTCAAAGAGCTCACCATGCCGACGACGGAAGAATGGATCGAGTGGTTCCGTCTCACCTACCTGCAGACCAAGTACTGGCTCCAGGACATGGAGCTCATCAGCATTCCTCCTTTCGTGGGTGAGTCCTATCTGGAGCCGGGCGTCTGGCAGGAGCCCTTTGGCGAGTTCGGCAATCGAACGGGCTTGATTGGGTTTCCCACCGAGCCTACGCGGGAGCCGGGGAAGCGGCTGTTCGTGCTTCCGGAAGACCACTGGTTCACACAGACCTACTTCGAAAGGTGGATGCGTATCGACCCCATGGCCGACTATCAGCACTCCGACTGGCCGGGGCACTATTTCGAGGCGCAGGTCACCACCAGGAACCCCTGCCCGATCCGGGCGGCTCACCGGGATCCAGGATTCTCGAACTGGGCCCACTACCTGGAGGAGCTCTTCCTCAACATGGGCTATCCCTACCTGAGAGGACCGAGGGCGCGAGAGATGGCCTACAATTTGCTGCTCCTGCGCGCGGTGCGTGTTCCGTTGGACTTCTACTTGTCGATGGGCGTTCATTCCCTGGACGGGGCGGTCCAGTACCAGATCGACCGCGTGCCAACCATGGAAGAGCAGGTCTCCCGGGCCGAAGTGGAGGGCTACATCCGGACTCCCTACAGTGCCGCAAGCTATATCGTGGGCAAGAAACAAATCGAGCAGATCATGGCCGAGCGGATCGTGCAGCTCGGCTACGACATCGACTGGCGGGAGTTCCACGACACGATGCTCTCCTTCGGGTCGATACCCCCGTCGCTCATCCGCTGGGAGATGACCGGCTACGACGATCAAGTGAAGAAGCCCTGGGAGTAAATCACGCGAGGACAAGGCCCGTGTGTACGCCGAGGCCGGGGTTGTCGACTACTGGATCGTCAACCTCGTCGATGACGTGCTCGAGATTTTTCGCGACCCGAAGGACGGAGCCTATCGGAAGCGACTCGTCTTGAAGCCGGCGGACAATGTCACACCCTTGTCGTTCCCCGACCTCGAGATTGCAGTGAGTCTTCTTATTCCCTGAGTTTGTCGGATTCCGTTTTGACCGTCGCGGACCCTGGCCGCGAGGGCCTGGGGACGCTCCAGAGCCACCTTGGGAATGTCGAGGCGAGCGTGGCCTTCTCACGTTGGAAAACACCATCCTTAATCATTGGAGGCTCCTTTCGGTCGTGGCCCGGGTCCCAAATGGCGGTCGAAGAAGGCGACCAGCTTGCGGAGAAGGAAGACGGCATAGTGCTCTTGCCAAGACCAGCCGTGGGGCGCGGTGGGTGCGAAGGCGAAATCGAAGTCTTTGCCTAGCAGGATGAGCTTTTCCGCCAGCAGGACCGACGTCCGGAAGGGAACGATGTCGTCCTGCATCCCGTGAATGATGAGAAGAGGGTCCTTTAAATTCTCACCGTAGTTGAGCGCCGAAGCTTTGCTGAAGATCTCCGGATGGGTGCTCGGGCGACGCGACAGGTGCATATCGTAGAGAGTGAAGTGGGCAACGTCGACGGCGGGGGCACCGGCAACGCCCGCCCGGTAGAGACCCGGCTTCTCGAACAACGAGAACACCGTCAGGGTGCCGCCGTAGCTGCTGCCCCAGATGCCGATTCGATCCGAATCCACATAGGGAAGCGTCTCGAGATACTCGACACCGCTGTGAAGATCCTCGATGTCCCCTCCGCCCCAGTCCCCCTGAAAGATTTCGCGGAACGTCTTCCCGTAGCCGACACTGCCTCGGATGTCGATTTGCAGATTGATGTAGCCGCCCTCGAGCGCCATGAACTGCTGGAGCGTGCCATAGAGGCCGCGCCATTCGTTGCGCACCGTATTCGAGTAAACGGGACCGAGGACCACCGGATACTTCTGCGACGCGTCCAGATCCGGCGGCTCCAGGATGCGGCCGTGCAGTGTAAAGTCATCGATGCGGCTCTCGAACGTGACATAGCGGGGCTCGGCCCACTCATAGTCGTAGAACTCGTCCGGCGGTGAGTGCGTGATCCTTTGCTCGGCGGTCCCGCCTTTCGCGTCGACGATGTAAAGCTCCGTGGGAGTCACGTCGTTCGAGTGCAGTACAGCCACCTTCGAGCCATCCGGCGAGACGAACGGTGTGTGGAGTCCGGGTAGCGAGGTGACCTGCGTCACGGGACCGCCGCCTTCCGGCATGCGATAGACGTGCCGCTCGTAGGGGCTCTTCTGATTCGATACGAAGAAAATCTCCCGCGTGTGCGGGACGAGCGCTACCGTGTCCCTTCCCCGGGAGCCCACGACATCCCACGCTCCTCCGGTGAGTCGGGTGGGCGCCTCATCGTCCAAAGACATGGAGTAGAGACGATACCGCTCGTCCAGATCCCCCACGAACAGCACGCCCCGACCATCGGTCCGCCAGAGAGAGCTGAAGACGGGATAACCTCGCCGCTCACCCCGATCATGCCAGAGCTCCCGGACGGTCAGATCGTCCCTGCTCACAACGTACAACCACCGGTCCACGGCAACGTCGCTGTCCCGGTCGATGAGAAGTTGGCTTCCGTCGGGAGACCAGGAATAGTCGAGAATGCCGCGGGACGTCTTTTCCGGAAGCTCGATGAAGCGGACGATGCCTTCCTGGATGGAGTAGATACCCACCGCTCGGATCTCCTCGCTATCACCGGGATAACCGCGACGGAGGACGTTCATGCTCGTTTCCTCGCCGAGGTAGTACGGGAACGGCACCGTGCGAACGTTTCGGCGATCGATGAAATCGAGAGCCACGAACAGACCTTCCGGTGACCACTTGAACGAGCGAAACTCCACATCCGGATGGAAGAACGCACCCCCGGGAACCGACCCGATGGGCGGCTCGCCCACCCGGGTTGCCTGGATCAGATGGTTCGTCTCCTGGTGCCAGAGCCAGAGATCGCCGCCCTGCAGAAACGAAAGGAATCGGCCGTCGGGAGAGAAGGCGAGGCGAGACTTCCCTCCGCCCGAATGGGTGAGCCTCTCGAGCTGGCCGCCATCTCCCTCAACGCGAAAGAGATCCCCTCGATAGACGAAGATGAGCGCCCGGCCATCCGGTGTCCAGGTGAGCCCGGATACCCCCGACCGGGCGCGCGCCGTGGCTCGCTCCGCGAGGGCCTCAATGGAATCGGACGTGACCGTCTCGGGATAAGGAAAGTCCCTTGCCATGTCGGTCCATCGCTCGGGAGCTCCGCCGGTTGCGGGGACCACCCAGACGTCACGGAACGGCAGTGCCTCGTCGTTCCACAGGAACGCCAACCGCGAGCCGTCGGGCGACCAGACGGGACTCGAGGGCGCCGTTCCAATGAGGCTCGGAAGCGATGCAATACGCTCCACGGTGAGCCGCTGCCCTTGCCCCGCCGCTTCCTGTACCCCAAGCGCGACCAGGAGGCATACACACGCGGTCAGCCATCGCCCGAGGCGGTGTGTCCAATTCATCGCCGAACCCCCGAAGATACGTCCGAACTCCAACGAGGCAATATCAGGCTGAGCTTCGAGAAGCTCGGTAACACGGAGCGGCCTCTCGCTCACTATGAAGAAGCGGTGGAGCTCGAGCCGAACATGTTAGTGGATATCTAGCAGCTGTTACTAGCCCCCGACCCGGTAATCAAGAATGGCCTTGTCCCACTGGAGCCCGGGGGCGGCCACGAGTTTCAACCAGTCGCCCGGTCCGTTTGTGTGGAGTCGACGCACCCCGGGAGAGATGAGAAGATACCCTTCCAGCTGAAAGGAGCCCCTCGCCATGCCGAGAACAGGCACCATGACCGTTGTCCTGGCCCTCGTCTCCGGTGTGACCCTGGCGGCCGGGCAGACCGAAGTTCGGGTCGAGCCCGGGCGGCTCGGCGGTCTCTCCTGGCGCTCCATCGGGCCGGCGATGTTCGGGGGCCGTGTACACGTTTCCGGATCCACGCGATCCGAACATCACCGTACCTGCAATGATTCCGGTGCACGGAGCTTCGCGAGTCGCTCTGCTACTTCCGGCATGAAGCAAGTGCCTACTGGCTCGAGGAGTTCGTCCACGACGGTGTGGGCCGTACGCATACGTGAATGATAGCGGAGGCGTACAAGCCTTGTTTGCAGGGCGCACCGAGCAACCAGGCCGTGCTGGCTTTTTGGGCGCGATCGTCGTAAATATCTAAACGCAACACGAGGTAGCATCGGCGAGAGCCAATGGAGGCCTGGCAAGATGTTCGGATACGGTGGCATCGAGCCTGCCGCCATCTCAGGAGATAAGGCCCATGCAAGATCGCGCGTCCGTCCCTTTCGTCCTGGTCCTCGCGCTCGGTTCCCTCTCGTGTGGGTCGTCGAGCCGGCGGAGCGCCACCGCCGCCGCGCTCGAGACGATCCGTCCCGACGCCATCCGGGCGCATGTACGTTTCCTGGCGGATGACCTGCTCGAAGGGCGCGGCACCGGGACGCGCGGTTACCAGCTTGCGGCCAACTACGTTGCGGCTCAGCTGGAGGCCGTGGGTCTCGAGCCCGCCGGGAACGATGGAACGTACTTTCAGCCCGTTGCCTTTCGCAAAGCCGACCTCGTGCCCAGCGAAAGCTCCCTGACCCTCCATCGGGAGGGGGTGGCACGGGGGCTGGAGCACGGCGAGCACTACCTGCTGTCGGCGGACCTCGTGCGCGAGCGAAGCCGGGTACGTGCTCGCCTCGTCTTCGTCGGCTTCGGGGTGACGGCGCCGGAGCTCGACCACAACGACTACGCGGGGATCGATGCGGCGGGAAAGATCGCGGTCCTGTTGTCGGGCGCGCCCGCGCGCTTCCCCCACAACGAGCGCGCTTACTTCTCGTCGAGCCGGCTGAAGCTCGAGAATGCCGCCTCCCACGGAGCGGTGGGCGTGCTGACTGTTCAGAGCGCGGTGGACCGGAGGCGGCGGCCCTGGCCCGCCCTGGTTCGCCGAAGCGGGTTCGCCAGCATGCGCTGGCTGAACGAAGACAACGAGCCCGTCGGCGTGGCGAACGCGATCCGTGCCGCTGCCCAGCTGAGCCCGACCGGTGCCGAGGCGGTGTTCGAAGGCGCTCCGCAGAGGCTGGAGGATGTTTTGTCGCGTGCCGAGAGCGGGGGGCCGCAGCCGTTCGACCTTGCCTTCGAAGCGGAGCTCGACGTGGTCACGCGCCACGAGCGCGTCGAGAGCCCCAATGTCATTGGCCAGCGCCGGGGCTCGGATCCGGAGCTTCGAGACGAGTACGTTGTCTACAGCGCGCATCTGGATCACGTTGGCATCGGTGAGCCGGTCGACGGTGACGCGATTTACAACGGCGCCATGGACAACGCCGTCTGGACGGCGGTAATGATCGAGATCGCTCACGCCTTCGCCACCCTGGAAGAACCACCCCGGCGCTCCGTGTTGTTTCTGGCCGTGACGGGAGAGGAGAAGGGACTCCTCGGCTCGGACTACTTCATGTCTCGCCCCACCGTCCCCCGGGAGCAGATCGTGGCCAACCTCAACCTGGATGCCGGACCGGTAATGCACGCGCTCCACGAGATCATTCCCACCGGCGCCGAGCACTCCAGCCTTGCCGACGTCGTCGAGCGTGTCGCGGCACAAATGGACCTCCGGGTCAGCCCCGACCCCGAGCCAGAAGAAGTGCTCTTCATCCGGAGCGATCAGTACAGCTTCGTGCGCTGGGGCGTACCCGCCGTCTTCATGAACTTGGGTCTCGAGACGGGCGAGCCCGACCGGGATGGCGCGGCGCTCAAGGACGAGTGGAGACGAACACGCTACCATCAGCCCGCCGACGATCTGAACCAGCCGATGGATCTGGACGCTGCCGCCCTTTTCGCCAAAACGAACTTTCTCCTGGGATTTCACGTGGCCTCGGACGCGGATCGGCCCACCTGGAATCCCGGGGACTTCTTCGGTGAAAAATTCGGGAGTCCGTAGAAGGGACGCCGACGCGCTGCCGCTTACGCAAGAGCACTCGCAGCGGGGCCGTGGCATCGCGGTACAATGAGCGGCGAAGCGCTCCGCAAGCGCCCCTCCATAGGAGATTCCGGGTCCATCTCTAGCGATGGCCTTCACCTTGGCCTCGCTTGTCAGACCAGCAACAATGGCAAGAAGCCGAAAAAGCCTTTCGCCGCGCGGCGGAGCTCGAGCCGCGAGCGCATGCGCCACACGTGGAGCTGGGCCGCCTCTATCTGAAGCAAGGCGAGCCCGGCAACACGGCGAGGCCCCGGATCGACGCGATCGCCTCGTCTTCTCAGGGCTCCGCGCCTCGGGGCGCGCGACCGAAGCTGTAAAGAGCGCTGACGGTGCGAATATAGATGCGGCCCTCGGCGATGGCGGGGGTCGCATAGACGGAGTCGTCGAGAGGATTCACCGCCAGCACCTCGAGCGAACCGTCGGGCTCGAGCACCACGACCTTTCCTGACTCGCTCACCATATAAATCTTGTCGTCCGCGGCGACCGGGGAGGCGTAAAAATTGTCGATGGCGCCTTGGATTCGGCCCTGACGGATGACGTTTCCGGTGGCCGGCTCGAACGACGTCACGATGCCCTTGTCGTTCACCATGTGCAGGACGCCCTGGTAGAGCAGCGAAGAAGGCAGCTGAGGGGAGGCTCGCCCGTAGTGCCAGCGAAGGCTGGCTTCGGTCATGTCTCCACGACCCCCGAGGCGAAAGCCGTACATGCCACCCAGCGTCGCTCTCGCCGCCTGGTAGTAAGCCCACTCTTCCGCGTCGAGGGTGCCGTTTCCGTCGAGGTCCATCAAGCCAAACCACTTGACGACTCCGCCTTCCGTCTCTTCCACGGAGAAGACCTCGTCCCCATCGGTGTCGTAAGCCGCGAGAGCCTTCTCGAACGGCGGAACGACGCCCCGGTCTCCGCTGTCGCCGTGAATGAAAACCATGTTGCCGTCGAACACTGGCGTGGCTTTCATCTCGAAAGACAGCCCGCTCACCCACCAGAGCGGTTCTCCGTCATCGAGCCGGTAGGCGGTGAGGCGGAACGAGCCAGGGACGAGGAGTTGCGTGCCGCCTTCCTCGGGCTGATACAGGACGGGCGTCGAATGTCCCGTCTTGTACTCCCTGCGATCCGCTTTCCACAGGAGCCGCCCATCGTCCTTCTGCACCGAAATCATGAACGACCCGGTGGCCTGGTCGCACACTGCCACCAGCTGTTCCCCGGCGAGAATCGGAGAGGAGCCCATACCATACGCATTGTCGAAAGGCCCCAGTGGCAGCCTCCAGCGCTCCTCCCCGCGCGCATCGTAGGAAAGCAGGCCGAAATCGCCGAAGAAGATGTAGACGTTCTCGCCGTCGGTGACGGGCGTCGGTGATGCGGGGGAGTTGCGGCCGTCCACATTCTCGATGCGATCACGAGGAGCCGTTCGGCTCCACACGATCTCGCCGGAATGCCGGTCGAGCGCGTAGGTGAGCAGCGTTTCGCCCTCGAACGCGGTGAGGAAGATTCGATCTTCGGTCAGGACCGGAGAGGAGTGTCCCGGTGGAAGAGCGGTTTTCCACACTACGTTCTCGGAGGGCCCGAAGCGAACGGGAAGTCCAGAAGCATCGGAGACTCCCGAGCCATTCGGCCCGCGAAAGCGGGTCCACTCCGCGCCTTCCGGGACCACGGTTCCGCGACATCCCTGGAGGACCAGTAGGACCGATAAAGAATTGATGACCACTCTGCTCAGTCCACGCATGCTCAGTCCACGCACGGCTCCTCCCCCATTGCTATAGAACTGACATTTAAACACAAGCCATCGCCCAACCCGTAACGAATCTCGCCGCCCCGTGCCCGGTCGACGCGTGGACAACCGATGCTGGCCGTTAGGGTCGTGGCAAAAATAAGTTCCCATTCTCGGGCGTCGAGGCGCCCGCCTGGCAAGGCGCGAGAAGTGAGTAATATCTGGATATATGAGCGACGAGCAACGCCGCCAGACGGGATGGATCGGCGCCCCAGAATGGGGAATTATTCTTGCCACGGCCCTTAGCGCAGTCGCTGAAGTATGATGCCGTCTGCAAGCGCCGGCGGGCGTAGAGGAGATGCTCGATGAGACGATCGGCTCGTAAACCAATACAACGTTTCGTGGCCCATCGAAGTCAGCATCAAAGGCAAGACCACGTACCTCAAGTACAAGGACGACTATGTGGAGCTGGATTACAAAGGGACGAACTGCAACCACGGCGCCTTCGATATTTCCAGCGACGAGGAAGGTGCCCGACCGATGATGCGATAGTCACGCCGGCGCGATGCGCGAGAAGCGTCGTCAATTGAGGAACGGGTCCCTCTTCCCGAAGTAGAAAGGCTGCTCGGGTCTGCCTCTTTTGCGCCAAATCGCGTGCTCGGCGTTGATCTCCGGCATCCCTTGTGTTTCCGAAAGATGCCAGGCAAGCCACACGGATCGCCTGGCCATCTCGGCTGCCGATTCCAGCGTGAACGCATCCTCGTCGAAATTGTCGGCCGGGCGGTGGCGAAGCTCCCGGTAGTACCGGAGGCGGTCCCCTAGACCCGTTTCCGGATCCCCGTCGACGGTATGGCCGGGTTTCAGATCGACCGCCGGCACACCGGCGAGAAGGAAGCTGTAGTGATCCGACGAGAAACCAACCTGATTCCTCGCGGCCCGGTCGCGTTCCATGACCCCGACACCCCGGCTCGCCATGACCTCTCGCACGACGTCGTAGAGCTCCGAGACATCCGCGGCGTTGGCGATGACATCGTTCGTCGCGACACCTTCCCGCCCGCCGTCGACGTTGATGTTCGCGACCGCTTTCTCGATCGGAAGGGCGGCGTTCCGAACGTAGTACCAGGAACCGAGGAGGCCGCGCTCTTCCGCCCCGACCGCGGCGAAGACGATCGACCGTCGTGGCCGCAGCCGGGCCATGATCTCGGCGGCCGCCAGAATTTTCGCCGAGCCGAGACCGTTGTCGTGCGCGCCGTTCGCGACGCGATCTCCCGTCGCGTCCGGAGGGCCGATCCCAACGTGATCCAGGTGGGCGGTGAAGACGATCGACTCGTCGCGGCTCGCCGGATCGGACCCCCGCACGATGCCCACCACGTTCCAGCTCTGGACCCGCTCGATGGTGTGCTTGCGGACGACGCGTAGCGAGCCTGTCGGATGGGGCTGGCCGGCCCCCTCGTCGTCGGCAGAGCCGCGCGCCGTTGCGGGATCGACACCCCAGGACGCCAGCAGCTTCGCGGACGCTTCCGGGCCGACCGTAACCTGAGGCCGAACGCGCGGGGTCGTACCGTCCGCCAGCGCGAGTTGGCGTCGCGGCCAGGCGCTTTGCGTCGCCGCCTCCTCGGCTGCGTCTTCCGTGGGCGGCGACGCGAGCTCGATGACCAGGGCGGCGCCTTTGCGCATCGCGATCTCGGCTTTGTTGGCCGCCGCCCGAGCACGATCCGGGTCCTCGCTCCACTCCGGAGGCTCACCGGCGAGCAGGAACACGGCTTTCCCTTTTACGTCGGCACCTTCGTAGTCGTCGCGGTCATGCGTGGCGAGCCCGTAACCAACGTATAGGCCCTCGCCTTCCCAAGACGTCTCTCCCTCGAGCCAGGCCGGAGCGAAACGGGCTTCCGGCTCCCGCACGTCGAGCTGGCCGATTTCGAGCCGGCTTCCGAGATCCGCGGTAGCCTCCAGAAGCTCGAAGGGCTGGAGGTAGGAAGCTCCGTCGTGGGGCTCGAGTCCGACCCGCTCGAACTGGACGGCGACGTACTCTTTGGCGATTTCGTAACCCACATCGCCGGTATCGCGGCCGCGCAGCAGATCGTGTGACAGGAACCTGAGATGGCTCCGGACAAGGGTGGGCGTGATGCGCTCGAGCCCAGCCTCGAGCGCTTCCTCTTGACGGTCACATCCGAAGATCGCCAGGCTCGACGTGACGAGCCCAGCGAGGGCGAGACGGACCGCGGGCCCGCAGGGGATAGCGCTACATTTCATCTCCGCCACCTTTCACCCTGTTGCTTCTGAGGAGCAAGAGTACTTTCAGGTTCGCCGGCGCGGATCGAGAGCTTCTCTCAAGGCATCGCCCGTTAGATTGAGACAGAGGGTCACCACAAAGATCACCAGTCCGGGAATCGTAGGGACATGAGGTGCGACCGGCA
The DNA here is from genome assembly GCA_965237685.1 of Candidatus Marinacidobacterales bacterium. Lineage (GTDB taxonomy): Bacteria > Acidobacteriota > Vicinamibacteria > Marinacidobacterales > SMYC01 > CBDEGF01. The sequence goes on from CBDEGF010000004.1 coordinate 1,062,056, forward strand.
GCAACTGTTGACCTTGACTCAGCATAGACCCCCAATCAGGCTCCGGAGGTAGGACTCCCAACCCCAAAAAGCTGAGTCCGCTCCCCAGGATGATCATACGACCTGCTTCCAGGGTAGTCAGCACAATGATGGGCGAGACGATGTTGGGAAATACGTGTCGCCAAATGATGCGCCGTGAGCTTGCTCCGACCGTAATCGCAGCAGCAACATACTCCCGCTCCCGAATCGAAAGTGTAGAAGAGCGGATAATAAGTGCAAAACGGGGAATAGCAATCACCGATAGTGAGATGATGACATTGGTTGTCCCCGGCCCGATTGCCGCTGCGATGCCCAACGCCAGAAGGATAGAGGGAAACGCTAGAAACACCTCTAACACTCTCACGATGACGTCATCCCATGCTCTCCTGAGGTAGCCTGCCGCCATCCCCAGAATACCGCCAACCGTACAAGCGATCAGAATCGGCACGAAGGCAATCTTCAGCGAGTTCCGGCCTCCCCAAACCAGACGCGACAGGATGTCCCTTCCCAGCTCATCACCGCCGAGAAGGTAGGGATCGGTGCCGGGGGGCGCGAGTCGTAGCTCGGGCCTTATGGTGTAAGGGTCGAATGGCGCTACGAAGGGAGCGAATAGAGAAGCTATAAGAACCAGTAGAAGAAACATGCCGCCCAGAGCGGCAACCCAATCCCGAACGAAGACGCGAGCTGCCCTCCGCAACAGGCTGCTTCCTGGCGCACGGGCAGAAGCCGTCTCAGTGGTTGCGGTTGTTGGCGCTTTCCGTCCCAACCGTCCCAACGCTCGCCATCCCAGCACTAGTGCGGTCGAACTCTCGGGTCTAGATAGGCGTTTAGTATTTCAACCATCAAATTAATGAAAACGAAACCGAGTGCGATCAGCAAAATGCCTCCCTGAATCACGGGCAGGTCTCTGGTAGAGATAGCCTGGTACAGCTGGCGCCCTACTCCCGGCCAGGAAAACACGATCTCGGTGAGCACGGCGCCACCCAGCATGGTGCCGAATCGCAAGCCCACCACAGTGGCAACTGGCGGCAAAGCATTGCGCAAGGCATGAACCAGGACGACGGTGTGCTCCTTTAAACCTTTGGCTCTGGCAACCCACACATAGTCCTGCGTTAGCACGTCCAGCATGCAGGAGCGGGTCATGCGAGCTATGATCGCCATGGACAGACTTCCCAGAGCAATGGCTGGGAGCACCAAATGGTGCGCTAGATCCAATAGCCCCTCGTCACCCCTTATCGAGTACATTCCACCCACAGGAAACCAGGATAGACGGAGAGAGAAAGTCAGGATCAGCAGCATCCCCAACCAGAAGGCCGGCATGCTGTTCCCGAAAAGGGCCACTAACATTCCAATTCGATCAAAAAAAGAATGCTGCCGCGTGGCCGAGATCACGCCAATGGTTACTCCCACGCTGGTAGACAAGAACAGAGCGGTCAGTGTCAAGATCAAGGTGTTACCCAGCCGGCCGAAGATCAAAGCCTGAACAGGAACCCTGTATTCGATAGAGTCACCCAAATCGCCCTGGATAGCGCTGCCCAACCATCTGAAGTACTGGACTTGAAGTGGTTCGTCCAGTCCCAGCGCCTTGCGCAGCGCCTCAATCTCTACGGGTGTGGCCTCGGGGCCCAGCAGGACGGAGGCAACATCCCCTGGAACCAGCTTGATCAGCAGAAACACGACAATGGTGACGCCAAGAATAACCGGCACGATCGAAAGAAGCCGTCTCAGTACGTACCGCCCCAAGTCTGACTCCACTGACACAAAACCTTTTATCTCACTCTTCGATCCAGACCCCGGTCAGCTCGAACCAGGTGGAGGGGCCAAAGGCGATGCCATGAACCCTGGTGTTATAAGCTCGCGGTAGTCTGGAATGAGCCACAGGTATCGCAGCGGCATCCTGCAGCAACACCTCTTCCGCCTGTTGGTAGAGCTTCGTACGCTCGTCGTCATCGCTGACCGAGCGCGCCCGATCCAACAGCGCATCGAACTCAGGATTGCTGTACCAGGATCTGTTGACACCATTGGGCGGTCGAGCAGCAGTGGCAAAGAGCTGTTCCAGCATATAAGGGTCGTAAGCGATGCTCTGCCATCCCTGGAGTGCGATGTCGATGCTCTCATCCATGCCTGAGTTAAACTTGCTAATCCAGGTAGCCCATTCGTACAACTCCAGTCGGGTCTCGATGCTGGCGGCTTGAAGGTTGGCCTGAGCCCACTGGGCCATGAGCGGACCATCCATGTAGGAAGCAGAGCCGGTTTGCGGGTAAGCGATGGTAAGTTTCAGATCGTCCGGATAGCCAACCTCGGCCAATAACGCCTTGGCCCTTTCGGGATCGTAGGGATAGGGCCGCTTGAAGTCAGGACGATAGCCCGGATTGCCTGGTGGAAGAAAGCTGTTCATGGACACAGCCGTTTCGCCAAAGAGACTCGCGACCATTCCATCGGCATCAATGGCATGCCAGATGGCCTGACGTACCTTCGGGTTCTGGAGTCGGGGCTTCTTGTGATTGAATATCCAGAACGCGACGTGTGGATGGCCAGGATAGACCACCTCGACGTCAGGATGCGCAACTAAATCGGCGACCCTGTCCGCGGGCACTGACAATTCCACATCTATCTCGCCGGCCTGCAGGGCCGCCAAGCGAGCTGAGGTATCCGGCATGATTCGGAAGATGACCCGGCTCACATGTACGGGCTTCTCGTCCTGTCTCCAGTAGTCCGGGTTTCTCTCCAGCACTACCTTCACGCCTTGCTCGCGCTCGACGAACTTGAACGGGCCAGTGCCCACCAGGTGCTCGCCGGTCATTTCCTGGCTCGACGACTCGAGCGCCGTGGGACTGACAATGCCGAACGTTCTGTGCTTAAGGGCACCAATGAAGGGCCCGAAAGGCTCCTTCAGTGTGATCTCAAAGGTGTGCGGATCGACGGAACGATAGCTGGCAATCGTCTTGATCCGGCTGGCCACGACGGCCTGCCTCAGCTCGTGGTACAGCGGTGATTCGGGGACCATAACGCGATCGAAGTTGGCCTTGACCGCGTCGGCGTCGAACGGCGCACCATCGGTAAACTTGACCCCCTGACGCAGGTGGAAGGTGTAGATCAGCCTGTCCTCGGAGACCTCCCAACTCTCCGCCAAACCCGGCACGGCAGGGGCAAAAGTCTTCCCGACGGCGGTGGTATCTTCCGCCACCAGATTCTCAGCAATGAGGCTGGTGATGCGGGTGGTGGCCACCGAATTAGACAGAACATCCAGGGCTTGCGGTTCCCCTGCCCAGCCGACGATCAAGGTTCCACCTTCTTGGACCGGCCGAGGGGCGGCTGTATCCGTATCTCCGGACTTTGCCGGAGCCGGTGGGGGTGCTGCAGCCGGGCCGACGCAGGCAGCGTCCCACAGTGCCACCACAACCATGGCCACTAACATGGCAACGGCCGTCAACCCTTTGCTAGACACTCTTTGCCTCCTTCGAATGAGGAGATATTGTCAAGAGTTGTCATCACCCGCTTTCGGGCCTACTTCGCGCCGCACCAATCGACAATGATCGAAGCAACAACCTTCAGGGTCCTGACGTACTCATCCACGTGTATCCACTCGTCGTGACCACCTATCTGAACGAGGTTCCCCGCCAAAGGGCCTAGACCCACGGTCGGGATGTTATTGAACAGCATTGGATTGCGGATATCGCTGGCCGTGTGCATCGGATTGAGCACTGGCTCGCAACCCGTCACCGCCACGATGGCTCGGCTCGCTGTCTGGTACAGGGGGTGATCGGTGGATATCTCCGTACCCGTCGTGCCGGAAAGCCACTTGATCGTCGGTGGGTTCTCTTTGAGCCAATCGTCCCTGTTTGCAGCTTCTTCTACGGTGCGGGAGATCTCCGCTTGTAGGTCAGCCAGTCGCTCTCCGGGAGGAAGCGTGACCGATACGCCAAGAACACATTCGGGGGCAACGCGAATCAGTAGATTTTCTCGGCCACAGCTTATGTGCGCAACGTGCAAGTTGGTAGAGCGCCCAACGGCTTCGTCAAAGGCCGCATGGTGCACCTCACGACCCCGTCTTTCGTTCAGCGCCGCCAACGCATGATAGATGAGCCATGCTTTGTCCAGCGGGTCGACTGCGAGGTGGTGAAAGGCTGTATGTCCGGGCTCCCCAGTGGGGGGTAGACGCCCAGGCACGGTGATCTGAAAGCTCATCAAGCCGGCTGCGGCTGCCTTGATCTCTCCCAGACCCAGCCCCGACTCTGCTGGGTGCACATAGACGACCCCATCCGCTTCATACCCATGCTCCAGAACGGCGATGATCCCTCGAGCGCGCTTCTTGCTCGGCGTGCTTGCCAGGATGACGTCGCCCTCCGGCTTCAGTCCCGCTGCCAACAGGGCTTCGAGTGCACAGGTCATGCCGGCCACGCCAGCCAGGTCGTCAGCGGCAGCCCATCCGTAGAGACGCCCGTCCTCGATTTCACCGGCGAAAGGATCGCGCGTCCACGAGTCTAGCCCTTGGATAGGCATCGTATCCCCTTGGGCAAACAGGAGCAGGCTCCGACCATCGCCTTTTCCACGCAACCTACCCACGGCACTTATGTGTTCAGCAGCATCCACTTGATCGGGATCGGTAAACTCGTGTCGCAGGGACAAGGATCGAGGTTCATACTTGATGACCTCCACTTCACATCCAATGTCCTCGAGCTTGCCGGCAACGCCCCGCTGTGTAGATTCCTCCCCACCCTCCGACAACCGAATGAGCTCCTGGAGGAACCCGATGTAGCGCTCACGCTGTCGATCCACTGTTTCCCATAACTGCTGCTGACGATCCATCATCGTTCACACATCTCCGAAAGTACGACAGAGTCAAGTCAATATTGTTTAGTTAAAACCACTCGCAGTGGCCGCGTGCTCTCGGTCGATCTGATGAAACAGCGTCTCTCGGATCATGTCGACCGGAACCATGCCGATCTGGAGTACCCGGTCGTGAAAATCCTTGAGCGTGCCTTTTCGGCCCAGCGCAGACATGCGCGCGAAGTAATCGTCTCTCAACTGCAAGATCTGATGGTAGCCCCAGGTCGGAATCGAATTTCCACTGCCGCCGCCAGTCGTTCGCTCCACCTGGATGAAAGCGAACCGTTCCGAGAAGAGCACTCCCTGGTGCATTAGCTGCAGGGCTTCATCGAAGCTCACCTTCCCGGTGTGCATCCCCGCGTCGGCAATGACGCGTGCGTAGCGCCACAGCTTGTTCCGTTCCATCTCAACCATGTACTCCTTCTGTTTCTCAGGAGGATAGAAGCCGTGTTGGGGAGTCAGAACCCACTCCACGTAATAGCACCAGGCTTGGTTGGCATAGCTGCTCTCATAGGTGCGTAGCTTCCGGGGATTGTGGTTCAGGTAGAGCTGCACGAGGCCGTGGCCCGGGTAGACTTCGTGCGTTACCATGGCGTTGATCATCGCCCAGCTGTGGCCGCGCAGGAACTCCTCCCGCTTTTCCGGACTCCACCTCGGATCGACCGGCACCACGCTCCAGCCCCCCGGAGCGGTCGAACCGAAGCCCCTGGGCGCTCCGCCGTTGCCGTACCCTCTGTTGCTGTAGACCGCAGGCGAGGCCCGAGAAATGGCGGCGTTCTCCTGGTCCCAGGGAAAGGAGACCAAATCTTTCTCGAGCACCCACTCGCGATTGCGGCGTACCGCCTTGATGTGTTCGTAGATCAGCGCTTCGGCCTTCGGGTGGTCGGCCTGCAAGTCGAGCTCAATTTGCCGCCAGGTTCGCCCGTCGCCGAGCCGCGAAGCGGTGAGCTCGAGGGTGTGCAACTGCTCCCGGTACTCGCGCCTGCCCCATTCGTAGAACGACTCCGCATCCATATCTTCGATGTGGTGCAGCTGACGCAGGCGGAAGTCGAATATATCCCGTCCTACTCTCCAGTCCCCCGGCAGCCGTTGGGGCAGCTCCGTCGCGAGAAAGCCTCCGAAATCTCGAAGCGCGGCGAGGACTTTCTGGCTCTCCGCCAGCAGCGTCGCTCGTCGTTTCTCGACCCGATCCGCGAAGCGAGGAAGATCCTTTTCGAGGATCTGGATGTTCCCCGCGAGCTCCGCTTTGCTGGGCTCGAGCCACAGGCGAATGAACTGAGTCAGGTTCTTCTTGCCGTTGGTGAGTCGAGCGGGGATGATGCGCAGCACTTCCAGAATTCTCTCCGCTCTCTCGTCGAGCGGACGAAGCTCGTCATGGAGCAGACCGCCTCTGGCCGAAATGATCGGCTCGATGCGGATATAGATGCGGGGGTCCTGCTGCCAGCGCTTGACCCGCTCTCCGTCCATGACCTTCGATTTCAAGATCCCTTCGAGGTAGCGATAGTCGATGTCCTGATCGAAGCTCAGGGAGTCGCGATCGATTTGCTGGAGTTGAGCCAAAAGCTCTCTGGCCTTGTCGAGCTGATGCCGGTAATAGCCGATCGAGCCGTCGTCCGGAGGACCGGTTCTCTCTCCCACTCCGTGAAACTCCGCCAGGTATCTGTCGATAACCCTCTCGAACTCCGGGTTCTGCCCTTCCTGCTCCGACGTACTCTCTGTCCTTCCTTGAAGGTCCTTCGGAGCGACCAGAGCCCCCAGGAAGGTCGCAGCCAGAACCGTCGAGGTCCATCTCAAAGCTCTCATGCTTGCCTCCGTGCACCCTTTAGCAATCCTCGCGCCGTTGCAGTGTAAACGACAGAACGGTCTCCCGAGAAACAGACGGCCTCCAGGCTCCTTCGGACCGCGGCAGCAGATAAAGTTCTTCTTTCATGCCCGCCGAAAGGACCCTGCGGCGCCAGGGGCGCGCGAGCTCATTGTACTCAAGCGGCTCATCTTCCGATATGGCGGCTAACTCGGTTCAAGATGGAAAGTCCAGGGGCAGGCGGCTCGAGGCTTTTATTCTTGTTCGGACGTTTATCCTTCTCTCGCCACTCTGTTATCCTCAACGCTCGGTGAGCACCGAAACGAAGGAAGTGACGAGATGAGACGTCGAGTCATCATTACATGCCTGTCTTTTATCACCTTCATTCCGCTGGTGACAGTTTTGCTGTCGTCCCAAGACGCGACAAGCAAGCTGTTCGAGCGTCGAGAGGATGGATCGGTACGGTTGTTCGACGGTCGTGTCGTACCACCGCTGCCGCGACTCCTCGGAGTGCGCGCGCAGTACGAGCTGAGGCTCGAGTGGCTCGTGAGCAAGCACGCGCAGCTACTGCCCATGATGCGCCAGCACGGCGTCGCGATGTGGATCGTCACCAGCCACGAGTTCCACCCGGACGCCGTCTTCGAGCACATCGCTCCCGATCTCTATTACACGGGACGGTTCGACGTTCACGTCTTCGTCGATTCGGGTGACGAGGGGCTCGCCCGGTTCTCGAACTACTGGCGACCCACCGAAAACTACCAGCGTTTTTTCGAGCCGCTCCCGGTACCTCGGTCCGACCGAGGCCGCCAGGACGTTGCGGAGGGGCTCCGAGCACTTTACCAGCGCTACGATCCCGAGACGATCGCCCTCAACATGGGTGGTGTACGCGGTCAGAACAGCGGGATCACGCTCGACGCGCATCGGTTCCTGTCCGAAGCGCTGGAGGCCAAGGCCAGCGGCCGCTTCGTATCGGCCAGCGTACTCATCGAGGACTATCTCGATACCCGCCTTCCCGGGGAGCTCGAGCCTTACCGGGCGCTGGTGCTGGCAACCGACGTCATCGCCCAGAGAGCGCTCTCGAACGAGGTCATCACGCCGGGAGTCACACGTGCGGCGGACGTCAAGTGGTGGTTCAACCAGCAGATCGCTTCGCTGGGGGTGGATGCCGAGCCCTGGTTCGAGATCCACACCGCGGTGCAACGGTGGGATCCGTCCACCGGCAACACGATCCCCTATGTCCATCCGGCCCCCCAGGATCTGGTGTATCAGAAGGGCGACGTGATTCACCTCGATTGCGGCTTCAACTATCTGGGCTTTGCCAGTGACTGGCAGAAGGTTGCTTATATCTTGAGGGAGGGCGAGGACGATGCTCCCGAAGGGCTGACGCGCGCCCTCGAAAACGCCAATATCGTCCACCAGGCGATGGCGAGTGCGCCGCGCCCTGGCATGACCGGACGCGAAGCAACGCTTGCGATCATAAAAGAGCTCGAGGGGGTCGACTTTCAGCCGAGCATCTACTCGCACGCTATCGGCCATCACGGCCATGCGGTCGGACCGAGCCTCTCCGCCCGTGATATGGAGCTCGGGGTGCGACCGGAGGAGGACTCGGTGCTTCGGCCGGGCGCCTACCGCTCGATCGAGTTCAGCGCCCGAACGGCCGTACCGGAGTGGAACGGGGAGACGGTTCTCATACCGATGGAGGACGATGCGTACCTGACCGAGAAGGGCTACGTCTACTTCAGGCCGTATCAGACCGAGTGGTATTTGATCCGTTAGGGAGCGGGAGCACTCGCATTCACTTCGTTTTGGCGCTAACATCGCGGTAGACGTGACACCTGCGATGAATACATCGCGCACCATCATCCTCCGATCGGTTGCGACGCTCGCACTGATCGCAAGCGCACTCCTGCTCGCGGCGAGCTCCCCGGGAGTCCAGCCCCACGATCCCGGGCACCAGAAGATGCTGGCCCTGCTGTCCGATATCGTTGCCCGGACGCCGGAAGACAATCCCTATATCGGTGACAAGAACGCGCGCGCGCTACGAGCCGAGCTGGCGGCGCTGCCGGAGACGATACCCGCCATCATCAAGTGGGAGGTCTACTACCGACTGGGCGAGGCCGAGCTCGACCTGGGCCGCGAGCAAGAGGCGATCGAGAGCTTTTTGGGTGCGTACCGCCTGCTTCCCGAAGTGGAGACCGAACTGGCCGCAGGCTGGAGAAACCGACTGTTCTACCGCATGGGTGTCGCCTACACGCGATTGGGCGAGACCCAGAACTGTTGTCTCCGTAATGCGCCCGAAAGCTGCATCCTTCCGATTCGAGGAAACGCCATTCATATCGAGCGAGAGGGATCGCTCAGAGCGGTGGAGTGCTTCACCGAGGTGCTCCAAAACTCCAGCGAAGACACCCTCATCCACATGGGCGCGCGCTGGCTTCTGAACATCGCTTTCATGACGCTAGGTGCTCATCCCGGGGACGTGCCCGAGGCCTACTTGATTCCGCCGGAAGCGTTCGACTCCGAAGAGCCGTTTCCCCGCTTCGCCAATATTGCTCCCCACGTCGGGCTGGACACCTTCAGTCTTTCCGGGGGCGCCATTGCGGACGATTTCGACAACGATGGCCGGCTGGACCTGTTCGTCTCCACGTGGGATCCGGCGGGCCAGATCCGCTTGTTCCGAAACCGGGGGAGCTGGTCGTTCGAGGACCGGACGGAACCGGCGGGGCTGACCGGAATTACCGGCGGACTCAACCTGCTCCAGGCCGACTACGATAACGACGGCGACGTCGACGTTCTGGTACTGCGCGGAGCCTGGCTGTCCCGAGGTGGGCTCCACCCCAACTCCCTCCTGCGCAACAACGGCGACGGAACCTTTACCGACGTCACGTTCGACTCCGGGCTGGGAGAGGAGCACTTTCCTACCCAGACCGCCTCGTGGGCCGACTACGACAACGATGGCGACCTGGACCTGTATATCGGAAACGAGACGTACGACGGCGTGACAGCCCCTTGTCAGCTCTTTCGCAACGACGGGGACGGGACGTTCACCGACGTGGCGCGAGAAGCGGGTGTGGAGAATTTGCGGTTTGCCAAGGCGGTCATCTGGGGCGACTACGACGCCGACACCTTTCCCGATCTGTATGTCTCGAATCTGAGAGGCGCGAACCGTCTCTACCACAACAACGGCGACGGAACCTTCACGGACGTGGCGACGGAGCTCGGCGTGGATGGCCCGGTGGACAGTTTCCCCGCCTGGTTCTGGGACTTCGACAACGACGGGGCTCTTGACTTGTTCGTATCCGCCTACATCACCAGTATCGGACACCTGGCCGCCGCTTACCTCGGGCAGCCCCTCGACATCGAGATGGCGCGGCTGTATCGCGGCGACGGACAGGGCGGTTTCGAAGACGTTGCCCTCGAGCAGAATCTGAAGCGTCCCGACGCCCCCATGGGCTCCAACTTCGGCGACCTGGACAACGATGGATACCTGGATTTCTACCTGGGTACGGGCTATCCGGACTACCAGGACGTCATGCCCAACGTCATGTTCCGCAACCGATCCGGTGGGTCTTTTGCGGATGTCACCACCGCCGGCGGTTTCGCTCATCTGCAGAAGGGGCACGCGATCGTGTTTGCGGATCTCGACAATGACGGCGATCAGGACGTTTTCGAGCAGATGGGCGGTGCGCTCCCGGGCGACGGCTTCCATGACGTTCTCTACGAGAACCCGGGCTTCGGCAACCAATGGATCGGCGTGAAGCTCATCGGGACGCAGTCGAATCGTTCCGCCCAGGGAGCCCGGCTGCGCTTCGATATCGACGAAGGGGACCGCCGCCGCACCGTCTACAAGCACGTGAACAGCGGGGGAACGTTTGGAGCCAATCCACTCGAGCAGATGGTCGGCCTGCGAAAAGCGAAAAAGATCGAGCGTCTCGAAGTCTGGTGGCCGACCTCCGGGCTCACCCAGACGTTCCACGATCCGCCTTTGGGTCGACGCATCGCGATCGTCGAGGGCGGGACGCGTTTCACTCTACTTCCGTAGCCTCGAGTGCACGCAACCTGGCCGGACGAGGTATTCGACGCGCTCGAGAGAGCCCGTGTGCGTCAGGTCGCCTACGTACCCGACGCGGGTCATGCGCAACTGATCCGGCGATGTCACGCCGACGAGCGAATGAAGGCCATCCCTCTCACGACCGAAGAGGAGGGTGTCGCGCTCCTGGCGGGCGCGTGGCTGGGCGGCGAGCGCGGCGTGCTCCTGAGCCAGTCGAGCGGGCTGGGGAACTGCGTCAACATGCTCGGGATGGTTCGCGAGTGCCGGTTCCCCCTGCTCGTTCTGGTCACCATGCGGGGAGAGCCAGGTGAGCGCAATCCCTGGCAAGTCCCGATGGGGCAGGCCAGTCGTGCCGTGCTGGAGGCGATGGGCGTGGTCGTCGAAGCGGCGACTGAGGCCGAGCGCGTGGGAGAAATCGTCCAGGCCGCGGCACGTCGGGCGTTCGAATCCTCCGAAGCGGTGGCGGTTCTGATCTCTCAGCGCGTCGTCGGAGCAAAAGAGTTCCCTATGACCGCCGCCGACTGTGGCGCACTCGAACACGACTTCGGACGGGTGTTACCGATTCACGTCGCGTAACATAATTGCGGTTTAACTCACAAAGTCGCTTCCGAGCCCGAGGCCATGCCCATGCCCGAGCCCGGAGCCGGACAAACAGTGAGGCACTTCGATCTCGAGCTGCAGCTTCGGATCGTAGCGATGTGGACACAAAGGGTCAGTAATCAAAGTCCATCGGGCTCAGGCTCGGTAACGGGCACGGGGAACCACTCACCAACCGGCAGCGTGACCCTCCCGGCGGGGGTCGGCACCTCCCGAGAGCACGCCGGTGAGCGGGACATCACGTATCCTCCGCCAACGGCGCCGTGTAATTCAGTACCAGACGTCCGCCGTCCGGGTAGACGGTCTGGCCGGTGAGGTAGGAGGCGTAGTCGCTGGCGAGAAACACCGCGACCTTCGCCACCTCCTCCGGCTCACCCACGCGGCCCATGGGCGTACGAGAGAGAATCATCCGCCGCGCCTCATCGTCAGCCATCACGACCTTCAGGATATCCGTTTTGATCGAGCCGGGCCCGATGGCGTTGACGCGTATGTTGTGCGGTGCTAGCGCCAGGGTCATGGTCTTCGTCATCTGTCCGACAGCTCCTTTGGATGCTCCGTAAGCCAGCTGATTCGGGATTGCCACCACCGCATTGGTCGATGACATGTTGATAATCGTCCCCGCGACCCGCTCCTCCACCATGTGCCGCGCGACCAGGCGACTGAGCAGAAACATCGAGCGCAGATTCACCGCTAGGACGCGATCGAAATCCTCGATCGAAAGGTCCAGTATGGAACCGGGCGCGATGATGCCCGCGTTGTTCAACAGGACGTCGCATCGCCCGAATCGGTCCAGGCAACTGTTCACGAGCGCCCCGCACTCCGCCGGATCGCTGACATCGGTTCGTACTGCCAGCGTTTCCGCCCGGGTCGACGATGCAATCTCCGACGCCATCGCCTCGCACTCGTCGCCAATGATGTCGGCGAGAACGACACCGGCGCCATGCGACGCGAAGGCTCGCGCACAGGCGGCACCGATCCCTCGTGCCGCCCCGGTCACGATGGCGGTTTTGCCTTCGAGATTCATGATGTTGGCTCCGTCGCTTTCGTTCATTGGCCCCGTCGTTCCGGGTGGATCCAGGGCAGGATGTTACCCGGTGCGCCACGCCGTGCCGCGCAACGGTTTCTCAAAATACACAATGGGTGAGTTGGCGGCGCACTCACAAAAGCGAAATCGCAAGTCCCTTGCACAGGCATCGGATGATGGAAAAGAGGTTTTATTTCGGATCGCGGTCAATTGCAAAGACGAAGTCCCGCCATCGCTGTTAGAAAAACTTGACACAATACCTGGTGGAGGGTAAACACGTCGCCGAGCGCAGGGCCGATCGGTTCTACGGCGGCGCCTATCTCCACATGGACCGGCCCGTCCGCCGAAGACGGAGGACAGTGGGAAAGGCAACTGATAGATAGCGGTTCCCCGCCACCGGCGAGTCGTGTCTTCTTGCTCGAGAGAACTCTAACCAGTCAGAAACGAGGATTTTGTTCACTCTTTTCTGCGGGCACGAGCTAAGTGATGTCGTTTCAACAGCTTTCATGTTTACCTGGCTAGAATTAGAGGAGGTCGCGCCATGAAGCATCGACACATACTGTTGACCCTTGCTCTCTTCCTTTCTGCGAGCGTTTTTGCGCAACCGCCGCGAGACGCTCAAACTGTCGATGCATCGCTCTATCAGAACCTCCGCTACCGCCTCATCGGACCTTTCCGCGCGAGCCGCACGGTGGGCGCCGTGGGCATCCCCAGTCAGCCGAGTGTTTTCTTCGTCGGCGTGAACAACGGCGGGGTCTGGAAGACCGACGACTATGGCCGTACCTGGAGGCCGATCCTCGACGATGCGCCCACCGGATCGGTCGGCGACATTGCCGTCTCCCCCTCTCATCCCGATGTGATCTATGTCGGAACCGGTGAGGGTCTCCACCGCCCGGACCTGGGTGTCGGCGACGGCATCTTCAAGTCGACCGACGGCGGGGGCACCTGGAGGCACGTCGGTCTTCCGGACGTTCAGCAGGTCGGTCGTCTCGTCGTGCATCCGACCGACCCTGACATCGTGCTGGTGGCGGGCCTCGGCCATCCGTACGGACCGAACGAGGAGCGAGGTGTCTTCCGCACGGTCGACGGGGGCGAGACGTGGGCGAAGGTCCTCTACGTCGATCACAACACGGGCGCCATTCAGGTCGAGCTCGATCCCAGTGATCCGCAAACCGTCTACGCCTCGCTGTGGGAGCATCGGATTGCGCCGTGGGAGAACGGGCGGTTCTCGGGTCCGAACAGTGGTCTCTACAAGTCGACGGATGGCGGAACCACGTGGCGCCGACTCAGCGGGCTCAGCTCCGAAGAGAATCTGGGACGCATCGGGGTCGGCATCGCACCGAGCGATCCGAAGCGTTTGTACGCGTCGGGCGGCGCTCGTGACAGTCGCAGCTTCTACCGATCCGACGACGGTGGGGAGAGCTGGACGCTCGTCTCGACGGATCGACGTCTCGGTGGGGACATCCGCGTCCACCCGGAGAACCGGGACCTCGTCTTCGCTGGCACCACAGCATCCTACCGCTCCGACGACGCCGGACGCACGTGGACATCCATCAAGGGCGCTCCGGGGGGGGACGACTATCAGCGGATCTGGATCAACCCGGAGCAGCCGGACATCATGTTGTTCTCGGCCGACCAGGGCGCCACGATCACCGTGAACGGCGGACGGACGTGGAGCTCCTGGTACAACCAGCCGACCGCGCAGCTCTACCACGTCACGACCGACAACCAGTTCCCTTACTGGGTCTATGGCGGACAGCAGGAGAGCGGCGCCATCGGGACGGCGAGCCGCGGTGCCGGCGGGCAGATCTCGTTCCGAGACTGGATGGGCATCGGAGCGGACGAGTATGCCTACGTGGCACCCGATCCGCTGAACCCGGACATCGTCTACGGAGGCCGCGTCGTCCGGTTCAACAAGAAAACCGGGCAGTCGCAAAACGTCGCCCCGGAAGCGTTGCGCTCGGGTAAATACCGCATCCTGCGAACAATGCCGCTTCTCTTTCACCCGAAAGACCCGCGCATGCTGCTCTTCGCCACGAACGTCCTCTGGAAGACGACCAGCGGGGGCCACGAGTGGGAGATCATCAGTCCAGATCTGTCCCGCGAGGAGCCCGAGGTGCCCGAGAACGTCGGTGATTTTCACACCCCGGATCTCGAGACTATGCCCCGGCGCGGGGTGATCTACGCGCTCAGCGCCTCGCCGCTCGATGTCGACACCATCTGGGCCGGTACCGACGATGGCCTCGTACACGTGAGCCGGAATGGGGGTGGGAGCTGGGAGAACGTCACACCCCCGGAGCTCCGTGCCTGGGACAAGGTATCGCAGATCGACGCCGGTCATCTCGACGGGGAAACGGCCTACCTCGCCATCAACGCCATCCGGCGCAACGACATGCGCCCGCACATCTATCGCACCCACGACGGCGGGGTTACCTGGACGCGGATCGTACGGGGACTTCACGACATGGGCCCGGTCAACGTCGTGCGTGAGGATCCGAAGCAAGCCGGCCTGCTGTTCGCCGGGACGGAACGGGAGGTCTACTTTTCGATCGATGACGGTGACAACTGGCAGTCGCTCCGCAGGAACATGCCGGCCTCCTCGATCCGGGATCTCGTCCTTCATGAGGACGACCTGGTGGTCGGCACGCATGGTCGATCGATCTGGATTCTCGACAACATCGCGCCGCTTCGCGAGCTCGCGCAAGCGGCGGAGGTCGATCGGGCGTTTCTCTTCGGCCCCCCCACAGCCACACGCGTCCGCTGGAACATGTTCGCGGATACGCCCCTGCCGCCCGAAGAGCCGGCGGGTCAGAACCCGCCCGATGGAGCCATCCTGGACTACTACCTCGCGCGCGGCGTTGCCGATGTCGTCCTGGAGATCGTCGACCGCCGAGGCGAGGTGATACGCACCTTCTCGAGCAACGATCCGCTCGAACGCGTGGACCCGAACACGCTGCGGCACCCGACGTACTGGATCCGGCCGCCGAATAGCCTATCGACCGAACCGGGACATCACCGTTTCGTCTGGGACTTGCGCCACGAGCCCCCGCCCGGCGCGCGGCGGCAGTTCTCGATCGCCGCCGTCTACCGGAGCACGCCGAGCGCCCCCAACGGCCCGTTCGTGCACCCCGGCACCTATACCGTCCGACTGACGGTCGATGGATCCGTCCTCGAACGCCCGGTCGTGGTCCGCATGGATCCTAGGGTCGAGATGAGTGACGAGGACCTGCAACTGCAGACCGACAACTCCATGGCCTGCTACCGTGGCTACCTCGAGGCGCAGGAGATCCGTGAAGCGATCGATGAAGCGCTTGCGGATGCTGCGCTGAGCGCGCCTGAACGTGAAGCGCTTCGCGCCCTGCGCGGAGCGGGCTCCCCCGGCGAGCCAGGTATCCTCTATGGCAGCATCTACGAAGCGCCGCGCGACGAGGAGACCGTCGTCGGTCTGCAGCACAAGCTCTTGTTCCTTCTGAAACTCCTCCAGGAAGCCGATGCGCGCCCGACGTCACAAGCTGTGGCAGCGGTCGGGAAGCTCCAGGCGAGCCTCGCCGCGGTCAGGGAGCGCTGGGAGGTGCTCCACTAGACTAGATTAGAGTGCATCAATGCGCGCTCACTCGTCATCAGCTTCATTTGCGCGTGACCCGAGAAAACATCACGCATCACGCACTCTCCGACACGGGTACGGTGTAATTCAGAGCCAGTCGCCCGCCGTCCGCATAGACGGTCTGCCCGGTGAGGTAGGAGGCGTATTCACTGGCAAGAAAGACCGCGACTTTCGCGACCTCGTCAGGCTCGCCCACACGGCCCATGGGCGTCCGGGACAGGATCATCCGCCGGGCCTCATCATCATTCATCACGATGTTCAGCATATCGGTTGCGATCGACCCGGGCCCGATCGCGTTCACACGGATGTTGTGCGGCGCGAGCGCCACGGCCATGGTCTTCGTCAGCTGCGCGATACCCCCTTTCGACACCGCGTAGGCCAGCTGATTGGGAATCGCCACCACGGCGTTGATCGACGACATGTTGATGATCGACCCATGGACTCGTTCCGCGATCATGTGCTGCGCGACCAGGCGGCTGAGAAGGAAAGCCGCTCGCAGATTCACCGCCAGGACCCGGTCGAAATCCTCGATCGATACGTCCAGGATCGAGCCGGGTGCAATGATGCCTGCGTTGTTCACGAGAATGTCGCACTGGCCAAATCGCTGCACGCAACGGTCTAACAAGGCTTCGCACTGCTCCGGTTGGGCGACATCGGCCGCCACCGAGAGGGTTTCCGCTTTTGCCGACGACGCGATCTCCGATGCGGTCGACTCGCACTTGTCACCAGCAATGTCAGCGAGAACAACGCGGGCGCCATGCAACGCGAACGCCCGCGCGCAGGCCGCGCCGATGCCTTGTGCGGCGCCGGTGACGATGGCTGTCTTGTCGTTTAGATCCATCACTTTGCCTCCATCGCATCGAGTGCCCTCGTGCGAGCTCGACTTCGACTGCCTACTCGTTGTCGGCCATCCAGGACTCCCACCATTCATCGCACCAGTAGCCGAGGGTACCCTGTGCGTGGTGGTACTCGAGCCAGTTGTTCAGCCAGTTGAGGAAACGAGGGTCTCCGGGCTTGATGGAAGGATGAACAACCTCCCGCGAGAAGACAACCAGCTTTCCGTCCTCGCCTCTCAGGAATTTGAGTCCGGGATGCTTCTCCATGAAGATTTTCGTCACCGAATCGGTGAGACAGGCGTCGGCGCGCCCTTGCTCGACTTCCTCGGAAGGCTTTTTGAGCTCCCTCATCGTGGCCTTCGGGAACTCCTTCTGGATGATGTCCCGGATAGAAGAGCCGTGCCACACGGTGATGACCTTGCCTTTTTGATTGAGCTCGCTCCTGTCGGTGATCTCGCTGTCGTCGGGGATGAGCGCCGTCACTCTGTAAGCGGTCAGACGCCCGGTGGCGAACTCGACCTCGAGGGCCCGCTGTGGTGTGTTCGTATGCTTGGGAAGCAGGTCCACCTTCCCCGAAAGCAGAGCGGGCACGTGCTCGGGCCACGGAAGGTCCACGCACTCGAGCTTAACACCGAGGTCCTCGGCGATCAGTCCGCCGATGATGGGCGCGATGCCCCATGGCTTTCCGGTCTTGAGATCGATGTAGAACTCGGGAGGAAATCCTCCCTCCTCCGGCGGGGGATTGAACTCGACAGCGATGCGAAGCACACCTCTTTCGCGAATTGCGTCCAGCACGGATCGTTCCGTCATGTCCTTATCTCCTCTTCAGCGAAACCGCCTCTCCAGAAGCCGAGAGAGTCGAGTGATGACCAGGACCAGGCCGACGTAGATGACGCCGCCTGTGGTGTAGAACTCGAGCGCACGAAAGGACTCGCTGGCGCCGATGCGGACGAGGCGCATCAAGTCCATGACTCCGATCACCGAGACGAGCGATGAGTCCATGAGCATCACCGCAAACAGATTGGTGGTCGGCGGAAGCGCTCTCCGAACCGCCTGCGGAAGAACGACGCTCCAGAAGGTCTGAGAGGGCGTCAGTCCGAGAGCCAGTGCCGCCTCCGTCTGCGCTTTCGGAATCGAGGCGAGCGCCCCCCGGTCGATTTCCGCCAGGTAAGCGCCATAGAGCGTCGAAAGACAAATCACGCCTGCCTGGAACGGTGAGAAAGTGATGCCGAGCAGAAGCGCCAGGCCGTAGTACAGCCAGATGATGTAGACGTAGAGAGGAATCCCACGGAACAGCTGCACGTAGCCGCGAGCCAGTGTGGCCAGAACGCGGGATTGCGAGAGCCGGCAGACCGCCACCAGGAGCCCGAGGATGCCCGCGAGCACCATCGATACCGCGGTGATGAGAAGCGTCATCCCGATCGCTTTCAGGATCAGATCGGACTGCTCGAGAACGGGGGCGAAGTTGAAGCGGTACATGCCGTCCTACGCAGCCTCCGACACCGACGTTCCGGCAAGACGGGTCTCGAGCCTCGAGACGGCCGCTCCCAATCCGAGCGCGATGACGACGTAGATCACGGCCGCGGTCGTCAGGAACTCGAAGGGGTGGAAAAAGTAGTTTCCCCGGGCCTGCGCCGCCCTCATGAGCTCGTACACACCGAGTATCGAGACCAGCGCCGAGCCCTTGAGCATTCCAATGAAGTCGTTTCCGATCGCAGGCGTGACGATCCGAAGGGCCTGCGGGAATACCACATCCTTGAACGCTTGAAGTGGGGTGAGTCCCAGGGACAGGGCCGCCTCGGTCTGCTCTCGAGGGATGGCTTCGATTCCCGACCGGTAGATCTCTGCCAGATGGGCGGCCTCCTGAATGGCCAGGCAGGCGATCGCCGCCTGCAGGGGAGAAAGCTGGAGTCCGAAGGCGACGACGACGCCGAAGTACATCCACACAAGGAAGACCAGCTGGGGAAGCCCGCGGAAGAAGTCCACATAGACGGCGGAGACTAGTTTCAGCGGTGGGATCGCGGACAGGCGCATGAGGGCGATGGGTAGACCGAGCAGGAGCGCGAGGCTCATTGCCACGACGGAGACGAAGAGGGTCATGCCGAGTCCCTGCAAGAGGAATGGTGCGCTCTCCAGAACCGGACCGAAATCGAGGTTCATGCCAGTCACTCAAACGAGAATTCGTCGCAGGAACGCTTGCGTTCGTTCCTCCTTGGGATGGGAGAGCATCGATTCCGGGCTTCCCTCTTCGACGATCACGCCTTCGTCGAGAAAAAGGATGCGGTCGCCGCACTCCCGGGCGAAGCTCATATGATGAGTGACGACGATCATCGTCATCCCGTCCTCCGCGAGCCGCTTCATGTCCTTCACGACGTCTCCCACCAGCTCCGGGTCGAGGGCCGATGTGATTTCGTCGAACAGCATGAGCTCGGGCTCCATCATGAGCGCACGGGCGATCGCGACCCGCTGCTGCTCGCCGCCCGAGAGCTTCGAAGGGAACGCATCCACTTTTCCCGTGAGGCCCATTCTCTCGAGGGCCCTGAGGCTCCTCTGTCGCGCATCGTCTCTCGACATGCCGAGTACGCGCACCGGCGCGAGCATTACGTTGGCGAGGACGCTCAGGTGCGGAAAGAGATTGAACTGCTGGAAGACGAGTCCGATGTGGGTCCTCAGAAAACGAAGCTCGGGGTTGGCGTTCAGCCGTAGCCCCTTCTTCCGCGCGCTCTCGGCGTATTCCTGGCCCAAGAACAGCACCTGCCCGGAGTCCGGGACGGTGATCAGATTGACGCACTTCAGGAGGGTGCTCTTTCCTTTTCCGCTCGGCCCGATGACGACGACAGTCTCGCCTCGGCGCACTTGGAGGTCGATGCCGCGCAGGATCTCGAGCTCACCGAACGATTTTCGCAGGTTGACCAGCCGCAGAATCTCATCGGGCATAGGGAACCAACGCCTCGCCGGCTCTCAATCGTCCGACGGCGGCAGTACTTGCATCCAGTCGGGGACGCCGCGCTTTCGATACCATTTCATCTTCACGTTCCGCAGCGTCTGGTTGGACGTGTAGTAGTCGATCCAGTTGTTGAGCCAGTTCAAAAATCGCTGATCGCCGGCCCGGATCACCATACACCCGTAGAGGGAGTAGACGATCCGATCGCGCCAGATCTTGCCTGCGGGATTCTCGCGGGTCATGTCCCAGGCGTCTCCAGCGTCCGCAATCATGGCGTCGGCGCGTCCGCTCACGAGCTCCATGTACGCAGCCGCAACGTCCAGTGCCCGATGGGTTGCTTCCGGAAAAAGAGCGTTCGCCGTCCTCTCCTGTGAGCCGCCGAGCAGGAAAGAGACCGTTCGCTCGGGAGTGTTCAGGACTGCGAGTAACTCGTCGAGAGTTGCCTGGTCGTGCAAGGGGCTATCGGCAGGCAGGACCAGAACGCCGGGATAGTAGTCCATCGGCCTCGTCATCTCGACGACTTTGGCCCGTTCGGGGGTGTTGGTCATCCCCTGGGTAACGATGTCCACATTGCCGGTCGTGATCGCGGGGATGAGTGCGGTCCACTCCAGATCGACCCACTCCACCGTAACGCCCAGGTCCTTGGCCATGAGGTTCGTCAGCTCGACCGAGTACCCCACCGCCTCGCCCGTCTCGGGGTCCACGAAGCAGGTACCCTTGTAGACACACTCGACACCCACTCGCATCACGCCGCGTCTGGGGATTTCGTCGAGCAGCGACGGTGCCTCCCCTCCACCGCCACCGCCGCGGCAAGAAAGCGGGAGCAGCGAAGCGGTGACAAGAAGGACGAACGAGTGTCGCAGCACCGACTGGCCTCTACTTGATGGCGAGCGGGTTGATGGGTGAGCCCACGGCTCCGGTGATTCGAAGCGGCTGGCCGACGAAGAAGAACTGGTAGACACCGTCGAGTGCGCAATCCTCGGCCAGCTCCTCCAGGTGGAACATCTCTCCCAGCGTGAGGCCGAGATCCCGAATCAACTTTCCGTGGAGCGGTAGGGTTGCGCCCGCTCTTTCGGCCGGCTGGACTTCGACGGTGATGTTGTCTGCCGCAACCGCCGAGACCTGACGCTCGTGCAGCCACCGAACGGTGCTCTCGCCGAGACCGGGGGCGCCGTCCCAGAACTCGCTTTTGTCCTTCAGCTCGTAGAACCAGGGCAGGTGCCCGGTGCGCACCAACAGGATGTCGCCGGTCTGCACCTCCGTGTTCGCGAGTGCCAGCGCCTTGTCGAGATCGGTCGCCGGTACGGCGTAGCCCGGCTTCAGTCGCTCTCCGTCGTTCACCGCCCGGGGGAGATCGAGGAGCAAACCCCGGCCCACAAAGTGCCGGTAGAGCTTCTCGATACCCAGCCGACGGGCCCCGGTGCTCCCGCGAACGTAAGTCTGGCTGAACCCGTTGAAGAGCTGCTCCCCGTACCAGGCGTGGGAAAGAGCGTCCCACTGCGTCGAGCATTGAAGGGCGGCAAAGATGTAGTCATCGGCGAATTTCATCCCGCCCTCCGGGTAGTCGCCGAACCCTCGTTGTCCCGCCGCGTAATCGGCTCCCGACAACGTCATCACGTGCTTCGGTGGCAACCGGCCGGGGTAAACGGGACCGCGATCGTCGAGCGGAATGGCGCAACTGAAAACGCGGCCTTTCTTGACCAGACGGCTGGCACGAACGATGGCTTCGGGCGTCAGGAAGTTCGCAGTGCCCAACTCGTCGTCGTCGCCCCAGCGACCCCAGTTGCTGAGCTTCGGGCCGTCGGTCATGGCGGGATTCCTGTCATGAGCATTCTAGTGCATCATCGCGCGCTCACTCTTCGTTCCCGCCTACGCCCTCCGGGCTTCGGCGAGGTCCCGACGAAGCCTTGGCGAAGTCGGACGCGCGCGGCGCCTCGCTCCTCGCTCGGCAGGGTGCCGATGAGTTTTCGGCACCCTGCTACGACATGGTGGCGAGCACCTCCCTCATGCGTCCGATTCCGTCGCGTATCTCCTCTTTCGAGCAGGCGTAGGCGATCCGCAGGTAGCCCTCGCCAGCTGCTCCGAAGGCCGAGCCGTGTACGGCGCCGACGCCCGCTTCGCGGACCAGACGCATCGCCACCTCCCTCGACGGCAGGCCGAAGGCGGTCACGTTCGGAAAGGCATAGAACGCGCCGGCGGGCTTTTCGGCGCGAACACCGGGAATCTCGCGAAGCAGCGAGACGACGAGGTCCCGCCGCTTGCGATAGGCAGAGACCATGTCATCGACACAGCTCTGGTCGCCGTCGAGCGCTGCGATCGCCGCCTTCTGAACGAAGGAAACGGCGCAGCTGACGGTGTACAGATGAACGCGGTTGACGCTCTCCACCGCCTGCGCGGGACCGCAGAGATAGCCGAGCCGCCACCCGGTCATGGCGTAGGTTTTGGACAGGCAACCCACCGTGAGGACCGCATCCTCCATGTCGGGAAGGGAGGCAGGGCTCACGTGCTCGCCTTCATAGACCATGCGCTCGTAGGGCTCGTCGGAAAGGAGCCAGGCACCCCGGTCCCGGGCCATCGTCGCGATCGCTTCGATCTGCTCGCGCGACATGACCGCT
This sequence comes from Candidatus Marinacidobacterales bacterium, assembly GCA_965237685.1. Lineage (GTDB taxonomy): Bacteria > Acidobacteriota > Vicinamibacteria > Marinacidobacterales > SMYC01 > CBDEGF01. Next base: position 1,084,373 of record CBDEGF010000004.1, read on the forward strand.
CCGGTCGGGTTGTGCGGCGAGTTGATAATCACCATACGCGTCCGGTCGCTCCAGAGCGAGGTGACCGCCTCGGGCGTCATGGCGAATCCATCTTCCTCGCGGAGGGAGCACTGGACCGGCCTCGCGCCCGCGAGACGGAGGCAGTAGACGTAGTGAGGCCAGGCCGGGTCGGGAAGGATCACTTCGTCGTCCGGGTTGACGAGAGCGAGGATGGCAGCACTGATGGCCTCGTTCGCCCCGCAAGTGACGACGAGATTCCTGTCGGGGTCGGCCTGGATACCGTTCTCACGAGCCAGCTTTCGCGCCAGAGCGGCACGCAGATCCGGAATGCCGAGGCTCGACGTGTAGCGCACGAATCCCTCGTCGACCGCGTCGTAGAGCGCCTGCTTGATGTGCTGGGGCGTGTCGAAGTCGGGCATCCCCATGTGAAACGGTATCGGTTTGCCTTCACCGGACCATGCGGTGAGCGCCTCGAGGACCTCTCGAATGCCCGAGACCTCGACGTCGTCCAGTCGTCTGGCCGGCTGCCGCCCGCTCACCGTTCGGCCTCCGCGTCCGTTCCGTCCCAGACGGGAATCAGGTTGTGATCATCGCCGAGGTAGACGCACACGCAGAGAAGCTCGATGTCCTCGGTGCCATCGTTCCGGAGGCCATGGGCGCCGCCGTTTTGCAACATCAAGAAGTCTCCCGGGCCTACCGGGTGCTCCTCACCGTCGAGCAGCGCCGTGCCGCGCCCCTTGAGGAGGAAGTACATTTCCTCCGAGCCATCGTGGATGTGCACACCGAACTGGGTTCCGGGCGGGATGATCATGTAGTCGACGCATTCCCAGGGACCCACGACGCCGTCGGCGCCGCGCTCGTAGGCACGCTTGTAATAGGTCGTGCCCTTGTTGGTCGGAATGACGCTTCGGGTCGGTGGAATCTCGGAGAGACGCTTGAGGATAGTTTTCATTGCGGACCTCACCCAATCAAGAAGCCGCCGTCGGCCACCACCGTCTGGCCGGTGATGTAGCGGGCATCGTCGGAGCACAGAAAAGCACACACACTGGCGATGTCGTTCGGCTGGCCGAAGCGGCGGAGTGGAATCCTCCGGAGGATCATCTCGACCGATTTTTCGTTCGGCATGCATTGCCTCGCGAATGCGGTATCGATGGTGCCCGGAGCCACCGCATTGACCCGCACGTTGTGCGGTGCGAGCTCGCCGGCGAGACTGGGGACCATCTGCCGCACCGCCGCCTTCGACATATTGTAGACGGAGAAGTGACGAAGCGCCCCCGCGGAATAAGCAAAAGTCGAGGCGAGCTGCACGATGGACCCGCGACGCTTTCGGACCATCTCCCCCGCACAGGCTCGCGCCATCAGGAAAGAGCCGCGGACGTTGACCTCCATGACCCGGTCGAAGCGATCCATTTCGGTCTCCAAGAACGCGCCCATCCCCGGGATCGCGGCGTTGTTGATGAGAATGTCCACCGAGCCGAACCGATCCTTGGCAGCGGCCACCGCCTGCTGCACCTCTTCTTCGACACTCACGTCGGCCAGGAGTGCGAACGCGCTCTCTCCCGTCGGATCGAGCTCGGCGGTCGCATCGGCGATCGTCGACCCAGGAACGTCGAGAAGGGCTACCCGCGCCCCCTCCGCAAGAAACCGCTCGCAGATCGCCCTTCCGATGCCGCCCGCCGCTCCGGTGACGAGAGCAACCTGACTTTGTAGGGCGTTGGTCATCTGTACTCGGTGTGGGCTCGAGAGTTTGACTCGCCGGTCGAAAATACAGGAGCGGGCTCGAAAGTGTCAACCTCTCGAGAGGGATGCCTCGATTCCCGGTGCTCGAGCCTGCTAGTCCTGTCGGTAAATCGGCGAGCGGATGCCCGATGGCCTGGTACGAGCCGATCGGCCTGTCTCCGAAGATGGCGCGCTTCCTCGGAGAGCTCGAAGTCCAGGGCCATAATGAACCTTTCAGGCGACATCAGCTGATGAGCCAGCCGCCGTCGACGATGACCGTCTGCCCGGTGATGTAGGCCGCGTCCGGTGAGCACAGGAACGCGCAGGTCGCGGCGATGTCTTCCGGCTCGCCGAACTTGCGCAACGGAATCTTGCCGAGGGCCCCTGCCACCGATTCCTCATCGGAAATGCAGGCCCTCGTCATCTCGGTGTCGATGGTGCCGGGCGCCACGGCGTTGACGCGCACGCCGTGATGCGCCAGCTCGGCCGCCAGGCTCGGCACCATCTGGCGCACTGCGGCCTTGGACATGTTGTAGGCGGAAAGATTTCGGGAGGCCCCCGCCGAGAACGCACAGGTCGAGGCAATCTGCACGATCGATCCGCGGCACTGGTCCGCCATTTCCCGGGCACATTCAAGGGCCATGAGAAACGAGCCCCGAACGTTGACCGCCATGACTTTGTCGAAGGTGGCCATATCGAGCTCGAGGAAGGGCGACATCGGGGCGATACCGGCGTTGTTGATGAGGATGTCGACCGAGCCGAAGCGCTCCTTCGCCTCGTACACCGCGCCGCGAACGTCTTCTTGCCGGGTGACGTCGGCAGCAACGGCCATCACACGTTTCTCGGTCTCGTCCAGCTCCTGCGCAAAGGACCGAACGCGCGAGGTGGGAAGATCCAGAAGGACGACGCGAGCGCCTTCGGAAAGGAAGCGTTTCGAAACCGCGCTTCCGATCCCCCCGGCGGCGCCGGTCACGATCGCCACTTGGTCATCGAAAGAATGTCTCATCGGAGCTCCACATCCATTTCCGAGGGCGGCGGAAACCCAAGATCTTCCAACAGGTTCGGATCCGGCGTGGGCCGGGTCAAGAGACTCATGATGACCGCCACGCCGAGCGAGAACAGAAACGCCGGAAGAGCCTCGTAGGCGACGACGTCGATGAGCGCCGGTGTGAATCGCCATATCACCGCCATCGCAATCCCTCCCAACAATCCGGCGAAAGCACCCCACCTGGTCATTCGTGGCCACCAGAGTGAAAGAAGAATCACGGGACCGAGCGCTCCGCCCAGGCCCCCATAGGCGAAGAGAGCGATCATGAGAGCCGACTTTTCCAGGAAGAAGGTGAGCACGAGGCAGATCAGCACGACACCCAGGACCACCAGGCGATCGATTCGCACCAGATCCCCTTCTCGAATCTTCTCCCCGGCCTTGATCACTTTTTCGTAGATGTCGCGGCTGACCGACGAGGTAACGACCAGCATCATCGAGTCGGCGGACGACATCATCGCGGCGAACACCCCCGCCCACATGATCCCGACCAGGAAGCTGTACGGGACCATGTTCCGGCTCACCTCGAAGAAGATCATCTCGCGGTTCTCGAAAGGCAGGGCCGAGACGTCCCGGTACAGGACCCGTCCCGCCAGCCCGATGAACATCCCGCCCCAGTTGATAATGATGTTGAAAATGAGGTTGATGAAGGCGGCGAGCTTGAGGTCGCTCACGGATCGAATGCTCATGTAACGGATGACGATGTGAGGATTCCCGAAAGCCCCGAGACCAGCGAAGAGCATGCCGATGGCGAAGGGATAGCCGCCGCTTCCGATGACACCGGAGAGATCCGTGCCGCCGATCTCGTTCAGCGAGCGAACGACGTTCTCGAGCCCGCCCGCCGATCGCCAGGCGAGAACGGGGACCACCAGCATGGCCAGGACCATCATGCAACCCTGCATGACGTCGGTATGGACGACCGCCCGATAGCCACCGATCATGGTGTAGCTGGCGGTGATGACGGCGGCGAGAATCACCGCGGGAACGAGCGGCCAGTTCAGGACCTGCGAGATCGTGAAACTCATCCCCACGTACTGCGAGACGACGTAGGCGATCATGAAGACGATCAAGGCCAGCGCGCAGGTGACCCGCAGCAGGTGTCCGCGATCCTGGAAACGTTCTTCGAGATACTCAGGGATGGTGATGGCACCCCGACGACCGGAGAACCGCCTCAGCTTCGGACCGAGGAAATAAAGCATGGCAAGGTACTCGAGGATGGTCGAAGCGAAAACGATCCAGATCGCCTGGAACCCCATCATGAAAGCGAGACCCGCCTGGCCAATCATGCTGGATGCGCTCCGGGCCGAGGAGGCGGCGCTGATTGCCGTCGCGACAGCACCGATCTTGCGGCCTCCCAGCAGGAAGTCGGTCGTAGAGCCGATGCCGCGCATGCTTTTCACCGCGATCACGATGATCGCGCTCAGGTAGAGCACGAAGGCGATGGAGATGCCGGACATCAGGAGGCGTCCTCTCTCTTCGTACCTCGTCCACCTTTGCCGTAGCTCAGGTGCACCACGATGCCGATCACGAGGTAGAGAATCAGGGGTCCATAGAGAAACAACCAATGCGGCAGCAGGTTGATGTCTTCCATCCTCGATGCCCTCACGAAAGCAACCAGCCGCCGTCGACGACCAGCGTTTCGCCGTAGACAAAGCTCGCGTCCTCGGATGCGAGAAACACGATCGCTCTGGCAATATCCTCCGGCGTTCCAGCGCGGTTCAGAGGTACTTTTTCGCGAACCCGGGACGCCAGCTTTTCCTGGCTCCCGAAAAGAGACCTCGTCATCTCGGTCTCGATGAGGCCGGGAGCCACCGCGTTGACGCGAATGTTGTCGGGCGCCATCTCCACCGCCATCGAGCGCGTGAGCATTGCGACCCCGGCCTTCGAAGCTTCGTAGACGGCCTGCCCCCCGGAGGCGACGAACGCCGATGTGCTCGCGACGTTGACGATGGCGCCTCCGTTTCGCCTGCTCATCATCGACGCCGCCTCGCGGCTGGCGAAGAACACCGCCTCGAGGTTCACCGCCATGAGCCGCGACCAGTCTTCACGAGTGACATCTCGCACAAGTCCCGAGAGAAACAGGCCGGCGTTGTTCACCAGCACGTCGAGCGCCCCCGCCTCCGAAACGACCCGCTCCATCAGACTCGAGAGCGCGCCCGGCTCGGTGAGGTCCACCGGCACGCGCTCAAGAAGGAGTTCCGTTGCGGGCAGACGACGTTCCGGCAGATCGGCGACGAAGACCCGAGCTCCCTCACGCCACATCTCCACCGCGGTGGCGTAGCCGATTCCACGACCACCGCCGGTGACGATCGCGACTTTGTCCCGGAGGCGCTTGTCTTTCACTGAAGCGAGTAGCCTCCATCCACGGTGATCGTCTGGCCGGTTATGTAGGAGGAGCGATCGGAGACGAGGAACGAGATGACTCCTGCGATCTCGTCTGCGGATCCGAGACGACCGGCGGGGACGGAGGTGCGCTCGATCCCGTTCACCGCCGTTTCCAGGCATCCCGGAGCGACCGCGTTGACACGAATACCGTGCGGTGCGAGCTCGTAGGCCATCGCGCCCGTCAATCCCCGGAGGGCCGCCATGGCGGTGGCGCAGGCGGAGCGCTCCGGGAAATGCACCATGCCGGTAATGGAGGCGATGTGGACCACCACTCCCGCGCTATCGGACTCGATCCACTGGCATGCCAATTGCTGGCCGGCAAAGAAGGCCGCTTCGACCGATGCGTCCATCTGGCGGCGATAGTCTCTCGGTTCTACGGAAAGGAACGGTGCGTGCGTTTCGATGCGGGCGTGGCTTACCAGGACCGATGGTATTCCTCCAGTGAGCTCCGACAGCGCTGTCGCCAATCGCAGCCGCCCGTTTTCAGTCGTCAGATCGGCGACCACCTGAGCAACCGGTGTTTTCCAATCGCTGGCCTGTCCGGCCACGCGCTCGAGGGAGGGCTCATCGACGTCGACGAGAACGAGTGCCGTACCTTCACGAGCGAGTCGATTGGCCACGGCGCTCCCAAGCTCCCCGGCGGCGCCGCAGACGAGAGCGGCCCGGTCGCGGGAAGCGGCTCTCACAAAGGGCCGTGGCAAGAATAATTCCCCATTCTGGGGCGCCGATCCATCCCCCCTGGCTGCGTCGCTCGCCGCCTTCCGCAGCGAGCCTGTCGAGCGGAGGGCAAGGCCGTAGGCCGAACTGGAAGATTGCTCATATATCTAGAGATATTATTCACTCCTCGCGCCTTGCCAGACGGGCGCCTCGACGCCCGAGAATGGGAACTTATTTTTGCCACGACCCTAAGCCTCTGCCCCGCGCGACAGCACCTGGTGAGCGGTTCCGAGGTAGTGGAGGCCGTCGTCGTAGCGGTAGATCCCGATCACGGGATGACGTCTCTCCCCGTTGTCGTCGAAGCGAATGGACCCGCTCATGCCTTCGAAGTGGAGACTTCTCAGAGCCTCGATTACCCGCGCTCTATCCCGTCCGACGTCGTTCATCACTTCGACCAGCATGCGCGCCGCATCGTAGGCTTCCACCGTGTAGATGGAATGGTGCGTTCCGAATCGGGATTCGAACCGGCGGTGAAACTCCGGGATCTGATCGGCGGCGTGGGTCCCGGCATTGGTCAGATAGGGGCCCTCGAAGCCGGGGGTGACGAGCACCTGAGTGGGCTTGATGGCGTCGGTGCCGAGGAAGACGCTTTTCACCCCTTCTTCTCGCATGGCTCGAGCCACATCCCGGCACGGGTCTTCGAGTCCCACCACCAGGACCGCATCCGGCTGGTGCCGCGCCACGGCTCTCGCCGCAGAAACGAAGGAAGACTCTTCGCCAAAGCGTATCCCCAAGCGGCACGAGACGTCCATTCCCGCTCGCTCGGATTCCTGCGCGAAGACGTCGGCGAGAGGCTCGCCAAAGGAGGTACCGTCGTGGATCGCCCCGACCGAGCGGGAGTGGAGCACATCTGCGGCGAGCCTGGCGAGCACCTTCCCCTGCTCGAGATCATTGGCACACATGCGAAAGAAGCTCGCCCAGCGCCGCTGGGAAAGCTCGGGTTTGGATGCCGATGGCGTCAGCTGGGCGAGTCCGGCACGAGCAAAAATCGGCGCCTGGACCTCTGCCGTCCACGAGTTCATCGGGCCGACGACCGCAAAAACCGCAGGGTCTGCCGCGAGCCGTTCGGCGGCGGCGCGCGCTTCCTCTTTCTCGGAAGCGTCGTCTTCGATATACAAGGAGACTGACGGAGTGCCGGCATCTTCGAGGGCCAGCTCCAGGGCGTGGCGCAGCTGATTGGCATAGACGGTCTCGGGCCCGGTGAGGGCGAGGCTGGCACCGAGCGTTGCCATTGTCAAAACGCGCTCCGGACAGAGGCGTGATTATTAAAGAAGTTGACTTGCGGGTCAACAATCGATAGCAATAGGGAGGATTCGACAGTGGGCCGACGACGAGAATCCAAAACGAAGCAGGCCCAACGAGCGTCTGTTTGCACTTTTGTTAGGGGCACATCCCGGTTCACCTGATGGTTGTCGCTGACAGCGAGCAGTAATGAATTTTACTATCTAGTCAGTAGAAAACTGTGCATCTAATTAATAGCACATTATTATTAGTACATCCAAAAAGCTAACAAAGAAACGGGAGTCTTCATGGAATTCATACTGTCGCTCGTGAACGAGCACCAGAGGGAGCTTCGAGCGAGAACGGAAGTGCTGTGCCGGGGTCGATTGGGCGAGCTGGATCGCCAGGCCGGGGAGACCGACACCGTCGACCGGGAGATCGTCGGTTGTCTGGCCCGAGAGGGACTTCTCGACTGGACCGTTCCCGGTGCGTTCGGTACCGGCAACGGCGCCCTCGAGGCCCCCGATCCGATGTCCCTGGTCTCGTTCTGTCTCGTCCGCGAGACGCTGGCCCGGCACTGTCCCAACGCCGAGCTCATCTTCACCATGCAAGGACTCGGAGCCGGTCCCATCTCTTTCCGCGGGAACGACGAGCAGAAGCGCCGTTTCCTTCCCCGCGTGGCGAGCGGCGAGCTCGTCGCCGCCTTTGCTCTGACCGAGCCGCATACCGGCTCGGACGTGGCCGCGCTCGCTCTGGAAGCGCGTCAAGAGTCCGATCACTACGTGCTGAACGGACGAAAAACGCTCATCAGCATGGCGCCGGACGCCGATTTGTATACCGTTTTCGCGAAGACCGATCCGGACGCTGGCAACAAAGGCATCTCGGCATTCATCGTCGAGAAAGGAATTCCCGGTTTCGACCCGGGCAGGCGTATCGAGCTTCTCGCGCCGCACCCGATTGGTGAGCCGGTGTTCACGGACTGTCGCGTTCCTCTCGACAACCGCATTGGCGAGGAGAACGACGGCTTCAAGGTTGCGATGGCGACGCTCGACTTCTTTCGCACCACCGTCGGTGCCTGTGCGGTCGGCTTCGCACAAAGAGCTCTCGATGAGTCGCTCGAACATGTGAAGAAACGAGAAGCGTTCGGCAAGAAGATCTCCGAGTTCCAGGCGGTGCAGCTCAAGCTCGCCACGATGGCTACCGAGCTTGCCGCCTCCCGGCTCCTCGTCTATCGCGCCGCCCTTATGCGGGATGCCGGCACCAAGCCACGGCTGACGCTCGAGAGCTCCCAGGCAAAGCTCTATGCAACGGAAGCCGCTCAGCGGGTCATCGATCAGGCGGTCCAGATCCACGGTGGCGCCGGAGTCACCCGGGGATTCGAGGTCGAACGTCTGTACCGCGAAGTACGAGCCCTCAGAATCTATGAAGGTACCAGCGAGATCCAGCAGCTGGTCATCGCAGCGCAGCTTCTTCGCGGCTAGTCGTGACCGTCGTCGAGACGTCGAGGAGAGATTGCCATGAGCACAGTACCGAAAACCGATATCCTGGACGAGCTGAAGCGGGCGCGCGCGAAGTCCGGTGAGATCTACGAACGGGCCTGCCGGGTTCTGCCGTCGGGCACGGTCAGCCGGGCGCGCATCATACTTCCCCATCCCTTTTTCGCCGCGAGAGGCGAAGGCGCTTATCTATTCGACGTGGACGGCAACAGGTACGTCGATTGCTGTCTGGGATTCGGCTACAACCTGCTGGGGCATGCTCATCCGATCGTGCTCGAAGCGATTCGCGAATCTGCTGCCGATGGCATTGGCTACGGCACGCCCCATCCGAGAGAGGTCGAGCTCGCCGAGCTTCTCGCAAAAGCCATTCCTTGTGCCGGCAAGGTGACCTTCTGCAACTCGGGCTCTGAAGCGACACAGAACGCGATCCGCATCGCGCGAACCGTCACCGGGAAGATGGGAATCGCGAAATTCGAAGGCGGCTACCACGGCTGGTACGACGCCGTGCTCGGAAGCGTGGGATTCGCCCCGGACAGAGCCGGTCCGGTGGAGGATCCGAACTTCGATGGTCATTCCATCGGCGTTCCCTCCGAGAGCGTGGCTCACACGAGCGTCCTTCCTTTCAACCACGATGCCGCCTTCGCGAAAATCCGGCGCTCGAAGGACCGGCTGGCGCTGGTCATGGTGGAGGCGATCCAGGGTGCCGGAGGCGCGATTCCAGCCGAACGCGATTTCCTGCGCGAGCTAAGGGACGTATGCCGGGAGTGCGACATCCTCCTGCTGATCGACGAGATCATCACCGGCTTCCGCCTCGCCCACGGCGGGGCTCAGGCCTACTACGGCGTCGATGCCGACATCGCAACCTACAGCAAGGCCATCGGCGCCGGCCTTCCTCTGGGGATCGTCGCGGGAACCGAGGAGGTGATGGGTGTGCTCGGAACGACCGGCGATCCGTCCCGGGATCTCGAGGAGCGCGCCTATTACGGGGGAACGTTCAACGGGTGCGTGCCGGTCATGGCGGTGGGCATTGCCGTCGTTTCGTATCTCGAGGAGCATCCCGAAGTCTACGATCACCTGAACGCACTCGGAGACAAGCTCCGCAACGGGCTCTCGGAGATGATTGCGGAGGAAGGGTATCCGATGACCGTCCTCGGCGATGGCTCGTTGTTCATGGCCCGGTTTGTCGACCGACCCGTTCGATCGACACGGGATCTAGCCGGGGAGAACACCGCTGCCTATCGGGAGCTCTTCCTGCACATGACGCGGCACGGGGTGTTCCTGCCCCATACGCATTTCGGGCTCCTCTCGGCAGCGCACACCGACGACGACGTCGCTAAAATCCTGGAAGCGTTCCGTCGCTCGCTGGCCGGGCTTCGTGGAAGGGGGCTCCTGTGAAATTCGAGCACCTGGTGAAACTCACGACGATACTGCTGGTGGTCCGCGGCATGGTGCTGGCGATCGAACAAGGCGTGGTCGTCGATGGGATGCGGGTCGCCTTCGAGGACGATGTCCTGGTGACGGAGACGGGCCACGAGTGGCTGAGCGGCTTCATTCCCATCGACGCGGAGGACGTAGAGGCGCTCCGGCGCGAGCCTCCGGCCATCGAGCCGGCACGACTCCTGCTGAAGTAGCCGTCCCGGATAGAAGCCGGCACGGATGGGCAGAAGGAGGAACTCATGTTCGTTTCGAAACGGTTGCGTGTGATCCTGAATATCCTCGTTGTTCTGGGCGGTGCGGTCTCGGCTGGCGGCCAGCCGCCTGCGGATGCCACGGCGCTCGTCGGTGGCACCATCATCGATGGCAACGGTGGGCCTCCCCTGGAGAACGCCACGCTCGTCGTCGTCGGAGAGCGTATTCAGGCGATTGGTCCGGCGGCGTCGGTGGACGTTCCCGAGGGTGCCCGCCGCATCGATGCCACCGGCAAGTTCGTGACGCCCGGCTTCATCGATGCGAACGTGCACCTTTCGCTCTACAGCGGTTGGCCCGAGGACCGGCACGAAACGCTGGTCCGCTACCAGTTTCGTCAGGAGGAGCTAGCGCTCGAGGCCGCACAGCTCCACCTGAAGCACGGCGTCACCACCGTTCGAGACAGCTACGGCGCACTCGTGCCGCTGGTAAAGGTGCGGGACGCCATCGCGCGTGGCGAGAGCATCGGCTCACGCACGCTGGTGGCGGGGAACATCGTCGGCTGGGGCGGCCCTTACTCCGTGACCTGGGGCCTTCGGCGCGAGCAGGGGCTCACCCTGTTCCAGGAACAGATGAACGACTTCCTCACGCAGGGAACCGATGAGGAGCTCATGGAGATGGGACCGGAACGCCTCCGGGAGGCGATCAACGCCTACCTCGACAAGGGGCCGGATTTCATCAAATACGGGGGGACCGGTCACTTTTCTCCCGCGCTCATCGGCTTCTCGCCGCGTGCCCAACGTGTGATCGTGGAAGAAACCCATCGACGAGGGTTGGTGGCCGAAACCCACTCCACCACCCCGGAAGCCCTGCGGGTCTCCGTGCTTGCCGGTCTCGACCTCATCCAGCACCCCGAGGCCCTACCGATCGAGATCCCGGACGAGCTGGTGGAGCTCATCAAAGAGCGCGACGTCCTCTGCGCTCTTCTATCGAACACCGTCACCGGGAAGGTCTGGCAAGAACACCTCGAGGAACAGGAGGATCGGAAAAAGAAGAAAGCGGAGAAAGAAAAGGAGACCGGAGACTTCCAGCGAGCGGAGAAAACCTCGGCGGAGCGACGGCAGGAAGATCGGGAGAGCGGCCGCAGACTCGAGATTCGGCGCCGAAACGCGATGAAGCTCATTGAGGCTGGCTGTCGCGTCACCGTCTCGACCGACAACTACCTGGGAATCGCGCCGGAGTTTCGCCGCGAGCCGAAGCCGGCACGGCAGGAGGCCGGGGAGGGAAGCATCATCGCCATCGAGGGTCTGGTGGAGCTCGGCATGACGCCTTCGGAGGCCATCGTCGCCGCTACGAAGAACGGGGCCATGGCATGCAAGGCGCTCGCGGACTACGGGACGCTCGAGCCCGGCAAGCTGGCCGACCTTCTCGTTCTGGACGCCAATCCCCTCGAGGACATCTCCAACATCCGCAAGCTTTCTCTGGTCATGAAAGAAGGGCGTATCGTCGACCACGAAAGTTTGCCGGCGAAGCCCGTTTTCTCAACGAGGCAGCGCTGACGTGCGCCTTTCCGATCGAGTGGCCATCGTCACCGGTGCCGGCTCGGGCAACGGTCGCAGCATTGCCGTGCGGTTCGCGGAGGAGGGAGCCGCGGTGGTGATCGCCGACGTGGACGAGGCCGGAGCCCGGGAGACCGCCGATACGATCGAGGCCGGTGATGGACGCGCTCTGGTGGCCCGGACCGACGTGCGCGACCGCGCGCAGGTCGAAGACATGGTGGCAAGGACACTGGAGCGTTTCGGGCGGATCGACATTCTCGTTAGCAACGCCGGGGTGGAGACCCTCGTTCCGTTTCTCGAGCTTCCCGAGGAGGATTGGGACCGCATCCTCGATGTCAATTTGAAGGGAGCCTATCTCTGCGGACAGGCGGCTGCGCGGGAGATGGTGCGCGGCGGGTGGCCGGGGGTTATCATCAACATCGCCTCGGTGAGCTCCGAAATGGCTCTCGAGGGACAGGCGCACTATGTTTCGTCCAAGGGCGGGCTTCTGATGCTGACCAAAGCCATGGCTCTCGACCTCGCACCGCACCGGATTCGCGTGAACGCCATCGGCCCGGGCATCATCGAGACGAAGATGACGGCGGGCTCGCTATCCGATCCGGAGCGGCGGCAAATGCTCCTGAGTCGGGTCCCGCTGGGTCGAGTTGGACAGCCTCGCGACGTCGCCAACGCCGCTGTCTTTATCGCCTCGGACGAGGCCGACTACGTTACCGGCACGATCTTGTACGTCGACGGAGGATGGTTGATCCAATAGGCAATCCGGACCTCCGGGACGGCATGCTGGAGGCCGTCGGAGATTTGGGAAGGAGTGAAGCCATGAGAAGAACACCCGTTTTATGGTTCATCGCCTCCATGGCCGTTGCATGGAGCGGCGCCCAGTTCGCGTTGGGCGAAGAGACAAGTTCGTCCGAGAGTTACGAGGAGGCGGTCAACCTCTTCCGCGATTTCCGGGAGATGCAGAAGCCGAAGTTCGTGAACCACGTTCCGGACTACACCGAGCCGGGAATGAAGGCGCGGCACGACGAGCTGAAGGAGTACTTCGCTCGACTCAAAGCCCTCGACATCAGCGAGTGGTCCGTAGCACAAAAGGTCGACTACATCATCGTCCGGGCGGAGATGAACGGGCTCGATTTCGACCATCGCATCATGCGCCCCTGGTCACGCGATCCCGGCTTCTATATCGTAACGCATCTCGGGTTCGGTCCCCGGATGCAGGGCTCGCTCCGCATCCCGGAGGAGCTCCCTCTCGCGGCCGAGGAGCTCACGGAGTTCCATGCGAAGCTCCAGGCGGTTCCCCGAATCCTCGAGCAGGCCCGGGGCAATCTCACCGAACCGGCGGCGGATCTGACCATGCTGGCCATCCGCGCAAAGAAGAAGGAGAGTGCCATTTTCGCGGAGCTGGCCTCGAAGCTCGCGGAGCATCACCCGGAGCTGGTCGGGGATGCGAACAAGGCGAAAGAGGCCTGCGACAGCTTCCGCGGCTGGCTCGAAGAGAATCAGGGCCAATGGACCGCCCAGTCGGGTGTCGGCCGAGACAACTACGACTGGTATCTGAAGAACGTGCACGTCTTCCCGTACACGTGGTACCAGATCATGGTCATCGCGGACCGTGAGCTGGACCGTACCGTCGCGTTCCTGAAGATGGAAGAGCACCAGAACCGAGCCACTCCGATGATCGAGCGGATGACGACCGAAGAGGCGTTTCATCGGAGCTTCGAGGAGGCCGAGTTGGAGCTTCTCGATTTTCTCCGCAATGAGAAGATCATGACCATACCCGACTATCTCACGCCGTCATCGCTCGAGCCTTTCGAACGAAGACCCGGGCAGCAGCATTTCTTTCAACAGGCCGGTGATCGCGACCCGCGGCCGCTTCGAGCACACAATCTTCCCGGCCATCGCTTCGACAGCCTGAGAGGCCAGCGAGACGAACGAACCATTCGGGGACCCAGGAAGCTCTACTTCATCCAGGGCGTTCGTGCCGACGGCTTTGCCACCTACCTGGAGGAGATGACGATGCAGACGGGGTGGTTCGACCAGCTGCCGAAGACGAGGGAGATCACCTACATTCTCCTTGCCAAGCGGGCCGCTCGACTAGCGTCCGAGCTCAAGATGCACAGCAACGAATGGACGTTTCGCGAAGCGTTCGAGCATCTGGTTCGCGAGACGCCCTACTGGATGGGCGACGACGACGAGGTGGCCTGGTTCGACCTCGAGCTCTATCTGCGTCAGCCGGCCTACGGGATCGGTTACACGCTGGGGAAACTCCAGGTCGAAGGTCTCATCACGGATATGCATCGCATCAAGGGCAAGGATTTCGACCTGGGCGCGTTCCACGATGAGTTCGCGGCGTCGGGGATGATTCCGATTTCGCTCACTCGCTGGGAGATGACCGGCCTCGACGACGAGGTCCGGCACATGCTGGAATGGTAAGGATTCTGAGTCGTGCTTCGGCAGTCGTCGTTAGCTATCTGACCAAGGAGGTTCGCATGCCGTCGAGATCCTTCCGCCTGTTACTCGTCGTTGCCGTTTGTGTCGCGGCCGGGGCTTGCGGGCCCGCCCGGGAAGGGCCCGAGCTTCGTTTCGAGGTCACGCTCACCGAGGAGGCCGCACGCCAGATCTCCGAGCTGGGCCTCGAGGTGCCCGCCGTCGGCAGGGCCTTCGCCATCGTCTCCCGAAACAGCGACCCGGAGCCCCGACTCTCGACCGGGGCCACCGGGGTTCCGCTCTGGGGGAAGGACGTTCGCGACTTCGGCGCGGGAAGCCGCGTCACCATCTCGGACGAGGACCCCAGCGTGGCCGGCTACCCCCTCGAGTCGACGGCGGAGATTCCTCCCGGGGACTACTACGTCCAGGCGTTTCTCAATGTCTACACGGCGTTCCGCCGTTCCGACGGACATACCGTCGAGCTGCACCTCAACTCCGGCGCTCACCAGTCGCCGTTCCGGGCTCCGGGAAACGCCTACAGCGAGCTCCAGCGCGTCTCCGTTCCCGCGAGCGGCTCACAGACCGTAGCTCTCGAGCTGAGCGACGTCATCCCTCCCCGCCGGCCGCTCAAGGAGGGCGAGGTTCTCCAGCAGGGCAACTACGACGATACAGAGTGGGTCAAATACCTGAAGATCAAGAGCGAGAAGGTCTCTGAGTTCTGGGGACAGGACATGTACCTCGGGGCGAACGTGCTCCTTCCCAAAGGCTACGACGAGCACCCCGACGTGCACTATCCGGTTCTCTACATGCAGGGCCACTCCTCTGGATTGACGCCGGTTCCGTGGTCCCCGGAGCAGTGGTTTACCGAGGAACACACGCCCACGCACCCCGGGGTGGCCAATCAGCTCGACGGCTTCTATGAGGCTTGGACGAAGGGCGAAACTCCCAAAGTGATCGTCGTGACGTTCCGGGACTCGAATCCCTTCTACGACACCTCGTACTCGGTCAACTCGGCGAACCTCGGGCCTTATGGAGATGCTCTGATCGAAGAGCTGATTCCCCACATCGAGGAGAATTTCCGCATCATCGGCGAGCCGTGGGCGCGAGTCCTGTCCGGACGATCCACCGGAGGCTGGGAAGCGGCGGCGATGATGATCTTCTATCCCGATTTCTTCGCCGGTAGCTGGCCCTGGGCGCCCGACCCCATCGACTTCCGCAAGAACATACAGATGAACATCTACGAGGATCGAAACGCCTTCTACAACGAGCACGAGTGGATGCGAACGGGCCGCCCCGCCCAGAGAGAGATCGACGGGCTGGTGAACTACACCGTTCGCGACTGGTACGCGTACGGGGAGACCGTGGGACCGAAGGATATTTCGGGAGGGCAATGGGCCGTGTGGCAGGCGGTGTACAGCTCGGTAGGCGAAGACGGCTATCCCGAGCCGCTCTGGGATCCGAAGAGCGGAGACATCTACCCCGAAGTAGCGGAATACTGGCGCGAGAACTACGACCTCAGCCACATCCTGCGGCGGGACTGGAGCACGCTCGGTCCCAAGGTGCGGGGGAAACTGCACTTCGCGGTGGGAATGACGGACAACTACTACCTCAACGAAGCCGTCTATCTCGTCCAGGAGTTTCTCGACTCGGCGACCGACCCACCCTCGGGTGCGACGTTTCAGTACGGGTTTCGAGGACGCCACTCCTGGATTGGCCACAGTCCGGTGGAGCCGGAGCGGCAGATCACTTACGCCGAGTTCATTTCGGTGATTGCGGACTACATCACCCGAAACGCTCCGGCGAGCGCCGACACCACGAGCTGGAAATACTGAGGCGCGGCGGGTGAGGGCTCCACCGCTCAACTTCTGCGGGGGAACTCCTCACCCAGAAACGTCGCGGTCCGCAGGCTGAGCGCAACGAACGTGAGCGTGCTGTTCAAACAGCCCGAGCTCACGCAGGTCGGTGCTCCGATAATCCATAGATTCTCGTGATCGTGCGTGCGGCCGGTGGCGTCGCAGACGCTGGCGCTCGGATCCGTTCCCATGCGGCAGCCCCCCGACGGGTGATCGAGGAACTCGCCGACGAACGTCTCCAGGATTTTTCCGCCGCCCCTTTCGACGAGCCGCTCGAAGATCCCCATGAGCTGTCGGTGTGTTTGGTCTCGCAGAGACCGAGAGGTCTCGTGCTCGACGTGCTCGACCCTGGGTAGCGGATCGCCCCACCGGTTCCGCGTGCCGGGATCGAGCACGACCCGGCTCTCCTTTGCCGGCAGCACGTCGTAGTAGCCTCGAACGCGGGCGCATCCTCGTTCCGAGCGCTGGCGCCAGTCCGCCATGAGGTCGTCCCCGAGGAGAAGCCTGCCGCCGTCGTCTCGCAGCCGGGGCTGGCGGCCGTAGGTGTGCGTGAACAGTGCCAAGTCGTGCCGGATGTAGGGACTTCCGGGGGACAGCTTCATGAACCGGCGCGTGATCATCGAGCTGAGGCTGAGACCCGGATAGATCCGATGAGGCACCTCGATCAGAGCCCACATGGGACGATGGCCGCACATGTAGCGGCCGACGAGGCCGGAGGAGTTCGCCAGACCGTTGGGCGACCGGGAGCTCGCGGACAACATCATCAGGTGCGGTGTCCAGGTGTAGCCGCCGGCGAGAGCGAAGGCGCGCGCCCGGATCTCGAGCTCCTCACCACTCGTTCGATCCACCGCGACTGCCCGCTCGACGTGGTGGCCCTTGCCGTCGAGCTCGAGTCGCCGCACCAGCGTGTTGGGCACGAGCTCGATCGCGCGCTCATCGAGAAGCGTCTTCAGGGTGAAGTCCGGACTGTACTTCGCTCCGGTGGGGCAGATGTTGCAGGTGCCGCAGCGCATGCACTGCATGCGTCCGTCATAGGGCCGGGTGTTTCTCGCGGTGGGAGTGACCCGGAACTCGATGTCCGCCTTGCTTGCCCAGTCGCGCAGGTGTCGCTGGTTGTAGTCGAGAGGGAACGCCTCCATCGGGTAGGGCTCGGAGCGCGGATCCCACCCCTCACTCTCGGGACCTTGAGAGCCCGCCACACCGATGCGGCGCTCGGCCTCGCAGTAGTAGGGCTCGAGCTCCTCGTAGCTCATCGGCCAGTCCCAGCCGACGCCGTAGAGCGATCGGATCCGGAAGTCCTCGCGGGAGTAGCGCGGCGAGGTGGCCGCCCAGTGCAACGCTTGTCCACCGACCGCCATGGTCCGGGAAATAATGCCTTCGGCGCCCTGGTCCTCGATGACGTCGCCCGGCCACGAGTTCTCCCGGTAGTCCAGATAGCGCTGGCGATGCTCGAAGCGTTTGTCGAGATCGAAGAGCTTCTCCCCTGCCTCGACGACGACGATGGAGAGCTGCCGTTCGGCAGCGAGCTTGGCGGCGAGCATCGTGCCGGTGATGCCGGCCCCGACAATGCAAAGGTCCGCTTCGTGCGTCCTCATCCGCTTCCGCCGTCCAATAGCGGCGGCTCCTCCGCCGCGGTGAATAGATCCCGGCAGGTCCTCGCACCGATCTGGCGGCGGTGGCAGCGGTCGTTGGCTTCCGAGCTCCGAAAATAGTGCGTCACGAGAGCGACGGCGACGTGGGAGTCGTCGGGGCGCGCCGGAAGCTCCTTCGTTGCGGCATGACGGTTCTCGACCTCCTTCTCGATGAGCGCCCTCTTCTGCTGGGCGTCCAGAGAGGTGAAGTCGGCGCCGAGCTCCGCCTCGGCTCGGCTGGCAAGCTCGGTCAAATCGTTCTGATAACCGCCGGCAGGATTTTCGGGCGCTCTCCGAATCTCCGTGAAGCCGTAGCCGTGATCGAGCACCGCACCGGCCCGATAGCCACGGAGCCAGCGCAGGAAACTCTCGACCGCGTCCATCCTCGCTCCATCATCCAGCTCGCTGGGAAGCACGACACGAGCGACGTCGTGAAGCAGCTCCTGGTTCACGCCGTCCGCGGCCGAAGCGCTTCGCGCTGTGAGGACCCATCGAGGAAGGAGTCCGGAGCTCACCGCACCGAGCCAGACGAGAAGGCTTCGTAGAAAACTGCGGCGGGACCCTTCTCCGAACATCTACGTGGCTCGAGTCGACCTGAGGGCACGAGTATAACGCACGATCCGAACGTCTGCTACGTCTTGATTGAAACCGGCTATATTCCAATGTCGATCGAAGTCGTCGGTTGTAGCCCACTACCTGGAACCATATACTTCCTGCTAGGCCGACGAAGGGCACATGCACTGACTTCGGCGTTCTCCCTTCATAACCGACGGGGTGAGCCGCGAGACATCACATATCAATCTGTACCGGCTTTTGCAGGCCCAGTTTCCTCTCTCGGAGGAGGTGATTACGATGGTCGCCCAAAAGTCAAGCAAGAAACTACCGGATGTTCCCTGGATTACTTCTGACGGAGGCTTTGATCCCACCAGGTATCCCATCGACAGTGTCCTCAAGCAAGCGCTTGCGAAGGAGCCCTCGGAGTTCCGAAGTGCCTGTTGTCTGCTCGGCCAAATGGCGTCGAAGGGAAGAACGGAAGCTGCTGTATTTCTGATGGGCCTATTGCGTTACTGGAACCATGATCTCAAGCGTCTTTCGGTCGTTGTGGAGCATCTTGCATGGTCAGAAACCGAGGCATCGGCGGACGCCCTGGTCGACGAACTGAAGCGGATGAAGAGTTCCAATACGACTAGAGCGTATCTAGCGAATGTGACCAAGGCGTTGTCTTGGCACCCAGCCCGAGTCGCGAGGAAGCGCTTTGTTGAACTATCGGAAGATCGCAGGTTTTCGCAAAAGATGCGCGCGAAGTTTAGGTACGCTGCCGAAGAGTGTACACTTCGGCAACTATAGAAGGCGGCAATTGACGGCGTCATCAGCGCCCTAACTTTTCGCTGGAGGGGACGGGCGGCCGCTTTTATTTGAAGCGCCCGCCGCTGAGCTCAACTGTATGATTGTTCGCTCCGATCGCGCTTGACCAGTACCTCGAGCTCCATATGAAGCACGGCGAGGACGTACTCAAGAAGGAGGGAGACCCACAACTTGGAAGCCGTATTGCCGAAAGTGAGGGTCGAAGGCGAATGCCCTTCGGATCCCCAGGCGCTCCATGAGCGCGAAGCTGGTTGCATCGGCGTATGAGAACGTCTTGTCGGTGTACTGTGAGATGATCGATATCGCTTTGGCTTCGTCGTCAACGGTGATTCGTTGCACGGGCCACACGTTGTTGATCAGCCAGTTTCTCGCCAACTGAGCGCCCAGCCGCGCGAGGAAGAGGGCGTGACACTCGGCGACGATGAAATTCGTGAGCATGGGCTCCGAACGCGCTTTTCTCAGGCTGCCGAGCCCGGTTTTCGCCGCAGAATGCCATTGGTCGCCGCGATCGACAAGAGCAAAGACGGCGCTCGTGTCTACGAGGATCCTTGCCACCGCTCGATTTCTCCCTCAGCCAGGTGGCGATCATGTTGCTCGGCTGCATCCGTGCACCCGCTTTGGCCGGCGCCAATCAGGCCCCAGATGGGATCATCGTCACTGAGAGGCCGAGTGGGGACGACCTTCCGGAGACGAATTTCGTTGCCATCTTCGGTAATCTCCAGATAGGTGCCCTCATCGATGCCCAGCGCGCTACGCACATCGACCGGAATGGTGACCTGCCCTTTGGAGGTGACTTTAACTACCTTCATAAAGGAATTCTTACTATAGGTAAGATATTCTTGTCAAGGGATGGATCCTTATAGAGTGGGAGCCTATCGAGGGTCTCGCTGATTTCGCCGAAGGAAGGGCGGGAACGTATGCGCGCTATCTGCCGACCGGTCACCTCGTTTACACGGCTAGAACAGGCACGAGCACAGGCCAGCTGGTCGCCGTTCCCCTCGATTTACCCGGGAGACGCGCTCGAGGATCCCCGGTACCGGTCCTCCAGGACATCCACATGCCCCAAGCACGTCCCTTTCTTGCGATCTCGACGAGCGGGACGCTCGCTTACGTTCCCAGCCCTGCGGGCGAGCCTGTGCTTTTTCGGGTGACGCGGGACGGAGACTCCTCGCCACTGGTCTCGGGGGCGATTGGGGTCGACACCCATCCGCGCTTCTCTCCGGACGGAGCGTCGATCGCGATCGATTTCCGCGGCGAAGAAGGTCCGGACACATGGATCGTGGACGCGACGCGCGGCACAAAAACGCGGCTCACGTTTGGTGGGGACAACGTGATCCCAATCTGGGCTCCCGACGGCAGCCGGATCGCCTTTGCCAACGACCATGACGTGTACTGGGTTTCCGTCGATGGAGGCGGCAAGCCCGAGTTGATGCTCGACGGAGACATCATCTGGTACCTGCCTAGCGCCTGTCGCCTGACGGGCAGGCGCTCGCGTTCACGGAGCGCAACACGGAAAGCGGCTTCGATATCGGTCTGCTCCCACTAAATTCGATCTTGTGTCTGAAGTCGTGGCGGAAGCTTCCCCTTGGCACCCCAGCCACATCGACGAAGCTCTCCACCACGATGTCCTCGACATCATCTCGGGTGTAACGCAGGGTGTAGGCTCCCAATGCTGGATCGGGCGCGAAGTTCTCTGGCGGCTTGAGTGGAAACCCGCTCACCGCCTGGTAGAAGCCACTCACGATGACGTCGTAGGGCAACGTGTAGCTTCCCTGGAGCTTGAACTGGTACGTGGCGTCCAGGTCCAGCGGTCCTTCGGCATGGATGAGCGAGTTGGGGGTGTCGTAGATGGCGTGCCCGCCCCAGGTGGAGCCGTAGCTGTTGCCGATGTTGCCGTAGATTTCGCTGATGTTGAACGCGGCCATCAATTGCCAGCCGTCACGCCAGCGCCTTCGTGCGGCGATCTCCAGCCCGTTGTAGTTTCGGAAAAGCGGCCCCGCTTCCCCGGGGTTGGTCATGTACCGGATCCGCCGCGATCCCAGGAACTCCGGCCTGAGTGCGAAGATGGTCAGGGACGAGTTGTCGATAGGGTTGGTCACGTCGATCGGTCGGTAGGCGGAGAAGGACCTTCCGATGTCGATGGTCTCCTGGATGTCCTTCTCGCGCTTGAAGATTCCGGACACGGAGAAGACGAAATCATCCGTCAGTTGATGCTCGACCCCGATGTGAAACGAGTTCGTATAGCCGTTCTTCAGATCGGGATCGACGGTGTTCGTATTGGGTTGGAAGCCGTTCAGGGTAAAAGCCCCCTGCTCACCGTCCTGGAATACCAGATCGCCATTCAGGTCGTTCCATTCGTACTCTTCGAATCCTCGCACTGCCGGTAGCAGGATGAGGGGATCCTGGTTGAGCAGCGGCTTGTAGTATCGCCCATAGCTGGCTTTGATCGAGGTTCGTTGGGCCTCGAGCAAGGGGACGCGGTAGATACCCTGCTCGGTCGTGACTCGAATCTCCGTCGAGATGTGCTGAGGGCTCGAGATCGTCACCGTGGCCCCCGGGACCGAAAGCCCCTGACCGTCCACGACCTGACCACAGATGGTTCCGGTCACCTCCTGCGCGAAAGCGGTCCCTGCTCCAAGCAGGTACGCCAGGCACAGGACCAGAAATCCTATCGTCGGAAGGATTGCCTTCGGTCCAGAACCTTTGAGGCTCCTGACCGGCACGTCCCGCCGCCAGTGGACTCGCCCGTGGCTTCTATGGACCACCTGCCGCCTCCTTGGTTCTGACCCCGTTTCGGTTTCCCCTATACGACGTACTGAAGAAGAAGTCCAGAATGTTGGGCGCACTCGCGAACGGGGAATTGGGCCTACGCTCAATCGGGAACGATGACGAATCGTCCGATGCGGGCCGGGCGGTAGACGCCGAAATCTCTTCTGTCCAGAGTGAAGATCTCACGGAGCTTTTCTCGTTCTGCGACACGGACCAGGGCAGCATCTGCGAGATCCATCGGAAGGTCGCTGTAGCGTTTCATCAGCTCGCGCATTCGGGTGAAGTCCCCGTTCCGGAGGGGGACAAACCTCAGGGCCTCGCGGAGCAGCATCTCCCAGAGTGCATCCTGGGCCTTCCAGGAAAAGCCCAGCAAGTACATTGCCTCGGTAAAGGCAGGCCACACGGTAACGAGGGGAGAACGGATTCGGGATGCCACGGCCT
Organism: Candidatus Marinacidobacterales bacterium; assembly: GCA_965237685.1. Taxonomy (GTDB): domain Bacteria; phylum Acidobacteriota; class Vicinamibacteria; order Marinacidobacterales; family SMYC01; genus CBDEGF01. The sequence goes on from CBDEGF010000004.1 coordinate 1,106,624, forward strand.
TGCACCGCTCGTGGTTCCTGTCCCCTGCATGGATGAGCGCTACGAGCGGACCGGCATCGACGAGCATCATTCGTTCGGGCTTCGGCCAGTAAGAAGCTCTCGGAATCTCTTCCCCGTCCGCTCCGACAAATCCGGGAGCCCGCCCTCGGCACATCCAACGAGATCGTAGATGCTCTCGTAGAGAGTCCCGCCATCGACGTCGGCGCTCTTCGTGGTTGCCAGCGACTCAATCGCGTCTCGGATCACGTCGGATTTGGATTGCGCTCGCTCGCTCGCCAGCTTCTCCAGAAGCCTCTCGGTCTTCGGGTCCAGTCGAACGCTTGTCGGCATGCTCTCTCCTCTTGTACTACGTTATTGTAGCACAAGAGCCGCTCAGGCTCAACGAAGGAGAAGGTTCCGCTTAGGGACAGCCGCCGCCACGAACTGGGACGTGAGAAAAAAACCTCCCCTTGGCGGAGGCTGGCGGGAGCTAGAAAACGGCTCGTGGTGCGGCCCCGTCCTTCGTTGCGAGTTGGACGGCAACACGAAGGGGCGGCGATTCTTGAACTCTGTCCGGAAAGAGTTGAAACGACGGCTTCGGTTCACGGACCCGGTCTGTGGAACGCCGGTACCGCTCCATCTTGTCTTTGCCGTAGTCCATCTCCGCCATGTAGAGATTGTGGACGCGACATAGAAGTCTGACATTGTTGGCACTTCGATCGCCGCCGAGCCCGTAGGGATCTTCGTGATGGAACTGCAGCCCTCGGTGCTCGGGACATCGTCTACCGTCGCCGCTCTCGAACGTGCATTGACCATGGTCGCGCTCCCACACGAAACGCCTCACAGGAGCGGGGATTCCGCGCACTCCCGGCGACGTGTCGGCGTCTTCGAAGCTCTTTCTCGGATTTTTGACTTTGCCGAGGCGCTTGGCCTCGAGCCGTTCGAGTTTCTCCGTCACGGACGCCTCGATCATGCACGCGAGGTCGGCGCCCGGCATGAGCGCCGCGAGCCGTTGGAGCTTGTCGTGGAGCTCGGCGCTCGCGGTGAACTGCACTCGGTAGCGTGCAGGCGCCAGCGGCTCGACGACCGGCGGCTTGTCAGCCGCTTCGGGAGCCGGGGCGGGCTCAGGGGCTGGACTACTCTTTCCAGACGGAGTACTTTCGGCGCCTGACGCACCATGTTTTGGACAGCATCGAGCATACCGGGATCGGACCCGGCGCCATGCCTTATCCCGAGGACATCGTGAGGCTTCTCAGTGAGTCGAATGTCTACGTGGTGCCCACCGCCATCGTGCAGTGGATCTACTCGATCACCGTGGATTTTCCCGCGCGGCGATTCAACCCCGAGGTGCAGAAGGACTATCCGCCGGACATCGTCGAGGCGATGGAGGCCTCGCTCGAGAATTTCACCGCGCTCACATACTTTCAGGGACGCTCCAAGACTCCCACCCGAAAGATTCCGATCCGCCTGCGCCAGCTGATCGACTCGGGAGCCCGGGTCGTGGTGGGTACCGATTCAGGGACACCCATGAATTTCCATACGGAGAGTACCTGGCGGGAGATGCAGCTACTGGTGGAGAACGGAATGACGCCACTCGAAGCCATTAGCGCCGCGACGAAGTATCCGGCGGTGCTGATGCGCCAGGCGGAGAGCCCCGGGGCGCGTGGTGCGGAGCAGGGCACGATCGAGCCCGGAAAACTGGCGGACGTCATCCTGGTTCGAGGGAGCGTTCTCGAGAACATCGCCAACCTGCAGAACGTAGAGCACGTGATCAAAGGCGGCAAGATCTACAAGTAACTGTACCCATCGCGGAGCTCACTAATGAGTCGGCATGAGAGAATACGTATCCGCAGAGCGGGCGCGCCGCGACTACGGTGTGGCGATTGACATCGAGCGCCTCGCGGTATTAGTAGACGAGACGCGAGCGCTTCGGGCTGAGATGGGCGCGGCGGGAGACCCAGCATAACGGCCGGCGTTTCGCGTACCGGAGGAACCGATGAGACGTGCCTTTTTTCTTTCTATCACGATCCTCGCCTTCCAGAGCAACGTGGCCCGGTCTCAATCCGCCGACGAGCTCTCGCCGGCCGTGTTGGAGTTCGTGCGCGTTCGGGCTCCCGTCTTCGCTCTGACGAACGTCCGCGTGGTGGATGGCACCGGGGCCCCTCCGCGGGCCGGTCAGACGATCGTGGTGGAACGGGGTCGGATCACCGCCGTCGGCGCCACGAGCGAGGTCCCTGTCCCGAGCGGAGCCGAGGTGCTGGATCTTGCCGGACACACGGTGATCCCCGGTCTCGTCGGCATGCACGATCACACCGACTACGCGGGAGCTCGGGCGCGGCTGACGTTGAGCTTCAGCGCGCCCAGGATCTACCTGGCGTCCGGTCTCACGACGATACGTACCACCGGAAGCCTGTCGCCCTACACGGAGATCAACATGAAGAAGGGCATCGAGGCGGGCGAGTTGGTGGGTCCCCGAATGCACATCACCGGTCCGCGGCTGAGCGAGGGGCTTCGAAACTACTCACCCTCCTCCCCCGAGGACGCTCGCCGGATGGTGCGCTACTGGGTCCAGGAGGGCGCCACGTGGATCAAAGCCCACGGCCGAATCAGCCGGGAGAACCTGAAGGCCGCGATCGATGAGGCCCATCGTCAGGGCATCAAGTTCACCGGCCATCTCTGCTCGGTGACGTTCGGCAAGGCCGTCGAGCTGGGTATCGACAACCTGGAGCACGGGCTGCTCGTCGCATCGGACTTCGATCCCGCGAAGCAGCCGGACGTCTGCCCCCCCACGCAGCGGGCTAGCCTCGCGAACGTCGATATCGGGAGCGACGAAGTGAAATCCTTGATCCAGCGCATGGTGGACAAGGGCGTGGCGATGACGTCGACCCTGGCCGTCGTCGAGCAGATGGTCCCCGGGCGGCCGGTCGAGGATCGCGTGCTGGAGATCATGGCTCCCGAGGTCCGTGAGGCCTTTCTGGAGCGCCACCGTGTCGTGCAGGAATCGGCCCCCGAATCCTTCATGCCGCAGGTCTGGACGCGGGTGCTGGCCTTCGAAAAGGCTTTCGCCGACGCGGGCGGCCTTCTGGCGGCAGGTGTCGACCCGACGGGAAACGGGGGAGCCCTTCCGGGCTTCGGGGATCAGCGCAATTTCGAGCTGCTGATTGAGGCCGGCTTCACTCCCGTTCAGGCGATCGAGATCATGACCGCTAACGGCGCCAGGATCCTGGGAGAATACGATCGGCTGGGATCCGTCTCCGAAGGCAAGCTCGCCGACCTGGTGGTCCTCCAGGGCGATCCGATCGCGAACCCGGCCGACATTCGCAACACCACCATTGTGTTCAAAGACGGGGTCGGCTACGACGCGCCGAAGATTCTGGAATCGGTGAAGGGGATCGTCGGCGCTCGCTGAACCGACGCGTAACGAAGCGCTGGGCTCATCGGGCGAGTGCTTCGAGCCTCTTGCGCTGGAATCGCTCCTTGATTCTGGTTCTTCGTTGAGACTCGGGTACCATCGCTCACTTTCCGTCGAGGCTGAAGGCCCGGAGCTCGTTTCCCTCGCCCTTTCTGGCACCGCCCAGAGCGGAGTGGTAGCCGGCGCCGACGAACACCATGCCGTTTGCCACGACCGCACCGCCCTGGATACCGATCCCCTTGCCCAGACGGTCCTCCCAGAGAATGCGACCGTCTTTCGCGTCGTAAGCGCGTAGAACACCGTCGGTCGATCCTTCGAAGACGACCAGGTCGTCTTTGGGGCCGGCGAGGATGACCGGCGCGCGGTTCACCCCGGTGACGGTCCAGGTTTGCCACAAAATCTTGCCCGTCTTCGCGTCGAGCGCCGTCGTGTTTCCCTCACCGGCGCCGATCGCGCAGAAGATGCGCTCGCCGTCGGTGGCCGAGCCGAACTCGATGCCTCCGAGACCGCCGCCCGCACCGACCTTCCTCTCCCAGATCTTTTCGCCCGTCTCGGGATCCAGCAGGTACATCCAGCCGCTCTTCTGGCCCGCCGCGAGCCAACGGTTTCCGTCTGCCCCACCGAACAGGATGGTGCTGGAGCCGAAATCGAGATCGGGGCCCTCGTCGTCGCCGGCGAGCCGCTCGTTGGTGTAGATGTCCGAAGCACCCGGCTCGGCCTGGTAGTGCCAGCGCGGCTTTCCGGTCTCGATGTCGAGGGCGATGACCGCTTCCGTGTAACCGAGGTACTCCTCCGGGCCGCTGTAGCCGTTTCCGGTCGCGACATAGACGCTCCCGCGTGCCACATCGAGGGTCGGCGTCGCCCAGATGGCAGCACCGGCCGGGCCGTACACGGGGCGGCCACCCTCTTTGGTACCGATCTGGTAGGGCTCTTTGGGGATGGTGTAGAAGCGCCAGATCTCGCGACCGGTCTTGACTTCGAGGCAAACGACACTGCCGCGAAACGTGTAGCCGTTGTAGCTCGCCTCGACGCGGATGGCGGACTCTTCGAGCGACGAGACGCCGATGTAGAGCCGCCCGTCGTGGATCTTCGCTGCCGAGAAGACGCGCGTGTGTGGATGGTCTTCGAGTCGTTTGCGCCAGATGAGCTCTCCCGTTCTGGCATCTGCGACCATCAGGTAACCGGCGGTATCCCCGAAGTACACACGGCCGCCGTGGACCGTGATGCCACCGCGTATCCCGATGCCGCGCTCTTTCCAGGCGCTCTCCTCGCCAACCCGCTCGCGTGCGTTGAATCTCCAGACCTCGCGACCCGTCCCGACCTCCAGCGCGTAGAAGATGCCTCCCCACGTGCCGAAATACACGATGCCGTCCACCACGGCCGGCGTCGTGGGCACCATCTCGTTCACCGGGAACGACCATTTCGCCTCCAGCCGGTGGACGGTCGAGGCGCGGATCGCGGTCTCACGGAAGTTGTAGGCGTGGTTCTCCAGATTGAAGCCATGCTCCGTCCAGTCGGAGCTCGAGCCGTTTTCGCCCGTGAGCGCGAGCGTCGCCGCCGCAAGCACCAGGCCTGCCAGCGACGCGCCAACCATTCGTCCTTTCATCGAGTCGTCTCCGCTCTCAATCGTTCGTCGCTGGTGTATGGCCAAACTCTGTCTCGAGCTCGTGAAAGAGCGATTCGCGCACCAGGGTCACCGGAAGAAAACCGATCTTGTAGACGCGATCGTGAAAGTCCTTCAGCGTTCCTTTCTGATCGAGCTCCCGCATTTTCTTGAAGTAGTCCTCCCGCAACAGCATCCACTCGAAGTAACCGAGGGTGGGAGCCGCCGTGCCGCTTCCTCCCTTTGTGATGCCGTCGATGTTGAACCGACCGCCCCGCCGAACGAAGCCGATCCGCTCCGTTTCCAGCTTCACCGCGTCGTCGTAGCTCAACCGGCCGGTGTGGAGGCCCGAGTCGATGATCACCCGTCCCATGCGCCAGAGCTTCAACCGCAGCATCTCGAGGGTGTAGAGCTCCTGTTTGTCCTCGGGGTAAAACCCGTAGCTCGGCGTCAGCTCCCACTCGATGTAGTAGCACCAGGCCTGGTTGGAGTAGCTGCTCTCGTAGACCCGCAGTCGCCGCGGGTTCTCGTTGGCGTAGAGCCGCTGCAGGTGATGGCCGGGATAGACCTCGTGCGTAGCGATGGCGTACATGAAGCTCCAGTCCTTTTCCGAAAGGTTCTCTTCCGCCACCTCGTCCGGCCAGTCGGGATCCACCGGAATGATGGTCCAGGCCGACTTGCGCGATTTGGAGCCGGCCGGCACCCCGGGCCCGAAGCCCCACCATTGTTCGCTCCACAGGCTGGGCGGCGCCGCCTGCATGATGGCGTCGTCGTCCGTCCAGGGAATGGTGACCAGGTCCTTCTCGATCACCCATTCCCGCGTCTTTCGGGTGGCCTCCAGGTGCGCGAACACGAGCTGCTCGGCGGCGGGATGGTCCTCCTTCATATCGCGGATGATCTGGAGCCACGTACGGGTCGAATCGATCTGCTTCGCCTTGACCTCGATCTGCCGCTCGACGATATCGAATTGCTTGCGGCCCCAGTCGTGATAGGAGGGCACACGCGTAAACTCGGGCATCCCGCGGGCGATGCGCCGCAGATGAATGTCGTCCGGGGCGAACATGTACTTGATGGCGTGCAGCTGGTTGTAGAGCTCGGCGCCGATTTTCCAGTCGCCCGCTGGCTTCCGAGGCAGCTCTCTCGTCAGGAAGCCGTCGAAATCCCTGAGCGCCGCCAGCGTCTTGTCGCCCTCACCCAGTACCGAAGCGCGGGAGCCCTCGGACAGCCGCTCGGCGAAGGCCGGCAGATCCGTGTCCAGAATGGTGACCGTGCCTTTCAGCATGGCATGGGCGAGCTCCACCCAGCGAGGGATGTGCTGATTCAGGTTCTTCTTTCCATTGGCGAGGCGCTCGCGGAAGAGCTTCAGTTCCGCGACGAGATCCGCCGCCCGCGCCTCCGCCGGTCTCGGATCGACCTCGAGCAGGTAGCTGAGGGTACGGGTGCGCATGTAGTCGCGTGGGTCCTGTCGCCAGCGCTGGACCCGTTCCCCCCAGAGGATATCGGAGCGCAGAATGCTCTCCAGGAAGCGGTCGTCGATATCCTGCTCGAAGCTCAAACCGCCACGATCGATGGCCTGGAGCTCCGTCAACAGCCGGCGTCGGACGTCGAGCTTCCGGGCGAAGCTTGCCGCGCTCATGTCGTCCGGCTCGCCTCCACCGATACCCCGCGCGTCGCGCAGGTAGCGCTCGACCAGCTCCTCGAACTGGGGATTGAGCGCTTCGCCAGAGCGTTGCGCCGGGAAGGAAAGAGCGGGAAAGGTGACGAGGGCAAGCAACAGGCCGATGGCCTGCAAAGGAAGACGTTTCATGGCCTCACCTCCTTGGGAGAGGAACGGATGGGTGGTGCCGAGCCCACTATTACGAAGACCTTAGGCCGAGTCAGGCGGTGCCGGACGTCGATGTGGTCGCCGGGTCGGCGGCGATAGGGAACAGGCCAGGGACGAGCCATGTCAGAAACCGGTCGCTGTGGTGACACCGTTCCGCAGATGATGGTCGAAGAAGCGCTCCATCTTGCCGAAGGCGTCGACCCAGCTCTGCCGCCGCCCGAAGAAATGCACCTCCCCTGGATAGAGCTCGAACTCGAAGCGCTTGCCGCGCCGGAGGAGCTCGTCCACGAGCTTGATCGACTGGAGCAGGGTCACGTTGGTGTCGTTCGTCCCCTGGAGCGTCAGTATGGGCGCCTTCAACCGGTCGATGAAGTTGATGGCGGACGCGTTGTGATAGGCCTCGGGGTTGTCCTCCGGCGTTCCCAGCCGCTGGTACATCCAGCCGTTCCGTACGGCCCAGGGCCCGAGCTCCATCAGGAAATCGAAGACGCCGGCGATGTTGATCCCGGCTTGGAAGAGGTCGGGGTACTTCGAAAGAAGGTTGAGGACCATGTGCCCGCCATAGCTCATCCCGTAGACACCGAGTCGTTCGGTGTCCACGTAGCCGAGGCTCTCCAGATATTCGACGCCGCGAACGATGTCCTCGGCGTCGTCGACTCCGATCTTCAGGTAATTGCCGGTGCGGAAGTCTCTCCCGTAGCCGTAGCTGCCGCGGAAGTCCACGTTCAGGACTACGTAGCCCCTCTGGGCGAGCCGCTGGTGCCAGCCGTACCAGCAGACGTTGTCCTTCTGTGGTCCGGGGCCGAGGTACACCTCTTGATAGATGGCCGCCTGGTGGACATGGACGATGGCCGGGTAGCTGGCGTTGCGGTCGAGGTCCGGCGGCACGAAGAGCTGCGCCCGGATGGGGACCCCGTCCTTACCGGGATAGGTGACGATCCCGGGGGTCTGCCAGGGGAAAGCCTCGAGCTCCGGCGTCATCGACCGGGTGAGCTGACGGGGCACTCCGCCCGCTCGCGTATCGAGGACCCAGAGGTCGGGCAGGTGCGAGGGGTCGGAGTGGATGAAGGCCACCCGTTCGCCGTGAGGAGAGAGGATCGCGGTGGTGTGGATCCCGGGCCGGGTCGTCAGACGGGTCCACCTGCCCCTCTCGCTCGGGACGGAGTAAAGGTGGCGCTCTTCGGATCCGGCCTCGGTCGATGAGAAGAAGATCGACCGCCCGTCCGGTGCCCAGGCGGGGAAGCTCACTTCGAAGGCGCCCCGGGTGATCTGGATGGGCTCCCCGCCTTCGAGCGGGATCACGTAGATGTGATTCCAGCCATCCTCGTCGCTGGTCAGGAGCACCGAACGTCTGTCGGGAGAGAAGATCGCTACCTGATCGTTCGTGGCAAGGTATTTCTCGTCGCGCTGGCGGTAAAGCGTCCGCCGCACCTCCCCGTCCACGCCGACCCAGAAGAGCGTTCGCTCCTTCGCGTCGATCGTCCTTCGCTGTACCAGAAGGCTCTTGCCGTCGGGATGCCAGTCGAGCACCGACTCCTGCTCCGGCGAAGCCAGGATCGTGCGGGGCTCACCCCCTTCCGACGGCACGAGCGCAACATCGCGCTGGCGCCGTCTGAACCGATGTATGGTGAGGAGCGGACCGGAGTAGGTCGGGGAGGCGCTCAGACGAGTGGGTGGATCGGCCATGCTCAGAGCCAACCATCGGCCGTCGGGCGACCAGGAGAATCCGCCGCTGGCCCGTCCGTCACGGGTGAGCTGCTTCCGCGTCGCCTCCCTCCGGTGGAGCACGAAGAGGTTGCCGCCGTGGGCGTAAGCAATCCGCTCGCCGTTTGGTGAGAAGCGCCCCCCACTTTCCGACTCCGCGGTGTCGGTCAGGCGCCGGCTCTCGCCTCCGGGAACGGAAACGAGGTACAGGTCGCCGCCCTCAGAGTACAGGATTTCCTTCGCGTCCGGTGACCACTCGCCGAACTGCCCGGCGCTGTTCCAGGTGGATCCGCCGAGGAAGTCGCTCGAGCGGGTCAACTTGATGGGCGGGCCACCCTCGGCTGCAACCACATAGAGATCCTGGGTCTTCCAGTCGGTCCAGAGGAAGCTGACGTAGCGGCCGTCTGGCGACCAGCTCGGCCGGGACGGCCAGCGCGCCTGCAGGTAGCTCTCCATCGTCAGGACGGCGGACGCGCGGGCCGAGCCTACGGGCGCCAGAAGCACCACGCCCAGCACCCAGATGTACCGTCTTCCGCGTGTCATGAGACACCTCCTGTCATTCCGCACGTTGAAGTGCGCCCGTTCGATGTTTTTCTTCGTGACCTTCGTGATCTTCGTGGTTTGTGCTTTTTCACCACCTGCTAATGCTCGGTTCCTGGTTTCGAGCCGGAGCGAAGCGCGTCCTCGTCCACCCAGTAGTAGTCCCCGAAAGGCTTTTTCTCGGGCCAGATCTCGTCCAGCGTGGTCGCATCCCACAAGACGCCGCCCTTCATCACGTACTGGATGTCGATCGTATGCTGGATGTCTTCGAGTGGGTTCCGGTTGAGCACCAGAAGATCGGCGAGCTTTCCGACCTCGAGGGAGCCCAGGTCCTGCTCCGCTCCGAGGAATCGGGCTCCTCGAAGGGTGGCGAGCTCGAGGGCACCCATCGGTTCCTGTGCCGAGGCCGCCATCCAGATCTCCCAGTGAGGCGCCGGCCCGTAGTACTCGCCGTGCGATCCGATCGCGCCGTTCCCTCCTTCGCGGATGATGTCCACCACCGCTTGCGCCACGAAGGGAAAGGCGTAGTCGGTCTCCGGGCGCAGCATGCGGCGGCGAACGCGCGGGTAGAGATCGCGCCAGGGTAGAAAGCGACGGAGCTTCTCGTCCTTCCAGAGGTCACTCTTCCCGAAAAAGTACTCGATGTTCCACGGAGCCGGACCGCTCACCACGAACGTCGACGAGTACGTGGCCCCCGCCTGTCCGAAGAACCTGGTCGCGTCCGCGTAGAGCGGCGTCTGGCTCAACTGATGCTCCCAGCCCGTGTGGCCATCCATGATCATGCCGAGGTTGTACGTGAGATGACCGCCCTCCGCCGTCAGCATCAGCCCCTCCTTGCGAGCCCAATCGGAGATCCACTGTCGCTGGTTGCGCCGCGGGTTCAGGTACTGCTTCAGGCCGGTGGCGCCCCACGAGGCGAGCCGGCGCACCTCGTCTCGAGCCATCTCGTAGCTCCGGATCTCGTTCCGGCGCATGTCGTCCGGGCCTCCCTCGATCTGGTCTCCAGTGGCGTAGGTGCGCGGGCCGATCGTCCGACCGGCGTCGATGAGATCGGCGGTGGGAAAGGCGTTCTGCGACCACACGGCGCAGTCGAAGCTCGTGGTGACGCCGTAGGCGAGATAGATCACCTGCTCGAAGTCTTTTCGTGGCTGGATGCCGAGGTGGGCGTGGTAGTGGTGCGAGTGCATATCGACGAGACCGGGCATCACCGTCTTGCCCGTCGCATCGATGACCCGGTCGGCGCCGTCGGTCGTGCACTCGCCCACGCAGGCGATCCGCGCTCCTTCGACCACGAGGGTTCCTCTCTCGATGACGGGCGGATCGTCCATGGTCAGAATACGCGCGTTCGTCAGAGCGATCCGTCCGGGTGGAATGTATCGGGGGACCCGAAGCGTGATCTTCGTCTCCGCGGTCGTCCCGGACTCCGTGTGATGGGCGTAGTACGTATTGCCGCTTCCGAACTCCACCGTGTCCTCGTCGGGCCAGCGCGGGAACAGCCCACCGGCTCGGCTGAGCGGTGTCACCGGAAGCTTGCCGTTTCTCTTGTCGATTCGGAGCACCCCGACCCCGTGGGCCGGCCAGCGGAACGGCGTGAGATAGACGTTGTCCCCTTCCTGAAACGCCACCCAGCGCCCGTCGGGAGAGACCACGACTTCGTCCGCCTGCCAGAAGCTCAAGTGATGCCGCTTGTCGCTGCCGTCCGGGCGTACCGAGACGAGAAAGATCTCCCCGTCCACCACTTTTTGCTCGGGGTAGAAGAGTCGACCTTCCGGTCCGAACGAGGCGCGAACGATTTGTCGTTTGCCGCCGCGGTGCAGGGTGCCGGGAGGGCTCATGACCTTCGTCACGAAAACGGGGTCGCCACCGTTCACCGGAAGGCGAACGAGGTCGTACCACCGATTCGCAACCCAGCTCCGTCCCCGCGCCGTCACGCCGCTTCCCCGGACCACGACGATCTCCTCACCGTCGGGGCTCCACACGGGATGGGTGTACTCACCGGGCTCCGGCGTCAGCTGCTCCGGTGGCCCCCCGCTCGCCGCGACCTTGAAGAGATGCCCTCGCCGCTCGTCGTCCCAAGTCGTGAATGCGAGGAAGCGACCGTCGGGCGACCAGGCCGGCGCGTACTCGAACGGCTCGAACGCATCAGGAGTGAGCCGCCTCGGCTGTCCCTCAGGCAGCTCCATTCTCCAGATCTTTCCCACCGCCTGAAACGCGAGCGTGCTCCCGTCGGGGGACGCGGTGTGCCAGCGCGGGAATCGTACCTGGAACGGTTCATCCGTGATCCGGAACGAGGCACGGGTCATTCCGGAGATCGTCCGCTCGACCCCGGCAGTGAAAGGGATGGTCTCGACGTCTCCGCTACGGACATCGACGCGTCGCAGCTTGCCTCCCTGTGCAATGACGATAAAGCTCCCCTCCGACGACCAGGTGTAGGCGGGGAGGATGCGTGTCCAGTGGCGCTTCAAGCTCTCCGCCATGTCGAGCTCGATAGGATCCACGAGGACGCGCTCTTCGCCCGTCTCGAGATCCCGAAGCCAGAGCGCCGTACGAGGCCCGAACTCATGACCTTTGTAGCTCATGGTGGCGTCGGGAATGCGTCGCGCGAAGGCGAGCCACCTTCCATCCGGCGAGATCTCCGGCGCGTAGGACTCGCCCACCGCCAACCGATCGCGCCCCCGGTTCGCCGGTGGGGAGCTCAGCTCGATGATCTCACCGGTTCGAAACTCGAGACGCCGCAGGTGAATGTTCCCCTCGACGGAGTGAATCGGTCCGGCCACGTTGGAGGCATGGAAGTAGAGATACTCTCCGTCGGACGAGAGGGACGGCCCCCCCACGCCCGCGTTGTCGTCTCCGACGACGTGGACCCCCTCGCCTCCCTCGCGGTGATACATCCAGATCCCCTGGTCGAACGGCACATACTCCAGACCGGTCTTCCGCTTGCTTGCGAGAAGATAATCACCCTCGGGCGTCCAGGCGGGCTCGGAGAGACGGATAGTCAAGTTGGTCTCGACCGGCCGCGGATTCGAGCCGTTCGCCTCCATGATCCAGAGATGGTCCTGGCCGGCGCGATCGGAGATGAAGGCGATATGCCGACCGTCCGGGGAGTAACGGGGCTGGTAGTTCACCGCGATGCCACTGTCCTGGGTGAGGCAGATGGCCTCGCCTCCTTCGATGGGGACCCGGTAGATGTGTCCGAGCAGATCGAACACAACGAAGCGGTCGTCGGGAGAAAGATCGACCGACATCCAGGTGCCTTCGTCGGTCGTGAAAGCGATCTGTCGTGTCTCGCCCCTGGGGAGGGTCACGTCCCAGTCGTCCCCCTGTTGTGCGAGCGCGGCAGAAAACGAGAGAACGCAGGTGGCGGAAACGAGAGAGCAGAACAGGCAAACGTGTCGAGTCCACATGGCTTCACCCTCCATTGCGCGACACTCCTCGCACTCGGCAAGGAGCGGATTACAACCCGAGAAGCCCCGCTGCGTTCTCGCCCATCACCCGGCGGCGGATCTCATCGCTCTCGAACGGCAGATTCCGGTAGCGCTCCACGGCATTTTTGGGTCCCCCACCCCCCGGGTGGCTGCTGGCGAAAAGGATCTGCCGGCTCAGACGCCCGTTCGCCCAGCGCACATAGAGCTCGGCACCGGGCATCCCGATGTAGTAGTCGGGGATCAGATAGAGGTTCGGTATTCGGAAGGCAGCGGTGCAGGCGAGCTCGACCCAGGGCCAGCAGGCGTGCGGCACCACGATGCGGAGCTCGCGAAAACGATTGCCGATCCGCTGAATGTGAACCGGCTTCGAGTAGTCCATGTCCGGGCCGATGGCAACACTGCTGGTGATGGCCACGATGAGCGCGTCCTTCTCACACTTCTCGTAGATCGGAAGAAGCTGTTCGTCGTCGTCGTAGAGCGGCGGGTCACACCACCCGTTGTCGAGCGCGATGCCTTTGAAGCCGAGGCCCCGGCAACGCTCGATCTCCCGGAGGGCGGCATCACCGGTGGAACCGTCGATGCCGGCGAAGCCGATGAGTCGTCCCGGGTAACGCTCGACGAGCTCCGCGATGTCGTCGTTGGGTACCGACCCGTAGGGAAGCCCCCAGGAACCCCGATAGCGCATCGAAGGTGGGGTCTGTCTTCCGATGACCACCGCGAGGTCGACGCCCGCCTCCTCCACCTCTTCCATGAAGGTCTCGATCGGGGGCGGAGTCGCGTTCCGGTAGTTCGCGGTCTCGAGAAAGCCTTTGAAGGGCGGACGGACGCGGAAGTCGATGATGCGCTCCTTGCTCGACGTGGATGGGCGCTGTGGAGCGGCGGTGAGGCCACTTCCCACCAAAGCCAGTCCACTTCCTGTCAGGAATTCTCTTCGATGCATGAGCTTCCTCTGCTTTCCTCTGGTGGGCCCCGCCAGCCTGCAGCGAGGTCCCGGACGAGATCGACCAGCTCCATTTGCCCTTCTCGCACCTGCCAGAGGCTGACCGCGGCGCTTCGACGCTCGCCGCTGGCATCGAAACGGATCGTGCCGGTGACGCCTTCGAAACGGCCTCCCGCCACCTCTCCCAGAACGCGCGAACGGTCGAGATGATCTGCCCCCTCCGCTGCGTCGATCAATACTCGCGTCGCATCGTACACCTCGGCACCGTAAACCGGCACCGGCCCGAAGCGGGCGTTGAACGACTCTACAAAGTTCTGCGCCGATGGCGCGCTCTCCGGGTCGGCACCGGCGTAGGTCTGATACGCGCCCTCTGCCGCATCGCCGGCGAGTGGGAGGAACTGCGACTGCCGGCTCCCATCGGTTCCGAAGAGCGCGGCATCGACGTTGGCGGCTCTCAGCTCCCGCGCCAGAATCGAGCTCTCGATCTCCGTGAGGGCGAAATAGACGAGGTCCGGTGCCAGCGCCTGGATGCGACCGACGGTTTCTGGATAATGGCGCTCACCCGGCAAGACGGCTTCGAAGAGTACGATGTTCGCTCCTTCGGCAAGGAAGGTGTCGCGGGTCACTTCGGCCAGAGGCTTGCCGTAGCTCGTGCCGTCGTGGATCACGATGACATTTCTCGCGCCCAACGAACGCACGGCAAAGCGTGCCGCTTCTTGTCCCTGCCGCGCGTCGTGCGAGCACAGACGGAAAAACGTGCGATAGCCTTTTCGGCTCAGCGCGGGATTGGTCGACGAAGGGGTGAGCTGGACCAGACCGGCCTCCGCGTAGATGGGCGCCGCCGCCTCCGACGGACCGCTGTTCTTGTGTCCTACCACACCGATGACGGCAGGGTCCTCTACGAAACGCCGTGCCACGTCGATCGCGACGTTGGGATCGGCCCGGTCGTCTTCCGCCACCAGCACCCATCGAAAAGAAGCCGAGGGCGGAGCCGTAGTTCCGGTTCCCCTCTCCCTTTGGGAGAGGGTGACGGCGCGAAGTGCCGCCGGGTGAGGGCTCTTCACCGAGGGCGACGCCGTCCGCGTCGCGTTGGCCTCCTCGACGGCGAGCTCGGCACATTGGCGCATGGGCACGCCCACGATCGCCTGGTCGCCCGTCAACGGCGCGGCGAATCCGATTCTCGCCGGCGTCAGGTCCGTCACGACGCCGACCGATCCGCGATGCGGGCCTTCACCGCTTCGGCGACGGCCCGGCAGGCCTCGAAGAAGATCATGTCGTTGTTGGCGACGGTGATCATCTGGACGCCGCGCTCGATCCATGGCCCCACCTGTTCGGGCTTCGGCATCCACAGACCCAGCGCAATCTCTTTCTCCCGCGCCCGACGGACGATATGGGCGACGGCGTCCAGAAGCTTCGGATGGTCGAGCTGACCCGAGACCCCCAGCGATTCCGAAAGATCGAACGTGCCGACGAAGAGAACGTCCACGCCCTCCACCGACATGATGCGGTCGAGCTGATCGATCCCCTCCTGGCCCTCGATCTGGAGCACCACCATCGTTTCGGACGTCGCCTGGGCGAGGTAGTCTTTCCAGGCCGTCCGTCCGAAGCGGGCGCCTCGCACCGTCGGCGCCGCGCCGCGCGCGCCCTGTGGCGCAAAGTGAGCGTACCGAACGGAAGCGCGTGCCTCTTCGTCAGAGCTCACGTGAGGAACGATGATGCCCTGAGCTCCGAAGTCGAGCGCCTTGCCGACCTCTCGCGCATCGCCCGGAGCCACGCGGACGAGGCAAGGCAACGCCACCGCATCGGCGGCGCGCACGAGGTCCTCGCACTGGTCGAGGCCGTAGGAGCTGTGCTCGGAGTCGAGAATCACGAAGTCGAAGCCGGCGCCCCCGATGATCTCGACCTGCGAAGCGACCGGCCCGTTGAGCCAGGTTCCGACGAGTATCTCGCCTTCCTGGAAGCGCGTCTTCAGACCCACGATGTCTCCCCTCGTTTGTGTCGACTATAACCCAGGCGTCAAGTAACGTCGCTCAGACCCTTCCAGATCAAGCTGGCGGCTGCGAGGAGCAGAACGATTTGAAAGATCTGATAGAAGCGCGCGGTGGGAAGCCGGCGATAGAACCAGGTCCCGGAGAGCCCTCCCAGAAAAACGACGGGAAACAGTACTGACGCTTCCAACCAAGTCTGGCGCGTGATGTAGCCGCTTGCGACGAGGAGCGCCATCCGCCAGCCGACGAGAAGGGCGCTCAGAAGCAGCATCGTACCGCGGAAGGTCCGGGCGTCGGGGCAGACGTGCCGCAGGTACGCTGCGATGAAGAAGATTCCTCCTGCTCCGCTGACCCCGCTGACGAGTCCGGCGATCCCCGCTAACGGCACGAGAAGGCCTGCCCGGGAGAGGTCGACGCGTTCCGAAAGCAAGGCGAGGAGCTTCCACTGCTCGGCGGCCGCAACGAGACCGAGCGCGGCCCCCAGAATAAGCGTCAGCCAGGTCGAATCGAGTCTCCCGAAGATCCAGACACCGACCGCAGCGCCGATGTAGTTGGCGATGATCACCCGGCGCGCGATCTTCCAGTCACCGTCACGGATGCCCTGAGGCACGAACTGGATCTGAGCAAGCGCATTGGTGGTGAGCCCGAGCAGTACGGCGCGATGGGGTCCCAGGAGAAACGTGCCCAGCAGGATCACCGGTGACAGAGAACCGACACCGACCGCCCCTTTGATGAAAAACGAGAGGAAGTAGACGAGAACCAGTACCAGCACACCGTTGGACGAGGTGTCGGAAAAAACCGGAAGGCCGAACAACAAGAATTCTCAGGCGTCGACGATACTTGCTACGTGCGACGGTTCCCTAGGGAATCGTGTCATAGCATATAGGATACTTCGTGTGGTCGGGTGCGTGAGCTGGAGTCCAAGTGGTATCGCAAACCAACGCGTCGCGTGAGGCTACCGTAATCGGGGCGGGGATTGTGGGCATCTGCTGCGCTCTGTATCTTCAGCGGCAGGGCTTTAGCGTCACCCTCGTCGACAGAGGAGGCCCCGGCGAAGGCTGTTCCATGGGGAACGCGGGTGTCTTCGGCGCCAATTCGTGCGTGCCCCTGGCCATGCCGGGAGCGCTTCGCCGATTGGTGGGCACGCTCGGCTCCCCCAGCGCCTCGCCGTCGATTCGGCTGCACCATCTTCCAAAAGCGTCTCCGTGGTTGTTCCAGTTTCTGCTGAGCAGTCGCCGAGCCCGTGTCGAAGCGATTGCCCGGGCTCTCTCAGCGCTGCAACAGAAGCTCTATGAGTCCTACGCGCCGCTGCTCGAGGCCGCCGGTGCCGATGCGATGGTCCAACGCGCGGGGAAGCTCCACGTCTACGACAACGCCGAGGCGTTCGAGCGCGACGCTCCGGCTCGAGATCTCCAGAGCCGAAACGGGGCGGAGCTTCGAGAGCTCTCGGGTGCCGAGGCTCGCGAGCTCGAGCCCGCGCTCGGAGCCGGTGTGATGCGCGCCGTTTACTACCCGAAAGTGGGACACTGCATCGACCCTTTGTTATTGGCTCGAACGCTGGGGAGTCACTTCCTCCGTTCCGGAGGTCACCTGCTGCGTCAGGCGGTGAAGGGTTTCGAGTTCGGAAGAGACGGTCCTTGCCGCTTGGTGACGGAGCAGGGACGCATCGAGGTGGAGACCGTAGTCCTCGCGGCCGGCGCCTGGTCCCGGCGCCTGGCCAGCCAGCTCGGCTCGAGACTTCCCCTCGAATCGGAGCGTGGCTATCACCTGATGCTTCCCCGCCCAGCGGTGGAGCTCGCGAGACCCATCCGTCTGGGTTGCGGTGTCGTCCTGACACCGATGGCGCGAGGTCTTCGCATCGCGGGATTCGGAGAGCTCGCCGGGCTGAAGGCGCCGCCCGACGACACGTGTGCGGAGCGATTGCTGTCGATCGCCCGAGAGGTATTTCCCCATCTGAGCTCCGAAGGTGCGACCCGATGGATGGGCCATCGGCCGGCGATGCCCGACTCCCTCCCGGTGATCGGACGCTCCCCACGTTATCCGAAGGCTTTTTTTGCATTCGGCCACGGACACGTCGGTCTGGCCCTGGCCGCCGTCACGGGCCGGATCGTCGCGGAGCTCGTTACCGGCCGTCCACCTTGTGTGGACGTTACACCCTACGCCCCGGATCGTTTCTCCTGGTCTCGAGGATGACCCGGGGATATGCTTTGACGCCTCTAAGCAGCAGGAGGGAAAACATGTCCTCAAACCAAGGGACTCGGATGAAACCTGTGGCCATAACGACTCTGGCCATCGTGATGTTGGCAGGCATCCCACCGGGTTCGGCTCAGGAGACCTGGAGCCCGGTGGATGTCCCTGGCCCCGACCAGCTTCCGCCGGAGCTGTTGACGCTCGCCGAGGAGTTTCGGGCAATTCTCGGATGGGGAAGCGGCGTTCCCGACTACGCCGCCACCGTTCAAAACCAAGCACTTTCACGACCAGATCATCACGCTCGGGTCCGTTCCACTGGCCCTTCTCCGCTGGCAGATCACCGGCCTCGACGATGAGATGGAGACGTTCTGGAACCCGGTTCGACTCTCTTCGGTTTTGGAGCCGTCGACGAACTGAGGGTCCGCGGTTGTGGTGCCTCTGGAATCACGACATGGGCTATACTGCGCGCTCGAAGCTCGCCCCGTTTTCCGCGGTCCCAGAGCGCCATGGGCAGTGATTCCGGTGTTGTTCTCGGAACAACTCCTAGAGATTAACGAGGTAGAGGGGACGCCTCAGCGGATAGCCACGGCTTGGGTTCCAACGGCGTAGGGCCAACAAAGGCGAACAATCTGACCGAAAACCGCGAGAGTGGACCCCAAGTGCGGAAAACGGGGCGAGGGCCTCACGGCCTCCGATGAAGATCACGGACGTCGAAACTATACCGCTGCGACTTCCCGAAGTACGCCCGAACGGTGATGGTCTGCAGGATGTCCTGATCCTCCGTGTGCACACGGACGAAGGCATCACCGGCATCGGAGAGGCCCACACCTCACCGCTGATCCTGAAGTCGATCATCGACGCGCCCGTCTCGCAGCTGACCGGACAGGGCCTCCGGCAGCTTCTGGTTGGCCGAGATCCGCTTCGCATCAACGAGCTCTGGGATTTAATGTACCGACATACCTCCACTTTCGGTCGGCGGGGAATCGTGATTCACGCGATGAGTGGTATCGACATCGCGCTGTGGGACATTCTCGGAAAGGTGAGCGGGCTCCCGATTCATCAGCTTCTCGGGGGAGCCATCCGGGATCGCGTCCGCGTGTATGCGAGTGATCTCACTCCCGAAGACAAAGCCCTTGTCGTTCCGCGGGCAAAGGCACTGGTGGATCAAGGCTACACCGCCTTGAAGTTCGGCTGGGGGACTCTGGGAGAGAACGTCCGAGAGGACGCGCGGTGGGTGCACGAGCTTCGACGGGGTGTGGGGCCGAACGTCGCCCTCATGATCGACATGGGGGTCGCGGTCCCTTTCGATGACGCGGTATGGCTCGGGAAGGCGCTGGCCGAAGACGATGTCTTTTTCCTGGAGGAGCCGCTGTCGCCGGACGATCTGGACGGGTTCGCCGAGCTGGTGGCCGCCTCCCCCACGCCCATCGCCACTGGCGAGAAGGAAACGACACGCTTCGGCTTCAGGGATCTCATGGAGCGAGGAAAACTGCGGATCCTCCAGCCGGATATCGCCCGCGCCGGGGGCATCACGGAGACCCGGCGGATCGCTGCACTGGCGGAAACGAAAAACGCGCGCGTGATCCCGCACTGCTGGGCCACCGACATCCTGGTCAGCGCGACACTGCACTTTCTCGCTACTCAGGCCGACGCCCCCTATCAGGAGCTGAATGTCACCGACAACCCTCTTCGCCGGAAGCTCCTGCGCGAGCCCCTCGTCCCCCGGGATGGGTTTCTTGCCGTGCCTCAGGGGCCCGGCCTCGGCGTCGAGCTGGACGAAGACACGCTGGAAACGTACCGTTGGCATCCTGGAGAAGGTGGGTAATGGCGAGACCACGGCTTCTGACGATCGCCAGCCTGGTCGTCCTCGGCGTCGTTTCGGTCGGGTGCGAGGTGCCCGACGGACAAGCGCAGATTCAGTTCATTTCGGGGAGCCCCACCGGCGGGTGGTTTCCGGTTGCCGCGGCGGTGGCCGATTTGACCAACGGGCTGTACGAAGGTCAGCCGATCTCTGTCATCCCGGGAGCCGGCGGCGTCGGCAATCCGCTCCGGGTCGGCACCGCACAGTCCGACATCGGCCTGTCCTATGGCCCTTTTCTCCGGCTCGCCCAGGAAGGTGGAAACGAGGTTTACGAGAGGGCCTTTCCCAACTTGCGGGCGGTGAGCTCCATGATCACCAACAAGCTCCATCTGGTTGCCAGTAGTGACGGGGACGCCTTCCGCCTCGCCGGGCTGACCTCTCAAAAACCTCGCTTGAGGGTGGGCACCGGGCCGGTGGGCTCGGCCGAGCTCTTCGTGCTAGGCGAGGTCTTGAAGCAGTACGGCGCCTCCTACCGCGACATCGAAAGCTGGGGCGGACGTGTCGATCGCGTGAACACCGGAGGTCGATCCGATGCGTGGAAGAACCGCCAGCTCGATCTCGTCAGCTTTTTCATCAACGACCCGGCGCCTCGAGTCATCGAGCTGCTGTCGGCACGGGGGGGCTCGAGGCTCGTCACCCTCGACGAGAACGTGCGGGATGCCCTGGCTCGGGAATGGGGAATGCTCGATCTGACGATACCCGCCGGCCGATATCCGAATCAGCCGGAAGAGGTCTGGACCGTGGGGATGCCTTTTGTCGTCTTCACCACGACCGAGCTCGACGACGAGCTTGTCTACAACCTGACCCGGATGATCGCGGAGAATCAGGAGCGGCTCGTCGCGGCTCACTCGGCCTTCCGCGACTGGGAGCCCCAGGAGATGCTTCGTGGTGCGGGTATCGCGTTCCACGACGGCGCCGAGCGCTACTACCGGGAGCGCGGCTGGCTTCAGTAACGAGCGACGGTGATGGTCACTCGCCGTCGGAATCTATCAGGGTGAATCCTCCCGACGCTCCCCATCCCGAGACCCAGCCCACCGAGCTGGAAGCGCTCCGGGAACGCGTCTTTCCCAAATCTCAAAGGCGCCTGTCAGAGCCCGTTCGAACGATCGTCACCCTCGCGAGCGTGGCGCTGGCCGTCTTCACGCTCTACATGGGCTTTCACATCACGCTCGGTCCGATCGTCACGCGCGCGGCACACCTGATGGTGACCATCCCGTTAACGTTCCTGCTTTACTCCGCGCGGCAAGGTCGCGACAAGGGACCTTCGCTTGTCGACTACCTGCTCGCCCTGGCCGCCGTTGCGTCATTCGCATGGGCGGTCGCCAGCGCCGAGCGCTTCGAGCTCCGCTTCGCCTACTTCGACGCCGTGGAGCCTCTCGACCTCTTCTTCGGAGTGGTGGCGCTTGCGACCGTGTTCGAAGCGACGAGGCGCACCGTCGGGATCACCATCGTCCTCCTCAATCTGCTCTTCATGGTCTACGCGCTGAGCGGGCCGTACTGGCCGGGTGTCCTCCAGCACAAGGGCACGAGCATCCCGTTTCTCATCGAGCATCTGTACATGTTGAGCGACGGTCTCTTCAACTTCATCACCGGCATCATGGCGACGTTCCTGTTCACGTTTCTCGCATTCGGTGCGTTCCTGAGAGCTTCGGGCGGCGATCGTTTCTTCACCGACTTCGCTTTCGCGGTGGCGGGAAACCGACGGGGAGGGCCCGCGAAGGTGGCCGTGATCGCCAGCGCCCTCATGGGAATGCTTTCCGGAAGCACGGTGTCGAACGTGGCCACCACGGGCACCATGACCATCCCGATGATGATCCGCACCGGCTTCAAGCCCCACGAGGCCGGGGCGATCGAGTCCACCGCATCTCTGGGCGGCGCTCTCATGCCCCCGCTCATGGGCGCCGGTGTGTTCATCATGGCGGCCTTCACCGGCGTGCCTCTGGTCACCATCCTCGCCTACTCGATTCTTCCAGCGTTCCTCTACTTCGCCTCGATCTACTTCCACGTGGATTCCAAGGCCCGCAAGGAGGGCATGGAGCCCATCCGGCGAGAGGAGCTTCCGCGAATACTCGACGTGGCCAGAACCCAGGGCCACGTCGTTCTGCCGCTCGGGGTCCTGATCTCCCTCCTGCTGGCGGACTACACGCCGTTTTTCGCAAGCTCGGCCAGCGCTCTGACAATCGTTGCCGTGAGCCAACTCCGAACGTCGACGCGCCTGACACCGCGTAAACTGGTCGTCGCTCTGGAGGCGAGCACCCGGGTCGCGGTTACCGTGAGCTCCCTTTCGGCGAGCGCGGCGGTGATCTACGGCATCATCACCGCTACCGGCCTTCTGGTCAAGGTCACCTCGATTCTCCTCTCGCTCGCCGACGGCTCGATTCTCGTCGCGATCGTCCTCATCGCACTGATGTCCTACATCCTCGGCATGGGGCTCCCGGTGACCGCCTCCTACGTGCTCATCGCGGCGCTCGGGGCTCCTGCTCTTGCGGATATGGGACTCTCGATTCTCGCCGCCCATCTCATCATCTTCTGGTTCAGCCAGGACTCCACCATCACACCGCCCATTTGCATGACCGCCTTCGTGGCGGCCCGCATCGCCGAGGCAGCGCCGATGCGAACGGGATGGGAGTGCGTCCGGATGGCCAAGGCCCTGTACCTCATCCCGTTCATGTTCGCTTTCAGCGACCTGCTGTCGGAATCCATCACCGAGATGCTCTTCGACGGCGCGGCGCTGTTCTGCGCTCTCGCGCTGCTCCCTCTGGCGCTCGAAGGCTACGGGACGAGACCGTTGCAGCTCGTCGAGCGCGGTGTGCTTTCGCTGGCGGGGGTGGGCTTCATCAAGTCCGCGATCGGACCGGCGGAGACCGGATGGCCCTGGGCGGTCGTGATGTTGATGGTCGCCGGGGCAATACTCGTTCGCTCGCATCGACGCCCCGAGCCCTGAGCGAACGCATCTGTGGAAAGCTGCTTCCAGACACTCAACGGTAGAGGCGCAGAGGGAACTACAGAAGGATGGCTCCATCCGAATCTCCCCTCTTCGTCGCCTTACCTGTGTGCTAATTTTCCAGGTTTCCTGAATTCCGCGGTTCCGTGTGATTTCTTTCACCACTTTTTTCGTGGGCTTCTGTGTGCGGTCTTTGCTCTGCGTCTCTGCGACTCTGCGTTAGTTCTGTCCGAAGACACCTTCCGCCGGGTCCATTCGTTGCGGGTTCGCGGCCGTTGTTTACTTTCTTTTGACGAGTCAGGTATCATCGGACCGGTACCTCAGGGGGAAATCCATGAACGACGGCAAAGTGGACTGGAAAGGCAATTTCGTGGCGCTCGTCACCCCGTTCACGAAACAGGGGGACGTCGACGAAAAGAAGTTCATCGAGAACATCGAGCTGCTGCTCTCGGAAGGCGTCCACGGCGTCATCGTCTCGGGATGCACCGGCGAGGCCTGGTCGCTCGAAGACTCCGAAAAAGCGCGCCTCTACGGCATCGCCGTGGAGACGGTCAAGGGGCGGGCGACCGTGCTGGCGGGAACAGGCGGCATCGTCACCCGAAGCGTGGTGGCGCTGTCGAAGGCGGCCAAGGAATCGGGCGTGGACGGTGTCATGGTCCTGCCACCCTACTACGCCATGATCCACAAGGAAGAAGTGATCGCTCACTATCGTGCGATCTCCGACGAGGCCCGGGTTCCGATCCTTCTCTACAACATCCCCCGTCGTACCGGCGTCAACCTGACCCCGGAGCTCTGTGAAGAGCTGGCGGAGCTCGACTACGTCGTGGCGATCAAAGAGAGCTCGAACGACTTCGTCCAGGTGGAAGCGACGCTCGCGGCAGTGGGCGACCGCATGGTGGTGTTCACCGGACACTCGGCCGAGCGCGGTGTGGCGGCGGTGCTCCTCGGTTGCCTGGGCTACGTCAGCAGCATGGAGTCGCAGGTCATGGGCCGTGGTGCCATCCCGCTCTACGAGCTCGCCGCGTCAGGGAAAGTCGACGAGGCTCGGAAGATGCAGATGAGAACGCTGCAGCTCGACCAGGCGATGCGGAAAGTCGGCACTTTTCCCGCCAACCTGAAGGCCGCGATGAACATGCTGGGCCGGCCGGGCGGCTATGCGCGCGCCCCGATTCTCGGTTTGAACGAGTCGGGGACGGAGCGCGTTCGCGCCATCCTGGACGGCCTCGATTTGCTCGAAACGGCGGCCTAGTACCGTTCCAACTATTTGGACCTGAAACCCGGTACCGACCGTGGCTAACGGCATGACCAATGAGCAACTCCATCGCTAGGCCCAACAAGTTGGAACGGCACTAGCCGCCCCCCGGCATCAGGCTCATGCCGACGTCGAATCGTCTCGTCGAGGGCAACGTCCCCGCCGTCGTGACCCCGTTCGACGAGGGGGGCGAGCTTCTACTCGACGATTTCGCCGCGATCGTTCGATGGCATCTGTCGAACGGTGCCGACGGAATCTGCATCGCCGGCGACAACGGCGAGGCCTGGGCCCTCACGCTGGAAGACCGCAAGCAGCTTGCGCAGACGGCGGTCAAGGTCGTCGCGGGCTCGGTGCCGCTCGTCATGGGAGCGAGCGCTCCCACCGCGCGCCAGACCATTGCCCTGGTGGAGATCGCCGCCGAAGCTGGAGTCGATGCGGTCATGACCGGGCCACAGGCCTACGTCCTGAAGGCCACGAGCCGGGAGATCGTTTCGCGGCTCGAAGCCATTCACAAGGCCGTACCGCTTCCAATCCTCCTCTACAACTCCCCACGCCGTACCGGTCTCAACCTGGACGTCACGACCTTCGGCGCCATCTGCGACGCGGTGCCAGTGGTGGGCGTCAAGGAGGCGTCCCGCGATTTTTTTCACGTCACCCACTTGATTCACCACTTTGGCGGGCGCGTTCCCGTTCTCATCGGCCCTTGTCCCTTCATCATCCCCGGTCTGGCTCTGGGAGCGCGCGGCTTCATCTCCACCGGGCCCGAGCTCTTCGGGAAGAAGGCCGCCGGCATCCGGGCTCTGGCGAGCGAGAAACCGGACGAAGAAAGTCGCGAGCTCCACTACCGTCTGACTCGAATCTACGAGACACTGATGGGCACGGGCACGTGGCCCGCGGCGATCAAAGCGTCTCTGAACTTGCTGGGTGTTCCGGCGGGAGTTCCCCGGGAGCCCGTTCAGCCCCTGACCCCGGAGGACATAGAGAAACTGGAACGAGTCATGAGAGAGATTCACTTGCTCGACGGAGACAAGTGAGCGCGCACTGAGGTGCGAGTAATGATGAGCGTCGAATTCCGTCCCCTCAACGAGACGATCGGTGCGGAGGTTTTGGGGGTCGATCTTTCCCGTCCGATGAGCGACGAGACGTTCGAGCGCATTCACCAGACGTGGCTCGATAGAACGATTCTCCTGTTTCGCGGGCAGACGATGTCCGTCGAGGAGCACATCGCCTTCAGCCGGCGCTTCGGTGTTCTCGAGATCCACACCCTCCCGCAATACACCTTGCCGGAACATTCGGAGACCTTCGTCGTTTCCAACGTGACAAAGGACGGTCGCCCCATCGGAGCACCGAAGAGCGGTCGCCATTGGCACAGCGACTCTCAGTATCTCAAGAGACCGAGCGCCGGCTCCCTGCTCCACGCCAAGGAGGCACCTCCAGAAGGGGGCGATACCCTCTTCACCAATCTCTTTGCCGCCTACGACGCCCTGCCCGAGGAGACGAGGCGAAAGATCGAAGGTCTGAAGGTCCTGCACAGCCGGATCAAGGCCTGGTCGATCAGCTACCCCGATCGTGCTCCGATGACCGAGGCGGAAAGGGCGAAAGTGCCCGACGTCATCCACCCGCTGGTTCGTACGCACCCCGAGACGGGACGAAAGGCCCTCTGGGTCGGCGGCAACGTCGCCTGGCAAATTGTGGGAATGCCCGAAGAAGAAGGGCGCGCCCTGATTCGCGAGCTCCGGGAATTCGCCATCCAGTCGCGCTTCGTCTATCGGCACAAGTGGAGCGTGGGTGACGCCATCCTGTGGGACAATCGCTCGACCATGCATTGCGCCACGTCCTTCGACGAAGAGAAATACCGGCGCGTCATGTACCGCACGACGGTTGTCGGCGATGAGCCGTTTTGATCCGCTCTCCACAACGTGATTCTCAACAAAAAACGGTACTGAGCGAAGGCGGGTCGCGTGGCGACCTATCCCCTCAGCGCGAGGGAGAGGTAAGCCTGGCTTTGATGGTGCTATGCTTGTCCGGCGGTTGTCATCGCGAAAATGATCGGCAAAACACTCGGGCACTACGAAATCACCGGTGAGCTCGGCAGGGGCGGGATGGGCGAGGTGTGGCGCGCCAAGGACACCAAGCTCGGGCGCGAGGTGGCCATCAAGACGCTGCCCGAAGCGTTCGCTCAAGACGAGGCGCGCCTCTCTCGATTCGAGCGGGAGGCCAGGCTCCTCGCGCCGCTGAATCATCCGAACATCGGTGCGATCTTCGGACTCGAGGAATTCGAAGGCACGCGCTTTCTCGTTCTCGAGCTCATCGAAGGCGACACGCTCGCCGATCGCTTGAAATCAGGACCGATCCCGGTCGAGGAATCGCTGCAGCTGGCGCTCCAGATCACGGAAGCGCTCGAAGCCGCACACGACAAAGGCGTCATCCACCGCGATCTCAAACCCGCCAACATCAAAATCACCCCCGACGGCCAAGTCAAGGTTCTGGATTTCGGGCTGGCGAAGGCGTTTGCCGGAGACGCCGCGGACGCGAACGCCTCCAACTCACCGACGTTGAGCGCCGCCGTGACGAAGCAGGGTGTCATTCTCGGGACCGCGGCATATATGTCGCCCGAACAGGCGAAAGGCATTCCGGTCGACAAGCGCTCGGATATCTTTTCGTTCGGCTGCGTTCTTTTCGAAACGCTGACCGGTCGCCAGGCGTTCCAGGGCGAGCTGGCCACGGAAATTCTCGCGTCGGTCATCACGCGTGAGCCGGATTACACGCAGCTGCAGGCCAACCTGCATCCCCGGATCAAAGAGCTTCTCCATGGTTGTTTCGAAAAGGAGCCGAGAAAACGCTGGCAAGCCATCGGGGATGTGCGGCTGGAGATCGAGAAGGTTCTGGCCGACCCGCACGGGGGGTCGATCCGGCAACCAGGTATCACCCAACGTCGAGCGCCGCTGCGGCTCGTGCTCACCTCAGCTATCCTCGCATCGTTGGTGACCGCCGTCGCGGTCTGGACGCTGATGCCGCCGGAACCTCGTCCGGTCGTGCGCCTTCACCACGAGCTGCCCGAAGGACAAAATTTCACGAGGGCGGGTCGCCCGCTGGTGGCGATCTCGCCGGACGGTACCCAGATTGTTTACGCCGTCAGCCGACAACTTCACCTGAGAAACCTCGACGAGATGGCGTCCCGACCAATACCAGGAACGGATGAGGATGCGAGTGGCCCCTTCTTCTCCCCCGACGGGCAGTGGGTCGGGTTCTTCTCGAATCGCGACGGCCAGCTGAAAAAGATCTTGGTTACCGGCGGCGCGACCGTAACGCTGTGCGATGCCAGCCAACCCTTCGGCGCGAGCTGGAGCTTCGACGAAACGATCGCTTACGCACAACCAGCGGGCATTTTCCGGGTATCCGCTAATGGGGGAGCTCCAGAAGTCGTCGTCGAGGCCGAAGAACGCGAACAGATTCACGGACCGCAAGTTTTGCCCGGCGGGGAGTCGGTGCTGTTTACGACGACGCGAGCCACCGGACCGAGCCGGTGGGACGAAGCCGAGATCGTCGTGCAGTCCCTCGTGACCGGCGAGCGGAAGGTGCTGTGGACCGGGGGCGCCGATGCCCGCTACGTTCCGACCGGCCACATCGTCTACGCCCTGGAGGACGACCTGTTCGCCTTCCCGTTCGACCTCGCCCGTCTGGAAGTGGCGGGAGGGCCGGTTCCCCTCGTCGAAGGTGTGCGGCGGGCAGGCGTCACGGCGAGCGCGAACTACGGCTTTTCCGAGCGGGGCTCGCTGGTGTACGTCGCGGGCGCAGCCGGCAGTCTCGGTGTTCTCGCGCTCGCCGACCGCAGCGGAGTCGTCAGCGCCCTCGACGTCCCGGCAGCAAACTACCGAAGCCCAAGGGTGTCGCCGGATGGTGAGAACGTGGCCGTGGAAACGCTTGAAAACGACGGAGGCACGATCTGGGTGTACGAGCTCTCAGGCGAGAGCGCGATACGGCGGCTCACCCACGAGGGAGACAACTCCCGACCCATCTGGACGCCCGACGGCGAGCGCGTGACCTTCGCCTCGGACCGAGACAGTGGCGGCATCTATTGGACGCTGGCCGATAGAAGCGGGGTGGCTGAGCGCCTGATCGGCGCGGAGGAGACGGGGGGAAATCCTTGGCCGGAGTCCTGGTCCCCGGACGGCCCAACGCTCTCCTTTTCGGCCGCCGGCGAGGAGGGCACGGACGTATGGACGTTCTCGCTCGAGGACGGGAGCTTGCCCGAAGTGTTTGCTGCCGGGCCCGGAGCCCAAATAGGCTCAAGTTTCTCCCCCGACGGGAAATGGCTCGCCTACATATCCAATGCCCCTGTAGTGGAGGAGCTTTTTGCGGAGCCCTTCCCGAAGACCGGAGCCCGGCATCAGATCACGAGGGAGACGGCCTTTGCCCCGGTCTGGGCGCCAGATGGACGTGCCTTGTTCTACCGAGGCGCGGGAGTGACCAATACGTTGAAGGCCGTCGACATCAACCGGAGCCTGCCTTCTCTTTCACCAACGAACGGGTGCTCCCGCTGGAAGGATTTCTCGTCTTTCCTGGCTACAGGGACTACGACATCACCCCGGACGGCGAGCGGTTCGTCGTCATCATGCCGGCCGATTCCGCGGAATCTGGTGAACCGGTGCGCCCCCGAATCCACATCGTCTTGAACTGGTTCGAAGAGCTAAAGCAGCGCGTGCCGGTCCCGTGACGACGCCAGGCGGGGACAGATTCAGGCGGCGTCCACGCGCACCTTCAACTTAAGAACGTGGCCGTGCAAACGCAAGAAGACGACGGAGGTTCGATTTGGGTGTACGAGCTCTCCGGCGAGAGCGCGATACGGCGGCTCACGCACGAAGGGAACAAACACCCGTCCCATCTGGACGCCAGACGGCGCGCGCGTGACGTTCGCATCCGACCGAGACGGGGGCAGCATCTACTGGACGCTGGCCGATGGAAGCGGGGACAATGCCACGCCGTGGCGGGCTTCGGCAGGTGGCCCTGGGCAATCGCAGTCATGACCGCCTGTGCGGCTTCAACTCCCGGCCCGATCTCAATGAGGCCGCCGAGCAGAACACTGGTGTCGAAGAAGGCCCGTTTCACCACGGCCAGCGGTTCCGTTCCTCTTCGACCAGGGCGGCGATGTCGACCGCCGGACGGTCTTTCTCCGCCACCACGGGCCGTGCCACCAGGCGGTTGCCTTCGCGCACCAACTTCGGGCCGGGGGCTTTCCGTTCCAGGCGGATAGCCACTTGGTCGAAGGTGACCTCGAGCTCGGTCCCTGGCTTGAGACCGGCCTTGGCGCGAATGCCGGCTGGAATTACCACTCGACCTGTCTTATCGATGGTAGTTTTCATGGGACTATTATACTATAGAATTACCATATCAGATGGCTCTCATGAGCTCAACCAGCCAGTAAGGTGTACGGTTATCCGCGTCGAGTCCTCAGTGCGCGCTCGCTCCTCCCATCTTTTCATGATGCAAAACACGTGTACCACATGGACGGACGCCTGCCAATGTCGAGTGATGGGTGCGCGGCCGGCGCAAAGGCGGTATAAGTAGCGACGAAACGAACCGCGAGAGCCCTTGAGATCCCACCACCTTGCGGCGCCGAATTGCGCAACACCGGGGCTCGGCGAAGGAGGTAGATCGATGAAGGGACCACAGAGATTCCTGCTCCGAACGCTTGCGTTCGTGACCGGCTTTTGCGTCGTCGCGGAGCTGACCGCGACCCCCGCTCAGAGCGTCGAGAAGCCGGCCGACCCCAATACCGTCTACGACCCGGCCCTCTACCAGGCTCTGCGCTACCGCATGATTGGACCCTACCGGGGCTCTCGCGTGACGGCGGTGACGGGAGTCCCCAGCCAGCCCCGAACGTTCTACTTTGGCGGGGTCGGCGGCGGAGTCTGGAAGACCACCGATGGCGGGGAGCGATGGAAAAACGTCTCCGACGACTATTTCGAAGCGGGCTCCATGGGGGCGGTGGCGGTGGCCGACTCCGATCCGAACGTCGTCTACGCCGGCACCGGTTCCGCTTGCGTGCGCGGCAACGTCTCGCCCGGCATCGGAGTTTACAAGTCGATGGATGCCGGCGAGTCCTGGGCGCACGTCGGTCTGCCCGAAGCCGGGCAGATCGGGCGCATCCGGATTCACCCGCGCGATCCCGACCGCGTCTACATCGCTGCTCTGGGGCATATCTTCGGACCCAACGAGGAGCGCGGTGTGTTTCGCTCCAAGGACGGGGGAGAAAGCTGGGAGAACGTTCTCTACATCAGCGAGAGGACGGGCGCGATCGATCTCGTCATGGATCCGAGCAATCCCCGAATTCTCTACGCCACCATGTGGACGGTCGAGCGCAAGCCCTGGACGATCACCTCGGGGAGCGAGGAGAGCGGGCTCTACAAGACGACGGACGGAGGGGACACCTGGACCGAGCTCACCGAGGGTCTGCCAAGGGGCATCAAGGGAAGAATCGGTGTGACGGTTTCTCCCGCCAAGCCGAAGCGGGTCTGGGCCCTGGTGGAAGCGGAAGAAGGCGGGGTCTTTCGCTCCGACGACGGGGGCAATACGTTTCGACGGATCAACGAGGAGCGGGCCCCCCAGAGTCGTCCTTT
Organism: Candidatus Marinacidobacterales bacterium; assembly: GCA_965237685.1. Classification (GTDB taxonomy): domain Bacteria; phylum Acidobacteriota; class Vicinamibacteria; order Marinacidobacterales; family SMYC01; genus CBDEGF01. The sequence continues at coordinate 1,136,907 of CBDEGF010000004.1, forward strand.
CTACTTCATGCACATTTACGCCCACCCGACCGACGAGAACACCGTCTTCGTCGTGACCCGGCCCTTCCTCAAGTCCATCGATGGCGGCATCACGTTCGAGCCGGTGAGCAATCCGTTCGGGGACAACCACGACCTTTGGATGCATCCGGATGATCCGGACATCCTGATTCTCGGTAACGATGGAGGCGCCTACGTCACGTTCAACAACACCCAATCCTGGACCACGTACCTCAACCAGCCCACCGCCGAGCTGTACCACGTCTTCGTGGACAACCAGTTCCCTTACCGGGTTTACGGATCGCAGCAGGACGCCTGGATCACCTTGACGGTTCCGAGCCGCACCGTCAACTTCGGCTCCAAGCTCACACACCAGAACCTCTACGCGGTGGGGGGCATGGAGGCGGGGCATGCGGCGATACATCCCGACAACCCGGACATCGTCTACTCGGGAGGCCCCTCGGGACGGATCACCCGCTACGATCGGAAAACCGGTCAGTTCCGACAGATCAAGATCTACCCGGAGCTCGGAGGAACCGCTTCACAAAACCTCCGGTACCGCTTCAATTGGAGCGCGCCCATCCGGCTCTCCCCGCACGATCCGAATGTTCTCTACCACACGTCGCAGTACGTGCACCGCTCCACCGATGAGGGCCAGAGCTGGGAGACCATCAGCCCCGATCTCACCACCAACGACAAGAGCAAGCAGGGCTATTCGGGAGGTCCGGTGACCCGCGACCAGACGACGGTGGAAATCTACTGCGTGATTTTTGCCTTCGAAGAGTCACCGCACGAGCCCGGAGAGCTCTGGGCGGGCAGTGACGATGGACTCCTGCACCTCTCCCGGGATGGCGGCGCGAGCTGGAACGACATTACCCCCCAGGAGATGCCGGAGTTTGGAACGGTCAACATCATCGAGCTCTCCGCGCACGAGCCTGGCCGCGCGCTCGTCGCCGTCCATCGGTACCGCATGGACGACTTTCTGCCTTATATCTTTCTCACCAACGACTACGGCGAGAGCTGGAAGCTGCTCACCGATGGCACCAACGGTATTCCCGCCAAACATTTCGTGCGCTCGGTGCGTGAGGATCCGGATCGGAAAGGGCTTCTCTACGCCGGCACCGAGTTCGGCATGTACGTCTCGTTCGACGACGGCGAGCACTGGCAGTCCTTCCAGCTCAACCTCCCAGCGACTTCCATCACCGATCTCAGAGTGCACCAGAAAGACCTGGTTCTCTCGACTCAGGGTCGCTCGTTCTGGATCCTCGACGACCTGACGCCGCTCCATCAGATCGATCGGCAGGTGGCCCAGTCTCAGGCGCATCTTTTCGAGCCTCGCGCGAGCTATCGCGTGAAGACGTCGGAGGAGGAGAACGGTGGGCTCGGCACCGCACCGCGGGATCTCATCGGCGGCGTCCGGGTGGACCGGGTTCGCATCGGCACGGACGCTCCGGACGGCGCCATCATCTACTCCTATTTCGCCGAAGCGCCGGAGCGAGCGGTGCGTCTGGAAATCCTGGACGCGAGCGGGAACGTGGTTCGGAGCTTCTCGAGCCGGGACGATCCCAAAGACCGTTCGGTCGTGGCCAGACCCTACCCCCCGTCGATGAAACCGGAAAGTACGTTCCACCAGGCAGGCATGAATCGCTTCATCTGGGATCTGCGCTATCCCGGCCCGCTCCTGGCCGAGGACGGAGAGCTCACGAGCCACAACACGCTGGGTCCACTCGCGGTGCCCGGCACCTACCAGGTGAGACTGACCGCGGGCGAGTGGAGCCAGACCGCATCGTTCGAGCTTCTCGAGGACCCGCGGCTTTCGACAACCCAGGCAGACTATCAGGCGCAGTTCGATCTGGAGATGCAGGTCCGGGACCAGGTCAGCGAGCTTCAGCGAACCGTTTTGTCCATCCGAGACGTGCTCGATCAGTTGGAACGCCTTTCGGGCAGGCTCACGGACACCGATCGGGGCGATGCGATCGGCAAGGCGGCGGACGCCCTCACCCTGAAGCTCGGTGAGCTGGAGTTCGAGCTCGTGGCCACCGAACGGGACTTCGAAATGGAGCGCCTCGACCACCCGCCCAAGCTTCATCGGCAGGTCGTCGAGCTGTACAACTACCTCGGAACGACGGGCGGTCTATGGAGAGCCGATGCCCGCCCCACCAACGGCGCCTATCAGCGCTTCGACGACCTGAAGTCGATGCTGAAGGAACGCATGGACGCGCTCGATCAGATCCTCGAAGGAGAGTTGGCCGAGTTCAACACGATGATTCGGGATGCGAACGTACCACCGATCGTCGCGAAAAAAGGAGGGTGACTGCCATGCGAACATGCCGTGTTTCAGGAGCGAGCCTACTCTTACTGCTGGCCCAGACGGTCTCCGCCGGGGCCCAGGAGCCGCTCTCTCAGCCCCGCTACGACGTGCGCATGGAGTTCGACGTGCGGGTGCCGATGCGCGACGGGACGGAGCTTTCGGCGGATATTCATCGTCCTGATGCGGAAGGGCGCTTTCCAGTCATCCTCGTACGCAGCCCCTATAACAACAATAGCAACGGCTCCGTCGAGAGTGGGAGGTTCTTCGCCGAGCGCGGCTACGCGGTCGTTGTCCAGGACGTGCGCGGCCGCTGGGACTCGGCTGGGACGTTTCACGCCTTCGTCAACGAAGCCCGCGATGGCTACGATACCCACGAATGGGCAGGGCGCCAGCCCTGGTCGAACGGCAGCTCCTGCCGTCGTTTCTCGCCAGCTCTCATCTCAAAGCGATGGTGCCGATCGTGACCACGACCGACCTCTACAACAACTGGATCTACAGTGACGGGGCGTTCCAGCTTGGATTCTCGCTCTCCTGGGGAGCGATCAGCATCGACGGCGCCACCAACCAGAACCATTCCAGCTACGACTGGCCGGAGCTCTTCCAACAACCCCTCCGGCAATCCCTTTTCCGCCGCGGGACGTCGCGTTGCCCACTACGACGAGTGGTTGAGCCATCCGACCTATGACGACTATTGGCAATCCCTCGGCGGCGACCACGGGAACGTTCGCGCCCCGGCAATGTTCATCAGTGGCTGGTACGACATCTTCATGAGAGGGACGCTCCAAGACTATGTGAAGCTGACCGAGGCCGCCGCCGCTCGGGGACAGCGCTCGACTCACAAGCTCATCGTCGGCCCCTGGATCCATGGCACGAACCGCCAGCTCGTCGGCGATATGGACTTCGGGCCCGATGCCGTGGTCGCTCTCCGCGAGTGGCAGTTGCGCTGGTTCGATCACTGGTTGAAGGAGGTCGATAACGGTGTCGAGCGCGAGCCTCCGGTGAAGATCTTCGTCATGGGGAAGAACTCTTGGCGTGAGGAATCCGAGTGGCCGCTCGCGCGCACGGAGTACACGAACTACTACTTTCACAGCGGTGGTGCCGCCAACTCGATTCACGGGGAGGGGCGCCTGAATACGTCGATGCCTGGCGACGAGCCTCCCGACAGCTTTGTCTACGACCCGGAGAGGCCGGTACCGACTTTGGGAGGTGGCAACTGCTGTCGAACCGACATCGTCCCTATGGGGCCATTCGATCATGCGCCGATCGAGCGCCGCGACGACGTGCTCATCTACACGACCCACGTGCTCCCTCAGGACGTCGAGGTCACCGGTCCGATCAAAGTCGTTCTCTACGCCGCTTCCTCAGCAAAGGACACCGACTTCGTGGCCCGTTTGATCGACGTCCATCCCAACGGATTTGCCCAGAATATCCAAGACGGCATCATCCGCGCCCGCCATCGCGAATCGCTGGACACGTCAGCCCTCATCGAGCCCGGTGAGGTGCTCCGCTACGAGATCGATCTATGGGCTACGAGCAACGCTTTTCTGAGGGGGCACCGTATTCGGGTGGAGATCACGAGCAGCAACTTCCCGCGATTCGATCGCAATCCCAACACGGGCGCACCCTTTGGTGAGGATGGCGAGAAGATACGGGCCACGCAGACGATCCATCACAGCACGGAGTATCCCTCGCACATCGTACTGCCGATAATTCCTGAAGTGCCCACGAGTGACGAGAAGCCCTCGCCAACATCTCCCCGCTCTCGCCGGTGGTCCGATCCGACTCTGGAACCGACGTGAAGGGGAAGAAGTCCGACGGATAGAGATTGTCCTCGTGGTGGCTTCCGTGACGGGTCGTCTGCGCGAAGCGGTAGTTGAAGAGCCCCTTCCCTGCTCCGAGCTCGAGATCGGTCACACGACCGTTCAACGGATCTGCGGGGTCGACTTCGATGTAGAGCTTGCCGGAGATTCTCTCGTAGAGTCCCGAGCGACCGAAAGCGTGCCCGTCCGCGAAGCTCTCTCGTTTCTCGATTTCCTGTCGCCCACCTGCGCATGAACCGGAACGGCCAGCGCAACGAGCCAGACAAGCCGGGAAATCAGCGACGCTCTCATAACCGCTCCTTTCCCACTGCGGTGGGAATTTCGCATCATTGCCTTCATCACCGATATCTCCACGACCGCGGGTCGTCACCTCGTAGTAGCGCGTGCGGTCGATGCCGAGCTCCCAGAGAAGACCCGCTGCGACCGTGCTGTACTGCGACGGCACCTCGACATTGAGCGTGCCGCCGTTCATCAACTACATACGCCCGTCGTGCCAGAACTCACTGCTGCCTGCCAAGCCGCTCGATCAACTTATCGACACGATTTGAAGCAAAAGCCCGAACGCCATAGAATACGCGCCGGATTTCAACGCGTTTCGTTTTATCTAGCAGAGACGCGCTCAATAGGAAATCGCCGAACCACGGGTACCCGAGCCAAACCCCAACGGGGAATGCGACCTGGAAGCCCTATCGCCTCACGAGCCATCTGGATACAAAGCGAGTCAAGCCATCCACCTGAACATATGAGGCCGGTGATCAAGGAACCTTCGAGTTACTGTTAGCCAACTGGTTCCGTGCCTTTGCGGGCACAATTCGAAGCAGAGGCGCCTCTTTGAAACTGCCTAACGCGGAAGACGCGATCATCGACGCGGAAAAGCTTCGAGACTACCTTCTCTCTCCCGCGCATCCGGTCGGGCGATTCAAGGCTGCGTTCTTTCGGATGCTAGGTTACTCTCACGAGAACTGGGCACAACTCGAGAGCGACCTTCGCGAGCACCACCTATCTGAAGAAGTCAGCGACACCGTGGAATCGCGTTACGGCGTGAAGTACGCGATCCGTGCTATTCTGAAAGGGCCGAACGGTGAGACGGCGGAGCTTGTGAGCGTCTGGATCATCCTGAGTGAAGAAGAGGCGCCTCGGTTCGTAACGGCCTATCCCGGAGAGGAGTAATGGAATTCGACAAGCTTGAGACCGTTGTCCTTGTGCGGGATCTACCCGAGCATGGCTTGCGGGAAGGAGATCTCGGCGCGGTGGTACAGGTATACGAGCCCGACGGGCTTGAGGTGGAATTCGTAACCGCAGCCGGCAAGACAAAGGCTTTGCTGACGCTAACCGCCGGCAACGTTCGGAAAGTACAGGACACTGATCTCGTTGCCGTACGCCCCGTCGGCACCTCAGCGTAGCTGTCTTGGCACGTGGAGGAGCTCGCGGACGCCTACATCGATTTCTTCCTCTACGGGCTGCTCGCACCCTACGTGGAGCCGCCGCCGGCTCCGAGCCTTTCCGAAGCGCCGCAGGAAGGTGAATAGAGGGCGGTCACGTTTCGACCGCCACTGCGATCCGGGTTAGGTACTCTCTGCCAACGTGCTGATAATAGGCGCAAGCGGCAGAGAATCCAGGTCAACCGGCTTGCCGTCCTTTATCACCATATGGATACTGCGGTAGTTCTCTGCGTTTTCGAGTGGGTTCTCATCAAGAATGACCAGATCGGCAATCTTGCCTTTCTCGAGTGTGCCGATATCGGCCTCTTTCTTGTAGGCCTTGGCAACGTGGCTGGTGGCCGACTTCAATATCTCCATCGGCTTCATGCCCATCTCCTGCAATGCTTTCAGTGCATTGAAATGGCCCTCTCCCAGCGTCGTGCGCGGATCTACCTTGACAGCGCGCCTTCCTTCCGCCTCAGCGGCCAAAATAGGGTTTGTAATGCCGGCGTCGGTGGACATCAGCAAGACAACACCCCCCTTGATCATGTTGCGATGATTCACTTTCATGGTCTTCAGGAATTTGACGAAATAGTGATCCGGCTCCTTTTCAAGAAGCGCATCGAGACGCCGCTGTGTTATCGGCAAGATCGAACAGGGAACCTGCCGGTCGGCCATCTTTTTTATGGTCTCTTCCGGGATAGGCGTCGTCATTCCTGACGCACCGCAGTGTGTCAAGATATCAATCCCCGCTTCAATGGCCATATCCAGGCTTTCCACCGATGAGGTATGGGTTTGAGCGGTGATTCCTGCTTTGTGGGCTTCCTCGATAATTACCTTCTGCACCCGCGGAGAGAAGGAAATAAAGCGCATTTCGAGGGCGGCGTGACCACTGGCTCCATATTTCAGAAGATCTATATCCATCTTGACGTAATCGCGGATCTCCTTGCGGACCTCCTCCGGCCCCATCCACAGCAGATCCTGGCCGGTATTCTCTTCCCACATGGCATTGGTTCGCTTGGCAAAAGCCTTACTCACAAATTCGGCTGACTCTCCTCTAAAGTCGGAGGACAGAGGACCGCCATAGCCAACAATGTTGCCGGCCAAATAGATGCGGCTCCCTGGAACCTCACCTTTGTTGATCATTTCACGCGCTTTGACCAAGGGTCCGCGAGGCCCCCAGGTGTCGAAAACCGTAGTTTGGCCCGTTTTGAGAGCAATTTGTGCGGCTTCGACAATAATTTCATCATAGCGTCCCTCATATTTAATGAGGGTTTCCAGGTCACCATTGAGATACAGGTGGAGATTGGCATCCATCAGGCCGGGTATCACGTATTTGCCTTGCGCATCGATTCTCCGCGCGACGCTCGGTATATCAACATCTGTGGATTTGCCAACCGCAGTGATCCGGCCGTCGGCAAAAAGAACAGTGCCGTTCTCAATGGGATCGCTGCCGGTACCGTCAATGATGGTACCGCCGGTAATGGCAATGGTTTCCGCTTGTGCCAAAGCGGACCGGGCCAGAGCGATATTGATGAAAGTAAATCCCAAGAATACTATTACGCGCTTTAAACTTGACATTTTTTCTCCCCACTAGTCAGTGTAATCGCGGAGTATAAATCAGGCTGTTTCTGAAAGCCACACGTCTGTGAACAGCTAATAGGCGGAATGATGTCGAGTTGGCTCGGTGAGACGACGATCGTTCGTCGTTCAATACCTGGGGCCGAGATCAAGATCGAGGTCGTGGGGTTCCTCTGCTCTCGAACTCGCTTTCAGCGACGAAATAGATACAAGACAAACGACCCCAGTCCCGCGAATCTATACTCCCCGTCGATGTAGTGCTCGATCACATAAAACGCGAAATAGTACGCCCTGCAAAAGCACCAGATAGCCAAGGCCAGCAGAATCGCCATTCTCATCGTCGGGTGCTCCAGCAGCACACCCACCGCCGCCAGCAGGCCACCGAACATCAACAGAAAGCCTTTGAAGTACAGCAGTCGGACGTTGGTGATGTCTTTCATCGCGCCTCCTCGTTGCATGGCGCTTCGCTCCATGCCTCCCTACGGGTTCACGGCGTTCTTCGAGGCCGCTTTAGATCCATAGGTCTTTGCAGTGTGTCTTTGACGAATCACTCCTTGACAGCCCGAAAGGGCCCTTCTTCCTCTCCCGCGCAAGGTTCGACGAGCGCGATTTTTCCATATCCTTTCCAAGCCTTGAAATGCGGCCGTGTCCCACCATAGAATCTTCGCACTGAATAGGAGCGCTGATGATCGGGCGGACCCTTTCACACTACAAGATCCTGTCGGAGATCAGCCGCGGCGGAATGGGGATCGTATACCGCGCGCTCGATACGAAGCTCGATCGGGAAGTCGCCATCAAAGTTCTCCGTCCGGAGCTCGTCTCGGACGCCGAACGTCGACGCCATTTTGTGCAGGAAGCAAAAGCGGCCGCCTCCACATCGCCGTTATTCATGAGATCGATGAAGCGGACGGCGTCACGTTCATCGCGATGGAGCTCATCGAAGGTGACAAGCTAAGCGACGTCCTGGCTCGGGAGCGGCTTCCTCTCGACCGTTCGTTGGAGCTGGCCACGGAGGTGACGGAAGGGCTGGCGCGGGCTCACGACAAGGGCATCGTGCACCGCGACCTCAAGCCGGCCAACATCATGATGACCGAAGATGGCCACGGCAAGGTCATCGATTTGGGACTGGCCAAGTTGGTGGAGCCTTTGAGCGGTGAAGACAGCCAAGCAGCGACCGCGCTTCGCGAAGGAGAAACCGACCCGGGCAAAGTGATGGGGACCGTCTCTTATATGTCACCCGAGCAGGTACGAGGCATTGCGGTCGACCATCGAACGGACATCTTCACCATGGGAACGGTCATCTTTGAAATGGTGACCGGCCAGCCTCCTTTCCGCGGGGCAACGGGGGCCGACACGATGAGCGCGATCCTGGGCAAGCCCGCTCCCCCTCTCCCCGCCTTGGGGCAGGATGTCTCCACGGAAGCGTCGGCGGATCTCCAGCGCCTCGTCGAAAAATGTCTCGCCAAGGATTCCGCGAACCGTCATCAAGGCATGAAAGATCTGGTCGTGGATCTGAGAGCGGTTCGTCGCCGTCTCGAATCTGCGTCCATGGCACCCGCGGCCAAGCCCGCAGCCAGCAGTAAAAGGGTGTTCGCGATCGCTGCGGCGGCGGGGTCGCCTGAGGAGAGCCAAGGAGTCTGTGGATAAGGCATTCCAGCTCGAGCCCGATCTCCCCGAGGCGTACATTGCCCTCGGCTACTACTACTACTGGGGGCACCTCGATTATGAGAGCGCTCTGGCTCAATTTCGCATCGCCGAGAGACGTGAGCCGAACAATAGCAACCTCTTCGCCGGAATTGGTTTTGTTCGACGCAGGCAGGGCAAGTTTGACGAGGCTCTCGAGAATATGAAAAAGGCCGCTGAGCTCAACTCCCGTTACGCAGTTATCTTCCAGCAGATTGGAGTCACCTACGATCTTTTGCGCGACTATCCGGAAGCGGAACGGAGCTACGACCGTGCCATGTCCTTGGCCCCGGATTGGCTTCCCCCCTCTGTCAACAAGGCCTGGCTCTATGTGAGCTGGCAGGGTGACACGGAGAAGGCCCGAGCGACCTTTGAGGAGGTGTCGCACGGGATCGGTACCGGAGAATCCTTGCTGTTCCGCTGGATCTTGATTGATATCTTGGAGAAGAAATATCAAGAAGCGCTGGACCGACTCTCCTCGTTACCAGCGCAGGCTTTCGAATGGCAGATGTACTTCCTACCCAAGGATCAACTCTACGCGCAGATCCATGGCCTCATGAACCAGCCCGATCTGGAGCGGACGCACTACAGCGCCGCTCGGGCCATCGTGGAATCTAAGATCGAGGAACGACCGGAAGATTCGCGGCTCCACAGCGCCCTCGGAATCGCATATGCAGGTCTGGGACGCAAAGAAGACGCCCTTCGGGAAGGGAAGCTAGCGGTCGACTTACTTCCCCTATCCAAGGAGGCCTACAGAGGGGCTTACCGAGCCATCGATCTGGCACACATCTACGCGATGGTCGGCGAAACGTATGCCGCCATAGACCAGCTCGAACACCTACTGTCCATCCCCAGCCCCCTGTCTGTTCCCTTGCTTCGGCTCGATCCCATCTGGGACCCCTTGCGCGACCACCCGCGCTTTCAACGGCTGGTACAGAGCGACAATTGACTCCGCAGCAACGCCGCTTTTTCCGCCGCGACCCCGTGACGCTGGCTCGAGCTCTTCTCGGGTGGGTCTGGGCCCAGGACGTGAGAAAAAATTAGTTGTTGACTAGCGGTACCGCTATGTTATAGAATTGCGAGTATGGGATACGTAACGAAGCTGCAGGTGATCAAGCGAGCCAACGACACCCGTCAGTGCTATGTGATTTGCCCGTCGCCTTTAGCGCAGGCGCTAGAGATGGAGCAGGGCGAGGAGCTGGAGTGGGTGGTGGAGGATCGAAACACCCTGATTGTGCGTCGGACGCCAAAGGCGAAGCGAGGGAGAAAGCGGGGTAGACGTGGGTGATAACCAAACGTCGCTTCCCGGCTTTCCGAGTCCGCGAAAACGGAACGATGGTGATGACGGCGATGAGGGAGAACGCGCGACACAGGCTCGGTTGAAGGTGGTCGATCGCGCGCAGCTGCTGCTGCGGACGGTGGACGTGGAGCGATTGATCCCAGAGGATGACCCAGCGCGTGCGATCTGGGAGTTCGTGGGTTGGCTGGATCTCAGCGGGTACACGGAGCAGATCCGCTCCGTCGCGGGTGGCGCAGGCCGGCCCGCGTTCGATCCGCAGCTACTGGTGAGCCTGTGGGTCTACAGCTACAGCCAGTCCGTGAGTTCGGCCCGCGCCATTGAGCGGCTGTGCGAGCATCATCCGGCTTATCAATGGCTCACCGGAATGCAGAGCATCAGTGCGCACACGCTATCGGACTTTCGGGTGACCCATTCGGAGGCCCTACACGAGTTGTTTGTGCAAACTTTGGGGCTTCTGAGTGCAGACGGATTGATCACGCTCGAGCGAGTCATGCTGGATGGGACGAAGGTGCGCGCGAATGCTTCGTCGAGTGGATTTCGCAGCAAGCCTCGTGTGGAGGCGTATCTGAAGGATGCGCGTGAGGCGGTCGAGGCTCTCGAAGCACAGACGGAGGAGGAATCGAGCCGGCAGATGCAGGCAGCACAGCAACGCGCCAGGCGAGAGAGACAGGAGCGTCTAGAATCAGCGTTGAAGGAGTACGACAAGCTGGAAGCCGCCAAAAGCCGCGTAAAACGCGTGAGCACGACCGATCCCGACGCGCGGGTGATGAAACAAGCCGAGGGCGGCTCCGCACCTAGCTACAACGTCCAGGTCTCAACGGATGCCGCGCACGGCCTGATTGTCGACATCGATGCCACGCAGGCCGGCAGCGATTATCAGCAGCTGACGCCCGCCATACAACGGCTTGAGCAGAGCATGCACCGCGCGCCCGAGCAGATGGTCGTAGATGGGGGCTACATCAGTAGCAACAACATCACGGAGATGGCGAAGCGCGACATCGATTTCGTCGGTCCCCAATCCGAGAACAAGGCAGCAGAGGCTAATCGGCGCAAGTCGTATAAGCACCACGGCGTGAGTCCGGAATACGAGGCGTCGAAGTTTGTCTTCGATACGGAGACCAACACGTATGTGTGCCCGCAGGGCAAGCACTTACGCTACGACGCCAAGCAGGAAAGCCATGGCACGATGTGCTATCGATACAAGGCGTCGGAGCAAGACTGCCAGACGTGTCCGGCCAAAGATCAGTGCTGTCCTCGTACGCGGCACGGCCGCTCGATCGAGCGGCGCGAACTCTTGCCCGACATAGCCGCGTTCCGCCAGAAGATGCAGACCGACGAAACCAAGGCCATCTATAAGACACGCTCGCAAGTGGCCGAGTTCCCGAATCTCTGGATCAAAGCCAAGTTTGGCCTGCGGCAGTTTAGCGTGCGCAGAATTGCCAAAGTACGCACTGAATCTCAGTGGGTCGCCCTCACCTACGATATCCTGCAGTGGATTCGCCTCCGCTGGAGGCCAAAGATGGTATCGGCGCTCGCGCCGACGTGAGCGCATTGAGCACACGCAGCCCGATTCGTTTAAGCACTAGTTAGAAAGCTAGTCAAAGAGCAACAACGAAACGCCGATACGATACCGGGTGAATCCGCACCACGCGGACCCGCCCCCCCTAGTTGACACAAGTGCGGACCAACCATCCCCATCTCCCTGGGGAAACGCGATTTTTTCTCAGGTCCCCAGTTGGGGTTGCGGCACCGGCATGCCACTCGTTCGACGCACGGGCAGCTTGCGCATGACCGACGGCACATCCCCCGGGATCAAGATACCTTCTGGCTCAATTCGGATCGATATTGGTGTTCAGCCTGGCCGCGTTCGTCGTGATGCAGGGTGCGAAGTCAACCAGCGGTCGCGCATCGGCACCGCGGGATGCCGGGGGCGTCGTCGTCTGGACAATCGCTCTTTAATTCAATCCCAAAAATCTCTCTTCGCAGCCGCCCGAACCAATGCCAGCACGTCCTCGCTGAGTAGGAACCCCTCCTGTTGGAGCTCCAGAGCCGCCTCCGTGTATTTCGCAACGTAGGCCTCGCGGCTCGGGTACCGCTCCAAGATAGAAGGACGGGGATCGCCCGTCCGTTTGCGCTCGGCGCGGGTACGGGGAAACTCCAGGTACGACCCCATCCAGCGGGTCAGCATGCCCCCCGCGCCCCATTCCGGTGAGCGAAGGTTCCAGCCGGTCAGCGTCGCGACGGCGACCGAGACGTCCGGGAGGCGAACGCCGGCGATCTCGTTCCCATCGGCGTCCACCATCGGTACGAGTGTGCGGTAGGGCGTTCCAACCTTCGGTGGAACCTGATCCGCAATGCCCTCCGACCGCCAGCGCGGACCTGGATCGAGACGGAGGGGGGCGTAAAACGATCCCGGGGTCGCCACGCCTGGCACCGAGGGGAACGCCTGGCGAAACGTGGACAGGTCAACCATCGTGCCATCCGAGATCGACGGATATCTGCTCTCCGGGAGCTTTTTGCCCGTGTTCACCCAGCGATCGAGGGCGACCAGCAGGGCGCGCAGCACCGGTCGTTTGCCCGTACGATTGACGAGACTCTGATACAGGCCGCCGGTCATCGAGTTGTGCGCGGTGCCCGCGATGACGTAAATCCGCACGTTCGGGTCGAGCGGCACGTCTCGGGTGCCTTCCACATCGGTGTGCAGCAGTGAGGCCGCCCGCGACCAATACTCGGTCGATGTTTGCGTGAAGAAAATTTTGGGGACGTGACCGGAGGCTCGCGCCCTCGCCAACATCTCCCCGCTCTCGCCGGTGGTCCGATCCGACTCTGGAACCGACGTGAAGGGGAAGAAGTCCGACGGATAGAGATTGTCCTCGTGGTGGCTTCCGTGACGGGTCGTCTGCGCGAAGCGGTAGTTGAAGAGCCCCTTCCCTGCTCCGGCGACGTGGGGCATGACCGCATCGAAGACGAGACGCTTTTCGAGATCGCCGTTGAACCCCTCGTACACGAAATGATGGAGGAACCGGCCCGACTACGCTCTCATAACCGCTCCTTTGCCACTGCGGTGGGAATTTCGCATCATTGCCTTTCATCAATGATATCTCCACGACCGCGGGTCGTCACCTCGAGGGATGTTGCGAGTCACGCGCTCGGCCATCTCGCGCACCAGCTCGGCATGATTCATCGGGCGCCAGCCGTGGCCCTTTTCCGGCCTGCCGTATTCGAAGTGGCCGCCGAAGTGAGGATCGGAGCCGGCACCGCATCGATACCGACGCAAAAGAGGCCCATCGCTCGCGTGTTGAAGAAGGGAGATGCCGAGCTCCCAGAGAAAACCCGCTGCGACCGTGCTGTACTGCGACGGCACCTCGACATTGAGCGTGCCGCCGTTCATCAAGTACATACGCCCGTCGTGCCAGAACTCATTGCTGCCTGCCAAGCCGCTCGATCAACTTATCGACACGATTTGAAGCAAAAGCCCGAACGCCATAGAATACGCGCCGGATTTCAACGCGTTATCGTTCTATCTAGCAGAGACGCGCTCGATAGCAAATCGCCGGACCACGGGTACCGGAGCCAAACCCCAACGGGGAATGCGACCTGGAAGCCCTATCGCCTCACGAGCCATCTGGATACAAAGCGAGTCAAGCCATCCTTCTGAACTATGAGGCCGGTGATACAAGGAACCTTCGAGTTACTGTTAGACGGTCAATCTTGAGACCATGCGGCGTACAATAGGCGCGTGATCATTAGTGAGTTCGTCTGGCCGCCGGACCGAATTCAGCATATCGCCCATCACGCAGTGGAGCCCGAGGAGGTAGAGCAAGTTTGCTGGCGATAGCTCTCTAACAAGGTGTCGTTGTCGGCGCCTCCGCGCTCCAGCTCGAGGCGTCTGTTAAACCTCGCTTGCCAAGTCCGAAGGCGCTAGAATCACATAGGAGACGCTCTTGAGCAGAGAATTCAGCGTTGTCATCGAGCGGGACTCGGACGGGTACTATGTCGCGTCCGTTCCCTCTTTGCGCGGCTGTCATACGCAGGCCAAATCGCTCGATGAGCTAATGCAGAGAATCCGAGAGGCGATTGAGCTTTGCCTCGAGGAGGAAGGTGACAGCCCAACGCCGCTCGACTTCATTGGCGTCCAGAAGATCACACTGGCATCATGAGAGCAGCACCTGATCCAGCCGCAGCCGCCGGAAGGCGAGAGTTACCGCTGGAACTGGAGCTCACCGCTTCTCATCTCACACTTCGACCACGAAACGGTGTATTTCGCGGCCAACAAGGTGTTCAAGAGCACCAAACGCGGCGACGCCTGGGACGTGATCAGCCCGGATCTCACCCGCCAGCTCGACCACTTCGAGCTGCCACTTCAGGGCAGGCTGTGGCCGCGCGACGCCATCGGGCTTCACACCGGCACGTCCGAGTACGGAAACATCACCATGCTTTCCGAATCCTCGATACATGACTTTCGATGCCCACAAGGACAACGACTTCCGACCCTTTGGGATCAAGAGCGCCAACCTCGGCAAGAGCTGGACTTCCATCACCGACAACCTGCCCGCGTTCGGCTCGACCCGGGTCGTGGTCGAGGGCTTGCGCAATCCCAACTTGCTCTTCGTTGGCACCGAGTTTGGAGTTTTCGTCTCCATTACCGGCGGCGGGCACTGGGTGCCGCTCGAGAACAACCTTGCCCACCGTACCCGTACACGACATGGTGCTCCATCCCCGCGAGAGCGACCTGGTCATCGGCACCCACGGTCGCGGGTTCTGGATCCTGGACGACGTCGGCATTTTCGAGAGCCTGTCGGAAGACGTACTGAAGTCGACCAGCCATCTAAAGCCGTTGCGCCCGGCCACCCAGTTCCACCGTTTCGACCGCGGCCGCGGCAATCTCGGTGACCAGTTCTTCCGGGCCCCGAACCCTCCCGACGGACGTCCGCTTTGGAGGAGCTCCCCGACGTGTCGGCGGCGCTCGTTTCCGAGGTCGAGACGCTCTCCAGGCAGGTCAGCGACATCGTGCGCGAGAGCGAACCGCAGGAGGGGATTTTCGGAGGCACCATGCCCAAGCGTTTTCGCGTCGTCGACCAGAACAGCATGGTCTACGCCTATGTGGAAGGATCGACGGCGCCGCCCACCGAGGACCAGAAGCGATGGAAGCGGCGTGGCTCCGAGCGGCTGAACGAGATCGTGGACCAGCTAACAAGGCTCTCCACCGAAGCGCTACCGGCCCTTTATCAGAAGCTCGACCGCCACGGGGTAGCGTGGACGCCACTCGCAGATAACTGTTGTCAGCCCGGAGGCGGTCTCGTAAACGCTCCACCTCGGAGAAGAGCCGTGCGTTTTTGATCGCGATCGCCGCCTGATTGGCAAACACAGCCAAGCGATCGAATTCGTGCTCTGACATGACGCGTCAGCTGAACATAGCCAGAACACCAAGCAACTGCCCACGGAACGTCAGGGGATAACCAGCGAAGGAACTAAACTGATTCTCTTCAATCCATTGCTTGTTCGGTAATCGCGGATCGCCAAGGACGTCGTTGGTGCTCATCGGCCCCTCGCCCTGAGCGATCCGGCCGATCTTCAAAGCTCCGAGAGGAACACGGCGGTACTCCCCGTTCATGTTCGTGTACATTCCAGAGCTGGCCGCAAGGTGAAGGCATCGCTCCCGGTTTTGGCAATCGGCGGCCTTGAAACACTCAGCGCAAATGTCGCCGGGTCCGATCAACCAAATGCGCGCAAACGCTGCGCCCAGGTCGTCTACGAGACCCTGGGTGACCGTAGTGAGGACTTCCTGAAGGTCGAGGCTCGATATCATTTGGAGCGCGACGCGCTCGAGAATCGCAGAATCTTGTCTGTCGGGAGAAGTCGTACGCGTCGACAAAGCCGTCCCCGCTCCGAGGATGCCACCCGCGCTCAAAACCGACGTTTCGAGGTCGTGAGCGGAACAACAAATCCTAACGCATCGAGCGTTGTTTGGCCAATCCACTCAAGCACTGGGGCGTTGCTCCAGGCGAACAACATCTGCGCAACGATCGAGTTGATTGGCTTCGGTAAGAAAGTTCTCGGGTGGGTTCCGTCGCGCCGTGGGAATCAAGGAATCTCGAGCGACCGCTGGCAACGACCTCGCCGTCGCGTCTGAGCAGGGGTGGACAACCGTCTAACTCGCCGATCAACCCGACGTGACCTTCCCCTTCGTGTGACACCGGAGCTCAAATGAAGCTCCGTGGCCTTCGCTTTGCGCCGTGCCGGCACTTCAGGACTGGCCACGCCACTCATCCGGACTGTTGGGCGTACTATCGTGACTCCGCCTCCCGACTAGCGTTCTCTGACTGTTGTCAGAAAGGTCTCGGAGGGATTCCAGCGAAGCGGACCTCCCCGGCGGCCACAGACGACCCCGATTCGGGTTGGGGCGGAGTCACCCTGGGCAGGACCTGGTTCAGGACCCGCTCGAAGTTGAGTCCCAGGATCTTTCGAAGGTCGGGATCGCTGTAGCCAAACTCTTCCCTCAGTCGCCGCGCCACGACGCGCCAGCGGTCCATCCCGGCCAGAACGTCATCGGCGTAGTGAATCTCGTCCACGCCCCAGCCGTCCAGGCCGGAATCCGAGGCAATGCCAACATGATCCACACCCACCAACTTCACGATGTAGTCGAGATGGGCCAGAAAGTCCTCCACGTCGCCTTTCGTGTCACCGTCGCGGTCCAGCATCCAGGCCACCGTGGTCACTCCGATCACTCCTCCCGTCTCGGCGATGGCCAACAACTCCCGGTTCGACTTGTTTCGCCCCAATAGATAGGGTCCCCGCGTCGCCACCGTCAGCGCCTTGGCGTTGGCGTGATTGGCGAGGATCGGGACGTCGGTCATCTCGATGATGTCGAAGGTGGTTTTTTCGCTGCAGTGAGAAACGTCGATCACCATATGCCGGCGGACCAGCTCGTGGATCACCTGGCGGCCCAGTTCGGTCAACCCCTGCCCGGGCTCGTCGGCTCCTCCCGCCAGCTTGTTCGCCGCTCGCTGGTGGAAAGCGGGCAGGTTAGAGCTGTAGGCCGGTTGGACCATGCGCAGGCCGGCATCGAACCACTCCTGGACCCTGCTGGGCTCGCCATCCAGCAGCGGTACCTGCTGGCTGTAGAGGAGGACACCGTACTCTCCGTTCTTCCGGATCGTCTCGAGATCCTCGAGGGTGCGCACGACCCTGGCGCCCGGCGTCCGATCGACTTGGCCGCCATATCGGATGACGCGCTCCACCTCGCGTGAGACCGTCAAGATGCCGACGTCGACCCCAGTGGCCTCGGGGATCTCAGCCAGGTCGAAGCGCTTGCTGGCGCAATCTCGCTTACAGGCGGGGTCCTCCTTGACACTCCATGACAGGACGCCGTCGATGACAAAGGCGTCCTGCACGAGCTCTTCGATCGGCAGCGGTTCATCGGCGTCTGGCCACAGCCGACGCGCCAGGGAATCATCGACCCGCGGTGGACGTGTCGGATCCCAGCTGGCCGCTTTCAGTTGTTCGATGCTCAGAGAGCGTGCACCACGAAAGCTGGTGCCGCTGAGATCGGCCCCATCCAGCTGGGCCCCTCCGAGATCGGCGCCCGCCAGGACGGCGTCTCGCAAGATCGCATCGCGCAGATTGGAAAAGCGGAGATTGGCGTCCCGCAGATTCTGACCCGACAGGTCGGCCCCGGCCAGATAGGGGCCACGCACGCCGTCGCCGGCTGGCGGAGGCGCTTCTCGATCCGGAAGCGTGGCCCGTAGAGTCTCATCCAGGATGGGAGGATTCCCCGGAGGCCAGTAGGTCTGGCTCAGTTGCTCCGCGGTCAGATTTCGAGCGCCGCGCAGATCCGCATAGGCGACGTAAGCCCCTTTCAGATTCACGCCGGCGAAATCCGCGTTTCGGCAATCGCAGCCGATCAGATTGGCGTTTTCCAGGTCGGCATCCGTGAGTATGGCGTCGACCAGGACCGCTCGATTGATGTTGGCGCGCAGCAGACGGGCCTTCTCCAAACGGGCTCCGGTGAAATCCGACTTGGCGACATTGGCGCCTTCCAGGTTTGCTCCCGAAAGGTCGGTGTCCTGGAACTGGGAAAAGGCCGCGTCGACCTCGCGCAAATCCTCGCCTCTCAGGTCCAGGCCCGCCAGGCTCAGTCCGCGGTCCGGCTGCGAAGAGACGAGCTTGGACTGACTGGACAGCTCCCGGAGCCGCGCGGTATTGATCTGCCGAAGATCCGTGTCTTGACTCGTCTCTTCACTGGCCGGAGGTTCGGACGCGCGTCCGTCGTCCGGTACCCGAAGACAGGAGCTGGAAAAAGCGGTGATCGCGGCCGAAAGAAGGAGCGCCTCGGCTCCGAATCCGATTCTCATGAGAAACCTCCCGCCTTGAAATGGTGTCAGTTTCTCCAAGATGGTATTACGGTTTCCTGGCCTGCGCCTAGCGGCCAGGGCTCGATGCCACCGCTAAAAGACGTAGAATGTCCCGTGGTGGTCAGGAAAGGAGAAACTCCATGAGCTCCGTCATAACCAAGCGTTTCGCAGTGCTTCGACGATGCACGATCGTGCTCGGCTGGCTCGTCGCATCATCGTTGACCGCATCGCTCGCCATCGCTTCGGAAGTCGAAGAGGCTCGGGAAGGTTCGCTTCGCGCCTCCCTTCTCGGAAACCTCGAGTGGCGAAACATCGGTCCGGGAATGACCAGTGGCCGCATCGCCCACATCGCGGTCGTCGAGGACGACACGAGAATCATCTACGCCGCCACCGCCACCGGCGGGCTCTGGAAGACGGTCAACAACGGCACCATCTGGAAGCCGGTCTTCGAGAAAGAGGGAACCCTATCGCTGGGCGTCGTGGCGGTGGCACGCTCCAACCCGAACATCGTCTGGGTGGGCACCGGTGAGGATTTCAACGCCCGGAGCAACTCCTGGGGAGACGGTGTCTACAAATCGGAGGATGCCGGAAAGACGTGGGAGCACCTGGGACTCGAGGAGACGCGTCACATCGGGGACATCGTCATTCACCCGGAAGACCCGGACGTCGTCTTCGTTGCCGCCATGGGCTCGCTCTGGGGAGCGAGCGAGGAGCGGGGCCTGTTCAAGACTACCGACGGCGGAAAGACGTGGTCCAAGTCGCTCTACATCAGTGAGCACACCGGCGTGGTGGAGGTTGCCATGGACCCGCGCGAGCCCGACTGGCTCTACGCCACTGCTTTCCAGCGAGAGCGGCGCAACTGGAGCTTCGTGGCCGGCGGACCGGAAGGCGGCATCTTCCGAAGCAACGATGGCGGGGCGAGCTGGAGTCGACTCGACAACGGTCTGCCCACCGGCGAGGTGGGCAGAATCGGTCTATCCGTGTGCCGGGGCCAGCCCGACCGGATCTACGCCGCCGTCCGGGCCAAAGGAGAGGAGAACGGTATCTATCGCTCGGAGGACCGCGGCGCCAGCTGGGAGCTTCGTACCCGTGACGTCGCCACGAGATGGAGCTACGGCGACCTTCTGTGCGACCCCAACGATCCGGATCGCGTCTACGTCCTGGCGAGCGACAGCACTGTCTCGACGGACGGAGGCAAGACCCATCGTCCGTTGGTTTCCGGCGGAAGGGTACACGGCGATCACCGTTCCTTCTGGATCGATCCCGCCCACTCCGACCACTTGATTCTCGGGACGGATGGCGGTCTCTATCTCTCCTACGATCGCGGAGAGAGCTGGGAGTTCATGGACCACATTCCCGTCACCCAGTTCTATACCGTCGCGGTGGATATGCGGAAGCCCTTCTATTACGTCTACGGGGGGACGCAGGACCAGAGCTCCTACGGCGGTCCCAGCGGCACGCGGAATACCGACGGCATCACCAACGCCGACTGGTTCCGCACGATCCGAGGCGACGGCTTCTACGCAGCGATCGACCCCACCGACCCCACCGTGGTGTACTCGGAGGCCCACTACGGACGCCTGGTGCGCTTCGACACCCGGACGGGAGAGCAGCACCTGATCCAGCCGCAGCCGCCGGAAGGCGAGAGTTACCGCTGGAACTGGAGCTCACCGCTTCTCATCTCACACTTCGACCACGAAACGGTGTATTTCGCGGCCAACAAGGTGTTCAAGAGCACCAAACGCGGCGACGCCTGGGACGTGATCAGCCCGGATCTCACCCGCCAGCTCGACCACTTCGAGCTGCCGCTTCAGGGCAGGCTGTGGCCGCGCGACGCCATCGGGCTTCACACCGGCACGTCCGAGTACGGAAACATCACCATGCTTTCCGAATCCTCGATACGCGAGGGCCTTCTGGCGGTGGGAACCGATGACGGGCTCCTGTGGGTGACGACGGATGACGGCGCCAACTGGAGTAAATTCGATCAGTTCCCCGGAGTGCCGGAGCAGACTCGCGTGAGCCGGGTGGTGCTCTCCCGTTTCGAGGAGAACACTCTCTACATGACCTTCGATGCCCACAAGGACAACGACTTCCGACCCTTTGTGATCAAGAGCGCGGACCTCGGCAAGAGCTGGACTTCCATCACCGACAACCTGCCCGCGTTCGGCTCGACCCGGGTAGTGGTCGAGGGCTTGCGCAATCCCAACTTGCTCTTCGTTGGCACCGAGTTTGGAGTTTTCGTCTCCATTACCGGCGGCGGGCACTGGGTGCCGCTCGAGAACAACCTGCCCACCGTACCCGTACACGACATGGTGCTCCATCCCCGCGAGAGCGACCTGGTCATCGGCACCCACGGTCGCGGGTTCTGGATCCTGGACGACGTCGGCATTTTCGAGAGCCTGTCGGAAGACGTACTGAAGTCGACCAGCCATCTAGCGCCGTTGCGCCCGGCCACCCAGTTCCACCGTTTCGACCGCGGCCGCGGCAATCTCGGTGACCAGTTCTTCCGGGCCCCGAACCCTCCCGACGGAGCGATCATCACGTACTACGTGAATCCAGAGCTCATGTCGTCTTCGAGCACGGAGCCGACCACGGCCGGCGACGGCGGTGCGGAGACGAGGAGCGGGACTTCCATTCAACTGGCGATTCACGACACTCAGAACAACCTGGTGCGCCACTTGAAGGTTCCGCAAGGTCCGGCGGGCACCGGCATTCAGCGGGTGGTTTGGGACCTGCGTCACCCGCTGCCGTATGAGGCCGCCGGCGGTGCGGGCCGGGAGACCAAGAGAGGCAGCTCGTTCAACGTTCCTTACGGACCCTTCGTGATGCCCGGCGAGTACCAGGTCCGTCTTCGTGTGAACGACGCGCTGCACACCGAGAACGTCCGCGTCGAGCCCGACCCCGACATCTCCATGAGTGATACGGACCGGCGCGAATGGCACGACATGCTGGTGGAGCTGACGCATCTTCAGGGCAAGGTACGAGCCGTGCGAACCGCGGCCGGGCAAATCGAGGACCAGTTGCGGGCGGTGACGTCCGCTTTGGAGGAGCTCCCCGACGTGTCGGCGGCGCTCGTTTCCGAGGTCGAGACGCTCTCCAGGCAGGTCGGAGACATCGTGCGCGAGAGCGAACCGCAGGAGGGGATTTTCGGAGGCACCATGCCCAAGCGTTTTCGCGTCGTCGACCAGATCGGCATGGTCTACGCCTATGTGGAAGGATCGACGGCGCCGCCCACCGAGGACCAGAAGCGATGGAAGCGGCGTGGCTCCGAGCGGCTGAACGAGATCGTGGACCAGCTAACGAGGCTCTCCACCGAAGCGCTACCGGCCCTTTATCAGAAGCTCGACCGCCACGGGGTAGCGTGGACGCCGGGGCGCCCCATTCCACCGACCGGGCGGTGAGCAACAGGAGGTCGCTGATGGAAACCAAGAGGAGTCTCCTTCGTCTTGCCCTGGCCGTTCGCGCCGGGCACTTCCGGCGCATAGGCGATGAACCACTCCTCATCCCGCTCCACGACGGCGATGAACTCTAAACAGAAGTTCCTGTCTACAACTCGGAACTCTGCCTTCTCTAGCGCTCGCACCGCACGTGCGTGGGAGATCCGTGAAATCTTGGGCACCTAGACGGTGACCTTCAACCTCTCGAACATTGACGCCCGCCGTCTGATCTCGCGATTATGTTTACTTCGCACGTAGAGGACTCAAGAAAGGCCCATCAAGTGAGGGACGAGGTGAGGATAATCACAGCCCATCGAGGAAGGCAATAAGCTCGTCGTCGCTTGTCGAGGGTAGTGCGACAACCGTCCGAAAGGGTTCGGGTCCCTAGCTGAGCCTCGAAGGAAAAACGGTCTGCGCAGCATCTGGGCTCCTTTCTGGCCAAAAGGCCCCTCTCAGGAGACAGGTTGCGTCGTGCCGATTTGGCGAGAGCATTGCCGTGATGGGAGTTGGTAGCCGGGCGGGTCGAGTTCTATGAAACAAGAGAAAAAAATCAACTTTGTGCTTGACAGCTTTTGTGAAGCCCCTTGAAAAAATCGGCGAGTGCGTACCTTAGTGCACCTGTGCCAACGACAATGGACCGAAAGGCGCGTTTGTTTGATTCGGGAGACTTCGCGAGTATCTTGAAGCGCTTGCGTCCCAAACGCGCAAGCACAGAGCGTCGAAAAAGTCCGTGTTATAAAAAGGCATGGACATACGAAACAAACTGAAATCGCTTTCGGATGACGAGCTTCTTGCGCGGCTGTCGGATGTTTCGAAACAGTCGCGGCGCGTCGAGATGGTGCTCGTCGCGCACATCGCCGAAGTCGACCGACGGCGTCTCTATGCCCGAGAAGCCCTGCCGTCGATGTTTCGCTACTGCACCGACGTGTTGCATCTCTCGGAGGCGGCAGCTTATCGACGAATCCGCGCCGCTCGGCTTTCACGCAAGTATCCTGTCGTCTTGACCATGCTCGAGGACGGACGCATTCACTTGTGCGGGCTCGCTCTGCTCTCTAAGCATCTCACCGATGCCAACTACGAAGACGTGCTGGCTAGAGCCACGCACAAGACGAAACGCGAGCTCGAAGAGCTCGTGGCCGAGTTGGCTCCGAAACCGGCCGTTCCGTCGACGATTCGCAAGCGGCCCGAACGAAAAGCCAGCTCCAATCCGCCTAACCCGCCGAGCGCACCCAGCCGAGTGAGCCACCACCAGCTCCGGACCCTCCGGCCGCCCCTAAGAAACGGCCCACCGTCAAGCCACTGGCGCCGGCGAGTTACCTGGTGCAGTTCACGGCCAACGCGGAGCTACGCGACAAGCTGGAGCGGCTCGAGGCACTCATGCCCAGCATGGACCTGGCTTCCATCATCGATGAGGCGGTGAGCGAGAAGCTCGAGCGCCTCGAAGCCAGGCGCTACGGCAAGACCAACAAGCCGAGGAAGAATGTCGAAGATGCCGACACCTCACGGGGTTTGCGCGGTATCCCTGCCCCGGTGAAGCGTGCCGTCGGGGAGCGCGACTCGGCTCAATGTACCTATGTCAATGCCGACGGCAGTCGATGTCCCGAACGCCATCAACTCGAATTCCATCATGAGGTACCGTTTGCGCTCGGCGGCGACCGCAGCGTGGACAATACCAGGCTCATGTGTCGAGCCCATAATCTCTACATGGCAGAGCTGGACTATGGCAAGGAAAAGATGGACGCCTACCGGGGCTCCGCCGACCGGGTACGTGAGCCGGCGACTACCGCAAGGACACGGCGGAAACGATGCGGTCAGACGGGGCGCGATTAGCGCGTTCGAGGAGTCCCCACCCCTGCTGCGCAGACCGTTTTTCCTTCGAGGCTCAGCTAGGGATCCGAACCCTTTTCGGACGGTTGTCGCACTCCCCTCGACAAGCGACGAGGAGCTTCTTGCCTTCCTCGATGGGCTGTGATTATCCTCACCTCGTCCCTCACTTGATGGGCCTTTCTTGAGTCCTCTACGTGCGAAGTAAACATAATCGCGACGTGAGAATAAGACTCGGCCTGCGTGCCGTGGTGTCGAAAAATAGGGCGATGGGCGTACGGGGCGATCCGGCGGGGGCTCAGGGCACCACGTATCTCCTCGCGGTCGGAGCGCCTGGCCGGCTCCCGAGCTACACGGAGACGCGAAGTGGCGGTGAGTTCGTCCACAGGAACTGTTCCCGGGAAGAGTTGAAAGGACGGCCCGGTGTTGCTCGAGACGTTTGTGGAGAGGGAGCGTTACGAGGGGACGTGCTATCTGGCAGCGAACTGGGTGGAGGTGGGAGTGACTTCGGGCCGGGGCCGGATGGACCGGCACAAGAGAAAAGCCGAAGCGGTGAAAACATGCTTGGTGTATCCGCTGGTGCGTGAGTTTCGCCGAGAGCTCGGCGTTTCGCGATGAAGGTCGAGCGGGCCGAGCTCCTGCGCCTGGAAGAGCGGCTGTCGAAAGGGGAGATTCCCGAGGATGCGTGTCCGGTGCTGCTCGAGGCGGTGCGTCATCTGCTGCGATGTCGCCATCGTCGAGGCGCTTGGCATGGCGACAACGGAACGTCGCGCGAAACGCACGAAGGCAAAGGGGAAAGGGAAGAACAAGGGCCACGGGCGCAACGGGGCCAAGGACTACCCTGGTGCCGAGCACGTAGCGGTTTCGCATCCCGAGCTGAAGGCGAGCGGCCCCTGCCCCGAGCCACTGTGCCGGGGCAAGCTCTACGACACCCATGCGGCGAACAAGGATGTGGAGCTGAAGGCTCAGCCGCCGATCCAGGCGACGGTGTACGAGCGCCAGATGCTGCGATGCGCAAGTTGCCAGAAGACGTTCACAGCGCCACTTCCGTCTCAGGCCTGGGCGAGCAAGTACCATCCGAGTGTGGACGCGGTCGTTTCGGTGTTGCGCTACGCCATGGGCATGCCCCACCACCGCCTGGCGCAGTGGCAAAAGTGGGCGGGGGTTCCGTTTGCCGCCTCCACGCAGTTCGAGCGGGTCGAAGCGATGGCGAATGCCGTGTTCCCGGTCTTCCGCCACATGGAGACGATAGCCGCGAACCGGCCGCTGGTTCACAGTGACGACACCGGCGCACGGATCCTCACGTTGATGGCGGAGAACGAGACCTTGACTCAAGGCAAAGGCGAGCGCACGGGCATCTTCACCACGGGCATTGTTGCCCGCGGCTTGGACGCCACGCTTGCTCCGATCATCCTGTACGCGAGCGGACGACGGCATGCGGGCGAAAACATGGACCGGCTCCTGAATCAGCGCACCGTTCAGGAGAGCGATGTCATCCATATGGCCGACGCCTCCTCGATGGCACCGCGCTCGCCGCGACGGATTACCGCCAAGTGCATGGTGCACGCACGCCGCTACTTCTTCGAGGCCGAGCCAGCCTTCCCCGAACACTGCGAGCGGGTGCTCGAGGACATCGCGACCATCTACCGCAACGACGACGAAACGCGCGACATGACCCCCGATGCGCGGCTTGCATATCACCAGCAACACAGCCGGCCGGTGATGGATGCGCTCTACGAGTGGATCGAAAAGCAGTTCCGCGAGCGCGTGGTGGAGCCCAACAGCCGCCTTGGAAAAGCCTTTTCCTACGTCAAAAATCACTGGCAAGGGCTAACCCGCTTCCTCGAAGTGCCGGGCGTGCCCCTCGACAACAACGAGGTCGAGCAGGAGCTGAAGCCCTCACAACGGCATCGCAAGAACTCGCTCTTCTTCAAGACCCAGCAGGCGCCGACGTGGGCGACGTGCTCCTGAGCATGATCCGCACCGCGGTAAAAAACGGTGTCGACCCGGTGCACTATCTGACGAACATCTCCATGCACGCTCGAGACGCTAGAGCAGCACCCGAGTCGTGGCTGCCTTGGAGCTACCAGAAGACGTTGGAAAGGCTCAACCGACCCGCCGCCACGGCTCGGCCATCCCCGCTCGCAGCGGAAGTCCGTTGTAGATAAGCACCGCCAACTGCTCGGCGGGTAGCGCCGCAACGCCATCCGTCGTCTGACGCGGCCACCACTGCAGGCGCCCCTTCGAGAAACGCTTCTGGCACAACCAAAAGCCCTGGCCGTCGTAGACCAATAGTTTGAGGGCCGTGCCTGAACAGTTGCGGAAAACGAATAGCGTTCCGAGGAATGGGTCGAGCTGGAACTGTTGCCGGCACACACAAGCCAAAGAATCGATGCCCTTGCGGAAATCGACGGGCTCGCAGGCAACCAGCACCTTCAGCTGGGGAACGAGCTGGATCATGCTCGGGAGCTGCCTTCCAGCGCGCCGAGCACGAAACGACACACGGCTTCGACCAACTCATTCTCACCCTCGCCGCTCGCCGTCACGACCGTGAGGCTCCCCGCTGCGCTCTCCACCGTCAGACGGCATCTGCTCGCTCCATGCTGAACCTCGCCGAGCGGCGGTGTCATCATGCCGCCCCCTAAGCCCATGCCGAACTGCGGCAGCTCGACGAACGCGTTGCCACTTGGAGCTAACGCCGTGACCCGCTCCGCCGCGCTCCGATCCTGTACTGTGCGCGGGGACCGACCCGTAGCACCCGTTCGCCCGTGCCCCTTGAAACGCTTCTCGCCCACAACGGCCCCTCCACTCTCTCGGACCTGTTTGAATCGCGCCGCATTGACTCGGAGATGACTGCAGATCGTGCTCGGCGCATACCGATCGAGCAACCCCAGCGCCGCTTTCCACAACTCCTCCGGGATCAGCCGTCCGTGTGGCTTCGCCCGCCATGCTTCGAACTGTTTCACAACGTCTTCGAGTTCTGCCTTCTTTGAGCGCATCGATGGCCTCCTTGAGCAATCTCTCCGCTCAGCTTACGAACCCAACAGCACCTAAGTCACGCACTGCTGCCGCAAGGACACTTTCCGCCGACACGGGGCTCCACGCTAGAATGCCTTGCTCGAAACGAGGTTCGCTGGCCGCCATCAGCCGAGCCTCCGGCTTGCCATGATATTTGACCGCCTGAGGGTGTTCGTCAGCTCGAGCATGGCCGAACTCGGGCCCGAGCGTCTTACCGTCAAGGCCGCGCTGGCCGAGCTGAACGTCGATGCGTGGGTTTACGAGCAGGACGCCGGCGCGCGGCCTGTGACTCCCTGGGAAACGTTTCGAAGTGAGCTCGAGGTCTTTCTAGACGAGGTGGAAGCGGTCGAGTCGGGACAAACGGTCAGCCTTTTGGCGGTTGTTTTCCTCCTTGTGGCCGGCGTCGCGACGGGCTCCGGTGCGGTCCTGTTGTTGGTGGTGGCCCTGGGGATCTTCATTCTCCCACTGGCTCCGCTCCTCGGGCTCCTCGGATTGCCGTTCGGGATCCTCTATGGCCTGAGAGCACAGTGGCAACGCGTAGAGCGCGACATCCGGACCTTTTAATCCGTGCAGTGGTCGTGGCGGCGGATGGCCGTCTCGTTTTTGCTCTTTGGGGCCCTGCCGGCTGGCGCTTTCTTCCTCTTCGCCGGACCCGATCCCGACGCTGTGTTGTGGGCCACCGACGCAACTCCGATACGTGAGCTCCACACCTCGGTGCGCTCCGAACCTGAGTTCAGCCCCGATGGCAGTCTGATCGCTGCGGAGCGGACGGACCGCGATGGCGGTAACGAGGTTCTGATTTGGGACGCATTGGATGGACGGCTAATAGGCGCCGTGCCCGGGATAGCTCCGAGATTCAACCGCGATGGGACGCGGCTTTTGACGTACGGCGACTACAACATGCACCTCGCGGAGGCCAAGACGGCTCGCCTCATCGCGACGCTCCCGACTTCCGGTCGTTACACGTTCAGTCCGGACGGCAGCTTGGTGGTCAGTCGCGAGTTTGGCGACGTCGTTCGACTGACCCGCTCTCTCGACGGTACGGCGGTTGCGCAGTTCGAGGAGTGCGACGGAGAGAGCTTCCCCTTCAGCCCCGACGGCCGACTTCTGGTCGTGTCGTGCGGCGGTCCTGCGATCCTCGTGAGCACAGGGACGGGCTCCGTCATTCGGGAGCTCGACAGGAACGCGTTCTTCGAGTTCGTCGGTCCGAACCATCTCGTCCAGTGGTACCACCGTACGCTTCTCCCGGAGTCAGAACGCACCGAGTTCCGTTTCCTTCGCGATGGCACCGGTGACATCGTCAGGGAGCTCCCGATCGAAGAACTCGCCAGCAACCATCCGGTCGATGGACGCGAGATTGGGCATGCCGGCCAAACCCATGGAAACCTTCAACTCGGCTCGGAGCAAGTCGACGACACGCTGCACGCCGACTTGACCGATCGCCACCAAGCCCCAAACGTACGCGCGGCCCAAAAGGATAGGAAAAATCAAGCTCGTCGAACCTGCGTGGGAGAGGACGAAGCGCCTTTCCGAGGTGGCTGGGATGACCGGTTGTTGCGCCGGAGTCGTTTACGGAAGCCGGTTCCAACTTGAGACCGCGTTTTTTGTCGCAAGAACACGCGCTGTTGAGGCATAGGCCGCGTAGTCAGGGGGTCATCGTGCGAGGATGTGCCTTGATAGAAGAACAAAGCCAGACTTTTTTCCCGTTACCCTGGATCTGCTATCTTCCTCGTCAGATGGTGCGGACATGACAAAGATCTCACGAGTGACCGTGAACGACGTCGACCCCGGCTTCGTCGAGGAGCTTGCGGGCAAACCGCGTCTGAGAACCGGGAATACGGTAGCCCCAGTTCCCTCCCCAGTGAATCGACGCCACCACGACGTCTCCCCGCCGTTTCGCGCTCTGGACACGATTGGCAACTCGCCGGACCGTCTTGTCCGACAAATCCTTCAAGAGATTGACGCCGGGAGCACGCTCCGAGGCCGCCCATAGCCGCGGTATCCCACTCGACGTCGATCCGAAGGCGAACACCAGCACGCGTCTATCACCGGTCAGCTCGAGGATGGCCGGTGCTTCCGCCTCTTCGAGGTTCCGGCCCGCTCCCGCGGTTTTGACCTTGACCGTCCGCAGCGTCTCCAGTGACTCGGCGAGGCCCGCGGGTCCCCAGTCCAGAATGTGATTGTTCGCCAGGACACAGCAATCGATCTTCGCCGCGGTCAGGCAGGGAACGTTTGCCGGATGCATCCGGTAGTTGATGCCCTTAGCAACCCAGTCGTCGCTCGTGGTCACCGTCGTCTCCAAGTTGACGACCCTCACGTCCGGCGCCACGCGTTCCAGCTCCTCCAGCGCGCCTCCCCATACATAGGAGAAGTCGACCCGCCTGGGAATCGGATCGTTCACCGTTTCGGCAAGCCTCACGTATCCGAGGGCCGACTTCAGGGAAGGCTCGTACAGGCGGGGATCGCTCGGATGAGGAAGCACCTGGTCGATGCCTCTGCCGGTCATGACGTCACCGCACAGGAACAGCGTAATCTCGTTGGAATCGATGGATACGCGGCTGGGCGCTCGCTCCGTTCCCAGAGCCGGTGTCGCCAGCACGAGCAGCTTCTTGCCGGCTTCGCTCAGAAATCGCCGTCGGTTCATCGCTCGCCAGCTCATTCTTCGCGTTCTCGTCGTGACGTGTCAATTCCCGCTCGAGCCCGACTGCGACGAAGGCGGAAAGACGAAAGCCGCGAGCGTCCGCATCATGGAGTGCGTCCTGGAAGAGGTTCCGCGACCCAGAGTCCCCCTTTGGGGTAGGATTCAAGGCCGCTCAGCAATCGCTGGCGTCGGTGACACTTCGCGGGAGGTTTGACATGCGGTTTCCATCGGCCATTTTTCTCGCCTGGAGCTCGCTCCTGAACGGGGCCACTGCCCAGGAGAGAGTGGAGTTCAAACCTGAGGTGGGCTACCGGACGTTCGCGGTGCGCGAGCCGGTGCTTCGGATCCAGCCGGGCACGGTGCTGGTCTCCAACACCATGCACGGGCCTTATTATACGGAGGAAGGGGGAGCCTTTCCCGGCGAGGTCGGTCCCATCTACGTTGAGGGCGCGACGACGGAGGACACGCTCGTGGTGGAGGTCCTCAAGGTACGGCCGAACACCGACCTGGCAGCATCGAACGTCTCGTCCAACTTCGGCGGGCTGGCCACGGACAGCCGCGTTCGTCTCTTGAACGACCCGATTCCCTCTCGTCGCTACGTCTGGCGTCTGGACAAAGAGCGCATGACGGGAACGACGGAGCTGCCCGGAAGTCGCATGAGCATGATCACGATCGATCTCCAGCCCATGCTCGGGCGCGTCGCCGTCGCTCCGCGGGGCGAAGAAGCCTTCGGCGGTCTCTGGCCGGGAGACTTCGGAGGCAACATGGACGCCCCGGAAGTGCGCGAGGGCACGACCGTCTATCTGCCCATCTTTCACGACGGTGCTTACCTCTATTTCGGCGATGGGCACGCGCGACAAGGTGAGGGCGAGGTGGCGGGAACGGGCCTCGAAACGAGCATGGACGTGGAGCTCCGCATCGACCTCGTAAAGGGAAAGAAGATCGACTGGCCGCGCCTCGAGAACGAAAACTACATCATGGTAGCGGGAAGCGCTCGTCCGCTCATCGACGCCTTCCGACTCGCCCACGTCGAGCTGGTGGAATGGCTGGAGGAGGACTACGGCTTCGATCGGTTGGATGCCTATCAGCTTCTCGGGCAGCTCGCCGAGAACACGGTTGCGAACATCGTCGATCCCGTCTACACCGTGGTGGCAAAGTTCCCGAAACGGTACCTGCCACAGTGATCGACCAGCGTGGTTCGAGCCACTCAAGCCGAGCGCGCCTGGTCGTCACCGATCCGGTACGAGCCTGGAGATTCAGGGTGTCGACCGGAAGGTAGTAAGATACGTGTCGGGAGAGCCACGAGGGGACGAGCTATGTCGATACGGACGGCGTTGTTGTTTTGCGTGACCGTCAGCGTTGCGGGAGCCGCGGCCGGTGAGGAGAACTGGGCACGGTTTCGCGGGCCGGGTGCCCTGGGTGTCGCGGAGGATCCGGCGCTCCCGGACTCGTGGAGCCCGACCGAGAACGTCGCCTGGAAGGCGAAGGCGCCGGGCCGCGGCTGGTCATCGCCGGTCGTTTGGGGAGATCGGATCTACCTCACTTCCGTGGTTGCCGAGCGGGATTTTGGCGCTCCCGAGACAGGACTCTATTCCGGAAGCCCCCAGCCGATTCCACCCGGCGAACATCGCTGGGTCGTCTTCGCGCTCGATTGGGATACGGGCGAGATTGCCTGGCAGAAGGAGGTCGACCGCGGGCGAGCTTCCCGAGCGAGACACCTCAAGAACAGCTATGCCTCGGAAACACCCGTCGTTGACGACGAGCGGCTCTACGCCTACTTCGGTAACCTCGGTGTCTTCGCCTTCGACCACTCGGGTGAGCTGCTCTGGTCGAAGCGCTTCGAGCCGATGGAGACACGCAACGGCTGGGGAACAGCGGCATCTCCGGTTCTTCACGGCGAGCGCCTCTACATCGTCAACGACAACGAGGAGGGCTCTTTTGTCGTCGCCCTCGATGCGACGAGCGGCAACGAAGTGTGGCGCGTCGATCGCGACGAGAAGAGCAACTGGTCGACCCCCTACGTCTGGGAGAACGAGCTGCGGACCGAGCTCGTGACGACCGGCAGCAACAAGGTGCGTTCCTACGATCTGGACGGGAAGCTCCTATGGTCCTTCTCCGGTATGTCGACCATCGCAATACCGACCCCGTTCTCGCAGTTCGGGCTTGTCTACATTTCATCCGGCTACATAGGTGACGACCTTCGGCCCGTCTATGCGGTGCGCCCCGGCGCCTCGGGAGACGTCACGCTTTCGGAGGGTCAGACCAAGAACGACTACATCGTGTGGCATCGTCCTCAGGCAGGGTCCTACAACCCATCGCCCATCGTCTATGGCGAGCAGTACTACACGTTGTACGACCGAGGCTTCCTCACGAGCCACGACGCGCGAACCGGAAAAGAGGTCTATGGAAAGCAGCGCATCGACCCGGCGGCGGGTGCCTTCACCGCCTCCCCCTGGGCCTACAACGGGAAGATCTTCTGTTTGAGCGAGGACGGCGTCACCTATGTGATCCAGGCGGGGGCCGAGTTCAAAGTCCTGGGCCGGAGCTCGCTGGACGGGGTTGCACTCGCCACACCGGCCATCGCCCGCGGAAGTCTTGTCCTTCGGACCACGTCCCACGTTTATCGGATCGCGAGAGACAAGCCGACGAACTAAGGGCCGTGGCAAGAATAATTCCCCATTCTGGGGCGCCGATCCATCCCGTCTGGCGGCGTTGCTCGTCGCTCATATATCCAGATATTACTCACTTCTCGCGCCTTGCCAGACGGGCGCCCTTTATTAGACTGGGCCCAAGAATGGGCATTTATTCTTGCGCGGAGCCTAATGCGCGGTTCGCGGTGGGATCAGTCCGGCGCCAAATGAAGCCAGGCGTGTGTCTTCACTGACCAGACATCCTCCGCCATCCTTCCCAAAACCGCCTTGTCTGACGCCGTACTTTTTGCTACTGTCACCCACTCTGAATGAGGTGGCGCCACCTCGTCCGAGCTGGAGAAATTCGCCAGTGCAACGCCTCGGGCAAACGATGGAATTTCCTATCCTTTGATAGGCGTCGCCGTCATTGCCGAGCCGTCGTTCTCCGCGGGGAATGGGGACGTCGTTTTCCGTGGGCGCTACCTTCGGGCGGGATCACCATGAAGCTACCTGAGCTCGAGCCCGTGTTGACCGAACGGGACTTCGAAATGGAGCGGCTCGACCATCCGCCGAAGCTCAGCCACCGGGTCGTCGAGCTCTACAACTATCTCTCCACGGCGGGCGGTCTGTGGCGCGCCGATGCCCGCCCCACGAACGGCGCCCACGAACGCTTCGACGATGCGAACGTTCCACCGTTCGTCGCGAGAAGCGGTTCGTGACGGGCGGCACGTCCCTTTCATGATCAGGAGGTCGCGGATGGAAACCAAGACGAGGAGACGAAGACTTCACCCGGTGGCGCTCTCCGCTCTGGCGGCACTTTGCCTGCCGCTTGCGTCCGCATCCCAACACCGCTATCCCCTCGAAAGTGACTTCATTCGCCTCGGGCACAAGGAGCTC
This sequence comes from Candidatus Marinacidobacterales bacterium, assembly GCA_965237685.1. Taxonomy (GTDB): domain Bacteria; phylum Acidobacteriota; class Vicinamibacteria; order Marinacidobacterales; family SMYC01; genus CBDEGF01. The sequence goes on from CBDEGF010000004.1 coordinate 1,169,821, forward strand.
GCCACCAGCCGCGGCGCAATGGTGGCAAGTCCTCACCCGTTTGCCACCGAAGCCGCGCTCGAGATGCTCCGTCGCGGCGGAAACGCGGTGGATGCGGCGGTGGCCGCGGCGGCGGTGGCCGCGGTCGTCGACAATGGCAAGACGAGCTTCGGCGGTGGCGGGGGGCTCGTCTACTGGAACGCGACGAGCGGCAAGGCGGTTGCCCTCAATTTCGAAGCCCATTCCTTTGCCGAAGAGGTGCTCCCGTACAACCGTGAGAGGGACGGGCGCACCGGACGCTCGATTCGAGTCGGGGGAGCCGTTGCCGGCTTTCACGCCGCCGTCGAAAAGCACGGCAAGCTCGACTGGAAGGACGTCATGGAGCCCGCGATCTTCTATGCGGAGAACGGCGTTCCGATCCACGACGAAGCCTATGCGACGCTGAAGTCGAACTATGCGACGCTGACCCTCCATCCTTCGGGAAGGCGCCTCTTCGCGCCCGACGGTTTCCTTCCGGGCGTCGGCGAGACCTTCAAGCAGCCCGAGCTGGCCGAGACCTTGAAGGCGATTGTCCGTGAGGGGCCTGAGTACTTCTACCGGGGGCCGTTCGCGGAAAAAATGGTGAAGGAGATCCGGGCCATCGGCGGAAAGGCGACGCTTTCGGATTTCAGCTCTTACGAGGTCTGGGAGACCGAGCCCCTCCGGGGCTCGTACAAGGACTTCGAGATCCTGGCGACGCGACCGCCCCTCGTCGGTCCGGTGGGGCTCATCGAGGCCCTGCAAATTCTCGAGAACGTGGATTTGAAGTCCATGGGGCACTACACGGAGTCCGCCGATTCCCTGCAATGGCTCATCGAGACGATGCGGGCGGTCGACGTGCGGAAGTTCACCGGGATTCCGGAGCTCGACGAGACTATCGCTGCGGCCCGCATCTCGAAGGACTACGCGAGGAGCCGCTACGAGATCCTTCGCCACAAGATCGAGCAAATGAAGCGCCAGGCGAAGGACCGACCACCGGTCAGCGCCGCGTCAGATGTCTCGAGTGGCGGCATCCCGGAGGAGCACAACACGAACAACATCTCGGTGGTCGACGAGGAGGGCAACCTCTGCTCTCTCACGAATACGATCTACGGCTGTGTGTACTCCTGCTCGGGTCTCTTCGTGGACGGCATGGTTCTGAACTCCGCCGGTGGGCACCCGGCGCTTCCCGGCAAGCGGCTCATGTCCCCCAAATCCCCGATGGTCGTGTTGAAGGGTGGGCGACCTTTCTTTGCCGCCGGCTCGTCCGGAGGCGTTACGAACCCGTTCTTCCTTATGACCAACGTGCTGATCTGGGGGAAGAGCTTCGAGGAGGCTCAGGAGGCGCCCCGCTTCCGCATCACGTCCAGCTTCTACACCGGCTGGGGCATGGGCTCTCCCGGAGCGGCGAACACCGTTCACATTGAACACCGGATCGACGAGGCGGTGGCACGCGAGCTCACCCGCCGCGGATACCGGATCGAGTGGCTGGCCCCGTTCGCGATGAGAAACGCCCAGATCGCCGGAGTCGATCCCGGGACGGGTATTCGCTACGGAGCGTCCGATCCGCGGGGGGAAGGCATGGCGGCGGGTACGAACTAAATGCAGGAGGGAAAGATGACCGGCCGGTTATTGTCGACGTTATTGGGGACCTTTCTGATCGGTGCAGGCGCTCACGCGGCGCAAGCAGAGCAAACAGCACCCACCGATCCCCGGGATCCCTTGCTCAATCAAGGACCCAAGGAAGTGGCGGTGGGCGAGAAGGTCATGGTGAGCACCCAGCTTCCGATCGTGACCGAGGCGGCGCTCGAGGTGTTGCGCGAGGGCGGTAACGCGGTGGACGCCTACATCACGGCGGTCTTCATACAGACGGTGAACGACTACCATCAGGTGTCGCTCTTCGGCATGCTCGCCGGGCTGTACTACGACGCGCCCACCGACACGTACTACACCTTCGACGCCTATTCCGAGCGCCCGCGGGCCGACCGCTGCGGAGAGGGTGACCCTTCGAAGGTGGCCATTGCCGGCAAGGTCCGTGGACTCGAGGCACTGGCCGAGCGCTTCGGGACACGCGATTGGGCCAGTTACCTCGAGCCGGCCATCGCCTCGGCCGAGGACGGGGCCCTCGTGACCTCGTTCATGTATGCCAACAACTACAACCAGTGGGAGAACGGAGCCCTCATCCAGCAAAACGAGCAGGCCCGCGAGCACTACATGCCCGAGGGACATCTGGTTCCCGTCGGAGGGCAGTGGAAGATGCCGAAGCTCGCCGAGACGCTCCGTCGGATCGCTTCCGAGGGCGCGGACTACATGTACACCGGCGCCTGGGCGCGCACGTTCGTGGACACGGCACAGAAGAAAGGCTTCTGCGTCTCGATGGAGGATATGGCCGCCTACGAGGTGCGATGGGGTGAGCCTCTTCGCACGAAGTATCGTGGCTACGAGATCGTCACCGAGGGTCCCCCGAAGAAGGGCGGGATCCAGATTGCCTATAACCTGAACGTGCTCGAGAACTTCGATCTCGCCGAGCTGGGCCACTACACCGAGTCGCCCGAGACGCTCGAGATCCTCGCACGAACGTTCGGCCGCGTGGAGGATGATATTCGGTATTCGGTCAAGGATCCGCGGAGCTTTCGGATCCCCACCCATATCTGGCTGTCCGAGGACTACGCCAGGATAGGGGCCGATTTCGTGCGCGCCACGATGGTCCAGCCAGGTGTCGACCTGACACCGACATCGAAAAGCGCGCGATTCGACGCCGCCCCGGCTCGTCCGGCGATGAGCGTCGGCGACATGGAATCGGTAGAGGAGAGCAACCACAACGTCATCGTGGACGCCGCGGGAAGCTGGATCACCTCGCTCCACACCGGTCACGGAGGCGCTCCCGGAGTCTTCATCGACGGGGTGCGGGCCACCGGAAGCGGCTTTCCCGCCGAGACCACCGGCCCGGGGCGGCGCCTGGTCGCCAACGCCACCGGGACGATCGTGGCGAAAGACGGCAAGCCGTGGCTCTCGCTCGGCTCTCCCGGCGTGCCCCCCCAGCCGGTGACCGAGGTGCTGGTGAACATCATCGACTTCGGAATGCATCCGAAGGAAGCCGCCGCGGCGACGCGCTTTTTCGCGTTCCGCACCGACGAGCGGGTGGTGGCGATCGAGTCGAGGATCTCGGAGCGCGTTCGCAAGGGGATGGCGGCGCGGGGGATCCGACTGCGCGACCTGGGTCCCTACAACTGGCACACCGGCTCGATACAGATCATCTGGCGCGATCCCGACACCGGAAAGCTCCACGGCGTCACCGATCCGCGGCGGCTCGGACTCGCGGCAGGATTCTGATTAATAGCCTCACGAGGAGAAAACGTATGAGACCTCATGGACCTCTTGGCGCCGTTCTGGTGCTGTTTCTAATCGTTCCCGCTACGGCGACGGAGCCGGTGAACGATGGGCTCCTGACTCTCGATCTCTACCTCGAGTGGGAGGATGTTCGCGATCCACAGCTCTCACCGACCAGTGGAGAAATCATCTATACCCGGCGGTGGGTGGACAAGATGACCGACCGGTGGGAGTCGTCACTCTGGATCCTGAACGGGGACGGCACGAAGCACCGATTCTTGATCGATGGATCCTCGCCTCGCTGGTCGCCGGATGGAACGCGCATCGCCTTCCTGGCGGACGGAGAGCCGGGCGGTAAGCAGATCTTTGTTCGCTGGATGGATAGCGAAGGAGCGGTGAGCCAGATCACCCGGCTCATCGAGACGCCCAGCGACATCGCGTGGTCGCCCGACGGACGTTTCCTCGCGTTCCGGATGCGGGTTCCCCCCGAGCAGCCAACCGATGCCCTCTGGGAAATCGACCTGCCGGAGCCACCGGAGGGAGCGACATGGACGGAGGAGCCGCGCATCATCGAGCGAATCCGCCATCGGCAGGATCGAACCGGTTTTCTGGAAGAGGGGTTCCAGCAAATCTTCATTGTTACCGCGGACGGCGGTACGCCTCGTCAGATCACGCGAGGCGATTTCGAGCACGGCGCTCCTCAGTGGATGCCGGACGGCCGGACTCTCGTATTCGACTCAATGCGGGTGGAAAATGCCGACTACCAGTGGCGGGAATCGGAGATCTACGCCGTCGACAAGGATAGCAAGCAAGTCCGCCAGCTCACCGATCGCCGCGGTCCCGACCGGGGCCCGGTGGTCTCACCGTCGGGTGAGCACATTGCCTACACCGGCTACGACGAAACGCGCGACGACTATATCGACTCCAGCCTCTACGTCATGAACCGCGACGGCTCGAATCCCCGACTGCTCACTGCAAGCCTGGACCGGACACCGGAAGAGCTCCACTGGGCGGCGGACGGAAGCGGCGTCTACTTCAGCGTGGAGAGCGACGGGCGGATGAATCTGTACTTCGCGCCCCTTGCAGGCGATGCAAAACAAGTGACCCAAGGGATGCACTTTCTCACCGTCACCGATATGAACGCCTCCGGCCGGGCGGTAGGCGTTCTCTCGAGCCCGAACGAGCCGCGGGACGTCGTGGCCTTCGACGTCGAGGCGCCCGGCGAGATCCGCCAGCTTACCTTCGTGAACGACGACGTCCTCGCCGGCGTGAAGCTCGGGGAGGTGGAGGAGATCGAGTACACCTCGGTCGGTGAGCTTCGCATTCAGGGCTGGATCGTCAAGCCCCCGGACTTCGATGCTTCCAGGAAATATCCGATGATCCTGGCGATCCACGGCGGACCGCACGCGATGTACGACGTCGAGCTCGACTTTGCCTGGCAGAACCAGGCGGCGAACGGGTACGTGGTCCTGTACACGAATCCCAGAGGAAGCTCAGGATACGGGAGCGCCTTCGGCAACGCGATCCAGTACGCCTATCCCGGCGACGACTTTCACGACCTGATGGCGGGCGTGGACACCGTCATCGGCCGCGGCTACATCGATGAACGGAACCTCTTCGTGTACGGCTGCAGCGGAGGCGGTGTCCTGACCGCCTGGGTGGTCGGACACACCGACCGCTTCGCCGCCGCCTCCTCGAACTGCCCGGTGATCAACTGGCTGAGCTTCGTGGGCAACGTGGACGGGAACCCTCTCCGCTGGTACGCCGACTTCGAGAAGCTCCCCTGGGAGGATCCGAGCGAGCATCTCAGGCGCTCGCCGCTGATGTCCGTGGGAAACGTCACCACCCCGACGATGCTCATGACAGGCGTCAACGACATGCGCACCCCGATCTCCCAGACGCAGGAGTTCTATCAGGCGCTCAAGGTGCGCAAGGTACCCACCGCGATGATTCGCATGAACGACGAGTGGCACGGGACCAGCTCCCGGCCGTCGAATTTCATGCGGACGCAGCTCTACCTGCGGAAGTGGTTCCAAAGGTTCGCGACGGAGGGCCGAGAGCCCACGACGTCCGGGAGCCCATGAGAAGGAAAGGACAGGATGTCGCTACTCCTGGACGACATCCATCACCCAGATGTCGCCGAGATCCTCTTCCCAGGTGAAGTACAGGTATTCTCCGTCCGTGGCGAGGGAGTGCCAGAAGAGGCTCCCGTGCCGTCCCGAGAAATCGGTCACCGGGTATTCGCGCCCATCCGTGAGCGACACCGCCCAGATGTTGACGTCGATATCGGTCGGTCGCACGAAGTAAATCTCCTTCCCGTCGGGCGACCAGCGAGTCGTGAAGTCCCTGCCCCCGGTGAGAGGCTCGGCTTCCCCTCCACTCGCGGGAATGCGCCAGAGATGGCTCCCACGCCCGAGGGACTGGAACACCAACCACTTGCCGTCGGGCGACCACGCGACGTGCTGATCGCCTCCAGGATGATCGGTCACCTGGCGCGGTTCACCCCCATCCGCCGAGACTACCCAAATGTCCGCGTTACCGCTCCGGTACGAGACAAAGGCGATCTCCGTCCCGTCTGGAGACCACGTCGCGCGGGAATCCCGTTCCGGGTCTGAAGTCAGTTGCCGGGCAGGACCCCCCTCCGCCGGCATTACCCAGAGATCCAGGTTTCCGCTGCGGCGTGACCGGAAGGCAATCTCCCGTCCGTCCGGCGACCATCTTGCGGGCCCGTCGTCCGTGGGATTCGTCGTCAACTGGGTCATAGCGCCCCCCTGGGCGGGGAGCACCCAGATATCCTGATTCCCCGAACGGTCGGAGCCCACCAGGAGTCTCCGGCCATCCGGAGAGATGTCGCCGACCCCGGTGTATGCCTGGCCTATGGTGATCGGCTCGGCATCCGCCCAGCTCGCTGGACGTTCGCGGAGCATGGGCACGCGCCACACGTTTCCCACCAACCGGCCCTTGGAGTAAGCGAGCTTCGTCCCGTCGGGAGAAAAGGCCGCCCTTCGCATTCCGACACCAACTGTCAAGGGCTCCGGAGCACCCACCGGCCCTTCCTCCCCGATGGTTTGCTGCCAGAGATCCATGCTCCCGCCGCGGTTCGAAACGAAAAAGAGCCGGCGTCCATCCGAGGACCAACTCGGACTCCAGTCGCGCGAGCTCCTGTCGGTGACGGCGATGGGTTCGCCTCCTGTAGACGGGAAAAGGTAGAGGCTTGCGATGTGATCACTAGGATTATTTGCGTCGACGCAAGCGAAGGTGCTCCCGTCAGGAGACCAGCTCAATTCCAGGCATCGTCTCGGAACGGTTATTCGCCGCGTCTCCTGGGACGGGAGGGAAAAGATGTCGATGAACCACCCTTCCGGTCCAGTGAAAGCGACCGCGAGCTCGGCGCCGTCCGCCGACCAATCAACTCCAAAAGTGACGTCCGCACTATCCGGGGCGTACACCTTGCGAGGCGGGCCACCCACCGCCGGCATGACGAAGACGTCCGTTCCCGAGAAGAACCCAATCTGGCTCCCGTCGGGAGACCAGCTCGGACTTCGGTCTTCCTGGACCCGAGCCACCGTTCGGTTGACCGCTCCTCCGCCTCCGAGCTGGGCCACCCAGATGTCATCATTGCCGCTCTCGTCCGACTCAAACGCCAGGCGCTCACCATCGGGAGACCACGTGGGAGAGTCTTCAACGCCCGCCGCCGAGGTGATCTGGATCGGGTTGGTGAAGCGAAGACCGGCGCTCGGTGCCTCTCGGAGGAAGTAGGCCAGCGCTCCCGCGAGAGCCACGGCCATCGTCACGGTGACCGCTACAAGCCACTTCGTGACCGGAGAGCGCTTCGGAACAACCGCTCCCTCCACGAGCTCTCCCGAGGCCAGCTCCCCCTTCAATTCCTCGAGCTCGTTCCTCACATCGAGGCTGGACTGATAGCGACGTGATGGGTCTTTCGCCAAGCACCGCCGGATGATTCTCCACAGGAGGCTGGGCAGCGCGGGATTGACTTCAGTGACCGAAGGGGGCGTCTCTTTGATGATCGAGGAAAGAACGGAAGCGGCCGTTTCTCCTGTGAAAGGGCGTTGTCCCGTCGCCATCTCGTAAAGGATGATTCCAATCGAGAAGATGTCCGAGCGGTGATCGACGCTCTTGCCTTCCGCCTGCTCGGGAGACATGTAGGCCACCGTCCCCAGAATCCGTCCTTCTCCGGTAGCCGCCTGGGTGGGTAGCTCGCTCCGACCTGCCTCCAGGAGCTCTTGCCTCCATTTCGCCAGGCCGAAGTCGAGAATCTTCAGCCGCCCCTCCTCGTCCTGCATCAAGTTGTCCGGTTTCAGATCCCGGTGGATGATGCCCTTCTGGTGCGCCGCACTCACCGCGTCGGCGAGGGGAATCGCCAACTCGAAGAACTTGTTCAGCGACAGGCCCTTCTTCGGGATCAGCTCCGAGAGTGTCTTCCCCTGGACCAGCTCCATCGTGATGAAGTGGACTCCCTCCACCTCCTCGACCGAATAGACGTGGACGATGTTGGGATGGTTGAGAGCTGCGACAGCCTTTGCCTCTCGTTCGAATCGGCTCAGCCGCTCGGAGGAGGCCATCTCGGGAGGCAGGACCTTGATGGCTATCTCGCGCTCCAGCTTGGGGTCCTTCGCTCGATAGACCTCGCCCATCCCGCCAGAGCCGAGAGACGAGAAGATTTCGTAGGAACCAAGCCGAGTACCGGAACGGAGGGCCACTGGTCACCTCTAACGTGGAGCGAATCTATCGGTTATCTGGGTGAAGCGTCAAGTCTCCGTCCGGACGCAGTGGTGTTTCATACCTTCTCACGTTTCGCAAACGTCGAAACGAGCTTCTGTGCAAGGGCGTAGATGTCCGCATCTTGCCCTGGCAGTCGTTCACCGATGAGCAGAACCGACACGAGCCGCGCACCCGTGTCGAAGTGGTACAGAACACGGAAACGATCCCGCACGGCGCGAACACTCCGCACTCCCTCGAGCGGTCCGAGCAGCGCCCTCCCCTGTTCTTCGGGAGCACGCACCAATCCGTCGATGACTTTGGCAACCTCGCGACGAGTCTTCTTGTCCTTGAGGTTCTCGAGAGAGCGATACCCGGTCGGCGCAATCTCAATCTTGTAGCGGCGAGGCACGCCCTACTCCGACAGACCCAGTTCCTCCCGAGCATCGCTCCAGGGCCTGCCCTTCCCTGCCTCGATTTCTTTCATGGCGCGGCGCAGCTTGGCAAAGGCGTGTTCGTCGGCGACGATTTCCAAAGTTTCGACAAGGGCCTCGTAGACTTCAGCCGACAACAACGTCATGACCTTCTTGCCCCTCTTGACCACCTCCACGACGTGATCGGGGCGGCGCTCCATCTCCTCCGCCACCTTCAAGAGCTGATTCCGTGCCTCGGTCAGAGTCATCGTCTTCATGCCGCCTCCTGTACATCCTAGTGTACATCAATCTGCTCACTCAGCGAAGCGCATCAGGGTCGGACACTGGCGTGGGGAGCTTCAATTGCTTCTTGACGATCAGCCCTGGCTGGCCGACAGCGCGAAACCCGTCCCAGTGTCTTCAGTGGTCGAACTCCGCGCCCCAGTTCACGACGGGCGTCAGAGCACCTGGGGCTTCGTCTGCGGCCAACGGTCGAGCGTCGAAGCCCTGTCTGCGGCCCGGAAATCTTGCCCGGGCGAGATTTTTTCCTCGAATGTCTTCGCCAGAAATCTCGGCTTGCTCTCGACGACGAGTGGCACGGGACCAGCTCCCGGCCGTCGAACTTCATGCGGACGCAGCTCTACCTGCGGAAGTGGTTCGAGAGGTACTGTCAAGTTGGGGTCCCGAGCTCGGATCGAGCCGCTAGATAATGGGGCTCGAGCGCAGCGTGTTGTCCACAACTTGGGGTCAGATCGGCCCTGAATGGCTCAACTTGACAGTACCCGCCGGTGTGTTCCGGGACCCTGGTGGACGACAAGAAGCTCGAGCCCCAACCGCAGTATGAGGCCTTCATCGGCGTTCTCGAGCGAGATGCACGCGACGGTCGGCCATCGAGCTCGTCCTCGCCCAGCCCTCCATCAGCTCGCAGCTCACCGACAACCTGAAAGCCTCCATCCACATCCGGGCTCTCCTCACCGACATCTTCCTCATCGAAGAGGCACTGAAGCCTCACCTCATCAAGAAGGATTCTTGATCGCGAGATGGACCCTGTCAGAACAGGATGCGGATTCCCCCTCCTACTCGGAACCCGCCGGCATTCACCTCGATCTCGGTACCGTTTCCGGTGGTAAAGCTGTTCGTGGCGCTGCTGAACCGCAAATCGCCTCCCGCCGCCAGGTTCTTGTGGAACCGGTAGCCGACCCACGCGCCGACGTTGAAGCCAAAGCCGTTTGCGTCGTACCGGCGGGAGTCGATCGACCCCTCACCCACCTCGTCGAACGGGTAGCTCTGGGTGAAGGTAAAGTCCTCGATCAACTCAGTGCGAGTGATGAAGTAACTCGGCCCGCCGGTCACGGATAACACGATCCGCTCAGTGACTTTCGTGTAGCCAACCAGAAAGTGGATGGCTGTCTCTTTGTAAGACAGCTCCGTCTGATCGGCCTCGAGCGTCCGGTGCTGGTTGAAGAACAAGGGATGAGGAATTCGAGCTGCGAAGCTCTGATCGGCGTCCGCATTCACGATATCCACCGCCGCTCCGACGGAAAGAACCGTTGTGATGTTCCGGGTTACTCCGAAACCGAAGGCCCCCCCGGTCGCGCTTGACCAGGCGCCGGCATAACTTCCATCCTCCACGAACAAGGTCAGCGTGCGCCGGTCGACGAAACTGAACGTTTGAGGGTTGAAAAGGCCATTGACGAAGATTTGTGTCTTCGCATCCCCAGCCGATTGACTCTCCTGCGCGCCCGCGGCGGCGGCCACCAGCGCCATGACCACCAAAGCCGTCCCTATATTTTTCATCAGGCACCTCCTCTTTTATTGAACACCCACCGCGTCCCAGGCTCGCCGGAGCTGCTGCACCTCGTTCCCGGTCGCCCCGTAAAGGTCGATGGCCGACTGAACGGTGGCTTGGCGAGCGGCGCTGAAGTCTGAACTGGGTATCAAGAAGCTGGTGAATGCACGATAAAAGATCTTCTTCTCGGCTCGCTCGATATCGGCGAATCCAATCCCCTCCACCGCGATGCCCGAGGTTCGGTTGGTACCTCCCTCTACAAAAAGATAGAACGTGTGGGTTGCGATCAAGGAGTTCGTATGAACGCCCCCGTTGTCCTCGCTCCCTCTGAAGAGGAGGCTAAAGTGATCGGGGTCTCCGATCGCCAGTGGGTCGATGGGGACGCGTACGATGAAGATGCCCCTTTGGTTCGGCCCGAAATTATCGATAAAGACATCCTCTCCCACCAGCCAGTCCGATCGTTGCCTTCCCCTCCCCCGCGGCTCGAAAAAGAACTCGGCGCCGATCCCCATGATGTCGGAAAAGGCCTCGTTGAGCGCACCGGACTGGTTGAGATAGATGAGCTCGGAGGTGAAGTTGGTGACACCATGAGTCAGCTCGTGGGCCACGATCTCCAAAACGCCGGAGAAGAAGTTGTAGACGTCCCCATCACCGTCACCGTAGTTGACGCTGTTGTTGAACGGGTCCCAGAAAGCTTGGTTCAGCAGACGACTGTCTCCGAAACGCCGCGGCCAGAAGTGAATGTAGCTGATTATCGTGATGTTGGAATCATCGAGCCCTTGTCGGCTGAACCTCCTGAAGAAGTAGTCGTAGGTCCAGCCTGCGTAGACGTGCGCATCCACCACCCCAGCGTCCGTCCACTCGTTATCGACATCCTGGGCGGCCGCCCGGTCCGGGTCGATCTGATACCGGTACCAGGCGTCGAAATTCCCCATCACGTCCACGGTCAACGAGACGGCGGGCCGCAGGCCGTCCCGGGCGATGTAAGTCCCGCTCTCGAGGGTGGCGCTCACCTTCTTGGTATCTTCCCAGGTACCGGTCCCCCGTCCCACCACCGCGGTTTGGCGGTGGAGATCGCTCCAGCTTTGGATCACTCTCCCATCGTTCGCTCCAACGAAGAACTGGAAGAGATTCTCGCTGGTTCGCACGTGAAGTCTGTACGCCAGCACCATCCCCCTCTCGCTTGGATAGATGAGAAGCTCCGGACCCTCTACGACCCGCGCCCCCCCTCGTGCCGCCCGTTCGGCAGCGAGCCTCGCCTCACCGGGGCCGATAGCAGCGGCGGTGTCAACGCGGATGTTCTCGTAGTAACGGCCATTCACTGATACCACTCGTCCTCGTTGCCAATGGCGTATGAGCTGGGCGCCGAAAACCCGAAGCCCGCGATGACGTTGCTGAAAGCGCTCGTGTACCCACCCTGGAGCTAGAGAATCCGACCGGGCGGACAAACGCTGCAGATCTCCGGCCGCATCCAGCGCGCTCACCCGAGTGTCCCAGGTGACCACCTCGACCGGCTCGACGGCAAAAACCGGGACACCCTCCGCGGGCCGATCCGTCTGACCGGCCCCAGAGACGGCAAGCCCCAGCAAGAGCACTGGAAGCACGACCAACCGCACTCTCAAGTCCATTCCACACCCCCTTAGGAGTCGCCCAAGAATTATTTCGACATTCTTCTTGGCCTGATGGTGTAGTTCCATTTTGGGAGCGCCCTTCCTTTCCGTATGGATAGAGAATTCATCTTTTCATCAGAGATCTTGACGCCGTTGGGATAGGCCTTGGTGTTGAGAAGGGCCCGCACCTTTAGGCCAATGTCGGTTGTTGTTGTTCGAATGAACTTTAGTATTTTCTCAAAGCTTTCGAGGGGTTCACCTTCCCAGTTGCGACTGATGTGGTTGAACAAAGAATGCTCGACCGGATTCCATTTTGATGCCCCCGGTGGGTAATGGCACACCGTGACTGTTAAACCATATCTATCGCAGAGTTTTTCCTGAAGGTGCGCGCGCCAAACACGAGAGCTGGAGCGGTTACCGCCGCCACCATCGGCGAGAATCAGAAGGCGTTTGCTCTGCTGGTAGCGTTTTTGGCCTTCGTGTTGCCACCACGTGACGACACCATCGACGGCGAACGCGGGAGTCTCTCGCGACGTTCCGACGACAACAAGGCCACGGTTTGCAACAGGGTCGTAGACACCATAGGGAATGGCGATGCCTTTGGCGTCTGAACGAAAATCGTTGGCCAAAGTATGCATCGCCTCTTGCTTCCAGGCCATGCCCGCATTGCGGAAGTTGCTCTACCAGTTCCCTCTTCTTGGTGTCTACGCTGACGATGGGGTCCCCTTGGCGGATGAATTCGTTCCGACGAGCGCGAATGAGTCGGAATTGCCTGTCGTGCTCACGTGGAGACGCCGTCGAGCGTTTCTTATGATTGACACGCAACCGGAAGTCCAGTTGTTTGAGGAGTCTGCCCACGGTGTTTCGACTCACCTCAATTCCACGCTTAGCGAGTGCGCTGGCGATCTTCTTTGTGGTCTTGCGCGTCCACTTCAGGCCGCCGATAGGCTCACCAGCCGTTTCGTACTTCATCAGCTGCTTGATCTCCGCGATGACTTCCGGTGTTTTTTTTCCACGCGCGGGCGACCAGCACCCTCCTTTCGGATACGATTGAAGTCAATCTTTTTGTCGAGCAGTTCGCGCCGTCCTTTGGCAACGGTCTGACGATGGATGCCAAGCAGATCGGCAATCCACCGCTCTGCGCCATGTCCAAACTGAAGCGCTTCCACACCCGCGAATAGCCGTCGTTGCTGCTCGTCGAGCAATGCAGCGAACAACACCACAGCGGCTTTGACCTCATCGGGAACCTGATCGGGACCCCTGAGCACCTGCAATGCGGCGTTGCCCAGCTTTGCCTCACGGGCTGCAAGCTGGCGTCTGCGCACGGAGGCATTGCTCGAGCAATAAAGATACGACCGGCCCATCCGCTCTCGCCTCACGCGGCCTTTCTGGACCAGCCGAAGCAGCGTTTCTCGGACACCTACATGCAACTGTTTTTCGAGCTCATCAGCGAAATAGCCAAGCTGAGACGCAGTGACCCATCGCTCCAATGTCGCCGCCAGTGTCCCGCTACGCGAAAACCACACCGAGTTCGTCGACCACAACCCTTTTTCGTCAAACTCGACCATCCGGCTCAGTGCGTAGTAACGGCCACCGTGAGAATAGCTGGTTCGATACGAGAGTCTCTTGAGCGCGCGATAAACCGTCATGTCTACTTCCGTGCCGAGCGCGTGCTTCAACTCCTGCATGGGCGCAATCTTTTTGTTGGCGAACAAACGGACCAATTCTCTGTCTGTCACGCGTTTTACCATTGACGACCTCTCAAATGTTGTAATGTCAATACGAACATCATTATACTTGACATAACATTCATAGACGCGCATATCACCCGCTGATGACACGAGACATTCCACTCTTGGCGGGCTAATCAGACTCTTTGATGTCCAGCACTCAGACGGATATCGCTGTAGGACTGTAAACTGACGGCGAACTTATTTTTGTGCGACTCCTTTGAGGATATCCTGAATCTAGTTGAAATCGGTGAGTGACTCCCTTCAGATCGTCGGTGTCAAAGCTGGCGATCAAAAAGAAAGGAGCCACGCGGTGAGAGCAGATACGAAGAAGAGAAAGAATGCAACACAGATGCTGAGGGCGACGCAGGAGCAAGAGTGGTGGGCGGATCAAGTTGTGCATGTGATGCTGGTGCGTATTCCAGCCATCGTGAACGCCGAATCCAGAGCAAGCTGAACAGCGAATCCGGTGAAGCCGAACGCTCATCGAAGCGGTTGAAGTGTTGGGTGACCTTCCTTTCCACTGATTGAAAACGTGAACCTATCTTACCTGCGTGTTGTGTAGCAAGGGGCGGCAGGTCGGTGCCGGAGGGAGCGGGCGTAAGGAAAGACGCGAAGCGACCTTCCCGCTCCCGTAGGCAGCGACCTGCCGCGGCCGAACCCCGGGCGATGTGGGGCTGGTTTCGGGGGTTGCTGGGGTATGGCCTGGCTCGAGAAGACGCTTCCTGAGGCATTCTCGCGCGTCGTTTTGGCGCCGCATCGTCTGGTACCCCGGGTTTGGCGGTTTCACCCGTTTTTATCGCATCGACGCTGTGGTCCCTCGCTCGCTCATGCATCGGCGTTGTCAGATGCCTTTGGCGCAGCCTTGGTCTTTCTCAGAGAAGCTCCTTTGAGAGTGATGCGGTGCGCGCTGTGGAGAATGCGATCGCAGATAGCGTCTGCCTGGTTTGGGTCGCCAATCGCTTCGTGCCACTGCTTGAGCGGAATCTGGGTCGCGATGAGTGTGGAGCCACGCTCGGCGCGGTCTTCGATGACCTCCATTAGATCCCGTCTCTCCGATTCTTTCAGCGGGTGAAGCAGCCAATCATCGATAGCCAGTAAGTCCAGCTTGGCGAGTTTCGTCAAAAGCCGGGCGTAGGAACCATCACCACGAGCGACCGCGAGCTCGTAGAGCAAGCGCGGTGCTCGCACGTAGCATCCGGTGAAGCGGCGACGACAGGCCCGCTCCACGAAGGCGCAAGCCAAGAACGATTTGCCAATCCCCGTCGGGCCGGTGATGAGCAGGTTATGGCGCTCACCGACAAAGCGGCAGTTGCCCAGGCTCAAGATCTGTTCGCGGTTTAAGCCTCGAGGCGCTTGGAAGTTCACGTTCTCCAAACATGCCGGATAGCGGAGCTTTGCCGCTCGCAGTCGTCGAGAAAGCTTACGCTGTTCGCGGGCGGTCCACTCGGCATCGACCAGGAGTCCCACACGTTCCTCGAAGCTCAGCTCCTTGTATTCGCTCGAGCTCAACTGGGTTTCGAACGCGGACACCAAGCCGAACAACTTCATGGCGTTCATCTTTTCTATCGTTTCGGGTGTCAGCATCGGGACTCTCCTCCTTCGTAGTGATCCGCGCCTCGGATGTTCTCGTGCTCCTCTCGCGGTTTCGCTTCGGCGTCCGATTCGAGCACCACACGATCCAGACCAGCCGAGAGAATGTTTTTCACCGTGCGATAGCTGTAAGAGCTCAAAGCTTCCGCTCGTGCGCAAGCGGCCTCGAGACGCTCACTGCCCCAGCGGCTGCCTAGTCGCATGACTCCCAGGCAAGAGCGAAATCCCTGCTCCGGGTGAGGCCGACTCTCTAGAATCCCCGCAACCAGCCTTCCCGTGGCGCGACCTGACTGCTCCGCCCAGTGGAGCAGCCGCGACGGCGTCCACTCCAGGTGCTCCCGATGCGAACGTGGCATATGCTCCGGGTTCGTGGAGTAGTGCCCCTTTCCTTTCTTGCGGGGATGCGACGCGACGCGCTTTCCCTTGAACAGGACCTCCACCACCGAGGCCGTCACCCGTGCCTCGACTTTCTCGTGAATGAGCTGATAGGGAACGCTGTACAAGTTGTTCTCCACCTCCACGTGGTAGTCGATGTTCACTCTGCACCGCTTCCACGTCGATAACTCGTAGCTCTCCTGCGGTAGCGGTTTCAGTACGGGCCGGTCTAGCCTTTCGTACAACTCCCGCCGACTCACACCGAGCTTCTGCATCGGACGCGCATTCAGGACCTCTAACTTCTCCCAGATGGCTTCGTTCAGTTCCGCCAGGCTGAAGAACGTGCGATGACGAAGCACCGCCAGGATCCAGCGCTGCGCCACCTGCACTGCCGACTCCACCTTCGCTTTGTCTTTCGGCTTGAACACCCGAGCCGGGACCACAACCGCACCGTAATGCGTCGCCAGCTCTTCGTACGTCCGGTTGATCCCTGGCTCGTAACGGTCCACCAAATCCACGCCGCTCTTCAAGTTGTCCGGAACCCAGATCTCCGTACTGCCACCGAAGTAATCCGACATCCCCTTATGGGCCTTCGCCCACGATTCCAGCGACTGGTTCAGTGTCGCTTCGACGTAGGTGTAACTGCTCGCGCCCAACGTCCCGACGAACAGCTCCATTTCGACGAGCTCTCCCGTTTTCGGATCGACGATGTGAGGCTTCTTCCCCCGAAAAATCGACGAATGTCTTCTCGCCTGCTCGATGCCGTTGACGCATCGTCGGGTTCAGCTTCTTCTTCCACTGACCGTACAGCTCGCAATAACGGCTGTAGCCGTACGCTCCCGGCTTATTCTCCGCGTACTCCACCCACAGCTGCAGCAACGTCAGCTCTCGGTGACGCCTCAGCTCCTCGTGGATGTGGGCATAGTCCAGACCCGGCCGTGCGCCAGACGAGCCCGGCGGCGGAAACAGCCCTGCCTCCAGCTCCCCGTCGCTCAGCTCCTCCGGGAGCGGCCAGCTCAGACCACCCTTCTTCGCCTTGGCCAGGTACTCACTCACCGTTCCAACCGCCACGCGAAGTGCCTTTGCGATCGTGCGGTGAGTCAAACCCAGCTCGTACTTTAACCTTAGAACCTCTCGTATTTTTCTCATCGATAACCTCTTAGCTGCCATTTCCTAGATCGTCCTCCTTCCGGGTACGACCTAGAGTGCCTTGAAACGTGCTATCGATGAGCGTTCGCGATGCCGGAACCGGCGTTCACGTTGCCTGGAATCCGTGTTCACGATGCTTTGGAATGGATGTTCACCTTCGGCTGGAATCTGCGTTCACGATGCCCCGGAATACGCAATTGAATCCTTGGTTTTCCAGGCAGAAGCTAGCAAGCTTCGCGTTGTATACTTCCGGCGGTCGACATCAATGAGCCGATTCAGCGAAGACGAGGTTCGCCGGCTGGCCGGGCTGGCTCAGCTCTCCCTGTCGGACGATGAGTGCCGGACATTTGCCGAGCAGCTCGAGCGGGTCCTGGGCTACGCCGAGCGGATCCAGACGGTGGATACCGGCGATCTGCCAGCTACCTCCCATGCCCTCCTCTCCTCCGGCGCTCGCGAGCCTCGCCGAGACGACGAACCCGAGCCCGGGCTCGGTCGCGAGGAGGTTCTCCGTCAGGCCCCCGACACCGGTGACGGCCTGTTCAAAGTCCCCAAGGTGATTCCGTGAGCCCGGCGGAGCTCACGCTCGCCGGGCTCGTCGAAGCGCTCGGCAGAAACGAGCTATCCGCGGTCGAGCTCACCGAGGCCTGTCTCGAGCGCATCGACTCCCACCACGATCGACTTCACGCCTTTCTCGAACCCATGCGCGAATCCTCCCTGGCGCGAGCAAGGGAGCTGGACGCTCTGCCCACCGACGAACGTGGCCCGCTACACGGGATTCCGGTGGCCGTGAAAGACATCATCAGCGTCCGCGGCGCACCCTGCACCTGCGGTTCCCGCATTCTCGAGCGTTACGTCCCCTTGTACGACGCAACCGCGGTCACGCGTCTGACGGATGCGGGAGCGATCGTTCTGGGAAAGACCAATCTCGATGAGTTTGCGATGGGCTCCTCCACCGAGAACTCGGCTTTCGGCCCCACCGCCAACCCCTGGAGCCTCCAGCACGTTCCGGGAGGCTCCAGCGGCGGCTCGGCCGCCGCGGTTGCCGCGCGCAACGTACCCGTCGCCCTTGGCACCGACACCGGCGGCTCGATCCGTCAGCCCGCAGCGCTTTGCGGCGTGGTGGGCTTGAAGCCCACCTACGGGCGGGTATCCAGGTACGGCCTGGTTGCCTTTGCCTCTTCGCTCGATCAGATCGGTCCTATCACGCGAACGGTCGAGGATGCCGCGCGGCTCCTTCAAGTCCTCTCGGGAAGGGACTCGCGAGACTCGACTTCATCTCCGGAGCCCGTGCCCGACTACCTCGCGCTGTCCACCGGCGACGTCTCTTCGCTTCGTATCGGCGTTCCGAAATCCGTGGAAAGCGAGGGCGTGACCGACGATGTCCGCGCCCGATTCGAGGAGGCCCTCTCCGTCTTGGAATCGCTCGGTGTCGCCATCGAGGAAGTCGAGCTGCAGGCGCAGGAGTACGCGATCGCAACGTACTACCTCGTGGCCACCGCCGAAGCCAGCGCGAACCTGTCACGATTCGACGGCGTCCGCTACGGATTGCGTCGCTCCGGCGTGGCGAGTCTCGATCAAATGTACGCCGACACGCGCAGCGCCGGTTTCGGCCCGGAGGTCAAGCGGCGGATCGTCCTTGGAACTTTCGTCCTCTCGTCCGGTTACTACGAGGCGTACTACCGCCGGGCACAGAAGACTCGCACGCTCATCGGCGAAGACTACCGCAGGGCCTTCGAGAGAGTCGATGCGGTCGTTCTGCCGACAACCCCGACCCCGGCGTTCCGGCTCGGAGAAAAACTCGCTGATCCGCTTCAGATGTACCTCAATGATGTCTTCACGACGACGGCGAACCTTACCGGAGCGCCAGCCATGAGCGTTCCAGCCGGTTTCGCGAGCGATGGCTTGCCGATCGGCCTGCAACTCGTTGGTCGACACTTCGACGAAGGAACGCTGCTCGCGCTCTCCGCCGCCTACGAAGCCGCGACCAACCACCACCAGAAAACCCCGCCACTGGTCGCGGAAGGTTGACTCTGGATCAATCAACGCAAAGGCGCAAAGAAAACCCAGCATCCACTCTTCCAGACCGTGGCTCACCGAATCCGCGGAAGGTCTCTTCGGAATTAACCACGAAGATCACGAAGGCCACGAAGGAAAACATCAGACCGGTTGCACTTCAAATGCCCGGGTGTTGACCAGGGTATCAGACGAATCTCTCGCCAGGGCCTCCTTCACAGGTGAAGTTCCCGATTCGGTTCATGAATGACTTGCTTCGTGCTCTTCGTGTCCTTCGTGGTTTTTCTCTGTGTGTCTCTGTGTCCTCTGTGGTGAGTCCGCGGTTGAGTGCGGATTCCTGGATTTCCAACTTCCTGGCTTCCTGGTCTACCGGGTTTCCCGTAACGTCCGGTTGCGGACTTCCTGGCTTCTGCCTCCGCACAAGGCTACGGCGGACCGGCCGAAGCTTCACGCGAAGGCCGGTCGGTGGTGCTTACGGCCGCTGGCCGAAGTGGTCCCAACCGGTCTCAGCGAGCGGCTCGACGCTGCCGTCCCGACGTTTCAGCCGGATGCCGTCGCTCTCGTCGCGAATCTCGCCAATCCGTGTCAATGGAACATCGTGATCGCCGCGAAGGGAGTCGAGCGCATCCTCGTCTCGCGCGGTGAACAAGAGCTCGTAGTCTTCGCCGCCCGCCAGCGCCAGCTCGATCGGGTCTCGGCCCAGCTCCCGCTCCCAGGCCAGTAGTCCAGGAGCCAATGGCAGGGCGCCCTCCTCCACGAAAGCGCCCACGCCGCTCGCCCGGCACAGGCGGTTCAAGTCCCGGTTCAGTCCATCCGAAAGATCGATCGCTGCCGTCGCGACCTGCCGGTCGTTCAGGAACCGACCCAGCTCGAGTCGCGGCTCCGGGTCCATGTGAGCGCGGAGGCAGGCCTCTGCCAGCGGGACCGGCCCGGTGCGGAGCACGGCAGGCACGAGCATGGCGCCGCTCGGCGATAGAGCGAGCCCGTGGCCAAACAGACGCAATCCTTCTGCTGCGGCACCGATCTTTCCCGACACGTACAGCGCATCGCCGGAACGGGCGCCGGAGCGGGTCAGCCACCTCCCGTTCCGACTGGCCCCGGTTGCAGTCACATCCACGATCAAGGGACCGGGCGAGGTCGACAGGTTGCCGCCGACGACGTCCGCGCCCAGTTCCCGGGCCCGCTCGGCGATTCCTTCGAAGAGCTGCGAGACAGCCTCGACTTCCGTTTCGGGAGGCAGGACGAGGGATACGAGAACCGCCAGCAAATCGCCCCCCATGGCAGCGATGTCACTCGCATTGACCGCAACCGCCTTGCGGCCGATGAACTCCGGGGGAAGACTCCGGCGCGTGAAATGAACGTCTTCGACCAGGCCGTCGGTCGAAAGGAGCAGCGTCTCGCCTTCGGGGAGCGCGATCGCTGCCGCGTCGTCCCCAATCGAGAGCTTCACCCGCGAGCCGGGCCGGGGAAGCCGCGCGACGAGCTGCTCGAGCAACGCGTCTTCGCCCAGTTGTTCGACCTTCATGCTGCGGGCAGTGGATCTGGTGACGGTCCTGACCGATGCGAGTGAGATAATTGACAGGGTGGCCCCGCTTTGCCGTGTGAGAAGTCTATTTGAACCACCTGTCCAGGTGGGTCATCTCCCCGTTGCCACCTGCTTACTCATCTCTGAGCTCTGCGAGGCTGCTCCGGGTTGAAAACCCGTTCAAATATATGTTGGCTCAACCTATTTTTCTCATCACGTGCAAAGCAGGGCTCTCGATCCGCCGATGGGAGCACTAGCCGTCAACTGACAGCGGGCGAAGTCGTCGTCGGCTCGCGAAGCGAGTCTTCCAGTGTCTTCACCATGTCATCCACGCTGGCGTCCAAGTCCTGTCCGGCCTCCCGGTGCTCCCTCTCGAGCTTGAAGAATTCGTCCGCGACGTTGAGCGCCGCCAGAATGGCCAGTTTGAGAGCGTCTCGAGTGCCCGTCGATTCGGCGATCGTCTTCATCTTGGTGTCCACGAAACGCGCCAGCTCTTCGAGGTAGGCGCTGTCCTCTTCCGCCCGGACGTTGTACGTCTGTCCCATGATGACGATGGGCACCAAGGTGGAGCTCTTTTCCTTCTTTTTATTCGCCATTTCGCATCTGCATTCTATTGGAAATTGGATATTCCAGCACTAGGTCTGGAGCTTCTCCAGCTTCTTCAGGATGCGATTGACTGTGTCCCGCACCGCTTCCCGCTCGGCCCGGAGCAACTCGACCTCACGAGACAGCTGCTCCTCGCCTCCGCTCTCGCTGGGCTTGTCGGATTTCGACCTCCTTGCCTTCGCGGCCCCTCCGGATCGCGGCTCCGACGAGCCTACTTCCCCGAGCCGTGCCCTGCTCTCCTCCAGCTCACGCTTGACTTCCGCGAGCTCGGCGGAAAGCTCGAAGTTCTTCTCACGGAGAGTCGCGATCAACTCGGTCGCCTCCCGGACTTTTCCTTCGAGAGCAAGCAGCCCCGGCGGGATGGCTGGATTCAGATCCGTCTCCGGCATGTTGCTAAGTGCCCTGCTTCATAATTACGGTGACGCACCGAGAACGCCGAGGCGCCCGTCTGGCAAGGCGCGAGGAGCAAATAATATCTAGATATATGACCGACGAGCAACGCAGCCAGTCGGGATGCATCGGCGTTCGAATGCCACCGTAATTATGAAACAGGGTACTCAGTGACGCGGCAAGCCCATCGGCGCGACGGGCCCCGTTCGACTCATGCGAGCGCAGAGCGCGCGACGTCCGCCAGCTCTTTGAAAGCCGCCGGGTCGTGCACGCCGAGCTCGGCAAGCTGCTTCCGATTCAGCCCGACGTTTGCTTTCGATAGCCCGGACATGAATGTGCTGTAGGACATGTCGTTTTGCCGGGCGGCGGCTCCAATCCGAATGATCCACAAGCGGCGAAAGTCACGCTTTCTGGCGCGCCGGTCTCGATAAGCGAAGCTCAGAGCCCTTTCCACGGACTCCTTCGCCGAGCGGTACAGCTTGCTCTTGGTCCCTCGATAGCCTTTGGCCAGCTTCAGTACTTTCTTGCGCCGCTGGCGGCGGTTAGATCCTCTCTTTACTCGTGCCATTTCTCTACCATCTTCCCTGGATCTCGAGTGCCGGCCCCTCCTACGGATGCGGTCGTGGGCAACCGGTCAGCCAATCATCACCGCAATGTTCGCGTGGTCCGCCTTGGACACCAGCGTCGACTTCCTGAGCTTGCGCTTCCGATGGCGTTTCTTCTTCGTCAGGATGTGCCGTGCGTAGGCGTGATTTCTCTTGATCTTGCCGGTGCCCGTTTTTCTGAATCGCTTCGCGGCACCGCGATGCGTCTTGTGTTTCTTCACTGTATTACTGCTCCTAGGCTTCCGCTTCCGCCTTCGTCTCGTCTTCCTTCTCGGCCTTCAACCTCTCGAGATAGGCCTTGTTGGGTGCGAGAATCTGGTGCATCTGATTGCCTTCCATTCGCGACCGCGATTCGACGATGGCCATCTCCTTGAGCTCCCCCGCCAGACGGTCGAGAATCTTCACGCCGAGCTGGCCATGAGATCTCTCGCGTCCGCGGAACATGATCGTCGCCTTGACTTTGTTCCCCTCTGTGAGGAAGCGCATGATGTGTTTCTTCTTGAACGCATAGTCGTGCTGGTCGATCTTGACGCGAAACTTCACTTCCTTGATGTGAATCTGTTTCTGATGCTTCTTTGCTTCATGCGCGCGCTTGTTTCTCTGGTAGAGGAATTTCCCGTAGTTCATGATCCGGCAAACCGGCGGGTTGGCCTTGGCCACGATCTCCACCAGGTCCAGATCTTTCTCCCGAGCCATTCGAAGGGCCTCATCGGGTCTCATAATACCGACTTGCTCGCCGTCTTCGCCGATGAGACGAATTTCCCGGGCGCGGATCCGCTCGTTCACTCGGACCGACCTATCGATACAGCACCTCCCCAGTTGACGCTTCGACCATCAGACTCTCCGGCGAGCCGTTCACAGGCCTGCGGCTCGTGCGAGACTTTCCAACTTATTATGCCTGCTTATGCCCGCTCGACGAATTCGTTTTCCAGCCAGAGGGGCCGGTCGCGACCCACGGGAATTCAAGCATCGAGCGCCTTGTCGTCGCGAAGCTGCCGCAGCTCCTCGAGGAACTCCGGGAGCGGCTTCTGGCCCAGATCGCCCTGTTTTCGCGCGCGCACGGCCACCGTATCCGTTTCCATCTCCCGGTCCCCGGCCACGAGCATGAACGGAATCTTCTGGAGTTGGGCCTCCCGTATCTTGTAGCCGATTTTCTCGTTCCGGGCGTCGAGCTCGCAACGAAACCCCTCGGCTCTGAGCCGCTGGTAGACTTTTCCTGCATAGTCATGGTGCCGCTCCGAGATGGGCAGCACGACTGCCTGTACCGGGGCGAGCCAGACCGGGAAGGCGCCCGCGGTGTGCTCGATCAGAAGAGCCATGAATCGCTCGATGGATCCGAGAATCGCCCGATGGATGGTTACTGGTCGCTTTCGCGAGCCATCCGCCGCAGCGTAGTAGAGGTCGAAACGCTCTGCTTGCGAGAAGTCGACCTGGATCGTGGCGCATTGATGGGTGCGTCCGATCGCGTCTTTGACGTGGAAATCGATCTTCGGCCCGTAAAAGGCCCCGTCACCGGCGTTGATCTTGTGCTGGCTCTTCGTCTCCTCGAGAGCCCGAGCGAGGGCCGCCTCCGCCTGTTCCCACTGTTCGTCCGTGCCGATCGAGCTCTCGGGTCGCGTCGAGAGCTCCACGCGAATATCCTCGAATCCGAAGTCGCCGTAGACCTCCCCGGTGAGGGCGATGAGATCGACAACTTCCTCACCCACCTGCTCGAGCGTGGCGTAGATGTGCGCATCGTCCTGAACGAAAGCCCGCACGCGCGTCAGGCCGGAGAGGACGCCCGAGCGCTCGTAGCGGTGGCAGTGACCGAACTCGGAGAAGCGTAACGGAAGCTCGCGATAAGAGCGCAGGCTGGCCTGGTACACGATGGCGGCACCCGGACAGTTCATCGGCTTCATCCGATAGCGCACCTCGTCGCTTTCGATGAGGAACATGCTTTCCGCATAGTGGTCCAGGTGGCCGCTCCGCTCCCAGAGCTTTTCGTCCATGACGAGAGGTGTTCGAATCTCCTGATAGTCGCGTCGCTCGAGCTTCTCGCGCATGTAGTCGGTCAGCAGATTCACGACCCGCTGACCCTTCGGAAGCCAGAATACCTGGCCGGGCGCCTCCGGAGCGATGAGAAAAAGACCGAGCTCCTTGCCCAGCTTACGATGGTCGCGCTTTTTTGCCTCCTCGAGGCGATGCAGATGCTCGGCCAGGGCCTTTCGATCGTAGAACGTCGTCGCGTAGATGCGCTGCATGGGACGATTGCGCTCGTCCCCCTTCCAGTAGGCGGCCGAGCTGCCCAGGACTTTGATAGCATTGATGACCCCACTGTCGGGTACGTGTGGCCCCTCGCAGAAATCGTAGAAGCTTCCCAGGCGGTAGCAGGACACCACGGCGTCGCCTTTTTCGTCGATCAGCTCGACCTTGAGGTCCTGGCCCATGTCACCAAATGCCTTCAAGGCCTCCGACTTGGGAATCTCCTCCCGTTCGTAGGGAATCTTCTCGGCAGCCAGTTCCTTCATGCGGGCTTCGATCTTATCGAGGTCCTCCGGAGTGAAGGGTCGGTCGACATCGAAATCGTAGAAGAAGCCGTCCTCAATGGGCGGTCCGATCCCGAACTTGGCGTCGGGAAAGACGTCCTTGACGGCGGCCGCGAGCAGATGAGCGGAGCTGTGACGAAAAATCTCGAGCGCCGCCTCGTCGCCCTGGGTCAGAATACGAACCTCGGCGTCGCGAGTGATGGGACGCGAAAGATCGACCCCTTCGCCGTCGACGACTGCGGCGATCGCCTTTTTTGCCAGTCCACGCGAGATATCCTCCGCGATCTGTCGCGGTGTGACACCGGGAGCATAGTCGCGGCTGCCACCATCCGGCAGTGTCACGGTTACTTTCTCTTGGTCCATTCCTGACAAAAAAAAGAGCCGCGGCGAATCCGTTCCCGGACCCTCGCGGACACCCAATCAACTGGTAGGCGCGGGCGGATTTGAACCGCCGACTTCTACCGCGTCAAGGTAGCGCTCTCCCCCTGAGCTACGCGCCTAACTCGACTCTCATCCGCAATGAATACTAGCAAGGCCGCTCGACCCGTGTCAACTCCCGAAACCTTTTCCTGACAGAAGGATAGCGTCGGGCGGGTCGCGCCCGAACGTTGACTTGCACCCAGAGGCAGCGCGATAATTGTCCAACGTGGCAGCTTCGAAGAAAACCACCGAAAGTGAACCTTCGACGGCGGCGCGCCCGCCGGTTCCCACCAGCGAATCGAGCACGATTCCGAACCTGATCGCCATACTGAAAAAGCAGCAGCTCCTGAGTCCCGAGCAGGAGGGGCAGGCGCGCCGGACGATCAAGGTCAACGGAGCGACGGAAGAAGCGGCAATCCGGAGCCTCAACGTGCTTTCCGAAGACGAGATCACCCAGGCGGTCGCCCGGCACGTGCAGCTGCCGTATCTGAAAATCAACCCCCTCGATCTCGACCTCGACGTCGTGACCGGCGCACTTCCAGCGCCGTTCGCCAGAAAGCACACGATGTGCGCGGTCTCCAAACACGGCAATACGATTACGCTCGCCATTGCCAATCCTTTCAACCGGGCACCCCTGCGGGACCTGCAGCAGTTCGGGGGCCTCGAGATCAAGCTCGTTGTCTCCTCCCGCTCGGACATCACTGCCGTCAACAAGGGTTTCTATGATTTGAAGACCTCGCTCAGCGCGGCGGAGAGCCAGCTCAGCGACGGGCGTCTCACCTCGATCGACGTGACGAACCAGGAGTTCCTGTCCGGCCCCTCCGCGGAGATGGACCCGACGATGCAGCCGGTGGTGACGGCGCTCGACAACATGCTCAGTCACGCCTTCGACCAGCGAGCGTCCGATACCCACATGGAGCCCAAGCGCAACATTGCTCTCGTGCGGCTCCGAATCGACGGTATTCTCCACGACGTTCACGTCATTCCGAAGATCGTGTATCAGGCGCTCGTTAGCCGGGTGAAGATGCTGAGCGGTCTCAACATCGCCGAGAAGCGGCGCCCTCAGGACGGACGCATCAAGCGAAACGAGAACGGTCGGGAAGTGGAAGTCCGCGTCTCCACGATGCCGACGGTCTTCGGGGAAAAGGCGGTCCTGCGGATCTTCGACCCGGAGCTCCTCCTCCAGTCCATCGAGGAGCTCGGTTTCTCGGAATCGGAGCTTCCTCGCTTCACGCCTTTTCTGAGCCACCGTGAGGGCATCATCCTCGTTACGGGTCCGACCGGAAGCGGAAAGACGACGACGCTCTATTCCGTCCTGAAACACCTCTCCCGGCCCGAGGTGAACATCGTCACGGTCGAAGATCCCGTCGAGCTCATTCACGACGATTTCAACCAGGTACAGATCCGGCCGGAGATCGACGTGAGTTTCGCGAACGCCGTCCGAACCGTTCTGCGCCAGGATCCGGACATCGTCATGGTGGGTGAAATCCGGGACAAGGAAACGGCGGAGATGGCAATCCAGGCCGCCTTGACCGGACATCTCGTCTTCTCGACCCTTCACACCAACGACGCACCGTCTGCCGTGACCCGCCTGCTGGATCTCGGCGCTCCTCCGTTCTTGATCACGTCGACCCTCATCGGCGTCGTCGCTCAGCGACTGGTGCGCACGATCTGTCCGAAGTGCGCCGAGGAATACGCGCCGACCAGCGAGGACGCTATGGCTCTGAACGTGCCTCACGACAAGATTCAGGGCTATCGGTTCCGGAGGGGTAACGGGTGCATCAACTGCCGGCAAACCGGCTATCTCGGAAGAAGTGGCATCTACGAGATCATGCCTGCCTCCACGAAAATCCGACGCCTCGTCGTCTCGCAGGCGGAGGCCCCTCAAATCGTGAAGACGGCACGCGAAGAAGGCATGCGCACGCTTCGCGAATCGGCGATTCAGAAACTGATCGCGGGGCAGACCACGGTGACCGAGGTCGTCCGGGTAACCGGCAGCTAACACCCACCTCCGAACACCACTAGTGTGCTTCAGAAATCAAAGACGAACCACGAAGTACACGAAGAGCACGAAGCAAATCATTCATTGAACCGGACTCGTGAACTTCACTTATGACGGAGGCCCTGGAGAGAGAATCGTCTATCCCCTGTCAACGTCCGCCCGCGCATTCAAGCGCAACCTGTCTGATACTAATCGCTGCTCTCTTCGAAGCTAATGCCCTCGAAGTAGAGCCGACGCACCCTTTCCAATTTCCACGCATCACGGGCCAGGCCCGCCTTGCGGCAGCACTCTCCAAGGAACTGAACAGTGTCCCATCCGCGCTCCGCGGCGACCTGCGGGAGGAGGAGCCCGCGGGCACCCTCCGTCTCGATGAGAACCCCGTGGCGGCCGATCTCGATATCGTCGATTCGGACGAGCTCTCTAGGGGGTGAGAGGAGCGAAATGCTGATAGTAAGCCCCGCCAACTCTTCTGCCTGGACCGGGGGAAACCGCGGGTCCTGCCGAGCGGCCGCGATCGCCGCCCGTCGGATCGCCTCGGCGAGCCCGCAATCGAGCGACAGGTAACCGATACAGCCGCGAAGCTCCCCACCCGGCTGCTTGAGCGTGACGAAGATTCCGTCGAATCGACCGGGGAGCTCCTCCACTTCCTGAGCGGAGAGCTCTTCGCCGCCGAAATAGCACTCGAGATGCGCTCGCGCCAGGACGAGAAGCGACTCCTTGTGCGCCTCGCTCATCGCGAACGAGAGGTCATTCATTATCCCTCGCTCCCGCCTTCGCCGGCGATGCCTAGTCCCAGGTGCCGGCTACGGCGAGGTCCCGCCGTAGTCTTGACGAAGGCGGACGCCTCCTCGGCTCGCTTCCGCCTTCGCCAAGGCTTCGGCGCACCCGACGAAGCTTCACGCGAAGTCGGGCGGTCGGCCTGCGTCTGAGCCATCTCTCAAGATCGCCAACAGCCGGCGGCAACATATCCCACGACGCCGGTCAAATCGCCCGTGACATCACCGGAATCGCCGTATCGGAGTACCCGTCCTTCCGATGCACCCAGCTCCCCGGCCGAGCGCAGGACGGAGACGATAGGACCGCCTCCGCAGGCGTGGCGATGATCCCCGAGCACGAGGTCCTGGAGCCCGTCCGCATCAAACGTATCGAGGCATCTCAGCACCTCAGAATCGAGCTCGCGAGCACTGTCCCGCGATTCGAAGTGCGAAAGATCCGAGCTGGCGATCAGGAGCACTCGCCTGCCGCAATCCCGAACCGCCGCTGTGATCGCCATCGCGGTTCCGCGCATCGTCGTCGCCGTTTGATGGCCCATCACCAGCGGCACGATCTGGCAATTGGGAGCGAGGTGCTGGAGGAAAGGAAGCTGCATCTCGAGGCAGTGCTCCTGGGCGTGGGCCTCGGGAATCTCTCGAATGACGTCGCCCGAAGAGACGACGGCGCCGGCCAGGGACTCGTCTATGCCGATTTGCCCGAAGGGGGTCTCGAACGCTCCCCTCGGATAGATGGACGTACCTTCGAAGGCAACGTAGTGAGACGGGCCGACAAGAACGGCGGTGTCGAGCTCGAAATGCTCCACCAGCCGGTACGCCGCCGCCGCCACGGACCCCGAGTAGACGAGGCCGGCGTGAGGAGCCACGATGGCGACGAGCCCGGTCGATTCCACCGGCGCTGGGGCTCGACGAAGTTGTTCCTCGACGAGAGCCTGAAGCTCGGAAGGATCGGCGGGATACCACCGCCCGGCATGGGGGGAGCGGCGAACATTACTCATCCCTCGCTCCCGCCTTCGCCGGCGATGCCTAGTCCCAGGTGCCGGCTACGGCGAGGTCCCGCCGTAGTCTTGACGAAGGCGGACGCCTCTTCGGCTCGCTCCCGCCTACGCCCTTCGGGCTCCGGCGAGGTCGCGACGAAGCCTTGGCGAAGTCGGACGGTCAGCACAGCTACTCCTCGACCGTGGCCCACATCAGCCGGCTCAGCATGTAGACGGCAAAGCCTACGAGGACCAGCCCCACCACGACCAGGATCACGTACCCGTAGTTCGCTTCGAGGAACGCCAGCGCAAGCTCACCGTATCGAACCGCCAGGAACGCCCCGGTGAAGTATCGAATGCTGCGCCCGACCGCCACCGCGGCGATGAACCTCGAAAAAGCGAGACCAAAGGCTCCCGACGAGAGCACGAATATCTTGAACGGGAAGGGCGGCGGCAAGAGGGCGGGGACGATGACCGCCAGGACCCCGAATCTCTGAAACAGCCGCATGGCGGAATGGACCCTTCCTTCGGAATACCTTTTCTCGAGAAAGCGGTATCCCTTCCACCGCGCAATCCAGTACAGCAGCGAACAACCTGTCGCAGAACCGGCGACGGCCATGAGCGCAAAGAAGTAGGCTTGCTCCTTGAAGCGAGTACTGAGGTAAACGACGAGGAGGTCGTTGATCTCGGGAAGAGATAGAAGCGACGAGTCGAAAAACGCAACCACGAACAGGCCGACGCCGGCCCGCCAGCCCTCGAGAGCCGTCACGAACTCACGAGCCGAGGCCGCGACACCATCCATGGTGACGAGATTATAGCCGCTAGAAGCGGTGGGGCGCGGCGCCCGTGCGACGCGCCGAAGCTTTGTTGGTTCTCGTCGAACTGCAGCAGGTCTAGTGCACGAACCCGCTAATCCTGCCGCAAAATTCCTCGTCCTTTTCCGCGCTGGCGGCGTTACGGCGTTGGTTGCAGTTCGGCCTCCCGGCCTAGCCCTCCGCTCGACAGGCTCGCTGCGGAAGGCGGCTCCAAATATCTAGATATGAGTTCGTCGGAGCGCCTTGCCAGCACGAAAAATGACCTTGGAATTTGCCGACAGCATCAGCGGGTTCATGCACTAGTCGAGCTTGACGGGGATCCAGAGGAAGCTCGATTGTGCGCCCCGGGTCACCCGCTCGATGCGCAGGAGAAGGTCACCACCATCGGGCACGTCCGCGACGGCCCGCTGGAGCTCGTCGAGGCTCCGCACGGGCTGGCGGTTGGCCTCGATGACGATATCGCCTCTCCTCAGGCCGGCATCCTCCGCCGGGCCATCCGGCTCCACGGAGACCAGCACGACGCCCGTTCGAGAGCTGGCTCCCAGTTGGCTGGCCATCTCGCTCGTCAGGTTCTGGCCGCTGATCCCCAGCCGGCCCCGCTCGTCGGGTTCACGGGATTCGGGGGCGGGCGAGCCGTGCATCTGGCGCTCGTCGACCGTGACGTCGGCGCTTCGCAGCTCACCGTCCCGGTAGTAGTCCACCTTCACCGTCGAGCCCGGTCGCACGTCGGCGACAAGATGCACGAGGTGATTGCTGGATTCCACGGCCTGGCCGTTGAACTCTACGACTACATCCCCCGCCTCCATGCCAGACTTTCCGGCTGGCGAATCAGGACCTAGGATCTCCGTGACAACGGCTCCCTTCTTGCCCTCCATTCCGAAGCTGCGCGCCAGCCCGGGCGTCAGGTTCTGGATACCGACGCCCAGCCAACCGCGTGTCACCGTGCCGGTCGAGACCAGCTGGTCGTAGATCTTGCGCGTCAAGTTCGACGGGATGGCGAAGCCGATTCCCATGTTGCCGCCCGACGAGGAAATGATGTTCGAGTTGATGCCCACGACCTCGGCGCGCATGCTGACCAGAGGACCACCCGAATTCCCGGGATTGATCGCCGCGTCGGTCTGGATGAAATCGTCGTACGTTCCCTGACCAATGAAGCGCCCCTTGGCACTCACGATGCCAGCGGTGACGGTGTGGGTGTATCCGAAGGGGTTACCGACCGCCAGGAGCCACTCGCCCACCTTCAGCGCGTCGGAGTCGCCCAACCGGGCCGACGGAAACGGCCCGTCACCCTTGATCTGAATGACTGCCAGATCGGTGGAGGGATCCGCGCCCACCACCTCTGCGTCGAATTGACGCTGATCGGAGAATTGAACGATGATCTCCTTGGCGTTCTCGACCACGTGGTTGTTGGTGATCACGTACCCGCGCGGGTCGACGATGACGCCGGAGCCGAGACTGCGACGCCGCTGTTCGGGCGTTTCGCGGAAAAAGCGTTCGAAGAAATCGTCGAACGGACCGCCCATCCGGGGCTGTTCGGTCGAGCTCCCCTCCTGCCGGGTGTAGATGTTGACGACGGCCGGCGCTACCCGCTCGACGACACTGGCAAAAGCCTTCGAAAGCTGCTGGGGAGCCGGGAGATTTTTGTCTTCATCATCAATCTGGATGCTCGGACGTTCCCGCCCTGGCGCCACGGCGACCGCGGGCTCGATGCGGGCCGCAACCGGCCGTGAAACGGGAGGTACGCTCTGCTCCGTCGCCAGGGGTCCGGAGCCCGACGCATCAGGCCCAACCGCGACACCAAGGGCAAAAAAGACACCCGCGATGCCTGCGGCCAGTGCGAGCCAGCGAGCCCACCGCGTCAAGCCCTCCGACTTGGGGGCGTCGAGTCGTCGATTGTTCTCGTGCGTCGTCATGTCACTCTCCAGGAGCAAGATTGAAGTGGCGTTTCGCCCCACATTATAGCAAGTTCCCCACACCCCATGGCCCTTCCGCAGATTCGATTGACCGCGGTTTCTTTCTCTGCGTCTCTGCGCCTCTGCGTTGAGTTTCCCGAAACAGCCCTTCCACGGATTCGGTGAGCCGCGGTCCGGACGAGTTCGATTGAAGTCTACCTCTCCCCCGCCGGGGGAGAGGTAGCGCACTTTGCACCTTTGCGCCTTTGCGTTATGTCTTCTCCCCCGGCAAGGTTCTTCTAGAAGCGGAACAAAACCCCAAAACTGACCTCATTCGCCTTCAGGTCGAAGCGGCCGAACTCATCAAAATCCCGCCCGTGGTCTCCGAAGGCCCAATGCCTTCGATACTCTCCGAACAAGAACACCTCGGGAGTCACACCCACCTCGAGACCGCCACCCAGATACGCACCGTACGCTACCCCGCGGTCGATGAACACGTCACCGAAGATGAAGTTCGAAAAATCGACGAACTCACCTTCTTCGCGATACTCGTAGAAGTAGAAGCCACCGCCACCCGTCACAAACGGGATCAACCTGCGAAACTTGCCCAGGGGCACGAATCGTGTCCCGATCGTGAGCGGGGCGATTCGCAGTGTGATGTCCTGTGTAATCTCCGTGCCATCATCGCGAACGAGGTCGCGGTAGGTGGAGAAGACCGTCTTCGAGGAGCCCTCGATGCCAACCGTGATGTCGAAGTACTCGGAGAGCTCGAAGGCGAACTCAACGCCGCCGATGAAAGCGTCGAAGTCCTCCTCCGTGATCGTGAACGTCTCGAGATTCTCCTCCCACAACGCGCTCTCGACGCGAGGGGAAAAGCGGCCGAGCTTCAGGGCAAGAGATTCCGGCTCCGCTGGCGCGGGCATCAACATCAACAAGGAGCCGAGAGCTGGCACTACCACCGTCGATTTGTGCTTCCAATGCATGTCGCCTCTCCTACGGCGGCGGTTTTGTCCGCGGGGTACTGCGAGCCTAATTGCAGAAGACGTGCCAGCACACCGGCTCGAATAGAACCATCGATCTGTGGGAGTTAGAGAACTACGCGCCGCTCGCCTGTCCTCAGGAGTGGACGAAGCTGTCTTCAGACACCGCGGATGACGTCGAGCATCGGCTGCTGGAGGTGGCGGTTGGTGGCGAGGATTTGCTTACCCGAGCAGTGAAAAGACATGTCCTCGAAGTCGGAGACGCGGCCTCCCGCCTCCTCTACGATGAGAGCGCCCGCAGCCGTGTCCCACGGCGCCAGCTTCTCTTCCCAGAAGCCGTCGAACCGGCCAGCCGCGAGGTAGCAGAGATCGAGCGCTGCAGCACCATCACGACGGATGGCACGCACAACGCCCATGAACCGCGTGAAGAGTCTGAGGTTACCTTCGAGATCATCCTTCAGGTCGTATGGAAAGCCCGTTACCAGGAGCGCTTCCTCCATCCGGCGAGTCTCGGATACCCGGAGGCGCCGCCCATTGAGAAAGGCGCCTCCGCCACGCTCAGCCGTGAAGAGCTCCTTTCGGACCGGATCGTAGACGACCCCGGCCATCATCTGGCCCTCCTCCTCGAAGCCGATGGAAACAGCGAAGAAGGGATAGGCGTGCGCGAAGTTCGTTGTCCCGTCCAGCGGATCGATGATGAATCGCCGGGTACTTTCGCCGGACTCCGCCGGAGCCTCGCCCGTTTCTTCTGCCAGAAACGAAGCATCGCGTACTCTCTGTCTCAACACCTCGAGAACTCGCCTCTCGGAGTCCGTGTCGGCCTGAGTAACGAGGTTGGACTCGCCTTTGTAGCCGACCTCGAAGTCCCCTCCGAAATACGACTCGAGAACGTCGCCTCCGACGAGCGCCGCTTCGATGGCAGCAGCGAGCTCCTTCAACGCGCTCTCCAGCTCGATTCGTCGAGCATCATCGGTTCGCTGCTGCCGTTCGGGAGGCTGTTCGCCGGGCGAGGAACCTAAGGGCCCTGGCAAGAATAACTTCCCATTCTGGGGCGCCGATCCATCCCCCCTGGCTGCGTTGCTCGCCGCCTTCCGCAGCGAGCCTGTCGAGCGGAGGGCTAGGCCTCGTCAGCGGCCGAACTGGAAGGATGCTCATATATCCAGATATTATTCACTCCTCGCGCCTTGCCAGGCGGGCGCCTCGACGCCCGAGAATGGGAACTTATTTTTGCCAAGACCCTACGGAGAAGGCGGCTCGACTCGCTTGACCATCTGGACCTGAGTGCCGCGGTTAGGCTCGAAATGATACTTCACCTCGTCCATGAAGTTCTTCATGAAGAAGATGCCGCGACCACTCGCCCGCAGCAGGTTCTCCTCTGCAAGCGGGTCGGGAATCTCGGCCGGGTCGAAGCCCTCTCCCTCGTCCTCTATGGTGACGCGGAAATCGGGCTCGTCGTACTCGAATCGCACGACGACGCGCTTGTCCGGATTCATCTTGTTTCCATGTCGCACCGCGTTCGTCACGGACTCGCGAATCGCGACACTCATCCAGTGAGCGGCGTCATTGTCGAAGCCGACCTGTTCGGACAGGGACTCGAAAACAACCTGCACGAGATCCACCATCTCGAAGCTGCTCTGGATGTCAATATGGACGATGCTTCCCATCCAAGTGCTTTCCCGGCCGTAGGTTAGTAAATATTACCGCCGATCGACAACCCTGAACTGGTCTACGGCCGCCACCGGGGGTTTGTTCGCTTCGGGGACCATCGGGGGCCATACGGGGCAAGCGTCGAGAAGGGCGAAATAATGCTACCATTTTGAGAGTGTTTTCCCGCACCGGAGTCCGACTGAGAGGGCAAATCCGTCCGCCCGGCGACAAGTCCGTCAGTCATCGACGAGCCCTTTTGAGCGCCGTCGCGGAAGGCCCATCGCGACTCTCGAACTTCGCCACCGGAGACGATTGCAGAAGGACGTTGACCCTGTTGCAGCGTCTGGGGACCGACGTCCATCGGGACGGCGACATCGTGAGCATTCGGGGCCGAGGCGAACAGGGCTTTCGGGCACCCGCGGAAGCGCTCGACGCCGGAAACTCGGGTACGACGGCACGGCTGTGTGCCGGCTTTCTGGCCGCTCAACCGTTCGACAGTCGACTCGTCGGAGACGAGGGCCTGAGCCGCCGGCCACTCGAGCGGGTGGTGGCACCGCTCACGCGCATGGGTGGCCGCCTGGAGACGGACAACGGCCACCTCCCGATGACCGTATATGGCGACAGGCACCTGCGCGGGATTGACTACGAGCTGCCGGTGGCGAGCGCCCAGGTCAAGAGCGCCATTCTCATCGCGGGTCTGTTTGCCGAGGGCGAGACCCGGGTTCGAGAGACCGTGCCCACGCGGGACCACACGGAGATCGCGCTTCGGGCCATGGGCGCCGAACCGCGGCTCGAGCCGGGCCAGGTGACGGTGCAAGGCGGAGCACGCCTCAACGGGCAAGATGTGGTGTTGCCCGGGGATTTTTCCTCCGCCGCATTCTATATTGCCGCGGCCGCTTTCCTCCCGGAGTCGGAACTGGTGGTCGAGAGCGTGGGACTCAACAAGACGCGCACCGCTATGCTGGACGTGCTTCACGAGATGGGCGCCGACATCGAGATCGAGCCCGTCGAGAGTCCGGCCGGAGGCGAGCCGATGGGACGCCTCGTCATCCGCTCCGCACCGTTGTCCGGGGCAGTGATTCATCGGGAGCGCGTTCCGTTGCTCATCGACGAGCTTCCGGTTCTGGCGGTCGTCGG
Organism: Candidatus Marinacidobacterales bacterium; assembly: GCA_965237685.1. GTDB lineage: Bacteria > Acidobacteriota > Vicinamibacteria > Marinacidobacterales > SMYC01 > CBDEGF01. Next base: position 1,204,830 of record CBDEGF010000004.1, read on the forward strand.
TTGTTTCTCGGAAGGCGCGATGCGTGTCGAAGGGGCCAGCGAGCTCAGGGTCAAGGAATCGGACCGGCTAAAGGCCATCGTCGAGGGTCTCGGCGCGATGGGCGCGGACGTGGAAGCTTTCTCCGATGGGTTCGAGATCCGAGGGAGCAAGCGTCTTCGGCCCTGTCGCCTCGCGAGCTATGGCGACCATCGGATGGTGATGGCCTGGGCCATCGCCTCCCTGGGGGTCGATGGAGAGTGTGACATCGACGACGTCGAACAGGTACGCGTCTCCTACCCGGGTTTCTGGACGACACTGGAGCGGCTGGTGCACTAGTGCTCGAACCCGCGAATCCTGCCGTGAATTCCTGGCCCTTTTCGGCGCTGCCGCCTTCTGCAGCGAGCGAAGTCGAGCGGAGGGCTAGGCCGAAGGCCGAACTGCCTCAATGCGTTGCGGCATTGGTTGCAGGTCGGCCTCCTGGCAAGATGTTCATATATCTAGATATGATTTACTCCTCGCGCCTTGCCAGCCGGGCGCCTCGACGCTCGAAAATGCGAACTTATTCTTGCGCGGACCCTAAGCGTTTCTTTCTGATCGGTTTCATGGGTGTCGGGAAAACGTCTCTCGGCCGCATCGTTGCGCCGCGACTTTCGCTCGTGTTCGTCGATGTCGATGCGCTCGTCGAACGTCAGGCGGATATGAGCGTGGTCGATATCTTCGCTCGATTCGGGGAGGCCGAGTTTCGACGGGGCGAGGCAAATGTACTCAGAGAAGTTGTCGAGCGAAACGAAGGGGTGCTGGTCGCCACGGGGGGTGGCGCTTTCATTGAACCGGAAGGCAAGGAGATCATGCGCAAGGCAGGCATCACGGTATGGCTCGACGTACCCCTGGGGGAGCTTGACAAACGCCCCGGTGGCGAGACGCGACCGCTGTGGGCGGACGAGGAAGCCCGGCGTCGTCTGCTCGACGAGCGACTCGCGCACTACCGGGAGGCAGACTTGCATCTCGACTTGCGCTCGACCCCGCTGGACGAAGCAGCGGATCGCTTGTACCGGCTTCTGGCTCCTTTGTGTGAGGCTTCATGAGATACCTGATTCTGAGTGACATTCACTCCAACCTGGAGGCGCTCACCTCGGTTTTGCGCCACGTTCGGCGGAAGCACTTTCACCGCGTGGTCGTCCTCGGCGACCTCGTGGGCTACGGAGCCGATCTGAATCGGACGGTGGAGGCGGTGCGCAGCCTCAAGCGCTCGGTCATCATCCGGGGCAACCACGACAAGGTATGCAGCGGGCTGGAGAGCGGGGAGATGTTCAACTGCGTCGCTCTGGAGTCCGCCAAGTGGACCGAGAGACAGCTTCTTCCCAGACATCGTGGGTGGCTCGCTGGTCTCCCCAAGGGCCCCGTGACCGTCGATGATCTGTTCTCGATCTCCCACGGTACACCCGCTGGACGAAGACGCCTACATCTTCGGCGAGGTCGAAGCCCTCAACATGTTCCAGTACTTCGACACCCAGCTGTGTTTCTTCGGGCACAGCCACTTCCCGGTCATCTTCGGTCTGGACGCCGAATCGTTGACCACTTACGTTCCGAACGGGGAGCGCCGGTTCGCGGTCAAGCTGCAAGACGACCACCGCTATCTCGTGAACCCCGGCTCGATCGGTCAGCCTCGTGACGGAGACAATCGGGCCAGTTTCGCGATCTTCGATTCCGGACGGAAGACCATGACCATCCACCGGGTCGCGTACCGCATCGAGGCCACTCAGAAGAAAATCCGCACCGCCGGCCTGCCCGCGCCGCTCGCCGAGCGACTGGCCCTCGGAAGGTAGCAGCATCTGGCATCCAGCATCCAGCCGTTGAAACTAGGCATTCTCATGTTCGTCTCCCCGTCGGGGAGCCGCCTTCGTCGGCGAAGCCGACTTCGGCGAGCCTCGCCGAAGCCTTGGCGAAGGCGGGAGGTTAGGTGAGGGGGACTGATCTTCCTGGATGCTGAATGCTGGATGCTAAATGAAAACCGCCGTCGTGAGCCTGGTGCTCACGACGGCGGTTGCAACGGGCAATGTGTTGGAAGGTTCTCCCCGGCTCAACGCTATCGGAACGAGAACCTTCCAAGAGAGGTGGAACGCCCCCTCACGGAGGCCTAACCTGAAGTTCCTTGGTCGAATAAACCTACCGATAGTGTGAATCCCCAATGATTACGCGTCTTTAGGGACGCCGAGGGCCTGATTTCGGGGTGCAATATGTAAGCATGTATTTGGCCTTAATATCTCAATAAAGAAGGATAGGTATGCTATTATTGTGGGCATGCATATCCACATCATCCCCAAGCGCAACTCTTCCCCCGCGGTCCTGCTGCGTGAGTCGTATCGGGTGGGCGGAAACGTCCGCAAGCGCACGCTCGCTAACTTGTCCAAATTGCCCATGGAGCAAGTCGACGCCATCCGACGCATTCTCAAGGGCGACAAGCTCGTCTCGGTTGAAGACGCCTTCGAAATCGTCGAGAACGGCTCCCGGCACCATGGCCATGTCGAGGCGGTGCTCAGCGCCATGAGACAGCTCGGTTTCCAAAACCTCGTTGGTTCTCGACACTCACCACAACGGGATTTGGTCGTGGCCATGGTAGTCGCCCGGATCCTCGAACCGCAGTCGAAGCTGGCGACTAGCCAGTGGTGGCACACAACTACACTGCCCGAAATCGTGGGGGTGAGCGATGCCCAAGAAGACGATCTCTATGCCGCCATGGACTGGGTTCTCAAACGCCAGGAGGTCATCGAAAAGAAACTCGCAGCGCGCCATCTCCAAAAAGACGGCCTGACGCTCTATGACCTAACCTCAAGCTACTTCGAGGGTGTGAGTTGTCCGCTGGCCAGGCTCGGATACAACCGTGACGGCAAGAAAGCCAAGCTGCAGGTCAACTACGGTCTGCTGACCAACGAACGCGGAATCCCCGTGTCGGTGTCGGTTTTTGAGGGCAACACGGGCGATCCCAAAACGCTGTTGCCTCAGGTAGAAAAGGTGCAAGAGCGCTTCGGCATCGAGCAGTTTGTGATGGTGGGCGACCGGGGGATGCTCACCCAAACCCAGATCGACGAGTTGCGGGAGATGGACGGTATCGACTGGATTACCGCTCTGCGTCCCGAGCCGATTCGCAAGCTCATCAACGATGGGGTGCTGCAGATGGGGCTATTCGACGAGCGGAATCTGTTTGAGGTGACGCACCCGGATTTCCCCAGCGAGAGGCTGGTCGCTTGCCGCAATCCGGAGCTGGCCGAGAGGCGGCGTCAAAAGCGTCGCGCTCTGCTCGAAGCGACCTGCAAGGAGCTGGAGAAGGTTGGTGGGATGGTCGGACGGGGCCGTTTGCAGGGCACGGAGAACATCCGTGCTGCAGTGGAGAAGCTCCTTAACAACTACAAGGTCGGCAGCTACTACAGGCTCGACATCCGTGACGACGGTTTCGACTTCGAGCTCGACGAGACAACCATGGCTGCCGACGCCTCGCGCATCGCCAACGGCAACTCTGAGCTCGCCAACAAACGGCTCCAGCGGTGGAAGCGACACATGGAGACCATCGCTAAGCGGTTGGAACGGATTCGCCAACGGATCGGGCGGGGTCAGCTGTATGGTAAAGGTGAAATCGGTGTGCGGGTAGGCAGAGTTCTCAACAAGTACAAAGTCGGCAAGCACTTCAAGCTGAACATTCGCGACGACAGCTTTAGCTTCGAAATCGACGACACAAAGGTCGCTGCGGAAGCTGCCGTTGACGGCATCTACGTGATCCGCACCAGTCTTGCTAAGCAGCGGATGAACACCGACGACACCGTGCGCAGCTACAAGTTGCTGACCCAGGTCGAGAGGGCGTTTCGTTCCTTCAAGAGCATGGACCTGAAGGTGCGGCCGATTCGTCACCGGCGCGAAAACCGAGTCCGGGCACACATCTTCTTGTGCATGCTCGCCTACTACGTCCAGTGGCACATGATGGAGGCTTGGCGGCCGCTGCTATTCTCTGACGAGGACCAGCAGGCGAAGGCCACGCGTGACCCGGTTGCTCCGGCGAAGCGCTCCGAGGCGGCCCTGCGCAAGATACAAACCAAGAAGCTTGACGATGGGAGTCGAGCTTGCAGCTTCCGTACGCTACTGTGTCTCCTCAGCAGTATCGTCCGAAACAAGTGTCGGAGACCGGGGGCGGCACCGAGCGAGATGACCTTTGACGTGACCACAACACCAGACTCCAAGCAACGTAGGGCCTACGAACTGCTGAAGGGTATCGCCGTGTAGACAGAAGCGCGTACCACCCGCCTGGCCTATACCTGTGGATTAACACGGGCTGTTGGTTTTTTCAGTCAGGAACTTCAGCCTAACCACCCTACTCGTTGACGGCTCGGTTGATGGCGCGCCTCAAGCCGTGCTCGCCAGTGCCTCTCCCCTCGTCAGAGGGAGTGGTGCCGAAACGCAGGACGAATCGTCCGCCCGTGGACAGGGACAGATTGTCGATGAGCTTCCGGGTCAGGTCCTGCCACCTCCAGCTACGCTTCCGTCCCAGGATGACGCGAAGGGACTTGCGTAGCTCGGAGTCGTAGGCCGAGTAACTGACGTTGCCCTCGGTAGCCCGAATTCCGATGTGGAATCGAATCTTCCCAACGCGGTCCGAGCCACGGTAGACGCCGATTCCGAACTCCTGCCGATCGAGCATTGACACTGTTGCCATGTCGTCCACTCCTTGTCGGGGCAGGCCTTGCGCCAACCCCTCGAAATCACTTCTTCTGGTGTGCCCGACAGTAAAGCAAGCTCCGTGCCGGCGGACTTGTGGATAGCGATACAGAATAGCTGACCGGCTGGCTGGCCCGCCCCCAGGTGTGGTGGTGTCCACAGGACGCCTGTGGAAATCCTACGCTCGCGGTGGCTTCATTTTGTTATTGGCGTGGGTTTTTCCCCGCGATCTGGCGTAGGGCATCTACCACAATTCCCCGCACATCGTCGGAGGTTGTAGAGAACGGCAACGTTCTCACGAACTCGCCCATCGGCGACCATTGCCTGGGGCTCGTAGGGCCGAATAGCGCAATCGTCGGTGTGCCCACCGCAGCGGCCAGGTGGCTCACCCCGGAGTCGTTGCCAAGGAAAGCGCCGGCCCGGGAGAGGAGCGCAGCCAGGGCGCAGATATCCAGCTCTCGCGCGACCGACTCCCCCGCCGAAGGGGTCAGCTCGTTCAGAACGTCGGCGTCAGCCTCGCCACCGACCCACAGCACGTCCGTTCCCCCTTGTGTCAAGCGGCTGGCCACCTGACGGAACCCAGGAAGCGGCCAGTTCTTGCGAGGGCTGCCACTGCCGGGGTGTATGGCGACGAAGTCTGCCCGCAGGCCGCGGGATCGCAGAAAGGCCTTGGCCAACTCCTGGGCGGCGGGCTCGAGCTCGACCGCTGGATTTCGGTCGAGCACCGGAACGCCCGCCCCGCGAACATGCGCCATCAAATAGTCCCCGGCGTGGGAACCGTCCGGCGGGAGGGGCGGTGTCACCACCGCCGGCACGCCGAGCTGCCGCATCAGCGGCTCAAGGCGAGGAGCCTGGCTCCAGGCAACCACCGCATCGAAATCCGAGAGAAAAGCCCGCAGGGCGAAATCGTCCTCGACGTCCGAAAACAAGGGGGAGAACAGCCTCCGGTCCACCGAGTGGATGCGGCCCGCATGCGAGCGGCCGAGCGTCAGACGGGCCCACGGTAGCGTCCCGACGAAGTCGAGCGAGCCCTCCGGTCCGACCGCGGCCCGTATCGCCCTGAGCGCGGGCAGCGCAAGGACGGTATCGCCGAGCGCCCCGGCCCGGAGGGCCAGGACAGCTCTGTGGCTGAGATCACCGAACAGCCGTGCTACCATACCGACGCGCCAATCTTTCAGGAACTAAGGAGTCGTGAGGATGAAGCGGATGCGCTTGGCCTGTTTCTCCCTTTGCGTGCTTTTCCTGGGTACCGCCCTCGCTATCGCTCAGCCTACTCAGCAAGACCCGAGCGAAGCGATGGATCGCGGGCTCAGGCACTACCGGCAACAGAGCTTCCAGGCAGCTCTCGACGCGTTCGGCTCGGTCGTGGCCGCCCAGCCGGATAGAGCCGAGGTGCACTACCTGATGGGATACTCCCACATGATGATGCGGCGATACGCCCAGGCGCTCGAATCCTTCAGGCCGCGCCTTTCAAATCGATCCGAATCTGGACCCCCGGACGATCTTCCGGCGAAACCGAGGCTAAGGGCCCTGGCAAGAATAACTTCTCATTCTGGGGCGCCGATCCATCCCCCCTGGCTGCGTTGCTCGCCGCCTTCCGCAGCGAGCCTGTCGAGCGGAGGGCTAGGCCGCGTCAGCGGCCGAACTGGAAGTATGCTCATATATCCAGATATTATTCACTCCTCGCGCCTTGCCAGGCGGGCGCCTCGACGCCCGAGAATGGGAACTTATTTTTGCCAAGACCCTAAGGTCGCCGGCGGAGCTACGGGCCGGCGTGGCTTCCTCACCCGGCCGCACTCACAGACGACGGTGAGCTCGTGCGGCCACCCTCTCCCTCACAGGGAGAGGGTGGCCGCCTTCGCCAAGGCTTCGGCGAGCCTCGCCGTAACCAGCCAGCAAACACGATGAAGCTGGCGGAGGCGGGATCGACGGCTGCGCCGTCGGTCATTTTTTTGCGACCAGCTCGTATTGTTCCTGATAGACGTTGTGGTCGGAACGAATATCCACGTCACGCCCCACCAGTGACTTGAGCTCCTCTACGACCGCTACCTCTTTCCCGCGAAGCGCGCGGGCGACTTCCGGGTGCACCTTAACGACCAGACCCTTCGGAAAGTCCCGGGAGGCCTGCCGCACCTTGTCGACAATCTCGAAGCAGACCGTGGTGGGAGACTTCACCCAGGAGCTTCCCTGACAGGCCGGGCAGGGACGGCAGAGCACGCGCTCCAGCGACTTCTTCACTCGCTTGCGCGTCAGAACGATGAGACCGAACTCGTTGATCTGCACGATCTTCGTCGGGGAGCGATCCTTCCGAAGCTCCTGCTCCAGCGCCGCCAGAACCTTGTTCTGGTTTCGGCGCTCCTCCATGTCGATGAAATCGATGACGATGATACCTCCCAGGTCGCGTAGCCGAACCTGGTGAACGACTTCCTCGACCGCTTCGAGGTTGATGCGGGTGATCGTATCCTCGAGTCGCCGGTCGCCCGTATAACGACCGGTATTGACGTCGATGGCGACCAGCGCTTCGGTCTGGTTGATGACGACGTAGCCGCCGGACTTCAACCAGACCTTGCTCCTCAAAGCCTTGTCGATCTCGGCTTGAACCCCGTACTCCTCGAAGATCGGGAAATTCTTGGAGTAGTACTTCACGCGATGCAACATCTGAGGCTGGATCTGCCTCACGTAGTTCAACACCTGATCGAACAAGTCTTCCGAATCGATACGAATGGCGGTGAACTCCGGCGACAAGATGTCCCGGATGTACTTGAAAACGAGGCCGAGGTCTCGATGGATCGGCGCCGGGGCTGTGACGTTTTCCGCTTTCTGCTGGATCTCCTGCCACTTGTGCTCGAGGTAGCGCAGATCGGTGACAATGGCCTCATCTTCCTTTCGCTGCGAGGCGGTGCGAACAATGAAGCCACCGCCGGTCTGGCGGTTCTTCTCGATGAGCTTCCGGAGACGGGAGCGCTCTTCCGCCGAATCGATCTTTCGCGAGACACCGATATGATCGACGGTCGGCATGTAGACGAGGAGACGGCCCGGCAGGCTCACGTAGGACGTGATGCGGGCCCCTTTGGTGCCCAGCGGCTCTTTCGCCACCTGAACCAGAACCTGTTGACCCTCCTGGAGGAGCTGATCGATGGACTGGTTCTGCCGACGAGCGAGCCGTGCGATCTCACGCTCGGTTTCGACGATCTTCTTCTCTTCCTCGGAGAGATCCTCGTCTTCGATCACGTCCGATACGTACAGAAACGCGTCCCGCTCGAGACCGATGTCCACGAACGCGGACTGCATTCCCGGCAGAACCCGATTGACGCGACCCTTGTAGAGGTTGCCAACCACACCCCGAGCTCGATCGCGCTCGAAGGCGACCTCGCTTACCACACCCTGCTCCACGATGGCCAGCCGGGTCTCCAGATGGGAGTGGCTGACGATCATTTGCTTCGACATTCTTCTTGCCTTTCGCTGCCGGTGTCGGAGCGAACGTAGAATGCGCCAGGTCGTGGGGAGCCAGGCGGGAACCCGCGTTCGTCTCGCCTAGCGCGCGAGAGCGAGGACTTCACGCGAGGGCATGCGTGCCGTAGGGATACGGGTCGCTCGGCTGGTTGGCCAACGCCTGCCACCCACTTTCGATCCGTCGATAAACTCTTTCAAATCCCGTTGGTCTACCGGCGGCGAGCCGGCTGCCCCGGAGACCGGCCTCGGCGAACTGTACGTTCGTTCGACCGGACGCCTCTGGTAACTCTTTCCACGACCTGCCGGCAAGATTCTCCGCTCACCGGCTCTACGTCCGGGCCTAGCCCAAACGGAACAAAACGTCTTCCGATAGACACGCGGTCGAACGAGAGCGGCCTCGGCTCATCCCGAACCGTCCCGCTTCCGCGAAACTCCTGCAGGCAGCCCGCATGCGGCATGATCCGCGGCCCGCCGCGACCACCTACACCGCCAACATACCACGCCACCGTTCGTATACTCAAGACCCGCGGATAGTTAGCTTGCTCCACCCCAAGCCCGAGCCCGAGCCCCTGCCCGAAGGTAGTCTTGTGGGCGTCGAGCAACATCGTTCGCTGGGGCGCGAATCCCTTGCGCCAGCACCTCTCGGTTGCGGCGTTCTTTCGGGCACGGGCTCGGGCTGGGGCTGGGGCTCGGGAAGGAAGCTGGTCGGGCTCAATTCACGAATCGGCGCATCCGCACGTTCATGATCATGCCGAAGCCCACCATCGTGGCCAGCATCGACGAGCCACCGTAGCTCAGAAGCGGCAACGGAAACCCCTTGATCGGAACGAGTCCTGCCACCATGGCCAGGTTGTACAGCGTCTGGAAAACGAACATCGACAGCACTCCCGCGACCAGATAGATTCCGATGCGGTCTCTCGCCCGACGGGCGGTATCCAGGCAGCGCAGCGTGATCATCAAGTACAGCAGAATGACCGTAACCACGCCGACGAAGCCGAACTCCTCCGCGAGCACCGCGAATACGAAGTCCGTGTGCGGCGTCGGAAGGAACTGGAGCTGGCTTTGTGTCCCCTCGAGCCAGCCTTTGCCGGTGAAGCCTCCGGAGCCGACCGCAATGGTCGATTGAATGCTCTGATAGCCGGCGCCCCGAGGATCGCGACCGGGGTCCAGAAAGGCATAGACCCTCTCCTTCTGGTAGTCCTTGACCACGAAGCTCCAGGCGAGCGGAACAGTCAGAACAAAAACGAAGAGTCCCACGATCACCAGCCGTCGCTTGAGGCCGGCCAGCGTCGCCATGGCAAGATAGACAAACGCAAGCGTGGCTGCGGTGCCGAGGTCCGGCTGCAGCGCCACCAGCACGACAGGAACACCGGCTAGCGCTCCCGTGACAGCGACTTCCGAGGTATCCAACTGGTCCTTGCCTACCGCGGCGAAGTACTTGCCGAGAATGAGCACCACCGCGATCTTCGCGAGCTCGCCCGGCTGAAGCGTCGCGAAACCGAACTCCAGCCACCGATTGGTACCGGCCCGAAGAGCCCCGAAGAGGACCAGGTAGAGCAGGAAGCCCAGGATGGCGACGTAGAACACCTCCGCGCGGTCGACCAGGCTGTGATAGTCGATGAAGAGCACGGTGACGAGGAGACCCAGCCCGAGACCGAGCCGAGCCAGCTGGGCCAGCCAGAGGTCCGGCGTCGGTCCGGCGTGTGTGACGCTGTAGATGACAAGGAGGCCGAAACCCGAGGCGCCCAGGAGACCACCCAAAATCAGCCAGTCAATGCCCCGCCACAACCGTTGATCGATCACGGTTCCTCTCCCGTTTGCCCGCGAAGAAAGCCTCGAGAACCTTCGCCGCAATCGGCGCCGCCGCCTGGCCGCCGCCTCCGCCGTGTTCGACCACAACGGCGAGCGCGATCTCGGGATTGACGCTGGGCGCGAAACCAATGAACCAGGCATGATTCCGCAGCTCGTAAGGTCGGTTCTGATCGCGGGTTTCAGCGATTCTGCCACGTGAGGCAACCTGCGCGGTCCCGGTCTTCCCGCTCACGCTCACTCCACTCAAGCGCGCCCGCCAGGCGGTGCCGCCGTTGTTCACCGCTCGTCGCATCCCTCCCTGGATCGTGCGCCAGGTCTCTTCCGAAAGCTCGACGCGACGAATCGGAGTCGTGAGGATGCCCTCGGGCGAGGGCGCGGGCGGGGCTCCCGGCGCAAGCTTTCGCAGAAAGAGCTGCGGCCGGTGCACGTCGCCGGTCGTCCCCACCGTTGCGGCGAGTTGTGCCATCTGGAGGGCGGTGACGAGCACATAGCCCTGGCCCACTGCGACAGAAATGGTCTCGCCAGCGTACCAGGGCGCATGACGAACACGACGCTTCCACTCCGGATCGGGAATCAATCCGGTCACCTCGTGTGGAAGATCGATTCCAGTCGGCCGGCCGAGCCCGAGAGCGCGCGCGTATCGGGCAATGACATCGATCTGCAGCTTGGCCCCGACCTGATAAAAGTAGCTGTTGCAGGAGTGCGCCAGCGCCTGCTCGAGGTCCACGCTACCATGTCCCCCGGCGCGGTGGCAGTGAAACACGTTGCCGTACAGCCGGACCCAACCCTTGCAGAACATCCGTGTCTCCGGCGTGACGACTTCCTGCTCCAGAGCTGCGGCCGCCACGACGACCTTGAACACGGAACCGGGTGCGTATCTCCCCTGCGTGGCTCGGTTCTGAAGGGGAGTACTGGGATCCACCGACAGCGCCTTCCATCGGTCCTCTTCGAACTGGCTCGAGAACAGATTCGGGTCATACGACGGAAAGCTGCCGAGCGCCAGGACCTGGCCGTTGCGAGGATCGAGGACCGCGATGCCACCGGCTTTTCCTTCGAAGGCGTCTTCGGCGACGCTCTGCAGCTCGTAGTCGAGCGAGAGCTGGACCGATTCCCCCCAGACCGGCGGAACCTGCTCCAGGACCCGCTCCCGGCGCCCGCGGCTGTTCACTACAACACGCTGTACTCCGTTGCGGCCCATCAGGAAGCTGTTGTATACGCTTTCCACACCGGACTGTCCGACGTAGTCATCCACGCTGGCGCCGTCGAAAGCCGCCTCCTCGAGCTGCTCCTCGGTAACTCTGCCCACCGAGCCGAGAACGTGCGCGGCGCGGGAGCCCCCAGGGTAGTGGCGCAGGGGCACGAACTGAATTCGCGCGCCCGGAAGCTCGAGTTGTCGCGATTCGATCCGTGCCACTTCCTCCAGTGCGATGTCCTGCTTGATAACGGCCGGGCCTGGAGGTACGGGCCCACTCCAGGTGTCCTCGGGTATTTCAACCAGACGACTCAGCGCGAGTAGCGTGTCACCTCCTCCCCCCCCTGCCCGGTCGACGGTCAGGTTGAACGACGGCCGGTTCTCGGCAAGGATGCGACCCCGCCTGTCGAGGATGAGCCCCCGCGGCGCGGTCTCCGGAATCGGGCGCACGTGGTTCGCCTCCGCCAGACGCGCGTAGGTCGTGGCCCGACCCACTTGTAGCTGCCAGAACCGGAGGGTCAGACCGAGGAAGAGCGCCACGAGTATCACGCGCCACCAGAACAGCCTGGCCCTTAGCAGCCGCAAATCCTCGTAAATATTCATGTTCTAGAGTTGATTCTATCATCACTCAGAGCTCGCCTTTCCGCCGATCCAGGACGCGCACCAGCGCCATCCCGGCCAGCGCGTTGCCGAGGCACACCCGGGCCGGCGTCAACCCTTCGCCGAGGACGACGGGAACGTCCGCCGCATAGCCAACCAGGGCCAGAATCGCCATGTCGAGCAGAGTGGCCACCATGAAGAAGACGGCGCGTGTCGACCAGCTCCGGACGATGAGGTGGCGGCCGGCGATTCCAGCCAGATACCCCACGGTGGTCTTGGACATTCCGTTCAGCCCCAGTAAGCTCCCGGAGAACGCGTCCTGAACCAGCCCGGCGACGCTTCCAGTCGCGAGCCCCACCATCCGCCCGCGTATGAGACCGAAGCCCGCAACCACAACGGTGAACAGATCGAGATAGCTAGAGAGAAACGGAAGGTAACGACCGACGACCGTTTGCGCGACGAACGCAATGACGAGCGCCAGGGCGACGTCGAGGAATCTCACGCTACAGCGATAACCCTGAAGCGAAAATGAACATCCGGGGAAATGGGGGACTCACTCGACCGTCTTCGTGAACTCCTTCTGCACCACTGGCGACAGGACGAAGACTTCTTCGAGACGATCCAGATTCGCGACTGGCTCGACGGTGATGATCTTGAAGAGCCGCGGCCCGTTCCGTACCGAGGAAACGCGACCGATTGCGATACCCTTGTGATACATAGCGTCCATTCCAGAGGTCACGATGAGATCTCCCGAGACGACATCGTCGAGGTTGCTGACATAGGTCAGCTGGAGTCCGCTCGCTCCACCCTCGCCACCCGTACCGGTCACGACGCCCCGAATGCGTGTTCGGGTCAGCAGTGCGCCCACCGCGCACTCCCGATCGGACAGGAGCTGCACCTGCGCAACGTCCGGCCCGACGGCCACGACCCGCCCTACGAGCCCCCCGGATGCGATCACCGGTGCACTCAGCTCTACACCCTGGTTGGAGCCCTGATTCACGGTGATCGTACGGAACCAAGTGCTGGCGTCGAGCCCGATGACCTCTGCCACGATGGAGGGATACGGCAGGCGTTCGGCCAGATCCACGACTTCGCTCAATCGCCGATGGCTGGCCACGATATCACGCTCCAGCCAAAGAGCCTGCTCCAGGCGTGCGATGCGCCGCCTGAGCTCGATGTTCTCCTCGCGCACGCCGCGCAGATCCACATAGCCATTCCACATCGAGCGCCCCCCCTCGATGCCGGACTGGGTCGCGCGCTGCAACGGTGAGAACAAGGTGACGATGGCCGAGCGCAGGGCCGACTGGCCTCGCTCCGTGGTCACTTGGGAGGAAAGCAGCAGCGCATGCCCGACGAGAACCGCCAGAAAGATGAGATGCCCCCCGCGTGCTCCAAGTGGCGTGTGGACAGTCGTTGCCATACGCGGGCCCTTAGTCGAGGCATACCTTCCTTAACAACCTTATGTCTTCGAGCATGCGGCCCGCTCCCAGGACAACCGAAGAAAGCGGATCCTCACCCATGGAGACGGGAAGCCCCGTCTCCTCCCGGAGACGCTTGTCGAAATTCTTGAGAAGCGCTCCACCGCCGGTGAGGACGATGCCGCGATCGACGATATCGGCAGAAAGCTCGGGAGGTGTTCTCTCCAGGGCCACTCGCACCGCGTTCACCAGAATGCTCACCGTCTCCTCGAGCGCTTCCCGAATCTCTTCGTCCGTAACGACCAGTGTCTTCGGAATGCCTTCGATGAGGTTGCGTCCCTTGATCTCCATGGTCATGGGTTTGTCGAGGGGGTAAGCGGAGCCGATTTCGATTTTCACCTGCTCGGCGGTGCGCTCGCCGATCAGGAGATTGTATTTCTTGCGCAGATACTTGGTGATGGCTTCATCCATTTCGTTGCCGGCCACGCGGACCGAGCTGCTGTAGACGATGCCCGCCATCGAGATGACGGCAACATCCGTCGTTCCACCACCGATGTCTACCACCATGTTTCCGGAAGGCTCGGTGACCGGCAGGCCCGCCCCGATCGCGGCGGCCATGGCTTGATCGACGAGAAATACTTCGCTGGCCTTGGCCCGCAAGGCACTGTCTTTCACCGCCCGCTTCTCGACCTGCGTGATCTCGGAGGGGATGCCGATCACGATGCGTGGAGCGACCCAGACCTTGCGGTTGTGCGACTTCTGAATGAAGTACGCCAGCATCTTCTCCGTGATCTCGAAGTCCGCGATGACCCCGTCTTTCATGGGGCGAATGGCGGTGATGTGACCCGGCGTGCGGCCCAGCATCTCCTTGGCCGCCATGCCGACCGCTTCCACTTTCGTGCTCACGTCGTTGATCGCGACGATGGAGGGCTCGGAGACGACGATCCCCTTGCCTTTGGCGTAGACCAGCGTGTTGGCGGTTCCGAGGTCGACGGCTAACTCGTTAGAAAAAACGCTCAAAAAAGAGCGGAAGCTCATGTGAGGGTTGTATCTCCAATGGATAGTCGAAATGAAGCCGTGAAAGAAGCCGACAGCATCAGCAGGACTTTGTCGCTGGAACTACGTAGCCAGAATGACAGCGTCTTTGCCCTTTTCCTTGACAATATACATTGCCTGGTCCGCCTTTTGAATAAGATCCTGCGGAGTCGTGCCGTTCTCGGGGAAGAGACTGACGCCGAAGCTGGCGGAGAGTCGCGCCTCGCGGCCCCTGTCAGCGAGGAACACGTGAGAATTGAGAGCTTCACGTATGCGTTCCGCGACGAGCTTCGCCCCGTCTGCATTCGTGTCGGGCAGCACGACAGCGAACTCGTCGCCTCCGTAGCGGCTCACCATGTCCTCCTCACGAACCGCTTCGAGGAAGATCTGTCCCGCTTCGTAAAGGGTGCGGCTGCCACACAAGTGGCCGTAGCGGTCGTTGATGGACTTGAAACCGTCCAGGTCGAGAAAGATGACCGCAAGAGCCCCGTCCGATTCGCGGGCCTCTTTGACTGCGTTGTCGAGAAAACTATTCAGGTACCGTGAATTGTAGAGCTTGGTCAAATCGTCGGTAACCGCCAGCCGCTGGGTCTTCTGGAACAGAATCGCGTTCTCGAGAGCGATGGCGGCCGGCTCTACCAGCGTCATGAGCAGGCTCAGATCCTTCTTCGTGAAGCGGCTGCCCGGAGCACGGTTCATGATCTCGACAACTCCGACGGTCCGTCCGCGGGAAATCAGGGGGGCGCACAAAACGGAGCGCGTCTCGAACTTGGTGAGCTGGTCGAAGCGTCCCTGGAAACGTCGATCGCGTCTGACATCGTTGACGAACACCGCCTCGCCGGTCTGGGCTACCCAGCCGGCAATGCCCTCCCCCATCTTGATCCGCCTCGCGCTCAGATCCTGGCTCTTCTCGCCCAACGCCATCTCGAACGTCAGATCGCCACTCTCTTCGTCGACGCGAAGGATGGACCAGGCTTCCGAAGGTACGAGCTTCTGGATCTGGGACATGACCACATCGACGACCTTGTCCGGCTCCAGACTCGAGTTGGCCGTCGAGACGATGTCCGTGAGGATCTGCAGTTGCTTCGACGTTTCGCGGAGACGACGGGAGAGCTTGCCCGCCTTGCGACTCGCTTCGAGGTGACGTCGCGCACCGGCGACCAGTACTCGGAGAGCTTCCGCCCGCGGCACCGACCGCAGATGCAGGGAGTAGACCGAGCGGGCATCGCCCTTGCTTTCTCCGCCGAAGGCGATGAGCGGTACATCCGGATGGCTCTTGCGCAGCCACTTCACCAGGCCGTGCTCCTCGCCCGTTTCCTGGTCGACGATGATGGCGTCGTAACTCCCGTTGGCCTCCCACTCGCTCCAGGAGAAGTCGTCCGAGTCGAACCGCACGCAGGCGATATCCCGGGCGGAAGCGACGCTGCGGAAGGCCCGGGAGAGACGACTCGAGCTTCCGAAGAGCGCCAAGCGCATTTCCACCTCTCGAGAAACGTCGTTTGCGACGCGGGACACGCTTTGAAACCTCTCTCGGGGATGACGCCTTCGTTCCGGCCGCTCGCTGGCGGGAGTCTTCAGGCGGGAGGTCGTCTTTCGCTCCAGAGCGTGCCGTCGTCCGGAAGCCCGGAGCTGGTTCACTATCGCCCAGTTCCTACTTCAGCATAAACGGTCTCTTCGGCGGTTCCCCCACCCTCCCGCCTACGAGCCTTCACATTCACGCGGTGCCGACCGGCTTCCGTCACGATGAAGCGGTGAGTAAATGTCCCGTCCGGCTTGACCGTGACCCGCTCCGGCCCCGCCCCGGTGTCGACTGTGACGAAGGCTCCTGAGTCCGTCTTGCCCCGCACCTCTACGAGCCCACCCACGAACACCTCCGGTCGCAGCACCGACAGGCGTGGAGCCTCGGCGGTCGGACGCATCGTGCCGGAGAACAAACTGAACTTCGCGAAGTCACTCGGGGCACCGGCTCGATCATCCGCATCGATTGCGCTGACTTCCCAGTAGTACGTGCCAGGCGGCAGATTCTCGTAGACCGTCGAGAGTCCCTTCACGTAGCTATCCAGGATGGGATCGGGAAACGTCGGAGTTCGATCGAGTCGCACGTGGTATCTGCGAGCCCCCTGGACGGGCTTCCACTGGAACTTGGTCGTGCCCGCCACTGGAGTACGCGAATGGTTCGTGGGCTGGACGAGCGCGGGAACCCCGGGCAACTCGTAGACTTTGGAGAACCGCGCGTTCGCGTTGACCTCGACCATCTGGGAAGAAACGAGGGTCAGCGTCTCGCCTCCGGAAGACGTCAGAGCGGAGCCCCCGGTGAACACGGTAACACCCGCGGTCCTTCGATTCGTATCGAAGCTGACGTCGGCAGAGGTGTTCTCCTCGAAGCTCGCCTGAACCGTCGGCGTTTCCAGATCCGATCGAGAGCCAAAGACTTCTCGACGCGGCGTCCTCAGGTTGACCTGACCGGTCTGGAGTTTCACCGATACCCGTGTGGCCTTGGTCGTGGGGTCCTCGAAAGACTCCTCGATGACCAGGATCGAGTCCGCCTTGAGGAGATATTCGGTACCGTCGAAGAGCCGCAGCCGGGCGGTGGAGTTGCCGGTGGTCTTAATCGTATCTTCCTTGTTGAGGCGAAAACGCATGTGAGCCGCAACCCACTCGTAGGTACCCGCTTTGCGAACTTCGACGCTTCCGGAGAGCTCCACGAAACTGGCGCTGTTGTCGGGAAACGTATCCGCGGTGACGACTTCAGGAGGTGCCGGATTCGTGATCCGGTAGACCGCCCATCCGCCGGCCGCGAACAGCGCCGCCACGGCGATGGCGAGCGTCACCACAGTGCTCCTTCGAACGGTGAACCATTCGATATGGACACCCGTGTTCGTCTGGTATGGGCTAGGCCTTCGCATTGTACGACACTGATTCTAAAGAAGTTTATCACATGGGCCGGGTGAGCTGCAACGCACCGGACGGGACCCCGACGAGCTCGAAGCCGCGCAGGTTACGGGGCTTGTGAGGGGAAATGAGGATCTAGTGTCCCGAGCGGCTTGCGAGGGGAGACTCCTTATGGCCAGTGCACGAACCCGCTAATCCTGCCGCAAATTCCTCGTCCTTTTCCGCGCTGGCTCCGCTCGACCGGCTCGCTGCGGAAGGCGGCTCGAAATATCTAGATATGACTTCGTCGGAGCGCCTTGCCAGCACGAAAAATGACGTTGGAATTTGCCGACAGTATCAGCGGGTCCATGCACTAGCCCCGTTTTCCGCCATGACAATTGCGGACTGCGGAAAACGGGGCTAGCATATTTGGATCGAGGTTCGTTCATGCTCAAGTATTTCCGCAATCGAAAGACGTTTGGCTGGATCCTGGGAGCCTTCCTCCTCGTTCTGGTCATCTTCGCCTTCGTCGCTTTCTACATTCCGGACTTCATGGGTCCGCAGGGCCCGGGAGGGATCAGTGGCGACGTGGCGTGGGTCGAAGGCGAGCCGATATCGGCCAGGGAATTCATCCAGGGCTACCGTGGGCAGGAGCAGGTCTACCGGAACCAGATGGGGGCCAACTTCTCGCCGGACCTCATGCGGCAGTTCGGGCTGGACCGGGCCGTTGTGGATCAACTGGTCCAGACGAAGCTGCTTGCTCTCGAGGCCGAGCGTCAGGGCTTGTCGGTGAGCGACGACGAGCTGGCGCGGGCCATCATGGAGAATCCAAACCTCCGGAACGAGAACGGCGAGTTCATCGGACAGACAGCATACCTCCAGCTCATCGCTCAGAATCCACTTCTGGGCTCGGCCACTCAGTTCGAAGAGAACGTTCGCGCCGAGCTGTTGCAACGGAGGCTTCAGGAGCTCGTGACGGACGGAGTCTTTCGGAGCGACAAGGACCTGCGTGAAGAGTTCCGCCGGCGCAACGAGACGGCGAAGCTCGAGTACACGATGGTTGGATCGGCCGACTTCAAGGATGAAGTGGCGGTGAGCCCAGAGGAGGCACGGGCCTACTTCGACTCGCACCCGGACACTTTCGCGCACCCCGTTCAACGGAAGGTCCGATTCGTGACGTTGACGCCACAGCTGTTCACGGTCGACGTGGAAATCCGGGACCGCGAGATCGAGCGCTACTACAACCAGAACGTCTTCCGGTACGAGGCGACGGAAGCGGTGGAAGCGAGCCATATCCTCTTCAAGACGGAGGAGGGCGCGGACGAAGAGGAAGTCCGAGCCCGGGCGCAATCTGTTCTCGCGCGGGCGCGAGCTGGAGAGGATTTCTCAGCGCTCGCGATGGAATTCTCCGAGGACACGAGCGCCGCACAGGGTGGCTCTCTGGGCTCGTTCTCACGGGGCGACATGGTGCCGGAGTTCGAACAGGCGGCTTTCAACCTGCCGGTGGGGTCCATCAGTGATCTGGTGAAAACCGTCTATGGGTACCACATCATCAGGGTCGAAGCGCGTCAGGAGCCGCTCACCCAGCCGCTCGAAGCGGTCCGCGACGAAATCGAGTCGACGCTGACCCAGGAGAAGGCTCGCGACGCGATGGAGGCTGCGGTCGAGAGCTACGCCGCCGAGCTGCGACAGACTGGAAGTATCGACGCGCTGAAGAGCAAGTACAACCTCCTGGTTCCGCAGGAGACGGGGTTCTTCGGGCGCAACGACCGAGTCCCCCAGCTTGGCAACTCAACGGAAGCCACGCAGCAAGCGTTCGATCTACCGGTCAACGGTGTCTCTCAGCCTATTCGAATGACCACCGGCTACGCGTTTCTCCAGGTTCTGAAGGAGCGTCCGGAAGGTCCGCTGGAGTTCGAGGAGATCGAGGACAGGGCCCGAACCGAGGCGGAAAACGAACGGTTGATGGAGCTCGCCCTCGCCCGGGCGCGCGAGCTGAGCGCCGAGCTCGCCGAATCCGGTGCCGCCTCCGGGGTCGAGCTCAAGACGACCGACACCTTCTTCCGGGGAAGCCAGCTTCCGGAAGCGGGCGTATCCGTGGCCGTGGGCGAGCAGGCCTTTGAGCTTGCACCAGGTGTTTTTTCCGAGCCTCTCGAGGCCACGAACGGTTACGCGATCCTTCGCGTCGTCGAGCGATCCGGTAACTCCCAGGAGCAGTTCGACGAGCGCAAGAAGGAGTTTCGCCGCCAGCTCCTGCAGGAGGCGCGCTCCCGCGCCTGGTCCACGTATCTGTCGAACCTCAGGTCCCGTTACAACGTCCAGGTGGACTGGCAGGCGCTTCGTGATCTCACCAGCTAGCTGTCTAGGTTATAGTTGAGCCCACACGAAGCGGGGGTCAGAGTCATGAAACTGGATCTACGCGAGAAAACCGGTATCAGTATCCTGGTTCTTTCAGGGAAGCTGGCTGGTGGCGGCTCGGACGAGCAGCTTCGTGAAGCACTCGACACTCTGGTTGCCTCCGGTCGGACCAGCATACTCGTCGACTTCGCAGAGGTTACTTTCATGGACAGCGCCGGAATGGGCGAGCTGGTTGCCGGGCACCGGATGGTCGGGCGTTTCGGTGGCACGCTCAAGATGCTCAATCCTTCGGAACGGGTCCACAACTCTCTGACCATGGCGAAGCTCCTGCCGATCTTCGAGATCTTCAAGGACGAGGACCGCGCGGTGGCGAGCTTTGGAGGAGCTGGAGCCGCCCCCGCCGGCGGCGCGTAACTGGGCCGGAAAAAACATGACGCAACCACCTTCGCCAAGGCTTCGGCGAGTCTCGCCGAAGTAGTTGGCAATTCTCTTGTCTACCAACGACGGAGGCGGAAGGCGCGGAGGCGCAGAGCGCGCAAAGAACAGCGCGCAACGCTCTCCATTCGACCCAGTCTTTCTGCGGATTCGATGGGCCACGCTCTCCCTGCTTGATCCCTGTTGGGTTCCGGGTTTCCGCAATTTCCGGGGTTCCGTGTCATCTTTTTGGCGACTCTCGCCAGGAGCTGCTGTATGCGGTTTTTGCTCTGCGTCTCTGCGACTCTGCGTTGAGTTTCCCGAGATAGCCCTTCCACGGATTCGGTGAGCTACGGTCATCGGATGGGTGCCCTGTTTCTCTTTGCGCCCTTGCGTCTTTGCGTTGGGTTTTTGGTTTGCTTCGCTATTCGTGGCGGAGGGCTTCCACCGGGTTCTGCCGGGCCGCTGACAGCGCGGGGTACAGACCGAAGCCGAGTCCGGTGACGGTGGCAAGCCCCGTCGCAGCGACTAGAGCCCACGGACTGAGTGCGGTGGGCCAGTCCGCGTAGCTGGACACCGCCCACGAGGCGAGCGCCCCGAGCGCGATTCCCAGGGTTCCGCCAGCACCGGTCAGCAGGATGGCCTCGGCAAGGAACTGCCGCACGATGTCCTTGCGCGAGGCGCCGAGCGAGCGGCGGATACCGATCTCGCGGATGCGCTCCGTCACGTTGGCCAGCATGATGTTCATGATGCCGATGCCACCAACGAGGAGCGAAATCGCCGCCACCGCACCCACCACGACGTTGAACTGGAACCGCGCCCGTTCGTAACCGGCGATGAGCTCCTTGGGAACGACCAGCTCGAAGTCGCCTGCGCCGCGATGCATTCGGCGAACCACCGATTCGATCAGACGTGCAGACGGACTCACCGCGTCGGCATTCTCGATACGGATGGCGATCTCGTCTACCCTGCCGGAAGGTTCCGGCACGCAGGAGAGTGGTACCAAGGCCACCCGATTCAAATCCCTGCCGCCGAGGCGCGATCCCTGTCGCCCCCGCTCGCGCGGCTCGAGGACCCCGACCACCGCGTAGCTCTCGCGCCCGATGCGAACGCGCTCCCCGAGAGGAGCCTGATAGGGAAACAACTCTTCTCGAATCTCGTGGCCGAGGATAATCGTCCGCTTGGCGTCGCGAACGTCGGTGTCCGTGATGAAGCGACCCTCGCGCAGGTGGAGATCCACCGTCCGGGCGAACGACGGTGTCGTGGCGAGCAGCGTCGCTTCGATGCGACGCTCCCCGTGGCTCACTTGCTCGGCGCGCTCCCTCAACGGGGCCAGACTTGCCACGGTCGGACAGACTTCCGAAATGGACTGGGCATCGCGCAGGTTGAGTCCCGGACTGGAAAGTGACCTCGCGTCTTCGGCGGTTGCCTCCGAGAGGGAGCCCGCGCGCACGGAGACCCGGGTAATGCCAAGCCGACCGACTTCCGCCAGAATCTCCCGGCGGGCACCTTCTCCGACGGAAAGCATGGCGACCACCGCGGCCACTCCGAACACGATGCCCAGAGCAGACAACACGGAGCGGAGCTTGTGCAGGGCAATCCCTTGCCACGCCAGCCGGCCGAGCAGGTAGGGCGTCATCGTTCCGAATCCCCGACCAGCCGCCCATCCCGAAGCTCGATCGTGCGATTGGCACGGCGGGCCACCTCGAGGTCATGGGTCACCAGCACCAGAGTGCGACCGTCCGCAACGAACTCCTCTAGCAACGTGAGAACTTCGTTCCCGGTCCGCGAATCGAGGTTCCCGGTCGGCTCGTCGGCGAGCAGAAGATCGGGCTCGTTGACGAGGGCCCGCGCGAGCGCGGCCCGCTGGGCTTCGCCCCCGGACAGCTCGGTCGGCCGATGGGCCGCCCGGTCTGCGATACCCAGCCTTTCCAGTAGAACCTCGGAACGCCCCCGCCACTCGCGCTCCGGCCGATCGCTATACAGCAGGGCGGCTTCCACGTTGTCCGTCACGCTCATTTGCGGAATCAAGTTGAAGGACTGGAAGAGAAACCCGATGCGTCGATTGCGGATGCGGCTCGCCGCATCATCGTCGAGGGAGGCGACGTCCTGCCCGTCGAGCAGGATCCGTCCTTTCGTGGGCTGGTCCAGGCAGCCGAGAAGATTCAGGAGGGTGGACTTGCCCGAGCCGGAGCGTCCGACAACGGCCACGAAGCTTCCGCGCTCGATGGCGAGCGTTATGTTCTCGAGAGCAACGACCGACCGCGAGTACGCCCGTTCGACGTCGATGGCCTCGGCGACGGGAAGGTGCTTCATCACCTTCCAGCCGGGATCTCCTCAGGGATTGGGCTCTGACGCATGGGACGCGGGAGCCACGACGTCGAGAAACCCGGGGAGCTCTTCTCCGCCGAGCGGCCGACCCTCTTCGTTCGGATCCCCGAGCAGCACCCAGTCTCCGACCGTCACCCCCGCCTCCACGACGATGTGGTTCTCGTTGCTGGGGCCGACGAGAACTTCCTGAAGCTCGGTCGAGCCGTTCCGTACGACGTACACATAGTTCCGGCCGCCCCGTTCGAAAACCGCCTCGAGAGCAACGTAGGTTGCCTTGTCGAGACGCTCGACGAGCAGCTCGACCCGCGTGGTCATACCGGGCCGAAGCCGGGGATCGGCGTCGTCGGTCAGGATGGTCACCGTGAAATACTTCCCGCCGTGACGCGCCCGATCGGTCTGGGCAAGGGTTCCAATGTAGTTGACCTTTCCGGTGAGCTCGAGCTCGGGATAGGCATCGACGGAGATCAGGACTTCCTGGTCCTTTTGAACCTTGTAGATGTCGGTCTCCCGCACCTGCGTATCCACGACCATCTGGGAAAGATCGGGAAGCATGATCAGCGGCTGGTTGGGCCATACCTGATCGCCGACCTGGACCTTGCGCTTCTCGCTCCCGAAGAACACATCCTTGTAGATGACCAGGCCCGCCACGGTGGCTCGAATCTCGCACTGGGCGAGGCTCTGGCTCTGTTGCTGGAGCTTGGCAGTCAGCTCCGCCTCCTTGCTGCGGGCGAGCCGGAGCGCCGCCTCGGCCTGCGACAAACGATACGAGTTTGCCCGTTCCGCCTGCCGCAACGATTCCTTGCTGTTGTTGAACGCCGAGCGCGAACCCTCCACTTCGGTGGGCCGGGTATAGTCGATGTAGGTGCTGTGCCTGATCTCGGTGAGCTCGAGATCCTCCCGGGCTTTTTCCACCGCCTGGCTCGCTCGGTCCAGCTCGAGCTTCGTGATGAAGCCCTCGTCGAGAAGCGGCTTCAAGTCATCGTAGTTGGAAACGGCTTTCTCCAGCTCGCGGCGTGCCTGTGACAGTTTTGCCGCCGACTCCGCTTCCGCCAGCTTGCCCTTGCCTTCCGTCACGCTCTTCAGCTCGAGCTCCGAGAGCCGGACCTTGTCGCGCGCTTCGGTCACTTCCTCCCTGGTGGCGATCCGAAGCAGCTTGAGCTCCTGCTCCGCTTTCACCAGCTCCGCTTCGGCCTGCGCGAGCTGCGCCTTCGTTTGCTCCAGCTGCTCGACGAACGGCTGAGCGTCGAACTTCACCAGCGCGTCACCCACGTGTGCGTTTGTCCCTTCGGGAACGAGGTAGATGATCTTCGCCTGGCTTCCCGGTATCGCGGACGAATAGTTGACCGAACGAAGCGCCTGAAGCGTTCCGCTCTCCACAATCTTGACCTCGAACGGACCTTCGATGGCCGCGGCGACGAGCGCTCCCGCCGACGAGCGCGAGCTCACGAGGTCATGAACGCCCACCGCCAGAGCGACGAGCCCCGCCCCGGCAAGAAAGCTGCGTTTCGGGTTGCCTTGCAGCCAGCGGGCCAGCGCGCCGACGGACTCCCACCAGCTCCTGCGGGTTCGTACGAAAGTCCCCAGACCAGCGACCGCGGCACGAAGGGAGCCGCGCGATCCTTCGACGGTGCTCTCGGTGGTCTCGCTCATGGATGATGCCTTGCCGGAGGCAGAAAGCTCCCTGGAGCGAACTCCGCCTCCACATCGAGGGTGCCGGTAACCCGCTTGAGCTCCACCTTCGAAACTAGGTGATCGGCGAGCAGCGATACGTAGTTGCTCCGCGCCCGAATCAGGTTACTCTCGGCGTCGATGATGTCGAAATTGTTCGCCAGCCCTCGCTGGTAGCGCAGAGTCGCCAGACGGAGCTGTTTCTGCGCGAAGTCGATGTTGCGCTCCTGAAGGACGATGCTCTTGCCGATGCGCTCCACGTTCCGGGCCGCCGCACGCACTTCGTTGGCAACGCTGTACTCGACGAGCTTCACGCTGCGGCGCCGGGCTTCGATATCGATCTGCGCCATCGCGAAGGAGGCATTCTCGTTGGACCGGTCGAGAGCGTAGCTCGTGGACAGGAAAACGTTGGCCCCCGAATCGATGAAATTGAAGCTCTCGGTGAAAGAGGGCCCGACTCCCCTTCTCAGGTACCGCACGTTCAGGTCCAGCTGAGGCAACAAATTCTGCCGGGAGACGGAGAGCGAGCGGCGCGCGTCGTCGATGCGATCCCGCTGCTCACGCACCTCGATGCGGTTGTGCAGCCCGAGCTCCGTCAGACCCGCCACATCCACGTTCACCGGCTGGTAGTCCGGCTCCACCATCTCGATGGCGACGTGCTCGGCGGGGCCGAAACCCAACTTGAACTTCAGACTGTCGAGGGCGAGCTCCAGAGCCTCGACTCGGAGGATCAGGGCCTCCTCCGCCTGGGAGAGCTGGAGCTCGGCGCGAAAAACGTCCAGCTTGGAGGCAAGCCCCACCTTGAGACGGGCCTCCGATGCTCGAAGCAGCTCCCTGGATCGCAGGAGGGAGCTCTGAGCCACCCCGGCGAGACCCTGCTGCCGCACCACGTTGTAATACGACGCGACCACGTCGACCGCCAGCCGCTGGCGGGAGAGCGCGAGATTCCGCTCGGATGCCTGCCGGTTTCGCTGAGCGTTCTGCAGGTTGAACTCGGTCGTGCCCTTGCCGAAACCGCGAAGCAGCGGCTGGGTGACACCGAACTCCACCGCCGAGTTGGTCAGGTTCTCGAGGCCGAGAGTCGAGACGTCGCTCCGCACCGTCGCCGACACCGTTGTGCCGAACGGCAGGAGCTTCGAGACATCGAGCCCATACCGCTGGTCGACCACGGATTGCTCGCCAAAGCCTTGTGCGAACGACGGCGTGACTTTCAGGTTGAAGCGGGAGGCGGCCAGATTCTCGGAGATCCGGGCACTTTGGAGGGAGTCCATCGTGTTCAACAGGTTGAGGTTGTTCACCAGAGCGAGCTGAACGGCGTCCTCGATGGATAGGACGCGCCCGGGTGGCTCGCCGTAACCTGCTGACGCAAAAAGGGCTGCGAGTAGCAATCCCAGCCCTGGTGTACACCGCCGCATTTGGACTATTTTACCACTTGCCGCGGGCCGACGTCCCGGGGTTATCCCTCCATCCCTCCCGAACCCCAGCCCGTGCCCACGCCCGTGCCCGAAAACAACTCCAACTGAGAGAGCTGCTCCCGCTAACAGATCCGTCACGCAACGCCTTATGCTACTCAATGCTTCTAGGCGCAACCTCCGGGCTCGGACTCGGGCACGAGTGCACGAACCCGCTGATACTGTCGGCAAATCCCAACGTCATTTTTCGTGCTGGCAAGGCGCTCCGACGAACTCATATCTAGATATTTGGAGGAGGAGCAACGCTGCCAGCGCGGAAAAGGACGAGGAATTTTGCGGCAGGATTAGCGGGTTCGTGCACTAGGGCAATAGCTGGTAAGAGAAGCGCAAATGCTCGCCGGCGGTCCCGCTTAGCCTCAGCACCACGGAGTGGGCGTCGAGGGCGATGACCTGACCCGATTTCACCCGGATGCTGCCCGCTACGAAGCCCGATGCTCCTCGGAAGTCGAAACGCCAGAAACCGGGACCACCCATCGGCGTCGTGAGCGAGGCATCTACCGTGTTCTCGCCGAGCCGCCCCCGCAGATCGTGGCGAGATGGGGCATCGTTTCTTACCTGATCCACCCGCTCGCCGTTGTGGCGTACCTGCCCCGCCACCTTGCCGTCAAACGGAGCTCCGCCGAGAAAGCTCGTGAACGATGTATCGACCGTCGATTCACGAAAGAAAGGATTCGTCAGGTACTGGACTTCCGTGGTCCCCTGGACCGATGTTTTCTGGCCGTTCTTGTCCGTGATCGTCAGAAGCACGCCGATCGTGGGCCACGGCGGGAACGTCACGCAACCGGGAAACCCGGTCCAGTTGTGCGACACGATGACGCCAGAGGCGTTGACAGAACCGGCGCCCATGACATTCGTGATATCGAGAACCCAGTCGTACCCGACGATGTCTCCCTTCGAACAGCTCGCGTCGAACTCCATGTCACAATCGAAGCCGGGGTTCAGGACGATCGACTGAAAGCAGGCCCTGAAATTTTGAGGCGGCGCCAGCACCGTGACGTCCACACTGAACTCGTCGACGGTCTCCTGCTGGAACGACAGGGCGACACGGAGAGGCGAGCCCGAGGTGACGGTTAGCTTGACGGTATAGACGCCGGGGTCGTTGTAGACCGCTTGCACGAAGGCGCCTTCGCGCTTGGGGCGACCGTCACCGAAGTCCCAAAGATATGCGAGATTGTCTCCGGGCGAACATCGTGCATCGAATCGAATGACCTCGCCGGCCACGATAGTAGCGCTGCGTGGCTCCGTCTCGAAACAGGCCTCCACCGCCTGTCCCGCCGGCACCGTGGTCGTCGTGATCGACGACGTGGTGGACGTGGTCGAGGACGTGCTCGAACCGATGGGAGGATCTTCGCTGCTGGAACCACTCCCATCGTTGGCGACCGCGGCGACTGTGATCGCGGCTCCGGCGGCAGCGATGCCCGCCACGGCTACGCTCGACAGGCCACCACTACCGGTGGAGACGATCTGCCCGGTCGCGGCGGAAAGAAACCCGTCCACACCGATGAGCTGGAACCCGGAGCGGACGGATCGGCACCGACGCTCGCCGAGCCAAGGATGATGTTCGGCTCACCGGAGAAAATGGTCGCCGCGGGAAAACGCCTCCGACACGCGCCGTAACTCGTTACCTCCGCAACACGCTCTTCGGTTCGCGCGTTTGTGAAGTCGCGTGCGACGGATTCCACGTAGTAGTGAACCCGCGGGCAGTCCGGGTCGGCCATGGGCCCTACGCCCGCGTACTTTCCCTCCGGTGTGGGCTCGAGGTCCACGAAGTAGTAGTCGGAGTAGCTCGAGCAACGGAAGTAGAGCCGCGAGTGTTGAATCTCCCCCTGCGGCTCGAGGAGGAGTACTCGAGGTTTCTCACCTTCTTTTTGGCCACCGGAAGCGTGGCGCAATACTGGATGCCGTCGAAGGTCATGTCGGTCCAGTAGAAGGCCTGCTGTTTCTGGGCTCGGAAGTAAGCCCGTACCCGCTTCACTACGCCGTCGTCGAGAACGTAAGCGCAGATTCGCGTGTTCTTCTGGGGGATGGA
The DNA here is from genome assembly GCA_965237685.1 of Candidatus Marinacidobacterales bacterium. Classification (GTDB taxonomy): domain Bacteria; phylum Acidobacteriota; class Vicinamibacteria; order Marinacidobacterales; family SMYC01; genus CBDEGF01. The sequence goes on from CBDEGF010000004.1 coordinate 1,232,167, forward strand.
GCATTCCACCGGCTGATGATCGATGACGGGCTCTTCCGCCGGCGAAAGCGAGGCGCCCAACAACAGGGTGGCGGCTACAATCGTCCTTACCATGAGATGGTCTTCTTGAGCCGATCCTTGCTGGACAGCGTCACGATCGCATCGATGCTTCCGTGGGTCTGGTCCTCGCCCCAGGTACCCTCCGCCAGCCACATGAGGCTGGTGGTATGCGCAGCGACGTGCGGCACCACCGGATCGAGATCGACCCCCTGGCCGGTACTCTTTCCGCTGTAGGTCGATACGAGCTGCAACGATTTCACGATCAGGGAACGGTTACCCTGATTGGTGAGCTGCACCTGAAGCCGGTACGGGTCGCCTGGCTTCACCGTGTTGGGAATGATATCGATGATGAGCTCGCCGGGATTGTCCGGCGCCTTGGTCGCCCGCTTGACGCCGAGTGCCCCGCCTCCTTCGAAACCATCTGTTGCGCCAGGCTTCTTGGCAGTGATGAACTCCGTCTTGCCTATGTTGATGGCGAGGCGATGCACGGCAGCCGCCTGCCGTCGCTGGAGCTCGACCTGTTTTTTCGTCGCAACGGCGTTGCTTCGCGCGGTGATCGCGGGGCCGTAGCTCGGGTCGAGATTCAGCGCGGCGTCGAACGAAGCAATGGCAGCGTCATAGTCCTCGGCGTCCACGTAGACGGCGCCTTCCTGCAGGAGCGCGGCGATCCGTTGCGCTTGTCGCTGGTTGACGTTCGACTCGCGACGCTTCGCCACGAGCTGGTCTCGGACCGTGCCGATTCGCGGGTTGCCCGGGTCGAGGTCCCGGGCCTGGCCCAGGAGACTCTCTGCACGGCCGAGATCGCCACTGCCCACCGCCAGCGACGCGTCGGTGAGAAGCGTGGCAGCCCGCTCGGAGGACGAGGGCCCGCTGGGTCGCGTCGGTTGCACCTGGGGAGCGGGTGTCGGCGGAACGGTGCTCGTCGCAGCGGCCACTTTGGCCTGTTCCTCCAGCTCGTAGATGCGGTTGCGCATCTGGAGCGCCTGCTCGTTCTGCGGATCCTCGCGCAAGACATCGTTGATGAAATCGCGCGCCCGATTGAACTGCTCTCCCTCGATCGCCGACTCCGCATCGGCCAGCGCCGCGTGGATATCAATGGATGGCGTGAGCGCGCCGCTTCCCGCCGATACGTCGGGCGGCGAGGATTGCTGCGTGAACCAGTAGACGCCTCCAGCGATCGCGATCAGCAGGACCGCCACCGCTCCAATGAGACCCCACGGCGTGCCCTTCTCCTCGATCGGTATGCCGACGCCCGTTCCCGCACCCATCCCGGTCGGGGTGCGCACGATGCGGGTAGGAGGCATTTCCGACGTCTGCCCGGGCATGGTACGGCCCGCCACGGTTCCAATCCCCACGGACGTCGCGGCGGTACCCGGTCGACGCGTCCGGGAAATACTCCCCGACGACGTGCCAGCACACGGCCCGACCCGGTCGTGCTTCGACCTGTTCCAGTTCCCATCGTCCCAATGTCAACCGCCGCTCCGGGATCGAACGAGGTGTCGAAAACCGTGTCATCCGAGAGCTCGTCCTGGTACAGCCGAACGAGATCGGTGAGATCCTCGGCCAGGGCATCGGGATCGGCATAGCGATCCTCGAGATTCTTCGAGAGGGCTTTGTCCACGATGGCCTGAAGCTCCGGAAACTGGTTTCCATCGGAAAGAACGAGCTCCGGTGCTTCCTGGTTGAGCACTTTGAAGAAGACCGCCTGGATGTTCTCTCCAGCGAAAGGCTTCTTGTTGGTCAGCAGACGGTAGAGGATCACGCCGACGCTGAAGATATCGGACCGCCCGTCGACTTTCTGTCCCCGAATCTGTTCGGGCGACATGTAGTCCGCGGTACCGAGAATAGCGCCCGTCTGGGTGTTCGACGACGACTTCCAGTGGGCAACACCGAAATCCATGATCTTCACAGTGCCGCTCTTGGTGATGAAGACGTTGGCCGGCTTGATATCCCGATGCACGATCTCGTGCCCGTGTGCGTGGCTCAGGCCGCGACAGACCTGCGCAACGACCGCAAGCTTTTCGCGGAAGCTGAGCGGATCCTTGCGAATGTGGTGCTCGAGGTCCTCGCCATCGAGGTACTCCATTGCGATGTAGGGTGCCCCCTGCTCGTCGTAGCCCAGGTCGTAGACCGTGACGATGTTGGGATGCGCGAGCTGGGCAATGGCCTTGGCCTCTTTCTCGAAGCGCGCTTTGAGATCTTTATCGGAGACGATGGCGCTGGCCATCACTTTGAGGGCAACCTCGCGTTCCAGATTGGGATCGCGGCCGAGGTAGACCACTCCCATGGCTCCTTTGCCGAGCTCCTTGACAATCTGGTATTTGCCGAGGGTCCGATGCGGTAGTTCTGTCATCGCCTTTCGCTCTGAGTCCGGCGGCAATATCCTAGTGTACCAGACGGGCCGAACAGCGTCATCCGGCGCTCGGGGCCGCCGAGGAGGGAGTTAGGGGGATCATATAATGTTTTCAACGAGATGCAACCCTAATGCCCTTCGGCGCCGGCCCGACCCTGTTATAGTGGCCTCAGGGATCCGGCCCCGTAACGGGCGTTTGCGTACGCACCGATGAGCGAGCTTCCGAATAGGAAAAACAGCTACCGTATCGACGAGCTGGCGGCGCGCCTCGAAGGCGATCTCGTCGGTGAAGGAGGTGTCGAGGTCAGCGGACTCGCTCCGCTTTCGGAGGCAACGAGCCAGGAGCTGAGCTTCTTCGGAGACGAACGGTATCGCAAGGAGCTAGAGTCGACCGGCGCCGGTGCGATTCTCACGCGCGAGCACGTGGAGCACTTCGTCATTCCGCAGATCCTGACTCCGGATCCATTTCTGGCGATGAACGTTCTCGTCGAGCTGTTCCACCCTCCGGAGGAGACTCCGACCGGCGTTCATCCGGTCGCCCTCGTGTCCGAAGAGGCCGACATAGACGCGAGCGCCGCGGTTCTGCCTTTCGCCTGTGTTCTGGCCGGCGCATCGGTCGGGCCACGCTCGGTAATCCATCCCGGTGCCTATGTCGGGCGACGGGCTCGGGTCGGAGCCGACTGCATTCTCTGGACGAACGTGGTCGTCCAGGAGGACTGCATCCTTGGATCGCGGGTGATCGTTCACCCGGGCGCCGTGATCGGAGGCGACGGTTTCGGATTCGCGAGGCGCGACGAGAAGTTCATCAAGATCCGACATGTTGGGGTCGTCATCCTCGAGGACGACGTCGAAGTCGGTGCCAACGCGGCGATCGATCGAGGCACGCTCGGAAGAACCGTCATCGGCAAAGGCGTCAAGCTCGACAACCTCGTGCACATCGGCCACAACGTCCGGGTCGGCGAGGACACCGTCATGGCAGCCCAAGTCGGTATCTCTGGAAGCACCGTCATCGGAAAGCGCGTCATGATGGGAGGGCAGGTAGGGGCCACCGATCATTTGACGATTGGCGACGACGCGCTGTTCATCGCTCAGTCGGGCGTCATCGGCGACATACCGGCGGGCAGCAAGGTGTCGGGTTATCCGGCGCGTTCGCACCGAGAGGTGTTGAAAGCACAGGCGGAGATGCGGCACTTAACTCAACTCCGGAGGCGCGTCAAAGCGCTCGAAGAAGAGATCCGGACGCTGAAACCCGACGTTCCTCCCGGGCAGGACTAGTCTGACTTCCGTGATTTCCATCCAGCAGGCTCTCGCCATCGTTCTGGAAAACACACCGGTGCTTCCCGCCGAAGGTATCGACTTCGCCAACGCCGCAGGACGACTCCTGCGGGAGGACGTGGCTTCCGACCTGGACATGCCCCCTTTCCCTCGCTCCGCGGTCGACGGCTACGCGCTTCGGGCGGAAGACGTCGCGACGCCCCCCGAGAAGCTTCGCGTCATCGAAACGATTCCGGCAGGGAAGTTTCCGGAACGGAGCGTCGGGCCCGGCGAAGCTGCCCAGATCATGACCGGCGCTCCCGTACCCGACGGAGCGGATGCCGTGCAGATGGTGGAGCAGACGCGCGGTGAGGGGGACGTGGTCGAGGTCCTGGCTTCCGTTCACCGAGGACAAAACGTCGCGCCGCGGGGAAGCGAAGTTCGAACCGGTGACGTGGTATTGCGCGCCGGCACACGCCTCGATCCCCCGGCCGTCGCCGTCGCCGCCACCGTCGGCAAGACGCGACTGGCGGCCGGACGGAAACCAAAGGTGAGCGTCATTGCGACGGGCGACGAGCTCGTACACCCTTCGAAAGTCCCGGGGGCCAGCCAGATCCGCAACAGTAACGGTTTTTCGCTCCTGGCGCAGTGTGCCGGGGTGGGCATCGAGGCCAGCTACCTGGGAGTCGCAAAGGATACCGAGGCTTCCTTGAACGAGCTCATCGGAAAGGGGCTCGAAGGCTCGGACGTCCTCCTTCTCTCGGGTGGCGTGTCGATGGGCCGCTTCGACCTGGTCGAGGGCGTTCTGGAAAGCCTCGGCGTACGCCGTCTCATCGAGGCGATCGCCTTGAAGCCCGGCAAACCGCTGGTGTTCGCCGTCGCGAAGGATGGTAAGCTTGTGTTCGGACTACCTGGAAACCCGGTTTCGACCATGGTTACTTTCGAGCTCTTCGTTCGAACGGCCCTCGCCCGCATGGAAGGCGCCGAGGAACCGGTGCGTCCCCTTCTTCGCGCAACGCTTCAGAGCAGACTCGCGAGCAAGGGACCCCGCAGAGCATACCTGCCCGGATGGGTGCGAACGCGCGACGAAGACGGAGCGCTCGTGGCCTTTCCGATTCCGACGCGGGGCTCGGGCGACATCGTCGCCTTCTCGAAGGCCAACGCGCTCCTCATCGTCCCCGAAGAGAGCGAGCACGTCGAATCGGGTGACTCGGTGGCGTTTCACCCCCTCGACAGTTTCCTGGCCAAGGAGGATCGATGGGCCATGGGAAAGCCTCCGCGCGCTTGAGCCACCTCTCGCCGGAGGGAAAGGCGAAAATGGTGGACGTCGGGGACAAGGACCCTACGACGCGTGAAGCCGTCGCCGCCGGCCGCGTTCGTGTGTCCGCAGCCGCCATGGCAGCTGTTCGGGAAGGTCAACACGGCAAGGGCAACGTGGTGGAGACCGCACGTCTCGCGGGCATCATGGCCGCGAAGAGGACCTCTCAACTCATCCCGCTCTGCCACCCCCTGTCACTCGATCTCGTGGACGTCGACATCCGCGAAGCGGACGATGGCTTCGACATCGAAGCCAGCGTTCGCTCCACCGGCAAGACGGGCGTCGAGATGGAAGCGCTCACCGCGGTGTCGGTGGCAGGGCTGACCCTCTACGACATGATCAAGGCCGTGGACAAGGCGATGGTGATCGACAACGTTCGTCTCATGCGCAAGGACGGCGGGCGGAGCGGACGCTACGTGCGTGAGGAGGCAGAGTGAGCAAGAAACTGCCACGCCGACCGGGTGGCGGAGGCAGGCCGTTGCCACCGCGGCCGAAGGACGGTCCGAAACGACCTCCCGGCGCAGCTGCTCCGCCGCCAACGAGTCGGCCGACGAAACCTGCCAGAGCTCCCCGAAGACGGACGCGTGGTCCTCGCGGTTCGTCCGGTTGCGGTTTCAAGTTTCTGTTCCTGCTGGTTCTGGTTCTGCTGATTCTCGTAGGTGCTCCCGGCGGCTACCTGTTCTATCGGGGACAGGCATCGCTCCCGCAAGTGGCGGGCACGGCACCCCTGCCCGGACTCGGAGCACCCGTCGAAGTGCTTCGCGACACTTCCGGCGTGCCACATCTGTTCGCCTCCGACATGCGGGATCTGGCGCGGGCCACGGGATACGTCCACGCCCAGGATCGACTGTTCCAGATGGAAATGCTGCGCCGACTCGGCAGCGGCCGAATGGCAGAGCTCTTCGGGCCGGAGCTGGTGGAATTGGACCGTCGCGTCCGCCGGCTGTCTCTTCCCGCTGCAGCACAGGCGGAAGCGGAGAGAATGGCTCCCGAAGCGCGCGAGATTCTCGAGGCCTACGCCGCAGGTGTCAATGCCTTTGTCGAGGCCTCGGCCGAGCATCCACCACTCGAGTTCCAGCTGCTCGATCATCAACCGGCACTCTGGACGCCGGTGGACTCACTGGTGATCGTAAAGTGGATGGCCGACCTCATCTCCTCGAACGGAGCGGCGGAGCTGCTGCGCGCCGCCCTCATCGAGAAAGTCGGCGGCGAGACCGCCTATCTCATGACGGGACTGGCGCCGCCCCCTGATCTGATCGATCCCTCCGTCTCCTATCTCCGCCCTCCGCGCTCGCTCGTTCGCCCGAGTCGGGGTGCGAGCAACGCCTGGGTCGTCGCCGGCGCCCGGTCGGGGTCCAGCCGTCCTCTTCTTGCTTCGGATCCTCACCTCCCGCTCTCCATGCCATCGATCTGGTACGAGATCCATCTTTCAGGAGGTGGATTGGATGTGGCCGGGGCCAGCATTCCGGGCATCCCGTTTGTAGTCATCGGACACAACCAGCGCGTCGCGTGGGGCGTGACCGCGCTCTACGCGGACGTTCAGGACCATTTCGTCGAGACCGTCAACCCGGACAACCCGCGCCAGTATGCGTCCGGAGAGCTCTGGGAAGATCTCGAGTCCTGGACCGAGACGATCAACGTAGCCGACGGAGCACTGGTCACCGAGGAGATCGTCCGCTCGCGCCACGGCGTCCTCGTCGACAATCAACCGAAGGACGGCCGTCTCTACGCGCTCCGATGGGACGCGATTCGGAGAGGCGATCACACGCTCGCGCTATGGCGCCTCAACCTGGCCGGCTCTTGGGAAGAGTTCATCGAGGCGCTTCGAACGTGGGCGAGCCCCGCGCTCGCGTTCGTCTACGCCGACGTCGAAGGGAACATCGGCTTCTTCCCGGCGGGCGACATCCCGGTTCGAAGCGGTTTCGATGGAACGCTCCCGGTCGACGGCGCCTCGGGCCAGCTCGACTGGCAGGGCAGCATTCCCCATGAGCTCAAACCTCAGTTGTTCAACCCCGAGGACGGGTTGATCGTGAGCGCCAATCACTCGATGCTGCCTCCCGACGCGCCGTATCCTCTTGGGCAGGACACGCTGCCCCCCTTTCGCGCCCATCGCATCGCCACACTTCTGTCGGCGGGCTCTTCGCTGAGCGCAGCGGACATGGTGCGCATCCAGTCCGACCGCTACGATTCGTCGACAGAATCCATCCTTCGCTACCTGGTCGCCCTCACGCCCGAGGACGAACAGGAGGCGCAAGCGCTCACGGTCCTGAGAAGCTGGAACGGGCAGATGGACGCCGGTGCGGCGCCGGCCATCTATCAGGCGGTCCACCGAATGCTGCTCGAGAACGCGTTTCGAGACGAGCTCGGCGACGAGCTGTTCGATACGTACCTGGAGTTTCTCGAAGAGGGGCACGGCGGAAGTATCCATGCCATCATCGACGAGCCGGCGAGCCCGCTCTGGGACGACGGTTCGACACCGGAGGTCGAGGATCGCACGAGCATCTTCGCCCGCAGCCTGACCGACGGACTCGGCGTCCTCTCGAGTCTGCAAAGCGGCGATATGGGAAGCTGGGACTGGGCGACGCTTCACGGGGCCGACTTCGACCACCCTCTCGGTCAGGAACCGCCGCTGAGCTGGCTCTTCAGCCGGACGACCCTCCCTTTCGGCGGCTCCACGCACACGGTGTCGAACGCGACGGTGTCCCTGCGAGAACCCTTTGGTGTCGTGGCCGGCACCTCCTTTCGATTCATCGCGGACTTGAGCGATCTTTCGCAGTCGCAATCGATCGTTCCCACCGGAGCCTCGGGTCACCCGCTGAGCCCGCACTATTTCGCTCAGAACAGGGGCTGGCTCGCGGGCGAGCCGCATCCGCTCCTGACGAGCCGGGCCGGGGTCGAGATGTCGCTTGGATCCCGTCTCGTGCTGCAACCGTAGGAAAACCAAAAAACTCAACGCAAAGCAAGGAGAACTTCGACGGATCGAATCCGCCGAAGGGCTGCTTGCCGGAATTTTCAACGCAGCGGCGCAGAGACGCAGAGGGGGGAGCCGCAAGCGAACGAATCCGTACTTGCGGCAACAAAAAGCAGGAAAGCCGGAAACCTGGAACGCCGGGAGCGAACGAGCTTCCAATCTCCAAAGTCGAGATCCGATCACGAAGTTCAGAACTCGGGCATTTGGTGTTGGAAATTGGAAGTTGGATATTTTCCTGCTCTGCGCCTCTGCGGCTTTGCGTTATCTTTTTCCCCAAATCAGTCCTTCTACGGATTCGGTGAGCTGTAGTCTGGATCGGGTGCCCCGTTTTTCTTTGCGTCTTTGCGTTATCTTTTTCCCGTCTCAGGGGTGGGCTATAATCAACAACCGATTCCGGGCCAGGCCACATGAGGTACCCCTTGTGTCCCTACTGCGACTTCGAGATCGAGATCGATGACCTCGACGTGGACCGGGTGAGCTCATCGGCTGCCCCGAGTGTGGCATCACCCTGCAGGTGACAAGGGTTGCCCCGATCGTGCTGGACCTTGCGCCCGAAGAGGAGGCGGAGACGTGGGAAGAGCTCTAGAACCCGCTCAGTCGGAGGCCCTGTGCAAAGCGGAACGATTGGACTCCGTCCTTCGTGAGATGGGCTCGGTCGTCGTCGCTTTCAGCGGCGGCGTGGACAGCGCCTATCTCGCCGTCGAGGCCCATCGCTCGCTGGGCGAGCGGGCCCTCGCCGTTACCGGTGACAGTCCGAGTTATCCCGAGGTGCAGCGCCGCATGGCGCTCGAGGTGGTCTCGCAGTTCTCGCTTCCTCATCGATTCGTGACCACCAACGAGACGCACAACCCGGCGTATTTGGCCAACAACACGGACCGTTGCTTCCACTGCAAGACCGAGCTGTACACGCAACTCGGGGCTCTCGCTCGCGAAGCGGGTTTTCGTTTCATCGTGGACGGCACCAACGCGGACGACGTTTCGGACTTCCGCCCCGGCCGCCAGGCGGCGAGGAAGCTCGACGTCCGGAGCCCTCTCGAGGAAGTGGGGCTGACGAAGGAAGAGATTCGGATGCTGTCACGTCGACGCGGCCTTCCTACCGCGGAGCTGCCCTCGTCCGCCTGCCTGTCTTCGCGCGTTCCGTACCAGACACCCATCACCATCGAGACACTCGGCACGGTGGAGCGGGGCGAAGACCTTCTCCGGGAGATGGGTTTTCGCCAGGTGCGTGTGCGTCATCACGGGCCGGTCGCCCGCATCGAGCTAGCGCCCGAAGAGATCGATCGAGCTCTCGCACCCGAGGTGAGAGCGCAACTCGTCGCATCCTTCAAGGAGCTGGGATACCAGTTCGTGACCGTGGACCTGCAGGGCTATCGAACCGGCAGCCTGAACGAGCCCCTGCGGACAACGGTCAATGCCGTGAGGCCCCACCCCCACGGCTCGTCCTCCCGCGACTTCGCGCCTGCGGACGGGCTGAAGACTCCTGGCTCCGATTACTGATCCCGAAATGCCTGTCGAGATCCGCGTCGAGTGCTCGTGGGATACCGATGACGATGAGGGGCGCACCGTAGAAGTCACCACCCGCGTGCGGCACCATCCCTCCGAAGATCCGGAGGAAGACACCCGGCACTTCGCCGCCGGCGATCTGGAGCAGGTCAAACGCTACTTGTGCGAGCTCGTGGATCGCTACCGCGACGCCTTCGTCCGCCCCGATCGACGCGAATGCAGCCAATGCGGGCGCGTCGTCGCCACCTCGAGCAAGAAAGAACCCTTCACCTGCGAAGAGTGCGAGAGCAAGTAGCAACTGGGTCCATTCCAACTTTTTGGCCTAACAGAGCCTCGCTCGCTACAATGGAACATCCGGACACAATCTGATGGAAGTTCTGTTTCTGGGCACCGGTAACGCTTTCGGCAGCGGAGGAAGAAACCCGATGGCCATTCTGGTTCGGGATCGGGGTTTTGGGGTGCTCCTGGACTGCGGTCCGGCTACGCTCGCCGCATTGAAGAAACAGGGGCTGTCGTCCGAGGACGTCGACCTCGTCCTCATCTCCCACCACCACGGCGATCACTTCAGCGGCGTGCCGTTTCTCGTCCTCGACGGTTTCTTCGAGCAGAAACGAACGAAATCTCTCACCGTCGCCGGGCCACCCAGAACGGGGGAGTTGATGGACACAACGCTTCGGTTGTTCTTTCCCGGGATTCCCGACGAGCCGTTTCCCCTCGAGTATCGAGACCTCGACGCCGGTATCCCTCACACGGTGGGTCCAGCGACGGCGACGGGATTCGAAGTCGACCACTACTCCAACGGCATCGCTTTCGGCTACCGGGTGAGCTGGAGTGGGAGGACCGTCGTGTACTCCGGCGACACGGCATGGACCGAGGAGCTGGTTCCCCAGGCCGCCGGTGCCGATCTCTTCGTCTGCGAGTGCTCGAGCTTCGAGGAGCCGTTTCCGAGGCACATGTCGTATCGCGACCTCGAGCGAAACGCAGATCGGCTCGAGGCGCGCCGCACGCTTCTGGTGCATGCCGGAGAGGATGTTCTGAGCCGGCGCGGCGAGCTCGTGTTCGAGCTCGCCGACGATGGAACGAGGATAACACTATGAAAGCACTGCTTCTGATTCTTCTCGTAGCGGGCAGCCAGGTGGAAACGCCCGTCGATTCTCGCAGCAAGGAAACGCTCATCGACATCGACCTCAAGGAGGCCGATGTGCTCGACGTTCTGCGCCTGCTGGCGGAAGTCGGCGGGTTCAACCTCGTAGCGGATCCGGACGTCAGCTGCAGTTGCACGCTGAAGCTCACTCGGGTTCCGTGGCCGCAGGTTCTGGAGCTGGTCCTCAAGACGTGCGGCCTTGGAGAGGACCGCATCGGAAACAACCTCGTTCGGGTGGCGACGATGGAGCAGCTGCGTCAGGAGTACGAGGACCGCCGCCGTCTGGAAGAGGAAAAACGACTCTCCGGGCCTCTAAAAACGACCTATCGCAAACTCAACTACGCCCGCGCCAGCGAGCTGGCGTCTGTTCTGCCGGGCTTTCTTTCGCCACGAGGCAGCGTGGCCTACGACGAGCGTACGAACACGCTCATCATTACCGACGTGGCCCGATAGTGGATGGCACTAGCCTTCCTTCTTCTTGGCCTCTTCGTCCGACGGTAGCTCTTCGCGTTCGCCTTTGATCGACTTCTTGAAGTTCTTGATGCCCTCACCGAGCCCGGCGCCGAGTTGCGGAAGCTTGTTCGCACCAAAGATCACAATAACAATCAACAGGATGACCAGCAACTCCCAAGGGCCCGGAGCGCCAAAAAGTGGTACGAATGGCATGGTGCTCTCCTCGGCGCGCAAGCGCCTGACTTGCGTACTATAGCACGAGCTGGGGCCGGGGAACCGGCCATCAGGAACGCCAATTCCTTGGAAATTTGACATGGGGCTTTCCGACGACATTCTCGCGACCCCGGGGCGCCTCACCGAGCTCCGGCACCACTTGACAGAGCTGCGCGCTCGCTTCGCGGCACGTGCCTGCTTTCTCGTCGATGAAGTCGGAACGCCCTTCGCAACGGTCGGACACCTGGAGTACCCGCTTCCCCACCCGCTTGCTTCACTTCCCGGCAGTGAAGAGATCCTGACCGCACTCGTCGGGGAATCGAAGACCAGAAGCTCGTCCGAGCTCGTGCTGGAGCGAATTACTTCGCGGGCACTGCTCGTCATCGTGCTCGAGCGGCCGGTGGACGGCCCGCTCTCGCGACGGAACCGACGCTCGGTTCAGCGGGCCTCCCGAGCCCTGACGAACCTCCTCGACGCCTGAGCCGGATTTGCTCCCAGTCCGCGCGACGCTTACGATCCTTCTCGAGTTGAGAAGCAGATGGCCAAACCCCAGATCACGCGTATCGAACGCAGCATCCTGACGAAGCGCTCCCTGGAGGAGGTCTTCGCGTTTTTCGACCGCCCGGCAAACGTCCAACGGGTCACGCCGGAGGCGGTCGCGATCAAGACCGAGCACCATCCCCCCGATCTGAGACCGGGGGCGATCTTTGCCTATCGGCTGGAGCGGTGGCCCGTCGATCTCGAATGGGACGTCGTCGTCTCCGAGTACCGTCCCCCCCAGGGCTTCACCAACGTGCAGTCCAACGGCTACTTCTACATGTGGAACCACTCGTACCGGTTCCTGCCCGCGGAGGATGCGACCGAGATTCGGGTCAGTCTCGACTACGAGATGCCTCCGGGCCTCTACGCACGCTTTTCGAACAGCTACGTGATCCGCGGCGCGATGGAAGAGCTCGTGTCCGAGCAGGTTCGTGCGGTGGGCCGAGCGCTCGCGCTCGAAGGATGACCCCTCACCGCCCCCGATCGCTCTGTCTCGAAACCCACGATTCCGATCCACGCCGTGCCCGAGCCCGAGCCCCAGCCCGAAGGTGGCGCCCAGAAGCATTGAGTAGCACAAGGCGTTGGGGGACGAATCTGGGGAACAGCTCTCTCTGTAAGAGTTGTTTCGGGCACGGGCATGGGCACGGGCTGGGGCTCGGGAGGTCGCAGTTCCGCGACAGAAACCAACTAGACTAGAAGGGCAGGTCCGTCCCCAGCCGCTGTGCCCTGCCTCGCTCCAGAACGCGCCTCGCAACCGCGACATCCTCCAGCGCAATCCCCTGCGATTCGAAGAGCGTAATCGCTTCCTCTTCTCGCTCGAACGGGGCCTTGCCAGCGACGATATCGCCGAGCTCGACGAGATCACCCCACTTGCGTGTCCCGGCCTCCACGAGTGGCACGAGATCGCCGCACTCGAGCTCGGCCTGCTCCCGTGAGTCCACGACGATACAGGCTGCCCGTTCGACCGCCGACTCATCGAGCTCGCGCCGATGGAGAAAGTTGGCTCCAATGGCATTGATGTGTTGCCCCGGACGAAGCCATTCGCCCAGAAGCACCGGCTTGCGAGAGCTCGTCGCGGTGATCACGATGTCCGCCGCCGCGACTTCCTCGGGCACCGACGGACGGACCGGTATCGCGAGCCGCTCCGCCATCTCCCGGCAGAACGTCTTGCACTTCGCCGGGTCCCGACCGCAGGCCAGTGCAGACTCGACACGACGCACCTCCAAGACCGCCTCGAGCTGGGAGCGCGCCTGCCAGCCGGTTCCGAAGATACCCACTGTGCTGGCGTCGGGAAGGGCGAGGTGACGGGTAGCGACGCCCGATGCGGCTCCGGTGCGTATCTGTCCAAGCGCGTCCGCATCCATCACCGCCTCGAGCTTGCCCGACTCTGCTTCGAACAAGAGGAAGACGAAACGGGCCCCGCCGGGCCCCGCCGTGTAGGCTTTCAAACCCGCGTAGCCGAGCGCCGCGCTTCCCGCTGGCATCACGTGAAGCATGAGCTGCGGGAGCTTGATGCGCTGGCGGGGGCGGTTGACCGCCCCGCCGTTTCCAAGGAGGCGAAACCCCTCCTCGACCGCCTCGATGGCGACTTCCATGGTGAGAACCCTCGAAACGTCTTCCTCGGAAAAAAACGTGGTCACGAATACCTCCTGGAGTCGTGAGGCAGGGCTGATTCGGGAGAACATAACGCAACCGCCTCCGCCAAGGCTACGGCGAGTCTCGCCGAAGCCAGGAATTCCGCGAGTTGAAGCTAGCGGAAAGCCGGCAGAGCAGGAAACCCGGAATTCAGGAAACCCGGAAGGTGAAGAGACATTCAGCCCGCTTGGCGCCCTCTTTGCATTCCTGGCTTCCCCGTTTCCTGGTTTCCGGCCGTGCCGGGTTTCCGCGGGCGTCTGAGTGCGGAACTCCGGGTTTCGGCAGATTCTCAGTGGATCTCTGTGAGCTCCCGCCTTCGTCATCGGCTCAGCTATCGGTCGTCGCCGACTTCGGCGGGCCGCCGAAGCCTTGGCGAAGGCGGCTGTGGCGAGAAAGCGGACAGCAGCGGTTGCCTTCTCTTGGCTTCCTGCTTTGCCCGGGTTCCTTTAGAATTCAGCCGCGAAATTTCTCGCTTCGTTCTGGGAGGGAGTCCATCTTGAAACGCTACCTGGGCAAAGTGGCGCTGGTCACCGGCGCGAGCCGGGGAATCGGTCGCGCCATCGCAGAGGCTTTTCTCGACGAAGGAGCCAGAGTCGCTCTCGCAGCCCGAAGCGCGGCGGAGCTCGATGCGATCGCCGACGCCTGGAACCGAGAGGAACGACGCGCGCTCGCGCTCGAATGCGACGTCTCGGACAGCCAGAGCGTCGAGCGGGCGATGGCCGAGCTGGATCGGAGCTGGGGCAAGCTTCACATCCTCGTGAACAACGCCGGCATCAGCGGGCGGACGGTGCTGGACGATGCGCCGGACGATCTGTGGCAGCGCATCATCAACACCAACCTTCTGGGAAGCTACCTGATGACCCGGGCCGCGCTACCGCTGATGCATTCCGGTGAGGGCCGCGTCGTCAACATGTCTTCGGTGCTCGGCCGTTTCGGCGTTCCGGGCTACAGCGCCTATTGCACCTCGAAGCACGGCATCATCGGTTTCACCCGCGCGCTGGCTCTGGAACTGGCTTCGCGCGCCATCACCGTGAACGCTGTCTGTCCCGGCTGGGTCTCGACCGATATGGCAGATCAGGGGATCCGGGAGACCGCGGAGGCGCTGGGCGTGACACCGGAGGCGTTTCGGGAACAGGCGATCGAAGGAGTCCCCCTGGGGCGCTTCATGGAGCCGGAGGAGATTGCGGACCTCGTTCTCTTCTTGTGCTCCGATCGTGCCTCCGCCATCACCGGGCAGGCGTACAACATCTGCGGCGGGCAGGTGATGAACTGACGCTACGAACTCTGTTAGCATAGCCCATGTCCGACGGCGTAAAGATTTACGGAAAAGCCGGCTGACCTCATACCGCCGACGCCCGTGAGGCATACGAGAAGACCGCCACCGTCGAGTACATCGACGTCAAGGCCGCCACCTCCAACATGGAAGCGATGATGGCCGCGAGCGATGGCAAACGACTGGTACCCGTCATCGTCGAGGGAGACAAGGTCACCATCGGCTACGGCGGCACCTGAGCGGTCTGAGTCTCCGGCAGTTTGTCGGAACGAAACGAGCCTTGATTACCCACCAGCCTCCCGGCTACCAGTACATGATCGGTATTCTCGGCGGGCTCGGTGTCCATGCCCATGTGGCTTTCGAACAACTACTTCTCGAAGAAGCAGGAGTGGCTCTTGGTCGTCCACCCAATGACCAGGACTACCCGCCGTGGATCGTGTCCTCGATGCCTCAGACTCCGGATCGGACGACCGCACTCCTCGCGAACGGCGAATCACCCTTGCCTGCGATGATCGAAAGTGCCCGGCGTCTGGAAAGATCGGGAGCGGACTTCGGGGTCATTCCATGTAACACCGCCCATGCGTTTCTCGATTCGCTTCGTGAGGCGGTCGAGCTTCCCATCGTGGACATGGTGGGCGAGACGGCCAGAGAAGCCGTCGCACGCGCCGGCGACGGCAAGGTTGGCATTCTCGGTACTACCGGAACCCTGCGCTCAGGGATCTACAGCCGCCCCATCCGCGAAGCGGAGCGAGAGGTCATGACTCCTCTCGACCTCGAAGACGGCGAACGGCTTCAAGAGAAGCTGGTGATGGAGCCGATCTACGGCAGCCTTCGGGACGACGGAACGCGCGCCGGTGGCGGCATCAAGTCGGGAGCTTTTCAGGAACCTCAAAAGCGCGAACAGCTCGCCTCGAGGCTCGGTGAGGCCGCGAGCCGCCTCGCAGAGGCGGGAGCCACTATCCTGATCGAGGGTTGTACCGAGATCCCGCTCGTCCTCGGCCGTACCGAAGTCGCGGGGACACCCCTTCTCGATCCGATGGCGGTCGCGGCCCGGGCATGCATCGAGATTAGCCTCGGTCGACGCCCGCTGCCGCCTCGTTGATTGCCGGGGCACTGCGTGCTCAAATGAAAATCTCCCCTCTCTCCGGATCCGCGGACACGGCGCCAACGGGTTAGCTGCTAGCTTCTCTCTCGAAGACCAGGATTCTGATCCACGCCGTGCCCGAGCCGGAGCCCGAGCCCCAGCCCGATGGAGCGCTGCACGCATCGAGAGGCGGAGCGAATCTGTCAGCGGGAACAACTCTATCTGGAAGAGCTAGTGCACGAACCCGCTAATCCTGCCGCTAATTCCTCGTCCTTTTCCGCGCTGGCGGCGTTGCTCCTCCTCGAAATATCTAGATATGACTTCGTCGGAGCGCCTTGCCAGCACGAAAAATGACCTTGGAATTTGCCGACAGTATCAGCGGGTTCGTGCACTAGTTTTCGGGCACGGGCATGGGCACGGGCTGGGGCTCGGGAGCGATCCAGGTCGCAGTTCCGCGACTGATCCGCAGACACGGCGCCAACGGTTAGTTATACTTTTCCTACATGCACCTTCTGACCGCCGCGGAGATGCGCGAGGCCGACCGCCGCACCATCGAGGAAATCGGGGTCCCCGGGCGGGTGCTCATGGAGAGCGCCGGCCGCTCGATCGTCGATGCGATGCTCCGGCATCTCCCGGAGCTCTCCGCCGCCACGATCGGCATCGTCTGCGGCAAGGGGAACAACGGTGGCGACGGCCTCGTCGTGCTGCGCGTGCTGACCAACATGGGCTACCGGGCCCGTGCCTGGGTCCTGGCCGAGCTCGAAGACCTCACGGGCGGCGCGATCCACAACCTCCAGGCGGCGCTCAAGCTCGGCCTGAACGTCGAGACGGTCTCATCGGAAGAGGCCTGGGACCAGGCGGTCGCGGACGTGAGACGATGCGACGTCCACGTGGACGCGATCCTCGGCACCGGATTGAGCCAGGCCGCCCGCGGGCTCGCGGCGCGCGTGATCGAAGACCTCTCGGAGATGCCGGCCTTTACGGTCGCGGTGGACGTGCCATCCGGTCTCTCGTCCGACACCGGTAGCATCCCTGGACCAGCGGTCTCTGCGGACCTGACCGTGGCGTTGGCCGCACCGAAGGTATGTCACTTTGTGCCCCCCGCGTGCGATCAATGCGGCGTCGTCGACGTGGCGGAGATCGGAATCCCGCCCGAGCTTCTGCGAGGTCTTGCGCCACGAATCGAGACCATCGAGCCCAGTGCCCTCACCCCGCTTCTGCCGGGGCGGCGCGCCGGCGATCACAAAGGTCGTTTTGGTCATCTGCTGGTCGTCGCGGGCTCCGTCGGAAAAACGGGGGCCGCACTCATGACGGCCGAAGCGGCTCTTCGAGCCGGGGCGGGACTCGTAACGGTTGCAACCTCCGAGAGCGCGGTGGCCATGATTGCCGGTGCGATCCCCGAGCTCATGTGGAAACCGCTGCCAGAGACGGGCTCCGGAGCGATTGCCAGCCAAGCCCTCGAGCCATTGAAAAAAGCAATCGCCGCTCGTGATGCTCTGGCAATCGGCCCGGGACTTGGCCTCGAACAGGAAACGGTCGAGGTCGTGCGGCGACTCCTTCGCGAGGCCAGCGTGCCAACGGTGATCGACGCGGACGGCCTCAGCGCACTGGGAGGAAGCCGCGACGCCGTCGCGACCAAGCCCCGCCTGGCACTCACGCCGCATCCGGGCGAAGCGGGCCGACTTCTCGGTTTGTCGGCCGCCGAGGTCCAGCGAGACCGGGTGAGTGCCGCCAGGCGTCTGTCGGCGGAGACCAGAGGCCATGTCCTTCTCAAGGGCCACCGGAGTCTGGTGGCCGATCCGGAAGGCAACCTGCAGATCAACCTCACCGGAAATCCCGGGATGGCCACCGCCGGCTCCGGTGACGTTCTCACCGGCATCGTCGGTGGTCTCCTCGCACAAGGTGTCTCCACCGGGGATGCCCTTCGGCTGGCCGTGCACCTTCACGGTCGGGCCGCCGACCTGGCGGCGGAAGAAACCACGCAAACGGCGCTGGTCGCGACCGACATCACCGCCGCGCTCCCCGAAGCGCTCCGTGAGCTCGGAGCCGTCTGACGTTGTCGGACGTCGAAAAGCAAAGCACGAGAGCGGACGAGACCTTCGGTATCGCTCGCGCTCTCGCCGCCGAGCAGCCCGATTGCCCCGCGTATTACCTTCGGGGCGAGCTCGGCGCCGGGAAAACGCTTTTCGCAAAAGGCATCGCGGACTACTACGGCATCGACCCGGCGCAGGTCGTCAGCCCCACCTTCGCGCTGGTGCACCGCTACGGAGGAGGCAGCCGTCCAATCTACCACCTCGACCTGTACCGCATCGAAGACGAGCGGGAGCTGGTCGAGCTTGGAATCGAGGAGATGGAGGAAGAGGGAGCGCTGTTGGTGGTGGAATGGGCCGAGAAGCTCGGGCACCGTCAACGCCGCTCCGACGCCACCGTAGTGGTGCTGGAGCACTCGGGCGAGGGCTGCCGGCGGATTCTCATCCGCCGCGGCGAGAGTGATAAAGTGGCGCCCGCAACGATATGAAGCTCGATGGAATCATCGCCGCCATTCCGACACCGTTCGACGAGAACGAGGAGCTGGCTCTCGACCAGCTCTCCCGCAACATCGAGCGGTGGAACGAGACACGCCTGTCCGGATACGTCGTGCTCGGGACGACCGGGGAGTTCGTCTCGCTCACGGACGACGAGCGCAAGCGGGTACTCGAGGCGGCGCGAGAAACGACCCCGTCTCAAAAAGTCATGCTCGCAGGCACGGGCTGTGAATCGACTCGGGAGACGATCCGGGCTTCTCGTTCGGCCGCGGAGATCGGATGCGACTATGCCATCGTCGTGACACCCCATTACTTCCGGCGGGCATTCGACCCTTCGACGCTCGTCGAGCACTACCAGCGCGTGGCGGATGAGAGCGCCATCCCTGTCGTGCTCTATTCAATCCCGAGCTGTACGGGAGTGACGCTGAGCCCGGAGCAAGTTTCCAGCCTCGCGGCACACCCCAACATCGTCGGGATCAAGGACAGCGCCGGCGATGTCTTCGCGCTTTCGGAGATGCGGCGTGTGACGCCGGAGGATTTTTCCGTCATGACCGGCATGGGCCAGGTGCTGCTCGCCAGCCTGGTCTCGGGCGCGTCCGGAGCGGTGCTGGCGGAGGCCTGCGTTGCCTATGATCTCGGCGTCGATATCCGCGAGTGTTTCGAACGTCGCGATATCGAGAAAGCCCGCGCGCTCCAGGATCGTCTCGTTGCGCTCAACCGCGCCGTCATCCGCGACCACGGAATCCCCGGGCTGAAAGCGCTCATGGACGAGCTGGGCTTCTACGGGGGCCCGGCCCGCCGCCCGCTGCAGCCGCCGGCGGCGGATGTCGCGGCCAGGCTGCGGACGGCCTTCGAAGCAGCTACCGGGGCCGGCATCGGTTCTGCCTGACTAAGTACTCTGGTTCATAAGTTCACTAACGTATTTTCTCTATCACGCGGCGGGCCGATATTGTGACTCTTTCTCGTCGAGTTTTCGAAGCAAAGCTTTGAGATTTCTGCGCGTAAAAGTCCACTTAAAGGGTTGCGCGATCCGCTGATAATGTCTAGAGAATTCGTTGAGACGATCAGCAAGCTCTTCCAGGGAAGCGAAATCATTGGGAGTTAGAACCTTTCTCTGGATAATGGAAAAATAGATCTCGATTTGATTCAGCCAACTTGCGTGGATGGGACCGTGGACGGGCACCAAGTGAGAATAGCTTTTGGTGAGTCTTTGCACACAAGATTCACCACGATGAGCAGATCCGTTGTCCATAATCCAGAATACTCGTCTGGCGTGTCGATAAGGGGTTCGCTTCATAACCATCTCGACGAGCCGATCGAAGGGTGCAATTCCATTGTTGGGTTCGCATCGGCCAAAGATCTTCATTCGGTGAACATCCACTGCGGCCAGGTACGCCCAGGCTCCGAGCCTTTCATACTCATGTTCTACTTTCATCGCCGACCCAGGGCGAGTCGGTATGGTCTCATGACGTCGATGGCGTGCTTGAATGCTCGTTTTTTCGTCCGCACAGATCACGAATTCGTCTTCTCTGAGGGGCCGTCGCCTCCAACGCCGTTCGTACAAGTCAAGTATGGGCCCGGCTTTCGCGGCGAAGTTCGGATCCCTAGGGAAGACCCAAGAGCGATGTTGCCAGGGTCGGATGGCGTCCTCACTGAGCCAGCGCCAGATGGTGGTATTGCTGACGGACGCCACAAGCCCCGATTGACGCACATGGTCGGCGAGTTCGGAAGTGCTCCACCGCGACAGAGGTACTCCCAGTGTTGAGGGTAATTCGCAAGCGATGGCCTTGACCTCAACGACTACCTCTGGGGGGAAAAACCCGGGGACGCCCCAAGCGTTCCCGATCTTCCAGACCGGAAAGACGTTGGTCGAAGAACCTTTTGCACCACATGCTTACCACCTCACGTCGCGTGTTGAGGCGTTGCGCAATCTCGTCGTTGGCGAGACCCTGGGCGGCCAACAGAATCATTCGTGCACGGAGTACATTAAAATACGGCAACGTATATTTCCGTGCCCTCCGCTGGAGCTCCAACTTCTCTTTTGGGCTCAATCGTATTTTATATAGGCTGTGTCGAGGCATACTGATGCTCTGTTTCGCTGAGTATGGAGTCATCCCCTCGACATTGCAAATTAAATATACGTTAGTGTATTTAAGAAACCGCCTACTAAGTACCCTGTTTCACAATTACGGTGGCATTCGAACCCCGATGCATCCCGTCTGGCTGCGTTGCTCGCCGCCTTCCGCAGCGAGCCTGTCGAGCGGAGGGCTAGGCCGCGTCAGCGGCCGAACTGGAAGTATGATCATATATCCAGATATTATTCGCTCCTCGCGCCTTGCCAGACGGGCGCCTCGGCGTTCTCGGTGCGTCACCGTGATTATGAAGCAGGGCACTAAGCGAATGAAGCATCTCGGTGTCGCGATTCTGGCCTTTGCCTCTTTCGCCTGCACTGGGGGCCCGGGCACACAGGAGCTCGAGCCGGTCAATGCCGGGATCAGTGTCCTCCTGGTCACCATCGATACGCTTCGCGCGGATCACCTCGGAGCCTACGGCTACCCGCGCGCGACCAGTCCCAACATCGACCAGCTGGCCGCGAAGGGGGTGGTGTTCGATCAGGCGTTCACGTACTGGCCGAAGACGCGTGGAAGCTTCGCTTCGATTTTCACGAGCCTCTATGCCTCCCAGCATGGCCTCACCGTCCGCGACCGCGATCTGCCCGAGTTCAATCAAACGCTGGCCGAGACTTTCCGCGACGTCGGCTACCGGACGGCCGCAGCCGTCGACAACGCGAACCTGTCGAAAGCTCTCGGCTTCGCGCAGGGCTTCGACGAATACTTGCAAAGCTGGGACGAAGCCGGCACCGAGCTCGAGCGTACGGAGCTTCTCACCCGCTTCGGCGAAGAGTTCCTGGCAACGCCACGCGAGGACGACCGTCCCTTCTTCTTGTGGATCCACTACGTGAATCCACACACACCGTACGATCCACCTGAGGAGCACCTCGCTCGTTTTCGGGGCGACGGAATCGTCGCGCGCGGGCCGCAGCTCGAAAAAGTCGTGGGCTATTACCGCGGTGTCAACCGAAGGATGGCGATCGAAGGCGAGACGCACTGGGGAGACTACGTCGACCGGTACGATGCCGAGATCCGCGTCGCCGACGAGCACGTCGGACGGCTCCTGGCGGCCCTCGCCGAAAGCCCGTGGGCCTCCACCACGCTCGTCCTGCTCACCTCGGATCACGGAGAGAGCCTGGGGGAGCACAACTACTTCTTCGATCACGGCTACGATCTCTTCAACCCATCGCTCAGAATCCCGCTCATCGTTTCGTTTCCGGGATTTCTGCCCCAGGGAGAGCGCGTCGCCGGGGCGGTCACCAGCCTCGACATCTTCCCGACGATGCTGGACCTCGCACAGGTGAGCTTCCCGCCGAGCCTTCAAGGTCGCTCGACGCTTCCCCTGGTGCGCGGAACCGAGACACGTCTCCACGAGCGACTCTTCTTCCAGAACGACCAGCACTTGATGGCGATCAGCAACGGGCGGCTCAAGTTGATCGAGATACCGCTCGCGATACCGAAGCGGACGGACCTGCTGCCCAACTTTCAGCTCTTCGACCTGGCCCGCGATCCGGACGAGATCGAGGATCGTTTCCCGGCGGCCGGGCCGCGCATCGAGCCGTTCAAGGCGGAGCTGGCGAGCTTCCGCACCCGGACGATCGCCTGGCAGCAGAAAACAACCGCGCGACGCGGGGGGAAAGAGGCCGCTGGGAACGAGCAGCTCTCCCGGGAGGCCTGCGAGCAGCTCATCGAGCTGGGCTACGTCGAAGAATGCCCCTCTTCGGGATCCGAAGGAAAGTAGCTTCCCTACCCTAGCCGTCCATCTTGCTCAGAACGGGATGTCGATATCAGCCTCTGGCATTTCTTGCATACGTGACGCCCGTGTCCCTTGCCGGAAAATCGCTCGTTGGGAAGGACTCTCTGACAGCTCCAGCAGAAGTGACCGCGCCGTTTTCGTGAACCCATGGGTCGAGTAATTATGCCCGTAGAGATTCAATACGCGCGCTCGAGCTCGCGGAGCCCGAGACGCTCCCCAATCTCCTGAATCTTTCTGGCGCGCCGGAAAGCAAGGCGGGGGCGCACCACGTCGAGGAGCTCGTCGAGCTCATCGTCTTTGACGAACGTCAGCGTGGGCTCGGAGAGCGCGCGCTCCCCTCCTTTTTTCGTCTTGTAGTGCGAGACCGTGCGCCACGCAAGATAGGCTAACAACAGGTTGGGACCAGGGACGATGCTGAAGATAGCGCTCAACGGCGCGGCCACTCCGTCTACGATGAGCCAGCGCTTGTGTTTGCGTACGTGCGCTTCCACGAGCTCCTGGTAGAGACGCTTCGCCTCCTCGTCGGACAGGCGCGAGGGGTAGAAGACGTTAATCCGCTCGATCGAGCCCATCTCGCGCAGCATCTTCTCGCGGGCGCTTCGCTTGTTCGTCAGCGATGCGTACGTCCGCCTGGCACCCTGCCAGAATCTGCTGGTGCGCGTTTCCGCTGCTTCCTCGGCTTCCTCGTCGGGGGGTGCCTCTGGCTGAAGCCCTCTCGAGTAGAGGAAGTAGCGCTCGCCCCGTCGGGGTAACAGATAGACATTCATCGGCTGTCCGATTCTAGCGCGACAGATCGAGACATCCGGACCGTTATTGTCCGTTTTCTCACCACAGCCGCCTTCGCCAAGGCTTCGGCGGCCCGCCGAAATCGGCGACGACCGATAGCTGAGCCGACGACGAAGGCGGGAGCACACAGAGGTCCAAGGAGAGGGGACTGGAGAGTGCCCTTTAGATTTAGAAAGCGAAAACCCTCCACGAAGGACAAGAATCAGCCCTTCCACGGATCCAGTGGTTGCGGGTGTCGCTGCCCTGTGGGGACTACGGAGCGATGCGATGCGAGGTGAACGTTTCCTCCGTCGCGCTCTCCGCGCCTCGCGGAACCTCGAAGACCCCCTTGCGGATCAGAGATTCGATGAGACGCAGGATTCTCACATCGGGTAGGGGCAATGCCTCCAGCACGCCGGCGATGGACTCGTGTCGAATCGTGCTCTGGAAGATCTCCAGCTCGGCGGGTGTATAGGCGCTGAGCGGTAGCGGACAATCTTCTTTCAGGCGCAGCGGCACCTCGAGCGGGGGAAGCTGGCCAACCAGACCTGCCAGATCCACGGCCTGCCTCATTCCCTCCACGACGAGCGTGTCGGTGGGCAAATCGATCGTGCGGCGCACCGACGGCGCCTCGGGGAGATCCGTCACTTCATACGTGGCGCTCAGCCAGTTGAATAGCCGGTAGAGCGCCTTTTCCCCCAGCGCCGTCCCGTACTCGGCGTGAACGATTCGATGCCTCCGTATCCAGACGTTCGCCTTCTCGCCTCGTCGGTCGAGAGAGAGAATGACCGACGGCTCGTTGGTGCAGAGAATCTTCAACAGATCGGGCAGCGAGGCGTCGTAGCGTCCGGGCGCCTGAAGCGTCTGCAACGCGTCGTCAGAGTCGACTCGAATCGAGACGAGCTTGCCGCTGGTCCCGGGTCCGAACGATTCCGGATCCTGCTGCACCGGGACAAAGCGTTTGCTCTTGTGGATCGGAGCCTCGAGGTGCATCGTCAACGTGTGGCTGCCGACACGAATGCGATCGCCGTCGGTCAGGACGTGCCGGCGGACAGACTCGTCGTTCACGTGAGTCCCGTTCGTGCTCCCGAGATCCCGGACCACGAGCTTGCCGTCGTCCTCGAGGATCTCGGCGTGATAGTTCGACACCGTTCGTGACTCGAAGTGCAGATCGTTCGACTCGTGGCGGCCGATCGCGATGTGGAACGTCTGCGAGAGGTCGAAGGCGTAGACTTGCAGCTCCGTCACCAGCACGAGAAGAGATTTCTTCGGATCGCGCTCTTCCATACATCCTCCTCGAGTGTATTGAGTCCCGATCCGTTGTGGAAGCAAGCGGGGTGCCAGACGGCGACGAGCGCAACTGCTGTCGATTCAATCGAATCGGAAGCAGGATGCTGAAAGGGCGTAGGGTTTTCAACACACGCCACGACTCATTCCGCAACGAAGAGCGCTACTGAATATAGCCGAGACTCCGCAACCGCTCGAGCTCGTCGGCATCGAGCCCTTCCGCCTCCTCGGCATCCGTCGGGAGTTTCCGCGCGAGAGCCCACTTGTGCCAGCCCTCGAGCTGGCGCGAGAGCCGCTCCACGATGTCCGGATGTTCCGAGGCCAGGTCGAGCTGATCCAGCGGATCCGCGCTATGGTCGTAGAGCTCGAACTCAGGGACGTCGTCCGGGCGTTCGACGTTGTGAATGAGCTTGTAGCCGTCCAGGATGATGCTGAATGCATCCACGCCCCGGCCCTGCTGGTCGGTTCGTCTCGTCCACTCCGAGATGGCGGGCTGTTTGCCCCATCGACGCGCATCGTCGGGCGAGCCCAGGAGCGGCAAGAGGCTGTCGCCCTGCATCCGCTCGGGGACGTCGATGCCGACCAGATCGAGCATGGTTGGCGCCAGATCGAGCATCTCTACCGTCTCGTCCACCAAGAGACCCTCGGGAATAACGCCCGGCCATCGCACGACCAGCGGCACATTGACCAGCTCCCCATAGACGTTGTCCTCGTGGAATCCGCCCCCGTGATCCAGAAACTCCTCCCCGTGGTCGCTGAAGAAAACCATGAGCGTGTCGTCTTCCAGACCGAGCTCTCGGAGTTTCTCCATTAATTTCTGGAGCTCGAGGTCGGCGCCCAGTATGGATCCGTCGTACCAGTCCAGCGTCACCCCGTTGAAGTCGTCGGGATCGACGCCCACCTCCACCAGGTCCTCTCGATGGGGAAGCCGCCCGTTTCTGCGCCGCTCACTGACGAGGGGCTGGACTTTGTCGGTCCATTCTTCGTATTTCGCCTTTCCGTCGGGCGCGCCCCACTGGGTGTCGTAGGGCCGGTAGGGCTCGTAGGGGCTGTGCGGATCGATGGCGTGATAGAAGACGAAAAAGGGAACGTCGTGGTGCGTCTCGAGCCAGGGGAGAAGCCGATCTGAAAGCGTGCGCGCCGTCTTGCTGCGGCTCTGCCCTTCGGGAAGCTCGAGCGAGCTCCGCTCGTGAAGCACTTCGAAACCTTGATGCAGATTGTTGGCGCGTCCCGTGAAACTGTTCGACGAGCCGCTCCAGGTAGCATAGCCCGCGTCACGGAACGCCTCCGCGAGGGTGTTCGCCGAGGCGGGAAGCTTGTGAAAAATCTCGTGAATGCCGTTCGACGTGGGATACGTAGATGAAAGAATCGACGGCACGGACACTTTCGTCCAGGCGCCCTGAGCGATCGTGTCTCTGAACAGCGCTCCCTCTTGCGCCATCCGTCTCACGCTCGGAGCTGTCTCCCGCTCGTAGCCGTAAGCCTCGAGATGATCGCTCCGCAGCGTGTCGAGCAGGACCAGAACGACACCGCGCGGGGCGCCCTCCCCTCCTGCACGGGAGCCACGGTTGCGGATCGCCGGTGCGCCCCAGAACCCGATCGCACCCTGGTCTTCCGCCTCAAGACGAAACGACAAGGTCACTTCCTCACCGGCGAGCTCGCCGAGATCCAGCGGAACTTCCTGCCAGCGGTGCGGTGTCGTGAGCGTCCGCTCCAGCAGCACCTGCTCCCCGGATCCCGAGGATTGCGCCGCGACGCAGAACGTCAGGGGCCCCTCGTCCACCGTTCCCAGCGCCAGGTCGAGCATGGGTTTCGAGGGTAGGTCCACGGTGAACCGGACTTCTTCGGGAGAACGCGTCACGATGCTCTCGCGGTAGATCTCGGAGAGGCCTTGCCAGCTCACGCCAGAAGGAATGCTTGCCAGGTGCTCCTTCCGGAAGACGAGCCGGACCGATTCGATCTCGAAATCGGCACCGGCCACGTCCGTCGGCCGCAGAAGCACGTGACGAATATTCGATGCCGGATACGACGTTCGCGCCGTGGCCGCGGTGCCGATCGTGTACGTCTGAATGCCGTCTCCGGCGACGAGGGGGCTCGCGAGCTGCCACGGAAACTGGTCCGCGCGCTCGACCTCTCGATCGAAGTCGACGGTTTCGCCACTGCTGAACGCGACGCCGAGATTCGCGCCCTCCGACACGCGCGCTCGAACGACGATTTCATGAAGAACATCCCGATCGTCGAGCCCACTCGTTCGCTCGACGTGCAGGATGGGTACGCTCGTCGTCGAGCTGCCCTTCAAGCGGTCGTCCTGCACGCTCAAGCCGACCACGCCGGCACCGGCCTTCCAGACCGGATCCTCTCCGTCCTCGAAGCGCCACTCGGTCGGCTCCGGTGTGGCCTGGGCGGCCGGGGTTCCGCGAAGCGTTGCTGAGGGAAAGACATCCACCAGGCGAATCACGGCCGGATCCGTTGCCGAGCCGCCGCAGGAGGCCACGAATGCGGCGAGCGCCACGACGATTCCTGTGCGGGTCGACATCTGTTTCCTCCCGAACGGTGGATGATTCTTCATCACGCACACTGGCGCAAGTCCAACGGTATTGCCGTGCTAGACTTTCCGCCGATGACAGAAAAGGTCGTGGTGCTCGACCGCGGGAACGTGGAGTTTCTGTACCCCGGCGACTGGACACTGGGGCGCGGCCCTCATGGAAGTCTCACGCTCGGCGACCCCACCGAGTCCTGCCGGATCGACGTCTCGTACACGAAGCTCACGCCCGAAGCGGCAAGCGTTCCGATCGAGGAGTTGCTTCGGGCGCTGTTGTCGCACGCTCCGGAGGCCGGCGACCAGCCGGAGATCGAGACTCTGAGCGACGTCACCCGCCGACTCGCGTGGGCCGACTACGCCTACGTCACCCCCGACAAACGAAGCGGCAGCGCCAGGGATGCCCACGGCCGATGGCTCGTCGGAACGAACGGCCTGTTTCAGCTGCTCATGACGTTCTACTACTGGAGCGAGGATGCCTCCTGGGCCGTTCCCGCCTGGAAGCGGATCGTCGATACGATCGAGTTCGGTGACGGCCATCAGCTGAGTGGACCGGAGGAGCACTGGTCGATGCGCCCGCGGAACTAGTCCTGGGCCGATTGCTGAGCTTTCCAGGCTTTCCCTTCCGGTGTTTCGAGCCACGCGCGTCCTTCATGGCTCGCCAGCCAGTGGTCGTCCTTTGTCGTCCGGCGCAGCCACATGTCCACTGCGTTCACCGAGCCTTCCGACAGCGCCCAGAGAACGAGGAAGGCCATTGCAGCGCATCCGATAGACCACCAGACGCCCAGCTTCTGAAAAAGCCAGAAGAACGCGAGACTGGCTCCGACCATGGGCGTCCCGCACCCAATGAAGACCCGGATGGGTTTGGCGATACGCACGACAGATCAACCCCTTGCCTCAATCCTTCTTCCTCGCAGGCAGGTCGCCGCCGTTGCGCTGGTAGATGATCATGTCTTCCGTGTCGTCAGGGCTGACGACAAGAGGCAGGCGGCCGGCGAGCTCGCGACGGAGCGCGTTCACGACTTCCAGACCCGCCGAGGGTGCTCCGCCGAGGTCCCGATCGAGCTTGTAGCGCGCCAGTCCCTCCGCAGTGGCGGCATTCAAAACGCCGACAGGCTCGCCCTCCTCGTCGAAGACCTCTCGATTGTCCGGCGAAAGGTAACCGAACCTCACCAGCGATCGCTGTAGCCACTTGACGTCTTCCCCCCGGCTCTGCTCCATCACGCGGAGCCCCGGCTCCTGATTGCGAATGGAACGCCACCGATAATAGAGGTTCTTCAAGTCGTGGATCGCACTCGAGCTGTCGTCGATGCGAAGGTTGACGTAGTCGTCCGTGTTCTGCGGACCCAGACCTCCCGGTCGTTTCTTCTTCACGACCAGCGTCGCGCCCATCCGCCCGCGGGCATCCCCTCCCGCCCGATCCGCCGCGACCAACGCTTCGAGCAGACGCTCGGCGAGCGGCATTCCGCTGCCTTCTGTTCGTTCGAACGTCTCCGCAAAGGCATCCACGACTTCGGGGCCGGTGAGGATGTTGCCTGCCGCCGCGTAGTTCCGTCCATAACGGTGACCTTTCCACATGCGCTCGGTTCCCGTCACCGAAATGCTGCGCCCTCGAACGTCGACGATGTTGATCTGACCGCCACCCCAACGATCGCCGTAGCGGTCGTGAAGGCGTGCGATCACGGCTTCGGGACTCGCACCGTCCTCAAGCCAGTCCAGCATCTCGTCGGCATCCTTGTAAGGCGAGCCACCCATGGTGGCGATCGCGCCAACATTCGCCCGAACGTGAACGGCGATGGGAGCCACCGCAAAGAAGCGCGACGCCATGGCGACGCCGACTTCCCCGGTCTCCGGATCGTAGCCGGCAATGGACATGCTGCTCATCGGCTGAGCGGAGAGCGGGAGCCCAACCGCGACGAGTATTGCCGTCGCGCACAACGTACGGAACATACTCAACAGGGTCATGACGGCTCTTTCCAGAAAGACGTCACACCTCGCCCTCGGGCGCGATTGCCAAGAATCTCGATCATCTTGAGGATCGTCTCGCGATTGGCGTTCCGCCCCTCGCCGAGATCGTGCTCGCGCTTGAACGCCAGCACGGCATCGACCGTCGCATCGTCAAAGATGCCACGGGGCTTCCCGGACGCGTCGAACAGCTCCGGGTCGTCCGGCTCGGCATGACCGAGCTCGACGAGCCACGTCTGAAGCCGGGCGACATCGGCACCCTGGGTCTGGAGGATCATCCGACTGCCGTACTCCTGAAGGCGCTCCACCTTCCAGCGCTCATAAAGGTAGCGAAGGTCATCGATTGCGTTCGGGCTGTCGTCCACTCGGAGGTCGAGGTACAGGCCCGTCCCTCGGTATCCGGCGCCCGGCTTGTAGACTTGAATGATGGCGCCCATGCGACCGCGCGCGTCGCCTCCCGCCCGGTCCGCCGCCTCGAGCGCCATCATCAGGCGCTCTGCCAGCGGAAGCCCCGAGCCCTCGGTGCGCTCGAAGGTATCGGCAAAGCCATCCACCACCCCCGGTCCGGCAAGGATGTTTCCCGACGCGGCGTAGTTCTTGCCGAAGCGCTGCCCGTGCCAGTCGGACAGGTTGGGATTCTCGGTGACCGCGAGGCTGCGGCCTCCCGCGTCTACCATGCTCATCTGGCCCACGTGCGGGTAGCGTTGTCTCAGGCGCTCTACCACTTGGTCCAGGCTCGCTCCCTCTTCCATCCAATCGAGCATGAGCGGCCCGTCTTTGTACGGCGCACCGCCCATCGTAGCCACTGCCCCGACGCCGGCGCGCACATGCGCCATGACGTAGCCGACGGCGAAGACACGCGAGGCGCAGGCAACGCCGATCTCCCCCGTCTCCGGGTCGAAGCCGGCGATGCCCAGGCTGCTCATGAGGTGCTCCTCGCGCGTGAGGTCGACCTGCGCGAGGACGGGCAAGGCCATGAACAACGCAACGAACATCAGAACGACAACAGGTTTCATTGTGCGCCTCCGGCCTGCTCTGCGAGCTTCTGCAGCATGAATCGCACCAGATAAGGAGCTTCGTCCAGATCGGAGGCCCTCTTCCATCGCATCGTGGCCTCCGCCGTCGCATCGTTGAAGATGCCTCGCGCCTCACCGTTCTCGTCGAAAATAGCCGGGTCGTCGGCTTGCACGTAGCCGAGCTCTAGAAGGTAGCGCTGGATCTCCTGGACATCACGACCGGTGGTCTGCTCGATTGGCTGGAAGCCCACCCCATAGAGGTGATGGAACTTCCACTCCTCCCAGAGCCGACGCAGCTCCCGGATCGCCTGGGGACTGTCGTCGACACGTAGGTCGACGAGAAGATCCGTTCCACGAAAACCGGCGCCCTTGCGATAGATCTTGAGTTGCGCGCCCTGCTGGCCGCGCGCGTCACCTCCAACGGCGTAGGCCGTCTCGCAGGCCTGAAGCAGTCGCTCGGCGAGCGGCAATCCGGAGTCCTCGGTGCGCTCGAAGACCTCCGCGAACGCGTTGACCACCGCCGGCCCGGCGAGGATGTTGCCAGACGTCGCGTAGTTCTTGCCGAAACGTTGCCCCTGCCACGGCCGGCCTCCTGGACCGGTGGCCGAGATGCTCCGTCCCTTCGTGTCGACGATGTTGATCTGACCGGTGTCGGGCAGCGTACTACGGACGCGGCGAAGCACTTCGACGGGACTCAGACCTTCAATCTCCATCCAGTCCAGCATCTCCTCGCCCATGGGAAAGGGACCGCTTTGCATGATGGTGATGGAGGCGACTCCGGCTCGCGTGAAGGAGGCCACCGGACCCACCGCGAAATATTTGGACGTCATGCAGTTGCCAACGTCTCCCGTCTCCGGGTCATATCCGACGATGGAGAGGCTCGACATCACGTCTTCTTCACGTTCATGCTCCACGTCCAGCGCTGTCGATGCCGCTCTGACACGCGCGGACGAGAGGCCGCGACGCTCCAGCTCGCGGCGAATGGAGTTGACCGTCTCGAGCCCGGCCGACGGAGATCGACCCAGAGCGTGCTCGCTCTTGTAGCGCGCCACCGCTTCGGCAGTCACGTCCTCGAACACGCCGTTCGGCTCGCCCTCCTCGTCGAAGATCGTCGCTTCGTCTCCGCGCAGATAGCCGAGCGTTTCGAGGCGCGACTGCAACCAGGCCACGTCGCGACCGCGGCTCATTTCCATGATCCGGAAACCCGGCACCTCCGCATGCACGTCCTTCCATCGCATATAGAGCTCCCGGAGCTCGATGATCGAGCTTCGGCTGTCGTCGACCCTCAAGTTCACGAGGAAGTCGGTGCCGCGCAGCCCGCCGCCTTTCCGAGCGACGATCAACGTCGCCCCCATGCGTCCCCTCGCGTCACCTCCCGCCCGGTCCGCCGCCTCCAGTGCCTCCAGCAGACGCTCGGCCAGGGGCAGGCCGGTGCCCTCCGTCGATTCGAACGACATCGCAAATGCATCGACCACCTGCGGCCCGGCGAGAATGTTGCCGGCCGCCGCGTAGTGTCTCCCGTACCGGTTCCCCCTCCACATGCGCGCCTGGGTGTGGCTGGTCGTCGAGACGCTCCGGCCCTTCGCGTCCGCGATATTGATCTGACCGATTCCCTCCGGATACTCCCGCCGCAGCCGATCCAGAGCCTCTTGTGGGCTGGCGCCCCCTTCGAGCCAATCCAGGATCGTCGGGCCCTCGTTGTGCGGGGCACCGCCCATGGTGGCGACCGCCCCCACGTCCGCCCGAACGTGTGCAGCAATGGGAGCCACGGCGAAGAACTTCGAGGCCAGAGCAATGCCCACGTCGCCGGTGTCGGGATCGAATCCCACGATAGACATGCTGCTCATCTCTTCTGAAGAGCCCTCGGCCGCCGCGACGTGGGTGAGCACAAGGACGGCCGCCAGAACGAGCACGACGTCGACGCTGCGCCTCATAGGTCCTCCTCTCAGGTCTGCGCGAGAAACGCCGCTCATCATGGCGTATATCGGAAGATCGCGAAAGCTGTACGACTGAGGATTTCGGATTGGGGCGGGAGAACGTCGGGACCGAGTTGTCCAGACAGTCTCTCAGATTCTCGACTCGCCTCCGTCCGACGCGTTATGATCCGACGGTTGAAATGGCCGCTGTCGTCTTCATCAGAGGCGTGAACGTGGGAGGGCACAGGCCATTCCGGCCCGCCGCCTTCGCCAAAGAGTTGTCGGCGTTCGATGTGGTCAACATCGGTGCGGCAGGGACCTTCACTCACCCGGCTGCGCTCGCTTCGCTCAGCGGCAGCCACCCTCTCCCTTCCAGGGAGAGGGTGACCGGTACGAGTCGCTTCACCTCGCGGCGCGGCTCAGCGCGATGACCGCGAGTGCGGTCGCCAGCAGCGGATCATCCTCTTTCATGAGGTGGTTGCGCGTGTTGATGAAGCTTCCGTCCGAGCGCTGCAGAGGCGCGAGCTCCGCGGACATAGCATCGCGCCAGTCTCCGGGCCAATCGAGCGCTTCGTAAGCCTCGGCGCGAGCGGCGAGGTGGTAGAAGTAGATCGCGTCACCGAAGGCCTCGGGGTCGTCTTCCGGGATCCCTTCGGGGTAGTCGAGACGTGGATGCCTCTGAAGCCACTCACGCGCCGCGCGCACGCGCTCGTCTTCCTTCGCAACTCCCGCCTCCAGGAGCGAGAGCACACCGTCGCAAGTAGCGCTGGCGTAGCTCTCGAAGTACGAGCCGTCCGCGCTTTCGACGAGCGCGCCCTTGTTGGCCTCGAGAACGACGGGCGAAAAATAGAACCCGCCATCGAACGGAACGTTCTCGTCGGCCACTTCGGTGACCGGAGGTTGAGGGCGCGCGTCGTCGGGATGTCGCTGGACGAGCCGCAAGAACACCTGCGCCCGTTCGTACACATCGGGCTCGGAAAGCTCCGCTTCCCGAAGCGCCTGTAGAACGTGCAGGGTGTGGGAGAGATCCAGGTGGCCGGGCGAGCCCTCGGGGCGAGCGCCACCGAATCCCCAGCTCCCGTATGCCAGCGACGTCTCATCGTATCCGTTCTCCGGTCGAAACTGATCCGCCGCCAGAAAGGTGCGCATCTGCTCGACAAGTGGCTGGTCCTCTCGACCTCCGGCACGAACCAGACAACGGAGAGCGAAAGCGGTCGCGTAGTTCGGGTATTCGGGCACGTCGGGATCCGCCAGACCGAGGACGCCCTCCTCGTTGGTATGTCGACGAATGAAGTCGAGCGCCCGCCCGATGTCCGGTCGAGACACCGCCGGATCGAACTCGGCAGCTTCGAGGAGCGCGTGCAGGACGAACGGAGTCCAGGCCTGGCCCGATCGGGCCAGGCCGTAGGTCTCGCTGTGCCATCCGCCATCGTCCGCCTGCTGACTCGTGAGGTAGTCGCACGCGCGGGCGAGCATGACCTTCGGATCCGTCGGCTCCGGAGCCGGCCCCGCTCCGCACCCCGCGAGCAGAAGCGGCGCGATATGGAGCAGGCGAGCTCTCACGGCTCGCTCGTCTTCCTCAGAAGCGTAGCCGCCCTCCGAAGAAGCTCTACGTCACGATCCGCGGTAAGGGTCTGGACGACCGCCGACGTGCTGAAGACGGGGCTCGTGATGCAGTGGTGTCCGGTCCAGCTCCCATCCGGGCTCTGGATCTTCTCCAGCCTACCGTGCATCTTCTCTTTCCATTGCAGCCACTCGTCCCCACCTTCGATCACGAGCGCCTCGCTCGTCTGCAGATAACTGAGGTATTCCTCGCCCCCGTTCGATCCGAAACCGCGCAAGAGGGCGTCGTCTTTCGCAAGCCTGTCCCCTTGCAGATCGGCTTCGCGATACGACGCCACAATGCCGCCTGCGACACCCCCGGCAACTCCGACCGCCTCGAGATTCTCTTCGCTCACCTCGGCATCGGCCGGGAGGTGTCCCTCCGCTATCCCCTCCTCGATCGCCGTCTTCGCGTAGCGTGCCTCGGCGGCGTTCGCGCGCTTCGCGCTCGAGAGAGCATAGAGCTCGACACCCGCGGCCCCCTCGCCCGAGGCGCGTCCCGTGGCGGCATCGAAGCGGCTTTTCTGATACGCACGCGCGCGGTTCAGAGTCTTCGGGTTCACGTCGGCCTCGGCAACACTCGCCATCTCGAGTGCGGATGTGGCTAGCGAAGACTGGAGTAGAGGAGCCCAACCCTTTTTGGCACCCCAGCTTCCGTCCGTGAGCTGCGCTGCCTGGAGCTTCCTCACACACCCTTCGAGCGCGCCGCGGACCCGATACGTCCGATCGCTGCCCTCGGCAGGTTTTCGACGACGCGCGAAAGGAATTGAACGGTCAGGGCAGTGTCGATGTAAGGCCCGAGCTTCGTCTGGGGCTGCGTGCCTGTAATGTCGGTGATGAGCGGGCCGGCCTCGGGCGCAGCTTCGATCGCGCGGACCACGTAGTTCGTGGCGCGCTCGACGGCTTCCGGGTGCGCACCGGCGCGGAGAAGTGCAAGTCCGGCAAAGGCCGTCGTGGCCGGGTCCGTTTGCACCGCGTGCGCGTCCCGGATTTGCTGCGCGGCGTGGGAGCCCGCACCCCAGCCTCCGTCCGCGTGCTGGGCGGCGGCCAGCCAGTCGATGCCCTTCTGCACGAACGGAGCGATAGCATCGGCCGGCGGCCCGCTTTCAGTCTCGATCGCTGCAGGCGCAGCCTCCCCGGGTGTTTTCTGGATCCTGTGACTGGACGTCCTATAAATGGACGCCGATGAGATGGCGATGAGGATGACGGTCGAGCAGACCAGAAGCCAGGTGATCCTAGAAGCATGCATGGTGCCCCCTTCGTTCTCTCTCGAGCTCCACGGCCGGATGCATATCCCTCTGTATAGAAGACACTCCAACTGAGGTTTTGTTCCGTCAACAAGATGGCTTTTTTGTGGTATTCCTGTCGGTTAGCCGGGCAAGTTTTCTTCCGTCGCGAACCAAACCCGCCGGTTTGGCTCTTCCGCATCCTCCCGTGCTAGCATCACTGCCGACTCCACCAGACGGGTGAGGCCCGTGCAAAACGGTTTCTCCATCGGGGAGTGGCACATCCATCCCGAGCGCAATGCTCTCGTGCGCTCCGGCCGAGAGCATCCGATCGAGTCCAAGATCATGGAGGTGCTCGTTTACCTGAGCGAGCACACCGGAGACGTCGTCTCCAAGGAGCAGATGATCCAAACCGTGTGGGGTAGGGCCTCTGTGACCGACGAGGTGTTGACCAACGCCATCTCGGAGCTTCGCAAAGCGCTGGGCGACGACGCGAAGAACCCGCGCTTCATTCAGACGATTCCGAAGAAGGGCTACCGGCTGCTTGCCGAAGTCCGCGCGACGGACGACGTTCGCCGACGGGCGCTCACGGTGTGGATGGCGTTGGCCGTCGGTGTTCTCGTGCTGGGCGCCATCTTTCTGAGCTTTTCGAGCGCGCCGGACGCCGTGAAGGAAGGCACCTTCACCCAGCTCACCTTTGAGCCCGGAAACGAAGAAGACCCGAGCCTTTCGCCGGACGGCAGCTTCGTTGTGTATGCGAGCATGGCTTCCGGCAACTGGGATATCTACCGCCAGAGGGTAGGCGGGGAGACGGCCTTCAAACTGACCAAGGATTCCGAAGCCGACGATCGGCAACCGGCGTTCTCGCCGGACGGGGAGCACATCGCCTTCCGCTCGGAGCGTGATGGAGGCGGCATCTTTGTGATGGGTGCCACCGGCGAGTCGGTTAGGCGGGTGACGGACTTCGGGTACGACCCCGCCTGGTCGCCGGACGGGCGAGACATCGTTTGCACAACGGTGGAGGTTCAGGACCCCCCGTATGCAGGGTTCAGTAGTGGTCAGATCTGGATTGTGAACGTCTCGACCGGGAACACGCAAGGTGACCGAGGGGCGTGTGGTACAGCCGCACTGGTCTCCCAACGGCCAACGCATCGCCTACTGGGCGATCCAGGAAGGGCAGCGAAACATCTTGACCGTATCCGCTAATGGGAGTGAGGTGGTTCCGGTCACCAAGGATGCAGAAATGGATTGGCATCCAGTCTGGTCTCCTGACGGAGAGTACCTCTACTTCTCGAGCGATCGGTGCGGGAGCATGAACCTCTGGCGGGTCGCCATCGACGAAGCGTCCGGAAGAACCCTTGGCGAGCCGGAACCCATCGTGACGCCGGCACAGTTCGTGTCCACTCCCAGCCTTTCCGGTGATGGCCGCCGCATCGTCTACCGCTCGGTCGTGGTACGCGTGAACCTGCATAAAATCGGTTTCAATCCTCTGACCGAAAAGGTGGAGGGCCCGCCGGTTCCGGTCACACGCGGTTCGAAGTGGCAGCTGATCCCCGACGCGTCTCCGGACGGTGAGTGGCTGGCGTTCCAATCGATCTCCCAGGAAGGACAAGAGGACGTCGCCGTCGTCCGGACGGATGGTTCCAGCTTCCGTCAGCTCACCGACGACACGCACAAGGACCGCCATCCTCACTGGTCACCCGACGGGCAGCGCATCGCGTTTCAATCGAATCGAAGCGGCAGTTACGACATCTGGACGATCCGGCCCGACGGCAGCGAGCTCCGGCAACTCACCAGCGCCCCAAACCGCAACCTCCTTTTTCCCATCTGGTCACCAGATGGATCGCGGATGGCCTTCAACGAGAACGCAGCAGGCTACATCTTCGAGCCCGACAAACCGTGGAGCGAGCAGACGCCGGAGAGATTGCCGCCGTTTGGTGAGCAACCCGAGCAGCTCGAGCCCGAGTCCTGGTCGCCGGATCGACAATGGCTGGCAGGTGCGACGCTACTTCCCGAGTCATCCAAGCTCATGGTCTACTCACTGAACGAGAGCCGCTACATCGAGCTCACAGACAGCTCGACGAGCGCCTTCTGGATGGCCGACAGCCGGCGACTCCTGTTCACCGTCGACGGCGCGCTGGTCGTCGCCGACCGTGACACGAAAGAAGTTCGCGAAGTGTTTGCGCCGCCTGATGGGGAGCTTCGGGATTCGACGATCTCCAAAGACAACCGCACGATTTACTACACGCTGGTAACGGTCGAATCCGACATCTGGCTGATGACCCTGGGAACCTGACGTGCAAAACGGTTTCTCCATCGGGGAGTGGCACATCCATCCCGAGCGCAACGCGCTCGTGCGCTCAGGCAAAGAACATCCCATCGAGCCCAAGGTCATGGCGGTGCTCGTGTGTCTGAGCGAGCAACCCGGGGATGTCGTCTCCAAGGAGCAGATGATCCGCACGGTGTGGGGCGGTGCTGCCGTAACAGATGAGGTCCTGACGAATGCGATCTCGGAGCTTCGCAAAGCGCTGGGCGACGACGCCAGGCAACCACGCTTCATTCAGACGATTCCGAAGAAGGGCTACCGGCTCGTTGCGAACGTCCACACCGGGCAAGGGGTAGCACTCAAGCATCGCGCCTGGATCGCTGGGCTCGGCGGTGCTCTCGTGCTCGCACTTCTCGCGGCCGTTTTCCTTGCGCCCTCGAGCGCACCCGACGCGTTGAACGAAGGTGCCTTCACCCAACTCACCTTCGAGCCCGGTGTGGAGCGAGAGCCGAGCCTTTCGCCGGACGGCGACTACATCGTGTACGCGAGCATGGCTTCGGGCAACTGGGATATCTACCGCAGAGAGTGGGAGGACGGACCGCTTTCAACCTCACTCAGGATTCGCAGGCCGACGATCGAGAACCGGCGTTCTCGCCCGACGGCGAGCGCATCGCCTTCCGCTCGGAGCGCGACGGCGGGGGCATTTGCGTGATGGGCGCAACCGGCGAGTCCGTACGCCAGGTTACGGACTTTGGGTACGACCCCGCCTGGTCGCCCGACGGAAAGGAGATCGTGTGCGCCACGGAAGGGATCCGGGATCCGTACACCGGGTTTGGCGATAGCCAGCTTTGGACGGTGGATGTCACCACCGGCGAAAAAGGCATGATTGGCGCAGGGTTTGCCGTGCAACCTGACTGGTCTCCCCACGGTCAACGCATCGCCTACTGGGCGATCGCGAGAGACGGAGAGCGAGACATCTTGACGGTAGCCGCCGACGGGGGTGAGCTCGTTGCGGTCACCGAGGATGCTGCGAACGATTGGCACCCGTTCTGGTCACCGGACGGGAAGCATCTTTACTTCGCAAGTGACCGAGGCGGGAGCATGAATCTCTGGCGGATCGCGATCGATGAAGCAACAGGCAGACCGCTGGGCGCGCCAGAGCCGATCGTAACCCCCACACCCTGGGCCTCCAGTCCCAGCCTCTCTCGTGACTACCGACGCATGGCCTACGTGTCCGTCATACCGGGCTCGAACCTGCACAAGATCCGCTTCGACCCCACGACCGAAAAGGTGCAGGGGGGCGCCCGGTCGCCGTCACGCATGGCTCGAGCTGGGCCGCTCTGGGGGAGCCCTCGCCCGACGGCGAGTGGCTGGCGTTCACCTCCTGGTCCCCATCGGGACAGGAAGACCTCGCTGTCGTCCGGGCGGACGGCACCGGCCGACGTCTACTCACCGACGACCTTCACCGGGACCGACGAGCGCGCTGGTCGCCCGACGGAAAGCGGATTGCCTTTTTCTCGAATCGAAGCGGCAGCTACGAAATCTGGACCATCAGGCCCGACGGGAGCGGGCTCCGACAGCTCAGTGACGCTCCGGGACGTGCCCTGGGCGCGCCGGTCTGGTCACCGGATGGATCGCGGATGGCTTTCAACGACGATAGTGGGGGCTACATCATGGAGTCCGACGAAGCCTGGAGCGAGCAGAAACCCGAGAAATTGCCACCGGTCGGCCAGCAAGGTGATCCTTTTTATCCCCAGTCCTGGTCACCGGACGGCCAAATGGATTGCAGGCATGGTCTATCTTCCCCAAGCGCCGTTGGGGAAGGTCGTCATCTACTCGATGTTGTCAGGCCGCTACACCGAGCTGTCCGAGAGCGGGGGCGAGTTCATGGTCTGGATGGCGGACAGCCGACGGATCCTGTTCGTCTTCGAGGGCAAGCTGTTCGTCGTCGACCGCGAGTCCCAAGCGGTTCGCCAGGTGTTCGCGCCTTCCGAGGGCGAGATCCGACAACCCGCGATCTCCCAGGACAACCGGACGATTCACTTCAGCCTCGTAACCGTCGAGGGGGACGTCTGGTTGATTGATCTGGGCTCCGGCAGTTAGCGTTCACTCCACTCGACTGTGTTATCCTCGTCGCCTGGTCCAGTCCACGAACCGAGCAGTGACCAAAGCAAACTGTCCGTCCTGCGGCGTCGAATTGGAGTTCGCCTCCAAAGCCTCCCTCTGCGCGGTGTGCCCCTACTGCGACTCTCTTATCCAGCGCCAGGACCTCGATCTCGAAAAGATCGACGATGTCGGAATCCTCCAGGAAGACTCGACACCGATCCAGATCGGCACGAAGGGTCGATACAAGGAGAGAAGTTTCGAGGTCGTGGGCCGCATTCAGCTGAGCTTTCCGAACGGCTTCTGGAACGAGTGGTACCTCTCGGTTGGAAACAACGACGGCTGGCTCGGAGAGTCCCAGGGCTTCTACGCTTTTTGCTCCCGCGTGGAGCCGCTCGCACCGCTTCCGTCGTTCGATGGGCTCAAAGTCCAGGACAGAGTTCCGCTGGGACAGGCCGTCTTCCAGGTCACCGACATTCAGAAGGCCCGTTGCATCGGTGGAGAAGGGGAGCTGCCTTTCAAGTTCGAGACCGGTTACGAAGCCCCGGTCGTCGATCTGGGCTCGCATAGCCGCCAGTTCGCCACCATCGACTACAGCGAAGAGCCACCGCTTCTCTTCATCGGTGAGATGGCCGAGTTCGACGAGTTGGAACTCACGAACCTGCGAGAGCTGGAGGGCTGGTAGCGATGCGATCTCGCGGCACCCAGCCGGTCGTCCGATCCTTTCAATGCGCGAGCTGCGGCGGTCCGTTGACGCTCCGCGCGCCGGGGCAGTCGAAAACGATCGCCTGTCCGGCCTGTGGCGCCCTGGTGGATGCCGCGGATCCACAACACAAGCTGCTCAAGGCCTAAGACTTAACTGCTCGAGTACGAGGATCGGTGGCTCACAATCAATCACAAGATTCTTGATGCCGCTCTCCTCATCGTCGACGATCACCAGTTCGTCTACTGCGTTCTCGTTGGCAAAGCGGGATGATAGGACCTCTGAGAGGACCTTGGTAATGCCGTGATCGAGAGCGGCGCTTGCAATCAAGCAGCTGCTGAACTCGGACCCCACTTGTGGTCGCAGCTCGTATGTTGGCACGCTTCAGGTTTTCCTCGGTCACGCTCCCGCAGATGAAGTGCAGGTCGGCGTCGTCTACTGGTTTGATATCGGGCTCTGCGAGCAGAACGATCGGTGTTCGAGCACAGCGTTCATCAGATCGAAGCTCGTGGAGGACATCCCGTGCTCGATGGTTCCACCCGCACAGAATAACGTGACCTTCGAACTTGTATGACGCCATACCGCGCTCTCTTTTGAACCGCTTCTCAATGAAGAGGGCGGGCTCGAGCGCGAGGCTGGTCTTGTTGAAAACAGCAATAGCAGTGTCTCACCCCCAGCTGATTCTTGCGCTCGTCCTCAGCGTTTGTCGAAGCTTCATCTAGGCATGAAGCACGCATCGATCCTCAACGACTCGGACGCCGACCGGTGTTTCGGCGGGCGTGAACAGCGCGGCGTCTGTCCATGGTTGCTTGCACTTGCCCGCAGGTTCAGTCATGCCTCGTGAGGCTACAGGTGCCAAGGATCGAACGCTGTGGATCCTCTTGGGAGCTGTCGCGGTGACGGTCGCCTTGTATCTCGTGCCTTACGGCCACTACGCAGGCTACCCGCTCGTCCTTTTGTCAACGTTCGCTCACGAGATGGGCCACGGGGTGACTGCGCTGTTGCTCGGCGGTGAGTTCGAATCCTTCGAGATGGCCGCCGATGCATCGGGTATAGCTCACCTGAAGATCCCCGAAAGCCGGATCGCCCGCGCCGCTACCTCCGCCGGGGGATTGGTCGGTCCCGCGTTGCTTGCCGCCACTTTTTTTTGGCTCGCCAAACGTCCCAAGGCCGCCCGCGCCGGGTTGCTCGCCTTTGGCGTGACCAGCTTGGTAGCTCTTCTGCTGGTGGTCGGGAACCTTTTCGGGTTCTTGCTAGTGGGCCTGCTCGCCACGGGCTGTGTGTTCTTGGGTATCAAGGCCAGCGCTCGAGTTACGCAGGCGGTGCTAGCCTTTATGGCTGTGCAGCTCAGCCTCAGCGTCTTTTCGCGGGGAGATTATCTGTTCACGGAGACCGCTGGTACTGGCCCGTCCGACGTGGCGCAGATGGCGGACGCCCTCTTCCTCCCCTATTGGTTTTGGGGTGTCGTCAGCGGCGCGATCTCCGTGCTCGTGTTGGCTTTTGGGATCTGGACTTTCGTGAGGTCGAGTCCCTCCGGCTCACGACCCGTCTCCGTGCCCACTGACGCGTCCGGTGGTTGAGTCGCCTCAGGCGGGTGCCTCAGTTCTCTTGCTGCGCGGACCGGCGTTGGTGCATGAATCCGTTCGGGACACGCACGGAACCTTTTGGCGGCCCGACTCCCGACGATCGCTTGGGATTCAGACTTGCCCAGCTCAGCCATCCGGTTCAATACATTGCACCCGATCCTTGCCTCCCGCTTCTGCGATTCGTTAGCCGCGCGCGCGAAGGCTGTTTCCGAGCGTGCGCTTGTACCTGAAGAAAAGATTCTCGACGGAGCCCTGTCGTCGATACCCTGGCCCCCGCTGCCAGCCTTGGCGCCCGATTCTGCGAATCGTCTCGAGGGTCGCGTTCCGCTGCGCCCACGTGCCCTCGGCGCCGTCCGAAGGCACCGCCCCTCGTCGAGGTGGGATCACGATATTGATGTCCGCGATGCCGACCTCACAGAGCAGTTCGGTGGTGTCCACGCTTCGCGCGCCTCGTCTGAGAACCAAACGGTGATGTCGCCACGGCTCCTGAGGCCACGCTCGTAGTCCCGCCAGTTGGTCACGCGATACTTCGTCTTGTATTTGCGGTTCACTCTGGTGGACTTGCGCGCGGCCATTGGTTTATCTCCTCGATATTCAATGTATCGAGAAGCTCAGTCGAAGCGGTTGCCGGAGTCAAGAGCTATTCGTGCACCAAAGCCGCTCGTCCGTCTCCTGGCGCGCCCCGTCGGATAAATTCCGCCCCTTTGCTAGCAGCGGCCAGGATTTAATGTCCTATGATTATTCGCGCAGACGAGTTGCGACGCGAGCAAATTCCTGCTAAAACCTAGTCGCGGCGTGTCACCGGGTGTGTTGCCCGGTTGTACGGTAAGGTGTGTGGGGTGTTTGCGCCGAGCCGCCGCCACGCGAGTGCGGAAATGCCAGGGCAGGGTCCATGGGCGTCAGAGATCTCTTCGGTAGGAAAGATAAGGATACGGAGCCGGACCCCATTGCCGATCTGGTCCTCAGCAAGCTCAAGGTCGGCTATCTGGTGGACTACGATCTGAAGACCTGGGAAGTGACGGGCTACTGCCGGTACGAATTCGACGGGGACATCGTGGAGGAGTGGGAGATCACGGCGGGAGGACGCGAGAAGCGCTACTTGGAGCTGGCGGACGGGCGCTGGTCCCTCGCCGAGAAGATCGTCATCGGCGCCATCGAAGGCGACATCCGGCGTCACATCCTTCGCGAGGAGGACCCGCCGAGCCGCATCGTTTAC
This sequence comes from Candidatus Marinacidobacterales bacterium, assembly GCA_965237685.1. Lineage (GTDB taxonomy): Bacteria > Acidobacteriota > Vicinamibacteria > Marinacidobacterales > SMYC01 > CBDEGF01. The sequence continues at coordinate 1,274,529 of CBDEGF010000004.1, forward strand.
AAGGGGAAGCAGTACTACCTCGATAGTCCCTGTGCAGGGTATATGTTCCCCAACGGCGAAGGTGACAGCGAAGAGGTGATCCGCTGGGAGTTCCTGGACGAAGACGAAGAGAACTTCCTGGGCATCGAGCGGTGGAGCGAGACGAATCTCGGGGCCGCGGCTGGCTTCTTCGTCGAAGACTACGAGTTCACGAACATCCTCCCCGCCGCGGAGTGATTTCTTGCCCGGCAGGGTTGAAGCCTAGCGCTACACTGAAGCGGTACGAATCTCCATGTCGGGAGAGGTACAAGCCGGGAGGTGGCCATGAAGAGAAGCCTATGCTGGATCGTATGGATCGGCCTCTCTCTCCTTGTCGCGGGCTGTGCCGCCGGTAATCCCCTTGAGCGGTTGCCGGGCGAGCTCGACCGTTACCCGGAGTACTCGGTTATCCTCGCGGACATGCGGCAGGAGGGGACTTTCTCGACCGACTATTGGCACCAATACCGGGTGACCACAGGCCAAACGGTGGAAGGCTCTGACGATCTAGTCTACGCCGAGGACATCCGAGACTGGGAACGGGTCGACCGCCGCACGTACACCAGATACCAGCGCTACCTCGGCATGGTGATCCTCTCGAAAGGCCCGGACGGAAACGTCGATCGCAACCAGCATCCACCGGGCTACCAGTACGTCGGCAACGACCGCTACGGCCGGTGGCGAGACGATTCGCGAGGCGGATCTTTTTGGGAGTTCTACGGCCGGTATGCCCTGATCAGCCACATGATGGGCGGTTTTCGGCGGCCCATCTACCGTAACGACTGGAACACGTATCAAGACTTTCGCGGCCGTGCCCAGCCCTACTTCGGCTCCGGCGCGTATGGCACGAACGGTACGGTCACGAGACAGAGCAACCCCAATTTCTTCCGGCGCCAGCAAGCGCGGCAGCGCGTCCGGAGCCAGGGATTTGCCGATCGGGTGCGCGGTCGCACGACGGGTGGCAGCGCGCGCGGCCTCGGCAAGTAGCGTTACGGAAGGAGCATCATGTCCTGGGATCAAATCCTGACAGGCTTCATTTACCTGGCCGTCGTCCTCGTCCTTTTTGTCATCGGTAAGTGGATGTACGACGCCCTGCACCGCGGCTTCGTCCTGCGGACAGAGCTCCTCGAGAAAGACAACCTCGCCATGGCCCTCACCATCGCCGGTTACTACCTCGGCCTGGCAATCGTGATCGGTGGAGTGGTGTCCGGACCTGGCTCCGGCATGCTTACCGAGGATGTCATCGATCTCGTGGTCTTCGGATTGGTGGCCATCGTCTTGCTCAATCTCTCCGGCTGGATCAACGACAAGATCATCTTCTCGAAGTTTGACAACCAGAAGGAGATCGTTGAGGACCGCAACACGGGAATGGGCGCTATCGAAGGCGGCAATCATGTCGCCGTCGGTCTGATCACAGCCGGGGCGCTCTCTGGCGAAGGCGGCCTGCTCAGCGGCGCGGTCTTCTGGATCCTGGGCCAAGCCGGCCTCATCGTCGCCGGCCTGCTGTACAACAAGATGACCTCGTTCGATCTGCACGAGGAGATCGAAAAAGACAACGCCGCAGTCGGCGTGGCCTTTGCCGGTGTCCTCATCGGCTTCGGGAACATCATCCGCCTCGCGGGTGAAGGCGACTTCGTCTCCTGGACGCAGAGCCTGAGCGAGTTCGGGTACTACGCCATCGCGGGTCTGATCCTCTTGCCGTTGGTCCGGATCTTCGTCGACAAGGTTCTGCTGCCGGGCGCCCGACTGACCGACGAGCTGGTCCAGGACGTGCCCAACGTCGGTGCTGGGGCCATTGAGGCGACCACATACTTCGCCGCGTCGATGCTGATCGGGTTGACCCTCTGAGCGTGGCCAGACCGCCTGTCGAAACCGCCGCGACCCTGGCGGCATCGTCGCTGCGTACGTGGTGGCGACACTGGCCAGCTATCTCCTCGGGGACGCGGTTTTTCAGTGGCCCCTGGGGTTGACCGGGATCGAGTGGGACGTGACGCGTTGGGGCGTCAGACTGTCGACACCGACATGCCCGAGCTCAAAGTCAAGATGACGGACCGCCTCCTGGCCTTCTGGGAGTTCTTGCACCGCGAGAATCTGCTCCGCCTGGCGGGCGTCATCGTGGTGTTGATCGTTGGCGGCGCCGTCGGTCTCACTTACTTCGAGCAGGATCAAAGCGTTCCCGATGCTCTGTGGTGGGCCATCGTCACGCTGACCACGGTGGGTTTTGGGGACATTTCGCCCACGTCGCTCGGGGGACGTGCGATCGGCGTCGTCCTCATGTTCTTCGGCATCGGCGCGCTCGGCATGTTCACCGCCACGATCGCCGGCGTGTTCGTCGAGAAGCGACTCAGGAAGGAGCGGGGCATGGGTTCTTACGATCTCGAGGGTCACATCATCCTGTGCGGGTGGAACGACCGGACCCGCGAGATTCTCCGCGACCTGCGCGCGGACTCTCGCTCGTCTCGCTCGCCCATTGTGCTGCTGGCCGATGTCGAGACGAAACCACTCGAAGACGAGCACCTCTACTTCGTGCGAGGCGAGGTGAGTGAAGAGAACTTGAAGCGCGCCAGCATCGAGAAAGCTGCCACGGTGGTCATCGTGGGAGACCGCCGGCTGGACTACGCCGCACGGGACGCCAAAGCGGTTCTCTGCACCCTGACGGTGGAAACGCTCAACCCCGATGTGTACTCGATCGTCGAGCTAGCCAACGAGGACAACATCCGGCACTGTGAGCGTGCGCATGCCAACGAGATCATCGTCGGCGCCGAATTCAGCAGCCGTCTCATGTCGAGCGCAACGCTGGATCATGGGATCACCAAGGTCCTCTCCGAGATCCTGAGCGCCCAGTACGGCAACGACCTCATCACCGTCCCGGTGCCCACATCGCTCGCGGGGCATCCGTTTCTGGAGTTGTTCTCCGAGATGAAGCGCGACCACGGGATGATCGTCCTCGCCATCCAGCGGCACGGAAGCAACGAGATCGTGACCAACCCGAGCACCGATGCTCTCGTCCGCGACGACGACCGACTGGTCGTCATCTCGTCGCGCCCCGAGCGCCAGCATGAAGCCCACCCCCAGGCGTGAGGACGTAGCTCCATGTCGATCCTTTCTCGCGTCATCTACTTGCTTCGGGGCGAGCTCAATGCCTTGCTCGGACCCGACGGTGGGCCGCGGATTCCCTCGACCGGCCGTCGCCAGGCCGGCTCGGCGTCCGCGGAGCACGAGCCGGGCGCAGGGCAAAAGCCGCGGCGCTCGAACAAAGGTGCCGGCCCGGCCCCGGATCCGGTCCTTGCCCGCTATTATGCTAACCTTGAGCTGCCCTACGGTGCCGGCCTCGACACGGTACGTGAGGCCTGGAGGCAGTTGGTCAAGAAGTACCACCCCGATCTGCATTCGGCGGATGAGCAGAAGCAGCGCACCGCGACGGAGCTCGTTCAAGGTCTGAATCGCGCATACGAAGAACTTGCCAGACACTTGGAACGTAAATAGGTTGGGGATCGGTTTGGAACATGAGATCACGTAAGGAGGCGCGGTTCAATGTCTGAGAACTTAGATCGGGTCAAGGGCTACTTGCTCGACCTCGACCTCGAGATCGTCTCGGAGAACGAGGCTGAAGAGCTGGTTGTGGTCGATGACGAGGACAACGGCATCAAGCAGCTGGTCATCGACTGCGAGCCGCCCATTGTCGTTCTCGAGCAGCTGATCGCCGAGGTGCCGGCCGAACCGGGAGACCTCTTCAAACGCCTGTTGCAGATGAATAACACGCTCGTCCACGGCGCGTTCGTGCTCGACGAGACCGGCGGGCGGATCTTCTTCCGCGACACCTTGCAGCTCGCCAACCTCGATCTCAACGAGCTCGAAGGCTCGATCCGGGCCCTCTCGTTGGCGCTCGCCGAGTACGGCGCCGAGCTTCTCACGTACCTCAGAAAGTAGACCGCGTTCACAGGAGAACCAGACATGGCCAGTATTTTTCAGCGGATATTCAAGGTCGCCCAGTCCGAGGCGCACGACGCCATGGACAAGTTTGAAGATCCGATCAAGATGAGCGAACAGGGAATCCGTGACCTCAAGAAGAGCCTGCAAGCGGCGATGGTCAGCCTGGCGCAGGTCAAATCGCTGGCGATCCGCCTTCAGAAGGAGGCTGCCGATCATAAGAAGATGGCTGCCGACTACGAGCGTAAGGCGATGCTGATGCTCAAGCGGATGCAGGGGGGGGAGATGGAGGAGGCAGAAGCCGAGCGGCTGGCCACGGCAGCCCTGTCGAAAAAGGAGGAAGCCCTGAAGCGAGCTACCACGGTCTCGGAAGAGCAGCAGGCTCAGCAGCGGATGGCCGACCAGCTCCAAACCAAGGTCGAAGAGCTCAAACGCCAGATCAGCAAGTACGAGAACGAGGTCATCACCCTTCGTGCCCGGGCCCGGACCGCCTCGTCTATGCGTAAGATCAATCAGCAGCTCGCCGGCGCCGACGCCTCGGGCACCGTCGCGATGCTCGAGAAGATGAAGAACAAGGTTCAGGAGGAAGAGTCTCTGGCAGAGGCCTACGGCCAACTCTCTGATGTCGGCGGCACCATCGACGAGGACATCGACAAGGCGCTGGCCTTGCCGTCGAGCACGGCCGCTTCCGACTCGTTGGCCGAGTTGAAGAAGAAGATGGGAATGCAGGGCTGAGACGGGACCCTTACCCCACGGTGTGCGCCGGTCGTGCCTCACCGAAGAGAAAGGACCCGAGGCCCGGATTGGAGCCGTCGAACCTCCAGATCCAGGCGTCCAGCACGTAGTGGGTGGCCTGCGGCACGGTGAGCAGGGGTACGACGAGGTGGCGCAGTGCTTCGGGAGACGCGAAGGGAAGCGCTACCTGACCGAAGGCGCCCGCATGTTCCTGCCAGACAAAGAGGTCCCAAAGGCCCTCTTCGAAGTAGGCCAGCACGAGGAGCACCCCGACGAAGATGCCGGCAGCCGCCGGGCGGTGGATGCGGTGCCTCCATGAGCGCTCGTCGGTCCACTTGCGCCGGCCGTAGATCCATACCAGGGCCACGTAAGGAACTCCGTGCGCCACCACGTTGGTGAGCGTGAAGGCGAAGTCGGAGTTGAGCGCCACGATCCCCGTGTACCACACGCACGCGGTCGAGACCACGATCCCTATCTTGCCCCAGTTGACCGTACCCCGTTCCCGGTAGACCTGGACCTGCCGCACGAGGAAGACCATAAGAATCGCCGAATAGATCCAGAGCGCCACGGGCGAGATCCACGTCGGGAGCGACAGGAAGTCCCCTTCGACGAACCACTCGAAGCGGCGATCCGACGTCGCGTGCCAGAAGGCAAGAGGGTAGAGCATGGTGGAGTAGATCGCCATCTTGTCGATGCGCCGATCGGCGAGCGAACGGTCCCCGCAGCGGTGACGATAGAGCATCACGAAGCCGAATTGCTGACGCACGAAGTGGAACACCGCGATGTAGGCGAGCACGCGCCAGAAGACCAGCGCCCCGAGGCTGTGGAGCACCACGCCGACGGCCAGGCAGACGAGCGGCGTGAGCGTGTAATGGGTGCGCCGGCGGGCGAACTCCTCAGGGTCCCAGTACGTGCGATAGAGCGAGGCGTAGACGTGCGCCACATCAATACAGACGACGAAGACGAGCCAGCCCCAGAGCGGCACATCGGAGACTCGCAGAGTCGGGACCGACAGCACGAGGAGGACCGCCAGCAGGGGAGGGCCGAGGATCAACCCCACGTCAAACCGGCGCGACACGATCCACGCTGCACCGTTCGTGCTGTACCCGCTCACCTCACACTCCCTCCGCGGGCCCCAACGAGCTTTGGTACGCATGGCCTACGTGCCGCATGAGGTCTTCGGCGGCTCGCACGCCCCGATATTGGGCTTCCTCGAACAGCGAGAGCCCGCTCATGTCCGAGTGGGCGAAGCGTACGGGGCCATAGGCGTCGACGGCGCGTCGGCGGGCCTCTCCCCAGAGAAAGCCAGGGACCGGACGGATCATCGCGTGGCCCCAGAGCATGATGTCGATCTGGGTGACGAGCGATTCGAGGCCCACGTGGGCTGGCGCGAGATCGCCGAGAATGATCGACACCCAATCGTTCCAGCTACGTTCTAGCATCCAGCGACGAGCGACCTCCGGATTCGGCTCCGCGAGCGGCATGTAGTACGTCAGAACGCTCGGCCCCGGCGCGACCCGCAGGTTCTGGTGGGTGGCCACCACGTAGCCCAGAGACAGGCTGTCGTAGATCACATTGTCCCACGCCGCTCCCTCAGGCGCGCGGTCGACGGTGAGGTTGGCGACCATCCACGGGGCATAAGTAAACGTGTCGATTCCCGGAAGCTCGTAGCCGTCGAGGACATAGGGGGCCGTAAAGCGCGGCAGGGCGTAGATGACCTGTCGGGCCCGAAACCGCACGGCGGAATCGGTGCGTGTATCGAGCACGTCCACCTCGACGCCTTCGGCCGAGGCTACGTGAGCCGCAGGCTCGGCGGTCAGCCGGACGCGATAGACCAGTGTGCCCCTGTGCAGATGCCTCTCGAGACGCTCCACCATGTGGCGGACGATGCGCCCGTTTCCTTCGGGCCAGGTGAGGTATTCCACCTCTTCGCTGCGGGAACAGAAATAATGCCAGCCGGCCCAGGCCGAGGTGGTCTCCAGTGTGCACCCGTAGTCGTCGCGGCAGCAATAGTCGACGTACCACCGCAGACGTTCGGACGTCCATCCGGCGCGGTCGAAGTACTCGCGCATCGAGAGACGGTCGAGCGCGACGAGATCTGGGTCGTCGCTGCTCATGACCATCGGCAGCGCGAATGCGCGGCGGCCGCGGGCATCTCGATAATCCTGATAGCGCCTCATGTGCTGTTCGAATTCTGCCAGCACGGCTCGGTCTCCCGTCGCTGGGGAGGAACTTAGGAGCTCCCGCGCCGAGATCCCCTCCTTCCAGCGGCCGTCGATGAACAGCCGCTCCTGGGGAGCATGACATAGGTGGCGCGGGTCGTAGATCGGCTCACCGTCCGGGCCAACGTCGTGGACCATGCCCATCTCTTCCAGCAGCTCGCGCACAGCCGTCGATTCCGAGCTCGGAACCGGCAGATAGTGGGCGCCCCAGGGGTAGGCGGACACGGCGTTCTCGCCCCAGCATGACTTGCCGCCCGCTTCGGGCTCGAGCTCCAGGATCTCGAAGTCGCGAAAACCGCTCTTGGCCAGCTTCCAGCCCGCCGACAGGCCCGCGATGCCGGCGCCGATGATGACCACTGGCACTGCTCGGGTCTCTTGGGGCTCGGGGAGATCGCCGGCACGCAGCCGGTGTCCGACCTCGTGCGAGGCGCCGACGATAGAGCCAGCGATCCGGCCGCTGTCGATCTCGCGGTCCGGGAAGGGTCCCTTTCCTGACCGACAGCCAACCGCCAGGGCTGCGGCAACACTTGGGCCCAGGCGTAGGAGATCGCGCCGGGTCAGGCCGCGGGGTGTGAGCCCTTCCGACTTCACGATGGGCTTCGCCTGCCCGTCACGGTTGAACGCGCGACCTCTTGCGAGCTGCTCTCACCGCGTGTACTGCCCCCAACCCTCCTCCTGGTATCGAACCAGGATCTGGTTGTTCAGCTGGTTGACCTCGACAGGGACCTCCTCCATATCTACGGGAAACTCGAAGAGGGAGGGCATGATCAACAGGTTGAGAAAACGAAGGTTCTCCGGGAGGCGGTCGGGTATCTGAATGGGTTCGTGGGACGCGATGACGTAGCCCCATTCACCGAAGGAAGGGACCGCGACGTGATAGGGCGTGGCTTCGAGACCCGCCGTGCGCACCGTCTCGACGATGCACCAGAAAGCCCGACGGGCCATGAGTGGCGACGAGCTCTGGATCGCGGCGACGCCGTCTGGGGTTAGGTGAGCGGCGAGGCGTAGATAGAACGTGGTCGTGTAGAGCTTGCCCAGGGAGTAGTTCAAGGGGTCGGGGAAATCGACGACGATGAAGTCGTACCGGCTCGTGTTGTCCTCGAGCCAGACGAACGCGTCGGCGTTGACGACCTCCACCCGGGGCGAGCGCAGCGCGTAGTTGTTGAGGGCCGCGAACGCATCGTGATCGGTGAAGATCTCCGTCATCGTCGGATCGAGGTCGACCAGCGTGACGCGCTGGACCCGCTGGTCCCTGAGGATCTCTCGAACCGCCATGCCGTCCCCGCCGCCGAGCACGAGGACCTGCCGCGGTGAGGCCACCGCCGCCAGCCCCGGATGGACCAGCGCCTCGTGGTACCGGTACTCGTCGAGGGAGGAAAACTGGAGCTCGCCGTTCAGGAACAGCCGCAGCTCGCCTTGTGCGTTGGTCACCACGATGCGCTGATATCGAGAGGCGCGGGCGAAGATCACCGGGTCCTGATACAAACGTTGCTCGGAGAACTCCAACAAAGCCTCGGAGAAGGCCACGCCCACCAGGAGCACCACGAGGGCAACGTAGGCCTGAACGGTGAGCATGGGTCGTCGGTGCTGCTCACGAAACAGGTGGCATGTCCAGATCGCTACGAGCACGTTCAGGACGCCAAAGACAAACGACGACCGCATCAACCCAACCTGGGGGACGAGCCACAGGGGAAACAGCAGCGACGCGGCTAGCGCACCCAGGTAGTCGAGCGACAGGACCTTCGAGATCAGGTCGCGGAACGGGAACTGGTCCTCGAGGATGCGCAACAGAAACGGGATCTCCAGCCCTACCAGGATCCCGATGACTGCGACCCACGAGTAGAGCACCACCCGGAACGCGTCGAGCTCGGCAAAGGCCAGGAAGAGGACCAAGGAGGAAACCCCACCGATGAGGCCAACCAGGATCTCAACCTGGATGAAGCTTGCGATCAGATCTTTCCTGAAGTAGCGGGACAGGTAGGAGCCTAACCCCATCGAGGACATGTAGACGCCGATGATGGTGGAGAACTGGGTGACACTGTCGCCGAGCATGTAGCTGGCGATGGTCCCGGCCAGGAGCTCGTAGATCAGTCCACAGGTGGCAATGGCGAAGACCGAGACGAAGAGGGCCCGGGTCTTGCCACGGTCGCCCTTCGAAGCGGTTTTCTGCTCATCCATGGGTGGTAGCTTCCCAGTTGGTTTTGACGCCCGACTTGCGCCCCCTATACGATGACGTTCGTCGGAAAAATACCACAGCGGATCGTTCGAGGGACACGGTGATCCACAGTACTTCGACTCTTCCTTACCTCTTGTTGAGTGGACGAGCGCGATTGGAGCCTTTGCGTATCTTCGAATCTCGGCGAGTGAAAAGGCTCGACCATTGGGTCACCTTTTACGCACTGGGCACAAGCCACGCGATACTTCTGCCCGTCCGAGCGGGAGGGCCTTGAATTTCCCAACTTTGTTGCGGCTGTGACGCCCCTTTCAGTGTCCGTGACGATAGCAGACGCTTGAGGAGCCCGTCAATGGCGGGCGGCAGGCCACGCAGCAGGGAGCTCTCGGCGTGGAGGTCGTTGGGTGGCGAAGACAAACGTATGGATTGGGTGCCACCCTTCACAACAGCCTCTGAAAGGCGCGGAAACCAAGGTAGGGGCTCCGGGTGACTAGAGTTCCGAGCTCGGTGATGCACGACTCCGTCCGGACACAGGACGTGAGAAAAATTAGTTATTGACTAGCGGTACCGCTATGTTATAGAATTGCGAGTATGGGATACGTAACGAAGCTGCAGGTGATCAAGCGAGCCAACGACACCCGTCAGTTCTATGTGATTTGCCCGTCGCCTTTAGCGCAGGCGCTAGAGATGGAGCAGGGCGAGGAGCTGGAGTGGGTGGTGGAGGATCGAAACACCCTGATTGTGCGTCGGACGCCAAAGGCGAAGCGAGGGAGAAAGCGGGGTAGACGTGGGTGATAACCAAACGTCGCTTCCCGGCTTTCCGAGTCCGCGAAAACGGAACGATGGTGATGACGGCGATGAGGGAGAACGCGCGACACAGGCTCGGTTGAAGGTGGTCGATCGCGCGCAGCTGCTGCTGCGGACGGTGGACGTGGAGCGATTGATCCCAGAGGATGACCCAGCGCGTGCGATCTGGGAGTTCGTGGGTTGGCTGGATCTCAGCGGGTACACGGAGCAGATCCGCTCCGTCGCGGGTGGCGCAGGCCGGCCCGCGTTCGATCCGCAGCTACTGGTGAGCCTGTGGGTCTACAGCTACAGCCAGTCCGTGAGTTCGGCCCGCGCCATTGAGCGGCTGTGCGAGCATCATCCGGCTTATCAATGGCTCACCGGAATGCAGAGCATCAGTGCGCACACGCTATCGGACTTTCGGGTGACCCATTCGGAGGCCCTACACGAGTTGTTTGTGCAAACTTTGGGGCTTCTGAGTGCAGACGGATTGATCACGCTCGAGCGAGTCATGCTGGATGGGACGAAGGTGCGCGCGAATGCTTCGTCGAGTGGATTTCGCAGCAAGCCTCGTGTGGAGGCGTATCTGAAGGATGCGCGTGAGGCGGTCGAGGCTCTCGAAGCACAGACGGAGGAGGAATCGAGCCGGCAGATGCAGGCAGCACAGCAACGCGCCAGGCGAGAGAGACAGGAGCGTCTAGAATCAGCGTTGAAGGAGTACGACAAGCTGGAAGCCGCCAAAAGCCGCGTAAAACGCGTGAGCACGACCGATCCCGACGCGCGGGTGATGAAACAAGCCGAGGGCGGCTCCGCACCTAGCTACAACGTCCAGGTCTCAACGGATGCCGCGCACGGCCTGATTGTCGACATCGATGCCACGCAGGCCGGCAGCGATTATCAGCAGCTGACGCCCGCCATACAACGGCTTGAGCAGAGCATGCACCGCGCGCCCGAGCAGATGGTCGTAGATGGGGGCTACATCAGTAGCAACAACATCACGGAGATGGCGAAGCGCGACATCGATTTCGTCGGTCCCCAATCCGAGAACAAGGCAGCAGAGGCTAATCGGCGCAAGTCGTATAAGCACCACGGCGTGAGTCCGGAATACGAGGCGTCGAAGTTTGTCTTCGATACGGAGACCAACACGTATGTGTGCCCGCAGGGCAAGCACTTACGCTACGACGCCAAGCAGGAAAGCCATGGCACGATGTGCTATCGATACAAGGCGTCGGAGCAAGACTGCCAGACGTGTCCGGCCAAAGATCAGTGCTGTCCTCGTACGCGGCACGGCCGCTCGATCGAGCGGCGCGAACTCTTGCCCGACATAGCCGCGTTCCGCCAGAAGATGCAGACCGACGAAACCAAGGCCATCTATAAGACACGCTCGCAAGTGGCCGAGTTCCCGAATCTCTGGATCAAAGCCAAGTTTGGCCTGCGGCAGTTTAGCGTGCGCAGAATTGCCAAAGTACGCACTGAATCTCAGTGGGTCGCCCTCACCTACGATATCCTGCAGTGGATTCGCCTCCGCTGGAGGCCAAAGATGGTATCGGCGCTCGCGCCGACGTGAGCGCATTGAGCACACGCAGCCCGATTCGTTTAAGCACTAGTTAGAAAGCTAGTCAAAGAGCAACAACGAAACGCCGATACGATACCGGGTGAATCCGCACCACGCGGACCCGCCCCCCCTAGTTGACACAAGTGCGGACCAACCATCCCCATCTCCCTGGGGAAACGCGATTTTTTCTCAGGTCCGCAGTCCCGCTGAGTTTTCGCGGGCGCGCCACAGCTTGATGCATCCCCGCGCACATCCGGCTCGGGTGAACCCCGGCCATCCGGTGAAAACGCTCGCCGATCCCCGCCCTCCGCTGACGCTACGGCGTGACCGCTTCCAACGGGTCCCCGACCCCCAACTGCATCCGGAAGGAGTGAGCCTCGCTCCAACGAGTCGAGACACGGGGGGATACGAATTCGTTCAATCCACCGCCCGCAACCCCTCGAGCCAGGTGTGGCGGGCCATAGCCGAAAAAGCAATCTCCTATCGAGATCGACGTATCTGGTGGACGCGAACGTACTGAGCTAGGCCGCCAAGCCGGACCCGGATCCCAAGGTCGTCGAGTGGCTGCGGCGGAACGAGCGTGAGCTCGCCGTCGATCCGATCATCCTCATTGAAATCAGATTCGGTATTCTGCTCCTGCCTCGCGGACGGCGGCCAGGGACAGCTCGAGCCGAACGGTAGGCGGCTGCTTTGGCAAGCCCGCCTACCGGCCTCCGGCCATCCCAGGTTCACGGTCAGGCCCAGGAGGAGCTCCAGGGCCGAAGGCCCATCGGCGAGGCTTCTTTCCACGATGCCGATATCGAGCACTACGTCGGGCCGGACACGAAACGCCAGCCCCTGATCCAGGGAGAAAGTGCCGGCTGATTCGCTGGCCTTTTCGTAGAGCGCCCCTGAGAAGATCGTGAAACGGTCCGAGAGACTGCGAAAAAAGTCGGTCGCGAGATCGAGCTGGACGGATGGATTGCTCAGGGAGGAGCTCGTCGCGCCGGTCAGACCCAGGTTAACGACGATACTGTTCGCACCCCGGCCGTAAACTGCGATGGCGGTGCCACCGAGGCGAGCTCCGTCTTCCCCGCGAAGAAAGAACGTCGCCACCGGCGCCAGGGCGAAGGAAAAGCCATCCGACTCGTAGAGCGCTCGACGCATCGCCACCGTTAGCGTATCGCCGAACCGGGTATCGCGATCGCCCCTCGTGGAGACGCTCGAAAGGGTGTCGAAGCTGACCGCGATCTCGGTGCGATGGAAAAAACCCGAAACGTCCGGCGTGAACTTGACCGAGGTCGGGAGCGCTCCTACGTTCTCTGCAAAAAAACCTCCCAGCTCGAGCTCCACGGTGCCGGGTGTGGTGACCGAAGTATCCGTGGTGAACGTGAGGCGCTGCGGAGTCGCCGGATGGAAGGAGGCTGGTTGCTGGGCCGTGGCGGCAGACAAAGGCCAGACGAGGGAAATCACTAGCCGCCTAATGAATGTCTTTAAGGCGAGCGCCGTGTAATTCCCCTTTCGCCTCGTCCTAGGTGAGACACGCCGGTCGCTTCCGATGGCGAAGAGCTGTCCCCCGGTGTGATAGTCGGGGAATTCAATCTCCCTCTTTTTCATAGTGCAAACCAGGTTCGACCACATTGCGCCCCAACCGTGGGCTTTGCGATCTCTCGGCAGAATAGTCAGCCCCCGGTAGGTGCCGCGGTCAATCCCGTCGTTGTGGGCACGTCGGCAGCCTGCGGTCTCTGCTCGCAGCCTGCGAGCAACAAAAACAACGGCAGGGCCAGAATCGCAAACGATGCCCCCAATCGTCCTCAAGTTTCTATAGATGAAGTGCACGCGATCGAGAATCCCCTCGGCCGGCACGCCGTCGATGGTGACGGGATTCTTGCTCTCGAGAAACTCCACCACCTTGCGCTTGATCTCGGGCTGCTCCTCGACGGTGATGACCTCCTTACCGTCGAGCCCGAGGTCTACCCACTTCTCGAGGTCCTTCGGTCGGAGCACGATTTCCTTCCGAACCTCGTAGTGCTCCACGTAGAGGAACGCGGAAACGGGGGCGTCATACTGGCGCCAGAGGTTCCGATTGTCAAACTTGGAGAACCACGGGTCCTCCCAGTCGAGACGCAGGGTCTCTTCGGTGCCCAGGTAACGGAAGTCGTTGACGGGGAGCTCGCGATGATAGGTGATGAAGCCGAGGTCGGCGGCGACCCCCCGTTCTCGTTGCGGGGCGGGGCCATCGTCAAACGGCTGGACGGCCCGGCATCGCGTAGCGAAGCTCAACGTAGATGACGGGCTCTCCCTCGTCGTCCGCGACAGGCAGCGGCTCGCCCGTCACCTCGTCTCGCACAAGCCGGCGCCTGGGTATTGTCAAAGTTGGGGGCTTCAAGGCTGATTCGACCCCAAGATATGGTTGACGGCGCATCCTCGAGCCCCCACGATATTGGGGCGCGTTTCGCCAACTTGCAGTACCTCCTGGATGCCTGGATCTGGAAGTTCGACGGGTCGAATCCGGGGCTCGAGCACTACTTGTTCGGGGATTCCGGCGCCAATCCGAAAGTGTGACGCGTAGAGAGCGTCGTCGGTCCCGTTGAAACCTGCGGTCGGGGCCACTAAGATACAGCTCCCCCAAAGGCTCCGAAGGCAGCTTCGAGATGAGCGGATTCGACGAAGACAGTTCGAAGTCTGAAAAGATCATCGACGTCGCCCGGAAGCTCTCACGACCCCTCGAGCTGCGGGAGGCGCTCACACAAATCGTGCGCGCCGGCTGTCAGGTACTGCAGGCGGATCGGAGCTCCGTTTTTCTGTACGACGCCTCCCGTCACGAGCTCTACAGCGAGGCGGCGACGGAGGCGAGCGAGATTCGTTTCCAGGCGGACAAAGGGATCGCCGGAGAGTGTCTTCGCGACCGACGCATCATTCGGGTGGATGACTGTTACGCCGATCCGCAGTTCAATCCGGAGGTCGACAAGAAGACCGGCTACCGTTCCACATCGCTCATCGCGGTGCCGCTGATTGGTGCGGAGAACGAGAGCGTCGGCGTCATGCAGCTGTTGAATGCCGCGCGCGGCCAGTTCAACGCGACCGATGAGAGCCTCGCCGATATGTTCGCCGGCTTCGCGGCCCTCGCCATTCAGCGCACCCGAAACGTCGAGGACCGGCTGCGCAATGCCAAACTGGAGGAAGATCTCTCGCTGGCTCGCGACATCCAGATGAACCTCCTGCCCGACTCCGTGCCCGCCTGTCCGGGCTACGACCTGGCAGTGTTCAGCCGACCGGCGGAAGAAACCGGCGGGGACATCTACGACTTGATACCGGTGGAAAGGGATGGGGAGTTGAGCGACCTGATGATACTGCTCGCCGACGCGACCGGGCACGGTATCGGCGCAGCAATCTCCGTGACCCAGGTTCGCGCGATGCTGCGCATCGGTGCCCGCATCGGCGTCGACCTCGACGACCTCTGCCTCCATTTGAACAATCAGCTCGTCGCAGACCTTCCGGCGGCGAAGATGGTGACCGCTTTCCTCGGCATTCTCGATGCGGCTCGTCACACGCTCGATTATCACGCCCTCGGGCAGGCGCCGATCCTCCATTATCACGCCTCCACCGATCTTTGTGAGCACCTCGACGCGTCCACGATTCCAATGGGATTGATGGAGCACACATCCCTGCCGCGCCCGTCTGCGATGACACTCGAGCGGGGTGACATCGTCGTGCTGCTGAGCGACGGCTTCTTCGAGCACCAGGACCCCAACGGCGAGTTCCTGGGGACGGAGCCGGTGACTAGCATCCTGTCCGAGAACCGGAACCGGACCGCCGAGGAGATTCTCGCCGCTCTCCGCCAGCGTCTCGAGGCCTTCGCGCGAGGCACGCCGCAGGACGACGACCTGACAGCGATCATTCTGAAACGGCACGAAAACTAGACTGGTTGCGGGCACTCTGCGACTCTGCGTTGAATTCCCGAGATAGCCCTTCCACGGATTCTATCCCGGGCGGTGTCTTCGCTCCTTTGCGTTGAAATGTTCCGGAAGCAACTTTGATTGGATTCGTCCGACGCGGTCCCGCTCTTTTCCTGGGTTCCTGGGTTCCTATGATTCTTGCTTTGCTCTGCGCCTCTGCGCCTCTGCGCCTCTGCGTTGATTCCCGAGACAGCCCTTCCGCGGATTCGATTGGCCGCGGTCCGGATGGAGTGGGCGCGCTGTTTTTCTTTGCGCCTTTGCGTTATGTTTTCTCCCGAGTCAGCTCTTCCGCGGTTTCCATTGGTTGAGGATCCCAGAGGACCCTCCAGGAGGCATCCTATGAAGCGAGTTGTGATCCTGCTCGTTCTGCTTGTCGGGGCAAGCGTTGCTACCGCGCTCACCACCTCGGCCCAGGAGGCTGCCATCGACCCGACGCTCGTTCGGGCCATGCGCTACCGCAACATCGGCCCCCACCGCGGTGGTCGCGTCACGGCTGTAGAAGGCGTCCCGCAGAAGCCCTTCACCTTCTATATGGGCGGAAGCGGCGGTGTATGGAGAACGACGAACGCGGGCTTGGGCTGGGCGAACGTCACCGACGGCTTTTTCGAAGTGGGCTCGATCGGCGCCATCGACGTCGCAGATTCCGATCCCAACGTGATCTATGTCGGAACCGGCTCGGGCTGTATTCGCGGCAACGTCTCGGTCGGGATCGGTCTGTACAAGTCGACGGACGGCGCCAGAACGTGGCGCCATATCGGTCTCAGGGACATCGGACAGGTGGGTCGCATCGCCGTGCATCCGCGCAATCCGGATCTGGTGTACGTCGCCGCGACCGGACATGCCTTCGGGCGCAACGAGGAGCGCGGCGTCTATCGCTCCACGGACGGCGGCGCCAACTGGGAGAAAGTGCTCTATATCAACGACCGGGTCGGCGCGATCGACCTGGCGATCAACCCGGGCAACCCAAGACAGATCTTCGCAGCGATGTGGCAGGTCGAACGCAAGCCCTGGACGATGATCTCGGGGGGCGAAGAAGGTGGGGTCTATCGCTCCTCTGATGGTGGTGACACGTGGACGAAGCTCGAGAAAGGTCTGCCCGAAGGCCTCACCGGTCGTATCGGCGTCGCGGTCTCGCCGATCACAACGAATCGCGTCTGGGCCATCGTGGAGGCGGAAGAGCGACATGCCGGTGTCTATCGCTCGGAAGACTCCGGCCATTCCTGGACCCAGGTCAACGACAATCCCCGTCTTCTCGTTCGTCCCTGGTACTACAACCATATCTATGCGGACCCCGGAAACGCAAACACCGTCTGGGTCGCCGGGGGCACGTTCTGGAAATCCGTCGACGGCGGCAAGAGCTTCGACTCCCTCGAGATGCCGCACAGCGACCACCACGCTCTGTGGCTGAACTCGGATAACCCGGACGTCATGGTCCAGGGCAACGACGGCGGCGCCAATGTCTCCGTCGACGGCGGCGAATCATGGTCGCCCCAGTTCAACCAGCCGACGGCCGAGTTCTACTCGCTCACCGTCGATGAACAGTTTCCGTACCGTGTCTACGGGCCTCAGCAGGACAACAGCACGATCTCGGTGCCGAGTCAGTCCACCGGGACCGGCATCACCTTCCAGCATTGGTTGGCCGTCGGGGGCTGCGAGACGGGCCCGGTAGCGGTACGCCCCGACGATCCAAACATCGCCTACTCCGGATGCTTCGGCGGAAAGCTGGCCCGGTTCGACCGGCGCACCGAGCAGTTCCGTCAGATTCGAGACTACCCGCAGCTTCAGGACGGAACGCCTGCCCGCGATCTTCGCTATCGAGTCCAGTGGAACGCCCCAATCGAGCTTTCCCCCCACGATCCGGGCATCCTCTATCACGGCTCGCAGTACGTGCATCGCAGCACGAACGAAGGTCAGAGCTGGGAGGTCATCAGCCCCGATCTCACCCGAAACGACGACGAAAAACTCGGTATGCCCGGTGGGCCGATCACCCACGACGCCACCGGGGTGGAGGTGTATTCCGCCCTTCTCGCGCTGGCGGAATCAACCCACACCGCCGGGGTCCTCTGGACAGGTTCGAACGACGGCATGGTGCACCTCTCGCGCGACAACGGAAAGACTTGGAGCGAGATCACTCCGCCCGACCTGCCGCAACCTGCCACGATCAACCGCATCGAGCTCTCGCCGCACCGGCTGGGCAAAGCCTACCTGGCCGTCTATCGCTACCGCATGGACGACTTCCGTCCCTATATCTATCGCACCGAGAACTTCGGCGAGAGCTGGACGCTCGTCACCAGCGGATCGAACGGCATCCCGGCGGACCATCCCACGCGGATCGTACGAGAGGATCCGGAGCGCGAAGGGCTCTTGTACGCCGGCACGGAGTTCGGCCTCTTCGTGTCCTTCGACGACGGCGCCCGCTGGCAAGCCTTTCAGCTCAACCTTCCCCACACACCGGTGACCGATCTGCGCGTGCACCGGGGCGACCTGGTGGTCGCTACCCAGGGTCGCTCGTTCTGGATTCTCGACGATCTGACGCCACTGAGAGAGCTCGACTCCGCCCTCGCTTCGACCGATCTCCACCTTTTCGCGCCTCGAACGACGTACCGCACCGGTGTCCAGTCGCGCGACGGCCACTATGACCGCGACAAGGTCTTCGGGCTCATGCTGCCCCGGAGCTGGAAGGGCGAGAACCCGCCCGAGGGCGCCATTATCTATTACATTCTCGACGACGGAGTCGAGCTGTCGTCCGTGGAGATCCTCGACAGTGCCGGGCAGCTGGTTCGAAACCTCGATGAAGATCTGCCGAGGGAGCCTGGACTCAACCGGCTGGTTTGGGATCTCCGGCATCCGGGACCCGAGGGCGGCGGTATGGTGGGACCCCGCGCCGCACCGGGCACCTACACCGTGCGGCTCGAGGCCGGTGAGCTCACTCGGTCCCAGCGATTCGAAGTTCAGAAAGATCCACGCCAGGGCGACATCACTCGGGCGGACCTGGAGGAACAGCTCGACTACCTGCTTCAGGTGCGCTCGTCTCTCGAACGGTTGAACAACTCACGCGAAACGATCCACTCGGTCCGCGAGCAGATCGATGCTTTGGTGGAGCGCCTCGACGATGACACTCTCGAGGAGGAGGCGGCGGGCATCCTCGAGGGCCTCGAGGCCATCGAGGAGAAGCTGGTTCAGACGAGGCCGGGAGGATACGCCCACCCGCCGAAGATCCGTCGCAATCTCGGCTGGGTGGCACGCGCCGCCTCGAGCCAGCGGAACGTCTATCTGGACGCCCGGCCTACCGACCAGCTCTGGGAGCGGTATCGCGACCTCGACGCCGCTCTATCGACCGAGCTGGCGAGGCTCCAGCGCGTCCTGAACGAGGATCTGGCCGCGTTCAACGAGAGCGTTCGTGCTCAGGGCGTGAGCCCGATCGCCGTGCCGGCAAGAACGCGAAGCGGTACGAGCTCTCACTGAGTCGAGGAGCTACTCCACCAGACGGACGTTCTTGATGATGACGGGGACCGTCGGGACGTTCCTCATCCCGTTGCGCTTCGTGGTCTTGATGTTCTGGATCGTGGTCACCACGTCCATGCCGTCGATGACTTTTCCGAAGACCGCATAGCCGTACTCGCGGGCACTTACGTTCTTGTGGTCGAAATCTCGATTGTTCTTCACGTTAATGAAGAACTGGGAGGTGGCGGAGTGGACGCCTCCGCTCCGAGCCATGGCGAGCGTGCCCCGCTCGTTCTTGAGTCGATTGGTCGCTTCGTTCTTTATGGGAGGCCGCGGCTTCTTTTGCTGCAGGCCCGGCGATAAGCCGCCGCCTTGTATGATCACGCCCCGCTGGACGCGGTGGAAAATGGTACCCGAGTAGAAGCCGTCCTCGGCGTACTTCAGGAAGTTCTCGACGCTCAGTGGGGCTCGTTTGGGGTACAGCTCGGCGGTGATGTCGCCAAAGTTCGTCTCGATCACGACGACCGGATTCTCCTGGGCCCGCGCGGCGACCGCCACCAGCAGAAGCAGAACGGTGAGTAACTTGTGCACGTTAATGCCCCTTTCCGAGTCGATTACTAGTTCAGCTCGACGAGCCAGAGGTCGGCTTCACGAACGACGAGCCGAAAATAGAGCGTGCGGTTGTCTGCGGAGATGCTCGGAACCGTGGCGCGACCGAGGCTCGGTCTAAAGATCTCGCGGATGGCCATCGTTTCGTTGTCGAACAGGAATAATTTGCCCGCGGGAGTGCCAACGATCAGGCGGCGGTTGTCCTTGAGCCAGACGGGCCACCGGAAACCGTCCATCATCGTCCCGTACTCCTTCGAGTCCAAGGAGTAGACTGCGGTTCCCTGCACAAGGCCCTCCTCCAGCCATCCGCCCGCCAGGAGCTTGCCGTCAGGAGACCAGGACAACGCCGCGAAGCGCTTGCTCGGGTCACTCATCGGGGGCAAAGCCTCGAGAGATTGCTCGCTCGAGGGCTTGTCGGGATCGATGAGATAGGCGTTGCCGGCGAACTCACTCACCGCCATGCGTGATCCGTCCGGAGACCAGGTCGGATAGCCAAGCTTTTCGGGGTGGCCCCGGGTCAAGTGGTCGAGGTTGGGATCGTCGGTGAGCTGGCGAAGATCGCTGCCGTCGGGACGGACGGTCCAGATCTGGTAGCTGCCACTCCGATCCGAATAAAACGCGATGCGCCGACCGTCTGGCGACCAGCGAGGCAAGCGGTCGTTGTGAACATCGTCGGTGAGCTGGCGGCGGTCCGTGCCGTCGGCGCGAGCAACGAAGATATCCTCGTGCGTCCCTCGCACTTGAAAGGTAATCCACTCGCCATCGGGCGAGGGGTCCGCTCGCCCCGTGTTCATGGAGCCCTCGGTGACGGACATGGGTTCTCCCAGTACTCTTTGTTCCGCGGTATCGAAGGCCAACTTCTGCACGTTCGAAGTCGTCGTCGCGTCCGTGTAGACGCCTCTCTGCCCATCGCCGCCAAAACTGAGGTGCAGCGCCGACTGCGACGGCGTGGTGAGCGGCTCGGGCGCACCGAGGACTTCGCCCGAGGCCTCATCGATTCGAACGCGCCAGAGGTTCAGGCTTCCGCCCCGGTTGCTCGAAAAGTAGAGGTAGCGTCCATCGGGAGACCAGACCGGGCTCACGTCCACCGCCTCATCGTTTGTGACGGAGACCAGATCGCTCCCATCGACGCGTATCGTCGAGATATCTCTCTGGCCGCCTTCCGTAATGCCCCAGTAGGCAATCCGTTCTCCATGCGGCGACGCGCTTGGCTCTACGGCATCCGCTTCGCGGATGCGCGTCGTCTCGCCCGTCGCGACGTCCGCCGCCCAGATCTCGCTCGTGCTGGACACTCGAGGGGAGTCGAAGACACCATGGGTGGCGAAGAAAATCGTCTCTCCATCGGAGGACCACGCCGGGTTGTAGCCAAAGTCGGTCAGCCGCCGGACCGACTCCCCGGTGGCACCCATGACGAAGAGCCCACCGCCCTCCCGCTCGGATCGGAACGCGATCCGCTCGCCGTCGGGCGAGAAGGCCGGCTGGGTGTCCACTTCCGCTGAGCTCTCGGTCAAATTGAAGGTGCGCTCCCCTCCCACGCGCTTCAGGAAGATGTCGCCCTCGCGGGCATAGACGACCGATCGCCCGTCGGGCGAGAGGCTCGGAAACGCCTCCTGGCCAGGATCGAAGGTGAGCTGCGTGACCGAGCGGACCGACGGTGGGCCCGATTCCCTGCTCGGCGCGAGGACGAGATACGCACCGAAGGCTGCCAGCACGACGACCGCGCCCGCGACGATCCCCAGACCGAATCGCCCGGGGCGGGGGGAGACGGCCACGGCCCCAGCCAGCACCTCGCCCGACTGCACTTCCTCCTTCAACTCTTCGATCTCGTTGCGTACATCGATCACGCTCTGGAACCGGCGCCCGGGGTCCTTGGCCAGGCACCGCCGGACGATCTTCCCGAGCTCGCGGGGAACGCCCTTGTTGAGCTCGGTAACGGAGGTGGGCGTGTCTTTGAGGATCGAGGAAAGGATCGTCGCCGGCGAATCCCCCGAGAATGGCCGCTCACCGGTCAACATCTCGTAAAGAACGACGCCGAGCGAGAAGATATCGGAGCGGTGACCCACGCTCTTGCCTTCCGCCTGCTCGGGCGACATGTAGGCGACCGTTCCCAGGATGCGTCCGTCCGCGGTCGCCTGCGCGGTCGGGAGCTCGCTCCCCGTGCCACCGGGCAAGACTCCCTGCATTTTCGCCAGACCGAAGTCGAGCACTTTGACTCGTCCCTCGTCGCTCACCATGATGTTGCCGGGCTTCAAATCCCGGTGCGTGATGCCCTGCTCGTGCGCGGCAGCAATGGCGTCCGCCAGGGGAATCGCGGTCTCGAAGAACCGGTCGAGCGCGAAACCATTCTTCGGAATCAGCTCCGATAGCGTGTTGCCTTTCACCAGCTCCATCGTCATGAAGTGAACGCCGTCCGACTCCTCGACCGCGTAGACGGTGACGATGTTGGGATGGGAAAGCGCGGCAACTACCTGCGCCTCCCGGGCGAAGCGGCTCCGGCGCTTCTCGTCGGCCGCCATTTCTGGAGGAAGAAGCTTCAGAGCGACCTTGCGGTTGAGCTTCGCGTCGTGGGCGACGTAGACCTCACCCATGCCGCCACTGCCGAGCCGCTTTTCGACCTGGTAATGGGCCAGCGTTTTGCCAATCATGGCTTGGGGCGTTTCGTCGCGAAAGTGCAGGCATTATACAAGCGAACGGTGGGCCGGCTCAAAAGGCGCGGAGAGTCGTCGCCCGCGACTCCCGTCCGGACCGAGGACGTGAGAAAAAACATCCCCTTGGCGGAGGCTGGCGGGAGCTAGAAAACGTCTCGTGGTGCGGGCCGTGCTTCGTTGCGAGTTGCACGGCAACACGAAGGGGCGGCGATTCTTGAACTCTGTCCGGAAAGAGTGGAAACGACGGCCCCGGTTCACGAACACGGTCGGCCGAGCGCCGGTACTGCTCCATCTTGTCTTTGCCGTAGTCCATCTCCGCCATGTAGAGGTTGTGAGCACGACATAAAAGTCTGACGTTTTCGGCACTTCGATCGCCGCCGAGCCCGTAGGGATCGTCGTGATGGAACTCCAGGCCGTGGCGCTCGGGACAACGTCTACCGTCGCCGCTCTCGAACGTGCATTGACTATGGTCGCGCTCCCACACGAAACGCCTCACAGGCGCGGGGATTCCGCGCACTCCCGGCGACGTGTCGACGTCTTCGATGCTCTTTCTCGGATTTTTGACTTTGCCGAAGCGCTTGGCTTCGAGGCGATCGAGTTTCTCAGTCACGGCAGCTTCCATCATCGCAGCAAGCTCCACGCCAGGCATGAGCGCGGAAAGCCGCTCGATTTTGTCACGGAACTCGGCACTCGCCGTGAACTGGACTTTATAACGCGCGGGGGGCCAGCGGTTCGACGACCGCCGGCTTGTCAGCCGCTTCGGGAGCCGGGGCGGGCTCAGGGGCTGGACTACTCTTTCCAGACGGAGTACTTTCGGCGCCTGACGTACCATGTTCACTTGCCGGCTCCGGACGGTTCTTTTTCGGCGGTTCTTGCCCGTTCTTCTGTCGCTGCTTCGGAAGCTTCCGGATGGAGGGCGAGACATCCGGCTTCGGCGCAATCTCCGCCACCACCACCAGGAGCTCGCGCTTGGTCTTGTGGGTTGATCGAGCCAAGAGCTCCTCGCAATTGGTGTCGGTAAGATGCGGTGCCAGCACCGCGATGCCGCTCAAGTGAAGACGCCCATCGTCGAGCATCGTCAGCAGCGCCGGATGTCGGCGCGACGCACGTGCGGCGGCTATCCGTAGGTAGGCTTCTGCCTCAGACAAGTGCAACACGTCTGTACAGTACTTGTGCATCGATGACGATGCTTCACGCGCATACAGTCGGCGTGCATCGACTTCGGCGATATGCGCAACGAGAACCGACTCGACACGCCGCGACTGTTTCAAAACGTTCGACAGTCGAACAAGAAGCTCGTCATCGGAAAGCGATTTCAATCCATCTTTTTTGTTCATGCGCTTTTTATAGCATGGACTTTCTAGAAGCTCTGTGCTCGCGCGTGTTGAACGCGAACGCATCGAGACACTTTCGAAGTCTATCCAAGCAAACGAGCGTGACTGTCGTTTCTGTATCGCGCGTACAGGCCCACTCCAGATCGTACCTGCCATATTTTTCATGTCGCTTCGAAAAAGCTGTCAAGCAAAAAGGGAATTCCTTTTCTCAGCGAACTCTATTCTTGCAGAGCCGCGAACTCCGTCCGGACAGACGGTGCCCGTTGCTCCTTTCCCGAGTGCTCCATGCGCCGCATGCTGGACGTTCATCACATCCGCTACCGGAGTCAGGGAGGGGACGACAGTCCTGAGAACCTCACCCTCCTCTGTCGCATCCATCACCAGCTCGTGCATCAGGGGATCTGTTCGGTGAAAGGCACGGCATCGGACGGGTTGACCTGGGAGCGGCTACGGTTGCTCACCGAGACGAACAAGGAAGAGGAGACATCGCTGACGGGCAACGGTCGGGAGATCGAGTGCGTGCAGCGAGTCGCAGAAGACATCATGACGACCGACGTCGTCACCGTTCGAGAGTACATCACCGTTTCAGAGCTGGCCACGGTTCTTTCGAACCACATGATAACCGGCGCTGAAACACGACGCCCTGGAAGAGCGGACGTCACGACCTATTCGTTCAGCACGGCCAGAAATCTGCCATTCGGGGAGAAAGCTATCGGCCCTTCGGTGTCGGCACAGCCGAGCTCTAACGTTTCCTTCCAGGTGGCGGTGTCGAGCATCCGCACCCTCCCGTCGCTTCCGCACGCCGCCAGCGTCTTTCCGTCCGGGGAGAAGGCGAGGCGGTACATCGCGCAGTCGCAGCTGACGTTATGGATCGGCTCGCCGGTGGCGGCGTCCCGTAGTTGGACTCCGTGTTTGTCGCTGGACGAGGCGAGCGTTTTTCCATCAGGCGAAAGCGCGAGCGCGTTCATCGTTGCCCCGTCCGCCCCCGCCTTCCAGAGGAGCCGCTCGGTGCTTATCTCCCACATCTGGACTTCGCAAGACCCCACCAGGCAGGCCAGCCTCTCGTTGTCCGGTGAGATGGCCAGGCTGCAAAGTGCCCCGTACGTTTCGACGTCCAGCCTTGCCTGAACGCTCCCCGCATCAGCCTTCAGTAGCACCGAAGAAAAACCGTCCTCGTGGGAGCTCCCCAAAACAACGAGCGAGCGGTCGGGAGACGCCATCAAGTACTCCACGTAGCCAACTTCGCTCCTGACCTCCTTGATTTGCTTGCCCGTTTCGACGTCCCAGTACTGGATCGGCTCCTCGCCGTACCCGCCGATGAGCGCTCGTCCGTGGGGAGCAAAGATGATGTTCCATACAGGTGTTTTCTCCGAGAGAGGCGCAGCGCCCGGCCCGCAGAACTTTCGTACGAGAGCTCCCGAAGGCACGCCCCATGAATAGGCGCGGCGGTCGGTTCCGCCTCCTGCTAGAAACTTCCCGCAAGGAGAGAAGGAGAGAGATTCAATCCGATCGTCTCCCCTGGGGCCACGCAGCCTTCGGAGCTCCTCGCCGCTCCTCACGTCCCACAAGCTCACCCAACACGGAGGAGAGATCCACCGCCACAGGTGAAGCGCATACGTCAGGATAATCATCGAACCGACAAAGAGTGCGCTGAGCCCGCCGATCACGTCCACGGTCTTCGAGAAGAGAGGCGAGCCACTCCACACACCTATCCCTAAGATCAGAGCGTCGAGGATGATGAACAGCGAAAGAACAAAGAGATGCTGCGAATGACCGAATCCCTCTTCGCGCCACCTTTCTTCTCGAGATTTCATTGGACCCATCATCTCTTTCACCGGCCGCCAGAAGGATGCGCGTCGGCGTACGTCGGCGCTTCACCACCCGTTTGCCGCTATGGGAGAAGGAGTAGAATTACGTGGGGAATAATCCGATGATACGGAATTCCCTCGACCTCTTCAACGTAGGAGTCTTGTCCTGCATGCCTTATAGTGACGGCTCCCCTGATTGACACCGCCGGCTGAGCGAGGGAGCCTCGCGACGAGGCGGTTACCCAGAGGCACAGGCCATCGGAGGGATCATGAAACAGCGGGTATCCGTAAGTCCGCAAGGCGAGTCGTTCCCCCTGCCCGAACCCACGGATTATGAGGCAGAGTTCTTGCGCCTGCAGGGCCTGGTGAACGAACAGCGCCAGCAAGGTCGCGAGATTGTCGTCGTCGTCGGTGTCGGCTTCGTCGGCGCGGTCATGGCCGCGGTCATCGCCGATTCGGTCGACGAATCCGGCACGCCGACGAAGTTCGTGATCGGGATGCAGCGTCCCAGCACACGCAGCTACTGGAAAATTCCCTTGTTGAACCGAGGACGGTCACCCGTCAAGGCGGAGGATCCCGAAGTCGATCCGATGATCGAGCGTTGCGTGCTCGAGAGGAAGACGCTCATCGGCTCTTTTACCTACGACGCACTTCGGCTGGCGGACGTGGTCGTCGTCGATGTGCAGTGCGACTATCTGAAGGAAGACCTCGGAAACGTGCGCACCGGCTCTGCCGACATGGAGGCGCTCGAGAGCTCCCTCGCCACGATCGCGGAACATATCGAGCCGGAGGCCCTGGTGTTGATCGAGACCACAGTGGCGCCCGGCACAACGGAGCAGATCGCCTATCCGATCATGAAGAAGATTTTCGAGGCTCGCGGCATCGCGAGCGACCCGCTCCTCGCCCACAGTTACGAACGCGTCATGCCGGGCCGCCAGTACGTCGCGTCGATACGTGACTTCTGGCGCGTGTGCAGCGGCGTGAACGCGGACGCGCGTGAGCGTGTGAAGAAGTTCCTGAGCGAGGTGCTCAACACCGAAGAGTTTCCGCTCACCGTGCTCGACCGGCCCATCGAGTCCGAAACGGCGAAGATCATCGAGAACAGCTTCCGCGCCACGATGCTGGCCTTCATGGACGAGTGGTCGCTCTTCGCGGAGCGGAACGGCGTGGATTTGAAGAAAGTCATCGATGCGATCAAGGTTCGGCCCACGCACTCGAACATGATCTTTCCCGGACCGGGCATAGGCGGATACTGCTTGCCCAAGGATGGCGGCCTGGGTATGTGGGCCTACAAGCACGTCATGGGCTGGGAGGACGACATCTTCAAGCTCACGCCGATGGCGATCGACATCAACGACACGCGGGCACTGCACGCAGCGCAGCTCGTCCGGGATGCGCTCCGCAACATGGGGCGTGCTCTCGCGGCCGCGGATGTGCTTCTCCTGGGAGCCGCCTACCGCGAGGACGTCGGAGATACGCGATACAGCGGCTCGGAGCTCATCGTGCGCAAGCTCACCGAGATGGGCGTGGAGATTCGGGTTCACGATCCTTATTTGGAGCACTGGTGGGAGCTGGAAGCCCAGGACCGTTACCCGCATCCCGGCTATAGCTGGTCCCGGTTCTTCCATCGCCAGGAGAAACTCGCCGAGCTCACGCTCGAAGCCGACATGTGGAAGGCGATGAAGGGAGTCGACGCGATCGTCCTGGCGGTGCGCCATGAGCCCTATCTCAGCCTGGACCCCGACCAGGTCGTGAAGGCGGTGGGCCAAGCCTGCGCCGTCATCGACTGCTTCTGCATCCTCGACGACGACGGGATAAAGCGCTATTTCGAGCTGGGTTGCGAAGTGAAGGGGATGGGGCGCGGCCACATCCAGCGCATCAAGGAAAGCGTCCGGCGAAACTGACTCGTGCCGTTCCAACTATTTCCGCCTGAGCTGGAAAGTCACTAGGAACGGCAACCGATTGCCCGGATGCAAGACCGTCCCTAGCCGATCAAGTTGGAACGGCACTCGCTCGTCTCCAGCATCGGACTTGCAGTTCCGCGCCGGCTCGGGCACACACCGGCGAGGACTACCCGCTCTCGCTCCTGGTCATGGATCTCGACCATTTCAAGCAGATCAACGACACGTTGGGGCACGATGCGGGCGACCAGGCGCTCTGCTGGTTGGCGAGTCTGCTCACGGACGTGGCCGGCGAGGAGGGACTTCCCGTCCGCTTCGGCGGTGACGAGTTCGTGATGCTGTTGCCGCGGGCCGATCGCAAGCTGGCCCGCCTGCTCGCCGATCGGATCCTGCAGCGGACGGTGGATCACCAGTTTCGCGTGCGGCGCGGTGAGTGCGTCCCTATCACCGTGAGCATCGGAGTCGCCTCCGCTCCCGACGACGCTCGAAACGGCCGTACGCTGATGAAAAAGGCCGACACCGCGCTCTACCACGCCAAGGAGTCGGGGCGAAATCGCGCCGTCGCGGCAAGCGACGTCGACCAGACAAAGGTCGTCTCCAGGACGGCCATCCATCAACTGCAAGCCACCGGCTTGCTCATCGGGGCTCTCGGAACGGAGCAGAGTCCGGAGTTGATGAAGGAGCTCACCGTCCTCCTCGACCGGATGGCCAAAAGCTCGCTGGCAATTCGCCGATCACCAGCTGGCGAGCCGCATCTTCGCGTCGGTCACAGCGCGGCGTGAGGAGCTCCTCCTCTCCCACGACGACAAGATGGACGAGCTGGCGGAAGTCATGGAGCAGACACTCGATCCCGTCATCCAGCGGCTCGTCCACGAAGACATCACCTCGGGCGATGGTACCCGCCAGCAGAAGGCCGCCGAGGTGATTGGCAGCCTCGGAGAGCCCTGCGTCCCGCTCCTCGTCGAGATCATCAAGCAAGAGCGGGACTACCGGCTTCGGCAAATGGCGGCTACCATGCTCGCCCGTATGGGCCCCGACGCCGAGTCAGCGTTGAAGCGTGAAATGATCCTCGAGATCACCGTCATCCAGCGCTCCCACATCCTCGAAGTCATCGACACCGTGACACACGATCTACTTGTCGAGCTCGGTCACTGCATCGACGACGAGAATCCCAAGATCCGACGCGCCGCCTTTCGCCTTGCGGATCGGCTGAAGGATCCGCGCCTCGCACCCGTCCTGATTCCGCATGCGCGTAGTGAGGATCTCGCCTCGGCCAGAGGAGCCATCCGGAGTCTCGCTATCCTCGCCACACCGCAGTGCGTCCAGGCACTGATCGCCGTCCTCGATGAGACCAAGCATCCCGAGGTCGCCATCGCCTGCGCGCAAGCGCTCGGACAGATCGGAGACGAAGCGTGCCTTCAGGCGCTGAGCCGGCTGCTCGCGCCGACGAAATCCATTTTCGCCCGCAAAATGAGCGAGCGCGTACGGGCCACTGCCGCGCTCGCCTTGAGCCAGAACCCCGACCCCGCCGCCGCCAGCGCGCTCGCGCGCTTCCGAGACGATCCCGATCCGAGGATCCGCCAGCTCGCCGAGGCGGCCGTCGCGAGAGCGAGCGCCGCGGCCCAGCGTGCGGCACGCTTCGCTCGATAGTAAGAGAAAGCGCTATTTAGCCGGAGAGAGCTCGCCGCCTGGGGCTCGCGGCGTTGGCGCTGGCCACCGCGAAATGGTTCTACGCCAGCTCTTCCGGAAGCCTTCCCTCTTCCGTGGGTCCGACCCGTTTCTCCTCCCACCTGCTTTGAGATCAGGGTGCAGATGGTACCCAGCACCCTGCACGCCTGCAATCTCAGGAGTGTGTCTATAATCGACGCACTATGATTGGAACTGTTCTTCTGTCCCTGGCGCTGGCGGCATCCGCGCAGCCGGATCGTGGCGTCAACCTCCGCGTCTGGGCCGAGATGGGACAGGTCGAGGCGATCGAAAGGCTCCTTGCCGGAAACGAGCTCGTTGATGTCGACGTTCCGGACGCCCAGGGGTGGACCGCCCTGATGTACGCAGCGAAGTCCAACCAGGCGGCCATCGCCGAGCTGTTGCTGCGCGCCGGCGCGGATCACCGCCTCACCAGCGACTTCGGAGAAACGGCGCTACACGTGGCCGCGCGGGAGGGCTCGACCGAAGTGGCAGGGGTTCTTCTGGAAGCGGGTGCGAATCTGAGGCTACGTGACTCCGAGGGCCGAACACCTCTGTTCCGTGCCGTCAACCGGGGGCGAGCCGACGTCACCGATTTGCTTCAGGAGACCGCCCGGAAGCGGGCCCGGATCCGGCACCTGGAGGCGACGGACGAAGAGCCAGGCGAGATCGTACCTCCCGAGATTCTCGACTACGTCCGGCCCGAGTACACGGAGAGCGCCCTCCAGCAGGAGATCCAGGGGACGGTCGTGCTGAAAGTGCTGGTGCGTGAGACCGGCCGTGTCGGGGCGGTGCGCATCACGAAGAGCCTGGAGCCAAGCCTCGATCGCAGCGCCGTAAAGGCCGTGAGGCGATGGACGTTCGCGCCGGCAAGGCGCGGCGGCGTGCCGCTCAACGTCGTGGTGGACGTCGAGATTCCGTTCGAGCCACCGGATCAACCCAAGGGCTAGGCACTTAGACCTCGATCTGTACCAGCTCCGGCGCTTCGACGCCCTTGCAAACCCGGCAGGTCTTCGACTCGAGGACGTCCTCCCACATCGTCGATCGAAGCCGCTTCCACTTCGGCCCGGTCCAGATCTCTTCGATGCTCTGCTCGTGGACGTTCCCCATGTTGAGCGTGCCCTCGTAGTCCGTGCAGCAGACGGTGACGGTGCCGTCCCAGAGGATGACGAACTGCTCGTTCGGGGCAGGACAGTAACCATCGACTTTCTGCTTCGTGGCTTCGCCCTGGATGATGTTGCCCCACGTGTGAAGCTCCTTCCAGAGCAGATCGACGCCCGGCAGCAGCTCATAGCGACCGGTATCGGCGTCGTGATCCAGAAAGCGGAACCCTCCATCCACGAAATTGAGATCGTGTTTCTTTGGCGGCAGGTCGTACTTTCGTTCCAGCTCCCGGGCGAAGGCGATCCAGTCGAGCATCACCCGGTCGGCCTGGCTGTTCGTGCCTACGATCTTGATGCCCGGGGAGCCAAGGGTGTTCATGATGTCGATCTCGAGGTGCGTCGAGGCCTTCTTCGCCACTTGCCTCTCGACCGCCATGCGCACCTTCTCGAGGTAGATGTCGAAGGTCAGTTTCTTGTTCTTCGCCTTGCGGGTCTTGAAGGACTCCTCGTCGGGCGTTTGATAGCTCAGGATGAAGTTCGTGAGTCCCGCATCGTAGAGTCCGTCGACGAGCTCCTCGGTGAGCAGGCTGCAGTTGGTATTGAGCTCGATGGCGATCCCCTTCTCCTGCTCGGCATAGCGAACGATGTCCACGAGCTGGGGGTGAATCGAGGGCTCGCCCATCTGATGTAGCTTCACCGGGTACAAAGGTCCGAGCCGATGGCGATCTCGCGCCACCTCATCGAAGATACGCTTCGCATCTTCGAGCTTCATCATGCCCCGGGGGCGCTCCATGATCTCGTCGGGACAGAACGTGCAGTGGAAGTTGCAGAGGTTGGTGATCTCGACGAAGAGCCACCAGATCGGATACACACGGTCCGGCGATTTGCGAATCGAAGGAAGAGGCGCCACTTCCGGGAAGGACGACTGGTCTTCGGGCACTTCCGTGGATACCGCCACCCGCCCGATGTGGAAATCCTGGCGAATCTCCATCCGGAAGCTCGCCTCGACGTTCTGCACGCGCGCCGGGTCGAAGTCTTCGAGAACGTAGAGCGCACGCTTCCAGGTGGGTGCCTCGCTCGTGACGCCATCCCAGCGCTGGGTGGCCTCCTTGTAGAGACCGTCGTACGGTGCCGAGTGATCGGTGGACACGTACTGAAGGCGGAACGGCGCAAAGCTGTCCCCGAAGTAGTCCACCTCGATGACCGCGCGCGGGCCCAGCTTGGTGCGAAGGGGCTCCCCTACCCGGTAGTAGAGGTATTGGGACCAGTTGTCGGGTGTGACCGCCTTGCGGCCCCCACGCTCGACGATCTCGATCTTGCCGTCCCCCTCGTCGACGAGCTGGAGGTGAGCGTCAGCGCTTCGTGTCTCGGGAAGCACGAGCTCGGTCTTCTGTCGGCCTGTCCGGCCAAGGAGAAGCCCCGCGCGCTCGGTGAGGGTCGGCATAGGAAGACCAGTATAACCCAGCGCCCCTCAACCCAGGTCGAAACCGGCCACCATCTCGTCGATCCAGGGCTCGATGGCGCGGTAGAGCCGAGATCGGCAGTTGAAACTGTAGATGAAGGACTTGTCATCCCGGACGACGTAGATGGTGCGCTCGAGGAACTCTGCCAGCTGCGTCTCGATGTGGTAGAGCGTCGAGATGCCGGCGTTGCCCTCGAGAACCTGGTGGTCGATGAGCCGGTAGTTGTCGCCGAGCTCCTCCGTGCGCGCGGCATAGAAGCTCTCGAGGGTGACGTCCGGCTCGACTCGATTGACCGTCACCCCCAGCGTGGCGTGCACCGACATGCCATCCGTCTCGACCGCGAGCGGTGCGCTACGAAAGCTGACGAACAGCGACTGACCAGGTTTTACCGCCGAGCTGACCCGCTCCCAGCTTCGCGGGTGTCTCACCGTCACGTCGCCGCCGGGCGCCTCGTACAACTCGAAGAACTCGCGCCTCTCGATGGAGAAATCGTCCCAAATCGCGTCCAGAGCGAAATCATAGGCCTGGAGCGTTCGCGCCTCTCCGAGCACGTAGATGCCGTAGAGCGTACCCTTCACGTCCGCGAGCATCAGGCGCGCCTCCTCCTCCTCGTCGGTAGAGGTCATGAACCACGTTCGCCCCTCGAACCCGTGAAGGTCATAGGGCCTGTCATCCCGGACCTCGCGCTCGCCGATGTACCGGTCGGCGATGGCGCCGAGCGTGGCGTTCGCGGGCATGGGTCCCGCCATCAACTGGACGCGAATGCCCTGGCGTTCGGGGACGTCGACGGAAGGGCCGGTGAAGTTCTGCAAATGGAAGCCGGCCTGTTGGGCAGCTCCGTCGGGGCGCCACCCCTGGGGAAGCGGAAGTGACACCTGGAGGACCGAGTCGTAGACGGTGATCGGCGCCGGTTCACTGCGAATCCTGCAGGAGAGCATTGCAGCGAGAGCCACCGTCGAGGCCGTCAGAGTGAAGAGTCGAAACACGTTCGATCCAATGCCACATCGAAACTGGTTCCTCTCGCCGATCCGGGGAGCCGAAGTTCCTGGATGCTGGATGCTGGATGCCTCATCCTTTTCTAATCTAGCTGATAATTGGGCGCTTCCTTCGTGATGATGACATCGTGGACGTGGCTTTCCCGATGGCCCGCGGCGGTGACGCGCACGAACCGGGCTTTTTTCTGGAGCTCTTCGAGGTCGCCACTCCCGCAGTAGCCCATACCTGAGCGGAGTCCGCCCACCAGCTGGTCGACGACCCCCTGCAGACTGCCCTTGTACGGTACGCGTCCCTCGATGCCTTCGGGCACGAGCTTCGAGCCCTCGACCTCCTGCTGAAAATAGCGATCCCGGGTCGTCTCGCTCATCGCCCCGAGCGAGCCCATCCCGCGGTAGCTCTTGAACGTGCGTCCCTGGTACAAGATCGTCTCCCCGGGGCTCTCCGCGGTGCCCGCGAAGAGGCTGCCGATCATGACCGAGTTGGCGCCCGCCGCGATGGCTTTGACCACATCGCCGCTGAACTTGATGCCTCCGTCAGCGATCAAAGGAACGCTATGTTTCGCCGCCACCTCGGCGCAGGAGAGGACCGCCGTGAGCTGTGGCATCCCGGTTCCGGAAATGATACGCGTCGTGCAAATCGAGCCCGGGCCCATCCCGACTTTGATGCCGTCCGCCCCGGCGCGAATGAGCTCCTCGGTGGCCTCCCCGGTCCCCACGTTGCCGGCGATGATGTCGACGTCCGTGTGCAACTCCTTCAATTTGCCGAGTGTCTCGAGGACTCCTTTGGTGTGAGCGTGAGCGGTGTCGACCGCAATCACGTCCACTTTGGCCTCCACCAGCTGCTTCGCCCGCGTGAGCGCAGCCTCGCCCACGCCGACAGCGGCGCCGCAGCGCAGGCGCCCGAGCCGGTCCTTCGCGGCGTGGGGATATTTGAGAGCTTTCTGGATGTCTTTGACCGTGATGAGTCCTTTGAGTGTAAATTTGTCGTCCACCACTAGAAGTTTTTCCACGCGGTGCTTGTGCAGGAGCGCCTTTGCTTCTTCCAGCGTGGTTCCAACTGGAACGGTGATAAGGTCCTCTTTCGTCATCACCTCGGAAAGCGGAAGGTGGTGACGGGTTTCGAAGCGCAGATCCCGGTTGGTGAGAATCCCGACGAGCCTTCCGTTCTCGGTCACGGGCACCCCGGAGATACGGTACTTCTCCATCAAGGCCATTGCTTCCGCGATAGGGCGATCGGGAGACATGGTGATCGGATCCACGATCATGCCGCTTTCCGACCGCTTGACCTTGTCCACTTCGTCCGCCTGGGCATCCGGCGACAAACTGCGATGGATGATCCCGACGCCTCCGAGCTGCGCGATCGCAATCGCAAGCGGGGACTCGGTCACGGTGTCCATGGCGGCGCTCACGATGGGGATGTTGAGCTGAATGTTCCTGGTGAACCGGGTGGTTGTGTCGACTTCGGAGGGCAGGACTTCGGAACGCTGGGGAACCAGCAGAACGTCTTCGAAGGTCAAGGCTTCATGGAAGTCGTCGGTCAAACTCACCTCCTAGTGCTCAGTGCGCGCTCACTCCTCGCTCGGTGCTCGGTGTGCTATCGGCCCATTCGGGCCGGGCTCGCTCCGCTCGCAGCAGGGCACGGATGACTTTTTCAGCACCGTGCTACGCGCCACAACATTTCTTGTACTTCTTGCCGCTCCCGCAGGGACACGGCGCGTTCCTGCCGACTTTCGCCTCGGCGCGTTTCACGGTCTTGACCGCCGCATCGCGCCCGCCTTCGGATTCGCGGCGGGGCGCCGCCGATGTGCCCCGCTCCATTGAGCTCGAGCTCAGAGATGCGCTCGGGTCGTTGAACGTGAGCCGCATAGGCCGTGCGCGCGGCAAGGGCTCCATCGGTTGCTCACGCACCGGTTGCAACAGGAAGAGCAGTCGCACGATCTCTTCTTCGATGCGATCCCACATGTCCTCGAACATGCTGAAGCTTTCCTTCTTGTACTCGATCAAGGGATCGCGCTGGCCGTAACCCCGGAGGCCGATGCCTTCCTTGAGGTGGTCCATCGCGTACAGA
The DNA here is from genome assembly GCA_965237685.1 of Candidatus Marinacidobacterales bacterium. Taxonomy (GTDB): domain Bacteria; phylum Acidobacteriota; class Vicinamibacteria; order Marinacidobacterales; family SMYC01; genus CBDEGF01. Next base: position 1,308,942 of record CBDEGF010000004.1, read on the forward strand.
TGGTCCTTCCACTGCGAATCCACCACCTGGAGCATGACGATGCGCTCGTGCGTGCGCATCAGATCGGACCCGATGACCTTCTCCTTGTCCTCGTACTTCGCGAAAAGCTTCTTGGCGAGCTCCTCCCGAATCTCATTGCGATTGAGGCCATCCCAGTCGATGCCCGCCAGCGTGCCCGTGCTGAGGCCGAACTGTCGTGTGAGAGCCTGCCGGAACCCGTCCAGATCCCACTCTTCCGGATTCGCCTCTTCCCCCAGGTGCTGGTCGAGCAGAAAGCCGAGAATGTTGTCCGCGAGCTCCAGAACGTATTCCTTCTGGTCCTTGCCTTCGAGGATCTCCCTCCGGAGCCGGTAGACGGCGACGCGCTGCTTGTTCATCACGTCGTCGTACTCGAGCAGGTGCTTGCGGATGGAGAAGTGCTGCCCCTCTACCTGCTTCTGCGCCCGCTCGATGGCATTCGTTACCATCTTGTGCTCGATGGGAACGCCCTCCTCCATGCCCATCTTCTGCATCAGTCCGCTGATGCGGTCGCTTCCGAAGATCCGCATCAGATCGTCCTCGAGGGACAGGTAGAATCGTGAGCTTCCCGGATCTCCCTGACGGCCGGCACGACCTCGCAGCTGGTTGTCGATGCGTCGCGCCTCGTGGCGCTCGGTGGCGATGATGTGAAGGCCCCCAGCAGCGACTACCTCTTCGTGTTCTCGGACCACTTCTGACTTCGCTTTCTCGAGAGCGCGCTGGTAGTCCTCCTCGGTAGCCTCCAGCGGGTCTATCCCCTTGTTCTTGAGCTCGGATTTCGCGAGATTCTCCGGGTTACCCCCCAGAAGGATGTCGGTACCGCGCCCGGCCATGTTGGTCGCGATGGTGACCGCGCCCTTGCGACCGGCCTGCGCGATGATCTCCGCCTCCATCTGGTGGTACTTCGCGTTCAACACGACGTGCCTGACGCCGGATCGCTTCAGCATTTGAGCAAGCTTCTCACTCTTCCCGATGGAGGTCGTGCCGACGAGAATCGGTCGGCCGGCTTCGCTCAACTCCTTGATCTCTTCCACGACCGCGTTGAGCTTCTCGCGCTCGGTTCGGTAGACCAGATCCGCATACTCGTGCCTGATGAGCTCCACGTTTGTCGGTATGGGAATGACCTCGAGGTCGTAAATCCCCTCGAACTCCGTCGCTTCCGTTTCCGCGGTACCCGTCATTCCCGCCAGCTTCTCGTACATACGAAAGTAGTTCTGGAAAGTGATAGTGGCGAGGGTCTGATTCTCGCGCTCGATCTTCACGTGCTCTTTGGCCTCCACCGCCTGGTGGAGGCCGTCCGACCAGCGCCGGCCCGGCATCAGGCGACCGGTGAACTCATCCACGATGACCACCTGGTTGTCTTTGACCATGTAGTCCACGTCGCGCTTGTAGAGCGCGTGTGCCCGAAGCGCCTGATAGACGTGATGCAGGATATGCATCTGCGAGGGCTCGTAGAGATTCTCCACCCCGAGAAGCTTCTCTGCGCTGGGAACCCCGTCCTCGGTCAGCGTGACCGTTCGTGTCTTCTCGTCCAAGGTGAAGTCGATATCACGCTTCAGACGAGGGACGATGCGGTCGATCTTGTAATAGAGGTCCGTCGATTCCTCCGCCGGACCGCTGATAATGAGAGGCGTCCGAGCCTCATCGATGAGGATCGAGTCGACCTCGTCGACGATCGCGTAGTGAAAGAGCTTTTCCGCGTCCTTGCCATCGCGACCCTTGACGATCTTCGGAAAGAGCCGATGGACGAAGAGCGACGGGTCGAACTTCATATTGTCGCGGAGGTAGTCGAAACCGAACTCGTTGTTGGTACCGTAGGTGACGTCCTTGCGGTAGTTCTCTTGCCGCTCGGTATCGGTGAGATCGTGCTGAATGATGCCAACGGAGAGGCCCAGGAACTTGTAGAGCTGACCCATCCAGTCCGCGTCTCGACGGGCCAGGTAGTCGTTGACGGTGACGACATGAACGCCCTTGCCGGCGAGCGAATTGAGATAGACGGGGAGGGTCGCGACGAGTGTCTTGCCCTCGCCGGTCTTCATCTCGGCGATCTTGCCCTGATGGAGGACGTCGCCGCCGATGAGCTGAACGTCGAAGTGACGCATGTCGAGGATGCGCCGGCCCGCCTCTCGACAGATCGCGAAGGTTTCAGGCAGCAACTCCTCCAGGGACTCGCCATTCTCGAAGCGCTGCTTGAACTCCGGCGTCTTGGCCTTCAATGCATCATCGGAAAGCGACTTGATCGAGGGCTCCATCGCATTGATGATCTCGACGACCGGTCGCAGCTTCTTCAGCTCGCGGTCCGCTTTCTTTCCGACGATTTTGGTAAGGATCGTGTTGATCATCGCGCTCGCTTCCCTGTCGCTAGCGAGTAGCTCGAAATAAGCCAGTTTAACAGAGGGGTTTACGAGAGGCAAGCTGACATGAAAAGGTAGTGGTCTAGTTTGACTCTTTCTCAATTTCGGAGAGATCGGGTGACATTACCGCTTTCGTCCAAGAACTCAATGCTTGGCAGCCCTGACTCGTCCACAAACATTCGAATCCGTGGACGCCCCAACTGATCCGAAAGCTCAATGCCGGCACTCGTATCGACGCGCCGTCCCACGAAGACGCGGCGAATCTCAACCTCGCGGAGGAACGCTCGTCTGGCATCGCGGCGCTCCCCTTCGTCCTCGATTCTGCTGATAGCCTGAGCACGGTCGTACGCATCAAGTTCCGAGACATTTGGTCTGTCCCAAACGTTCAAAGCTGCGACGCGCTGACCACCTTCCTCGTTGTACATTAGCCCGATCGTTTGGTCCTGTTCGAATTGATCGAACATAAGACCGCTCCATGCCTTCACCCCATCGGCTGTTCGCTCACCATCAAACACCAAACCCCCAACCTCATCTCCCTCTGTATTGTAAAACAGTAATCCTGCACCGCGGTTTTCACGAGGAATCTCTGTTCCGTCGATGATCGGTCCTGGCATCTCGTCCGGACTCGCGATCACCATTCGTCGACCGCCGTCGTGGTCCATGATTTCGATTCGATGCGCAGTTAGAGTCTCAACGAACGACTCGTCTCTACTCCGTACCACGGAGAGGTTGTACAAGCCGAGGACGAAGCTACCAGCAAGCAAGAGCCACATTGCCAAGGCGTTTCTATTCTTTGCCATCGATTGATCCCCCCTCTGCATTAATCCAGCAACGCGAGCATATTAGCAATGTCCCCACAGCTAGGCGCAAGCGAGGATTCCGCGCTCCTAATACTCAAACTAGACCACTACTTGAAAACCTCTCCCCAGGGGGGTTCACGCAAGAGGGTGACCCCTCACTCGGTGACGCTTCGCGGCACCGACCTCTCCCCACAGGGGAGAGGTACAATGGGTGTAGGTTAAGGGGCGGTGGCGGAAGACTTCGGCATCGGGCGGTTCCGTGCGTCGAAGGACCGGTAGTACTCGAGGACGTAGTTCAGCGGATGCACGGTCCGGTTGTCGACCCAGACTTCGTAGTGGAGATGTGGGGCGCGACTGCGTCCGGTGCTGCCGACGTAGCCGATGACGTCACCCCGCTTCACGCGCCTTCCGGCACGTGTATTGAACCCTGACAGATGCGCGTAACGCGTCATCAGCCCGAATTTGTGGTCGACCACCGCGACGTTCCCGTAGGTTCCACGACGGGATGCGTACAGCACGATGCCGTCCGCGGTCGCGACGACCGGTCGTCCACTCTGCGTCGAGATGTCAAGGCCGTAGTGCATCTCGCGTTGGCCGGTGAATGGGTCCTTTCGGTACCCGAACGAGGACGAGAGATACCCGCGGACCGGCCAAATCGACGGGGTCGAAGCCAGCATGAGCGTGTTCTCGTCGTAGAAGCGCTCGAGAACGCGGCTCTTCTGCTCCAGGTCGAGGAGCTCGGACTCCATGTGGTCGAGCTCTTCCTTCACCTGGGCGTAGGCACTGTTGGTCGTGGTGAAGTCCGCGTCACGAGGACCACCCACCCCAGTGCCCTGGCTGGCGTCCAGGCCGGCCATGACGGACAGCTTCTTGACAAAGTCCTGCAGCGCCGCGACTTTTCGGTTCAGATGCTCGGTCGAGACCTCGTAGTCCAGATTCCGGCGAGAAAGCTCCGCGTTGGAGGCCCGGAGCTGTCGGAGCTCCTGCAAATCTTTGTGAAAAAACAAGTAATGCGTAAGAAGAAAGGCAGCGGTCAGGAGGCTCGATACGCCGAGGATGGCGAAAACCGTCAATAATCGAGAGGACAGGCGGATTTTGCGAAACTGTGCCCCCGCATGAGGCACGATCATCACGGTATACCAACGTCTCATTATAGCGGTCCCAGGTTTTGAGAAAAATAAATGGTTTTTTTAAAGTACTTTACAAGAGAGGCGCGCTTGTTGACTCGAGCACCACTATGAAGTCGCTCAAAGACCGAGACTAACTACTACGAAACCGTGTAGGAGTCAAGAATATCATGAAGCGTTCGGTTGGTAAAACGCTCGTTTCGTGCCGCTTACACGAATCGGCAAAGGCGGGCGTTCACTGCGGATCGCAATGCATGTAGCCGATCGCGCAGAGCTCCTCCCTGATGACGTCATCCACCGGGCTCTCGAGTGGGGCGTTGGCGCGACGCTCGGTGTCGTGCGTCGGGATCCAGGTCACCGGACGTGCGGCAAGCAACTCCGGGCGAAAAGCTTCGGTCAGGGGCCGTCCATCCATGTCCTTCCCGACTGGAAGTCCCAGGACATAGAGGGCGGTGGGTGTGATGTCCAGAACGCTCGGCGAGTCGAGCCGAGCCCCGGGCCGCACCGGGCCTCCCCACATGAAGAGCACACCGTGAGGTGCTTTGACCCCTCCCTCGCCGTGATCGTAGTGGTTGAACCCATAGTTCCGGAACTGAAAGCCGTGATCCGAAGCGGCGAACAGCACCGTATCGGGCTCTAGACGCGCCATCAGTCGACCCAGGCGGCGGTCCTCGTGGACATACACGGGTTCCAGCACCCGGGCGTACGCCTCCTTCATCTTCCGGGCGAGGTCCGGAGTCAGCGGCGCGCCCTCTTCCCTGAGCTCCTTGAAGACCGGCTCGGCGACCCGTCGCTCGATGAAACGCCACATGAAGTGCGTGAAAACGTCGGCCGTTCGGAAGAGCGCCGCGACCATGTCGGCCTGGCCGCGCGTTTCCAGCAGGTACTCGAGCGATTGCTCCGTGATCATGTCTTCGTTGAAAACGCCGGCGGAGGTCATGAAGCGCGTACGGAAGACGTCGGAGGGCCGGAAGGCGCTCTCAGCGAGCTCGCGGGAGTACACCGGCATGCCGGCCGCGTCGATGGCTTCGTTCGCATCGGCTCGGTCCGGGTAATCCAGCTCGAGCAGCTCGTCATAGAGGCTTGGTGGATAGGTCGCGTCCGGAAGCTCCTCGTGCAGCCCTTCGGGAAAGAGATTCGAGACGATTTGTCCTTCGACAGGATCCGCCGGCCAGGTGGCCCACCAGCCGAGAACCTGCACCGTGCGGCCGAAACGGCTAGCGATGTTCCAGAACGCTTCCGTCTTTCGCGCCCGTCCCGAGGCGAGGACCGCCTGCCTCGTCTCCTCGGACAGCAGCATCCAGTCGACGATCCCGTGCTTTTCCATGCGCTTGCCGGTCGCCACCGAGGTCCAGACAACGACGGACTTCGTTGGCTTGAAGCTCCGGGACGGTGCGTAGGCACCCTCGCGACTGAGCCTGGCAAAATTGGGAAGCTTCCCCTCGGACATCAGATAGTCGAGGAAGTCGGGATCGAGCCCGTCGAATCCGAGAATGGCAACTTTGTAAGAGGGAGAGGAAGGAGCAACCTGCGGTGCCGTTCTCTGAACGGCAACGTTGGCGAGTAACGCGAGCGCAAGGATCAGGCCGACGGGGACCAGCGTCTTCAGCACGCGAGCATCTTACCGCATCATCGCGCGCTCACTCTTCGTTCCCGCCTACGCCCTTCGGGCTTCGGCGAAGTCCCGACGAAGCTTTGGCGAAGTCGGACGCGCGCGGCGCCTCGCTCCTCGCTCCGCACGCGGCGTGCTGTCGGCCCATTCGGGCCGGTTTCGCGGCAGACGCGGTGGCTGCCGCTCAGCCCGCCTTCGCGTGAAGCTTCGGCGGGTCCGCCGTAGCTTTGGCGGAGGCGGACAGGCTGCAGACGCGTGTTTGATCCGCCCGCTAGTCCCGGGTGCCGACTCGCATGGCTGGCAGGTCGTCCGGCTCCCACTCGACGGACTCGCCCGCGAGAGCCTGTCGCGATTTCATCAGACAGCGCTCGACGGCCTCCGTCGTCACGACAAGCTCTACACCATATCGAGCCGGTGGATGACGCTCGAGGCCTTCGAGAGCCCGCTCGAGCAGGTTGACCGCTCCCTGATGGTTCTCACACGACACGTGGTACATCCCGACCGCGAGATGCACCAGCGCTCGCAGAAAAGCACGCTCCTCGCCCCGCTCGCCCGCCCAGGCGTCTTCGAGCACATCGTGACACTCGAAATAGAGCTTGGCATTGAAGAGCTCCGCTGCACGTTCGAGGACGTCACGTTCCACTAGCCACGATGCTGACACTGGGGGGTACCGACGTCAAAACCTGTGGAGCTCGCCTCCTTTCAGTCGATACTGCACCGCCTCCATGAGATGGTGCGGTCGAACGTCCGGCTCCTCACCCAGATCGGCAATCGTGCGGGCGACCTTGAGCACACGATCGAAGCCGCGGGCGGAAAGGCCGAGTCGCTCCACGGCGCTGCGCAGCACCGCGCGCCCGGCAGCATCGAGACTGCAGCGACGCTTGATCTGCTGCTGACTCATGTAGGCGTTCAGGCGCCCTTTTCGAAAGCGCCGCTTCTGGATTGCCCGGGCGGCAAGAACCCGTCCCCGCACGGAAACAGAGGCCTCTCCCTCCTCGCGAGTCAGCAGGTCGTCCGCCGACAGCGCTCGAACCGCGATCTGTAGATCGATCCTATCGAGGAGCGGTCCCGAGATCCGTCCACGATAGCGCTCCACCATCGCGGGAGTGCACCGACACGGGCGCTCATCGGCACCCGAGTAGCCACAGGGACACGGATTCATTGCCGCGACCAGCATGAATCGCGCCGGGAATCGCGCGCTTCCGTGCACGCGGTTGATCCACACGTTTCCCTCTTCGACAGGCTGGCGCAGCGCCTCCAGTGCCGGGCGGGGGAACTCGGGAAGCTCGTCGAGAAACAGCACGCCGCGATAGGCGAGGCTGACTTCGCCGGGCGACAACCCTGCGCCTCCGCCGGTCATGGCGGCGAACGAGATCGTGTGGTGAGGGGAGCGAAACGGTGGCTGGGTGACCAGCACTCCCTCCCGGAGCAGCCCGCACACGGAGTGGATCTTCGTGACTTCGAGCGCCTCCTCGTGCCGAAGCGGTGGAAGCACCGACGGAAGTCGCCTGGCGATGAGGCTCTTGCCGGCGCCCGGTGGCCCGACCAGGAGAAGGTTGTGGCCGCCGGCGGCAGCGATTTCGAGAGCGCGCCTCGCCTCGCGCTGTCCCTTGACATCCGCGAGATCCGCGAGTAGCTCGCGGGACGTTGTCGGCCGATTCGGCGCTGAGGTGGGAAGCTCGGTGGCGGAGAGCGCGTCGATGGCCTCGCGCAACGAGCCGACACCGCAGACACAGAGACCGGGAACGAGCGCGGCTTCGGCGACATTCTCCCGCGGCACGACGACGGCTCTCAAGCCCTCGGCCTCGGCGGCCGCCACGATGGGCAGCACCCCACGGACCGGCCGAATGCTTCCGTCGAGGGCAAGCTCGCCGAGGAGAAGCGCCCGGTCGTGACGCTGGCCGTTCACCTGGTCGGTGCCAGCAAGTATCGCGAGCGCGAGCCCAAGGTCGAGTTGAGAGCCATGCTTCCGAACGGATGCGGGTGCAAGATTGAGGGTGATCTTCCCGCCAGGCCAATCGAAACCGCTCGAGACGATCGCGGAGCGCACCCGCTCCTTCGCCTCCCGGATCGTTCGATCGGCCAACCCCACGGTGTGGAACGCCTGCGTGCCGCCGGAGACGGCCGCCTCCACGCGAACGATGAGCCCATCGATGCCGCGATGGGCCCCCGAAATAGACTTTCCCAGCTTCATTCACCCCATAGAGACGAGAAAAGGACCTGTCACCCTCCCGTGCGCTGGGAGAAAATCTGATTTGATGAAACCCCTCAAAAGCGGGGAGTTGCGACGACGCGGCGCCTGCCGTGCCGCCGGCGGACGCCTGGGAGCGTGTCTACCTGAGGTCGACGCGGGCCGACGGAGAGCGCCTGGTCGAATGGGCCGCGGACGGCTTTGTCTCAAGGGAGAAAAGGAGAGGAAAAATCCTCGGCGATCGTCTGGGTGTCGGCACAAATTTCTCAGCTTGCGTGGGGGCTGAGCCGGGTTTTGTCGGGCTCGTCGCGGATATCAGAAGGGTAGGGCGCCCGCGGAACCATTCCTCGGGGGCCGCGCCTAGTGTCCTGTATCAGTGGTTCGTTGCTTAAAGCTCGAGGCCATTTTGTGTGCTGGCGAGGCGTGACGACGAAGACATATCTGGATATTTCTAGGAGTCGCAACGAAGCCAGCGCGCAAAAGGGGCCGAGATTTAGGTGACGTACTACTCGTCGTCGGACTGTCGAGAGAAGGGGTACTTAGTGGCTGCCCGCCTGTGCGTAGATGGTGAGGGACGAGCCAGCGACGATGAGATCGCGATCGAGATCGTTCCAGCGGCGCAGCTCGTTGATGCTGACGCCGAATCGACGTGCGATCTTGGAGAGGGTGTCGCCACGCCGCACGCGGTAGGTCATTTTCTGAGGGCTGCCGGAGCTCGAGCTCGACGCCACCGGACCGCGAACGAGCAGCTCCTGGCCGGCGTAGATGCGACTCTGGCGCCGGCTCATATCGTTGAGTCGCCGGAGCTCACTCAAACCCATCCCGTGCGCTTCCGCGATGTTTCCCAGCGTATCTCCGGATCGAACGACGTAGACACCGCGTCCGGAAGAGGATGGCCGCGATGAAGCCGACGACGACGACGGGCCGGGCGACGATGCCGAAGAATTCCTGTGCCCGACAATGATGTCCTGCCCCGGGTAGATCCGGCTGGCGAGCGAGCTCATGCCGTTCAGCTGCCGAAGCTCCGAGAGCGACAGGCCTTGCGACGTCGCAATCGCGCCCAAAGTATCGCCCCGTCTCACGACGTAGACGCGGTAGGCTCCCCGGTCCACGATCGTTCGCGGTCGATACCTCGCCTCCTCCGCCATCATGCGCGTCGCCGTGCCCTTCGGAACGGGCACCGTGAGGACCTGACCAGGATGAATGATGGAACGCCGGCTCAAACGATTGGCGGCGGTGAGGGCAGAGACGGTCGTTCCGTAGCGCCGGGCGATCTGTGAAAGCGTATCGCCCCGTCGTACCACATGGGTTCCGAACTGCACACGCTCTTCGGGTGGAATGGCGAGGAGGGCATCGCAGAAAACATCCTGGCTTCCGGCAGGGATCTTCAGCGTGTAGCCGTCGCTACCGAGCGGAGTCACCCAGCGCCGAAGCTCCGGGTTCAGTCGCTTCATCTCGTCGAGAGTCGTTCCGGCGGACTTCGCGGCGGTAACGAGATCGACCGGCTCCTCCAGATAGACGACGTCGTAGTCGAGGGGCGTCTCATCGGGCGGAACGAACCCGTGCGCGGCGGGATCTCTGGCGATCACGATCGCCGCCAGGATGAGCGGAACGTAGCTTCGGGTTTCCCGCGGCAGGCGACGCTTCTTCGCGATCGTCCAGAAGTCCCTGCTTCCGGTTCGCCGAATGGCCCTCTGAACGCGACGCGCGCCCGAGTTGTAGGCAGCCATCACCAGATACCAGTCTTCGAACTCGTCGTAGAGATCCTTCAGATGTCGCGCGGCAGCACGGGTCGCTTTCTCCGGATCGAATCGATCCTCCACCCAGAAGGTCTGCTGGAGACCGTACCGTCGCCCGGTACCTCTGATGAATTGCCAGGGGCCACGGGCACCGGCCCGGGAGACGGCGCGCGTCTTGAACGCGCTCTCCACCATCGACAAGTAGACGAGCTCTTCGGGTACGCCCTCCTCGCGCAGAAAGCGACGGTAGCGCTTCATGTAGGGAGCGCCGCGATCGAGTGCCGCCTGGTACCACTCGCGTTTGGGACCCTTGTACATCTCCACGAGCGACTGAACCCGGGCGTTGTATTCGATGCGAATCGAGTGCTCCGGCAGGTCGATGGGCGGAGTTTCCCCTGTCTCCGGCCGGAGGTCGGACTCGAGCTCGGTCGCCATCGCTTCGACGGCAGCAGACTCCCGCCCGGGCTCCTCCTCGTCCTGCTCGACGCTCGCGACGTAGAGTCGCTCCATTTCATGAATGGTGTTGATCGCCGCCGCGTAGAGCGCCTCGACTTCCGGGTTGTCCTGAGCGCCGTCGGGAACGTCGAGGAGGAGGTCGACGGCGGCGTCGAACTCGTGCCGCGCATCCTCCCATTGCTCGAGGCGCGCCAGCTCCTCTCCAAGCTTCAGCTTCGCGCGGGCCTCTTCGAGAACGGATTCGACGGCGGACGCCTTCGTCTGCCCGGATGCCGGCGGGGAGTCGACGTTCGCAGTATCCGGGGCACGCCCACTGCAGTTCGCGAGAAACGAGATGGTAGCCGCGGGGGCGAGAAGGTTCAGACAGAGGGAACAGGCCCGGCGCACAACCACTATCTTGAACGAAAGCACCGGCTCAGCTCAAACTCGAAGGAAGATACTGCTCTCGTTGCCGAGCTCGCGGGCCAAGGGTGTGATGACCGTTGCCGTGCCAACCGGAAGCTTTCTCCCCTCGTGGAGTGCGCGACGAACGTCGTCCTCCGAGACGAACTCCATCGGCTCCACCGGCTCGACCGGAGGGGGCGAGCTTCCGGGACCGGACGGCTTCGTCTCGCCTTCGAACGAAGTATCCGGAGGCGCAGAACCGTAAGCGAGCCCGCGCCGATCCAGAAACTGCGCCACGCGGTCCTCGATCGTTCCTGCTCTCGCCGTGACGCCAGCCGGCTGAGGGGCAGGAGCCGGCTGACTCTGCGAGCCGGAGTACCCGTAGTCTTTCAGCGCCTGCTCGATGTCGACTCCGCGAATCTCGTAGGCGAGCCGCTTGATGTTGATGAGGTGCATCGGAGTGATGTTGTCCGAGGTGATGTTGCCGCCGTAGGAGCCGCAGCCGAGCGTCATGGCGGGAGCCAGCCCGGTACTGAATCCCACTGCACCGTGGGTTGCCGACGAGTTCACCACAATCCGTGACGCCGGCTTTTGAAGAGCGAACTCCCGAATGACGTCCTCGCGCGTCGAGTGGATGGCCAGCGTGTGCCCCATTCCGCCGTAGGCGAGGATCTGTTTCGATCGCTCGCAGCCTTCCTTCCAGTCCCGCACCACATAGAACGCGAGAATGGGGGAAAGCTTTTCGATCGACAGCGGATGCTCCCGGCCGACCCCCTGGAGCTCGGCTACCAGCGCACGGGTGCCGTCGGGAACGGTGAAGCCGGCCTTTTCGGCAATGAAACGCGCACTTTTTCCGACGATCTCGGGATTGGCCATGCGGGAGGGCAAGACCGCGATCCGCGTCAACGCCTCGATTTGCTCCGCGGACAGGAAGAAGCCTCCTTGCCGTATCACTTCTTGGCGCACCGCCGAAACGATGCTCTCGTCACAGATGAGCGCCTGCTCCGAGCAGCAGAGCGTTCCATTGTCATAGCTCTTGCCGGTGATGATGTCGCGGACGGCTTTTTTGACGTCGGCCGTCGACTCTACGTAGGCCGGCACGTTTCCGGGCCCCACGCCGTAGGCTGGCCGTCCCGAGCTGTAGGCGGCACGCACGAGACCCATGCCTCCGGTGGCGAGAATGACGGCGGTGCGGCGGTGCTTCATTAGCTCTTGCGTTCCTTCGAGAGAAACCTCAGTCATGCAGGCGACCACGCCGGAAGGCAGGCCGGCCCGTTCCGCCGCTTCGCGCATCAGCTCGGTCGTGCGATGGATACAACCTTTAGCCGCTGGGTGCGGCGACAGCACCACCGCGTTTCGCGACTTCAGAGAGATGAGAATCTTGTAGATCGCGGTGGAAGTCGGATTCGTCGAGGGGACCGCCGCCGCCACGACGCCGAGCGGCTCGGCGATCTCGTAGACTTTCCGCTCTTGTATCTCACGGATGATGCCCACCGTCTTCATGTCCTTGATGAACCGGTGGATGTCGACGGCCGCGAACTTGTTCTTGATGAATTTGTGCTCGATGATCCCGTAGCCCGTTTCCTCGACGGCGACACGGGCCAGCTCGAGCGACGCAGAGGAGGCGGCCTCGGCGGCTGCGCCCACGATGCGATCCACGTCCTCCTGCGAGAAGTGCGCGAAGCTCTTCCACGCCTCGTGGGCCGTCGCCACCAGGGTTCGAGCCTCTTGAATCGAGCGGAGATCCCGATCCTCTACCATCAGGCCCCCTTGTCCGCGGGGAGAATGTTGTCGGTGTCCTCGTACGTTCTCGGAATGACGTGAACCGAGATCAGCTCGCCGACGCGACGCGCTGCCATCGCGCCCGCATCGGTAGCAGCCTGTACCGCGGCCACGTCGCCGCGCACGAGTACGGTGACGTATCCGTTCCCGGTGTACTCGCGTCCTATCAAGCGGACGGCAGCCGCTTTGACCATCGCGTCGGCTGCCTCGACCGCGCCCACGAGACCTTTGGTCTCGATCATCCCGAGGGCCTCCATCAGGCGAAGGTCCCCGTTCCCATTCGACTCGACATCATGGCTGGCTCGGCAGGTTCGGGGTCAGTCGTGAAGAGCTCATGAGTCTCGTAAGATGTTCTTTTGATTGGGCTCTCTTGACAATGCTGCAATATAGCACTCGTCGGAAGACGTGGTCAAGACGGCGTCGAGACACCGCAGGTATCTGTTGACTTGGATTTGCGCGATATGACATAGTGCCGACTTTGCTCGCGAAGCTCGCACACCCGCGAGCCACCACCTTTGACGTCGCTTGAGCTAGGAGTTTCGAGTATGAAAGCTGTTGAACCAGATCGGACCCGAACTCAGGGCTGGCCGACGTGGCCTGGCCTGGCCACTGTCGCCGCTTGCCTGGTTTTCTCCGGATGCCAGAACGATCCTGCCGGGGAATCGCGTCCCATTACACCGGCATTCGAGTCGAACAAGGAGCGCGCGCCGATAGGAAGCCCGATCGAAGTCACCTATCGATTCGAGGTCGACGCCAGCTCGGAGCCGGTCCCGAACGACTACCACGTGTTCGTTCACTTCCTGGACTCGCACGACGCGCTTCTCTTCACGGACGACCACGCGCCGCCGGAGCCGACGAGCTCCTGGGCCGCGGGCTCGGCCGTCGAGTACGAGCGCACGATCTTCGTGCCGCTATACCCCTATCTCGGCACGGCGACGATCAAGGTCGGCCTCTGGGATCCCGAAACGGGTGAACGACTCGGATTGAACGGCGTCGACGACGGCCACCTGGAGTACACGGTGGGGCAGATCCAGCTCCTCGACCAGAAGGAGAACATCTTCCTCGTGTACAAGGAGGGGTGGCACCAGCTCGAGACCATGCCCGAGAATCCCAACCTCGAGTGGCAGTGGAGCAAGCAGGAGGCAGTCTGTTCATTCCGCAATCCGAAGAAGGACAGCGTCCTGTACCTCGAGGCCGATACCAACGTGGAGGCCTTCGAAACCCCGCTGGAAGTGGCGCTCCTGATCGGCGAGCAGGAGCTGACCAGGTTCACCGTCGAAGATCGACACGTGTTCCTCAAGAAGATCCCGATTCCAGCCGCCGTGCTCGGAGAGGACGACTGGGTTGACCTGCGCATCGTAAACAGCGAGAGCTTCGTGCCTTCCGAAAAGGGACTTGGCGAGGATACGCGCGAGCTCGGCCTGCGTGTCTTCCACCTGTACGTGGACACGTTCACCGGGACGTAGCCTCTAAAACTCTTCCAGTCGGTCCGAGCCCGAGCCCCTGCCCGAGCCCGAATGCTGCTGCATCGTCCCGTGCCGATCCCGGGGACAGGATAGCAGGCGGGGCAAGGGCAAGGATCTACTATCAGCCCGGCGCTTCAACCAGCTTCTCGCCTTCCGCGGCGGTCTCCGTTTCCGCCTCTTCCTTTATTTCCCAGATGGAGACGACCGGAAACACCTTCGCGAACAACATATAGCAAAGCGCGAAAGCCGCGAACTCGGCGGCCACGAGCGAGGCTTCCACCAGAGACGGGGTATAGGCTCCGAGATCCCAGTCCGAGTGCAGTCGGGGATAGGAGGCGGAGCTGATGACGATGACGTAACGCTCTAGCCACATCCCGAAAATGACAGCGAGCGACGCGACGACGGTTCCCGTTACGGTTCGAAGCTTCTTGAACGAGAGGATGCCAACCGGAATGACGAAGCAGGAGACGAGCATCAACCAGAAGAAAGGAGCGAAGGCGCCGGAAATCCGAGAGCTCAGGACCGCGACTTCCGCGGGCTCGTTGCCGTACCACGCAGTGAGGTGCTCCGCGAAGGTGAAGTAGAGCCACATGCATGCCATCGTGAGGAGGAGCTTGCCCAGGTTGTTGAAGTGACGGGCACCGAAGAACGCCTCGAGGTGAAAAGCCTTTCTCAAGACCGCCATGGCCACCAGAAGAGCGGCGATGCCGCTGAAGATCGCTCCCACGACGAAATAGGGGCCGAAGATGGCGGAATGCCACATCGGGACCAGCATCATGGCGAGGGTCCAGGACACCACGGTGTGCACTGAGACCGCGATCGGAACGATGGCCACCGCCATGATGCCGATCGCTTTTTCCAGAAGCTGATACTGGCGCTCGGTTCCCTGCCAGCCGAGAGCAAGGATTCGATAGAACGTGCGATAGCGAGGGCTCTTGTCACGAAGAAGCGCCATATCGGGGATCAGAGGCAGATAGAGATAGATGATGCTGCCGGTCAGGTAGGTCGAGATCGCGACCACGTCCCAGATTAGAGGAGAGAGAAACTGGGGATGCAGGATGGGCTCGAGGATCAACTCCGGCCGACCCAAATGCCACAAGATGTTGCTGGAGCCGATGATCAACGCGAACACGGTGATCGCTTCGGCGGCGCGGGTGATGGGACGTCGCCAGCCCGCATGGGTCAGGCGCAGAATCGCCGAAATCAGCGTGCCCGCATGGCTGATGCCGATAAAGAAGATGTAGTTGACGATGTAGAGGCCCCAATAGACGGGGCGGTTCATTCCCGCGACACCCACGCCGTAGCGCAGTTGTCGCGTCCACTGGAAAGCGGCGAAGGCCATGACCGCGAGCAGACCGGCGATGATGAGCCACGAGGTGCGCCCTCCGTGCAGGATCGGGCGAACGAGTGGTTCTTCAATCTCCGGATCGAATTCCGGCCGTGCCACGCCAGTCTCCTTCCTTCAAATAGATCACCCGAGGCCCCGTCCCCAGCTCCTCCATGGGACGCTCGGCCCGCGGAGTGGCCGCCAGACGTGAAACGGTACTGTTAGAATCGTCCAGATCGCCGAAGTAGATGGCCTGGGCCGGGCAGGACTGGGCACAAGCGGGCTGAACCTCTCCGTCTTCGATCGGACGCTCTTCCTCCCTGGCCTGCTCTTTCACGCGCCGGATGCGCTGAAGGCAGAAAGTGCACTTCTCCATGATGCCTCTCCATCGCACCGCCACATCCGGGTTGATGGTCTGCTCGAGGGGCGCGTCCCACGAAGGCTCGAACCAGTTGAAGAAGCGCACCGTATAGGGGCACGCCTGCGCGCAGGCCCGCGTACCGATGCAACGGGGATGGATCTGTGCGTTCAATCCCTCCGGGGTCTCGTAGGTTGCCGAGACCGGACACACTTTGACGCAGGGCGCCTCGTCGCACTGAACGCAGAGCACCGGCTTGAACGAAACGCGGACATTTGGAAACGTGCCCTCGACCTGGCAGTCCACGCGCATCCACTCAGTGACGCGACCACGCACCGCCTGCTCGGGACCGACAACCGGCACGTTGTTCTCGCTGCGACAGGCAACGACGCAGGCCTCGCACCCCGTGCAACGATCGAGATCGATGACCATCCCCCACGTCGTCATGTTCCAACCTTTCGAATGCGCACCGGGACCGGCGCGGGTGCGTCTCCCGCATCGAGGAGCCGGAAAACGCTCGCGCCTCGACCGCTGGCGTAGCGGCCGTAAGCAGTGTGGCCCTGTCCCGTCGCCATGGCGACGACGTCCGGCCTCAACGTCGGACTGACGTGAGCCGGGACACGGAGACTCCCGTGCGGTGAGCTGATCTCGACCGAATCGCCGGAATGGATACCGTGTTCCGCGGCCGTCTCGCTCGCGATCTCGAGCGCGCTTCCCCATCGCACACCGGTCATGGGATCTCCGAGCTCCTGCAGGTGCGGTAGGTGAGCGCTTCGCCCATCCCCGAGCGCCGGAGACACATGAGCCACGAGGCGGAGAGGATACTCCTCGGAAGAGGACTCCACACCGGTCGTATCGAGGCCCGCGAGCTCGAAACGATAGCGACCATCCGACGTCCGAAGCTCCGCACGGCGATCGTAGGACTCGTCCCACCAACCTCCCTGCTCGAGCGCCTTGTTCCAGAATCCGGACAGGGTCGGCTCGACAACGGAGCCCGAGCCGACCTCCTGGATTCCCGCCCAGGCGGCTCGAAGCGCTTCTTCGTAGGAGCCCCATGGAAAAGCAGGAGCAAGGTCCTCGAAACGCGAGGCAACCTCGATCAGTACGTCCGGCATGGAGCGTGTGTCATACAGGGATCTGGCAAGGAGAGGACCACTCAGCGATGCCGCCGGTATTCCGGCGCCCGAAGGCACATCGTCGTCGAACCGCTCCAGGGGAGTCGACTCGGGAAGGATCAGATCGGCCCCCTCGGCCGTTTCATCCATAAAAGAGGTAAAGGATGCGATGAAAGGAATCCGTGCCCATGCGTCGGCGAGCCCCGAGGACGGCGGCAGGCTGTAAAGAGGATTCGTCCCGGACACGAGGAGAACCCGCGTCTCGGCCAGCGCGTCGAGGTGGCCGCGAAGAGGCTCGGGCGTCCCGGCCATCGCGCCGGGAACCGGCGGCCAGTCCGCAAAAGGTGGCTCCGGGTCGAAAAAAATGCCTCCCACCTGTCCGAAGCTTCCGAGAAGAGCATTCAAATGCGAGACCGCAAGGGCGGTGCTGAGGCCGTTTGCGCCGCTGACCGCGCCATCTCCGGCGATCACCACTGCCGGGCGGTTCGCCGCCATCTCCCTGGCGATCCTCTCGATCGACCCGGCCGGGACATCGGCGATTTCGGCGACCGCCTCGGGACTGTAGCGTGACAACACGAGCTCGCGGAACGCTTCGAGCTGCGATGCCCTCTCGCGAACGAACGCCTCGTCGTAGAGCTCCTCCCGGAGAAGGACGTGGGCAAGGCCCAGGGCGACGGCCGCCTCGCTGCCCGGCCGTGCCGGCAGCCATTCGTCCGCGTTCGCCCCGGTCATGGAAAGCCGCGGCTCGACCGTGACCAGCTTGCCGCGAATGCCGGGGCGCCCCTGCTTCATGTGCGCAATGGCTCGGCTGAATCGAACCGGCGAGCGGGATCCATCGATGAGCGCAGCTCCGAAATTGACACAGTACCGCGCGTTCGCCACGTCATAGGAGACGAATCCCTCGACTCCGACGCTGAGACGATTCGCCTCGACGAGCGCGTCATCGCTGAACGGCTCGTGAACAAGATGCCGGGAAGAGCCAAAGACGGATAGAAAACGCTGAACGATCTTCTGGCGGTGTCCGCGCAGTGCGCCCGTCAAAAAGGCGAGCGACTCACCGGCGTCGTCCTCGCGAAGCTCGGCCAGTGAGGAGGCGAGCCGCTCGAGCGCATCCTCCCACGCGATTTCCTTCCACGGGCCGGCGCCACGCTCTCCGTCCCGGACAAGGGGTGTCGCGAGGCGATCGGGATGGTAGAGCGATTGCGGAAGAGCCTGGCCGCGTGCGCAGCTTCCACCCCGTGAGACTGGATGCACCGGGTTCCCGTCCACTTTGACGATGCGCCCGTCTATCTTGCGAACGAGAAGGCCACAACCTCCGGGACACTCGAAGCAGGTGCCGGGCTTCCACTGCTCGACGCCGGGGATGAAGTCTTCCTCGGGTATGAGAATAGGGATCGCTTTTTCCACGCCCCCCGGCGCGCAGGCATCGAGAAGGATTCCGGTGGTGCCCGCGAAGATCGTGCCGGTGAGAAAGTCCCGTCGTTTCATTTGTGGCACGTCACGCAATCGACGGAGGCCTGGTTCGCCTCATGGCAATCCAGGCACCAGTCCATCTTGTACACCATGTGGCGGACCGCCCTCTGGCTTTCGCCGATGTCGCCATGGCACTCGGCGCACTCGACCCCCGCGCGGACGTGCCATTTGTGACTGAAGTAGACGAACTGGTCGAGCTCGTAGAGTCGGACCCAGGGGATCTCCTCTCCCGACTCGGCGTAGGCAATTAGCTTCTGTGCTTCGGGGCTCTCCTGCGACATGGCCGAGTGGCAGCTCGCGCACAGGGCCGTCTCCGGCAAGCCAGCGGCTGCGTAGTCGTCGTAATAGGAGTGACAGAAGGAGCAGTCGATTTGGACGTTCGTGTGCGCCTCGTGTGGAAAGGCGATCGGCTGCTCAGGGCTCGCGTGCGATGCCGCCAGACAGCCTGAGAGCGAAACACCGAGAGCGAGCAATACGGAAAAGAAAACTGGCCGTCGCCCGACCTCGTGCTGACAGTCTTTCATTGGCCCATCTGCTAAAAAAAGAGAGGATTATATCACTTTCGCGGCAGCGCGATTCTTTGCGGGGGGAAGGGCGCCGGGCAGGATGGATCGGCGCGCCCTTATTCCTGCGAGGGCCCTTGTCCCTCGCTCGAGTCGTCCTCCCCTTCCAGCTCGAGCTCGAGCTCCAGCTTGATCGGCCGCCCCGGCTCGTGAGCAGGCAGCTCGAGACGCAGCGCGGACGGGAAGACCTGAGTCATCTCCCCCTCGACGAGTCTCAAGTCGACGATGAGCCCACTCGCCCGATCCAGCTCGCTCGCGGGGACGGTCAGCTTCGTCTGCCCGGTGACTTTGACGGTCGTTTCAATGCGCGGGCTGTTTGGTGGAGCGAGCTCCCGTGAAAGCCACGGCGCGCAGGCGCTCGAGCTCCCGCTCGATGTCGGAGACGGACTTCGTGGCCACTTTCCCGACACCGCCGCGCGCCGAGCCTTCGCTGCCCTCCCCGACGGAGGTCTCTGTCTGCGGATTCGCGGCGAACTCGATCTTGACCTTGCCGGTATTCACTTCCGCGGCGGGCGAGGCCGCGGACGGCGGTGGGGGAGCCGCTTCTACAACGGCCGGCTGCTCGGCCGTCGGCGTGGTGTCCGCCGCATCAGCCGCGGCGTCTACCCCAGCAGCCATCTCGCTCATCGCCGCAGAGACTTGGGCGGCGCCCGGGGCAACGGCGGCGTCGCTTCCGCCGGGAACCATCACGGACTCCGCGGTCGCATCGACCTGCTCCTCGAGCTCGCTAAAGACGTCGTTTTCGACGCCCGCCGCCGCGGCAGCGCCCTCCGACATGTCGAACTCGCCGGTCGTGGCCTGTTCCTCACGGGGCTCACGGGGCTCACCAGCAGGAGCCTCCGCGTGGGCGGCGACCGCCTGCACCGGCACTTCGTCTGCCACCGGCTCCAGTGGCGCCCGCTCAGGCGCGGCGGCCTCCTTACTCGGCTCACTCGGCACCGGCGGTGGCGGCACCGAAACGGAATCGTCCCCCGAAATTTTTCGATGGACGGCCGCGAGCGTGCGTCGTGAGATGGATTTCAGCGTCTCGAAAACGCCGATCCCGTGCACTGCGGCACCTTCGTAGACCTCGCAGTTCGACGGGTTGAGATGACGATTCAGCGTCTCGACGGAGTGGATGTGTCGCAAATCCCGTTTGTTGTACTGAAAAACGAATGGGATCTTCGAGATCGGCTGATTGAGCTCCTTCAGGTTCTGCTGCAGGTTCTCGAAGCTCTCGATGTTTGCATCGAGAGCGGGCACCTGAGAGTCCGCGACGAAGACTATTCCATCCACGCCCTTGAGCACGAGCTTGCGGGTCGTGTTGTAGAACACCTGTCCCGGAACGGTGTACAGCTGCAAGCGGACACGCATCCCCCCGATGGTGCCCACTTCGAGGGGCAGCAGGTCGAAGAAGAGTGTGCGGTCGGCCTCGGTCTCGAGGCTTACCATCTCGCCGCGGGAGCTCGGATCCGTCCTCCCGTGAATCTGTTGGAGGTTGGTCGTCTTTCCGCAGAGTCCAGGGCCGTAATAGACGATCTTGGCCGACACCTGCATCGTGGTGTAGTTGAAGAAAACCAACTCGTGCGCCTCTATTGCTTGGAATATCAGCCAGATACAGCTATCAGAGATTTTAACCCCAAAGCGAGAGAAAATCACGCGGGATGACGGGCAAAAAAAAAGACAGGCACCCTGCTTCCCTGTCGCGCACAGTGGAAGGATGGTGCCTGTCCCGATTTCTTCCCACGCAACAGGTTCAGGTCCAAGCGCTGGGCTCAGAACTCCGTTACTACGACGGTGGCGCACTACAACACGAATGCCGACGGGTAGTTACCGACTCACGTCAGGTAACATAATTGCGGTTAACTCACAAAGTCGCTCCGAGCCCGAGCCCGGAGCCGGACAACCAATGAGGCGGTTCGATCACGAGAAGCTGGACGTCTACCAGTCGAAGCACAAACTAGCCGCGTAGCTGCTGCTTCGCATCGTAGCGATGTTGACGCGAATGGTCCTCAATCAAAGTCCATCGGGCTCAGGCTCGGGCTCGGTAACGGGCACGGGATGAACGTCCTCGTACTTTCGTTAACAGAACCGGCACCTTTGGCCTGCTCTCAATAGGGGAGTTCTGAGGCTAGACGCGACTGAGAAGGACGGTAGCGATCACGAGCTCGCGCGACACGGTGTAGGAGAGCGCGTAGCGACCGACACCGATGCGGCGCGCGCGCGCCAGACCTCGGCCTCTCAAAAAATCGTCGGCGATCCCCTCGGCATCCGCCGAGGTATCGATATCTCTCCAACCAACGCCTTGCATCCCCGTGCCCAGCGCTTTCATAGCCGCCTCCTTCAATCCGAACGCCACGGCGAGCTGCCCCGGCGGATCCCGGTGTCCCTGGACGATGGCCAGCTCGCGCGCGTTGCAGATTCGAGATGGCAGCCGCTCCGGTCGTCGCCGGTAGGCGGCCACCATACGACTGAGCTCTACGACGTCGATCCCCACACCACAGATCACTGGAGGGATTCTAGCCGGGTGAACCTGGTTCGCGGTAGGTTTCCGTGCCCGTAAACGAGCCTGAGCCCGATGACCACGGTATCGTTCGTGCCGATCGTTGGCAAAGGAAAACGGGTACGGGCTGGGCCGCGGGCACGGGCTGGGGCTTGGATCCCCTGTGAAGACGTTCATGGGGCGCGGGAGTGATTGACGCTACAATGGCGTCGGTTCCCGCAAACGGAGTCGACGTGGAAGAGCTGACACTGTTCACATTCGGGACGGCCTTTCTGGCCGGGATCATCTCGTTCATCTCCCCATGCGTGCTGCCCATCGTGCCGGGCTACATCTCCTTCGTTTCGGGAGCCTCGCTCCAGGAGCTCAAGAACGAGGCCGACATGGACGAGGGGCGGCGGCGAGAGCTCTTTCGGCGGGTGGCCGGGAACAGCATCCTCTTCGTCCTCGGCTTCTCCGTCGTCTTCGTGGTCATGGGCGCCTCGGCGACGGCGATCGGACAGCTCTTCCACGAGTACCGCGTCGTTCTGTCGAGGGTCGCGGGCGCGGCCATCATCATCCTCGGATTGCACACGATGGGGCTCACGCCCATCAAGTGGCTGAACTACGAGAAGCGTTTCCAGGCGAAAACAAAGCCGATGGGCCCTGTAGGTTCGTTCCTGATCGGACTTGCCTTCGCTTTCGGCTGGTCGCCTTGTATCGGCCCGATCCTGGCAATGGTGCTGGCGCTCGCGGCCTCCCATGAGACGGTGTCTCAGGGGATGATCCTCCTGGCAGCCTACTCGCTCGGGCTCGGCATCCCGTTCGTCGCGACCGGACTCGCTATCAATCGCTTTCTGAACGTGTTCGGCCGCATCAAGAAGCACATGAAGACGGTCGAAGTGGTGGCAGGGCTCTTGCTCGTCACGGTGGGTGTCCTGGTCTTCACGGACAGTCTGCAGCGGCTCTCCCGCTACTTCACGTTTCTGCCCACGCTGGGTTGACCTCCGCCGAGCGTCGCGCGAAACGGTCGGATTGGCGTCCGCTGCCGCGCAGCGTGATAATATGCTCGATTGATGTTTTGATTGGGAGGCGATCGTCATTATGAAAAGACTCTGGACAGCGTTCTTTTTCCTCGCCACCATGACCGCAGCTCTCGCCGGCTCGCAGATGAGCCCCGACTGGGCGATTCCCGACGAGGCGAAAAGTGTCGAAAACCCCATCGCGAGCACACCGGAGGCCCTGGCGGCGGGCAAGCAGGCCTACGAAAAGAACTGCCTGATGTGTCACGGGCAAGCTGGAAAAGGAGACGGTCCGGCTACCCAGTTCATCAAGCCGGCCCCCGCCGATATCTCGACGGCCGAGGCAAAGGCTGCCCTGACCGACGGTACGATTTTTTACATGATCAGCAAAGGCAAGAAGCCCATGCCTCCGATGGAGAAGAAACTGAGTGAGACCGAGCGCTGGCAGGTTGTCACCTACGTCCGAAGCTTGCAGGCGAATGAGGGAACGGAGCAATGAGGGGCGTGCCGGCCTTCCTCCTCGCAACCCTTGTGGTCCTGGGCGTTGCCTGCAGTCCACCATCCCAGAAGGCGGACAACGGAGGTGGCGACGAGTCGAGCCCCGCTCCGTCGCTGGTGCTGGACAAAGTGGATGGCAGCGGTACGCTGTCCCTCGCCGAGCAGAAAGGCAAAGTTTTGCTCGTCGATCTCTGGGCAACCTGGTGCGCCCCCTGCATCGCCGAGCTTCCCCACTTGCAGGCGCTCGCGGAGAAGTACGATCCGGAGGATTTCCTGATGCTCGGAATCGTGCTCGAGTCGGGCTCCCCAGAGGAGATTCAGGAGTTCCTCGACGAGCACGACGTCGGCTACGTCCAGCTCCTCGGCCAGGACGGAACCAAGGTGTCGTTCGGACCGTTTCTCGGCTATCCCACGAAGTTCCTCATCGACCGGGAAGGCAATGTCATCAAGAGATATTTCGGCGTCGTCGGGGACAAGCTGGCGGGCGACGTGGACAGCCTCGTACGGACCGGGGCGCTCTCCGAAGAGCCGGCCGAGTAGGTGAGCCGTACGCATCGTGACCCCTCGAACGGACAACTCACATTGACACCCGTGTGACCCAGGGAGTACCCTAAGCAAAACACCTGGCGTCTTAATTGCGAGCGTTTCTGCCCGTTGCGGAAGGCATATCGGCATCTGCTCGGAGCCACTGCACTTACAACGGAGTTCCAGTGTACGACGATCAAGAAACGATACTTGCTGCGAAATCCAGTTTCGATGGCAAGCTCGAAGCAACCAACATCACACTCCACGGCCGTTTCAAGGGCGATGTAAAGGCGAGCGGCATCGTTCGCATCAAACAAGGATCCGACATCGAAGCGAGGGTCGAGGCGGAGCGTGTCGAGATCGGCGGCAACTTCCGGGGAGAAATCAAGGCGAGCACGCTGCACGTGCTCGGCCCGGCCCGTGCCTCGGGAACTTTCAAGGCGAAAAGACTGAGTGTGGAAGAAGGCGGCCAGGTCGACGGAGAGTTCGAGATCGGAGAAAACACGAAGGCGCCGGTTACACACTCGACCTCGTCGAGGCCGCCGGGTGCCGCGGCCAGGTCGACAGACCCGCTTCCGGCTGAACCTCGTCGAAGCCGTTGAAGCTCGATGACGACGACCCGAAACATGGTTCCGGAGCACCTGAACGACGCCCGGAGTGCGTTGCTCCTCGGCGTCCCGTCGACGGAAGGGCGAATAGGCGCCCCAAAGATCCAGTAGCGAGCCGTGGCAAAGAAGACTAAGAAGACCGACCAGGAAGAAGAAGGTTCGTTCTCGAGCCAAGTCGAAAGCCCAGGAAAAGACGACCGAAATCGTCTTCTCCTACGCCGAGATCGACTTCCTTCGGAAAATCACGAAGAAGGACGCGGAGTCGAGCTCACCGCGCGAGATGCAATCGCGCCTCGCGCTCCGGGACAAGTTTCTCGACATCAACTTCAACCTGCCGGCGACGGGTGGCGGAGGTCTCATCGTTCTCGAGGTGGCACGGCCCGAAGTCGAGTTCCTTCAACGCATCACGAAGGAAGTCTACAGCTTCATCACTGCTGAAGAGCGCCGGGCGCGACTCATCCTCAGAGAGAAGATCCTCATTGCCTTCGAGAAGCTGACCGGGCAGAAGATCGCCCTGGAAGAGGCCCCGTAGCCGTAGCCAGCTTCTATCTCAACCAGAATTCTTGTCCCGAGCCCGGGCCCGAGCCCCTGCCCGAAGCCAGCACCCAGCATTCGCCTGTGGCGTTGCGCAAAGGGTCTATCAACGGGAGCAGCTCTCTGTTAGAGCTGTTTTCGGGCACGGGCATGGGCACAGGCTGGGGCTCGGGAGGGACCAGGGTCGCAGCTATTTCCCGGTCGATCTATTGTTCGTTGAAGCGATAGAAATCGGCTTCGTACAGAAACTTGAGGACGGTCGAGTCCTCCTGGCCCGCCTGAAGGACTTCGAGCTCTACCGAGCCGTCGTCGGCTTCACGGAAGCATGCCGCCGCCGCGACCTCTTTGGCCGCGAGGAACGAGGCGTCCGTGGTGCCGGCTATGATGACCACGTCGATGGATTCCGCGAGAGTGCTGAGATCCGCCGTAACGCTCTTGCCTCCCAGCTGCTCGAGACTGTCCACGACCAGCAGTGCGGTGTCGGCGTCGGACGACTCGATGAGCTTCTTTACCATCTGGCGGACCATGGCGATATCGGTGTCGGCGTCGGCTTCGTAGACGAACACGCGCTTGAGCCAGCCTGACGCCTCGCGTCCGTGGTGATCGATGCGACGCCACTCTGCGGAATCTTTCTTCAGGCGTCCCTTCTCGATGTCGGCACCGGCAACGCTCGCGAGGCGCGAAAGTGTACGTATGCGCAGCGCCGCTTTGGGAAGCTCGTAGGCGACGTACAGGCAGCACAGCTCCCCGCCGGAGGCCATCTGGTCCGTCAACTGCTTCAAAAAGCTGTGCAATCGATCTTTCTGTTCGTCGATCAAGACCACGACGCCGGGAGAAAGACCTCCGGTAGCCTCGTCCATCCTCTTGAACCCGGTCTCGAAGGTCTTCCCCTGCATGGAGGCGAGCTCGTCCATGTAGCTCGACCAGTCGTCTCCTTCGGACGAGAGGACGGCCCGCTTGGGGGAAGTGGCACGAGGAGAGGACTTGACCGCGCTCGGCGCAGACTTCGCTCGCACGTCGAGGGCGGAATCGATCTTCGCGCGCGAGACGGGACCGCTCGTTGCTTCGCGCTTTGGACCAACCGCCTCCGCCGGCACGGACGGCGACGACTGCTCCAGCCGGGACGGCGCTGGCTTCGGCTTTTTCTCTCCTCGCTTGCTGAGCCCGAGCTGCTTCCTCACCTCGGCAGCGGATCGAATCATCGTGGGCATGTCCTTTCCGACTTTGCCGGTGATGGGGTCTACGCCCGAGTCCTCGGGATTCTTCTGGGCCGCCTCGGCCGAAGGCGTCGAGCGCACTCGGGACTCGGGCTCGGCGCTCGGTGGAGGCGTGGCGCTCGGTTCGACCCCGCTGCGCGACCGCTCTTTTATTCGGAGAATCCAGCCGTTGAGCTGGGAGAGCTCGGGTAGCTCGCCCCGGAAGAGCTCCTCGAGAGAGAAACCGTCGGGCGGCTCGACATCGCTCGTTTCGAGCTCCTCGTCGAGATTCACGAAGACGACGTAGTCTCCCTTTCGGTGCATGCTGTCGAGTGTCCGAAACAGCACCTTGTGGAACGCAAAGTAGAAGTCATCCTCGGAGAGGCTGTCGAGGATCTTGTACTTCAGCTCCGAGCCCGCAGTGTTGATCGTGAGACACAGCGTCCGGAGTACGGTTGTCTCCAGTGACGTCAGGTTGTCGATGCTGACGGCGTCGGCCTGCTCACCTGCAGCCATAAGCTTCCTCCGACCTCGAAGAGCGAGAGTATGAATCCTCCTGCTAACCGGTTGATGCGATTAGTGTTTCCCATGCTACCAGTCAGCGGGAAGTCACGCAAGCCAGGACCCGTCGCCGCTCGTACCCCCGGTGAGAAGCCCCGACGATGGCGCCGCGAGCGAAAGCGGGTACCCGGAAAATGATGTATAATTTCGCAAATCCAATAAAATCAAGCAATAGCCATGAATCTCAGCCGGAAGAGCGAGCTAGCGGCCGGAAGCAGCGAATACCTCGTGAGCACAGAGCTCGCGGGTGATGCAGCGCCTGTTATCGAGACGGTCGTTCGCACGAAGAAAGGCGACGAGGTCTTCCGCACAAATCAGGATATCTCGGAGCTTCGGCCCATCTTCCAGAACAGCAAAGAGATCTTTACGAGGCTCGATGCTCAGCACAAGAGCGTCATCACAAAGCTGCAGCAAGGGGAGATTGGCGCTCCGCCAGTCGCCACGCTCCCGACCTCACAAACGAATCCCGACTTTACGGACGAGGCCTCCGCTCTGGATCGCGCCGTCTCTCTTCTCGGAGCGAAGGATTTCCCCAGAGCCACCAGCCAGCTTCGATCCATCGTCGACGGCCATCCGAACTGCAGTGAAGCGCGTGAGCTCCTCGATGTGGCCTACGGTGCCAACTCCGGAACGAGCGCCGCACAGGACATCGGCACGACGCTGAAAAAAGGCACGGAAGCCTTCATGAAAGGCAACCAGAGAGACGCCATCGAATCCTGGAAAGCTTGTCTGGTCAAGGAGCCCGACAATCGTCCGTTGCAGCTTCTGGTTCTGCTGTCCACGACCTGGTCGGCCGATCGCCGAAACGGCTACGCCCAGGAAATCCTCTCGCCGGCAAGCAATCTTCTGGGCAGTAGTCGACCGGAGGAAACCCAGGCGTTGTTGATGGTTGCGCAGACCGTCGATGGCGGCGCAGCGCCCGCACCAGCGCCCGAGCACGTGGCACCGCCCGTGCCGGAGCCAGAGCCGACGCCGACCATCGCGACGACGGCGCCGCCACCAGCCGCCTCCGGCCAACCTCAGAAAGATCTTCTGGAGTTCGCGGGGCTCGAGACCGAGAGCTCGTTTCCCGAGCCAGACCAGACGCTGTCCTTCGAACAGCGCCTTGCCGATGAGCTCGACGACCAGACAGAAGTGATCCCGGCCGGTTCGCTGCCGTTCGAGACCGAGAGCTCGTTGCCCGAGCCAGAGCAGACGCTGTCCCCCGAAGAGCGCCTTGCCGATGAGCTCGACGACCAGACGGAAGTGATCCCGGCCGGTTCGCTGCCGTTTACGACCGAGCCGGCGGAAGAGATATCGGCCTCCTCGCCCGCACCTCTCCCTGCTTCGACGCCAACGAAAATATTCGAGGAGCCGAGCAAGCCTCTGAGCGCTCCGAGCGTCCAGGAGCTCGCCTCGGAGCCGCCCCTCAAGCCGACGAGGGCACCGCCCCAGAGGGGCGCCGGCCCGAAACGACCGATGGGGCGAGCCCGCCAGGAGATACGTGGCTCTACATCGGTGGCGCAGCGGCTGTCCTCGTCGTTCTGGCCGTTGTCGGCGCTGTCTTCTTGTTGTCTGGAGGACCGTCGATTCCGACCGACCGGCTGGACCAGGCAGCGAGCCTGGTGAGCTCGGGGGCCTACGCGCAGGGTATCGCCGCCTACGATGAGATTCTCGCCGAGTACGGCGACGTGGCCCAAGCCTACCTGGGGCGCGGGCGGGCTCGTCTGGCTTCCGGAGCTCCCGACGGCGGTCTGGCGGACCTGATGCGCGCACATGAGATCGAGCCAAAGGAGTCCTCGACGTCGGAGGAGATCGGAGACATCCACTACTCGAGGGATGCGTTCAGGCAAGCCAGCGATTTCTATCAGCGCGCGCTGGACAGTGGGGGGCTGAGCCCGGAAGGGCACTATCACATGGCGATCAGCCTCGTACAGCTGGGCGAGGGCGACGCCGCCGTCCCACACGCCGAGGCGACCTTGCAGGGCGCGCCCAACCACAGCGAGGCACGCTTTCTCTACGGCCGACTGCTGAACGAGCGCAGCCGATTCGCGGAAGCGGAGAAAGAGCTCCGGGCGGCCGAGGCTCAGCTCGGCGGCTCGGGAGATTTCAACAAGGAGCTCGGACTGGCTCTTCTCGAGCAGTCGAAGCTCGAAGAGGCCGAGGAGCTGGCGCGAGAGTTCATCCGTTCGTTTCCGTCCGACGCGAGAGCGCGCACGCTGCTCGGCGAAGTCTATCTTCAACGCCAGCAATTCGAGGCCGCTCGTAACCAGCTCATCCGGTCACTTCGGATCGATCCCAACGAGCCGCGCGCACAGCTCGCGCTCGGGCGCACGTGGCTCGCCATTGGCAGAACGCGGGGTGACAGTGGCGACCTCGCCAAAGCGCGTCAGATCCTCGCCAACGCGACGGGCATCGACGCGGGCGATCGCCTTCTCGCCCTCGGTCAGATCGAGCTGGCTGACGGCGATCTCGACGGTGCCAAAAGCCTCCTTGACCGGGCGCTCGACAAGGGTGCGGAGAGCCTGGCCGCTCACCTGTCTCTCGCCGAAGCGCACGCGAAGAGCGAGGATCTGGTGGGAGCCGCAGAGCACATACAGCGCGCCTCGCAGTTCGCACCGGAAGATCCGGCGATCCCGCTGAGCCTGGCCATCGTCTACTCGCAGCTGAGGGAGTCGGAGCGCGCCGCCGAGAATTACTTGAAAGCGATTCGCGGCGCCGGTCTGGTGGCACCTGCCGGCGAGGACAGCGGGCCGGTGATGCTGCCCGAGCCCTACGTCCCTGTTCCCGATCGCTTCAATCTCAACCGCTCCATCCGAAGCGCCTACGAGGAAGTCCTCAAGCAGCTGGAGGGCGACCCGATCGCCACCGAGCTTCAGAGCCTGACCCAGTCGACGACGTTCGTCCTCGGCACCAGCTAGTAGAGTCTCAGCGGCGGGCGGAGCAGACACCTCGCTTGCTGGAACGGACGAACGTTGCTAGCGTCTTCACCGCCGTCGAATCCGACGTCTCGAGCTCGGCGAGCGCCTGCTCGCGGAGCAGGCGGGATCGAAAGAGGGTCCGAAACGCTTTTTTGAGCGCTCGCAGCTCTTCTTCGGCGAAACCGGCACGCTTCAGGCCCACCGTATTCAGGCCAACGGCACGGGCGGGGACACCGTCCACCGTGATGAAGGGTGGGACGTCCAGGTTGACCTTCGAACCTCCTCCGAGCATCGCGAGCTCTCCGATCCGGGCGAACTGGTGCACTACCACTCCGCCGGAGATGAAGGCACCCGGCCCGACTGTGATGTGCCCGGCGAGAGCGGCGTAGCTGGCGATGATGACGTCATCGCCAATCGCACAGTCGTGCGCCACGTGACCGTAGCCCATCACGTAGCACCGCTCACCCACGCGCGTGACACCGTCTTCGTGCCCGCTCCGGTGCACCGTCGAGAACTCCCGGATCACAGTGCCGCTCCCGATCTCGGCGAAGCTGCGCACGTCTGTGAACTTCTTGTCCTGGGGTTCTCCCCCCAGCACCGCACCTTCGTGAACACGAACCCGCTCCCGGAGTCGCACACCGCTCTTCAAGACGGCGTGTGCGCTGATGGTGCACGCGCTTCCAACGACGACATCCGCCTCAACGATGGCGTAGGGGCCGATCTCGACGCCCGAGCCAATCTCGGCTTCGGGCGCGACGATTGCGGTCGGATGAATGGCCATCGAGTGAGATCAAAACACAGAGACAGGAGAGCTGGGAACCCGCATCCCGCGCCGAACTGCGTTTCCAACGCAAAGGCGCAAAGGCTCAAAGAACAGGACTTGAATCCATGTGGCTGCAGTCGATTCTTTCCGTTTCAGTTTCCCCGACCCAGCCAAGGCAACGCCGCTGCCAGAGGCCACCTCAGGCGCAAAGACCGCCGAAGGCGAAGAGGAACGACCTTCCCGTCTTTGCCGCTTCGCGACTTTGCGTTGATCTTTTTCCGATTGCGGGATCTCAGGCGGACTTCGAGCACTCTCGCGTCAGGGCTTCGATCTCGGCGTCCTCCAGGATCCGGTCGGCGTCCTTCGCCGCTTTGAAGATGGCCTTGACCAGCTCTTCGTCGAGAGGGAGGCCGCGTGAGCTCAACCAGTAGTGAACGTTGGAGAGACCGCTCATCGGCCCCACCTCGATCTTCTGCGCGAGCCCGAACCCTCCGGCCGGAACTCCCGAGTACACGCGATCCGCGAGCCAGGTGTCGTTTTTCTTCAACGCTTTGATCACCGCGGAGGCATGAACGCCCGTCCCGGTTCGGAAGGCGTCGGCTCCCACGACCGGATAGCTGATCGGGATAGGAACCCCGACGGCCTCCGACACGGTGTAGCAGTACTCCGCCAGCCTGCTGAGGTCGTTATCGATGCGCCCCATGAGTTTGAGATTCACGAGGAGAATATCCATCGGGGTGTTACCACAGCGCTCTCCGATTCCGAGCCCGCAGCCGTGCACCCGGTCGGCCCCGGCCTCGATCGCAGCAAGGCTGTTGGGAATGGAAAGCCCCCGATCACGATGACCATGCCAGTCGATCTTCACATCCTCGCCCGTATCGGCCACCACCTGCTTCACGAACTCGACGAGCTTCGTCACTCCTCGCGGTGTTGCATGACCGACGGTATCGGTGAGCACCACGCGACGAGCACCGCACTCGATGGCCGCTGTATAAAGTCTCCGAATCGTCTCGGGCCGGGCCCGAGTCGTGTCTTCCGTGACGTACATGTTGGGAACACCGCTCTCCACAGTGTAGGTCACGGCTTCCTCTGTGTGCTTCAGAAGCCGGTCAATGTTCCAGTCCTCCGCATACTGGCGGATCGGGCTCGAACCGATGAAAGTGGCAGCCTCGATCGGGATGCCCACCTGCTGCGAGATCTTCACGATCGGCTCGATGTCGGCCTTCAGGGTCCGGGCAGCGCAGTTGGGCTCGATCCCCAGCTTGTGGTCGACGATCTCCTTTGCGAGACGCAGCACCTGTTCCTCGACGTGCGGCCCCGCCCCCGGCAGACCGATATCTGCGGAGTGGATTCCGAGAGCGCTCATCAGGTGGAGGATCTCCACCTTTTTCTCGATGGAAGGCGATATGACGGACGGGCTTTGCAAGCCATCTCTCAAGGTTTCGTCGTCGAACTCGATCGGTTTACGGGAAAACTCGCCGGCCTCCCCATCGACTGTATTCCAGTCGTAGATCAGTTCGTGTATGGACTCCATCTCAATCCCTCTGTACTCATTCTAGCTCTTCGATGACCTCCGGTGACTCGCGAAGCGTAATACGACCGCGTTGTTTTGCGCGAACTTCGCCGGGTTCGGGGGAGGCTTTCAGGGCTCAACGGGTTCAAGCACTAGGGAGACCCGTTCGTGGTTCGGGAAACCGTGTTGCCAGCCGCCCGAAGCACGAGGGCCGCCGGCGTCAGCCGCTCGACTTCGACCTCGAGCGTCCCGGGAAGGCCATGGTCGAGCGGAATGGCAAGGCCCGGGGTGTCGTCGAGGGCCAGCTCGACTCTCACGTAGCCGTCGAGAGCGTTGCCGGCCACTTGCGTCACGGTGGCCGCGATGCTCCCGTACTGCACCCAGGAGAACCCGCGAAGGCGCAACCTGCCCGATTGGCCGGGACGGATTCGGCCCAGCGCCTGGTGCGGCGCAAACTCGGCCACGACGCGCACCTCCCCCTCCGGAATCACCGTACCCAGCCGCTGGGACTCGGTCACGACGTCCCCCACCTTGAGCGTCACGAGGTCGCCGATACCCCCGGCCACCGGAGCTCTTATGAGGTGTTGCTGGAGCTCGTGCTCGAGGCGTGCTTCAACCGCCTCGAGGCTTCGCAGCGCAGCTTCGAGCTCGGCCATTTCTCTCGAAAGAGCCGACAGCTCGGCCTCCTTCTCACTTTGCTCGAACCGCCGATCACTCTCCTGACGCTCGACCGAGCGTTCGAGCGCCTCCGCCGCGGCGTGCCGCTGACGTGCTTCCGCTTCCGCGCCTTCCGCCCGGGCCTTCGAGACCAGGCCTTCCTCATGGAGGTCCGCCATCCGCCTCGCCTCGGCCTCGGCGAAGCTCGCAGCCGCGTGCGTTTCTTCACTTCTGGCGCGGGCTTCCTCTGTGGCCGAGCTCTCCGCGCTCCGGGCCTGTCCGAGCGCCCGATCCTGGGCCTCCATCTGGCGACGCAACCGGTCGAGCTGCTCCGTCAAGCCCGCCGCCTGGGCGCGTTTCTCCTGGACCTCGAATTTGATCCCGTCCGCGTCGAGCTCCATCAGGAGGTCGCCCTCCACAACGCTCCCGCCCAGCACCATGTGATTGCGCACGATCTGGCCGGTCACCTCGTAGAGCGCTACCCTCGAGAGTAGGAACCAGCCCAGCCAACCCGCCAGAAGAAGCGTGCCCAGAGCGAGGACGAACAGATTCGCCCGAAATCCGTCACCTTCGAGCGAGCGCATCGTCCGCGAGAAGGTCGTGGGCATGGGGAGATATGGTATCGCATTGTCATGGATCATCGCGCGCTCACTCTTCGTTCCGGGCCTGCGCCCTTCGGGCTTCGGCGAGGTCCCGACGAAGCCTTGGCGAAGTCGGACGCGCGCGGCGCCTCCTCGCTCGGCGCTCGGTGTGCTATCGGCCCATTCGGACTGGTCTCGCGGCAGAACGCTTTTGCGCCGCTCGGCAGGTGCCGATGAGTTTTTGCTCCCCGTGCGGAGGGGTACTTAGACCGGAGTCAGCTGCGGAATGTCGTGGCTCAGCGCGGTGAGCTCCATGTAGAGACGCTCCATCGACTCGGGTCTGGCTCTCTTTTCTTGGCCAGCATGCGCATCACGATATCCTCCACGGCCGGCGATACCCGAACCAGTGGATTGGTCTCGGCGAGAGGCTTTGGCGCCTCCGTGAGGTGCTTTGCGAGATACGCCTGGGGATTCTTGGCCTCGAAGGGCTTCACTCCGGTGAGGATCTCGTACATCGTGATCCCGAGCGAGTAGATGTCCGAGCGGCCGTCAACCGTCTCGTCAGGCTCCCCGGGGGCCGGACCGCTGATCTGCTCCGCGAGCAGTACTCGGCCTTGCCAACGAGCTTCATCGTCTCTGTGATCTTGCCCTCGACGGCAACGATGTTCTTGGCAATGCCGAAGTCGATCACTTTCACGACCTCGTCGACGCCGTCGCGGACCATCAAAATGTTGTCGGGTGAGATGTCGCGATGGATGATGCCCTGTTTGTGCGCCTCGGACAGCCCGAGGGCGACTTGCTTCGCGATCCGTATGCAGTCGGCCGGGGGCAGCCAGCTCGTTCGTCGCAGCCGCTTCCGGAGGCTCTCTCCCTCGAGATACTCCATCACGAGGAACAGCAGTTCCGACGCCACCGTCCCGAACTCGTAGAGCATGACGAGGTGCCGGCTTCTGAGACGCACCATGATCCGGGCCTCGCGATGAAAACGAGCGATACATTCCTTGCGATCGGAGAGCTCGGGCCGGAGGAACTTGATGGCGCGTATCTCGTTGAGCAGCTGATGGCGCGCTTTGTAGACCTTGGCCATACCGCCTTTGCCGATGCAAGCCAGAATGACGTACTCGCGGAGCTTCTTGCCAACGAGGGGATCTTTCTTCGTCCGAGACATCGACATGCCCGTCCGACGATCAACAAAGCAAGATTCGTGCCCCTGGGGACCGGCCCTCAGGCGCCATCGGCGCGGACTCCGAGGGATTTCCGTGTTGGTTAAAGCCCTCACGGTGTGGGGTGTGACCTACAGGCGCTAGTGCTCGAACCCGCTGATACTGTCGGTGAAGTCCGACGCCATTTTTGGGGCTGACAAGGCGCTGCGACGAACTCATATCTAGATATTTGGAGGAGCAGCAACGCAGTCAGCGCCGAAAAGGGCCAGGAATTCACGGCAGGATTAGCGGGTTCGAGCACTAGTGAGCTTGTGATGCGTTGACGCCGCGCCACACCCTCACTATATTCTTGCATCAGGCCACTTGGAACGGGAGCTTGGAATGACTTCGATCTCGAGCGCTTTCTCCAGACAATCCATCCTCGACTACGCCGAGACGCAGCGCGCGAGCTTCGAAAAGACGCTCCGGGAAATGGTGGAGATCCCCAGTGTCTCCGCAGAGCCCAAACGACAATCCGACGTGGCTCAGGTCGTTTCTCACGCCGCGGACCTCATTCAGAGAATGGGGGGAGAGGCACGGGTGATCGAGACCGGCGGACACCCGCTCCTCCATGGTCGATTCTTCCAGTCGGCGGATTTTCCGACCGTCACCGTCTACAACCACCTCGACGTGCAACCCGCGGAGCGCGAGGACGGCTGGACTACCGAGCCTTTCCAGTTCATCCA
Organism: Candidatus Marinacidobacterales bacterium; assembly: GCA_965237685.1. Lineage (GTDB taxonomy): Bacteria > Acidobacteriota > Vicinamibacteria > Marinacidobacterales > SMYC01 > CBDEGF01. Next base: position 1,343,411 of record CBDEGF010000004.1, read on the forward strand.
GAAAGACGACCGCTACTTCGGCCGGGGAGCGACCGACGACAAAGGGCCGGCCCTCACCGCGCTCTGGGGCGCGAAGTACGCTCTGGCGCACGGTGCCGGAGTGAATCTTCACTTCTTGTGGGAGGCAGAAGAGGAAATCGGAAGCCCGAACTTCGAGAGTGCCATCAAGGCGGAAAAAGACCGGCTGCGCACCGACTCGGTGGTGGTCTCGGATACGGTCTGGGTCTCCCGAGCCCAGCCCGCGTGCCCTGCCGGACTCCGTGGTCTTGCCGGTTTTCACTTCTCGCTCGAGACCGGTGAGACCGATCAGCACTCCGGCACGTCCGGTGGAGCGGCGCGCAACCCGGTGGCAGAGCTCTGCCAGCTCATCAGCGAATGCTTCGACGCCCATACAGGCGACGTGAAGATTCCCGGCTTCTACGACGATGTGGTGCCACCGTCGAAACAGGACATCCGCGACCTCAAGAAATCGGGATTCACCGTCACAGCTTTCAAGAAAGATCACCAGTTCAAGTCGATCCGCTACAAAGATCCGATCGAAGTCATGAAGCGAATCTGGTGCCTCCCGACGTTCGAGGTCCACGGTATTCACGGTGGCTATCAGGGGCCGGGGGCCAAGACCATCGTTCCGCCGCGGGCAACCGCTATCGTGTCCTGCCGGCTGGTGCCCAGGATGGACACGAAGAAGATCGCACGGCTGGTAAAACAGTTCGTGAAGGACAAGAACCCCGACGTCAAGGTGGAGGCGGAGCACGGACTCCCCCCCTACGAGGGGCACACCACCGGACCGCATCCGGATGCCATTCGCGCGGCGCTGAAGTTCGCGTTCGGCAAAGAGGCCGTGTTCGTCCGGGAGGGAGGCTCCATCGGGGCCGTCACATCGATGGAGAAAGTCCTCAAGGCCAGCGTTTTCTTTCTGGGGCTCTCACTTCCCGAGCATGGGTATCACGCGCCCAACGAGAACTTCGACTGGGAGCAGGCGCGTGGAGGCATGGCAGCCTTCGCGGACTATTTCAGAAGGGTGGCGGACATGCCACGGGGAGACTAGGCTGAAGTTCCTGGCTGAAAAAACCAAGATCCAGTGTTGATCCAATGAGATAGATGGAATCAAAGGTGTTGGCTTCTGTCTACACGGTGATACCTTTGAGCAAGTCGTAGGCTCTCTGCTGTTTCGAGTCCGGAGTTGTGGTGACATCGAAGGTGGGTTCGTCGGGTCCGGCTTCCGGTCGCCGACATTTGTTTCGGACGATGTTGGTAAGAAGGCCCAACAGCGTGCGGAAGCTGGAAGCTCGACTCCCATCGTCAAGCTTCTTGGTTTGTATCTTGCGCAGGGCTGCCTCGGAGCGCTTCGCCGGAGCAACCGGGTCACGCCTGGCCTTCGCCTGCTGCTCCTCGTCAGAGAATAGCAGCGGTCGCCAAGCTTCCATCATGTGCCACTGAACGTAGTAGGCGAGCATGCACAAGAAGATGTGCGCCCGGACTCGGTTTTCGCGCCGGTGACGAATCGGCCGCACCTTCAGGTCCATGCTCTTGAAGGAACGAAACGCCCTCTCGACCTGGGTCAGCAACTTGTAGCTGCGCACGGTGTCGTCGGTGTCCATCCGCTGCTTAGCAAGACTGGTGCGGATCACGTAGATGCCGTCAACGGCAGCTTCCGCAGCGACCTTTGTGTCGTCAATTTCGAAGCTAAAGCTGTCGTCGCGAATGTTCAGCTTGAAGTGCTTGCCGACTTTGTACTTGTTGAGAACTTTGCCTACCCGCACACCGATTTTACCTTTACCATACAGCTGGCCCCGCCCGATCCGTTGGCGAATCCGTTCCAACCGCTTAGCGATGGTCTCCATGTGTCGCTTCCACCGCTGGAGCCGTTTGTTGGCGAGCTCAGAGTTGCCGTTGGCGATGCGCGAGGCGTTGGCAGCCATCGTTGTCTCGTCGAGCTCGAAGTCGAAACCGTCGTCACGGATGTCGAGCCTGTAGTAGCTGCCGACCTTGTACTTGTTGAGGAGCTTTTTCACTGCAGCACGGATGTCCTCCTTGCCCTGCAAACGGCCCCGCCCGACCATCCCACCAACCTTCTCCAGCTCCTTGCAGGTCGCTTCGAGCAGAGCCCGACGCTTTTGAACCCGCCTCTCGGCCAGCTCCGGATTGCGGCAAGCAACCAGCCTCTCGTTGGGGAAATCCGGGTGCGTCACCTCAAACAGATTCCGCTCGTCGAATAGCCCCATCTGCAGCACCCCATCGTTGATGAGCTTGCGAATCGGCTCGGGGACGCAGAGCGGTAATCCAGTCGATACCGTCCATCTCCCGCAACGCGTCGATCTGGGTCTGGGTGATCATCCCCCGGTCGCCCACCATCACAAACTTCTCGATCCCAAACCGCTCTTGCACCTTTTCTACCTGAGGCAACAGCGTTTTGGGATCGCCCGTGTTGCCCTCAAAGACCGACACCGACACGGGGATTCCGCGTTCGTTGGTCAGCAGACCGTAGTTGACCTGCAGCTTGGCTTTCTTGCCGTCACGGTTGTATCCGAGCCTGGCCAGCGGACAACTCACACCCTCGAAGTAGCTTGAGGTTAGGTCATAGAGCGTCAGGCCGTCCTTTTGGAGATGGCGCGCCGCGAGTTTCTTTTCGATGACCTCCTGGCGTTTGAGAACCCAGTCCATGGCGGCATAGAGATCGTCTTCTTGGGCATCGCTCACCCCCACGATTTCGGGCAGTGTGGTTGTGTGCCACCACTGGCTAGTCGCCAACTTCGACTGCGGTTCGAGGATCCGGGCGACTACCATGGCCACGACCAAATCCCGCTGTGGTGAGTGTCGAGAGCCAACGAGGTTTTGGAAACCGAGCTGTCTCATGGCGCTGAGCACCGCCTCGACGTGGCCATGGTGCCGGGGAGCCGTTCTCGATGATTTCGAAGGCGTCTTCGACCGAGACGAGCTTTTGCCCTTTGAGAATGCGTCGGATGGCATCGACCTGCTCGCTCGGCAGTTTGGACAGGTTGGCAAGTGTGCGCTTGCGCGGTTTCTTGCTCTTGGCATCCCGATAGGACTCACGGAGCAAAACGGCGGGTTTGGAGTTGCGGTTGGGCACGATATCGATGTGCATGGCTACTATATACACTATCTAAACATGTATAACAACAAACAACTATAATATCCATGGCTACCAATTGCAGGCAAAAATCACACCTCGAGCGCTGTAACTCCATGCGACTAAAGGTACTTTACGGAAGCGTGGGAGGGCTTACTGGGCAGAACTTCAGACTAGCGTCCCGCACCCTTAAGAGGGTGACTGTTCACGCTCACGGACGTGCTCAACAGAGCATCGACCGTGCCCCAGCCCGTGCCCGTTCTCTTTTGCCTGGGATCGGCTCGGGCTCGGACGATAGCGCCGCATTCGGGCTCGGGCGCGGGCTCGGGCCCATCTGGATAGAAGTAGAAAGAGCCCGGTCCGGTCAGGTTGCCCACTCGGGTGATTCCGCGTCGAGGGTTCTCTTCTCGGATTGTCCCGCCGCAGTGTTCGCGTTACTCGGGAGAGATGGTCCCGAGCACGTGGAAACCCCCGTCCACGTAGACGATCTCGCCGGTGATCCCTCGAGACAAGTCGGAGACGAGGAAGGCCGCGGTATCGCCGACCTCTGCCTGCTCGGTGTTTCGTCGCAGAGGCGCGTAGGTCCGGTGGAACTCGAGCATCTTCGCGATACCGCGCACACCGGAGGCCGCCAGCGTCTTGACTGGCCCGGCCGAGATAGCGTTGACTCGTATGCCCTTCGGACCGAGGTCCGCGGCGAGATAGCGGACGGACATCTCCAGGGCGGCTTTCGCCACGCCCATGACGTTGTAGTTCGGCACGACCCGCTCGCCTCCGAGGTACGTGAGGGTGACAATGCTCCCGCCGTTCTCCATGAGGGGGGCGGTCGCACGAGACACCGCCGTCAGGGAGTAGGACGATATGTCCTGGGCCAACCGATAGCCCTCGCGCGACGTATTCACGAACTGTCCTTCGAGATCCTCCCGGAGAGCGAAAGCGACCGCGTGAATGACGAAATCGAGCCCGCCCATTTCCCGCTTCACTCCTTCGACCACCGCATCCAGCTCCTCGTCCTTCGAGAGATCGCAGGGAAGGATGACCGGCTCGGCGAGCTCCTCTGCCAGCTTGCGAACGTTTCTCTCGAGTCGCTCGTTCTGATATGTCACCGCGAGCCGTGCGCCTTCTCTAGCCACCGACTGCGCAATGCCCCAGGCGAGCGATCGTTTGTTGGCGACACCGATGATCAGTCCACCTTTGCCTTCCAGGATCATCCATTACCTCCGGCGGCGGACTATATCATTCGGCGCGGGTGCTCGATCGAGCTCGGGGTGGCGATCGTGCCAGGGCTGGGAGCGCTCGTAGGCGTGGGCCACCTGAAGAAGCAACGCCTCCTTCCAGGGTCCCGCCGCCAGTTGCAACCCCACCGGCAGCCCGGACCGCGTGAAGCCGCACGGCACGGAGATCGCAGGAAAGCCCGTCGTGTTGAACGGGCCCGGTGCCCGTATCAGCCCCGACCGGTAGTCCTCACCGTTCGCTAGATTCTTCTCACCGATGACGGGCGCGGCCGACATGGTCGCGGGAGAGGCGAGAACATCGATCGTGCGGAAGGTCCTCAGGAAACCCTCGACGACGACCCGCCGGGCCTCGAGCGCCCGCAGGTAGTCGGACGCCGAAATCGTGAGACCAAGACGCAGCAGCTCGCGTACGTCCTCGCCGATATCCTCCGGACGCCCGCGGATACTCGACTCGTGAAACGTCGAAGCCTCGGCGAAAGCGATCGTATTTCGCGCCGCCGTGTGCAGCTCGATCCCGGGCAAGTCGACCTCGACCGGCTCGAGCCCGAGAGCCTCGAGTTGCTCGAGAGCCGCCTCCACGACCTCGAGAACGTCGGAAGCCACGTTATCGAAGAAATAGCTTCGCTCGACTCCGACACGAAGGCCACCGGGAAGCGGCTCCAGGCCATCGCTGACGTTGTCGAGCGGGTGCCGGCTCGACTGGGGATCGCGACCGTCGTGACCGGACATCACTTCATAGAGCACGGCGACGTCTCGCACGGTGCGCGCCATGGGTCCTACGTGGTCGAGACTCCAGGAGAGCGGCGTCACGCCGTGGCGACTCACGCGACCATAGGTCGGTTTGAGCCCCACGACACCACAGAGAGACGAGGGGATCCGAATCGAGCCGCCGGTGTCCGATCCGATCGAGCCGAAGCCGATCCCAGCCGCCAGCGCCACTGCGGAGCCTCCGCTCGAGCCCCCGCTGACGCGCTCCGGGTCCCAGGGATTGTGAGCCGACCCGAAGTGCGGGTTCACGTTCGTGACGCCAAACGCGAGCTCGTGCAGGTTGGTCTTCGCCAGCAGGATGGCGCCCTCGTCTTCGAGACGCTGCCACGCCATGGCGTTCTCATCCGTCACACGCTCAGCGTCTATCTTCGAGCCGGAGGTCGTTCGGTGACCGGCCGTCGCGACGATGTCTTTCACGGTAAACGGAATTCCGTGGAGCCGGCCGACGGGCTCCCGATTCCGGATCCGCTCGTCGGCGCGCCGAGCCTGTTGGAGGGCGGTCTCTGAACAAACAGTGATGAAGGCGTTCAGCCGGGAGTGTTTCTGACACCGATCCAAAAGAGCTTCGACGAGCTCCTCCGCCGAGAGCTCGCGGCGCTCCAGCCGCGACCGAACTCGACCGATCGAGTCGAAGCTCAGCTCGGCGGCCAATGCTCCTCCTCCAGGTTCAGCTCGAAGAGCGGCGGTCCCGGCTCGGGCCGTGCTTCACGAAGTGCCTCCATGGCTTCGCGCCAGGTTCGGCAGCGGGCGAGCAACGATCGCTTCTCTGCCTCATCGCCAACCCTCAGGCGGGCGGCCAGTAGTGTGGCTTCTTCCTCTCCAGCCATGGGGGCTGGATTCTATCGCGTCTCACGGCCGGTTGCCGACACCGACCTGTGACTCAAAACTGTCGCTCTTTTTTTCTTTTTTTTCGTTTTGCCGCGAATGCGCTCGTTGGCGCCCATACACATCAAGTCTTTATATATCAATTGTTTAGATGGAATACTGTGTCATTTTGCAGATCAACAGATCGCGGTCGCGGTGGAAAAGCGGGAGGAACGTCTGGTATAGTAACGTCGTCACAGAAGGCAGCCTGCTACCCAAGCCAAGCCTTCTCTCACCGCGGGCCAGAACGAGGTCCCGACGGCACCGGAGCGGTCGACGCGACCCGTAACTTCGGCCGAGAGCGGATCGGCAAAAACAGGCTTTCTGTGGAATTCCATGGCGCCCGACCGTCGCGGCAGAAGCGGCTAACTCATCTGGGTTGTGTCGAATAGCCATTCACGGGCGCCTGGCGAAGGAGGTGCCAATGGCCGCAACTCACGGGTATCGGGTAATCGAGCCTACCTCTGTATCCACGTCGGGACGAAAGTTCAAGGTCTACCTGCGAAAAGACCTCGACGACATCTCCCAGCTTCAGAAGCTTTCGCAAGATCAACGCGACAGCATGAAGGCCGTCTCGGCAGTGCTACCGTTTCGCGTCAACAACTACGTCATCAAGGATCTGATCGACTGGGACAATATCCCCGATGACCCCATCTACCAGCTCACGTTCCCCCAACCAGGCATGCTCGAAGCAGAGGATTTCGATGACATGCTCGGGCTGGTGCGCAAGGACGTCTCGCTCGAAGAGCTTCAGACGAGCGCCCGCAGGATCCAGCATCGGATGAACCCGCACCCCGCCGGCCAGATGCAATTGAACGTCCCGCGGCTGGGTGACGAGCTGGCGGACGGCATGCAGCACAAGTACCGCGAAACGGTGCTCTTTTTTCCCGCGCCCGGGCAGACCTGCCACGCCTACTGCAGCTACTGTTTTCGCTGGGCTCAGTTCGTCGGAATCGACGAGCTCAAGTTCGCTTCACGGCAGGCGGACGCCCTCTACGAATACGTTCGAAGCAATCCCAGCGTGCGAAGCGTTCTGTTGACCGGCGGCGACCCGCTGGTGATGAAGTCCAGAGTCTTGAGACGCTATGTCGAGCCTCTGCTCGATCCGGCGCTCGAGCACCTGGAGAGCATCCGGATTGGCACCAAAGCCCCAGCCTACTGGCCCTACAAGTTCGTCACCGACGACGATGCCGACGATCTTCTTCGCCTCTTCGACGAGGTCAACGCAGCCGGCCGCAACCTGGCCCTCATGGCCCACTTCACGCATCCCAGAGAGATCGAGACTCCGATTGCCATGGAAGCCGTTCGTCGCATGCGAAGCTCCGGCGCGGTCGTTCGCTGTCAGTCTCCGATCGTTCGCCATGTCAACGACTCGGCGGAAGCCTGGGCAACGCTGTGGAAGAACGAGGTCAAGCTGGGCACGATCCCGTACTACATGTTCGTGGAGCGCGACACCGGCGCGAAGAACTACTTCGAGATCCCTCTCGTGAAAGCGCTCGAGGTCTTCAAAGACGCCTATCGGCAGGTGTCGGGCCTCGGCCGCACCGTGCGCGGTCCCTCGATGTCCGCAACGCCCGGAAAAGTCGTCGTGGACGGCGTGACACAGGTCAACGGCGAGAAGGTCTTCGTTCTCAAGTTCCTGCAAGGCCGCGATCCGGAATGGGTCGGCCGGATATTCTTCGCAAAATTCGATCCCGAAGCAACGTGGCTCAATCATCTGAAGCCCGCGTTCGGTGAGAAGAAATTTTTCTTCGAGGACCGGCTTCGGGAAATCAAGGCGGCTCGCGAGCAGCACATCGAGCTGCCGCCCATCTGGGACGAGTAGATCTCGCACGGAAGGCCCGGGCCTTTAGTTTTAGTCAATAGACACCGCTCGAACCACGTACCGCAACGGGCCACCCGGTACGATGGCATCGAACGGATAGCACGTGACGAGGGTCAAGCTCTTTTCCTCCGTGGGCAACAGCACCCAGTTGTCCCACTGATCCACGACCATGGTCGATTCGACGCGGTAGTTGTGCCGCACCGCGTCGGGAGTCGTCAGCCACAGCTCATCACCCACTTCGAGCTCTTTCAGAAAGGCGAAGTGGGTATCACGGTGGCCGCTCAGGACGGCGTTCGACGGGGCGCCGAGTTGTCCAGGTGGGTGGGCCCGAAGGCCATGTTCCGCCCACTGGCTCCGCGCAGCACGAACTGGCTCTCGCGAAGCCTCGGGACGACGAGCCGAGCCACCGGCCAGGTATCCGCCCAGGGCCAGGGCTTCGCCGTCGCCTCCCCCGACAGATGACGATCCCAGGCGCTTGCTAGAAGTATCTGGGCGAGCTCCGCCTTGGCAGGGAGCCAGAGCCCTTTCGCCATCAGGCCCACCGCAATCACCGCGAGCGAAAGACCGAGCGCGTTTCGCGACATGACTTGTCTTTACTCCAGAGCACGAGGAAAGCCAGAATCATCACCAGAAACCCGAGGGCCGTCAGAAGCTGGGCTGCCGTCCCTCCTTGTGGCAGAGGTCCGAACACGGCCTCGTGGCTCCAGCCGTGAGGCATGTTGACCGGGAGAGGACGCGTCTTGGCGAGCCCCTCCGGCGCCGTAGGAGTCAGATCCACGGCGACGAGACTCGTGTACTTGGAAACCAGATGATGGCGCAACGCGACCTCGACAACCCCCTGGCGCACGTCGGGCTCGCTCGCACCTTGTGACAGCGAGTCCATCAAGGACGCAATCTTCTTTCGCCCCACAGCTTCGCGACGCCCGTTTCGTTGGCACCGGCGCTCATCTGGAAGCTCGCGGACCACGGTTGAGCCTTCGCACGGTTGGCGGAGACGGTAACCCGGCCGCCGAGCGACGGCAGACGCGCCGCCACGACCAGGGGCTCGCCAAAGTAGAGGTCGGGAACGCGCTTGGGCCAGACTTCGGCCGCGTCACTCCACTCGAGCTCCAGATGACTCAGGACCGGGCTCTCCAGCTTCCGGAAGAGCTCCGTCATTTTCTCCTGCACTTCATCGACGCTCCCGATGTAGGTGAACGTGCCCCGACCGAACTCGGCGGCCTGCCGCATGAAATGCGAGTTGGGTGCCGAGCCGATGCCAACCGTAAAGAGCCGCCGGCTCCCGAGGTGGCCGTGGATGTACTGAAAGAGCTGCTGCTCGTTCCCGACGCTGCCATCGGTCATGAACACGACCTGGCGAACCGACGGGCCCTCTTCGCCGCCGGCGAGCGCGGAGCGAAGCGCCGACAGCATTTCGGTACCGCCCTGGCTTCTCAGGCCCGAGACGAAGCGCTTCGCTCTATCGACCGATGCCGCATCGGCCGCAACCGGCTGCGGGAACAGCTCCTGAGTGAAAGAGTTGAACTGAATGACGTTGAAACGATCCTCGGGGCCAAGGCGGTCGAGCGCCGCCAACAGCGCATGTCTCTCCTGTTCGATCGAGCGGCCGTGCATCGACCCGGACGTATCGATCACGAAGATCGTTTCCCGTGGCAGGCGCTTCAAGGAGCTCTCGCGGTGAGGAGGCAGCACCATCAGGAGCGCGTAGGAGTTATTCCCCACCGTCTCGGTGAACAGAGCCGCCTTCGGAGCTTGCCCGACGCGCGGGGTCCAGCTCAGAACGAAGTCCCGATCCGCCGGAACGCGCTCCGCGTCCAGCTCGATGCGGTAATGATGGCCCTTGTTTTCCCGCACCTGAATGGAATGAGAGAGACTGTCGAGCGCCTCCAGAGACAGGCCCGCGTACAGATCCACGCTGAGCGAGACCGGATTCACCGAACCTTCGTCCGGATGGAGCACCGGAGGTGTGATCCGGGGTGCGCCAGGGACCGCGTCGGTCGCGAAGGCCCAGCCGGTACCGTGGATCGGCGACACCGACTCGCTGGTGAGAGCGGCGTCGGTAACCAGCCTACTAGCCGTCCGTCCCGGGATGTAGCGAGGGCCGACGACCATGGGGAAACGAAGCTCGAAACGCCCCTGGTCGTAGCGTAGGTCTTCCTGAATACTCGAGCTCGATTCGGATCTCTTCCTGAGGACCGAGATTGGCCACGGACATCGTGAAGATGTTGGGGCGCTCCTGTTCCAGGAGCGACGCTTTCTTGCCTTGACGTTTGGCTTTCTCGTAGGTTCGCCGCGCCTCCTGTCTCTCCCGAATCTGGCCCTCGATGATGCGCTCGCCCACGACCATGCGCATCGTGTCGACGGCCGCCTGCTCCGGCAGAGGAAAGACATAAACCCCTTCGAGCCACTCGCCCGTGGGGTTGTAGAAGACCTGCTCGACGCGGGTTCGCCCGACCATACCGCTGACCCGAATATGAACCTTCGTGTTCAGGGTGGGAGCGGCCCGATAGAGGTTTCTATCGCTCGTTCGGATCAGGAGGAGCTTCAGCCGGCGTGAGCCGAGCTTGCTTTCAAACGGCGCGTTCCCCCCAGGAGTCGAGCGGGCAGCACTACGATCGCGCGCAGCAGCTCGAAGACCCCGTTGACTGCAATCCCGACCAGTCGAAACGGCAGCAGAAGAAGCCAGATGATGGGATACAGAATGATGGCTGCAATGGCGAGCGGCCAGCAAAGAATGAAGAGAAGAAGCCACAGCAAGAATGTTGTCATTTCCTCTGATAACAACCTCCTTCCCACCAATACGTAATTTGAGTCTCTCGGGTTCAAATTAAAGCAAGAAGACGAACCACGAAGAGCACGAAGCAAAATCAGTCATGAACTCAGCTCGGGAACTTCACCGACGACGAATGGCCTGGAAAACGAATTGGCTGATACCTCTTTCAACACTCGCACGTTGAAGTTCACTCTGTTCGCCGTTTCCTTCGTGGCCTTCGTGATCTTCGTGGTTTGTTGATTCTCGATTTTCTGCGGTCCCGTCAACGTCCCATGAGCTCTAGGAACTCCTTCTCGCTGAGTATCTTCACACCGAGTTCTTTTGCCTTCTCGCCCTTGGAGCCGGGCTTATCGCCGATGACCACGAAGTCGGTGTTCGTTGAAAGCCGTATTAGCCTGTATCGCTACGTCCGGCTAGTGTCGTAAAGCCGCGCCAAATGCGGGTTTTCGTGTTGCTCTGTCCGGCGTGTGCTGCCTGATTATGGGGCGTTCGTTAGCAATCCGTTAGCAAACCGTTAGCAAAATCACCCGTGGAGGATGGCGCCGATACGGGCCGCGGCGTCCTGCGAGAGCGAGGGCACGACGTGGCTGTAGAGATCGAGCGTGATCGATGTCTTCGAATGCCCGAGCCGCTCGGCGACGATCTTCACAGAAACCCCGGCGGCAAGCGCGAGCGTCGCGCTCGTGTGACGGAGCCCGTGGAAGGTGATCGGCTTGACGCCCGCTTTCGCGATGAGTTGAGGAAAGACTCGTCTCGCCACGTTGGGTAATGTGAGCGGAGCGCCGAGCCGCGCCGGGCCGCTCGCGAATTCGACGGCTAAGATGAGAGCCCGGTCCTCGTAGGCACGCCCGTTCCGGAGCTTCAGCTCGGCTTGGGCGCGTCGGTGAAGCAAGAGCGCGCCAACGAGGGGGGCCGAGAGATCGAGCGGGCGCGGCGGGCCGCTCTTGAGCGGAACGAACGCCCCGCGCCGGAGCTGGTGAACGACCCTGAGCGTCGCTCGCTCGGCGTTGAAGTCCTCCCACCGAAGAGCAGCAATCTCGCTTTGACGAAGCCCGAGCTCGAGAGCGAGAGCAAAGAGCGCGCCGAGTTGTGTTCCGGCTTCCCTCGCTACGGGGAGAAACGCTCGCGCATCTTCGGGCGTCCAGACGTTCTTGAGAATCGAGGACGTGTCTGCGGGATCACGCTGGCGCGGGCGATTCTCTACGAGTGTCGCCTCGTTTCGTGTCACGAGCCGCTTTCGCTCGGCAGCCGCGAGGGACGAGTGAATCACGACGTGAAGGAGCGCGCGCGTTGAGCTCGAGAGGCTGGCCGCACGCTTCTCGCGATAGAAATCCTCGATCACCGTCGAGCGGAGCTTCTGAAGCAAAACGCTCCCGAGCCCCGGGCGAAGATGGTTCTCGATGAGGCTCTTGTACCTTTCGTGGGTGCGCGGGCGAACGCGGTCCGAGACACTGGCGAGCCAGGTCTCCAGCCAATCCCCAAACGTTATTTTGCTCGGCTCGACGAAGCTGCCCTCGTTTGCGGCGCGGATGAGCTTCGCCAGCTTTGCCTCGGCTTCGCGCTTCGTTCCTCGAACGGCGATCCATCTCTGTTTCCGTTTGCCCGTGACGGCGTCGGTACCAACGTCGAGGACGATTGTCCACGAGCCCTTGCTCCGTTTTCGTAGATGGCCTCTCATCTCTTGACCCCGCGTCTCTGCTCGCGCTTGTTCGCGCGATCCACGCACTGCCGCGAGCAGTATTTCTGGCGTCGTACGCGGAAGAAGAAGCGTCTATCCTCCGGGCACATTCGCAGCTTCGAGCCGACCTGGGTCCTTCTCGTCGATAATGTTGTAGCGCTCAAAAGTCCCTCGGTCGTTGTGACCGGTGAGCCTCATCGCGATCGCCGGCGGCACACCGGCGCGAACGAGGTTACGCACGGCAGTTCGGCGGCAGTCGTGCCTGAAGGTCAGCCAGCGTGTTTCGCCAAAGGCGGATCTTCATGTCGAAGCGCTCGGAGCCACAGATCGGTGACGGCGTGGGATGTGGCTCGAAGCAAGCCGGAGTGGTTGCGATGAACACCACGAGACAGAGAGGAAGGAGAGGGATGGGGAGCGTCTACAGGCGGCCCGGCAGTCGCTTCTGGTGGATCCGATATAGCGTAAACGGCAAGCGAATCGGGGAGAGCTCCAAATCGGAGACTTGGAAAGACGCTGTGGACCTGCTCCAAAGACGCCTTGCTGACCGGGACAGGCGCGCCGGGATCCGGCCGGCGTCGCTCGTCGACGTTCTCGACGACTACATCAAAGACTCCGAGCTGCGCGGCGTGAGGGCGCCTCACGTGCTGAAGAAAGGAGCACGAGAGGCTGTGGCGTTCTTCGGCGATTGCAACGTGATCTCCATCCGGACACGGAACGTCCGGGAGTACCAGCGGCACCTGGTCGACAAGCAGGGGCTCGCTAACGCCACGGTCAACGGCCGGATGAGCGTGCTAGCATCGGCGCTCAGGCTGGCCGCTCAGAACGAGTACCTCGATGTCCTGCCGTACTTCCCCCGGCTCAAGCCCGGACCGCCGCGTCAAGGTTTCTTGGAGCGCGCAGATTTCGACGCGATCCGAAAAGAGCTCCCGGACTGGGGTGTGGATGTATTCGAGTTCGCGTACTTCACTGGCTGGCGACGCAACGAGGTGTTGTGGCTGACGTGGGAGGAGGTCGACTGGGAAAACAAGGTCATCATTCTCGCGCGACAGCGCTCTAAGAACGGCGAGCCTCGAGTTTTCCCAGTTCAGTTCTTCGTTTCGCCGATCATGAGTCGGCGAGTGAACGCCCGTCGGCTCGGGCTGCCCTACGTGTTCCACCGAGACGGAAGAAAGATTGGGCTCACCGGCTGGAGAGGGGTGTGGAAGGGAGCCTGTAAACGTGCGTCGCGGCCGAACACGCTATTGCACGAAGCAAACGCTGGAAAAATTCCAGTATTGGCACGCCGGCTAGCCGTGCCAGCACAAGCAAGAAGAGAAGCCGAACGGCCCAGCCGTACGCAACCAACAGGCTTGATGCTGCGCCCTCGGACATGAGCCCGGCACGCTGTAGTACGACGACGGGTAGCCCAAGCAGCCACCCGAGCCAGTAGTGTGGGTAGAATCTCTCTTTTTCCGCTTCGTCTCTTCGGTCGGTGTATGCGCCAATGCCCTGTTCGATGACGGCAATCACTCTCTCGTAGCTCTCGAGCCCGTCTGGAAGATCATGGTAGTTCAGGATCAGTCGGTAGCGCCGAGACTGCCGCTTCTTTTTGATGGGCTCATTCAGGTCTCGCTCAACGTACTTGTACGAGATTTCGTCCGAGACGCGTGCCCGTTCGAGATCCTCGTCGACAAGCGGAATGAGTCGATTGATTTGACGCTTTAGCTCCTCGTCCACCGCTCGGCAATTGACGTCAAACCCTGGCAGCAACTCGTCCAGCGGCGTGGCCGCTCGCGCCAAATGCCGGTGGTCGTAGTGAACTAGGTCTCGAAACCGTTCAAGTCGCTCAAGGATGCTCTTACTTTTGCTGTAGCCCGGAGCAGGATAGGGGGCCAGTTCTTCGTTTCTACCGTCGTCCCGTTTCATCGCGGGCTACTTCTTGTCCCGGTCCTCAACGGCCTTTCTCGCTGATTCAGGTAGTTTCTCATAGAGCTCTTTGATGCGCTGCGGCTCCGAGATCATCACGTCGACGATGATGTTCACGAGCTCGAAGAGGCTGCCAGCTGTCTCAGCGTCGTCCTTGAGATCGATCTGCCCTGGGTGAACGGCGTTGTTTCCGACGACCCGCACGATGTCCAGTGCTTGCTGGACTCTCTCGGGCAGGCCCTTCTTCACCAGACTTGCGATGTCGTCGTTGATGTTCTTCCCGGGTTCACCGAGGTGCTTGCAAAGCTTCTGAATGCCGAGCCGCAGAAGGGCGGCAGCAGATCGCGGGGAGTCGTTCAGGACTTGGCGAGCCTCGTTGTAATCCGCGGCTATCTCATCCGGCATCCCGCCACTCGGAGCTGGTGCAGTCGTGGCCCGAGGGTAGATCAACGCGTCCTTGTGCCACAGCGTGAGTTTTTGACAGCGCCCGCAACGAGCGACCATAAACGGACGAATCTGCTGATAGTTGCTTGCGATAGGGATGTGAGCCGCCGACCAACTCTGCGCCGCGTACGCGTGGCAGTTGGGGCAGTTGAATGCCTCCTTGTTCGCCCCAGGAGCTTCGTATGGTGCAGTCACCGTCGCATCGCCTCAAACCCCAATGTGCCCCCGCTGCGCCCCCACCTGTAAATGACGGCCGGAACGAGTGTCAAAGTGGCGAGCGGTCTGGAGAGTCGGTTCCTTCGGGGAGGAGGGCCATCTCTCCAGCCGCAACAGCCGTGACCGCTCGCCGGGGCCCACTCTACGCTCGGCTCGAAGCGGCAGCAAGCGCGTTGAAAAATTGTGCGCACCGTCACTGCTCGACGGTGCGCGCTCGGATAGGATGGCGGGCAGAGGCTGGGGTTCGAACCCAGCTCGAGGGCCTTTGGCGAACCGCGTGGCCTCGCAGTTTGATGGCCCCCGAATGCTCCTCCGACGCGATAAGTCGGAGTGGCGCTCCTACGCCCAAGCAACTCTGCCCTCTTGGCAGACACCCTCAGCCTATTGCGATCGGCCGACGGGCTGCGGTGATCTGAACCATGGGGAATCCCCATCACAGAACCGGGTGGAATTCCCTACTGCTCGAACCTCCCACCCCTACCCCCATCGCGATTCTCCACTCCATGGCCTCTCGTGGGCGGCCGCCTTGCGTCTTTCCTGCCAATGTGAAGAGTGCAGAACGTTTGCACGGACCCGAAGAGTTGCTCCGGGCGCGGGCGGAAGCGGCGGCCCTCGGCGCAAAGCTCGAAGAGTGTTAGCAATCCGTTAGCAAAAAGCCCTGGCCCTCGCTCGCCGGTTACGAGCCTCAACGTATCAGCGCCAGGAACTCCTTCTCAGTCAGCACTTTGACACCGAGTTCTTTTGCCTTCTCGCCCTTGGAGCCGGGCTTATCGCCGATGACCACGAAGTCGGTGTTCTTGCTCACCGACGAGGTGACGCGGCCGCCGCGCTCCTCTACCATCCGTTTCGCTTCGTCGCGCTGGAGCTCGGTCAAGGTGCCCGTCAAGACAACCTTCTGACCTTCGAGATTTCTCTCGACACTGGCCTGTTCCCAGACAGACGCAAGCCCCGACGAGCGCATGCGCTCGATCACGCGGCGGTTGTTCCTGTCCTGAGAGTACTCGGCGACGGAGCGGGCCACTTCATCTCCCACCTCGTGAACGGCGACCAGCTCCTCTTCCGTCGCTGCCATGAGGCCCTCGAGACTTCCGAAACGGGTCGCCAGCACGCGTGCCACGTGGCGGCCCACGTTCGGAATGCCGAGCCCGTAGATGAATCGATCCAGGTTCATTTGCTTGCTGGCTTCGATGGCTTTGAGGAGGTTGTCCGCAGATTTGTCCGCAAAGCCTTCCAGCCCGAGCAGGTCTTCCCTCTTCAGCGCGTAGAGGTCGGCCATGTCGTTCACGAGACCGCGCTCGACGAGCTGGATTACCGTCTTCGCCCCGAGGAACTCGATCTCCATGGCGCCCTTGCTGGCGAAATGCTCTATACGGCCCGTCTGCTGGGCACGGCAGGCCCATCCACCGGAGCAGAAATGGTAGGCGCCCCGCTCGAAGACCGGGGACCCGCTCACCGGACACGTCTCGGGCATGCGGAACGGCGGGGCGTCGGGTTTCCGATGCTCCCTCAATACCTCGGCAACTTCGGGGATGACGTCGCCGGCTCGCTGAATGCGCACCCGGTCGCCGACCCTCACATCCTTCCGGTCCACCTCGTCCTGGTTGTGCAATGTGGCTCGGCTGACGGTGACGCCCGAGACGTCCACCGGGCGAAGCAGCGCGACGGGCGTCAGCTTCCCGGTGCGTCCGACCTGGACGGCGATATCCATTACTTCCGTTATCTCTTGTCGGGGCTTGAACTTGAAAGCCACCGCCCAGCGCGGATTTCGGGAGCGTTCTCCGAGCTCCGCCTGGCTGTCACGCCGGTCGACCTTGACGACAACGCCGTCGACCTCGTAGTCGAGGGCGTCTCGCTCCGCCTCGATCTCGTCGTGATAGCTGACCGCCTCGTCGATACCCTGGCATCGCTTCGAGCCCCCTTCGACGCGGAAACCCCAGGACGAGAGCATTGCGAGCGCCTCCGACTGCGAGGGGATGTCGATCCTGTCGGCAGACATGATGTCGTAGGCGAAGAGATCGAGCGGTCGGCTCGCTGTGATCCGAGTATCGAGCTGGCGAAGAGAGCCGGACGCCGCGTTCCGAGGATTCGCGAACGGTTCCTTGCCCTCCTCGGTCATACGGCGATTCAGAGCCTCGAACTCACCGATCCGCATGATGGCCTCCGCTCGGACGCTGAGCGTGCCTGTCGCAGAGTGCTCCTCCGAGCGGAGCACGAGTGGCAGGCTGCGAATCGTCTTGAGATTCTCGGTCACATCCTCGCCAACGCTACCGTCTCCTCGCGTCGCGCCCCTCTCGAAACGCCCATCCTGATACACCAGCTCGACCGACAGACCGTCGAACTTCGGCTCGGCCACGTACTCGACGCTTTCGAGACCGAGCCCTTTCCGCGTCCTTTTGTCGAACTCGCGGACTTCATCGGCCGTCATCAGCGATTCGAGCGAGAGCATCGGGGTTAGATGCCGGGCCTCGCGGAACCCGTCCTGCACCTTGCCGCCGACTCGCTGCGTTGGCAAATCGGGAGAGACGAGCTCAGGGTATCGGGTCTCGAGATCCACGAGCTCTCTCAGAAGCTCGTCGTAGGCCGCATCGGCGAGCTGAGGCTTGCCCTTGACGTAGTACAGGTGGTCGTGGTGCTGGATCTCACCGCGCAGCTGCTCGGCACGCCGGGCCGCCTCGCCGCGATTCACCTGAGGTTCTCCTTTTCCTCTTTGCGGAACCAGCTCTCGATGCGCTTTCGCATTTTTCGCGCCTCACGCCAGGGCCCCGGGTAGCGGCGACTCAGTTGGAGCTGGATTCGGCGAACGAAGCGTATCTCGCTGCCCAGGAGGGTCAAGGCAACGATGAGAAAAAGGACGCCCTGAAGCACCGGAACGAAGAGCCCGACGATTCCGAGAACGAGCATGGTGAAGCCAAGGAGCAGCTTGATCGCGCGCCAGACGGGGTGGCTGGTCTCTCTACCCGCCATGCGCGTCCGATGAGTTATCTAGTGCCCCAGATCGGCGAGCCCCGTTTTCCGCAGTTCGCGATTGGCCGAGGTCGCACCGACGCCAAGTGCGGAAAACGGGGCGAGCGCGCGGCAGTGACGACGGAGCCCTGCCATTTCGCGATGGGACCTCTGCGTTCAGCCCGCTTGCCCGTTCCGAAAGTGCGGAATGGGCACGTCGAGCATCGTTCGAAATCCCGCGGGGAGGTCTTTCGCAACCGGAATCATGGCCACCATCATCGCGACGGTCGCCTCGTCGCCGGCAATGCCTCCTTCGAACAGGAGATTCACTTCGGGTTTGCCATTCACCGTGATGCGATCGAAGGGCTTCTTGGCTCCGAGGTACATCTGGAGATTCAGATGAAGGACCTCCTTGCGGTTCCGGTAGCCCCGAACGACGTGTTGCATGCCGGCGAGCTCACCCTTCTTGACGGTGAGCTCGCCACTCTTGATGGTTTTCTTGGCCAGGACGGGGGTGACCTTTTCTTTGACGCTGTCGATTTTCCACCCCAGACCCTCCGCCACGAGGTGCATGGATTCGGCGAGCCCAACGTGCCCGAGCTCACCCGCCTTCACGCCCTTCCGAAACTTTGCGGGCGTCAGCCCCGCGCCGACTTTCTTCTGCAGGTTCAAACGTCGGGTCGTCACATCCACCACTCGCTCGATCGTGATGGACTTCAGCTCCAGGCACGGAGCGCTGGCAGCCAGAGCCATTGTGTCCATAACGAAGCCAGGGTTGACGCCGGTACCCAGGACGGAGACACCCCTTCCCTCCGCCAGCTGATCGATTTGTCGCGTCTGGACCGGGTTGTTCAGTCCCGGATAAAGAAGCTCCTCGCACGAGCTAACCACGTTGGCCCGAGCCGCGATGCACCGCTTGAGTTGAGGCATTATGGCCTTGAACCGGGAGCCGGTCGTCAGAAGAACCACATCCGGATGGGTGGTTCCCAGGACTTCTTCGGGCCGATCCGAGACACGTACACCGGAGGGACGCTTCAGCCCCGAGAGGTCGGCGACGTCGCGGTTGAGCTTCTTTGGATCGGTGTCGATGGCGCCGACGAGAATGATGTCGCGGCGGTTGAGAAGTTCCTTGGCCGTCCCGAGACCCATCGAGCCGAGCCCATACAGGGCGACGCGGATCCGCTCCGGTTGCTTCATCCGATCAATCCTCCACGTTCAGACTGGACCAAATTTCGAGGAGCTTAACCCAAGCCCATCCGATGGACAAGAGGTGTTCGAGGCCCGAAAAGCCATGCCTGGACAGAGTCCGTGCGGACATCTATAGTGGACGCCCCCGGCGGACGATGACGGACACCCCCCCTCCACGAAGAACCCCTTCGGCGGCACAGGCCGCCCTGGTCTACATTGCCGTCTTTGTCCTGAATTTCGGCCTCGCGATCGCTCTCGGCGCCGTCAACGTGTCAGACAACGTGGTCCTTTTGGTCAGCCCCGCGGTCGTCCTCGCCATACCTGTGGTGGCGGCAGCGTTGTTCGGCCTCTCGTTCAAAGACACTTTCCTTCTGCGCCTTCCGCGGCTGACGGATGTGTTCATGGCCGTTCCACTGGCTTTTTCCTATGTCGTTCTGAGCGACCAACTGTCCACTATCACCGCCCGTGTCGTTCCAATCGCCGCCGAGTTTCAAGAGGAAATGGCCCGACTGATCGCAGTGGACGGGGTGCTCGAGTGGATCGTGAAACTCATCGGTATCGGTTTCGGCGCCGCCGTCTCCGAGGAGCTCTTGTTTCGCGGCTTCATCCTCACCGGTCTTCTGGCGGTGATGCCGCGACCGACGGCGATCGTCTTCACCGCGGTGCTCTTTGCGATCCTCCACATCATTCCCCTTCCCAGCATTTTTCTCGGCGGCATCATCCTGGCGGTCAGCGCTCTCGGCTCTCGCAGCATCCTGGTTCCCATCCTGATTCACTTCCTGAACAACGCCTCCGCTCTGGTGCTCTTCAATGTGGGCAACGTCGAGACCCTTGCGGAGCCCCTCTGGGTGCCTCCCGGGATCCTGATTCCGGCCATTCTCATTTTCGGACTCACGATCGGCTACTACGTCCGGCGGTTCCCGGAGAGTGACGAAACGAAGCGGCGCCCTGTTCAGGAGACTGCCCCGCCCGTCCGCGCTGCTCGAACGGCGCAGCCGACTCTGAGCGACGAGCTCAGAGCAGTTCCAGCGGGCCGAAGGCGGCTGGGGTGGCTCATCGTCGCCGTCTCGCTGCTCGTCGGTTTCGTCATCTTCGTCGTGCTCTGGGTGTGGATGGGATTGATGGCTTACGGACAAGCCGATCTTCGTGGCAACGTCCAGGCGGCCGGCATCGCGTACATGAAGGACGGCTCCCGGCGCCTGCTCTCGGAGTCGGCCAGCCCGCGGGCATCTGAGGTCGACGGTGCTTTCGAAGCGCTGGCGCGCGTGAACGAGGCGGGAGGCCTCGATTTCGAGACGTTCCAGCAACTGCTCCAGACCTTTCTCGCGGCGGGCGCCGACGGGGCCATCGATCCGGGCGAGGTCGATCGCCTCATCGGGGAGATCCGCGTCGTCGTTACCCGCGGTGCCGCCCCGCGGCGATTGTGAGCTAGTGCCTCCGGCATGACATGGAAGGAAATCCCGTAAGACCCCGCATTCATTTTGACTTTAGCCAATGTTTCGACTAATCATTGGGAGAACGACATCCTAAACAAAGCTAGCTCCTAACGGCGGCAGTCATACTTGGAAGCAAAGGACCTCGCTCGAGAGGCCGTATTTTTCGGGTCTTCAGCAGAATCTGTGGGTAGAATCGTCGCCAATCGCCCATCCATGGGACCACGGTGCTCGCCAGCCTCAAGGCTTCCCTCGCAGGCTGGGAGTCGTCGTGAGCGGGCATCCCCTTGCGTGATGGGCTTCACCTTACCAGCCATGTTCACACGGAAGGTACTCCCGCTTCCGGTTTGGCAAACGGACCCGTAGGAGAGGCCAAGTGCCAAGCAGCCAAAAGAGTTCCCTTGAGCCCGAGTCGATGGAGGGGAAATTTCGAGGTCTCTTGGAGTCCGCGCCCGATGCTATGGTGGTCGCGAGCCAGCGAGGCGAGATAGTTCTCGTCAACACCCAGGCGGAGACGATGTTCGGCTATACCAGGGGAGAACTGGTCGGGCGACCCGTGGAAATCTTGTTGCCCGAGCGCTTCTCGGCGCGCACATCGCGGGCATCGCAGGCATCGCAGGCGGTATTTTGGCGATCCACATACCCGGCTCATGGCGGCGGGCCTCGAGTTCTACGGTCTGCGCAAGGACGGTGGAGAGTTTCCGGTTGAAATCAGCCTGACGCCGGTCGAGACGGACGAAGAACTCTTTGTGTCGAGCACCGTTCGCGACATTACCGAGCGCAAAAAAGCCGACGATGTGCTACGGGCGAGCGAGAAACGCTATCGTGCGCTCTATGATGACAATCCCTCGATGTGTTTGACGGTGGATAGCAGAGGGCGTCTGCTGTCGGTAAATCACTCGGCAGCGGAGCAACTTGGCTACAAGGTCGAGGAACTGATGGGAAAACCCCTGTCTGCCCTTTACCCAGACGGGGAAAAGACATCTCTTCGCGAGCGACTCGCGGCTTGCCTCGAGCAACCCGACACGGTACACCGATGGGAGGCTTCCCAGGTGTGTAAAGATGAGAGCACGATTTGGGTGCGGGCGGCCGCTCGGGTGGTAGAAAGTGCCGATAGCGAGCCCACGGTCTTGATAGTGTCCGAGAACGTCACCAAGGCCCACGATCTTTCCGAACAACTCTCCCACCAGGCTAGCCACGACCTCTTGACCGGACTCGTCAACCGGCGCGAGTTCGAGCTCCGCTTTGCAGAGGGTGTTGGAGACATCGCAAGCAGAGGACACGGAGCACGCGCTTTGTTACCTCGACCTGGATCAATTCAAGGTGATCAACGACACCTCTGGTCATGTCGCAGGGGATGAGCTTTTGCGGCAGGTCGGCAAATTATTGCACCGAGAGGCGCGAAAACGGGACACGGTGGGGCGTCTCGGCGGTGACGAATTCGGTGTCTTGTTGGAGCACTGCTCGCTGCAGCAGTCCCGGCGGCTGGCTAACACTCTGCGCCGAGCGATTGAGGGCTTTCGGTTTCCGTGGGAAGACAAGAGTTTCAGTATCGGAGTCAGCATAGGCCTCGTTCCCATCAGCAGAGACTCCGGAGGCTTGACGGATGTGCTGAAGGAAGCCGATGCTGCCTGTTACATGGCCAAGGAGATGGGACGAAGCCGCATTCAAGTTTACCAACCGGACGATGCAGAGATCGCCAGACAGCAGGGCGAAATGCAGTGGGTGGCCCGAATCAACAACGCCTTAGAGCAGAATCGCTTTCGCTTGAGTGCTCAGCCGATCCTCCCCATACGGGCGCCGAAGCCCACGAATAGTTATTCGGAGCTGCTCGTGAGCTTTCAGGAAGAAAGTGGACGCCACGTGCCCGCAAATGCGTTCCTGCCGGCCGCCGAGCGTTACAATCTCTCGACCAAAACTCGACCGTTGGGTCGTCGGCGCGGCCATTGCGTGGCTTTCCGCCGCTCGGGAGCGTACCGAGCGGCCGCCCCTCTGTTTCATCAACCTTTCCGGTCGGTCCCTAGGCGATGACGAGTTTTTGGAGTTTTTGATCGACAAGCTCGAAGAGACGGCCATCCCACCGGGCCAGATTTGCTTCGAAGTTACGGAGACGGCAACGATCACCAACCTCTCCAGCGCCAGCGACTTCATCCGGGCGCTGAAGGAACAGGGGTGTCTTTTTGCTCTGGATGATTTCGGCAGTGGGTTATCGTCGTTTGCCTATCTCAAGAATTTGCCGGTGGATTTTTTGAAGATCGATGGAGCCTTTGTGAAGGACATCATCGAGGATCCCATCGACCTCGCGATGGTCAACTCGATCAACGAAATCGGTCACGTGATGGGCAAGAAAACGATCGCGGAATGCGTGGAGAACGAGGCCACGCTGGAAAGACTGCGCGAAGTGGGCGTGGACTACGGTCAGGGCTTTTACTTGGGCCGACCCAAACTACTTTAGAATCACCGCGGTATCTCGTGAACGAATGGTGCTCACTCCGACGCCGAGGCTCCCCGAGACATGATTTCACTCAATCGCGCGGCAACGTAGAGAACCGCTTTCTCACATCCACCCCCTCGGCCTCGAGACGTCGCCAGCTCGTGAAGAAGACGATCGAAGCCACGCCCAGCACGATCAGGTACGTGTACGTGGAGTGGAGGTACCAGTCACCTTCCGAGGAAACGTCCTTTACCACCTGAATCACGGTCAGGATCAGGAGGAGCATGCTGCCGACCCCGCCGACCACCAGCTGTTTCGAACGGCCCCGCATAAAGTGGATTCCGTCCGCTAGCGCGGGGTTTTTGACGCGCAACGTCAGCACGGACAAAGCCATGAGCAGAAAGTTGACCAGCATCGCCGTCACCAGGAGATTGACGCCCAGGAAGAAATTCCCGGAAAGATGGTTGCCGAGAATGCCTACCGTCGCCATCGAGGCGCTCAGAAGAATGGCCCGGTGTGGTGTATGGAAGCGAGGGCTCACGCGAGCGAAGGCCCGGGGAAAGATTCCGTCCTCCGACCAGGCAAAGACGAGCCGTGAGATGGAGAGAATCATTGCGGGAAGGTCGTTGGCGAGCGCAATGGCGGCCGCGGCCACGATCACGACCGTCCACCCGGGCGACAGCACATATCCAAGAAGCCCGGGCACCGTCAGATCGGTGTCCTGTGCTTTTTCGGCGACGAAGCTCCAGGGCACCGTGTGATAGATGGCCGCGGTGAACAGGATGTAGTACGCAGCCAGCCCGACGATAGAGATGCCGATCGCGAGCGGGAGGTTGCGACTCGGGTTCTTCGCCTCGCCTCCCGCCTGGGCCACCGAGTCGAAGCCGATAAAGCTCGAAAAGAGAATCACCGACGCGGCAGCAACCGCCCCCCAGTTGATCGTCTTTCCGGCGACCACGACGTAGTCGATCCCCTCGCGCACTTTCAGGGCCGCCACGAAATCCTCGTGCCTGTGGGCGAAACCGACCGGGATCGCCACCAGGCCGCCGATGAACATCAGGAACATGAGCGGCACGAGGGTGCGCTGGTAGATCTGGACACCGAGAAGATTCACGACAGTGAAGCCCCAGAGAAATGCGATCGGAAGCAGCAAACGCAATGCTCCCGTTTCCATCAGGCCTGCAAGACCGCTCATCGAGAGAGCTTCGGCAATGTCCCTGAGAAACGGGACGAGAACATATGAAACGACGCCGAGCGCCATAGACAGACCGAACCACTGGGAGAAGCTCGCCACGAACCCGAGATACGGACTCAGGGACCGGCTGGCATAGACGTAACTCCCCCCGGCTCTCGGCATCGCCGAGGAGAGAATCGCATAGGAAAAGGCGGCGAAGAGCGCCGGTACGACACCGATGCAGTACGCGAGGAGGACGTGAGGGCCGATGCCAGGCACGTCCCTTTGAATCATGAAGGGGATGACGTTGATGCCCGCGCCCATCATCGCGCAGATGCCGGTGGCCATGAGGCCCAGCAGGCCCAACCGTCGTTCGAGCGCGGGACGGCTTGGGGTGTCGTCGGTCAAAGGAGGCTCGCCGGGCGCTACTACGCTCTGGCAAGTAGCTCGTCGAGTGCCGCCATCACGTCGCGCACCGTATAGTTGATGCTGACCGGAATAGCCTCGTAGACGTTTCCGTAGAACGGCTCGCGGAGCACCTCGAGCTTCGGGCTCAGGAGCCACGTGGTGGGGGTCCCGTACGTTTGTTCGTCTTCGTGCCACTTGAAGCGGCCTTGCCATGGCTCGACATCGCCGTAGGCCGGAACGTGCTCGTGCTCGTTCGGATTGTCGAGGAGCCGAAAGCGCGGATCGTAGAAGACCGGGTCGAAGGGGATCGAGCCGTCCGCCTTGAGAGCTTCCGTTCGCTGGATGAAGGTCGACGTGGCTCCCCGGTAGCGTGCAGCATCCCCGGACTCGGTGAGAAAGACATCGCGGGTGTAACCGTACCGGTCGCTGTACACGGGCGGCACCGCGACAGCGACGAAGCTCACGCCCTGACTCGCATAATTGACATACAGGGTTCTCTGGACCGACATGTCGTCCACGCTATCGGCACACCAGAGCCCGCCGTGCTTGTCGGGCGGTTTCACGGCGTAGGCGCCGCCGAACACGGTGAGATAGACGAGCTTCGTGTACTCCGAGACCTGGTCGCCGAGGGTGACCCGCTCACCCTTGTTGTCCAGGAAGTAGACCCCCGACTCGACGAGCTCGCCGACGCGATAGCTCGCGCCGCGCGTCTGCCCGGCCTCGGTCTTCGCCTCGCCACATCCGAGCGCCTGCGTCGCCGCCTGCACTGCGGCGAGGGCGCCGGCACGCTTAAGAAAGTGTCTTCGGTCCATTGTCTCTGTCGCCTCTTAGTTCGCATTCGCCCCGCGCTCACGAAGCCGGGGAAAGAAGCTCGGTGCCTGCAACAAGGCGAACCCAGCCAGGAGTACGGCAACTCCTGCCACCGTGTTGCGGGAGAAAAGGAGGTAGCCGGCAAACAGGGTGTGGGCAATGAGCGAGGCATAGGCGGCCATCGCCAGGCACCGCTTGAGGCTCCGCGAGGCTCCGAACGCATAGAGGGCCGCCGTCTCGATGACGGTAGAGATCGCGAAGCTGGTCAGTAGCTTCGATCCGGGCGCGAGCGGCAAGTGAAACGGGAGCCCGAGCAGCATCGAGCTCGCATTGGCGAGAAGCGAGCTCCAGTACGGGCGAGCCGCACCAAACCGGTCGAGAACCAGGGCCTTGACCGGAGTGAATAGAAGAATGAGAAACAGACCGAACCCGAGGTTGCGGATGCCTCGCAGCCCAGGGTGCGCCACGACCTCGAAGATGGCGGCGGCGAGTGCCGCCAGGGCGATCGCTCCTAGAAGCCCCGGATGAGCCACACGCTTCACGACGACAGCTCCCGTCGCACGAGCTCTTCCGGGCTCTCGGCAGGGCGGACGAGCCGATATTGGCTGCCCTGGACGGTGACCTCGGCGGGTCGCGGACGCAGATTGTAGTTCGAGCTCATCGCGTAACCGTACGCTCCCACGTCCATAATGGCGAGCAAATCTCCCTCTTTCGGATGGGGCAGCTCCCGGTCGCGGGCGAAAACATCCGCACTTTCGCACACCGCGCCCGCCACGTCGAGCATCGAAGTGGGCCCGTCGCTCTCCTCGAGCGGTACCACCCGGTGATAGGCGTCGTACAAAGCGGGCCGCAGCAGGTCGTTCATGCCAGCATCGACCACAGCGAACGCCCGGCCGTGCACCGCCTTGACGTACAGGATGCGAACAACGAAAGCGCCCGCAGGGCCGAGCAGCGCCCGACCCGGCTCGAGGATCAAAATCTCGTCTTCCCTGGAGATCGCAACCCGAACCGCCTCGACGTACTCCTCAAAGCTCGGGGTCGGCTCCTCGCCGTAGTCGATACCGAGGCCGCCGCCCACGTCGATGTCCCGAATGGGAACCCCATCGGCGGAGAGCTCGGCGACCAGGTCTCTCAGAAGCGCGGCGTTCTCCGCCAGCGGCGCGATGTCGGTGATCTGAGAGCCGATGTGCGAGTGAATCCCCACGAAGTCCAGGTGGGAGAACTCTCGATGACGGCGATACAGTTGCTTCGCGTCGTTCGGATCGAATCCGAATTTCGCGGTGGAGACGCCCGTCGCGATGTGCCGGTGCGTCTGCGGGTCTATGTCCGGGTTGAGCCTGAGAGCGACTCGGGCGCGCCGGGACATCCGCCGGGAGAGCGATTCCAACCGCCTCAGCTCACCCTCGGATTCCACCAGGAACAAGCGGACATCCGCCTCGAGTCCTGCCTCGAGCTCCCACGGCGACTTGCCGACTCCCGAGAAAACGATGTGCTCAGGCGCAAAACCGAGGGCACGCGCCAGAGAAAGCTCACCGCCGGAAACGACCTCCGCACCGGCACCCGCCTCCTTCAAGGGGCGGATGAGCGCCGGCTGGCTGTTGGCTTTGAGAGCGACGCAGGTGAGATGTCGGGTCGATGCGAGCTCGCCCTCGAGCTCCTGGAACCGATCGGTGAGCGCGTCGACGCTGTACACGTAGAAAGGAGTCGCGATCTGATGCGCGACGTCTCGGAGACGGACCTCGCCCGCGCACAAATGGCCGTCTCGATAGCGAAAGACCCCTCGTCGCGACACCCTAGCATTATGTCGTGCCGGCTCGGGGTGGTCGAGCTCATCTTCCTGCATCATCGCCCGCTCGGCGATGAGCATCGCGCCGGGAGGCTGCGAGCGTGGACGATGACGGATGACTGCTTGGCTCGGAGCGGGGTATAGTCTCCAGCTCAAAGCAGGAGGATTTCATGCGTCGAACGTTCATCTGCCTCGTCGTTCTCGCAATCGCCACCACCGCGGTGGCAGCAGACAAGACGATCATTGCTCCGGCCGGAACGGCTCTCGATCTGCCATTCAGCCCGGCGGTCCTCTCGGGGGATTTCCTCTATCTCGCAGGCTCGATCGGAAACGAGCCGGGCACATTGAACGTCCCCGACGGCATCGAGGCGCAGGTGCGAAAGACGATGGAAAACCTGGGAGTCGTTCTCAAAGAGGCGGGAATGGATTTCTCTCGCGTCGTGAGCTCGAACGTGTTCCTGTCGGATGCCAGACACTTCCAGGCCATGAACGAGGTGTACCGCACGTACTTCGAGGAGGCGCCGCCGATTCGTGCCACGGTCGAGGCCGACATCGCCATTCCGGGAGCCCTGGTGGAGATTTCGATGATCGCCGCACGACCGAGTGCAGAGAAGAAGGTCATCCGTCCCTCGGCTATGAAGACTCCGGAGCTCCCCTACAGCTGGGGCATGCAAGTCGGCAACACACTCTTCGTCGCCGGCGCGACCAGCCGAAACCCCGACACCTACCAACCGACGGACGGCGACATCGCTGCCCAGACACGACAAGTGCTACAGAACGTCGGCGCGGTTTTGAAAGGGGCCGGCATGGGCTACGAGGACGTCGTTCGCTGCAACGTCTTCATGGACGACGCCCGCTACTTCGGGCAGATGAACGACGTCTATCGCACGTTCTTTGCCAGCGAGCCGCCCGCGCGGGCCACCGTTCGCACGAAGCTCATGAACCCCAGATTCCTGTCGGAGATCCAGTGCACCGCGGTGAAAGACCCGAGCCGGAAGGTCGTGGTGGCTGAGGGCGCGCGGCGCTCTTCCTCACCGTTCTCGCCGGCAATCCAGGTCGGTGACCGGCTGTACCTTGCGGGTTTCGTCGGCCGAGGGGCCGACGGCTATGCGAAGGGAGACGTCAAAGCCCAGACGCGGCAGGCGCTTTCGAACATCCGCGCGACCTTGAAGGCCGCTGGAATGACTTTCGACAACGTCGTGGACGTCATGGTCTACGTCTCCGACATTCGGTCCTACCAGGCCATGAACGAGGTCTACGCGGAGATGATGCCCGATCCGCCGCCCGCGCGCGCCACGGTAGGTGCTCAGCTGATGTCCGCCGATGCGCTCGTCGAAATCATGATGACGGCAACCAAGTAACTCAGCATTCTGCTGGATGCCGGATGCTGGATGCTAATCTTCCCTGTCCTGTCGTACGAACTTTCTCAGTAGCGTCTGGCTGTCGCGCACGATCAGAAGCGCGCCGTCCTTCAAATCCTCCCCGAAGAGCTCAAGAAGACTGAGAAGAAGCGCCCCCAGGCCGTCTTCGGAATCAGGTTCGGTGAAGCTGTCCGTCTGCCGGAGGTAAATCACCGAGGGCCACGGACCGCCGGCCGACTCGACGAGGCGGGCGACACCCCGATTCCGGGTGACGACCACGCGATCCTCGAAGACCGCCAGGCGCAGGAAATCGCGAAGCGGAAGATCGGACGCGCCAATTTCGCCGGCGTGCACCGCGTCGTGACCCGACTCATTGAGTTCCTTGACCACGCCTTCCGGGAAGAACGGATCGCCGACCAGCTTCACGAGCAAGGCACACTCCTTCTAGGCAAGATCGTGCAATGCCTCCGCGAAGCGCTCGATCTCGCGCTCGGTGTTGTAGTGCGCGAGAGACGCGAGCACCGCGCCACTCTTCTCCGGCAGGCCCAGTGCCTTCGCGGTACGGGGAGTACCATTCACGCCCGAGCCAACAACGATGTCATTCTCGGCCAGGCGCCCGGCAACCGTCTCCGGCTCCAGCTCTCCTATCTGAAAATAGACGTTCGGTGTCCGTAGCGCCGCCCGGTCGTACTCCCGCACACCGTAGACCCGAAGCCCCGGAACGTTTCCCATTCGTCGGAGCAGCAGCGAGCACAATTCGTGCTCGTAGTGGCGAATCGCCTGCATGCCGCGGCGCATGTGCTTGCGGCGCCCGAAATCCTCGGAAGGTTGGAGCTGCAAATCGCCGGAAACGATCCCGAGCTCCTCGACGTAATCGAGGGCCGCCCTGAGGCCGGCCACCGCGCGAGAGTTCACCGAAAGCCCCTCGAAGAGCTCCGGCGACTGCTCCCGAAAGCGAGTCATGTGCTCTCGCTTTCCCCAGAGAAAGGCGATGCGGGGGCCGAAGAGTGGAGCTGCCGACGCCACGACGAAATCGCCGCGCAGGAACCGTATATCGATGGCTCCGTGGGCGACGAACGGTGTCCAGTTCGTGAGGAAGTAGCCTTCGCGGTCGCGCATCCGAAGAGCGAGGGGCAGGAGCTCCACGACCGTTCCCATCGTTTGCGAGGCCTTGGTCACCGCCAGAAGGCGCGTCTTCTCGCTCAGCAAGTCGTCGAGCTTGTCGAGGTTCAGCCCGCCGTCCGGCCGCTGAAACGACCAGAATTTCGACGTGACGCCCCGCTCGGCGAGTGCCAGCCAGGGTGCCAGCACATCCTCGTCATCCAGGTCGGTCAGCAGAATCTCGGTGCCGGGCTCGAATTCCTTCTCGAGCGCCAGACTGAGTCGGCGGACCAGCTCCGCCGGGTCCGGGCCGAACAGGATCTCGTCCTCGGCCCACTTCTCATTGGAATTCAGAAAGACGGCCAGACTCTCGCGGGTCTCGTTCAGAATCTGGCCGGGACTCGTGCCAGCTCCATCGTCTTGCTGGGCTCTCAGCACCGAGCCCAGCACTTGGGGCTCGAGCGCGTGATTGAAGAAAACGGAGTCCGAATCTACCAGCGCGGGAAAACAACCGCGCGCGAACTCCAGGGGAAATCCCATGGTGTTTCTCTCCTAAAAAGTGTAATAGTGCGCGCTCACTCCTCGTTCCCGCCTTCGCCAGGCTTCGGCGGGTCCGCCGTAGTTCTCGAGCCATTGGCGTCCAACGAAGTCGGACGCGCGCTCAGGGCGCAGGTGTTCTTCAAGCACCCTGGTGCCAGCGTCGAATCGCGCAAGGCGGGCCGGAATTATAGCACTCACGCCGGGCTGGCGCCGCGAGCGCTGCGGTATAATCCGGACAATGCCAACTCCGCGGCGGAAGTTCGAAGATCGCGTCGGCTTGGACTCCGAAGAGGCATACCGGGCCGGCCGGGAGGGCGCGATCCTCACGGACCGCTCTCATCGCGCTCAGATTCGTGTATCGGGAGGCGACCGCGAGCTCTTTCTTCAGAACATGCTCAGCAACGGTCTCCAGGGGATGGCGGACGGAAGCGGGCTCTACGCGACATTTCTGGGCAACAAGGGGAAGCTCGTCGCCGATCTCACGATGTACAAGGAGGCCGAACACCTGTTCCTGGAAACGGAGCTCGACCGCGTCGACCTCTTCGTCCAGGCCATTTCCCGCTACATCATCTCCGAAGACGTCACGCTCACCCCGCTGGTGGGAATTGAGGGTTCCATTTCGGTCGAGGGGCCACGCGCCTGTGCGCTCCTCGCGTCCCGATGGAACATCGCGGTTCACGGGCTATCCGAGCTCGATCACCTTCGCGCCACCGCGGGAGATACCCCGGTGCGTGTAGCTTGCCAGCCCCACGGCCCCGGAACCTCCTACGACATCACGGCGCCCAGCGAGCGTCTCGAGGCGCTGGCGTCGGAGCTTCTCGAGGCATCCGCGGTGCCCGCTTCCGCGAACGTGGCCGAGACCCGCCGGATCGAGAGAGGCATTCCACGATTCGGGTTAGATATGGACGAGGATACGATGCCGCTCGAGGCGGGACTCGAGGCCGCCATCAGCTTCGACAAAGGATGCTACCTGGGGCAGGAGTACGTCGTGCGCCTCGCGCACCGCGGGCACGTGAATCGCAAGCTGATGGGCCTCGTCGTGTCCGGCTCGGAAGCTCCCGAACCGGGAGCCGACCTCGTGGCTGGAGAGCAGCGAGCCGGACGGGTCACGAGCGCGACCCGCTCCCCTGCCGTGGGTAGCCCGATCGCACTCGCCTACGTTCAGCGGGCATTCCTGGAGCCCGGAACGGAAGTCGAGATCCCGTCGATCAACGCCACCGCCCGCGTGACCGCGCTGCCGTTCCTGGAATCGTACGACTGACCCCGACAGGTCCCCCTGCCCGTAAACGAGCCCGAGCCTGAGCCCGAAAACTGTAATATCGTGCGCGCCGATCCCCGGCAATGGAGATCGGGCACGGGCTGGGGCTCGGGAGGAACCGGAGTAGCCGTCCGCGACGGAACGAGCTGCTAGCGATCCGGTTCCTGGTCGAGGATCTCCATCCAGGCGCGCCAGTAGGCTTCCCCTCCCACGGCATGGGTGTCGCAGTGCTGGGCTCCTTCGACCGCCAGGAATCGCTTGGGCTCACCGGCAGCTTCGAACAGCTTCCGCCCGTGGGAGAGCGGGACCACCGCATCGGATGTTCCGTGAACGACGAGAAGAGGTATCTCGATCGCCTTCACCTTGCCGAGATTGTCGTAGCGTGTTTGCACCCGCGACGTCACCACGGAAGGCAGGAAGGGATAGACCTCCCGGGCCATTTCGGCAATCGATGTGAAGGGCGCCTCCAGAACGAGAGCTTTCGCCGGTACTTCGGTCGCGAGCTGCATCGCCACGGCCGCCCCGAGGGATTCGCCGAACAGGATGATGCGGCTCGGATCCATCCGCCGAATCCCGGTAAGATATTGATAGGCGGCTCTGGCGTCGCGATAGGTACCTTCTTCGTCGGGCCGGCCACTGCTTCGGCCGTAGCCTCGGTAGTCGAAGAGGAGTACGTCGGCGCCGAGACGAAGCTGGAAATGGGGCGCCCGCTCGAGACGATGAGACACGTTTCCCGCATTTCCGTGGCAGATCAAGACGGCCTGCCTTCCTGCTTCCCCCGGAGCGGGCAGATACCACCCGTGAATGCGCACGCCGTCGGAGGTCGAAAGCTCGAGCTCCTCGAAGTCCAGGCCAAGCTCAGCCGGCGTCGCCTCGAGATACCGATCCGGAAAATAGATGAGCTTTTTTTCGAAGATCATGACGATACTGAGAACAAGAGCGAGTCCGATGGCCACCGCGAGCACGAGCGTGGCGATGAAGACTGGCGGGGACCGACCGCGCGCACCGTGGTCCACCACCGTCAAGTGGCGGCGCCGGGTCGCCGGCAATACGAGGGACTCCAGGCCGAATGAGCGCGAGAGAGCGTTTTGCGGAGATGGCAACCCGCCCCAACGAAACGATCGCGCTCGACCGCGCGGCACTTCTGATCGCCGCCGAGGAATACCCGGGGCTCCCGGTCGAGCACTATCTTGCTGAGATCGATGGTCTCGCCGACGACGTCCGACGCCGGCTCCAGCCAGACGCGGGCCCGCACGAAACGCTGGTCGCGATCAACCGGGTGCTCATCGAGGAAAGGGGCTTCACTGGAAACCGGGAGGACTACTACGATCCGAGGAACAGCTACCTGAACGAGGCGCTGGAACGCAGAACCGGCATCCCGATCACCCTTTCCCTCGTCTACATGGAAGTCGCCCGTCGCATCGAGTTCCCGATGGCGGGGGTCGGCTTTCCGGGGCATTTCCTGGTCAAGCACGTTCACTCGGACGGCGAGATTATCATCGATCCCTTCCACGCCGGAACCTTCATGACCGAGCCAGACCTCCAGTCGAGGCTCGACGATAGGTTCGGCGGCGGAATGAAGCTGCGCGATGAAATGCTGCGTGAGACGCCTCGCCGTCAGATTCTCTTCCGCATGTTGAACAACTTGAAGGGGATCTACTCGAGACGTAGGGACTCGGCGCGGGCTCTCGCGGCGGTCGAGCGCATGCTGTTGATCGTACCCTCCTCGCCCGCCGAGATTCGCGATCGCGGCGTGCTGCTCTCCGAGCTGAGGCGGCCGCTGGAAGCCATTTCCGAGCTGTCCAGCTATCGGCGCATGGCGCCCGGCGCCGAGGACGGCGAGACGGTTGACCGGCTCCTCGAGAGACTTCGCCATCAGGTTGGTATGTCAAACTGAACATCTATGATTCAAGCACTGTTGGGTTGGGGGGAGTGGATCAGACCCAGCCGCTCCCTCGTGATAAGCTGTGCCAAAGAAGCCGGCAGTGGAAAAGCGTCCCGGCCGGACTTCGGCGGACTAACTGAACTTGATGTGAAGGGGGGTGAGCGTTGGGACAGGACGATGCAGCGCTGGCCGGCCTCCCAGAACCCGGTGAGCCGGTCTTCTACCCGAAAGTTGGTCATTGCATCTACCGTGGGCTCACCGAAGATGCGAGCGCGCCGGACCTCCAGCTGCTCGAGCTCGAGGACATGGAGGAAGAGAGCCGGATTCTGATCCCGCTTCCGCGGGTCCCCTCGTTGAACCTCCGCCCCGCGGGAGTCGCCTTCGACGAGATCAAGGAGGTCCTGTCCTCCGAGTTCGAAGAACCGCTCGAAGACGAGGACGAGCGGCACAAGCTGGTGGAAGAGCTCATCACCGAAGGGTCTCCGCGCGGCCTCGCCAAAGCTCTCAAGCGGCTTCACCTCCTGCGCCAGTCCCTCGGACTGAGCCGCGAGGAAGAGCAGACCCGCAAGAAGATCCGCAGCTGGCTGGCAGCGGAAGTCTCCCTGTCGCGAGAGTGCACGCGCGCGGAGGCACAGGCATTCATGACCCGTGTGCTGCAGGACGCGATGGCGGCCCACCAGCGCAAGGAGAAGGAAGAGGCAAAAGAGCGACGTCGCGTCGCGAAGGCGCAGAAGGAAGCGGAAGAGGCGGCGGAGACCGAAGCAGCCGCAGAGGCTCTGGTGGCTGCGGCCGGGGAAAAAGCTCCGACCCAGTCGCCGGCAATCGAGCCCGCCGAGGAGTCAGGCGATCCTTCGGAAGCGGTAATGGAGGCACTGCCCGGCAACGACACAGGGGAGGCCGCAGGTTCCGCCGACCGAGGCCCCGAGCCGGGCGAGGAGGTTGGCGGTTCTTCGGAAGCAGTAACGGAAGAATTGCCCGAGCTCAGAGGGGATGACACGGGAGAGCCCGCAGGTTCCGCCGACAGCGCAAGCCCCGAGGCCCTCACGGAGCCCGAACAGACCGAGCCACCGGAGGAAACACAGGATGTGGAGCCCGAGCCGCCCGAGCCGCAAGACGAGACGCCCGTGGCTCCGGCGTCGGACGAATCCCTGACCGAGCCCGCGGAGGACGTACCGTCCCAGAACTCGGGCGACTCCGTTGACCGGAAAGCTTCCGCGGAAGAATAATCCAGTGCTCCAACCCCACGGCGGTGATTGACAGTTCTCGAAAAGTGATGCTACTTATGTAGTTTCCGCTCTTGTCGCCTTGAATCGAGCGTTCGAAGTCTTGTCCACTGCACAGAGCCCCGAGATCATCGTCAAGCCGCTGCACGGTGAGGCCTATCGTTTTCCGGTCGAAAAGGACGTCATCTCGATCGGCCGTTCCAAGCGCAACGACCTGGTGCTCGCGGACCAGTGGCTGTCGCGGCATCATGCCGAGATCCGTTTCGACAACACGCGCTACATCATCCGGGACCTGGCGAGCCGCAACGGCACGATGGTCAACGGTATACGGATCGAGGAGGACACCGAGCTCCACAACCGGGACAAAGTCACTCTCGGCGACCAGACTCTGACGTTCGTCAACGAGGCCTCGGGAAGCGTCATTCTTTCCGATGCACCGAGCGCCCTCGATGAGGAAGGCACGGTCGTCGTTCCCACCGAGCAGCTGCTCGCCGCCGCCCAGGGTCAGGAAGACACCTGGGACAAGATGGTCGGGCCTCGCGGAGCGGCGGGGGCGGTTCCGAAGGACGAGTCGGCAAAAATCCTGAAGCGAAACCAGATTCTCACGGCCCTCAGCCAGGCCAGCATGGCGCTCATCAGCAACCGCCCGGTCAACGAGCTTCTCGACTTCATTCTGGAGCTCGCCTTCAAGGTCATCAAGGCGCAGCGCGGTGTGCTCATGCTCACGACGGAGAAGGAGCTCAAAGTCCAGGCGGTACGCGATCGGCGCGGCAAGAAGGTCGAGGAAATCTCCTTCAGTCGCTCGATTGCCGACAAGGTCGTGCAGCAGAAAGTCTCCATTCTGACCAGCAATGCCATGACCGACCCGCGGTTCCGCTCGCAGGACTCCATCGTGTCCGCGGGTATCCGCTCGGCCATGTGCGTGCCTCTATGGAACGACGAGGCGGTGACCGGTCTCATCTATGTCGACAGCCTCATCCACGAGAACGTCTTCACACAGGATGACCTGACACTGCTTACCTCGCTGGCGAACGTCGCGGCGGTGAAGCTCGAGAACGCAAAGCTGCTCGAGGAGATGATCGAGAAGAAGCGGATGGAGTCCGAGCTCAGACTCGCCCGCGATATCCAGCAGGGCCGTCTGCCCGCCTCCGCACCGAACGTCGAGGGCTGGGATCTAGCGGGCTCGAACGCACCCTGCTACACCATCGGCGGCGACTACTACGATTTCATCTCCCACAACGGTGGTCTCGCGCTGGCACTCGGCGACGTATCGGGCAAAGGCGCCGGTGCGGCATTGATGATGATGGTCCTGCGCGCCACCGTGCACCTCGCGATCCAGCGTGAGGAGAGCGTGGAGTCGGTCATTTCGCTCACAAACGGTGTAATGCACCACAACTCCCCACCTCAGTTCTATGTGACGTTCTTTCTGGGAGACCTCGACCCCGCAACCGGCAAGCTTCGTTACATCAACGCCGGCCACATTCCCCCCGTTCTCTATCGAAAATCGAAGAACACCATCGAGCGGCTGGAGACCGGGGGCACCGTCCTCGGCCTGTTCGACGGGGCCGCCTTCGAGGAAGGCGAGACCGACCTCTTGCCCGGCGACATCCTCGTTGTCTTCACCGACGGTATCAGTGAGGCGTGGGGTGAGAATGAGGAGGAGTTCGGTGAGGAGCGCCTGTCGGAGCTCGTCAAGAACAACCCTTCGATCGGCGCGTCGGAGCTCCTCGACGTTATCCATGCCGCAGTCCACGAGTACACCAAAGGCAGCCGTGCCACGGACGACAAGACCTTGATTGTCGTCAAGCGAAACTGAAGCGTCGAACCCGCGATCACTGGATCCGCGGAAGGCTGATTCGGGAGATAACATAACGCAAAGGCCCGGAAGAGCCGGAAACCCGGAATACGGAAGGGACCGGGCTCGATCCGGGGCGCTTCTCCTGCAGGAATTGTCTCCGGGGTTCCCGCTTTCCGGGGTTCCGCGGATGTTTTTTTTGCCGTCCTTGCCGAAGGCGATGAGCAGAATCCCGGCTTTTTGAAGCTTTTTTGACGGACTTCCATCGATGTGTTAACCCCGATCGCAAATCTGAACAGGAACGAATGACCCGACGTCGCGGCGACACTTGATTTTCTTTGCGATCGGGGTTAACTTTACAAAACGGTTATTCTCTCAATTCAACGAGGATCCTATGGTCGAGCGACGTGGTGCGCTGCCCGAAGTCGCTAGTTTGCAGAAAGCACTCAACCGCCTCTTCGAGCAACTCGTCCAGTTCCAGGGCTCGGATGCCACGCTAAGTATGGGGGAATGGTTTCCCGGGGTCGACGTCTACGAGAACGCCCGCAACGTCGTGGTCAAAGTGGAAGCGCCCGAGTTCACCGCTAACGATCTCTCGGTCGTGTTCAAACAGCAGAAGATGGTCGTCTCGGGCGAGAAGAAGCAACCTCCCGAAGACCGCTCCGCCCACGGCTACCTTTGCCTCGAGCGAAGCTTCGGGAAGTTCTCACGCTCCATCTACATCGACCAGGCCGTCGATCTGACCAAGGCGTCTGCGACACTCGCGGACGGTGTCCTGACTGTCACGCTCCCCAAAGTGGTGGATCGTCGTGGTACCGAGATGCGCCTGCCCATCGAGGAGGCGGACGAGGCGGTCGGAACGACCTCCTCCGCGCCGAGCGCCGGTACTGCCGGTACTGACTGACACGATGAATCTCTTTTTGTCTCGCCACTCGACACCCCGCCGGTTGATCGGTGAGGAATAGGAGTCTCATGGAGAACTACGAAGGTCAGGATTCGCCGGATCAGCTTCAGGTCCCGGATTCACTTCCGGTGCTGCCGTTGCGAGACATCGTGATCTTCCCCTTCATGATCGTGCCGCTCTACGTGAGTCGTGACAAGTCCGTCAAAGCCGTCGACTCCGCTCTCTCGGACAACCGAATGATCTGCCTCGTCGCTCAGAAAGACCAGGAGATCGAAGACCCGAACCCGGACGACCTCTACCACATGGGGACGGTCGCGGTCATCATGCGAATGCTGAAGCTGCCCGACGGCCGGATCCGGGTTCTCGTCCAGGGGATGAGCCGCGCGGTGGCCGATCAGTTCGAGGAGACCATTCCTTACTTCAGGGCCCGACTGACGCCGGTGACTGAACAGGCATGGGAGGAGGGCTCGCTCGAGATCGAAGCGCTGATGCGCAACGTCAAAGAGGCGCTCGAGAAATCGGTCAACCTGGGCAAGGCTATCTCACCGGAAGTCATGGTGATCGCCGCCAATCTCGATGATCCGGGCAGGCTCGCGGACCTGGCCGTTTCCAATCTCGAGCTCAAGGTCGAGAGCGCCCAGGAGGTGCTCGACACCGCCAATCCCATCGAGCGACTCAAGCGTGTTCACGAGCTCATCGCCAAAGAGCTCGAAGTTCTGACGATGCAGCAGCAGATCAGCTCCCAGGCCAGAGGCGAGATGGATCGAAGCCATCGGGAGTTCTTTCTGCGCCAGCAGCTCAAAACGATTCAAGCCGAGCTCGGCGAAGGCAACGAGCTCGCCGAGGAAATTCGCCAGTTTCGAGAGAAAGCACGACGGGCGAAAATACCCAAGGACGTCCTGAACGAGGTTGACCGGCAGATCGGAAAGCTGGAGCGCATGCATCCCGACGCCGCCGAAACCGCGACGCTCAGGAATTACCTCGAGTGCATGGTGAACCTCCCCTGGAGCAAGCACTCGAAGGACAACCTCGACCTCGAGAAGGCCAAAGAAATCCTAGATCAGGATCATTATGGTCTCGACAAGATCAAAGAACGTATTCTCGAGTATCTCGCGGTGAGGAAGCTCCGGAAGAAAATGAAAGGGCCGATTCTGTGCTTCGCAGGCCCACCCGGAGTTGGCAAAACGTCGCTGGGGCGCTCTATCGCCCGGGCGATTGGACGGAAGTTCCACCGCATCTCCCTGGGCGGCGTGAAGGACGAAGCAGAGGTACGCGGGCATCGCCGTACGTACGTTGGCTCGATGCCCGGGCGTATCATCCAGGGTCTGCAACAAGTCGGAGTGAACAACCCGGTCTTCATGCTGGACGAAGTGGACAAGGTCGGAGCGGACTATCGAGGCGACCCGAGCTCCGCGCTCCTCGAGGTCCTCGATCCGGAACAGAACGCAACGTTCCGCGACAACTACCTGGGCGTGCCCTTCGATCTTTCGAACGCGTTGTTCATCGCCACCGCCAATCAGCTCGACCCGATCCAGCCAGCTTTCCTGGATCGCATGGAAGTCATCCAGCTCTCCGGCTATACCGAGGAAGAAAAGCTGCAAATCGCTAGACGACACATCTTGCCCAAACAGCTCAGGGAGAACGGTTTGAGCCAGAAGTCCCTGAGCTTTAGCGACGTCGCGGTCAGGCAGATCATCGCTCAGTACACGCGCGAGGCTGGACTCCGGAACATGGAGCGAGAGATCTCACGCGCCTGCCGGAAAGTGGCCAAGCGAGTCGCCGAAGGCGAGACCGGGCTCACCCGCGTCACAGCCAAGAACCTGTCCCAGTTCCTGGGTGCCGCCAGGCTCTCTTCCGAGGAGATTCTCAAGAAGGATCAGGTCGGAGTCGCCACCGGACTTGCCTGGACGCCCACCGGCGGCGACGTGCTTTTCGTGGAGGCCACCGCCATGAAGGGCAAGGGAGAGCTCATCCTCACCGGCACGCTCGGCGAAGTGATGCGGGAGTCGGCCAGGGCTGCGCTCTCCTATGCCCGAACGCGGGCATCCCAGTTTCGAATCGAGGAAGACGTCTTCGCAAGAAACGACATCCACGTTCATATCCCCGAAGGAGCGATACCCAAGGACGGCCCGTCTGCCGGCGTCACGATGGCGGTTGCCATGCTTTCCGTCCTCACCGATACGCCGGTTCGCCGGAACGTCGCCATGACCGGGGAGATTACACTGAGAGGAAACGTCCTGGCGGTGGGAGGTATCAAGGAAAAGGTGCTCGCCGCCCGTCGCGCGAAACTCGACACCGTCGTTCTGCCGCGGCTCAACGGCAAGGACATCGATGAGCTCCCGGAGTACGTCCGGAAGGAAATGCGTTTCGAGCTCGTGGACGAAGTGGACGAAGTGCTGAAGCTCGCCCTCGCCGACCAGCGAAAGCTCTTTCGTGTCCGCACGTCGCCACCACGGGTGTCTCGGCGCGCCCCGTCTCCGAGGAACCCCCGGACCGTCTCGAAGTGAAAATCCTCGTCGCTGGCGACGTCGTCGGAAAAGCAGGCCGCAGCATTCTACGGCGGGGACTCTCCCACTTTCGCGGTCACCGGGAGCTCGACCTCGTCGTCGTGAACGTGGAGAACGCCGCCGGTGGTTTCGGTGTGACCCCCGATATTGCGGAAAAGTTCTTCGCCATGGGGGCCCACGTGCTGACGAGCGGCAACCACATCTGGGACAAGAGGGAAATTCTCGAGTACCTGGATCGCGAGCAGCGGCTACTGCGCCCCGTCAACTACCCATCGTCCTGTCCGGGAACCGGTACCTACATTGGAACCACCGAGCGCGGTGACACCTACGCCGTCGTCAATCTTCAGGGTCGGGTGTTCATGCCGATCATCGACTGCCCTTTCCAGGCGATCGATAGTGAGCTCGAGGAGATCCGCTCGAAGACGAAAATCGTGCTGGTCGACATGCACGGCGAGGCGACTTCGGAGAAACAGGCCATGGGTTTCTATCTCGACGGAAGGGTCTCAGCGGTCGTCGGCACGCACACCCACGTGCCCACCGCCGACGAGCGCCTGCTCCCCAACGGGACGGCCTACATCACCGACCTCGGGATGTGCGGCCCATATGAGTCCATCATCGGCATCGAGCCCGAAACCTCGCTGCCTCGATTTCTCAAAGGTGTGCCCACCAAGTTCGAGACGGCCAAGAGAAATCCATGGATGTGCGGCGTCATCATCGATGTCGACGAGACGTCCGGTCTCGCGCGAGGCATCGAGCGCTTCAAGCTGACGGAGGCCGATCTGACTGACAATGCCTAGACCTGAGGCGCGCCGGGATCGTGTCATCCTGTCGGTCAGCGAGCTCACCCGGGACGTCAAGCTCAACCTCGAAAGCTCCTTCTACAACCTCTGGGTCACCGGCGAGGTCTCGAACCTGAAGCAGCCGAGCGCAGGCCATCTTTATTTCACCCTCAAGGACGACCGCTCGCAGCTCTCCGCAGTGATGTTCCGGAGCGCGCGACGCAACCTGAAGTTTCGTCCCGCCGACGGCATGGCCGTTCTCGTGCGGGGCCACCTCACCGTCTACGAGCCGCGTGGTGCCTACCAGATACAGGTCGAGGCCATGGAGCCCCGTGGCAAAGGGGCTCTCCAGATCGCTTTCGAGCAGCTCAAAGAGAAACTGGCCAAGGAAGGGCTCTTCGACGACTCTCGAAAACAGCCGCTCCCGCTGTTGCCGCAGCGCCTCGGCATCGTCACCTCCCCGTCGGGGGCCGCGTTACGAGACCTGTGCCACATCCTGCATCGCCGTTTTCCCAACCTGGAGGTCATCGTTTATCCGGCTCGAGTCCAGGGCGGGCTGGCAGCCGCGGATATCGCCAAAGGCGTCCAGGTACTCAACCGGCTCGGCGGCTTCGATGTGATCATCGTCGGGCGAGGGGGTGGGTCTCTCGAGGATCTGTGGCCGTTTAACGAAGAATCGGTCGCCCGAGCGATCGCCGCATCGAAGATCCCCGTCGTGAGTGCCGTGGGACACGAAGTGGATTTCACCATCGCCGACTTCGTTGCGGACGTGCGTGCGCCAACGCCCTCTGCCGCCGCGGAAATCGTCGTCACGCGCAAAGAAGACTTCGAGGAGCGTGTCAAGAACCTGGCCGCACGTATCGATACGTCGCTTCGGCATCAGCTCGAGCGGCAACGCTCCCGGGTCGAACAACTTACAGAGCATCGGGCCTTCGCGGCAGTGCGTCATTCCGTCGAGCTCAGGGCTCAGCGACTCGATGAGATGGCCCTGCGCTCGGAGGCTGGCGTCCGTCGGGGTGTCATGTCCGGGCGCCGCCGGCTCGACGACGCGGCGCGACGACTCGAAGCCTGCCGCCCGGACCGCAAGCTGGGCGAAGCCAAGTCCGAGCTCACCGGGCTCGGCGCCCGTCTCGCTGCCGCGATATCCGCCGCTCGTGAGTCGAAACGGAGCGCCCTCGCAGCGCGAGGAGCCAAGCTCGAGGCGCTGTCACCCCTGGCGGTTCTCGGTCGAGGGTATAGCCTGACGT
Organism: Candidatus Marinacidobacterales bacterium; assembly: GCA_965237685.1. Classification (GTDB taxonomy): domain Bacteria; phylum Acidobacteriota; class Vicinamibacteria; order Marinacidobacterales; family SMYC01; genus CBDEGF01. The sequence goes on from CBDEGF010000004.1 coordinate 1,384,986, forward strand.
GGAGTGCTCAAGGTAAGCTTCTACGCGATGCCGGGGAGGCCTCGCCGGGCGACGCCTTGAAGGTGACCCTCCACAAGGGCGCGCTCGATTGCCGCGTTGAGGGAGTGGACCCCGGCGGGGATTCAGCGGAATGAACAAGGAAACGTCCGAGTCCATAAAGCCCAAAGACTTCGAAGACGCGCTCGAGAAGCTCGACGGTATCGTCAAGGAGCTCGAGGCGGGTGACCTCACCCTCGAAGCATCGCTTGCCCGTTACGAGCAGGGCATGCGGCTCGCGCGGTTCTGCAACAGCAAGCTCGAGGAAGCCGAGAAGCGCATCGAGCTGCTGCAGACCGACGAGAACGGCGAGCCGAGGCGTGACGCCTCTGGCGCGGTGAGGCAGACGCCGCTGGACTTCGAACCGGGAAACCAGGAATAGGAACAGGAAACCCGGCAGAGCGGGAAACCCAGAAATCAGGAAACCCGGAAAAGAAAGAACATACGGCTCAAGATGTCTCATCCGCAGAGGGCGGCAAAACAAACAGAACAACACCAGGACTTCGACCGCTACCTCGCGGAGAAGGCTGCGTTGGTCGAGCGGTTTCTCGAAGATTATCTGCCTGGGGAAGAGACCCATCCCGAAAGCATCTCCCGCGCGGTGCGCTACAGTCTCTTCGCCGGAGGCAAGCGGATGCGTCCCGTCCTCGTCCTCGCCGGCGCCGAAGCGGTGGGAGGCAGCGAACAGGAAGCGCTTCCCGCTGCCGCGGCCTTCGAGATGATCCACACCTACTCGCTCATCCACGACGACCTCCCGGCGATGGATGGCGATTCGCTGCGTCGTGGAAAACCCACCTCGCACATCGTTTTCGGCGAGGCCCTCGCCATTCTGGCTGGTGACGCGCTGCTGACGTACGCCTTTCAGCTCCTGGCGGAACGACCCGACGGCGCTCGCCTGACGGCCGAGCGGCAGGTGCGCGCCATGTCCATCATCGCCCGCGCCGCAGGCGTCAACGGGATGATCGGCGGCCAGGTCGCGGACGTCGAGTCCGAGGGCCGCCCCGTCGGCGCTGACACACTCGAGTACATTCACCGACACAAGACGGGAGCACTCATTCGTGCTGCGGCCGAGGCAGGGGCGCTGGTCGGTGGCGGCTCGGAGGAGCAGATCCAGGCCGTCGCCCGGTACGGGGAGAACATCGGGCTCGCTTTCCAGGTCGTCGACGACATCCTCGACATCGAGGAAACCTCGGAGACGCTCGGCAAGTCGGCCGGCAAGGACGAGCGGGCCGGAAAAGCGACTTATCCTCAGATCTACGGGATCGCCGAAGCGCGACTCGAAGCGGAGCGGCTGACGCGCGAAGCGCTGCGGCACATCGAGCCCTTCGGCGAACGAGGATGGCCACTCTCCGCGCTCGCTCGCCGCATCCTCGAAAGGCGGTCCTGAGATCTCTTCGCCTTCGGGGTATTCATGCCCATGGCGCGCGTTCGAGTCGATCGTCTGGTGTTGAGCCGAGGCCTCGTGGGTTCCCGGGAGAAAGCACGGCGGCTCATTCTGGCCGGTGAGGTCCTCGTCGACGAGGAACCGGTCACGAAGCCCGGCACTCTCGTCGACGAAACTTCGGACCTGCGTCTGAGAACCCCCCCGAAACCCTACGTCGGCCGCGGCGGAGAAAAACTGGCTGGGGCGCTGGAAGCCTTGGCGCTAGACGTCTCCGGGCTTCGGGTGATGGATGTGGGTGCGTCCACGGGTGGGTTTACCGACTGCCTGCTTCAGAACGGAGCCGAGCACGTGACCGCCGTCGATGTCGGCAAAGGACAGCTCGACTGGAAGATCCAGTCCGACCCGCGGGTGACCGTCATGGACGGTGTCAATGCGCGCTATATGACGCCCGACGATTTCCCCGAGCGTTTCGATCTCTGCACCGTCGACGTCGCGTTCATTTCTCTCACGAAATTGTTGCCGGCGTTGCCGCCGCTCATCGCAGACGACGGTCGGGTCATCGTCCTCGTGAAGCCGCAGTTCGAGCTGAGCAAAGAGGAAGTTGGCAAGGGCGGAATCGTCTCGGAACCTCGCCTTCATCTGAAGGCCGTTCGCAGCGTCATACAGGCGGGGGCGCAGGAAGGATTCGCCGTCATGAACGTCGCGGCCTCACCCATCACGGGAATGGAGGGCAACCGCGAGTTCTTCGTGCTTCTACAGAAGAACGGCTCCGGGATTTCGGCCGGCGAGCTCGACCGCCGCGTGCGAGCGTCTTGCCGGGCAGGGCACTAGTGCCGTTCCAACTAAGGGCCAGAATAGGGAATCATGCTCTACACGTACGTATGTGCTATTGAGTAGACAGGACGGAACCAGCCTCAACAAGTTGGAACGGCACTAGCGTGAAAGCCCAGAAGCTGAAGCTCAAACGCGTGGCGATCGTCGCGAAGCGCCATGCCAAGGAAGTGCGGAGCGTGATCCGCTCGCTCGTGCGCTGGCTGGCCAAGCGCGGTATCGATGCCATCCTGGAAGACGAGCTCGCTGGGCATATTCGAGCCAAGAGTGAGACGTTTCCTCCCGGGAAAGTACCGCGGGACTCCGATATGGTCATCGTCCTCGGAGGAGACGGGACTCTTCTGTCGGTCGCACGCGTGATGCGTTCTCGCCAGATTCCGATTCTGGGCGTCAATCTGGGGAGTCTCGGTTTCATGACGGATGTCGCCCTCAAGGACCTCTACCCGACGCTCGAGGCGGTGATTGCCGGGGATGTGACAGTCGACGAGCGCCACAGGCTGCGAACCGAGCTCGTGCGGAAGGGAAAGGTCATCGCGAGCGAAGCTGTGTTGAACGACGTCGTCATCACCAAGGGAGCCATCGCGCGAATCATCGAGGTAGCGGTGGAGATCGACGGTCAGTTCGTCACCGTCGTGAGAGCCGACGGTCTCATCGTGGCGACACCCACTGGGTCCACCGCCTACTCGCTGGGAGCCGGTGGACCCATCCTCTACCCCAGTCTCGGGGCCATGATCCTCACGCCGATCTGTCCACACACGCTGACCTATCGACCCGTCGTCGTCTCGGATCGCGCCCGCGCCGAGCTGACTCTCCGCGGCGACCCGCGAGAGGTCTACGTCACCTTCGACGGGCAGGAGAGCGAGCCCATGCAGCCGGGAGACGTCGTGACGGTCCGAAAGAGCCGCAGCACGGTGAAGCTCGTAAGCCGGGCGGACAAGAACTACTTTCAGATTCTCCGCCACAAGCTGCGATGGGCGGAGCGGCCGAGGAGTCGCCGCGCGACCACGCCACCGCGTCCGTCCTAGTACCCTAGTACCCTAGTCCCGAACTACAGGGACACGAACACCAAGATCGTCCCCTTTACGAGCTTTGCGATCTTCGTGTTGATTCTGAGGCGTTATCTGCGGACCGCAAGTCTAGCCTAGCACGTCAGCGGAGAGGACCCGCGCACGTGGGCCGTCCTGGAGCTACTCCTCGCTCGGCGGGGTGACGTCGTCGTAAATGCGTACGGCCGCCAGGCGATCCTCTCCGGACAGCTCGTAGACTGCCATCCCCGCCTGCGGGTTCAGCTCCGAGGTGCCCCAGTGGTCGCAGACGTATTCGACCGCGAAGCGCGTACCGTCGAACGTCGCGGTGCAATGCTTGAATGGAATCCCGCCATCGGCAAGCGCCACGTCATAGAACCGCTGCAGAGCTTCCTCCCCCACGTGCTTGAAGTCTGAGCCACTCGGCTCTCGCACATAGCCGTCCTCGGTGAACAGAGCGAGCACCGTCTCCTTGTCCGGTTTCGCGATCCCCGCCATATAGGCCTGGATCACACCTGGCTCTTCCAGGCCCTCCGCCACATCGAGTATGGGCGGGCGTTCTTCGTGCTCGCCCGTCAACGGCCAGGTGCTGTGATAGATGCGGATACCGGCAACCTTGTCGCCATCGAGCTCGGCGACCACCGCTACCGGCAGGTCGATTCGCTTCTCGGCCTGTCGAAGATTTAGAACGAGCTCCGCCACCACGCGCTCGTCCGTCGCGGTAAGTGCGAGCAGTTCGGAGCGCGCATCGGACTTCTCGAGCCACTCCTGCTCCTCCTGGGCGAAGCTCTCGAAAGACTCTTTTCCGCGAATCTCTCCCTGATAGGGAACGTTCACGCTCGGCTCACCGGCGAACAGCGCCAGAATCTCTTGCGTCTGGCCACTCTTGAACAGGTCGTAGATTTTCGTGATCTGGTCCACTAATGTCTCCTCTAGCTAGCTAGATCTTTTTCCTCACGCCCGCCACCTTGCAGATGAACTTCCACTCTTCGGGCGTGACGCGCTGAACCGAGAGCCGCTGGCCGCGCTTCAAGAGCGACATTCCCTCCAGCTCCTTCATTTCCCTCATCGACGCGAGCGTTACGACCTCGTCGAACTTCTCGACGAACTCGATGTCCACCATGTACCAGTAGGGCTTCTCCTTCGTGGCCCTCCGCTCGTAGTACTTGCTCTTCTTGTCGAACTGCGTGTGATCCGGGTAGGCCTCCTTGCAGACCCGGGCCAGCCCCACGATCCCTTTTGGATCGGCATTCGAATGATAGAAGAAAACTCCGTCGCCCACCGTCATTTCTTTCATGTAATTGCGGGCCTTGAAATTTCGCACCCCGTCCCAGCAGGCCGATTTCTCCTTCTTCAGATGATCGATGCCGTAAACGTCGGGCTCGCTTTTCATGAGCCAGTAGGTTTTCGTGGTTGCCATCGTCTCCTCTCCCCGGTTGGTGCCTGCCGTCCGTGGAAGCTTTTCCTGTTTTACTTCAAGACGCAAATTCGGCGTCGCCGACGACGCGGACACGGACGCGTCGAGCTTCACCCGGAAGGTAGGCGATCGGAAGGTCCTCGACTTCCACCACGCTCAACGTATCGGGCCGGCGCCCGCGTCGCACGCCCGCTCTCTCGCGATGCGTTCCGCCTCCGCCAGCGCCTCGTCGCGGCTCAAACCGCTGAACACCTGGTCCACTTCCCCGCTCACCTGTGCGATCGCCGCTCCGACGGCGTTCGCCACTCCCTGGTGAGGTACGTGGACCACTTCCGAGATCCCCGGAACTCTCCCGGGCACCAGGAAAGCCCCGCCCCCGACCGCGATGAGCGGAAGCGGCTCCGCGTCCGTCTTCATCCGATCTACGGCGACCTCGATGGTGCTCTCCATCTTCTGGCGGCACTGCGAGACCAGACCGCGGTCAAGCCCTTCGAGACGGCTGCGGTCGCCCAGCTCGGTCAGCCCGGCCGCGACCGCGACGTCGGTGGCAGTCAGCCGATCGCCTCCGAACACGAGCGCCTCGTCGGTCAGCCGGTAGCCGACGCTCCGAGGCCCGATGTCGGCGCTGTCCGGGTCAATGAGTGTCCCGCCTCCGAGCCCAATAGACAGCAGATCGGGCATGCGAAAAAGGGTTCGAATCCCGCCGATCTCGACGACGTTGTTCGCCTCGCGGGGAAAACCCGCCTCGAGGCAGCCAATGTCCGTCGTCGTTCCACCGACGTCAACGACGATGGCATCCTCCAGCTCCGAGAGAAAGGCAGCGCCGCGCATGCTGTTCGTCGGACCCGAGGCGAAGCTGTACACCGGAAACCGCTCGGCATACTCGGCACGCATGACCGTGCCGTCGTTCTGTGTGAGATAAAGAGGTGCCTCGATGCCGCTCGCGCGAAGCGCCTCGACGAACGATTGGGGCGTCCGCCGCGCCAGATCGATGATCGCCGCGTTCATCAGCGTGGCGTTCTCGCGGCCGAGCAGACCGATGCGACCGAGCTCTCCGGACAGGGTGACGGCGACCTCGGGAGCTTCTGCCTTCAGGATCTCGGCAGCTCTCTCCTCGCACGTACCGTTGAGCGGCGAGAAGACGCTGGCGATCGCGACGGACGTGAGGCCCTTGTCGCGGATTCGCCTCGCCGCAACGCCCATCGCCTTCTCGTCGAACGGCACGATCGGGCGCCCGTCGTACTCACCGATCCGCATCGCTTTGGTGGCGGTGTTCAGGACACCCCAGTCCTTCACCTCTTTGCCGCTTCGAGGCGCCTTGCAGGTGGCGGCGAGGGAGCCGACCTCGGTGCATATCTTTCGCGCGATTCGCTCCATCCACTTCCAGCTCGCGGCCCGGGAGATGATGACCGCGTTGTCGCGGATGTCGGCGAGGGCGAAGGGGTAGTTCTGCAAATCACCGATGGCGAAGCTCGTCACCTGCGCCTCCGGGAACGCACGGCCCATGCAGTCCGCGTCCGCCACAGGAAGGCCCATCATCGCCGCGACGAGAAACGGCTGAAACGAGTTCGCTCCCCCTATCTCGAGCGACATCACCGCGTCGCACTTCCGGCCGAGGAACGCCTCCATCATGCGAACGGGTCTGGCGCAGGTCTCCGGGTCCTCGGGACGCTCCTCGCCCACCAGCGGCGCTCCCATGGTGGACACCGGCGCGACCAGCGGATCGTCGGCGAGATCCATCGGATCCATCAGGCGCACCCGCGTTCCGGTTCGGTAGAGCTCCCGCATGTTCAGGAAGTGGTGATAGGGATTGCCACCCCCGCCGGCGCCGAGGATCCAGGCGCCAATCGCGAGCGATTCCAGATCGTCGAGCGTGATCTCGCGAAGCTCGGCCATGCGGTCGGAAAGCATAGCAGGATCGTCCGTACGCCGGTGAATGGAGCACGGCAATGAGAATCTTGGCAACTCTCGGTCTTGTTCTTGCTCTGGTCGTTCCGGTACTCGCCCAGGAGGCGCCGGAAACGGCCTACCCGGAGCGGTCGGTCACGCAGCACAGCGTCGAGATCGGTGGAAAGACCGTCCAATACTCGGCGACCGCGGGACTAGTGCACGAACCCGCTGATACTGTCGGCAAATTCCAAGGTCATTTTTCGTGCTGGCAAGGCGCTGCGACGAAGTCATATCTAGATATTTCGAGGAGCAGCAACGCAGCCAGCGCGGAAAAGGACGAGGAATTTTGCGGCAGGATTAGTGGGTTCGTGCACTAGCATGAGTTGCGGGTCTGCGGAACAGGCTGCGGCCTCGAAGGCATGAGCCGCCCGTTCATGGAACGGGCTGCGTAACACCCTTCCGCTCCGGGCAAGAGGGGCGAGACGCTCGCGCACGTCTTCTTCATTGCCTCCGGGACAAGCCCGAGTGACGTGGTTGCCTTCGAGCCTTCTTAAAGAAACAAGCGTCGACCCACGACCTGACCCGCAAGATCATGCGCTACATCGGGTCGCGGAGCTGAGCTGATCCATCGGGAGAAGACGTCGGTGTTGAGCGAGGAAGAAACCTCCGAGCTCAACCACTACCTCCAGATAGAGCACCTCATGCGGTTGGCCAAAGCTCGTGCCCGCAAGCATTTGGAGCAGTGAGCCGTTACGTCAAGGCCGAGCTCCGTCGCCTTGCGCGGGATCGGGCACAAGGGCTTTGCGAATACTGCTTGATCACGAAGAGAACACCTTCTTCGGCTGCGAGGTGGACTACGTTGTCAGCGAGAAGCATGGAGGCACGACCGATTCCGAGAACCTGGCCTATGCATGCGCGTTCTGTAACCAGGCTCAAAGGATCGGACCTCGGATCCATCGCATCGGAAACGAGACAACTGACTCGATTCTTCAATCCGCGGTCGGATGCCTGGAGCGACCACTTCAGGTTGGACGCACCGCAAATCGCCACCCGCTCGGCCATCGGAGAGGTGACGGCCAGGATACTCGGCTTCAACTCCATCGAGCGGCTCGTGGAACGGGCGGTCCTGATGAACATTGGCCGCTACCCGAGCGCTGCGGCCCGCCAGGTGATGGAGACCGATGATTAGTGACTCGGCGCGAGGCGCTTCAGCTCCTCCGACCAGTTGAGGATGACGCGGATCTGCGCCAGTCCCGCTCCCAGGGCCGTCCGGATCATCAAGAATCGCTGACCGTCGGGAGAGACGTCGTAGTTTGCCGCCGTATCAGGCCTGAGTCCGTAAGGGAGATCGAACAGAAGCTCCGGTATCCCGGCCTCGAAGGTCGGTTCGGTAGTGAGCGGAACGGCCACATCTGGTCGGCCCTCCGGTAGAACAGCGTCTGCCCGTCCGGAGACCAGACGGGTTCCTTCCCGCCACCGGTTGAGATGGACCACTTGCCCTCAGGTCCGTGGAAGCTCCGGACGTAGACCTCATCTTGTCCCGACTCGTTCGAAACGTACGCCACGAACTTGCCATCGGGCAAGAACGATGGGGTCGTCTCGCGGAAGGGTGTCTCCTCGAGAAAGGTGACGCGACCGTCCGCATGCCGGAAACCGACATCGCCCCGGCTTTGGAAAGCAAGAACCTCACCGTCCGGGGACCACCTCCGGCGAAGGCGCGCTCGTCGCTCTGAAAGAGCCGCTCGCCTCTCCCCGCGCCATCGGCCGGCTTCCAGAAGACTTCTGAGGTGGAGGAAGGTGTAGGCCACCCGGCTTCCATCTGCCTCCCCCCTTCACGGTGAGCCGGATGCGGCTCCCGCGAACGAGGTCCAGAATCCAGACATCCCATCCCCCGGCGTCCTGCATTTCGACGGCCAGCCGCCGGCCGTCGGGGGAGAGTCGAGGCGGCCGGAACGACCCCTCCAGCTCGAGAATGGTTATGTCCTGGCCGTCCGACGCGCGTTGGTATCACGCCCAACAGCTCCATCATCGCCGCCATCGTCGCCATCGCGATCGGACGGATTCCGGTCGCGCTTCTCTCCTCGTTTCGCAGTCTGGAGCGCCAAAACCTGATGCAGACCGTCATTTCGGCGGCGACGTTCGGGGGCGCGAACGGCATTCTCCTTCCCATCGGCGTCCTCTGGCTCGTGAGGCGTCCCGACCTCGTCCCCGCCATGATGCTGGGCACCGTACTCGGCCTCGCGATCGATGCGGTGATCCTCTACCGGCTGTTCGACACGAAGCTCTACCCGGCCACCGGTCTCTGGCCCGCCGGTGTCGCCACCGCAGAATGCATTATCGCCGGCGACCGCGGCGGCAAGCGGGCCGTCCTCCTCGGAGCAGGCGGCCTCACCGGTATCGCCGGGCACCTCGTCGGCATTCCGATGGACAATTGTGGGCGTCTGCTGGATCGGGAACATCTGGGCGCTCACGATGCTCGGGGTCGGCTTTCTGACCCGCGGCTATGCACCCGATATCTTTGGAGTTGCCATCGAGGACCACTACGTTCCGCACGGCATCATGGTCGGGGCGGGGCTCGGGCACTCGGCCAAATCGTCTACGTTATCCGGAAGCGAAAGCCGAAACAGGCATCCGAAGGTGTCGACGAACGACTCGGTAGAACGCTCGTGAGGGGATGGCTGGCCTTTGCCATGGCCGCCTCCGTCATGGCCGCGGGTGCAGGGCTCTTCGCGCAGATGTCCGTCCCGAGCCTCATCGCGTTCGTGGTTTTCGCTGCCGTTGCCGCTCTGGTCTCGGAGCTGATCGTGGGCATCGCCGCGATGCACTCGGGCTGGTTCCCGGCCTTCGCGACGGCTCTGATCTTCCTGGTTCTCGGAATGGCGATGGGTTTCGAGCCTTTGCCTCTCGCTTTTCTGGTCGGCTTCGCCGCCTCGACCGGGCCGGCCTTCGCCGATATGGGCTACGACCTGAAGGCGGGCTGGATTCTCCGCGGCGAGGGCCGGCGTCCGGCCTACGAGCGCGAGGGCCGCCGGCAACAGTTCGCGGCGGAGCTTCTCGGCTTCGGCGTCGCCGCGCTCACCGTGCTCCTCTTCTATCAGAGCTACTTCGAGCGCGATCTGTTTCCGCCGGTCGATCGCGTCTTCGCCGCCACGATCGAAGCGGGTACGAGCCGTGGAGTGGCCCGTCAACTGCTCTTGTGGGCGATCCCCGGTGCGCTCCTGCAGCTACTCGGAGGACCCTCGCGGCAGTTGGGCGTTTTGTTCGTGACCGGCCTTCTCGTCTTCAACCCTGCGGCCGGCTGGACAGCGATGGCCGCGCTGGCCGTGCGCGCCTTCCTGGTGCGGCGCTACCGAGAGCGCGCCGAGGGCCCATGTACGTCCTCGCTGGGGGGTTCATCGCAGGGAGCGCGCTCACGAGCTTCACATCGGCGACGCTGCGGCTACGGTGAAGCGGGACCGAACAGCCCCCTCAACGCCAGGCCGGTCGCCTCTTCCAGTCTCCAACCGGCCCAGGCGGCAATCGTCGGTGCGATATCGACCTGGCGCATGGTGGGAATTCGAACGTCCTGACGGACCCCGGGACCGATCATGAAGGCAAGATTTCTGACCAACGGGTGCGCCGCAATTCAGATCGAACAGCACATACAAAGGTCCTTCCGGCAGTGGCGTTTGCAGGCTCGCGACTCGTTGCCTTTGCACTCCGTGTGCTCGTAGCACTTGCAATCCTCGGCACCTTCCGGCTTTTTGATCAGATCGTCACGGACGCAGTTGCCTTTCTCCTCCCGGATGGACACTCGTTTGGTCACGAGGGGCTCCTGACGCTCCATCGCCTGGCCTAGCGTCTTCCCCGGTGCAACGGAATACGTTTTGGCGTCGGCGGCGGCGACCATGGGCACCGGCTCGCTGTTCTCCGGCGTCGGCTGAGAATCTCCTACGGACACGTAGGAAAGGGTGGCCACACTCGCGACGGCGAGCACGGCAACTTGGAGCGGGCTGAGAGACTTCATGACGCTCTCCTCCTATCGGCTTCGGGATGTAGGCCGGTGCCAGTGAGGAGGGATCTCTGGCGCTAAGAACTTCGCCGAACGCGTCCGCTCATGATTGCCAAAGCGTTGGGGGTTTAGCCGGGGGGATGTCGGGATGGCTTGCAAGTCGCGTGCCGGTTCGAGCTTCCTGTAACTCCTTGCAGGAACGCGTGCGCCGCGGGCGCACCGCGGGTTTTCACCTACAGGCGACTTTTTCGGGGCGCCGGACAGTGGTAGTTTCCTCGGGAACGAATACCATGCGCAGGCTGTCCGCGTCACCAGTGCACCAATGCGCGCTCACTCCTCCCGCCTCCGCCGTTGGCTCATGCTGGCGTTACCAACGGCTACGGCGAGGCTCGCCGAAGCCTTGGCGAAGGCGGCGTTCGCGCGCCCGGCACCTCGCTCCTCGCTCGGCAGGGCGGCCCGTATTTTTCAGCACCCTGCTACTGGCCATCGTAGTAGCCCACCTTCCCGCTGCCGCCGAGAACTGGCCTCAATGGAGGGGACCGAGTGCGAACGGTCATTCTTCGGAAACCGGCATACCGCGTGAGTGGAGCAACACCGAGAACGTCGCGTGGAAGACGAGGCTCCCTGGCCTAGGCACTTCGACGCCCATCGTCTGGGGCGACCTGATTTTCATCACCTCGCAGGTTGGCGCCGGTGCGATTAACCGTCGTGGTGCGGAGTTTCCCGAGGCACGGGTCGCACGAGACTACGGAAGCGAGTCGGAGGAGGTCTTTTTTCTCGTTCAGGCGTATCATCGCAGCGACGGTCGTCTCGTCTGGGAGCACCGCGCTCCGCCGAAGGGAGACCGCGACGAGCTGCCTTCCGCGCACTACAAGCACAATCTCGCCAGTCCGAGCTGTGTGACGGACGGCGAGACGCTCTACGCATGGTTTGGAACGGGACTGCTCTTCGCACTCGACTTTGACGGCGAGGTGAAGTGGCAGCGGCACTTCGGCGAAGAGATCGCGCGCTTCGACGTTCTATGGGGGCACGGAAGCTCGCCGGCGCTGTACGAGGATCTGATCTACCTGATGGTCGAGCACCCGAAAGGCGCGCATCTCCTCGCTCTAGACAAGCACACCGGGAAGGACCGATGGACCGCCCGACGCGGCGAAGGCTATCGTTCGTACACCACACCGTTTCTCGTCGAGACAAAGGATGGCGCGGAGCTCATCATCAACTCGAGCCACCGCATCGAAGCCTACGCACCGAAGACCGGAGATCTCCTTTGGCATGCCGGCGAGGAAGTTCGCCTCGCGATTCCGATGCCGGTGTTCCACGACGGTGTGCTCTACGCGAGCCGCGGTTACTCGAGCGGGCCTTACCTTGCGATGCGGGTTGGTGGTCGCGGCGACGTGAACGAGTCCCACGTCGTCTGGCGCGTACCGACCCGAGCGCCCTACATCTCGTCGATCGTTTTTCAGGATGGACTGGTGTTCATGGCGACCGAACGCGGCATCGCCTCCGTCGTCGACGGCGCGAACGGCGAGACGCTATGGAGGAAGAGGCTGGGCGGTGTCTTCACCGCCTCACCAGTGGTGGCCGAGAACCATGTCTACCTTCTCAACGAGCACGGCGAGATGTTCGTGATGAAGGCAGGGCGCGAGCCGGAGATCGTAGCCCGGAACAGCCTCGACGAGCGCACGCTGGCATCGCCGGCGGTCTCCGAGGGAAGCCTGTTTATCCGAACGGACGAGCACCTCTTCCGCATCGACAAATAGCCCGAATGGGCCGACAGCACGCCGAGCGAGGAGCGAGGCGCCGCGCGCGTCCGACTTCGCCAAGGCTTCGTCGGGACCTCGCCGAAGCCCGGAGGGCGTAGGTGGGAACGAGGAGTGAGCGCGCGATGATGCACTAAAGACGCCGTTTGTGCTTCACCTGCTTGTGCCACTTGTACAGACCGGCGAGCTTCTTGTTCGCTTCTTTCCTCGCGGCCGCATCCTGTCGTAGCTCGAGATAGCGGACCTCTTTCTCGAGCGCGCGGGCGCTCTCGAGTCGCTCGGGCGCCAGGAGACCTTCCTCGATCGCCTGCCTGACAGCGCAGCCCGGCTCCGACTCGTGGCGGCAGTCGCTGAACCGACACCCCTCCGCCAGCGCCGCAATGTCCGAGAAAGTCTCTTCGAGGCCTTGGCCGCCGGAGCCTTGGCGAAGACGGCTCTCCTCCGATGGCGCCGAGGTCTTCTCCGATTTGCTGGCCTTCACCATGACGCCGATGGTCGTGACCGGCAACGAAACGAGCGCCCCAGTCATCGGAGGTTTCGCCACCGGCAACTTCTTCGAGGTCGTGGGTCTCGAGCCGGCCTACGGCCGGTTCTTTCTGCAGGAGGAGGACCGGACGGGCGCAGAGGGAGTTGCGGTCCTCTCCCACGGGCTATGGGAGCGGCGGTTCGGCTCCGAGCCGGACGTGGTCGGTGACAGGATTCGCATTAACGGCGTCCCCGTGACGGTGATCGGAATCGCTCCCGTCGGGTTCAACGGCATGCTGCGCGGCGTGGTGATTGACCTCTGGCTCCCCATCAACGCCTCGCCTCGACTCAGAGCTAAGCTCAACATGATCGCGAACCGGGGCAGCCGCGGTCTCCTGGTCTTCGGACGGCTGCGCCCTGGGGTCAGTTCCGAGCAGGCCGAGGCCAACCTTGGGACCGTGGCGAGTGCGCTTCACGACGAATACCCGGATCAATGGAAGAACGTTCGCGGCGAGGCGCGGGTCGTCTCGGTGCTCCCGGAAGATGCTTCGCGTGTGCTTCCTCAAATCCGAGGCGCTCTGCTCGGCTTCTTGGCACTTCTGATGGTCGTCGTGGGGCTGGTCTTGATGCTGGCCTGCACCAACACCGCCAATCTGCTGCTGGCGCGCGCCACGGCGCGACGCAAGGAAATTGCCACCCGCCTGTCTCTAGGAGCGGGCCGCAAGCGCCTCGTCCGCCAGCTCCTCACCGAAGCGGTGCTGCTCTCGCTCCTTGCGGGCGTCGCTGGCATCCTTCTCGCCTTGTGGTCCACGCGATTGATCATGGCCTTTCAGCCGCCGCTGCCGATCACGATCGCCCTGGGTCTGACGCTCGACACCACGGTGATGCTGTTCGCCGTCGGGCTGTCGCTCGCCACCGGCGTTGTTTTCGGCCTAGTGCCCGCTCTTCAGGCGACGAAGGCCAATCTGGCCAGCGCGCTGCGCGACGAGACGGGAGGTACAGGAACCGGGCGGCACTTCCTGCGGGGCGGTCTGGTCGTGGGGCAGATCGCGATCTCCGTGCTGCTTCTGGTGGGAGCGGGTCTCTTCCTTCGCAGCCTGATGAACGCCGACGCGATCGACCCCGGCTTCGATCCGGAGGGCGTCCTGATGGCCTCGGTCGATCTGCGCCTGGCCGGTTACAGCGATGAGGAAGGAAGGGCGTTTTTCGAGACGCTTTCCTCGCGCCTCGCGAGCCATCCCGGCGTGCAAGCGGCGAGTCTCGGCTCGAATCTTCCACTCGGCTTCGGATCTTCCAGGCGCGGCATCGGCATCGAGGACTACGAGCCCGGGCCGGGCGAAGACATGGAGGTTCACTTCGACACGGTGGGACCTGGCTTCTTCGAAACCATGCGCATCCCGCTCGTGCGCGGCCGGGAGTTCACAGAGAGCGATTCGGGGAGCGCGCCGGGTGTCGTCATCGTCAACGAAGCCTTCGTGCGTCGCTACTGGCCGGGCCAGGATCCGATGGGAAAGCACTTGATGCGAGGTACCTCCGAGCTCGAAGTGATCGGAATCGCCAGAGACGGCAAGTACGTGACGCTCGGCGAAGACCCGCGTCCCTACGTGTACTTCCCACATCTCCAGAACTACGCCGGGAGGGTCACGCTTCTGTTGCGCACCGAGGACGCGCCCGAGGCCTTTGCCGCCACCCTTCGGGGCGAGATCGCCGCGCTCGACCCCGAGCTTCCGGTCTACGACGTCCAAACGATGACGGAGCACCTCGGCATCGCTCTGCTCCCGGTGCGGCTGGCCTCGTCACTCCTCGGGGTCTTCGGGGCGGTGGCGCTTCTTCTCGCCACCGGCGGGCTCTACGGCATCATGTCGTACATCGTCGGACAACGGGCTCACGAGATCGGGGTGCGCGTGTCGCTGGGCGCCACACCTCACGACATCGTGGCTCTCGTGGTTCGTCAAGGGATGCTCTGGACCATCGCCGGCGGCCTGCTCGGCCTCGCGCTTGCCATCGGCGTCACACGCTTCCTGACGTTTCTGCTGTACGGGATCAGCCCGTCCGATCCGGTGACGTTCGTTGGGATTGCACTGGTGATGGCGGCAAGCGCATTTCTCGCCTGCTACATCCCGGGGCGGCGAGCCACGCGATTGGACCCGTTGAGCTCACTGCGCTCGCTGTAGAAGGCAACTTCTTGCTCCGATCGAGCACTCGTGCATTATGGAGGTATACTAACTACGAAAGCGGCCGACGAAATATTACTCGAAGACCCGTTCTCGCGCCGCTTCCGAGATCGCCTGGACCGCGGGGTGCGCCAGGCGGCGCTCCACCGTCACCGCATAGAAGCGCTCCTTGACGCCTTCGAGCGGCGCGAGCCGCACGACTCCGTACTGCTTTTTTAGCTCCCCCTCGGTGGCATCGCTCGCCACAAAGAGACCCAGGCCCCGCTGACCGAACACTTTGAGCAGTGCGGTGTCCTGAAACTCGGCGGCGATCCGCGGGCGCAGGTCGCGCTCGTCGAACCATTTTTCGATGGCCCGACGAAGACCGGTATTGTCCGTCGGCAGCAAAAAGGGTGCGTCCTGCAGGGATTCGGGAAACTTGCGTCGCCGCTTGGAAACGAGCTCTCGCGTGCCGTAAATCGATACCGAGCTTTCGCCGAGAAGGTGGTTGTAGGCTTTCACACTGACCGCCGGGCCGATCGGAGCATCGGTTAGCACGACGTCGAGATCGTGTGACGCAAGCTCCGCGACGAGCTGAACGGGCCGACCCTCGGTGCAAATGACCTGGACGGGACTCTCCATGGACAGCGCCGGCTCGAGAAGCTTCTGTGAGACGAGCTTGGGAACGACATCCGCGATGCCCACCCGGAGCTTCATCGGCCGGTCGACGGGTCTTCCCTTCAATGTGTCCTGGAGCTCACGACCCAGCGTGAAGATCTCGTCCGCATAGCGGTAGGCGGTGCGCCCGACGTCGGTGAGCGCGATCCCACGGCCCGCCTTCTCGAACAGCTTGGACTCGAGGGCTTCCTCCAGCGTGCGAAGCTGCCCACTGATCGTCGACGGAGCCAGCCGGAGGCGCTCGCTCGCGCGGGCGATGCTCTCTTCCCGCGCCACCAGCCAGAAGTACAACAAATGATGGTAGTTCATCCATTCCATGATCTTTTCCTATCGTTCGGTTTTAACGATGTTTTACATTGAAACTACCTTATTTACAAACAATCGTCCCTCGGCGATACTCGATTCATCGCTGAAGCGGCATAACCGTTGCGGCTTACGGCAGAAAGGGGGGTGCAGGGACATGAAACCTTGACGAGTGACCGCCGCGTTCGCGCGGCGTGCGTGCTCGCTGGTTCAATCTCGACTCTGGGGTGGGCTCGCTCGATGAGCGGGCCCACTTTCCGTTTCGGGAAGCACCCAACAACAAGAACCGCTCCAGCGGCAAGAGATTGCCCATCGCTTGACAGCTTCCTCACACATCGTGTACGTAGGGCGGGGTCGATATCGCTTCACGCGGAGATCCGGACATGAACAGTATCCATGACCTCGGTGGAATGGCCGGCTTCGGGCCGATCGAGCGGGAAGAGAACGAGCCAGTGTTTCATTCGGAGTGGGAGCGGCGCGTGTTCGCCGTGAACATGGCTGCTATGGGAGCGTTCGGGCCGATCGATCGAATGCGCCATGCGGTCGAGCGATTGGACGCCGATCAATATCTCATGTCCACGTACTACGCGCGCTGGATTGCCGCGGTCGAGTTGGTGGCCAAAGAGCTCGGCGTGCTCACCGAGGAGGAGATCGTCAGTGGGGTTGCGAAGCCGGCCGACCCTCCGCCGGAGCCGCCACCGAATGCAGACATCATCGAGGCGATCGTGAAGGGGGGTATGCCGGCGAGCCGGGACACGGGTCGTCTCGAGCCTCGCTTCGCGGAGGGCGGCGTCCGCGCGCGCAACATCAACCCGCCGGGCCACACGCGCCTACCGCGCTATGTCCGGGGCCGTGTCGGGATCGTGGATCGCATTCACGGCACGCACGTCTTTCCCGATACCAATGCCCGCCTCGAAGGGGAGGGCCCTCAGCCGCGGTACAACGTGCGCTTCGAGGCGACCGAGTTGTGGGGCCCGGCGGCACCGAAACACGACCGTCTCTATATCGACATGTGGGAAGACTACCTGGAACCGGCAGGTGAGCCATGAGCGAGCACCACAACGCCCCACCCAATCCCTATTTGGAACGCCGGCGTAGCCCCGAGCAGACCGCGGCGCTCGAAAAGCGCGTCCAAAACATCGAAGCGTTGCTCCTGGAAAAAGGCTTGGTGTCGAAAGACGCGCTCGACAAGCTCGTCGACATCTACGAGAACGATCTCGGGCCAATGAACGGCGCCAGGGTCGTCGCCCGTGCCTGGGTGGAGGCGGAGTTCAAGAAGCGGCTTCTCGACGGCGCCACCGGGGCTATCGGTGAGCTCGGCTGCGGCGGGCTCCAGGGCAAGGATATGGTAGTCGTCGAGAATACAAAAAAAGTGCGCAACGTCGTCGTGTGCACGCTCTGCTCGTGCTATCCCTGGCCGGTGCTGGGGCTTCCTCCCACCTGGTACAAGAGCTTCGCGTACCGGTCACGAGTCGTCGTCGATCCCCGCGGCGTGTTGCGCGAGTTCGGCCTCGAGCTCGACGACTCCGTCGAGGTTCGCGTTTGGGACAGCAGTGCCGAGATCCGCTACCTCGTGCTGCCCGAGCGCCCCGAAGGCACAGACGGCCTCACCGAAGAGGAGCTCTCCGAGCTCGTGACCCGCGATACGATGATCGGTGTCGCCAAGGTTCGCCAACCCGCGTAGCACGACCATTTAACGGAGCACCGATCACGAGATTGCCGATATGGTGGGAATCGAAGCCTTGCCGCGCAAGAGCGGCGAGCTCGTCTTCCACGATGATTGGGAGCGGAGGGCGTTTGCCATGGCGGTCGCTCTTTGCGAGCAAGGCCACTACCGCTGGGACGAGTTCCGCGAGCACTTGATCGCCGCCATCGCTTCCGTGGGCGAGACGTGCGAGAATCCGAAGCCCGATGCACCCGGCTACTACGAGCACTGGCTCGCGGCTTTCGAAAAAATTCTCAGAGACAAAAAAATGTTCTCGGTGGAGGAATGATGAAACCGCGCAGGAGCTTTCTCTTCGTCGTGTTCGGACTGTTGCTGCCCGTGCCGGCGTTCGCCCATCACGCGATGGGCGGAGCGACGCCACCAACGTTCGTCCAGGGGTTTGTGTCCGGACTCGCACATCCGGTCATCGGCCTGGATCATTTTCTGTTCCTTTTGATGGCGGGCGCATTGGCTTATTCACTGAAACCTCCGCTGAGGTATGCGACGCCGTTCCTGTTCGTGGTGAGCGCCCTCGCCGGAACGAATCTCCATCTGGGGGGATTCGATTTATCCAGCGTCGAGGTTGTGATCGCCTTGACGCTGATCCTCAGCGGCGGGCTGGTGCTGTCGCGACGACGTATGGGTGTCTTGGCCTCGGGCCTCTTCTTTGCCCTCGCCGGAATGTTCCACGGCTACGCCTACGCCGAGTCGATCGTTGGCGCCGAAAGCGCCCCTCTGCTTGCCTACCTCGCCGGCCTCGCTCTGATTCAAGGTGCCATCATCATGGGGATGGTGACCGGTCTCGGAAAGCTGAACGCCTCGGTGAAGCAAAGCTATAGAGCTCGCGCCGAGCGTTTGGCGGGCGGGGTCGCACTGGTCGGAGGCGTGGTTTTTCTCACCCTCAGCTTCGTGTGACGGACGCAATGGAGGGCTCTGCACACGATCGCTTCGTCGACGTCGTTCGCACCGACGGCGAGGAGAGCGAAGTGCGTGTGCTCGAGGGGCACGTCTTCGTCTGCAAGGGTTGCTGCTGCGGTAACGTGGAGCGAGGCATTCCCCAAGTACCCCTCGAAGAGTTCAAGAGTCAATGGAAAGCGCGAGGGATTCGCCACCGCGTGCACCTCACGATATCCGGGTGTCTCGGACCGTGCGCCGTCGCCAACGTTGTGCTCCTTCTTCTTTATGGTCGCACCGTTTGGCTCCATTCCATCGACTCCCCCGACCAGGTCACGGCCATTTACGACTACGTCGAGCGGACGCTGGCAACGGAAGATTATCTTCCGCTCGATGGATCCTTGGCGCCCTACGAGTTCACTCGATACACCTTCGAGCCTTCGGCCGAGGGGTGTGTGTACTCCACTCTTCCCTGACGTCAGATACGCGTGTGGGACAGCACGGCCGAGCTCCGCTACCTCGTGCTACCCGAACGGCCGGCCGGCACCGAGAACATGGCCGAGGCAGAGCTCGTGGAGATCGTTACGCGCGATTCGATGATTGGCGTCGCGAAGGTGGCGCCACCGGAAGCAGCGGGAGACGGCGTATGAACGGCGTGCACGACATGGGCGGGATGGACGGCATGGGCCCCATCGAGCCCGAGCCGAACGAACCCGTGTTTCATGAGCCGTGGGAAGGCCGGGTTTACGCGCTCGCTCGCCGGATGGGCCGGTGGGGCAGAGGCCGTAACTGGGGAAGCGGCCGGTTCGGGCTCGAAAGCATCCCCGCCGCCGACCTGCACATGTCGTACTACGAGCGCTGGTTCACGAACCTCGTCAACCGGCTGCTCGGGAGCAACCTCGTCACGCAGGAGGAGCTCGATAACGGTGCAGCCGATCCCAACCGGCCGAGGCCGGCACTGCTTACAGGGACGGCTGCCTCGCCCGGCTCCGCGCGACTCGAAGTTGAGGTGAGCCCGCAGTTCCGCCCCGAGCAGCGCGTGCGCGCGCGCAACATGCATCCGCGCGGTCATACACGGCTACCGCGTTATACACGCGGCAAGCTCGGCATTGTGGTCCGGGACCACGGCGTTTTCGCCCTGCAGGACACCGACGTGAACGGGCAGAGGCTCGGCGACCGGCCGCAGCACGTGTATACGGTGCGGTTCGCCGCGCGCGAGCTTTGGGGCGACCGGGGCTCCGCGCGCGAGTCGGTCTACGTCGACCTGTGGGAGGACTACCTTGAACCCGTCTGATGGAGCGCTCGACGCCGAGCGCCTCGAGGCGCTGCCACCGCTCCCTCGCGATGAGGAGGGACCGGTGTTTGCCGAGCCGTGGCAGGCGCAGGCGTTCGCGCTCGCGGTCAAGCTCTCGGAGCAGGGATACTTCACCTGGAAGGAGTGGGCGGGCGCGCTCGCCGACGAGCTCAAGGCAGCGGCGGACCGCGGCGAGCCGGACGACGGCTCGCAGTATTACCACCACTGGGTGGCCGCCCTCGAGCGCCTCGTGACGGAAAAGGGCTTGACCGATTCTCCAGCGCTTCTTTCGCGCAAGGAGGATTGGGCTGACGCCTACCGGCACACGCCTCACGGAAAACCGGTCGTGCTCCGTCCCTCCGACTGAACCGACCTCACGGTAGTTACGTCGACGGCCTCGGGTCGAAGCGGACCTCGCCGAGGTCGCGATCATGATCGGAGTCCCGCTGAGCGGGGATGTTAGGCCCCAGCGGAAGCCGAGTCAACAGCGAGGCTTCCGCCTTGTTGCCTGGCGATTTGGAGTGGTTTAGAGTTCCGGCACGTCATGCTGTTCATCGTTCTCGCCATGGTGACGGCGTCGAGTCTCCTCGGCACGCAGGACGGCCCTCTGGTCGTGGCCGCCGACGTCGGTTTCGCACCGCACGCAATGGCGAAGCCCGATGGCACTGCGGAAGGCTTCAATATCGATCTAGCCGCCGAGATCGCGCGACGGCTGGGGCGGCCGGGCTACAAGATCGTGGATCAGGGGTGGTCCGGGATCTTTGCCGGTCTCAACGCAAAGAAGTTCGAGTTCATCGTGGCCCCGACCACCATGACCTACGAGCGCTCCCGGATGGTTCTCTTCACCGAGGGCTATCTGGACACGGACTACACCTTTCTCATCAAGAAGCGGGCGCCGGACATCCGCTCGCTCGAGGATATCCGGGGCAGGGCCATCGCGGTGAACAATGGCTCCGCCTACGACATCTGGGCCACCGAGAACACGGGCAAGTACGACCTGACGGTTCAACGCTACGGGAAGAACGCCGACGCCATTCAGGCCGTTCTCACCGGGCGGGCGTTCGCAAACCTCGCCGGCACCACCGTATCGCAGTGGGCAGCAAAGAAGAACCGCCTGGTCAAGACGAGCTACACGATTCGTAGCGGGAACGCTTTCTCTATGGCCTTCCGGCGCGACGACGTCGAGTACCGCAATCGCGTCGAAGAGATACTCGAGTGCATGAAATCGGACGGCACGCTGGCCCGCTTCCACGAACAATGGTTCGGCGTCGCCCCGGCTCCCGGCTCCGCGGCGGTGACCGTGCTCGACGGCTTCGGCCAGCCGGATATGGACGGCTACGACCCGACACCGCACGAGACGAAGTGCCCGTAGCGGCGCACCGTCTCTTCCGTTGATTCTGCCATGAAGCCCATCCTCCGGATCGAGAGTCTGTCGAAGTTCTTCGGATCGCTTACGGTGCTCGACGGGATCGACCTGAGCGTCGAGCCGAGAGAGCTCGTGTTCGTCATCGGGCCGTCGGGCTCCGGCAAGAGCACGCTCCTTCGTTGCTGCAACCGGCTCGAGGAGCCGAGCGGCGGAAAGATCTTCGTCGACGGAGCCGACATCCATGCTCCCGGGACCAACGTGAACGAGCTGCGCCAGCGGGTAGGCATGGTGTTTCAGAGCTTCAACCTCTACCCGCACATGACGGCGCTCGGGAACGTGACACTCGCTCTCCGCAAGGTACGAGCTCAGAGCCGCAGCGAGGCGCAGGATGTCGGGCGAAAAGCGCTGGCGCGCGTCCACCTCGAAGACAAGAACGATGCCTACCCCAACGAGCTCTCGGGGGGGCAGTAGCAACGGGTCGCGATCGCGCGCTCCCTGGCTCTCGAGCCACACATTCTGCTCATGGACGAGCCCACCAGCGCGCTCGATCCGGAGCTCGTGGGCAGCGTGCTGTAAGCGTCCGCTCCCACCATGTTCCCGATACGTCGCTCCCGAGGCATCCTTTGTGTGCTCGCCACTGGAGGCGGGGGACGAAGGAGGCAAGAGATGTCGAAGCGAAGGACAGCGGGGATATCGAAAGTGATAGGGAAGCGGCGCTGGGCAGAGGCGGATGCGCGGAATGTTGTGTCGTCATGGCAGCGTAGTGGGAAGCGTGTCTCGGAGTTCGCCAGGGAGTACGGGTTGACCTCCCAGCGGCTGGTTCGGTGGTCGGAGCGACTGCAAGGCGGGTCGAGGGGGAGTGTACGGTTTCATCCGGTTCGCCTGGTGGGAGGCGAGCGAGAAGGCGAGCGAGGAGGCGAGAGGGACGCGATCGAGGTGGTGTTGTTGGACGGCAGGCGCGTACGAGTGCGTGAGGGGTTCTCATCTGAGGAGCTGGGTCGGGTGCTCGAAGTTCTAGAAGGTCGAGCGTGATGTGGATGCTCCCATCGTCTGTGAGGATCTACGTTGCGGCGGAGCCGATGGACCTGCGTCGCGGCTTTGACGGGCTGGCTGCAGCGACGCGGAGTGTGATCGGTCAATCGCCCCTGAGCGGTCATCTGTTCGTGTTTCTGAATCGGCGTCAGAATCGTGTGAAGATCCTCGCTTGGGATCGGACGGGGTACGTTTTGCTGTACAAGAGGCTGGAGCGAGGGACCTTTGAACTGCCGACGTCACCGCGTCCGGGTGATAGGCACGTTGAGTTGGACTCTGGCGAGCTGGGACTGATGCTGGAGGGGTTGGACCTTCGTGGCGCTCGACGCCGGAAGCGATGGTATCAGCGAGCTGAGGAGAAGAGAGTCGCCCTTCACGGTTGAAGGGCTGATTTTCTTCCCAAGAACGCAGCAGGGACTTGACTTTCTTGCTTTTTGCGATTAGTCTTAATCTTCTATATATGACTAAGACACGACTACTGCAACGGCTTCAAACCCTCGGCGAGAACGCTGTACCGGGCACGCTTACGGAGGTCATGCTTCGCTGTGGTAAAACCGCCTGCGGGTGCCAAACCGACCCGAATCGTCTCCATGGTCCCCACCTGTACCTGAAGTTTCGCAACGAGGAGGGTCGGTCGACATCGCTGTACATCCCGCGAAGCCACGAACGGGAAGTTCGTCGTGGAGTCGAGGCCTGGTCGAAGATGCGAGAGGCGGTGGCTCAGTTGGGCAATCAGAATCGCAAGGGGCTAGCGAAACAGCTGCGTCAAAGGCGTAAGTAGTGAACACGAGCTCCGAATCGACCCAGTCGCGCCGAGAGGGCGCTGGCAGTACGAGGGCGCCCAACGCTCTGGGGCAGATTCGGGATTCGGCCCGAAGTCTAGCAAGCGAGGGCAAGACGGAGGAAGCGTTCGACCTGCTGGTCTCGGCGCTGGATGCGGTGTTGCGCAAATCGAGAGAGCTGGAGCTGATGGTGTTGAAGCTTCAGAGGGAACGAGTAGGCAAGCGCTCCGAGAAGGTGGACCCCGGACAGCTCCAGCTGATGTTCGAGCAGCTGATGAGCCAAAGCGGTGGTGAAGAGCTGGAGCCGGAGCTCGACCCACAAACCGAGGCTCGGGAAGACGCAGAAGCGGCGCGGGGATTGCGGTCTCCACGATGTCGGATTGGGTGGGCGAGGTGGCAAACCTTGTGGAGCCGCTTGTGGACCAGTTGGAGAAGCGGGTCCTGAAGGCCGATGTCATCCGAACCGATGCCACCGGAGTGAAAGTGCTCGATCCGCAAAGCCCGGAGAACATCGAGCGAGGCACGATGTGGTGCTACATGGGCGACGACCGAGACGTGGTGTTTCGCTACGCGCCGACGGGCGAAGGAGCGACGGGTCCGTGGGAGTTTTTGGCGGGCCGCACGGGATACGTGCAGGCCGACGCCGCGAGCGTGTTCGATCGCGTGTTTAACGGCACGGTGGCCTCCGCGGAAGAAGTCGGTGCTGGGCGCATGCACGACGAAGGCTGGTTGCCCTCAAAGACATGGACTGCCGCGTCGCCTACCCGCTCAAGCTGATCGCAAGGATGTATCGCATCGAACGCCTGGCCGATGCGAGGGAGCTGTCGGTCGACGAGCGGACGCTACTTCGCAAGGAGCGCTCGGCGTCGGTACTCGAGAAGCTGAAACGGTGGTTTGTGCTGACGCATCGAAGCGAACCGCCCAGCTCGGACCTTGCCATGGCCACGGGTTACCCACTCAACCACTGGACCGCTCTCACTCGCTTCGTCGACGATGGACGCTTAAGCCTTGACAATAATATCTGTGAGCAACAAATGAGGGCCATCGCACTCAGTCGACGCAACTATCTCTTCTGCGGTTCTCACGACGCCGCGCGACGCACCGCCGTTCTCTACAGCCTCATGCGCACCTGCGCACAGCACAACGTCCCGCCTCTCCCGTACCTCACTGACGTGCTCCGCAAGCTCGCCGACGGATGGCCACAAAAACGCATCCACGAGCTTCTACCCGACCGCTGGCAGCCTACTCCCGCCTCCACCCCTTAGCAGTTCCCGTGCCATAAACCCCCTATTCCGGGGCGAATGCGTCATGGGGACACCGGACGCATACAGCGTGCTGACGGTGATCCGGGAGCTACGGGAGGCGGGAATGACCATGGTCGTCGTGAGTCACGAGATCGCTTTCGCGCGCGAGGCGGCCAATCGAGTGGTCTTTCTGAACGAGGGTCGCGTCATCGAAGAGGGCTCACCGCAACAAGTGCTCGGATCGCCGCGTCACGAAAGGACCCGCGAGTTTCTCAGCAGATTTCTATCGTGAATTCTCTTGTCGACACGTTCTTCAACGCCGAGGTCCTCGCGAGGACGTTCCCTTCGATACTCGCTGGCGCACGCGTCACGCTGGCTCTTGCCGCCCTCGTCATCTGACCGGCATCCTTCTCGGGCTCGCTCTCGCCACACTTCGCTCGCTGTCGTTCCGGTTGCTAAACGCGCTCATCATCGTTTTCGCGGACACGTTCCGGGCCATTCCCCCTCTCGTGATCCTGGTCGTCGCCTACTTCGCTCTTCCTTACGCGGAAGTGGAGCTCTCCGGATTCGCGGCGGCGTGGCTGTCTCTGTCACTGGTGCTTGCGGCATTCTCGGAGGAGATCTTCTGGGCCTCGATCACCTCGGTGGACAAGGGTCAGTGGGAGGCGGCTCGCTCGACCGGCCTGAGCTTTCTGGACACGCTCCGCCTCGTCGTGCTGCCGCAAGCCGTGCGGATGGCCATCCCACCGCTCACCAATCGGGCCATCGCGATCGGCAAGGGCACCGCCCTCGCCTCGGTGGTGGCCGTCCCGGAGATCCTGAACCTGGCCTCGAGTGCTCAGGCCCAGGCCGCGAATCCGTCGCCGTTGACGCTGGCAGCGGTGGCTTACCTCGCGTTGTTCCTGCCACTCACCGTCTTCAGCCGCTGGGTGGAGTCGAGGTTCGCCTGGAGGCGCTCTTGATGGACGTCGTCATCGAGACGTTCTTCAACATTGACGTTATCCGAGAGAGCGTTCCCTTTCTGGTTCAGGGACTCTGGATGACGCTGAAGCTCTGCGTGGTGGTGGTACCGCTCGGGATCGCGGGTGGTCTTCTCGTGGCAACGCTGAACACCCTGCCCTACCGCTGGTTGCGCGTGGCGCTCATCGCTTACGTCGACTTCTTTCGAGCTTTTCCGCCGCTCGTGCTCCTCGTCTTCGTGTACTACGGGCTGCCTTTCCTGGGCCTCGAGCTCTCCGACATCGCCGCCGTCGCGCTCGCGTTTCTGCTCAACACCTCGAGCTTCTACGGAAAGATTTTCCGGGCCGGGATCGAGAGCATCGGACGCGGGCAGTGGGAGGCCGCTCGGTCGAGTGGGCTGAGCGGCTTTCAGACGATGAGATTCATCATCCTGCCACAGGCCGTGCGAAACGTGCTTCCCGATCTGTTGAGCAACACGCTCGAAGTGATCAAGCTGACATCCCTCGCCAGCGTGGTGGCGCTTCCCGAGCTTCTGAGGATGGCTCGTGTCGCCCAGGGTCTTACGTACAATCCGACACCACTGGTGCTCGCGGCTCTCATCTATCTCGTGCTACTCGCGCCCGCCGTGCGCCTTGAGCCGCGGGAGCATCTTGAAGACTGTCACCTGGCTCCACTTGGCACCGCTTCGCATCCGAAACCCGCGGTCGTTGAGCTCGGTGGCGATCTCGGACATGCTCTTGTCGGCGGCGATGTGAGCCAGCATCAGGCTGAGCGATTCCCGCTCTTCAGGGTGGGGCTCGAGATGCTGGCAGTCGTCCGAGACTCTCATTCCATAGGGGACGGGCTGCCTGTCTTCCTCGTGAGCGGCCGCTGACTCACCGGTCGCGTCGCGTTCCCACTCGATGGCGACCGGCCGCCAGCCTTCTTCCATCCGCTGGTCCAGCTCCGCGGTGCTCAGGGTGCCTTGCAAGACTTGTCGCTCTCGTTCTACGGCCATTGAAACGAACCTCCGCTGAGACCACTCGAAGCAATGCCCGTGCCACTCGTCCGTCGAGGGTTTTCAAGTATTTAGGAAGACGGCGAGGTGCCTCTGTTCGGTCTCGGGATCCCGGCTGACCAGTCTCGAACATTACCTGGATTAGCGCTCCCTCGCCTCTTCGGCTCGGTCGCGGCGCCTCGGACATTCATCATCTCGATTCGGCTCTTCGCCTCATCGAGGCTCGCCCCGTACGACGGTACGGGGCTCGCCGCTCCTCGCGGCTCGCTGCCGCTTCGCGGCTTCGCGCTGCGCGGCGGCTGAAGGCTCCGCTCGGCGCTCGGTGTGCCATCGGCCCATACGGGCCGGTCTCGCGGCAGACGCATTTGCTGCCGCTCGGCAGGCTGCGGATGGTTCTCAGCGCCGGCCATCGTTGAAGTGGATCGTGTTCGGGGCGCCGCGGTTGGCGACCAGGATGTCCGGGTGGCCGTCTCCATCAATATCCGCGATCACCACGTTGCGCGTCGGCACGTCGTCCGGCCCGAACTCGTCCCCGGCATGGAAGCTGCCCCTGCCGTCGTTCAGGAAGATCCTCTTACGCACTCGGTCGTTGCCCACCGCCACGTCGAGATCGCCGTCGCCATCGAGGTCCGCCAGAGGCGCGGCGTAGCTCGTCGCGAGCTCCGCACCAAGACGGCGAGCGAGCCGGAAGAACCCACTGCCGTCGTTGAAGAAGACGTAGTTCTGCTGGGCCCAGTGCCGGCCGTTGGCGAGAACGGCGTCGAGGTCCCCGTCTCCATCGACGTCCCCGAGCGCGACTGAAGCCGTCAGCTCTGAGGCCGTCCCGAGCCGCGCGTAAGGGTGCGTCACGAAGTGCCGCTTCTCAGCCCCGGCCCCGGGAGAACCAAGAACGAGGGACAGCAGGAAAGGAGCGGCTCGTCTCAAGAAGTCGTGACCTCGGCTAAGACTCATGGAATCCTGAGCTGGAGTCAACTCTTTCAGGCCCCATCACAACGCGGGAGCAGCCGTAAGACGCTGCCGTTTGACGCCGGCCAATTCGTGATGAGTACACGGACAGGAATGGTGCGCCGCTGTCGGCAACTTTCTTCGATCGATCGTCCACCACATCGGACCGAACCCGCAACCTCGGCCTGTTTGCGGAGGACGTCTTCCAGGTCGCCGACCGCTGGAACGTGAACCTCGGTCTCCGCATCGACCACAACGTTGCTTCCAGCGAGGACGTCCCGAGCGCGACGCGCTCGGGGACCCCACCGGGGCGACTATTCAGGGACTCGGTGAACTGTTTCGATGGACGGTCCTTTCCCCCCGTATCGGGTTCACGCTCCAACTCGATTCGAACGCACGAACCCCTGCTGCGAAGTCAGTGGGGCCGCTACTATCAGCGCTTTCGCTGGAGAGTTCACGAGCTTTCATCCCGGGAACACGGGTTCCACGTTCGCCGTCTTCGACCCGGCCTCTGGCATATACGAGCCGCTCAGCACCTTCGACCCTCTGGTCAACCAGGGCTTCGACAGCGGCTTGAAGGCGCCCAGTACCGACCAGTTCTCCATCGGCATCGAGCACGAGATCGCCCGACAATCCGTTGTGGAGCTCACGTACGTGCGGAAGGATGCCAGAAACAGCACCGGCTGGCAGGACATTACCGGCGTCTACGGCATCGACACGGCCGAGCTTCCCGACGGGCGGACGCTGACCGTCTTCCCGCTGCTGACGGATCCCTCTGAGAGTTTTTTTCAACTGACGAATCCCTCGGACTTCTACCTCTCCTACGACGGGTTCGTGGTGGCGCTCGATCGTCGCTGGTTCCGGTCGTGGCAAGGACGCATCTCGTACTCCCTGTCGCGGGCGAGCGGGCTCCAGGCCTCGAGCATCGCCCGGCCGGCTCGGACCAAGAAAGCTCAGGAGGCTTCACCGCGCGCGGCCGCGATCCGAATGACTTCATCAACGCCAAAGGCGAGCTCCCAAACGACCGGACACATATGTTTCGTGTCCAGGGCGTTGGCGAAATCCCGAGGGTGGGGCTCATGGTGGGCGCCAGCTTCCAATACCTCACCGGAACACCCTGGGCGGCGACAAGAACCGTACGACTACCCCAGGGCCCGCGCTCGGTGTTCATCGAACCGCGGGGTTCGAGACGCCTGCCCGCGCAGACGCTCCTGGATCTCCGTCTTTGGAAGGTCTTCTGCTTCGAAGGGAATCAAAGAGTTGAGCTCCTGTCGACGTCTTGAACGTCTTCAACGAGACGGCCACGGAGCGTGTCCTTGCGGCAGCAGTGCGTGACTTAGGTGCTGTTGGGTTCGTAAGCTGAGCGGAGAGATTGCTCAAGGAGGCCATCGATGCGCTCAAAAGAAGGCAGAACTCGAAGACGTTGTGAAACAGTTCGAAGCATGGCGGGCGAAGCCACACGGACGGCTGATCCCGGAGGAGTTGTGGAAAGCGGCGCTGGGGTTGCTCGATCGGTATGCGCCGAGCACGATCTGCAGTCATCTCCGAGTCAATGCGGCGCGATTCAAACAGGTCCGAGAGAGTGGAGGGGCCGTTGTGGGCGAGAAGCGTTTCAAGGGGCACGGGCGAACGGGTGCTACGGGTCGGTCCCCGCGCACAGTACAGGATCGGAGTGCGGCGGAGCGGGTCACGGCGTTAGCTCCAAGTGGCAACGCGTTCGTCGAGCTGCCGCAGTTCGGCATGGGCTTAGGGGGCGGCATGATGACACCGCCGCTCGGCGAGGTTCAGCATGGAGCGAGCAGATGCCGTCTGACGGTGGAGAGCGCAGCGGGGAGCCTCACGGTCGTGACGGCGAGCGGCGAGGGTGAGAATGAGTTGGTCGAAGCCGTGTGTCGTTTCGTGCTCGGCGCGCTGGAAGGCAGCTCCCGAGCATGATCCAGCTCGTTCCCCAGCTGAAGGTGCTGGTTGCCTGCGAGCCCGTCGATTTCCGCAAGGGCATCGATTCTTTGGCTTGTGTGTGCCGGCAACAGTTCCAGCTCGACCCATTCCTCGGAACGCTATTCGTTTTCCGCAACCGTTCAGGCACGGCCCTCAAACTATTGGTCTACGACGGCCAGGGCTTTTGGTTGTGCCAGAAGCGTTTCTCGAAGGGGCGCCTGCAGTGGTGGCCGCGTCAGACGACGGATGGCGTTGCGGCGCTACCCGCCGAGCAGTTGGCGGTGCTTATCTACAACGGACTTCCGCTGCGAGCGGGGATGGCCGAGCCGTGGCGGCGGGTCGGTTGAGCCTTTCCAACGTCTTCTGGTAGCTCCAAGGCAGCCACGACTCGGGTGCTGCTCTAGCGTCTCGAGCGTGCATGGAGATGTTCGTCAGATAGTGCACCGGGTCGACACCGTTTTTTACCGCGGTGCGGATCATGCTCAGGAGCACGTCGCCCACGTCGGCGCCTGCCTGGGTCTTGAAGAAGAGCGAGTTCTTGCGATGCCGTTGTGAGGGCTTCAGCTCCTGCTCGACCTCGTTGTTGTCGAGGGGCACGCCCGGCACTTCGAGGAAGCGGGTTAGCCCTTGCCAGTGATTTTTGACGTAGGAAAAGGCTTTTCCAAGGCGGCTGTTGGGCTCCACCACGCGCTCGCGGAACTGCTTTTCGATCCACTCGTAGAGCGCATCCATCACCGGCCGGCTGTGTTGCTGGTGATATGCAAGCCGCGCATCGGGGGTCATGTCGCGCGTTTCGTCGTCGTTGCGGTAGATGGTCGCGATGTCCTCGAGCACCCGCTCGCAGTGTTCGGGGAAGGCTGGCTCGGCCTCGAAGAAGTAGCGGCGTGCGTGCACCATGCACTTGGCGGTAATCCGTCGCGGCGAGCGCGGTGCCATCGAGGAGGCGTCGGCCATATGGATGACATCGCTCTCCTGAACGGTGCGCTGATTCAGGAGCCGGTCCATGTTTTCGCCCGCATGCCGTCGTCCGCTCGCGTACAGGATGATCGGAGCAAGCGTGGCGTCCAAGCCGCGGGCAACAATGCCCGTGGTGAAGATGCCCGTGCGCTCGCCTTTGCCTTGAGTCAAGGTCTCGTTCTCCGCCATCAACGTGAGGATCCGTGCGCCGGTGTCGTCACTGTGAACCAGCGGCCGGTTCGCGGCTATCGTCTCCATGTGGCGGAAGACCGGGAACACGGCATTCGCCATCGCTTCGACCCGCTCGAACTGCGTGGAGGCGGCAAACGGAACCCCCGCCCACTTTTGCCACTGCGCCAGGCGGTGGTGGGGCATGCCCATGGCGTAGCGCAACACCGAAACGACCGCGTCCACACTCGGATGGTACTTGCTCGCCCAGGCCTGAGACGAAAGTGGCGCTGTGAACGTCTTCTGGCAACTTGCGCATCGCAGCATCTGGCGCTCGTACACCGTCGCCTGGATCGGCGGCTGAGCCTTCAGCTCCACATCCTTGTTCGTCGCATGGGTGTCGTAGAGCTTGCCCCGGCACAGTGGCTCGGGGCAGGGGCCGCTCGCCTTCAGCTCGGGATGCGAAACCGCTACGTGCTCGGCACCAGGGTAGTCCTTGGCCCCGTTGCGCCCGTGGCCCTTGTTCTTCCCTTTCCCCTTTGCCTTCGTGCGTTTCGCGCGACGTTCCGTTGTCGCCATGCCAAGCGCCTCGACGATAGCGACATCGCAGCAGATGACGCACCGCCTCGAGCAGCACCGGACACGCATCCTCGGGAATCTCCCCTTTCGACAGCCGCTCTTCCAGGCGCAGGAGCTCGGCCCGCTCGAACCTTCATCGCGAAACGCCGAGCTCTCGGCGAAACTCACGCACCAGCGGATACACCAAAGCATGTTTTCACCGCTTCGGCTTTTCTCTTGTGCCGGTCCATCCGGCCCCGGCCCGAAGTCACTCCCACCTCCACCCAGTTCGCTGCCAGATAGCACGTCCCCTCGTAACGCTCCCTCTCCACAAACGTCTCGAGCAACACCGGCCTCACCCCGTAGGCTTCCTCCCAGTCATCGACCACCACTCGCGCTGCCAACGAACAGCACGTGACTCGCGAGGCCTTTGATGGAAAGCCACGGCAGGATCAGGAACCGACTGTTGTTGACCACCCGGGGAAGGTTCTTCTGCCGCGTTGCGTCATCCCAACCGATGAAGCCGTCACGCGCCTGAAGCCACCGCGCCGCCGAGGAGAACTGCACGCACCCACAGAGCTCCCGCCGAGGATTCGACATCCAGACCAAGTACCGCAGGTGCGCGCCAAAGGCCACCTTGTGGCCCAGGTAGTGGTGACGCGCGACCAGTTCCCTCCATAGCGCTCGCTCCTCAGCGTTCGCCACCAAGCCCAGCATCACCGGAGCGACGTCCGATAGCTTGCCCTCACGCCGTGGCCGCTCGCGACCAGCCTTCGTGTAGTGGATGCTCGTCGGTCCGCGGCGCCGCTGCTCGTGACGCGGGGGCAACGTCACCAGCCCCTTCGCTTCGACAACCTCCAGGTACTCGTAGCATTCCCGGGTCTTGAGATTGCCGTTCCGACGAACCCACCCCAGGCCCTCACAGATCGTGCGCGCCAGCTCGTGCCGGGACAGACCACACGTGGCGATGATCTCCGTCAGCACGCTCCATTCCTCGGCGGTCACGGTCGTGCCGCAAAAGGTGGGTCGCTTGGCTGCGGTGTCGAGTGCAGCGTTTCCTGCCTGGGTCACTGTTTTCCTCCCAGCCTGAGGTTACACAGTCAGCCAGCGTTTGTCCAGTCCTTTTTTCCCTCTCTCTCTGCCCGCGAGAAAAACGACACACCCGGCGTTCAGCTTACCGAATCGCCCCCACGTTCTCACGCACTACTACCGCAAGGACACCACGGAGCAGGTTTGGAGCACCAACTTCTTCAGCCCCAACTTCGACGTACCGATCGCCCCCATCAAGCCCCGCCGCGCGTTCCTGGCGGTGAAGCTGAGTTTCTAGATGCTCCGACGCGACCCCGCAGGTAATGGCGTTCTCCCGGCAAGCGCAGCTAGGTCCGCCCTGGCTCGAATGTTCTCAAGGCCAACCCATCGATGCCCCCGAAGTGGCGCGCGTTCGCGGTGACCAGAGTCAAGCGGTGCACGACAGCCGTCGCCGCGATCTGAGTATCGATGTCCCCAATAGGACGCCCGCGCGCTTGAAGCTCGGCCTTCAAGCGGCCGAACTCCCGAGCACATCGGAGGTCATAGTCGAGCACGATCAGTCTCGGGAGCACCTCCGTCTCGATCCGCACCAGCCACTTGCTCGTGGCAGGTGAATGAAAGGCGCCGGCGAAGAGCTCGCCAGCGACGACGATACTCGTGAACTGATGCTCTGGTGCGAGCGAGCCGAGCCAGCTCACGAACCTGTTGTTAGGCCGGCGGCGCATCGTTTCCGAGATGGCGTTGGTGTCGAACAGATAGGCCAACGATGAGAGCTACTCGAGCGAAGGAATCTCCTTCGCGTCTTCTTCCCGACGGCTGGAGCGGTCGAGGGCGTCGACCAGCTCGTCCGAGTCCGTCCACTTGTGGACCAGTCCCGCGAGTCCCTCCTCAGGGGAGCGCGAACGCAACCGTTTCAGCCCGTCGAGCTCGTCGGGCGTCACGAGCGCCGCCACCGGCTTCCCGTGACGGGTGATCACAACCACCTCCCCCCCTTCGACCAGACGAATGGATTCCGCGAATCGAGCCTTTGCCTCGGCAGAAGTCATTCTGACATACTTGTTTTTGGTCATTTTGGTCATAGTAACCAAAAACTCTGGATTCGGTCAAGAGGGGGCTTTTCGGGAGCGTCATCGCCCGAATGAGCCGAGGAGGCTTGTCCCCTTGGGCTAGTCCAATGAAGAGCCGGGCCGCGCCTACGAGACGAAAACTCAGTGATCCGGCAAGGCTTTCCCGCGGAGCGGAGCAACCACTGGGGACCGGGAGCGATTCCGGCCCTCCGGTGGCGGGACTACCACGGGTCGCTACGGGGGACCGATATCGCCCGTCGCTACGATTGCGATCCCCTTGGGAACTTGCCGCCCGAGTCGACTTCCTGCTTGAACGCAAGACTACCGCCGACCCCGACGCTGAAAACAGACAGGGTATTCGCCCCGCCGTTCGAAGCGTAGAGGAACCGCGTCTGAGGATCGACATCGAACAGCATGACATGTCGCGTCCCACCGCCCGGCTCCGGACCCTGCTCCAGGCACCCTAACTCGCATTGTAGAGGCGACACGTCGAGCAAGGACACCCCGTCGCCGTTGGGATTTCCCCGACTAGCGACGTAAAGGAGGTCGCGTTCAGGATCCGTATCGGTATTCAGAGCGAGTCCCCAGGGAGCGATAATCCCGTCGGCGCCGACGTCAATGAGGTCGATGCCCTCGGGAGACGCGGCGTTATTCAAGCCCTTGTACCGGTAGATCGTGTCGTTTCTCCAGGCTGCGACGAAGACGTCGCCGCTCGTCGGATGGATCACGACATCGCGGGGGCGAGCGTCTACATCGACACCTCCGAAATCATCGATCGTTTCTGGGATCAACGTGGCGGTATTCACGCGAACGAGCTCGTCGACGGTCTCGTTGTCTGGCACATTGTCGACCAAAACGTACAGGAAGCTGCCCGAGGGGTCGAGGGCCACGCGCAGCAGCCGATCGCCCACTAACAGCCGCTCAGGGTCAGGGGGGTCATTCGTTATCAAGCCCTCCGACACGTCGAAGACACTGAGTCCGGTCGGAGTGGCCGCGAATACCTTTGAGCCATCGAGATTGAACTCGATCTCCGCAACGCCCCCGCCTTCAGAGGAGATGCTGCTCTGGAGCGTCAGGGTCCCGCACTTGTCCTCAATCAGATGCCGTGTTGAACTGGCTCAACGAGCTCGGCCCGGCGCCACCGTAATGCTGGATTGCCTCAGTCCCCTTTGTCGGCGACCAGGCTACTCGCAGCGGCGTAGCTTTCGAGGTAGTCGTCGTAAGAGATCGGCGACCGAACGCCCAACTCGGAAAGGAGATCGATCGCCTGAGAAAGCGACAAGTCCAGCTTCTCAGCCATCGTTCCCAGTGACAGCTTCCCTTCCCGATACTCCCGAAGCGCTACGAGAACCCATCCCTGATCTATCACTTCGCGGGCTACGGTAGAGAGCTCCTTTTTTTCCTTTTTCGCCAGCTCATGAAGACGCTTCATCGATTGGTCGTCCAACCTGACACTCAGAACGTTCTTCATTCCTTCTCTCCATCTCCACCCGCGGCCCGGATGCGTAGCGCGGCATCTTCGAGAATACGGGCGTGGTAACGTCCGAACCGCTCGAGCTCTTGGAGTCGCTCGGACGCCAACAACCCCCGACTAATCGTTCACTATTCCGATGCGTGAAACGGGTTTCCGCAGACGACGGCGCAATACGGCGGACGTCGAACGTGGGCGTCGCTAGCGCGCGCTTACGGCTACGCACACATCTCCTCCGCCGTGGCGGCATAGGCCCGTGCACAGGTCATCATCTGGTCGATGGAAACACCCAGATATCGATCCGGTCCCTCACCGCGGGCGGCGGGGCCGTAAATACAGCACTGAACGCCAGCCGGAAGGAGGTGGGAAGCGTCGGTGCCACCGTACGCGTTCGGAAGCTTCACCCCGACCTCCGGTGCCGTTCCGCGGATCTCCGTGACCTTTGCCTCGAGGGTCTGAACGATGGGCGAGTCGATCGGTATGGAGAACGGCATCATGACCTCGCGCAGCATTCGACGCTCCGGCTTCAACGGAAACTCGATCTCGTAGCTGAGCTCCGGGTCGTCCGCTTTGAGTGCGTCAAGCCGGCGACGCATGTCCGCTACGACGCTATCCGGCGTCATCCCCGGCGTGAAACGAATATCGACATAAATGGAGCAGAAGTCAGGAACATTGTTGGGGCCGCGGAGCTCGACCTCCCGGCCCCGGCCACCGAGAATGCTGCCCACGTTCGCTATGGGCAGGGCAGGAAGTTCCGGATCGCGCGGCCCGCTCAGCTCGATGTTCTCGACCGCCTCCACGACTGTCGCCATCTTGACGATCGCGTTGATGCCCTCTTCCTTGACCGAGATGTGGGTGGAGCGCCCGAGCACGTGAACCGCGAGCTGCACCACGCCCGCGTGTTTGGTTCGAATGAATTCGGCACCGGAGGGCTCGCCCACGATGGCGAAATCGGTACGGATCCCCGATCTCAGCAGATGGACGGTGCCGGGCCCGCCCTGGAGCTCTCCCACCACGCAAGCCACGACGACGTCGCCGCGGAGTGGCACTCCTGCACGCTTCAGGGAGGCTGCCGCCAGCGCCATCGCTGCGACGCCTCCCTTCATGTTGCCGAGACCGGCACCCAAAAGGACGTCTCCCTGTACCTCGGGCGCCCAAGGCTCGCCGCTGATACCGTCTGGAATCGGATCGATGTCGCTGTGACCATTGAGCATGAGGCTCTGACCACCGCCAGCTCCTCGTAGCCTCGCGACGGTTTGAAAACGTCCCGGATCCACTTCCTGGAGCTCTGATTCGAAGCCCTCCCGGCGAAAGAACGCGTGCAGGAACCGGACGCACTCGGTCTCTTCGGTTGTAAAACTGGGGATTCTGGCTAGATCTTTCGCGAACCCGATGAGCTCGTCTTTGTCCACCTTCGCTCTTGGTTGGGCTGCGCGGACTGGTACGGACTTCGCTGCCAGGCTCGTCCACCCGGCGGCTGCGCCAACGAAACTGTTCTTGAGGAACGCTCTTCGATTCATGAAGGATTCTCCTTGCGATGACGCGGTCACCCGCCTGAACGCCATCGCGCCGTAAATATCACATTTCCACATCGCCTCGAGGCGGACCCCGACTCTCCTCGGCTGGTATTTCGACCACTGAGGGAGGACGAGGAACCTACTTTTCGTCTCTATAGACGAGAAGGAGGTAGAATGACGATATGTCGGAAGCCGTGGAAACACTCGCGCAACGCCGATTCACGGTCGAGGAGTACCACCGCATGGCCGAGACGGGAATTCTCTCTGCCGACGAGCGGGTCGAGCTTGTTCGAGGGGTTGTTCGCGAGATGAGCCTCCAAGAATCGGGCACATGTCATCGCTGTCAACCGCGTTTGCGATTTGCTTCGCAAGAAGCTCGAGGGGCGAGCGAGAATCTACCAGGAGGCTCCACTGCGTGTGGAGGGTCTGGACTCGGAACCAGAGCCCGACGTGATGGTCTGTTCCAACCCCGATCTCGCCGCGTACGGAACGGACGCAATGAAGCCACTGCTGGTCATCGAAGTTGCGGAATCGTCTCTTGCGTACGACCTCGGCATCAAGGCCGCGCTCTATGCGGAAGCGGGCATCCCGGAGTACTGGGTCGTGAATCTCGCGGAGCGCGTGCTCGAAGTCTTTCGGGACCCCCGCGATGCGAGCTATCGGCGTCGATTGAGCCTGGAGCCGAACGCCACTGTAACACCCGAAGCGTGGCCGGAGATCGAGGTCGAAGTGGCTTCTCTTCTTCCGTAGACGTCGGGCGGCCTACCCTCCCGCGATGCGGCGTGTCCTTCGTCTGGAGGACGACCTCGTGCGGCCCACCCGACCGTTGGTTGACGAACCCCAGGACGCCGTCACCTCCCGGGCTTGCGGCGGGGCGTCTTGACGTTAAACCGTCATTTGCTAAAGTGCTCGCATGAGCGAACTGTCGAAGCGAGCGACCATCTACTTCGAGCCCAAAGTGCACCGAGCCCTGCGGCTGAAAGCGGCGGATGCGGATCGGCCGGTCTCGGAGCTCGTGAACGAAGCGGTGAAGCTCGCACTCGCGGAGGACGCGGAGGATCTGGCCGCATTCGCCGACCGTGTGCTCGATCCGGACGTTTCTTTCGAGGATGTGGTCAAAGACTTGAAGGGGCGTGGCACAATATAGGGTCCTCATCAAAACGTTAGCGAACAAG
This sequence comes from Candidatus Marinacidobacterales bacterium, assembly GCA_965237685.1. Taxonomy (GTDB): domain Bacteria; phylum Acidobacteriota; class Vicinamibacteria; order Marinacidobacterales; family SMYC01; genus CBDEGF01. The sequence goes on from CBDEGF010000004.1 coordinate 1,422,018, forward strand.
AACCTACCGCGACCAGGCGCGTTTCCTCTCCCTGTCAAGGAGAGGAATAAGGTGAGGGGTGACGCCCCCCTCACCCGCGGCCTCGCGATCGGCGCGCCGCGACCTCTACCCCAGTCGGGGGAGAGGTACATCATCAAGTTCCCAGGCTACCGGCCGATCGGCTTGTCGTTCGTCTGGAGGGCGTCCTCGTCGACCCAGCAACGCTCGCCGAACGGACGCGATTCGGGCCAGATCTCGTCAAGTGTGTCGGCCTCGTAGAGGATCCCGCCCTTCATCACGTAGAGCATGTCGAGGGTGTTCTCGATCGCATCGAGGGGGTTCGTGTTGAGCACGATGAGATCGGCGAGCTTTCCAGTTTCCAGGCTTCCCAGATCCTGCTCGGCTCCGAGAAAGTAGGCGCCGTCAGCGGTCGCGATGTGCAGAGCGCCCATCGGCCCGAGCGCCGACGCCGCCATCCAGACCTCCCAGTGCGGAGCAATGCCGTGCTGCTGGCCGTGTGAGCCGATGGCACCGTGGCCGCCTTCTTCAATAATGTCGGCGAGGCCCTGGGCGATCAGTGGGAAGCTGTAGTCCGTCTCGGGCCGGAGCATGCGGCGCCGGGTGTGAGGCACGAGCTGGCGCCAGGGAAGCCAGCGGCGTTGCTTCTCGTCCTTCCACACGTCGTATTTCTGGAAGAAGTACTCCTCGTTCCAGGGGCCGGGCCCTCCCACGATGAAAGTCGGTGAGTAGACGGCGCCGGCGAGGCCGAAGAACTTCGCGGCGTCGCCGTAGACCGGCATGTAGCTCATCGGATGCTCCCACGCCGTTTGTCCGTCCATGATCATCGAAAGGTTGTACGCGAGATCGCTTCCTTCCGAAGTCACCATCAGGTCGTTCTTGCGCGCGATGTCGGACACCCACTGCCTCTGGTCGCGCCTTGGCTGAAGGTACTGCTTGACAGCGGTCGCGCCCCAGGAGACCAGACGGTTGATGTTCTGCTCCGTCACCTCGTAGCTCGTGAGCTCGTTCTGGCGCGGCCCGTCACCGCGGTAGAGCGGATCGCCGGTCGAGAAGGTGCGGGGGCCGACGATGAGTCCCGCCTCGATGAGCTCCGCGGCCGGGAAGACGTTCTGCGACCACATGGAGTTGTCGAGGTTCGTCGTCACGCCGTAGGCGAGATAGATCGCTTTCTCGAAATCGCGCCTGGGATGAATGCCCCGGTGCTCCCGGTAATGATGCGCGTGCATATCGACGAAACCGGGGATGATGGTCTTGCCGCTCACATCGATGGTGCGGTCGGCGCCCGACGTATCGCAATCACCGACGCAAGCGATGCGCGCCCCTCTCACCACGATACTGGCGCCCTCGTGCACCTGGCCATCGTGCGGGGTGATGACACGGGCGCCGACCAGTGCTACGGTCCCGCTCGGCAGACGCCGCGGCACGCGCAGGTCGATCTCGGCCGTCTCGGTCTCGCCGCTCGCGACGGCGTAGGCAAAGTGCCGGGTCGCACTCCCGTACTCGAGCGTCGTCTCGTCGAGCCAGCCGGGATAGAGCCCTCCCTCGTGGCTCACCTGCGTGACGGGAACGGCGCCCTTCTTCTTGTCGATCTCGATGGGATCCTTCCCCGAGGCGTTGTAGGGAAACGGGGCGACATAGACGTTGTCGCCCTCCTGGAAGGCGACCTGCTTGCCGTCGGGCGACGGCACGATTTCATCGGCGAAGTGGAACTTCAGGTGCTCTCGGCGATCCGAGCCGTCCGGATTCACCGAAACGAGAAGCGTGAAAGAGATCCGGCGGCCCTCCTTCTGTTCCGACCCCGGCTCGGGATAGAACAGCCGCCCATCGGGGCCGAACGAAGCCCGAACGATCTGGGCCCGAGAGCCCGTCGGCTCGACTCGGACGATGGGCGTTGCCTCTCCTCCGGCGGCGGGGAACGCGACGAGATCGTAGTACGCGTTCATCGCCCAGCTGCTGTGGCGCGCCGTGGCTCCGGAGCCTTTGGCAACGACGATCGTCACGCCGTCCGGACTCCAGACGGGGTGGACATACTCCCCCGCCACGTCGGTGAGTCGTTCCGGCGTTCCACCGGTGGCGGCGATTTTGTAGAGGTGGCCTCCTTCTTCGACGTCCCAGGTCGTAAAGGCGATGGAGCGTCCGTCCGGCGACCACGCGGGCGCGTACTCGAAAGGCCCGAAGCTCTCGGGCGTGAGCCGTCGCGGCGCGCCTCCGCTCGTCGTCCAGACCTTCCCCACCGCCTGAAACGCAATCGTCGAACCGTGCTTCGTCGTCCAACGGAGAAACCGCGCCTGGAAGTCATCGTCGGTGACGCGGAAGTTGGCGCGCGTCGTCTCGGAGATCGTCCTCTCGACCGTCGCGGTGAAAGGGATGGTCTCGATGGCGCCCGTCTCGACGTCCAGCTTCCGGAGCTTCCCGCCTTGCGCGATCACGATGAAGCTTCCATCCGGGGACCAGCTGTATCCGGGCAGGACGCGCAAGGTCTTCATGCCCTCCGCCATGTCAACTTCGACGGGATCCATGAGAAGGCGCTCGGCCCCCGTCTCGATCTCGCGGAGCCAGAGCGCGGTGCGTGGCCCGAAGCGATGACCTTTGTAGGAGATCGTTCCGTCGGGAATCCGGCGAGCGAAGCTCAGGTGCTTTCCGTCGGGTGAGATTTCGCCCGCGTAGCCGCCGCCGCTGGAAGAGCGAACCTGCTGCTCGGCTCTTCCCGCCGTCACGGGAGTGATCTTGCCCGTCGCGCGCTCGAGCCTGCGGAGCTGCGTATAGCCCTTGAGAGGATCGCGGTAGCCCGAGGGAAGGGGTGGCGCATCGGTCGCCTGGAAGTAAACGTACGCGCCGTCGGACGAGACCGATGGCCAGGCCGCACCGGGCGTATCGTTTCCGACCAGCTCGATGCCGGTGCCACCGTCCTTGTGGTACATCCAGAGGCCCGACTTCGTCGGCCTTTGCCGATCGCCGATCTCCTGCCGGCGCACGGCGATGTAGTCCCCGTCCGGCGTCCAGGCCGGCTCGAAGACGCGCACGTTCGGTTCCGTGAAGACGGCGCGCGGATTGCTCCCGTCCGGCTCCATGACCCAGAGATTGTTCTGTCCCTCGCGGTCCGAGACGAAGGCGATGTGCTTTCCGTCAGGCGAGATCGCCGGGTGATAGTTGAGGGCAACCCCGCTATCCTGCGTCAGGCACGTCGCCTCGCCTCCTTCGCTCGGAAGCCGGTAGATGTGCGCCAGCAAATCGAAGGTGAGCCAGGTGCCATCGGGCGAGACGTCGACGGACGTGAACGTGCCTTCTGCGGTCGTGAAACGGATCTCGCGGGTCTCGCCCCGGGCAAGCGTGACGTCCCACTTGTCTTCCGACTCATCGGCTTCCTGAGACCCTTGGACGGAAACGGCAAGAGTGAAAATGAGGAGCAGAGACAGTTTCATTTCATCTTCTCTTTCAGCTCGGTGAACCAGTCGAGGACGACGTGGAGTCTACGTGCCGACCCCTTCGGAGACAACCGGCGCTCGCGGTCGTCCCAGCCATCGCAAACGTGCCATTCCAGGCTCGTCCTCACGAACCGCCGTGCGAAGGGCGTGAGACGTCCGCGAAGACGAACCCTTCTCGCTCGACTCGTTCCCCGACTCGTACCTCCATGGGCTCGCGAAGCATCGGTCCTCTGAACACGAAGGTGTGGAACTCGCCGTTCTCACCGCAGGGGTCCACTCCCGGAGGAAGCTCGGCCAGAAGCCTCTCATCGAAGACACGGCCCGCGAACTCGGCGTCGAGTGCTTTGGGATCCACGCAAGTCAGATAGGCGCGAAGTCCCGCATCGACCATCCGATGAGCCAACTTCGAGGTGTCCTCACCCCACAGCGGAAACAGGAGACTCATCCCGCAGGCCCCGAACAGCTCCTCACGGTAGTGACGGACGTCCTCCAGGAAGAGGTCACCGAAGGCCATCGCCTCGACGCCCTGGGCTCGGGCATCGTCCACCAGCTTCGCGACTGCGGCTTCGTACTCCGCGTTGCTGCAGGGATGGGGAATCGGGACGACCCGGAGCGGCAGGCCAACCGCCGCGGCCTGATGCCGCAAGAGCTCGGTGCGCACCGCGTGCATGGCGACCCGGTCGAAGACTTCGTTCACGGTCGTGACAAGGGTGGTGACTTCGACGGCCGGATCGTCGCGAAGCACGTGAAGGGACCAGGCACTGTCCTTGCCGCTGCTCCACCAGAGCCACGCTTTGGTGGTCATCTCTTCTTCGCGAGAAAGTGTTCGGCGAACTGCGACACGACAACCTCGGGATCGAAGCCCACGTCGCGGAGCCCTTCGAGCCACCGGTCGCGGGGAAAAAGCCCATAGAGATGGCGGTCGTGCTCGACACGAACCTCCTCCTCCTCGCCGTCGCGGAGGAGGTAGACCATTTCCGCAAAGTAGGTCGTGTCGGTGGGATTCGGAGCAAGGGTCCACTCGAGATAACGCAATCCCCTCCCATTTCCGTCATGCCCTCCGTGGCTCGTTTTGGATTCGAAGGTCTCCCGCACGAAATCGGGCGCGAAGAGCGCGGCGCCGCCGGCCCGACAGTGCACGAAGGCGGTCTCGAAAACCCTCTTCAAATCCGCGAGTGTCGTGATGTAGCAGACGGCGTCGTGGACGAAGACCGCATCGAATTCCCTCTCCAAGCGAACGGTGCGCATGTCCCCCTGGAGGTGCTCGCACTCCGGATTCAGGTTGCGGCTCACCGCGAGCATCGCTTCCGAGCGGTCGACCAGGGTTAGCTCGAAAGACGCTTTGAGATGGGACGCATTGTTCCCGCCCTCCGATCCCAGCTCCAGAACGGCGCGTGGCAGCGTCTCGCATCCCCGTACGAGAAGCTCGCGGTAGGTTGTCGCCTCCTCGGCGTATTCCGCGGGCGCCGACAGCAACGGCCACCACGACGCGAGCTCACGATAGAGCTTCGGGACATTGCTGTTAGAATCCGGTGGAGTCATTCGACCAGCATATGGGACTTGGAGGGACGATGCAGCTCAGGCTCCGACTTCGAGCTCCAGGAGGACGCGTTCCAGGACGGCGGAGACATCTTCCTTCTTCATCGCGCCGTCAGCCCAGAAAGTGGGCGAGCGGGGTCGACAAGAACTCCTCGACCGGTATGCCATCAGCTCCCACCAAAAGTTTTCGCGATGGTTTGAACGCCCGCGAGAAGGCCTCCAGACCCCGCCGTGCAGCGGGACGCCGGCCGCTCTTCACTTCCAATGCAACGACCATCTTGCCACGGCGGACGACGAAATCCACCTCCTGGCCCCGTTCGCGCCAGTAGAAGATCTCCGTCGAGGTTCCGAGACGCTATTGAGCAGGTGGGCCCCGATCGCGCTCTCTACCACCCGGCCCCAGAACTCGCGGTCCTTCCGCGCCGCCGCGAAACCCAGTGACGAAGTGGCCGTCATGAGCGCGGTGTTGAGCACCTGAAGCTTGGGGCTAGAGCTTCTTCGCCGCACCGCTCTTCTGCCGAATTTGGGAATGCCTGCAATCAGCCCCGCCCCGGCCAGAAGGTGCAGGTAGTGAGCAAGGGTTGTTGTGTTACCCGCGTCCCGCAGCTGACCGAGCATCTTGTTGTAGGAGAGGATCTGCCCGGAGAAATCGGAGCCGAGCTGAAACAGCTGCCGTAGCAGCGCAGGCTTGTCGACTCGCGTGAGGAGGAGGATGTCCCGGGACAAAGCTGTCTCGATCAAGCTATCGATGATGTAGCGCCTCCACCGCTGCTGATGGCGCACCAAAGCGGCAGCGCCCGGGTATCCACCAAAATAGAGGAAGCGGTTCAAGTCCCATCCGAAGGCATCCCGCATCTCCGCGAAGGACCAATGAGGGACCGGGATGAGCTCGAAGCGTCCCGCGAGGCTTTCGGTGAGGCCGGACTGCATCATCAGTGGAGACGAGCCCAGAAGGAGCACTTTGACGGGCCGTCGAGCACGGGTGTCCTCGTCCCAAAGCCTCTTGACGACTTCCGACCAGCCAGGGATCTTCTGCACTTCGTCCAGCACGAGGAGCGTGCTCCGGCGTCGCCCCGCCGAGCTACGAAGACGGACGATATCCCATTGCGCCTCGATCCACGCGCGGTCCTTGAGGCTCGGCTCGTCCGCCGACGCGTAGTGACTCGTCACCTCTAGCGCCTTCATGGCTTGCGTCGCGAGCGTGGTCTTGCCGGCCTGCCTTGGTCCGGCGAGAACCTCTATGAAACGACGAGGGGAGCGGAGACGAGAAAGAAGCAGCCGAAACTGATGGGGACGAAAAAAACAGTCATTCGGATTACTCAATGTCTTGAGTATTTTTACTCACAACATTGAGTAATTCAACGGTCAGTCCCGCGGGAACGAGTGGCTCGAGCTCCTCGAACCCATCACCACGACGCGAGAGCTCACCATAGAGCTTCGGGACAATACTGTAGAATCCGTTTGCGCCGTTCGACCAGCTCATGGGACTTGGAGGAAGGATGCAGCTCAGGCTCCGACTCATCTCGCCGATCTTTGCCGCACTCTGGATCGCGGCTCATGCAAGTGTCCAAACACCAGCCGAAAACGCGTGCTCATGCGGGCCCGGTGTGGACGAGCCCGGTTTTTTGTGGGCGGGCTCCGAGCCCATCGGTCCCGAGGAGGACAGCGTTGCCTCATCGATCGAACTCTGGACGTGAGAAAAAATTAGTTATTGACTAGCGGTACCGCTATGTTATAGAATTGCGAGTATGGGATACGTAACGAAGCTGCAGGTGATCAAACGAGCCAACGACACCCGTCAGTTCTATGTGATTTGCCCGTCGCCTTTAGCGCAGGCGCTAGAGATGGAGCAGGGCGAGGAGCTGGAGTGGGTGGTGGAGGATCGAAACACCCTGATTGTGCGTCGGACGCCAAAGGCGAAGCGAGGGAGAAAGCGGGGTAGACGTGGGTGATAACCAAACGTCGCTTCCCGGCTTTCCGAGTCCGCGAAAACGGAACGATGGTGATGACGGCGATGAGGGAGAACGCGCGACACAGGCTCGGTTGAAGGTGGTCGATCGCGCGCAGCTGCTGCTGCGGACGGTGGACGTGGAGCGATTGATCCCAGAGGATGACCCAGCGCGTGCGATCTGGGAGTTCGTGGGTTGGCTGGATCTCAGCGGGTACACGGAGCAGATCCGCTCCGTCGCGGGTGGCGCAGGCCGGCCCGCGTTCGATCCGCAGCTACTGGTGAGCCTGTGGGTCTACAGCTACAGCCAGTCCGTGAGTTCGGCCCGCGCCATTGAGCGGCTGTGCGAGCATCATCCGGCTTATCAATGGCTCACCGGAATGCAGAGCATCAGTGCGCACACGCTATCGGACTTTCGGGTGACCCATTCGGAGGCCCTACACGAGTTGTTTGTGCAAACTTTGGGGCTTCTGAGTGCAGACGGATTGATCACGCTCGAGCGAGTCATGCTGGATGGGACGAAGGTGCGCGCGAATGCTTCGTCGAGTGGATTTCGCAGCAAGCCTCGTGTGGAGGCGTATCTGAAGGATGCGCGTGAGGCGGTCGAGGCTCTCGAAGCACAGACGGAGGAGGAATCGAGCCGGCAGATGCAGGCAGCACAGCAACGCGCCAGGCGAGAGAGACAGGAGCGTCTAGAATCAGCGTTGAAGGAGTACGACAAGCTGGAAGCCGCCAAAAGCCGCGTAAAACGCGTGAGCACGACCGATCCCGACGCGCGGGTGATGAAACAAGCCGAGGGCGGCTCCGCACCTAGCTACAACGTCCAGGTCTCAACGGATGCCGCGCACGGCCTGATTGTCGACATCGATGCCACGCAGGCCGGCAGCGATTATCAGCAGCTGACGCCCGCCATACAACGGCTTGAGCAGAGCATGCACCGCGCGCCCGAGCAGATGGTCGTAGATGGGGGCTACATCAGTAGCAACAACATCACGGAGATGGCGAAGCGCGACATCGATTTCGTCGGTCCCCAATCCGAGAACAAGGCAGCAGAGGCTAATCGGCGCAAGTCGTATAAGCACCACGGCGTGAGTCCGGAATACGAGGCGTCGAAGTTTGTCTTCGATACGGAGACCAACACGTATGTGTGCCCGCAGGGCAAGCACTTACGCTACGACGCCAAGCAGGAAAGCCATGGCACGATGTGCTATCGATACAAGGCGTCGGAGCAAGACTGCCAGACGTGTCCGGCCAAAGATCAGTGCTGTCCTCGTACGCGGCACGGCCGCTCGATCGAGCGGCGCGAACTCTTGCCCGACATAGCCGCGTTCCGCCAGAAGATGCAGACCGACGAAACCAAGGCCATCTATAAGACACGCTCGCAAGTGGCCGAGTTCCCGAATCTCTGGATCAAAGCCAAGTTTGGCCTGCGGCAGTTTAGCGTGCGCAGAATTGCCAAAGTACGCACTGAATCTCAGTGGGTCGCCCTCACCTACGATATCCTGCAGTGGATTCGCCTCCGCTGGAGGCCAAAGATGGTATCGGCGCTCGCGCCGACGTGAGCGCATTGAGCACACGCAGCCCGATTCGTTTAAGCACTAGTTAGAAAGCTAGTCAAAAAGCAACAACGAAACGCCGATACGATACCGGGTGAATCCGCACCACGCGGACCCGCCCCCCCTAGTTGACACAAGTGCGGACCAACCATCCCCATCTCCCTGGGGAAACGCGATTTTTTCTCAGGTCCCCAGATGTTCCTGGACGAGTACAACCTCCCCGAATACGTCCAGCGCGACCGCTTCGCAAACCCCGTTTGAGAATGTACGACGGCTCGACGAGGTCCGCTTTTGCGATCCCAAAATCGCCCGGCTACAATAGCGGTACCGTGAAAAGACTATGTGTGGCCCTCGGGGTCCTTCTCTGTGTGTCTTCGCTGGCACTCGCTCAATCGCTCGGTGACGTGGCTAAGAAAGAAAAAGAACGACGAGAGAAGAACAAAAAGGAGGGCGCGAAAGCACAAACCATTACCGAAGAAGACCTTGCGGCCGGTCGCGACCTCGAACAGGACATCGCGGTGATCGACGCGGCGAGCTCCGAGAGCTCGGATCGACGCGGCTCGGGGAGTGAGTTCAACGAAGAGGACCTCGAGGACGTGACGCTGTCCTCGAACATTCCCGCCGATCTACCGCTTCAGGAGAGACTCCAGTTCTTCGATGCCCTCAAGAGGGCGTACCAGAGACAGGTGGCGGAGATCGACGAAGAGCTCTCGAAGAACAAACAGAGGCTCACCGAGATCGAGCGCGAAGCCGCCGCCATCGCTGGCTCGGGCGCTTCCGGGATACCGGTCGCCCCGAACCCGAACCAGGCGAATCAGGCGCAGATGACGGGTCAGGAGGGCATGGCCCTTGCCAAGGAGCGGGAGAGCTCCAGAGCAAGAACCGTCAGCTCGAGAGCCGAAAGAGCTCTCTCAAAAACCAGGTGATCGAGAAAGGCCGCCGCGCCAACATCCCCGCCTCCTACCTGCGCTTTTAGGGCCCAGGCGCCCTAGCCACTTCAAGCGAAAGCACCCGAGCCCATGCCCCAGCCCGCGCCCGTGCCCGAAAACAACTTCGTTGCGCAACGCGCTACTTAATGCTTCCAGGCGCTACCTTCGGGCAGGGGCTCGGGCTCGGCGTGCAACAGAATCCGGGTGCGACCTACTCCAAGTGCAGGATCACTTCCTCACCCGTTTCGACGTTTACCAGCGTGACGGTATCGGGAGCATCGATGCGCTCGACTCGAAACTCTCCGACTCGATCGCCTCGGTGGACCAACGCGCCTTCGCCTTGATAGCGAAGCTGCGCCGCCACTCGCTTCTGTGGGTCCGGCTGTTGTTCCGGGCGAGCCCAGACGAAACCGGTCAGCACGGGCACTTCGATCTCGGGGGGCTCCGCCTCGGCCGGCGGGTCGAGCGATTCGGGGGTCTCGACCGGGTCCGGCAACGGTGGAGTCACCGGTGCTGGTTCATCGTAACCAAGGCGAAACAGGTTCCGATTGTGTCGTGCGCGCTCGGCACGTGAGAACCACGCTTTCAGGCTGCTCAAATCTTCATCGGACAGTCGACGGTCCGGTGTTCCGGCATCCGGCCACAGCGCGAGCCAGCTCGAAGTCAACTCCGATTCCCCGTCACCGTCGCCCGTGAGCGACAGATCGACCAGCGACAGCGGCATCTGCAGCTTGTCCAGCCGACGCAAGTACTCGACGAGCTGCCAATAGGGTCCGGAGAGGCTCAATCGCGCCCGGGCGCCCGCGTAGCTCGTTCGACGGGAACCCTCGAGCTGGCGCAGCTCCAGAGAGCCGCGACGTAGCGAAAGCCCTTCCTCCGCCGTCACGAGCACGGAGCGCAAGCTGGCCATGCTGTCGGGGGCCCGTACGGATTCTCTGCGGGCGGTCTCAACCAGCTCGCTCAGCGCCTGTTGGCTCGCCATGGCCGACGCTCGGTTCACCCGCTCGGACTCGAGCCGATCGCGCTCGGCAACCAGCTGACGCTCCTCGCGAAGCATGCGGCGCCCGCCAATCAGCGCAAGGCCGTTGACCGCGAGAAGGACAGCGACGAGCCAGAGATGCTTCATTGGACGACGTCCTGCCTGCCGGCTTTCAATCCGAGCTGAACGCGCACCGCGATGTCACCTCCCAATGTCGGTCGTTCCTCGAGAATGACGGTACTCCCGACCATCGGCGCTTCGCCCAGCGAGCTCTGAAGCCGACCGATCGCCGATGTGTCCCGAGCGACCGCCGCGAGCGTCAGGGTCGGCTCGGGCGAGGACGCAGACAATTTGAGGCTCTCCAGCCGCACGCCGGGAGGAAGACGCTCCGCGAGCATGGCAAGGGCGGCGACGGGAGAAACCGAGTCCAGCCTGCCCGCCTCCATCACGGCGCCGACAACGGCCAACGTGCTCCGGTACTCCGGGTCGACTTCGGCCTCGTCGACCCACGCGCCGGCAGGGTCGAGCTCGATGAGCTCCCGCCGGAGCTCCCCGACCCGCTGGTACCCGATCGCCAGCCACGAGAGGTGAGCGACGGTGGCGATGAGCGTGAGCCCGAGAAGAAACGCCGCGAGAGCGCTCCGACGCCCGCCGACGGGAGCTCCGAGGTGAATCCCCTGTTTCATGTCCGGCTCAACAGGTTCGAGGCGCAAGAGGCGAGGAGCTCGCTTTCGCTGTCTCGAGCCACTGCGACTTGCTCGATAGTCCCGCTACTGGCGAGCGCCGCCGCGCAGGGACCCGCCTGATCTCCGGAAACAACGACCCAGCTCACGTTGGGGTGGTGATGAAGGGCCGCCAGGCGACCGAGCTCGGCCACCGCACCGGCGAAATCCCCGGCGGGTCGCAGCTTGCTTCGAACATCGACGAGCCGCGCCGCTTCGAAAACCACGATTGCGTAGTGGCAGTCGTAGAGAATCAGCTCGGCGGAAAGACCTTCGTCGGATTTGCGATCGGCCGCCCATTCGGGGATTCGCACCAGGCTCGCCGCATCGACCCATCCCAGCTGTCCGGCGGCGGCCTCCGCGATCTGCTCGTACTGCCGAATAATCGCCTCGCGGATGCCGGCGCCCAGCACTTCGCCCTCCACACCTTGCCAGAAGTCGATGCGCGCCTCCTCGGCAGGAAAGGGCAGCCTGGCCATGAGCGCCTTGCGGGCTCCATCCAGACCCCCCGCGTCCGGCTGGTGGACGATCGTCGTGAGCGCGAGATCCGGCAGCACGATGCAGGCACGGAGTCGGCGCGCGTCCAGTTCCTCGGCCGCTTCGGCAGCGAGCTGGGCGACCTGGCTGACCGAAACGAAGTTGGGCTCGACCGGTGAGGTGTTGGCCAAACCGGCCGGAATCTCTTTGGAGACCGTGAGGTGATGCGCGTTACCGTCGCGCACGGCCAGGATGGAGCTCTCGGTGAATACGAGCCCTAGCCCCGCACGAGCACTCCGCCACGGCCATCGCATCATGAGCGGAATTATAGCCTCCCTAGCTGTCAGGCCTCGCATTGCAGCGCCTCGTTGAGATATAATCCGCCGGCTCAGGCTCCGAGAGCTATCTCTCTCGCCACGATACGAGGTGCTCCTCGGTCCGGTGGACGCAGCTCGCGGTGGCTGGCTGCGACGGTCGCCCCCAAGCAAGCTGCAACGGGTCCGGCCGACGCACACCAGCCCTACCATCTCAATCAGCCGGAGGGACGATGAAGACCTACGATACTGCCGGTATCCGAAACGTGGCCCTGGTTGGCCATGGTGGCACGGGCAAAACGACCCTGACGTCTGCCATGCTGTTCGATGCCGGCGCGGTGAACCGTTTCGGGAAAGTGGAAGAGGGCAACGCCGTTACCGACTTCGACCCGGACGAGGTCGAACGGCAGATCAGCCTTTCCACCGCCCTGGCTCACTGCGAATGGAACAAGGTGAAGCTCAATCTGCTGGACACCCCCGGGTTCGGGAACTTCATCCAGGAGGCGCGGGCCGCTGAACAAGTGGCGGATGTGGCGCTGGTCAATGTCTGCGGTGTCGGGGGCGTCGAGGTGCAGACAGAGAAAGTCTGGGGCTTCGCGGAGGATTTCGGGACACCCCGGCTCATCGTCGTCAACCGGCTCGACCGGGATCGGGCGAGCTTCGAGCGGAGTCTGGAGTCGATTCAGCAGGCCTTTGGCCGCACGGCGGTGCCCATCCAGCTGCCCATCGGAGCGGAGAAAGATTTCAAAGGTGCGGTCGATCTGATTCAGATGAAAGCCTACGTCTCCAAGGGAGACGAAAAGGGCTCGTTCGAGGAGCAGGACGTACCGGGGGACATGTCGGAGCAGGTCGAGGCGGCCCGCAACACGCTGATCGAGATGGTGGCCGAGGGCGATGACGCCTTGATGGAGAAGTTCTTCGAGGCAGGTGAGCTCTCGTCCGACGAGCTCATCGCTGGGCTCAAGAAGGCACTCCTCGAAGGCAACATCTTTCCGGTAATGGTGGTCTCCGGAGGAAAGAACATCGGTGTTCAGAGAATCATGGACACGCTGGTCGACCTCGCTCCGGCTCCCGACGCCTTGGGCGAGCTCACCGGTAAAGACGCCTCGGGCAACGAGATCAAACGAAAGATCTCCGACGGCGAGCCTACTTCGATCTTCATCTTCAAGACGATCGCCGACCCCTTCGCGGGTCGGATCAGCCTTTTCCGGGTGATGTCGGGGATCCTGAAACCCGACTCATCCCTCCAGAACTTGAACCAGGATGTGGCGGAGCGCTTCGGCGCGGTGTTGCTCATGCAGGGCAAGGAATCGGAAGCGGCGTCGGAGGTGCGAGCCGGCGACATCGCTTCCGTGACGAAGCTCAAGGACAGCCACACCGGAGACACGCTCTCCGACAAATCGGCACCTATCATCTACGACAAGCTGAAGTTTCCCGAGCCGGTTATCAGCTTCGCCATCGAGCCGAAGTCGCGCGGCGACGAGGAAAAGATCAGTCAGGCACTCCAGCGCTTGTCGGAAGAAGATCCCATGTTGAAGTTCCATCGCGAGAGCGAACTGATTCTTTCAGGAACCGGACAACTTCATATCGAGGTCGTGGTCTCGCGACTCAAGAAAAAGTTCGGCGTCGAAGTCGAGCTCCACCCACCCAAAGTGCCCTATCGCGAGACCATCTCCGCCACCCATGAGGCGCATGGGCGCCACAAGAAGCAGACCGGTGGCCATGGCCAGTTCGCGGATTGCTGGGTGCGTTTCGAGCCCCTGGAGCGGGGCTCCGATTTCGAGTTCGCCAACAAGGTCTTCGGAGGCGCCATTCCGAAACAGTTCATCCCCGCTGTCGAGAAGGGTATCCAGGCAGCGCGCGTCAAGGGATACCTCGCCGGCTACCCGATGGTGGATTTCAAAGCCACCGTATACGACGGCAAGCACCATCCGGTGGACTCCTCCGAAATGGCCTTCAAGATTGCCGGCTCGCTGGCCTTCAAGGAAGCCATGGAGCACTGCCGACCCACGATTCTCGAGCCGATCATGAACGTCGAAGTAACGGTTCCCGACGACACCACCGGAGACGTTCTGGGTGATCTCAATTCTCGCCGAGGCCGCACGCAGGGTATGGACAAGAAATGTGCGATGACAGCGATCAAGGCGCAAGTTCCCATGCAGGAAATGCTGAGCTACGAGCCGGCGCTAACCTCCATGACCGGCGGCCGCGGCTCCTTCCACATGAAGTACTCGCATTACGAGGGAGTCCCCGCGCAGGCCAGGCAGAAGATCATCGAGCAGGCGAAGAAGGAGAAGGAAGGGGACAAGAAAGACTAGAGTGCCCAGAAGGCGGGAAAAAGACGAACCACGAAGGACACGAAGAGCACGACCCAGCTACCAGCTACCAGCTACCAGCACCAGCATCCAGCATCCAGTCGAGGAAACTAGGCATCCGCATGTTCCTCTCCCCGATGGGGAGAGGTTCAGAGCTCCGTTACTACGACGGTGGTGCACTACAACACGAATGCCGACGGGTAGTTACCGACTCACGTCGTGTAACATAATTGCGGTTAACTCACAAAGTCGCTCCGAGCCCGAGCCCATGCCCGAGCCCGGAGCCGGACAACCAATGAGTCGGTTCGATCACGAGAAGCTCGACGTCTACCAGTCGAAGCACAAACTAGCCGCGTAGCTGCTGCTTCGCATCGTAGCGATGTTGACGCGAATGGTCCTCAATCAAAGTCCATCGGGCTCAGGCTCGGGATCGGTAACGGGCACGGGATGAACGTCCTCGTACTTTCGTTAACAGAACAGGCACCTTTGGCCTGCTCTCAATAGGGGAGTTCTGAGGTTAGGTGAGGGGGACTAGTGTTCCTGGATGCCGGATGCTGAATGCCGGATGCTGCGGTCGCGTGCGGTGTCTAGGCTGAAGTTCCTGGCTGAAAAAACCAAGATCCAGTGTTGATCCAATGAGATAGATGGAATCAAAGGTGTTGGCTTCTGTCTACACGGTGATACCTTTGAGCAAGTCGTAGGCTCTCTGCTGTTTCGAGTCCGGAGTTGTGGTGACATCGAAGGTGAGTTCGTCGGGTCCGGCTTCCGGTCGCCGACATTTGTTTCGGACGATGTTGGTAAGAAGGCCCAGCAGCGTGCGGAAGCTGGAAGCTCGACTCCCATCGTCAAGCTTCTTGGTTTGTATCTTGCGCAGGGCTGCCTCGGAGCGCTTCGCCGGAGCAACCGGGTCACGCCTGGCCTTCGCCTGCTGCTCCTCGTCAGAGAATAGCAGCGGTCGCCAAGCTTCCATCATGTGCCACTGAACGTAGTAGGCGAGCATGCACAAGAAGATGTGCGCCCGGACTCGGTTTTCGCGCCGGTGACGAATCGGCCGCACCTTCAGGTCCATGCTCTTGAAGGAACGAAACGCCCTCTCGACCTGGGTCAGCAACTTGTAGCTGCGCACGGTGTCGTCGGTGTTCATCCGCTGCTTAGCAAGACTGGTGCGGATCACGTAGATGCCGTCAACGGCAGCTTCCGCAGCGACCTTTGTGTCGTCAATTTCGAAGCTAAAGCTGTCGTCGCGAATGTTCAGCTTGAAGTGCTTGCCGACTTTGTACTTGTTGAGAACTTTGCCTACCCGCACACCGATTTTACCTTTACCATACAGCTGGCCCCGCCCGATCCGTTGGCGAATCCGTTCCAACCGCTTAGCGATGGTCTCCATGTGTCGCTTCCACCGCTGGAGCCGTTTGTTGGCGAGCTCAGAGTTGCCGTTGGCGATGCGCGAGGCGTTGGCAGCCATCGTTGTCTCGTCGAGCTCGAAGTCGAAACCGTCGTCACGGATGTCGAGCCTGTAGTAGCTGCCGACCTTGTACTTGTTGAGGAGCTTTTTCACTGCAGCACGGATGTCCTCCTTGCCCTGCAAACGGCCCCGCCCGACCATCCCACCAACCTTCTCCAGCTCCTTGCAGGTCGCTTCGAGCAGAGCCCGACGCTTTTGAACCCGCCTCTCGGCCAGCTCCGGATTGCGGCAAGCAACCAGCCTCTCGCTGGGGAAATCCGGGTGCGTCACCTCAAACAGATTCCGCTCGTCGAATAGCCCCATCTGCAGCACCCCATCGTTGATGAGCTTGCGAATCGGCTCGGGACGCAGAGCGGTAATCCAGTCGATACCGTCCATCTCCCGCAACGCGTCGATCTGGGTCTGGGTGATCATCCCCCGGTCGCCCACCATCACAAACTTCTCGATCCCAAACCACTCTTGCACCTTTTCTACCTGAGGCAACAGCGTTTTGGGATCGCCCGTGTTGCCCTCAAAGACCGACACCGACACGGGGATTCCGCGTTCGTTGGTCAGCAGACCGTAGTTGACCTGCAGCTTGGCTTTCTTGCCGTCACGGTTGTATCCGAGCCTGGCCAGCGGACAACTCACACCCTCGAAGTAGCTTGAGGTTAGGTCATAGAGCGTCAGGCCGTCCTTTTGGAGATGGCGCGCCGCGAGTTTCTTTTCGATGACCTCCTGGCGTTTGAGAACCCAGTCCATGGCGGCATAGAGATCGTCTTCTTGGGCATCGCTCACCCCCACGATTTCGGGCAGTGTGGTTGTGTGCCACCACTGGCTAGTCGCCAACTTCGACTGCGGTTCGAGGATCCGGGCGACTACCATGGCCACGACCAAATCCCGCTGTGGTGAGTGTCGAGAGCCAACGAGGTTTTGGAAACCGAGCTGTCTCATGGCGCTGAGCACCGCCTCGACGTGGCCATGGTGCCGGGAGCCGTTCTCGATGATTTCGAAGGCGTCTTCGACCGAGACGAGCTTTTGCCCTTTGAGAATGCGTCGGATGGCATCGACCTGCTCGCTCGGCAGTTTGGACAGGTTGGCAAGTGTGCGCTTGCGCGGTTTCTTGCTCTTGGCATCCCGATAGGACTCACGGAGCAAAACGGCGGGTTTGGAGTTGCGGTTGGGCACGATATCGATGTGCATGGCTACTATATACACTATCTAAACATGTATAACAACAAACAACTATAATATCCATGGCTACCAATTGCAGGCAAAAATCACACCTCGAGCGCTGTAACTCCATGCGACTAAAGGTACTTTACGGAAGCGTGGGAGGGCTTACTGGGCAGAACTTCAGTCTAGGTCTTCTTCTTCCGAGTCGTCGTTTTCTTCTTCGACCCGGCCGCCGTCTTTTTCTTTTTCTTCGGCTTGGGCTTTTCTTCTTCCTCGACCTCATCAGCGGCTTCATCTTCCGCTTGCTTCGCCGCTTTGGTCTCCTCGACTTTCTTCTTCCTGGGCTTCTTCTCGTCCGCCTTCCGGGAGCCGCCGCGGCCTCCGTCGAACTGGTAGTCCACGAACTCGATGAAGGCCATCGGGGCGCCATCTCCCTGGCGCGGCTCGAGCTTCAGGATGCGGGTATAGCCGCCGGGGCGCTCGGAGAACCGAGGGGAGATATCCTTGAAGAGCTTGGCGACCACCGTCTTGTGCGGAATGATGGCGAGCGCACGCCGCCTGGCGTGGAGGGAGTCTTTCTTCCCCAGAGTCACCAGCCTCTCCGCGAAAGGTCGCAGCTCCTTCGCCTTCGCCAGGGTGGTCCGAATGCGCCCATGTTGGATGAGCGACACGGTCAGGTTGCGCAGTAGGCTGAGGCGGTGCTCGGTGGTTCGCCCCAGCTTGCGGTGCGCGACACGGTGTCTCATGAATCCACTCGCATGCCCAGCGAGAGTCCCATCGTGGCAAGAATCTCCCTGATCTCGTTCAGGGACTTGCGCCCGAAGTTCTTCGTCTTCAACATCTCGCCTTCTGTCTTCTGCACCAGCTCGGCGATGGTCTTGATGTCTGCGTTCTTCAGGCAGTTGTAGGACCGTACCGAGAGCTCGAGTTCGTCGACGCTGCGATTCAGGTTCTCCACCAGCGCGTCTCGCTCGGGGTCGGCGGTGCCCTCATCGACCGGCCCCTCTTCCTCGAAGTTGACGAAGATCGTGAGGTGGTCTTTCAGGAGCTTGGAGGCGAGTCCGATCGCATCCTGAGGCAAGATACAGCCGTTCGTCCAGATGTCGAGGGTCAGCTTGTCGTAGTCCGTCGCTTGACCCACCCGGGCGGCGTCGACCACGTAGTTCACCTTCTTGATTGGCGAGTGGACGGAGTCGAGGGGTATGTATCCGATAGTAAGATCTTCATCGAAGTTCTTGTCCGCGGACACGTAGCCCCGCCCGTTTTTCAGGCGCATCTCGATGTCGAGCTTGCCGGAGCCCGTGAGCTGTGCGATGTGCACGGACCGATCGAGGATCTGAACGTCCGCATCGACCTCGATGTCTCCTGCGGTCACGGTGCCCTCACCCTCCGCGCGCAGGCGCACGGTTTTCGGCCCGGGCGCATGAAGCTTGAACGGGATGCGCTTGAGGTTGAGGATGATCTCGGTGGTGTCCTCGATGGCTCCGGGAATCGGAGAAAACTCGTGCAGTACACCTTCGACCCTGACCGCGGTGATGGCTGCGCCTTCGATCGAAGACAGAAGCACCCGCCTCAGGGCATTGCCCACCGTGGTTCCGAAGCCCCGCTCGAAGGGCTGGGCATAGAACCGACCATGGGTAGTGGTGAGCGACTCGTGGTCGACCTCGAGACGCTTTGGCTTTTGGAATCCTATCCAGAGCATGTTGACTCAGACCTCCTCTGGCTTACTTCGAGTAGAGCTCGACGATGAGCTGTTCCTGGAACTGGAGCTCCAGGTCGTCGCGAGCCGGCAAGGTGACGACCTTGCCCCCGGTGCCTTCTTCGTTGAGCTCAAGCCAGCGCGGAATTCCGCGACTCTTGGCTACTTCCGTTGACTGCTGAAAATTCGGGTTCTTCGCGTACTTGGGTCTGATCGAGATCATCTCCCCCTCTCGAACGATGTACGAGGGAATGTCGACCCGGCGATCCCCCACCCGCACATGGCCGTGGCGAACGAGCATGCGGGCGGCGGGGCGTGACGACGCAAAGCCAAGACGGTAAGCGACATTGTCCAGCCGCCGCTCCAGGAGCTGCAACAGGACCTCGCCGGTGATACCTCTCTCGCGCTCGGCCCGCTCGAAATAGAGCCGGAACTGCTTCTCCAGCAGTCCGTAGGTACGCTTCACCTTCTGCTTTTCCCGAAGCTGAAGGCCGTAGCCTTGAATGCGGCTGCGGCGTGCTTTGCCGTGCGCGCCGGGGGCGTAGTTTCGCTTCTCAATCGCGCACTTGGGAGTGAAACAGCGCTCCCCCTTGAGGAAGAGCTTCATACCCTCGCGCCGACACAACCGGCAGACCGGACCTCTATACCTGGCCAAAAGACACCTTCCCATCCGCGCAGCGGAGCTTCCCTCGCTCGCACATCGTTTCTCGCAAGACCTCCATTGCCCTCAAACCCGACGCCTCTTCGGAGGGCGACAGCCATTGTGAGGAATCGGAGTGACGTCCCGAATCGATTTCACCTGTATGCCGGAGGCCTGCAGCGCCCGAATGGCGGACTCCCGCCCCGAGCCAGGTCCCTTGACACGCACGTCCAGGCTCCTGCACCCCATGGCTCTGGCAGCCTGCGCGACTTTGGCGGCGGCCTGTTGCGCAGCAAAAGGTGTGCCCTTGCGGGAGCCCTTGAACCCCTGGGACCCGCAGCTCCCCCAGGCCACGACCTGTCCCTCCTGGTCGGAGATCGTAATCAGGGTGTTGTTGAAGCTCGCCTGAACGTGGGCGATGCCGTGGAGAAGCGTCCGCTTCTCCTTCTTCTTGAAGCTCTTCTTCTTCCCCTTTTTTTCCGCCTTCTTCTTTGCCACGGCTGTCTTACCTCTTTCTCATCTTTTTCTCGTTATCGTTTTCGCATTTGGCCCTTCTTGGGCCCCCTGCGAGTACGGGCGTTCGTATGTGTGCGCTGACCACGCGCCGGAAGACTGCGGCGATGCCGAAGGCCGCGATAGGCTCCGATATCCATCAACCGCTTGATGTTCATGGAGACTTCCTTCCTCAAGTCACCTTCTATCCGACCCTGGTCGTCGATGACCCTGCTGATGCGACTGACCTCCTCTTCGGAGAGGTCCTTCACGCGCACGTCAAGTGCGATGCCCGCCTGTTCCAAAATACCCGCCGACCTGCGATGACCGATTCCGTAGATATGCGTCAGGCCGATATCGATCCGTTTGCCGCGAGGCAAATCGACTCCAGCAATGCGTGCCACGGTTCTATCTCCTTACCTTGTGCCGTTCCAACTTGTTGCCCCTAACGATGGAGTCGCTTACTGGCGCCGTCGCAGCCACAGTAGGTATCACCATTCTGGGTCCAAATAATTGGAACGGCACTTGTCGTCAACCCTGTCGTTGCTTGTGCTTGGGGTTGACGCAAATCACTCTCACCACGCCTTCGCGCCGGATGATCTTGCACTTGGCGCACATCTTCTTGACCGATGCTCGTACTTTCATGACTATCCTCCCGCTTGGTGTCCCTGTCGCTACTTGTAGCGATAGACGATACGACCCCGCGTCAGGTCGTAGGGCGACAGCTCCACCAGAACCTTGTCCCCCGGGAGAATGCGGATAAAGTGCTTCCGCATCTTGCCCGAAACATGAGCCAGCACCTTGTGCTTGTTCTCCAGCTCGACCTTGAACATCGCGTTCGGAAGCGGCTCCAGCACCGTCGCGGTGACCTCGATCGCGTCTTCTTTAGACAAATTTCCTATCCCCCGTGAGCACGGACCTTGGCTCGGCCAGAATCCAGGGACCGGATTCCGTGACTGCCACCGAGCGCTCGAAATGAGCCGAGTACGTACCGTCCATCGTCACCACCGTCCACCGATCCGAGAGCGTCTTCACGTGGTGGTGCCCGGCGTTCACCATCGGCTCTATAGCGAGGCACATACCCGGAGCCAGTCGATGGCCGCGTCCGGCCCGACCGTAGTTCGGCACCGGGGGTTCCTCGTGCAGATTCTGACCGATGCCGTGACCCACGAAATCCCGTACCACTGAGAAGCCGTGCCGCTCCACGTATCGTTGAACGGCGAAACCGATGTCCGACACTCGGTTACTCACCGACACCGCCTCGATGCCCTTGAACATCGCCTGCTCGGTGACCTGGAGCAGCTTGCGGACCGGCCCGGAGACCTCCCCGACCGGCGCCGTGATGGCGTTGTCACCGAAGTAGCCGTCCACCACGCAGCCGAAGTCCAGGCTGACCACATCGCCGTCCTCGAGGACCCGCCTTTTCGAAGGGATGCCGTGGACGACCTCGTCGTTGACCGACACGCAAAGCGTCGCGGGAAAACCACGATAGCCCTTGAACGCCGGCTTCGCACCTTCCTTTGCGAGCTTCGAGGCCGCGATCCGATCGAGCTCTGCGGTCGTGATGCCCGGCTCGAGCGCATCCGCCAGAAGACGGAGCGTCTGAAGCACGATGGCGTTCGCCTGGTGCATCTTGTCGAGCTCCGTGTCGTTGCGACGAGCGATTCGCGAAAGGTTCATCGGCCCTGGGCCTCCGCTTCCGCCACCGCCCCGCGCAGCATCGCGGTAAATCGCTCGAAAACCTGATCGGGCGTTCCGATGCCGTCCAGACTCGCGACGCGGCCACCGAAGTAATCGAGCAGCGGCCGGGTCTTGTCTTCGTAGACCCGAAGTCGCTCACGGACGGCCTCTCGGGAGTCATCGGCTCGGCCCTCTTCGCCGCGCCGGCCCTCGATCCGGCGCACGAGCTCCTGCTCGGGCAGCGTCACGTTCACGATCGCGACCGGTGCCCTGCTCGATGCCGAGAGCAGTCGATCGATCGCTTCGGCCTGGGGGATCGTGCGCGGGTAGCCGTCCAGGATGAAGCCACCGGCGCAATCCGGCCGTGCGAGACGCTCTTTGATGATGCCGAGCATGATCTCGTCGCTGACCAGGTTCCCAGATTCCATCACGGCTTTGGCTTTCAGTCCCAGCTCTGTCTCGTCGGCGACGGCCTGTCGCAGGATTGCGCCGGTCGATATGTGAGGAATGCCGAGCTCCGCTGCCGCCCTGGCAGCCTGTGTACCTTTGCCCGCTCCCGGGGGACCCAGCATGATCAATCGCACCATGTCCGTCGGCTAACCTCGACGTCCCCGGATGCGACCTCGTTTCATGAAGCCGTCGTAGTGACGCATGATGAGCTGGCTCTCGACCTGCTGCACCGTGTCCATCGCCACGCCCACCACGATGAGGAGGGAGGTGCCACCGAAATAGAAGGTCACGTTCAGCCCCTCGGTGATGAACGTGGGCAGAAAAGAATCGAGCCACGTACCGATGAAGGGAATCGGCGCGACACGAAATCCGGCAAGGAGGAACTCCGGGAGAACCGAAACCGCCGCCAGATAGAGCGCTCCTCCGAACGTCAGACGAGTCAAAACGTTATCGATGTACTCGGCGGTCCGCTTGCCGGGCCGAATCCCCGGGACATAGCCTCCGTATTTCCGCATGTTGTCGGCCACGTCGTCCGGGTTGAAGATGATGGCCGTGTAGAAATAGCAGAAGAAGATGATGGCCGACACATAGACCAGCGTGTAGAGAGGCATGCCCCAGGAGAGCTGGGTGGCGATGCCGGTCATCCATGGGCTGTCGGGAAACAGCGAAGCGAAAGTCTGTGGCAAGGCAATGATCGAGCTCGCAAAAATTACCGGGATGACGCCGCCGGTGTTGACCTTCAGCGGGAGATGTGTCGACTGCCCCTGATACATGCGCCGGCCGACCACGCGTTTGGCGTACTGTACGGGGATCCGGCGCTGGCCGCGCTCCACGAAGACGATCGCAGCGACAACCAGGATCATGAAGGCGGAGAGCAGCAGCACGGTGAAGATCTGCTGCTCTCCGGTAGAAACGTTACGGATCGTGGTTACGATCGCCTCGGGAAAGCCCACGACAATCCCGGCGAAGATCAGCAGCGACATACCGTTTCCGATGCCGCGCTCCGTAATCTGCTCGCCAATCCACATGATGAAGACGGTGCCCGCGGTCAGGGTCAGAACCGTCATCAGGGTGAACCCGATACCCGGGTTGGCGACCAGCGACATCCCGCCCGTGAGTTCCGTCTTCTGCAGGAACGCCGCGATGCCAGCGGCTTGAACGACGCTCAGCAGCACGGTGCCGTATCGGGTATACTGCGTGATCTTTCTGCGCCCCAGCTCACCCTCCTTGGAGAGCTTCTCCAGGTAGGGCCACACAACCGTCAACAACTGGAGAATAATCGAGGCGCTGATGTAAGGCATGATGCCGAGGGCGAAAACCGTGACCTTCGACAGATTGCCGCCTGAGAACATGTCCACGAAGCCGAACCATGTCGCCCGGTTGTCCTCGAAGAACTGCGTCAGCGCCGCCGCATCCACTCCCGGTGTGGGAACGTGTCTGCCGAGACGGTAGACGGCGAGCATGGCCAGCGTGAACAGCACCCGATTCCTGAGGTCAGGAATACGGAAGATGTTCTTCAGACTCTCGATCACGCCTTCAGTTCCTCCGCACTTCCGCCAGCCGCCTCGATCTTGGACTTCGCGCCTCCACTGAAGGCATGAGCCTGAACGACCAGTTTCTTCTTGAGCTCACCCCCGCCCAGAATCTTCACTCCGTCGAAGCGCCTTCGAATGAGTCGATGCTCTACCATAAGCTCGGGAGTCACGACGGTGCCCTCGGGGAAACGCTCGAGATCCCCGACGTTGACCGATGCAATGGCCTTGGCAAAGATGTTCTTAAAACCTCGCTTCGGAACACGCCGAATCAGGGGCATTTGCCCCCCTTCGAATCCCCGTCGATGGCTGTAGCCGGACCGGGATTTCGCACCCTTGGACCCGCGCCCTGCCGTCTTGCCCTGGCCAGAGCCAGGACCGCGGCCGATGCGCTTTCTGGTACGCGTCGCGCCGTCCGCCGGTTTCAGTTCATGTAGGCTCATCCCGTCCCCTCAGCATCCAATACGTTCACAGCGGGTTCCCCTGCCCCAGCCCGTGCCCTTGCCCGTGCCCGATTCCTGTTTCCGTTTCCGTACCCGTACGGTCCCGGCGCCCCGGACCAGCCACTTGCCTTTGAGTCAGGAGCATCCCCACTAGTCCATCACCTCGACCAGATGGGCCACTTTGGCGACCATCCCACGAATGGCATCGGTGTCCTCGCGCTCCACGATCTGGTTGATACGCCGCAGTCCGAGCCCGTCGAGCACCTTCCGCTGGTACTTGCTGGAGCCGATCTGGCTCTTGACGAGCTTCACCCGGAAGCGCGTCTTTTCCCTCTTGCTGTTCTTCGCCATCGGTCTCGACTTTCTTTTGCTGGCCTTAACTGGCCCTAACTGGCGGTGTCGGCGGCGATTTCCTTCCCGCGCACCCGGGCGACTTGCTCGGGTGAGCGAAGGGCGCCGAGGCCTTGCATCGTTGCCTTGACCACGTTCTGGGCGTTTGCGGTACCAAGGGATTTCGTCAGGATATCCTTGATTCCCGCCGCTTCGACGACGGCTCGAACCGCGCCCCCGGCGATGACGCCAGTACCCTCTCCGGCCGGCTTGAGAAGCACCCGCCCGGCCCCGAAAACACCGATAACCTGGTGCGGGATGCTGGTGCCCGCGAGGGGAACGCGCACGAGGTTCTTCTTCGCGATCTCGATTCCCTTGCGGATGGCCGAGGGAACCTCCTTGGCCTTTCCGAGCCCGTAGCCCACGTGCCCGGCGCCGTCACCGACGACGACGAGGGCACTGAAGGACAGGTTCTTTCCGCCTTTGACGACCTTCGTGACGCGGTTGATACTGACGACTTGGTCCTTGAGGTCCAGATTCGCGGCGTCGATTCTCTCTCTGCGCATCAATTCTTCCCTGGCTTCGTACGCCCGGTCGACTCGCACGACTCGGACGATCTCTCTAGAACTTCAATCCCTGCTCACGCGCGGCATCGGCGAGGACCTTGATGCGACCGTGATAGTGAAAGCCGCCTCGATCGAACACGACAGCCTCGATACCCTTCTCGCGAGCGCGCTCGGCAACGAGTTTGCCGACGGCCGCGGCGCCCTTCTGGTTTCCGCCGTCACCGACCTCCTTCTCCCGACTGCTGGCGGCGGCGATGGTCTGCCCCGCTTCATCGTCGATGAGCTGGGCATAAATGTGCTTCAAGCTTCGATAGACACTCAACCGCGGCCGGCTGGCCGACCCTGAGACCTTCTTCCGAGTGCGGTAGCGAATGCGCTGCCTCGCGTCTCTTGTCGTGCGTACTTTCATCTTCTAAACACCCGTCTTGCCGGCTTTCTTCTTCAGGTGCTCTCCGGTGTAGCGGATCCCCTTTTGCTTGTACGGATCGGGCTTGCGCAGGCTTCGGATCTCTGCCGCAGTCTGTCCCACCAGCTGCTTGTCCGCTCCAGAGACGGTGATATGCGTGTTCTGATCGACCCTGACCTCGATCCCCTCCGGAATGGGGAAGTTGACCGGATGCGAGTATCCGAGAGCGAAGACGACTTCCTTTCCCTTGACCTGCGCCCGGAAGCCGATACCGACGATATCCAGCTCCTTCTTGAAGCCCTCTGCCACGCCATGAACGGCGTTGGCCACCAAGCTCCTGGCAAGTCCCCAGTATGCACTCGAGTTGGCCGACTCCTTCTCGGGCACCGCCTTGAGCTCGCCCTTGCCTTCCTCGAACTTGATTCCCTCGGGTAACGTGGTCGTCAGTTTGCCTTTCGGCCCTTGAACTTCCACCTGGCCGTTCGTCACGGCGACCTTCACCCCGTTCGGGATCGGAATGGGTTTGGAGCCGATTCGCGACATGAGTCTTTCTTCCTCGCCTACCAGACGATACAGAGAATCTCGCCGCCGACGCCCTCCTTGACGGCTTGCTCTCCGGTCATGACACCTTTGGAGGTCGAGAGAATGTTGATACCCAGGCCTCCTTGCACTTTGGGAATCTCCTTCTTGCCCACGTAGATCCGGCAACCTGGCCTCGAAACCCGGGACAGCCCGAGAATGACGTCCTCATTGTCGGTAGTCCTCTTGAGCGCGATGCGCAGCGTGCCTTGCACCGGGTCCTCGACGAGCTTGTAGCTCTGAATGTACCCCTCCTGCTCGAGGATCCGGGCAATTTCCGTCTTTAGTTTGGACGCCGGAACGTCCACACGCGCGTGCCGCGCCCCTAAAGCATTGCGAATGCGTGTCAGCATGTCGGCGACCGAGTCGGACCACATCGATGAAAGCTCTCCTTGATTACCAGCTTGATTTCACCAAGCCGGGGATTTCTCCCGCCAGAGCGAGTTTCCGGAAGCACAACCGGCAGAGCAGGAACTTTCGCAGGAAAGCCCGGGGCCGACCGCAGTTTTCACAGCGGCTGTGCTGGCGGACTGCGAATTTCGATTTACGCCGCGCTTTCGCGATGGCAGATTTTCTGGCCAAAGGTTCTAGCCCCCCTCTTTTCTAACGACTCTCTTGACGCCGGAACGGCATCCCCAGAAGCTCCAGGAGACGACGCGCGCCCTGGTCGGTCGTCGCCGAGGTGCAGAAAGTGACGTTCATGCCCCTTGTCTGATCGACCTTGGAATAATCAATCTCGGGGAATATCAACTGATCCTTGAGACCGAGCGTATAGTTGCCGCGGCCGTCGAACGACTTGGTAGGCACCCCACGGAAATCCCTCACGCGGGGGAGGGCGATGTTCACGAGCCGATCGATGAACTCGTACATACGCCGGCCACGGAGGGTGACCGAGGCGCCCACTGGATTGCCCTCGCGAATCTTGAACGCGGCGATGGATTTTCTGGCTCGCCTCATGACGGGTCGTTGGCCGGTGATGATGGCCACCTCGTCCATGGCAGCATCCAGCAACTTGATGTTCACGGAGGCTTCGCCGACGCCCATGTTGACGACCACTTTTTCCATTCGGGGAACGGCCCAGACGTTCTCGATGCTCAGCTCTTTCATGAGTTGGGGTTGAAGCGCTTCCTGGTACAGGGACCGTAACCGGCTCATTTGTCGATAACCCCGTCGCAATGAGTGCAGGTTCGCACTTTTCGACCATCGGCAAGGGTCTTGTGACGCGCCCGGGTCCGACGGTCGCACTCCGGGCAGACGATCATCAGTTTGCTCGTCGCGAGAGATGCCTCCCGTTCCACGATGCCCCCCTTGATGTTCTTCTGAGGGTTGGGGCGCGTGTGGCGCTTGATCATATTGACCTGCTCGACGATGACCCGGGAGCGCGGGGCAAGGATGACCAGCACCCTGCCGCGCTTGCCCTTGTCCTTCCCGGAAATGACTTCGACCTGGTCGTTCTTCCGTACGTGGATTGCGCTCACGACTACAGCACCTCCGGTGCCAGGGAGACGATCTTCATGAACTTCTTCTCCCGGAGCTCTCGGGCCACCGGGCCGAAAACACGCGTCCCCAGCGGCTCCCGCTGCTCGTTGATCAGAACCGCCGCATTGGTGTCGAAGCGGATGTAGGAGCCGTCCCTGCGACGGTGCTCCTTCTTCGTCCGGACGATGACCGCCTTGACAACGGCACCCTTCTTGATCGTACTTTCCGGAGTTGCCTCCTTCACCGACGCGGTGATCACGTCGCCGAGACCCGCAATCCGGCCGACGCCTCCGCCCAGAGGAAGGATACAGGCGATCTTCTTCGCTCCAGAGTTGTCCGCCACCTCCAGCACCGTTTGCATCTGAATCATGATTAACGTTCCCTGGCGTACTTAGTACCCTGTTTCACAATTACGGTGGCATTCGAACGCCGATGCATCCCGTCTGGCTGCGTTGCTCATCGGTCATATATCCAGATATTATTCGCTCCTCGCGCCTTGCCAGACGGGCGCCTCGGCGTTCTCGGTGCGTCACCGTAATCATGAAGCAGGGCACTCAGCCTCGCGGCCCCGGCCTTCTTTTCCCCGGCCACTTCGTTGACACCCTGCTCGAGCCTCGACCGCGATTCCAGCACCTCCACCAGACGCCACCGCTTGCGCGCCGACATTGGTCGGCACTCGATGATCCGGACTCGATCACCGATCTGGCACTGGTTGCTCTCGTCGTGAACCATGAATGTGGATGTCTTCTTGAAGCGCCGCTTGTAGAGCCAGTGCTGAACGAGCCGCTCCACCGCGACGACGGCCGTCTTGTCCATTTTGCTGCTGGTAACTACGCCAATCTTGGTTACTCTCGGCATTGAAAAAAAAGCTCCCTAGGACATTTTCCGGACCGCTTGCTCGCGCCGCATCTCACCCATGACCGTCATGACCCGGGCCAGATCCTTGCGGAGCTCGCGAAGGGTGCCGGGCCGGTCCAATTGACCCGTCTCCCTCTTGATCCGCAGATGAAAAATGCCTTCCTTCAGCTCGTCGACCTTCGCCTCGAGCTCCTCGAGCTGCATCTCCCGAATCTTGTCAGCCTTCACGTCTTCACTCTCCAGGTCTCCTCTGGTCTCCCCGGCCCCCCTAGTGCCGTTCCAACTTGTTGGGCCTAACGATGGAGTCGCTCATTGGCACCGTTGCCACGGTCGGCATGAGGTTCCAGGTCCAGATAGTTGGAACGGCATCAGGCCTCCTCGAATCGAGCCGTGAATCTGGTCTCCAGGCCCAGCTTGTGCCCCGCCAGACGAAAAGCTTCACGCGCCACGTCTTCCGGAACACCTTCCATCTCGTAGAGAATCCGCCCGGGCTTGACCACGGCAACCCATTGCTCCGGGCTGCCCTTTCCCTTTCCCATTCGCGTTTCCTGCGGCTTCTTGGTGATAGGCTTGTCGGGAAAGATGCGAATCCACACGCGTCCGCTGCGCTTGACGAATCGAGTAATGGCGACCCGAGCCGCTTCGATCTGCCGGTCGGTGATCCAGCCGGGCTCCAGGACCTTCAGGCCGTAGTCACCGAACTCGACGGTGTGGCCCTTCCAGGCCTTGCCGCGCATGCGTCCCCGCTGTACTTTGCGGTGCTTCACCTTCTTTGGCTGCAACATGCCGCGCTACTCCGTCCTTCGTCCGCGAGGTCGCTCCGCCTGTTCCTCCCGCAAAGCGGGACCAAGAGGAAGAGCCTCCCCCTTGTAGATCCAGCACTTCACACCGATCTGGCCATAGGTCGTAAAGGCTTCCGCGAACCCGTAGTCGATGTCGGCCTTCAGGGTGTGGAGGGGGAGCTGCCCGAGCAGGTACCACTGCGAGCGCGCGATCTCTGCCCCATTGAGTCGTCCGGCGCAACGAACCCGGATTCCCTTGGCACCGAAACGCATCGTGGCATCCACCGATTTGCGCATCGCGCGCCGAAAGGCGATGCGTTTTTCGAGTTGGAGAGCAATGGACTCCGCCACCAGTTGAGCGTCGAGCTCGGGCTTCGCGACCTCGATGATGTTGATGTAGACCTCGCGTTTCGTATTCGACTGGATTTCCTGCTTCAGCTTGTCGACTTCGGTGCCCTTGCGCCCGATGATGATTCCCGGTCGCGAGGTGTGGATGTTGACCTTGAGCTTGTTGGCGGCTCGCTCGATCTCCACTCTCGAGACGCCGGCGTGCGAGAATTTGATCTTCAGCGCGCGCTTGAGTTTCAAGTCCTCGTGCAGGAGCTTCCCGTAGTCACGCTCCGCATACCAGCGCGAGCGCCACGTCTTGTTGTACCCGAGGCGAAAACCGTACGGATGGACTTTCTGACCCATGTGCCTGCCCTACTCCTCTCCCTGCCGCTCCGATACTTCGACCGTCAGGTGCGTGGTGCGATGCAAAATTCGAAAGGCTCGTCCCATCGGTGCCGGCCGGATGCGTTTGAGGCTCGGTCCCGGGTTCGCGAATGCTGCCGACACCACCAGGTCGTCTTCGTCGATCCGCTTTGCGTCCTCGACCGCCTTGTTCTGGGCGTTGGCAATCGCCGAGCGCAGTACCTTCTCGAGAGGTCCGCACACGCGCTTGTTGGTGCTCTGGAGAATCGAGAGCGCCTCGGCAGCCTTCTTGCCGCGAATGAGATCGATCACCAGACGCGCCTTCTGCGGTGAACCACGGACGTACCTGGCGGTTGCCTTCGCTTGAATCACTCTCTATCTGCCCCGATCTTTTGCGTCGCTAGCGGATCCTCGATGACTTGCCCGTCTTGGTCGTGTGCCCGCGGAACGTCCGCGTGGGAGAGAACTCGCCCAGCTTGTGGCCCACCATGTTCTCGGTGACGTAGACGGGAATGAACTTCTTGCCGTTGTGGACGGCCAGCGTATGCCCTACCATTTCCGGAATGATGGTCGAGCGGCGAGACCAGGTTTTCACCACTTTCTTGTCACCCGCGTTCATGGTCTCGATTTTTCTGAACAAGTGTTCGTCTACGAACGGTCCCTTCTTCAGCGATCTCGCCATTTCTGGTGCCTACCTCTTGCCGCGACGACGGACGATGAATTTGTTGGTCCGCTTGTTGTTCCTGGTCTTGTACCCTTTCGTGGGAACACCCCACGGGGTGACCGGATGCCGGCCTCCGGCGGTGCGGCCTTCGCCGCCGCCGTGAGGATGATCGACCGGGTTCATGGTGACGCCCCGGTTGTGGGGGCGCCTGCCCAGCCACCGTTTGCGTCCCGCCTTGCCCAGCTTGATATTCTGGTGGTCCACGTTTCCGACCTGACCTACAGTGGCGCGGCACCGCCGGTGGACGATACGAACCTCACCGGAAGGAAGTCTGAGCTGAGCGTACTTGCCTTCCTTCGCCACCAGCTGGGCGCCGGCCCCGGAGCTCCGGGCCATCTGGCCTCCCTTGCCCGGCTTGAGCTCGATGTTGTGAACCGTCGTGCCGAGTGGCATGAAGTGGAGCGGCAGGCAGTTGCCGGGAAGAATGTCGGCCGAGTCACTGGAAATCACGTTGTCGCCGACTTTCAGACCCACCGGATGAAGAATGTAGGTCTTCTCACCATCGACGTAGTGCAGCAGGCAGATCCGCGCCGAGCGGTTCGGGTCGTACTCGATCGAGGCTACCCGGGCAGGTATATCCATCTTCTTGCGCTTGAAATCGACGACCCGATAGCGTCGTTTGTGCCCGCCGCCCCGGAAACGGACCGTGATGCGCCCGCCCGAGTTCCGGCCGCCCGAACGTGTTTGAGGCTGGGTGAGCGCCTTTACCGGTTTCTTCGCCGTGAGCTCGTCGAACGCCTGAACGGTGCAAAAGCGACGTCCCGGCGATGTCGGCCTGAACTTCTTGATTCCCACGGAAAACCCCCCAGCTCTACTCAAACACCCTCGAAGAACTCGATCATCTTCTCTCCCTCACGGAGAGTGACGAAGGCCTTCTTCCAGTCCGGGCGCTTGCCCTCGAAGCGCCCGTAGCGCTTCATCTTTCCCTTTACTTGGCTGGTGCGGACGGAGGCCACTTTCACGCTGAAGAGCCGTTCCACCGCATCGCGAATCTGGATCTTGTTCACGCCGAGCGCGACCCGGAAGCAGACGGTTCCTTTCTCGTCCTTCATGAGGGTCGCTTTCTCGGTGACGAGCGGCCCGAGGATGACGTCATGCACATTCATCGGTGCAACCTCTCTTCCAGAACACTGGCCGCTTCCTCGGAGAGAACGACGTGCTGAGCCGCCAGAACGTCGTAACAGTGCAAGGCGGCCACCGAGCGAACCTCGACAAAAGGAAGATTACGCGCGGAAAGGCTGAGAGCTTCCGAAGGCCGCACATCCACGACGAGGAGCCTCTTGGACTCGGACAGAATCCCGTCGAGCTGGCTCTTGAACGTCCTGGTGCTCGGTGCCTCGAGTGGAAACCCGTTGACCAGCGTCACCGCATTCTGACCCGCCCGAAGTGAGAGGGCCGAACGAAGTGCTCCCCGCTGGACCTTTCCGGGCAGACGGAAACTGTGGTCGCGCGGCCTCGGGCCATGCGCCACGCCGCCTTTCCTCCAGAGGGGATTGCGGGAACTGCCCACCCGCGCTCGTCCCGTACCCTTCTGGCGCCACGGCTTGGCCCCACCTCCGGAGACCGCCGCCCGCGTCTTGGTCGAGTGCGTGCCCCGACGCTGACGCGCCCGATAGTGCTTGACCGCTTCGTACAGGAGGTGCCGGTTCGGCTTGACCCCGAAGACGGCATCGCTCAGACATTTCTCGCTTCTGGAGCTCGTGGCAACGTCGACGAGTGGCACACTGGGCATCAGGCTTTCTCCAACGTCACGCCTTGACGATCTCGACGTAGCTTCCTTTGGCACCGGGCACCGCGCCCTTGATGAGAAGCAGGTTCTCGTCCTCGATCACGTCGACGATTTTGAGGTTCTTGACCGTGACCCGCTCGTTCCCCATTTGCCCGGGCCCTTTCATCCCCGGGAGAACCCGGGACGGAGAGGCAGACTGACCAATCGAGCCCGGCGCCCGATGAAACATCGAGCCGTGGCTGGCGCGCCCTCCCTTGAACCCGTGCCGCTTCATGACCCCGGCGAATCCCTTACCCTTGCTGAGACCGCTCACATTCACCGTGTCTCCGGCAGCGAACACCGTGACTTTGATGGCCGCACCGACCTCCGTCTCGTCGTCCGTCGCAACCTCGAACTCCCGCAGCACACGTACCGGCGCGACACCGGCTTTCTGGAAGTGCCCTTCCATGGGCTTGGTAGCCTTTATTTTCCTTCCGGTCTCCACCAGCCCCATCTGAACCGCGTCGTAGCCGTCGCGCTCTTTCGTTTTTCGCTGCACGATGACACAAGGGCCCGCCTGTACGACGGTCAATGGAATAACGGAACCGTCCTCTGCAAATCGTTGCGTCATTCCCAGCTTTTTTCCTATCAGTGCATTCATCGTCTCTAACATTCAATTCCGTTACTTCGAATGCTCTTTCCCGAACGCCTTGATCTCCACGTCGACACCGGCCGGCAGATCGAGTCGCATGAGCGCATCCACCGTCTGTGGGGTCGGCTCGAAGATGTCCAGCAGACGCTTGTGGGTCCGCATCTCGAACTGCTCGCGAGACTTCTTGTCCACGTGCGGGGAGCGGAGCACGGTGTACTTGTTCTTGACCGTCGGCAGTGGAATCGGGCCCGCGATCTTCGCACCCGTCCGCTTGGCAGTCTCCACGATCTCGTGCGTGGACTGATCGAGAATCCGATAGTCGTAGGCCTTCAACCGGATCCGAATCTTCTCGCTTACTACAGCCATTTTCGTCTACCCACTCACTCGGCTAACAAGCCGGGAAAAAAAGTCAGGTTATTCGGTCACCTCGGTGATGGTTCCGGCACCCACCGTGCGTCCACCTTCACGGATGGCGAAGCGGAGTTCCTTCTCCATGGCAATCGGCATAATCAGTTCGATGCTCAGGCTCGAGTTGTCCCCCGGCATCACCATTTCCACTCCCTCCGTGAGGGTTGCCACTCCCGTCACGTCCGTCGTCCGGAAGTAGAACTGAGGTCGATAGCCGCTGAAAAACGGCGTGTGCCGGCCTCCCTCTTCCTTCGACAACACGTAGACCTCCGCCTTGAACTTCGTGTGCGGCGTGATCGAGCCCGGCTTCGCCAGCACCATGCCCCGGTCCACTTCCGCTCTCTCCGTGCCTCGCAGCAGAATCCCGACGTTGTCTCCCGCCTGGCCTTCGTCCAGGAGCTTCTTGAACATCTCCACTCCCGTCACCACCCGCTTGCGCGTCTCTTTGATGCCGACGATCTCGATCTCCTCGCCAACCTTCACTTTCCCGCGCTCCACTCGACCCGTCACCAC
Source organism: Candidatus Marinacidobacterales bacterium (assembly GCA_965237685.1). Classification (GTDB taxonomy): domain Bacteria; phylum Acidobacteriota; class Vicinamibacteria; order Marinacidobacterales; family SMYC01; genus CBDEGF01. The sequence goes on from CBDEGF010000004.1 coordinate 1,455,476, forward strand.
CGTGCCTCGGCCCGAGATCGTGAACACGTCCTCGATCGGCATCAGATACGGCTTGTCGATGTCACGCTCCGGCAGCGGCACGTAGGCATCCACCGCTTCCATCAGCTCGTGTATCGGCTTCTCGTCCTCCTCCGCGTCGCCTTCCAGCGCCTTCAGCGCACTGCCTCGCACAATCGGGACGTCGTCCGGAAACTCGTACTGCGTCAGAAGCTCCCTCACTTCCAGCTCCACCAGGTCCAGAAGCTCCTCGTCGTCAACCATGTCCACTTTGTTCAGGAACACAACGATGTACGGAACGCCCACCTGACGCGCCAGAAGAATGTGCTCCCGCGTCTGCGGCATCGGCCCGTCCGCCGCCGATACCACCAGAATCGCTCCGTCCATCTGCGCCGCTCCCGTAATCATGTTCTTCACGTAATCCGCGTGACCCGGACAGTCCACGTGCGCATAGTGTCGATTCGGCGTCGTGTACTCCACGTGCGCCGTCGCAATCGTGATCCCCCGCTCTCGCTCTTCCGGTGCGTTGTCGATCGAGTCGAAGCTCCGAAACTCCACGCCCTTCTGGTTCTTCGCCAGAACCTTCGTGATCGCCGCCGTCAACGTCGTCTTGCCGTGGTCCACGTGACCGATCGTCCCCACGTTCAAATGCGGCTTGCTTCGATCAAATTTCTCTTTCGGCATGGATGGTTTGTACTCCTTGTATTGGCTGACTACCGTCCAGCAACTTTGGCGACCACTTCCTCGCCGACGCTCTTGGGAGCCTCCTCGTAGCGTCCGAAGTGCATCGTGAAGGTCGCTCGTCCCTGAGTCGCGGAGCGAAGATCCGTCGCATAGCCGAACATCTCGGCCAGCGGCACCTTGGCCCCGATGACCTGAGCGCTACCGCGGGCGGTCATCCCCTGGATTTTTCCGCGCCGGGAGTTCAAATCGTTGATGACCTCGCCCATATAGTCCTCGGGAACGACAACCTCGACTTTCATGACCGGCTCGAGCAGAACCGGATCCGCGTTCCTGACCGCCTCCTTGAAGGCCATGGAACCCGCGATCTTGAACGCAACTTCCGAGCTGTCCACGGTGTGGAAGGAGCCATCGTAGAGACGAACTTTGACGTCCACCATCGGATAGCCGGCCAGGACCCCTTGTTCCATGGCTTCCTTGATGCCAGCCTCGACTGGACGGATGTACTCCCTCGGAATCGCTCCACGGGTGATGGCATTGTCGAACTCGAACTTCTTGCCGGGGTTCGGTTTGATCTCGAGGAGCACGTGCCCGTATTGACCTCGCCCACCCGTCTGGCGCACGTAGCGGCTTTCCGCCTTCGCGCTCGAGCGGATCGTTTCCTTGTAGGCCACCTGCGGCTTGCCTACACTGGCTGCGACGCCGAACTCGCGCAGGAGCCGGTCGACGATGATCTCGAGGTGGAGTTCGCCCATGCCGCTGATGATCGTCTGAGCCGTGTCGGGATCGGTGAACACCTTGAACGTCGGGTCTTCCTGGGTCAGCTTCCCGAGGGCCACGCCCAGCTTGTCCTGGTCCGCCTTCGTTTTCGGCTCGATGACCACTGCGATGACCGGTTCGGGAAACTCCATCGACTCCAGAATGACCGGATTCTTCTCGTCGGAAATCGTGTCGCCGGTCTGGACGTTCTTGAGCCCTACCGCAGCGGCGATGTCACCGGCGTAGACCGCGGTGATGTCCTCGCGTTTGTTCGCATGCATCTTGAGCAGCCTGCCCACGCGAGACGCCTTGTTGCGAGCGCTGTTGAACACATGAGCCCCGCTCTCCAGCACACCCGAATACACCCGCAGAAAAGCGAGCTGCCCGGTATACGGGTCGGTCATGATCTTGAAGATCAGAGCTGCGAAAGGCTCTTCGTCGCTCGACTTGCGCACGATCGCGTTACCCTCGAGGTCGAGCCCTTCGATGGAAGGCACATCGGCCGGTGCGGGCAGGAAATCCACGACGGCATCGAGAAGCGGCTGAACGCCTTTGTTCTTGAACGCCGAGCCACAGAGTACCGGAACCAGACTGAGCTCGATGGTTCCCTTTCTGAGCGCTCGACGGATCTCGTCTTCACCCGGCGCTTCGCCTTCGAGATACTTCTCCATCAAGTGGTCGTCGGCCTCACTGGCCGCTTCCACCAGCTTCTCTCGGGCGGCCGCGGCGGCCTCCGCGAGCTCCCCGGGGATTCCGGTCTCCTCGTACTCGGCCCCAAGGGTCTCGTCCTTGTAGATGTACGCCTTCATTCGGATGAGGTCCACGATCCCGGCGAAATTCTCCTCGGCCCCGACGGCAATCTGCACGAGCACCGGGTTGGCGCTGAGCCGATCCCCTATCATGGCGACGGTCCGATCCAGATCGGCACCGGAGCGGTCCATCTTGTTGACGAAGGCAATCCGCGGCACGCGGTACTTGTCCGCCTGGCGCCAGACGGCCTCCGACTGCGGCTCAACACCGCCCACCGCGCAGAAAACGGCCACCGCACCGTCCAGGACCCGAAGCGAGCGCTCGACCTCCGCCGTAAAGTCCACGTGGCCCGGGGTATCGATGATGTTGACGCGATAGTCCTTCCAGAAGCAGGTAGTGGCAGCCGAGGTGATAGTGATGCCCCGCTCCTGCTCCTGCTGCATCCAGTCCATGGTGGCCGTGCCCTCGTGGACCTCGCCGAGCTTGTAGGTGATACCCGTGTAGTAGAGAACACGCTCGGTGGTCGTGGTCTTGCCGGCATCGATGTGGGCCATGATGCCGATATTGCGTGTTTTCTCTAACGGTAATTGCCGTGCCATCGCTAACTCAAAGCGTCATCGTTGAAAGATAAAAGTCGAAAACAGAAGAAAAAGGAATAGAGGAGCCCTCGACGAGAATGCGGCTCGTGCTTACCAGCGGTAGTGGGCGAACGCCTTGTTGGCCTCCGCCATACGATGCGTGTCTTCTCTCTTCTTGACGGCCCCGCCTCTATTCTGAGAGGCGTCGAGGATCTCCGCGGCCAATCTGTCGGCCATCGTCTTCTCGGGCCGGGCCCGAGCAAAACCCGCCAGCCAACGCATGGAGAGCGACGTCCGTCGCTCCGGACGAACCTCCACCGGCACCTGATAGTTGCTTCCGCCGACGCGCCGGCTCTTAACCTCGAGCGACGGCCTTACGTTGTCGACGGCTTTCTTGAAAACCTTGAGTGGATCTTCCTGCGTCCGCTCGCGAATCGTTTTCAGCGCCCCGTACACGAGGTTTTCCGCCGTCGATTTCTTCCCCTGCTTCATGATGACGTTGATGAAGCTGGAGACGAGACCGCTGTTGTACAGCGGATCCGGCTGCGGAGTCCTCTTGGGCACCTCCCGTCGCCTGGGCATTTTCTACCTCATCGCATCCTAGTATCCCGACCTTCCATTAAGTCAGGACTTGGGACGCTTCGTACCGTACTTGGAGCGGCCGTTCTTCCTGCCGTCGACACCAACCGCATCCAGGGCTCCGCGAACCACGTGATAGCGAACCCCCGGCAGATCCTTCACGCGGCCACCGCGAATGAGCACGATCGAGTGCTCCTGCAGGTTGTGGCCGACCCCCGGAATGTAGGTCGTGACCTCGATGCCGTTGGTGAGCCGGACGCGCGCGACCTTACGCAGCGCCGAGTTGGGTTTCTTGGGCGTCGAGATGAAGACACGGATACAAACCCCGCGCTTCTGCGGACTACCCTGAAGGGCCGGACTGTCCGTTTTCGAAAGCGTACGCTTTCGACCCTCTCGAACCAGTTGACTGAACGTTGGCACTTCGGCCTGTCTCCGCTAAACCCTTGCCTATAAAAGAAAAACAGCCGGACCACAAGGGATCCGGACTTCAGGACAACCTGGCGAGTGTACCAAGTGGAACGGATTTTGTCAACCGCAAAACCATAGTGCCTCAGCGACTTAGACCACGAAACCCGGAGCTCCGCACTCGGACGTTCTCGGGAAACCCGGCATAGCAGGAAGCCAGGAAGATCGGAAACCAGGAAAAGAAACCAGGAAGAGAAAGGGTCTCTTCTATCCCTTTCCGGGATTCCTAATTTCCGGGTTTCCTGCGTTACCGGGTTTCCCGTATCGTCTCCTTTGCGGGCTTCCTGGCTTCCGCGAGCTAGGATTCGTCCCCACCTTCCGCCGATCGGCCCTCCACGAGAAGCTGAACCTCCTTGTCGAGATCATCGCCGGGGAGCTCCGGAAACCGGTCGAGGGGTGCCGAATCGGGGATGACGACGTGCCGATGTGCCTCGAGGCCTGTTCCCGCGGGGATCAACCGGCCCATGATGACGTTCTCCTTCAGCCCGCGCAGATAGTCGACACGCCCGCTGATGCTGGCCTCGGTGAGAACCCGAGTGGTCTCCTGAAACGATGCCGCAGAGATGAAGCTGTCCGTCGACAGCGACGCCTTGGTAATCCCGAGGAGCAGCGGGCGTCCGGTGGCGCGCCTGCCTCCCTGGCTGACGAGCTTGTCGTTCGACTCGGCGAAACGGTACTTGTCCAGCGTCTCGTCGATGAGAAACTGTGTATCGCCAACCTCCTCGATCCGGACCCAGCGCATCATCTGGCGAACGATCACCTCGATGTGTTTATCGTTGATGAGCACACCCTGGAGACGGTAGACCTCCTGGATCTCGTTGACGAGATACTCTTGAAGCGCGTTCTCGCCGAGCACCTGGAGGATGTCGTGGGGGTTGATGGCTCCGTCCATCAACGGTTCGCCCGCCTTGACCCTCTCACCCTCCTGCACGTTGACGTGAACGCCGCGGGGCACCGAGTACTCCCGGGTGTCGCCGGCCTCGGTAACGACGGAGATCTGGCGCATGCCCTTGACAATACCGCCGTAGTGCACGACACCGTTGACTTCCGTGATGACCGCCGGGTCCTTCGGCTTGCGCGCCTCGAAGAGCTCGACCACACGGGGAAGACCACCCGTGATGTCCTTCGTCTTCGTCGTCTCTCGAGGGATCTTGGCAAGGATGTCGCCAGGCCGGACGTCATCGCCGTCGCCAATCATCAGGTGAGCGCCAGAGGGGAGAAGATAGCTGCGGATTTCCTTCTTCTTCGAGTCCTTGATGACGATCGCCGGCTGGCGCTTCTCGTCGGAGGTCTCGATGATGACTGGCATCGAAAGACCGGTGACTTCGTCCACTTCCTCGTTAACGGTCACGCCCTGGACCACGTCCCGGAACTGAGCCTTTCCGCCTTCCTCGGTGAGGATGGAGAAGGTATAGGGGTCCCATTCCACGAACGTCTGGTCCGACTTGACCGACTGACCGTCCTTGACTTTGAGCCTCGCACCGTAGACCACCGGGTAGCGCTCGCGCTCCCGGCCCTTGTCGTCGAGAACCAGGATCTGACCCGAGCGGTTCATCACCACCAGGTCACCTACCTTGTCCTTGACCGTCGAGATGTTCACGAACTTGATTTTGCCAGGGTTCTTGGACTCCACCGTGGACTGCTCCGCAACGCGGCTCGCGGTGCCGCCGATATGGAACGTCCGCATCGTGAGCTGGGTACCGGGCTCGCCGATGGATTGTGCGGCGATGACACCAACCGCCTCGCCCAGCTCGACTAGCTTTCCGGTGGCAAGGTTACGGCCGTAGCACATCGCGCAGACCCCGCGCCGCGTCTCACAGGTGAGCACCGAGCGAATCTTCACGCGCTCGACGCCCGTGTCCTGAATGGCACTGGCGATGTCCTCGGTAATCTCCTGGGTGGGAGAGACGATGGTGTCGCCGCTGAACGAGTCCTTGATCGTCTCGAGCGTGACCCGTCCGACGATGCGGTCGCGGAGCGCCTCGATGACTTCACCAGCCTCGACGATGGCGCCGACGTAGATCCCGGAGAGCGTACCGCAGTCCGGCTGGGCGATGATGACGTCCTGAGCGACATCGACCAGTCGGCGGGTGAGATAGCCGGAATCCGCCGTCTTCAAAGCGGTGTCGGCCAGGCCCTTGCGCGCACCGTGCGTGGAAATGAAGTACTGCAGCACGGTCAGCCCCTCACGAAAGTTGCTCGTGATCGGCGTCTCGATGATCTCGCCGGATGGCTTGGCCATGAGACCGCGCATGCCGGCGAGCTGACGAATCTGCTGCTTGCTCCCGCGAGCACCGGAGTCGGCCATCATATACACGGGGTTGAACAGGCTCTCGTCCCGCTCCTGGCGCTCCATCTCCTCGAACATCTCTTGCGCCACCAAATCGGTGACGTTCGACCAGACGGCAATGACCTTGTTGTAACGTTCACCCTTGGTGATGGCACCTTCGCGGTATTGATCGTCGACCTGCTTGACCTCGGAAAGGGCGCTTTCCACGAGCTTGTTCTTCTCGCCGGGAATGACCAGATCGTCGATTCCGATGGAAATACCGCTCTTCGTGGCGTATTCGAACCCCAGCTCCTTGAGCGAGTCGAGCAGCTCGACAGTTGGCTCGATACCGTCTCTCAGGTAGCAGAAGTTGACCAGGCTCCCGAGTCCCTTTTTCTTCAGCAGACCGTTGATGAAAGGCATGTTGGCCGGCAGACGGTCGTTGAAGATGACGCGACCTACCGTCGTATCGATGACTTCGCTGTCGATCTCCTGAAAGTCGGCATGCACGAGATCCTGATCGTTGGAGGCGGTCGTGAGGTCGATGAGCGGACCACTGTAGAGCAACCGAACCGGAGACAGGGTCTCGACCGCGCCCGCTTCGAGCGCCAGCATCACGTCGTCCATCGAGGCGAAGGCTCGGCCCTCGCCTTTGGCGTGCTTCCTCAGTTTGGTCAGGTAATAGACCCCGAGAACCATGTCCTGAGTGGGAATGGCCAGCGGCTGCCCGTTCGCGGGCGACAGGATGTTCTTCGAAGCGAGCATCAGCATCGCCGCCTCGATCTGCGACTCGGGAGACAGTGGAATATGAACCGCCATCTGATCACCGTCGAAGTCGGCGTTGAAGGCTGTACAGACCAGAGGGTGAATTCGAATCGCCTTGCCCTCGACGAGCACCGGCTCGAACGCCTGAATCCCCAGTCGATGCAATGTGGGCGCGCGGTTCAGCAGAACCGGATGCTCACGGATGACCTCTTCGAGGAAATCCCAGACCTCCGGCCTCTGCTGCTCGACCATCTCCTTGGCCGCTTTGATGGTAGTGGCCAGACCCACCTGCTCGAGCTTGTTGTAGATGAACGGTTTGAACAGCTCGAGCGCCATCTTCTTCGGCAGGCCGCACTGGTGGAGCTTGAGCTCCGGACCCACAACGATGACCGAGCGGCCCGAGTAGTCCACGCGCTTTCCGAGCAGGTTCTGGCGAAAGCGTCCCTGCTTGCCCTTCAGCGTGTCGGAGAGAGATTTCAAGGGTCGGTTGTTGGCACCGCGGAGGACCCTGCCGCGCCGTCCGTTGTCGAACAGCGCGTCCACCGCCTCCTGGAGCATGCGTTTTTCGTTACGCACGATCACGTCCGGCGCCTTGAGCTCCATGAGCTTCTTCAGTCGGTTGTTCCGGTTGATCACCCGGCGGTACAGATCGTTCAGGTCGCTCGTTGCAAAGCGACCGCCATCGAGAGGCACCAGCGGTCTCAGCTCCGGCGGGATGACCGGAACGACGTCCAGGATCATCCACTCGGGGCGGTTGTTGGACTTGCGGAAGGCTTCGACCACTTTGAGGCGCTTGGCGAACTTGAGCTTCTTCTGCAGCGACGTTTCCGTCTTCATCGCCTCGCGGAGGTCTTCGGAAAGCTCCTCGATCTCGATGCGCCGAAGCAGCTCCTTGATGGCCTCCGCCCCCATGTCCGCCTGGAACTTCCCTTTGAACTCCTGACGGAGCTCGCGGAAGCGCTCCTCGGTGAGGAGCTCCTTCTCCTTCAACGGTGTATCACCGGGATCGATCACGACGTAGGACTCGAAATAGAGCACGCGCTCCAGGTCCCGGAGGGACACGTCCAGCAGGTGACCGATTCGGCTGGGAAGGCCTTTGAAGAACCAGACGTGGGACACCGGGCAGGCGAGCTCGATGTGGGCGAGCCGCTCCCGCCGGACCTTGGACTGAGTGACCTCGACGCCGCACTTGTCGCAGATGACGCCGCGGTGTTTCATGCGCTTGTACTTGCCGCACAAGCACTCCCAGTCCGTTACTGGGCCGAAGATCTTGGCGCAGAACAGACCGTCGCGTTCCGGTTTGAAGGTGCGGTAGTTGATGGTCTCGGGCTTGGTGACCTCGCCATGGGACCACGCCCGGATCTTTTCGGGCGACGCCAGGCTGATCTTGATGGCGTCGAAATCAACGACCAGGTTGCCTTTATCGCGAAGGGTTGCGAACGCTTTCAAGTTCCTTCCTCCCCTTTTCGAAAAAAACACTTACCGTTTCCTGACGGACTCAGTCCTTCGTCTTGAGAAGCTCCACGTCGAGGCACAGGCTCTGGAGCTCGCGGATGAGCACGTTGAAGGACTCGGGCAAACCGGGCGTAAAGGACGTATCACCCTTGACAATGGCCTCGTAGATCTTCGCCCGGCCGTAGACGTCATCGGACTTGGCGGTCAGAAGCTCCTGCAGTGTGTGGGCCGCACCGTAGGCCTCGAGAGCCCAGACCTCCATCTCGCCGAAACGCTGGCCGCCGAACTGGGCCTTTCCGCCGAGAGGCTGCTGGGTGATGAGGCTGTAGGGTCCGATGCTGCGAGCGTGCATCTTGTCGTCGACCAGATGCGAGAGCTTCAACATGTAGATGTAACCTACCGTAACCGGTTGCTCGAAGGACTCACCCGTTCTGCCGTCACTGAGGATCGTTTTTCCGCTCTTGAGCACGTTGGGCCGGAAGTCCCCGTCGGACTGAAGCTTCTCGTTGGCCTTCTCGAGAAGCTCCTTGATCTGGCCCTCGGAAGCACCATCGAACACTGGCGTCGAGAAATGCATTCCGAGCACCTTCCCGGCCCAGCCAAGGTGGGTCTCCAGAATCTGCCCCACATTCATGCGGGAGGGCACGCCGAGCGGATTGAGAATGATCTCCACCGGCGAGCCGTCGGGCAGATAAGGCATATCCTCTTCGGGCACGATCTTCGCGATGACACCCTTGTTGCCGTGACGGCCGGCCATCTTGTCGCCGACCGAGAGTTTGCGCTTCATGGCCACGTAGACCTTGACCATCTTGATGACACCAGGAGGCAGCTCGTCGCCCTTCTGTAGTCGTGTCATCCGCTCTTCGAAGAGCGCCTTCAACACCTCGATCTGTCGCTCGGTCTTGTCCTCAACCTCCTGAATCTCGTCGAGAACCTCCACGGTGACATCGGTCTCGAGAAGCCCGAGATAGGCGGGCCGCAGCTCACGCAGCATGTCCATCGTGAGCTTGACGCCTTTCTGGAGGATCTTCTCACCGGTTCGCGGATTGACCAGGTCCTCTTCGAGCCTGCTCCCCGACAACCTCTCGATGACACGCTTGTTGCGCTCCTCCTTGAGGATGCGGATCTCGTCGTTGAGATTCTTCTCCAGCATGGCCAGGTCTTCGGACTCGATGGCCTTGGCCCGCTCGTCCTTGTCGACGCCCTTTCTGGAGAAGATTTTGACGTCCACCACGATGCCCTCGATACCAGGCGGGCAGGCGAGAGAGGCGTCGCGGACGTCCCCGGCTTTCTCCCCAAAGATGGCGCGGAGGAGCTTCTCCTCGGGGGTCAGCTGCGTCTCGCCCTTGGGGGTCACCTTGCCGACGAGGATGTCACTCGGCTTGACGTAGGCACCGATGCGGATGATGCCCGACTCGTCCAGATTCGCCAGAAAGCTCTCCGAGACATTCGGGATGTCGCGGGTGATCTCTTCCGGTCCCAGCTTGGTGTCCCGGGACTCGGTGTCGAACTCCTCGATGTGAATGGACGTGTAGGCGTCCACCTTGACGAGCTTCTCCGAAACGAGTATCGCGTCCTCGAAGTTGTAGCCACGCCACGGCATGAAGGCCACCAGGATGTTCCGCCCGAGAGCAAGCTCACCCTTGTCCGTGCAGGGACCGTCACCGATAACCTGTCCCCGCTCGACCCGGTCACCGACCCGAACGATGGGTCTCTGGTTCATACAGGTGTTCTGATTGGACCGCTTGAACTTGGTCAGGCTGTAGATGTCGGCACCGATCTCTTTCTGGCGCTTGCCCGAACTTCCGTCTTCGATGCGGACGATCACGCGCCGGGAGTCCACCGAGTCGACGATCCCCGCCCGCTGGCAGACGACCACCGCACCCGAGTCGCGCGCCGTCGTGTGCTCCATGCCGGTTCCCACGATGGGCGCTTCGGCACGAAGCAGGGGAACGGCCTGACGTTGCATGTTCGAGCCCATGAGCGCTCGGTTGGCGTCGTCGTTCTCGAGAAACGGAATCAGCGAAGCCGCGACCGACACCAGCTGTTTCGGCGAGACGTCGATGTAATCCACCCGATCTCTCGGCGAGAGGACGAAGTTGCCCGCCTGCCGACAGTTGGCCCGGTCGTTCACCAGGGTGCCCTTGTCGTCCACTTTGGCATTCGCCTGGGCGATGACGTACTGATCTTCCTCCCAGGCGGACAGATAGAAGGCGTGGTTCTCGGCGTGAGCCGGTTTGCCCCCTGCCTTCCCGAGCTTGCGGTTCTGCCTTTCGAGCTCGCCACGTTCGACGACCTGCCCGGCTTCGAGCTCCGTGTCACCGGCGGAAGTGACTATCACATGGTCCACGACCTGGCCATCCTGAACCTTGCGATAGGGACTCTCGATGAAACCGTAGTCGTTGATACGAGCATAGCAGGAGAGCGAGCTGATGAGCCCGATATTCGGTCCTTCGGGTGTTTCGATAGGGCAGATGCGGCCGTAGTGCGTCGGATGCACATCGCGCACCTCGAACCCCGCGCGCTCGCGCGAGAGGCCTCCCGGCCCGAGTGCCGACAGCCGGCGCTTGTGGGTGACTTCGGAGAGCGGGTTTGTCTGATCCATGAACTGCGAGAGCTGCGAGGAGCCGAAGAACTCTCGCACCGCCGCCATCACCGGCTTGGCGTTGATGAGGTCGTGCGGCATGGCGGTCGCCATTTCCTGATAGACGCTCATCTTCTCTTTGATCGCACGCTCCATGCGCACGAGCCCGATTCGGAACTGGTTCTCGAGGAGCTCCCCTACCGAACGGACACGGCGGTTGCCGAGATGATCGATATCGTCGACGCTGCCGACGTTGGCAGCGAGCCGAAGCAGGTAGCGAACGACTGCGAAGAAATCTTTCGGCTCGAGAAGCCTCTGCCCGAGATCGCCCTCGAGGCTCAGCTTCGTGTTGAGCTTGAGGCGACCGACCCTGGAAAAATCGTACTTCTGCGGATTGAAGAACATGCTCTGGAAGAGCGAGCGTGAGCTTTCGAGCGTCGGTGGGTCGCCCGGGCGAAGCCGCCGGTAGATCTCGATCAGCGCTTCCTCCGTAATCTTTACAGTGTCTTTCCTGGCTGTGACCGAGATGATGGAGCCGATGTCTTCCCGCTCCGGGTAGAAGGCCTCGAAGTTCGCGATATCGTTCTCGAGGAACTCTCCGAGCTTCTCGACAGTGACCTCCTCGTTGCACTCGACGAGGACCTCGCCCGTCTCCGCATTGACGACGTCGGCGATGGAGTGAGCGCCCTCCAGATCTTCGGCCTCCAGCTGAATCTCGGTAACCCCCGCTTTCTCCGCTTTTTCGAGGGTGACGCGCGTCATGCGCCGGCCGGCCGCGAGGATCGGCTCCTTTCCGCCTTTGGCAACGATGTCCCTCGAGAACCGACGGCCCTGCTGCGTTGAGGACAGGCCCACGTAGTATTGTCCGTCCCGGAGGGTGACGTTCTCGACCGCGTAGAAGTTGCGAAGAATGTCTTCGTTGGTGCGAAGACCCAGCGCACGCATGAATACGGTCGCCAGGAACTTGCGCTTGCGATCGATTCGCACGTAGAGAAGGTTCTTCTGGTCGCACTCGAACTCCACCCAGGAGCCACGGTAGGGAATAATCTGGGCGAGATAGGAGTTCTTGTCCACTTCATGAAAGAACACCCCGGGCGAGCGATGGAGCTGGGAAACGATGACCCGCTCGGTGCCGTTGATGATGAAAGTGCCGTTGTCCGTCATGAGCGGAATATCACCGAAGTAGACTTCCTGCTCCTTGATGTCTCGGATCGAACGCACTCCAGACTCCGGATCCTTGTCGTACACGGTGAGCCGGATGGTGACCTTCAGCGGCACGGAGTAGGTCATTCCGCGCTGCTGGCACTCCTCCACGTCGTACTTGAGTTTCAGCTTGACCTGGTCGCCGCAGGTGTCGCAAATGGTGCCCTCGCGCACGTGGCCGAGGCCTTCCAGCTTTCCGCACTTGCACTCCCAGACACCGATGGCATATTCGACGAACTGCAGCTCGCAGTTCCCGCGGAAGTCGGTAATCGGAAAAATGGACTTGAAAACGGCCTGCAGGCCCAGGTCCTCGCGCTCGGTGGACAAGAGCTTCATCTGCAGAAACCGCTCGTAGGACTTCTTCTGTATCTCGATGAGGTTCGGAATGGGAATCATGGCCCGAATCCTCGAGAAATCGACTCTTTCGCGATAAGGATTTACAGCAACTGTCTGCATCTCGGATTTAGACTCCTATAGACACACGGGGGCTGTTCCTCTTCCGCCTGCACCGCAGGTGGTTAGAGGGTACAGCTCGAGGCTTTTGCCAGAAAAACAAACTCTTTACTTGAGCTCTGCTTGTGCGCCTGCGTCGGTGAACTTCTTTTTGATCTCTTCGGCCTCTTCTTTGGTGACGCCTTCCTTGACAGCTTTGGGCGCACCTTCGACGAGGTCCTTGGCCTCTTTCAGTCCGAGACTGGTGACCTCGCGGACGACCTTGATGACGTTGATCTTCTTGTCACCGATAGCGGTCAGGACGACGTCGAACTCCGTCTTCTCGGCCTCGGGAGCGGCACCGCTACCGGCGCCAGGCATGGCCGCCATCGGGATAGGGGCAGCCGCTTTCACTCCTAGCTCGTCTTCCAGCGTCTTCACGAGCCCCGCCAGGTCCACGACGGACATGGACTTGATGTACTCGACGACGTCTTGCTGCTTGATGTTTGCCATCTTACGAACGCTCCTTACACTCGGTTAACAGATTTCCAAACTAGCTCGTCCTGCGGTGGCGGAAGCTCGTCTCGACCGGCCCCTCGGGTTTTCCTCAGCTGGCCTCCGGCTTCTCCGAAGCCGCCTTCAAGACCAACACCAGGTCACGTGCCGGAGCTTGCAGGACACCCAGGAAGTTCTGGATCGTCGCCTGAAGCACGGACAAGAACTTCGCCTGGAGCTCCTCCTTGCCCGGCAAGGATGCCAGCTCGGCGAACGCCGCCCTATCCAGCTCCTTCTCCGCCATGACACCGGCTTTGAACTCGAGCGCGGGAACCTCCTTCGCAAAGTCGCTGAGAACTTTGGCAAGCGCCACCGGATCCTCGTCGGTGAAGGCGATACCGGTCATGCCTTTGAGATGCGACTCGAGCGCGAAAAGAAGATCGCCTTCGAGAGCCCGCTTTGCGATCGTGTTCTTTACGACCCGGTAGCGCCCGCCGCTCTCGCGAATCTTCCTCCGGAGCTCGGTCACCTCTTCGACTTTCAAACCCCGGTAGTCAAAGGCGAACACCGCGGCTGGAGCTGCCAGGTCCTTCGCGAGCGCCTCCGAGGCCGCCTGCTTCTCTGTTCGATCCACTCTCAGAACCTCCTGCTTCGCTATTTCGGTGCCCCGAGCGCGGCGGGGTCGATTCTGATTCCCGGGCCCATGGCGGACGAGATCGCCACGCTCCGGATGTACTTGCCCTTGGCCGCGGCCGGCTTGGCTTTCACGACGCTGTCGAGCAGCGTCCGAAGGTTCTCGAGGAGCTTCTCCCGGTCGAACGATACCTTGCCCACTGGCACGTGAACGATCGCGGTCTTGTCTACCCGAAATTCGACTTTACCGGCCTTGATCTCTTTGACCGCCTTCGCGACCTCGAAGGTCACGGTGCCGGTCTTCGGATTCGGCATCAGGCCGCGGGGGCCCAGCACCTTGCCGAGCTTTCCCACACTGCGCATCATGTCGGGCGTTGCCACGACAGCGTCGAAGTCGAGGAACCCTTTCTGGATCTTCTCGACCATGTCCTCGCCCGCGACGAGATCGGCGCCGGCATCCTCGGCCTCTTTCATCTTCTCGCCACTGGCAATTACGAGAACGCGACGGGAAACCCCGAGGCCGTGGGGCAGAACGACGGTTCCTCGCACCATCTGATCCGCATGCTTCGGGTTGACTCCCAGCCGCATGGCCAATTCCACGGTCTCGTCGAAATTGGCGTACTTCACCTTCTTCACGAGATCGACTGCCGCCTCGAGGCTCTGCTGGTGCTCAGAACCAACGACTTCCTTGGCTTTTCTGTACTTCTTCCCTGACATGTTCAACTCAACCCTCTATCTCGATTCCCATGCTGCGCGCGGTTCCCTTGACGATGCGCTTGGCCGCTTCGATGTCCGCCGCGTTGAGGTCCGGCATCTTGGTCTTTGCGATGTCCTCGACCTGCTTCTCGGTGACCTTGCCCACTTTCTCGCGGTTCGGCTCTCCCGAGCCCTTGGCGATACCAGCCGCTCGCTTCAACAAGACGGCGGCGGGAGGGGTCTTGGTAATGAACGAGTAGGATCGATCCTGGTAGACGGTGAGGACCACCGGGATGATGAGCCCCTCCTGCTTGGAAGTTTTGGCGTTGAACGCCTTGCAGAAATCCATGATGTTGACACCGTGCTGGCCGAGAGCCGGCCCGACCGGGGGCGCTGGCGTCGCCTTGCCGGCAGGAATCTGCAACTTGATCATTCCAGTAATCTTCTTCATCGATAGCCTTCGTCGTTGATTACGTTTTCTCGACCTGCAGAAAATCGAGCTCGACCGGAGTCGAACGACCGAAAATGGTGACCATCACCTTCAGCGTGTTGCGATCGGAATTGACCTCGTCCACGACACCCGTGAAATTGCTGAAGGGGCCGTCGATGATGCGCACGGTCTCGCTCGCCTCGAACGTGTACTTGGGCTTGGGCTTTTCAGCCGCCGCCACGGTCACCTGGTGCAACACCTGGTCGACTTCCTCCTGGGTGAGCGGAGCGGGCTTCTGACCCGCGCCTACGAATCCGGTCACCTTGGGCGTGTTCTTGACGACATGCCACGTCTCGTCGTTCATCTCCATCTGCACGAGCACGTAGCCCGGGAAAAAGCGCTTGGCGCTGACGACTTTCTTGCCACTCTTCATCTCCACCACGTCCTCGGTGGGGATGAGCACGTCGCCGATCTTGTCTTCGAGACCAAAAGCGGAAACGCGCTGTTTCAGGCTCTCTGCGACTTTCTTCTCGAAGCCAGAGTACGTGTGGATGATGTACCACTGCTTGACCGTTGTCGTTGTCATTACGTTCCCATCATGAAGCGCGTCAGCTGCGCCGCCAGATACGACATCGCCAGGTCGAGCGTGTACAGATAGAATCCGAAAAAGCACACCGTCAGCACTACCACGACAGTGGTTCCCTGCACCTCTTTGCGAGGCGGCCAGGTGACTTTCTTGAATTCGGATCGAACCTCGGTGAGGAAGGTCCGAAACCTCGTTATATAGTCGAACAACTTCATCGTCCCAAGAGCCCCGTCGTCCGTCTGGCAGGCCAGGAGGGACTTGAACCCCCAACCCCCGGTTTTGGAGACCGGTGCTCTGCCAATTGAGCTACTGGCCTTGACCTTACTTGGCCTCTTTGTGCAGCACGTGCGTACGGCAGAACGGGCAGAACTTCTTCAACTGAAGTCGTTCCGCCTGCTTCTTCTTGTTGCGCGTCGTCGAGTAGTTTCGACGTTTGCACTCCGAGCAGGCCAAAGCAACGATATCCCGTGGCATCCCTCGCCCTTACCTCTTGGTTGATCCTGCCTCTTCTTCAGAAGACTGCCCGCCTTCGCCACATTCCCAAACAGGCCCGGGCGGGCAAGAACGTCAAGCTATTCGATCACCTCGGTGATGGTTCCGGCACCCACCGTGCGTCCACCTTCACGGATGGCGAAGCGGAGTTCCTTCTCCATGGCAATCGGCATAATCAGTTCGATGCTCAGGCTCGAGTTGTCCCCCGGCATCACCATTTCCACTCCCTCCGTGAGGGTTGCCACTCCCGTCACGTCCGTCGTCCGGAAGTAGAACTGAGGTCGATAGCCGCTGAAAAACGGCGTGTGCCGGCCTCCCTCTTCCTTCGACAACACGTAGACCTCCGCCTTGAACTTCGTGTGCGGCGTGATCGAGCCCGGCTTCGCCAGCACCATGCCCCGGTCCACTTCCGCTCTCTCCGTGCCTCGCAGCAGAATCCCGACGTTGTCTCCCGCCTGGCCTTCGTCCAGGAGCTTCTTGAACATCTCCACTCCCGTCACCACCCGCTTGCGCGTCTCTTTGATGCCGACGATCTCGATCTCCTCGCCAACCTTCACTTTCCCGCGCTCCACTCGACCCGTCACCACCGTGCCTCGGCCCGAGATCGTGAACACGTCCTCGATCGGCATCAGATACGGCTTGTCGATGTCACGCTCCGGCAGCGGCACGTAGGCATCCACCGCTTCCATCAGCTCGTGTATCGGCTTCTCGTCCTCCTCCGCGTCGCCTTCCAGCGCCTTCAGCGCACTGCCTCGCACAATCGGGACGTCGTCCGGAAACTCGTACTGCGTCAGAAGCTCCCTCACTTCCAGCTCCACCAGGTCCAGAAGCTCCTCGTCGTCAACCATGTCCACTTTGTTCAGGAACACAACGATGTACGGAACGCCCACCTGACGCGCCAGAAGAATGTGCTCCCGCGTCTGCGGCATCGGCCCGTCCGCCGCCGATACCACCAGAATCGCTCCGTCCATCTGCGCCGCTCCCGTAATCATGTTCTTCACGTAATCCGCGTGACCCGGACAGTCCACGTGCGCATAGTGTCGATTCGGCGTCGTGTACTCCACGTGCGCCGTCGCAATCGTGATCCCCCGCTCTCGCTCTTCCGGTGCGTTGTCGATCGAGTCGAAGCTCCGAAACTCCACGCCCTTCTGGTTCTTCGCCAGAACCTTCGTGATCGCCGCCGTCAACGTCGTCTTGCCGTGGTCCACGTGACCGATCGTCCCCACGTTCAAATGCGGCTTGCTTCGATCAAATTTCTCTTTCGGCATGGATGCTCTCCATCGACAATGTCGTTACTCCGCTCCCCGGTGTGTTCGTTGAGCCCGGCAAGTTTTTCGAGGCCTCACTCGCTCCGCGCCTAGAAAGGAGAAGGATGGAGCCCACGACCGGGATTGAACCGGTGACCCCTTCCTTACCAAGGAAGTGCTCTACCACTGAGCCACGTGGGCTCGTTCGAAGCCCTTGTCCACCCTTTGCTATGGCTTGTCAGCGCTTGTCGATCCCTTCCTGCATACTAGTGCTCGAGCCCGCTAATCCTGCCGTGAATTCCTGGCCCTTTTCGGCGCTGACTGCGTTGCTGCATCGGTTGCAGTTCGGCCTGCGGCCTAGCCCTCCGCTCGACAGGCTCGCTGCGGAAGGCGGCTCGAAATATTTGTATATGACTTCGTTCGAACGCGTTGTCAGCACCTGTTCCTAGTGAAGCATGCTGTCGGACTTCACCGACAGGCTCAGCGGGTTCAAGCACTAGATTGCACCGCCCGATTGCTACCTCGTGTATCTCGTCCGGCCTTTGGAGCGGGAGACGGGACTCGGACCCGCGACCCTCAGCTTGGAAGGCTGATGCTCTACCAACTGAGCTACTCCCGCTCGTTAGAAAGTCCCTCGACATCATCGTTACCCGGGTTACCCGGCTCACCCGAGTCACCGGGTTAACCCGGGCACGTGCCTGGCATTTGCGTGGCTTCTACTCCAAACTTGGTGGAGCGGGGAGGATTCGAACCTCCGAAGGCGCAAGGCCGGCAGGTTTACAGCCTGCTGCGTTTGACCGCTTCGCTACCACTCCCTCACTTCACTGAGTTCGGTAAATCCCTTTCCGGCCTCGGACGGACCTCGTCCGCGCTCACCGGCAAGCGTTCGAAATCGGCGGGATCTCACCATGCTCGAAGTCGGGGGCAGCATCGCAAATGATTCCTTTCGTGGGGCTGGCGAAGGGATTTGAACCCCCGACCGGCTGATTACAAATCAGCTGCTCTGCCACTGAGCTACGCCAGCTTGCAAACGTTTGATTGTAGCAGAGGAGGCGCAAGATATGCAACTCCAAAGTGAGTGTGAAAGCGATCGACACTCCAGGCACAAGCACACGCCAGAGGCTCTATTTTGGCAGATCCGCCACCCCAGGTGCAAGCACCGTTCCCGACCCCCCGGAATCGCCGCGCTGGCGGACCACCTCGTACAGCAGAATCCCGGTGGCAACGGACACGTTCAGGGACTGGACCCGGCCACGCTGTGGAAGCGAGACGACCGCATCGCAGGTGTCCCGCACGCGAGGCCTTAGCCCGCGGCCCTCGGAGCCCACTACCAGCACGAGCGGCTGGCGGTAGTCGAAGCCGAACCAGGGCTGGCCGTCGGGTGCAAGCCCGACCACCCACAGCTCTAGCTTCTTGAGCCGCCCTAGAGAATCGGCCAGATTGGCCACGCAAGAAATCCGGGTGTGCAAAAGTGCCCCGGCCGAGGCCGATATGGCGACGTCCGAGGCCGGGGCCTGGCCCCTCTTGACGACGATCAGGCCCCCGACCCCCGCGCTTTCCGCCGTACGGGCGATGGCCCCGAAGTTGCGCGGATCTTCCACTTTGTCGAGCGCGAGTAGCAGAGCGGGTGCCGGCGCCTCGTCCACAAGCGCGTCGAGCTCGAGGGAGCGAAGAGCCGTCATCTCGGCCACAACGCCCCGGTGATGCGGACTCCGACGGTCGAGCGCCTCACGGCGCTCCTTCCGGAATGGAATTCCGTGGCGCCGGGCGAGCCCGATGATCTCCTGGACCCGCCGGTCGTCCCGCCCCTTCGCCAACAGGATACGATGCACTTGATCGGGATTGGCCCTGAGAGCCTCGCGAACACTCTGAAACCCAGTAATCGTCGGCATTAATTATCCCTCGCTCGCCTCTTCGGCTCGCTCCCGCCTTCGCCAAGCAACTCCCCGCCAGGCTTCCGCCTTCGCACAAGGCTTCGGCGGACCGGCCGAAGCTTCACGCGAAGGCCGGTCGGCGGGCCCGACGTAGCCTTGGAGGAGTCGGGCGGTCGGCCTCGAGCATCAATCGTATGCGCGCCGGACACCTCCCGCCTCCGCCGTTGGCTTGTGCTACCGTTGCCAACGGCTACGGCGAGGCTCGCCGAAGCCTTGGCGAAGGCGGCGCCGGTGCGCCGTTGTGGGCTGATGGCTCCGCTCGGCCAGTTTCCTTTGTCGCGCAGTTTGCAGCGCGCTTTGCGCCTTTGCGTTGGGTTTTTCCCGAATCAGTCCCTCACTACCGTTACTATGACCTGGGCGGCGATGCCTTCTCGACGTCCGATGGCTCCCATCCGATCGGTCGTAGTGGCTTTCAGTCCCACCGAAGACTCGGTAATGCCGACGAGCGCCGCCAGGCGTGAGCGAATCGCGTCGATATGGCCCGACAACCGAGGCTCTTCCGCGAGAATCACGCCGTCGATCTGCTGGACACGAAACCCCTTTTCCGCCACGACCGCGACTGCCCTCTCCACGAAGATGCGGCTGTCGGCGTCCTTCCACTTCGCATCACCCGACGGGAACATCGAGCCGATATCGGGCGCTGCGACCGACCCGAGAAGCGCGTCGGTCAGCGCGTGCAGGAGCGCATCACCGTCGGAGTGGCCGGCGAGTCCCCGCGGATGCGCTACGAGCTCGCCCCCCAGGATCAGCGGCCTGCCTTCCTCCAGCCGGTGCGCGTCGAAACCAATGCCCACTCTTGTTTCCATCTCGACTCTCACGAACCACCGAGATAGAACTCGACGAGCTTCATGTCGTCGGGCGTCGTGACCTTGATGTTCCGCTCGCTGCCCGGAACGATCCTCACCGGTGCACCCGTTCGTTCCACGAGCGCGGCCTCGTCCGTTCCAATGAAGCCCTCTTCCGACGCCCGATCGAAGGCCCTCTTCAGAACCTCGAAGTAAAAGCACTGGGGGGTCTGAGCCCGGTAGAAGCGACTCCGCTCGACGGTCCTCTGGACAATCTCGTCCTCCACTTCCTTCAGGGTCTCGACGACGGGCACCGCCGCGATCGCCCCGCCGCATTCTCGCGCCGCGCGGATCACCCGCTCGATGAGAAGGGGATCGGCGAGGGGCCGGGCACCATCGTGAACGGCGACAAGAGGAGCTCTCTCACCGTCGATGCGCCGGAGACCTTCACTGACGGAGGCCTGGCGCGTGTCGCCCCCCGCCACGACTTCCCTCGTCTTTGCCGGCAGAAACGGCTCCAGACGAGCTTTGCTTTCGTCGATGCGGTCCCGCGGCAGCACGAGGGTGATCTCGTCCACCGCCGGGCACTCCTGAAAGCGCTGCAGCGTGTGGGCCACCAGGGGCCGACCCGCAACGGGAACAAACTGTTTGGGCTCCGCGGCGCGAAGCCTTTTGCCGATCCCACCGGCAACGATGATCGCGATGCAGGGCGACTCGCTCACGGTGGATGGAGAATACCAGGAAAAGCGCCCCCACTGGCGTTGAACCAGAAAAGACGAACCACGAAGGACACGAAGAGCACGAAGCAATCAGTCATGAGGCAGGGCCTGGAGGAAGTCCCGATACCCCCGTCAACACCCGCAAGTTGGAATTCAACCTGTCTGCTGTTTTTCTTCGTGTCCTTCGTGATCTTCGTGGTTCGATTGTGTTTTGGTTCTGGCCGACTCCTGCGCGAGTTCCAGGTTTCGGAGCACCACCTCCTCCACCTGCTCCGCGAGCCGGCCGGCATCCTTTTCCACCAGCCCATCCACCGGAATCGGCCGATCGATCGTCACCCGGACGGTCCCCGGGAACACAGCCACTCTTCCTCGTTTCATGATCTTGTAGCTGCCCGCAATCGTCATCGGTACCACCGGAGTGGCCGCTTTGATGGCAAGCCGAAAGCTCCCTTTCTTGAATCGACGCATGACACCGTCGTGGCTCCTGGTCCCCTCGGGAAAAACGACAACAGAGGTTCCGGCGCGGATACGTTCCGCGGCGTGATCGAGGCTTTGCCGCGCCTGGACCGGCTTGTCCCGCTCGACACCGATATGGCCGCTCAGAAAAAGGTGCCAGCCAAGGAAAGGGACCCGGTTCAGCTGCTTCTTGTAGAGAATCCGGAACGGCACCGGCAGGTAGGCGAAGACGATCGCCGTATCGAACAAACTCTGGTGGTTCGACGCCAGGATGTAGGTCGTCGCCGGCTCCAGATGCTCCGTTCCGGACAGCTCGACCCCGACCATACAGATCTTGAGGATGCTCCAGGCCCAGAGCCTCGCGACCAGGTGCGAGGGATGCCCGCTTCGAAAGACGACCGCCAGCAGCATGGAGAGCGCGCCGCAGACGGTCGTGGAGATCGAGACGAGCGGTATGAACCAGAGGAGCGTCCGGAGCTTGGCGAGACTCAGGGCCCGAATTCCCGATGTGCGATACGACTCAGCGCGACGAGGCGGCGGCCGCGCTCGGATGCTCGATAGCCTTGCCGAAGATCATCTTTCCAGCCGTCGTCTGAAGTACGCTCGTCACCGTAATGTCCACGTTGTTGCCAAGGAGCTTGCGCGCATTGTCCACCACGACCATCGTCCCGTCGTCGAGGTACGCGACGCCCTGGTTGTACTCCTTGCCTTCCTTCAGGATGAAGACACGCATGAACTCGCCAGGCAAGACGACCGGCTTGAGGGCGTTCGCCAGCTCGTTGATGTTCAAGACCGAAACACCGCGCACCTGGGCGACCTTGTTGAGGTTGAAGTCGTTCGTGACGATCTTCGCATCCGTCTTCTGGGCGAGCTCGATGATCTTCAGGTCCACCTCTTTGATGTCCGGGAAATCCGACTCCGAGATACTGACGTCGATACCGCTCATCTTCCGGACTTTCTGAAGAATATCCAGTCCGCGGCGGCCGCGATTACGCTTCAGCGAATCGGCCGAATCCGCCACCTGCTGCAGCTCCTTCAGCACAAAGTGGGGGATGACCAGCGTTCCGTCCATGAAGCCGGTCTCGCAGAGGTCGGCGATGCGGCCGTCGATGATGACACTCGTATCCAGGATCTTCAGATTCTTGGCGGTGGTCGTGCCGCGGAAGTACGCGACCACCGAAAGCGGATCGAACCATTCCCCCTTTCTCCATCCGAGCATGAGGCCCAGGTAGATGAAGAAAAGAAGGATGTTCGACTGCCAGAAGGCCTGAACGTTCCCCGCCGTGGGAATCTTCGAGACGGGAACGCTCACGAGAAGTGCGACCGCAAGCCCGAGAAGCGCGCCCAGAAAGCCGCCGGCGACTTGTTTCGCGGAAGTGGCGCGGATACGAGCTTCGAGCAAGATGATGACTGCGCCGATGACGGTTCCCAGCGCCGCATTGGCGGGCAGGCCCCAGGGAAGCGGACGTTCGACGGTACAGGTGGCGACGATCGCCGCCATGAGAAGCGCACGAATGATAAGGATCCACATGATTACATCTCTTCACCCTGCGGCAACGAGCCCGACAGGATTGCTTATGAATTCACGATATTAATTCCATGACTTCCGCAATAGTCCGAACCCCAACCACTTCGAGAGAATCGGGTGCATTTGGGACCGGGCAGTTGCCCGACGGAAGCACGACCCGCTCGAACCCCAAGCGCGCGACTTCGCTGACTCGAGCGCCGACCTGCTGCGCGGCCCTGACCTCTCCGGCCAGGCCGACTTCGCCGATGAAGACGGTGGAGTCGTCCACCGGGCTGGCGCGGGCGCTCGAGATGATCGATGCCACGACTCCGAGATCGGCAAACGGTTCTTTCACGTTCAGCCCTCCCGCTACTTTGACGAAAACATCGTCGCCGGAAAGAGGGAGCGTTGCCCGCTTCTCCAGGACGGCGAGGAGGAGCGACACACGATTGACGTCGAAACCTACCGCCACCCGACGTGGATAGCCGAGCGTCGAACGTGACACCAGCGACTGGACCTCGAGGAGAATGGGCCGCGTGCCTTCGATCGCGCAGACCACCGCGGAACCGGGTGCGTTCTTCGGGCGCTCGGAAAGAAAGAGTCCGGACGGGTTGGTGACCGGGACGAGCCCCTCTCCGGTCATCTCGAAGACGCCAAGCTCGCCGGCGGCACCGAATCGATTCTTGACGGCTCGAACCACGCGGTGGGCGTGATGCCGATCCCCCTCGAAATGGAGAACCGTGTCCACCATGTGCTCGAGAGCCTTGGGCCCGGCCAGATTACCTTCCTTGTTCACGTGCCCGATGAGAAAAACAGGCGTCGCTCGTGATTTCGCAAAGTAGAGCAGCTCCGCCGTCACCTCTCGCACCTGGCTGATGCTGCCTGGTGCAGAGCTGAACCGGCGTGAATAGACGGTCTGCACCGAATCGAGAATGACGAGCCCGGGCGACAGCGCCTCGAGCTCTTCCAGGATGCGGTCGAGATGAGTCTCACTGAAAAGAAGGATCGGCGGCGACTCGATGCCGAGACGCTCTCCGCGGAGCTTGATCTGCGCCGGTGATTCCTCGCCGCTGACGTACAGCACCGGTCCGGACGCGCTCGCCGAGCAATGCGCGGCGACTTGAAGAAGCAGTGTGGACTTGCCGATCCCGGGGTCCCCCCCGAGCAGCACGAGCGATCCGGCAACGATGCCACCGCCGAGAACCCGGTCGAGCTCGTCGAGGCCGCTCGACGTACGAACCGATTCGTCGATCTGGACGTCGGCATAGGCTCGCGGGGAGGCGCCGCAAGAGATGGAGCCCACGACGGCTGGCGCGGCCGTCTCGCGGGTCTGCCGCTCCTCGACCAGGCTGTTCCAGGCGTCGCATTCTGGACAGCGACCGAGCCACTTGCCGGACGACGTGCCGCACTCCTGGCAGACGAAAACTGTCTTGAGCTTAGCCATCGAGTGCTCTGTAGGTTGACAAAGGATTATAGCATCCGGTAACGGCACGGCAGGTCCCCAGCCCGAGCCCGAGCCCGTGCCCCTGCCCGTCTCTTCCCCGTGCATGTTCCCGGCGGCCATATCGGGCACTGACATTCATGTCTGTCGGGAGTGCTTTCTATATCGGCTCGTCGTGACGCCACTCGAGGTTCTCGAAACGCGTGTACTCCCTGATAAAAGCCATTTTGAGCGTCCCTGTGGGGCCGTTTCTCTGTTTGCCGACGATGAACTCTGCGATGCCCCGATTGTCGGGGGTCGGATTGTGCTCTTCTTCGCGATAGATGAACACCACCAGGTCGGCGTCCTGCTCCAAAGCGCCGGACTCCCGGAGGTCGCTCAGCTGCGGGCGGCGATTGGTCCGGTTCTCGGGAGCTCGAGACAGCTGCGACAGAGCCATGACCGGCACGTCGAGCTCTTTGGCAAGGCCCTTGAGGGCCCGGCTGATGCTGCTGATCTCCTGGGTGCGATTATCGAAGCGTCCTCGTCCCTGCATGAGCTGAAGGTAGTCCACGATGATCAGATCCAGCTGATGCTCGAGCTTCAGCCGGCGCGCCTTGGCACGCATCTCCATGACCGAGATGCCTGGCGTGTCGTCGATGAAGATCTTCGTCTGGGAAAGATCGGAGACGCCTTGAATGAGCTTCGCCCAGTCTTTCTCGGATAGAAAGCCGGATCGCAGCTTGTGCATGTCCACCCGGGCCTCGCCGCACAGCATCCTGAGAACCAGCTGCTCCTTCGACATCTCGAGACTGAAGACGCCAACGGTTTTGCCTTTCTCGAGCCCGACGTACTGGGCGATGTTCATGCAGAAGCTCGTCTTGCCCATCGCCGGGCGGCCGGCCACCAGGATCAAGTCGGAACGCTGAAGACCGGAGGTGATCTCGTCGAACTCCACGAAACCGGTGGGAATCCCGGTGACGAGCTCACGCTTGTCGGAAAGCTCGTCGATGGTCTTGAAAGTTCTCTTTACAACATCGCCGACCGGCTCGAAACCGCGATGAAGCGCGCCCTCGGCGATCTCGAAAATGGCCTTTTCGGCCTCGTCGAGCACCTCCGAGGTCTCTTCGGGCTGCTCGTAGGCCGCCAGACTGATTCGGTTGGCCGCGCCGATGAGGCTCCGGAGTACCGATTTGTCCTTGACGATCCGCGAATAGAACGAGACGTTCGTCGCTCTGGGAACCCCGTCGACGAGCCCTGCGAGGTAGGTAGGACCTCCGCTCGCCTCCAGCTCGCCGGCGCGAGTGAGCTCTTCTTTGAGGGTGACGAGGTCGATGGGCTGGCCTCGTTCCGACAACGCGGCCATACGCCCGAAGATCTTGCGGTGCGCCTCGCGGTAGAAATCTCTTTCGTCGAGGAGCTCCGAGGCGTCGTGAAAGACGTCGTTATCGATGAGGATGCCACCGAGGACGGTCCGCTCCGCCTCTGCGCTGTGGGGCAGCGTACGCTCGCGGGCGGATTGGTCCCCGGCCAAGGACTAGTGCCCCGTCTCGGAAGTCAGGTTGCATTCGAGCGCCGATGCATCCCGCCTCGCTGCGTTGCACCTCGGTTGAATACCCCGGTATTTCGCCCTCGCCGCGCCTTGCGATCCGGGCGCCTCGACGCTCTCGATGCTAAGGGCCCGCGCAAAAATAACTTCACATTTTGGGGCGCCGATCCATCCCGTCTGGCTGCGTTGCTCGTCGGTCATATATCTAGATATTACTCACTTCTCGCGCCTTGCCAGACGGGCGCCTCGACGCCCGAAAATGCGCACTTATTCTTGCGCGGACCCTAACCTCACTTCCGAGGCGGGACACTGGTGCATGAACCCGCTGATACTGTCGGCAAATTCCAAGGTCATTTTTCGTGCTGGCAAGGCGCTCCGACGAACTCATATCTAGATATTTGGAGCCGCCTTCCGCAGCGAGCCTGTCGAGCGGAGGGCAAGGCCGAATGGCCGAACTGCACAAGAAGCAGCAACGCCGCCAGCGCGGAAAAGGACGAGGAATTTTGCGACAGGATTAGCGGGCTCGTGCACTAGTCTTCCTCCTTCTCCACGACGACGGGAAAAATGGCGTTCACCTCAGGGTGGACTTTGACGGTAACGGAGAACTCGCCGAGGCTCTTGAACGGCTCGGCCAGAAGGATCTTCCGCTTCTCGATCGTATATCCCTTTTCTTCAAGGGCCTCAGCAAGGTCCGCGGTGGAGACGGAACCGTAGATCTCGCCCCCCTCCTCCGCCTTGAGCTTTCGCCGAAAGCTCAGTCGAAGTCCGTTGAGCTGCTCGGCAAGGGCCTCCGCAGAGGTTCTTTCCTTCGCCATTCTGGCAGAATAGATCTTCTTTTCTTTTTCGAGCCTCTGCATGTTGTCGGGCGTGACTTCCATCGCCAGGCGCTTCGGCAGCAGATAGTTGCGACCGTAGCCGCGGGCTACCTCGACGATGTCACCGCGCTTGCCAAGATTGTCGACTTCTTCTCTGAGGACGAGTCGCATTGCTCTCTCCTAGTAGAATCGGATGTCTGGCCGGAGCATCCAGCATCCAGCTACCAGCATCCAGTAACTGCACCGCCAGTTCCCGAGCCCGAGCCCGTGCCAGCGCTGGAGCGAAGCAAAATGCCGGGGACCTTTCATCTATAAGGACGAATTCCGGCGGCAAAAACCTCCCCGCCACTAGCCGTAGGGCAGTAAAGCCATGTGCCGGGCCCGCTTGATCGCCGTCTTGAGCATCCGCTGCGCCCGGGCGTTCGCTCTCGAGATCCGCCGCGGCAGTATCTTGCCGCGCTCGGGGATGAAATTCGAGAGAAGCTTGACGTCCTTCCAGTCGATGTAGTCGATCTTCTCCAGCAGTGGGTTTACTTTCGCTCGTCGGTAGTAAAAGCGTCTCTTGCCCTTGCGCGGAGCGCTGCGAGTGGCTCTCCTCTGGTACATCAGTTCTCCTCCGCCTGGTCCGAGGAGTCGTCATCGGACGAGGTCTCTCGGACAGGTTCGACTGCGCTCGAGGGTTCGGCGGTGCGAGCCTCCGCCCGCTCCGCACGCCGGCCTTTGCGGGCCTCCTCTTTGGACTCACGCTGCGCCCGTCGACGCTCCGCCTTGGCCTGCCGCTCGTCGACGCGAACCGTCAGGAATCGAAGGACACCGTCCATCACCCGAAGGCGCCTCTCGATTTCGCCGACTGCCTCGGGCTTCGCGTCGAGGGTGGCCAGCATGTAGTTGCCTTCCCGGTGACCTTTGATCGGGTAGGCAAGTCTTCGCCTTCCCCCGGCCCACGGCTCCGAGCTCTCGAGTGAGGCACCCTGTTTCGAGATCGCCTCGTCGATCTTCGCTGAAAGTGCCTCCGTCTTTTCCTTGTCCAGGGTGGGATCGAGGATGTACATCATCTCGTACTTTCGCACCTAGTCCTCCTTACGGCTTCAGCAGCCCTTCCCATCGTCGCCGCGCCGCACGGCTAGGAAAGAGCAAGGAGTCCGTCTCGTCGATCAGCTCGCGGCGGCATTGTAGACGGACATGGCTTTCGCCACACCCTCTGCAAGCACCGAGCGTGTGGCGAGAACCGCACGCTCGAGAATCCGATCCATTTCGACGCGCTCCTCCCGATCGAAGCGTGTCAGGACAAACTCGGACAGGTCCTGCGGAGCTTCGTCAGGGCCTATCCCCAGTCGCATTCGGGCGACGTCCTGACTCCCCAGAGCATCGAGCACCGAGGCGAGTCCGTTGTGGCCCCCCGCTCCTCCCCGTGGACGCAGGCGAAGTGTCCCCTGAGGCAGCGCGACGTCGTCGTAGCAAACCAGAATCTCCGAAGGCGTTAGCGAGCATCGATCCGCCATGCGCTTCACCGGCCCCCCACTCAGGTTCATGAAGGTCAGAGGCTTGAGCAACGTCACTTTCCTGCCTTCCAGAACCGCGTGGGACCAGACGGCGTCGGCTTCCGCAGAGCTCCAGGAGCCACCGGCGGCCATGGCGAGCCGCTCCACGAGCTCGAAGCCAACATTGTGACGAGTTCCCACGTATCGAGGCCCTGGATTGCCCAACCCGACGAGCAATCGCACATCCGAACCTTATTCCTTGTCGCGGCTCTCTCCCTTGGCTCCCTTCGCCCCCTTGGCTCCCTTCGCCCCCTTGGCTCCCTTCGCCCCCTTGGCTCCCTTCGCCCCCTTGGCTCCCTTCGCCCCCTTGGCTTCCTCGGGCTCCTCGGCCTTGCCTTCTTCTCCGGCCGCGGCTGCCTCTTCACCCTCGACCACCTCTTCCTCCGCGGGCTTCTCCTCCTCGGCCCGCGGTGCGAGCACATGGGCGACGACGACGCTCGGCTCCGAGACGAGCGTGACCTTCTCGGGCAACTCGAGCTCGCTGGCTCGAAGGTAGCCACCGATATCGAGCTCGGACACGTCGGCCTCGATCGTCTCCGGGATGTTCGCCGGGAGACAGGCGACCTCGACGTGACGGCTGATGAAGTCCAGCATGCCGCCGCCCACCTTGACGCCGAGCGGCGTTCCCTTGAGCTCGATGGCGATGGACAGCATCAGCTCCTGCTGCATGGCGATGCGAACGAGGTCGGCATGCAGGAGCCGATGTTCGAGCGGCTCTATCTGATAGTCCTTGATCATGACACTCTCGGCGGCACCGCCGCCCACTTTGAGCTCGAAGATCGTGTTGACGCCGCCGTGCGAGCGAATGATTGCCGTGAGATCGCGCGGATCGACGCTGATGGCGACGGACTCGCCCGCTCCGCCGTACACGACTGCCGGAACGCGGCCCGTGGCTCGCAATCGACGATTGGGGCCCTTGCCCGTCTCGGAGCGGGGCTCACTCTGCATGACGATCGATGTCATGACTGATTCCTTTCGCGAATTCGGATCTGCTTGGCCAGCTCGACTGCATCACGCAGAAGCTGAAGCGAAGCCTATTATTATAACGTCAACGTCGATTGGAAACCAAAAGAGCGGAGAACTGCAAGAGACTACTGAACCAGGCTAGCAGGCTGCCGAAAAACGCGTCTGCAGCCTGCCGAGCGGCAGCCAACACGTCTGCCGCGAGACCGGCCCGAATGGGCCGATAGCCCACCGAGCGAGGATTGAGGCGCCGCGCGCGAACGAGGATTGAGCGCGCGATGATGCACTAGACGAAGAGGGAGCTCACGGAGGTCTCGTTGTGCACGCTTTCGATGGCCCTTCCGAGAAGGCCGGCCACCGACAGAACCTTTATCTTCTCGCAGCGTGCTTTTTGCCCGTCTAACGGGACGCTGTCGGAGACGATGAGCTGCTCGAGCCTCGAGTCCGTCACTCGCTCGAGGGCCCTTCCGGAGAGCACGGCATGCGTGCAACAAGACAGGACCTTTGCCGCTCCCGTGTCGAGAAGCGCATCTGCGGCCCTGACCAGCGTACCTGCCGAGTCCACGATGTCGTCGACGATCAAGGCGGTCTTCCCCTCGACCTCACCAATGACGTTCATGGTCTCCACCTCGTTCGAGTCACCGCGCCTTTTGTCCATCACCGCCAGTGACACGTCCAACCGTTTCGCATAGGCGCGCGCACGCTCGACACCCCCCGCGTCAGGGGACACGATGACCAGATTCGGAATCTCGAGCGAGCTCACGTAGTCGAGCATGACGGGAGCGGCGAAGAGATGGTCCACCGGAATATCGAAGAAACCCTGGATCTGCCCGACGTGGAGATCCATGGTAATCAGGCGGCTCGTTCCCGCAATCGTCAGCAGATCGGCCACCAGCTTGGCCGTAATGGGGACGCGAGGTCGATCTTTCCGGTCTTGCCGGGCGTAACCGTAGTACGGCAACACCGCGGTTATCCGGCTGGCCGACGACCGCTTGAAGGCGTCGATCATGATGAGAAGCTCCATCAGGTGCTCGTTGACCGGCGGAGCCGTCGGCTGCATCACGAACACGTCCGCACCACGGATGTTCTCGGTGATTTGAAACGAAACCTCCCCATCCGCGAAACGCGACAGCTGGGCCTTGCCGGGCGGAACGTTCAGGCTCCGGGCGATACTCTCCGCTAGCGCCGGGTTACAGCTTCCTCCGAAGAGCTTCAGTGGTCTCGCCATTTTCCTCCTGTCTCACCTCTCATATGGACCTGAAAGAAAGCAAGGAGTTTGTTGCTATGGACGGTATCGAAGTGCGTGGGCTCGCCAGACGGGGTGGCTGGGGCGGAAGGATTCGAACCTTCGAATACCGGATCCAAAGTCCGGCGCCTTACCGCTTGGCCACGCCCCACCTCGGGCAGCGCCGGGACGACCGCGCACCGGGCATGCAGAGGATACGCCCCGGCTCGATTCACATCGACCGATGTCAGCCGGAAGCACGACCGCATAACATCAAACGGAGCCGTCCTGCGCCTCGCTCAGCTCCTCGCGACTCCTCGCCCGGCTCTCCCCCTCCGCCACGTGCCCTTCCGCGAGTACACGTGGGGAGAGAGCCTGTCCCTCCTCGACCTCGGCGCGATAGTGCGACAACACAGTCTCCTCCATCATCCGGCGCGTCCTGCTGTTGAGTGGGTGCGCGATGTCCCGAAAGGTGCCGTCTTTGCGCTTCTTGCTCGGCATGGAGATGAAAAGCCCCTTGGGACCGTTGATGATTTTGATGTCGCTAATGACGAAGCAGTCGTCGAGAATGATCGATACGAATGCCTTCAGCTTGTCGTCATCCACGGGGAAGATCCGGACCTCGGTGATTTCCATCGAAGCTTCTCCTCGCCTGGGTCGCGTTCACGAAACAGGTTACGACTCCCGGATTCCCTTCTGGTAGTCGCGATGGGACAACATTCTGGTCGCGATGGCGGAGATTCCATCGCCTTGCAGGACGGCGGCCGCTCGCGTGGCGGACGACGAATCGGTAAAGACTCCAAAAACAGCCGAGCCGCTACCGGACATCAACGCGCCCAACGCCCCCTGCTCGCGAAGAGCCTCCTTGCACAATCGTATGGGGGAGGCACGCTCCCCGATCGCGGATTCCAATTCGTTGACGAGAGCGCCCATACTTCTCTCGTCCAGGGGATCGCTCCACGCGAAACGCGCAAGTGTAAGATCCGACTCGCGCCTTGTCAATCTCAATCTCCGGTAGACGTCCGCCGTCGCGATCGAGAACGCGGGAACGAGGATCACGACCGGCAGGTCGAGCTGGTGATTCAGCGGGTAGACTTCGTCGCCTCGCCCGACGGCGAGTGCCGTGCCTCCATACAGAAAGAAAGGCACGTCCATCCCCAGCCGGGCGGCGAGACGGTGCATCTCCGCGAGCGGGACGTCGAGCCCCCACAACTCGTTCAGAGCCAGGAGAGTCACCGCCGCATCGGCACTTCCCCCGCCGAGGCCCCGACCCGCCGGGATCCGTTTGTGAAGATGAATGGAAGCTCCGCGCGACACTCCACGCGACTCGGCGAGCAACGTGGCGGCCCGGTAGACAAGGTTCTCCGGCCCGGTGGACAGCTCGAGATCCGTCGTCGTGAGCTCGATTCCGGACGGAACATCGCTCAAACGTATCGAGTCGTACAGGTCGATCGTCTGAAGAATCGTTCGGAGCTCGTGATAGTCGTCGGCGCGTCGCGACAGCACTTCGAGCCCGAGGTTGATCTTGGCGTAGGCACGCACGCGCATGAGCTGAGCAATCTAGCTAGTTTCTGTCTCGAAAAACAAGGTTATGCTCCACGCCGAGCCCGAGCCCGAGCCCGGGCCCGAGCCCCTGCCCGAGGATGGCGCCTCAGAAGAATCGAGCAGCAGAAAGGCGTTGCAGAACGAATCTGTCAGCAGGAGCACCTCTCTCGGTTGAAATCGTTTTCGGGCACGGGCATGGGCACGGGCTGAGGCTCGGGAGGGACCAGGGTCGCAGTTCCGCGACAGTCACTGACTAACGGCCTGGTTTGGTACGGACGAACACCGCTTCCCCACCGATCTGCGTCAGCTGCAAGCGCTCCGCATCATCGGGGATCTCGAGCAGAAAAGCCTCGCCGTCGAGCGAGGTATTTACGTCCATGGCTTCGACGGTGAGCGTGGCGGAGATGGTCTCGCTCGAGAGCCGAAGCTGGTCCGGAACGTGACGGCCACGCCTCTTCCACGGGGTCGGGTAGGACACCTGGTAGTCGACACCCTCCGCTTCTCGAACCTGTCCCGCTTCATCGAGGGAGAGTCGTGCGCCGCTCGCGAGCTCAATCTGTATCGTCTCTCCCTGGCGGAAACCGGCGGCCGGCTGAGCTCCGAGCAGGTCGACACCGACACCGCTCACGAGCGCCATGACGTCCCGGGGCAGGAGAGCGACGCCGAGCAGCTCACCAACGACGTCCCGTACCGCCTCCTCCCGAAGGAACTCACGCCGTCCGGGAAAGTACACGGTGATTCGTCGCTCATCGGCCACCGCGCTCCACTGAGTCGAGCCCAGGAGCCCCGCGAGAAGCTCCAGGCGAAGCTGGTCCGGCCGCTCGAAGATGAGGACGAGCTTCGCAGTGAATCCGCCATCGGGCCCGCGACCCCGTACATTCACCAGAGCCTGGTAACGCCGGACGGAAGAGAGCTCCTGCTCGAGACGAGCCACGGTCGACGCGAGCTCCAACTCTGTCAGAGCCACGCGATCCGGAGGCGGCTGGGGCGTGCGGGCACAAGTCACGGTGAGGCCAGCCCCCAATCCCGCAAGGATCCAGCACTTCGCCTTGAGACGATTCATGGATGTACGGATCGAAGAAGTACCGGTGGCGCCGGTCACGAACGCGTCCGTCGGACCGAATGCCGGCTCAGCGTGGTTCCGTCGCGCGCTCGATTTTGCGGGCCACGCGCTCACGCTCGAGATCGTCGTCGTCCTGATCGAGAGCTTTCTGCCAGAAACGGACGGCCTCGTCGTGCGCGCCTTTCTCGAAGTAGAGGTCGCCCAGATGATCGTAGACGACGCCAGTGATTCTGAGCCGCTCGATCGCCCTCAGCAGGTTCTCCTCGGCCAGATCGAGCTTGCCCATCTTGAAATAGACCCAGCCAAGACTGTCGAGGTACGCGCCGTTGTAGGGATCGAGCGCCACGGCGCGCTGAATGTAGGTGAGCGACTCTTCGAGACGAACGCTTTGATCGGCGAGCATATAGCCGAGGTAGTTGAGGGCGGCCGCATTCTCCGGCTGCTTTTCCACAATCTGCTCGAAGATCGCCTCGGCTTCGTCGAACTTCTTCTGGCGCTCGAGCATCGCGGCCAGCTGAAACCGCAACCCGATGTCGTCGGTAGCCTGTTTCAGCCTGCCCCGGAGGAAGTCCTCAGCGTCGGCATAACTGCCCTGGCGCTGGTAGGCTTCGACAACGGCACCCGCGAGCATCCCGTTTCCCGGCTCGGCCTCGGCGAGCGCGAGCGCCCGTGATATCGATTCCTCGCCTTGACCGCGCGCATCGAGAAGCCGGCTTTCGAGAACCTGCAACCGCCGGTTGTCCGGATGCTTCCCGAGCGCTGTCTCGAGCTCCGCGGACGCAGCGTCGAGCTGCGCTCCGGCGAGAAGTCCCTGAACGAGGAAGATATCGAATCGGACGTTGCCGTCCGAGAGCTCGCGAGCCCGCCGAAAGGAGGCCACCGCCTCGTCGAAATCGGACAGCTCCTGATAGGCGAAGCCCAGCCGCGCCGCGAACTCGGCTCTCCGGGCGGGGGGGTACGATCCCTCGGGGAGATCGATGAGGGACTTCCAGGCCTCCGCCGCTCTGGCGTAATCGCGCTTGTCCTCGTAGAGACTGGCCAGCGTATAGCGCGCTCCCACGTTCTGAGGCTTCGAGGCCAGAACCTGGTCGAGAAGCCGCTCCGCTTCGTCGAACTCCTTGCGCTCGCCCTCGACCATCGCCAGGCCCAGAAGAGCGCGGGTACTGTCCTCGCCTTCGTCGAGGATCTTCTGGAACCCGGCCTTTGCCTCGTCCAGCATCCCGTTTCTTGCGAGGGCTTCCGCGAACTGAAGGCGTACGTGAACGTTGTCGGCTCCGTTCTTGACGGCCTGGCTCAGCACTTGAACCAGCTCCCCGAACTTGCCGTCTTCACGGAGCATCCCGATCAAGGACTCCAGGACCTGCGGTTGATCCGGCTGGACTTGAATCGATTGCTTCAGCAGCTCGAGTGCGCGCGCCCGATCTCCTTCCTTCCGCTTGATCTGCGCGAGCAGAAACATGTCGTGGTAGGAGTTCGGTGTCATGTTGATGATGACTTCCAGGTGGGTGGCGGCTTCCGAGTTTTCGTCCCGGCCGATCAGCAGTCTGGCGAGGGAGGACCGGCTGTCGAGATCCATTGGATCCAGCCGTACCGCTCCCCGAAAAGCTTCGATCGCTTTGTCGGCGAGATCCGGACCACCCCCGTTCCGCAACATCCCGAAGTAGATACGCCCGAGGAGACGGTGCGCTCCGCGAACGTCTGGGTCGAGTTCGATGGCCTGATTGGCCGCTTCCAGCGCCTTGTCCACCTGCCGCGTCCGGGCGTAGAGCGCGGCCAGAGCGAGCCGGGGCTCCGCAGCTTCCGGATCCATCTCGGCCGCCTTCAAATAACTGTCCACGGCCTTCTGGAGGTGCTCCATCAAGTTGCCCGAGCCGATCTGCATCTCGTGAAATCGGCCCATGCAGTAGTGAAAGTAGGCGTCTGCCCGCGTCTCGGCAGAGATCGTGGTCTGGGCCGCGGTGCGGAGCGGTGTGGAGAGGACGAGAGCCGCGACGAGGCCGAGGACTGGAACGATCTTCACGAGTTCACCTACCCCCCAAGTATAACAACGTTGCCCCTTTGATTCCCGTGTCACTGGTAGTATTGCGTGAATGACCGAAGAGGCGCCGAGCCTGCGACTGTCGCACACGGAAGCTGACGAGCGACGAGAGTCTCTCCTCGTCTGGGGGATCGCCGGGTGGCTGGCTCTCATTCAGATCTCGATCGCCGCGTCCCAGCTCGTACTGGCTTTGACGTTCGTTGTGTGGCTCCACCGGATGTGGACAGGCAAAGCGGCCTTCGTGTCGCTTCCCATCGACCTCGCCGTGGCGCTGTACACGGGATGGAGTCTGCTGGCGGCGGCTTTCTCGTTCGACCCCTTCTCGAGCGCAGGAGGCATCAAGAAGCTGGTGCTTCTGGTCATTCCCTATCTTCTGGTGAGCTCTCTGAGACGCGCGGAAACGCTGGAACGACTGGTGCTCTTGTTGATCGTGATGGCGGATGTGGGCGCGCTCACCGGCCTGTGGCAATACCGTTTCGGCGATCTCGGCGACCTGAATCATCGAATCCGGGGCTTCATGGGCCACTACATGACCTACTCGGGCCTCCTCATGGGCGTTTCACTGCTGGCGCTCGCACAGCTCTTGTTCCGTCGCAAGGGAGGCTGGTTCGCTCTGGCGAGCCTGGGTCTCATTCTGCCCGCCCTGGCTCTTACGCTGACTCGAAGCGCGTGGATCGGTATGCTGCTCGGCGCGATCTTTCTCCTGTACCTGCGCGATCGGCGCCTGTTGGTTCTCGTTCCCACCATCGTGCTCGGGCTGTATCTCGTGGCGCCGGCCAATGTGGAGCGTCGGGTGCGCTCCGTGGCCCGACCCGGTGCATCGGGTCGCGACCGAGTCCACATGGCGGAGGCTGGCCTGCGCATGATCTCGGCGCATCCGCTGCTGGGCGTTGGACCGGGACTGGTGGACAGTGTCTACCCGGTCTACGTCGCGCCGGAAGCGCCACGTTTTACGAACCCGCACCTGCACAACAACTTCATTCAGATCGCCGCCGAGCGAGGACTTCCCTGCCTCCTGGCCTGGATGTGGCTGATGTGGGCGGGAGGCTGGGCCGCCTGGCGATCGTACGGGTCGGCGGAGGGCCGCCGGGAGCGGGCGCTGTCCGCCGGAGCGCTGGGAGCGATCCTCGCCGTCGTCACCGCCGGGATGCTCGAGTACACCTTCGGCGATTCGGAGGTCCAGATGCTGTTACTGTTCTGCCTCGCCGTACCCTTCATCCTTGCGCGAGATCCCGTCGAGCGAGCCCCCGGCGAGGACTCGAGCCACCGATCGTCGTGAACGAACCACGTCAGGAGCTACCGATGAAACCCAGCGAGTTGGCCCGCCTCCTCGACGGAGCGAACGGCGAGGCGATCGCTGTCGTCGGAGATGTGATGCTGGACAAGTTCGTGTGGGGACGTGTCTCGCGAATCTCTCCCGAAGCCCCCGTCCCCGTCGTGGAGATCGCGGACGAGACGTACCACCTGGGAGGGGCGGCCAACGTGGCCGCGAACCTCCTGACGCTCGGCGCCCGACCGGTGCTGGTCGGGGTCGTGGGCGAGGACGACGCCGGCCACGAGCTCCGGAGCGCGCTCGCCGCTCAGAACCTGGCAGACGACCACCTTCTCGGCGATGCGAGCCGGCCGACGACGGTGAAGACACGGATCATCGCCCACAGTCAGCAGGTGGTACGGGCGGATCGGGAGTCGACCGCCGACCTCACCGGGGCATCGGAGGCACGCTTCCTCGAACGATTGGGACAAGCTCTCGAGGGAGCAAAAGCCGTCGTATTGTCCGACTATGCGAAAGGGGCTCTGACCCCCGCGATCATCGAGCGGACCATTGCGCTGGCCGAGAAGCGATCTGTACCCGTGCTGGTGGATCCCAAGCTTCGGCGCTACCAGAACTTCCGGGGGGTCCGTCTGGTCACACCGAATCTGCTCGAGGCGGAGCGCGTCACCGGGCGCTCGGTCGAGGACGACACCGAGCTGGGGGAGGTGGCACGTCTAATACTCGACGAGCTGTCCTGCGACGCGGTGCTGGTCACGCGAGGCGAGCAGGGGATGTCGCTGTTCGAGCGCGCGGCGGAGCCGCTGCACATCCCGGCCACCGCGCGGGAGGTATTCGACGTGACCGGTGCCGGGGACACCGTCGTCGCGGCAGCCGCTCTCTCCCTGGCTGCGGGAACGAGCCTCCCGCAAGCGGCGATCGTCGCCAACATGGCCGCGGGCATCGTGGTGGGCAAGCTGGGGACGGCAACGGTGAGGGCGGAGGAGCTCATCGCCGCCTGCCAATCGGAGGATTCGAAAGGAAGCTAGCATCCAGTAACTGCACCGTCGGTCCCGAGCCCGAGCCTGAGCCCGAGCCCGTCCCGTTGTTGCGCTCCCGCACGCGTTTCCCGGCGGCCATATCCGGCACAGACATTCGTGTAAGTCAAGAGCATCCAGGAGTCGAGCAGCCAGAAACGGTGACGGGAACGGAACAGGCTCGGGCTCGGGCTGGGGCAAGGGACCCGCAGCTGGCCGCTAGTGTCGGAAGTGCCTCGTGCCGGTCATTAACATCGCAAGCCCACGCTCGTTCGCCGCCTGCACGACCTCCTCGTCTCGAATCGAGCCGCCCGGTTGAACGATCGCCGTAACGCCCGCTTCGGCGAGCACGTCGACGCCATCACGAAACGGGAAGAAGGCATCGGAGGCGGCCGCTGCGCCTTCGAGAGAGCTTTCCGCCTTGCTGATGGCAAGGCGACAGGAATCCACGCGACTCATCTGCCCGGCACCCACCCCCAGAAGAGCCTCTTCCCTCGCGACGACGATCGCGTTCGACTTCACGTGCTTGGCCACCTTCCACGAAAAGCGCAGGCCCCGCATCTCCTCTTCGGAAGGCTTCCGATCGGTCGCGACCTCGAACGTGTCCTCCTTCCTGGCGTCCCAGCTCTGCGCGAGGAGTCCGCCGACGACACGGTAGAAGTTGAATCCTTCGTCGAGTGGCTGGTCGGGATCGACGACCGTGAGAAGACGGAGGTTCTTCTTCTTCGTCAGCAACTCCAGTGCTTCCGGCTCGAAACCGGGAGCGATGACCGCTTCCAGAAACGTCGACGCGAGCTCGTTCGCAGTGGCTTCGTCGACCGGGCGATTCAACGCGACGATACCTCCGAAAGCAGATACCGGATCGGTCGACCGTGCGTCGACGTAGGCTTCCGAGAGTGTATTGGCGCAGGCAGCGCCGCAGGGGTTGGTGTGCTTGATGACCGCGGCCGCAGCCCGGTCGGAATCGAGCTCCCGAACCAGTCTCCAGGCCGCATCCAGGTCGAGAATATTGTTGTAGGAGAGCTCCTTGCCGTGAAGCTTGCGCGCCCCCGCGACGCCCGCCGGGCTGCCTTTCGACTCCCGGTAGAAGGCGGCCGCCTGATGCGGGTTTTCGCCATAGCGAAGGTCCTGGACTTTCTCGAACGACAGCGCGAGTGCGCCTGGAAACTCAGCCTCCACCTCGTCCTCGCGAAGCCTGTCGCCGTCGGCAGCAAGGCGACTGACGAAAGAGGCGATGGCGGACTCGTAGCGCGCGCTGGCCCGAAAGGCCTTCACCGCAAGAAAGACACGGGTCGCCAGATCGATGCCTTCGTCGAGCTTCGAAAGCAGAAGCTGGTAGTCGCGCGGATCGACGACCGGAAGGACGTCTCGAAAGTTCTTCGCCGCGGCGCGAAGCATCGAAGGCCCTCCGATATCGATGTTCTCGACGATCTCGTCGATGCTCGCACCCGACGCAACTTTCGCCTCGAAGGGGTAGAAGTTGACCGCCACCACGTCCACCGGACGGATATCGTGCTCCTCGAGCTCCGCGAGATCGGAATCCATCGAGCGACGAGCCAGGATCCCTCCGTGGATCCTGGGGTTCAAGGTCTTGACACGCCCGGAGAGGATCTCCGGGAATCCGGTGATCTCGGAAACGGTACGAACGGCAACGTCCGCTTCGGCCAGAGCCCTGGCCGTACCCCCGCTCGAGACAATCTCGAAACCTCGATCGGCGAGGCCCCGCGCAAACCCGACGATTCCGTCCTTGTTGGCAACGCTCAGTACGGCGCGCCGTGGTTTTTCGTGCATTAGTCTTTCTTCGAAAACCTGTGGCCCGTGAAATCACCGTTCGCCTTCTTCCAGGCGAGCAGCCACAGGTACGAGGCGGCGGTGACGCCACGTGAATAGGCGAGTGACGTCTCGGCATAGGGTACCGAGCGGAAGTCGAACTCCGTGGCGGGGACGAGGCTACCGTTTCTCCAGAACGCCTTCGAGAGCGGAGGCACCGACGAGCGTGTCGACCGCGTCAGCTTCTCCAGCAAGGCCTGAACCGAAGCCCCGTGGAGGGGCGAGGGCAGTTTCCGATCGTGGACGAGGGGGATTTCCATGAGGTGGAGATCGACGAAACGCCGATACTCGCCGGCGACGCGAACGAGTTCCGGCTCTCCCGCGCCGAGGATCGTCGGGTCGGAGAGGTCCGCGGCCACGCGCAAGAGCCGGCCGAACTCGACGGCGAGATCGCTGAAGGGCCGACGCTCGTTGACCATCGACGCGGCGCGATCGATGCGCACCTCCACATCGCGGATGCTATCCGCGGAGAGCCTGCCACGATGGCCGTCCCTCGCCAGTCGCGAAGCGGTCGACCCATCCAGGCTGTAGACGCCTCGGAGCAGGTGCTCGTCGCGCCGCCACAGAACCCGGCCAAGAGATGGGGGAAGCAGGCGAAGGGCGTCGTAAACCATGTTGCGGTAAGCATCGGCCGGCCAGGCCTCCGCCGGCGATCCGGAAAGGAGAAGCGAGCCGAGCACAGCGAGCCCCGTACGGCCGTACGGGGCGAATCGAAGAGTGCGCCTCACTTCTTCGGCCTTGCCACGACCGATACCTTGCCGTCTTTGACCGAAACTCCGAAGTTAACGTCCTTGTAGCCGCGTTTCTCGCGAAGCTGATGGGCCTGCTTCTCGAGGGTCTTGCGGAAGCTCTCGTAATTGAGTTTCGCGGTGCCCTCCCCCGCCTTCTGCTTGGCTGCAACGAAAGTATCGAAGACCTTCCTCAGCGAATCGTCGCCGCTCGCGCTCTCCTCGGGTCTGGAGGGCCGGGGCTGGACCCGGGGACGCTCCTCCCTCCCGGTGACGAGCTTCCCTTCCTCCTGGAGCCGCATCCGCCGGTTCCACATCTCGGTGTACGTGTTGTATTTTGCCTGGTGCATGGTGAAGATGGATTGCTCCGTGAGGTTCTGCGGCATGTTGCGGTTGTAGTGCTGGACGATGTCGTCGACGATCTTCTTGGTTTTCCAGGGAGGGGTCGTCAGAGCGCCTGAAAACCACTGTTCGTACTCCCGCTCCAGAGTTTTCATGAACCTCTGAAGCCTCGCCATGTCTTCGTGAAAACCCACGTTGTTCCTCTTTCAGAATTGGCAGTATTGGGTCGACATCGTCGGGGAGACGGGGGGTTTCGTCAGGACGGTTCTCCCTTGATGAACAGCCAGAAAAGCGGGAGCCAAAGCTCCCGGGCGTACGGAACTTTCTTGCCTTTCACCAGCACTTCCGAACCCGGAGCCTCACCGACAAGCTCGAACAGCTCGTGAAGGGCGTGTACCTGCTCGACACCGTAGGTGGCGTAGTGCCGCGTTTCACGGCCGCGTCCCGCGCATCGATAACGCGGTGCCTTTTCGGCCAGGCCAACGGCGCGGTCATAGTTTTCCACGTTGGTGTCCATCTCACCGCCGGCCGGCGGGCCGAACCCGATAGTGATGGTGAACTCCTTCGGCGCACGGCTGGGGTAGAGAATCTCGACCATCTCGGGATCGAGATTAGAAATGTCCTCCTCTTCCCTGTCGATGATCTCGGGAAGCCGTTCGATGAAGTTCTTGGCTTGTCGAGCTGCCATATTCGACGCTATGCTAAAATGCTAGCTCTATCGGTCGAACCTTGTCAACGCGGCGGCGATCCCGGAACGATAGAGACAATAAATCACCTCTCCCTAACGAGCGCACCGGATTTCGTCAAGACCCGATTCCAATGAGCAGACGCCTTTCGACAGAGCTCCGGAGACTTCCGAGCGTCGAGATTCTCCTGCAGCGGCCGCGATTGCGAGCTCTCGAGAAGGAGTTCGGCCGACCGCGGCTCGTGGCGACGCTTCGCGAGGTTCTCGAGCAGACACGCGAGCAGCTTCGCGGAGGCGACGTCGAGGGCCTGCCCGAAGATGCCGGGGGAAGCATCGAAGCGAACGTCGTGGGTCGGCTCGAGAGCTCACATATGCGATCACTGCGCTCTGTCCTGAACGCCACCGGCGTCGTCGTGCACACGAATCTCGGCCGTGCACCGCTGTCGCCGGCAGCGGTCGAGGCGGTTGCCCGAGCGGCGTCTGGCTACAGCAATCTGGAGCTCGACCTGGAGACGGGAAAAAGAGGCAGCCGACACCGTCACGCTTCTATTCTTGAAGAGCTCTTTCCCCAGCACCGGGCGCTGGTGGTGAACAACGCCGCAGCGGCGGTGATGTTGAGCCTCAACACATTCGCAATCGGCAAAGAAGTGATCATCTCGCGAGGCGAGCTCGTCGAGATCGGCGGCTCGTTTCGCGTTCCCGAAATCCTGGAACGGAGCGGCGCTGTCCTTCGGGAAGTCGGAACGACGAACAAGACCCGGCTCGATGACTACCGGGAGGCCATCGGACCTCGTACCGGAGCACTCCTTCGGGTACACCCCTCGAACTTCCGCATCATCGGGTTCACCGAGCGTGCGACCACGCAGGAGATCGTC
This sequence comes from Candidatus Marinacidobacterales bacterium, assembly GCA_965237685.1. Taxonomy (GTDB): domain Bacteria; phylum Acidobacteriota; class Vicinamibacteria; order Marinacidobacterales; family SMYC01; genus CBDEGF01. The sequence goes on from CBDEGF010000004.1 coordinate 1,496,878, forward strand.
CAGTTGGGTAAAGAGAAAGGCCTCCCGGTCATCGAAGATTTCGGCAGCGGCAATCTCCTCGCGCTCGACGATTTCGGTCTGCGCGACGAGCCGACTGTGGCCCAGAGCCTCTCGAGCGGTGTGGACCTCTGCATCTTCTCCGGAGACAAACTGCTCGGTGGGCCGCAAGCGGGCGTTCTCGTCGGCGCCGGCGTGCGGATCGACGCCTGCCGGAAGAACCCGATGACGCGAGCGCTTCGCGTCGACAAGATGACCTACGCAGCGCTCGAGGTCACCTTGTCCTCTTTCTCGCGGGACCGAGCCTTCGAGGAGATTCCCGTTCTCAGCATGATCGCGGCCACACAGGAGCATCTGCGCTGCCGAGCTGAGGAAGTCGTCGAGGCGCTCTCTCACGTCGGTGCCCTCTCTCTCAGAGTCGCTAGCGGAACCTCGCGGGTGGGCGGAGGTGCCGCTCCGGAAGCGGAGCTTCCGACGGCGCTCGTCGTCGTGGAGATCGAAGGGAGCTCGGCGGAGCGTACCCTCGCCGGCCTGCGCCAATCCGAGCCCTCCGTCATCGCGCGAATCGTCGACGACCGAGTGGTCCTCGACCTGCGTACCATTCTCCCCCGGCAGCAGGACACGCTCGTGCGGGTGTTGAAGCAACTCGCGGCGAAATAGCATCTCAGCACGCAACAGCGTGAAAACGAGCTGACCCCGAGCCCGTGCCTGTGCCCCAGCCCGTGCCCGTTCTTCCGACCCGGGGATCGGCGCGGACGATGCCCTAGAACTCAGGCTCGGGCTCGGGCAAGGAATTGATGTTCCTGGATGCTGGATGCTGAATGCTGCTAGAACAATCCCAGTGCCGCGCGACGAGCCATCGACACCAGAGTCTCGGGCGCGAAACCCGCCCAGAGCGTGACCCCGAGCGCGACGAGAAGAACCGCTCCCGCCCAGCGGTCCCTCTGCGCGCCGGGTGCTGGTGCAGCTGGCACATCGCCTTGAGATAGCACGTGGAGCACGACCCTCAAACTAGGAAAGGCGCCGAGAACGATGAGGGTGGTGGCGACGAGGAAGGGCCAGGGCGCTTCGGGCCGCGCGAGTGGCTCCATGACGAGAAGCTTTCCGGTGAAGCCGAGCGTCAGCGGGAAACCGGCGACCCCCAGCAACGAGGTGGTGATCAACAGGGCCTCGACGGGGCGACGTTCGACGAGCCCTCGGAGCGCTTCGGTCGAGAGCTCCTCCGTGCCGCCCAGTCGCGACACTGCGACGAGTGTCATCAGAATCAGACTCGTCGCGGCGAGATGAACCACGAGCGCCGAGCGAGCGGGGACGCCTCCGAGAAGGCCAACCGCAAAGAGACCCGCCTGCGTGGCAGCGAGCCCGGCGAGGATCCGCACCAGGCTCGTCTGAGCAAGTCCCGCGAGGCTGTGGCCCACGGAAACCAGACCCAGCCCGAGCAGCAGAACCGTCCACAGCATCGAAGAGGCCGTCGGGTCCAGCCAGCCGACGATTCTCTGAAACAGCGACGCGATGCCCACCAGGAGAGCGATGGCAACCAGGCCCCCTGTCCACGGAGCCGACGGCTCGATCTCCCACAGTCGAGAGCTCAACTCGCTCCACTTGACCGCCACGCCTGTCACTGACAGTACGACGCCGCATGTGACGGGTAGCGAGGGTGACACTGCCGCGGCGGCGATTCGTGCCAGATCCGATGAGCCGCCCGCGAGCGCAAGCGATCCCAGGCCGACAAAGAGCATGGCCGAGCCCAGCGCCGACACAAGAACGCGATGCCTGCGCCTGGCACCCCTGGGGTCACGGGCAAACGTCACGACGGAAAGGAGCTCGAGCCCCACGAGACCCCACAGCAGATCGCGGGTCGAGATCATGAACAGCACGACGCCGGTCGAGAACAAGAGATACGGCCGAAGAGAGGACAGGTCCAGTTTCTCGGTCACCTCGGGAGTCAGTAGAACCACGACGAAGCCGAGCAGGACGACGACCAGGAGACTGAGGAACATGCTGTACGGGTCGCCGTCGAACGTGCCGGTGTGGCCGAGCCGATCGACTGACCAGAGGCGCAGGCAGGCGACGAGAGCGATGGCAACTGAAAGGATCGAGATCCAGAAACCCCCACGGCCGCCCGGTCGGGTCACACGAAGCGCCAGAGCGGCGACGCCGAGGATGGCGGCCGGCGTCGCAGCAGCGTACTCCAACTCGGTCCCCAGTCGTTTCCGGTCTTCGCTATTCAGGGTCGTCGTCGCTGGCTCCGATCGCGAAGACCTCTGTGGACTCTGCGAGGAAACCCTCGAGCGCGGACGACGCGAGGGTCAGCCCGAGACCGAGCAACGACGAGAGCACAAGAACCCACCGAGCCCGAGCACTCCACGCTCGCTGCCCGGAATCCCGACCCAGCTGTCGCCAGAGCATCACGAGCCTGAACAGCAACACAAAAATGCCCGCGGCGAAAACGATCGCCAGAAGGGCCGAATCTCTCCACAAGGGAACGAGCAGGTCATCGATCATGCCCACGGCGGGGAGCCCGACGAGGCCGAAGCAGAGCACGAACAGCAGGTACCCGGCCTCTCGGCGCCCCTCGCCTTCGCCTCTGGTGAAACCGATCCAGAGTGCGACCCCACAGATGCCAACGGTGATGCTCATCAACGCCAGGAACGCCTGGATCGCCCTTTCATGGTCGAAGGTGAAGAGAAACGCGAGAACGACTCCCTGAAATCCAATGAGCAGTGTCGACAGCATTCCGGCCCGGGCGACCCGTGCTGCCGCGTACAGGAGGCTTGCCAGTGCAACGACCACGACGGCGGTCGCCAGATCGCGCGCTCCTTCCGAAAACAAATTCACGGCGAAGCGCGCGAGCGCTCCACCACCCATCGTTCCCAGCGCCACGAAAACGAGGACGCGACGCGCCGGTGAGAGCTCGCTCTCGGACGCGACCAGCCACTCGTGAAAAGGAAACAGCGCAAGGCTTGCGACCACGCCCACCCAGAGCAGGGCAAAGAGGGTCTGCTCCGTCTGGGGGAAGAGTACCAGGTCGGAAAATCGCATGACGTCCGTGCTCGAAAAGCCGGTCTGCTCCCGAACGAGGCGGTAGCAGACGACGACGACCGTCATCGTCGTGGCGGCGGCGAAGATGCCGGTGAAGATCAACCGCCTTCGCACGATGGCGATGGTTGTTCCTGTCAGCAGGCCCATTACCAGGGACACGACGGCCCAGCTGGAAACGAAAAGCAACACGTCGCGCGACATCAGCAGACCGAAGAGCCCGACCTGAAGCAGTTGCGAGAGGATGACGACCCGTGGGCTCGTCGCACCAGAGACCAGTTGCGCTGCGAGCACGAGCCAGACGACGAGACCGATGAGGAGCAGCGCGAGCCCGTCGATGACGAAGGAGATCGACGAGCCCAGGATCGGTATCCACGGCAAAGCCGTCACCAGCTCCCGGGATTCCCGCAGACGTCCGTACGACACCAGGGTCCAGACGAAGAGCGCCGCCAGGGTGATCGATGAGGCGATCCCCAACAGCGATAGGGCCTTTGGATACCGCCGGGCAACAGCGATGCCACCAATGCCGGCGGCCAAAGGAACGAGCAGGAACAGGCTCGGTGAAAAGAGATGCGTCATGAAGCTCCGGGACGAGGACCGTTCACTATATTGAGCGCCCGGACGGACTGTCAATGCAGCGGCTCGGCTCCGCCACCGCCCCCCGAGTGAAAAAACCCGCGGTAGGGGGTCCCACTTGACAGTTGGGGGATACCGTTGGAAAATAGAACCATAGTGGGTAAGTCTAATTGTGACTTGCTCCTAGGAGGAATGGGCCACTCGGACGGAGGGTGACCGGCTCCCAGCCGCACCGGGCGAGGTTTCCCGGCGCCTGCACACCATGATCACGGGATTCAACACGGACGTGGATTACAACGGCGAGGTGTTTCACGTCCAGACCGAGGACAAAGGCGTCGACAACCCCATGGTGGAGTCGCTCATCTACAAGGGGGGTGAGATTCTCGGCACCCGTCGCACCGCGTACGCGCAGTTCCTGAAGAACGGCTACGACGAGAAGGCGATCATCAAGTTCATGGAAGCGCAGCACCGCCGTATCATCGAGGAGATCCGGAAAGGCCGGTTCGACAAGACCAAGAAAGGACTCCTCGATGACGACACGACGATGAACGACCAGAGCCTCGATCAGGTCATCCTGAACTATCTCGCCACGAACAAGAAGGACAAGGAATAGTTTTCCTCCGTTGCCCCTGTCGCCTCGATCGGATGACCGCGACCGTTCTGTCATGGAAGACCCGACGCTCTCGGAGCTCAAGGCGAAGCTCGCCGAAGAAGAAGAGGTCTACGCGGATTTTCTGGGCAGGCTGGACGAGCTCGCCGACAACCCCCCTCCCCTTGTTCGCGACCCTCAGCTGAAGGAGCTTCTCGCCGGGCTGAACACCGCCGAGGCGCTGGGGCCACCTTCCGAGCCAGCGCGTGGCTCCGGCATGAGAGCCTGGGTTCGCCGCTTCGTTCGTCCGTTCGTCGAACCGGAGCTCGTCGCACTACGACGGTCACTCGAGCACCAGCGTCTCTTCAACTCGGAGCTCGTGCAGCTCGTGAACCGTCTCGCCGATGCCGACAACCAGCGGGCGGCGCGGGCCTCGGAGTTCGCTTCGGCCCTGGTGGGTTTTGCACAACGGATCGATCGCCTGGTGGACGCCAAGGACCGGCTCTACGCAACGCTTTCGAACACTCGCACCGATCTCCTTCTGGAAGCGATGGACAAGCGACTCACCGGCCTGTCGCTGGGAGTTCAACGGGCCCGCGAGCGAATGGAAGGCACTTTGACGAACGCCGCCATCGCCCGCGAAGAGCTGGCCGCCCTGAAAGGCAGAATCGCGGCACTGACGGAGCTTCCATCCGAACCGTCCCGGGCGCCATGCGAGCCCGTCGCACCTTCCGCCTTCGAGCCCGCCCACTACGTTGCCTTCGAGCAGAGGTTCCGGGGGAGCTCGGAGGAGCTCACGGAGCGGCTAGTCTCCTATCTGCCTTATTTCGAGAAGAGAGAGCCCGTCGTCGATCTCGGCTGCGGACGAGGAGAGTTTCTAGCCCTTCTAGACCAGGCGGGCATCGAGGCAAGGGGCGTCGACGACAACCACGAGATGGTACAGGCGTCGCGCACGCGCGGGCTCAGCGTCGAGGAGGCCGACCTGATGATCTACGTGAGGGAGCTCGACTCCGGCTCGACCGGGGGTTTGTTCGCCGCTCAGGTCATCGAGCACCTGCCGCCACCGCGCATCCGGGAGCTTCTCGCCGAATGTCATCGCGTTCTGAGACCCGACGGCCGACTCGTTCTGGAAACGGTCAACCCGCGGAGCGTGTCGGCCTTCATCGAGTCCTTCCTGCGCGACTTGACGCATGAGAAGCCGCTCCACCCCGAAACGCTCGAGTTCCTGCTTCGGGCGTCCGGTTTTCGGGACGTGACGATCGTCTATGCGAATCCGGTGAGCGAGCGCGGGCGGCTCCTCGGCGTCACCGCAGAGGATTCGAACGCTGACACGCTCAACCGCAACTTCGAGAAGCTGAACGCCTTCCTCTACGGCGAGCAGGACTACGCGGCGGTCGCCACCCGGTGACTACATGACACAACGGACAAAAGTCGCAACGAAAAGTGAGCTCGCACCCGGCGAGTGCAAAGTCGCCGAGGTCAACGGCAGGAAGCTTGCCATTTACAACGTCGACGGAACCTTCTACGCAACGGACAACACCTGTGCGCATCAAGGTGGACCTCTGGGCGAAGGGCTCCTCCAGGCTTCGGTCATCTCCTGTCCCTGGCATGCGTGGCAGTTCGACGTTACGAACGGGGAATCGGTCTTCGACCCAGGAGCGAAGATAGCGACCTTCCCGGTGACGATGGACGGCGACGATGCCCTGGTCGATCTCTGACCGCTGCGCCGGAAACTCAACGCAAAGGCGCAAAGCGCGCGATCAGCCGTGGAGAAATCATGCCTGAGCAAACTGCTTACTCTGACGACAACACGCCGACGGGCGAATCGAGGCGAGCGCTCGAGGGGCGAGCGCTCGCGCTGATCGAGGGGCTTCGTCGCGGATACGCCGACGCCGACTGCGCTCTTCACCACCGGAATCCTTTCGAGCTGCTAGTAGCCACCATCCTCTCCGCGCAGTGCACCGACGAGCGGGTCAACAAAGTGACCCCGGGGCTCTTCGCCCGCCACCCGGGAGCCAGCGAACTTGCGCGGGCCGATCGAAGCGAGCTCGAAGAGCTCATCCGGAGCACCGGCTTTTATCGAAACAAAGCGAAATCGATTCAGGGAGCGGCAACGAGGATCGCGGAGGAGTTTTCCGGTGAGGTGCCGCAGTCCATGGACGAGCTCTTGAGCCTTCCTGGCGTTGCACGCAAGACGGCCAACGTCGTTCTGGGCACGGCCTTCGGCATCGCCGACGGCATCGTCGTGGACACCCACGTATTTCGATTGTCCCACCGTATGGGCCTCGCCCAGGCCAGGAGCCCCGAGCAGGTGGAGAGGCAATTGATGAGCCTCGTACCCCGGGAGCAATGGGTGGCCTTTGGACACCGCATGATCCATCACGGCCGCGACGTTTGCTCGGCCAGGGCTCCCGATTGCGACGCCTGCACCCTCGAGCCTCACTGTCCGCGGCTCGGCGTCGTGGCGGCGAAACCGCGTCGCCCCGAGAAAAGGAAGCCTCCCCTCGGCGAGCGCATCGCCGCCGCCAAGAAATGGCGCAAGAAGAAATGAAGCTCGGACTCAGCGTCGGATTCCTGACCTCTCAGAGCCCGAACCCGGTGCCGCTGGCGGTGGAGGCCGAGCGACTCGGGTTCGATTCCGCCTGGGTCGCCGAGGCGTGGGGCTCCGACGCGGTGAGCCTTCTCGCGTGGATCGGGGCGAGAACGGAGCGTCTCGGCCTCGGCTCCGCCATCCTGCAAATTCCGTCCCGCTCGCCAGCCCTTGCGGCCATGACCGCGGCCACCCTCGACCGTCTCAGTGGCGGGCGATTCGTCCTAGGACTCGGAGTCTCCGGACCCCAGGTCGTCGAGGGCTGGCATGGTGTTCCCTATGGCAAACCTCTCCAACGCACGAGAGAGGCCGTGAACATCATTCGCAAAGTGCTCGCACGCGAGGCGCCGCTCGAGCACGACGGCGAGACGTATCGGATCCCTCTCTCCGGCGGGACGGGTCTCGGCAAACCCCTCAAGCTCATGATGACGCCCGAGCGGAGGGAGATCCCGATATACCTTGCGGCGATCGGGCCGCGAAACGTCGCACTCACTGCCGAGATAGCGGACGGCTGGCTTCCGATCTTCTACTCACCCTTTCACAGAGAAGTCTTCGAGGAATCGCTGGCCGAGGGCTTCTCGCGGCGTCGACCGGCTCGAAAGGCGGTCGAGCTGGACGTCGCACCCAGTGTCACCGTATCCATGGGAGACGATCTTCAGGCTTGCCGGGACGTCGTGAAACCCGAGCTCGCACTCTACATCGGTGGCATGGGGGCGAAGTCCAGAAACTTCTACAACGATCTCGCCTGTCGCTACGGCTATGAAGACCGGGCCGCTTCGATTCAGGAGCACTACCTCGCCGGGCGCAAGGGTGAGGCGGTGGCCCTCGTTCCCGACGAGCTGGTCGATGAGGTGGCGCTTTGTGGAAGCGCCGAGCGCATCGCGGATCGCCTGCAAGCCTGGAAGGACGCTGGAGTCACGACGCTCATCTGCGCGGTCAGCGAGCCGGGTGTGCTCCCGAAGCTGGCTGAGATCGTCCGCCGAATCTGACAATCGTCGGTGCTGCTCTATAATGCAGCGGTGAAGTTCTCGCGCTCATCCTTCGCTCTGCTTGCACTCCTCTCCATCACCCTCGGCGTCCCTCGGGCGCAATCCCAGGACGAGGACATCCCTCGATTTCGCGCCGACGTACGCACGGTACTCGTAGACGTGCTCGTTCTCGACGAGGATGGAACGCCGGTCGCCGATCTCGGCCCGGGAGATTTCGAGGTCTACGAAGACGGCGTGGAGCAACAGGTAACTCATGTCGATCGAGTGGACTGGACGTCCTACGTCGGCTCACTCGACGATCCCTCTGCCGCGAGCGACGAGGTCAACGTGTTCCCCCGCCGCTTCATCTTCGTCCTCAATCGACCGAACGCGAGCTTTGGCACGCTCAACCGCGCGAAGAATGCGCTCGAGACTTTCGTCGTCGAGTCCATGGCGGATGGCGACGAAGCGATGATCATCGACATCGGCAACAACGCGACACGAATCCAGGAGTTCCAGCCATCCAAGGAGAACACTCTGCGGGCCATCCGTGGCATCGTGCCGATGGAGCTCCGCAACTTCAACGTCGAGCAGTCGAGTCGAACGCTCTACGACGCGCTCAAGGAGCTGGGGGAAGAGCTCCAGGCCGTTCGGGGACGCAAAGTTGTCCTCCTCATGTCAATGGAGATCTACGCCGTTGGCGGGCCCGGAACGGGACAGATGACCTCCGAGCTCCGCCAGGCGGTGGAGGCTCTCAACCAGTCGAACACGAGCGTGTATGCCATCGACATCGCCCAGGGCGCACGCGCCAGCAACGGTGGCTTGTTCCCTCTGTCCGACCAGACGGGAGGACGTCACTTCAGGAACCGCCAGAGGTACGAGCGCGCCGTTCGTCGGATTGGAAAGGAGAATCAGCGTTTCTATCTGCTCACCTATCGGCCGAGCGACGAGGCGCTCGATGGCGCGTATCGGAGCATCGACGTCCGCGTGGCGAGGCCGGACGTGGAGGTGATCGCGAGGAACGGTTACTTCGCTCGAGAGGGCCCCGGATCGCGGGCAGTCGAAGTACGTGCGGAGCCTTCCGGGTCTGCCGGCCAGCCGCATTCCGTCGAGAGACCGGCGGCAGGAGGCCGGGAGCCCGAAAGCGTCGCCGTCGACGTCGGTCCGGGCCTCGAGATCACGGCCTACCTGTTTCCGACCGGCGAAGAGACCCTCAACGTTCCTGTCGCTATCGACGTGCCACGAGACCTGCTTTCAGAGGGTCCCCTGACGCTTCGAACGGCGGTCCTCAAGGATGGGGAGCTCGTGGCAGAGGAAGAGTCGACGGTGGATCGCGATCACAGCCACCGGATCGAGCAGTTCGCTCTGCTTCCCGGCAGCTACCTCCTGGAGGTACGGGTTCGGTCCGGAGATCGGGTCCTGCAGCAGAGCTCCATCCAAATCGACTTGCCGACGGGCTTCGGACAACGGTTCGGCTTCTCGAGCGTCGCCCTCGCCCTGTCGCCGGAAGACGAACCCCCTTCCAATCCAGAAGCTTTACCGCTTCGTCCCACGACTAGCCTGACGCAGGGTGAGGACGCCTTTCTCTTCTTCCGCCTGATTCCGGGGGCCGGCGACGAGCGCACGGAAGCGGCCCGGCTCCGCTATCGGATTTACCGGAGAGAAGAGAAGCTCTATGAAGGAGAGCACCCCCGTACCATCGAGCTCGGCGGATCGGATCCTGCAGGATTTCCGGTCCTGCTGAAGATTCCGATGAGTCGATACGGACCGGGTCTCTACCGCGTGGAGCTGACGGCCACCGATGACCGGCGCGGTCGAAGAGCGTTCGGAGAGATAGAGCTTCTGATTCGGCAGGCCGGTCCTTAGGCCCCGCGCAAAAATAACTTCGTGCACCGCAGCGAGCTCAGGCGCTTTCTGAAATACTCAGAGTCAGTCACAGGATGACGATCGTCGCGTTCCCGTTCGGAGACGGTGCTCGCAAAGCCGACGAGGATATGGCGGCGGCCTACCTCGCTTCGGGCTTGGCTCTGCCCCCCTGGCTCGGCGAGCATTTGCGGCAACCTCACCCAGAGGTTGGGAGTACAGAGGAGGTACTCAGTAAGTCTGGCGGGTTGCGGATCAAGTCTATCCAACGCACGAACAACGAGTCTCTTCTTGTGCAACGCTTCCACCGCTTCTTGGCGCGGCGCTTCACCCGTGGTTACCAGGTAAGGCAGGTGCTCGATGACGTCAATGCAGGTGACGACGTCCCAGCTCTGATCTTCGAAGGGTAGCTCCAGAGCTGACCAGCGTCCTGTTGGATCGGCCTTGCGGATCTCGCGCACGACAGGATGGGAACGCACCCTCACGTCGTAGTTCCAGCGACGGAGCCATCCAGCGAATCGCCCGATAGTGCTTCCTGTCATCATAGTTCAACTCGACGTGCACAGGGTCCTGTAGAGGTCAAGGTAGCGATCCGCCCCCGACTCCACGTCGAAGTGGGACTCGGCGAGCCGCCGGCACCGGTCGGAAATTGTTCGGTCCTGCAAAAGCGCCCGCAGTCGTGCCGTGGCTTCGCGGTACCCAGTCGCCGTAAACTCCCGGACTACGACCCCGACGCCCTCCCGTTCGATGATGTTATCGAGATCGCCAATCCCAGCGTTGAACGCAACTGGTAAACCCATTGCAAGCGCCTCTCCCACGCGCGTCGGACAGGTCGCGAGGGTGTGAATGCCTGGTTGATAGAAAAAGAGCAGTGCCCTGCCCCGTGCAAGCGCTCCCGGAACGTCGCTGTGCTTCAGACTCAGCAAATCCGCCCAGTCGGGAGTGACGCCCGCCCGTTGCGCTTCCGTGCGGTGCGGTGTGAGGAAAAGTGCCGGTTGCCCGAGCTCTTCTTTCAGAACGCGTGCAAAAGCCACCGTTTGAGCCGGCAAATAGCGAGGTCCGAAAGACCCGCAATAGACCGGACCCCGATCCGGGGGCGGAACGTCTTGTGGGCGACGAAATCTATCCAGGTCGACGCAGGTGGGGATCACACGAAATGGAGGAAGTGGTGACCGCCGCTGGCTCAAATGCGCCAGCGCGGAGTGTGTGAGAACCACAATTCCATCGGCTCGCGCAAGACTACCTGCTTCGATCTTCCGAACGCTGCGGTCAAGTAGACTTCCCGCTCTCCATGAGCCAGTCTCAGCGCGCTCGTCGGACCAGAAGCCACGAATATCATAAAGGAGCTTGGGGCCACTGACGGGACACGCAAGACGAGCCATCGCCGTCGCGATGTCGCCGCGGCAGTGGACGACTTGCGGTGCAAGAAGCTTCATTTCGCGACGGATTGCCGCGGCGCCTCTCAAGAGATCCCACAGGGTCGCCGGGACACGTGGACGGCGATGATACGTGAGGGGTCGCCACGTAATGCCGAGAAGCTCCAGTCTCTGCTGGAGACTATGACGCACTTTCTTGTCGGCCCACCGCTCCGGCTTCTCGTAGCTGACAAGAGTGAGCGCAACCCCCCTCCGCCCGAGTCGCTCCAAGTAGGGAACGATCTGGGACGCACCTAATGGGTCGAGTGTACCGTCATAAGAGACATATAGAACGTTCATTCTTGGAGACAGAGCAAGTGCCCACCGCTAAGGCGGTGAATTTCGGTCGGCGACTCCGTCATTTGCTACTGTCCTGACGAAGAGCTTCCCCCCAGCTGCTTTTCAGCGATGCGGGTCGCGTCGCACGCCAGTCCGATTTCGTGCCCTTTGCTGTCCTCTGCGCGAGTGTCATGACCACGCCAGAGGGCAAGGTGGTGGGCAATATCGACTGAGCGCATCTACAAGATCCGACCGAAAGGCAACTTCGAGTCAAAGCGTCTTGTGGGCTTCGCTTTGTTAGAAAAAAATCGGGCGACGACCGGCTGCCATTCAATCGAATAATCAAGATGTTGTCGGCTCGAGATACGTCTCGTCGGTAGCGAAAACGAAAGCATTGATTGCTCCAATGTTAACACGATCATTCCCCCTGGGGGCCGAACGCTTCGGACACCGCTCTGGAGGCAGATTCCGAGACAGCCTGGCAGCAGGCGTACGAAGTTGCTCCGGGTGGAGGGAAGCGCCAAAGAACCCGTTCACACACCACCAGACCCCAGGCCCCGACGGCGGCGGCACCAGTGGAGGCAGCTCCGAGGAACTTGAGTCGCGGCATTAAGTCCCAAGCTGCCGCGAAGAATGCCATCACCTCCGGCATAAAATACCAACTACCAGTTGAGGAGAGACCTCGCCTTCGACGGTTAACCGCCGTGGGGAAATCTATCGGTTGTCGATGACTATGAAGACATTATGGCAACGGCGGAGCCTCACGTCGTCCGGGCGTCACATGTCACCGAGCCATCGGCGGTAGCAATCGAGTTGTCGGCGCACCATGCGATCGACGGTGAACCGGCGGTGACGCTCTCGCGTGCCGCTTCACTCAGCCGGCGGCCGAGAATCTCGTCGTCATGGACGCGAAGGACCGCGGCGACGATCGCGACGACGTCGGCGGGTGGGGTGAGAAGACCGGTCTCGCCATCTTCGATGACCTCTCGCGCGCCCCCGACGTCGGTAGAGACGAGGGGCGTTCCCGATGCCATCGCTTCGATCACGACTTGGCTGAACGCCTCGGACAACGACGGGTGCACGACGACGTCCATGGCGCGCATGCACGCGGGGACATCGTTTCGATGGCCAGCGAACACGACTCGCTCGCCGACACCGAGCTTTTGTGCCTGCGCCTCCAGCGCGCCACGTTCGCCGCCGCCCACGAGCAAGAGCTTCGCGTCCGGTATGCGCTCCGAGAGCTCGGAAAGCGCCGCGATGAGATGGGATTGGCCCTTCATCTCGAACAACTGAGCGACACAACCGATGACGAAATCGTCGCCGAGACCGAGCTTGGATCATAGGTAAACGGCTGCACTCCTTGGTGACGCTCTACGGCACAGGTGTCCGCGTCGACTCGGATGTTGTTAGAGTTCTGTGTTCACAGTAGCACCTAAATGCCGACGTCATCGGTTGCGCCTGGGCGACAGCAACGTCGTTCGCGGTGAGCCTTCTCCTGTGCGCGCGTCTCGTCTCCCGGCTGGAGCCGATTCCGGTAGGCCCGATCGTTCTCGCGACGACACCCGCCCTCATCGGTGCAGTGTTCGCACACCACACCGGCGGTTGGATGGGGCTCGGCGCCGCGTTCACGACTACGGCGGTCCTCGCGTTCTTGAATCGCGACACGATCAAAGGCGCGCTCGCGGGGACGGAAGTGTTCTCGTTCACCGGAGGCGAGCCGGCACCCGAGGTGGTGGGATGACGCGGGTGCGGTCGAGCCGGGCGCGGTCGAACGTCAGGCGGCGGAAAGCGACTCGCCGTGGCGGACGGTGCACGTCGCGCGCTACCACCACGCCCTCACCGTCGTTCGCGGCGGGCGTGTACTCGACATCGCGTGCGGTACGGGTTACGGGCTATCGCTGTTGCGCCGGCGCGCGCGGCAGCCGCCGCGCAGACGCCTGCGGGAAACGTGTGCTCGTCGGAGCCGGGCGGAAGCTTCCGTTCGTAGAACAGAGTTTCGATGCCGTCGTCAGCTTCGAGACCATCGAGCATTTCGACCACCGGGACCGATTCGTAGCGGAGCTAGCGCGAGTGCTGACTGACTCCGGAATCCTGATTCTTTCGACTCCGAACGCGAATCACTCGCAACCTGTCGACGGAAAGCCTCGAAACCCGTTCCACGTGCACGAGTACACGCCGGAAGAGTTGTCGCGCGAGCTCGAGAAGCAGTTCGACTCCGTTCACCTGATGGGGCAAGTACTGGACTCGAGATTTCGCGTACCGCCGCTGAACGACGAGCAACGAGCTCTTGCCGCACGAGGTGGGCGCGCGAGCGTGCTCGCCTGGCGTGCGTTGGCGAAACTGCCCGGCCGGATGGGTAACGTCGGAAGTCAATGGCTTTGGCGACAACCGCTTTTTCCGAGCGTTACCGACTACCGGTTTCTCGAATCTCAAGTCGAGGCACCCATCCTCGTCGCACTATGCAAACGGAACAAGTGATGGACGCGCCGCGCATTTCCGTCGTCATCGCCAACTACAACTACGCGCGTTTCTTCCCGAAGCGCTCGATAGTGTGCTCGGGCAGAGCTACGCGAACTTTGACGTCATCGTCGTCGACGACGGTTCCACCGATGAGTCGTCCGAAATCCTCTCCAGGTACGAAGACCGAGTCCGCATCATCTCTCAGACAAACCAGGGGGTCTCGGCCGCGAGAAATCGCGGGATCGCGAAATCGACGGGCACGTTGATCGCGTTTCTCGACTCCGACGACGTGTGGCTCGAAGACAAGCTCGCGCGGCAAGTCGAGCTCTTCGACGATGACCGTGTCGGAATGGTGTACACCGGTCTACGCTACGTCGACACCGACGGACGAGAGCTCGGGACGATGCTCGACGGAAGCTGCGGTGACGTGCTCGAGGAGCTCGCGCTCGTTCGCGGTCCCGGCGTTCCTGCGACGGGAAGCAGCGCGATCATCCGCCGATCCGCACTCGAGAAAGTGGGCCTGTTCGATGAGTCGCTGTCCACCTCTGCCGACTGGGACATGTGGCGGCGCATCGCTTGCCATTATTCGATCGAGCTCGTCCGCGAGCCGCTCGTCCTCTACCGCCAACACGAGAGCGCGATGCACAACAACGTCGACCTGTTCGAGCGCGACCTCCTCCGCGCGTTCGAATCGATGTTCTCGGATCCCGGAGCCGAGGCCGTTCACCCTCTCGAGCGACGTTGCTACGGCAACCTCTACCTCACTCTCGCGGGCTCCCACCTGCAGGCCGGCAATTTCAAGAAGGCGCTTCATTATCTGGTTTCCGGACTGAAGGAGTGGCCGCCGGGCATCTCGTACTTGCTCGCGTCCCCGATTCGGCGTCTACAACGTCTTGTCGATGTAGGGATGCTCCCACGCTCTGTTGGGAGAAACCCACATGGCTCGGCAACGGATGATTGAACAATCTCGTTTACGTTCATCTCGTTCACCGGAGGCGAGCCGGCACCCGAGGTGGTGGAATGACGCGGGTGCGCTTCGAGCCGGGCGCGGTCGAACGTCGGGCGGCGGAAAGCAACTCGCCTTGGTGGACGCTGTACGTGGCGCGCTACCACCTCGCGCCTACCGTCGTTCGTGAGGGCGTGTACTCGACATCGCGTGTGGTGCGGGTTACGGGCTATCGCTGTTGCGCCAGCGCATCGAACGGCTCCTCTCATTTCGAAATCGCGGATTTTCCGTGGACGCTTCTCCCACGGTGTGGCCCCAAAACACCCAAGGGCTTGAAAGGCTGGGTGCTACGTCTTGTAATGGAGAGCTCTCCATTAGACGATATAGTGGCAGAGTGTTTCGAGAGCTTGAGTATCGGAGGGATAGAGGTAGACATCATTGTCGATGTAGCCGATCGGTGCCGCCCAGCTCGCGGACGCCGGGAATCGCACCCAGCTGCTCCAGAAGCTCTTGCCGGAGTCCTGAGAGAGCTAGCTTTTCTTCCTCGTTCTCCGGGTAGGGATGCGCCAGATCGATCACCAGCCTCGCTTCCGTACGAAAGCCCGGGTCGAGCGCAAGGAGCTGCCATTAGCTGCGGCCCAGCAAACCGGCGCCCACCAGCAGCACCAAGGTGATGGCCAGCTGGGAGACGACCAGAGCGTTACGGAGACGAAGGACTCGTCGTGGCTCAGCTGGGAGCGTTGGCTCCCGTTGAGGGAGTGTTCGAGTGTGCGCCCGGTGGTACGCCAGGCCGAGGTCAGCCCGAGCCCCACCGCCGTTGCCAGGGAGACCCCCAGGGCGAAGCCCAGCAGGGGAAGGCTGACCCCCACCTCCTCGACCCGAGGTAAGCGTCCCGGCTCGAAGCGGAGCTGAATCTCGACGCCCCAGAGGGCCGGGATCGTCCCAGTGCACTGGCGGCAAGCGCAATCATCGACGATGATGACAGAACAGTCCTTCATACCATTTCCCGTCGTCAGGACCGCGTCACCGACCCGAGACCTTGTGGGCCGAGAGCGACGCCCGAGCCGAGGCCTGCCCGAGCCAAAAAAGACTGCGAGCACAGGACGATGTGGCCGATCCAGTGGGCCCGCGATTCGGATGAGGATGCAAAAGCTCGCTGCCCAACGTACTGAAGCCCCGGACCGAGCAAGCTGATGAAAGCGAGAGCGCCGAGGGCCACGTTGAGTTGGCCAAAGCTTCCAGGCCCCTGTGGCGCGGGCCACCATCGCGAGAGCGACCATGGTGAAAGCGCGGCTCGCCAAATCCGCGGCAACCATCGCGCCAGGTTCCGGCCTGGGTGCGGCCGGAGATCCGAAAGCATTCCTCCACCCGAGTGAGACACACAGGCCTTTTGCTTACGCCGACCAGACATAAGAGAGGGGTCTTTCCCAAAACGCGAGCGCCGCACGGACCGTGCCAACGCGGAACTGGGCTCTAGGACCGGGATTTATGCGGAGGACGACCGACTCTGACTCGACGCCTGTAGGGAATTCCCAGCGAAGTGTCTCCAATAGCGTTTCGCGATCAACCGTGTCCTTGCGGCAGCAGTGCGTGACTTAGGTGCTGTTGGGTTCGTAAGCTGAGCGGAGAGATTGCTCAAGGAGGCCTACCCGCCGAGCAGTTGGCGGTGCTTATCTACAACGGACTTCCGCTGCGAGCGGGGATGGCCGAGCCGTGGCGGCGGGTCGGTTGAGCCTTTCCAACGTCTTCTGGTAGCTCCAAGGTCGCGAGTAGCGGGTATCGACGTTGAGCCAGGCACTCTCGGCGCCACGTCCACCGGAACCTCCCTACCGGAAGTTCTGGGCGAGCTCGGCTACGCCACGCTGGCTATTTCCGCCAACCCCCATGTCGTCGGTCCCTTCGGCATCAACTCTCGCTTCGACGCCACCATAGATGGCCGATCCGGGTGGTTGCCAGCTTTCACCGTGGCGCGCGAGATCGCGGATCGGTTGCTTCCGATCGAAGACGGCGCGCTCGCAGATCGAGCCCGTCGAGCGATTCGAGAGCTTCCGCGTCCGTTCTTTCTCTACGTCCACCTCATGGGCGGCCATGCCCCCTATCAGATACCCGACGGTTACCCGTCGGCGCTCGAGGTCGAGCGCGCAGGGCGCGACATCGACTTTCCAACAGCGAGCCTCGGCGCCGATCACGACGAGCCGATACGGGTGCCGTCGCGCGAGCTCGTGAAGTTGACCAGGCTCGAGAAGAGCATCAAGCTGCAGAACCGGTAGTCCCACCACGCGTAGAAAGCGTTAACTCCCGAACAGTAGGAGAACGTTCTGGAGGTTCCTCGACGGGAGCTGCCAATAGACCGTGAAGACAGCTGCGAGAAACCCGACGAACGTCAGGGATGTAAAGGTCAAGAAACAGCCTCTCGTTCAGGACGCGGGCCTCGGACGGCGGCACCGTTTTACCGAGTTTCGCGGCGGTCGCCGGCGGGATCCCCTAGGACGATCTCAGCGAGCGGCGAGTCGCCACTTCACCGCCATCGGATCAAGTAGAGAA
This sequence comes from Candidatus Marinacidobacterales bacterium, assembly GCA_965237685.1. GTDB lineage: Bacteria > Acidobacteriota > Vicinamibacteria > Marinacidobacterales > SMYC01 > CBDEGF01. The sequence continues at coordinate 1,514,144 of CBDEGF010000004.1, forward strand.
GGAGATTGGGCGTCGGTCCAACCTCAGCTTGTTATGACGATTGAAATCCGCATGCACCTTGAGGAATCCATTTTTCGATTCAATGGAGGCCGCCGCCGAGGAAGTAGCGGTCGGACACGATGCCCTCGATCCCCGTGAGCCGTTCGAGAAATCGACAGACGGCAGCGCCATTGTACTGCGACAGGAGATGACGCGTCATCGGCTCCACGTCGGAATCGCCCTCTCAGCTTCTGCTCGGTCCTCCGTCGAAAACGGGTCCAGTCGATCTCCTCCGGCCCGGGGAACTCTCTCAACACGGACTCGATCGTTGACTCCGGGAGAAAATCGTCGATGACGATATGCGGGAATGGTTCGTTCCCCCGATACTCGGAGGCGTATCGATCGGCCAGCGCGCAGCGAGGCGTTCGGTATCGAAGAAGTAGAGATCGCAGTCAGACATTTGCGCCCACGGTCGTACGTATTCGATTTTGAAGTGTGAATCCATGGTACCACAGGCGCGTCGAGGTGTCAGCTCGCCGCGAGCGTTGCTCGTGCGCGGCCGACATCGACCTCGGCCGTTCGCGGGGAGGCGGCTCCCGGCGCGGCCTTGCGGCACGCCCAGAGCTCGGAGTCCCAGCACGGAACGGGCGTGAGCCCATCGCTGCCGCGGTCCTCCGCATGAGCGCTCGTGATCAAGAGCACCCCGAGGCGGAGAAACGGAAGGGGCCCAGGCTCGGAGGGAGCGACCGCGAGATCGTATTCGTTCGTCGCCTTCTGCGTTTCATCGGCCCTGGAAGCGAGGCCGACGAGCCACGGGGCGTCACAGCCTCAACAAAGTTGGGAATTCAAGGCCATGCGCTCGGACGAGATGTGGATTTTCCTATCTTTCTTTCGTCGAGCGCTTGCGCGGAACGACTCTTATCTGCTTCGGATCGGCAACCCTGATGAAGAACTTTCCTCTCTCCTCTTCCACTTTCCCCGTGATGCGCACGTTGCGGCGGCTGTACCTTTTCTCGATATCCACTTTGAACTTGTAGATGGAGCTGGCTGGGATCAATCCCTGAAAGGCCGAGCTCGTATCGGCGCCGAAATACAGGTGCATACCCGCTCCGGTCTTGTTGATCGAGTACACGCGCCCCTCGACGGCGAGCTCGTTTCCGACGTGATCTGCCCCGATGTCTGCGGGACGAACCACTTCCTGGGCGAAGGTCACGAGACCGAACGCGAGGACCGAAGCGAGGATTAAAGCTGAGACTTTCATGGCTCCTCCTTTTCGAGCGTGGACGAGGAACAGGGAAGCCGAGGGCCGATCAGATACCTCGGCTGATGACCCGCGCCGACGCTATCACCGGGTCTGGCCTGCTGTCAAAACCCAGAACTCAATGAATGGTATTCTGGTCGTTGCCGCTGCCGGTTCGCTTCTCGTAGTAGGACTCGAACTTCTTCCGGAGCCGCTTCATCCTCCACCGCCGGTAGCCTTCCCTGATGGAACCGACGAAGTCTCCGCCGCTGCCCACGGAGCGGCGCCGGGTGATGCCCGACCAGCGCAGCAGCACGTAACCGGTCACGAGCCCGCCCAGATGGGCGAGATGCGCGACGCCATCGCTCGCCCCCAGACTTACGATGGAGACGAACCCGAGAAAGAAAACGAGGTAGCGAATCTCGATGGGAAACGTCAGGAGGATGTAGATTTTCTGATGGGGAAAAAGAATCGCGTAGGCAAGCATGACGCCGTAGATTGCGCCGGACGCCCCGTAGGTGTAAGCGCTGTATGTTCCCAAACCGGGAACGAAGCAGAACAAAGCGGCTCCAAGCCCGCACACGGAGTAGTACTTCACGAAATTGCGGGTGCCCCAGGTACGCTCCAGCGTGTTCCCGAAGAAGTAGAGCATGAGCATGTTGAAGAACAGGTGGCCTATGCCCCCGTGCAGAAACATGTACGTCCCGATGCGCCAGAGCTGAAAGCCCCACGGCAGCACGTCCAGCGGACGAAGAGCCAACCATTCGGTAAACGGGGAGAAAAAGCTCTGGATCGCGTAGGCGATCAAGTTGGCAATGATGATGGCCTTGACCGCGGGCGTCAGCGGGCCGCCGAAGGAGTAGGAGATGTCACGGCGGTAGGGGGTCGACATCGCTGAATTCTCTCAACCGATCATAGCGCGGTCAAACCGATATGCCATATCACTGCAAATAGTTCGCGACCGCCCGGGTCGGCTCCGGCGACGGGAGTCGCGATGCCGCGAGCAACGCAAAAGGATTCTGTTTCGAAACCTCACTCTCGAGCTGTGCCCACATGGCCTGCAACATCGGATCGGTGAGCGCCGCGCCGTCCGCTTCGGCCAGATCCCACAGGATGTCAACGGCGAGAACGCTCGCCGTTCCATCGCGGACCATGTTCGAGAGGATCCGGATCGAGCTGTCCCGGGCCCGCCTTTCAAGAGCCTCTCGGGCAAGACGGCGTTCGGCTGGCGATCGGGAGTCGACCTCGGCGAAGAGCAGGCGCACCGTCCATGGCTTCCCGCTCGGCACGAGTGCCGTCGCCGTTCCCAGGCGGACACGGCGCTCGGGGTCCCCGGCCATGCGGTGGAGACGTGAGGCGAAGCTCTGAAGCTCCATCTCGGCCAGGGCGCGAAACGCGGCCTCCCTCACCAGTCCGGGCCCGCCATAGCTCGCCATGTCCACCAGAAGCGGAAGACGTTTCTGGTCGCCGGACAGCGCCATCGCCACGCGCACGCGCTCCGCGAAAACGCCCTCCGAGCGGCTCAGCCAGGAGAGGAAGTACGCCGGAGCGGCGCGATGAAAGAGGACCAGCGCCACGAGAGCATCCGGCTGGGGCCCCTCTTGCTAGGCAACGCCCTCGATAGCCTGCTGTACCAGACGGGGTGGAAGCAGCGCTCTCGAGAGCGAAGGAAGCAGGGGGCGGAGTCGCTCGGGAGTCGGAAGACGGCGCCGGACGATGGCGGTTGCTCCGGGAGCGCCGAGCTCGAGAATGCCCTTTTCGGCGCTGAGGCGGAGCCGCTCGTCGCCGCTTCGGGCGAGCCGAAGAAAGGCCGGAACGGCCAGTGCCCGGTCCGACCGACTCCGTAGCGCGTCGACCGCCTCCGCGGTCCCCATCGATTCGAGCGCGCGACGCGCCTCCGATCCGGGAAGCATCGCGAGCAGCCGAGCATTGCTGGCCTCGAGCGGCGCTTTTTTCCACCACGTACCCTCTGCGTAAAGCTCGGCGTCGGACAGGACCTCTTCCAGCACAGCCAGGAACTCGCTCCCGCCGAGGACGCCGGCCTCGGCCCATACGTCGAACATTTCCGCGGCAACCTCTCTCTTCTCCGACGCACTCGGCACTCCTGAGAGCATGTGGGCTGCCAGAGCCGCGGCGCGCGCCCCCATCGGCGCGCGGGTAACCCGGCGGCGAACGCGCGAGAACGAAGATCGGACGAGGTACGGATAGAGACGGCCAATTGCCTCCGAGGACATCGGCAAGCCTCTAACGGCGGGGTGGTCGATGGCAACGAGCAGGCGGATCGCCCGAAGCCGTTCGCGAGCGTCCAGAGCGTCGACGAGCCGATGAACGACCAGCGCCTCGTCCGCGGGCAGTCCCGTCAGGATCCCTGCGGTGGCCCGGAAGCCTCTTCCCCGGACGAGCGGGGCGAGATCGCGGGCCTCGCTCGTTCCAGCCAGACGCACCAGCGTCTGGATCGCCGCCGAGAAGAACGGCTCCTCGGCGCCGGGCAAGCGACGTCGGAGCTCAGGCACGGCGGAGAGATCCTCGACGTCGCCGAGTGCGAGGGCGGCGACGGCCTGGACCGCGGGGTCGTCACTGCCGAGCTGAGCGCGCAAGACGTCGAGGCGGGCGCCGCGTACGGCCAGTCCGTGAACCGCCCACGGAGACCGACCGGCCTCGGCGGCAAGCGCGTTGCGGAGTATGCGTCCGGTGTCCCCATGACGCATTCGCCCCGGAATAGGGGGTTTATGGCACGGGAACTGCTAAGGGGTGGAGGCGGGAGTAGGCTGCCAGCGGTCAGGTAGAAGCTCGTGGATGCGTTTTTGTGGCCATCCGTCGGCGAGCTTGCGGAGCACGTCAGTGAGGTACGGGAGAGGCGGGACGTTGTGCTGTGCGCAGGTGCGCATGAGGCTGTAGAGAACGGCGGTGCGTCGCGCGGCGTCGTGAGAACCGCAGAAGAGATAGTTGCGTCGACCGAGTGCGATGGCCCTCATTTGTTGCTCACAGATATTATTGTCAAGGCTTAAGCGTCCATCGTCGACGAAGCGAGTGAGAGCGGTCCAGCGGTTGAGTGGGTAACCCGTGGCCATGGCAGGGTCCGAGCTGGGCGGTTCGCTTCGATGCGTCAGCACAAACCACCGTTTCAGCTTCTCGAGTACCGACGCCGAGCGCTCCTTGCGAAGTAGCGTCCGCTCGTCGACCGACAGCTCCCTCGCATCGGCCAGGCGTTCGATGCGATACATCCTTGCGATCAGCTTGAGCGGGTAGGCGACGCGGCAGTCCATGTCTTTGAGGGCAACCAGCCTTCGTCGTGCATGCGCCCAGCACCCGACTTCTTCCGCGGAGGCCACCGTGCCGTTAAACACGCGATCGAACACGCTCGCGGCGTCGGCCTGCACGTATCCCGTGCGGCCCGCCAAAAACTCCCACGGACCCGTCGCTCCTTCGCCCGTCGGCGCGTAGCGAAACACCACGTCTCGGTCGTCGCCCATGTAGCACCACATCGTGCCTCGCTCGATGTTCTCCGGGCTTTGCGGATCGAGCACTTTCACTCCGGTGGCATCGGTTCGGATGACATCGGCCTTCAGGACCCGCTTCTCCAACTGGTCCACAAGCGGCTCCACAAGGTTTGCCACCTCGCCCACCCAATCCGACATCGTGGAGACCGCAATCCCCGCGCCGCTACGGGCGTAGATACGATGCAAACGGTGAAGGGGAACGTGGTCTACGTACTTGCTCACCACCACATGAGCTAAAAGCGAGGCGTCAGCGCTGCTCCGCTCGATCACCGGGGCCGGGCCCTCGGCTCTCGTGACGCCTTCCCGGCACTTCCCGCAGGCGTACTTCTCCAGATGGTACTCATGCTCGATGAAGTGCCCCGGCACGTACTCGAGCCTCCGTCGGACGTCTTTACCGAGAGGCTTCTTGAGTTTGCCGCATCGAGAGCAGCCCCGCTCCTCTTCAGGTATCTCGCGCAAGTGAACCTGGCGTTCGATCCCGTCCGTTCGGATTGTTTCGCGGCGCGGTTTGTTGCCCTTGCCTCGTGGCCGAGTCTTTTTCGCTTCTTCGATCTGCTGTTCCAGCTCCGCGTCTTCCCGAGCCTCGGTTTGTGGGTCGAGCTCCGGCTCCAGCTCTTCACCACCGCTTTGGCTCATCAGCTGCTCGAACATCAGCTGGAGCTGTCCGGGGTCCACCTTCTCGGAGCGCTTGCCTACTCGTTCCCTCTGAAGCTTCAACACCATCAGCTCCAGCTCTCTCGATTTGCGCAACACCGCATCCAGCGCCGAGACCAGCAGGTCGAACGCTTCCTCCGTCTTGCCCTCGCTTGCTAGACTTCGGGCCGAATCCCGAATCTGCCCCAGAGCGTTGGGCGCCCTCGTACTGCCAGCGCCCTCTCGGCGCGACTGGGTCGATTCGGAGCTCGTGTTCACTACTTACGCCTTTGACGCAGCTGTTTCGCTAGCCCCTTGCGATTCTGATTGCCCAACTGAGCCACCGCCTCTCGCATCTTCGACCAGGCCTCGACTCCACGACGAACTTCCCGTTCGTGGCTTCGCGGGATGTACAGCGATGTCGACCGACTCTCCTCGTTGCGAAACTTCAGGTACAGGTGGGGACCATGGAGACGATTCGGGTCGGTTCGGCACCCGCAGGCGGTTTTACCACAGCGAAACATGACCTCCGTAAGCGTGCCCGGTACAGCGTTCTCGCCGAGGGTTTGAAGCCGTTGCAGTAGTCGTGTCTTAGTCATATATAGAAGATTAAGACTAATCGCAAAAAGCAAGAAAGTCAAGTCCCTGCTGCGTTCTTGGGAAGAAAATCAGCCCTTCAACCGTGAAGGGCGACTCTCTTCTCCTCAGCTCGCTGATACCATCGCTTCCGGCGTCGAGCGCCACGAAGGTCCAACCCCTCCAGCATCAGTCCCAGCTCGCCAGAGTCCAACTCAACGTGCCTATCACCCGGACGCGGTGACGTCGGCAGTTCAAAGGTCCCTCGCTCCAGCCTCTTGTACAGCAAAACGTACCCCGTCCGATCCCAAGCGAGGATCTTCACACGATTCTGACGCCGATTCAGAAACACGAACAGATGACCGCTCAGGGGCGATTGACCGATCACACTCCGCGTCGCTGCAGCCAGCCCGTCAAAGCCGCGACGCAGGTCCATCGGCTCCGCCGCAACGTAGATCCTCACAGACGATGGGAGCATCCACATCACGCTCGACCTTCTAGAACTTCGAGCACCCGACCCAGCTCCTCAGATGAGAACCCCTCACGCACTCGTACGCGCCTGCCGTCCAACAACACCACCTCGATCGCGTCCCTCTCGCCTCCTCGCTCGCCTTCTCGCTCGCCTCCCACCAGGCGAACCGGATGAAACCGTACACTCCCCCTCGACCCGCCTTGCAGTCGCTCCGACCACCGAACCAGCCGCTGGGAGGTCAACCCGTACTCCCTGGCGAACTCCGAGACACGCTTCCCACTACGCTGCCATGACGACACAACATTCCGCGCATCCGCCTCTGCCCAGCGCCGCTTCCCTATCACTTTCGATATCCCCGCTGTCCTTCGCTTCGACATCTCTTGCCTCCTTCGTCCCCCGCCTCCAGTGGCGAGCACACAAAGGATGCCTCGGGAGCGACGTATCGGGAACATGGTGGGAGCGGACGCTTACGTTGCGGATGCGACGGTCGTAGGACGTTCCAGCGGGAAGCGCGGCGAGAATCCGCACCGGCGTGGATCGCGGAGCGGATGCGCGGCGCTCGCCCAGGTACCAGTTGAACAGGACGCGATGCCGGATCCGACTTGCCGCTGCCGCGAGGTTACGCTCGAGACGACTCTCGAGCAAACGCGGAGGTAAAGAGCGCTCGTTCGCGAACGAGCGGAACTCCTCGAGCCCACGTCGCCGGTCGCGGCCGAAGCCGCTCCGAGCACTTCCCGCCAGAGTGCCGGCTCCTCGAAATAGCGCGTGAAGGCCTCGTCAACGATGTCGCGATCCCCGTTCTCGGCAAGCACTCGCGCGGAGATCCGCTTCAGCCGCGCGCTCCTGCGCGCGCGGAGCGCTCGCGCTGCTGGCAAGGTTGCCTCCGAACGAAGCGCCGAAAGACCGGAAACACACGCAACCACTTCTTCCAAGAGGTCGGGCGGTTCGAAACCGTCGATAAAAGCGTCCAGCTCCTTCAGACGTCTCTGGCAAGCAGGTTCGAGAACACCGAGCGCCCAGGCATCTCCGGTATCGACGAGCTCCCGTAGCTCGCGCGCGTTCAGGGGCTCGCGTGCCAGGAGGATCCGGGACGCCTGCTCTCCTGTGGTCGCAACCGGTGGGAGGAGAACCAAGAAAACGAGGGGCAGGAGAAGCGACCCGACTGCAGTACGACTCACGACCCAGCATCCGGCATCCAGCATCCAGCATCCAGGAAGATCAGTCCCCCTCACCTAACCTCTCCCCGGCGGGGATAGGAACACGCGAATGCCTAGTTTCAACACCTGGATGCTGGATGCCGAATGCTGAATGCTGTTTTCTTCCTGATCTTCGTGGTTTGTTGATCTCGAACTCGCCTCACCACCCAGAGCTAGTGCTCCATCGCCATTGGCTTCGGCAGGGGCGAGAGCACACTCGAGAGCACCCGGCCGGTGTGGGACCGAGCGACACGGGCAACCTCTTCGGGTGTTCCCGTGGCCACGACACGTCCCCCGTTGTGACCGCCCTCGGGTCCGAGATCGACGAGGTAGTCCGCCGTCTTGATGACGTCGAGATTGTGCTCGATGACGAGAACCGTGTTACCGGACTCGACGAGCTTCCGCAGCACGAGCAGGAGCCTTCGAATGTCGTCGAAATGGAGCCCGGTGGTCGGCTCGTCCAGAATATAGAACGTCCGGCCGGTCGAGCGCTTGGCGAGCTCGCGCGAAAGCTTCACTCGCTGTGCCTCGCCGCCGGACAGCGTCGGTGAGCTCTGACCCAGCCGGATGTAGCCGAGGCCAACCTCCATCAGCGTCTCCAGAATTCGGCGAATGTTGGGGTGATTCCCGAAGAGCTCGACCGCCTCGGCGACGGTCAGATCGAGCACGTCGGCGATGGAGAGCTGCTTGTATCGCACAGAGAGCGTCGCCTCATTGAACCGTCTTCCGTGACAGAGATCGCAGGGAACGTAGACGTCGGGCAGGAAGTGCATCTCCACTTTGATGACGCCGTCGCCGCTGCAATGCTCGCAGCGCCCTCCCTTCACGTTGAACGAGAAACGGCCCGGTTTGTAGCCCCGGGCCCGCGCCTCGGGAAGGCTGGCAAAGAAGCCCCGAATCTCGTCGAACGCTTTCGTGTAGGTTGCGGGATTCGAGCGGGGAGTGCGGCCGATCGGCGACTGGTCGATATCGATGACCTTGTCGACGTGTTTCAGGCCGCGAACGGACCGATGGGCTCCGATCTTCGGCTCGGACCGATAGAGCGCCCGCGCCATCGCCGGATAGAGGATATCGTTCACGAGCGTGCTCTTCCCCGCACCGGAGACCCCCGTCACGCACACGAAAGTGCCGAGAGGAATCTTGACGTCCACGTCCTTTAGGTTGTTCTCGCTCGCTCCACGAACCTCGAGCGACGGTCCGGAAGAGCTGCGCCGCGTCCGGGGTACAGGGATCTCGCTCTTTCCGGAAAGGTATCGTCCGGTGATGGAGCGCGGCTGGTGCGCGAGCTCCGCTGCCGTTCCGGCGGCAACGACCTCTCCACCCTGGACGCCCGCTCCGGGCCCGAAGTCGATCACGTGATCGGCGGCCTCGATGGTCTCCCGGTCGTGCTCGACCACCACGACCGTGTTTCCGATGTCCCGCAGGTGTCTCAACGCGGTGATGAGCTTGCCGTTGTCACGCGCGTGAAGGCCGATGGAAGGCTCGTCGAGAATGTAGACCACCCCGGTCAGCTCGGAGCCGAGCTGGCTCGCCAGGCGAATGCGTTGCGCCTCGCCCCCCGACAGCGTCGGCGCGAGTCGATCGAGCGAGAGGTAACCGACCCCCACGTCACGGAGAAACCGGAGCCGGTTGACAACTTCTTTCAGAAGCTCTGCACCGATCAGGGCGTCCGTTCCACGAAGTTCGACGGTGGTGGCAAAGAGAAAGGCATCGTCGATGGTGTTCGCCACGAGCACCGCGATGGACGTCCCCCCCACGGAAACGGCGAGCGCTTCCTTTCGGAGGCGCGCACCCTCGCAGCTCGGGCAGGCCTTGTCCGAGAGATACTGCGCGTAGCTTTTTCGCACCGCCTCCGAGCCCGTCTCTTTCAGACGCCGCATGAGAATGGGAACAAGCCCTTCGAAGCGGGTTTTGAAAGAACGCCGTCCCTTGCGAACCGTGACCTTCTGCTGCGCGTCGCCGTACAGAATGAGCTGACGTTCCTGAGCGCTGAGTCGCTTCCAGGGTTGGTCGAGATCGACTTTGAAGTGGCGTGCCACCGAGCGGACGACCGCCGCCCTCCAGCCACCTTTGTCCTCGATCGCACCCCAGGGTTTGACCGCGCCCTGGTGGATCGAGAGCGACGGGTCGGGAACGAGCAGGTCCGGATCCATCTCCGCCTTCGTTCCGAGTCCGTTGCACTCGGCACACATGCCCTGGGGAGAGTTGAAAGAGAACAGCTGCGGCGTCAGCTCGGGAAAGCTGATGCCACAGTGATGACAGGCGTGGTGCTCCGAGAAGAGTAGCTCGGACTCGCCTTCCCGTGCGACGACGAGGACACCGCCGCCTTCGCGAAGCGCGGTCTCCACCGAGTCGGTGAGCCGGGAGGCCGCGGCCGCCTCGCCGTCGGGTTTCGAGACGAGCCGATCGACCACGAGCTCGAGCGTGTGCTTCTTGTTCTTCTCGAGGCGGATGTCGTCATCGAGCGATCGCGTCTCGCCGTCGACCCGCAGGCGCGAGAATCCGCTCCTCCGTGCGCGCTCTATCAGCGCCCGATGCTCGCCTTTTCGTTCGTGCAGGAGAGGGGCCAGAATCAAAAAACGGGTTCCCGCCTCGAGCGATGCCACCTCCTCCACGATCCGCTGGGCGCCCTGTTTCTCGACCGGACGGTCGCACCGATAGCAGCGGAGCTTTCCGATACGGGCGTAGAGCACCCGCAGATAGTCGTAGATTTCCGTGATGGTCCCCACCGTCGAGCGCGGGTTGTGGCTGGCGGATTTCTGATCGACAGAGATCGTCGGCGAGAGCCCTCGGATGGTGTCGTACAGGGGCTTTTCCATCTGCCCGAGGAATTGCCGCGCGTAACTGGAGAGCGACTCCACGTAGCGCCGCTGGCCTTCGGCGTAGAGCGTATCGAAGGCGAGCGAGGACTTGCCGGATCCGGAGACGCCGCTGACGACGACGAGACGCTTTTTCGGGATCTCTACCGTGATGTTCTTCAGATTGTGCTGGCGCGCCCCGCGGACGGTGATCTTGTCGGGCTCCACGCCTCACAATATAACGCAGGTGCACGAGCCACACCGGCGAAGTCGGAGCCAGACGAAGCCTCCGACAACGGTGGCGAAAGATCACACGGAACCCCGGAAGGGCAAGAAACCCGGAACGGACTCAACTACGAAGAGTTCGGTTGTCTCAGGTCTCCTGGGTTCCGTTGTTCCGGGGTTCCCGCGTTTTCCTGCCGGCGAGTCCGTCCTTCCGGCCACTGTGGATCTCAGTGAGCTCTGTGGTGAGTCAGCGGATAACCGCGGTCCTGCTTTTTCTCAATTCCATTCGGGCTTCATCGCAAAGAAGAAGCTTTCCCGTCCCCGCTCGACGAAGACCAGGACCGCGTCGGGCCGCTGGCCGCGCAGCCGATCCATCGCCTCGATCAAGGATGCCAGATCACGTATCGAGTCCTCGCCCAGTCGGACCAGCAGGTCGCCGGGAACTATCCGATTGGGGTTGCCGCTGACACTGATCGGAGGCTTGGCGACCACGACCCCATCCTGTTCGGGCTCGAGGAATCGCGTGGCCCGGAAGTCGTACGTGAGCTCACGCACGGTCAAGTCCAGCTCATCGACCTCGAGTGTCTCCGCCTCGCGGACGGAGCGGGGAGCCGGCTCGAGAGTGACCGCGGTCTCGCCGCGCTCGCCCTTTCGCAGGTAGCCGAGCTCAAGGCGTGCACCCACCCCCGCGCGAAGCACTGCCTCCGCAAAGGTCCCGATCTCGTCTTCCGCCTGCACCCGGATGGGCTCACCATCCAGATCGACGACGATGTCCCCCACTTCGAGCCCGGCTTTCTCGGCCGGGGAGTCGCGATACACGTAGCCGAGAATGATGCCCTCTTCGACGGGGAGCTTCAGATGCGCGGCGAGCTCCGGCGAGAGTGCCTGCATCTCGATTCCCAGCCAGCCGCGCCGAACCGGGTCTTCCTCGGGAATCCGGACCGTCGCGTCGACGAACAAGCGAGACGGGCGGGCATAACCTCGCCCGATCCCCTTCGGAAGGCTTCGCATCATGCTCAGGACGGCCAGCGGATTCCTCGACCGGACGACTGGAACGCTCACCGTCACCGCATCCAGCATTCCGAGCACCCGTCCGTCGAGCGACACGACCAGTGCGCCTACCGGATCGGCCGCTCCAGTGGTGACCAGAAAACCGCCGGGCGGGCGCGCGGTCATGGCTTGAACCCGGGTCAGCTCGACCACCAGGGAAGGACCAACCGGCTCGGGTAGAAAACTCAGCACGGCCACCTGCTGGCCGACATCCGCCGTTGCCTCTACATCGAAGACCACCGGTCGGAACGATCGCTCGGCGTCGATCCTGAAGAACCCCACGTCGGCCTCCGGGTCCCGGCCGAGCAGGGATGCCGGGTGCTCGCTGCCGTCGGTCAGCCGGATCCGGGCTTCCGAGATCGTGGCTTCGGCGCGCGTGACCGAGCCGGGAAATCGAATGCCCACGCCATGAGGAACATGGTTGAAGGGCTCGTAGATGATGGCACTCACCATCACCATCCCGTCCACCGAGACGACGACACCCGTCGTCGTGAGCTCTGCTTCCTCGGGTGGTTCCGCCGTCGACAGACGCACCTGCTGCGTGTAGCGAATCTCGACGAGGCTATCGCGATACTGTTCCTCGAGGGCGGCGAGCTGAGCCGCCAGCGGGTCTTGTGCTGGAGCGACGGTGCTGCTCAGAACAACGAGCCCGATCGCGGAGAGTCCGAGCTCAGTTCTCATAGCTCGCCTCGATCAGAATCAGCCTTCGTGAGTGGCGCCGCATGATCGTGAGAACGACCGACGGTGCCCGCTCGTCGTCCCGCTCACGATAGATCTGCTCGAGGTCGCTCAACCCCCCAACCTCGGCATCTTCGATGCCGACGATGCGATCCCCCGGAAATAATCGTGCCAGGAATGCCGGGCCGTTGGGTTTCACACCGGCCACGAAGACGCCCCGGGAGTCCGGAAGGTTGAACTCCATTGCAATCTCCCGGGTGATGCCGCGGGCGGTAAATCCCCAGCTCTCGCACTCCATCTCGTCGCTACGTGCCTCACCCCGTTCCTCGGTGCGCACGACGAAGCTCAGCTGTTTCCCTTCACGCTCGACGAGCAGCTCGACGTCCTCACCGATGGGTGTGTCGGCGATGAGCTTGTGGATGGCCGGGAGCTGTTCGGTGAACTCACCGGTGAGGCCTTCGCCCGCATAGCTCGTGAGCATGTCGCCGGCCACGAGCCCCGCTTTCTGCGACGGCGAGCTCGGCTCGACGCTGCGGATGATGACCCCGCTCATTGCCTCGGCCTCGAAGAACTGAGCCAGCTCCTCTCTCGGCTGGAACTCGAGGCCCAGCCAGCTGCGCGCAACGCGACCGTTGGCGATGAGCTCCGCCGCCACTTCCTTCACGATATTCACGGGAATCGCGAATCCGATGCTGGAGGCGCCGAAGGCGCCTCGCGCATTCACGCCGACAACGCTTCCATCCAGGTCGACCAGGGGACCGCCACTGTTTCCCGGATTGATAGCCGCGTCCGTTTGAATCCACGTGTTGAACGAGCCAGTGCGCTCACCGGTGGGGAGCTTGAAGTCGTCGGAGAGGTACCGGTCCTTGCTGCTGACGACGCCGAAGGACAAGGATCGCTCGAGAGCGAGCGGGCTTCCAAGCGCCATCACATACTCGCCCACCTGGAGCTTCGAAGAATCACCGAGCGTCACCGGCCGGGGAATATCTTCCGCCTCGATCTTCAGGACCGCGATGTCGGTCAGGGGGTCTTCCCCGACCAGCACCCCCGGAACGCGGCGTTTGTCGGAGAGCGTAATGATGAGTCTCTTTGCCTTTCCGGCGACGTGATAGTTCGTGATGACGTGGCCCTCGGCGTCCAGAATGAACCCACTACCCACACCGGTCGAGCTTCGCCGCTCGCCGGACGAGAAGACGTCCGTGATCGGTTGCACGTTCACGAGTGACGGAGCTACCTTGTCGCGGGCACGGAAAATACGATCCTGGAGAGGCTGGGCGTCGGCCAGCTCGGCGACACAGAATGCCGCGAGCGCACAAAGGAACGTGTGTGAAGAGCGCGATCTGCTCGGTCGATGGATACTACTCAAGGGCATGGGTTCTCGAAGCCTCGCTTGAAAGTGTCGTCGGAAACCTGAATCGGGCAAGCCTGTGAGCCGAACGATTCCATCGTAGCAAAAGACACCAGTATCGGAAAGACGCGGCGAGCTTGCCCCGTCGTCGGGGCGGGCGGGCGTGGTAGGATTTCTTCGGCTTGTTAGACGTCATCGGTGCAGAAAGGCTCCTTTTGTCGCTGCGAAACACGGCCGCTCGCAGTCGGAAGCCATGAACGTCGAGCCAATCCTGCTGCTCGGCATCCTGCTCACCGGTTTCCTCGCCGCGGTGGCCCTCGCGTTCGCGTTGGCCAGCCGCCGCCGGAGCGCTCTCGATGACAATGCACTCACCCTCGTTCAGCGCCAGCTCGATCAACTGAGAAACGACCTCACCGCACGCGAGCACCACCAGTCCCTGCAAGTCGAGCGCGTGCACCAGGACATGAGCCGCCACCTCGCCTCCGCGTCGCGAAACGTCGCCGAGGTCAATCGACACCTCGGGGTTCTCGAGCAGGCCACCGAACGGGTGCTGGAAGTGGGACGGACGGTCGCGGACATCGAGACGCTCCTTCGCGCCCCCAAGCTGCGGGGTGTGCTCGGAGAGCTACTCCTGGGCGAGCTTCTCGAGCAGGCGCTCCCGAAATCCCTCTTCGAGCTCCAGCGCGAGATCGGGACGGGCGCTCGCGTGGACGCCGCCATTCGGGTCGGCGAGCGCTGGCTCCCCGTCGATGCCAAGTTCCCGCTGGACAATCTGCGGCGGCTTCACGAGGCGACCGACGAGGCGGAGCGCCAGGGATTCCAGCGCGCCTTCGCACGAGATTTCAAGAAGCACGTGGACGACATCGCCGCCAAGTACATCGTGCCGGAATCGAACACGCTGCCCCTCGCATTCCTGTACGTGCCGGCCGAGAACGTCTACCAGCAGGGCATCCTGGCCGAGCCGGAGCTCGCGGAATACGCGATCGAACGCCGGGTGGTGCCGGTCGGACCGTTGGGCTTCTTCGCTTTTCTCCAGGTGCTGCTGCTGGGTGCGCGCACACTCGCCGCGCCGACGCGGGCCGGAGATCTCGTAACGACGATCGAGCAGGTATCGGGAGAGCTGGAGGCGCTTCGAGGCGAGGCCGCGACCCTCGGGCGACACCTCGACAACGCCCGATCGGGAGCCGACCGGCTCGCGAGCCGAATCCGGCGTGCCGTCGATACCATCACCCGGAGCCGCGAGTCGCTGGATTCGATGTCTGTCGCCGGTCCGCCGGACGAAGAGGGTAGATAGCAGGATCGACGGCGTCGCCGTCGGAAGTCTTGACACTCTTCGTGTCAACTCCTTTCTTAGCGGTACAGCGTGAAAAGCCAAGCGGTTACGCCGGCCGCGACAGAAGCGACGGGAGCCGACTGTCGGCCTGGCTAACAGTCCAGGCCGTTCGCGGAGGCGTAAGTGCTTTGTTTTCTGTCCCTCGAATCCGGTACGAAGGTTGCGTACGTTGTCTTCGACCCCCATCTATCGGAGAAATTTAGGGTTTACTTTGTCCGGCATACCGATGTACTACGCCGGCCAGCAATACTTCGAGTACGCCGGCTCGGCCGGCCTGCACCTTCGTTCCGGGAACGCTGCGGTGACACTCACTCTGAGTATGGCGGGGAGCCTTTTCGATCTCTTCAGTATCGATCTGTCCATTCTCAATCCGAGCGGGCAGTCACCACCGGTGACGTTTCGCGGCCACTTCCAGGGCGGAGGCTTCGTCGAGCAGACGTTCCGGCCGACCGAGTTCGGCTTCGACCAGTTCGACTTCCTGCCCAACTTTCGCAACCTCGAATCCGTCGAGTGGCGTCAGGGCCCCGCGGATCTGGACGCCCATCAATTCGACAAGATCGTGGTGCAGGCCGTTCCGGAGCCGGCGACGCTGATCCTGATCGGGCTTGGAGCGCTCGTCGCAGGCGTGGCGGCCCGCCGCCGGAAGCTCTAGAAAAGCGCTGGTGTTCACAGGGCTATCAGACGATTCTCTCGCCAGGGCCTCCTTCACAGGTGAAGTTCCCAATTCGGATTCATGATTGATTTCCTTCGTGCGCTTCGTGGTTCGTCCTCGCTTTCTCCAGACTACAGTGTGAGGAAGGCACCACTCTTTCGACATCGAGATCCGCGTCATGAAGACGGTTGCGTCCTCCTAGACGAGCAGGATGTCGCTCGGATTGACCCCGATGCCGGCATCCGAGTCGTAGAGACCGGGCTCCACACTGAACATCATCCCCGCCTCGATGAGCGAGTCGTCACCGAGCGCAATAAAGGGCGGCTGGTGGCCCGTGTAGAACTGCCCCTGGCCATGGCACGGGCGGTGATAGATGAAGTCCTGCATCCCGTTGTCGAGCTGGTGGCGGTGCAGCTTGCAGGCAATCTCAGAGCAGGCCTTCCCCGGCCTGGTCTCCTCCTTCAGTAGTTGAGCGCAGTCCATGACGACTTGCCAGATCTTTTCCTGATGTGCGTCGAAAGGTGCGATCAGGTAGTTGCGGTAGCACTCGCCGCCCATGCCACCGAGCTTGATGTCCGTGTTCACGTAGAGCGGCGCTCCCCTCTCAATTCTGTTGTAGAAGAACTGATCCGGATGGGGCGACATCGAATGGGGTACACTAGCGCCCCTCGGCGACCGGCTCCGGGCGCTCGAAGAGCTTTCCAAGCAGGAATGCCCTCCTCACCGTCGCCGGCAAGAGCGGGTCTGAACGTACACAGGAGGTTCGCTTCATGAAGGAGACCGGCTACGACAAGCCACTTTTCGTGCAGCCGTTCGATCACCGCGGCAGTTTCACGAAGACGTTTTTCGAGTTCAAGGGGGCTCCCCGGATCGAACCGGATCAGGAGCAGCACGTGCAGGTCTCAGCTGCCAAGACCTTGATCTATCGCGGCCTGCTCAAGGCCATCGAGATGGGGGTGCCGAGAGACCAGGTGGGGATCCTGGTCGATGCCCAGTTCGGAAGTCATATCATCGCGGATGCGAAATCGCGCGGAATTCCGGCCGCCGTTTGCGTCGAGAAGAGCGGCCAGCCGCTCTTCGACTTCGAGTACGGCGCTCGCTGGGAAGACCATCTGCGCTTCATCGCACCGGACATCGTCAAGGTGCTCGTGCGCTTCCACCCCGAAGACGACGAGGCGGCCAACCGGGAGCAGTTGACGCGCCTCAAGCTCCTGTCCGACTACATCCACGACGACGACAGCTACTACATGATGTTCGAGCTTCTGGTGCCTGCGGTGACGGAAGCCGACAAGGCGGCAGGTGATCGGTATGATGCTGAGATCCGGTCCAAGCATATGGTCGAGGCCATTCGACAGATTCAAGAGTTTGGCGTCGAGCCGGACATCTGGAAGCTGGAAGGGATGGAGACCCGGGAGCAGGCCGAGTCCGTGGCGGCGCAGGTCCGATCGAACTCGGCGCGCCAGAGCGTCGGTTGCGTCCTTCTCGGAAGAGGCTCGAACAAGGAAAAGGTACACCAGTGGCTCGAGGTCGCCGCCCCCGTCGAAGGCTATATCGGATTCGCGGTGGGACGCACGAACTTCAGCGAGCCACTGAAGAGCTACCTCGGAAACGGGATGTCGGAGAGTGACGCGGTCTCGGCCATCGCCGAGAACTACAAAGGTTGCGTGGACGTCTGGAAGGCGGCGAAGTAGAACAGCCGCAAGCATCCGGCATCCAGCATCCGGCATCCAGGTGCAGAAGGCATCCCGTCCGTTCCTGGGTGCCCGCAACGTGAGAAGGACTAGCGTCAGCGCACGCCTCTCCCCGTCCGCCTCCGCCTGCGCCTGCGCCTGCGCACAAGGCTACGGCGGACCGGCCGAAGCTTTAGCGAAGGCCGGTCGGGGAGAGGGTGTGTGAGGGGGCTTGATCTTCCTGGATGCTGGTTGCTGGATGCCGAATGCTGATGTTGAGAGGCGGGCGGGGTCGGAGCCCCCAACCTGGATGTGACAAACCGAAGCCCGGGACCGTTACCGGAATCGACCTTCACACCCACTCCGACCCCGCCACGCACGGTGCCGCCCCGGCGAACAGACGCGACATCACGGCGTCGTTCGACCGCTGTTCTCTGTCAGCTGAGCCTTGAGCCAAACGAGGCGCGGATAGAGCCACGACATCATGAGGCCGAGGATGCGCGATGTCGCCGCCCGGGAGCGCCAGCTGTTCCTGTACAATCGGCCGATCACGCGCTCTCGCGCGATGGTCCCGTCCTGGCTCCGACTAGGCGTCGCCTTTCGTTGCCATCCGGCCGGGCTCGTCCGTCACAATGCGATGGAGAACGAGTCGGGAATCTGACGCCTGGACGAGAACCACGTCCCCACGCGTCTCTTCTCCCGTCGACGGCGCGATCCGGACCCGGTCGCCCGACCTGAGAAACGGCTTCATGCTCCAGCCCCGCACCCGAAACTGGACGTCGAGGCCAGCGTTCAGAAGGGAGGCACACAGGTGGGCCGTTTGTTCACTGACAGACATAGGGAAACTCTGGGTTCCAACACTGCAACTCGCGTGCCACACGGGATTCGACGATGCGGCAAAAAGCATTCTTTTTCATAGAGTTAGAGTCATGATGGGAAAGGTCCCAGTGGGGCCCGGCCCACACGTGGGTGGAACCTCCCATACCGATTCGGGTCAGGGACCGAAAGAGCTCTTGGACGCGTGAAATGGGGTCCCATCCCGGCTCGCTCAGGACCACGTCTACGTTGCGAAGAATCTCCTGACTCGCTCCGGCGGCGGCCACGCGCCAGACCGCGAAGGCGCTCAGAGCCACCATGCACCTTGACCATGGGACGGACCCGTGTTTCGGAGCATGAGGTGCTCGCGGTGCGCCATCTGGTGAGGGCCAGTCTGCTCGAGCTCAGCGGCCCGGAAGAGCTGTGCATCGACTCAGTGGACTGGCAAGGGGTCCTTGCCATCGCGCGCCGGCATCGGCTCGGACCGCTGTTGCGGCAAGGTCTCGGAATCACGGGCCTGGACGCCGCCGTACCTCCCCGCGTGAACTTGGCGCTTCAGAACGACTACAACGTTCATCTGGCGATCGGCATCCTGCAGGCGCACCACGTAGACGAGCTGGCCGTCGAATCCAGGCGCCACGGTCTCCGATTCAGCTTGTTGAAGGGCGCAGCCTTCTCGAGAACACTCTACCGCCACGCCGCCCTACGCCCCATGGCCGACATCGACATCCTGGTCCCGGACGAGAGCTTGGAAGGCTGGGCCGGTCCTCTCGCGGCGCTCGGATACAGGCATTTCGACACCACCGATCACGCGGTGTGCTTCCGTCGGGAGAGCAGCGGCGTGATGCTCGAGCTTCACCGCAGCTTGACGAGCTGTCCGGGCTTCCTGGGTCTCGACACCGAGGCGCTTCTCGCCCGCTCGATCCCGGCTGGCGAAGAGGATCCGCACGTCCTGTCACTCGGGCCCGCGGACCACCTGATTCATTTGTGCCTCCACGCCAGCTTCCAGCACGGATTTCGACAGGCCGCCATCAACGCCTGGGACGCGGTTCTCCTCTGTGAGCGAGGCAGGCTGGACGTCGATACTTTCCTGAGAGCGGCACGGGACGAGCGATTGGCACGCTGGGTGTACGCAGGCCTGGCCATGTGCCAGACCGCGTTCCCGCATCCGTTGCTGGCGGAGCTCACACGATCGCTGAGCGCCTCGGTTTCCAGACGCGTCCAGCGTCGGGTCGAGCGTTTGGAGCCCGCCGATGCTCTCGCTCCGGAGCCAGAGGCAACATTTGGCACACCGTGGATGCGACTTTTCTGGGCGAAGAATCTCTTGGAGCTCGTTTCACTCCTCTGGGAGAGCTCTAAGCCCCGTTTTCCGGAGAGCAGTCGACTCGAGCGCACCCTCGGGCTGCTGGTCCGGCACGGAAGTCCGGCTGGCAAGAAGCTCTTGTCGAGCAAGCTCTCACCGTTCGCCCGCTCTCGCTCGGTTTACCTCGGAGAGGTTCGTGATGTATAATTTCTCCCACACCCAAAACACAACTGATGGAGCTGCAACGATGAAGGAGCCCTCTGGGCCTCAAGTCCTTGTTGTCGACGATGACCCGAGCATGCAGCGGATGCTGCGGAATCGCCTGGAGCGGGAAGGCTATAACGTCGTAACGGCCTCGGATGGTGACGAGGCCATCGACATGATTCGCAACGAAGTCTTCAACCTGGTCATTACCGACATGAAGATGCCCAAGGTGAAGGGGGACGACCTGGCGCGGTCCATCACTCAGTTCAACCCGGACATCCCGGTCATTGTCATGACCGCCTACGCGGACGTGAACGATGCCGTCCGCTTGATGCAGGACGGTGTCTTCCACTACGTTACGAAGCCCTTCGACGTCGAGGATCTGGTCGGCAGAGTCAAGAAGGCCGTCGACAAGCAGCGAACCACCACCGAGGTGAAGCAGGTCCGCACGAAGATCATGAATCGCCGGAAATCGGACTTCATCGTCGGCTCGTGCCCGAAGATCGAGGAGCTCCTAACTGGGGAGCGACCTGGAGCAGCTGCTTCATGAGCAGGAAAACGAAGAGGCAGGCGCCGGCCGAGAACGCAGCGGCGGCCCAGTTGGCGCGACGCGCCAGAGCTTCCCACGGAAGGAACAGGAACGGCTGCGAGAAAAATACGAACAGCGGACGTTCCCAGGGCCCCTCACCGATGTCGGAGAGCGCCACGCGCCGCTGGAACTCCGCCCCTTCCATCCAGGCCACATCCGTGGGCCCGGTTAGATAGTAGAACCCGAACGCTCCCGCAAAGACCGCCAGCGAGACCGCGACGTTGGTCGCGTCTCGCATCCACTTCTTCTGCATAGAAGCCCTCAGCAACGCCTGAGTCTGTCTGGCCGGGCGCCGTTGCCCGCGCGCGCTCGCAGGAGTTTACCCCGATCGCAAATCTCTTGCCCGCGATTTCATTTGCGCCGGGGTTTGTATTCAACTGTTGGGTATGAAAACAGTGTAACAACGAGAGCGCACTTCCGGAAGCGCGAGGAGCTTGCACGCCTTTGCGTCTTTGCGTTGAAAATGAAATCTTCCATGAAAATCGTCGTCCTCAGCGATACCCACTTCATGCACGACGAGCTCGTCATTCCCGACGGCGACGTGCTCGTGCACTGTGGCGACAGCCTGGGGCACGGAACCCTCGAGGAGCTCTCCGAGCTCGATGACTTCCTCGGGCGTCTTCCCCATCCGCGGAAGATCGTCATCGCTGGCAACCACGACTGGTGCTTCGAGAGAGACCCGGAAGCGGCGCGGAAGCGGCTGACACATGCGGCGTATCTGCAGGACGAGAGCCTCCACGTCGGAGGTGTGCACTTCTACGGAAGCCCGTGGCAGCCATGGTTCTGCGATTGGGCCTTCAACCTCGAGCGGGGCGAGGCTCTGGGACAGGTCTGGGCGAGAATCCCGGAGACGACCGACGTTCTGGTCACGCACGGGCCACCGCTCGGGTATCTGGACCGGACTAGAAGTGGTGAACAGGCGGGCTGCGCCGATCTCCTCGAGCGCGTCAAAGAGGTGAAGCCATCGCTCCACCTGTACGGGCACATTCACGAAGGCTACGGCACCGCGCGCTCCGAGTCGACGTTGTTCGTGAACGCGAGCAACTGCACCGTGCGCTACGAGCCGCTCAATCCCCCCATCGTCCTCCAACGCGTCGACGCAGCATGGGAGGTTGCGGAGTGAGCTAGTGCCCGAGCCAACTGGCCAACCACACGCCGGAGGTGATATTATCGACGAGCTCAGTCCGCGGGTTCAAAGCCCCACTCCTGGGTGGGATTGTTTGCCCCAACTGACCCCACATGGGCTCGTTTCGACGGAGGACTCAATGGGTTCCAACGGATACGACTTCGCTCTCGCCATCGGGGGAGCGGCCGGGCAGGGGATCGCAACGCCCGGCAACATTCTGGCGCGCACCTTCGTGCGCCGTGGCCTCAACCTGCACGCCTACAACGCGTATCAATCGATCATCCGAGGCGGCCACATCTTCCTGACCATTCGGGTGAAGGAGGGCGAGGCTCGATCGCATGGAGACAAGCTCGACCTTCTCGTGGCGCTGAACCAGGACACGATGGACCGCCACCTGGGGCTGCTCGGGCCGGGAGCGAGAGTCGTTTTCAACAGCGACACGATCACTCCGGGAAAGGCGGCCGAGGGTGTGGAGCTCTGCGGGATGCCCATCGCGGAGCTGACGAACGACAGTCGCAACAAACTGGTGCAGAACACCGTGGCACTCGGCGCCGCCATGTCGCTCTTCGGCGTGGAGTTCTCCGTTCTCGAGGAAGCGCTTACGCTGCTGTTCCAGCGCAAAGGCCAGGCGACGGTGGACGAGAACGTCGGGGTCGCGAGGGCCGGATTCGAGCACGCACAGAAGAATTTCACGGCTTATCCGGACGCACTGCCGACGGCGCCGAAGCCGCTCGCGATGTGGACGGGCAACGAGGCTCTGGCGATGGGGGGCGCCGCTGCCGGAGTCAAATTCTACTGCGCCTACCCGATGAGTCCCGCGACCGGCGTCCTGCACTGGATGGCGAAGAACGCGCGCGAGCTCGGCATCATAGTCCGACAGGTCGAGGACGAGATCGGCGTGGCCAACATGGCGATCGGTGCCGCACACACGGGTACCCGAACCATGTGCGCGACTTCGGGGGGCGGTTTCGCCCTCATGACGGAGGCGGTGGGCGCGGCAGCCATGATGGAGATTCCGGTGGTCTTCATCAACGTGCAGCGCGCAGGACCGTCGACGGGTGTTCCCACGAAAACGGAGCAGGGAGATCTCTGGCAGATGCTGGGTGCCAGCCAGGGTGATTTTCCGAAGATCATCGTGGCGCCAAGAAATCCTCTCGACGCGTTCAACACCATCCCGGAGATCTTCAACCTCGTGGACAAGTACCAGTGCCCTGGCATGGTGGTCTCCGATCTCCTGATCTCGGAGGGAACGTTCAGCGTCGATCCCGACGACATCAACATGCAGCCGAAGATCGATCGGGGCCAGCTCATAACCGAGCCCGCATCCGAGAACGGCTACCAAAGGTACGCGAATACGGACAGCGGCATCTCCCCGAGAGCCATTCCCGGCATCGAAGGCCACGTGCATGTGGCCGCCACCGACGAGCACGACGAGGACGGTGTGCTCATCAGCGACGAGTTCACCAACCCCATCAAGCGCCGCATGATGGTCGAAAAACGCGCCCGCAAGATGGAGACCCTGGAGGCGGACGTTGCTCCCCCGGCGATCGAGGGTCCGGAGGATGCTCAGGTCACCCTTGTCGGCTGGGGCTCCACCCACGGCGTGATCCAGGACGCGGTGGACCAGTTGAAAGAGAAGGGGGTATCGGCCAACCAGCTTTCGATCAAGTGGATCGTGCCGTTTCACGGAGACGTGATCGCCGATATTCTGAAGAGGGCCCGGAAAACCCTCATCGTCGAGAACAACTTCAGCGGACAGTTCTGCCGGTATCTTCGAAGCGAGACCGGCCTGTCGGTGGACGGACACATCCGGAAGTACGACGGCGAGCCGTTCATGCCTCACCACATCGTCGACGGCGTACAGGCGCACCTGTCGGGTAAAGGTGTGGACGGCGGCGTGTTCGTGCCCGAGCAAGAGATCATGGTGTAGACGAGAGGTGATTCGATGGCAACGACGACAGCGATCGAGCTGAAACCGAAGGACTACAAGGGCAAAGTCGATCCGGACTGGTGTCCGGGCTGCGGAGATTTCGGTCTTCTCAACGCCCTGCAGCGGGCCTGTGCCAATCTCGGGCGCAAACCCCACGAAATCCTGTGTGTGAGCGGTATCGGCTGCTCCTCCAACTTCCCCGGCTATTTCAACTCCTACGGCATGCACACGCTGCACGGGCGCGCGCTGGCGGTCGCCACCGGGGCGAAGATGGCCAACCCCGACCTCACCGTGGTGGTGGCCGGCGGAGACGGCGACGGCTACGGCATCGGCGGCAACCACTTCGTTCACACCGCGCGGCGGAACGTCGATCTGACCTACCTGGTGATGAACAACCACATTTACGGACTCACGACCGGGCAAGTCTCCCCCAGTAGCAGCATCGGGATGAAGACGAAGAGCACTCCGTTCGGCAACATCGAGCCGCCGGTGCATCCGATCGCCGCATCGATCGTGAATGGTGCGACCTTCGTCGCCCGCGCCTTCAGCGGACACGGCAAACAACTCGTCTCTCTGGTCGAGCAGGCCCTCGAGCACAGGGGATTCGCACATATCGACGTGTTCAGCCCCTGTGTCACCTTCAACAAGGACAACACCTACGACTTCTACCGCGAGCGCATCAAGAAGCTCGAGGACGAGGACCACGACCCCTCCGATATTAGATCGGCCATCGAGAAGGCCATGGTGTGGGGAGACGAGATCTACACTGGCTTGTTCTACAAGAAATATCAGCCGTCGCTCGACGAGCAGGAGCCGGTCCTGGAAGCAGGGAACTTGCCGAGCCGAGATCCTGCGATCACAAAGGAGCAGGCGGAGCGCATCATCAAGCCCATGATGTAACCAAATTTGCAGCGAAGAACACAACGCACAGCCGCGAGCATCCAGGATGCTCGGTCCCCCCGTCACCTAGTGCACGAGCCCGCTAATGCTGCCGCAAAACTCCTCGTCCTTTTCCGCGCTGGCTGCGTTGCTCCTCCTCCAAATATCTAGATATGAGTTCGTCGGAGCGCCTTGCCAGCACGAAAAATGACATTGGAATTTGCCGACAGTATCAGCGGGTTCGTGCACTAGTGCTCGAACCCGGACGGGGGAGAGGAACGTGTTCGGTCGCGGATGCTGGATGCCGACCGCCCGCGCCTCAGCGTTGAACTGCCATGAAGGCGTCCGGGCCAGCGTGGGTCGACGCAGGCCTTCTCGCCGTCGTGGTGGTGTGGGCCGTCAACTTCAGTGTCGTCAAGGCGGTGCTGGCCGACCTCCCGCCCCTTGCTTTCAACACCCTGCGCCTCGTCGGGGCTTCGCTTCTGCTCCTGGCCATCGCATGGTTCGTTCCGGGCAAGCCCGTCGCCCCAGATGACCGGTGGCGCCTGGTACTCCTCGCCCTCGTCGGGCACACCGCCTACCAGTTCCTTTTCATTTTCGGCATCCACCGAACCACCGCAACCAACTCCGCCATCCTTCTGGGAACGACGCCACTGTTCGTGGCCGTTCTGGCGAGGCTGTTCGGCATCGAAAGGCCCGCCCGCCGCACGTGGCTCGGAATCCTCGTTTCCATGCTCGGTGTCTATCTCGTGCTCCGAAGATCCGGCCCCATCGGCGGAGACCTGCTGGGCGATCTTCTGATCCTGGCTGCCACCGTCTGTTGGGCGACGTACACGGTCCTCGGGAAACCGCTCCTCGATCGCTACGGTCTGGTAAGAACGAACGCCTATACCATTGCCATCGGCTCGCTGTTCTTCCTTCCGGCGGGGATTCCGTCTCTCGCGGCCGTCTCCCTGACGGACGTTCCCACGAGCGCCTGGTGGGGTACCCTCTACTCGCTCGTCTTCGCGCTGGTCGTAGCCTATTGTCTCTGGTACTACGCCGTGTCTCGCATCGGACCTTCCCGGACCTCGGTATTCTCGAATCTCGTTCCGGTGGCCGCGATGGCCATCGCATGGCTCACGCTTGGCGAACGCGTCACGGTCGACCAGATCCTGGGGACCCTCGTGATCCTGGCGGGAATCCATCTCGTCCGAACGGACACGGGGGGGCGGTCGCCGAGGATCTTGACCACGCCGCCGAGAGCCAGTAGCATGGGTACTTCGGCCCCCCGCCCAACGTAGCAGAGGTTCTCGGTGTGTCAACGATGCGCCCGATTCTAGTTTGGACTCATGAGAAGGGCCGGTTCTCTGAGGAGAGCTACCCCGAGGTCCACCGTCGATTCCACTTCTCCTACCTCGATCCGGCGGATGGGCTCCCCTCGTCGGAGCACGTGCTCCTGCTCGATGACAGCCTTCTGCGGGAGCGGCTCGAGGACGTCCGGAACTACGCCCGGAACTCGGGCAGCCTTGCGATCCCGGTCGTAGCGCTTGCCAGCGACCCGGTAGCCTCGGAAGAAGACGACCTCCTCTTCGAGGTCCTCGGGAGCACTCCAGACGAGGGAGTGCTCCTGCGAACACTGCGCAACGCATCTCATTTTCTCGAAAGCGAGCTCCAGCTGAAGGCCGCGCAGGCGGCGACGGCGGCCAGAACGCGGGAGCTGGAGGAGCTCCACGCGATCGGTATCGCGCTTTCTGCCGAGCGGGATCACGAGCGTCTGCTGAACCTGATCCTCAGCAAGGCCAGGGAAATCACGAACGCCGACGCGGGCGCCATCTACCTCGTGGAAACCCTCAGCGAGAACATCGGCCCGGAAACACGGACCGAGGACGGCCTGCGTGCTACCGGGTACCGTTCCCGTGCGATGCTGGTCGTGCCCATGCAGAACCCGAAGGGTGACAGCATCGGCGTGCTGCAACTCATCAACAAGAAGACGCGCCGTGATAAAGCGCTGGACACCGTGGAGGACTTCTACGAGCACGTCCTGCCGTTCAGCTCGTTCGACGAGCAGCTGGTCCGCTCACTCGCCAGCCAGGCGGCAGTATCGGTCGACAACAACAACCTGTACCTGCAGATCGAAAAGCTCTTCGCCGATTTCGTGGAAGCCGCGGTTCCTTTCACCATCCAATATGGCCCCCTTTCAGCCAATTTGCGTTCCATTTCAAGGTTTGGTAGATCATTGGCATGGACCAATTGGGATCCATCGCGCTGGACCGCACGTCGGGACGCCCGCTCTATCAGCAGCTACGGGACGCCATTGCCGCCCGCATCGACAAGGGAAGACTCGAACCAGGAACGAAGCTTCCTGCCAGCCGAGAGCTGGCCCATCTCCTCGGATTGAACCGCACGACCGTCTCGAACGCCTACGAAGCGCTCGCCGCCGACGGTCTGGTTCGCTCGCACGTCGGACAAGGGACCTTCGTGAGAAGCTCCCGCAAAGAGCCGGCCCGGGAGCGGTACCAGTGGAGCTTTTCACGCGCGGTGGACCAGAGCCTCCATCGCGCCCATCCCCCGGTGGCCACCGATCATCCGGATCCGATTGATTTCGCCTCGCTGGTTCCAGACGAGGAGCTCTTCCCGGTCGAGTCCTTCCGCGAGGTACTGAACGACGTTCTGTCCAGGGAAGGCAAGACCCTCCTCCAGTACGGCCCTTCGGAAGGTCATCCGCCCCTGCGCCGGTACATCGCCGAGCGGCTTTCGCAGCACGGAGTGCGAGTCGAAGCGGGTCACGTCCTCATCGTGAACGGCTCGCAGCAAGGACTGGACCTCGTGTGCCGGGCGATGCTCGACCCGGGCGACGTCGTGGCGGTAGAGAGCCCGACCTACACGATCCTCCCGCCCCTTCTCGCTCAGTATCGCGCCCGGATCGTGGGCGTTCCCATGACGACGAACGGAATCGACACGACAGCGTTGTTCGAGACATTCCGGGCACATTCTCCCAAGCTGCTATTCACCATGCCGACCTTCCACAACCCGACCGGGACGACGATGACGCTCGAGACGAGGCAAGAGCTGCTCTCGCTTGCCGCCGAGTATCGGGTTCCGGTCGTGGAGGATGATTTCGACTCCGAGCTCCGGCTCGACGGCGAGGATCTGCCGTCTTTGAAGGTGCTCGACACGCACCAGCAAGTGATCCACATCGGAACGTTCTCGAAAGGCTTGTTTCCCGGGTTGCGACTGGGCTGGGTGGTCGCGCCGCGGGAGGTCGTCGAGACCATCGGCCGCGCCAAGATGTTCTCCGACTACCACACGAGCCTCCTGCTGCAGGCCGCGGTACTCTCCTTTTGCCTGCAGGGCCACTATGACGAGCACCTGAAGCGCCTGGTCCGGATCTATCGCAGGAAGAGCAAGACGCTGCGCGAGGCCCTCGACGCTCACCTTTCCGACGAAGTGAGCTGGACCGAGCCCCAGGGAGGCTTCGCCCACTGGCTTCGTTTGCCGGCGACACTCGACGCGGAAGCCCTGCTTGCCGAAGCCACCGACGACGGCGTCGTCTTTACTCCCGGGAACCACTTCTTCGCCCGAAGGGCCGGTTCGCGCTTTCTCCGGCTCTCCATCTCGCGGGTGCCGCTCGGCCGGATCGAAGAAGGGGTCGAACGGCTCGGACGGGCGATTCGGCGACGGATGAAATCGGCTTCGGGACGAGGCGAAACGGACACGAGGGCCGACCACGAGCCGGCTTTTCACATCTAGTGTTGAAAGGAGATAGAAAATGACTGAGCTCAAGCTCAAAACAGGACTCGCCGACATGCTCAAGGGCGGGGCGATTATGGACGTGACGAACGCCGAGCAGTCGAAGATAGCCGAAGACGCCGGCGCGGTCTCGGTCATGGCGCTCGAGAGAGTGCCAGCCGACATCCGGAAGCAAGGCGGCATCGCGCGCATGTCATCGGTGGACAAGATCCAAGAGATCATGGAAGCGGTGAGCATTCCCGTGATGGCGAAAGTCCGCATCGGACACTTCGTCGAGGCACAACTGCTTCAGGAGATGGGCGTGGACTTCATCGACGAGAGCGAAGTCCTCACACCGGCGGACGAGGAGAACCACATCGACAAACATGCCTTCGACGTTCCGTTCGTCTGTGGGTGTCGGGACCTGGGTGAGGCTCTCCGTCGCATCGGCGAGGGGGCGGCGCTCATTCGCACCAAAGGAGAAGCGGGCTCCGGCAACATCGTCGAGGCGGTGCGCCATCTGAGAAAAGTCCACTCCCAGCTGCGACAGTTGACGGTAGCGCGGCCAGACGAGCTCATGGCGCAGTCGAAGCGCCTCGGCGCCCCGTTCGAGCTGGTCCGTCTCGTCGCGCGCGAGGGAAAGCTTCCGGTTCCCAACTTCGCGGCGGGTGGCGTTGCGACACCGGCGGATGCAGCGATTTGCATGCAGCTCGGGGCGGAGACGGTGTTCGTCGGCTCCGGAATCTTCAAGTCCGAAGACCCCGCCGCGCGGGCGAAAGCGATCGTCAAGGCCGTGACGCACTATCAGGATCCAAAGATCCTCGTCGAGGCCTCGAAGAGGCTCGGCGAGCCGATGCCCGGCATCGACGTCGCCACGCTCGAGGAGAAAGACCTTTTGCAGACTCGTGGGTGGTGAGCACACGTCCGACATGCTCATCGGTGTACTTGCGCTTCAAGGGGACTTCGTCGAGCACCAGCGGGTGCTAGCGGGGCTCGATGTTCCGAGCCGGCAGGTCCGGACGCCGTCGCAGCTCGAGGGGCTCTCCGGCCTCGTCCTTCCGGGAGGCGAAAGCACCACGATGCTCAAGTTCATGCAGGAGGAGGGTCTCGTTGAGCCCATCGAGCAGTTCTGGCGCGCCGGGGGCGCGCTCTACGGGACCTGCGCCGGGGGCATTTTGCTGGCCCGGCGCGTCAGCTCACCCGCGCAGTTCTCTCTGGGTTTTCTGGACGTCTCGATCGAGCGAAACGGCTATGGTCGTCAGATCGACAGCCACATCAGCCGGGAGCCTTGCGAGAGCCTCGGGGCGCCACCGCTGCCGATGGTCTTCATTCGCGCACCGGTCATCCATAACGTGGGACGGGAGGTCGCCGTGATGGCCGAGCACCGGGGCGAGCCCGTCCTGGTGCGCGAGGGGCGGGTGCTCGCCAGCACTTTTCATCCGGAGCTCACCGATGACCTTCGCGTGCACCGGTTCTTCGTGGAGCACGTTGTCCGGGCCGACGACCGCGTCGCTCCGGAATCGAAAAAGGACCCGTTTCCAGTCAAGCCCCTATCCAAATAGTTGAATCGAAAGGTCGCGCGTAGTCCAACCGTTTGGTGAAGCGGTGCCGTGGAAAGTGCCGTGAGCCACGTTATGCAACAAAGGATGAAGCGAGTCGGGATGAGATGGCACGCTGCTGGGGCCGATGCAATGCTCGCACTGCGCTGTGTCTTCCGAAGCACGGGCGCCTGGGATTCGTTCTGGAACTATCGAAAACAGGTCGCATGAACGGAAGTCGATTGCGCCCGAGTATTCTGGATTATGGACAACGGATCTGCTCATCGTGGTGAATCCTGTGTGCAAAGACTCACCAAAAGCTATCCTCACTTGGTGCCCGTCCACGGTCCCATCCACGCAAGTTGGCTGAATCAAATCGAGATCTATTTTTCCATTATCCAGAGAAAGGTTCTAACTCCCAATGATTTCGCTTCCCTGGAAGAGCTTGCTGATCGTCTCAACGAATTCTCTAGACATTATCAGCGGATCGCGCAACCCTTTAAGTGGACTTTTACGCGCAGAAATCTCAAAGCTTTGCTTCGAAAACTCGACGAGAAGGAGTCACAATATCGGCCCGCCGCGTGATAGAGAAAATACGTTAGTGAACTTATGAACCAGAGTACTAAGCACTTGATCGCCACTCGATCCGACCTGCGACTCACCCGCTGGCTGGAATCGACGCGGCTGTAAGGACTTGGAATTCGGAATGTCGGAGCAATCAATCGTCGTCATCGGCACGAGCCGCGCCTGTGAAGAAGCGGCGGCGGCGCTCACCTCGGAATCGTGGCCGGTTACAACCTTCGGCAGCCTCTCGCGAGCTCTCGAGGAAATCACGCCGGGGCGCCACGATGTGATTGTGCTGGACTTCGAGGCTTCCGGGGAGCCTCCGTGGCAAACGCTCGAGCAGGTCCGGGCACGGGATCCGGAGGCTGCCATCCTGCTGCTGGTGCCTCCGGAGACGGAATGGTCCCTTGTTCAGAGCTCGCAGCTCCGGCCCGCCGCGCTCGTGAATGAAGCCTCTGGAGCGCACATCGCTGCTTATGGCGCTCGACTCCGCTCTCGTCTACCGCCGCCTTCTCGAGGAGAATCGCAGCCTCAAGCGCCAGCTCGGAAGCGCGGTCAGCCTGGCCGACTGGGTCGGGTGCACCCCGGAATCCCAGGTGATCCGCAAGTCCATCGCCACGGCCGCCATGGCCACCGGTCCCGTACTGTTGCTCGGTGAAGACGGGACGGGCCGCAGCTCGCCGCAGAGCTGATCCATCGCAACGGGAGGAACCCTGGCTCGGGGTTCT
Source organism: Candidatus Marinacidobacterales bacterium (assembly GCA_965237685.1). Classification (GTDB taxonomy): domain Bacteria; phylum Acidobacteriota; class Vicinamibacteria; order Marinacidobacterales; family SMYC01; genus CBDEGF01. The sequence goes on from CBDEGF010000004.1 coordinate 1,544,882, forward strand.
TGCCCGTCGATCTCACGAGCCTCCCGAGTGGAGAGCTGAGAACGTTGATCGATGAGGTTCGGGAAGCTTCGAGTTCCGGACGGCTCGCCTTCGCGCAGGGAGCCCGCCCGGGAACCCTTTACCTGGCGGAGCTCACGGCTCTCGGTCGCGAAGATCAAGCGACGCTGCACGCGGTCGTGGGCGAGGCTCTCCCATTCCGGCTCATGGCCTCCGCGGATCCTTCCATCCATGAGGCGGTACGCCTGGGGCGCTTCGACCCGAAGGTTTTCGAAGCTCTCGCGAAGCTGAACATTTTGATCCCCGCCTTGAGGGATCACCGCGGCGACGTTCCCGTTCTTATCGACCACTTTCTCAAACGCTTCTGCAGTCGATTCGACTTGAGCCCTCTCGGCATTTCTTCGTCGGCCATCGAGAAGTACGCGAGCTACGACTGGCCGGACAACGTGGCCGAGCTGTCGATGATCATCGAGCGGGCGGTCTCCATCGCCTCGCCGGCGAAATTCGACGGTACAACCCTGCCCGAGCACTTCTGTGCCCCACCATCGCTGAGCGTGCCCGAGCCGGCCCGCCTGAAGAACGTCTCGCTCCGTGAGCTCATGGCGGACATCGAAAAGCGCATCATCCTTCAGACCCTCGAGCGCGTCGATGGGAGCCAGAAAAAGGCGGCGGAGCGCCTGCGCCTCAACCCGACGACGCTCCATGAGAAGATGAAGCGATACAAGATCCTGCCCGAGGCGCACGGGCGGGCGCCTAAGCTGAAGTTCCTTGGTCGAATAAACCTACCGATAGTGTGAATCCCCAATGATTACGCGTCTTTAGGGACGCCGAGGGCCTGATTTCGGGGTGCAATATGTAAGCATGTATTAGGCCTTAATATCTCAATAAAGAAGGATAGGTATGCTATTATTGTAGGCATGCATATCCACATCATCCCCAATCGCAACTCTTCCCCCGCGGTCCTGCTGCGTGAGTCGTATCGGGTGGGCGGAAACGTCCGCAAGCGCACGCTCGCTAACTTGTCCAAATTGCCCATGGAGCAAGTCGACGCCATCCGACGCATTCTCAAGGGCGACAAGCTCGTCTCGGTTGAAGACGCCTTCGAAATCGTCGAGAACGGCTCCCGGCACCATGGCCATGTCGAGGCGGTGCTCAGCGCCATGAGACAGCTCGGTTTCCAAAACCTCGTTGGTTCTCGACACTCACCACAACGGGATTTGGTCGTGGCCATGGTAGTCGCCCGGATCCTCGAACCGCAGTCGAAGCTGGCGACTAGCCAGTGGTGGCACACAACTACACTGCCCGAAATCGTGGGGGTGAGCGATGCCCAAGAAGACGATCTCTATGCCGCCATGGACTGGGTTCTCAAACGCCAGGAGGTCATCGAAAAGAAACTCGCAGCGCGCCATCTCCAAAAAGACGGCCTGACGCTCTATGACCTAACCTCAAGCTACTTCGAGGGTGTGAGTTGTCCGCTGGCCAGGCTCGGATACAACCGTGACGGCAAGAAAGCCAAGCTGCAGGTCAACTACGGTCTGCTGACCAACGAACGCGGAATCCCCGTGTCGGTGTCGGTTTTTGAGGGCAACACGGGCGATCCCAAAACGCTGTTGCCTCAGGTAGAAAAGGTGCAAGAGCGCTTCGGCATCGAGCAGTTTGTGATGGTGGGCGACCGGGGGATGCTCACCCAAACCCAGATCGACGAGTTGCGGGAGATGGACGGTATCGACTGGATTACCGCTCTGCGTCCCGAGCCGATTCGCAAGCTCATCAACGATGGGGTGCTGCAGATGGGGCTATTCGACGAGCGGAATCTGTTTGAGGTGACGCACCCGGATTTCCCCAGCGAGAGGCTGGTCGCTTGCCGCAATCCGGAGCTGGCCGAGAGGCGGCGTCAAAAGCGTCGCGCTCTGCTCGAAGCGACCTGCAAGGAGCTGGAGAAGGTTGGTGGGATGGTCGGACGGGGCCGTTTGCAGGGCACGGAGAACATCCGTGCTGCAGTGGAGAAGCTCCTTAACAACTACAAGGTCGGCAGCTACTACAGGCTCGACATCCGTGACGACGGTTTCGACTTCGAGCTCGACGAGACAACCATGGCTGCCGACGCCTCGCGCATCGCCAACGGCAACTCTGAGCTCGCCAACAAACGGCTCCAGCGGTGGAAGCGACACATGGAGACCATCGCTAAGCGGTTGGAACGGATTCGCCAACGGATCGGGCGGGGTCAGCTGTATGGTAAAGGTGAAATCGGTGTGCGGGTAGGCAGAGTTCTCAACAAGTACAAAGTCGGCAAGCACTTCAAGCTGAACATTCGCGACGACAGCTTTAGCTTCGAAATCGACGACACAAAGGTCGCTGCGGAAGCTGCCGTTGACGGCATCTACGTGATCCGCACCAGTCTTGCTAAGCAGCGGATGAACACCGACGACACCGTGCGCAGCTACAAGTTGCTGACCCAGGTCGAGAGGGCGTTTCGTTCCTTCAAGAGCATGGACCTGAAGGTGCGGCCGATTCGTCACCGGCGCGAAAACCGAGTCCGGGCACACATCTTCTTGTGCATGCTCGCCTACTACGTCCAGTGGCACATGATGGAGGCTTGGCGGCCGCTGCTATTCTCTGACGAGGACCAGCAGGCGAAGGCCAGGCGTGACCCGGTTGCTTCGGCGAAGCGCTCCGAGGCGGCCCTGCGCAAGATACAAACCAAGAAGCTTGACGATGGGAGTCGAGCTTGCAGCTTCCGTACGCTACTGTGTCTCCTCAGCAGTATCGTCCGAAACAAGTGTCGGCGACCGGGGGCGGCACCGAGCGAGATGACCTTTGACGTGACCACAACACCAGACTCCAAGCAACGTAGGGCCTACGAACTGCTGAAGGGTATCGCCGTGTAGACAGAAGCGCGTACCACCCGCCTGGCCTATACCTGTGGATTAACACGGGCTGTTGGTTTTTTCAGTCAGGAACTTCAGCCTAAGTATCGGGGCTAGCCCTCCCGCCGGGTCGATGGGCCGATCCCTCGCGGAAACATCGCCTGGCCTCTTTACGAAAGCTGGTCCTGGGGCGCAACCTTTTCGTGATCTTGATCATTTTTCTACTAGAAATGTTCTCTTGATATAAAAGGAAAAATGGGGTGTCCTTCACAATCCTAAATAAAGAAAACGGTCGCAGCTAAGCGGCCGATGGAGGGACACCTCAATGAAAAGCAGTATCACGCGGGAGGAGTTTAGTAAAGAAGTAAGTCGTCTATCCGAGGAGTTCGCGGAGCAAGTGTGGCAGGCGGTCGTGGAAGCGGAAGCTGATGTCGAACGGTGTGACGAGTGGATGCGGGTCAAGGGCAGCGAATACCTGCGTGAGGTACTGGGCAAGGCGCTCAGCCAACGCTCGGAACGACTCGGTGTGTCAGGCGCATGCGAATGCGGCGCGTCGATGGAGTTTCGACAACATCGAGCGTTCCGGGTGCACACGGTACTGGCGGGTCGGGATGTGGAGCTGAGTGTGGTTTACGCTCAGTGCTGTGAGTGTCGTCAAGGCAAGTATCCGCTGCTGGAAGAGATGCGGGTGGACCAGGAGGGATTCACGCAAGCCTTACAAGAGTTGTCGCTGTTGGCAGGAGTGATCGAACCCTACCGCTCGGCGAGCGAGCAATTGCTGCGAAAGTTCACCGGGGTGGTCGTGAGCTCCGAGAAGATTCAAAGCTTGGTAGGCGCCGATGGGAAAAAGGCGGAGGGTTTTTCGAAAGAGCCTGCGAACGAGGTGGAAGCTGGAACGGGCAGACGCCATAAGGGACCGCTGTACATAGGGATAGACGGCGGGATGGTATTCGTGGACGGCCGCTGGCAGGAAGTCAAGCTAGGCTGCCTTTATACCGAGCAAGGGCGTGTGCAGAGCAAGCTCGGACGCGGAGAGTTGACCGAACGACAGGTCGTAGGGGTTCGAGGTAGCCCCGAAGCACTCGGCGAGGTTTTGTGGCCTCGCTCTTGCTCAATGGGGGCGGAGTCTCGCAAGGTCGTCATCCTGGGTGACGGTGCGCCGTGGATTTGGAATCTTGCGGAGGAGCTGTTCACCGATCGAGTCGAGATCCTTGATTGGTATCACGCCGACGAGAATATCAGCCGTGTGGCACGGGTGGTTTTCGGCGAAGGCACCGACGAAGCCGCACAGTGGCGCAAATCGCAACTCGACCGTCTATACGAAGACGCCGTGGATGAGGTGATCGAGGGTTTGCGGTTTCTGAAAAAGCGTCATCGTTCCAAAGACGAAGAGATCGACAAGCTCACCGGCTACCTCGAGAGAAACGGGCATCGAATGAAATACAGAACGTTTCGACAAAGCGGCTACTACATCGGCAGCGGTGCCGTGGAAAGTGCCGTGAGCCACGTTATGCAACAAAGGATGAAGCGAGTCGGGATGAGATGGCACGCCGCTGGGGCCGATGCAATGCTCGCGCTGCGCTGTGTCTCCCGAAGCACGGGCGCCTGGGATTCGTTCTGGAACTATCGAAAACAGGTCGCATGAACGGAAGTCGATTGCGCCCTGGTCCTGTCCAGTATTGACAGCAATGTTGGGCGCGATTAGACTATCGGCCGCCTAGAGGGTCCTGCCTCGTAGGAATTGACCATTTGTCACATCGATCCCAAATGAGCGCGCTGCTGGCGAGTGTCAATACACGTCAGTTAGGGAACGTCGCGCAGGAGGTGACTACGTGAAGAGACCATGGATGGCCTCCTTGGTGTTGCTTGTCATGGCTGCGTCCTTCGCAGTGGGCCTGGCCGGCTGCAAGAAAGATGTACCGCCACCACCACCACCGCCTGCGGAGGAGCCACCGCCGCCACCACCACCGCCACCGCCACCGCCGCCGCCACCACCCCCACCACCAGACCCGACGGACGCGGATCGGTTCCGCTCAGCGAGCATTGCAGAGCTGCAGCGGAACCTCGCCGATGTCTTGTTCGACTATGACAAATCGGATCTCCGGTCTGAGTCCCGGGACGCACTATCGAAGAGCGCCGACTGGCTCAAGCTCGGCTACAACACGGCGGTCGTCGAAGTCGAAGGGCATTGCGACGAGCGCGGAACGATCCCATACAACCTGTCGCTCGGCGAGCGGCGCGCCAGAGCGGCGATGGAGTATCTCCAGGAGCTCGGCGTCCCCGCGAACCGGCTGAAGATGATCAGTTACGGCAAAGAGCGCCCGCAGTGCACCGAGAGCGAAGAGAGCTGCTGGCAGCGGAACCGCCGCGCGCATATGAAGATCGACTCGAAATAGGATCTCTTTACCAGCGCCCCTGGCCCACAAGGCCCAGGGGCGCTTCTTAGGTTCCACATCCGGACACTGGCGGGTACTTGCCAACTTCGTGAAGGAGGCGGGCGCGGAGCTCTTCCTCCGTTGCACGGTGCTTGAACGCCTTCGCGCCGTTCACGAAGAGCACGGGGATCTGCTCACCGTAGCGCTCTAGAAGCTCGGGGTCGCGCTCGATGTCCACCTCTCGAAAACGGACGTCGCGGCCGCGCCTGGCGCGGGACAGGGCCTGTTTCATCTCCCCACACAAGTGGCATCCAGGCCTGGAAAGAAGCTCGAGCTCGATCACGATCCACCAGCCACATCCAGCTCGTCGAGGATCCGCTTCGCGGCGTCGGCCGGCCGGGGTTGCCGCGTGATGGCGCGACCAATGACAACGTAGCTCGCCCCGGCCCGTGCCGCCTCGTCCGGGGTCGCGGTCCGCTTCTGATCGTCCGGCCCCGATGCCCACGACGGCCGCAGGCCCGGCACCAGGATCGAAAGCGCGTCGCCGGTGGCTTCACGAACGCAGGCGATCTCGCGCGCCGATGCAACGACGCCGTCGAGCCCGCACCCGGCGGCCAGCCGCGCCATGCGTGCGACCAGCTCCACGGCGGTACCCTGGAAGCCGAGCTCGCCCAGATCGTCATCCCCAAGATGGGTGAGCACCGTGACGCCGAAGACGGACGGACGCTGCTCGCCCTTCGAGCCACCGGCGGCCGCCATCGCCGCCTGCATCATCGCCCGCCCTCCAGCCACGTGGACGTCCAGGAGATCGACGCCGAACCGTCCCGCGGCTCGCACCGCCCCGGCTACGGTATTCGGGATATCGTGGAACTTCAGATCGAGGAAAAGATGGTGGTCCTGCAGGCGGCGGAGGATCTCCGGCCCCACCGCGGTAAAAAGCTCCTTCCCGACCTTGAAATAATCAACGACACCATCGAGCTCCTCCCGGAGCCGCAACGCATCGTCGAGGTTGTCGACGTCGAGAGCCACGATGAGAACGGGTGTCTTCATCACCAGCCGGGAGGGGCGGCGCTCACGTCAGCAACGAGGCTCCCGCGAAGATCGGAGAACTTTGCGACGCCGTGGCGTTTGCAGTACTCCGACAATCCTTCCATGGTGTGACGCCATACCGACGGGTCCACGAAGTTCATCGTGCCGATCTGCACGGCGGCCGCGCCGGCGAGGACGAACTCGAGCACGTCTTCGAAAGAGCCGATCCCGCCGATGCCGATGACGGGAATCTGGACCGCCTGCGCCGTCTGGTAGACGAGCCGCACGGCGATCGGGCGGATGGCCGGACCACTCAGCCCACCCAGGATATTGGCGAGTCGCGGCTTTCGCGTCTCGACATCGATGGCCATTGCCGGGATCGTGTTGATCAGCGACAGCGCGTCGGCGCCCGCCGCTTCGACGCGACGTGCGATCGCAGCGATGTCGCTCACGTTCGGGCTGAGCTTCGGGATGACGGGAAGAGCGGTGGACTGCCGTACCACTTCGGTGACCCGGGCCGCCATGTCGACGTCGCAGCCGAACATGATGCCGCCCTCCTGGACGTTCGGGCAGGAGATGTTCATCTCGATCCCCGCCACCCCCTCGACGTCGTCCAGGATGCGAGCCAGCTCACCGTACTCTTCCAGCCTGCTCCCGCAGATGTTCACCAGCACTTCCACATCGAGCTCGCGCAGCTCGGGCATCTTCTCGGACACGAAACGCTCGATACCAACCCCCTGAAGCCCGATCGCATTGAGCATGCCGGCCGGGGTCTCCCAGATACGGGGTGGCGGGCAGCCTTCGCGCGGCTCCAGGTAGAGCCCTTTTGCCACCACCGCTCCAATAGCCTCGTAGTCGGCGACCTCCAAGTATTCTGTTCCGTAGCCGAACGTGCCGCTCGCCGCGATGAGTGGAGTCTTCAGGTGCAGCCCCGCGAGCTCGACGTTCATCTCCGCTTCAGCCGCTGGCATCCGCCGAGCTCACATCGGGAAAGGATCGCGCTCCCATACGACGGAGTCCGCGTCGAACACCGGTCCCTCCGTGCAGCTGCGAACGTAGTGGCTCGGCCGCTCGGCCTGGGCGACAAAGACGACGCACCCGAGACAGCAACCCATGCCGCAACCCATGCGTCGTTCGAGCGACACTTCGTGGGGAACCGCATATCGTCGCGCGACGGTCGCGGTGTTCAACAGCATTCCAGTCGGACCGCAAGAGTACAACCGAGCGGAGTCGGTTTTCTCCAGCAGCTCGGGAAGCAGGTCGGTCACCCGGCCCGCGTGGCCGAAGCTGCCGTCCTCGGTCGTACAGCGCACGCGCATGCCGAGCGCTTCGAAATCCTCACGAAGATAGAGATCGTGCTCTCGACGGCCGCCGAGCAGCACCGTGGCCTCCTTGTTGGAGGCGGCCAGCCGACGACAGAATCCGACGAATGGTGCGATCCCCACACCGCCAGCTACGATCACTGGAGTCGATTCCGGCTCCGGCATCGTGAAGCGCGAACCCAGCGGTCCCAGACAATCGACGACTTCGCCCACACTGAGTCGCGCCAGCGCCCTCGTACCTCGCCCCGCCTCCTTGACCAGAAGGGTGAAGCGCGAGTCGAGGCGATCACAAAACGAATAGGGTCGACGCAGCAGCGGCTCTGTACCCGGCAGCCGCAGCATCGTGAACTGCCCGGGGACGAAGGAAGAAGCGAGACTCTCGGATTCGAAAAAGAGAAGGTGCGTATCCGGCGAGAGGGTCTTCCGCTCGACCAGCACGGCCTTCTCGTCCCGCCTCATCGAGGCACGAGTATAGTCTATGCGTACACCGTCTGGTGAATGCGACCGATTTTTCCAGGCTGTGACAGTCGATAGAACCGTCGCAGCTCGACCAGCATCTCCCCCAATCGCGGCGAGCCGTCCAGCCCATGACTCGGCGTGAAGAACGTGCGAACGAGATGCGCGCAGTATCGAGAGGCCAGAGAGCTCGCCGCCAGGTACCTCTCCCGGTGCGGTGCATCCAGGTCGCTTCGAACGACGAAATCGTCGAAGAGCCGGTCGAGAATATCCAAGGGGACACGGCCGCCACTACGCGAAGCGAGGATGAGGCTCGAGGTGATGAATTTGTCGACTTCGGCCTGAAGCTCGAGCTCCAGCTCGCTCACCGTCCTGTCCCGATCTGCGCTGAAGCACAGGTAGGCGAAGTGGCTAACTTCCTCGATGGCAGTCAGAAGGACTGCGAAATCGCGGGGTGTCATGCTCTTCCTGAGGTCTATCTCCCGGAGGCGCGTCAGACTGCTCTCGTCGATATAGACGCCGAGCTGCACTTCCTCCTTCTCAGAGCCCTGCTGAACGAGCACCGAGCCCTCGCGTACGCGGGCGCCGAGCCGATAACAGGTTTCCCCGGTAATGAGGAAATCCTCCACGGCAACACCCAGGTCGAGCCCGTAGATTCGATCGATGTGGTGCAGGATCGACGAAAGCACAGAGGAGAATACCTCAGTGAACCTGCTCTGAGCCAGGCGAGAGCAGCACACCGTTTTCCTTCAGGAGTGTCGCACTCCTTCGGCTGCCGGTGGCGAGCCACCTCTCGTATAGCTTCAGCAGCCCGGCCGCGTCGCAAAGCGAGTTCTCCTCACTCACCTCGTTGAGAACGTCGACGAAACGCGAGAACTTGGCGGAGAGCTCCCGAAAGACGGGAGCCGCGTCGTGCGGGCTCAGGCAGGCAGCATGTGAGTAGGCAGCGCCTCCCACCCTCACGTAGTAGTCGAGACCGACTCTCTGGCGAGCGACACTGTCACCGAAAAAGCCCGATACGAACAGCGCGAGATCTCCGGTGTGCTTGAAGAGTTTCAAACTGCGAACACCGTCGCTCGACAGAGCGTGACACAAGAGCTCCGCGAGGGACTGGTTCTCGTCGGCGGGGGCGCCCGAGTACATGCGGTCGTGGCGTATGAAGCCACTGAGCAGTTGAACGAGGTAGTAGCTGGAGTACTCGCTGCTCGCGAGCTTCTGACGCTCAATGGCCCTTTCCACCAGTTCCTTGAAGTACTCCACGGGTGTCTGCGGTACGAACTGCATGGCGCCCTCCTTTGATTCGATCACGCCCTGCTGTCCGAGAGTTCTGCAAGAATCGTGCACACTGCCCCCAACGGTGTTTCGCGTACAATCTCCTTGTTTTCTTTAAGTTACGTAACAAGCCCGTCGCGGCTTGTGATACCAATTCACCACAGGAGTGACAAAAAAAGGCTCCGCGGCTTGCCCTTTTTGAGGCAGCAGCAGCGAGCGGTGAGGGATGCTAATCAGCATCGCAATCGGGCAAGGGCACGGGCTCGGGCTGGGGCAGGGGAACTGGCGGTGCAGTTACTGGATGCTGGATGCTATTCCACGAACGTCACTTTATTGATCTCATCGAGCGTGGTGATGCCGGAGAAAACTTTGTCCAGCGCGTGTTCTCTCAAAGAGGTCATCCCTTCTTCACGCGCGACGGCCTTGAGCTCGGCCGTATTCCCCCTGGAGAGGATGAGCTCGCGGAGTCGGTCGCTCAGCGCCATGAGCTCGCAGATCGCGGTCCGACCCCGGAATCCGCTGCCATCGCATCGACGGCAACCAGCCCCCGCGAAGAAATCGCGATCCGCCTCGGATGGAGTCAATCCTGACAACTCGAGATCGGTGTCGGAAACCGAAATCAGATGCTTGCAGCCAGCGCATATCTTGCGCACCAGCCGCTGAGCCATCACCGCGGTGAGGGCGGATATGAAGTTGTAGGGCTCGACGCCCATGTGCATGAAGCGACCAATGACATCGAAGACGTTGTTGGCGTGAACGGTGGTGAACACCAGGTGACCCGTCAAGGCAGCCTGCACGGCAATGGAAGCGGTGTCGGCATCGCGAACCTCTCCGACCATGATGGTATCGGGGTCGTGCCGCAGAATCGACCGCAGACCGCGTGCGAAGGTCAATCCCTTCTTCTCGTTGACCAGCACCTGCGTGATGTGCTGAATCAGATACTCGACGGGATCTTCGATGGTGACAAACTTGCGCTCCGGCGTGGCAATCTCGGACAGCGCGGCGTAGAGCGTCGTGGTCTTGCCGCTGCCGGTCGGTCCGGTGACGAGAATCATGCCGTAGGGTTCACGAACGATCCGACGCATGCGTCGGAGCTCCACGGCGGGGAACCCCAGAACATCCAGCCTGAGCTCGGAGAACTGCTCGGCGAGAGAGCGCTTGTCGAGAACGCGGACGACGACATCTTCACCGAAGATACTCGGCATCACCGAGACTCGGAAATCGATCGCCCGTCCACCCACGTCGAGCTTGAAACGCCCGTCCTGTGGAATCCGCTTTTCGGCCACATCGAGCTCGGCCATAACCTTGAGACGGGAGACGATGGCGGAGTGATGCCCTCGGTCGATAGACTCCATCGCCGGATAGAGAACGCCATCGACCCGGTACTTCAGGTAGACCTCGTTTTCCTTGGTCTCGATATGAATATCGCTCGCCCGCCGCTCGACGGCGTTGAGGAGCAGCGAGTGGACGAGCTTGATAATCGGCGACGCCGGCTCGCCCTGGTTCTCCGCCTCCGCATCGGCTTCGTCTTCTCCCGAGAGCTCGAGCTTCAGCGCCTCGGAGGCTTCGTCCAGCAAAAAGCTCGAATCCGCGTTGCGGGACAGGACCGTTTCGATTTCAGAGGCAGTTGCGACTTCGACGGACAGGGGCGCGCCAAGGGCGCGTTCCAGCTCGTCCAGTTCCTCGTACCGCTCCGGGTGAGCTATTGCGACCACCAGCGTCTCGCCCTCTTGTCGAAGAGGAACGAACCGGTAGCGCATGATCAGCTCCATGGGCAGCTTCTGCCACAGCGACACGTCCTCGTGATGGGTCGACAGGTCGGCGAAGGCGTACCCGTAGCGCCGGGCGATCTCCCGCGAGCGCTCCCGCTCGTCGCCCGGCCCGGTCGTCAACGCGCCCGGTTCTTCGGCCGGCTGGCTGTCCGTCGTGCTCACTGCGATACCAGAAGTATGGATTGGTGTTTCCGGGCGCGTCTTACCCCTCCATGCTAGCCGGGTGCGGCCCCGGCGGGCAAGCACCCCCTGCTCCGGGTTCGGGCACGGGCAGGTTGCTGGGGCTCAGGCCTGGGCTCGGGCTTAGGCGACCCGTAACTGCCTGACAACGTGAAGCTGGGCGCAACCTTTTCGTGATCTTGATCATTTTCCTACTAGAAATGTTCTCTTGACATAAAAGGAAAAATGAGGTGTCCTTCACAATCCTAAATAAAGAAAACGGTCGCAGCTAAGCGGCCGATGGAGGGACACCTCAATGAAAAGCAGTATCACGCGGGAGGAGTTTAGTAAAGAAGTAAGTCGTCTATCCGAGGAGTTCGCGGAGCAAGTGTGGCAGGCGGTCGTGGAAGCGGAAGCTGATGTCGAACGGTGTGACGAGTGGATGCGGGTCAAGGGCAGCGAATACCTGCGTGAGGTACTGGGCAAGGCGCTCAGCCAACGCTCGGAACGACTCGGTGTGTCAGGCGCATGCGAATGCGGCGCGTCGATGGAGTTTCGACAACATCGAGCGTTCCGGGTGCACACGGTACTGGCGGGTCGGGATGTGGAGCTGAGTGTGGTTTACGCTCAGTGCTGTGAGTGTCGTCAAGGCAAGTATCCGCTGCTGGAAGAGATGCGGGTGGACCAGGAGGGATTCACGCAAGCCTTACAAGAGTTGTCGCTGTTGGCAGGAGTGATCGAACCCTACCGCTCGGCGAGCGAGCAATTGCTGCGAAAGTTCACCGGGGTGGTCGTGAGCTCCGAGAAGATTCAAAGCTTGGTAGGCGCCGATGGGAAAAAGGCGGAGGGTTTTTCGAAAGAGCCTGCGAACGAGGTGGAAGCTGGAACGGGCAGACGCCATAAGGGACCGCTGTACATAGGGATAGACGGCGGGATGGTATTCGTGGACGGCCGCTGGCAGGAAGTCAAGCTAGGCTGCCTTTATACCGAGCAAGGGCGTGTGCAGAGCAAGCTCGGACGCGGAGAGTTGACCGAACGACAGGTCGTAGGGGTTCGAGGTAGCCCCGAAGCACTCGGCGAGGTTTTGTGGCCTCGCTCTTGCTCAATGGGGGCGGAGTCTCGCAAGGTCGTCATCCTGGGTGACGGTGCGCCGTGGATTTGGAATCTTGCGGAGGAGCTGTTCACCGATCGAGTCGAGATCCTTGATTGGTATCACGCCGACGAGAATATCAGCCGTGTGGCACGGGTGGTTTTCGGCGAAGGCACCGACGAAGCCGCACAGTGGCGCAAATCGCAACTCGACCGTCTATACGAAGACGCCGTGGATGAGGTGATCGAGGGTTTGCGGTTTCTGAAAAAGCGTCATCGTTCCAAAGACGAAGAGATCGACAAGCTCACCGGCTACCTCGAGAGAAACGGGCATCGAATGAAATACAGAACGTTTCGACAAAGCGGCTACTACATCGGCAGCGGTGCCGTGGAAAGTGCCGTGAGCCACGTTATGCAACAAAGGATGAAGCGAGTCGGGATGAGATGGCACGCCGCTGGGGCCGATGCAATGCTCGCACTGCGCTGTGTCTTCCGAAGCACGGGCGCCTGGGATTCGTTCTGGAACTATCGAAAACAGGTCGCATGAACGGAAGTCGATTGCGCCCGTGAAGCTTTGACACTTGCATCGCCACCATGCGACAATGTCGCGAGTCTTTTTCTCCTGGTTCCAACGACGTTGGCACGGTTCTGTTACGTACCAGGCATTAGGATGTTCTAGGGAGAAATGTCGTTTCTGAAGCAGTTTCTACCCGCACCAGTGGTGGATATTCTCCTGCCCGTCGTCCTCATCCTCGCCCTCCTGGTCATCCCGCGCGTCATCGCCAAAATAAACGAAAGCGGCCTGTGGGATCGGATCGTCGATCGTGTGGGCGGAGACAAGTTCGCCCTCATCAAGTTCGAGCGGCAGATCGCGCGCCTTCGGAAGGCAGGAGATCTGATGGGAGCGGCCCGCCTCTACGAGGACGCGGAGTGGTACCCGGAGGCGATCAACCTTTACGTGGAGGCGGAGGAGTACAGCTCCGCAGGGGCGCTATATGAGGCACAAGAGCAATGGGAGCGCGCTGCGGACATGTACATGCGCTCGGACGACTGGAAGCGCGCCGCCGGCATGTACCGGAAAGCGGGAAAGCCTGCGCAAGCGGCCAACCTCTACGACAAACACGGCCAGAAGATAGACGCGGCGAAGATGTACTTCGATGCCGGGCAGTACGATCGCGCGGCCGAGCTGTACGAGGACGTCTCCTATTTCCCCCAGGCTGCCAAGTGCTACGAAAAGCTCGGCGAAGACCTCAAGGCGGCGGAGAACTACGAGCAGTACTGGACAGCCACCACGGCCGTCGGTGGCGGTGGTCTCATTTCGTCGCCGTCCGAGCGTGAGTCCAAAATCGCCGTGAAAGCAGGTCAGCTGTTTGAGAAGGCGGGGGCAGACGAGCGAGCCGCCGCCATCTACAAGCGGGCGGGACTGGCGTCGGAAGCCGCCAAGCTTGCTGCACGCATGGGCAACTACGCTGAAGCGGCCGAGATGCTGCTCAAGGAGGAAAAGCTCGAGGAAGCGGCGGAGATGTTCGAGCAGGCGGGCAACGTAGGCCGCGCCGCACTCCTCCGGGGGGAGATCGCTTTCCATCACGGAGACAACTCAGCCGCCGCAGAGCACTTCCTGAAGGGCGGGGACAACCTGAGAGCCGCTGAGCTCTACGAGGCGGTCGGCAACCTGGCGGCGGCCGCCAAGTGCTACGAGCAAAGCGACGCGCCGCTCCAGGCCGCCAACGTCTATCTCCGCGCGGACAAGAAGCTCGAAGCTGCCAACATGTTCGAGCGGGCCCAGGACTTCGAGACCGCGGCGCGGCTGTTCGAGGAAGTCGGCGATCCCGCGAAAGCATCGGCACTCTACGAGCAGTCCGGTCGTCACTTCGAAGCGGGCAAGCTCGCGCAGGCACGGGGCGATGCCGACCGTTCCATCCAACTGCTCCAGCAAGTCGACGCCAACCACGAGAAATACAGCGAGGCGATGCTCATCCTTTCACGACTCTTCGTCCAAAAGGACATGCCCGCCCTCGCGGTCGACAAGCTGCAGCGGCTGCTCGGCACTCAACAGATCGGATCTCAAACGCTCGAGCACTACTACTGTCTTGGGCTCGCCTACGAGCAGCTGGGCAAAACGACGGAGGCGCTCGACACGTTTCGCAAGGTGATGACGGAGCGTTACGGCTACCAGGACGTGGAGCAGCGCATTCAGCGACTGACCTCGGGCGCACCCGCCCCGGCACAGAGTGCGCCCGTGCCGGCGGAAGCCGCTCCACCGGTCGCCGCGGCAAGCGCCGCCCCAGGACCCACGCCAGCACCGCCACCCCAGGCGGCACCGGCTCCCGAACCACAGGCAGCTCCCGTGCCGCCGCCGGCACCGGCACCTACGGCGCAGCCGGCCTCCTCACCCATTCAGCTCGGAACCGAGCTTGGCAAGGGCCTGCTCGGCGTCACCTACCAGGCGGTGGACACGAGAAACCAGCGCCCAGTGGTGGTCAAACTGTTGAGGCAGGATTTGCTGCAGGATCGCGACACCGTGCAGCGCTTCCTCCAGGAAGCCAAGATCGCGCGCGCGATGGAACACCCCAGCCTGGTTCGAATGCTCGGGATCATCGAGGTCAACGGCCACAAGGCAGCGGTCACCGAATACGTAGAAGGATTCGACCTCGCCTCCTTCGTTTCCCGAAGCAAACACATCAGCGTGAAGCAGGCGGTCGATCTCCTGGCAACGCTTTCGTCGGCGCTCGGCTACGCCCACGAAAGGAAACTCCTGCACCGGGATCTCAAGATGACGAACGTCCTGGTGGGAAAAGGCGGGAGGCTCCGGGTGGCGGGCTTCGGTCTCGGCGCGCTACGCGTCCCTCAGCTGGGACGGGCGGATGGCTATCCCCCGCCAGAGTTTCTGAGCGGGCAGGTGAACGACCTCCGATCGGACATCTACTCGCTGGGCGCGCTCATTTTCCATGCCGTGAGCGGCTTTCATCCCGAGAACGAGCAGCTTGTGGCGAACGGCTCCACGCCACGACTCCGGCAGATCGTTCCTGACGCGCCGGAAGTCCTCGAACAGATCCTCATGCGGTGTCTCGCCAGCGAGCCAGCGTCACGTTTCGCGAACAGCACCGAGCTGCTGGCCGCGGTCCGGACGGTCCAGGCCTAGGTTAGTTATGGAGGGACGATGAGCCGGCTGGGTGGGGGTGCGTCACCCATCTCCACCGGCAGCTCCAGCTCGGGCACATCCTGTAACGAGGACGAGAAGACGCGCGCGGCGAGCTCGAGATAGGACATCCTCGAATTGTCTTTCGCGTGCGCGGTCACAGCGTCCGAAACTTTCTCGACGACCGTCCCGATGTCGTCATCCGTTGCGGTCGGAGCTCCCGGGATACGCTCGCGCTCGGACAAGGCACGAGCGAGCCACTCGGCGAGAACCTGAAGGTGGGGCGATTCGCTCTGGTGGGTGTAGAGAACGCCCTTGGCACGCGTTCGAAAGGTCTTGCCGAGCGTCGTCAGGATTTCACCGAGCTCGACATCCGATAGACTCCCCGAGCGCGACAGCAGGTGAAACAACAGATGGTGCAGAAAAAGGACTGATGGGATGCGTCGTTCATCGAGATCGATGAACCTGCTCACGAAGCGAGCCTCCTCCTCCCTCTGCGCGCTCGATTCCCATCTCGGGTCGTGCTCGCCGTGAAGGTACGCGCAATCGTCGGGGCAGTGAATCTCGACCCGGCGCTTCGTGCCGCAGCACCGCGAACAGATGAGCTCGCCGGCCCGGGCCGGACACGAGCGCTTGCCTTTGACCTTGCTACACGACCAGCATCGCAATGTGCGAGCATCATACTTCACCTCGATCGCAAAATCCTCGCTCCCAGCGCGGCGTCAATACGACGCGAGATTCTGTTTGCGATCGGGGTTCATCCCCTGAAAAAGCGGCTCCGGGGGCGGTCGGGACGGCTTAGTACTCTGTTTCATAGTTACGGTGGCATTCGAACGCCGATGCATCCCGTCTGACTGCGTTACTCGTCGGTCATATATCTAGATATCATTCGCTCCTCGCGTCTTGCCAACCGGGCGCCTCGGCGTTCTCGGTGCCTCACCGTAACTATGAAGCAGGACACCTAGTCGGTTCAGCCGACGTGAGTTATACTGAGGACAAACCAAAAAGGCGGACCGCAACAAGACGAGGCGTCTGTGGTCGAGATCAGTCACCGCGAGCGGGTCGTCCGAGCCAAGATTATCTACTACGGCCCGGCTGCCGGCGGAAAAACAACCAATTTGGTAGTGCTGCACCGGCGCGCGGACCCCAAGCGCCGCGGCGAGATGATCTCCGTCAATTCGACGCAGGACCGGACGATTCTCCTCGACCTCTTGCCGGTGAAGACGCCGGCTTTTCGCGGATACGAGCTTCGCTTTCAGGTCATCGCGGTGCCCGGCCAGCGCATGTATGCCGCGAGTCGAAAGCTTCTACTCAATGGCGCGGACGCGGTCGTGTTCGTCGCGAACTCTGCAGCCGACCGATGGGAGGAAACGCTCCAAGAGTCTTCGCGAGATGCATCGGAATCTCCTGGCCCACGGTCTCGATCCCACGACGATCCCCGTCATCTTCCAGTACAACAAACGCGACCTGCCGGAAGTGACGCCCTTCGAGGCGATGGACAAGACCCTGAACGCACGCCATACGGCGAGCTTCCCTGCGGTCGCGATCCGCGAGGAGGGCGTTATCGAGACCTTCGGCGCGGCTCTTCGGTTGACGATCTCGGACCTGACGAAACGCTACAAGCTCGGCGCCAACGTGCGAAATGCCCGGTCGATCGATGAGTGGACGACCGAGTCTATGCGCGTGATTTTTGGCTGGAAGGCGACGCCCGCCGTGGCAGAAGCCGAGGCGCCGGCCGTCACCGCCGCCACTGCGAGCGAGGGAGGCGAGCCCCAACCGAAACCAGAGCGACCCCGGACCGCCGTGGCAGCCCCGGAACCGCCGCCGCTCCGCCGTATCGCGGTTCAGGTTGCGGTCGCGAGCACGGTCGAGGGAGCAGGATCCCCCTCCGCGGCCACGCCCGCTGACGATCCTCAGGCGACCGGGGCTCTGGTGGAGAGCTATGCGCAGGCCGCCGTAGACCTCACGACAACCATCGAAGATCTCCGCGAGGAGCAGGATCATACGAAGAGCAAGCTGGAAGAGCTGAGCGCTCCCATCGACGCCGCCGAGGAACTCCTCAGGGGTGTACCCGCCATCCAGGTGCTCGGCAAAGTCGTCACGCGCATCGGTGTCGGTCTCGGGACCAACACCGGGTCGCTGTCGCTGCAGCGCCCGGATGGCCGACTGGAGCCGGTGGTGCTGAACCGGCTATCGGTCGAGCCGCTTCTCGTCTCAGTGGACGAGTCCAACCGACCGGTGACGGATGCCCTCGTCGAGGAGGGCAGTCCGGTCGTCTTCGTCCTCGGCGAGGAAGGACCTCTCGGTGACGCACTCCGCAGGGCCGGGCCGAACTTCGTCTGCCTGGTCGTGATTCCGGTGCGAACCCCCGTTCGCACGCTCGGCCTTCTCAGCTACTACCTCTCGGCGGAAGCGTCCGTTCCGCGTCAGCAATCCGTCTCGCATCTCGCACGCCACGGGCAGGGCCTCGCAGTTGCCATGGAGCTCGCCTCAGGGTCGATCGCTTCCGAGCGACTCCAACGACTGGAGCGCACCGCAATGGTGGGTCAGCTGGCCGAGCAGGCCATCCTGGAGACCGGAGCGCCTCTCGACCGACTCTTCACCGCGGTCGGTCGGCTGCGGGGCCGCGAAGACGGGCCGCCCTGGTTGTCGAACGAGGTCCTCGGCATCAGGACCGACCTTGCCCGCACGAAGCGCTATCGCGATGGAGTTCTCGGGTTCATGGCGGGCCAGCTTCCCAGCGCGGAGCTCATTCCGCTGGCCCCGGTGTTCCACCAGGTCCGCGCGCGCGCCACGGAGGGGCTGGATCGCGACGGGATCCGCTTCCGCATCGCCGAGCCCGGCGAGGAGGTCCGAGTCCGGGCCGACGGCTTTCTGCTGCGCTGCGCGCTGTCGTGCCTCGTGGAGCATTTGCAGAACGAGCTCAGAGGGCACGGCGGCGCGGTGATTCAGCTCGAGAGCGCACCAGCGGAAGGTCGCGTGTACATTCGATTGACCGACAACAGCGCCGCTTTCGGCGCATCCGGTGAAGCCGAGCGACTCCCGGAGTTCTTGGCCTGGTCGCTGGAGCGCCAGGTCAAGGGTTGGCGCACCACGCTCGCCAAGTCGATCGTGGATCACTTTCAGGGAGAGTGGGCAATGAAACGCGGCGAGCAGGGCAACGAAGTGACGCTCGTCCTCCCCGCCCAGTGATCTCCTCGCTCCTGCGACGGTCCGTTTTCTCACCACAGCCGCCTTCGCCAAGGCTTCCGCCTCCGCTAGAGGATCGCTGGTTCGCGAAGAAAGCGCGGAGACTGGAACGGACGTTTCGGAAAAACACAGCCGGAAACCCGGAAGAGCCGGAAACCCGGAGTACCGAAATAACTAGGCGCGAACCGACAACACTCCTGCCGCAGGAGGTGTCCGGGTTCCCGATACATTCCGGGGTTCCGGAAGTTCCGGGGCTCCGTGTGATCTCTTGGCGATTTCTTTGAGGCTGCGGTGTGCTGTCTTTTCTCTGCGCCTCTGCGACTCTGCGTTGAATTTCCCTTCTTGCTCCCTTTCGTTTCTCGCATAATACCGGTCGTGGCGAAGCGAGCTCTGGTCATAGTGGCGGGCACCATCGAGCGGCAGCTTCGCATCTATCTCCCCAAGCCACCGAATCCGCGTCAGGACAACCGGGCTGACGCCCTCGAGTGGTTGGTGGCGGGTCCCGGGCTCGAGCTCGCGCAGAATCTCGTTCGGCTCCGGCTCGCCACCGGGATTCTCGCCCGGACGGGATCGGGAGACGACGATCGCCGCGTTCTGGCCGAGCTCCGTCGGCAAGGGGTGCTCACCGGAGCCATACAGCGCTCACGCCAGGAACGCACGCGGCTCCGTATTGTCACGAGCGCTCCTGACTACCGAACGCAAATATCGCCCCCGTTTGCGAGTCGACCGATCGACGTCGCACGAGCGCGACGCTCGCTGTCCGGTATCCGGCACCTGCACGTTTGCGTCGGCTCGCTGCACGACCCCGCGGCCTGGACGCCCCTTCTGGAGCTCATGGCCCACGCCCGGAAGCTCGGAGCGACCACGTCGACCGAGCTCGACGAGCGAGCGGTGCTCACCGGTACGGAGGACCTCAAGGAGCTCATGCGGCAAGCGAGTGTAGTGTTCTCGCCGGCAGGTGCTCTTCGTCTGGCGAGCGGAGTCGCTCGTCTCCGGGAGGCCTCGTCGCAAGTGATCTCGGAAGGTGTGGACGTCGTCGTCGCCAGGCTCGGAGCCGGAGGCACGCGGGTGTACCACGAAGGCGAGGCGGTGCGGGTGCCTTGTTTCGGAGCTCCGGCTCTCTCCGCTTCCTCAAGACATATCGGCGCCTTCCTGCTCGGATGGCTCCAGGGTGCGCCGCCGGCCGTTTGTGTCGTCTACGGCGCCGCGGCCGAGCTTCATGGCAAGGATCCGGTCGACCGATGGACGCTTCGCGCCCGCTTGAGGCGAGCAAAGTCGAATCCCGGGCTGAGCAAGCTCGTCGCTGTCCTGCGCCAGGGAGAGACGTTGCTTTCCGGAACCCGACGCTTGCCGCGTCGACGCTAGCGGGCTGCTGAAAAAATGCCTCTGCAGCCTGCCGAGCGGCATCCAGCGCGTCTGCCGCGAGACCGGCCCGAATGGGCCGATAGCACGCTGAGCGCCGAGCGAGGCGCCGAGCGCGAACGAGGAGTGAGCGCGCGATGATGCACTAGATGTCGCCGTTGCTGCCCCAATTCTCATGACATAACATTGGGCGCCTGTGACCCGTGAAGCCCAGAGACGCCCGTCATGAGTGAGTCCTTCATTCGGCGCATCTTGTCTCCCGTCGTTACTTTTCGCAAGGGCGAGGCGGTCGGCGGACTTCTCATGTTCGTCTACTCGTTTCTGGTCATGACCGCCTACAACAACATCAAGCCCGCGGCCGCATCGCAGTTCATCGACGATTTCGGCGCCGACAACGTTCCTTATGTCTTTCTCCTCGCCGGCCTCAGCATGGGCTTCATCATGAACTACTACAGCCGGCTGGTGGGGCGGGTACCGAGATTGTGGGTCCTTCCCGGCACACAGGTCATTCTGGTCGGCTCGCTGGTCGGGTTCTGGTTTCTCTTTCAAACGGGTCAACCGTGGGTCTCGGCCGCCTTTTTCTTCTTCGGCCGCTTGTTGCTCGGCATCTTTCTCATCAGTCAATTCTGGACCCTCGCCAACGACGTTTACGATCCACGTCAGGCGAAACGGGTCTTCGGATTCATCGGTGGCGGGGCCAGCCTCGGCGGAATGACCGGCTCGGCGATCGTCACCTTTCTTACGGCTTACGTCGGCGGCACGGAGAACCTGATTCTCGTCAGCGCGTTCGTGCTCGCCGTTTGCTTCTTTCTCATCGTGGAGATTCAGCGACGGACAAAGCCGTCGTCGGAGACGAGCGGGTTTCAAAAACAAAAGGAAACGCTGGGTGGCGGTGAAGCTCTTTCCATGCTGCGGCGCTCCCGTCACCTCCAGATCATCGCACTGATCATCGGCTTCGGTGCGCTGGGCGCCGCAACCCTCGAGCAGCAGCTTTACATGGCCATCGAGGCGGAAGTACAAGGCAAGGACGCGATTACGAGCTTCCTCGGCCAGATCCAGCTCATCATCTCGCTCGTGGGGTTCTTTATCCAGGTCTACCTCACCAGTCGCATCTATCGGCTCCTCGGCATCGGTTTCGCCCTGGCGGTTCTGCCATTCAGCCTTGGCTCCACCGCCATCATCATCCTTCTCAACAAAGCCTTGTGGGCCTCCGGACTGGCGCGCGTCACGGACAGCGCGTTGCGCTACAGTCTGGACAAGACGACCCGGGAGACTCTGTTTCTTCCACTGCCGACCGAGATCAAGCTGAAGGCGAAAGCCTTCGTCGACGTGACGGCGGATCGGTTCATCGGCAAGGGCATAGGTTCTCTGGTGCTGCTGATCGCCATCAAAGCCATGGGTGCCACCTGGTACCAGCTCAGCTTTCTCAGCCTCACCTACTGCGCGTTCTGGCTGGTCCTGACCCGGCTCGCCAAGAGTGAGTACATCTCGAGCTTCCGGCGCAGCATCGAGACGCTCGAGCTGGAGCCCGAACGCCTGACATCGGCGGCGGGAGACGTCGCGACGATTGAAACGCTGGTCGAGGAGCTGGGAAGCCTGGACGAGCAGAGAGTTCTGCGCTCGATCGAGATGCTGGAGGTCCTCGACAAGCGGAACCTCATTACCCCGCTGCTTCTGCACCACGAGTCGTCGCGCGTTCGGGCGCGCGCCCTCACCGCGATCAAAGGGGCCCGGCACGAGCTCATCGAGCGCTGGCTGCCGGCGGTCGAGAGGCGCCTGAAAGATGACGAGCCCGACGTACGGGCCGAGGCGGTGGCGGTGCTCGCTTCCGCCCGGCGGGAAGATGCGCTCGGGCTCATGCGAGCCTATATCGGAGATCCCGACCCCCGCATCGCGGCCACCGCTGCGGTCGCGCTCGCCGAGAGCACCGACGAGGCGGACCGCGACGCGGCAGAAAAGACAATGGAACGTCTGGCCAGTGACGCCCGGGAAGCGGGCATTTCGTCACGCCGACAGGCCGCGCGGGCCATCTCCCGCACCACCGATCCCCGCTTTCGAAGGCTGCTCATCCCGTTGATGTACGACCCGGAGATCGAGGTCGCGCGCGAGGCGGTGCGGAGCGCGCGACAGATGGGAGATCCGGACTTTCTGTTCGTCCCGAGCCTCGTCTCCCTGCTCCGCCACCGAAGACTCCGAAACGAGGCTCGGGACGTGCTCGTCAGCTACGGCGAAGGTGTCGTCGACACGCTGGACTATTTTCTGACCGACGAGAACGAAGACCCCTGGGTTCGCCGTCACATACCCGACACGCTGGCCCTCATTCCTTCGGCGAAGTCGGTCGAGATCTTGCTGAGGGCCCTCGAGAGCGAGGACGCCTTTCTCCACTACAAGGCGGTGGCCGCCCTGGAACGACTCCATCGTGATCACCCAGACATACCGATCGACAAGGAAACGATAGACAAGGCCATCGTTTCCGACCTGAAGCGCTACTATCGCTATCTCGGCGTCGGCTACGACCTGTTCGAAAAAGGCGACATTCAGGAAGATTCCCTCGTGGGCCAGGCGGTCCGCGAGAAGCGGGAGCGTACGATGGATCGGGTGTACCGCCTGCTGGGCATCGTCTACGAGCGGAAAGACATCCACGCGGCACGCTGGACCATCGATCGGGGCGACGCGCGCTCGCGGGCCGCCGCGATCGAGTATCTCGACAACACGCTCGCGGGCAACGTGAGGAAATACATGCTCCCGATACTGGACGATGCTCCAATGGAAGAGACGGTACGAAAGGGCAATGTCTTCATCAAGAACCGCATGCGCGGCGAAGAGGAGACGCTCGCACGCCTGATGTACGACGAGGATGCCGTTCTGGCCGCCTCGGCGATCGACATGGTGCGCGAGCGAAAGCTCTGGTCGCTGGCCGACGACCTGGAGCAGGTGGTCCAGTTCCGCGACGTCAAGGACTTCTCGGTTTTCGAAGCGGCGTCGATCGCCCTCGCCGCCTATCGACTCAGGACGGACGCGCCCAGTGCGGTTTGAGCTCCTCCCGCCCGTTCCCGCGGTCACACTGGCGCGGCAGCTCCGGCAGATTCCGCTCTTCGGCTTCGTCTCCGTCGAGGAGCTGTTCCGCATTTCGGAGATTGCAAAGCAGGTGCGCTACGAGCCCGAGGCGACCGTTCAGGAAGCGGGCTCCGCCGCGGAGTACCTGCAGGTGCTGGTCGAAGGGCGCGTCAGCGTCCGAACGGCGAACGGCAGCGAGAAGGAAGTCGATCCGCCGACGATGCTGGGCGTGCGGGAGGTGCTGGAGGGCAGACCTCTTTCCGAGAGCGTCCGGGCCACGGCAGAGTCCGTCGCTCTGGTGATGGAGGCGGAGGAATTTCGCTCCTTGCTCTCGCACAATATCGAGCTTGCGCAAGGGCTCTTCCGCACGATTCTGGGTACACCTTCCGGTGACAGCTCGATGGTCTCCATTGGTTCCTTCAGCCGGGACGATTCCTCTCTTCCCGAGCCGCTGAAGCCGGTCGACAAGGTACTGCTTTTGCAGGGGCTCGCTATCTTCGCGCGCGCGTCTGCCGACGAGCTCTATGAGCTCGCCGCTGTCACCCGGGAGATCACGCTGGAGGCGGAAGAATCCGTCTTCTCGGAAAGCGATCCACCCTCGATCCTTCAAATCCTGTCGGGTGAGCTGGAGCTTCGAGCGGCGGAGGCCTCGCGAGCGCCCATCGAGGTCCGGGCGGGCCAGGTTCTTGGCATCGACGAGACGCTCTCCGGTTCCCGGTGGGCCTGGCGGGCGGTCGCGTCAGAGCCTCTGAGAGCCCTCCAGCTTGAGCGGGAGTCCTTGCTGCGTCTACTATCGGATAGGATCGATTTGCTCCAGGTCATTTTCGGGGCTCTTTTCGTGACGAGGGACTTGACGGGTGCGCCGAGTGCGAATGAGTAGGGCGGTGTTCTCGAGACGGCTGATCCTGGTCATCCTCGCGAGCCTTGCCTGCTGGACGCCGGTCTCGCATGCAAAGAACGACACCTACGAGTGGACGGGTGTCGAGCGCATCGTGGCCATCGGCGATGTCCACGGAGCCTACGACAATCTCGTCGCGATCCTGCAGACAGCGGGTCTCATCGACGAAAAGCTGCGATGGATTGGCGGCAAGACCCACCTGGTGCAAAACGGCGACATCGTCGACCGCGGCCCCGAGTCGCGCAAGGCGATGGATCTCCTCATGAAGCTCCAGAAACCCGCGGAGAAAGCGGGCGGCAGGGTGCACGTTCTGATCGGGAATCACGAAGCGATGAACATCGTGGGTATTCTCGCACTCGTTTCGGACGAGGAGTACAAGGCCTTCGCCGACAAGGACTCGAGGAAGGTCAGAGAGAGACGTTTCGATGTGTACTTCGACGATCTCAGGAAGAATGCCCGGAGTGCCGGAGAGAGCCTTCCCAACGAGAAGACGGAGTGGAAGAAATTCCGGGCGGACTATCCGCTGGGCTGGTTCGAGCATCGCAAGGCCTTCTCGTCAAGGGGGCGTTACGGTCGCTGGATACTAGAGAACCCGGTCGCCATCAAGATCAACGATACCGTGTTCTCCCACGGGGACTGGAGTGCGGAGTTCTCCGAGATAGGCATCGCCGAAGTGAATCGCCGGATCCGCGATGAGCTGGCCGACAAGACGCCCGTCGAAGAGGGACTCACTTTTCGACCCAAATCGCCTCTACAGAATCGTGGTCTGGCGAGCGTCCCGCTCAATCGTCGCGCCCAGGACGACGTGCTTCCCGAAGTCGAACGCGTGCTCGAGAACCTGGGCGCAAAGCGCATGGTGGTCGGCCATACCTTGACCGCTGGCGTCGTCGAGCCTCGCTATGGCGGCAAGCTCTACAGCATCGACACCGGCATGCTTTCGATCTACCACGGCGGTCACCAGGTGGCGCTCGAGATCAAGGGCGACGAGGTCCGCGCGATCCACCCGGGCGGCTCGGTGCCGGTTCCGAACGAGCTGTACGAGCCCGAGCTGCTGGACTACTTCAAAGCGGCGGAAGAGGTCGACCCGGACAACATGGACGTGCTGCTCAAAATCGTCGACGTTCAGCTGGCCGAGGGCCAGCTCGCGGAAGCACGTCCCTTCCTCGAGCGACTCTTCGAGCGGCCAGAGTACGCTCCGTTTCGCTATCGTCAGACTCTCGGAAACATCTACATGGAGAGCGGGGAAACGGAGAAGGCCAGCGAGCACTACCTGGCCTACATCGACGGGCTCAGACAGTTGAGTGCCTCTGGCCAGTCGAGTCCGAACCTGCTGAACATGCTGGCACGTTTCTGCATCGAGAAGAACCTGAGGCTGGAGCTGGCGCAAGAAGCTGTCACTCAGGCTCTCGAGGCCCGACCCGAAAGCCTGGTGTTCAAGCTGACGGCCGCCAAGCTCGAGCTGGCCCACGAGCGTTACGCCGAAGCGCTTCGCGTCCTGGAGGAGGTCGCCTCCGCCGGAGAGCCCTCATATGACCTTCACTACCTGACCGGCCTGGCTCACCTGGGCGACGGCGAACCAGAGCTCGCCCGCGAGGCCTTCGAGCAGGCGGTCGCCGCGGACTCGGGACGGTCGGAGGCCCGAGAGGCGCTCAAGAAGCTCGATGGCGAGGAACCCGCCGCAGCGTGATCGTGAACGGCGGCCTTTCCATGGAGCATCCGGCATCCAGGGAAATCACTCCCCCCCACCTTGCCACTCCCCAGCGGGGAGCGAACCGTGATTTCGTCGGGCGGGGACACCACCGGCCTAACCGGCCAATGGCGTCGATGGCGGAAGCGATCCCGGAAGGCCACCAGGACCTTCCGGGAACCGAAAGTTTTCGGGCGCCCTATTTCTTGGGCGGAACGACCGCGTCCTTGCAGGCTTTTGCGACGCGAAACTTGACGACGGTCTTCTTGGGAATCTGGATCTCCTCACCCGTCTGAGGGTTGCGTCCCTTGCGAGCCTTGCGCTGCGACTTCACCAGCTTTCCAATCCCTGGGATCACGAACGCGCCCGCGCGCTTGGTCTCCTTGACGGCCAGGCTACCCAGCTCCTCCAAAAACTGAACCGTCTGCTTCTTGGGAAGCTGCATCGTCTCGGACATGTGGGCCACAATCTGGGTCTTGGTCATCGGCTTCACTGGCATTTATTCGGTCTCCTTTTCCTGATACCAGCGAGCGCCGCCGGAAACCGGAAACGCTCGCGAACGGGACATCGCTTGACTGGCTCGAACTCATCCCCACAGTCCAGACTCAGGGCACGAGGCCCCCACGTCGCCGTGGCGATCGTTGCAATCCCCTTTGTACTTGCTTGCTCTCGACCGTTCAAGCGGGATTTATTCTAAACGATTTTTCGCCATACGCAAGCCCGGAAGCTCAAAAAACCCGCGCCAGAGGCGACTTTTTGAGACTTTGGCACTTCCGCGGGCAGGCGAGCGGCAGTCTATAATCCCGGTCGATGCCAGAGCTGACAGATGTGACCGGAGCCAGAGTGCGACTCGATCGTCCGCCGGCTCGACTCGTGAGCCTCGTTCCCTCGACGACCGAAACGGTCTACGCCCTCGGCGGCCAGAAGATGCTGGTAGGCCTGACTCGCTTTTGCGTCCATCCCCGGGCGGCTCGCTCGGAGAAGACGGTGATCGGCGGGACGAAGAGTCCCAGGATCGAGCGCATCCGCTCCCTGCGGCCGGATCTCGTTCTTGCGAACAAGGAGGAGAATCGGGAGGAGGACGTGCGCGCCCTTCGGGAGTTCACGTCTGTCTACGTCGCTTGCCCGAAAGACGTCGAGACCGCGGTCGGGGACATCGAGCGGCTCGGGATCCTGCTCGGCCGAGGCGACCGTGGACGTGAGCTGGCGCGAGAGGCACACGAACGCCTGACCACCCTGCGAACGGCGACCCGTGAACGAGACCGCTTCCGGTACCTCTATTTGATCTGGCGCAACCCTTACATGGCGGCAGGACCGGATACCCTCATCGACGCGCTCCTCCGGGAGGCAGGCGGTGACAATGCCGTTTCATCCGCCGCCGACCGCTACCCCGAGCTGTCCCAGTCCGGAATAGCAGGGGCCGAGGTGAACGTGATCCTTTTGAGCTCGGAGCCCTACCCGTTCCGAGCCGAACATGCGGAAGTGCTGCGAAAGAAGCTCGGCGAGGACCAGCGCGACTCCGTTCTTCTCGTGGATGGCGAGCTCCTGTCTTGGCATGGCTCGCGCCTGCTCGAAGGCATTCCCTACGCGGGCCAGATCGCGGAACAAGCACGCGCTCTCAAACGCAAGAAAACTCAACGCAGAGACGCAGAGACGCAGAGCGAGTGAGAGAAGCGCCGACCGGACACCAGGACTCCGCGATCGAATACTCGAGGAGACCAGGTCCGCCAGGAGTTGGGGAGACCAGGACAGCATTATCCTCATGGTAAGTAGCGTGTTCGTCTAGTCACAGCCTTCTGCGTTCTCTGCGACTCTGCGTTAGTTGTTTTGTTTATCGGAGGCGGGCCAGGTCGCGGGCGCTCACCTTCGTCGACGGCCCGTGGTACATGGCGTTGAACAGAAGCTTGAACGTCGCCGGCGTCTGGGTCCTGAACGCCACCTGAGTTCCGAGCGTCACCACGTAGCCATTTCCAACGCGGAACGCCACGACGTTGGCCTGATCCCTCAACAGCTCGTCACCCAAAAGCCAGCCACTCTCCACCATGCTCTCCTCGTCGGGGTAGCGCGACACCACCTCGGCAGAAATCTCGAAGCTCGGCCGAAGTCGATAGGCCTGATCGAAGCGGAAGAAGACCGGCCAGCGCTCCGGCATGCCGAAGCCGACCGGGTGACGCGTATGATGAAGTTGCTTCAGAAGCGAGCCGGGGCAGAAGAACACCGAAGTTGGATCGACAACGTTGTTGCCGAGAACTTTCGCAAGCTGGGCAGGGCTCTGAAAGGCATCTTTCAGCATTTGCTCCGCCCGGTGGCGGGAGATGCTCGGACCTTCGTCGACCGGCTCGGGCCGGCGGCGAAACCGTCGGGGGGCCTCGGGCAGCACCGGCTCGATCGGCAGATCGAGCAGCTCTTTTGCCGTCTGCACCGAGC
Organism: Candidatus Marinacidobacterales bacterium; assembly: GCA_965237685.1. Classification (GTDB taxonomy): domain Bacteria; phylum Acidobacteriota; class Vicinamibacteria; order Marinacidobacterales; family SMYC01; genus CBDEGF01. The sequence goes on from CBDEGF010000004.1 coordinate 1,572,979, forward strand.
TCCCTATCGCCACCAGTGTCCCTCCACCATGCACCCAGTCTCGGAGCTCGTTCCAGCCTTCTTCCCCGATTCCGTAGGCCCAGCGCCACTTCTCGCTGTTCTCGCTCGGGGACAGGCCGTTCAGCATGCGCTCCTTGCTCGTCCCCGACGGGAGCACGATCGTGTCGTAGCTGGCCGCAAGCTCACCCTGGAAATCTGCCGAGCTCATTACCTGATGATCGAGCTCGTAGCGCTCGAAGAGCCACATCATCCACCCCGCCGGCATGTTGTTGGCCACTTTGTATAGACCCACGCGGGTCGGAGCTTTCACCCTGAATCCCTCGACACTGGGAGCCCGCGCGGCGCCGAAAACCGGAAGCCCGGTCTCTTTCGCCACCTCGCCGAGAATTGTCGTCGCATCCCCTCCCGGCGGCACGATCCAGGTACCAGGGGCGAACGTGCGTCCAGCGCTCTCGAAACCCGTCGCCGCGCGAAACACCTTGACGCCCTTTTTCTGGAGCCGGGTCAGTGCCAGAAAACCGGCGTTCGACTCCGGTGGAACGAGATAGGCCCACCGGGGTCGCGGCGGCATGGAGGAAGGCAGCGGCGCAACTTTTGTCACGGGCTCGAGCTCTGCCCTCAGCGGTTCGTCGAGTTGGTCGACGTCGACACCGAGCAGATAGCCGAGCGTGTGCCCCGTGACGTCGTAGGGTGGAATCGGTGGCCCGCCCGGGTAGTAGCGTAGATCGGGATAGTGCTGAATCTCGAGCAGCGTCTTTGCGAAGGCTCCGTAAGGTTGTGCCAACTCGATCACGAACGAACCGGCGGGATACTCCTTTCCGTTCGATCGAAAGGCAGCGGTGGCGCGCTGGATCTCGACCTCACCGGTCTCCAGAATGTCGAGAAGCTGGTACGTCGCGTGCGGGTCGCGCTGCTCGGGGGGCATGACGAAAGCGAAGGGAGCTTCGTCTCGCTCCACCCAGTCGCGGTGCACTTTGTAGAAGTTCGCCAGCGATTCGACGCGGTACTTCGCCATGTGCGTCAGCCCGCCGAAAACGGCGGTGACGCCGTAGTCGACGATCTGTCCGAGCGTCCACTCGGTGCCCCGATAAGGGTTCGGGAAGTTGGAGCGCATTTCCTGGGCTCCGAACGGCTGTCCCAACGGACTCACCAGAGGGTCGGCCAGATTGGCACTCGCGATCTCGGTGAGGATGCGCGGCTGACCGTGATAGAGCATGTACTGGCGCGCGGGCGTCCACAGATCGTACTGCTCGTTCCAGACGACGCCCGTCTTGCCCGAGGAGATCAGCGCATCTGCCATGGCGAGCCCCACCCGTGCCTGGGACTCGATGAGAATCGGGTGGATGTTGCGATCGTAGGGATCCTTGAACGGCGGAACGAAGATGCGCGCGCCGTACGATCCCATCTGGTGCATGTCATGTACGATCGTGGGCTTGTACCTGTTCTGCACGTCGACGGCGAGACGCGTCTCGACCTGCGTGAACATGAACCAGTCGCGGTTGTCGTCGTGACCGACGTACTTGTGGTACAGGTCGGGGTAGGTTCGATTCAGTCCCGTGCCCTTCGTCTCGTACCAGTGATCGATGACCATCACTTGGCCGTCGGGATTCTGCGAAGGCACCAGAAGCAGCACCGCGTTGTCGAGAATCTCCCGCATCTCCGGTGAATCCCCGGTCGCCAGCCGGTGAACGATCACCGGAACGGCCTGGCCGTTTCCGACTTCGGTCGAATGGATAGTGGCGAACAACAGGTAGAAGGGGCGCCCCTCTCTGGTCAGGCCGTCCACCTCACTCTCGGCGAGCGTTCGGGGGTCGGCGAGCCGCCGGTTGATCTCCACCAGCCGATCGAATCGGCTCAAGTTCTCCGGTGAGCTGATCCGTAGAAGCACGTACGGATTGCCCATCGTGCTCTTCCCAACCTCCTCGAACGAGACGCGATCCGAGAGCTCCGCAATGTGCTGCAGGTACTGGAGCACCTTCGGATAGCGAGCCATCTCGCCGTCGGTTCCAGGTTCGAACCCGAAGAACGCCTTCGGCGTCTCGATCGACTGCGCCCCGGTAGAAACGGGAACGAACACCACGCACATCGTCAGTGCGGCCACCAAGATGTTTCTTGTCATCATGTCCTCACATTCCGCGTTACCGGAGAAGCTTCTCGACCGATAGCAATCGCCCGTTCACGATGACGCTCTCCGTGCGCCGCAGATTCCGGATATCTTCGGTGGGATCGCCCGCGAGAACAACCAGATCGGCGATCTTTCCTACCTCCACCGTGCCTAGATCGCGCGCCGCGCCGAGTGCCTGCGCGGCGACGGAGGTGGCGCTGCGAATGGCCTTCAGGGGGCCCAGCCCCGCCTCCGACAGCTGCTCCACTTCGAGGATCAAGCTCAGCCCGTAAGGCACGATGGGGGAGTCCGTGCCGGCCAGGATGCGACCGCCCTCCTCGGAGATCGCACGCACCGACGCGAACACGGGACGCATGAGGGCCTGTCGCGAAGCCGCATCGCCCGGCGCGGGACGTCTCGCGTTATCGACCACCCAGAAGGGAAACAGTGTCTTCGCGCGCGGATCGTCGAGGAGATTCGGCTCTCTCGCCAACACGAGGTTGAAGCCTCCGGAGATCAGGAGTGTGGGCGTATAGTAGACGCCGGAGCGCGAAATGAGCTGAACCACATCGTCATAGCTCTCACCCATCTCCGTTATCTTCGGCGAGAAGCCGCGCCTCGACGTGCCCTTGACGTGCTCGATTCCATCGATCCCGTAGGCAACCGCCGGATAGAGCTCGTGGGAGGTCACGAAAACGCCGCGCTCGTGCGCCTTCTCGATGACTCTCTTCTGCAGCGCATCGGTCAACCGCACATAGGTCTTGACGAGGTCGTAATCGAGGGCGAAGGCGCGGGCCAGCTCCGAGGCGAGCCCTTTCTCATCCCGAATGGAAAGCGAGCCGGTGTAGTAGATTCGGTCGCCATCCGCGGAGAAGCCGGTCGCGAATACGCGCGGGCCAATACGTCGCCCCGCCAGGATCGCCTCGCGCTCCTCGATAATGCGATAGGTCGCCGACTGGGGCGAGCGAATCGAGGTCACGCCAAACGCGAGCCATGCCTTTCCGTGACGGCTTCCCCATGCCGGCAGGCTCAAGTGTGTATGCATGTCGATGAGACCGGGAATCACGGTCTTTCCCGCGCCCTCGAGAACGGGAACCTCCTCGCCGACGGTCTCCGCGGTGGGGACGATCTTCTCGATACGGTTCCCGTCGAGCCAGATGTCCATGTGGTCACGGGGCGGCTCATCGGTCCCGTCGATGAGCCGCACGTCGCGGATCACCATCCGGCCCCCGGCTGCGCCGACCTGATAGGCAAGGCCCAGCTCGAGCGTCTCAGCCTCCCCCGCCTCGACCGGCACGCGCTTCAAGCCGTCTGCGGCGACGTAATAGATCTTGGCGCTGTCGGGAGACCAGGCGGGAAAGTCGGCGGCTTCGTCACCCACCTGGCGCAGCCGGCCATCGGGGCTCCCGTCCGGTGTTACCGGGAGCACCCACAGTCCGCCGTCCATGGCGAAGGCCAGGTGACGCCCGTCGGCGCTCCACACCGGACCGTCCCCATCTCTCGTCCCGAAGCTCCTGCCCGGTTCGTCGAGCAGCCGCGCCTTTCCCGACTCCGCCGAGACGATCAGGATGCGATTGTGGCCCTCGCGAAACCGTGTGGAGAAGGGCTCGTGCACCGCAAGCGCGATGTGCTCGCTATCGCTCGACCAGCTGGGAAGGCTCGCCCAGCGGCGTGGCGTGTAGAGGAGCGTTGGCTCCCCGCCTTCGACGTCGATGACATGGAGACGGTTCTGCTGGTCGAGAAACGCGACCCGCTTGCCGTCAGGAGACCAGGCCGCACCGAACTCGGCACCGAGCATGCCCGTCAGCTGGCGCTCGCCGGTCCTCGGCGGAGAATCGATCGCCTTGATCCAGAGATCGACGCTGCCTCGCCGGTCCGACGAGAAGACGAGCGAGTCGCCGTCGGGAGACCAGAAGGGATCGGTATCCAGGTACTCGTCGCGGGTCAACGGAAAGGGCTCACCGCCTTCGACGGGGAGAATCCAGAGGTCCCCCAGCGCAGCAAAGGCGATCATCGACTCGTCCGGCGACACCACGGGTCGCACGATGCCCCTGGCCTGCTGTAACGCGCCGGCCACCGGCAGAGGGGTCGCACGGCGACGGTAGTCGGGTCGGTCGAGCGTGACCTGGATCTCGAAAGGAACCGAGCTCGCGAAGGAATCCTCCGAAAGGCCCAGTTTCCAGATGCGTCCGTCGGCCGTGAACATGAGTTCTTCGTCGCTCAGCCACTGGGGGCGGAAGGGAAAGACATCATCCATCGAGCCCAGCCGGGCAAGCTCCCCGTCGGCCTCGTCGATCGGGATGACCACGAGCTTGCTCGCCCGACCCTGGTCGAACCGCGATCCCTTGATCCCCATGGCGTCGCGCTCGAGGAGCCGGACCGCGATCCGGCGGCCATCCGGACTGAACGACGGCGAGGCGAGCGCGCCGTTGACCGAAGCCACTCTGCTCTCCTCGCGACCTTCACCGAGATCGATGCGATAGAGCTCGCTCGCCTCACCGGCACCGCGCTCGGACACGAAAACGATCGAACGCCCGTCGGGGGACCAGGCGGGCATGTAGTCGTTGGCCTCGTGCCTGGTGAGCTGCTCCACTCCACGAGAGGCAATATCAAGAAGCCAGACGTCGTAGTTCCCCGAGCGGTCGGAGGAGAAGGCAAGCCTCGCACCATCGGGTGACAGAACCGGCTCGCGGTCGTCGAACTCACTCGACGTCAGCTGAGTCAGCTCCGAGCCGTCGGGAGCCATCGACCAGATGTCCCAGCTCCCGGCCCGAAAGGACTGAAAGACAATGCGCGTGCCGTCTCGTGCGATGTCCGGAAGCCGGTCGTCCCCCAGCCCGTCCGTCAACGGCTCCGCTCTCCCGCCGTCGGAAGCCAGAGACCAGAGCGTGCCTTGAAGGTCCAGGATCAAAGAGCCGTCTGCGGGCGAGCGCGCGACAGCGAAGTTCGTACCCTCGCGGAAGCGCACCTCGACTTTACCCGAGGGAACGCCCTGCGCTCCGCCAAGGGCCAGAACGACGAACGCCACGATCAACGCGCGCTGGAGCATGCCGAATCCCCCTGGACACCGATGCCTTTCCTCGCTCCCTGGTGTCGCGCCAAGCTATACCACAGAAACAAGGACGACCAACCGGCACTGCTGAGGAAGGGGTCCGTAGCCTACCCGAGGGCATCCAACACGTCTGCCGCGAGACCGGCCCGAATGGGCCGAAGCACACCGAGCGCCGAGCGAGGAGCGAGCGAGGAGCGAGGCGCCGCGCGCGAACGTTGAGTGCCGGCCTTCGCGTGAAGCTTCGGCCGGTCCGCCGTAGCCTTGTGCGAAGGCGGAAGCGCGCGATGATGCACTGAGATGTTTGCGCGGTCTCTCTCTTTGGCCGTAAGGTGACATGTATGAAAAACTTCGTACCGCTCGCCCTGGGGTTCGCCATCGCATCCGCCAACTGTGCCATCTCGCAGGAGACGCCTGACGGCGCGAACCGGTTGATACACGAGTCGAGTCCCTACCTCCTCCTGCATGCACACAACCCGGTGGACTGGTACCCGTGGGGCAAAGAGGCCATCGAGAAGGCCCGACGTGAGGAAAAACCGATCTTCCTCTCCGTGGGCTACTCCACGTGCTACTGGTGTCACGTCATGGAGGAGGAGTCGTTCTCGAATCCCGAGATCGCGGCACTGATGAACGCTGGTTTTGTCAGCATCAAGGTGGACCGTGAGGAACGTCCCGACCTCGACGACATCTATATGACGGCGACGCAGCTTCTGACCCAGCGAGGTGGCTGGCCGAACTCTGTCTTCCTGACGCCCGAGCTCAAGCCCTTCTTCGCCGGAACCTATTTCCCGCCCGAGGATCGGGGCGGCATGCAGGGATTCGCCTCACTTCTCGGCCGTATCAAAGACGCGTGGTCGAACAATCGGGAGGAGCTCGAAACCTCGGCGGAGCGAATCGCAACCGCGATGGCCGACATCGCGGCGAAGCGAACGACGCCCGCCGCGGCGGTACCGCCACCACCCGTGACCGACGAGGCGGTCAGAAGCCTCAAGGAGCGATACGACGAAGCCTGGGGTGGATTCGGAGGCGCTCCCAAGTTCCCTTCCCCGGCCGGCCTGTTTCTGCTGTTGTCGCGAGCCGAGGGCGATGAGGAAGCCGCGACCATGGTGCTCGAATCCCTTCGCAAGATGGGACGGGGAGCCCTCTACGACCACGTGGACGGCGGATTCCACCGATACGCGGTGGATCGCGAGTGGCGCATCCCTCACTTCGAGAAGATGCTCTACGACAACGCCTTTCTGGCCGAGCTCATGACGAGCGCAGCGCACTCCTCGTCGGATCCCGAGCTGGAACGTCTGGCTCGGGGCACCCTCGAGTTCGTGCTGAAGGTTCTGACTCATCCCGAAGGCGGATTCAAATCGGCCATCGACGCGCAGACCGACGGACACGAAGGAGCCTTCTACATCTGGACACGCGAGGAGCTGGAATCCGTGCTGGCGGAAGACGAGTTCGCACTCATCGCACCCATTTTCGCTCTCGACGGCGAGCCGAACTTCGAGGAGCACTACTACACCCTCTACCTGACGGATTCCCTTGCCGTGCACGCCGAAAAGCTCGGCCTGACCCGAGAGGAGCTCCTTCGGAAAATGGCGCCGATCCTCGACAAGCTGAGTCGAGTGCGGTCGAAGCGAAAGTTCCCGCTGGTAGACGACAAAGTCCTCACCGACTGGAACGGGATGATGATTGCGTCCATGGCTCGCGGCTCGGTCCACTTGAACGAGCCTCGCTACCTGGAGGCCGCGGACAAAGCGGCCAGCTTCGTTCTCGATCAGCTGAGAGCCGACGACGGAACTCTTCGCCACGCTTGGCGCGAAGGCTCGAGCAAGATCGACGCGATGCTGGATGACTACGCGTTCTTCATGCGCGGCCTGCTCGCGCTTTATGAAGCGAGCGAGGATCGCCGCTGGCTCGACGAAGCCGTGCGGCTCGCGGACGAGATGGAGACGAGGCTGCGAGATCCGAACGGTGGCTACTTTCTCAGCCCGCCGCATCCTTTCCTTCTGTTCCAGCCGAAGAGCGTCTACGACAGCGCCATCCCCTCCGGGAACAGTATTGCGGTCGTCGTTCTGCAGGAGCTGACCGCGCTCACTGGCGAGCTCAGGTTCTCCGAGCGGGCCCAGGCGGCCATCAAGGCCTTCGCACCCGAGTTCGAGCGTTACCCCTCCGCCGCGAGAATGCTCGCCGTCGCCATCGACCGATATCACCAAACGACGGGAGCGGTGCGGACCGCCAGCGCGCCTGGCGGTGCGGAAGGTAGCCCGTCCGCGGCGGGTGTGAAAGCGCTGGCCGAGTCGGTGGTGCGGGTCGGACCCCTCCGGGTAACCGGCTCGGGCGAGCGGCGCGTCTTCGAGCTCGAGCTCGAGCTCGAAGAAGGCTGGCATGTGAACGCCAACCCGGCCACGCTGCCGTACCTCGTTCCCACCGAGCTCAAAGGCGAGGTGCGCGAAGTGCGCTACACCGAAGGCAAGCCCTTTCGATTCTCGTTCGCGGATCAGGAACTGAGTGTCTATGAGGGGAGCATCCTCATCTCGGGAGAGCTCGGCTCCGACGCCGCCGAAGTCATCCTCGTCTACCAGGCCTGCGACGACACGCGCTGTCTCGCTCCGGTCGAAAAGAGCGTACAGGTGCGACGATGAGATGGATTCTCGCTGCCACTCTTTTCTCGGTATCGATCGGCCTTTGTCCCGGCTTCGCCGCGCAAGCTCCGAGCAACGTCGAGCCGGAGCTCGCCGCCACGTTCGGGAGGGCGCGCGCCATGGCCGAGGAGGCTCTCGGCGAGGACGGGATTGGCGGACTGAGCTTCGGGATCGTCTCCGGACCCGAGCTCATCTACCAGAATGCCATCGGATTCGCGGATAGGGAGCGCGAGATCGAGGCGAGGCCGGATCACGTCTACCGGATCGGCTCCATCACGAAGCAGTTCACCGGCTATGCGCTCCTCAAAATGGTCGACGATGGCCAGGTTCGCCTTGCCGATCCCGTCGAGAAACACTTCCCCGAGCTCTCCAAGGTGCGGGGACGTTTCGAGCACGCGCCACCCATTACACTCGTCCAGCTCGCCACTATGACCTCCGGGCTGTCACGCGAGCCGGAGGAACTGCCGACGTATCTCAAAGGGCCGGCGTCCGAGTGGCTCGATGTCGTCGTCCGGGCACTTCCGCAAGTTCGCTACGAGCTCGAGCCCGACACGCGTTACCAGTACTCGAACATCGGCTACGCGATCCTCGGCGCGTCCCTTCAGAAAGCGTCGGGGCAAGATTACATGGAGTACGTCCGCGAACAGATCCTGCGTCCACTCGGGATGTTGGACACCGACTTCGTGCCACGCGCCCGCTTCGAGTCACGCATCGCCAAAGGCTACGCCGTGAAGGATGGAGAGGTGGACGCTCTCACGCCCGAGCGGGAGCACGCCGGCCGGGGTTACAAGGTGCCGAACGGTGCGCTCTACTCGACCGTTCCCGATCTGGCCCGATTCATCGCGTTCCAGCTGGGATTCGGTCCGAAGAGCGTGATTCCGCACGACGTCCTGAAAGACAACTTCACCCGCGTGAACTCGGCCAGCGGCGACTTGACGTCCGGCTACGGAATCGGGTTTTCCACTCAGCGGCGAGGCGAGCTGGTGTTCTTCGGGCATGGTGGCGGTGTCGCTGGTTATCGTGCGGGCGCCTACTTCGAAAGGGAATCCGGGATGGGAGTGGTCGTGCTCCGAAACGTCGGCGGCGGCGAGCTGGACGTGACAGAGCTCGCACTACAGATACTGGAAGAAGTCGTCGCCGCAAAAACCGAGCACTAGAGAGAGAGAGAGGAACCAGTAGAGTACCTGGACTTGGCGACGGACGCCTCGGAAAAACACGGCCGGACCCCGGAGCGCTGGACGAAATTGGTATCGGGTCTAGTCTAGGCAGGCTGGAGAACGGCATCCTTCGCGAAGAGATTGTCTCCGGGTTTCCGTCCTTCCGGGTTCCCGTGTGATCTTTTGTCCTGGCGCAACCTTTGCGTTGAGATTCCCGAGTCAACTTTCGGCGGCTTTGGCGCGGGAGAGGATTCGGTGCGCCTCCTTCAAGTGAAGCGCTTCCACCATCTCGTTTCCCAGCGTCGCCACGTTGCGACCCTCGGCGAACGCCTGCTCCATCACCGCGACGATCTCGCGCGCCCGGGCAACCTCTTCGGCGGCCGGTGAGAAAATGCGGTTGATCACCGGAACCTGACGAGGATGGATGACGGTCTTGCCGTCGAACCCCAGGCCCCGAGCGAGTCGGGCGCTTCTCTCCAGTCCGTCCAGGTCCTTGAACTCGAACCAGGGCGTATCGAACGCCTCGATTCCCGACGCTCGTGCCGCGTGCAGCACGGACGCACGACCGAAGCCGAGCTCCGCCTCGTCCGGCAGGCGGCCGGCGCGAAGGCTTTCGCGGTAATCGGCCGCGCCGAAGATCAAACCCGCTACGTTGGCACATCCGGCAAGAGATGGTGCGGCGAGCACACCCGACGCGGTCTCTATCATCAAGAAGAGTGGCAGATCGCCGAGCGTTGCCGCCAGGCTCTCCACAACCTCGGGCCGCCCCGCTTTCGGTAGAACCAACCCGTCCGGACCGGCTTGCCGGGCCGTCTCGAGATCCTCTTCGCCCCACTCGGTGTCAGACCCGTTGAGTCGAACCAGGAGCTCACAGGCTCCCCAGTCGATGCCCTCGACGGCGCCGGCAACGAGCCGCCTCGCCTCGGTCTTGAGGTCGGGATGCACCCCGTCTTCGAGATCCAGAATCACGACGTCCGCGCCCCGACTCGCGGCTTTTTCCATCATGGGAGGCGACGAGCCTGGGACGTACATCAACGAGCGACGCGGTCGGGCGAGCACGCCGACATCGTAACGGGAACGGGGCAACTATTTCCAATTCAATAACTTCCGAGCACACCTCGTTTTTGCTTGAACTTCGACAGCCATGACTGCGTATGAACGCACGAGTATCTGGAGGACCGATATGAAACGAGTTCCGACCCTGATTCTTCTCTGCGCCGGCCTTCTGATGACACCGGCGCTCTTCGCTCAAACACCCTGGATCCACGTCGAGGTCTCGGAGTCCGGCGAGAAAGCTGCCAATGTCAAGATCAACCTGCCCCTGTCGGTGGTGCAGGTCGCGCTCGAAGCAGCGCCCGAGCACATCGTCTGGAAGGGACACATTCATCTGAACCACGCAGATCAGGATATCGACATCGAGAATCTGCGGAAGATGTGGAACGAGCTCCGCGAGAGCGGAGACGCCGATCTGGTCACCGTAGAAAAGGACGACGAGACCGTGACCATTCGCCGTGACGGTGACTACCTGCGGATCCACGTCGACAAGCGGGGCGAGGACGAGCAGGATGAGGAGGTTCGGATCGACGTCCCTGTTTCGGTGGTCGATGCCCTCCTGGCGGGCGACGGGGACGAGCTCAATCTTCGTGATGCCTTGTCGGAGCTCGGCAAGGAGCGCGGAGACGTCGTTCGGGTGGAGACCTCTGACACCAAGGTTCGTATCTGGATCGACGAGAGGTAAGCCATGTTGAAAGCGGCGCTCATCACGATCGTTTCCATCCCGCTCGTCCTGGTGGGGCTGGTGCTCAGCTCCGGCTTCGTGGTGGTCGACGTGCAGCAGGAGGACGGACCGAGGATCGTGGTCCCGATCCCGCTTTTCGTGACAAAGGCGGCGCTCTCCTTCGCTCCCGATGAAGCGGTCCATGTCGAAGTTCCGGAGATGGCCGAGTACATGCCGCTCGCCGAGCAGGTCATCGACGAGCTGCGCGACGCACCCGACGGCGTCCTGGTGGAGGTTCGGGACGGTGATGAGCTCGTGCTCATCGAAAAGGTCGGCGACCAGCTCGAGATTCGCGTCGACTCGGACGACGAGCAGGTCGAAGTGAACCTCCCGCTGTCCATGATTGCGGAGATTTGCGAGAGCTATGATGGCGAAACTCTCGAGGTCAGAGACGTTGTCTCGGCCCTGAGCTCGGCCTCGGGTGAGCTGGTCCACGTCCGCAACGGCGAGGCGGAAGTTCGGATCTGGGTCTGGTGAGCCGTCCTCACGGGTAGTGTGGCAAGACGGCAATATAGCCTCGTCTCACGAGAGATATTCCAGGCTTTCTAGGCATTGTCACTTGACCTAGTGCCCCGTCTCGGAAGTCAGGTTGCATTCGAGCGCCGATGCATCCCGCCTCGCTGCGTTGCGCCTCGGTTGAATACCGCGGTATTTCGCCCTCGCCACGCCTTGCGATCCGGGCGCCTCGACGCTCTCGATGCTAACCTCACTTCCGAGGCGGGACACTAGTGCACGAACCCGCTAATCCTGCCGCAAATTCCTCGTCCTTTTCCGCGCTGGCTGCGTTGCTCCTCCTCGAAATATCTAGATATGACTTCGTCGGAGCGCCTTGCCAGCACGAAAAATGACCTTGGAATTTGCCGACAGTATCAGCGGGTTCATGCACTAGTCTGCAGGTGGCTTGACCGCAAAGACTTTCAGCGTGTCGCCGAGCGCCACCAGCCGAAGAAGCCCGTTGACCAGCTCGACCGCAGCGTCCTTGAGAGCGGCTTTGCTGTCAGATGGTCGTTTCGATTGCCCGGCGGCGGAGGCCGTACTGCCAGGAGCCCGGCTCCCGTCACCTCGAAGCTGCTGTCGGAGCATGGTGAGATCCAGACCGGTGGTCAATAGCCTGGCATCGGCGAACCCCGTGGTCTCGAGGATCTTTTTCATGCTCGACCGGTCGAAGTAGTTGAGGTGCTCCTCGTTCACGATGCGCCAGCGCAGCCCCCACACCCGGCCGCTGGCCCCACGAAAGTGTGGCGTGGTCAGAAACACACAGCCTCCGCGGCGAAGGAGCGCCCAGGCGGCGCGCAGGTATGCGACCGGGTCCACCAGGTGCTCTAGCACTTCCATCATGACCACGACGTCGAACGAGCCCTCTTCGAACCGTGCCGAGGGCAGCTCTCCCTCGTACAGGCGGGCTCCCAGCACCGGTTCGAGCCGACGGCAGCAGCTCGCCGCGATCTCGGTCGCGTAGACTTCCCAACCTCTTGCCCGGGCGGCGTCTACGAGCTCACCGCCACCAGGCCCGACTTCGAGCATGCGCCCCGTCTTGCGGAACGGCTGGAGCGCGCGCAAGGTCCGAGCCAAACGCCGCTCGAGAAAGGGGGTGGCTGGTGCGCCATGTAGTCGTACCACTCGACGAGACGCTCCGGGAGCGGGACTTCCGGCTGGAACACGACGCCGCAGGCCTCACAACGTGCGCGTCGAAGTGGCTCGCCGAACATGTCGTTCTTGTCGGCGAGCTCCTCCACAGGCCCATCGAGCATCGCATCACAAACGCGACATCGCCCGGGAGTGGTGGCCGGTGCCGAAAGCTGGACTGTCTGCCTCACGCGCCTCCAACGGCGGACAACTATTTATCTGGGAAATGGTTTACAAGAACGATAGCAATCCCCCGGGCCCGCAGCAACTTCCAGCCCCTTCACGATGATAGTGCTCGGTCTCCGCTTGTATCCACTCGAGCGATTGCTGCGGGGGGCTGCCTCCGGTAGACTTCCTGCTGCACGCGGGAGAACACGATGGAAATCAGTCCACAGGAAGTGGCGGAAGCGATGTCATCGTCCGAGAAGTTCCGGCTCATTGATGTGCGTGGCCCGGACGAGCACCAATTCGCCTCCATCGACGGAGCAACGTTGCTGACCCAGGAGCTGGCAGACGAGATCGTCGCCTCCTGGGACAAGGATACGCCCATCGTCCTGTACTGCCACCACGGAGTTCGGAGTCTGCCCGCGGCCCAGTTCCTGGCGCAAAAGGGCTTCGCGAACGTCAAGAGCATGAGCGGCGGCATCGATGCCTGGTCCATTTACATCGACACGAACGTCCCTCGCTACTGACGCATCCTCATCACCGATTCGCGATCCATGAACCTCGACACGGTCTATGAGCGAAACGAGCGCGTGGTCTCCCGCAGAATCGTGGACGAGTTGATCCTCGTCCCGGTGCGCGAAAGCGTGGCGGAGATGGAGACTCTCATCACGCTCAACGAGGTAGGGGCCCGCATCTACGAGCTGGTCGACGGCAAGCGCTCCGTCAAGGATATCTGCGGTACGATCGTGGAGGAGTTCGACGTGAGTGCGGAGACCGTCGAGGCGGACGTTCGCGAGTTCCTCGAGCAGCTCCTCTCCGTCGACAGCATCCGCGAAATCCCGACGCGCTGACTTCGAACTCGTCGGGGCACTCAATCGTGAAAGACCAGCGTCCGACGACCCACCAGAAAGCCTTTCGGCTCAACATGGATGCCTGCCTTGGCATCTTCCCGAAGGACGTCCTCGGGAATGCAGGGGGGGATGCTGCGTGGGAAGACATGGTGCCGAGTGAAGTGGCAGGCCTGATCAAAGAAAAAGGTTTTTTTGGTTACCGAGGCCGACGCTCGTAGGCCAGCTCCGCGATCCGCCCGATGAACTCGCGATAGCTCCGCCCCGTCTTCTCCCACGCCATGACGCACTCGGATTCGCTGCCCAGCCACGGGTTGGGATTCACCTCCAGAACGAAGACACTTCCATCGGGTGCCAGGCGCATGTCGACGCGCCCGTAATCACGGAGACCGAGAGCACGGTAGGCGGCGAGGGCCGTCTTCTGGAGCTTTCGGGTCAGACTTCGAGACAGTCCTCTGGGGAAGACCGCCGGAGTCTGCCGGTAGATCTCGGTCTCCTTCCACCATTTGATCTCGGTACCCACGATCCGGGGAATCCCGTCCGGAATCGCGGAGAGGTCGACCTCCACGACAGGCAAGGGCTCCGGCCGATCGTTGCCGACGATCGACACGTAGACCTCGCGGCCCTCGACATAGCGCTCGACGAGGGCGTCGGAGCCGAAACGGCGGTGCAGGTGCTCGACGCGACGCCTCAGGGCTCTGGCGTCGTCGACGACGGAGCGGGCATCGATACCGATCGAGCCATCCTCGAACCGGGGTTTTACGATGAGCGGGAACTCGAGCTCCGGGCGAGCCCGCCACCGAAACGGTCCCGGATCGAGCACCGTAAACTCCGGCGTGGGGATGCCGTGATAGCGAAGAATCTTCTTGGCCGTTGCCTTGTCCTGTCCCAGGTGCAGCGCGCTCGCGTCGCTTCCGGTATAGGTCTTGTCGAGAAGCTCCAGATAGGCCGCGATGTTGACATCCTTGCGGTCGTCGCCGGCGAAGGACTCGGTGAGATTGAAAACCATCGACGCCGGTGTTCGGGCGAGCTTCAGCAACGAGGCAGTATCACCCTCGAGGACCTGATAGACGGGCCGATAGCCGAGCTGCTTGAGTGCCTGGTACACCTCGATGTGAACGCCCGGGCCGAATGACCCCTCGACGTCGGGCGGCCTGCCGAGAGGACTGTCGGTGAGCTGCTCTTCCTCCGGCCACCAGATCTCATAGAGAACGGCCACAGTCCGTCGCTTCGGCATGAACGGCTAGAATCTACCACGCGACTGAAGAAGATAGCGCTTCGGCCGGTCCCCCGTAGCCTTGTGCGGAGGCGGAAGCCAGGAGTTCCGCAAACGGTCGTTTCAGGAAACCAGGCAAAGCAGGAAACCAGGAATTCAGGAAACCAAGAATGAAACAAGCCCCCCGTCCTCTTTGTACTCGTGGCTTCCCCGTTTCCTGGCTTCCTGCTAGACCTGGCTTCGTCCAGCATCCGCATAAGGGATTCCTGGCTTCGATAGCTTTTTTTTGCGGGAAATCTAGAAGCGGAACAGGCGTGTGAACTTGAACACGAGGCTTCGATTGACGAGACCCGGATAGCCACGCGTCAAGGTGTCGTGACCATCGCTGTAGACGATGAAGAGATCGCTTCCCGGGCGATACTCCCACCGGTAACGGAGGTTGGACGTGACGGAGTGGTTGGACGTGCTGTACTGCACGAGCGCACCGATGAACTGGCGCGGCGAGAGCGTATAGGTGCCGCGGAGCCGGACGAGCGTCGTGGTGAAGTCGCCCCACGGTAGGTCGATCCAGTTCTGCGAGATGTTCGGCTCGAGAGAGAATTGAGGTGTCATCTCGACGCGGCCCCAGTAGCTGATCTCCATTCGCTTTCCGCCGAAAAAGCTGCCGAACTCGATGTTGGTCCAGCCGCTCACCCGGCGCTGGGGACCCATGCGGTAGCCGACCTGGAGACGGTTGAACTCGTACTCTCCCGCTGGGATGACGACACCGTCCGAGATCTCGAACTCCTCGTCGAGATACTCGTAATTGTTGGTGTACTCGGCGCGGAAGTTGTCCCCGTTGTTGAACTGGGGTCGGAACTGGAGCTCGAGCTGCCGGCTCTCCAGCAATCCGAGGCCGGTCTGGTAGTTGTCGATCGAGATCTCGTAGTTGTACTTCCGAACCCTGGAAGGGCCCGACGGGCGGGGCGAGAAACGGAAGCGACCCCGACTCTTCCGGACATCCCTGCGGCGAACGAACCCGATCTCGGGGTTGAAGTTGTCACCCACCTTCAAGTACGAGGCACTCGCACCGTAGCGGTCGCCGTTCCAGCTCACGCGACCCTGGTAGCTGTCGTCATCCGTCCGGAGCCCTTCGGTGCGGCTCTTCGCGTAGAAGCCAGTGATGTTGAGGTTCTGATAGAACGTGAAGGCGGCATCCATACCGAAGACACTGTTGGAGCCAACACCGGTCGTCGAGGCACTGCGGTTTGTGGCGATCATGCCAATATTGCTGCGACGAAGGACGTCCCGCTTCAATCTCACCACCGAGAAGTTCGTCGTCGGGAGCATATCGCCGTCGCTATTCAGCGCCGAGTCGGCCTGGACGTTCAGGAGACCGAGCGTGTACTTGCCGGCACGACCCGTCAGGCGGCCGCCCGCCTGGATCGGCACCGCGATGCCGTCATCCAGCCCGATGCGCCGGCTGAAAAACAGGATCGGTACGTCCTGCGGCCCTCCGAAGCGCCTTCCGCTGTTCGTACCACCGAAGGCGAAGTTCCCCTGTCCCTCCAGGAAGAACTCGCGCTTCTCCGGAAAGAAAAGGCTGAAGCGGGTCAGGTTGACCTGTTGCTCGTCGTCCTCGACCTGAGCGAAGTCGGTGTTCACCGTGAAGTCTGCCACCAGGCTCTTCGTAACGCCGTACTTCAGGTCGAAACCGACGTTGCCGTCGAGGTCGTTCTCTATGGGCGCTTCGAGCGACAAGTCGGTCACCGCCCCACCGATCGCGTAGGGCTTGACCTCGAGATTCGTCGATTTCGCAGGAGGCTCGACGCCGACCAGGGTCGCCGCCTGGGAGAGCTTGATGATTCCCTGCCGATTGAATGAGGCCGGCATGGGCGTCAGGTAGCTCCACTCGTTCTTCCAGCGAACGATGCGGCGGAAGTTGATGCCCCAGATCTGACTCTGACCCTGCTTGTGACGGAGTGACTTGAAGGGGATGGCCATCTCGACCGTCCAGCCGTCGGAGAAGCGCGCCGTCTTCACGCTCCAGACGGTGTTCCAGTCGCTGTTGATGCGGCGCTCGCCAGTGACCTGGCCGTCGTAGAGAGCCCCCAGCGGGTTCGTGTGGAAGAGGACTCCGTCGCGGCGGTCGTAGAACGTATCCAGGATGACCGCGAAATTCGCGTTGTTGATGATGTTGCGGTTGTCCCGCCGCATCTCGTTGGCCACGATCCGATCGGGCTGGCTGTCCCAGCACCGGGCCGACACGTAGACGTTCGCATCATCGAAGAAGACCCAGACTTCGGTCTCTTCGGTGGCGGGTTGTCCCTCGTGCGGCTCCTGTTGCAGGAAGCCGCTGATGGAGGGAACCCGCCGGTAGAGGTTCTCCTCGAGCCGCCCGTCGACGTCGATGGTGTCCTCGATCAGCCGGACCGCCCGGATGGTTGCCCGGCCCTGCTCGTCCCGGGAGACGACATCGGGAGCCTCCGGGGGTGCCGGACCGTCGATGACGGCTTCGAGAGCGGCCTCACCGTCGAGGTCATCGTCGTCCGCGAGTACCGGAGCTGCCAGGACGATACACGTCAGCCCAAGCATCGACACCGAGCGACGGCACAGCAACGCCATGGTTTCAAGACGGCCTTCGACCCCCGTCTATTTCAAACGGCTGGAAAAAGTGGGAATGAAGACCCGTAAACCCACCGTTAGCAGAGTCTGGGGCTTCTCGTCTCAGTGCAAGAAAAGTGACGATCGGCGCGTGCCAAGCTTGGCTCCCCGCGGAGTCTTGTGCTAGATTCGGCCATTGTTCACGGGAGCTTAGCGAAGAAACATACGGAATCACTTGAATTTCAACGAGTTAGGGATTCCGAGAGAAAGGAAGACCGAAGTGCAACCTGGAAGATTCATCATCGGTGCCATCCTCTCATCGGCGCTCGCCATCGCGGGCTGCGGGGACGACGGACCCGCCTCCTCCTCGCCCAGCATCACCGCCCCGACGATTCAAAGCCCGGCGCCGGGAGAAGGCGTTTCGTCGCGCCAGCCTACCCTGACCGTCGGGAACGCACAGGGGGCAAGCGGTCTCACCTACCGTTTCGAGGTAGCCAGCGACTCCGGATTCGTCGCCATCCTCGTTGCCGGCGACAATATCGCCGAGGGCGCTGGCGGCTCCACGTCGTGGCAGGTCTCACAACCTCTGGACCTGGGCGGCATGTTCTACTGGCGCGCCAGCGCCAGCGCCGGAGGGACCAGAGGTCCATTCTCGCAGGCGGCCGACTTCACGGTCGAGGGAGGCTTCGTCAGTCAGACGCCTGTAAACCAGATCTACGTCTTTGATCCCCTGACCAACGGCTCGTCGGTGGGCGAAGTCGGTGGTGGTGTTTTCAACAACCGGGGCTGGGTGGCGACGGACTCGAGGTCCTACATCCGGTACGAAGTGCCGCCCATCACTGCCGGGTTCGTGGAGTTCCAGGTGAGCGGATTGATGCGTTTGAACCCTGCCCCCACACCGGGAAAGCGCAATCTGCTCATCATGTGGGATCCGACGGCAGGCGAGTACACCGAGAATCCCTTCCGGGTTCACATCGCCAAGTACGACGAGCGGATCGTGAACCGGTGGCACATGCGTTTTCGCTGGATCTCCCAGGGACAAGAGCGCAATACGGGCATCAACCTGTTCGACTGGGATCCGAACCAGGTCTACACGTTCCGATTGGAGTGGGGGGCTTTCCCGGAGATAGACTCCCAGCGGGCGCGTGTTCTTCTGGACGGAATGGAAATCATGGTACGCAACTACGATCCCATCTATCGCCCCAACGTCCATTGGATCGAGCTGGGGATGGCGCCGCGGGACGAGAGTCTCGAGCAGGCGACCTATTCGAACGTCACCATCGGCCAGCGATAGCAGGCTTTTTGCCGAGCGGCAGCAAAAGCATCTGCCGCGAGACCGGCCCGAATGGGCCGACGGCGGGAGCGCCGAGCGAGGAGCGAGGCGCCGTGCGCGAACGAGGAGTGAGCGCGCGACAATGCACCTAGATGCATTCGACCTCGCACGCCGCCCCGACCTATGATTCCGGCCATCTGATGACGCGCAGGATCCGCTGGCTGGTGATGTTTCTTCTTCTGGGCATGTGCACCCAGATCCCTCTCTTCGCCCAGCGCCCGAGGGATACCGTTCAGGGCAGGGCAGCTTCGGAATTGGAGGCTGCCGGGATCGGCGTGACCCAGGCTTCTTACATCCGCACCGTCCGGAGTGGCGACATCGACCCGGTTCGCCTGTTCCTCGACGCGGGATACCAGGCAGAGCTCGCACTCGTAGCAGCTGCACGGCAGGGACATTCGGAGATCTTGAAGCTTCTCCTCGAGCGCACCGATGCCAGGAGCCTTCTGGCCGCTACGGCCCTGGGATGGGCCAGGGTACGGGGGAAGCGGGAATCCGCCCACGTTCTCCTCGACGCGGGGACGCGCCTCGAGTCGACGACTTCCTACGGTGAGACCGCCATCATCCCGGCGGCGGCGCAAAGACGGCTGGCGGCGATCCGCGCGCTCATCCAGGCAGGTGCGAACGTCAACGCGGCGACCAACACAGGGGTGACGCCGTTGATGCTGGCGGCTCGCGGAGGACACCTGGAGGCGGCGCACCTCCTGATCGAGGCAGGCGCCGGCGTCAACACCCGTGACATGGACGGGTGGACTCCAATCATGCTGGCTACGGAGAGTGGTGCCGTCGAGATTGTCGAGTCCCTCATCGAGGCCCGAGCCGACGTGAACGCTGTCAGTACACTCGGGTGGACGCCCTTGATGTGGGCTGCCCGCGAGGGCCACCACGAGGTGGCAAGTGCCCTCGTGGATGCTGGAGCGGACGTGAATGTCGTCAGCAAATCAGGACAGACGGCGCTGATTCGCGCCGCTCAACGGGGACACACCGACGTGGTAAGGCTTCTCATTCGCTCGGGAGCCGACGTGACTCGCAAGGTCCACGGTATGGATGCTCGAGCCTGGGCGGCCGCCAACGGACATTCCGAGACCGCCCAGGTCCTTCAAGCCGCCGCGCATTGAGAACTTGAGACGGGATCGACACCAGACAGGTCAGAACCAATGAAAACCATCGGGAAGCTGGGTCTGCTCATCGGTTCCTCGCTGGTAGCCGGGCTTCTGATGGAGTTGCTCCTGAGGGCCGTGGGATACCACTACTCGCCGATGGAGGTGAAAATCGCGGACAAGAACGACGCGAGGGAGTATCACATATTCGAGACCGATACTTTCATACACGATCCGGACCTCATGTGGCGGCCCCGGAAGAGCCACTCGGTTTTCAACGCTCAGGGCTTTCGAGGACCGGTCGTCTCTGATCCCAAGGAGCCCGATGCCTTCAGGATCTTCACTGTCGGAGACTCCAATACCCTTGGCTGGCCCGACACCGGCGGGCCGAACTGGCCCAAGTACGTGAACGAGCTCTTCCAGGAATCAGACGACAACGTCACCGTGATGAATGCCGGAGTCTGGGGGTACACGTCTTTCCAGGGTGTGGCCAGGTTCGAGGAAGTGCTGGAGTACGAGCCCGACATGGTTCTGATCAGTTTCGGCTCCAACGATGCCCACCGGGTGACCGTCTCCGACGAGGAGTTTGCCAGCCGTCCGATAAAGACATCCGGGCTCGACCGAACCCTGGATCGGTTCAGACTGGGGCATTTGATTCTGGCGACCGTCGACAGGTTCTCGGCCAAGCGGGCGGTCAGGCTCAAACCGCGTGTCGGCTTGTCTGCCTATCGCGCAAACCTGAACAGGATCATTGCGCGGGCACGAACAGAGGATATCACCATCGTCCTCTTGACCCGACCCTACGTCGGGGGCATCAACGACCCGTACTGGTGGAAGAACTTCGGGCACGAATACAATCGTGCCACTGTCGAGGTCGCCGAGCAGCAAGACGTGCTGGCGGTCGACTTGTATTCCCTTTTCCGGAACAAGGGCATGCTCTTTGGCGATGAGTCCCACTTCACGGAAGAGGGCCACCGGGAAGCGGCACGGATCGTCCACGAGAGGCTCCGGCCCTTCGTTCGGTGCAGCCACCCGCTCCGCTCTTCAGGCCTGACGTCGGAGGCACCCTCGCGTCATTAGTGCATCATCGCGCGCTCACTCTTCGTTCGCGCGCGATCACAAGTGAAGTTCCCGAGTCGGGTTCATGAAGGATTTGCTTCGTGTTCTTCGTGTACTTCGTGGTTCGTCTTTGATTTCTGAAGCACACTCTAGACCGATCTACTCCGGGCCGATCTGGACGATCTGGCCCGGCTGGATTCCGGTGACGGTGCGACTCGCGCCGTTGGCAAAGTCGACCCGCAGATCGAACGTCGCCGCGGGGTCCACGCCGAAGTGCTGCACCGCTGGATCCTGACTGCAATATCCGTTCGAGGCCTGGACCACACGATAGCCGATCAGCCCGGCCGGCTCACCGAGCTGGCCTGCCTGATAGAGGCTCAGCCGCGCACCAATGGCGCCCGCCTCGCCGTTGGGCGCGCGCAGCGACACCTTCAACCAGCCGGACCCGCCGCCCTCGTTCAAGAAAAAGGTATTGGTACCCTGCTTGCTGACGATGAGCAGGTCCAGCCGACCGTCGTTGTTCATATCGGCGAAGACCGCGGAACGCGCATCCGTGCCGATCCCGGTAAGCCCCACGTCGCCGGTCGGGCTGAAACCCCCACTGCCGTCGTTCGCGAACAAACGGTTCTCACCGGCGAGGTAGAGATCCAGGTCCCCATCGTTGTCGACATCACCAAAGGCCGCCGTATAGTGCACGCCCTCGAATCGCTCGACGAAGTTGAAGCGCCCCTCGCCGTTGTTCCGATAGAACTTCGAGCCATGAAAGCCGGTGATTACGAGGTCCAGGTCTCCATCGTTGTCGACGTCGTGGAAGCTCCACCCGTTGGAGCCACGAAAGTCACTCGTCGTCTTCTCGTAGGCGAGACCGGCAAACTCGGTCTGCTCCACGAAACGGGGGGACTCGTTGGCGAGAACGGCAATCGGTCCGACGCCTCCGAGCTGGACGTACTCGAACGCCGTGAGAGAAACGTCGGGACTTCCGTCCCCATTGACGTCCACGATGCTCACGCCCTGATTGGCGAAATACGGATTCGCGTTGCCCTGCAGGCGACGCCGTTCGAAACGAAGTCCACCCAGGTTCATGTAGACGTTGGGGATGAAGCCCTGCCAGGCCGTGACCAGCACGTCGACAAAGCCGTTGCCGTCGAGGTCTGCGGCCCCGATGCCACGAGGGCCGAGATCCCGAACGTCGATTCCCGCGCTCTCCGTGATGTCGACGAATCGGCCGCCTCCATCGTTGCGATAGAGACGGTGGTTTCCGCTCCAGGTGTGCCCGTTGAACAGATCCAGATCCCCGTCGTTGTCGAAATCCGCGAAGACAGCGGCATGCGACTCCTCGGAGACCTCCTCCGTCGTTTCGTCCTCGTTCACGATCGTGAAAAAACCGTCGTCCTGCACGCCGGCCTGAACGCCGATCTCCTCGAACCGCGTGGGGTCCTGACCGAGATTCCGGAACAGCAGGTCCGGTCGATTCTGCTTCGGGTCGAAGATGTGAGTGACGTAGACATCGAGCCAGCCGTCCCCATCGACGTCCGCCACCTGGATGCCGTGACCGCCGACGTCCGGAAGGCTCGCGAAGCCGGATTCGCTGGTGACGTTGCGAAACGCGATCGCCGCGGGCTCTTCCTCCTGCCCGAAGCTTGCGCTCTCCGGGAGCAGCAGCAGCACCCACAGGAGAGCCAGGTGTCGAACCGGTCTTTGACACTTCTCCATCATTGCTAGTGCTCTGTGCGCGCTGAGTTGGCTGAGACTTTGCCCGACGACTGGTGGGCGGTACAGGATTTGAACCTGTGACCCCTTGCTTGTAAGGCAAGCGCTCTCCCACTGAGCTAACCGCCCCAAAGCGCGGAATTTCATAGTATAGCAGGCGGGGAGACACTTGATGGCGAAGAAACCGACCGAGGTCTACACGGCAAGTGGCGAGGTGGAGGCCCAGCAGATCAAAGCGTTTCTGGAGGCGAACGACATCCCCTGCTTCTTTCGCGGCGAGGCCCTCCGCAAGACACACGGGCTGACGCTGGACGGGCTCGGCGGTGTCGAGATTCACGTTCGGGAGACCGACGTCGAAGCTGCGAGGAAGCTGATCGCGCAGGCCGAAGCGGGGGAGCTCGCGCTCCCCGAGGACGAAGAGCCCGACGCGAGCCCGTGACGAGGCCGCCACCGCCGAGGTGAACTACGGTCGCCGGTTCTGAATGAATGTAAGTGTCCGATGGCTGCCGGGAATGGGCAGGGGCCGGGGCAAGGGAACCGCGGTGACCTCACTGGAGCGGTTGGTGGATGAACTGGAAGCGGATGTTGTTGCTCCATTCCTCCGTAACGCTGTTGTACTGGATGAAGCCGCGGAGATGCCCGGAGTTGCCGTCTTGGCGACGTAGGCGTTCACGTCCATCACGGGATTCAGCCGGAAGTTTCCGTCGGTGCCGAAGCAGCGGTTGTAGTGATTCGAATCGAAGACCGCTTTGTTGATGAACATGACGCCGATATCGGACTGGGAGAAGATGTTCTTCCTGACGCGGCCTGCCCGGTCACTCGGGCCGCGACATGCCAGACGCCGTCCCAGTTGACGTCGAACGACCTCCCTTCGTTCACGAACTACGCATCGAACTTGGCGCCCGCCGGCTTATGCGCCGCCCTACGCCATGGCCCGAGACGCCGTGAATCAGGCAGGCAACGTCGCCGCGGCGGCGCGGATGGCACGCGCCTGGTCGTTCTACGAGGCGGAGACGGGCTCGGTCCTCCTCGTGGTGTTCGCTCGCCGGCGGAGCGCAAAGAGCTCCCGCTTCCCGGAAGGAGAGAAGCACTGCGTATTCCGCTGGAGGTGTTGCGGAGTCGGCTGGACGAGGTGCAACGTCGCGCCGGCACCGGCGCGGTGGTGTTCATCTCCGCCACCGGACGAAAGGGCTACCTCGCGGCGCGCATCGCACGGGGTACCGGTATCGAATCGGCCGGATACACTCGCCGGCGGCGCACGCACCTGGGCAGCTGCCTGGGACCGTGGCCAATCGAATCCGAGGAAAGGCTGACTCGGGAAAAGCACAACGCAAAGGCGCAAGGAAAACGCGCGGGTTGATTCCTCCAGGATTCCAGGCTAGCGTAACCTTGAACAGCCAAAGAGGAGAGGAGAGACAAATGCAGCCACTTTACGATCCCGAGGCCGTTCGGCCCATGTGGGAAGAGCTCGCCCAATGCGGCGTCGAGCCCGCCAAGAGCAGTGAGGACGTCGACGAGGCACTGAAGAGGCCCGGGACGACGCTCGTGGTGGTGAACTCGGTTTGTGGTTGTGCCGCCGGCTCGGCGCGCCCTGGTGTGACCCGCGCCCTGCAGCACGCCACCATTCCCGATCACTTCACGACTGTCTTCGCCGGCGTGGATCGCGAGGCCACGGAGCGCGCCAGAGAGCACATGGTCAATGTTCCGCCGAGCTCACCTTCGGTGGCCCTTTTCAAGGACGGCGAGCTCGTACACATGCTCGAGCGCCGGCATATCGAGATGATGAACGACGAGATGGTGGCGCAGAACCTGACCGAGGCTTTCGACAAGCACTGCTCTCGACAGGGACCGTCCATCCCCAGAGAAGAGTACGAGAAGGTGGTGCACGCGCGGCAGTGTGGCTCTTCGGTGCCGCTGTTCAATCCATTGCAAACGTGAAACGTCGCCAGGCCTTGATGTCCCTTCTGGGAGCGGCCACCCTGGGCTTACCAGCAGGAGGGCTGGAAGCGGCCACGCAGTCACGACTCTCTGAGAGTGCGGTCGCGTCCATGCTTCGCGACGTTGCCGGCGTGGAACCGCTACCGGGCGAGCCCTTTCAGGTGGGCGCAACACTCCAGGCGCTTCTTTCGACCGGCCGTACGGATCCGCGACAGGAGCCGGCGGTCGACTTCGATGCCGAAGTGTGAAGCTTGAGCCGCGAGCTCGTTCTGAAGCCGCTCCACGAGCTGTCCTCGCTTCTCCAGAAAGGCGAAATCTCTTCGGAAGAACTGGTCCGGGCGACCATCGAGCGTACCGAGGCGCTCGAGCCCGAGCTCCACACGTACATCACCTTTCTGCCCGAGCAAGCCCTCGAGCAGGCGCGCCGATGCGACGAAGAGCGCCGGCGCGGTGAGCCGCGAAGTCCCCTTCACGGAGTACCGGTCAGCCTCAAAGACGTGTTCGCAACGGCCGGGATACCGACCAGCGCCGGCGCGGGATTTCTGCGCGAGCACGTCCCGGAAGGAGACGCCGAGGTGACCCGCCGGTTACGCGAGGCGGGAACGGTCCTCATGGGCAAGGCGAATCTAACCCGGTTCACCGAGGGCGAGTCGGGCGAGAACGACGACTTCGGCCACATGAAAAACCCCTGGAACACCGATTTCTCGGCGAGCGGGTCGAGCGGCGGCTCGGCCGCTCAGGTGGCGACGGGGCTCGTCGCTCTCTCGGTGGGCTCGGACAACGGCGGCTCGATCCGGAACCCGGCTTCGACTTGCGGCGTCGTCGGGCTCAAGCCCACCCACGGGCGCATCAGCACCGACGGCATGTTCCCTCGAATCTACACTATCGATCACGCGGGCCCCCTGACCCGCACCGTAACCGATGCCGCGATGGCACTCCAGGTGCTGGCCGGCCACCGCGCCGGAGACGACACCGCTAGACGTCGCGAAGTGCCCGACTACGTTGCGAGCCTGGGCGAGCCGGTCGGCGGCATGACGCTCGGGATCGATCGCGGCTACCTCCGAGTCGCCGAGCGTCAGGTCCTGTCGGTGTTCGAAAGCGCACTTGCCGAGCTGTCGAAGCTCGGCTGCGCGATCGAGGAAGTGTCCCTTCCGGGCCCGGAAGAGATGCTGGCGGTCATGTACCCGATCTTCTTCTGCGAGTACGGTGCAGCGCACGAGCCGTGGCTCCGGGAATATCCCGAGGAGTACGGTGGAGGTTCTCGCGCCGCTCTACTCGTCCCAGCCGTGCAGTACCTCGACGCGCAGCGAAATCGTCGTCTGCTCCAGCACCGTTTCGCGGAAGGAATGAAAGACGTCGACCTGCTCGTCTCGCCAACCTATCCCATTCGCCGGCGGCCCTTCGGGCCACTGCCTCGTATCGGCGGGCGTCGTATCAGCCCCAACGGGGTGCTTCGCTTCACGCTTTCATTCGACCTGATGGGCCTTCCCGCCATTTCTATTCCCGGCGGCTTCTCCGACGACGGCTCTCCCGTCGGAATCCAGCTGGCGGGGCGTGCCTGGGAGGAGCCGCGCGTGCTCCAGGCCGCCCACGCTTACGAGCAGGCGACGGGTCGGTACCGGCAACACCCGCCCATTTAGAATCCAGGAATTCCGCAAGCGGACGCTAACGAGAAACCCGGCAGAGCAGGAAACCCGGAAGCTGGGAAACCCGGAAACTGAACGGGAATCGGGCCCGGTCTCAGGAATGCGAGGCCCCCGAACATCTTCTTCTCGGTGACGCCTCGCCGCCGCGCGAGGGCCTTACGCACGCGCGCGGCCAACGTCTCATCGTAAGCCATCTGTGCTCTGGGTAGCACTAGCCGCGAGCGACGCGCTCGTCGTAGAAGAGACGAATCTTCGCCTCTACTTCGGGATGGCGGCTGCAGATGATCTGGAAGTTGTCGCGGTTCAGCTCGAGAAACTCCGTGTTCTTGATGGCGGTGACGGTGGCGGTGCGCGGCTCCGCCGGAAAGAATGGCCATCTCTCCGAAGAAATCACCGTCTTTGAGTAGTCGCGACCGGGATCTGCTGTCCCTGATTGTCGATGCTGGCGCGAACCTCGCCCGTGCTGATGATGAACATCGAATCACCGGGGTCCCCTTGCTGGACGATCACCTCGCCGGGTTTGGCGACTCGTCGAAGAAGCATGAGAGCAACATCGATGAACTCCTGTGTCGTCAGATCGGAGAACAGTGGGATGTGCGTCGGTGGCTCCTGCTCGGTGGTACTTTCGCCCTTGGCGGAGATTCCGACGTCGTCGATGATCGAGTCGGAGTCATCCTCGACTTCCAGAACGATGGCGGACGAATCGTCCGGCGGTGGCTCGACGTCCTGGAGCATGATCCTGTCGGAGCCGTCATCTTCGTCATCCGCGCCCGAACCGAAATCAATCGGCTCCTCCGAAAACGTGGGTGGCTCGCTCGGTGCGTAGATCTTGTCGAAGCCGACACGGTAAATCACATTGATCTGCTCACCCAGATACAGCAGGATCGTGCTCATCACGGACAAGAATCAGCCGGTGACCCTGGCGAGCTCCCTTCTTCTGAACTCCTCTCACCGCTACCTGACGATGCTCGCCGGCGCCACCGTCTAACCGGGTACCCCTGCAACGGAAAAAACATAACGCAAAGACGCAAAGGTCTCTCCTCCGCCTCCCGGGTTCCGTGTCCCTCGAAGAAAAGGGATGGCCGGAACCCCGGAATGCTGGACGAAATCGTGGTCCGATCCGATCGGGAAGCGGTATTCTCGCGAGGTCTCCGCGTTTCCGGTCCTTCCGGGCTTCCGTGTCTTTTCTTGTCCTGTCGCAGTTCCCCGCTCTGCGATTTGTGGTCATCGCCTCGGCCGAGCCAACGATTCCCAAATCCTTTCCTGGGTTCCTTATTGTTGTCTTCTCCTTGCGTTCGACGGGCGATACCGGTCTGTGATTTCATTGTGACTTCGATCGGATCCTGGACTTGTTCATTACCTTCGAAGGCATCGAGGGCTGCGGCAAATCGACGCAGTCGAAACGGCTTGCCAAGAAGCTCGGTGAGCAGGGCTTCGAATGCCTGTGGACGCGCGAGCCCGGCGGTACGCGAATCGGGCGGCAGATCCGCCAGGTCATTCTCGACCCGGCGCACAAGAAGATGTGTGTCGAGTCCGAGCTCGCCTTGTACTTCGCCGACCGGGCCCAGCACTTGAGGGAAGTCATCTGGCCGGCTCTCGATGAGAAGCGACTCGTAATCTGCGATCGGTTCACCGACTCGACGATCGCCTATCAGGGCTACGGACGCGGCATCCCCCTGCGGCTCATCCGCGCGATGGACCGGCTCATGACCGGTGGCTTTCGCCCCCGGCTAACGATTCTGCTGGACCTGGAGGCCGAGGAAGGCCTGCGCCGGGCACGCCGCCGGAATCGCGCCAGCGCACGGCACCAGAGCCAGGCACGCTTCGACGAGGAGGCCGTGGCGTTTCACCGGCGCGTGCGCACGGGCTATTTAACACTGGCACGACGAGAAGCGGAGCGATACATGGTGGTGCCGGCGGAGGGTACCCGCAACGCCGTTCATGAGGCGGTCTGGTCCACACTCAGGAAGTCGCGCTCATTGCGGCTGAAGTAACCCCGATCGCAAATAAAATCGCGCTTCGTCGTGACGCTCCGCATTTGCGACCGGGGTAAACTGAACGGCCCGCCGCTGGAAAGGCATTGTGTGGCCTTGCGAGAGCGGAGCGAGTACTAGCGCAGCCAAATGCCTCTCGAATCGCTGACCGGAAACCGCGCCCTGGTGGCACGCCTGAAGAGACTTCTCGCCGAAGATCGACTCCCGGCAAGCCTGCTCTTCGTCGGCCCGGAAGGCGTTGGAAAGCTCGCGACTGCCCTCGCCGTCGCGAAGGCTCTGAACTGTCCCGTCGCGCAGGGTGACGCCTGCGACCAGTGTCCGACCTGTGCCCGCATCGACAAGGGCGAGCATTCCGACGTGAAGCTCGTCGAGCCGCAGGGTGCCGGCGGCCAGACGAAAGCGGACCCGGTACGCGAGATCGTACACGAGGCCCCGTTTCGTCCGTTCGAGGGTCGACGACGGGTGACGATTTTCTCGGAGGCCGATCGGATGAACCCCACCGCGGCCAACACGCTGCTGAAGACCCTGGAGGAGCCTCCGCCCTGGGTTCAGCTCATTCTGGTCACCGCACACGAGGCTGCGATCCTTCCGACGTTGCTGTCGCGATGCCAGAAGTTCCGTTTCCTTCCGCTGCCCACGAAAGAGCTGGCCCGGCTTCTCGTCCGCAAGCACGAGGTCCCGGAAGAGGATGCGATGCTGCTCGCCGCGCTCTCAGGTGGCAGCCTTCCCAGGGCTCTCACGCTCGACGTGGATACCCTGGCCAGCCTGCGCCGGGAGGCCATGCAGATTGCCGTTGTTCCCGTCAAGGGAAGCTTGAGGGAGGACATGGTTCGGCTCGCCGATCGACTCGCAAAGGAAACGCACCTCGAGATCCTTCTCCAGATTCTGCTCGGCTTGCTTCGGGACCTGGCGGCAGCGTCGAGCGGCGGAGTCACCCGGCACGAGGACCTCGATGGGGAGCTGCAGGCGCTCACCCGACGCGGCGAGCCCACCGAGTGGGTGACGGCCTACGAGGCGGCCGAGGAGGCTTTCGAGGACATTCGGACACGCTACCTGAACAAGCGAATCACGCTGGAGAGGCTGTTGCTGGATCTGAGCGAGTTGTCCGTGATAAACTCCAACTACTAGTTCGCGACTCATTATCAGCTGTAGTTGCCCGACTTGGGCCTGCCCTCGGCCCGATTCTCACCGTGAGCGAATGGCTCGCGTGACGCACTGGTGGCGGGAATCATGCCTGAACCGAGGGAAGGTGGGGTCTGGATGCCGGCGCTTTGCCGGCTCCATTTGGGTTGAGGTAGATCCGTGAATCGAAAGTTGATACGGCCGAACCTGACCGATTTCAAGGATCAGTACACCCCCAAGGGTACCCCTCGGCCCAAGCGCGTCCCGCCCGAGCAGACCAACGCCGAAAGCTTCTACTACCTGAAGCAGATGAACAACAAGACCCCGATGGTCGTGGTGCTGCAGGACGGCGAGGAGATTCACGGAACCATCGAGTGGTACGACAAGAACTGCCTCAAGCTGAACCGAGCAGATCGCCCTAATCTGTTGCTGCTCAAGCACAACATCAAGTATCTCTACAAACAGAACGACGACAACGACCGCGACTAGCAGACTCAGCCTCGACTCCGCTCCTTCATCGCCGCCTGAATTTCTCGTTTGACGTCTTTCTCCTTGGCTGCGGCCCGGCGATCGTACTGGCGTTTTCCCCGGGCCAGGGCGAGCTCGACTTTGAGCCGGCCGTCCCTGAAGTACATTCGGGTAGGGATGAGCGTCAGGCCGCGCTCGGTAATCTTGCCGATGAGCTTTCGAATTTCTCGGCGATGGAGGAGCAGCTTCCTGGGGCGAAGCGGGTCGTGGTTTTCATAGCTGGCGTGGGAGTAAGGCGAGAAATGGCACTGCAAGAGAAACATCTCGCCGTCGCGAGGGGCGGCGTAGCTATCCTTGAGGTTCACCCTTCCTTCCCGGGCGGATTTGACCTCGGTACCCGTGAGCACCAGGCCCGCCTCGAACCGGTCCAGGAGCTCGTAGGTATGGCCAGCTTTTCGGTTGACGGCGACGATTTTTTTGTCACCATTCGTAGCTTTTGTCACGGTGATGACTCGTGTACTGACCGAACATTCACGGGAAAGAACCTGACAGTCGCTGAATCGGGAGAACGTGAGTGCTAGGGTTGGCTCTCCAAGCAGGGGTCTCCGCGCGCGCAAAGCGCTTTTCCCTCAATATGTTATAATGCACTTTAGCTTTTGCCTCGTAAACCCGTTTGGGATAGATAAATGGCCGCGTCGGGAAGTACGACAGTTGGCCCCCGACCCGCCGTCGCTGTACTCGATGCTAGGCCCAGGCAATGAGCCAGTTCGTCTGTAAGGTTGGCACTGCGAGCGGCGACATCCGCGAGCTCGCGCTGACGTCCGACAGCGAGAACGCGTTGCGGGAAGACCTTCGCGGCAAAGGCTACCACGTCTTCTGGGTGCGCCGAAGCCTCGGTCTGCCCTCTCTCAAGAAGGCGTTCTCGGGCGAGGGGCGCCAGCGCATCGGGCAGACGGAGTTCACCCTCTTCAACCAAGAGCTGGCGGCTCTCCTTCGAGCAGGCCTCCCGCTCCTGCAATCGCTCGATATCATGCTCGATCGGATGAAGAATCCGTTCTTCCGGCGCGTGCTCATGGACATCCGCGACAAGGTCAAGTCGGGAATTTCGCTCTCGGACGCCTTCAACTCTCATGGCGAGCTCTTTCCACGAATCTACTCGTCGTCGCTCGTGGCGGGGGAGAAGAGCGGCGACCTCGAAGGCGTCATCCAGCGCTATGTCGAATACACCAAGCTGACCCAGGGGATCAAGAACAAGGTCATCGCGGCCATGGTCTATCCGACCTTCCTCCTCGTCGCTCTGGTAGGCGCGGCGGGCTTTCTGCTCTTGTGGGTCGTCCCGAAGTTCGCCGGGTTTTTCGAGAGCTTCGAAGCGGATCTGCCTCTCCTGACCAGGATTCTTCTCGGCGTTGCGAACACGTTATCGAACCACATCGGCCTCGTCCTCATCGCCGTCATTGGAGGAGGTGTGCTTCTTTATTTCTGGCTGAAGCGCCCGGGCTCACGCGAGACCGTGGACCGCTTGCAGCTCAAGCTCCCGTTTCTCGGGCACGTCCTCCACGCGTTCGCCACCTCCCAGCTGACCCGTTCTCTGTCGACTCTCCTCGGCGAAGGCATACCCCTCGTCCAGGCCATCGAGGTGGCGGCGCGATCCGTTGGAAACCGTCACATCGGCAACGCGGTTCTGCCTGTCGCCGATCGCGTACGCGAAGGCAAATCCTTCGCCAACACGCTCGAGGAGACCGGCGATTTCTCGAATCTGACCATCGAGATGGTCAAGGTGGGAGAGAACACCGGTGGCCTTGCCGAAATGCTGACGAACGTGGCCGACTTCGCGGACGAAGAGATCGAGAACCGGCTGAACCTCATGCTCTCCATGCTCACGCCGGTCGTGCTCGCCATCATGGGAGGGCTCGTGGCCCTGATTCTTCTCTCCATTTACCTGCCGCTGTTCAGCCTCGCGGGCGCGACGAGGTCGGGGATATAGAGAGGTCCAGAAGGGAGAACCGAATGGCCAGCACTGCGGACCCGAACAACATGGCGAGCGGGATTCCGAGCCCCGGATCGATGAACCCTGACGAGGCCCTCGCGGAGGAAGAGCGTCAAGCGCGCTGGCTCGCCGAGCGGTGCCGGCTCGAGTACATCGATTTCGAGAACTTCCAGCCCGACCAGGAGCTGTTTCGCAGCGTGCCGGTCGATCTGATGTTCCGCTGCAACTTCCTGCCCTATCGCAAAGTGGACGGAAAACTCGTCGTGGTCACGTCCGATCCGACGAACGTGACGGCGCTCGACGAGCTGGCGGCGGTCCTCAAGGAGCCCATCCGCGCCGCGGTCGGGACGGAGTCGGCGATCCAGGAGCTTCTGAAAAAGAGTCAGAGCGCACAGCGAGTCCTGGAGGAAGCTTCGGAGAGCTTCCACATGGAGATCGTGCGGGAGGACGATGACGGCGAGGAGACGCTCTCCATCGACAAACTCACCGACGATACGAGCCCCATCATTCGCCTCGTCGACTCCGCCATCTACAACGCACTCAATCGTCGCGCTTCGGACATCCACATCGAGACCCGGGATGACGAGGTGGTTATCAAGTATCGCATCGACGGGGCCCTTCAGCGGGCGATGAAGCCCATCCCGAAAGCCCACCATACCGAGGTCATCAGCCGCATCAAGGTCATGTCGGAGCTCGACATCGCGGAAAAACGTGTGCCGCAGGATGGACGCTTCCGCATCAAAGTAAAGGGCCGTCGCATCGACTTCCGCGTCTCCATCATGCCCAGCATCCATGGCGAGGATGCCGTCATCCGTATTCTCGACAAGGAGTCCATCAGCGAGCGCTTCAGCGAGCTCAGGCTCGACGTTCTGGGAATGAACGAACAGGAGGTGAAGCGCATCCGCCACTTCATCAGCGAGCCGTACGGAATGTTCCTGGTCACCGGACCGACCGGAAGCGGGAAGACCACGACGCTCTACGCCGCGGTCTCCGAGATCTACAACGAAGAAGACAAGATCGTCACGATCGAAGACCCGGTGGAATACCAGCTCAAAGGCATCACGCAAATCCCGGTGAACGAGAAGAAGGGACTGACGTTCGCGCGCGGCCTGCGGTCCATTCTCCGGCACGACCCGGACAAGATCATGGTTGGAGAGATTCGGGACGCGGAGACCGCCCAGATCGCCATCAACTCCGCCCTGACCGGACACCTCGTTTTCACGACCGTCCACGCGAACAACGTCATCGACGTCATCGGGCGTTTCTTGAACATGGGCGTCGAGGCCTACAACTTCGTGTCCTCGCTCAATTGCATCCTCGCCCAGAGGCTGGTGCGCACCATCTGCCCCTTCTGCAAGAGGCCCTACAAGGCGGACATCAAGACGCTCGAAACATCGGCCATCGACCCGCAGCGCTTCGGTGGCCACACATTCTTCCGTGGCGAAGGCTGCATTCAATGCTCGGGGACTGGCTACAAGGGACGTCAGGCCATCAGCGAGCTGCTCGAACTCTCGGATGAGATCCGCGAGATGCTGATCGAAAAACGATCGAGCGCCGAAATCAAACGCGCGGCAAGGCAGACGGGCATGAAGACGCTCCGAGAGTCCGCCGTCCAGAAAGCCTTCTCGGGACAGACGACGCTCGAGGAGATCAACCGCGTGACGTTTGTGGAGTCCTGAATGGCACGAAGTGGACTGAGCCGATGGCTCCTCGAGCCCGAAGCGCCGGGACTCGGCCTGGACCTGCGCTCCACGGACATCTCGGTGGTTCGTGTCGCGGAGCGCCGAGGACGACGTGAGATCGATCTCTGCCTCTCCGCACCCCTGCCGCAAGGAGTGCTTTCGTTCTCGATGCTCTCTCCCAATCTGAGCGACGGGGAGACACTGTTCCAGCTGCTCGGAAACGTTCTCAGCCAGGCCGGAGTCAAGGACACGCGGCTGGCTCTTTCCCTTCCCGATCACCTGGCACGCATCTCGGTGCAGCAGGTTCCGGACGCGCCACGCTCGGAATCGGAGCTCCTCGAGCTTCTGCGCTTTCGACTGAAAAAAACACTCCCCTTCGACGCGGCGGAAGCTCGAATCGCCTACGCGCGCCTGCCCGGAACGACGCCAACTTTCCTGACTGGAGTGATGCGACAGCAAGTGGTGAGCGAGTACGAGGATCTTCTCGGTGGGCTCGGATTCCAGGTTGGGCTCGTGCTCACCGCCTCCATGAGTGTCCTCAACCTGTTGAACCTCCTGGTGCGCCGGGACATCCCCGCGGGCGGGGACTATTTCTTTCTGAACCTCGAGGAGGAATATTTCACTCTCACGCTGGTACGCGATGGCGAGGGGGTCGTGCTGGCTCGCACACTCGGAATGAAGAGCTCGGAAGAGGGCGGGGCCCACTACCAGGCGGACGAGCTGATGCTGGAGATCATTCCCACGCTCATTTTCTACCGTGAGAAGCTGAAAGGCAGCGCTCTCTCCCGCATCTACTACCGTTCGCTCCGGCCCGATCTCCAGAACCTCCAGCCGTTGCTGCAGGACCAGTTCGAGGCTCCCGCCGAGCCCTTCGAACTGCTCAAAGCGATCGACGTCGGAAAGGACCTGCAGATCGACCTGGCCCTCGCCGAAGCCGTGGGAGCGGCGGCGGGGGCCGCCCTCGGACACGTGGCCTGACGGACGGACGCATGGCGAACGGTTTCAATTTCGCGAGGGCGCCTTTCAGAAACGAGCGTCTGCCCCGTTTGATCTTTCTGGTGACGGCGGTCGTCGTTCTGGCGCTGACCGTTGCGCACGGCGTGATTCTGACCCGGCACCTCCTGCGGGAGCGAGAGGAGCTCGACGACAAGGTCGACTCGCTCGAGCAGCAGATCGAGGCCAGGGACCAGGCAATTGCCGAGGCCCGTCGGATCGTCCAAGCGGAGCAGAGCGCTCTTCGAAACGAGAGAACGGATTTCCTGACCCGACTCTACCGTCAGAAGAGCTTCTCCTGGACGGGTCTGTTCAACGAGCTCGAGGCGATCTCTCCCGGCCCGGTCCGGCTAGCCTCCATCATCCCGAGCGAAGACGAGGGCCGGATCACGGTGGCGCTCAATCTGGTGGGCCAAACCTTCAACGACATTGTGCAGATGGTGCGCGAGCTCGAGGCGAGTGCCATTTTCGCTACGGTGTTTCCGCTCGAGGAGATGGAGCTCGAGGAGCTCGAGGCGGGTAACGTCGCGGCGACGCTGAGCCTCGAGTACGTGGAACCATCGGCGGACGAGCGAGCCGAGCCGACTGAGGACGCCGCGCAAATGGAGGCGGCGGCCGAAGAGATGAGCGAGGAGGAGGTCTTCGAGGACGCGCTCTTCGAGGAAGAGCTCGAGGAAGAGCCCCCGCCGGCGCCCGGTGAGAAGAAACCGTGAACGCACTGATCGCACTACTCGAAACCCTCAAGCAGCAGCGCCGGCGCTACGTCACGCTGCTCATCGTCCTCGTTGCCAACGCCCTCCTCTTCGTCGTCGTCACCCATCGACTGGCGACCAAACAGGATCGGCTGACCGACGAGCAGGCCGAGCTCACGTTCCAGCTGGAGCAGAAGACCGCAGAGCTCTCCGAGCTGGCCGCCTCTCAAGCGGTCGCGCTTCGCAACGACGAGGCGGTCCGCCGGTTCTGGGACGACGTCGTGCGCACTCGTGTTCCCGGCCTCACCGAAGCCTGGGAAGAGATCGACCGTCTTGCCGGCGAGACACGGGTGCACCGTGGCCGCACGACCTTCGCGCGGGAGCTTCTCGACGTTGGTCTCGAGCAGATCAAGGCAAGCATGCCGGTCGAAGGCAGCTACTTCGACCTGGTTCGTTTCATCAACCGTGTGGAGCGCTCGTCGCGCTTTTTCCTCGTGGAGGAGATACGGCTGGCGAAACGCGATCGGGACAACTTCATCGTGCTCGACTGCAGCATCTCGTTCTTCCTGAAGAGCGGTCTGCCTGTGGAGGGAGCGGGACCGTGAAGGCAAGGGCAGGGGGCGCCGCTGCAGGTGAGCGCGGCTTCACCTACATGGAGCTCATCGTCGCCACGATGATTCTCGCGGTGCTGGCGGCGGCCATCATCCCGGTGGCCCAGGTGACCTCGAAGCGGGCCAAAGAGGTCGAGCTCCGCCGCAACCTGCGCATCATCCGGACCGCCATCGACGACTACAAGCGTGGCGTGGACATGGGACTCATCGGTGGAATGGACGTCGAGCTCGGAAGCGAGGGCTACCCAGAGGAGCTCGAGGTGCTCGTTGAAGGTGTCGAGCAGGTTGGCACCGCCGGAACGACGCTCAAATTCCTGCGCCGGATCCCCATCGATCCGATGACCAAAAGCACGGACTGGGGCAAGCGCGCTTACCAGGACGAGCCGGACTCGAGGTTCTGGGGAGGCCGGAACGTGTACGACGTGTACACGAAGAGCACCGCCACGGCATTGGATGGGACGAAGTACCGTGATTGGTAAGAATCAGCATTCAGCATCCAGCATTCAGCATCCTGGGGCGGTCGCTTTCCCGAACGGTGGATGCGGGATGCGGGATGCGGGATGCTCGAATCGGACGTCCCAGCGACGATTTCGGCCAAGCGGCTTCACCTTCATCGAAATGGTCATGGTCATCGTGCTCATGGGCATTCTCCTGGGCATCGGCATTCCCATGTACCAGGCGCAGATCGTGGCGAGCAAAGAGCAGGTGCTCGCGCACAACCTGGCATTGTTTCGCGAGCGACTCGACCAGTACAAGGCGGACAAGAACCGCTATCCGCCGAGCCTCCAGGACCTGGTGGAATCCGACTACTTGCGGGAGCTCCCGCAAGATCCCATGACCGGCTCGCACGAGTGGGAGGAGGTCTTCGAAGACTTCAACCCCGATGAGCCCGATTCGGAGCAGGGTGTCTACGACGTGAAGAGCCGGTCCGCCGACATCGGTACGGACGGTCGCCCCTACAGCGAGTGGTAGCACACATGCGGAGAGCGGATGTGGTGACGGCGCTAGCGGCGCTTTGTCTTCTCGCTCACTGCGGCGGTGACGGCGTCCCGCCTCAGTCCGCGTCCCCGGGTAGCGCCCCCCGCACCGCTCCCAGGGGGCGCCCGGGGGCTTCGAGCGCAAGCGAACCCGGCATCGATCTCCAGGCCATGCTGGCACCGGTACCCGAGTACGCGGGTCAGGGCCGCAACCTTTTCGAGTTCGGTCGAGAGCGCGTCGCACCACCCCCCCGAGCGACGAGCACCGCGGCGCCCACGACGCGCCCCACGACGCGGCCTCCGACCAACCCGACTCCCCGGGTCCCGACCGCGCGGGCTCAGCGGGTGGACGTCAAATACGCCGGCTTCGTCGAGAAGACGACGGCCGAGGGCGAGAAACAGAAATACGCGATCTTTCTAGACGGCAACGACATTCTGGCCGGCGCCGAGGGAGATACCGTCGCCAATCGCTTCACCATCGTTCAAATTGGACTCGAGTCCGTGACCGTTTCGGCCGAGGGCTCGAGTGCAACGCAGCGTATTCCGCTGCAGTCGAACTGAGGCGTCATGACTGAACACGAACTTCGCCGGTTTTTGATGGTCATCTCGCTGGCGGCGACGCTTGCTCTGCTGACCGCCTGCTCCGCGGCCAGCAAAGCCTATAGCCGCGGCAACTCCGCGGCGCAAGAGAGCAACTGGAATGCGGCGGTCGTGCACTATACTGCTGGACATGATAGGCGGCCGCCTCCATCAGGGCGCGCTCGAGCGCGATGCGGTATTCCATCTTGTCCGGGTTCTCGTTGACGGCGCGGGGACGACGGGCTGTTCCGGTCCGGCAGCTACAGCATCACCGGAACGTTCCAGTCCGACAACATCGTTCGCGGAAGCTTCGCGAACGTCGTCACCGACTCGCGCGTGAACGAACGACCGACCGGCGAGGTCTGCCCCGGAATCGACCTGACCTACGAGGGAGAAAAGGAACCTTGGGGCGCAACCTTTTCGTGATCTTGATCATTTTCCTACTAGAAATGTTCTCTTGACATAAAAGGAAAAATGAGGTGTCCTTCACAATCCTAAATAAAGAAAACGGTCGCAGCTAAGCGGCCGATGGAGGGACACCTCAATGAAAAGCAGTATCACGCGGGAGTCACGCGGGAGGAGTTTAGTAAAGAAGTAAGTCGTCTATCCGAGGAGTTCGCGGAGCAAGTGTGGCAGGCGGTCGTGGAAGCGGAAGCTGATGTCGAACGGTGTGACGAGTGGATGCGGGTCAAGGGCAGCGAATACCTGCGTGAGGTACTGGGCAAGGCGCTCAGCCAACGCTCGGAACGACTCGGTGTGTCAGGCGCATGCGAATGCGGCGCGTCGATGGAGTTTCGACAACATCGAGCGTTCCGGGTGCACACGGTACTGGCGGGTCGGGATGTGGAGCTGAGTGTGGTTTACGCTCAGTGCTGTGAGTGTCGTCAAGGCAAGTATCCGCTGCTGGAAGAGATGCGGGTGGACCAGGAGGGATTCACGCAAGCCTTACAAGAGTTGTCGCTGTTGGCAGGAGTGATCGAACCCTACCGCTCGGCGAGCGAGCAATTGCTGCGAAAGTTCACCGGGGTGGTCGTGAGCTCCGAGAAGATTCAAAGCTTGGTAGGCGCCGATGGGAAAAAGGCGGAGGGTTTTTCGAAAGAGCCTGCGAACGAGGTGGAAGCTGGAACGGGC
Organism: Candidatus Marinacidobacterales bacterium; assembly: GCA_965237685.1. Taxonomy (GTDB): domain Bacteria; phylum Acidobacteriota; class Vicinamibacteria; order Marinacidobacterales; family SMYC01; genus CBDEGF01. The sequence goes on from CBDEGF010000004.1 coordinate 1,611,159, forward strand.
AGACGCCATAAGGGACCGCTGTACATAGGGATAGACGGCGGGATGGTATTCGTGGACGGCCGCTGGCAGGAAGTCAAGCTAGGCTGCCTTTATACCGAGCAAGGGCGTGTGCAGAGCAAGCTCGGACGCGGAGAGTTGACCGAACGACAGGTCGTAGGGGTTCGAGGTAGCCCCGAAGCACTCGGCGAGGTTTTGTGGCCTCGCTCTTGCTCAATGGGGGCGGAGTCTCGCAAGGTCGTCATCCTGGGTGACGGTGCGCCGTGGATTTGGAATCTTGCGGAGGAGCTGTTCACCGATCGAGTCGAGATCCTTGATTGGTATCACGCCGACGAGAATATCAGCCCTGTGGCACGGGTGGTTTTCGGCGAAGGCACCGACGAAGCCGCACAGTGGCGCAAATCGCAACTCGACCGTCTATACGAAGACGCCGTGGATGAGGTGATCGAGGGTTTGCGGTTTCTGAAAAAGCGTCATCGTTCCAAAGACGAAGAGATCGACAAGCTCACCGGCTACCTCGAGAGAAACGGGCATCGAATGAAATACAGAACGTTTCGACAAAGCGGCTACTACATCGGCAGCGGTGCCGTGGAAAGTGCCGTGAGCCACGTTATGCAACAAAGGATGAAGCGAGTCGGGATGAGATGGCACGCCGCTGGGGCCGATGCAATGCTCGCACTGCGCTGTGTCTTCCGAAGCACGGGCGCCTGGGATTCGTTCTGGAACTATCGAAAACAGGTCGCATGAACGGAAGTCGATTGCGCCCGAACCTTGAGAGCCCTTGCCATCGGAACGCTTTTCATGCTGATCGCTCCGGCGGCGAGCCGCGCCGAGATCGCGGTGATGGCCCGGGGCAAGATCCTCCGCATCGAGAGGTACGAGCGCTCGGACAAGGAAATCACGCTCTTCCTCGAGGAGGGCGGCGAAGTCACCGTCCCCTCGGACTGGGTAGCGAATATCGTTCCCGACGAGATCGTCGACAGGGGTGAGGACCCGGAGGCGGTACAGCTCCTTCCCCACCTCGAGCCGCTGATCCGACCGGTGGCCACCCGCTATGGACTGGACCCGGAGCTGGTGGCCGCCGTAATCTGGACGGAGTCGAGCGGCGACCCCAACGCGGTCTCGAGCAGAGGGGCGAAGGGGCTCATGCAGCTGATGCCGGAGACGGCACGAGAGCTCGGAGTCACCCAGGTGCTCGACCCGAAGCAGAACGTGGAGGGCGGCGTGCGGTATCTCAGAACGATGCTCGATAGTCACGGTGGCGACCTCTCGCTGGCACTGGCCGCCTACAACGCCGGTCCGACCGCGGTAAAGAAATACGGAGGCGTTCCGCCCTATCGAGAGACCGAAGACTACGTTCGCAAGGTGCTGCAACTCTACGAAGACGCTATGGGAGACGATTCGTGAAAGGGCGACAGGGCGAAGCCGGATACGTGCTCTTCGGTATCGCGGTGGTTATCGTCGTCATGGGCATCTTCTTGGTCGCCGCCGTTCCCTACTGGCAGAAAGTGGTTCAACGCGAGCGGGAGCAGGAGCTCATCTTTCGCGGCTACCAGTACATGCGAGCGGTCGAGCTCTACCAGCAGAAGTTTCCGGGCGCGTTTCCGCCCAACGTGGACATGCTGGTGGAACAGAAGTTTCTGCGCAGGCCCTACAAAGATCCTTTCACCGGCGAGGACTTCAAGATCATCCGGCAACTGTCTCCCGAGATGCAGGTCGGAGCCAACCGCCAGCAAGGCACCCAAGGACGCAATACCGGGGTCTCCGATATCAACCGCAGCCGGGCTCGGATGAGGAGTCCGGGCTCCAGCAGCACCGCAGGACAGACTGGAGCGATGCGCAACGCCACCGGCCAGCGCCTCGACTCCGGACCGGGACGTGGAGGGAACGATCAGGGGCTCGGCGGGCTCGTCGGGGTCGCCAGTGCTAGCGACGAGAAGCCCTTCTACGAGGTCCCGGGAAAAGAGAAGTACAGCGACTGGCTCTTCGTTCTCGGCGCTCAGCCCGCGATGCCGGGAGCGGCTGCGAGCGGCCTCCCTGGCAAGGCAGCGACGGGTGTTCCGGGAGCTGGTGCCGCCGGAACCATCCCACCTCCTCCCGGTAACCTCAAGTTCTACGCGGGCGCGCAGCCACAACAGCCCGGTCGCGGTCAGCCCGGCGTTCCTGGTGGTAACGTCCCCGGGGCCACTCCTCAGCCTCGACCACCCGGCAGCTCTCCTGGTGCCTCGCCGTTCCAGCCCGGTACCGGCCAGCGTCCGGGCTTTCCCGGCCAGACGCAGCCACAGGATCCTCGCCGGCGACGACCACGGCAACAGTAGTTTCGATCCGGGAAAACGCGCTACGATCGCGATGCCGACTGAGTGAGCATGGTGCGCGGATCTCTTCCTGGGTTCCTGGGTTCCTCATAGAGTTCGCTGGCAGTATGCGCATCGGCATCGACGCCCACCACATCAACGGCAAGCCTCAAGGCTCTCGAACCTACCTGCTCAACCTCGTCCGAGAGCTCGCAAAGCTCGTCGAGGACAACGAGCTTCATATCTACAGCTTCGCGCCCGAGGAGACAGCGCGGGCACTCGACGCCCCGCGTCTGTCGCACCACCGGCTGTTTCCGCAGACCGCGCGCGTGAGGCTCCCGTTCGTCGTGCCGGCGCTCGGTCTCCGTGACCGACTCGACGTCTTTCATTCACAGTACCTGTGCCCTCCCGTCTCGCTGGTGCGCGAAGTCGTTTCCGTGCACGACATTCTCTTCGAGACTCATCCCGAGCTATTCGAGGGAGCCTTCTCGATGAGGTCGGTGCGACTCATCCGCCTTTCCGCTCGCCGCGCGCGCGTCGTGCTCACTGTCTCGGAGTTCTCTCGGCAAGCCCTGCTGGAACGTTACCGGCTCACCGAGGAGAAAGTCGTCGTCACCCCCGACGGCGTGGACCTGGAACGGTTCCGCCCGGGGGCCAGGGACGAAGGTCTGGCGGAGCGCTACGAGCTCAGCCGGCCGTTCGTCCTTTCCGTGGGCCGCCTCGAGCCAAGGAAGAATCTGGAGCGACTCATTCGTGCCTTCGCGAAGGCTCGAGAACGGCTCGACCGCCGGCTCACCCTGGTTCTCGTGGGCGCGAGAGATTTCCGGGCCGAGTCCGTCTTTCGAGAGATAGAAGCGGCACCCGAGGGCATGGTGCGCTGGCTCGGGCCAGTGCCGGACCAGGACCTCCCGCCGCTCTACAACATGGCCGAGGCCCTGGCCTACCCTTCCCTTGTGGAAGGGTTCGGGATGCCGGTGCTCGAGGCCATGGCTTGCGGGACTCCGGTGGTCACAGCTCCCCGGGGGGCTCTTCCGGAGGTGGGCGGCGACGCGGTCCTGTGGGTGGAGCCCGAGAACGAGGACTCGATCGCCGACGGGGTCGAGCGCGCCCTGACGGACACCGAGCTTCGGAGCCACCTCCGTGGGGCGGGGCCGGAGCGGGCGCGTGGCTTTTCCTGGGAAGAGGTGGCCAGGAGAACGCTCGAGAGCTACCGTCGTGCAGTCTTGAATTGACACCTGGATCCCCGGAGTGCTAACGTGGCATCAGGCAAGGAGTTTTCCATGAAAACCCGAAGGGCCATTCTCGTCCTCATGCCCACCGTCGCGATTTCGGCGGCGAGTTTTGCCCAGCCGGCCAACGTCCACTACCAGGACGGGCTCGTCAGCGTGGAATGCACGAACGCCTCCCTCGAGCAGGTCTTCCGGCAGATCGAGGCACAAGCGGGCATCGAGCTCATCCTCGAAGACTCCGTGAAGTCGAAGCGGCTGACCGCGAGTCTTACTGCAGAGCCGCTTCAGCTTGCCGTTCAGCGGCTATTGGACGGCGCGGAGGTCAACTACGTCGTCCTGATGGATACGGCCAACTGGTCCCGCGTCAGCAAGGTCTTTGTCGGTGCGGGCGGTGGCAGCGCCTCGAGAGGCGGCGCCCTGCCACCGAGAGCTCCGGTACGACCTCCCGCTCCCGTCGAGCCCGTCGAGGACGACTACGACGATTTCGACAACATGGAGGACGACGAGTTCGACGAGTTCGGTGACTTGGAGGAGGACCCGGACGCAATGGACGCAGAGATGCCACCCGATGCTCCGCCGCCCGCAGCGACCGATCCGGGCTACCTTCCACCTCCGCAATCGTTCCCGCGGAGTCCCTTTGCGCCCGGGCCGGGCGCGTCGCCCTACGGCGTACCGGCGCCCTTCGACCCTGGCGGCGCGGGTGGCACCCCCCAGCCGGGCAACTCGAACCAGGGCAACCCCCCACCTCCGGCAACGTTTCCTTTCACGGACCAGTACGGACAGCCGATTCCCGTCCCTCCGGAGATGCAGCAGCAGCGACGGCAGCAGAAAGAGAAGAAATAATCCGCTCGTTGGTGCATCGGTCACCGAACTTGCTATCCTCGGTGCGTGGCAAAACGCTCGAAGACCATCGACGCGTACCGGGCCAAGCGCGACTTCACCCGCACTCCTGAGCCTCCGCCAGAAGCGCCGAAACCTGTCCTCACGCTGTCGTTCGTCGTGCACCGGCACGAGGCTCGCCGCCTCCACTACGATCTGCGCCTCGAGATGGACGGCGTGCTCAAGTCGTGGGCCATCCCGCGAGGCTTCTCCTACGATCCCCAGGTCAAGAAGCTCGCCGTCCGCACGGAGGACCACCCTCTCGCCTATGTGGACTTCGACGGGGTGATCCCCAAGGGCGAGTACGGCGGGGGTACCATGACGATCTGGGACCGAGGCCACTACCAGCTCGTGAAGGCGGACGACGGACCGGCGGCGGTCGATGCGGGCAAGCTCGAGATCGAGCTCCGGGGGCAGAAGCTGCGGGGCGAATGGCACCTCGTGCGCACGCGCTCGGAAAAGGATGAATGGATCCTCTTCAAGGCACGGGATCGCTACGTGCGGGAAGAGACGGACAAGCAACCCTTCTTCGACCTCTCGCGAGCGCTCGCGACCTCCTTGCCGGAGCCCGTCGAACCGATGCTCTTCGGGATGGAGGCGGGCCCCTTCTCCGATCCGGACTGGTTGTTCGAAGTCGAGTTCTCCGGACGCCGGGTTCAGCTCCGGAAAGAAGACCAAGAGATCCGAATCGTCGACCTTGCCGGCAACGACCTCGCTCCGCACTTGCCGGAGATCACCGAGCAGGCCAGACGAATGCGCGTCGAGAGCGTTCTCGCCGATGGTGTGCTGGTCGCGACGGACGAGGGGCAGCGACCTTCTGCCGAGAAGCTCGCGGCCCGGCTCGAGGGCAGCGAGGCGGCTCCCGTTTCCTGCTATCTCTTCGATGCGCTCTACTACGAGGAGTGGGACATCCGTGCCCTTCCGCTCACCGCGCGCAAGGAGATTCTCAGTGCGCTCCTGCTCCCATCCTCACAACTGCTCTACGTGGATCATGTTCGAGGCCGTGGCGAGGATTTTTCCGAGGTGACCCGGTCGGCGGGCCTGCCGGCGGTTCTCGCAAAAAAGGCATCGAGCCCATACGCTTCCGGACCTTCGGAGGAGTGGCGCCGCATCCCCACCGGACGAGAGGCTTCACCGCAGGACGTCGATCTGGCCGAGGCGCTCAAATCGAGCGGCCCGAAGGGGCGCCGGATTCCGTTCACGAACCTCGACAAGGTCTTCTGGCCCGAGGAGGGTTACACGAAAGGGGATCTTATTCGCTACTACGACCAGGTCGCCGAAGTCCTCATCCCGTACCTGTACGAGCGACCGATGCACATGCTTCGGTACCCGGACGGAATCCACGGGAAGTACTTCTACCAGAAGGACGCCCCGGATCACGTGCCCGAGTGGATCGAGATCGAGGAGGTCCCCTCGGACAGCAAGGGCGAGCCCATTCGATTCATCGTCTGTAACGAGCGCGACACGCTCGTCTACATCGCGAATCTCGGGAGTATCGATCTGCACCCGTGGTTCTCCCGCCGGGGAAGCCTGGATACACCGGACTGGGCGATCTTCGATCTCGATCCGGACGGCTCCCCTTTTGCGGACGTCGTGAAAGTGGCTCGATCCCTCGGCAAAGTCCTGCGAGGCATCGGCCTCAGGCCCTATCTCAAGACTTCCGGAGCCACCGGCCTCCATGTCTACGTACCGGTGAACCTGGCCTATACCTACGATCAGACGCGGCAGTTCTGCGAGGCCATCTCTCGCTACGTCGCGGCCGATCAAAAGGACATCGCCACCGTGGAACGGGTGGTGAGCCGGCGGCGTGGCAAGGTCTACATCGACTTCCTTCAGAATCGACGGGGGCAGACCATCGTGCCCGCCTACGTCGTTCGGCCGCAGCCGAAGGCTCCGGTCTCGGCTCCGCTGGAGTGGGACGAGCTGGACACCGAGCTCAATCCCGCGGACTTCAACATCAGAAGCATTCTCGAGCGCATCGACAAGTATGGCGATTTGTTCGAGGGAGCGTTGCGAGACAAGCAGGATCTGTTCCCCGCCATCGAGGCCTTCCAGAGGAATTATCTGAAGGGGTGATCGCGCTCACACAGAAGGGTCGGAACCGCTACAAATAAAACGGCTTCAGCTTCTCGAACAACGCTGCCGTTGCCCGGCAGTCCGCAAGACAATACCTTGCGATGTCGTCGACTCGGCCCGCCGTCCAGGCCGGCCCCACCTGGCTCCCATCCATGGTCTCCTTCGGCGAGTCGATTCCGAAGATGGCACTGAAGTAATCCAGATTGCCTCGTCGACGCCGTTCGTTAGCAGCCAGGACTTCCTGAACATCGAAATGTGGATGGGTGGTGGAGCGCTCCGCTACGAGCCGGCGAGTCGGTGTCACTCCGCGAATCGCACTCCTGATATTGATGTAGGGGACGTCGAAACGCTTGCCGTTGAACGTGACATAGACGTCCGGCGAGAGCTCGGCGAAGCGCTCCCAGAACGTCTCGAGGAGCTCTCTCTCTTCAACGTTGGTGAGTGCTTCTTCTGCGTCGGTCTCTGTATCCAGGAGACCGATGACGACGACGCGGCCGGTCGTCGGATCCAACCCGAAGCGCTCCACGAGCTCCTCTCGCCGCCGCGCGAGCTCGTCTTCGTCGGGTTTGTCCCGCTCGAGACGGCGCATCAAATAGTCGACGGCTCGGCCGGGAAGCTCGTCCCGTTCTTGTCCAACCGTCTCGATGTCCAATACCAGCGCCATTGGGAAACACGTTAGCACGAAGCCCGCGCTCGGTGCCGACTTGACAGCATGCGCCGGCTTTGGAGACACTCTCGCGCTCGGGGGGGACGAATGACAGCATCTGAGCTACTGGTATCCGTCGAAGGCGTTCGAAAAGTCTACCACCGCGATGCGATCGAGATTCCCGTCCTCGACGGCATCGACCTGCCGGTCCGGAAAGGAGACTTCCTGGCGCTCATGGGCCCCTCAGGCTCGGGCAAAACCACCCTCTTGAACCTCATCGCGGGTATCGACAAACCATCGGAGGGTCGCGTGATGGTGGCCGGAACGGATATCTCCGCGCTCGGAGAGAGAGAGCTGACCCGCTGGCGGGCGCGAAACGTCGGCTTCATCTTTCAGCTCTACAATCTGATTCCAGTCCTGACCGCACAGGAGAACGTGGAGCTGCCGCTTCTCCTCACGCATCTTTCGAAGCGCGAGCGCCGCGAGCACGTGGCCACGGTTTTGAACGTCGTCGGGCTCTCCGATCGCGCCGAGCACTACCCGCGTCAGCTTTCCGGAGGGCAGGAGCAACGCGTGGCGATCGCGCGTGCCATCGTGACGGATCCTTCTCTGCTGGTCGCGGACGAGCCCACCGGAGATCTCGACGCGAAATCGGCCGAGGACATCCTGACGCTACTCGAGCGTCTGAACTCCGAGTTCGCGAAGACCATCGTGATGGTCACGCATGATCCCAGAGCCGCCGACCGCGCGCATGCCGTGAAGCACCTGGACAAGGGAGTGCTGTCGTAGTCTCGAATTCGAGCAAAAACTGACGGGCGGCGGGAGCGCGATCGGTTGCTCCGGGAAATCAACGCAGAGGCGCGGAGGCGCAGAGAGACAGGAGATCGGCACGGATCGAATTCATGGAAGGGCTACATCAGGCCGGCGGCGCGGGCGGCTACGACGGCCGGATGAAGCGCTTCACGACCGGTGCCGTCTTTGATCTGGTGGCGACAGGAGGTGCCCGGAGCCACCACGAGGGTCGCGTCCTCGCTCGCACGGACCGCGGGAAGCAACCGCCTCTCCGCCATCTGGAGGGAGATGTCGAAGTGCTCCTTCTCGTAGCCGAACGAGCCAGCCATGCCGCAGCATCCCGAATCCACCACCTCGACCGAGCTCCCCATGCCGCGCAGGAAGCTCACCAGAGGCTCCGTTCCCACCAACGCTTTCAGGTGGCAGTGCCCGTGAAGGAGGAGGTGTTCCGGCGATTCTGAGTACTGGGGCGCGATCCCCTCATTCTGGAAGAACTCTTCGAGCAGGACCGCGTTGCCGGCAACCACCTTCGCCCGGTCGCCGGATACGAGATCCGGATATTCGTCGCGCAGGCTGAGCAGGCACGAGGGCTCGCAGCCCACGATCGGGACCCCTTCCGAAGCGTACCGATACAGGGACTCGACGTTCGCGGAGGCAAGTGCCCGGGCCTCTTCGAGCATCCCTTTGGAAATGGCCGGGCGCCCGCAACAGCCGGCTCTCGCGAGAATCACCTCGAAGCCCGCCTCCTCCAGAAGTCTCGTCGCGGCGATACCGATCTCGGGCTCGTGGTAATTCATGAACGTGTCATGGAAGAGGACGACTTTTCGCGTCTGCGCTCTCAGCTTCGGGCTCCTCGAACGAAACCAGGCCTCGAACGTTCGGCGAGCATAGGGCGGGAGGCTGCGCCGCCGGTCGATTCCGATGACGGCCTCCATCAGCCGGCGAAACCAACGCTGTCGCAGCATCCAGTTGGAGACTGGCGCGCTCGCCACGCCGAGCCGACCCAGAAGATCGGCGCGCGTCACGACCCGGTCTCGCAGGCTGTAACCATGTTTCTGGTGGTAGAGCGAGAGAAACTCGGATTTCAGGCGCGCCATGTCCACATTGGAGGGGCACTCCGCCTTGCACCCCTTGCAGGAGATGCACAGGTCCATGACCCCGTAGAGATCGTCTCCCGCCATTTCGTCGGGAGAGACGCGGCCGTCCAGCACGGCTCGAAGCGCATTGGCCCTCCCCCTCGTGGAATGCGCTTCGTCCCTCGTCACCATGAACGAAGGGCACATGGTCCCCTCGAGGCTCTTCCTGCACACACCCGCCCCGTTACACATCTCGATGGCGCGCAGGAAACCTCCTTCTTTCTGGTAGGGGAAGAGTGTCGATGGCTGAAGCGCCCGGTAGCTCGGGCCGTAGCGCAGGTTCTCGGTCATCGCGGGAGCGTCGACGACTTTGCCGGGATTCATGATCCCCTTCGGATCGAAAGCGGCTTTCAACTCCTTGAAGGCACCGTACAGCTCGGAGCCGAACAGCTGTTCGTTGAAGTGACTTCGGGCCAGCCCATCGCCATGCTCGCCACTCATCGAGCCTCCGAACTCGAGGACCAGCTCGAAGACTTCGTCGGCAATCGCCTTCATCTTCGAGACTTCGGCTCCATCCTTCAAGTTCACCAGAGGCCGGATGTGAAGGCAGCCCGCGCCGGCGTGGGCATAGAAAGAGCCGACCGTATCGCGCTTTCCCAGGATCTCCTCGAAGCGACGGATGAACTCCGGCACGCGCTCCGGCGCCACCGCGGTATCCTCGACGAAGGCGATCGGCTTCTTGTCGCCCGGAAGGCCCAGCAGGAGCGGAAGCGCCGCCTTGCGCACCTTCCAGACGTTCAACTGTTCGGCGGGGTCGAGGATCCGAACCATCGGCCGCGCGCGGTTGCCGATGAGCGCCTCGAGTGCATCCATTCTGGCGACGACTTCTCTTTCGTCCTCCCCGTTGAACTCGATGACGAGCAGCGCGTGTGGATCGCCCTCCACGAAGTGAAGACGTCGCGAGTACTCAAGGGACTCCCGAGCCAGCTCGAGAACCATTCGATCGACGAGCTCGATGGCCGAAGGCTCGAGCTGCAGAATCTCACAGCCCATCTCGAGCGCGGGAAGGAGGCCACCGAAGTGGAGCACCGCGAGTCCGCTCGCTTCGGGAAGCTGAGCAAGGGCAAGCTTTGCCTCGACCACCGTGGCGAGTGTTCCCTCGGAGCCCACGATGAGCTTCGCGAGGTTGACCTCGTCCGGATCGAGCAGCTCATCCAGGTTGTAGCCGCTCACGCGCCTGGGAATATTCGGATAGCGTCTGCCAATCTCGTCGCAATGGAGCTCGGCAAGCGAAAGCGCTCGGCGGTAGATGCTCGCTTCGAGACTGTCCCCGGCGGTTTTGCCCTCGAGCTCGCTCCGCTTCACCGGACCGAAGACGGCCTCGCTACCGTCCGACAGGACCGTCTTGACCTCCAGTACGCTGTCGACCGTCTTCCCGTAGATGAGCGATCGGGCGCCGGCAGAGTTGTTCCCCACCATGCCACCGAGATTGGCGCGATCGCTGGTGGCGGTCTCCGGCCCGAATCGGAGTCCGCAAGGCTTCAAGTGAGCGTCCAGCACGTCGTAAACGATGCCTGGTTGAACGCGAACCCAGGACTCGTCCTCGGACAGCTCGACCACGTGCCGCATGTATTTCGAGAAATCGAGGATCACCGCTTCACCCACGGCTTGTCCCGCCAGAGAAGTTCCGCCTCCGCGAGGGAGTATCGGAACGCCCGTCCTTGCCGCGATGCGCATCGCCTCTTCCACATCGCCCTGGTGCTTCGGGATGACCACCCCGATCGGCTCGATCTGATAGATGCTCGCGTCGGTCGAGTAGAGAAGTCGCGTCATCCGATCGAAGCGGACCTCGCCCTCGATCACCTTCTTCAATTCGTTTCCAAGATCCGACATAAGGGAGAGATGATAGCAAACGGGCCTGACAGGGGCCGGCGAGGGCAGGATGCCACCGGCTGGCGTGTGTGATAGCGTTCTCGCTCGCACGGAGGCTCCGCAATGGCCTTTAGACATTCCCTCCTGATCGTGGCTGCCGCCGCACTTGCGTTCGGTATCGGAGCCTGCGGCGGCTCGGATAGCGACACTCTCGTCATTCGGCTCGGCCATATCGGATTTCCCGAGTCCCCATTCGACCGTGGAGCGCGCAAGTTCGAGGAGCTTCTGGAAGCGCGTCTCCCGGGAAAGGTGGACGTCCAGATCTTCGGCTCGGCCCAGCTCGGCGAGGACAAGGAGATGCTGGAAGGCCTGCGCTTCGACATTCTGGAGATGCACGTCCCGTCTTCGGTCCTGCACTCCGTCGAGCCCATGTTCGGTGTCTTCGACCTCCCTTTTCTGATCGAGGAGCGGGGTCAAATGGAGGAGATCGCCGACGGTCCGATCGGTGAAGCACTGGCCGAAAAGCTGCGCGAGCACGATCTGGTGCTCCTCGCGTTCTGGGAGAACGGCTTCCGGATGATCACCAACAACGTGCGCCCGGTGAGACGCCCCGAGGATCTGCGGGGCATCAAGGTCCGTACGCCGAAGGATCCGGAGCGTGTCAAAGTCTTCAGGGCCTTCGGCGCCAATCCGGCGTCGATGAGCTTCGGTGAAGTCTTCTCGGCGTTGAAACAAGGTGTCATCGATGGCCAGGAGAATCCCTTCTCCCAGATCGTCCCGGCTCGCTTCCACGAGGTCCAGCGTTACCTCTCGCTCTCACGTCACGTCTACTCCCCGGCGTACCCGCTGATGAGTCGTTCGTTCTTCGAGCGGCTGGACCCCGAGATGCAGCAGGCCATCCGCGAAGTGGCAGTCGAAGTGGGACGCTTTCACCGTGAGCTCGGCGAAACGGAAGATCTGCGGTATCGAGAGATGCTGTCGGAGCACCTCGAGATCACGGAGATCGACCAAGAGGCCTTCGCGGCGGCCGCCGAGCCCCTCTACGAGGATTTCAACGAGAGGTTCGGCCCCGAGCTGGTCGAGACGATTCGAGGCTACCGAACGCCTTGACCCGAAACACTTTCGACTGAACCTTCATGTCCCGGGCCTTTCTCGAACGCACTGACCGGCTCGTCCACGATGTTCTCGAGTGGGCGGTGGCAGGCGTCCTCCTTGCGATCGCGGTGATCTGCTTCGCGGAGGTCGTCCTGCGCTATGGACTCGGCCGCAGCTTCGGCTGGTACGACGAGTTCATCGGCTATCTGCTGGTCTGGCTGACGTTTCTCGCGACGGTCCTGGCGCATCAGCATGGCCAGCATATTGGCATCGACAACGCTCTGAAGCGTCTCCCCCACTGGGCGCAACGATTCGCCGGCCTCTTCAATCACGCGGTCATGGCAGTGATCCATATCGTGCTGCTCGTGTACGGCACGCAGCTGGTCTCACGTCTTCTCGGGGAGCGGGCGATCACGCTCCCCATTCCGATGGGCCTCGTGTACCTCGTTCTTCCGGCATCGGCGGTCCTGATGCTGGTCATCGAGGCCATTCATGTGCTGCGGTTCCTTCAGGGGCCGCTCGAAAGCGACTAGAGACTAGAGACTACTCGTGGAGTTTCTTCTCGTCGTTCTGGTCGCGGTACTCATCCTCCTCGGGCTCCCGATCGGCTACGCTATCATCGCCGCGAGCATCGCCATCATCGCGCTGACCACAACGACGCCCCTCGTCGTCGTCCCGCTTCGCCTCTTCAACGGCACCGACAGCTTTCCGATGGTCGCGGTGCCACTCTTCATCCTCGCCGGGGCCCTCATGAACCGGGCGGGCATCTCGAATCGACTCGTCGATTTCGCAGCCAGCCTGGTGGGGTTCGTTCGCGGCGGGCTGGCCATGACGACGACGCTTTCGAGCATGTTCTTCTCGGAAGTGTCGGGCTCGGCCGTCGCGGACGCCGCGGCGCTGGGAAGCGTGCTCATTCCGACGATGAAAGAGAGGGGCTATCCGGCCCGCTTTGCCGCTGCCGTACTATCGTCTTCGGCGACCATCGCCATCATTATTCCTCCGTCGATTCCGATGATTCTGTTCGGTGCCATCACCGGGGCGTCGATCGTGAAGCTCTTCCTGGCAGGGGTTATTCCGGGCGTCATCTCGGGCTTGGCCATCATGGCAACGAGCTACTGGCTTGCGCGGCGCGGTGGCTTCGCAGAGTCTCAGCCGTTCGACGCCGGACAGGTCGGCCGGAGCTTCGTGAAGGCTTTCTGGGCCTTGAGCCTTCCGATCGTGATCCTGGGCGGGATCTTCGCCGGCTTTTTCACGGCAACCGAGGCGGCGGCCGTCGCGGTCTTCCTGGCGTTCGGCCTGGGCTACCTCGTCTATCGCAACCTCGAGCTACGGGACCTGAAGCCAGTGCTGGTGGAGTCGGCACGTCAGACGGCGGTTGTCATGATTCTGGTGGCCGGCTCGGCGGTGCTTGGCTGGTACCTCGCGAATCAGCGAGTTCCGGAGCGGCTGGCCACCTTCATCCTGGAGTTCGTCAGTGGACGGGCGCTCGCACTCCTCATCATCGACGCATTTCTTCTGGCGGCGGGAATGGTGTTGCACAGCGCTGCCGCCATCGTGCTCCTGGTCCCGATCCTGCTGCCCCTGACCCAGGAGCTGGGGGTCGACCCGATCCACTTCGGGCTCATGGTGACGGTCAGCCTGGCGATCGGCCAGCAGACCCCGCCGGTCGCCTCGGTCCTCATCACCACGTGCTCCATTGCGAAGGTCTCGATGGGTGAAGTGATGAAGGTGAACATCTACTTCATTCTCGCACTGACCCTGGTGCTGCTCCTGGTGACGTTCGTCCCGGAAGTCAGCCTGTGGTTACCGGCGGTCTTGATTCCGGAGTAGCCAGGCAATCGTGGCACCCCACCCTCCCCGGTCCGGCGTCGCTTCTTCGAACCGCTCCACGAGAGGGTGGCCGTCCAGCACTTGCCGGACGCGCTCTTTCTGAACGCCTTTCCCGCGCCCGTGGATCAGGCGTACTTCACGAAAGCCGGCTTCGACCGCGGCCTCCAGATAGTCCTCCACGACGGAAGGAATGTCCCTGGGCGCGAAGGGATGGAGGTCGATGTGCTCCTCGACCGGAAGCACGACCGGATCGGTGAACGGCGCGTCGTCGTCTTTATTCATCCCTCGCTCGGCCTGCGCCCTCCGGCGACAGGCGCCTGCGGGCGAGCTGAAGATCTCGCCTCTATCGACAGTCGAACGGCAAAGGTACCGCCGTGCCATCCGAGAGGAAACTGTGGCGGAAGTGCGTGGGAATCGAACCCACCGTCCCAGGGATTAACCAAGGACCATCGGATTTGAAGTCCGAGGAGGCCACCAGACCCCAGTCACTTCCGGGAGGATCCTAGCTCAAAACCATTGTCGCGCTGCATGGCAATCGCCGCTTCACAGACAACGCCACACGGAAGGCTCCGTTGCTCCCCTGCAGCGACAGAGGTTCGTTCAGTGAGGTGTCGTTCGGGCGTGACGCTACATGGCGCTCTCCTGCCCGTCGCTCAAGGGCAGGCTGGCACCATTCTCGCCAGAGTGCCAAACGTTTGGCACTTTCGTGAGCGCGCCCTCGAGACGATCGTGGCGCTCGGCCGCGGTCTCCATCACTGCGGGGCGGCGCCACTCGAGCTCGCCCGGTGCCTTGCCACTCACACCAATCAGCCCCGCGTGGAGCATCCGGTGGTGGAACCAGCAGAGCGTTACGAGATTCGACGGGTCGTCCCTCTCGCGCTCGCTCTTTTGCCCCGAAACGAACCCGGTATTCGATGTGATGCACGTGCAGGCCCGCCCGCACCGTACAGCCCGGGTACTGGCACCGCCAGCAAGACGCCACCGCCTTCGCCGTCCATTTCCGCATCCGTTTCCGGGCTCGCCACCGAGGCCACTTTGGCCGCTTTCGTCCAGCCGAGGCGTCCGGTGGCCAGGGCCTCGGTCAGTGCCGGGAGCTGGGACAGACGCCGGCCCAGATACAGGAGCGCGCGGGTCTTGCTCCGGCAGTAGCCGAAGCGCTCGAGCGCGTAGTCGTAGACGTAGACGTTCTCGAAGCCGAAGCTCTCGTAGAGCTTTCGCCGATTGATTTGGTTCAAGTAGAAGCAGATGAGCTTTTCGGCGCGTTCGTGCTCGCGCACCGCCGTCTCGAGACGATGGTCGAACTCGGCCGCCGAGAGGAGCCTGGCGTCGGAGAGAAACTCGGACATGGGAAGAATCTCTTGTAAAAAGAAACGAATTAAAAAACAACGATAAAACGAATCTCGCGTCAGTGGATATTAGGTGAAATTGTCGCGGCTATCAAGTAGAGGCGCCGCTAAAGCCGTTAAATTCAGCGACTTAAAAGAGGAATTCTGCTACTGTTTATCACGCGAACCGGCGCTCCGTTGACGGCGGGCACCCGGCGGCGAAGGCCTGCAGACTTTCGATCAGAATGCGGCCAGCCGGGCGACGTCGCGCTAAACTTGGAGGCTAGGGAGGACTACGCGATGAACGGACCGGTTGCTCTCCTGCTACTCGCGATCGCCGGCTCGTATCTCCTGCAGGGCACCGAGCCGATGCCTCGAGGCATCCCGGAGGACGAGATCACGGACGAAATCCTCGCCAGAGGAAAGGAGCTCTACAACCGTGACGCCTGCGTGCTCTGCCATGGCGACGATGGCAGGGGCGGGGACATGGCTCCCGACCTGACAGACGATGTGTGGCTCCACAGCGAGGGCGACTTCGACGGAATCCGGCGCACCGTCTGGTTCGGGATTTCCAAGGAGAAGCTCAAAGACAAGAGCCGAGAGTTCGCCATGGACCCCGGCGGCGGGCTCAACCTCGATGCAGACGACTTGAACGCCGTCGCGGCCTACGCGTGGAGCCTGAGCCACAGGAGGTAGGCTCCTGTGGCCTGATGCGAGGTACGCCTTCGCCCGATACGATCACCTGAGGGCTACGGCATCAACCTTCCGTGGAAAAATCTTGCCCGGGCAAGATTTTTCTGAGTCGTATGCCAGATGCCAGGGAAGGCTGGCTTGCCAACCGAAGCCAGCGGGTGATTGCGATAGGCGAAGGCCGTTGAGACGATGAGGCCCGTCTTCGCTCGCCGCCATCGCGGGAGCTCCGGCGGGCATTTTTTCACGGCAAAGCCGTGAAAAAATGGTGGAGCTGACGGGGATCGAACCCGTGACCTCCTGAATGCCATTCAGGCGCGCTCCCAGCTGCGCCACAGCCCCACTGGCCAGCAGATGATTGTAGCGAAAGGCTCGCGGCTAGGTCAAGACGCTACAAGAATTGAAGGGTGAGTGGGCGAGGGGTAGGAGGAGGGTAAGATAGGAGTGGTAAAAGTTTGGTGCGTCGCCTCAACATCAGGCAACGTGTGGTTCCAGTCTCATCAAGTAGGTATCGGTGTGAGACCCTCGCCCGAACTCAACACCATACTAGACACGCCGCGGCGCGAGGCGCAAATCGAGCGAAGATCTTGCAGGAGGGGGATTGAATCTTAGCTTTCCGTACTCAACTTATCGACGACGAATCGTGCGATGAGTTGCCGCTCCGAGTCCGACAGGCTAAGGAACTCCACGCCCAGCAAATAGGTGGGCGGGTCCGAGCCCGGGGCCTGGTGAGAGCTTCGGACCGTACCTTCGACCTCGAGTTTCTCGCCGTCGAGGTTCAGGGAGAAGCGGTGGGCAGTTCCCAGCTCCAACGGGGCTCCCACTTCGACCTTCATGCCACCCACCGAAAGTTGGTGGATGTGCGCGTCGAGGTCCAGGCGCACCTGGCTCGAAAGCGTGACGTCGGGCCTGACTCTCATGTCGGCCCGGCGGTCTACTTTGTGCTGATTCACCGTAGCGCCTCTCTTTCGGAACGCGGTTCGTGCCCTCTGGCGCGCACTCCGAGCCCTAGTTGGTCAGCTCCGCGCCGGACCGGATGTCCTTTTTCTCCTCGACGAGCTGATCGAGAAGCTTCTTCTGCTCGGCGGTGAGATCGACGAACTCGATGGCGGCCCGATACCGCACGTTGATTCCCCCCTTGTCACGCTTGTCGAAGCCGTGCACATAGCTTCTCTGCACCTCACCGATGATCTCGAGCGACGAGCCAGAGTCCATTTCGAACTTCAGCGAGTAGCGCGCCCCTCGAGGCAGCGCGCAGGTCAACTCCAGAAGCGCCCCGACGCTCGACACGTCCATGATAGGCGCGTCGGCGAGCGTGTGCAGCTTTCCATCGACGTCGGTCAGGTCTACGCGCGGATGCTTTCTCCGCTCCTTGCCATCCCACAAGTCGGACATTCGCTCTTCCTCCAGGGAGGAACTTTCCGCAGCCCTGCGGCTGAGAATCTGTTGTTTGGGCTTGGGTCGATCTTATCGTTTTCGAAAGGGGATGGCAAAAACGAATAGGTGCCCGGTACTTGCGGCCCCGAGGCCCGGATCAGTGGATCATCCTGGTTTTCTTATTGACATAATCCATGAGCACATACTGTCCGAGCGAAGCGGGAGTCGTGAAGTAGGCCTTGCCCCGAACGATCTCGGTGATCTTTTTCACGAATCCGACGAGCGAGTAGTCGCGAGCCAGCATGAAAGTGTTGATCATGACGCCGCTCCGCCGACAGGCCACGACTTGTTTGAACGTCTGGTCGACGATGAGCGGGTCCAGTCCGAACGGGTTCTTGTAGATCCGCCCGTCGTCGAGAGTAAGCGCGGACGGTTTCCCATCGGTAATCATGATGATCTGCCGCATATCCTTGCGCTCGCGCGACAGGATTTCCCGAGCAAGGCGCAGGCCCTCGCAAGTGTTGGTGTGGAAGGGCCCGACCCGAACCGAGGCCAGCTGCGAGAGGGGTACCTCCTCGGCGCCATCGTGAAACAACACCAGATGGAGCGAATCGCCCGGGTACTGCGTGCGGATGAGGTGGGCCAGAGCGAGCGTCACCCGCTTCGCGGGCGTGAACCGATCCTCTCCATAGAGGATCATGCTGTGGCTGCAATCGAGCATGAGCACTGTCGCGCACGAGCTCCGGTACTCCGACTGGTGGACGTGGAGGTCGTCGTAAGTTAGCTCGAGGGGCACTCCGATCCCCTTGCGCGCGACCGCGGACAAGAGCGTCCTCGACACATCCAGGTTGAGTGTGTCGCCGAACTCGTAGCGCTTCGAGCTACCCAGCACCTCCACGCCGGTGGCGAGCTCCTTCGTCTCGTGCTGCCCGAAGCTGGACCGGCCAAGCCCGCCGAGTAGATCCTTCAGCGATTTGTAGCCGAGAAAATCGACGCTCTTGTCGGTGAGCTGGAAGCGCACGCTCGACTGCGACGCATCGCTCACATCCCCGACACCCTCGGTTTCGGGATCTAAAGCCGCCGTCACGCCCTCTGGCGGGGTGATGCTGATGAAACCCTCGTTCTGCATCCGCTCGATCAGGCGATCGAGCATGCGAGCGAGCTCCGACTCCTCGAAGCTGTCCGCTTCCTCGAGCATCCTCTCGACCGTCTCCGTCGAGATCGCTCCCTGTTCCATGAGCGCCCGCAGGATGGCCCGCCTCAACTCGTCGAGCGTCTGATCCGACAACTCGTTGAAGCCGTACACGTCCTGGAATCCGCTGTCCAGCAGGTAGTCGGCGAGCTCCTGCATCAGATCGGACAGCGACAGATCGTCCAGATCCTCGGGACGGAAGCGCGTGTATTTGGTGACGGCCATTCGTCGCTTACACGAGCAGGACGCCGGACCGGGCATCCGGCATCCAGCGTCGAACGTCCAGGGCATCCAGGATTGGGATCAATTCAGCCTTCCCTTGGGACTGTCGTAGGGCTCTTCGTAGCCGATCTCCGGCTCGCGCTCCGGGCTCCCGTGAAAACCCCGCTCCTCGCTTCGAGACAGCCGCTTGAGCCCCACCAGACCTTCCAGGATGAACTCAGCGGCGGCCACTTTCACCGGGGCCGGCGCATCGGGATGGGCCCCGACGATGTCGAGCTGATCGAGGAGGCCAGGTATCTTCCCTAGCGATGCCAGTGCTTCGCCGGAGCTCGTTCGGTCGGGAAGCCGGAAGAAGCCTCCGTCATCGAACCAGCTCACCGTGGAGCGGAGCACGTCACCGCGGCCGTATTTCTGAAAGATCTCTCCGACGGATTTCCTGATGAGGTCGCGTCCGACGGTCTCGGCCCCTTTGAGCTCGCCTTCGTACTCGAGCTCCAGCTTACCGGTTATGGCGGAGAGCGACGCGTAGAGATCCGAGATGCGTGGCACGGCGGGCGCTTCGCCGGCGAGGAGCGCGCGGCGTTCGGCGTTCGAGACCACGTTCTCGAGGAGCGTAATCGAAAGGCGCTGGCTCACACCCGAACGTTGGTCCACCCGTCTATCCCGCCTCGCCTGAATCGCAACTTCTTCGACGACCTCTCGGAGATAGTACGGAATGATGATCCCCGCGTCCTCCGAGCCATCCCGCTCGGTCCAGGCCTCGTTGCGGGTGATGGACACCGCCTGTTCGAGCGTCTGCGGATAGTGCGTCCGAATCTCCGAGCCTATCCGGTCTTTCAGGGGCGTGATGATGCGACCACGTGCCGTGTAGTCTTCGGGATTCGCGGTGAATACCATCAGCAGGTCGAGCGGCATGCGCACCGGAAAGCCCTTGATCTGGACGTCGCCCTCCTGAAGGATGTTGAACAGTCCCACCTGGATCTTGCCAGCGAGATCGGGAAGCTCGTTGATGGCGAAAACGCCCCGATGCGCTCGTGGCACCAGCCCGTAGTGAATCGTGAGCTCGTCGGACAGATCGAGACCGCCTCTGGCGGCGCGGATGGGGTCGAGATCGCCGATCATGTCGGCAATCGTGACATCGGGTGTCGCGAGCTTCTCGACGTAGCGCTCCTCGCGTCCAACCCACCGAACGGGCGTTTCGTCCCCGAGCTCGCGGAGCGTCTTGCGGCCGATCGCAGTGATCGGATGAAATGGATGCTCCGGTATCTCGCACCCTTCGATGGCCGGGATTTCCTCGTCCAGAAATCTCGTAAGGCTTCGCATGATTCGGGTCTTGGCCTGACCTCGAAGCCCGAGAAAAATGAAGTGATGACGAGACAGGAGGGCATTGATCAGCTGAGGGATCACCGTGTCCTCGTATCCCACGATGCCCGGAAACAGCTCCTCCTTCGAGGTCATTTTTGCGATCAGATTGGCGCGAATTTCGTCCCTGACGCCGCGATGGCGCTTCTCGTAGAACGGGCTCTGCTTCAACTCGCCTAGTGTCTTCGGTTTCTGCATGATCCTTCGACTCGACCAGAAGCGAGCCGCGCCAGGAAACATCCAGCGCGTGCCTGGAGCGTGCTCACCGCTCAAGTATAACGCGCCGGAAGCGGGCCGCCGCCACCCCACTAGTGCATGAACCCGCTGATACTGTCGGCAAATTCCAAGGTCATTTTTCGTGCTGGCAAGGCACTCCGACCCGCCTTCCGCAGCGAGCTTGTCGAGCGGAGGGCTAGGCCGAAGGCCGAACTGTCTCGATGTCATATCTAGATATTTCGAGGAGGAGCAACGCAGCCAGCGCGGAAAAGGACGAGGAATTTGCGGCAGGATTAGCGGGTTCGTGCACTAGCCGGCGGCTGCGCTCTGCGATAAGCTCGCCGGCAGGAAAACGTTCGATGTTTCGATTCCTTTTTCGCATCCTGACCCTTCTCCTGCTGCTCGCTGCAGGGCTCGTCGTCTACCAGTTGTACCAGTGGGGCACGTTTCCCGGAGTGGAGCGAACGATTCAAGACGCCACACTCCTCGGCTCGGTCAAGACTGCCCTGGCGATACACCGGGAGCTGGGCGGGCGCCCGATTACGGTGAGCGTCGGTGGAGGCACCGTTGTTCTAACCGGTGAGGTCGCCTCCGACGGGGAACGAGAGACCGCACAGGCGCTCGTCGAGACGATTGCAGGCGTCCAGTCGGTGGAGAACCGGCTCGATGTGGAGCCGGATGTTGCGCACCGGGAGGCTGCAGAGGGCCCGAGCCTCGGCCAACGGATCGACGACACCGCTCTTCGGGCGAAGGTGCTGGCGGCTCTGCGCCTGCACCGGGACCTCCAGGGGGGCGATTTCGAGGTAACGGCCAGCTCGGGCAACGTGATCATCGAAGGGGTGGCGGAATCGAAGGAGCTCATCGAGATGGTGCGCGAGCGAGTTGCGAGCGTCAACGGCGTCGAGACGGTTGACCTGAGACTGGAGGTTCGTGAGACCGGCGCGATCGAGACCCTGGCCGAACGCGTACAGCACGCGCTTCAAAAAAACGAGAACCTGGCGCGCTACGCTCTTCGGGCAAGCGCAACGAACGACGCGATTGTGTTGACCGGTTCGGTGGCGAGCTCGGCCGAGCGAGAGCTCGCGGAGCTCATCGCCGAGCGCGAAGCGCCGCGAAAAGCACTCCGAAACGAGATCCGCGTTCAGGATTAGAGCCAGGACGAAAAGAGTTTCTATTGCGAAACTGCAACCCTGGTCTCTCCCCAGCCCGTGCCCATGCCCGAGCCCGAAACAACTTTGACAGAAAGAGGTGTTCCCGCTATCCGAATTCGTTCCGCATCGCCTTATGCGTCCACCTTCGGGCGGGGGCTCGGGCTCGGGCTCGGCCTAGTTTCTTGGACAGACGCTAACCAACTCGGACGCTGCCCCCTGGTCGCTCCTCCTCCCAAATCTCGGGGGCAGGTAAGCCTTGCACTTTTTGGTACTTCTTTCCGCTCCTCGTCAGGGAGATGCTACCGGCGGCTCGCCCGCTCGACGTCGTCGATCAGGATGAGGCCCTTGTCCGCAAGGACGAGAGCGCGTCGGTCGTCGCCGTCGAGAAGTGCCTCTTGGGCCTGCATGATGAAGCCGCTGGCCGCATTCACCTGATCGCGCTGCACGGAGGTCAGCAAACGACTGGAAACGGTCGTCAGAAGCTCGCCCGCCTTGTCGAGCTTCCCCTGGATGGGAGAGGGCGCGGGAGGCGGCTCCGAACGCGAGGCTTTGGGCGGCGGCTCTGGTGGCAACTCCTCGGGCTCGGGCTCGGCTTTGGGAGTTCGCCGAGGCGGGGGTTTGGGCTGCTCCGGAGGCGGTGGCTCGGGCTCCTCGTCGAGCTCCGGCTTCGCATCGACCGGCTCAGCGGGAGGCTCGGCGACGTTGTCCGGTTCTGGCGTCGGCTCTTCCGCGTCCGGGGCATTGCCCGCCTCGGTCACGACCGCCGGTGGCCTGGGGAACTCCGCTTTCACCTTCCTGGCACACGATACCCCGCTCGCGAGCACCCAGCCTAGAGCCGGGATCAGAAGGCGTTGCTCGAACCGGCGCATTTGATTCTCTCGACTTCTCGTGCTCAGTGCGCGCTCACTCCTCGTTCGCGCGCTTGGCGCTCGGAGTGTCATCCGCCCATTCGGGCCGGGCTCGCTCCGCTCGCGCAGGGTTCTGAGCATTTGTCGAGCACCCTGCAGTGTAGCTTGGCTCAGCCCGGAGGTTCCGGCAAACGCATTGTAAACCGCGTTCCCTCGCCCGGTGTCGATACCACCCGAATGTCGCCGTCGTGGAGCTGAACGATCCGGTACACGAGCGACAGGCCGATGCCGCTGCCTCGGCTCTTCGTCGTTACATAGAGATCGAAGATCTTGTCCAGCATGTCCGGCTCGATGCCTACGCCGGTATCCGCCACTTCTATCTCCAGGCCCTCGGAGCTTCGCCTCGCCTCCAGGCCCAGGGCCCCACCGCCCGGCATCGCCTCGCAGGCGTTCAGCACGAGATTCGAGAAGGCTTGTTGGAGCAGTTCTCGGTCCCCGTAGACCGGCGGCAAATCGGAGGGAACATCCATCTCGATCTCAACGCCGTTTCTATCGGCCTCCGCGGTGGCCAGGCGCACCACTCCCCGGAGCAGCTGGTCGAGATCCACGGACGTGAGCTGCAGGTCCTCCGGACGCGTGAACTTGAGAAAGCCTTGGATCACGCGATCCAGTCGACGAATCTCCTCGTCGAGAACGTCGAGATAGCCTGTGGACTCCGGGCTGGCCTCGGCCATTTGTTGGCGCAGTAGCGCCACGTGGATGACCATGGCATTCAGCGGGTTCTTGATCTCGTGTGCGACGCCCGAGGTCAGGCGCCCGAGCGCCGTGAGCTTCTGTGAGTAGGACAAGTGAGAGCCCAGACGAGAGAGCTTCTCCATGTCGCGAGCACTGACCATCACGCCGGAGATCTCGTTCGAGTCGCGAAGCACCTGTGCGGTCAGACTGTGCAGCACGTCCCGACCGTTGATGGCGAGGGTGGCGCTCACCGGCCCGACCGCCCCTCCGAACTCCAACGCCTGCTCGACGAGCTTCGCAATAGGATGATCCTCCGCAACCAGATCGGACAGGACCTGATCTTGAGCCTCGGCCCGAGGCCGTCCGAGCAACTGCTCCGCGGGCTCGTTCATCGAAAGCATCGTTCCTTCGGAGCTCACGACGAGGACCGCGTCGGTCAACCCCCCGACCATCGTCTCCAGCCAGGCCGAGCCCCCCTCGCGAGCCGGATTCTCCTGCAGCTTCTTACTCATCGTGGAGAAAAAGTCCGCGATCCGGCTCACGTCGGCTTCGTTTCGCAGATCGAGCGGAGGCTGTCCCTGCCCCGGGTTGATACGGCCCAACTCCCGCCGCAGCATCTCGATGGGAGCAAGCAGGCTATTGGCGAGAAAAAAGGAAGCCAAAAAGGCCGCAAGGACCGCACCGGCGGCAAGCATTGCACTCGTCGCAATGGCGCCGGAGAGCTCCTCCCTCAACAGGACGGTCGACACTGCGACGCGAACCGCGCCGAAGGGCTCATCGTCGACGCGGAACGGAATTGCCACCTCCAGAACGCGGTTCTCGCTCCGCAGTTCCCAGAGCTGGGCAAACGGGTTGAGCTCCGCGAATGACGAAAGGGACTCGGCCGGTGCCAGTTTCTGGCCACTGAGCGCAGGGTTGCTGTGGAGAAGGGCGATGCCTTTGTCGTCGGTCACCGCAACGTAAAGGGTCGTGGAAGAGTAGCCAACGACACCCTCGGCGTAGTTCCGAAGCGACGGATCCGCGCCCAGCGCGCTGGCCAGCTCTTCGCGCTGATGCGCCCGGATCACACCGCTCGTCAGGTGATACAGCGTTTCAGCGAGGAGGGTTCCGCGACTCGCCGTCTCCGCCACCGAGATGCGGGCGAGCGAGACAGCATTCATCAGGCTCGTGGCGATGGCCACGACCGCAGCCACGAGTGTCAGCGTGGCAATCTGTTTGCCCCGAAAACCCACGGTGCCCCTAGTGTCGGGATCAGCCCTTCTCGCGGTACTTCTTCAGCTTGTTGTGAAGCGTCTTCAGGCTGATCCCGAGAATCTCCGCGGCGCGCGTCTTGTTCTGTTCCGTGGCTTCGAGGGTCCTCATGATGAGACTCCTCTCGGCCGCTTCGACCGTGGTCCCCACCGGAATCTCGACCGCAGCCCGATCGAGCGTCTCCCCGACCGGCTCCGCCAGATGGGGCGGGAGATCGTCCGGCGCGATACGCTCGCCACGGGACACGATGACCGCCCGCTCGACGAGATTCCTGAGCTCCCGTACGTTACCTGGCCACCGATAGGATCGCAATATGGTGAGCGCTTGGAGCGCGATGCCGGTGAGCGACTTTTGATTGGGCTCGTTGAACTCCTGAATAAAGGCATCGACGAGGAGCTCGATGTCGGTGAGGCGGTCCCTCAGCGCGGGGAGCTCCAGCGTGAATACGTTCAGCCGGTAGAAGAGGTCCTCGCGGAGCTGTCCTTCCGAGAGTGCATCCTTCGGATCCCGGTTCGTCGCCGCGAGCACGCGCACATCGACTTCGATCTCCTCGGCCCCTCCCAGTCTTCGAAAAGCCCGCTCCTCGAGAACCCGGAGAAGCTTCGCCTGGGTGGCCGGCGCCATCTCGGACACTTCGTCGAGAAGCAGCGAACCGCCGCTCGCGAGCTCGAAGCAGCCCTGGCGCCGCACATCGGCTCCGGTAAAGGCACCGCGCTCGTGGCCGAAAATCTCGCTCTCCAGCAGCGTCTCCGGAATCGCGGCGCAGTTGAGCGCCACGAAAGGCCCGTCGCGGCGTGGTGAGAGATCATGCAGCGTACGCGCGACCAGCTCCTTTCCGGTCCCGGACTCCCCCACGATGAGAACGGAGGCGGCAGAGGGACCCGCCTGGCGCATGAGATCGTAGAGCGTCTTCATGGCACTGCTCGCTCCAACGAGACGACCGAAGCGGCCACTCGCCTCGAGCTCATGGTCGTAGCGCTCGATTTCCTCGAACGCGGCGGCGCGCTCGAAGGCCTTCTCCAGAGCCTGGCGCAGCTGACGGGTCTCGACGGGCTTGGTCAGATAATCGAAGGCTCCGCGCTTCATCGCCTCCACGGCGGAGGCGATGCTTCCTTTCGCCGTCAGCATGATGACGGTTGGCCCGTAGTCCCGCTCGGAAAGCGAAGCAAGCAAGCCGAGACCATCGAGATTCGGCATCACCAGGTCGGCAATGACGACCTGCGGATGGAAGGCGTCGATTCGCTCGAGTCCCTGCTCACCGTCGATGGCGGTCTCAGTAGAGAAGCCCCAGCTGCTGACGAGCGTCGACAGACCTTGTCGTGAGCCGGCCTCGTCGTCGACGATGAGCACCCGGCGGCTGGTCATCCGTCCCGATCGAAAACGACGCAGACGCCCCGCTGCGAAGGGGCGTCGCGTGAGGTTGGGTCCCGCATGGCCCGCCGTCGATCCTGGATCAAGTGCGCTCGCTCGGGCGAAAGCTATTTCTCCCGCTTTAGCCGAAGGTTCAGAATGAGCTGGATGTCGATCTCGTCGGCGTCCGGATCGATATTGATGGTCAGAGGTATTTCGACCCGCTTGGGTTGACTCGCCCTGCGTGGATTCACTTTGACGTTTGCAAACTTTACGTCTGCTGATCCGGAGAGTCTCGTCTGCGCCAGATCATGCAACCGGGCTTGCGCATTCGTTGCTTTGATCCGCTCCGGTTTCGGCTCGTCGATATCGAGCTCGAACGCCGCAATCCCCTCTTCCTCGGCGGCGGGATTCGGTGAGCCGGGTGCTGTGCTCACCTCGTTCGATTCGGACAAACTCTCCAGAGAATTGGCGAGGCTTTCGTTGCTTTCTTCTCCGAGAGCCTCCTCGAGGAGCCCCGAAAAGGCGTCCGAGCTGTCGTCGAGGCCTTGACTGCTCGCTGCGAGTCCGGCGGGAGCGGGCTGAGCGCCAGCGGAGCCACCTTCCGGCTCGTGCATCTTGAGAGCTTCGTCGAGGATTCCCTCGAGATTCAGATTCTCGAATGTCTCGACGGGCTTGTCTTGCTTATCGGCCACGGCTGTGTCCTCCGGCGGGTTGGGCCAGGTACTCGCAACGTTGTCTTTCGGGGTGACGTTCGTGACCTCGACCCCGAGAGCGACCAGGGGCTCGTCCACAGTCGGGCTGGGCGCGGCGGGCGGGATCGTTGAACCCACGAGATCGATACCACCAGCGCCGCTCTCGGCGCTGCCCACCGATCCCAGGGGTGACATGGAACGGTCCCCGCCGTACTTTTCGATCACGGACTTCAACACCAGGCTGCTGATGGCTCGAAGGGTGTCTTCGACACCAACACCATCCTTCGCGATGGCCTCGTAGAAGGGGGCGTTGAGTAGATTCACCTTCTCGCTCATCTCATCGACGCTCATGGCCGCATCGAGGTCCCGCTTGTTGTACTGCATCACGAGAGGCATCTTATCGATTTTCAGGTCATGTGCCGCTAGATTCTCGCGAAGATTGTTGAAGCTCTCGAGGTTCGCCTCGACCACGCCTCGCTGGGAGTCTGCGACGAACACAACGCCGTCTGCACCCTTCCAAACCATGCGGCGCGTCGCGTTGTAGAACACCTGACCGGGGACGGTGTAGAGTTGCACGCGGGTCCTGATGCCTCGTACGACGCCCGCATCAACGGGAAGAAAATCGAAATAGAGTGTTCGGTCCGTTTCGGTCGCCAGGGTGAGCATCCGTCCCTTGTTCTTGATAGGAAGCTCTTCATAGATGTACTGCAGGTTCGTCGTCTTGCCGCTCAAGCCAGGACCGTAGTACACGATCTTGGCAGTAAGCTCCTTGAGCGCGTAATTGAACAGGACCACCCGGGCAACCTTTGGAAAAAGTGACTGATCATTTAGTTTACAGGCTCCTCGGCACAACTTCAAACGGCTCTATATTATAGAGAGTCGACTCCCCGGCCGGAGTCCCTAGTGCCCGGTCTCAGTAGTACGTCACCTAAACCTCGACCCCTCTTGCGCGCTGGCTTCGTTGCTGCATCATTGCAGTTCGGCCGCTGGCGCGGCCTTGCCAGACGGGCGCCCTTTATTAGACTGCGCCCAAGAATGGGCATTTATTCTTGCGCGGACCCTAACGACAACCGTGCATGCGGGCAGCGCGTCGCCGTTCTAGTGAGTTTCCATCCTAGGGGCAAAAGTTGGAACGGCACTTACCAGCGCGCAAAAGGGCCCGAGATTTATGTGATGAACTTCTGATACAGGGCACTAGCCGATAGCTGAAGGGGTGTGAAGGGCCTGGCTTGCCTAAATTGCTGTGCGTGCTCGCCTTATCGACGTCTTCCTAAACCGGCTGCTTCGGGTTAAACTCGCCCGATCCGAGCCACGATGTCGAGTATTCTCGCGCCCGCCGACCGCTCGCACGCGCTCCAGAGAGTGATCTCGGAGATTTCCGAGCAGGCGGGACGCCATCCGAGCATCACTGCCGTCCGACACTTCCCGGCGCTTCCAGCAAGCTTCGCACCCTTTCCGGATGGGCTCAATCCCAAGCTGCTGGAAGTGCTCACAAAGCGCGGAATCGACCAGCTCTACAGTCACCAGCAAGAGGCCTTCGAGCAGGTGCGCGACAACAAGAACGTGGTCGTCGTCACGCCCACCGCCTCGGGCAAGACGCTCTGCTATAACCTGCCGGTGCTGGACACCGTTCTCGGCGACCGTGATGCTCGCGCGCTCTACCTTTTCCCGACGAAAGCCTTGTCGCAGGATCAGCTTGCCGAGCTGCACTCGCTCATCCAGGACCTGGATGAAGACATCCGTACCTTCACGTACGACGGCGATACGCCCCAGGATGCCCGGAAAGCCATCCGCTCGCGCGGTCACATCGTCGTCACCAACCCCGACATGATGCACAGCGGCATCCTGCCGCACCACCCCAAATGGGTGAAGCTCTTCGAGAATCTGCGCTACGTCGTGATCGACGAGATCCACGCGTATCGGGGAGTCTTCGGAAGCCACCTGGCGAACATTCTTCGACGACTGGCTCGCATCTGCCGTTTCTACGGCTCCGAACCGCGCTTCATCTGCTCCTCGGCCACCATCGCGAATCCCAAAGAGCTCACCGAACGGCTCCTGGAGCAGCCCGTCGAGCTCATCGACACAAACGGTGCGCCGCGAGGCGAAAAATACTTTCTCTTCTACAACCCGCCGGTCGTCAATCCCGAGCTCGGCATCCGCCGCTCTTACATCAACGAGACCCGTCGCATCGCATCGTCTTTCCTGAAACGCGGGCTCCAAACCATCGTCTTTGCCACCAGCCGTCTCAACACGGAGGTGCTCGTCAGGTATCTCAAGGACGAGCTCGAAACGAGTGCCGCCCGACAAGACCTCATTCGCGGTTATCGCGGCGGCTACCTGCCGAAGAAGCGCCGGGAGATCGAGCAGGGACTCCGGGACGGCTCGGTGCTCGGCGTCGTCTCGACGAACGCCCTCGAGCTCGGTATCGACATCGGAAATCTCGATGTCGCGGTGATTTCCGGCTACCCGGGGACCATTGCCTCGACCTGGCAACAGGCGGGCCGGGCCGGAAGACGCACCGGCGCCTCGGTCGCCATCCTGGTGGCGAACAGCGGACCCCTGAACCAGTTCGTCGTGAACCATCCGGACTATTTCTTTTCCGGATCCCCCGAGCACGGGCTCATCAATCCCGACAACCTGTCTATCCTGGTCGACCACGTCAAGTGTGCGGCCTTCGAGCTGCCCTTTCAGGACGGCGAGCAATTCGGCGGCGAGAACCTGAACGACATCCTCGAGTTTCTGCAGGAGCACGAGACGCTTCACCATTCCAACGACCGCTGGCACTGGACGAGTGATTCCTATCCGGCGGACAGCGTGAGTCTCCGCTCGATCAGCTCCGACAACTTCATCGTCTACGACGAGTCCGTGAAGCCCAGAGTCATCGCCGAGGTGGACTTCACGAGCGCCCACTCGACGCTCCACCCGAAAGCCATCTACATTCTGGAGGGTCAAACGTATTTCGTCGAGACGTTCGACTATGACGAGCGACGTGCTTCCGTACGGCAGTGGGAGTGCGACTACTACACCGACGCGATCACCTACACCAAAGTGAACATCCTCGACCGCTTCGATACGGGACGGATCGACGACGCGTTTCGCTCGCACGGCGAGGTGCACGTCGTCTCTCAGATCGTGGGATTCAAGAAGGTGAAGTTCTACACGCTGGAGAACGTGGGCTCGGGCGAGCTCGACATGCCCGAGCAGGAGATGCACACCACGTCCTACTGGCTGACGATCCCCCGGGACGTTGTGGCCAGCCTCAACGCCACGCAGGAGGAACGTCGGGACGGTGTGGTGGGCCTCGCGAACACGCTCAAGACAGTCTCCATGCTCTTTCTCATGTGTGATCGCTCCGACATCGGTGTGGCGATCGGGGACAACTCCCAGGGAACCGCCGCCGTGGAGCGCGGCTTCAAATCTCTCGCACCTGGAGCGAGGGCTCCCGCACCACCCGTGAATCCGGACTACGAGCCCAACATTTTCGTCTATGACAACTACCCGGGAGGCATCGGGTTTTCCGCGCCGCTCTACCGTCTGCACGTGAAACTTCTCGCCGAAGCCACGCGGCTGGTCGAGGAATGCCCCTGCCAGGACGGTTGTCCGAGCTGCGTGGGGCCCGTCGGCGAGGTGGGAATGCGTGGAAAAGAGATCGCTCTCGCCATTCTCCACGCCGTTCAGCGGGACCCGGCTGCCACCGCCCCCACCGCCCCCAACGATCGATGAGCGAGACGAGAACCCGGCTCGAAAGGCTTTACGGCAAGACAAAGTCTCCGGGCGCTGCCAAACCCTCGAAGCTCGACGGTCTCGACCAGGTGGAGCGGGAGATTCTCGGCGACGACGCCAACGAAAGCCTGTCGGTCAAGGAAAGGCTGGAGCGACTCGTCGCCGCGACGGCAGCGCGACCTCGCCGTGAGCGAACGCCCTCGCCAGAAATCTCCAGTCCCATCGCCCTCGACGAGGCGCTCGACGGCGGGCTCGAGGTCGAGAACGAGCTCGGAATCTACTTTCAGATCGAGCGCGCCTATCCCCTGCACCATCACCATGGAAGCCTCTCCCTGGAGCGCCTGACCGGAGTCTCGCGGGCGACGTTTTCGATTCTAACGGGCTCGGCCAACGAGCTCGACCTGACGCGAACGTTGTTTTTGGACACAGAGACCACCGGCCTCGCCGGCGGCCCTGGCACCTGCCCCTTCCTGGTCGGAGTCGGCTTCGTTGAGGACGGCCAGTTCATCGTGCGCCAGCTCTTCATGCGCGATTACCATGAAGAAGCTGCAATGCTCGCGGGACTCGCTGGGCTCCTGCGACGCTACGAAAGCCTCGTCACCTACAACGGCAAGACCTTTGACATCCCGCTTCTCGAAAGCCGCTTCGTGCTGGCCCGACAGAGCTTCGCCTTCGAGGATCTCCCGCATTTCGACATGCTCCACCCTGCTCGCAGTCTCTGGAAAGCGCGATTCGAAAGCTGCCGGCTGTCCGAGCTCGAATACCTTCTGCTCGGGCTCGAGCGCGAAGGCGATGTGCCCGGACACCTCATTCCCGACCTGTACTTCGGTTTTCTACGCAGCGCAGACGCCCGGCGGATCGCCCCCATCTTCACGCACAACCGCTACGACATCCTGTCGCTGGCCTCTCTCACCGTTGCCGCCGCCGACATGCTGGCGGAGGGCCACGAGCCGCAGACCCCCATCGACGACTACAGCCTGGGGAGGCTCTTCGACAAGGCCGCGCAGCCCGAGCGCTCCATGAAACACTTCAGCCGGGCACTCGCTTCGGGGCTGTCCGGCTCCGCCCGGCGCCACTCGCTCCACCAGCTCGCGAAGCACCACAAACGTCGCGGCGAGTGGAACGAGGCGATCCGAATGTGGGAAGAGCTGGCCGCGGAACCCAGCGTGGAAGGTGTCCAGGCTCTGGCGGAGCTTGCCAAGTACTACGAGCATCGCTGCCGCGATTTCGACGAGGCCTTCGGGTGCAGCCAGCGCGCCCTCAGGATGATCGAGGAAACCTACGCCCTGCCACTCACCTTCCGCGAACGCTGGCAGGAGACGTTTTTCCACCGGCAGCGCCGGCTGAAACGCCGATCGGCAGGCGCGAGCGAGAACGCCGCCGAACAACCCTCACTTCACGACGAAGACGACTAAGCCGAGCGTAGGACCTTATGGAACCGGGCCTACATGGAAAGTTGTAAAGGTAGATCGGGGGTGGGAATCACGCGGGCGCGATAGTGTTCAGGCTTTTCTCCACCCGCGCCGCCTGGGCGTTGCTACGGCAGATGATCAGTATCGTATTGTCGCCGGCAATCGTCCCCATCACCTCGGGCCAGTCCACTTCATCGATCCCCTGCGCCACACCATTCGCACTCCCCGGTGGCGTTTGAACGACGACAAGATTCTGGGCGCGCTCCACGCGAACGATGAAGCTGACGAGACGGGCCAGCGGTCCGTCCGACGCCGGCTGTCCGGCGACGTAACGATAGCCGCCACGCGGATCGGGAGCCTTGCCGATGCCCAGCGCCTTCAATTCGCGGGAGAGAGTGGACTGGGTGAGCTCGACGCCTTCCGCCTGAAGCTCCCGGAGAAGCTCGGCCTGATTGCGAACGAGCTTCCTGGAAATGATGGTTAGGATGAGCTCCTGACGCCGGCGCCGCTCGTCCAAGACAGAATCAACCTCCGCTCACTGGCGGCAGAAAAGCGACCTCGTCCTCCGGCTTGAGCGGCGTATCTCGCGATGCGAAGTCGTGATTCACGGCAAACTGGATCGAGCGTCCGTAGCCGTCGAGATCCGGATGGTCCGCCACGAGCTGCTCCCAAAGCTGCCCGACGGTGAGCTCTTCGGGTCCGTCGAGCTCCACCTCCTCCCGGCCCACGACTTCCCGCAGCACGGCGAACAGCCGCACACGCACCTTCACGGCTGCGCCACCTCCACGGTCTCGACGGGGCCTTCCACCCAAACTTCCCCGTCTTCGAAGACTTCTTTCTTCCAGATTGGAACGATGCGTTTGAGACGATTGATCGCGTACTGGCAGGCAGCAAAGGCATCATCCCGGCGCGGTGCCGACGTGACGATGACTACACTCGTCTCACCGACATTCAGCCGACCCACCCGATGGTGGATGCGAAGGCTCGACAAACCCCACGTGGCCTCGATCTCGGCGCCGATGCGCTCGAGCATTTTGATCGCCATCTCCGGGTAGGCTTCGTACTCCAGAAAGAGCACTTTCTTGCCGCGGTTCGTGCCTCGTACAATGCCCGCGAAGGTCACGATAGCGCCGTCCTTGTCGCTCGCCAGGTTCTGGGCAAGCCTCCGCGCGTCCAGAATGTCTTGAACGATCTCGAACATGACCTCTCGCTCCTCCGGTTCGGCACGCGTTTCGAAACGGCACTCATATTAGCACAAACGTTGCGCAGCTGTAGCGTAAGCCCTTCGTGAGCTACGACTTCCGACGTTGTCTCCGCCGAGCCGGCCGCCGGCTCGACGCGCCGATGAAACGGTCCGTGGCCGCGCCCGATATCCACACCCTTGCGCAGGGCTTCGGACCCTTAGGTTCTCACGACTCATTCTCCTCCGGAATGCCGGCAATTCTGCAACTTCCAGCCTCTCCCCGGTTGATCCCCGGCCCGCTCCTCGCTTATCCTATCTTCCTAAAGGGTTTTTTCCCAAAACTGGATAAAGTTTGTTCGAGGTTTCGCCTCCAAGGAGCGATATGTTCGAAGCTTCACTCCCTTCCAGGGGAGCGGCCGGAAGGCCCGAAGGGCTGGGTCCACCGGCAGGCGTTCGAGCGGGGCGCAGAGCCCATGTGTCTGTTCAGCGTGACCAACCGGGTCGTGGTCGAGGCCAACAAGAGCGCGGAGGAGCTCACCGGATACAGCCGGGAAGAGCTTCTGAATCTCCAAATCGAGGATCTGCACCCGAGAGCGAATCGCTCGAAAGCCCTCCTGTATTTCAAGGAGTTCCTTTCGCGGGAAAGCTTTGCGTACGATGATCTTCCTCTGGAGACGAAGGAGCAAGGCAACCTGCCGGTCCAGGTCAAAGGCCGCACGGTCGGCTTCGACGAGGGAAGAGTCGTTCTCGTACAGATCCGGGACATCAGCGAGGAGCGCCTTCTCCAGCGCGAGGTCCTGTTCCAGAACCTCAAGCTGACAGCGCTGAACTCGCTGTCCTCCGCCATCAGCAAGTCGCTGGACCTCTCCGAGATTCTGGCGGACTCTCTCAATGTGATCATGGATACGAGCGGAAGCCTCTACGGCGAGATGCTGCTGTTCCAGGACGAAGCCCGTACGTTTCGACTCGCCAGCTACCGCGGCGAGAACATCCAGCCGAACAAGCTCGAGGTCCGCCCGGCCGAATCCCCTCTCGCCTTTCGGGTCCTGAAGAGTGGGGAGCCGAACCTCGTCGATACGCTCGATCGAGAGCCGCGTCTTGCCTCTCTGTTCGGAGAGCGGCTCGAGCTGGGGGCGCTCGCGGCGGTGCCCCTCAGAAGCAAGAACCGCATCCTCGGGGTCATGCACCTCGCCATCGGAAAGCAGCAGCTTTTTCCCACGTTCGATTTCGACCTCTTCACCTCCATCGGGAATCAAATCGGCATGGCGGCGGAGAACGCCATGCTCTTTCAGCGCACTGCCGCGCAGGCAAAGCAGATCAAGGTCCTCAACAACATCGCGCGCATCATCAGCAGCAGTCTCCAGATCGAAGAAGTCTTCGACTCCTTCGCGAACGAGATGGAGAAGCTGTTCTCCTTCGATCGACTCTCGGTTGCCTTTCTCGACGAGTCGGGAAGCTACCTCCGCATCATGGCCTCGGGCTCCCGAACGGATTCCGGCTGGGGAATGGAGTCCCTCATTCCGGTGGTCGGCACGGGACCCGGCTGGGTGGTACTCAACGAGACGCACTTCATCCATCCCGACACTAAGGCGCAAAACCGCTTCATCGAAGACCAGTTTCTCCTCGAAGACGGCATTCGCTCGTACATCCTGCTGCCTCTCGAGGCTCGGCGCCGCGTCGTGGGAACGTTTGG
The DNA here is from genome assembly GCA_965237685.1 of Candidatus Marinacidobacterales bacterium. Taxonomy (GTDB): domain Bacteria; phylum Acidobacteriota; class Vicinamibacteria; order Marinacidobacterales; family SMYC01; genus CBDEGF01. The sequence continues at coordinate 1,645,370 of CBDEGF010000004.1, forward strand.
TCTGGGAAGCAGCAGGACCAACGGATTCTCGGAAAAGGATCTGCCGCTCTTGACGCAGCTCTCGAAGCAGATCTCGGTCGCCATCGAGAACGTGAAGCTCTACCAGAAGACGAAAGAGACCTCGATCCTCGATGACGTGAGCTCCCTGTTCAACTTCCGCTACTTCCACCAGGCGCTCGAACGCGAGCTCAAGCTCGTGGCCCGGCATAAATCGCGGCTGAGCCTCATTTTTATCGACCTCGACAAGTTCAAGGCGGTGAACGACGCGCACGGACATCTCCGCGGCAGCAAGGTGCTTCGGGAGGTGGGCTTCCTCCTCCGTGCCGCTATCCGTGAGACCGACATCGCCGCCAGATACGGCGGTGACGAATTCGTCGTCATCCTGCCCGATACCGATCAGTCACAGGCGAGACGACTGGGCGAGCGCATCCGCCAGCTCATTCTCCAGACCAGTTTCCTCAAAGAAGAAGGCATCAACTCTCGCCTGGGTGCGAGCATCGGTCTGGCGACCTACCCGACGGAGGCTCCCACCAAAGAGGAGCTCATCAATCTCGCTGACGAGCGGATGTACGAGGACAAGAGAGCCAATCGCAGCAAACCCATTCCACCCGAAAAATAGACGCATTGCACCCTCCCGATGTTGGAACGGCGACCGCTCGACCCGCGGAAAACGCTTCCGGAAAATCAACGCAGAGACGGTAGAGGCGCAGAGCGCGCACGGAGTTATAGAACATAACGAAGGCCACGACAGGTGAGAGTTGCCCTCTCCTGGCTTCCAGGTTTCCTGGCTTCGTGCTGAAACCTGGCTTCCGTCAGCCTGCGCTTGCGGAAATCCTGGATTCCTGATTAGCGGCGGGCGGTGAAGAACGCGACCACGACCGCCGCGCCGGGCTCGATCTCAGCGGCGGGGGGCTGAACGGGGAGTCGCTGCCCCTCTTCGTCCTCGATCTCAGCATAGAGGATAAGACGGATCTCTCGTCCCGGCTCGAGACGGGCGTTGGGTATGATGGTAAGGGTCCTGGTGTCGCCGTCGTAGGACAGCGCAATGTCCGGGAACGGGTTGGCGGTGCCGTCGTCGTCCGCGTAGAGGAGGTCGATGTTCCGGTTGAAGCTCGACTCCTTCATGTCCTTCGAGAACTGCACGTGAAACTTGGCGTCGAGGGGAACGTCCCGCTCGCCTTCGAGAGGCAGAGTGAAGACCACTTCGGGCGGCGGGCCGAGACTGCCCTCGTCCTCGTCGGCGGGATCGGTCGGCTCGATGTCCGGAGTGTCTGGCTCGTCCACGACCTCGACCTTCTCGCCTTTGAAGTAGAGCTTGCCATCAGACTCCCAGGGGGTGCCGATCACGCGCAACCACTCGCCGGTATCGCGTCGCCGCTTCGGGTTCAGCTTGAAGTCCTTGCCCCGAGGCCGCTTGCCCGTCACCCAGATCGCGGTATCTCCTGCCTTGATGACGAAGTCGAGAGGCGTCTTCTTGTCCCGGATCTGGAGGTCCCCGTAGAGGTTGTTGCCCCGGAACTTCCCGATGGTCGCGATCTGTTTGCCCAGGTAGGGCTCGGGGTTCTGCACCAGCCAGCGGAGGTCGACCACGTCGGAGTCGGCGACCGTGATATCTGGATCGTAGACCGGCGCCTCTAGCGCTTCATCCTTCTTGATGTCGCTCTCCACGTCGAGGATCGTGACCGTCAGGGCAGCGAGAAAGTACCGACCGTCGAACGACATGCTGTCGTTTCCGGCAAACGCCCCCGGGAAATTGCGGAGAACCGGGTGATTGGCGGGATCGAACACCGAGTTGAGGTCGAAGAAGATCCCGGTAATCTGGACACGACGGCCGACGTTGTACATCATGTCCTGAGTACCGTGTGCCGAAGCCCCGACCCTCAATTCGCGAAGGGCGTTACTTCCGCGCAACACGTAAACGCTGCTACGCCCGGCTGAGAAACTCATGGAGCTTCGAAGCTCGCCCTGAACGATGACCGGCGACTCGTGGTAACGACCGGGTTGTTGCAGCAAGGTATCGATGTCGACTTTCTGCGGCTCCTGGCCCATGTAGTCCTGGGCAAGGGCGGGCTGGGCGGCCAGGCAGACAGCACCCAGAGCACAGCTCGTCAGGACGGCGAGTCTCGACATTGTCCCATCCTAGCCACGGCGACGCGCGTGGTCAAGATCCGCCGTGACGACGAAAGAGGGATAATGGCCCATGGCCAAGCGATCTTCCGGGCACCGCCCCTTCTCCGTGCTCAAGGACATGGTCGACCGGGGGGAAGTCCGCTTGTCGCCGGACACCGACAAGCGGATCGAGGCCCCCCGGAAGATCTCGTCGTCGCTCTCCGACGAGGAGGCCTTTCGACAGGGCATGCAGGATGTGCACCCCCTGGGCTGGAGTGCGACTCCCCTGAGCCTGCCCGCGCCGTTCGAGATTCGAAAGCCGACGGAGGACGAATCGGAGGCTCTCGAGCAGCTACGGCAGTTCGTTGAGGGGCGTGGCGAGATCGATCCCTTTGCCGTCGGGGAGGGCGTCGAAGGAGCCTCGAGCCGTGAGGGGCGCAACTACCTGGAACGACTGAAGAACGGTGAGTTTTCCGTTCAGGCCCATCTGGATCTTCATGGCCTGGGGCCTGCGGAGGCCCGCGGCGCTCTCGAGCGATTCGTCAAGGCCTCCCAGCACAAGGGACACTTCTGCGTCCGGATCGTTCACGGCCGTGGCGTGCACTCCAGAGAGGAGCCCGCCATTCTCAAACGGCAGGTTGCACGCTGGCTCGCCTCCCGAAAGATGAGCCGCTCGGTCGTCGCCTTCGCATCGGCGAGATGGAGGGACGGTGGTGGCGGCGCGCTCTACGTTCTTCTCTACGGGAAGTGGCGCCCGGCTCGAAGCACCCGTGCATGAACCCGCTGATACTGTCGGCAAATTCCAAAGTCATTTTTCGTGCTGGCAAGGCGCTCCGACGAAGTCATATCTGGATATTTCGAGGAGGAGCAACGCCGCCAGCGCGGAAAAGGACGAGGAATTTGCGACAGGATTAGCGGGTTCGTGCACAGGAGCCGTTGACAAACAATCCCTTCGCCGTCGGCCCTGGAGTCCTATAGAATCCGCCGAACCGGTGCCGTCCGGGTGCCGCAAACACTTCAATTTCTTTCCAGGAGTAAGAATCGAGATGGCCGACGCGGAAAAGACCAAAAGCTTCGTCGATGACTTCTGGGAGCGAGAGATCGTCCCCACCATGATGGACTACATCAAGATTCCCAACGTGTCGCCGATGTTCGACCACGACTGGGAGAAGCACGGGCACATGGGCCAGGCCCTCACGCTCGTGAAAAGCTGGCTCGAAGCTCACACGCTCGATGGTGCCTCCCTTCACGTGGGCCGTCTCGAGGGCCGAACACCTTTGCTTCTCCTCGAGGTGCCCGGCAAGGCTGCCACAGATCGAACCGTGCTCATGTACGGTCACCTGGACAAGCAGCCGGAGATGGTCGGATGGCGTGAAGGGCTCGGCGCCTGGAAGCCCGTCCGGGAGGGCGACAAGCTCTACGGTCGAGGGGGCGCGGATGACGGCTACGCCGTCTTCGCCTCCGTTTGTGCCTTGAAAGCGATGAAAGAGATGGGGCTCGAGCATGCCCGGGTCGTGGTGCTCATCGAGTTCTCGGAGGAGAGCGGCTCGCCGGACCTGCCATCCTATGTCGAGCGCTTCACCGAGCAGATCGGCCGCCCCGACCTCGTGGTGTGTCTCGACTCGGGCGCTGGCAACTACGATCAGCTGTGGTCGACCACTTCGCTGCGCGGACTCGTGGGGGCACAGCTTCGCGTGGACGTCCTCGAGGAAGGTGTCCATTCTGGTGACGCTAGTGGCATCGTCCCGTCTTCGTTCCGCGTCCTCCGGCAGCTCATTTCGCGACTGGAGGACGAGTCGACTGGCGCGATCCGTCCCGACGCGCTCCACGTGACGATACCGGACGGGCGGCAACGCCAGGCCGCAAAGGTGGCGGGCGTCCTCGGTGATGAAGTTTTCAGCAAATTCCCCTGGACGTCGGGGATGAAACCCGTGGCGGAGGACCCGACCGAGCTCATCCTCAACCGCACCTGGCGGCCGGCGCTCGCGATCACCGGACAGGAGGGCATGCCCGCGCTCAAGGATGCCGGCAACGTAATGCACTCGCACACCACGCTGAATCTCTCGATGCGCCTCCCGCCGACGCTGGCGCCCGCGGAGGCCCAGCGCGTCCTCGAGGAGGTGCTGACCGCGGAGCCGCCGTACGGGGCCAAAGTCAGCCTCGACTTCCAGGGCGTCGCCCAGGGCTGGGAAGCGCCCGAGCTCTCGCCGTGGCTCGCGGAGAGCCTGAACGAAGCCTCTCAGCTCTTCTACGGCAAGCCGGCACTTCACATGGGCGAGGGGGGCTCCATCCCGTTCATGGGCATGTTGGGCGAGAAATTTCCGGAGGCCCAGTTCCTCATTACCGGTGTCCTCGGACCCCAGAGCAACGCGCACGGTCCCAACGAGTTCCTTCACATCGACTATGCCAAGAAGTTGACCGGTGCGGTCGTTCACGTTCTCGAGCAGCACCTGGCACGCGGGACGGGTTGACGTTGTTTTTCATTTCAGGGTTAGAATGCGCCGCTTCGTTCGTGCGGATTTGGAGGGGTCCTGGTGAAGAAAGCTGACACGCCTTACGTTCCCGCCTCGAGCCAGATGGCGGAGCTGACATTCAAAGCGGTTTTCCTCGGCGTCATCATGGCGATCGTGCTCGGCGCCGCGAATGCTTATGTAGGTATGAGTGCCGGGCTGACGGTGGCGGCCACCTTTCCGGCAGCGGTTGTCGCCATGGCGGTGCTACGGATTTTCAGAGGCTCGGTACTCGAGGAGAACATCGCTCGAACGACCGCCTCGGTCGGAGAAGCGCTCGTGGCAGGCGCTATTTTCACAATCCCCGCCTTCGTCCTCAGCGGCGCCTGGGAAGAGCTTCGGTACTGGGAGAGCACGTTCATCATGCTGGTCGGCGGGGTTCTCGGCGTACTCTTCATTGTCGTCCTGCGCCGCACGCTGGTCGTGGAAGCGGATCTTCCGTTTCCGGAAAGTGTCGCCGCGGCGGAGATCGTCAAGGCCGGGCAAGGCGGGCAGACAGGAGCTTCCCTTCTCTTCGGTGCGATGGGACTTGCGGCATTGTGGGAGCTCTTCAAGAACTCCGTGGGCATCCAGCTCATTCAGAGCTCTGCCAGCAAGCTGGTCACGTTCGGGAGGTCTTCGATACAGATTCTTCAGAATCAGGTCGAGTACGCAGGCGGTTTCCTCTTCATCGCTCCATCGGCTTCGCCGATGCTCATGGGGGTTGGGTTCATCGTCGGCACGAAAATCTCCGCCGTGCTCTTTGCGGGAGCCGTTCTGGGCTGGCTGTTGCTCGTGCCGCTGGGGCTGTTCATGAACCCGGATTTCTCCTCGAGCCTGAGCGCCGAGCTGGCCGTGGAAGTGTGGTCGAAGCAGATTCGCCCTCTGGCGGTCGGGACGATGATCGTGGCATCGTTCTACACGCTCTACAACTTGCGTGGTCCGCTGATCTCGGGAATCCGAAAAGCCCTGATGAACATCACTGCTCGCGAAGGCGATGCCGCCGATCGCACCGAGGTGGACGTGGACCTCAAGAAGGTCCTCGTTGCCATTGCATTCGCGTCGGTGGCTACGTTTTGCCTCTACTACTACTTCGCTGACTCTCTCGGGGGAGCGCTGATTCTCACCGTCGTCATGGTGGTTCTCGGTTTTCTTTTCTCTGCGGTTGCCGGATATCTCGTCGCGCTCATCGGAAGCTCCAACAACCCCATTTCAGGATTGACACTCAGCGCCCTGTTGATTTCCGCCGTTCTGATGGTGGCGATCGGCCTGACCGACACGCACGGTGTGGCAGCCGTCCTCGGTGTGGCCGGTGTTGTCTGCTGTGCCTGCGGTGTTGCCGGTGACATGATGCAGGACCTCAAAGTAGGCCACATCCTGGGTGGCACTCCGTGGCGCATGCAGGTCGGAGAGATTATCGGTGTTCTCGGCTCCGCCGCGGTGATGGGCTTCGTACTGATGTTCCTTCATCGCGCCTATACGATTGGCTCCCCGAGCCTTCCCGCGCCACAAGCCGGTCTCATGGCACTCATGTCGAGAGGCATCGTGAGCGGAGATATGGCCTGGCCGCTCGTTATCGCGGGAATGTTCCTCGCGCTCGTCCTGATATTGATCAAAGCTCCATCCCCGATGCTGATTGCGGTCGGCATGTACCTGCCCTTCTATTCGACGGCTGCGATCTTTATTGGCGGCATCATCCGGTGGGTCTTGAACTGGATACTCGAGCGGCGTGATGCTAGCCCGAACGAGAGGCTACGGGCCGAAAACGCCGGGACGCTTGTGGCTTCCGGGTTCATCGCTGGAGAGTCTCTGATGGCGGTCTTTCTGGCCTTGATCGTGGGAGGAAGCGATTTTTCCGGCGCGTTGAACGGCCTGTATGAAGGAATGAAGTCACTGGCCAACCCGAGCTTCGCGCTTGGCTTCTTGATCTACCCGGTTGTCGTCGCTCTGCTCGTTTGGCTGCCCATCCACAAGATGCGGCAGGAGGGGCTTCCGAACGCCAAGGTGGAGTGAGCTCGACCGATCTCCAACACCTCAACCTTCTCGACCTCGCGCCGGTTCGCCTGGCGCGCTGGGAGGAGGCGGACGAGCGCATCGTTCTGATCCGGCCGCGGCCGCGGAGCGTCAACCCATTCCAGTGGCTCGCGTACTTCATCGCCCCGCCGCGCGTACGGCTCGACCCGATCGGAACCCTGATGTGGAAGCGCCTCGACGGCTCGATGACGGTGGGAGGGCTCGCCGGTGAGCTGCGCAAGGCTTTCGGTGATGGCGTCGAGCCCGCCGAAGAACGGCTCGGCTACCTCATCCGCATGCTGCGCCAGGATGGTTTCGTGGGGTTCCCCGGCTGGGATGATTAAGAAATCAAAAAAAGGAAAAAATAACGCAGAGGCGCAGAGACGCAGAGCGAGCACCAACGACTCGCAAGAATCAGGACCGATGCAGGTGACAGGTTGAACTTCAATGCCCTGATATTGACAGGGGGCAATTGACTATCTCTCCGGGCCCTTGTTCACAGGTAAAGTTCCTGAGTCCGCTTCACGAATGATTTGCTTCGTGCTCTTCGTGTCCTTCGTGGTTCGTTCATATTGCCTGGTTCTGGGCCGTTGTTTCTCTGCGTCTCTGCGTTTAGATTTCTTTGTCTTTTGCCTAGAGATGCCGGGGGGCTCGGCGCTCCCCTTCTTCACCCAGGCGCAGCTCGACATCCGCGCTCAGATCGAGCCCGGCGTAGTCTTTGCGCAAGTACTTGAGATAACCGGCTGCTGCGATCATCGCCGCATTGTCGGTCGACAACGCCAGACTCGGAAACAACACGGGAATCCCGAGCTCTTCCGCCAGATGCGAGAAGCGGCGTCGCAGCTCCCGATTGGCGGCCACACCACCCGAAACGAGGATTGCTTTCGCCCTGGCGCGACGGGCGGCTCTATCGGTTCGGCGCAACAGCGTCTCGACGACGGTCCGCTGAAAGCCGGCGGCGAGGTCGACGATATCGCGACGGCTTTCCGGCTCTTCGCCCTCGCGAAGAGCCCCGATCTCATGACGTTGGATCTCGCGGAGTACGGCCGTCTTCAAGCCGCTGAAGCTGAAATCCTCGCTGCCGTCGGACATCTTCGCCACCGGAAGCGGGAAGCGTTCGGCGTCGCCCAGTGCCGCCAGGCGATCGAGGACCGGTCCGCCCGGGTAGCCGAGGCGGAGATGCCTGGCGAGCTTGTCGTAGGCCTCGCCGGCGGCGTCATCGCGAGTCTTTCCGATCAACCGATAGCTCGCTTCCTCCTCCATGAGGAAGAGGCTAGTGTGCCCACCGGAAACGACCAGCGAGACGGCGGGGTGCGGAATGGGCCTGTCCGCTTCGAGATACACCGCGCGTATGTGGCCTTCCAGGTGGTCGACAGAGAGCAACGGGATTCCGCGGGCGTAGGCGATGGATTTCCCGAACGACAGGCCCACCAGAAGGGAGCCGACGAGCCCGGGCCCCTGGGTTACGGCGACCGCCCCGATGTCCGCCAGAGACACCACCGCCCTGTCCAGAGCGGCCGCAACCATAGGCCCTACCTTGCTCAGGTGCTGGCGGGAGGCGAGCTCTGGGACGACGCCTCCGTAGGGACGATGCGTCTCGTCTTGAGAGGCAACGAGGTTCGAAAGAACGCGGCGGCCGTCCTCGACGACCGCCGCCGAGGTCTCGTCGCAGGAGCTTTCGATTCCAAGAATCCGTACCGGCTTGTCAGCATCCGGCATCCGATGGGAGAACAACGCTTGCGCGGGCCCTAAGCGGCCTGGCCCTCTTTCGCGAGCCGACGAAGCGACTTCGTGTAGGGTGCTTGGGCCACGCCGTTCTCGCACACGATGGCGGCAACGAGTCGATTCGGCGTCACGTCGAATGCGGGATTGATCACCGCCACACCCTCGGGAGCGATCCGCACACCGTGCACGTGCGTGACTTCTTCGGGCGAGCGCTCCTCGATCGGAATCTCCTCTCCCGAGCCAATCGACAGATCGAACGTCGACGTCGGCGCGACCGCATAGAAGGGCAGCCCGTGCTCCTTGGCAAGTACCGCCACGGAGTACGTGCCGATCTTGTTCGCCACATCGCCGTTGCCGGCGATGCGATCCGAGCCGACCACGACCATGTCGATCTTCCCCTTCGCCATGAGATGACCGGCCATGTTGTCCGTGATGAGGGTCACCGGGATCCGGTCCTTCTGAAGCTCCCATGCGGTGAGACGTGCTCCCTGAAGGAAAGGTCGCGTTTCGTCAGCGTAGACTTCCACGTCCTTTCCCGACTCCACCGCCGCGCGAATCACACCCAGCGCCGTTCCGTAACCGGCTGTGGCGAGGGCGCCTGCGTTGCAATGGGTCAGGATACGCGCCCCATCCGGAACGAGCTCGGCGCCATGGCGACCCATCTTTCGGTTCAGCTCGATGTCCTGTTCCTGGATGGCGAGAGCTTCCTGCTCGAGACCCTCGATGAGCGCCTCGACGCCCGAAGGAGCGAGCGCCTCGAAGCGTCTCTTCATCCGATCGATGGCCCAGAAGAGGTTGACGGCGGTGGGACGTGTGCTGCCGAGCAGCTCGTTCAGCTCCGAGAGTCGCGAGCGGGCCTCGTCGACGTCCTTCGCGCCACTTTGCTTGAGCCCCAGCGCGATGCCGAACGCGGCGGTGACACCGATCGCGGGAGCCCCGCGAACGACCATATCGACGATGGCCTGTGCGACTTGGGACGCGTCACGGCAGCTCAGGTATTCCTCTTTTGTGGGGAGAATGCGCTGGTCGATCAAGGCGACAGCGTCTCCCTCCCATCTGATAGTTTCAAGCATCTATTATCTCTCGCTCCCGCCTTCGCCCTTTGGGCTTCGGCGGGTCCGACGTAGCCTTGGCGAAGTCGGACGCCCTCGCCAAAGAGCGGCTGTGCCTCACGTGAACCGTCCTTCGCCGGAAGTTTACGGCTCGGTTCCGGGCCGCGCAAGCGCTCTGCTATAGTGCGCTCGCTCGATGGGCCGAGTCTCTCTTCCTCTCCCTGGCCGCGCCTCGTCTTGGCGACCGTCGCAACCGAGGCGCTCTACCTTCTCCTCTGACAATCTTCGAACCAAGGGCTGAGAGTCCCCCTCTTCACAAGCTTCCACCAGGCAGGGCTTTTCGAGACGAGCCCACAATTCCTCATCAACTGGCTCGTACTGACGCAGGATGGAGTCCGCGGTGCGCGGGTGAAGCGCAGGTCGTGAAGCCCGGCTCGCCATTGCCGGGCCCCACGGACGAGAGTTGACGGCTACTATACTAACTAGCCGCCCCAGAGACCCAGGAAGATGATGAAAGCGATCAGCAGAACGTAGATGACGAGCGATTCGATGAGCGCCAGACCCAGGATGAGCGCGAATCGGATCTGAGCCGAGGCACCGGGGTTTCGCGCGATGCCGTCGCAGGCGGCGGCGATGGCGCGGCCCTGGCCGAGCGCCCCTCCCACCGCGGCAATGCCGAGAGCAAAGGCGCCTGAGATCAACGCCCACTTGTACATTTGGGACGACCAACCGTCGATGGGCATGTGTCCCTGCCCCGACTCCGTCACCTGCGCGAAAACGGGAACAGCCAGCATCAGAAAGATGAACCCAACGACGGTTGCGAGAAGAACCTTTCTACTCACAAATTCCTCCTTCACTTGCAAGAACAGATCAAGGTCTCGAATTAGAATCAGTGCTCCTCGGTAGCCACGGCACCACCGATGTACACCATGGTCAGCATGATGAAAACGAAAGACTGCAAGAGCGCTCCGAAAACGCCGAAGAGCATCATCGGTACCGGAACGACATAGGCGACCATGGTGCCGAGGGCAGCGATGACGAGCTCCTCGCCGAAGATGTTGCCGAAGAGGCGAAGCGACAGCGAGATCATGCGGCTGAAGTGGCTGATGATCTCAATCGGCAGCATGATCACAGCCAGCGGCAGGAGCGGCCCGAGGAAATGCTTGAAATAGTTGACGGCGCCCTGCGCGCGAATGCCCTGGTAGTTGTAGTACAGAAACGTAACCACGGCGCAGCCCACCGTGAAATTCAGGTTGGTCGTCGGAGACGAAAAAAACGGAAGGAGACCGAACAGGTTGCAGGTGAGAATGTAGAGCCCGAGGGTGCCAATCAGACCGAGAAAGGGTCTTCCCCTCTCGCCGATATTGTCGACAATCATGTCCTTCAGGGCCCCGACCACCGCTTCCAGCACGAGCTGAAACTTCCCCGGCCTTTCCACGCTGATGCGCGATCGAAACCAGAACGCGAAGCCAGAGAGCAAGAGCGCCACGAAAACGGCCATGACTACGAAATCAGGAACGACCTCGTGCCCGAAAACAGACTCGAGCAGGTGGTACAGGTAGGACTGATGCTCGAACTGCTCCATCTCGAAGTAACTCTAGTCGCGAACCGTACCGGCGCGCAGCACTCCTACCGACTAACGGAGGAAGAAAAGCCGGAACGCGGCGTCGGGAGCGATCTCATCCTCTGACGTCAGCCGCTACGCTTCTCACGATTTCGCCATGAACTCCCGATAGAAGTAAAGGCCACATTCCACGAAAACCGCCGCTACCGGCGCCGACAGGCCGAGGGCGATCGCCACAACGTTCGCATGCCAAACCCCGATTATAACAAACAGCGCGAGGCTCAACAAGATATAGCGCAGCAGTATGCCGAAGACACCAAGCCATGAGAGCCACCCCGGGCGCTTCGCCGTCATCCCCTGCACCACACTTTCGATCAGGTGCAAGTTGACGAGAGCGAGGAGGCCTCCCGAGAGCGCGCCTACGGCGAAGGGCAACCCCCAGACGAGCCCGCCCAGCGAGAACACCCCGGTCGCGATCCAGGCCACGCGGCGGAGGCGTTTCAGAGTGGAGTCGGGATCGAGCTTCAATCGGGCTTGTCGAAGATCCGGACCGCCCGGAACAGGTTGAGGAAGGCCGCGACGATACCGAAGACGAAAAACACCAGCGACAGCCAGGGAAAGGTGCCCAGCTTTCCGTCCAGGTAGTAGCCGATCCCTCCTCCAATGGCGATCGAGACCGGAAACATGATGCCGACACTGGACAGCAGCGCCAGCTGGGCCCGCTTGGAAACGTCTGGCGCACGGTCCTCCGGCATCGACCAAAGACCTCGAAGCGGGCCGTTTTCAGGCCCACACCAGCCGAGACGAACGCGTTCTAGCGCTTCGCGCTACTCGCCCGCGGTGCGGGCTTCCGGCTCGGGCTCCTCCTCTGCGGGCGCCACCAACGGTTGCGTCTCGGCGATCATTCCGGGATTGACTCTTTCCACCACCGCTCGTACCGGCGTCTCCAACCGCTCCAGAAACGGCTTCGGGTAGACGCCGATGAAGATGCAGAGCCCCACGATGGGAAGTAGCGTTGCGTGCTCTCTCCAGCTCACATCCTTCAGCTTGTCGTTCTCCGGGTTGTTGATCTTGCCGAACATCAGTCGCTGGTAGAGCCAGAGGAGATAGGCGGCGCCGAGCACGATCCCCGAGACGGCGAAAGCGGCGTACCACAAGTTGACAGGAAACACGCCCTGCAAGATCAGAAACTCGCCGATGAAACCGTTGAGAAGCGGCATGCCCATCGATGCGAGCGCGATGATCAGAAAGAGCGCCGCGTAAACGGGCACGACCTTGGCGATGCCGCCGTAGTCGGAAATCATGCGCGTGTGTCGCTGCTCGTACATGATGCCGACCAGAAGGAACAGCCCGCCGGTGGAGAGTCCGTGGTTGATCATCTGCAGAATGCCGCCCTGAAGCCCCAACGGCGTGAGGGCGAAGATCCCGAGCATAACGAAACCCAGATGGCTCACCGAGCTATAGGCGACGAGCTTCTTCCAGTCAGGCTGCACCATAGCCACCAGGGCCCCGTAGATGATGCTGACGATGGCGAGAAAGGCCACCCACCAGACCGCGTTCTGGCTCGCCTCCGGCAGCAAGGGCAGCGAGAACCGAACGAAGCCATACGTTCCCATCTTCAGGAGCACACCCGCCAGTATGACCGAGCCGGCGGTGGGCGCTTCGACGTGCGCGTCGGGCAGCCAGGTGTGAAACGGAAACATGGGCACTTTGATGGCGAAGCCGACGAAGAAGGCAAGGAACACCCACTTCTGGAGTCCCGGGGAGTAGGTCGCCGTCCACAGCTGCTCGATGTCGAACGTGTACACCCCGGTCAATTCGTGATAGGCGAAGTACAAGGCCAGAATTCCGAGCAGCATCAATACGCTGCCCACTAGCGTGTAGAGGAAGAACTTGATGGCGGCGTAGAGCCTGCGCTCCCCGCCCCAGATCCCGATGAGGAAGTACATCGGCACCAGCATGACTTCCCAGAAAACGTAGAAGAGAAAAAAGTCGCGGGCTACGAACACCCCGAGCATCCCGGTCTGAAGGAACAAGAGAAAGGCGTAGTACTGCTTGAGGCGATCGGTGATGGCGTTCCAGGAGGAGAGAATCGAGATGAAGCCGAGGAGCGTCGTCATCAGGATGAGCAGAAGCGCCATCCCGTCGATACCGAGGTTGTATTCGACGCCGATGCTCGGAATCCATTCGTAGCGTTCGCCGAACTGGTACAGCGGGCCGTTCGGATCGAATCCCGTCCACAAGGGCAAGGAAACGAGAAACCCGAGGAGGCCGATGATGTTCGCCGCCCACTTGATCGTCGCCTCCGACATCTTTGCTCGAAAAACGAGGTTCAACAGCCAATCAGTGGCCAAGATGAGAACCGCCCCGACGGCCGGAAGCCAGACCACGAGGGAGAGAATGTTGAAGTTGAACGGATTGTTGTCGAGCATGAAGTCCTAACCTTGCCTTACGTCCAGAAATAGAAGAATCCGACGAGCATACAGATCCCGAAGAGCATGAGGAGCGCGTAGTTCTGCAGAATGCCCGTCTGGAATCGGCGGAACACGGTCGAGAATCGGCCGAGGATGTCCGCCACCAGGTTCACCGCGCCGTCCACGAGGTTCTCGTCCGTTAGATTGCTCATATTGGCGGTCTCGATCGTGACCTTCGCCGCGCGGTTCACGACGCCGTCCACGACGTTGGCATCGACGGTGTTGAACCCGCTGGCGAGCCCGAGTGTTCCGTCGACCACCGACGCGTCGTAGATCTCGTCTACGTAGTACTTGTTCGAGAGCGTCCGGTAAACGCCGGGCCAGGGGTCGGAGACCAGCTTGTCGCCCTCGGGGTTGTGCCGGTACCGCTTCCAGGCGACGAAACCGGCGCCGAGCGCGACCGCAAGAGAAATCGCCATGAAAACGAGCTCGAGGCCAACGCTGGGCTGGGCTGCCTCGGGCACTTCGCCACCGGCCAGGATCGCCGGCTCGAGGAACGGCCCGATGTGCGACAGCCCGAATGGGATTCCGACGAAGCCGGCGAAAACCGAGCCCACCGCCAGGAGGACGAGCGGCAGGGCCATGCTGTTCGGCGATTCGTGCAGGTGCGACTCCATCTCCTTTCCGCCCCGGAACTCGCCGAAAAACGTGAGGCAGACCTGCCGCGTCATGTAGAACGTCGTCATTCCCGCTGCGATCACCGCAACCAGCCAGAGCACGGTGTAGAGACCTCCCAGGTGACCATGGTTGGAGGCCGCCCACAGAATCTCGTCTTTGCTGAAGAAGCCGGCGAACGGGAAAATGCCGGCGAGGGCGAGGGTCGCGATGATGAAAGTCCAGCCGGTCTTCGGCATGTACTTCAGGAGGCCACCCATGTTCCGCATGTCCTGCATCGCGTTGTAGTCGCGATGGCCCCCCGCCGCGTGCTCGGCGTGCTCCATCGTGTGGATGACACTTCCCGAGCCGAGGAAGAGACAGGCCTTGAAGAACGCGTGGGTCATCAGGTGGAAGATACCGGCGCCGAACGCACCGACGCCGCAGGCCAGAAACATGAAGCCGAGCTGCGAAACGGTGGAATAGGCCAGAACCTTTTTGATGTCTTGCTGGAACAGACCAATGGAGGCCGCGAACAACGCGGTGGCGGCACCGATGACGGCCACCACCATCATGGCCGCAGGGGCGTGCTGGTAGAGGACGGCGCAGCGAGCCACCATGTAGACGCCAGCGGTCACCATCGTGGCGGCGTGGATGAGAGCAGAGACCGGCGTTGGGCCTTCCATCGCGTCGGGAAGCCAGACGTAGAGTGGTATCTGCGCAGACTTGCCTGCGGCCCCGACAAACAGGAGAACCCCGATGACCGCCAGAACCCCCCATCCTTCCTGCGGTGCGTTGAACCTCTCGCCGATGGCACCCATCACCTTGTAGAAATCCAGTGTGCCGAAGTTGACAAAGATGAACATGATGGCGAGGAGAAATCCCGCATCACCGATTCGGTTGACGATGAAGGCTTTCTTTCCCGCGCTGGCGGCCGCATCTCTCTCGAACCAGAAGCCGATGAGCAGATACGAACAGAGACCCACCCCTTCCCAGCCGATGAACATCAACAGGAAGTTGGCTGCCATCACCAGGTTCAACATGAAGAACGTGAACATGTTGAGGTAGGTGAAAAAGCGCCAGTAGCCTGCGTCGTGCGCCATGTAGCCGACGGAGTAAATATGGATAAGAAGACCGATGCCGGTCACCACCAGCACCATGACCATCGAGAGGGAGTCCAGCCGGTATTCCCAGGCGACGTTCAGCGTGCCGTACGTTCCATCCGCCATCGGGACGCCCATAGCGGGAATCCAGGAGAATAGAGGGTCGTGCTTACCGACCTCCACCGCCCCTTCGCCACCCACGAAGATTCCGAAAAAGCAGACCACTGCCAGCAGAAAGGCAAGCACAACGCTTCCGACCCCGATGACGGTGATGATGGGCTTCGAAAAGCGCTTGCCGAACAGGCCGTTGAGAATGGCACCAACCCCGGGGATGAGGGGGATCAGCCAGAAATAATCCGTCACGATCTACGCTCGCTCAGTCACCGAACAAAGATTTACTTGGGACAGCGAAAAGCGCAAGAAAGCGCAGTTTTCGCTACCAAAAACGAAGCGCATCTTATAGCACCGGGCGGGATCCTTGTCAAGGGCAGCAGTCGGAAGGCCTCCCCCTTATTCAGTGAAACGAAAAGACTTATGAGAGCCGGTTGCCGGCCGGACTAGAAGGGTGACTTCACGTGTCCGCCGTCCACCTGAATACAGGTTCCGGTGACGTAGCTGGCCCGCTCGGAGGCGAGAAACGCGACGACGGCGGCGAACTCCTCCGGCTCGCCGATACGCCCGAGGGGGATCGTGGAAGACCATCGCTCGTAGATCGCGTCGGTGGAAAGCCCCTCGCGCACGCTCAATCGACCGGCCAGCTCCACCAGTCGGTCGGTGCGTGTATAGCCGGGGCACACCACGTTGGCGGTGATGCGGTGAGGACCCAGCTCGTTCGCAAGCGATTTCATCAACCCGAGAACGCCGGCGCGCGACACGTTCGACAAGATGAGCCCATCCACGGGCTGCTTGACGGAAATGGAGGTGATGGCGAGCAGCCGACCCGAGCGCTGTTCTTTCATCGTCGGAATCACCGCCCGGCACAAGAAGATGGTCGACATGAGATTCAGCTTCACCGCCTGCTGCCACTCCTCGACCCGCGTCGTCTCGAAGCGTGTGGACGGCGGCCCTCCCGCGTTCGCGACCAGGATGTCGATGCGGCCGAACCGCTCCCGGACGTCGGAGACGAACCGGTCGACCTGTGACTCGTCGGCGACGTCGGTCGGCCGGGCGACGACGGAGATCCCGTGGCGCGCTTCGAGGCCCTTCGACGCATCGAGGAGCGTGGCTTCGGTGCGGGCACAGAGGCCGAGATGGGCACCTTCCGCCGCTAGGGCCTCGGCCACCGCCAGACCGAGCCCGCGGCTTGCTCCCGCGACCACGGCAACTTTGCCGGAGAGGCCCAATTCCAACGGGATTCCTTCCTTTACAAAATCAACCCGGGTGATCAGACGTGAGCCGAAGGGCTCAACTCTGGGACTGTTGCTCTTTGACGGCGACGCAGACTTTGGTCCACGGCACCGCTTTCAGTCGAGCGGGAGCAATCTCGGGGCAGGTGTCGCAGAGGTTGAGGTTCTCATCGCGGCATTCGATGCAGATACCATAGGTGCCGTTGTCTACTCGGGCCAGCGCCTCCTCGATCGCACGAAGCAGCTTGGCGTCGACCTGCTTCAACTTCATGCTGATCTCTTCTTCGTTGGCCGCTGCCGAATGATCGGCAAAATCGCCGTGCGCATCCGTTCCGGAACGACCGGTGAGCACACCTCCTCCGATTGACCGGATCAGTTCTTCTTTCTTGGCGAGGAGCGCCTTCTTGTGCTGTGTGAGCTCAGACTTCTTCATTTCTCTACGTGTTTTTGGCGACTGAAAACATATGATTATAACCGACTCCTTGCCGCGTGACAAAACGCAGAGGCGGGGGGCGCAATCGACTTCCGTTCATGCGACCTGTTTTCGATAGTTCCAGAACGAATCCCAGGCGTCCGTGCTTCGGAAGACACAGCGCAGCGCGAGCATTGCATCGGCCCCAGCGGCGTGCCATCTCATCCCGACTCGCTTCATCCTTTGTTGCATAACGTGGCTCACGGCACTTTCCACGGCACCGCTGCCGATGTAGTAGCCGCTTTGTCGAAACGTTCTGTATTTCATTCGATGCCCGTTTCTCTCGAGGTAGCCGGTGAGCTTGTCGATCTCTTCGTCTTTGGAACGATGACGCTTTTTCAGAAACCGCAAACCCTCGATCACCTCATCCACGGCGTCTTCGTATAGACGGTCGAGTTGCGATTTGCGCCACTGTGCGGCTTCGTCGGTGCCTTCGCCGAAAACCACCCGTGCCACAGGGCTGATATTCTCGTCGGCGTGATACCAATCAAGGATCTCGACTCGATCGGTGAACAGCTCCTCCGCAAGATTCCAAATCCACGGCGCACCGTCACCCAGGATGACGACCTTGCGAGACTCCGCCCCCATTGAGCAAGAGCGAGGCCACAAAACCTCGCCGAGTGCTTCGGGGCTACCTCGAACCCCTACGACCTGTCGTTCGGTCAACTCTCCGCGTCCGAGCTTGCTCTGCACACGCCCTTGCTCGGTATAAAGGCAGCCTAGCTTGACTTCCTGCCAGCGGCCGTCCACGAATACCATCCCGCCGTCTATCCCTATGTACAGCGGTCCCTTATGGCGTCTGCCCGTTCCAGCTTCCACCTCGTTCGCAGGCTCTTTCGAAAAACCCTCCGCCTTTTTCCCATCGGCGCCTACCAAGCTTTGAATCTTCTCGGAGCTCACGACCACCCCGGTGAACTTTCGCAGCAATTGCTCGCTCGCCGAGCGGTAGGGTTCGATCACTCCTGCCAACAGCGACAACTCTTGTAAGGCTTGCGTGAATCCCTCCTGGTCCACCCGCATCTCTTCCAGCAGCGGATACTTGCCTTGACGACACTCACAGCACTGAGCGTAAACCACACTCAGCTCCACATCCCGACCCGCCAGTACCGTGTGCACCCGGAACGCTCGATGTTGTCGAAACTCCATCGACGCGCCGCATTCGCATGCGCCTGACACACCGAGTCGTTCCGAGCGTTGGCTGAGCGCCTTGCCCAGTACCTCACGCAGGTATTCGCTGCCCTTGACCCGCATCCACTCGTCACACCGTTCGACATCAGCTTCCGCTTCCACGGCCGCCTGCCACACTTGCTCCGCGAACTCCTCGGATAGACGACTTACTTCTTTACTAAACTCCTCCCGCGTGATACTGCTTTTCATTGAGGTGTCCCTCCATCGGCCGCTTAGCTGCGACCGTTTTCTTTATTTAGGATTGTGAAGGACACCTCATTTTTCCTTTTATGTCAAGAGAACATTTCTAGTAGAAAAATGATCAAGATCACGAAAAGGTTGCGCCCGAGGCGGGCGGGGCTTCGCTCGGGAAGGATCAACCCCGATCCGAAATTCCTCGGCCTGCAAATTTCGCGCAGAACCGCTACAGAAGCGGCACCGGGCCGCGCGAGCGACGTTTTCTCAAAATGCACAATGGGTGAGTGGGCGGCGCACTCACAAAAAGCGAAATCGCAACTCCTTGCACGCGCATCGGATCATGGAAAACGAGGCTCTATTTCGGTTCGGGGTCAATTGCCGGTGAACAGGCGGATAAGCGCGCGGTCGTGCGGGGCGACCCTCAGAAACTCCATCCCGGCGAGACACTCCCCGTCCGACGGGACGAGCCGCACGACTCTGGCTTCGACGATGGCGACCTGGTCCCCGACGTGGAGTTTCAACAGGTAAGAGGAGCCGGGCTTCAGCAGACGCTTCAGACGCAGCAGTATGCCTCCGAGGCTCATGTTGAGGACCGAGCCTTCCCAGCCGTCCCCGAGCTGGGCGAAACAACGCCCTAGCGAATCGACTCGCTCGTGCTTGCGTCGCGAAGTGTCCATGTCTGAACGGCAGCGTCCGGGAGCCGCGAGGACTCGCGACGCTCCTTTCCGGCGCGGGTTGTACCTAGTGCCCTGTATCACCACTGATACAGGACACTCAACCATGGTATCCCCACGGGACCGGAGAGTAAAATCGGCTACCGGGCCGTTGCGGTTCGACCTCTCCCGCGTCCGATTACCGGTGCGCGGTGTCGCCAGAGAGAAGATCGAGCGCGTGACCGAGCGTGGGCCCCACCGCCTGCAGCCCCTCGGCGACCGCTTTCGGGCTTCCGGGAAGCAGCAGGACCAGCGTACGGCCGATAGCGCCGGCAAGGCTGCGCGAGAGCACCGCCATGGGGGTGTGGCGCAATCCGTCGCTTCTCAGAAGCTCGCCGTAGCCCGGGATCTCCCGGTCCAGAAGGGGCCGAACGGCCTCCGGCGTCACGTCGCGCGGACCGAGTCCGGTGCCGCCGGTCGTCAGCACCAGATCGACCGGCTGCCCGGTCCACTTTCGGATGCAGGCCGCGATGCGCTCGACGTCATCCGGCACCGTTTCTCGCGCTACGATGCGGAAGCCCCTTTGTTCCAGCTCTCGAACCGCGACATCTCCGGAGCGGTCCTCGCGAGCTCCGGCGTGAACGCCGTCGCTCACCGTCAACACCGAGGCTGTTCTCTTCATCAAAGGCACCTGGACACTAGCCCTGCGCAGACTATAAAGCTATATTGGGTTCAGTATGAAGATCGAGGGACGGACGTTTCGCCGCGCGGTCCTCCTCGGTCTGGGTGTCGTCTTCCTGACGCTCGCCACCGGCTTCGCTCTCCGCCAGGAGGGGAGATACCAGTTTCGGGTCACCGTCGACCTCATCTCTCTCAACGTTACGGTCACCGACACGCGAAGCCGATTCGTTACCGACCTGCTCCAGGACAACTTTTCAATCTTCGAGGATGGCATCAAGCAGGACATCTCGGTGTTCTCCCGGGAGGACCTGCCGATTCGGTTGGTGCTGCTTCTCGATACGAGCGCCAGCATGGACGAGAAGATGGGTTTCGCCCAGGAGGCGGCGGTGAGCTTCGTCCAGACGCTGAAAAACGACGATGACGCCCAGTTGGTGGAGTTTGGCAGCAAGGCCCGGGTGCTCCAGCCCTTCACCGCCGACAAGAAGAAGCTCGAGCGCGCGATCCGGATGACGCAGGCGGGAGGAACGACGAGCCTCCACAACGCGCTCTACATCGCTCTCAAGAACCTGTCGCGCCGCCGACAGGACATCCGCCGGCAGGCCATCATAGTGTTGTCGGATGGCGAGGATACGAGCTCGCTGGTGACCTTCGAGCAGGTCATGGAGCTGTCCAAGGACACCGACGTGACCATCTACACCATCTCGCTCCGTCAGAGAGGGGTCAAACGGAGCCGCAGCTTTTCAGAAGCGGAGCACGTCCTCAAGAAACTGGCGGAAGAGACCGGTGGACAGTGGTTCTTTCCGAGCGACATCGCCGAGTTGGCCGGCACCTACGAGCGCATCGCCACCGAGCTCAAGAGCCAGTACAACATCGGCTACGCTTCGAACAACCAGAGGCGCGACGGGTCCTGGCGACGGGTCGTCGTCCAGACCGACCGCGCGAACCTCATGGCACGTACCAAGCTGGGCTACTACGCGCCTTCTGAGCCCTAATACAGCATTCGGCATCCAGCATCCGGCATCCAGTCGAGGAAACCAGGCATCCACATCTTCCTCTCCCCCATCGGGGGAGAGGTTAGGTGAGGGGGGACTGTTGTTCCTGGATGCTGAATGCCGAACGAATGAAAAAGCCTGCCGGCCGCGAGGACCGGCAGGCTTCTCTTTTTTGCGAGACCCTGGGACTCAGTTGTAAATCGTCGGGCAGTTCGGTTTGTTGTCATCCTCCGCGAGCTCGACACACTTCTCCTGCGCACTCGCCAACTGGTTGCGCAAGCTGACGTTGGTCGAGAAGGCCCGCCTCAGATAGGTGTCCTCCGCCGCGAACACCCCGGCGGTCGCGCCTTGCAGGTTGGTGCTCGCACTTCTGCCGAAGACCGACACCAGAACCTGCGTGACGTAGGTATCGGGGTTGTCGTAATTGATGAGCAGGCTCGGCTCGTCCTCGAAGAGCTGTCCGAACCCCTGTGAGTATTGAACCTGGAGGTTCTCGATGTTGGCGGCCACCGGAACCCACAGGCCGCGGGTGACCGGGTCCGGGTCGGCCAGGTCGCGGCGCTCGAGCATCGGATTGGCGGTGGGAGGCAGCGGATTGATCCGGTACTGCACGATGTGAAAAACGCCGATGACCGCGCAATCGGGGTTGACGTCGTTATTGAATCCCTTAGGGAGGTTGATGCCGGCCGAGCCGCTTCCTGGATTGCGATTGAGCCGAACCGAGCTGCAGTTCTTGCCATAGGTCTTCGACTCCTCCCCCACCGGCGAGCAGGCCGGTTTCCCGGTGAGCTCGAAGGGAATGACGGCCGGCGTCACGGCCCCGCAAGCGGAGGCGGGGTCGGGATTCGGCATCGTAAGGGCGGTCAACACCATACCATCCGTGTAAGCTTTGGTCGGATCGGCCGGCGAAGGGCTCAGGGAATCCGAGACCAGAAAGAGGGTCGCCGAGCGTCCGATGGTTTTGCAGGCGCCACCGCCGCCTTTGCCTTTGCCTCCGCCGCCGCCACCACCCTGCTTGCTGCAGGGGAGAGCATAGGCCCACGGGATCTCCGGATCGGCATAAACGATGGTGCGCTCGTCCGGCGTGCCGGTGGCGCCAAACGCTCCGCCGCCGTTCAACCACATGATCGCGGTCGGGGCGGGCGTATTGTACCCGGCGATCGTGAGATCCTGAGTGATCCGAGAGAGACCGGCGCGGGCGTTTGCGTTCATGTCCGCCACCTCGGGCTCCAGTCGAAAGCTGTTGTGGCCACGCTGGAGCAAAGTAAAGACGGCTCCCATAACGATGAGCGTGATCATCAAAGAGATGAGGACCTCGAGTAGAGAGAACCCCCGCTCCGAGTCGGTCCGGCTGCAAATGCTCGTGCTCATGACTAATCTCCTCCCCCTTTGAGGAAGCCCCCGCAGGAACTCCCCGCGCATTTTCCTAGCAAGGGCTGTTCCAGCCGGAGAGGGGTAGACGGCCGGCCGTAACCACATCATGAACAATCAGATAGGAGCCCAGCTGGTCGATGCGGTCGGACAGCGACGTAGGGGAAGTCCGACAGCCGGGTGTCACTCCTTGTCACCCCCGGCACGACGCCATTTCCGTGAGTGCGGGTATTTCACCCCCGAACGCAGAAAAGGGCCGGTTCCCGAAGGAGACCGGTCCTTTCCCTTGCCTACGATAGGAGGGAGCTCGGACTTCCGAACTGGGCCCTTTCCCAATCCGGAAGCATCCGGTTTAGTAGACACTCGTGGAGTTAGCAAGGCTTGTGCCAGACCCCTGCGCGGGGCATACATTCTTGCAAGTCACTGTTTGTAAACGACTTGACAGAATACAGCCTTAACCGTAGACCGGTGGAGAACCGCCCTCTCTGTAAATTTTCTTGCCCCGCCCGATCGCGGGTTTTCCAAACGCCGCGGAGCATTTTGACAGGGAGCGGCCGATCTCTTACCGTGGATCCGGTGGCCATGTTGAACCGGGCTTTCTTCGAGACTATCGAAGAGGAAACCCTGTCCGGCTTCGCGGCGCGGAGCGCCAGTTCCCGGGGTCGCCGCCACCCGGAGGCCGAGCACCCTTTTCGAACCGCCTTTCAGCGCGACCGTGATCGCATCATTCATTCGACGGCCTTTCGGCGCCTGGAGTACAAGACGCAGGTCTTCGTGAATCACGAAGGAGACCATTACCGGACGCGGTTGACGCACTCTCTCGAAGCCGCACAAATCGCACGTACCGTGGCGCGGTTTCTGCGGGTGAACGAGGATCTGACCGAGGCCATCACACTGGCCCATGACCTCGGCCACACGCCGTTCGGTCACTCGGGCGAAGAGGCGATGAACGAGCTCATGAGCTCGTCTGGAGGATTCGAGCACAACCTCCAAACCCTGCGCATCGTAGACCATCTGGAGCGACGCTATCCCGGGTTCAACGGACTCAACCTCACCTACGAGGTGCGGGAAGGCATCTTCAAGCACTCGCCACGCCACCAGGAGGAGGGACCCGAAGAGTTCCGCGACGACAAACGACCCCTTCTCGAGGGTCAGATCGTCGACCTGGCGGATGAGATTGCCTACACGAATCATGACCTGGAGGATGGACTCTCCTCGGGCATCCTCGAGCTCGAAGCACTGGACGAGGTGGGGCTGTGGCGCAAGCACTATCAGCGTGCGACGAGCGAGCACCCGAAAGAATCGAGTCGCATCCGGATCCGGGTCGCCATTCGGGGCATCATCAACGAGCTGACCACCGACCTCGCTCAGGAAACCGCGAATCACATTCGGGATACGGAAGTGAAGAGCGACGACGACGTTCGCCGCCTTCGCGACTCTCTGGCCGGTTTCACCGAAGTGACCGCCCGGGAGAAAGCGGAGCTCAAGTCGTTCCTGTTTGCCAACCTCTACCGTCACTTCAGAGTCGTGCGTATGGCGGAGAAGGCCAAGAGAATCGTGCGAGACCTCTTCGGTGCCTATACCGCAAACCCCCGCCAGCTCCCTCCCCACGTTGCCGGCCGCATCGAGTCCGAGGGGCTCGAAAGAGTCGTTTGCGACTACATCGCCGGGATGACCGATCGATTCGCGCTGGACGAGCACCGCAAGCTCTTCGACCCGCACGAACGCGTCTGAGCTGTTCTCGATCTTTCCTGGGTTCCTGGGTTCCTCATCGGCTCTTGATCTTGTTTTGCTTTTCTACCCTCCGCGTCTCAGTTCGGTTCTCTAGCAGCCCTGTGTGGATACCGCTACACCGCGCGGAGGAATGCGTCAAAGTTTTTGATGATGGTTCACTTTCTGCAATGTGATTCGACGCCGACGGGGCTTCACCAAAAATGGCCCGATTCTTGCTTCATCACTCTCCTGCTGGAGTGTCGGCGAGTGGCCTCCAGAGGACAAACCGATGGCGCTCAAAGGCAAGCTCGAAGACATGCCGCTTCTGGAGATTCTCCAGATCATCGCGTACTCGAAGAAGAGCGGCCTGCTGCGGGTCGAGAGCTCCCTCGCCAGCGGTGGCGTTCTCTTCGAGGCGGGCAACGTGCTCTGCGCCTATTCCTCCTCCACCCTGCCCCTCCTGCAGCGCATCCGTGCGGAGGACGATCTCCAGAGCCGGCTCGCCCTCGTGCGAGACCAGGCACTAATCGCACTTCGAGAGCTCATCACCCTCACCGACGGGTCTTTCCAGTTCGAACGGGCGGACACCCAGATCTCGGAAGTCGATGGCGTCGACCTGAAACCATTTTTCCTGGCCGGCGGTATCCACCCGGAAGATCTGCTGCTCCGCCTGGCCAAGGACATCGACGACGACCGCCGGGACGGAGTCGAGGACGTCGAGATCCCCGACCCCACGTTCGTGGCGGAGGCAATGAGCGGAGAGGGGGGCGGTCGAGTCCGGCTGCTCCTGGTCGACGACGAGGAGCTGGTCAGGAACGTCGTCGGTGACGAGCTCCTGTCCCTCGGGTGTGTCCTTGCGGTAGTAGTGCGTGAGAATGTGGGGGCGATTCGGTAAGCTGAACGCCGGGTGTGTCGTTTTTCTCGCGGGCAGAGAGAGAGGGAAAAAAGGACTGGACAAACGCTGGCTGACTGTGTAACCTCAGGCTGGGAGGAAAACAGTGACCCAGGCAGGAAACGCTGCACTCGACACCGCAGCCAAGCGACCCACCTTTTGCGGCACGACCGTGACCGCCGAGAAACGGAGCGTGCTGACGGAGATCATCGCCACGTGTGGTCTGTCCCGGCACGAGCTGGCGCGCACGATCTGTGAGGGCCTGGGGTGGGTTCGTCGGAACGGCAATCTCAAGACCCGGGAATGCTACGAGTACCTGGAGGTTGTCGAAGCGAAGGGGCTGGTGACGTTGCCCCCGCGTCACGAGCAGCGGCGCCGCGGACCGACGAGCATCCACTACACGAAGGCTGGTCGCGAGCGGCCACGGCGTGAGGGCAAGCTATCGGACGTCGCTCCGGTGATGCTGGGCTTGGTGGCGAACGCTGAGGAGCGAGCGCTATGGAGGGAACTGGTCGCGCGTTACCACTACCTGGGCCACAAGGTGGCCTTTGGCGCGCACCTGCGGTACTTGGTCTGGATGTCGAATCCTCGGCGGGAGCTCTGTGGGTGCGTGCAGTTCTCCTCGGCGGCGCGGTGGCTTCAGGCGCGTGACGGCTTCATCGGTTGGGATGACGCAACGCGGCAGAAGAACCTTCCCCGGGTGGTCAACAACAGTCGGTTCCTGATCCTGCCGTGGCTTTCCATCAAAGGCCTCGCGAGTCACGTGCTGTCGTTGGCAGCGCGAGTGGTGGTCGATGACTGGGAGGAAGCCTACGGGGTGAGGCCGGTGTTGCTCGAGACGTTTGTGGAGAGGGAGCGTTACGAGGGGACGTGCTATCTGGCAGCGAACTGGGTGGAGGTGGGAGTGACTTCGGGCCGGGGCCGGATGGACCGGCACAAGAGAAAAGCCGAAGCGGTGAAAACATGCTTGGTGTATCCGCTGGTGCGTGAGTTTCGCCGAGAGCTCGGCGTTTCGCGATGAAGGTCGAGCGGGCCGAGCTCCTGCGCCTGGAAGAGCGGCTGTCGAAAGGGGAGATTCCCGAGGATGCGTGTCCGGTGCTGCTCGAGGCGGTGCGTCATCTGCTGCGATGTCGCCATCGTCGAGGCGCTGGCATGGCGACAACGGAACGTCGCGCGAAACGCACGAAGGCAAAGGGGAAAGGGAAGAACAAGGGCCACGGGCGCAACGGGGCCAAGGACTACCCTGGTGCCGAGCACGTAGCGGTTTCGCATCCCGAGCTGAAGGCGAGCGGCCCCTGCCCCGAGCCACTGTGCCGGGGCAAGCTCTACGACACCCATGCGGCGAACAAGGATGTGGAGCTGAAGGCTCAGCCGCCGATCCAGGCGACGGTGTACGAGCGCCAGATGCTGCGATGCGCAAGTTGCCAGAAGACGTTCACAGCGCCACTTTCGTCTCAGGCCTGGGCGAGCAAGTACCATCCGAGTGTGGACGCGGTCGTTTCGGTGTTGCGCTACGCCATGGGCATGCCCCACCACCGCCTGGCGCAGTGGCAAAAGTGGGCGGGGGTTCCGTTTGCCGCCTCCACGCAGTTCGAGCGGGTCGAAGCGATGGCGAATGCCGTGTTCCCGGTCTTCCGCCACATGGAGACGATAGCCGCGAACCGGCCGCTGGTTCACAGTGACGACACCGGCGCACGGATCCTCACGTTGATGGCGGAGAACGAGACCTTGACTCAAGGCAAAGGCGAGCGCACGGGCATCTTCACCACGGGCATTGTTGCCCGCGGCTTGGACGCCACGCTTGCTCCGATCATCCTGTACGCGAGCGGACGACGGCATGCGGGCGAAAACATGGACCGGCTCCTGAATCAGCGCACCGTTCAGGAGAGCGATGTCATCCATATGGCCGACGCCTCCTCGATGGCACCGCGCTCGCCGCGACGGATTACCGCCAAGTGCATGGTGCACGCACGCCGCTACTTCTTCGAGGCCGAGCCAGCCTTCCCCGAACACTGCGAGCGGGTGCTCGAGGACATCGCGACCATCTACCGCAACGACGACGAAACGCGCGACATGACCCCCGATGCGCGGCTTGCATATCACCAGCAACACAGCCGGCCGGTGATGGATGCGCTCTACGAGTGGCGACGAACGCGTTGCCACTTGGAGCTAACGCCGTGACCCGCTCCGCCGCGCTCCGATCCTGTACTGTGCACGGGGACCGACCCGTAGCACCCGTTCGCCCGTGCCCCTTGAAACGCTTCTCGCCCACAACGGCCCCTCCACTCTCTCGGACCTGTTTGAATCGCGCCGCATTGACTCGGAGATGACTGCAGATCGTGCTCGGCGCATACCGATCGAGCAACCCCAGCGCCGCTTTCCACAACTCCTCCGGGATCAGCCGTCCGTGTGGCTTCGCCCGCCATGCTTCGAACTGTTTCAACAACGTCTTCGAGTTCTGCCTTCTTTGAGCGCATCGATGGCCTCCTTGAGCAATCTCTCCGCTCAGCTTACGAACCCAACAGCACCTAAGTCACGCACTGCTGCCGCAAGGACACCCTCGGGTTTCCAACGACGACTGCGGCTAGCCCCGCCGAGGCGCTTCATGCCCTTACAGAGCTCGGGGGGGACCGGCAACCTCTGATCCTCGTGGTCGACCTGCACATGCCGAGCTCCTCCGGGGAGGACTTTCGTGGAGGTCTCGAGCTGGTACGCGAGATCCGCAAGCGGCACCGGCAACTGCCGATTCTGCTGACCGCCGAGACCCTGGACGAGGACGACCGAGCGGCCGCGAAAAAGTGGGACATCGGCGGCGTGGTGCTCAAACCCGCGCTGTCGAAGCTGGACGCGGCGGAATATCGCGAGGATCTGAAACGCTTTGCTCAAGCGCTCAGCGAACGGGTCAGTGAAATCGCTCACGGCGGCGGCGCGTCGGACCGGAAATCACTTTCCGATTCCGAGATCGACGCCCGAGGAGTTCTCGAGATGTTGCAGTCGGTCTCCGAGCAGCTCGTGCGGGCGGACGGGGCAGGGAATCTTTCCTCATCGATTCTGCACGTCGCGTCTCGCTTCTTCGAACGAGCGATCCTGTTCTCCATCAAGGCGAATCGAGCCCGTGGTATGGCAGGGTTCGGGCTCGCCGGAACACGAGAGGGAAGCATGGAGCTGGCGCAGAAGTTCGTGTTCGACCTCCATCAAACACCAGCCTTCGCAGAGCTCGTTCATGGCAAGAGCGCGAGAAGAATGCGTAGTGGAGACGAGACGCTCGATGTTCCATCGATCCGGCACGCTCTCCGGAAGCCGTTCTGTTGCCCGTCCTGAACGGTGGCGACGTGGCCGCGGTTCTCTACGGAGATAACGGTGTCAGCGGAAGCCCTCTGGGGGATCTCACTGGGCTCGTTGTGTTCCTGAAACAGGCTGGCATGGCCCTCGAGATCCACTCCCTTCGGCGAAGGCTCGACCACTTCCAGACGCGGTTTTTGGAACATGCAGAAACGAAAGAGGCAGTTTGATGAGCGAACGCGCGAGCGAGGACCTGCGGAAGCATCCCAGAATCGGCCCGACCATCATTCGGGTCCAGGTCGGTATGGATGGAGAGCACCGCCAGGGCTACTTGACCAACCTCAGTGTCGGAGGAGCTTTCTTGTCGATGAGCGACCCTCCACCGACGGACACGATCGTCGAGCTCACCTTCGTATTGCCGTGGGGATTCGGAGAGTGCCAGACACGGGCCAAGACGGTCTGGAACAAGACCTCGCCGGATCGCGGCGGCGTGGGCGTGGGCCTCTCCTTCCTGGATCCCGGCGAAGAGATCACTGCGAAGCTGTCCACATACCTGAAGCGCTTCGAGGAGATGGCTGCCCGGATCGACTCTTAGTGCATCTCAGGATGCTTTTCTTCGGGCTCGGCGAATGCCGCGTGCCTTCCCGAGGTGCTCCATCAGCTGAAGGAAGTCTGTTCTGAGAACATCGTTCCGCCTCAGCTGACGCCACGCCGAAAGAAGCCGTCTTTCGCGAGGGTCGCCGGGCAGGCTCCGGGGGCTATCCCTTTCGTCCGGCAGGAAATAGGCCATGGGGGTGTCCAGGGCCTCCGATATCTTCTGCAACCAGTCGAGCGAGATGCGGCGGCGTCCCTTTTCGAAGTTCGTGAGTGCTCCCGGGGAGATGCCCACCATCCGGGCAAGGACTTTTTGCCGAATGCGCTTGCTCTTCCTCACTTCGCGTATCTTTTCTCCGACAGTCAAGGCTGAGCTTTCCTCCTGACCAGTGTGGCTCGCGATCTAGGGTACTCTCGGATCCTGCGCTCAATGCGTTTCGACACACCACCGCGCTCCGCGCGATCCACTGTTAGTAACGTTCTCAAGGTGTCTCGAAAGGCGGACGCTACCACAGGCCCGAGACCATCACAAGCCTTCGTGCCCGCAGTTGTATCAGCGCCGCGCTTCATCTCCGGCCGGCGCAACGGGAGGATCCGGGTCGAGGAACTTCTCCAGACCCGGCGCTCCGATACGCCGAGGGACCTCCTCTTTGAAGAGGGGTTGCCAGGTGGAGGGCCCGACGCGCAGAAAAACCTCCACGAAGACCTGTTCCCATTGCTCGTTCTCGAACATCTGCTCCGGCGCGTCTTTCGAGATGTACTTCGAGTCGCTTCGAAAGGTCAGTATGCCGGACTGGCCGCCCGGCACGAGAGCTTCCTCGGAGATCGAGTAGATAAAATCACTTCCCCAGCTCTCGTCGGGAAAGCTCTCGCGGCGAAACACGGCCATGGCTTGAACGTAGCCGACGTCCCTGTCCCAGCCATTGACGACGCGAAATCGCACCACCGGGCGAATGTGATGGTTCTCCTC
The DNA here is from genome assembly GCA_965237685.1 of Candidatus Marinacidobacterales bacterium. Taxonomy (GTDB): domain Bacteria; phylum Acidobacteriota; class Vicinamibacteria; order Marinacidobacterales; family SMYC01; genus CBDEGF01. The sequence continues at coordinate 1,674,824 of CBDEGF010000004.1, forward strand.
GGCGTCCTGCCCGATGACCGCCCAGTAGGCAGCGACCTCCCTTGCCTCGAGGGCCTGGACGGCTTCCTCGCTCTCCTGTCCACCGCATGAGAGAGTGAGCATCCCGAGCAACGGAACGACGAACAGCGCCGTGAACAGACGAGTCATCAAATCATCTTCCTCAACTCCGTGGCGTCCGATTATACTCCACGGAATAACCAGGGGGATTCGGTTTGATTGAAGTCAAGAACGTTACGAAGGAGTTCGGGCCGTTCACCGCGGTGCGCGACGTCAGCTTCACCGTCGCAAAAGGAGAGGTCCTCGGGTTGCTCGGTCCCAACGGTGCCGGCAAGACCACGACGATGCGTGTTCTGACGGGCTTCATCCCCCCCACCGCAGGCACCGCGGTGGTCGGTGGCTACGACATCTTCGATCAACCGCTGGAAGCCAAGCGACGCATCGGATACCTGCCCGAAACGCCGCCACTGTATGCAGAAATGACCGTCGTCGACTACCTGGACTTCGTGGCTCGCATCAAAGGCATCACCGCCGATCGACGCCGGGAGAGCATCGACACCGCCGTCGAGCGTTGTGCGGTCGGGGACGTGAGGGACAAGCTCATTGGCAAGCTGTCCAAAGGCTACCGGCAACGCGTGGGACTGGCCCAGGCACTCGTGCACGAGCCCGACGTTCTCGTACTCGACGAGCCGACCGCGGGCCTCGACCCCAAACAGATCAACGAGACCCGCGATCTGGTGAAGAGCCTCGCAGGCGAGCACACCATCATTCTGTCGACGCACATCCTGCCCGAAGTCTCGATGACCTGCGATCGCGTCGTCATCATCAACCGTGGCCAGGTCGTTGCGGAGGATTCCCCCGTGGGCCTCACCAAACGCCTGGCCGGCGGCTCCATCATTTGCCTCACGGTCGAAGGTGACGAGGCCAACGTTCGGGAGGCGCTCGGCGCGGTCGAAGGCGTGAGCGCCGTCGACGTGGGGCGGCGCGACGCGGAGGCGATCACGTACAAGGTGGAGGCGACGGAAGGTCATGATCCGCGTCGCGAGCTGGCCCGCGCGGTGGTCGAACGAGGCTTCGGCCTGATCGAGTTGGGACAGATTGGAATGAGCCTGGAAGACATTTTCCTCGAGCTCACGACCGAGGAGCCGAGTGAGGCGGCCGGACCTTCTGTTCAGCGAGTGAAAGAAGAAGAAGGCGGAGAGGGGCTGGCGGACGCCGAAGAAGGCAACGACTGAGGACGACCGGGCAGGGGAACGAAAAGGAGAGAACTGTTTCATGCGCAACATCTGGGCAATCACCCGCCGCGAGGTCGAAGCCTATTTCGTCTCGCCCGTCGCGTACGTGACAATCGCGATGTTTCTGCTGATCTTCGGCGCCACGTTCTACATCTACCTCCGTTTCTTCATGGACATGGGAATGCAGATGACGCGGATGGGTGGTTACGGGGATCAAACACTGAACGTGAACCAGGACTTGATCCGCTACGTTCTCCAGACGTCGGGCTTCGTGGTGCTCTTCATGTTGCCCATCATCACCATGCGCTCGTTCGCCGAAGAGCGCCGCTCGGGCTCCATCGAGCTGCTGCTCACCTCGCCAGTGACCGACTGGCAGCTGGTTCTGGGGAAGTTTTTCGGAGCGCTGACGCTCTACGCCACGATGCTCGGCCTGACACTGGTTCACATGGGTATCCTCTTTTTCTACGGCGAGCCGGAGTGGCAGCCGGTACTCGTCGGATACCTCGGTCTGTTGCTGCTCGGTGGCGCTTTCATTGCGGTTGGTCTTCTCTACAGCAGCCTGACCACGAACCAGATCGTGGCTGCCGTGGCGACTTTCGGCACGTTCCTGATTCTCTGGCTCCTGGAGGGCACGGAGACACTGCTGGGCTCCTGGGGTGGGCTCGTCTCCTATCTCTCGGTGACCAAGCACATGGCGGAGTTCACCAAGGGAGTGATCGACTCTCGGGACATCGTCTACTACCTGTCGTTCACGGCGATTGGCCTCTTCCTGTGCCGGCAATCGATCGAGTCCTACCGTTGGAGGGGATGACGATGAGGCGGCTCGTTCCCTACGTCGGCTCTCTCGGACTGGGACTAGTGCTCGCCGGGCTCGCACTTCGGCTCTTCCAGCCCGGACGCGAGCGCACCTGGGTGGGCTTTCTCGTCGCTGGTCTGGTCCTCTCCCTCTTCTATGCCGTCAACCACTGGCGGCGCATCATGGTGTTCGCGGGGCGACGCAGCGCCCGATACGGCGCCAATGCATCGCTCCTCTCCATCATCGTCGTCGGCATCATCGTCGCCATCAACTGGATCTCCTTCGGACACGAGAAGCGGTGGGATTTCACCGCCACAAGGCAGTACTCGCTGTCAGAGCAGACTATCAAGATCCTCGGAGACCTGGATAGCGACGTCGAGCTCGTCCTGTTCGACGATCCGACACAAGCTGCCGGCGCGGTCGACCTCATCCGGCTCTACCGTGACGGCTCCGAGCGGGTGAGCTACGAGCTCATCGACCCCGAGGCGAGCCCCGCGCGCGCTCTCGCTTTCCAGACCGAGGCCGAGGCGCGAATACCGATGGGGACGCTAATGATCGATTTCGGCGAGCGTCGGGAGCGCGTCTCGGACATCACGGAGCAGAACATCACCAACAGCCTCATTCGCCTCCTCGGTGAGGGCACCAAGAAGATCTACTTCACCGTCGGTCACCAGGAAAAGGAGCTCGACGACAGCGAAGGTGCCGGTCTTTCCGAAGTCAAGAAACGGCTCGAGGACTCCCGCTACGACATCGAGCCTCTCGTGCTGCTCCAATCGCTCGTCGAAGGCCGAATCACCGTTCCCGACGATGCATCGGCGGTTATCGTTGCCGGGCCTCGAGTGGATTTCCTCGAGCCCGAGATCGATGCACTGAGGGACTACGTGCTCGGCGGCGGCAGCGCGATCTTTCTCCTGGATCCCAGCGGACAGGCGTCGGTTCCCGACCTCGAGGCCCTCATGGTGGAGATCGGCATTTCCCTCACCGTTGACTTCGTGGTCGACGACTCCCCGGTGGGCCAGCTTCTGGGCTACGGGCCGGTCGTGCCGCTGGTGATCGACTACGGGGAGCACGTCATTACGGAAGGTTTCGGCAACGCACTGAGTATGTTCCCGCTCGTCCGCAGCCTCACCGTGGCCGAAGGCCGGCCCCCGAACATCGCCACCACCATGCTGCTCAAGAGCTCGCCTGCGAGCTGGAGCGAGACGAACTTCGACGAGCTGGCCAGCGGGAAGGTGACCTTCGACGACACGGACCAGAAGGGCCCTCTCGATCTGGGCGTGGCTCTGACGATCGACGTGGAGACCGATCCCGCGGGCGAGACCGATTCCGGGAACGACAACGTCGGCGCCGCGAGCGATGAGGGAGACGAAGAAAATCCGACCATCGAGGGGCGGACGGTCGTCGTCGGCGACTCGGACTTCATCACCAACAACCCGGTGATGTCTCCCAACCGGAACAGCGACCTGTTCATCAACATGGTGAACTGGGTCACCCAGGATGAGAACCTGATCGCGATACGCCCTCGCCGCGCCGAGGATCGACGCGTCACGTTGAACCGCCAGCAAGAGACCAACGTGTTCTTCCTGTCGGTTCTCATTCCGCCGGTCGTGGTCCTGATCTTCGGGTTCTCCGTGTGGTGGGGCCGCCGATGAACAGGTCCACCCTCGTCGCCGCACTGGTCCTCGCGGGCCTCGTCACTTACATCTGCTTGTTCGAGCACGACGAGCCGAGCGCCGGTGTTGCCATCTTCGAGGTCGAGGAGGAGGCCATCCGGCGCGTCGAGATCCGTCGAAACGTCGCAGAAGGCGGTGAGGCCGATGCGGTCGAACGACTCATTACGCTCGAGAAGGAGGCGACGCCGGCGGACGACGAAGAAGAGACTTCGGTCTGGTACCTGCTGGAGCCGGTTGCCGCCCTGGCGGACGACCGGAATGTCGCCGAGCTGCTCTCGGACCTCGCCAGCATCGAGAGCGAGCGGGTCGTAGCCCGGACGAGTCAGGTCGACCTGAAGGACTACGGTCTCGACGAGCCGTTCGTGGAAGTGAGATTCGCGACGGACGACGGTGAGGAGCATGGTCTCGCCTTCGGGGCCGAGACCCCGACCGGATTCAACCGTTACGCGAAACGCATGGGAGACGACGACGTCCTCGTGGTCTCTTCGTACCTGTCGGACAACTTCGACAAGTCTGCCTGGGAGCTTCGCGACAAGGCGGTGTTCCGTCTGGAGGATCCGCAGACGCGCACGATCTCGGTCGATACGCCGGAAACCGCCTACGTTCTGGATCGATCGGACGGCGTCTGGCGTCTTGCGAAGCCGTTCCGTGCGATCGTCGAAACCTACCGCGCCTCGAGCCTGTCGTCTCGATTTCGGGAGGCGGAGTGGGAAGAGCTCGTCGCGGAATCGGCGGACGACCTGTCGCCGTATGGCCTCGACGCACCCCGTTACCGGCTGTCTCTCGAGCCAGAGGCGGGCTCGAGTGCAACGCTCCTCGTAGGAGAGGCGGTAGAAAAAAGCGACTATTACGCGAAGACGGCCGAACGACCCCAGGTGTTCCTCCTGGCGAGTGATCTCGTCGAAGAACTGAAGACGGAGCCGGCGGAGCTCGTCTCGAAAAAGCTCTTCCATTTCTCCACGTTTCAAGCAACGGGCCTCCTCCTCGAAGCATCGGGCCACCAGGCGCGCGTTCTCGAGAGGGTTCTCGAGCCAGACGACGCTGACAGGAACTGGCGCCAGTCGTCGCCCGAAGAGGCGGAGGTCGAGCGGAAAACGGTCGAGGATCTGCTGTACAAGCTCAACGGAACGAGCGCCGAAGAGATCGTCGAAGTCGACACGGCGTCTTCCGACATCTACGGTCTTGCGAATCCTGCCTTCACGATCACCGTCCATTCGGTGTCGAACGAAGAGCAGCACGAAGAGCGCCTCCTCATCGGCAAACCGGACGGGGACTCCGTGTACTGCCAGAGAAGCGGCGACGACATCGCGCTGAGACTCACCGCTCAGACCTGGTCGGAGATCGAAGAGCTCCTCACTCTCGAATCAGCTTCCAAACCGTAGAAACCCGGGCCCGAATCCGCAGAAGGTCTGCTACGGGAATCTCAACGCAAAGGCGCAAAGGCGCAAAGCCGGCAACAGGACCGCGAAGGGGTCGAATCCGCGAAGTGTCGCTAAACGGGGCGTCACCTCCGAACGCCGTGCGTGTCTCAATAATCCCCGACCTCGCAACAACTTCGGGACGACGCCCGCGATTTTCTTCGCAACAATCAAAGAATTTCACTGTTAGTAGTACAGAGACCCACACAGAGGAGTTCGAAAAAGAAGCTTGCCTCTCCCCCGCCGGGGGAGAGGTCGCCCGCCTTCGTTAGAGCCTCGGCGGGCGGGTGAGGGGGACAGGCGAATCACCATCACCCCACCCTCTCCAAGGGAGAGGGAGCGCGCTTTGCGCCTTCGCGCCTTTGCGTTTTGTTTTCTCCCGAATCCGGCCTTCCGCGGATTCGATTGACAGCGGTGTCTTTCTCTGCGCGTCTGCGCCTCTGCGTTGAGTTCCCCAAAAAGCCCTTCCACGGATTCGGTGAGCTTCCGACCCGAGGGGGCGGGCGCCCTTGGATTCTTTTTGCGCCTTTGCGGTAAAAACGCGGTTCTACCAGCGCAGGCGGCGGAGCTCTTCCGGCCTCAGCTTCACGTGGCGGTTTTTCGCGCCGACGAGCTGCGGGCGCTCGAACAGCTTGATGAGAGCGAGGCCGGCCACGAAACCACCGATGTGTGCCCAGAAGGCAACGCCTCCGCCTTCGGCGCCGAAGCTCGCCACACCGGAGATGACCTGGATGACCATCCATTGCACCAGGAGCACCCACGCGGGGAGCGAAATGACCCGGATGAAGTAGAAGAGTATGAAGAGGGTCTGTACGCGCACTTTGGGGTACAGAAGCAGATAGGCACCCATCACACCGCTGATCGCGCCGGATGCGCCAACCGTCGGCACGATGCTCGCCGCGTCGGTCAGAATATGGGCCACCGAGGCGACGACGCCAGTCAACAGATAGAAGGCGATGAAGCGACCGTGCCCCATCGAATCTTCGATGTTGTTGCCGAACACCCACAGGAACCACATGTTCCCGATGAGATGCATCCAACCCCCGTGCATGAACATCGACGTGAGGATCGTCACCCAGCCGTACCCGGCCACCCGGCACTCGGCGTCCGGACCCAGGGAGATGATGTCACCGCCTTCGATCGCGCCGGTAACGTCCGCGGGAATCGCACCAAAGGTGCACAGGGAGGCCAGGAACCCGGTGCCGGCACCCCCACTCTGAACGCCCAGCCACACGAGCACGTTCAAGGCGATGATGACGAAAGTCACGAACGGTGTGAGCTCGGTAGGGTTCTCGTCCCAGAGCGGGAACATCGCCGAAGTCTATTCGAACCTTCCGGGCGCCTGCAAAGGTTAGTGCTTTAACGTTCTCCTTCCCCTTGAGTAGACGGACCGGCCTCAGGAATTGCCGGTGTCCTCGATTTCCTCCCTGCCCGGCGCCGCCGGGTCAGGAGCGCTGGAGTTCATGAGGGAAGCGCGGGTGAGCGCTCGATCGCCGAACCGCTCTCCGACGCGGTCCACGGCCCTATTGAGCAGGTCGAGCTTGTCGAGCTTGTCGTTCGCCCCGCCGCGACCGAAGAGGCTGAGCTGAGTTTCGGCCGAGTCACGGGGCTCGAGCCGGGACACGCTCACGCCGAGAAGGCGCACTTTGCGCTCCCCTGCCTCGATGCGCTTCAACAACGCCAGAACCCACTGGAAGATTTCCCGGCCGTCGTCGACCGGATGGGGGAGCGTCTGCGAGCGTGTCTCGGTGACGAAGCGCTCATCGCGAAACTTGAGCGTAAGGGTCTGCCCCACGAGCTCACGCTTGCGAAGACGCACCGCCACCGCATCCGAGAGCTTGAGAAGCGTCTGCCGGATGACTTCCTTGTCCGCGGTGTCCTCCATGAACGTGCGCTCGTGGCCAATCGACTTCGGATCGTGGTGCGGCACGACCTCCCGGTTGTCGATCCCGCGGGACAGCTTCGCGAGATGCTCACCGAGTTTCCCCAGCTCGAGCTCGGCGGCGGTCAATCTCCGGAGATCGGCGATCTTGCGAAAGCCTCTCTCGTGAAGCCGCTCCGCCGTTTTCGGTCCGACGCCCCACAGGCGCTCGATGGGAAGCTCGGCGAGGAAGCTTTCCTCCTCTCCCGGGAGTACCACGACGAGACCGTTCGGCTTCTCCAGATCCGAGGCCACCTTGGCGAGGAACTTGTTCGGGGCGACGCCGATCGAGGCGCGGAGCGTTTCATCTCTCCAGATTTTGTCCATGATCTCGGCGGCCAGCTCGCGGCCCTTTTCGATGCGGCAGATCTTCGTCACGTCCAGGAAGGCCTCGTCGATGGAAATGGGCTCGACCAGATCCGTGTAGCTGCGCAGGATCGACATGATGCGCCTGGACTCCTGGCCGTACTTCTTCATGTCGCCGTGAAGGTAAATGCCGTCGGGACAGAGCCGATAAGCCCTGCCGATGGGCATGGCGGAGTGAACACCGAAGCTGCGCGCCTCGTAGGAGGCGGCGGCGACCACCCCGCGGCCGCTGCCTCCCTTCGGATCGGCGCCCACGATGACCGGCTTGCCACGATAGGCGGGACGGTCTCGCTGCTCGACGGACGTATAGAACGCGTCCATGTCGACGTGAAGAATGGTACGGGGGGAGGGCGGCGTCATCTTTGTTTGCCTCGGCACCTCCCCGGCACCTAGTGCCCCGTCCCGGAAGTCAGGTTGCATTCGAGCGCCGATGCATCCCGCCTCGCTGCGTTGCGCCTCGGTTGAATACCGCGATATTTCGCCCTCGCCGCGCCCTGCGATCCGGGCGCCTCGACCCTCTCGATGCTAACCTCACTTCCGAGACGGGACACTAGGCTCGTTCGCACACTGGCGCGCACGCGGCGCGTCAGTATCCCAGCTTCTTGCAGTAGCCGCTATTGTAGCAGGGGCGATCGGGCTCGATGAGGCAGGGCTTCCGAATCGGAAAATCGAGGTCGTCGGTGCACTCGGGCCCTTCGATGATGTCGAGCAGGGCCGCGTGTCGGGTTTTCGCCAACCGCCGCTCGAGCTCGTTTCGCACGAGTCGCCGAACGAGCTCTGGTGAGACCGTCACTCGCCGAGCTCCACACGATCGACCACGCCCACCACGGCCGCATCGAGCGGGCTTTCCTTGCGTCCCGAGGCCATCGAGGCCGAGCGACCTTCCTGAACCACCAGGACCCGGTCACCTTCCCCGGCGTCCACGGTATCGACGGCAAGAATGACCTGCCCCTGGTGACTGCCATCGAGCGCGAGCGGCGTCACCAGCAGGAGCTTTCGGGCCTCGAGCTTGTAGTGCTTGACGCTCGCAACGACCGTCCCGGTGACTTCGCCGATGATCATCTGGTCTTCCGGGCGCGTGCGCTCTTCTTGCGCGGTACGTGGATTTCGTCGACCCGACCGACGATGCAGGCGTCCGTCGGAACCTTGTCCGGCAGGAAGGGAAAAGACGCTTCCCTGCCGCGCACGTAGAACACGCGCTCCCCGGCGCCCACGCCGACCGCGTCCACCGCGATGAGCGGCGAGCCGACGTCCTGTCCCGCAGCGCCTTGCGGCTGGATGACGAGCAGCTTCTGAGCGTCGAGACCCGGGTCCTTGATCGTGGCGACGACGTTGCCTTCGACTCGGGCGAGGCGCATCTCACCCGCCCCCGGACGACGAGATGTCGACGTCGTCGATGATCCCGGCGATGGCTGCATCGACCGGCTTGTCGGCACAGCCCGAAGCCATGCGTGCCGAGCTCCCCTGGACGACGAGCACCAACTCCCCGACGCCTGCATCCACGGTGTCCACGGCCACGAAGTAGCCGCCTTTTGCCGAACCGTCGGGCTCCACCGGTTGGACGACGAGAAGCTTGAAGCCTTCCAGGCGCTCGTCCTTGTGGGTTGCCACGACATTGCCGGCCACCCTCGCCAGAATCATCGGTTGCGGTCGCTTCTACTTGGAGTTCGACTTGCCAATCGGTAAACGGTCTTCGAGGCTCCCGTGAGGCCGCGGGATGACGTGCACCGAGATCAGCTCGCCGACACGACGCGCCGCGGCGGCGCCGGCGTCGGTCGCCGCTTTACAGGCGGCGACGTCGCCGCGAACCATGGCGGTGACGAATCCGGCACCGATCTTCTCGTATCCGATCAGCGTGACTTTCGCAGCTTTGACCATCGCATCGCATGCTTCGATCATCGCCACCAGTCCTTTGGTCTCGATCATTCCTAGTGCTTCACCAACGGAGTCCGCCATGAATCCTCCCTATGTTTGTGCGTGAAAGATCTTGTTCAAGAAACACGTTCATGTTCGCCACCGACCTCGCGGACGGCGTCCGATATGAGCTGGACCAGCTCGGCGCGTGTGAGCTGAACGAGCTCCGAGCCGTCGGCCGACTCCGCAGGAATCGGGCAGGCCTCTCCGCCCGGAGGACCGGAGAGGCCGTAGACTTTCTGGCGAAGGTCGAGCAGCCGCGAGACTTCGCGCTTCGGAAGCAGGCGCTCGCCACCAAGGAGTCGCGAGATCAGGGAGATCTCGGCAAAGTGCTCGATGACTTCCATCTTGAAGTAGGCCTCGTAGACCTCTTTTCCCACCGTGAGCGCCCCGTGATTGGATAGGAGCAGGCCGTCCGACGTCCGGATGAGCCGGTCCACCGAGTCGGCGAGCTCTTTCGTCGACGGCGTACCGTACTCCGCCAGTGGGACACAGCCGAGCGTTACGACGACTTCAGCCAGAATGGCTCGATTCAGAGGGACCCCGGCTACGGCGAAGCCGGTACACTTCGGCGGATGGCCGTGTACGACCGCCTTCACGTCGGACCGAGCCCGATAGACGGTCAGGTGCATCTGAATCTCCGTCGAGACCCGCTCGGTTCCCGAAAGCTTGTTCCCATCCATGTCGCACGTGACGATCATGGCCGGCGTCAGATACCCCTTGCAGACCCCGGCCGGCGTTCCGGCAACCTCGTTCTCCGAGAGGCGGATGCTGATGTTGCCCTCCATGGCTGCGATGTAGCCGTGCTGATACAGACGACGACCCACTTCACAGATGTCTTCCTTGTAGCTCGTTGGCGGCATGAATCAGCTCGCTCGTTTGAAGGCGTTGCGACACTTCTCGGAGCAGAAATGATACCGCTGGCCATCGTGCTCGGCGACGACGGCGCGGTCTTCGGGGACGTGCAGGCCGCAAACCGGGTCTTTCACCATGACCCCGCCATAGATGGTCGTTCCACCCCGGGGCTCGTTCCGCGGCAAACGCTCCGCTTCGCCGCCCTCGAGCCAGCGCCGCGCGGCGCGCCAGGCGAACTGGACGAGAACCGCGAGCACGAGGAATTGCAGAAAGCGAACCACACCCATTCCATCACCCGGAATGCGCCGACCTCAGGGCCTCGAGCTCGTCGCGAATGCTTCTCGCCTCGTCGGAGGCAGGTGCCTCTCGAATCAGCCTCTCCCACAGCGCGAGCCCACCTCGAATGTCCTGCTGGACGTAGAGCTTCACGCGCCCGAGGCCGAGCAGGCTCTGGGGATGGGCGGGGTCGATTCGGAGAGCCTCTTCGTATTGGGCAACCGCCTCGTCGGTCCGGCCCATGTTCAGAAGCGAGAGCGCGAGATGGTTGCGGACGTGCAGATCGGCTGGCATCAACGCCACCGAGCTTTCGAGCCACGCGACCGCTTCACTGTACCGACCGGAATCCATATGGAGCTTGCCCAGGCGACCCCTCACTTCCGCGTCGTTCGGGTTCGTCTCAGCCTCCTCCTCCAGCTGCCGGGCGAGGGCCGTGTCCAGCGGTGGCTGCGTCGCCTCCGCTCCGGTGACGCCGAGCCCCTCCTGAGAGGCAGGCGGCTGGGAAGGGACGCCGGTCGGCTCCCCGGTCGCTCGAAACAGAAAAAACCCCACGATGGCGCCGAAAACGACGCCAGAGATGAAGAAAACAAGGTCACGCTTCATTTATCCAAGCGTGACAGTCTATCAGCTACCAGCTACCAGCTACCAGCTACGTAGCCTTTGGCAGAGGCGGATGGGGGAGAGGAACACGAGGATGCCTAGTTTCATTCAACCGGATGCTGGATGCTGATTGGTGGATGCTGGATGCTGACCAGTGCGAGAGGAGAACGGACCGACGACGTGCGGCGAGGAATGCTCTCGCCGAGCGAGAGAAAGCCGGTGTAGAGAAATCCGACCTGGAACAGGACCAGAAAGGGAAGCGTTCCCCAGATCTGATGATACGCGGCGTAGGCGACCGCCAGCGTGAAGTAGAGGCCCAGAACCATCTCGATGAGCGGCAGCAGGCTCGTCTTTCCCCGGTACTTCTTGGACCCCCAGGAATCCTCGCCCGATTCGATCCGGTATTTCGGGGTCCGCACGAAACCCGTCTCACGACCGGTCAAGGCCTCGATCGCCGCACGCCCGTTGTTGAGACACATACCGATGCCCAAAGCCATCAGCATGGGCAGCACCTTCAGTCGACGTTTCCAGTCGGGGTAGACCTCCATCTGGGAGACGACGTAGAAGCTCGTCACCGACGCGGTCGCCGCGAGGAAAAACGGCAAATCGATGAGCAACATCTCGCTCGCGCCCATGTTGAAACGGACCAGCATGCTCGGGAACATGAGCAGCGAAAGAACGACCATCAGCGGATACGCGAGATTGGCGGTGAGATGAAAAAGAGCCTCCACCCGAACGCCAAATGGCAACGGCGATGCGAGGATGCGAGGCAAGAGTTTTCGAGCCGTCTGGATCGAGCCCTTCGTCCAGCGGTGCTGCTGGGTCTTGAAGGCGTTCATCGCCACAGGCAACTCGGCGGGGGCCACCACGTCGGGCAGAAAGTGGAAGCGCCAGCCCTTCAGCTGAGCGCGATATGACAGGTCCATGTCTTCGGTCAAAGTATCGTGCTGCCAACCACCCGCTTCTTCAATCGTGGTCCGTCGCCACACACCGGCTGTTCCGTTGAAGTTGAAGAAGCACCCCGCGCGGTGTCGCCCTCCGTGCTCGAGCACGAAATGGGCGTCGAGGAGTACGCTCTGCACGCGGGTAAGCAGTGAGTAGTCCCGGTTGATGTGCCCCCAGCGCGCCTGCACCATGCCGACTTCCGGATCCGAGAAATAGTGGACCGTCCGTCTCAGAAAATCAGCCCCCGGCACGAAATCAGCATCGAAGATCGCCACCAGCTCGCCACGGGCCAGCTCGAGTCCCGCTGCAAGCGCTCCCGCCTTGAAGCCGGTGCGATCCTTGCGGTGAATATGGTGGATATCGATTCCCTTCGATCGCTGCCGCGCCACTCGACTTCGTGCCACTGCCGTCGTCTCATCGGTGGAGTCATCCAGAACCTGAATCTCGAGAAGCTGCCGCGGGTAATCGAGCCGACAGACAGCGTCGATGAGCCGCTCCACGACGTACATTTCGTTGTAAATTGGCAACTGAACGGTGACCCGAGGGAGCTGCTCGAGCTTCCGCGGATCCTTCGGCCGGCGATTCCGGTTGCGAAAGTACAGGTACACCATCCGGTACCGGTGGGAGCCGAAGACTGCCAGTACCAGGAGCACGGCAAAATAGACCGTGAGCAGCGACGACTCGAAAAAACCCATGATCGTTATCGTAGACGTGGGGTCCGGAAACCCCAAATGAACAGCTCCACAGATCTTTCGCTCGACGCGACCTCTCCACGAAGGGACTTGCTGTGGCTCGTTCCCCTCGGTTGCCTGCTGCTAGGGCTTTCTATCGTCGCGTCACGAGTTGTCGACATCAACGACGGTTTCCTGGTCTATCTCCTGACCTACTTCGCGATGGGCATCGTCTACGTAGTCGCCAGCTACTTCGGCGTGAAACGGCCCGCCCGACGAGGCTCCTTGTGGGTCATGGTGGGCTTCGCCATCGCGATGCGCGTGAGCTTTCTCACGACCGAGCCTGTCCTCTCCGACGACATCTTCCGCTACGTATGGGACGGACGGGTCCAGAAGGCGGGCATCAATCCTTATCTTTATCCGCCTGCCGCCCGGGAGCTTTCGCAGCTTCGGGACCCCGGATACGAGAGCATCAACAACAAAGACATCTCGACCATCTACCCGCCCTTGATGGAAATCGTGTTCCTGGCGGTCGTCGCCGTCTCCGAGAGTCTGCTCGCGATGAGACTCGCGTTCGTCGTTTTCGATCTGGCGCTCTTGTTCCTTTTGATCCGGCTGCTGGAAGCGGTGGGCCACAACCCCATGCGAGCTCTGATATACGCGTGGAGCCCATTGGTGATCGTCGAGATTTCTGGGAGCGGACACAACGACATCCTGGTCATCGTGTGCCTGCTGGCGGCCAACCTCGCGATCATACAACAACGACCGGGGCTGTCAATTTCGCTCGTGACTCTCTCCGGACTGGCCAAGCTGGTCGGCTTCGCTTTGAGCCCGCTTTTCTTCCCATGGGTACGACCTCGAGCCTGGCTGCTCCTTCCGCTTCTCACCGCAGCCCTCACGTGGCCGTACGTCGCGGCGGGCAGAGCCGCATTCGTCGGCATCGACAACTACGCTCGACGGTGGCGGTGGAACGACAGCCTGTTTCACGTCCTCTCGGAGTTGACCGGCTCGCTCGAAACCCCCAAGTTCATCGTCGCCGGCGCTCTGATGGTCCTGGTGGTGGTGCTCGTCGTGCGGCGGGTTCCGCCGCTCGAAGGCAGCTATCTGACCCTGGGTGCGATTCTTCTCCTGACGACGACCGTGCACCCCTGGTATCTTGTGTGGATCGTGCCGTACCTGTGCTTGTATCCGAATCCCGCCTGGATGCTTCTCACCGTAACGGTCGCGCTGTCCTACCACGGCGCCTACCTCTTCGAGAGCGGCCAGGTGTGGGAGGAGCAACTCGTGTTCAAGCTGCTCGAGTACGTGCCGTTCTACATACTGTTGGGCGCGAGCGCGCTCAAGTCGAGAGTTGGCCTGCGGCGTTCAGCTGCCCCGACCGAGGCAGGCGCTCATGGATGAGCAGCTTCGGGCGCTTCTGGCCGCTCTGGCGAGAGGCGAGTCGAGCGTCGAGGAGACCGAGGCGAAGCTCCGCCACCTCCCCTTCGAGGACCTGGGGCACACGAAGGTCGACCATCATCGGACCCTACGGAGGGGCTTTCCGGAAGTTATCTACGGCCCGGGAAAGACGCCCGCCCAGGTGACCGAGATCGCGGGAGCGCTGGCGGCCCGAGCTCAGACCGTGCTGGTCACCAGGACCAGTGAGGAGTCCTATGAAGCCGTCCGGGCCGCACACCCGGACGCCCGGTGGAATGCGACGGCGCGTCTGATCGTGCTGTCGAAGGGATCGCCCCCGACGCCGTCGGGTCGGGTGGCTGTGCTTTCCGGGGGGACGTCCGACTTGCCGGTAGCGGAGGAGGCGGCGGTGACCGCCGAGCTCGTGGGAGCAGAGGTCGAGCGGGTGTTCGACGTCGGGGTGGCCGGCCTCCACCGGCTCTTGGGCCATCACGATCGGTGGGAAGAGGCCGACGTCCTCGTGGTCGTCGCAGGTATGGAGGGCGCGCTTCCGAGCGTTGTCTCGGGGTTGGCCTCGGTTCCGGTCATTGCCGTACCCACGAGCGTCGGTTACGGAGCCAGCTTCGGGGGGCTCGCCGCGCTTCTGGCGATGCTGAACGGCTGCTCGCCAGGGGTCTCCGTGGTCAACATCGACAACGGTTTCGGGGCGGGGTACCTGGCGGGGCTGATCTGCCGACGCGGGAAGGATTGATCAGCATCCGGCATCCAGTAACTGCACCGCCAGTTCCCCTGCCCCAGCCCGAGCCCGAAACAGCTTCTAACAGGGGAGAGCTGCTCCCGATAATGGATTCGTTCCGCAACGCCTTATCCGGCTCAATGCTCTAGGCACGACCTTCGGGCAGGGGCTCGGGCTCGGGGCGCCACGTGGTGGCTGGATGCTAGAAGCTGTCCCGTTGATGATCCTCGCCCGTTCCAGCTATAATGCTAGATTGGGCCGGTAGGCGATTCCCAGGCCAGATTCTAGTGAGTTGCAGGCGTTTTCGGTGCGTTTCGAGAAGGGGTTAAAAGTCTCTGGACCGCTCCCAGTGCCCGAATGGCAATGGAAACGGTGATTTTCCAGCAGGCAGCCGCGCCAGTAGCGCCACCAGCTCCATGAACAGCCGCGCCCTGGCCACCCTGGATTTCGACAAGGTACGAGAGGCTCTCTCGACCTTCGCCGAGACGTCCTCGGGTCGTGATTCGGCGAGACGGCTCCGGGTTTTGTTGCGCGCGTCGAGGGTTCTCGAAGCGCTCGCTGAGACTTCGGAAGCGCGAGAGCTGTTCCTCCGCGAGGGCGACGTCTCGCTGGCGCCCATGCCAGAGCTCACCCAGGTGCTCCAGGTCGTCTCGATCGACGGAACGAGTCTGACCATCCCGCAGCTTCTCGACGTCTGGTCGTTCGTGAAGCTGGCGGAACAGGTGCGGCAAGCACTCCGGCCTTCGGACTGGGAAGATTTGCCGCGGCTGACCGGATTGGCCCAGGGTCTCCCCGATTTGAAGAATCTCCGCAAGGCCATCGAGGGAGTCATCGATCGCGACATCGGAGACGTGAGGGACGACGCGAGCCCGGAGCTCTCGAAGCTGCGTTCACAGCTGCGGCGGCTAAGGAAGCGGCTCCAGGACACACTCGATGCCTGTCTCCATCGCAGGGAGTCCGCCAGGATCCTGCAGGAACCACTGGTCACGGTTCGGGACGGGCGGCCCGTCCTGCCGGTGCGGGCGGAATGCCGGGCCCAGCTGCCGGGCGTTGTCCATGGCGCATCCTCGAGCGGCGCCACGGTGTTCGTCGAGCCGCTCGCGACGGTGGAGATCAACAACGACATCTCCGCGCTCGAAGCGCGTGAACAAGAGGAGATCCTTCGGATCCTGCTCGAGCTCACGTCCCACGTGCGCGCAAGTCGGGCGGAGCTCGGGCAAGCCAGCGAGATTCTGGTCCACCTCGACCTCGTCCAGGCCAAGACCCGGCTCGCCGACGCCTACGATGGGGCGGCACCCCGAATTCTGGAGTCGGGCGAGCAGCCACCCGAGCTCAAGCTGAAGCGAGCCTTTCATCCCCTGCTCCTGCGGGGAATCGCGGAGCGGGCGGGGCTCCCTCCGCCCCGACACGACCCAGTGGCGGTGAGCTTCGAGCTGACCCGCGACCGACCCGGGCTGGTCTTCACGGGCCCCAATACCGGAGGAAAGACGGTCGCTCTCAAGACCGCCGGACTTCTGGCCTTGATGACGCAGCTGGGCCTGCATCTTCCGGCGGATTCCGAAAGCGTTTTTCCGGTCTTCAAGGAGATTTTCGCCGATATCGGCGACGAGCAGTCCATCGGCGCGAGCCTCTCGACTTTTTCAGCGCATCTTCAGAACGTGGTCCGGATGGAGCGTGGCCTGAGACTGCCCGCTCTCGTCATTCTCGACGAGCTGGGAACGGGCACCGACCCGGCCGAAGGCGGCCCGCTGGGGACCGCGCTTCTGGAGCACTTCCTGTCACGGGGGGCGCTAGTCGTCGCCTCCACTCATCACGGGATGTTGAAGACCTGGGCGAGCATGACCGATGGCGTCGGAACCGCCTCGTTCGAGTTCCATCCGCAAACGTACGCGCCGACCTATCGTCTAACACAAGGGGCGACCGGCCGCAGCATGGCTTTCGAAATGGCCGAGCGGCTTGGGACTGCCGCAGAACATCGTCGACAGGGCCCGCGCCCTCCAGAGCGAGCGTGAGCGACACGTGAGCGAGCTTCTCGAACGCCTGGAAGCGGACACTGCCGCTCTTGCCCGGGAGCGGGTCCACCTCGAAGTTCAGAAGCAGGCCGCGGTTGCCTCACGTGCGCGAGCCGACGCCGAGCTCGAGCAGGCCGAGCGGCAACGAGTGGAAGAAGTTCGGGCGTTCCGAACCTCCCTCGAGAAGGAGCTCACCGAAGCACGCGCGGAGCTCTCCGCGATTGTTTCGGAGGCCCGCGCTCGGGCCCGCGCGAACGACTCAGCGGAACGAGCCGAACAGGGGGAAGCGCGGGAGCGGATGGCAGCACTGAGCGCGCGCCTCGAAGAGCTCGACGCGGAGACGACGGCGCCACCCGTGGTAACGTCGGCGGTCGCCATTCGACCAGGCCAGCAGGTCCTCACACCGTTCGGCCTGCCAGGCGAAGTGTTGCGGATGGTCGGAGAGGACGAGGCTGAAGTTCAGGTGGGAGCCAAGAGAGTTCGCGTACCGGCATCGGCCCTGACCCTGAGCGCGCCGGTGCCAGACGTCGCCCGGCACGTGCCGGTGGCGACCTCGGTCGAGACCAGGTCGTCCCCGACCGAGCTCAATGTCATCGGTTGTACCGTTGATGAAGCGCTTGTTCAGACGGACAAGTTCCTGGACGACGCGTTTCTCAGTGACCACCAGCAGGTTCGCCTGATCCATGGTCACGGTACCGGTCGGCTGAGGAGAGCGATCCAGAGCTTTCTCGAAACGCATCCGCACGTGGCCCGCCAGGAGAGCGCCAGCCGGGGCGGTGCGACGCTCGTGGAGCTGAAAGACTGATGGCCGGAATTCCCACCGAGTTCGTCGAGCAGGTTCGAGCTTCGACCGACATCGTCTCGGTGGTGTCGCATTACGTTCCTCTGAAGGCAACCGGCAAGAGCTTCAAGGGACTGTGTCCCTTCCACAAGGAGAAGACACCGTCGTTTCACGTGAACCCCGAGCGGCAGATCTTTCACTGCTTCGGCTGTGACGTGGGGGGAGACGCTTTCAAATTCCTGATGCTGTACGACAAGCTCTCGTTCACCGAGGCGGTGCGGGAGCTGGCGGCAAAGGCCGGTCTTCAGGTGCCGGCCCGTTCCCGCGCCGGCCGTGGCGAGGCAGAGACTCGCTCCCAGCTGATTCGGCTCAACGAGGAGGCGGCCCGTTTCTTCCAGCACCGACTGACGAGCCAACCGGAAGGCCGGTCCGCGCTCGACTATTTGAAAACCCGCGGCTTCAGTGAGGAAACGGTCCAGACGCACGGATTCGGACTGGCCCCCGACAAGTGGAGCGCTCTGCTCGAGCACCTGACGCGGCGGGGGGCGGCCCCCGAGGTGATCGCGAAGGCGGGCCTCGCGGTGACCCGGAAGAGCGGCCAGGGCTTCTACGACCGATTCCGGAACCGCGTCATGATTCCCATCCGTAACGAGTCGGCCAAGGTGGTGGCCTTCGGAGGGCGGATCCTGGGTGAAGGTGAGCCCAAGTACCTCAACTCCCCGGATAGCGCCGTCTATAACAAGAGCGCCGTACTCTACGGGTTCGACCGGGCAAAGGAGGCGATCCGCAAGGAGGGTGTCGTCATCCTGATGGAAGGCTACATGGACTGCATCCAGGCCTACCAGGCAGGGGTCGACCACTGTGTGGCCTGCTGCGGCACGAGCCTCACCGAGAGCCAAGTCCGGCTGATTCGGCGCTACACCGACCGAGTGATTCTGAACTTCGATTCCGACGAGGCCGGACAGCGCGCCGCCCGACGCAGCATCGATCTGCTCCTCGAGGAGGGGTTCGAGGCCCGGGTCCTCGAGCTGCCGGAGAGCCTGGACCCGGACAGCTTTCTCCGCAGCCATGGCCGCGAGGCCTATCTGGAACGGGTTTCCAAGGCGAGCCCTTTCGTGGACTTCTTGATCCGGACCGCAGCGGAGCGCTACGATGTGGGGGCTCCGCGGGGCAAGGCCGCGTTCGTGAACGAAATCTTGCCCGTGCTGGCGAAGGTCCCGAGTCGAGTGGAGCGGGTTGCCTATGTGGCACGTCTGGCCGAGCGGGCCGGAATCTCGGATGACACAGTATTGGACGAGCTGCGAAGTCAGGTTTCGGCCAGGGCGGCTCGCTTCGAGCTGCCCGAACGAGCCAGACCGGTCCTCAAGGCCGCAGAGCGCGACTTGATTCGCTGGGTCCTTTCGAGCCCGAAAGAAGCGGCGATACTGGATGAGTTGGAGCCCGACGATCTCGACGGGCTCGTGACCGCGCCCATTCTCAGGGTCATGCAGGAGATCGCCCGAAACGAGGCGCTTTCGGCCGAGCGGGTACTGAGCCGACTATCGTCGGACACTGACAGGGGTTACCTGACCCGCATCGCCACGGAGCCCTCACCACTGGGGGGAAAGCAGAACCCCCGTGACTGTCTGAACTGCCTGCGCAAAGAGCGCTTGGAGCGAGAGATGTCGCGCGTGAACGCCAAGCTGGCGGAAGGTGCACAAGACGACGACCTCTTTGCCGAGAAGCTGGCTCTAGCTCGGCGGATCGAATCCTTGAAGAGAGAAGAGACTAGAGTATGACGGAAGAGTCCTCCACCATTCGACCCCAGGCCATCGAAGAGAAGTACGACGAGGTAAAATCCCTCATCGCTCTCGGCAAAGAGAAGGGCTACCTCCTGTACGACGAAGTGAACGACGGCCTTCCTTCAGAGGTCAGCTCCTCGGAAGAGCTCGACGAGCTCTTCGACGCTTTCGGCAATGCCGGAATCGACATCGTCGAGTCCGAGGAGAAGTACAAAGAGCTCAAAGCGGCCGGCATGACGAGCGTGCCCAAACGGGACGTCGATCTCGATCTCACGCCCGGTGCCCTGGAGAAAACGAACGATCCCGTACGCATGTATCTGCGCGAGATGGGCACGGTTCCCCTGTTGACGCGTGAGGGAGAGGTCGAGATCGCCAAGCGGATCGAGCGGGGCAAGAACATGACCAGTCGCGCGATCTCGCGGACGATCGTCATCACCAAAGACGTCATCGAGATGCGCGGTCCCGTGAAGGAGGCGCAGCTCAACATACGAGAGTTCGTCATCGTCACCGAGGAGGAGTTCACCGAGGCGAAACTGGAGAAGCACCGCAGAAAGACCGTGGCAATCATCGACGCCATCGACAAGGCGCTCAAGGAGTGCCGGAGCTACGAGAAGCGCTTCTCCAAACTGAAGAAGCGCTCCCGGGCCTACGTCAAGGGAAAGCGGAAGATGGCGAGGCTGCGCGTTCGCCTGGCGCGGCTGGTGGATGGCGTCAGGTTCACCGAGAGCTTCCGGGCTCGGATGCGCGAGCGTCTCCTGAGCGGCCTGACGCGGTTCCAGGCCGGTGACAGGCGCATCGCCCGGCTCGAGACCAAGCTGGCGGCGGTCAAAGGCCGCGGCAAAGCCAAAGACGAAGAGCGCACGCGCATTCGGTCGGAGATTCGTAAGATCCGGACGGAGCTCAGGGCGCTTCAGGAGGTGTACGAGGCGACGGGGGAAGGGCTCAAGCATACGTTCTACAAGATCCGTGAGGGTGAGGCGCGGGCGCAGCAGGCCAAGACCGAGCTCGTCGAGGCCAATCTTCGTCTGGTGGTATCGATCGCCAAGAAGTACACCAACCGTGGGCTGCAGTTCCTCGACCTCATCCAGGAAGGCAACATCGGACTCATGAAGGCGGTGGACAAGTTCGAGTACCGCCGCGGCTACAAGTTCTCGACCTATGCGACATGGTGGATCCGCCAGGCCATTACTCGAGCCATCGCCGACCAGGCACGCACCATCCGGATCCCGGTGCACATGATCGAGACCATCAACAAGCTGATTCGCACCTCGCGGAGCCTGGTTCAGGAGTACGGGCGCGAACCCACATCCGAAGAGATCGCCAAGCGCATGGACATTCCCGTCTCGAAGGTGCGCAAGGTGCTGAAGATCGCGCAGGAGCCGATCTCGCTCGAGACACCCATCGGCGAGGAGGAAGATTCGCATCTGGGCGATTTCATCGAGGACCGCGGTGTCGTCTCGCCGGCGGAGCAGGTGATCAACACGAATCTCAAGGAAATGACGGAGGCGGTCCTCAAGACGCTGACGCCGCGGGAGGAAAAAGTCATCAAGATGCGCTTCGGCGTCGGCGACGGGAGCGAGCACACGCTGGAGGAAGTGGGCCAGAGCTTCGCGGTGACCCGAGAGCGGATTCGCCAGATCGAAACGAAGGCGCTTCGCAAGCTCCGCCACCCGTCGCGCAGTCGGAAGCTCAAGGCATTTCTGGAAGGCTCGCGCATATAGTGAGCAGAAGGTTCTTCGGGCTCATAGCTCAGTGGTTAGAGCGGCCGGCTCATAACCGGCTGGTCCTAGGTTCAAGTCCTAGTGAGCCCACCAAGAATCGAATCGACGTGGTGAGTAGAAAGACGAGAAGAAAACAGCCCCCCGCGAGGCGCGATGCTCTCGCGAAGGTTCGGGTGCCCCCAGCGGGGCACCTTTTTTTTTGGGGCCTGTCAGCTTGTATCGACGGAATTGATGCTTTGCGTGCCCCAGCCCGTGCCCCAGCCCGTGCCCGTTCCCCTTTGCCAGGGATGGCACAGCTGATACCGCCGCATTCGGGCTCAGGCTCGGGCTCGTTTACGGTCACGGAACCTGTCGCTTTCAGGTTTACCTGCCTGGGGTCAACGGAACAGAAGAAGTAGGAGCAACGCGCAACATGGCAGCCGAGCTGGGAAAACTCATTGAGCTTCAGAAGCTGGACGACGAGATCCGCGCACTGAGCAGGCGACTCGACGAGATCCCCAAAGAGGTCGAGGCACTCGAGAAGGAGATCGAGACCGAGCGCGCCAACCTCAAGAAAGCGGAAGTCGACGTCGCCGAGGCGCAGAAGCTGCACCGGAGCCGGGAGGGTGAGCTGGCTGACCTCGAGGGGAAGATCGAGAAATACAAGGAACAGCTCATGAACGTTCGGTCCAACGACGAATACAAGGCGATGCAGAAGCAGATCGCAGGCGCGAAGCAGGAGATGAGCGATCTGGAGACCAGCATTCTTCTGCAAATGGACGAGATCGAGACGCTGCAGAGCACCCGAAAGCAGAGTCAGAAGGAGCTCGAGACCGGCCAGGTGGAGATAGGAAAAGCGGAGAAAGAGCTCGAGAGTGAGAAAGCAAAGCTGGAGAGCGAACGCGCCGAGCGCGAGAGCGGGCGTGAGGCGCTGATTCCTGCCGTGTCCGAAGAGCTTCTCGGGATGTACCAGCAGGTGGCAACAATGCGCGGCGGCATCGCGATGGCGGCGGCGGTCGACGAGCGATGCCAGGTCTGCATGGTTCGCATACGACCTCAGATCTTTGCCGAAGTACGCCGTGGTGAGATCCACACGTGCGACAGCTGCAAGCGGATCCTCTACTACGTGGACGAGTCCAAAACGGCCGCATTGTAGACAGCATCCGAGGGACGAGAAAACCGGGGAAGTCCCTCATGTGGCCAGTCGGCCTCACACTAGTCAGTTTAGTCTCAGAGCTCCGTTAGTAGGTCTTCGCTCCAGCTCAAGTAGGGTTTCGACAATCAGTTACGGACCGTGCTTGTGTAAAAT
This sequence comes from Candidatus Marinacidobacterales bacterium, assembly GCA_965237685.1. Taxonomy (GTDB): domain Bacteria; phylum Acidobacteriota; class Vicinamibacteria; order Marinacidobacterales; family SMYC01; genus CBDEGF01. The sequence goes on from CBDEGF010000004.1 coordinate 1,697,205, forward strand.
AGTTGCGGTTAACTCACAAAGTCGCTCCGAGCCCGAGCCCGGAGCCGGACAACCAATCAGGCGGTTCGATCACGAGAAGCTCGACGTCTACCAGTCGAAGCACAAACTAGCCGCGTAGCTGCTGCTTCGCATCGTAGCGATGTTGACGCGAATGGTCCTCAATCAAAGTCCATCGGGCTCAGGCTCGGGCTCGGTAACGGGCACGGGATGAACGTCCTCGTACTTTCGTTAACAGAACCGGCACCTTTGGCCTGCTCTCAATAGGGGAGTTCTGAGTCTAGTCCGCGGCAGGAGCGATGATGCCCATCAGGCGTCCGACGCCCTTCCCTTCCCGGCGGTAGGAATAGAAGCGATCGTTGGCGCACACGGTGCACAGACCACTGTCGTAAATCTGGGAACCGGGAATCCCTTCGGCGCGAAGCGAACGGCGGTTGTCCTCGATGAGATCCAGGTGGGATCGCCCCCGGGGGCCGTCCGCAGCCAACCCCTCCATGTCGCGACCGCTTTCCGAGAAGGCTTCCACGACTTCGTCGCCGACCTCGAAGCAGCAGGCACGGATGGCAGGACCCATGGCCACGTGGATATCGGAGGGGGATGTTCCCATTTCACGGAGCTTGCGGACGGTCGCGCGCGCGACCCGGGCCAGCGTTCCCCGCCAGCCGGCGTGCGCGACACCGACCGCGTTCTCCCCGGATGCCCAGAATAGAAGAGGAACGCAGTCCGCGGTGTGAACGATGAGACCGAGGGAGTGCCGGTCGGTCACGATGCTGTCACACTCCCGCCGGTCGGGCTCGGAGAGACGCTCGACCGTTCGGCCGTGAACCTGATTCATGTGGGAGGTTTTGGCGATACCCAGGGCCTCTCGCAGGGTTCGATGGTCTTCCGCGGTCCGGTCACGCTGCCCGAAACTCGCGCCCTCGGCGGCCGAGCGCACGCGAAAGGTGAAACCGTGTGGAACGCCGTGGGCCTTCAGCGGCTCGCAAACGAGCAACTCGAGGCCTCCGATCGCTTCGGTCGCAAACCCTGTCGTTGCGCTCATGACCGAGTGCTATGGTAGCACCCATGCGGATGGGGGTTTATCTGGCTCATCTCGCGGAGGTACCGGACGCGTCGGATCCGGTCTTCACGGAGGCGGAGCGCCGCTATTGCGAGGCGCGGCACGACCCGGCGCCCTCTTTCGCGGGCAGGTATGCAGCGAAACGCGCCGCACTCGCCGCACTCGATCTGCCGGCGGATACGCCATTGAATCGCTTCGAGGTGACACGCGAGCGGGGGCGGGCGCCTCGGCTGACGATCCACGAGGAGCCGCCGCGCGAGGCCCACGTGAGCCTGAGCCACAGCGGCGACTACGCGGTTGCGCTGGTAGTAGTGGAATAGGTTGGGCTTTCGGGAGCTGTGAGCGCCTTCTCGTACTGGCTTTCCAGAAACTCGGGCTTCATCCCGTTGTCGATGTGCCCCCAGGGCAGCACCTCGTCGAGCGCGCGCGGACGGTGAATATAGAAGGATAGCTCCAGGCCCTCGGCGGCGAGCGCGGTTTTCAGATCGGCTTCACCGCGAGCCATCCGGATCATCGCCGGCGCGAGTCTGCGGTCACCGACGGCAAGAAGGGCCTGAAGCCGTTCCTGCCGGGGCGATTTGAAGTGGGCTTCGACGTTCGGCATGCGCCCGAGCGCTTTCTGGAGATAGCGCATCTTGCGGTTGAGCTCGGGAAGCTTCTCCATAGCGTGCCACTGGAACGGAGTCCCCGCTTTGGGAATGAACGGGTTCACGCTGGGAACGAGCCGACCGAGCCGGCCCCGCCGCCTCCCTTCCGCAAGCATCTGACGTCGAACATCATCCACCAGCTGGACGATGCCGTCGAGATCCTCGTCGCGCTCACCCGGAAGACCGATCATCAGATAAAGCTTCAGATTCTCGACGCCACGCTCGAAGAGCATCGCCGTCTTTTCGAGAATCTCGCGGTTCGGAATCCGCTTGTGAATCGCGAATCGCAGCCGGTCGGTGCCGACTTCGGGCGCCACCGCCAGGGTTTTCTCACCGCTTCCCACCAGCGGATCCAGAAGTTCGGACCGCAGATCTTCGAAACGAAGCGACGACACGCTGATCCGAAACCCCATCTTACCGAGCGCTTCCGCGAGGGGGACAATCTCTTTGTGAGCTCCGACCGCGGTGGAAACGAGACCGATCGAAGACGTGTGCTCCCGTGCCTCGCGGGCCACCTCGAGAATCCGCTCCACCTGGAAGGAGCGCTTCGGAAGGTAGTTGTAGCCCGCCCAGCAGAATCGGCAGAGCGTCGGACATCCGCGGGAGACCTCGACGAGAAACTTGTTCGACATTTCCGTGCCGCTCGTGAGGATGTAGGTAGCGGGAGGCGGCAAGTCCGCGCGTTTGCCCATCTTCGCGCGCACCAGGCGAGGTGCATCGCTCCCCGCCAGACGGCGGCCCGGGATGTAGAAACCTCCTACCTCTTCGAGCTTCTCGAAGAGCTCGCTCCGGGACCGAGCGGTGCGAAGGGCGTCGGTGAGGGGCGGCAAGAGTGCCTCCGCTTCACCGACCGCGACCACGTCGAGAAACGGCGCCATGGGCTCGGGGTTCAGGAAGGTGATCGGACCTCCGGCAAGGACCAGCGGATGGGCTGCGTCGCGCTCTTCCGCGAGAGGCGGGATCCCGGCCAGGTCCAGCATCTGGATGAGGTTGAGCTCGTCGGGCTCGAAAGTGACCGAGAAAGCCAGGACATCGAAATCACGTACCGGGGCCTGAGATTCCAGGCTGAAGAGCGGCGTATCCGTCCGCCGATGCTCGACGATCTCCGCCGGATCGGGAAGGAAAACCCGCTCGCAGACAACGTCCGGGAGCTCGTTCCAGAACCGGCAGACGGCCTGAAATCCGACGTTGGACATCCCGATGTAGTAGCGGTTGGGATAGGCCATCGCCACGCGAAGCTTGCCTTCGGCGGGCTTCGTGACCGTGCCGATCTCCGAGGCCAGGCGCCGTCGCGCCCGTTCGATGAGGAACCGACTCATGGATCTCCATTATAGGGAGAGGTGCGGCGGAGAGCCAGAAGGGGCCTTCCGAAAGGAGAAGTCAGTTCACGCCCTGGGTCCCGATCGGAGCCTCGTTTCGTGCCCGAGCCCAAGCCCAAGCCCGAGCCCGAGCCCGAGATAACTGTCGGCCACGTGCCCCGGGCTCGGGCGCGGGCTGGGGCACGGGCTCGGGTCCCGTGCTTCCCGGTTTGCGTTAGTTTTTCCCCTTCCTCAGAAAAGTCGGCACGTCCAGATCCTGTCCGTCTTCCAGCTCCACCGTCCCGAAATCCATATCGGACGAAATGGAGTCCGTCCCGGGACGGTAAAACCCGTCGGACACACCGCCGGAGGATGCCACCGCAACTTCGCGGCTATTCTGATAGTTCTGGATCTTCACGGGAGTGTTGCGCTGCTCGGCCCGAAATCCGGTTGCGATCACGGTAATCTTGATCTGGCCCTCCATCCGGGGATCGACGACCGCCCCAAAGATGATGTTCGCGTCGTCGGCCGCTCCGTCGTGGATGATGCTGGAGGCATCGCTCACTTCGAGAAGCGTCATATCCTCACCACCCGTCACGTTGATGATGATGCCTCTGGCACCCTCCACGGAGGTGTCTTCGAGTAGAGGACTCTTGATCGCTTGTTGTGCCGCTTCGACGGCACGCTTCTCGCCGCTGGCGAAACCCGTCCCCATCACGGCGTCGCCCATACCGCGCATGATGGCTCTGACATCGGCGAAGTCCAGGTTGATGAGCCCGGGGACAGTGATGAGATCGGAGATTCCCTGCACGGCCTGACGCAGGACATCATCGCAGACGCTGAAGGCGTCGGAGAGGGAGGTTCCGCGATCGACGGTCTCCAGCAGACGATCGTTGGGGATCGAGATGAGCGTATCGACCTGCTCCCGCAGCTCCCGAATCCCCTCTTCCGCCTGCGCCAGCCGGCGTCGTCCTTCGAAGTTGAAGGGTTTGGTGACGACCGCGATGGTCAGGGCCCCCAGCTCGCTGGCGAGCGACGCCACGATAGGGGCACCACCCGTGCCGGTACCACCACCCAACCCGGCGGTGATGAAAACCATGTCCGCTCCCTCGATGGCCTCGAGGATGTGCTCGGTATCTTCGAGGGCGGCCTGGCGCCCAATCTCCGGATCCGCGCCGCACCCCAGCCCTTTGGTCAGTTTGGCGCCGAGTCGAATCCTCGTCGCGGCCAGACTCGCATCGAGGGACTGCATATCCGTATTGGCGGCGAGGAAGTCGACGCCTGCGATGCGAGAGTCGATCATCCGATTGACGGCGTTGCCGCCGCCACCACCGATACCGACGACTTTGATACAGGCCATGCGACCCGTTCCAGGCGGAAGCCCTTCGTCGGGTACGGCGTTCTTGTCTTCGAAAGTGATCATCCGTCTACCTCCAGGGATTTGCCGAACCGAGCGTCATGACTTGTGACCGAAAAAACTCGACAGGCTGAACAACGAAACGTTCATGAGTTTGCGACACCGTTCCAGAAATCGCCCGAAAGGCGTCTCCCTGATCTCGGGAACGAGTGGATTGATGCGACTCCGATGGGCGTAGAGCACCAGCCCGACCGCGGTGGCGTACGAGGGGTTCGCCACGACGTCCACCAGTCCGCCGATACCGCTGGGGGATCCACAGCGGATGGGCATGTCGAAGATCCGCTCCGCCACTTCGGCCAGTCCCTCGAGCGAAGCGCTGCCACCGGCGAACACGAGGCCGGAGTTCAGCACTCGCTCGTAACCGGCCCGCCGAATTTCGTCGTAGATGAGGTGACAGACCTCCTCCGCCCGCGGCTGGATAATGTCGGAAAGGATCTGCCGTGAGAGGATCCGCGGCTTGCGGCCCCCCACGCTCGGGACCTCGATCGTGTCCTCGTCCGAGACCATGGTGGAGAGAGCGCATCCGTACTTCTTCTTGATCTTCTCCGCTTCCTGGATCGGGGTACGCAGTCCTACCGCCACGTCGTTCGTAAAGTGGTCGCCCCCGGTCGGCAGCACCGCGGTGTGCCAGATGGTTCCCTTGTCGAAGATCGCCAGATCGGTCGTTCCACCGCCGATATCGACCAGCGCAACGCCCAGCTCCTTCTCGTCCTGGGTGATCACCGCTTCGGCTGCCGCCAGCTGCTCTAGCACGGTCTGCGCCACCTCGAGCCCGGCACGATTGACGCAAGTCACGATGTTCTGGGTTGCGGTGGTCCCGGCGGTGATGATGTGCACATTGGCCTCGAGTCGAGAGCCGCTCATGCCGGTGGGATCGTCGATCCCGTCATGACCATCGACGACGAACTCCTGGGGAAGCACGTGCACGATCTCGCGATCCGCGGGCAGCGGAATCGCCTTCGCCGCGTCGATGGCGCGAAAGACGTCCTCTCGCGCTATCTCACGACTCTTGTTGGTGATCGCCACCACCGCTCTCGAGTTGAAGCCCTTGACGTGGGAGCCGGCCAGCCCGACGTGAGCTCGGTCGATCTCGACGCCCGCCATCAGCTCGGCTTCTTCGACCACCCGTTTGATCGACTCCACCGTCTGTTCTAGGTTGATGACCATACCCTTTCGGAGGCCCTTCGACTCCGTCGAGCCGATGCCGATGATGTCGAGTCGGCCCTCCTCCGTCACTTCGCTGACAATGGCCGTCACCTTCGTCGTGCCGATATCGAGGCCGACGACGTATCGCTGCTTCTTGTTCAAAATGGCTCACCTCCGCGCCAGGATGAGTCGAGGTCATCCATCGTTAGAATCATGCGATTTCGAAACCTCAGGTCGACTCGGCTCGCGCCCGGGTAGCGATCGAGAATCCCGTGGGCGAGAGGAAGAAAGCCGTGCAGCTGCTCCACCATGTCCTCTTCAGAGACCGCCACCGTGATGGCCGGTTGACGCAGGTTCAACTCGATGACACCCTCCCGACGACTTCCGCGATGGACGTCGAGCTCCGAAACGAGCGCCGCCAGCCGCGAATCCATCATGAGACGGGCCGCCAGGCGGCCGGCAAGGCGGGCCTTTTCCGGATCCAGCCTCGAGGCGCCTGCGGAACCACTCAGGCCACGCACCAGGACGAGTTCTTCGACGTCGTAGTGGGGCGCGAGCTGGTCGAGGATGGTCCCGTCGTCCGCCATGAGATAAAGCTCGTCCAGGACTGCAATGCCGACCGGTATTCGCTCGGTGATGCGCAGAATCAAGGTGGCGGGCAGAACCCGCGTGAGATCGACCTCTTTGATCCAGGCCGATCGGAGAAGCCGCTTCTTCAGATCACCGAGATCCAGCGTGAGGATGTTGGCGCCTTCGGTGATATCCATGAGCTGGAGGATCTCCCCGTCGGACAGGCGCTCGTTGCCTTCCACCCAGATGCGGTGGACCATCAGCTCGGGCGCGCGCCCAGCAGCGGCAGCGGTCCAGAATCCTGCTGCGACGAGCGCGCCGAGACCGGCCACCGCGCTCGCCGACCGGAGAAGGAGACGGAAGACTCGCCGCGAGCTCCGCCTTTGACGCGGTCTTCCCCTCAGGAACCGGTCCGCCGGCGCCGCGGCCTTCAATTCCATAACATGACCTCCTGCTCGAGGGAGATCGAGGTTTTCTCGAGAACCTTCTCCCGTACCGCCTCGATGAGGGCCGCCACGTCCGAGGACCGGGCGGTCCCGTCGTGGACGATGAAATTGGCGTGCACCTCCGAGATGCGGGCACCGCCCACCGCAAAGCCTTTCAGCCCGAGCCGATCGAGAAGTCTCCCTGCCGATTCGCCGTCGGGATTCTTGAAGATGCACCCCGCACTCTTCACACCGACTGGCTGCGTCTCCTTGCGGTACCGCATGTGCTCGTCCATGTCACGCTTGATCGCCTCCGGCTCGGCACTTTCGAGCCGCAGCCGTGCGTGAGCCACGACAAGATCTTCCCCGAACGACGAGGAGCGGTAGCGGAACTCGATCTGTCCCCGACCCAGTGTGAGCCTGCCCCGGCTCGGAGAGACGACAATCACTTCCTCGACCATCGGGCCGATGGAAAAAGCATAGGCACCGGCGTTCATCGTCAGAACGCCACCGACCGACCCGGGGATGCCTACGCCACCTTCGATACCCCGCAATCCGCGGCTCGCCGCGGCCTTGACCAGGGTCGGGAAGTGGGCACCGGCGCCGGCCTCGACGCGGCCGTCGTCACCGAAGGCGACGTTCTTCAAGAGCATCGTGTGGAGCACCACCCCCCGCACTCCCGCATCGTCGATGAGAAGGTTGCTTCCGGCTCCGAGCACTTTGACCGGAAGCTCCAGCTCGCGCGCACGGTCCAGGGCAAGCACCATTTCATCCACCGTCGGCGGCTGCACGAGGATCTCCGCCGGGCCACCGACTCTCATGGTGGTGAAGCGGGACAGAGGCTGCTCACGATGGTAGGCAACTCCGGCGTCGTCCAGCTCTCTGGCCAGTCGACTCACCGCTTCACTTCGCTCTGGCACGTACCATCTCCGCCAGTCTCTCGGAGAGCGTCGTGACACTCCCCGCACCCAGGGTCAGAATCAAATCGCCTTCCCGAATCTCGCGCTCCACGATCCCGGGCACCTCCTCGAGCCCGCCGACGAAACGCACATCGCGATGGCCGTGCTCCTTGATGCCATCGGCGAGTTTCTTTCCACTCACACCCTCGATAGGTTCCTCGCCGGCGGGATAGATCTCGGTCACCAGGAGCAGATCGGCCTGGTGGAACGCCCGGCAGAACTCATCGAAGAGCGCCTGGACGCGCGTATAGCGATGCGGCTGGAAGACGACGATGGTCCGTTTGCCGAAAGCGTCTTTCGCGGTGTCGAGCGTGGCACGGATTTCGGTCGGATGATGGCCGTAGTCGTCCACGACGAGGGTTCCCGCGACGTCGGCCTTGAGCTGGAACCGGCGGTCGACACCCGAAAAGGCGCTGAGGCCCTTTCGTAGATCGTCCATGCCGATTCCGAGCTCCAGCGCCACGCCCACCGCGGCAAGGGAATTGAGGACGGCGATGCGTCCGGGAACGCGCAACCGGACCTCCCCGGCGTCGTCGCCTCGAACTCGAAGCCGAAAGATGGAGCTGGCTCCCTCGTGACGAACACCCTCGGCCGTGATGTCCGCTTGCGTGGAGAATCCGTAGGTGATGTGGCGACGCCGGACCCGCGGCAGGATGTCCTGGATGCGCTCTTCGTCGAGACAGAGGACCGAGGCTCCGTAGAACGGCACCTTGTTCACGAAGCTCACGAAAGCGTCCTCGAGATCCGCCAGGTCGCGGTAGGCTTCCATGTGCTCGCGATCGATTCCGGTCACGACCGCCAGAACGGGCGAGAGGCTCAGGAAGCTCCGATCCGATTCGTCCGCCTCCACCACCATGAGGTCCGAGTTTCCTAGCCGGGCGTTCGATCCGAGGCTCCCGATCCGCCCGCCGATCACCATCGTCGGATCGAGTCCCGCCTGGTCCAGGACGACCGCCACCATCGACGTGGTCGTGGTCTTTCCGTGAGAGCCGGCCACCGCGATCCCGTACTTCAGTCGCATCAACTCGGCCAGCATCTCCGCTCTCGGGATGATCGGCACCTGGCGGCGCTCGGCTTCGAGAACCTCGGGGTTGTCCGTCCGAACCGCCGAGGAGATGACGACGACGTCGGCGTCGCCGACATGGGCCGGTCGATGGCCTTCGAAGACGCGCGCTCCAAGCGAGAGCAGCCTCGCGGTGGTCGGCGTCGTTCTCACGTCCGATCCGCTCACCGGGTAGCCGAGGTTGAGGAGCACTTCGGCGATTCCGCTCATCCCGATACCGCCGATCCCGACGAAGTGAACCTTCGTCTTCTTGGAGAACAGTGCGGTCATGCACGCACCTCGCGCGAGAAAGAGAGCCGCAGCAGTCTCTCCGCGACGGTCCGGGCCGCGTCGGGGCGGGCCAGCGCTCGCGATTTCCGGGCCATCGTGAGCCTCTTGTCGGGCGAGCCCAGCAGGGACAGCAACTTGTCGGCCAATCGAGCCGACGTCAGGTCGCGCTGAGGAATCATGTACGCCGCTCCTGCATCGGTCATCATGGCGGCGTTCGACTCCTGATGCCCACCCGCAAGAGGAAGGGGCACCAGAATCGCCGGGCGGCCGGCGGCGGCCAGTTCGGCACAGCTCGTCGCTCCGGCGCGGCACACGACGAGATCCGACGCCGCGTACTCCTCGCCCATCGCATCGAGGTACGACATGACGCGAGCGGTGACACCGGCAGCTTCGTAAGCCTTCGCCACCCACTCCCGGTCCCTTTCTCCGGTCTGGTGCGTGATGGTGAGCCTCACCGGCGATTCGCCCAGTCGGGGCAGGCTTTCCACCATGACCTCGTTGAGGACCTTCGAACCCTGACTTCCTCCGAAGACGAGAAGTTGAACCGCGCCGCGGTCGTTGACCAGTGGCGGCACGCGCACGATCTCCGCCCGCACCGGGTTGCCGGTTACCACGGATTTCTTGCCGAAGTAGCGGCTGGTCGCTTCCCACGCCACTGCGGCCTCGTCCACGAGCGGCGCGAGTATGCGATTGGTCAATCCGGGCACGGCGTTCGGCTCGAGCAACAGCGTCGGCAAGCCACTGACCGCGGCCGTTGCCATGATGGGGCCCGAGACGTAGGCACCCACGCCCATCACGACGTGCGGTGAGAGCCTGTGCAGAAGCGAGCGGGCGTCGGCCATCCCAACGACAATGCCCCAGAGCGCCTTCACCTTCCGCATGAGGCCGCCACCCCGCAGCGGCTCGGCGCGCACGATCTCCAGCGGAAAGCCCGCCTCGGGCACGAGACGCGATTCCAGACCCCGGCGGGTCCCCACAAAGATCACGTCCGCCCCCCCGACGAGGTCGCCGAATGCTTGCGCAACCGCGATCGCCGGGTAGAGGTGGCCTCCCGTTCCACCGGCCGCCACCAGAAGACGCAACGGGCGTTCGTCGCCACTCAACTTTACCTCGCATGCTGTGACACGGAAAGAAGAAGGCCAACCGAGGCCATCATCACCACCAGAGACGTTCCACCGGACGAAATGAAGGGCAGCGGGATACCGGTCGTCGGCAGGATGCCGAGTGCGACGCCGATGTTGATGAAAGCCTGCCCGACGATCAGGATCGTCAACCCACCCGCCAGCAGCGCTCCGAAGATGTCGGGAGCGCGGCTCGAGATGACGAAGCCTCTCCACAGGATGACCGCGAAGGCAGCCACGAGCGCGAGCGCTCCAACGAGTCCCAGTTCCTCGCCGATAACGGCAAAAATGAAATCGGAGTGGGGCTGGGGCAGGTAGAAGTGCTTCTGCTGGCTGCGCATGAACCCGAGGCCGAACACTCCTCCTGCACCGACGGCGATGAGCGACTGAATGATCTGGAAGCCGCTTCCCAGAGGATCGTCGAACGGATTCAGAAACGTGAGCACGCGCTCGCGCCGATAGTCCTCGCGCAGGACGAGCCAGACGAGCAGGGTGGCGACGGCCACCCCCGGTCCGACGAGATGGCGCGCCGGTGCGCCGGAAAGAAAAATGGCTCCCAGTCCGATCATCACCATGCAGGCCGCAGTGCTGTAGTCGGGCTCGATTAGAACCAGGTACGCGAGCAGCCCCGTCGTGACGAGAGGCGCGAACATTCCCGCGAAGAAGTCCGAAAGACGTTCCTTCCGTCGATCGAGCTGATAGGCAAGCACGACGACGAGAACCAGCTTCGCCAGCTCGGACGGCTGGAACGACAGCAAGCCGAGGCGCAGCCAGCGGTGAGCGTTCTTCAACGGGGGTGAGAACAGCACTGCGACCAGCAACGCGAGGCTCAGCGCGGCCAGGCCGTACACGAGCCACGGCCTCCTCAAGCGCCGATAGTCGTAACCGGCGATTGCCAGCATGACGAGAAGGCCCACCGCCGCCCACATCGATTGCTTGACCAGGAAAAAAGAGGAGCTCCGGTGCGCGGCGTCGGCGACGACCGCCGAGGCGCTGTAGAGCATGACGAGACCAAAGGATACGAGTCCGATGGTCACGATGAACAGCGTTCGGTCGGGCGATAGATGTCGTGCCATTATTCTTCTACACGTGCTTTCAGGGCCCGCACCGCTTCGCTGAAGGCCTCCCCCCGCGCGCGGTAGTCGGTGAACATGTCGAAACTCGAGCCGGCAGGAGACAGCAGGACCGTGTCGCCCCGCTGAGCGTGTCCGAAAGCGGTCTCCAGGACGTCGTCCAGACTCTCGCACTCCGAGATCGGTACGACGTCCTTCAACGCGTCGACGACGAGTTGCCGGCTTTCGCCGAGAGCCAGAACGCGTTTTACTTTCGACGCCACGAGCTCGCGCAGCTCCCGGAAATCGCCGCCCTTGAAGCGTCCACCGAGAATGAGGAGCACGCCGGTGTCGAAGCTCTCGATGGCTGCTTTCACCGCCTGGATGTTCGTTGCCTTGGAATCGTTGTAGAAGTGCACACCCCGGACCTCCGCGACCTTCTCGAGGGCGTGAGGCAGCCCCTCGAAGGTTCGTACGATGGCTTCCATCCCTTCGAGATCGGCTCCCGCGAGGATGGCCGCCCCGGTGGCCGCCATCAGGTTCTCCACGTTGTGTCGTCCTGGTAGATCGAGCTCCTCTGTCCGGAGCAAGGGCGTGAGCTCATCCCCTTCGTGTCGGACGATCCAGGAGCCTTCGACGTGCAGATGTGGAAAGCGATCGCCCAGACAATTCGTGCTGAAGTAGAGCTTCTTCGAAGGTGCACGTTCGGCCATGTCAGTCGTGAGCCGGCTGTCGCCAAAGACGACGGCCCAGTCCTCTTTCGTCTGATTTCGAAACAGACGCTCCTTGGAGGCGACGTAGTGCTCGAAGCTCGGGTGCCAGTCCAGGTGATCCGCGGTAACGTCCAGAAGTACCGCCACGTCCGGTCGGAAGGTTTCGGTGGTGGCCAGCTGAAAGCTCGAGACCTCGACCACGCAGGAAGTCGTCTCGCCACCCAGCGCCCCGACCAGGGGTGCTCCGATGTTCCCCGCGAGGACGACGTCGTGACCCGAGGCCCGGAGCATCTCCGCGATCCATGTGGAGGTCGTCGACTTGCCTTTCGTCCCCGTGACCGCGACGAGCTTTGCCCTCCCAGCCAAAGCTCGAAATCCGAGCTCCAGCTCGCCCCAGACGGGCACTCCTGCCTGTCGAGCCTCTGCCAGTGGCCTCGCTTCCAGTGGAACGCCAGGGCTCACGACCACCAGCTCGGCCCGCCCGCCGATACCCTTCGGATGCGGACCGAGTACCAACTCCGCCCCCGATGCCTCGAGCCGATCCACATCGGCCGAGAGCTCCCCGCGTGTCCGGCGATCGATCGCCAGAACCGACGCACCGTGAGACAGCAGAAACCTCGCCGCCGCCATCCCACTTCGTCCCAGACCGACGACGAGAACCTGGCGGCCTCGGTACTCTTTTTCCATACGCCTCGACCATTCGCCCCCTCATCGCAGCTTCAGCGTCGTCAGACTCGCGAGTGCGAACATGATGCCCAGAATCCAGAAGCGAATGATGATCTTCGGCTCGCTCCATCCCGCGAGCTCGAAATGGTGATGGAGTGGCGCCATCCGGAACACGCGTTTTCCGGTCAGCTTGAAGGAGGTCACCTGGATGATGACGGAGAGAGCCTCGACGACGAACACCCCGCCCACCAGGCCGAGCAGGAGCTCCTGCTTGATGAGGAGCGCCATGATTCCGATCGCACTGCCGAGGGAGAGCGAGCCTACGTCGCCCATGAACAGCTGCGCGGGGTAGGAGTTGAACCAGAGAAAACCGAGGCTCGCTCCAACCATGGAGCCGCCGAAGATGGTGAGCTCCCAGATGCGCGGAATGTGAATGAGGTCCAGATAGGACGAGAACTGGGCGTGTCCGGTCACGTAGGTCAGCACCGTATAGGCGGCCCCCGCAATGAGCACCGTGCCGATGGCGAGACCGTCGAGGCCATCCGTCAGATTGACCGCGTTCGAGGCTCCGACCAGCACGAAGACCGCGAGCGGCACGAAAAGCCACCCGAGCTCGGGACGAAGCTCCTTGAAGAAAGGAAACAAGAGCACGGTGTTGTAGTCGCCGCGCTGGGAAAGGTGGAGCAGCACAAATGCCACCCCGAGGGCAACGAGCGTCTGGGCCAGGAGCTTGGAGCGTGCCGAAAGACCGAGGTTGTGCCTGCGAACGATCTTCAGATAGTCGTCGGTGAACCCGATCAGCCCGTAGGCAAAAGTCGCACCCAGAGCGATCCAGACGAACTCGTTACTCAGATCGGCCCACAGGAGCGTTGGCACACCGATCGCCGCAAGGATCAAGACGCCACCCATCGTGGGCGTTCCAGCCTTCGACTGATGCGCCTCGGGCCCCTCCTGGCGGATGTGCTGGCCAATCTGGAACCGCCGGAGGCGGTCGATGAGCCAGGGTCCGACGACGAAGCAGATGACTAGCGCAGTGAGCGTCGCTGAGGCGGTGCGGAACGTGACGTAGCGGAACACGTTGAAAATGCTGTACTCGGTATGGAGCGGATAAAGCAGGTGATAGATCATCAGTCCGCTTTCTCCACACGCGCTTCGAGTGAACGGATCGCCTCATCGAGTGCCAGACCCCGGGACGCCTTGAAGAGCACGGCGTCGCCCGGCAACACGAGGCGCGAAACGAGCCGAGCGACCTCATCGGGCGAGTCGACCGCTTCCGTGCGGTCCCGCGGCATTCCAGCCTCGAGGGCACCCTCGATGATGAAGCGGCCCAGCTCTCCCACTCCGACGAGGTAGGAAAGGCCTCGGCGCGCCGCCTCTCTTCCCACCTCGCGATGGAGAGACTCGGCCTGAGCCCCGAGCTCACGCATGTCCCCCAGCACCGCCAGGCGTCGCGCTGCCGGCTCCTCCGCGAGCGCGTCCAGCGCCGCCACGCACGCGACAGGGTTCGAGTTGTACGTCTCGTCGACCAGGATGAAACCGGGCGCGAGACGAAGCCGCTCTCCGCGGTGCGGCGGCGGAGTGACCTCGCGCAAGCGCTCGGCGGCGGGCTCCAGTGGCAGCTCCAGCGCACGGGCGGCGGCAAGACCGGCCAGCAGGTTGTAGACGTTGTGGGTACCTCGGAGCGGCGAGGCCACATGGACGCACTCGTCTCCCTCCGTGACCTGAAAACGAAGTCCCTCGCCCCCCCTCTCGATCGCGTGAGCCCGTAGCGTCGCACCGTCGTTCAGTCCGAATCGAATCTGCCGGCCCACGAAGCCGCGCGCCTGCTGAAGCACCAGGGGGTCGTCGGCATTGACGACCGCCACCGAGTCCCCGGCAAGCCCCACGAGCAACTCCCCTTTGGCATGGGCAATCGCTTCGATCGACGGAAAAAACTCGAGGTGAACCGCCGCGACATTCGTCAGCACGCCCACGTCCGGCCGGGCAATCTCCGTGAGGCGGGCGATCTCACCCGGTGCGGACATGCCGAGCTCCACGACCGCGACCTCTTCATCACGATGCCGCAGCAGCGACAGCGGCAGTCCGTACAGGTTGTTCAGATTGCCCCGGCTCTTGAGCACGCGAAAGCCGCTCGAGATGGCGGCGGCCGCCGCCTCTTTGGTGGTCGTCTTGCCCACGCTTCCGGTAATCGCAACCACTTTCAGACCCGCCTTGTGGCGTACCGCCTTTGCAAGCTCCTGAAGCGCGACGGAAGTATCCGGTACCCGCAGCACACAGAGCTCCCCGGTGTCCTCCACCGGTGCGGAAACGACGATGCCGATCGCTCCCCTGGCGATCGCATCCGGGACGAACCGATGGCCGTCATGGTTCGACCCGACGATGGCAAAGAAGATGTCGCCGGCGACGAGCGTGCGGGTATCGATGGAAACCGTCGACACAACCGTTTCCGGATTGCCGCGCTCCACGACCCCTTTCATGAAGCTTGCCACCTCGCCCGCCTCCAACTTCACGTTTCTTCCTGTCCGGATCTCTCGACCTCGCCGGCGAGCTCGCGAACAATCTCCCGGTCGTCGAAGTCGATGACCCGATCCCCGATAATCTGGTAGGGCTCGTGCCCTTTGCCGGCGATGACGATCCAGTCTCCGGCATCCGCTTTGCCAAGGACCAGACGAATGGCCTCCCGTCGATCAGGCTCGAGGATCACTTCCTTGTCCCCCACGCCCTGCTCGATGTCCCGAAGGATGGCCACCGGGTCTTCGCCCCTCGGGTTGTCGGAGGTCAGCACAACTCTGTCAGCGAGCCTCGCGGCGACGCTTCCCATCAGCGAGCGCTTCTCCCGGTCCCGATCCCCGCCGGCACCGAACACCACCCAGAGTTTGTTATCGGTGAGCGGCCGCGCGGCGGTCAGTACGTTGCGAAGTGCCACGTCCGTGTGCGCGTAGTCGACCACCACGCGGTAGCCCCTCGCGACGGGAATCGGCTCGAATCGTCCCGGTGCTCCTCTCGCCCTGCTCAAGACACCGAGAACGTCTTCGGCGGCAAGCCCGAGAGCTCGCGAAGCTCCGTACACCGCGACGAGGTTCGCGGCGTTGAAAGATCCGAGCAGCGGGCTCCGGAGCTCGCGCTCCGCTCCGCTCTCGGTGAAACGAACGTTCAACCCTTCCGGCCCGGCGTCGACGTGGCGGAGACAGAGATCCGCCGTCGGGGAGGCGCCATAGGTCGTCAACTCGCAGGTGAGCTCGGCGGCGAGGCGCTCCCCGTAGGGGTCGTCGACGCAGACAACGGCTCTGCCATCCGGCTTCAAGTGGCGCTCGAAGAGCTGGCGTTTGGCGCGAAAGTAATCTTCCATATCCCTGTGGAAATCGAGATGGTCCCGGCTGAGGTTCGTGAAGAGCCCCAGCGCGAACCGCGTGCCCTCCATCCGGGACAGCCGGAGCCCGTGGGAGGAGACCTCGAGCACACCGTGGCGACAACCGGCCGCGACCGCCTCGGCCAGAAAACTCTGGACGGCGGGCGCCTCGGGGGTGGTGTGCCGCTGCGTCCAGCTTCGCTCCCCAATGCGGCGAACGATTGTCCCCATCATGGCGGAAGGCGGGCGGAGCTCCCGGAAGACACGGTCGAGCAGATAAGCAAAGGTCGTCTTTCCGTTCGTTCCCGTCACCCCCACCAGCTCGAGCGCTTCGGCGGGCTCGCCGTAGACCCTGGCCGCCACGACGCCCGCCGCCTTGCGGGCGTCGGGGGTCTGAATCCAGGCGCCCTCCCAGGACTCGTCCCGCGACCGCTCGCTCACGACTCCGATGGCGCCCGATGCGGCCGCCGCTGCCAGGTAACGATGACCATCCGTCGTCTCGCCCTCGACAGCCACGAAGAGAAACCCGGAGCGGATCTCACGCGAGTCGATGGCCACCCCCGAGACGGGGATGTCCGTCTCGCCATGGACACTCTGCAGAGGAATCAGGCGCAGAAGCTCTCCCAACTTGACGGTGCTCGTCGACGTGCTCGCGGCTCTCACGCTCTCATCGTCGTCGCCCGCGCTCTTCAACGTTGCGACAGCTCCCTTCATGACTGCTCTTCGATCCGTGCGGCGCCTCGTGCATCAACTGCACCATGCGCGTCGGACTCCTCGCCGTGAGCTGATGGCTCCCGCCTCCGCCGCCGTCATGGTCATGGTTGAAGCTCCGTGCCGAATCTGTCCGTCGCCGTTCCGAGAACCAGCGCGGATGCGCCGGCCTCGCGTCGCGCGACGGTCACTGCGCTATCCACTTCGGTACCCGGCAGTTGCTCCCTCGGCGAATGGCGCGGGCCCAGAACGAGTCGGCAGGTGTGCCCGGGCTCGACGAGGACGCCCGGCTCGGGGTGCTGCTCGAGAACCCACCCCGTTCCGACGAGCTCAGGCACGAGGCCCCGGGCAAGAAGCTCGCGGACCGCGTCACGAGCTCCCAGGCCAACGGCATCGGGAGCTCGAGGCGGGCCGTCCGATACGACAAGAGCAGTGGCCCGGCGCGGCGGTGGCGGCGTGGGCCACTGCCTCCGTACCCGAATCGCCGGTCCCAGCTCCCTCGGCACGCCCAGATGGCGCAGCGCGCGCTTCATGATGCGACCGAAGACCGCCGCGGCGCGAGCCCCGCTGTGATCGCCACGCGGGGAGTCCAGAATGACCAGGCCGGTGAGCTCGGGCCGCTCCGCAGGGACGAATCCAACGAACGAGGCGATGTAGTCCGTCTTCGAATAGCCTCCGGCCACCGCTTTCTGGGCCGTGCCCGTTTTCCCGGCCACCGGGAATCCCGCGACTCGGGCCCGCTGGCCAGTGCCGCGCTCGACGACGCCGGTGAGAAGCTCGGTCAAACGTTCCGCCGTCCGGGCACTGAAGACACGGCGAACCGGTTCCGGCTCCAGCTGACGCCGGACCGAGCCGTCGCTCTCGGCGACGGCCAGGAGCAACCGCGGGCGCATCAGATAGCCGGACGAAGCAATGGCGTTCGCCGCCACGATCATTTGAAGCGGCGTGACCGCGATCTCCTGGCCGAAAGAGATCGATGCCAGCGTCACCGGCCCCCAGCTCCCGGACGCGCGCAGGATTCCACGGCTTTCCCCGCGGAGTTCCACCCCGGTGGTCTCTCCGAAGCCGAAAGCACGAATGTAGCGCTCGAGCCGCTCCTTGCCGAGGCGCTGGCCGACTCGAATCATCCCGACGTTGCTCGACTTCTCCAACACTTCCCGGAACGTCAGCACGTCGAACGACCGGTGGTCCCGAATCAGTCGCTTACCGACGGTGATGGCGCCGCGACCACAGTCGATGCGCTCGTCCTCGCTCGTCACCTGCTCCTCGAGTGCTGCGGCCGCGGTGACGATCTTGAATGTCGAACCGGGCTCGTAGGCGTCGGTGACCGCGCGGTTTCGCCAGGAGCTGGCCGGATAGTCGCCGTAGCGGTTGGGATTGAACGAGGGCGCCGCTGCCATGGCGAGGATCTCCCCGGTCTGTGGTTTCATGACGATGGCGATGCCGCCCGAAGCTCCGCTGTGGTCCAGGGCTCGCGCCAGCTCATCCTCGACGATCAACTGGAGGTTCTCATCGATCGTCAAATAGACGGCGCGTCCGGGCTCGGACGCCCGATCGACGCGGCTCGCCATGACCCGCTTCCGGGCGTCGGTCCAGATCATTCTTCGTCCCGGGACGCCGCGGATCTGCTCTTCGAGGGCATACTCCACTCCGCTCATGCCTTCGTTATCCATGCCGACGTAGCCCAGAACGTGCGCCGCAACCTGGCGTTTGGGATAGAAGCGGCGACTCTCCGGCAGGAAATCCACGCCGTCGAGGTCGAGCTCGCGCACGCAACGCACTTCGCTGGGCCTCGCCTTTCGACGCAACCAGACGAAACTTCTGTCGGAGCGGAGGCGGTCGCGTACCGTAGTCTCACGTACGCCGAAACACCGGGAGAGCTTTTTCGCGGCGGCCGATGCCCGCGGCTCGTCGAACCGCGTCGGCACGGCATAGACCGACTGCACCTCGGCGCTCATGGCGAGCTCGCGCCCGTGACGGTCGTAGATGGTCCCCCGAGTCGAGTCCACCCTCAAGGTGTGCTGCTGCTGGAGCTCGGCGCGCTCCCTTAGCGAATCCCGGGCGACGACTTGCAGATACACGAGCCGCGTACCAATGGCCAGGATCCAGAGGACCGCAAGGAGACCGAGCAGCAGCAGCCGTAACCGCACCCGGGAAAGGAACCGCCCTTCGCTCACCGCTGCCCTCGCTCCGCTTCCTTGAGGTGCGCTTCTCGCGGCGGCTCGAGCACCTCGATGACGACGACGTCGTCTGGACCCGGGTACACCATGCCGAGCTCGTGCCGCGAAATGCTCTCGATGCGATCGGGGGACGCCTCGGTGGCCAGCTGCAGCTCGAGGTGGCGCTTTTCCTTCGTCAAACGCTCGCGTTCGACTCTCAGTTCCTCCATTCGATAGCCGATACGGATGAGCTGAAAGTGGGGCCACGCGTAGGCAATGATGGCCACCGTCAGAACGAGCCCGGTGAGCACCACCATGAAGAGCTCGCGGTGACGTCGGCGGTCGAGCTGTCGAACGAGCTGCTCGTTGCGCACTTTCTTGTTGAGCTGGAAACGATTGCGTCTCATTTCCGCCTTGCGCCTCATTTCCGCCTCTCGATCGCTCGAAGCTTCGCGCTTCGCGCCCGGGGGTTCCGGCGTCTCTCTTCGTCCGATGCGGTCACGGGCTTCTTCGTCAACACCGCGATCTCGTCGTCTTCTCTCGCCCATCGCCGGAACGTATGCTTGACCGCCCGATCTTCGAGGGAGTGGTACGAAAGGATGACCATCCTGCCGGCGGGCGCGAGTCGGGGAACCGCGCCTTCGAGGAGCTCGTCCAGAGCGGCCAGCTCATCGTTGACCGCGATTCGGAGCGCCTGGAACGTTCGAGTCGCCGGATCGATACGGCTGCGCCGAGGCCCGGTAACGGAGATCACCGCCCGTCGGAGCTCGGTCGTCGTGTGAAGGGGCCGCCGCGAGACGATGCGCCGGGCGATCGAGCGAGCACGTCGCTCTTCGCCGTACTCGCTGAGAATGCGTATCAGCTCGTCTTCACTCGCTTCGTTCACGAGTTCTGCGGCGCCCGCATCGCTCCCGGTTGCGTCGAAACGCATGTCGAGAGGACCTTCGCCCGCGAAGGAAAAGCCTCGCGAGGCGTCGTCGAGCTGAGCGCTGGACAGGCCCAGATCCGCGAGGACGCCGTCCACCCGGTCCCATCCGAGCGTCTCCAGAGTCGCCGGCAACCCGCGAAACGAGCCGTGAACGAATCGAATTCGATGCAACTCCTCCGCGAGACGACTCCGGACGCCTTCGATGGCCGTGGCATCCCGATCGAGGGCAACGAGCTCGCCATCGGGTCGGCTGGCGTGAGCGATCGCGGCTGCATGACCGCCCGCACCGAGAGTACAATCCACGTAGCGCCCCCCGGACGTGGGCCGCAGAAAATGAACGACCTCCTCCAGGAGAACCGGCTCGTGGCTGTATTTCACTGTCGACGCCATCTGGTCGTGCTCCAGCTGACGAGGCGCGGCGCCCAAGCTAGCGAGGGCCGCCAGCCCTTCCGAAAGCGCGCCGCGTCCCGATCCCAACGGATTGTTCGCCTCCATGCCGTGTAAACCTAGTGCCCCGTCCCGGAAGTCAGGTTGCATTCCAGCGCCGATCCATCCCGCCTCGCTGCGTTGCGGCTCGGTTGAATACCCCGGTATTTCGCCCTCGCCGCGCCTTGCGATCCGGGCGCCTCGACGCTCTCGATGCGAACCTCACTTCCGAGACGGGACACTAGATACCGAACTCCGCCAGCGTCCGTCCGTCCTCGTCAGTGAACGGATCGGCCTCCATCTTTTCCTTGAAGTCGTCGTGGTTCCAGACTTCGAGAAACTTGTACTTCCCCAGGACGACGACAGGGCCTTTCATCCGAGCGGTCTCGCGCAGCAACGTGGGGATGACGAATCGACCCTGCCGGTCCAGCGACGTCGTCTGGCCGAAGTAGTGGACGCGGTCGAGGAACTTCACCTTCGTCGGATGCCGGTCGGGCATCTTCTCGAGCTTCTCCTCCACCTCGGCCCACGTCTTCATCGGATAGATGAGAGCGTGGTCACCGGTAACACTGGTGACGAAGACCTCCGGCCCGAAGTTCGCTTCGAAGAGCCCCAAGAACCCGGTCGGAATCTTGAGCCGGCCCTTCTCGTCGACTCGAGCGGGATGGTTTCCCCGGAGCAAGAAGACCTCCCCGTGACTCTGGGAACCATCACGATCCCTAGAGCGCTACTTGATGGAATTTCAGACCACTTTATTCCACTAAGATCCACGAGGATAGTAAGATAGCAGTATCTCCTTGTCAAGCCACAATATAGGGGGTACGCCCATCTACCGCGCGGACCCCTATACCGAGGGTTTTTCCCCACAGTCTTAGCGTGCAAGCCCAACGACGTGTCGGGTCCGGGCGCCAGTCGAGGGCGGTGCTATGATTCCAGGGCATGAGAGCAGGTATCGTCGGCTTCACCGGCTCCGGGCGGAAGACCCTGTTCGAGCTCCTCACCCAGGTCGCAGGCTCGGGCCGTACAGCGCAGATCGGGGTCCTCAAGGTGCCGGACGCGCGTCTCCTCGAGGTGACGCGCCTGCACGCATCGAAGAAAACGACGCACGCCACGATTGAGTTCATTCTGATACCCGGACTGGTCAAGAGCGCGCGCGGCGAGTCGAAAGAGATGCTCGACCTGGCCGCGCTTCGCAACGTCGACGTGCTCGTGCACGTGGTGCGGGCCTTCGAGGCTCCCTCCGTGCCCCACCCCGATGGCACGGTGGACCCGGCGCGCGACATCGAGTTCATGGAGCTGGAGCTGACGCTCGCTGACCTCGGTCTGGTGGAGCGCCGGCTCGAGCGGATGACGTCAGATGCCCGCGAGGGCAACAAGCCCGATCTCAGGGAGATTGAGCTTCTCGAACAGGCGAAGAGCTGTCTCGAAGAGGAGATGCCTCTCCGCGGCGCGATGTCCCGGGAGGAGCGCGAGCGACTGCGGGGCTACGCGTTGCTGACGGCGAAGCCGATGCTCACCGTCGTGAACGTCGACGAATCCGACACAGCGAAGGCCGACCTCGTCGACAAGCTCGGACTGTCGGGATGGAGGGAAGCTTCCGAGTTTCGGATGACGTTCGTCTCGGCCCGGATCGAGGCCGAGATTGCCGAGCTCCCACCGGAGGACGCCGACGCCTTCCGCGCCGATCTCGGTGTCACGGAAGGCACCATCGAGCGGATCGTGCGCGCCGCGTTCGAGCTCGTGGGAGTGATCACGTTCTACACCGCCGATGAGACGGAGTCCCGCGCCTGGATCCTTTCTCGAGGGACCGTTGCCCAGAAGGCTGCCGGCACCGTCCACAGCGACATGGAGCGCGGTTTCATACGGGCGGAGGTCATCCCCTACGATCGGCTCGTCGAAGAAGGGTCCTGGAACGCCTGCCGGGACAAGGGTCTGCTGCGTCTGGAGGGGAAGGACTATCCCGTCGTCGAAGGCGATGTAGTCTTCTTTCGTTTCAACGTATGATTGCCCAGCATTCAGCATCCAGCATCCAGCTACCAGGCAGGTGACAATGACGCAGGCGTTCAGAAGACCGCTTCAAAAAACGGGAATTCGCGACCGGATCCCGATCGCTGGATGCTGGATGCCGGATGCTGGATGCCGCATCCTTGGGGCGAGATCGTGAAATTGATCGTTCAGATCCCCTGCCTCAACGAGGCGGAGACGCTTCCAGAGACGCTCGCCGAGATCCCCCGCCACATCGAGGGCATCGACGAAGTGGAGGTCCTCGTCATCGACGACGGGTCGACCGACGGCACGGCGACCATCGCACGACAGCACGGCGTCGACCACGTCGTCGGCTTCATCCGCAGTCAGGGTCTGGCCTCCACGTTTCGAGCGGGCATCGACGCCGCCCTGAAGCTCGGTGCCGACATCATCGTCAACACCGATGGCGACAACCAGTATCCGGGAGGTGATATCCCGCGCCTGGTGGCGCCCATTCTGGCCGGCGAAGCGGATATCGTCATCGGTGACCGGCAAGTTCAGGACGTGCAGCACTTCTCGTTCACGAAGAAGTGCCTGCAATCGCTCGGAAGCTGGGTGGTGCGCCGGGTTTCTGGCACGAGAGTGCCGGATACCACCAGTGGCTTCCGCGCCATGACCCGCCGGGCGGCGCAACGGCTCAACGTGGTCTCCGACTACACGTACACGCTCGAGACGATCATCCAGGCAGGGAAGAAACGAATGGCCATCGCCGTCATTCCGATCTCCCCGCGCAAGACACGACCGAGCCGGCTCATCTCGAGTAACTGGAACTACGTCAAGCGCTCCGCCGCCACGATCGTTCGCATCTACGCGATGTACGAGCCGCTCAAGATCTTCAGCTGCCTGGGTGGGAGCTCCCTCGCTGCCGGCCTGATCCTCTCACTTCGCTACTTGTACTTCCGGTGGATCGGCGAAGGTGCCGGTCACGTGCAGTCTGTCGTCGCGGCGGCCCTCCTGCTCCTCCTTGGCTTCATGCTGTTTCTCATCGGCCTCGTGGCGGACATCATGGCCTCCAACCGGCGGCTCACCGAAGAAGCGCTGTTCCGCCTCCGGCGGATCGAGGAGCAGCTCGAGCAGAGCGGCAAGGACGCTTCGGGATCTCCGGACAGAGAAAAAGAGCATCAGGAAACCCGTTTATGATCGCGCGCGATCGGATCAGTGTCCTGATTCCCGCTTTCAACGAAGAATCCTTCCTGCGCTCGCTCATCGCGACGATCCGGGCGCTCGGTGACTGGCGGGAGATCCTGGTCGTGGACGATGGTTCCTCCGACGAGACGGCGAACGTGGCGCGGGCCGCCGGAGCGACCGTCGTCCGGCACCCATACAACAAGGGAAACGGTGCAGCGGTCAAGACCGCCGTTCGCAGAGCTCGCGGCGAGTTCGTCCTGCTGCTCGATGCCGACGGCCAACACGCGCCCGAAGACATCGAGAAGCTCACCGAGAAGCTGCCGGACTATGATCTCGTTGTCGGAGCACGCTCGTTCAAGGCTCAGGCCACGGTCTCGCGGGGCCTGGGGAACTCCGCGCTCAGTCGCTTCGCGTCGCTTCTTTCCGGCTTTCCTATCCCGGATCTGACGTCCGGCTTCCGCGCCGCTCACCGCGATCGTTTTCGTGAGTTTCTCCACCTCCTCCCCAACGGGTTCAGCTACCCGACGACCAGTACGCTCGCCTTCATCAAGGCGGGATACAACGTCTGCTTCGTTCCCATCGACGGCCGGCAGCGGAAGGCCGCTTCGGCGAGCAAGATGCGGCCGTGGAAGGAGGGGGGCCGCTTCGTAGTGATCATCCTCAGGATGATCACGCTTTTCAGTCCCCTGCGGGTGTTCCTGCCGGCAGCAGTCTTTTGCCTTCTTTTGGGCGCGGGCTACGCGGTCTATACGATTATCACCGAGGTCCATATCACCAACACCTCCGTTACCCTCACGTTCGTCTCGTTGCTTCTGTTCTTCTTCGGACTGCTCTCGGAGCAGATCTCCGCCCTCCGCTTCGAGCACGCCGCGCGGGAGGCGAAGCAGTGGCGTGAGGAGGAGAAAGAACCCCGCGAGCTCATTCGCTCGTGACTCTCAAGAAGCTCTATCTTGCAGGTGTCCTGCTCGTCGCGATCGCAACCGCCGTGGCACTCCACGTGGATTTCGATGCGCCCGAGCTGGGTCGAAGCGTCCTCGGCCGGACGAGCGAGGCGACCGGGATCGCGCTGGATGCGGATCGATTCCGACTCAATCTTCTCGAAGGTCTCACCCTGGAAGGCGTCGAGAGCTCCGGAAGCTTCCCGGGCGCGCGCTATCGCATCGAGATCGAGCGCCTGGTGCTCACCCACCGCCTGCTCCCCCTGTTGAAGGGAGAGCCAACGTTCGAGCGGGTGGTCATCGAGCGACCCGTCATCGAGGTCGTGACCGGTGTGAAGAGAAATGTACCGCCGGCCAGCGCGGTCATCGCCATCGACACTGCCAGCGCGAGCGCGGAATCGGACAGCCCAGAGGGGCCGCACCGGGACCGGGGAGAGTCAGAGCCGTAGCGCTCCGACACTGGACGTGCAGAAGATACGGATCGCGGACGGGAGCATCGTCTTCCGGAAAGAGGGTGCGAATGCTCTGACGTTCGCCTTCAGAGGGCTCGCGATCGAGCTGCGGGAGCCAGCGTTCGATCCGAGAGCTCTGACGCCGCTTCACGGTCTTTCTGCATCCGGTGGTCTCGAAATCCAGGAGCTCACGGTCGGGGGTACGACGGCGCGCACGGTGAGCGGCCACCTCGGGATGGCCCGGGGCCAGTTCGAGCTGAACGCACTGCGGTTCTCGTCCGACACGGGAGACTTCGTCGCCAACCTGGCCCTCGACTTCAACACCATTCCTTTTCGATACCAGATGTCTCTCGTCGGCGATCCCTTCGACTTGAACGTGGTCGCCGGCACCGATGGCGGCTTCGGACCAGCCGTGCTCGAGTTCGACGGACAAGGTTTCGGGACCCGCTCCAGGGATCTCCGCGGCTCTGGCATCCTCCGGCTGCGAGACGGAGCTCTTCCGTCTTCTCCGGTTCTGCGCTCGCTCGAGAACACGCTTGGCCGCTCGGATCTGGTAGGCTCTCCCTACGAAGCTACCGAGGCCACGTTCACCCTTCGGAACGATCGACTCGCCGTCGATGCGTTCACGCTCGTCGCGAGCGGGCTCGAGCTCGAGCTCGAGGGCAATGCCGGTCTCGATGGGGCGCTCTGGTTTCGACTCGTCGTGAGGACATCTAGGACGGATTTGCAAATCGAGGACGTGAGCGACGAGGTTCTCGATAGCTGGACCGGCGACGAGGGTCAGATCGCGATTCCCTTCCGCATCACCGGCACGACCGAAGAGCCCCGTGTTCAGCTCGACCCCGGCACCCTCGCCCCGCCGTCCGCACCGCGCAACCGTTGAGCCGACGGTTCGTCGCAACCAGTGGAAACCGCGGAAGGGCTGACTCAGGAGAAAACATAACGCAAAGGCGCAAAGGCGGTAGAGGCGCGGGAAAAACAAAAACATAAGGAACCCAGGAAGAATCGAAAACGGTAGCGCGAGGGAGCGAATCCGCAGCAGGTCTGCTACGGGAATTTCAACGCAGAGGCGCGGAGGCGCAGAGCAAACCGTAGAAGGCAGCCTCGAAAAAGATCGCCAAGAGATCACACGGAACCCCGGAGATTCCGGAATCACGGAAAGTGAATGATTTGCTTCGTGCTCGTCGTGTCCTTCGTGGTTCGTCTTCGCTTTTCAGAGCACTGTCGAGATGATTTACTCCGCGCTCGCAGACCTCACGCTGGTGTTCCACCTCGCTTCCATCCTGTTCATCGTTCTCGGTGGCCTCGCGGTGGCCCGTTGGCCTCGTGTCGTGTGGGTGCACCTGCCGGCTGCGGCCTGGGGTGTGATGATCGAGCTTTTCGCCTGGACCTGCCCGTTGACGCCGCTCGAGAACTGGCTGCGCCTGCGTGCCGGGGCGCAGGGTTATGCGGGAAGCTTCGTGGAGCACTACATGCTCCCGATTGTCTATCCCGCCGGGCTCACGCGGAACGTTCAACTCGTTCTGGCAGCCCTCGTTCTCGTAGCGAACCTCGTGATCTACATGCTCGTGGGGCGTCTTCCCGACAGGCGCGACCGGCGTTGAGCGGCGTCTATGGTGCTGGCTATACGTCCAGGCTCTCGGCCTCTTCCGCTCGTTCCATGATGAAGTGAAATCGGGCCTGCGGGTCCTTGCCCATCAGCTCGGAGAACACACGATCGGTCTCCAGCGCGTCTGCGATGCGCACCCGGAGCAGGCGCCGGGTCTTCGGATTCAACGTGGTCTCCCAGAGAACCTTGGGCATCATCTCGCCGAGGCCTTTGAAGCGGGTGATGTCCGCCTTTCCGTTCTTGCCGTACTTGTGCAGGATGCGGTTTCTGTCCTCGTCGTCCGACGCCCAGTAGGTCTCTTTTCCGATGTCGATCCGGTAGAGGGGCGGTTGAGCGATGTAGACGTGCCCGGCGCGTATGAGCTCCGGCATGTGCCGGTAGATGAACGTGAGGAGAAGTGTCGTGATGTGATGGCCGTCGGCATCGGCGTCGGCGAGCAGGATCACGCGCTGGTAGCGAAGTGCCGAGATGTCGAATCCCTTGCCGAGCCCGCAGCCGAGCGCCTGGACGAGATCCGCGAGCTCTTTGTTCTCGAGGACTTTGGCCAGCGAGGCCTGCTCCGTGTTGAGCACTTTTCCCCGGAGAGGAAGGACCGCCTGATTCGCTCGGTCGCGGCCCTGCTTGGCGGAGCCTCCGGCGGAGTCGCCCTCGACGATGAAAAGCTCGGTGTTTGTCGACAGGTTGCTCGAGCAATCGCTCAGCTTTCCCGGCAGCAGGAGACGGCCTTTGGTCGCCGTCTTGCGGGTCACGGCCGCCGAGGCGGCCCGTGAGGCCTCCCGGGCCCGCGCCGAGAGAATGATGCGGGCCACGATCGACTCGGCCAAGGTGCGGTTGTGGTTGAGCCAGTGCTCGAGCGACGGACGCACTGCCGCATCGAGCTTCTGCTGGACCTCGGGGTTGTTCAGCCGATCTTTGGTCTGCCCCTGAAACTGAGGTTCTCCTAGAAAGACACTCAGTACCCCGGTCAACCCCTCCCGCACGTCCTCCGACGTGAGACTCACGCCCTTGGGTGTCAGCTTGTGCGTCTCGATATAGTTGCGAAGCGCCTTGGACAGCCCGGCACGGAAACCGTTCTCGTGCGAGCCCCCCGAGCCGGTAGGGATACCGTTGACGTAGCTGCGCAAATGCTCGTCGGTCGCTTCGGTCCACTGAAGGACCAGCTCCAGTCGGATGCCTCCCGCGATCGAGGGCTCCCTCTCGAGAACGAACGCCGCTTCATGGACCGGATTGAAACGGCGCTCGGCGACGATCCGGCCCAGATACTCGACGATACCCCCGGTGTGCTGGAACACTTCCTTCGTCTTGTTGACATCGTCCTGAAACGTGATCTTGAGGCCCTTGTGCAGGTAGCTCGTGATGTCGAGGCGTTCCCGAATCACCTGGGGATTGAACCTCGTCTTCGGGAAGATCTTCGGATCGGGATGAAACGAGATCGTCGTGCCGGAGCCCCGGCTCTTGCCGACCTTCTTCATCCCTCCGACCGGCTTTCCCGCCTTGAAGCGCATCTCGTACGTGGCGCCGTCGCGTTTGACGGTTGCCACGAGTCGGGAGGACAACGCGTTGACCACCGAGGCCCCCACACCGTGGAGGCCTCCCGCCGTCTTGTAGTTCTGGCCATCGAACTTTCCGCCGGCATGCAACGTGGTCAGAATCACCTCCAGTGCCGGCTTTTTCACTTTGGGGTGCTTGTCCACGGGAATGCCGCGCCCGTCGTCGGTGATCGTGACCGAGGAGCCGTCCGAATGGAGCGTGACGTGAATGACCGTGGCGAAGCCATTCATCGCCTCGTCGACGCTGTTGTCCAGGACCTCCCAGACGAGATGGTGAAGCCCTGGAGAGCCGACGCCGCCAATGTACATGCCCGGCCGCTTGCGGATCGGCTCGAGCCCTTCGAGAACGGTGATGTCTTTCGCGGTGTAAGTCGCCATATCGTTAGTCCGAATCCGTACCCAACTACAATCTAACGCAGAGGCGCGGAGGCGCAGAGAACGATCCAATGGTGCCGTTCTCGCTGCATTCCCCTGTTACAGGCCTTCTTCGTGCTCCTCTGCGTCTCTGCGTTGAATTGGAGCTTTATTCTACGGGTTCTTCTTCTTCCAATGGCGCGGGTGCCGTAACCGGCGACGGCACGACGGCGGTCAAGGTGCCGCTCTTCAAGAGCTCGCGGCCGCGTCCGGCGCGTGCGGTTCGACCGTACCTGGCTGTGCTGATGGTCTTCTTCGCACCGCGACTCGTCTCCACGACGAGCGCATCCGTCCCGTCCGAAGCCGCCACGAACCCCAGGACCCGATCGCCTTTGGTGAGCTTGATGAGCATCATCCCTCGACCGCTCCCGCTGAGATAGTTGATCCCTTCGGCGCTCGTGAGCAGCGCCCTTGCTTTCTCGGTGGCCACGATCAGGGTCTCGTCACCATGCACCGGCTCGACGCCCACGATCTCCGCGCCGGCGGCGAGCCTGGCAAAGCGCCTGCCGGTTCGGGTGCTCGGCTCGACGAGACCCTCCAATCCGAAACGCAGAGAATAGCCGTCCGTCGCGACGCTCACCGCGTGCGTCTCCGGAGCGTAGACGGGCTGGCTCTCGTCGACCCGCACGTCCCCAATGGCCCGGGGATCGAGACTGAACGCGCTCACGATGCGCTCGCCGTCCTTGAGCTTGAAGAGCTTCTGAATCGGAACGCCGTGGCCGGTTGTTGCCGGGAGGTCGATGATCCTGGCGGTGTAGGCGGAGCCCAGGTTCGAGAAGAAAGCTGCGGTGAGCCGCGTGCTCCCAGCGAAACAAGCGAGAATCCGGTCGCCCTCCCTCAATCGCGTCTTCGATGGATCCTTGATCTCGCGCTGACGCTTCACCCAGCCGTCAGTGGTCACGAGAACGTGATTATCCTCGGCCACGATGAAATCGTCCGCCGTGAACTCCGGCTCGTCACGCGCCTGCTCGATCCGGGTCCGCCGGGCATCGACTGCTCCATAGCTTTTTTGAATCTCGAGCAGCTCAGTGCGGACCAGCTTCCAACGGGACTCCTCCTCCTTGAGCAGCCGGCGGATGGCCGTGGCGCGCTTTCGTCGATCGGCCAGCTCCTGGCGCACGGTGAGGATCTCGAGCTTCGCCAGTCGATAGAGCTTCAGCTCAAGAATGGCGTCCGTCTGCTCGAAGTCGAGCGGGAACTTCGCCATGATCTTCTTCGCCGCATCCTTCTTTCCTTCCGAACGACGGATCATTCGCAGGATCTCGTCGAGTGCATCGAAGACGTTCTCGAACCCTTCGAGGATATGGATGCGTCGCTGGAGCTCCGCGATCTCGTGCTCGAGCCTCCGGGTCACCACCTCCATCCGAAAATGGAGGAAGTGCCAGAGGATCTCCTGAAGCTCGCAGCGCTGGGGCCGACCCGCCTCCGGGTTCTCCGTCGGCACGAGGCAGGTAAGGTTCACACTGAAGTTCGATTGAAGCGGTGTGTGTTTGTACAGATAGGCGAGGACTTTCTGCTCGTCCGCATCTGCTTTCACGTCCAGCTGAATCCGCACGTCGTCCGTCGAGATGTCCTTGACGTCCAGCAGGAGCGGCATCTTTCTCGATAGCACGACGTCGGCGATTCGCTGCACGAGCACCGAGCGGTTCACCAGGTAGGGGATCGACGTAATGAAGAGCTGCTTCGCCCCGCGCTTGGTAGGACCGGTCTCCACGGTGCCGCGGATGCGGATGGAACCGCTGCCGCTCTCGTAGATCTGCTTGAGCTCCTGGGGGCTGTTGAGGATTTGTCCACCGGTCGGAAAGTCCGGCCCCTTGATGTACCGGCAGAGCTGACGGGTGGACAGCTCCTTGTCCTCGAGCTGGGCGTCGAGGAGCTTGGCTAGCCCGGTCAGGATCTCATCGAGGTTGTGTGGCGGGATGTTGGTGGCCATGCCTACCGCAATCCCGGTGGACCCGTTGACGAGAAGATTGGGAATCCTCGTCGGCAAGACGACCGGCTCGGATTTGGTGCCATCGTAGTTGGGGCGGAAGTGGACGGTACCCCGCCCGATCTCGCCCAGCATTTCGTCGCAGACTCTCGACAGCCGACACTCCGTGTATCGCATCGCGGCCGGTGGATCGCCGTCGAGGGAGCCGAAGTTGCCGGAGCCCTCGACCAGAGGCATGCGCGTCGAGAAAGGCTGGGCGAGGCGCACCAGTGCGTCGTAGATGGCAGTGTCACCGTGGGGATGGTACGAGCCCATGACGTCGCCGACGACTTTCGCGCACTTCCGGAACTTGGCGTCGGCGGTGGCGCGCTCGCGCCACATCGTGTAGAGAATGCGCCGCTGTACCGGCTTGAGCCCATCGCGGACATCGGGGAGCGCCCGGCTGGTAATGACCGAGAGCGCGTAGTTCAAGTAGCGCGTCTGCGCCGCCTCGTGAAGGAGCACGACGGAGCCATCCGTCTCGGCGCCGGTCCCGTCGAACCCTCCCGGTTGTCCCGGCGCCAGGACGTCATCGAAGCTCAGCTGCTGGTCGGCCGTTCGCGAGCTCTTCGATCGAGAGTTCTTCTTCCCGCTCTGGGGGGAGCGGCTCCGGGCCGCGGAAGAGCTTTTAGTCTTCTTGCCCTGTGCCGCTTTCTTCGTGGTCTTCGATTTGGAACTCGAGCGCTTCCTAGCCAAACTCCGGCTCTGCCTCCTGAGAAGCTACTAAGTTAGAAAAAAAAAGCCGGGAGGGCAAGCTTGCGCTCGAAAAACGGAAGTTCCTGTCGAACCCGCGGTGGCAGGTCCGGGCGGGCCCTAGTACATGAACCCGCTGATACTGTCGGCAAATTCCAACGTCATTTTTCGTGCTGCAAGGCGCTCCGACGAACTCATATCTAGATATTTGGAGGAGGAGCAACGCCGCCAGCGCGGAAAAGGACGAGGAATTCGCGGCAGGATTAGCGGGTTCGTGCACTAGTGTCCCGTCTCGGAAGTGAAGTTAGCATCGAGAGCGTCGAGGCGCCCGGATCCAAGGCGCGGCGAGGGCGAAATACCGCGGTATTCTACCGAGGCGCAACGCAGCGAGGCGGGATGCGTCGGCGCTCGAATGCAACCTGACTTCCGGGACGGGACGCTAGCTCGCCTCTTCGACGATTTTGATTCGCTTGGGCTCGTCGACGGCCAAGACCAGCGAGTCCCCATACTGATTGATCTGGCCGACCGCCTTGATTTTCTTTCCGGCGTAGCGATGCTTGATGCTTCCCTCGAAGTCCTTGACGTTGGCCTTTGGGATGAGAACGCGAACGTATTTCTTGTTCGCCGAGAACAGGAGAAACGTCCCTTGCGACCCGTCTTCGGTACGCAGAACCTTCCCCTCGACCCAAACGATCTCCCCAATGTGGCGCGAGGCCTGCCTGTACCCGACCTCGGGGTAGGTCTTCTGCGCGGCTCCGATGGCGCTGAGGGAGAGGACGATCAAAAAGACGACCCAAACCGAGCTCTTACGACCCATCGCTTCCTCCTTGCCGATGGGCTCCGATCCCATTCTCGAAACAAGAAGGTCTGGCGACGGCGCCAATCTTGTCGTGGAGGTGCTTGGGTGTCTCAGCTCGAAGTTGGCGTCGCGCGATCCGGGAGCGGAGCACCTTTCCCAAGCGACGTTAGTCGCTCCGCTGAGGCTTGTCAACCGGGACGACACCGAACCGCCGCCCTCGCCCGGAAGGCGGCTTGCCGGCCGGTTTCAGGTGCAATAAATTGGATCCGGTACGAGATCACTCCGGATCGGCATGATGGTCGCACGTTTTAGCTCCGCTCTCTCCCGCCGCTGGCGGGCCCTGGATACGACGACGAAGCTCGGGCTGCTCGTTCTGCCGCTGCCCGTGATCGTCGGCCTGTTTCATCTCGACGAGCTTCCAGTGAAGTTGTGCACGTTCCGGGCCACCACCGGCTACGCTTGCCCGAGCTGCGGGGCGACGCGTGCCATGGGCAGCCTGGCTGACTTCAACGTGCGGGCGGCTTTCTTGTGGAACCCGGCGATCACCGTGCTCTGGGTTCTGACGGTCGCCCGGGCCGCACTCGGCCTCGCAGGCTATCGTCCGAAGAACCGCCTCTCGGGCTGGCGCCTCGGCTTTGTCGTCGGAGCCATCACGCTGGGATTCGTGGCCAGCTGGATCTATCTGATCCAGGTTGGGCGCTGAAAAAGACTCGGCAATTCCCCTGCCCGAGCCCGAGCCCCTGCCCGAAGGTCGCACCTGAAGGCATTGCGCAGCACAGGGCGCTGAGGCGAGTCTGCTACGCTAGAGGGAGCAGCTCTCTCTTGAGTTTCTTTCGGGCTCGGGCTGGGGCACGGGCTCGGGCCCACGATCCTGGTTTTCGAGACAGAAGCTGGCGGCTAAGAGAAGATCGACTGAATCAGAAGAAGAGAGCCGACGTAGGCCAGGAAGATAAGGCACAGGAACAGGCTGATCCCGAACAGCAGCGCCACGACGATGACGGCCTTGGTCCGCGGGAGGCCGGCTGCCGATTCCAGCACTTTCGCCGCCACCACCAGCGAATAGACCGCCGCCAGAAAACCCAGAAAAGGCCCGAGGACGGGAACGACCTGAACCCAGTGGATCGGGGCGGAGAGACCGAGTGGGCGATAGAGCTCCAGAAACGAAGACGACGCGCCGAAGAGCCGCGACAGCACGTGCAGGATTCCCACCAACACGACGGAAAGAATCGTGGCCAGGACGGCGCCGATCAGCATGCCACGAAAGCTGAACTGCGCCACGCCACTCGCCAGGCCGGCAATCGCGAAAAACCCCATCGCCGGAAGCAGTGCGTCCTCGTCCTTTTCGGCCTCACGAACGGCATGCTCATCGAGCTGGAGGATTTGGATCCCCCTCTGGAGATATCCCCCGATGTCCATACGTCGCTCGCCCTGTCCGGATCCCTCGGATTGCACCTGAGCTCGCTCCCCGACAATCATTTCCGCTTCGCTCCCCTGTCCGCCAGTCAGCCTGTCAGCCCCAAGAACGGCGTCGGACTTTCTCCAACAGAAGCACCTGGCCCTTCACGTAGCTCGCCTCGTCGCTCGCCAGAAACGACATTGCGCGAGCAATCTCTATCGGCTGAGCCACTCGCTTGAGCGGGACCCGGGCGAGAAGTTTGTCGCGCACTCTGGGCTGCGGGATCGACCTCAAATCTCCTCTTGGGAACCAAAATATGGTATCAGAAAAGGCCGAGACCGAACAGGAAGTCGGTGCACAAATGACACAATCCGCTCGAAATACTGTGTCGTAAAAGACACACCTGCCGGATCCCGGGATGAGGATCGATCTTAAGTAGCTGAAGTTAAATGAGTTATGTAGTACACTGTGGCCCGACCTCCTGGCATGACCTTTGCTCACGGTGGAGCGGACATGTGAGAGGAACTGGGAGTTCGAATGCGGAGCGAGAGTAGACACCCACGGCGGCAGCAGACACTCAAGCGGGAAACCAGTTGCGTTGGCATCGGCCTGCACTCGGGACGCAAGGTCAAGCTCGCTCTCAAGCCGGCGGCGGCCGGGAGCGGGATCGTCTTCAAGCGGGTCGATCTCGCAGGAGTAGCCATACCGGCCACCGCATCCCATCTGACACACATCAACCACGCAACCTGCCTTGCCAATGGCGCGGCTCGCATCGGGACGGTGGAGCACCTGCTGGCCGCATTATGTGCGCTCGGTGTCGACAACGTCATCGTGGAGATCGATGCCCCCGAGGTGCCCATCATGGACGGGAGTGCCGCCCCGTTCGTCTACCTCATACACGAAGCCGGCATTCGACAACTCGGTGAGCCCCGGTCGTTCGTCAAGCTCAAGCGTCCGGTTTCGATCAGCGACGATGGCCGCCAGGTCTCGGCATACCCGGCCGATGGCCTTCGACTCAGCTACACGATCGATTTCGATCATCCGCTCCTGCGCCACCAGGAGTTCACGATGGAAGTGAGCGAGCCGAATTTCGTCGAAGAAATCGCGCCGGCCCGGACGTTCGGCTTCTTGAAGGACGTCGAGCTCATGAGGCAGAACGGTCTTGCGCTGGGCGGCTCGCTGGACAACGCAGTGGTGCTGGGAGAGACCGGCGTCCTCAACAACCCTCTGCGGTATCCCGACGAGTTCGTTCGGCACAAGCTCCTCGACCTCCTCGGAGATCTGGTCTTGCTCGGCAGTCCACTGCTCGCCCACGTGGTCGCTGTCCGGGCGGGTCACGAGCTCCACACCAGGCTGGTCCAGACGCTGCTCCGCTCCCCCGAGTGCTGGGAACGCGTCGCGGAGCCGGAACCGGTGGGCGTCACGCTCGCGACCAAGTCGCCGGTCACCGCACCGGTGGCGTTCCGCAGCCCCCAGTAGCCCGAATCCACTACAAAAGAAAAAAGCTCAACGCAAAGGCGCAAGGCGCAACGAAAACACCGCATCCACTCCATCCGGACCGCGACTCACCGAATCCGTGGAAGGGCTAGCTCGGGAAACTCAACGCAGAGGCGCAGAGACGCAGAGAAAGAAAACGCGGCCAATCGAATCCGCGGAAGGATGACATCCGGAGAACTCAACGCAAAGGCGCGCGCTCGTTGGCGCGCAGAACCTGTCGAAACCGGAGTTCCGCACTCGGACGCCCGTGGAAACCCGGCAGGCCAGGAAGCCAGGAAACGGGGAAACCAGGAACAGTCCCAGAAGAGCAGTTCCCTTCAGTCTCCGGGTTTCCTGAGTTCCGGGTTTCCTGCTGTGCCGGGTTTCCCGTAGCGACCGTCTGCGGAATTCCTGGCTTCGCTACTGGGCTTCCACGAAGGCCTTCACCCTCACGGTGGTGACGCGGCGGGCGTCGTTCGAAGAGACAGAGACGCTTCTCTCGATGGTCCCCTTGTACTTGCGGGTCTCCAGGGTCACCTTCAGCGTTGCGCTCGCGTCGGGGGCAATGATCCTGTCGGAGGTAAGAGCTGCGGTGCATCCGCACGAGGTCGAGATGCGACCGATGACGAGATCTTCGGTCCCCGTATTCTGGATGGTGAACTCGTGCACGAGCTTCTGGTTCTGGCGGACGTTACCGAAGTCGTGGGCCTCCGGGACTATCTCGATTCTCGGTCCCTCGGCGGCCTTCTTTTGTCCAGCGGGCGAGGCCACTGCCGACGTGAACAGCAACGCGACACCGAGGAAAGTGAAAGCTCTCATTTCGATCCTCCTGTTGCTCGTTTGGGCTGGTACCGCCGGGCCAAGTGCTCGTCTTTCGTCGCCGCCGGAGCCCTATCCCTCGCCCGCCTCACCCGTCAACTTCTTCATATAGGCAGCGAGCCGTTCGTTCTCGTAGGTGACTGTGTTCAGAAAGAGACTCTCCGTCAAGTAGCGCTTGCGATTCTTCTCGTCCATCTCATAGACGATGTGAAGAATTTCGCTCATCATGTCATCGAAAGTGCCCTTCAGCTCTCTCTTCAGGGAAACTTCGCGATAGAGGGACTCCAACATGTACAGCAAATCACCATCGAGCGGAATTTCGTAGCCGGTGAGCATCTTGACCTTTTTCATTGATTCGTTCTCAACGCCGACATTCTCGGCTCTTGACACGGCCAATCAGAAACTCTCCAGGGACCTGCGAGAGATCGAGGACCAGATTGCGGGAGCCGCCTTCGACGACCTCCGATACCTTGGAGAAGAACGAGCTCAGCAACGAGTAGACGAGCCGGTCCTCTTTGACTCGTACGATTTTGACACCATCGTGTGATTCTATTTCCAGGTTCATGACATTTTCCCAGCCGACTCGGCCCGCCGCGGGCTCGCCTCCATCAAGCCGAGAAGAACCCGTCCCAACTCCAGCCGCCCGCGGTTGATCCGGCTTTTGACGGTGCCCTCCGGCAGTCCCAGATACTCGACGATCTCCTGATAGCTGAAGCCGCGAATGTCTCGAAGCACGACGGCTTCTCGCAGCTTGTCCGGAAGGGCGTCCAGGGCTTTCGACAGCATTTTTCTCTTGTCCCTGACTTCCAGATTCCGGTGCGGATCGAATCGGCCCGACGCAAACTCTTCGAGCGGAGTATCGTGCTGTGTCATCGCTT
Organism: Candidatus Marinacidobacterales bacterium; assembly: GCA_965237685.1. Lineage (GTDB taxonomy): Bacteria > Acidobacteriota > Vicinamibacteria > Marinacidobacterales > SMYC01 > CBDEGF01. The sequence continues at coordinate 1,733,328 of CBDEGF010000004.1, forward strand.
CCCGCTCCCTGCGCGAGCTGCGATAAAAATCGATGCAGTGGTTCCTGCTCACAGAGTACAGCCATGTGCCGAAATCCGCGCCCCGATCGAACTTCTCGAGCGAGCGAAAAACGCGAAAAAAAATCTCCTGTGTCAGGTCCTGTGCCTCCTCGTACCTCCCGGTGAACTTGTAGGCGATTCCGAACACCTTGCGACGAAAGCGCCGGACGACCTCCTCCCAGGCGAGGTCGCTTTCCTGCGCGTTCTCGAGACAGACCGTGATCAGCGCCCCGTCATCGAGCTGCGCCAGACCGTTCCCCGAAGGGAGTTTTGCGTCAGGCGGCACCGGCGCGAGAGCTCCCATCGACGGACAGAGCTGCCGCCAGACCCATTGCGTTGCAGCTGACACTCGCCATCATTTCTTGGGGAGCTCGGTTTTTTTTGCCTCTACCCAGGCGGTGTACCAAAAGCTGGACGTGTCCAGAGCCGCTCCCGCCAGGAGCTCCTCCACGAGGGGCTTCAGGCGCAGATAGAGGCTCTCGTAGTAGAAACGGTCGTAGCTGGAGACACCTCGCCGTGCCATGTAGTCGTGGTAGAGCAGGTTGTCGACCCAGATGTAGCTCTTGGTCGTAATCGATAGCGCGTACTCGGCGGGACGATCGAGAAACAGGGCGTCCGGCGTGTCCACATCGATCTCGCCGGCGTAGACTTCCAGCAAGCGCGAGCTGAGCCTCTCGCGCAGACCCTGCTGCCCCGTCGGATCGCCGTCTCCGTGCATCGAGACGTTCGAAGGCACGTAGAGCTCGCCCGTGTAGTAGGCGACGTCCGCCGAGAGCTCGATGACCTTGTCGAAGTCCGAGCCACGGAAGGCTTCCACGAGCTGTTCATAGGTCTCGATGAGCTTCCAGGGGGTATCACCGACTTCCTGGAGCTTGTCCTCACCATAGCGCTGGATTGCCAGCTCTCGAGACTCGGGAATGTCCTCGAACGGAAAGGCCTCCAGCCGGTCGACCTCGAAGATCGCCCGGGAGCCACGTGCCGGGTTCGACAGGTGCTCCAGAATCACGCTCTCGCGATCCTCGTAGAACTTCTTCAGAGGTTTCGGGAGGCCATCGATCGCCTCTTCGAGGTACAGCCGATCTCCCATGTCGTTCCAGGTCGAGCCGACCGGCACCGAGACCCAGAAAAAGACGGCGATGATAATCGCCAACTTGAGTCCTCGTCTCATTCACCGTCCTCACCACTCGCCCAGGTGCTGGCGCGACAACGCTCACCGGTGCTCGAGCCGCGACCGCTCGCCCCTGACCATATGATTCGCTTTGCCCCTGGGCGGTTTTGGCGCGACACCTACCAGGTCTCAGCCGCTGACACAGCGCCCCGGATGTCGTCGGCTAAGTTGTTCTACCGACGCTTGTTGGCTCATTTTAGTCCGATCGCAGAAACTTTGGGGGCGAATGTTCGGAAACGCCGGGAGACTCCAGCCGGCCCCGAGCCTGCAACTACTATAGAGGTGATGCAGGGGGCATGCAAAAAGGTCGGACTTTCTTTTTCGACGGCCAGTCAGGCACGTCTCGCCAGCACACAAAATGGCCACGAGCTTTTTGCAACGAACCACTGATACAGGGCACTAGTCCTGTCCCTCGAAGCCGGCCTGCCGCACGCGTGCGACGGTCAGAACGTCGACGGCACCGGCCCCCGCACGAAGGAGTGCTTCCGCACAAGCCTCACTCGTCGCCCCGGTCGTGAAGATGTCGTCCACGACGAGGAGTCGCTCACCCACGAGCCGGCGCGGCATCCGGACACGAAACGCTCCCCGAACGTTTCGCCGGCGAGCGGCACGTCCCAGCTCTGCTTGGGGCCGAGTATCGCGGCTTCGCGCGAGAAGATGCGCGAGCGAAAGCCCGCAGGTCGAGGCAACGGTTCGCGCCAGAAGCTCCGCCTGGTTGAATCCACGCTCACGGCGACGTCTGCGCGAAAGCGGTACCGGCACCGCGGCGGCGAACGGTCCGAGCTCGCTCTCGGCGAGACAGGCGGCTGCCATCCGACCGAGAGTCCGGGCCACCCGCTCGCGCCGACCGAACTTCAGGGCGTGCAGTGCCACACGTATGGAGCCCTCGTAGGGAGCCACCGATCGGGCCAGCTCGAAATGGCGCTCTCCGCGACAAGGACCGCACAGGCCCGGGGTGACACCGTCTTCGTATGGCAATCCACATCTCGGGCAACCGGGAGCGCGAATCCGAGGGAACGAAAGTTCGCAGTCCCGGCAAACCGGACTGCGGAACGGCTCGGCAAGCACCCGTTCACAAACAAGGCACGGCGCGGGAAAGAGCAAGGCACCGAGACCGTGCACTAGTGCATGAACCCGCTGATACTGTCGGCATTTCATCAGGGTGTCGTCCACGTGGGAGCCGGCCGGATGGCAGGCTCCGGCGTGGCCGCCGTCGGCAAGTAAAGGCCGATGCTGTTCCAGCGCTCGCAACGATCGCAACGTTCCGTCCACCCGGACGAGCGCCAGCCGCAGGCACTACAGGTGTAGTCCATCATCAGGCCTTCCATCTCGGCCATCAACATCTTCGTTTTGGCAAGCGCTCCGGACAGATCCCCCTTGCTTTCGAGAATCCGGGCGACGAGCAGGCTGAGCGCCGGGAGACTACTGAGCTGGTCCTCGATGAGCTGGAACTCCCGGAGGGCTTCATCCAGCATGAACAGCCGGTAGTACAGCTTTCCAAGGCAGTACCGGAGAGGCACTTCGTTGTCCGAGAGGACCAGTGCCTGCTTCCAGACTCCGATGGCATCCTCCGGCTGTTCCAGCTTCAAGTAGTAGTTCTGGAGCGCGCCAAGGGGTTCGACCGAACCGGTGGTGTCGTACCCCTGCTTCCACGTCTTGATGGCTTCCTCGGTGTCGTCCAGAGCGGCGAAGGCATCCCCCAGATTGACGTTAGGCCGGCACGAATCGCTCGTCGAGCTTCAGAATGGAGCGGTAGGACGCGAGCGCGGCCTTGCTCTCACCGCTCTTCATCTGCTGGTCGCCGAGTCCGAGCCGTATGCCCTTCGAGATGTCACGCTCGAGGGCCTGCTCTTCCTCGCGGCTCACCATGCGGAGGATCTTCTCCTGGATCTCATCCGCTTCACCCCACTTCCCCTGCCGGGCGAACATGTCTCTCAATTTGCGGTGGGCCGAAACGGTGGTCTCGGGGCCGAGCTCGATGATCCTCTGCAGGATGTGCCGCGCTTTCTCCCCGGCTTTCAGCTCTTCGTAGACATCCTTCAGCGAGTAGAGCGCAACCAGATTGTCCGGAGCCAGTCGCCGAGCGCGCTCGAGGCTCGACGCCGCTTCCCGAAAGCGACCCAGGAGCCGCAGGCTGTCACCTTTCTTGATGAGAGCTTCGAAGTGGTCGGCCGCCCGATCCAGCGCCTTGTCGAACCTCTGGAGCGCCTGCTCGTAACGCTCGTTCAGCATGCTGTCGAGGCCCAGCAGATAGAGGTCTTCGATTTCCACGTTCTCCCGATGCGCCTTCCGTCGACGCCAGTCCGTGGCGTAGCGTCGGGCACCGCCCGCGATGTCGAACAACAGAATGACGGCGGCCCCGGCACCGAAGGCCGCCATGATGACCTTCCAGAGCTCGAGCGTCAGCGGCGCGAGGAACGCGAGCTGGATCTGCACCTCCTGCGCGTTGAGCTGGATCGTCGACACGACGAACCATACGAAACCAAAAACGGCGAGCAGCGTGATCAGGGTTTTGGAGTTCATACCTTTCGTCGGACTCCAGAATAGCTCTCAAACCTCCCGCTGGAAAAACACCCCGCGCGCACCGTCACTCCAGTCCATAGCGTCGGCGGCGCTCCCACAGCGACTTGCGACTGATGCCGAGGATCTCGGCAGCGCGTGTCTGGTTGCCGCCGACCTCGCGGAGAATTCTCTCGATGTAGCTCTTTTCCACGTCCGCCAGCGTCGGTCGCCGATCCGGATGCTGTGTCCACGGGCTTTCCAGCACGTAGTCCGGGAGATCCGCGGGCTCGACCGTCTCCCCGCGCGCCATGAGGGCTCCTCGCTCGACCACGCTCTTGAGCTCCCTCACATTGCCGGGCCACCCGTAGGACTGGAAACACTGCATGGTTTCCTCGGAAAACTTCCGCGGAACGCGTGCGGCGCCTCCGGGGTCTTTCCCCAGAAACAGCGTCGCGAGGAGCTCGATATCCTCTGGCCGTTCCCGCAAGGGCGGGAGCTGTATCCAGAACACGCCCAGGCGATGGAACAGGTCTCTTCGAAACAGTTGCCTTTCCACTGCCTGCTCCAGGTCCGCACTGGCCGAGGCAACGATGCGGGACTCCATCGCCACCAACTCCGTCCCCCCGAGCCGCTCGAATTGCTTGTCCTCGACGACCCGCAGAAGCTTGGCCTGCAGCGCCGGCGTGAGCTCTCCTATCTGGTCCAGAAACAGTGTCCCGCCTTTCGCCATCTCGAGCTTGCCGATCTTTCGGCCCGAGGCACCGGTGAAAGCCCCCTTCTCGTAGCCGAAGAGCTCGCTCTCGAGCAGCTCCGCCGGAATGGCGGGCAGGTCGACTTTGACGATCGCGCTCTCTGCCCGGGGGCCCCAGAAATGCAGCGCATGCGCCGCCACGTCCTTTCCGGTACCGCTCTCTCCACTGATCAGAACGTTGCTGCCGACGGTAGCCAGTCGCTCCAGAAGCTCGACGATCTCGAGCATCTTCGGGCTGCGGGTGACAAACACCGCCGCCTGCTCGCCGGCGACGCGCTCCTCGACTCGCTTGGCCATAGATACTAGATACTAGATGGCAATATCAAGCCGGTCCGCATCGCCCCACAGCCGCTCCAGGTCGTAGTAAGAGCGAGATGACGGGGTGAAAACATGGACAACGAAGTCCACGTAGTCCATGAGAATCCACTCACCGTTCGGATAACCCTCCACGTGCGACGGCTTTCGTCTTCGAGCTCTGAGGGACTCCTCCACGCCGTCCGCGATCGACCTCAGCTGCCGGTTACTCTGACCGGTACAGAGGATGAAGAAATCGGTGAAGCTCGCTATGCCGCGCAGGTCGAGAACGAGGACCTCGTCTGCCTTCTTCGCGAGGGCCGAATCCACCGCCGCCCGCAGTTCCGGATCCAGATTTCTCAAGCTGAGTTTTTCCTTGCTCAAGGTCTCCCTCGATAAAGACGAAATTCACGAATGTAGTCCTCCACCTCGCGCGGTACCAGAAAACGGATGGAGCGGCCCTTTTCCACCATGCCTCTCAGCTCCGTGGAGGAGATGTTCAACGTCGCCCCACGCAGGTGAACGATTCGAGGCTGGCCGTCCGGCAACTCGGCGTCACTACCCGACGTCCGATCGACGATACGCCCTTCGAAATCTCGCGGAACAATGTCTCGGGCATCTTCCCAAAGGTATCCCGGTCGCTCGAGGACGACAAACGAGTACTCGCGAATAAGGGTCTCCCAGTGCCTCCACGTTGGAATCTCCTGAAAAGCGTCGACGCCGGTCACGAAGAGCAGCTCCGCCCCCGGCCACTCCCCCGCCAGCGCCGCCAGAGTGTCGACGGTGTAGGACGGTCCTTCGCGCTCGATCTCCAGGAGCGAGACCGCAAAGCGGGGCTCGGCGACAAGCGCCGCCCGAAGCATCGCGAGACGATGCTCCGAATCGGTCACCGCAGGGGACACCTTGTGCGGGGGCGTCGCAGCGGGGACGAACAGGACCTGGTCCAGGCGGAGCGCTTCGCGCACGACCTCGGCGGCGCGCAGATGACCGAGGTGCGGCGGATCGAACGTACCCCCGAGAACGCCCAGGCGCGTCATGCTTCACGCTCGACCGCGTCCTCGGCCAGCCGGCGCGAGAGCGCTCCCACGATCTCGTGACACCCCTCTCCGATGACGGCGGAGACAGGCCAGCAAGTCAACCCCACTCGCCGCGCAGCTTCCTCGAGCGAGCGCAGCCGGCCGGTATCGTTCATGGCGTCGACCTTGTTGGCCGCCACCGCTGCAGGCTTCGCTTCCAGTCCCTGGCCGAAGGCACTCACTTCCTTGCGCAGTGTTTCGAGATCACTCGAGGGCTCGCGACCGGATGCCTCGGAGACATCGACGAAATAAACCAGTAGTGCCGTTCGCGTCAGGTGTTTGAGGAACTGATGGCCGAGACCGGCCCCTTTGCTGGCACCGGGGATGAGACCGGGCACATCGGCAATCACGAAGCTCGCGACATCATCGGCATCGCCAAACTCGACCACACCGAGGTGTGGCGTCAGCGTCGTGAACGGGTAGTCTGCAATCTTCGGTCTGGCCGAGCTGACCCGCGAAATGAACGTCGACTTCCCGGCGTTGGGAAAGCCGACGAGCCCCACGTCGGCCAGCAGCCGGAGCTCCAGACGGATGTGCCTGGCCTCGCCCGCCTCGCCGAGCTCCGAGCGCCGGGGCGCCTGGTTGGTCGAGGTAGCGAAAACCGCATTACCCCTCCCGCCTCGACCACCACGGGCGGCGATAAGGCGGTCGCCTTTGCTCTTCAGGTCGCCCAGTCGTTCTCCCGACGGCGTATCCCAGATGAGGGTTCCTACCGGGACGTGAATGACAAGAGCTTCTCCCGCTCGGCCATTTCGCCGGCCGCCTTCGCCGTTTCGGCCCCGCGGGGCTCGGTATTTCGGCCGGTATCGAAAGGCTGCAAGCGTATTCTGGTTGCTGGAGGCCTCGAAGCAGACCGACCCGCCGGCACCGCCGTTGCCACCGTCCGGGCCGCCGCGCGGCTCGAACTTCTCCCGGCGAAAGCTGGTGACGCCGTCTCCCCCGCGACCCGCTACGACTTCGATCTCGACTTCGTCGACGAGCATGGCCCTCGAAGGGAGGGGAGTGCGTTTTCGGATAGGTTTCTGGCGCTAGGCCTCTGCTCCAGGCTCGACGTGCACGAAGCGTCCGCGCCGTCCGCGGTCCTGGAAGACGACCGTTCCCGAAACTTTGGCGAACAGCGTATCGTCATTGCCGAGACCAACGTTTCGACCCGGTTTGAGGCGGGTTCCTCGCTGACGCACGATGATGGACCCTCCCGGTACGAGCTGACCGGCAAAGACCTTGACACCCAGACGCTGGGCGTGACTGTCACGGCCGTTTCTCGAGCTTCCCTGACCTTTTTTGTGTGCCATGGACCGTCACCAACTCTCCTGCTATCCAAGCTCGATGTCGTCGATACGAACCGCCGTGAAGCTCTGGCGATGTCCGCGGGTTCGTCGGTACTGCTTTCGACGCTTCTTCTTGAAGACGAGCACTTTCGGCGCACGCCCCTGTTCGACGACCGTTGCTTTCACCCGCGCACCTTCGACGAACGGCTTGCCGAGAGACAACTCACCATCTCGCTGAACGAGCATCACCCGCTCGAACGTCACCGATTCCCCGGGGCTGGCCTCGAGCTTCTCGACGCGCAGGTGCTCCCCGGGGGCGGCTTTGACCTGCTTGCCTCCCGTTTCGATAATGGCGTACACGAACTAATCCTCCTGGCAAGTACTTGCCGATCTTAAGATTGTAGTTACGGGGTACCCTTCTGTCAACCGTTCTGCGCCCTGCCCCTGCCCGATTGAGTCCGCAGCTCGTCCGAAGGGCAAGGGCAAAGGCCGGGGCGAGGCAACTGCCCCGCCGTAATAAAGTTGTCCGGATCGCCTAGAACGGAATCCCAATCCAGAAGTCGGTCTTCCACCCGTCCAGCGTCGTCGACAGGTCGGTCAACTTCGCGAAGCTCCAGTTGAGCGGCAGGCCGAAGATGTTGAGACCGAAACCAATTCCGTAGGAAGCAACCGCGTCCTTCAGGCCGAACCCCTCCGAAACGCAGGGAGCGAAACCGGCCGGGCCGCACTGGACGCCCAGTGACGACAACCGTCGCTCACTGGTGAAGATCTGGAACGGCTGATCGTTGTAGGCGGCTCCGCCCATGTCGAAGAACAGAATGCCTCGAAGCGGCCCGACGAAGCCGATCGGCGTAAGAGCCGCTTCGATGACCGGGAACCGAAGCTCCGCGTTGGCGAAAAAGGCCTGGTTGCCGACGAAGGCGAGGTACGGATAGCCCCTCATGTCTCCGTTGCCGCCGAACCAGAAGATGTCCGGGGCGTCGCCGGTGCTGCGAAACCCGCGAAAGCGGACCGCGAACAGGCCGTTCGTCGTCAATTGGAAGTACTTCCGGGCGTCGAGGTTCAAGGTCGTTCTCGAAAGAAACGGGCCAGCGGGCGAGTACGTAACCCCCGCGTAGACCGTGCTCCCGGCAATCGGGCCGAAGTTCCGGAACCGCGTAGTCTCCTGGACGAAAGCGGTGCTCACCGGAAGCACCGTCCCGTTGGGGAAGCGCTGTTCGGCAATCGCCTGGAATTGCGCGATCTGCGCCGGGCTCGCGAAGCCGGTACCAAACGGATTGTCAGCGGGGTCCTGAAAATTCGTCCCCTGGCGGTAGATGCCGGTGGAGATCTCGAATCGCCGAAAACGGCTAATCGGGTAGATGGCCGTCGCGCTGACTCCCGTCAGTCGGATGGTGGCCAGCCGGTCATCCCGCGACAGTAACTGCGCGGTGGTGAAGACCGGCGTCGTAAAGAAGAACTGTGTCGTGTCGTAGCCCGCCAGCGAGTACTGCAGTCGTCCGGAGCGATTCGTGTAGGAACCGAAGTAGGTCCGGAACTCCCGCACCGAGGCGGCAATGAAAGTGAAGTTCTGATCGCCCAGGACGTCCGAGAAGCTGATCCCGGTTCCACCGAAGAAATCGCCACCACTGGTCACACCGACATTGATCGGCGGCGCCCCGTCGACGAAGAACTTCTCGAACGTTCCTTTCTTCCGCTTGTTCTCCGAGATGATCTGGTGACTCACGGGGGGGACGAAGTCGATGACCGGCCCCTCCGTCCGGGCAACCATGTCGGCGGTGATCTCCTTGACCGGCTCGTCCAGCGGCAACGTATAGAGCCCCCAGTTGCCCTTGTGGTAGCTGGTGAAGAGAAGGAGGTCTTCGTTGGTTTCCGGATCCTGGATCAAGCTGGGCGAGAAGTTGCCCCCCAGGACGTCCGTATACTGAATGATGTCGTCGGTCTCCAGGTCGAGTGAACGGATATTGAAGATGTCGTCGTCTTCGTTACAGGAGAAGAACAGGTATTTGCCGTCGTCGGAAACAATGGGGGAGGAGTCGTCGTGGGTTCCGAAGGTGACCTGCAACCGCTCGTCGGGATCGTCGATGCGAAGCTTGTAGATCTTGTCGTGGCCGCTGATCCGCCGGGTGTAGTAGAGCCACTCCCCGTCGGGCGTTACCGTCGGAAACTTGTCGTAGAAATCATCCTCCGTGAGGTTCTGGATCTCCTCCGTCTTCAGGTTCACCCGATAGATGTCCCCGATGGCATCCTTGAGAGCCGCGAAGTAGACCCATCCGTCGGGACCGGCATGCGGGAAAAGCGCCCGATCGAGCTCGTGCACGATACACTTGGCCACTTTGGACTCGAGCAGGTTCACGACCATGAGTGCCCGGCGCTTCTTGTGCTTTCCGAAGAACACGATGTGATCCCCGTCCGGCGTCCAGGAGATGTTGCGACCGACGAGCGCATCTTCGCCAATCAGACCCACGATGTTCTCGAAAGCCGAGCTGTAGCCCGGCGTGAGGCTCTTGATGACCGAGCCGTCCCGCGCGGAGAGGAGAATGATGTCGATCTCCTGTTCGCGCCGGCTGAAGCTCATCACCGCGATGATCTCTTTCGAGGGCGAGACCGCCGAGGAGAGCGCCGCCACATACTTACCGCGCCGCGGATCCGGCGAGAGGTCGACGCTGTAGTCATCGGGAATCTCCTTGTCACGGAACGGCTTGAACCTTTCGACCAGCCACCGCTTGTACTCCCGGTAGAACTCCTCAGGCGACATGCGAAACGCCTGCTGGTAGACCTCCGAGCTGACGCCGCCCACCACCGCGCGTCTCAGAGCGAAGATGAATTGCCGCACGCCTTCCTTGCCGAAGCGCTCCTCCATGAAATCGAAGATGGACGCGCCGAAGGTGTAAGGCGTTCGCGAGAAGCCGATGTTGAGCTCTTCGAAGGTAGGGATCTGATCGGTGACCGCCGCATCGCGCAGGGTCATCAGATCGAGAGCATCCCACTCGTCCTCCATGTATGTCGCCATGCCCTCGTCGATCCAGACGGCGACGGAGCGACGCACCAGCGAGCGGGGGATGATGTCGAACTGAAAGATATGTGTCAGCTCGTGGATGAAGAGCTCCTGGAGCTCGTCGGGCGGCGAGTCCACCGGGATGACCATGCGGTCGCGGGCGGGCTCGGCAAAAGCGCCCACACCTTCCGGAATCTCGATCGGAAAGAGGTTCGTCTGGGCGAACTCGGAGAAGGTCTTGTAGAGAATGAGCGGGATGGGAAACGAGATCTCGTGTTTCAGCTCGTTCGACACCCTCTCGTAGGCGCTCTCCGCATAGCTGACCAGCCGCCCCAGCTCCTGCTCGAACTCGGGGTAGTAGTACACCTCGAAATGAGGTGAGCGGTATACCTGCCAGTCGTGTTTGTCGTACTTGACTTTGTTCTTTCCGTAGAACGGGCTCAGCCCCTGGCCCAGGACCATGGGTGTGGACAGGACGAACGCCACCAGTGCGACCAGGAGGGCCACTTGCGCCAAGCATCGGATGTTTCTGGGCATCGGATTAACCTCGTCTATGACATGTTGTCGATCCGGACGATTACGAGGCTTGGCGGCGAGAAGCCCGACTTCGACCGGTGGGAAGTCGTTTCGGCGTGACGTCGCGCCCGACGATCACGAACCTACTTCAGAAGAATCCTGGTGCCGCGAAACCGCTGCGGTGCCAGGATACTCAGGAAATTCGGGATCAAGCGATCCATGAGCTCGAAGTAGGACGACAGGGCGGAGGCCCGTTCGTCCGCTCCGTAGATGACTTCTTCGGTAAACCGCTCCCGGTGGATCGTTCGCCCATTGGAGCCGTCGATAAAGTAGAACTCGGCGTTCAAGACGAAGCCGGTGCGCTCCTGAAACCGGGTACTGCGTACGAGCTGGGGCCGATTGAACGAGTCTCTGACGTAGCGGTCCCGGCGCGTAAAGCCCGAGCGGGACTCGGAGTCGAATCGGAGTTTTCCGGTGACGATGAGCGGTTCCTGGTACTCCTCTCCGAGCTTCCGCCAGTATTCTTCGTCGTCGAGGAGCTTGTCCTGCTCCAGCTCGACCCACTCCTGTGGCGAGATGTCCTCACCCTCCGCTTTGGCCTCTTCCTCCAGCTGCTCGAACTCATCGAGCAGGCCGCTATCCTTCAGGTTCTGTTCCGAGAAATCGCCGAGTGGCTCGACATCGGCATCGATCACCTGGAGCTTCGAGCGCATGCGGAGCTGATTTCGCAGAAGCCGAATGGTTTCCGCATCGAGATCCATGTCCTCGCTGGTCTGAGTCGTGAAACTGGCAACGAGCACGCGATTGTATGCGGAGACATCGAGCTTGGCGTCGATCGGAACCTCGATCGGCACCTCGTAGTAAGTCTGGCAGCCAGCGAAAGTCGCGACGAGGGCAGCCGACAGAGCGAGCCCGCGCCTAGTACCGTTCCAACTTGATTCGCCTAGCAAGGTCGCAGCGCAACTCCGCGCTCGAGCCACTGCCTGTGGCTCCGAGATTTCAGCGGAGATAGTTGGAACGGCACTAGTTGCTGCTGCTCCTCCGGTCTTTTCGCTTCTTTCTTTCATAGGCCTCTCGGAACAGCTCATAATTCTGGCGAATGTACAGGTTGTTGGCGTCGATCTGGAGTGCACGTTCGTACTCCTGGTTCGCCATCTCGAAATCACCGGATTGCTCGTAGGCGATGGCGAGATTGTTTCGAGCCGAGGCGTTCTGGGGATCCAGTTCGACCGCCTTTTCCCATCGGTAGATCGCCTCTCGCCACAATCCGCGCTGGGCGACCTCGATACCGAAGGCAACTTCCTTCTTCGATTTGCTCTTGCGGTCGTCGTCTTCGTCGGCGAGCAGTGGAGCGGCCACGACGAGACAGAGGACAAGGCCCAGGGTGGCTTTGAGAAGAGACACTTTAACCAACGTTACCTCTCGGTGCTCACGAGCTTCAGCTAGTTTTCGCTTCCCGGGCGACGGCGGTTAGCTCATCGTAGCCCACCGCCCCGGGCCGCGCAAGCTTGTCGAAATTCCGCAACGCCACTCGCCGTTCCGGCTGGCCAGGACCCCAATCAGACAAACTCGGGCCGCCAGGGAGGCCTGGGGAGGCAGAACTCGTCTTTATGAAATGTCGGAAGGGCCCGAAATGCAACAGGTCCAACCCAAAAGGAGGATTCTTGTCTGTGAATGAAGCAACACGCGAAGAGGCACGAGGGACCGAGGAGGAGCAACTCGCCGCCCTCACGCTGTCTTGCATGGCGCGGCCGCTCCTCAGGCACCGCGTGGGTACCATTCGGGAGGCGGGGAGCTGCCGAGCGGCTCTCGAGAGGCTCGAGATACCGGTCTCGGCGCACCGCGAGGCCGAGGAAAACCTCGAAAGAAGTCTCCGGCGGGGATTCCGGCTCCTGTGCCTCACCGATTCGAGCTACCCTCCGGCACTCTCCGAGGCCCCGGACCCACCGATCTGTCTCTTCATCTGGGGGGAGCTCCTTGACGACGACGAACTGTCTATCTCGGTCGTGGGATCCCGCCGGGCGACACCTTACGGGCTGTCGATCACACGGCGCATCGTCGCACAGCTGGTGGAGGCGGGCCTGACGGTGACCAGCGGGCTCGCGCGCGGCATCGACGGCGCAGCGCACCGCGCAGCCGTCGAAGCAGGCGGGCGCTCGCTGGCGGTCCTTGGCTCGGGGCTCGAGAACCTGTACCCACGGGAACATCGCGGGCTGGCCGCCCGCATCGCAGAGAACGGAGCGGTCTTGAGCGAGTTCCCCATGGACGAGCCACCGCGCGGAAAGAACTTCCCGCGACGCAACCGCATCATCTCCGGCCTCTCGCTGGGAACGCTCGTCGTGGAAGCGGCGGAGCGAAGCGGTTCCCTCATCTCCGCCCGACACGCGATGGATCAGAATCGAGAGGTCTTCGCCGTGCCCGGTCCGGTGGACGCGCCCGCAAGCGCCGGGACGCTGGCTCTCATAAAGGACGGCGCCAAATTGGTCACGGGCGCCGAGGACATCATCGAAGAGCTGCGACCGGACGTCCGAGCGCGGCTCGCGCCCATCTCCACGACCTCCGCACCCGGAAGGGCTGTTGCGACAGGCACTGACTATCCCGCCGAGCGCCAGGTCCTGTCGACCATGGCCGTCGTCGCCAGGGCTCTCGACGTCGATGAGCTCGTCGACGGCACCGGTCTCTCGATCCCGCAGTCCTCCAGGTTCTGTTCGAGCTCGAGGTGAAGGGACGGATCCAGAGTCTGCCGGGCGGGTTGTACCGGGTGGTCTAGTGCTCGAACCCGTGCCCGGGCCGATCCTCCGCTTTTCCCGAAAAAACAGGGGTTTCTCGGCACGGATCTTGACGAATGGCTCGACGACGATACACTAGTCTCATGGCCAAAGCGCTCGTTATCGTGGAATCGCCTGCGAAAGCCAAAACCATCAACAAGTTCCTGGGGCGGAACTACGTCGTCCGCGCTTCCATGGGACACGTTCGCGATCTGCCGAAGAGCAAGCTCGGTGTCGATGTCGACAACGGTTTCGTGCCGGATTACGTCGTCATCCCGGCGAGGAAGAAGATGCTCGCCGAGCTGCAGAAGGAAGCCGAGAGCGCCGATGCCATTTACCTGGCCCCTGACCCCGACCGGGAGGGGGAGGCGATCTGTTTTCACCTGGCGGCCGAGCTCAAGCGCTCCAAGAAGGACATTCACCGCATCCTCTTCAACGAGATCACCAAGAAAGCGATCCACAAAGCCATCAAGAACCCGACCGCCATCGACGGGGACAAGGTCGACGCGCAGCAGGCACGGCGCGTCCTCGACCGGCTGGTGGGCTATCAGCTCTCGCCGCTGCTCTGGGAGAAAGTGCGACGCGGCCTGTCGGCAGGAAGGGTGCAGTCGGTGGCGCTTCGCATCGTCTGCGACCGCGAGAAACAGATCCGGGCTTTCAAGTCCGAGGAGTACTGGTCGGTCGAGACCGATCTGGAAGGTAAGGAGCCTCCTTCCTTCGTGGCCAAGCTGGCCAAGATCGACGGCAATACGTTCGAGCTGAAAAACGAAGAGAGCACGCGGAAGGTCGTCAAGGAGCTCGAGAAGCTCGATTTCACGATCAGGAAAGTCACCGCCAAGGAGAGGCGACGCAATCCCGTCCCGCCTTTCATTACCAGCAAGCTCCAGCAAGAGGGCGCTCGCAAGCTCGGGTTCACCGCCAAGAGAACCATGATGGTGGCACAGCGACTCTACGAGGGCATTGGGCTCGGAAAGGAAGGTCCGATCGGCCTCATCAGCTACATGCGCACGGACTCGACCCGCGTGGCGGACGAAGCCATCGAGGAGGTACGCAGCTACATTGTCGAGCGCTACGGCGAATCCATGCTGCCGGCCAAGCCCAACTTCTTCAAGAGCAAGAAGGGTGCCCAGGATGCTCACGAGGCCATCCGCCCCACGTCCGCTTTCCGCGACCCGGATTCCATCGCCCAGTATCTGGACCGGGACGAGCTCAAGCTCTACAAGCTCATCTGGAATCGTTTCGTCGCCTCGCAGATGCCCCCCGCCGTCTTCGACGAGACGGTCGTCGACATCGAAGCCGGTCGCTTCAGCCTGAGAGCCCGCGGCTCGATCCTGAGGTTCCGGGGATTTCTAACCATCTACGAAGAAGGCAAGGACGACGACAAACAAGAAGACGACGACAAGAAGACGGACTCCAAACAGCTCCCGCCCCTGTCCGAAGGCGACACCCTGAAGCTGAAGGCGATCCGCCCCGAGCAGCATTTCACACAGCCCCCACCGCGGTTCACCGAGGCGTCGCTGGTGAAGGAGCTCGAGGAGAAGGGCATCGGCCGGCCGAGCACCTACGCCAGCATTCTGTCCGTGCTCCAGAGCCGTGAGTACGTCAAGAAGGTGGAGCGCAAGTTCATACCCACCGAGCTCGGCTTTCTGGTGACCGATCTACTGATGGCCAACTTCGCCGACATCATGCAGGTCGAGTACACCGCTCACATGGAAGAACTACTCGACGAGATCGAGGAGGGCAAGGCGAACTATCTCTCCACCATCGACGAGTTCTACAGGAAGTTCGCGAAAGACCTCACCGAAGCCCAGGAGAAGATGGTCAACGTCAAGACCCAGGAGATCCCCACCGACGAGGTCTGCGACAAATGCGGCAAGTCCATGGTGATCAAGTGGGGACGGTTCGGCCACTTCCTCGCCTGCTCCGGATACCCGGACTGCCGCAACACACGGGAGATCCAGAATTATCAGGACAACGAGTCGGCCGATCCGGATGCTTTCCAGAGCGAGACCTGCGAGAAGTGTGAAAAGCCGATGGTGCTCAAGCGCGGGCGCTACGGTCAGTTTCTGGCCTGCTCGGGATACCCCGATTGCAAGAACACCCGCCGCATCCTGCGGGCCGAGGACGGCTCGCTCGAAACGAAAGCCGACCAGCTGATCGACGAGAAGTGCCCGAAGTGCGACAACCAGCTCGTCATAAAACACGGACGCTATGGCGAGTTCACCGCCTGCAGCGCCTATCCCGACTGCAAGTACATCAAGCAGAAGGAAGTCGGCGTCGGCTGCCCCAAGGACGACTGCACCGGGCAGATCGTCGAACGCCGCTCACGGCGTGGGAAGTTGTTCTACGGATGCAGCGAGTACCCGAACTGTGATTTCACCAGCTGGTACAAGCCGGTGAAGGAGCCCTGTCCCGAGTGCGGCTATCCCCTTCTGGTCGAGAAGACCACCAAGCGCGATGGCCCGCACATGGCCTGCACGCAGGAAGGCTGTGGGTTCAAGAAGAGTCTGGAACCGATGGAACCCGCACCGGCCTGAGATCTCCTGGTCCTTGCCCCGCGTGAAAAAGTCTGCCATCGTCCTGCCACAGTGCCCATGCCGAATGAAGTGACCGTGGTAGGGGCAGGGCTCGCCGGATCCGAGGCGGCCTGGCAGCTCGCGCGCCGGGGCGTTCCGGTGCGCCTTTTCGAGATGCGGCCGGCGAAGCCGACCCTGGTCCACCGAACCGCCGAATTCGCCGAGCTCGTCTGCAGCAACTCCCTTCGCTCGGACGCGCCGATCAACGCTCACGGGCTTCTCAAAAAAGAGATGCGCCGCCTGGGATCGCTGGTGATGGAGGCCGCCGAAGCCGCACGGGTGCCCGCCGGTCAGGCGCTCGCGGTCGACCGCGACATCTTTTCCAGATACATCACCGAGAAGCTCGATGCACTCCCGCTCGTCAGCATCGCGCGCGAAGAGGTCACAGCGATCCCGGACGGCATCATCATCCTGGCCTCCGGCCCGTTGACGTCCGAGAAGCTTTCGGATGCCATCCTCCAGTTCACCGGCGATGACTACCTTTATTTCTACGATGCGGTGAGCCCGGTGGTGGAGCTGGAGAGCATCGACCTTTCGATCGCTTTCCGGGCTTCGAGATACGACAAGGGGGGTGATGACTACATCAACTGCCCCATGACGCAGGAGGAGTACACTCGATTCTACGAGGCGCTCATGGGGGCGGTCACCGTAGATTTGCACGAGATCGACACGCGGTCATATTTCGAAGCCTGTCTTCCCATCGAGGTCATGGCGCGGCGAGGACGAGATACCCTTCGCTTCGGGCCCATGAAACCGGTCGGTCTCGTCGACCCCCGCTCGCGCCGGCAACCCTATGCGGCGGTGCAGCTCCGGCAGGACAACCTCGCCGCCACGCTCTACAACATCGTGGGCTTTCAGAACCAGCTCAAATGGGGAGAGCAGAAAAGAATCTTGCGCCTCCTTCCCGGCCTGGAGCGAGCGGAGTTCTCCCGCTACGGCATGATCCACCGCAACACCTACGTCAACGCGCCGCGGCTTCTGAAGCCGACGTTTCAGACACGCAAGCGACCGGAGCTTTTCTTCGCCGGTCAGATCTCGGGCGTCGAGGGGTATACCGAATCGGCGGCATCGGGGCTAATGGCCGGAATCAACGCGGCGGCGCTCGTGCGTGGTGACGAGCCGGTCGCACCGCCTCGAACCACTGCCCTGGGGGCGCTCACGCACTACATCTCACACGCGGACCCGAACGACTATCAGCCGACGAACATCGCCTTCGGACTGCTGCCGCCTCTCGATCCACCGGTGAGAAACCGCCGGCAGCGAAAAGAGGCGATGGTCGCGCGCGCCATTGCCGACCTGGAGGCCTTCGTCCCGGGAGTCTGGCAGAGTGCGGTGGAGTCCGCACCGTGAGAAAGGCGATCGAGGCATTCGCCGAAGATCTCCGCCATCGCCGCGGCGTGTCACCGCACACCGTCAAGAGCTATCGATCGGATCTCTTGCAGCTCGCCGAGTTCGCCGCGCGCGAGCTCGACACGGTAGACCCTCGCGCCATCGACAATCTGGCGCTGAGAGCGTTCCTCGCGGAGCTTCATCGCAAAGGCGACGCGCGCGCGACCATAGCGAGAAAGCTCTCCGCAACGAGAGCCTTCTATCGCTATCTCGTCCGGGAAGGAGTCGTGACGAGCAATCCCGCACAGCACGTCTCGACGCCTCGTCTCGACCAGAAGCTGCCCACGCGGCTCGAGGAGGCCGAAGTCTCGAGACTGCTCGAGGCCCCTGACGTCGAAACGCCACTGGGACGCCGCGACCAGGCCCTTCTGGAGCTTCTCTACGCGAGCGGGGTTCGGGTTGGCGAGCTCGTGCAGCTCGATCGGGCCGATTGCGATTTCGCGCAGCGCTTGCTGCGCGTGCTCGGCAAGGGCTCGAAAGAACGTATCGTCCCGTTCGGTGAGGCGGCCGCGGATGCTCTCGATGCTTATCTGGTCGATCGCCGCGAGTTGGTGCGGCGCGGAGCCGGAACCGACGCGCTGTTTCTCAACGCTCGGGGTGGTCGCTTGACCGCCCGAAGCGTGCGACGTCTCCTCCAGCGCTACCTCCGGGAGGCCGCTCTCCGCTCGCAAGTCTCTCCTCACTCGTTGCGGCACGCCTTCGCGACCCACCTCCTGGAACGAGGTGCCGACCTGCGCTCCATTCAGGAGCTCCTCGGCCATGCGAGCCTGGCCACGACCCAGAAATACACGCATGTCTCGATGAACAAGCTGCTCGAGGTCTACGAGAAGGCGCACCCAAAGGCGTGATCAGCGCGGAAGGGCTTTGTCGCATGGCTCGACCCCGAACGCAGGACTGTCCCCAATTTGACGTTTCAGGCGGCTCGCTAGCTGTCCGGCATCCCCAGCCCCGTCATCCGGTTGAGTATCGAGCAGGCCACTTTCGTCTCGGTATACGGACCTTCGCCTGTCGTGGAAACCCCGCGTCCTTGTGGGAGTATGTGTGGTCAGATCGTGACTCGTAAGTCCATATGTCGCAACACCTTGGGTAGCGCCGCTACGGCACGTTGTTTGCACAGGATGACGATCTCTCTTTAGGGGGTTCCTGTGGAAGACCGTATGGACAAAACGGAGCGGCGCCGCCGCCTACTCGTCGACAAGCCTTTCCAATACAGTTTGATTCGGATCCTCGGGGCCGTTTGGCTCTGCAACATGGTCGTGCTCGGTGGGCTCATCTACTTGCGTATTCCGGGGCATCGTGAACGCAGATTCCAGCCGAAGGTGAACATCCATTCCAAAGCATCGTGAACACGGATTCCGGGGATCGTGAACATGGATTCCGGGGAAGGTGAACACGGATTCCAGGCAACGTGAACGCCGGTTCCGGCATCGCGAACGCTCATCGATAGCACGTTTCAAGGCACTCTAGGTCGTACCCGGAAGGAGGACGATCTAGGAAATGGCAGCTAAGAGGTTATCGATGAGAAAAATACGAGAGGTTCTAAGGTTAAAGTACGAGCTGGGTTTGACTCACCGCACGATCGCAAAGGCACTTCGCGTGGCGGTTGGAACGGTGAGTGAGTACCTGGCCAAGGCGAAGAAGGGTGGTTTGAGCTGGCCGCTCCCGGAGGAGCTGAGCGACGGGGAGCTGGAGGCAGGGCTGTTTCCGCCGCCGGGCTCGTCTGGCGCACGGCCGGGTCTGGACTATGCCCACATCCACGAGGAGCTGAGGCGTCACCGAGAGCTGACGTTGCTGCAGCTGTGGGTGGAGTACGCGGAGAATAAGCCGGGAGCGTACGGCTACAGCCGTTATTGCGAGCTGTACGGTCAGTGGAAGAAGAAGCTGAACCCGACGATGCGTCAACGGCATCGAGCAGGCGAGAAGACATTCGTCGATTTTTCGGGGAAGAAGCCTCACATCGTCGATCCGAAAACGGGAGAGCTCGTCGAAATGGAGCTGTTCGTCGGGACGTTGGGCGCGAGCAGTTACACCTACGTCGAAGCGACACTGAACCAGTCGCTGGAATCGTGGGCGAAGGCCCATAAGGGGATGTCGGATTACTTCGGTGGCAGTACGGAGATCTGGGTTCCGGACAACTTGAAGAGCGGCGTGGATTTGGTGGACCGTTACGAGCCAGGGATCAACCGGACGTACGAAGAGCTGGCGACGCATTACGGTGCGGTTGTGGTCCCGGCTCGGGTGTTCAAGCCGAAAGACAAAGCGAAGGTGGAGTCGGCAGTGCAGGTGGCGCAGCGCTGGATCCTGGCGGTGCTTCGTCATCGCACGTTCTTCAGCCTGGCGGAACTGAACGAAGCCATCTGGGAGAAGTTAGAGGTCCTGAATGCGCGTCCGATGCAGAAGCTCGGTGTGAGTCGGCGGGAGTTAGGTCGCGATTATTATGTGGAGTGTCTCGCCGATGAAAGCTCCATCATCCTCTTATCACGCTATGAGATACGGCCGACCGGTCCGTTCCTATCTACATAATCATGCTCGCCACATTACATTGAAAATGTAGAGCTCTACATTTTCAATGCGCGTATGTGAGTGCCGACGGTAGACGTTGTCCCGAGCGCCACGGCCTGGAGTTCCATCACGACGATCCCTACGGGCTCGGCGGCGGTCGAAGTGCCGAAAACGTCAGACTTTTATGTCGTGCTCACAACCTCTACATGGCGGAGATGGACTACGGCAAAGACAAGATGGAGCAGTACCGCCGATCCGCCGACCGTGTCCGTGAACCGAAGCCGTCGTTTCAACTCTTTCCGGACAGAGTTCAAGAATCGCCGCCCCTTCGTGGTGCCGTGCCACTCGCAACGAAGGACGGCGCCGCACCACGAGCCGTTTTCTAGCTCCCGCCAGCCTCCGCCAAGGGGAGGTTTTTTTCTCACGTCCTCCGTCCGGACGGAAGTCGCTCCGCACCTGAGTAAGCGTCCGCTCTGCACCGGACGCCGCTTCGCTTTCAGCGCAGCGCCGTCCTTTAGCTTAGCCCTCACTTTCGGATTGCCAGACACTTAGCCACATTTCAGCTGAGCCACTAGCATGAGCCTGTCCTCCTGAGGTAAAGCGGTAGTCAGAGAAACAAACCCTTACCAAGGAGGACGGGCTCATGGAACGTTTCTTACAACTTTTCGGCGGATTTGTCGATTTCACCTATAGCGTCTGGGACCGCATCGTGCTCCGAGGCTACTATGAACGCCTCCAGCGTCCGGCCAACATCGTCCACTTTTTCCGGGATGTCTGCGGCATTTATCCCATCACACCCGAGGTCCTTGCCGGCCGAACCAAGCACTATCGCAAGTGGGTGGATGGATATGCCGCTCAGCGCGCCATCCCCATCCTCTCCGCTCCCAAAGGGGCTCGAAAGGAAAATTTCGTCTTGCCCTTTTATCGCCGCTTCCGCGGCGACGAGGGTGTTGTCGTCATCTTAAAGAACATAGAAAAAAGCCGAACCTTTGTTTCCTATGAACCCCGATACCCCGCACCGAGCGGAGAAGATTACCGCCAGATTCGCAATACTCTCGGAAAACACTTCTTGCATTATTACTTCTATATTCTCGACCCCGTCATGGGGCCCATGTGCTTGAGAGTTGCCTCCTACCTTCCTTTTTCCCTCAACTGCTATTTCAATGGTCATTCGTTCTGGGCCCAGCAGCTCCGCCGTCGCTCCATCCGCTTCCGCAAAGACGACAATGCCATTGTCGGATGTGACGAGCCGGGCGTGTTGTCGGAACTGACGAAAACACTTGACCTCACGCCGAAGAGACATTTGCACATGTGATGCACATGTGCGATGCTGTACGCATGTCGAAGATGATCCAGGTTCGAGATGTGCCGGAACGACTGCACCGAGAACTGGTCAAGCGTGCCAAGTCAGCGGGGCAGACCCTGACGGACTACATTCAGGCCATTCTGGAACGCGAGGTGAGCCGACCGGAGGCCTCTGTCGTGTTCGAGCGGATCTCGAAACGACCTCGCGTCGAGCTCGGTCTCCCGGCGGCCGAGCTTCTTCGACAGGAGAGAACGGAGCGGGAGAGCTCTTGACTCCCCTGGTTGTAGACGCCTCCGCACTCGCCGAGTACCTCCTCGGTACGGCCCGCGCGGGCGCGGTCCAGGGTGCCATCGCTCGGGCCGACGCCCACACGCCGACACTTTGCGACGTCGAAATCGTCGCCATTCTCAGACGGGCGGTACGCGGCGGTCGGCTGAACTTGGAGCGTGCCGCTGAGGTAGTGATCGATCTTGTGGACTTGCCGCTGACGCGGCACGCGCACCTGGCGCTCATCGGAAGGATGCTCCAGCTCCGGGAGAACTTCACAGCCTACGACGCTACGTATGTGGCGCTGGCAGAGAGCCTGGGCGCCGACCTCCTGACCGCCGACGCCAGGCTGGCAAGGGCCACAACCGCGCACACTCGGCTCGCAGTCATCGACGCATCCCGTAAGGCGTGAGCCGGCTCTGCCGAGAGCCGTCTAGTGTCCCGTCTCGGAAGTGAGGTTAGCATCGAGAGCGTCGAGGCGCCCGCGTCGCAAGGCGTGGCGAGGGCGAAATACCGGGGTATTCAACCGAGCCGCAACGCAGCGAGGCGGGATGCATCGGCGCTCGAATGCAACCTGACTTCCGGGACGGGGCACTAACTCTGGAGCTCGTCGATGGCATCGATGTCCAGCCACTCCATCGACTGGACCACCGGAAGCTGGAGGGCGCGCTCGCGGTCGAGGTCGAGGTTTCCGAGATGGACGGCCTGTGGAGCCTGGACCCACTTGAAGATCGAGCCGACGAACAGGCGAAGGAACCGCTTGACCCAGTCTTTCAACATGCCGGGCCGGTAGTCGGCGCGCATCGCTTTCAGCTCGTCGTCCGTCCACATGGATCGGAGCGTCCGGTAGAGCTCGACAGGCATGAGTTTCTCACCCGCGAAGAGTGCAAAACAGGCGTCGAGGACGGGAAAGGGCATCAGATCCAACTCGTCTTCCTGATTGTCGCTGAGCTCCGCGGATGCCTTCGTCTCGAGCAACATCTGGAGGCTCTTGAAGCGGTAGAGGTCCTTCAGATAGTGGAGAAGCCGAATGACAATCGTCTTCGGCAGATTCCCGAGGAGCGAGTAGGCGCCCATGAGATCGCCGCCCACGGTGGTGTAGCCCACCGCCCTCTCACTCATGTTTCCGGTCTGGATCCACATCGCTCGGGAGCTGTTGGCCCAGTTCCACATGCGCTCGCCGCGCAGGCGAGCCTGGATGTTCTGGCGCGTGAGAGCGGTCAGCTCCTGCCCTTCACCGAGCATGGCGCGGGTGGCTTCGACTTCCCGCTCGAAGGCCTCCTCGATCGGGATTTCCTTGAAGCTGACGCCAAGCTCCTCGCACAGCACGCGGGAGATGTTCTTCGTCGTGTCTGAGTTGAAGCGCGTCGGCATGGAGAAGCAATGGATGAAATCGGCCAGCGTCTTCGAAGACTCTCCGAAACGTCCCTTCGCATAGAGCCACGCCACGATCAACGTCAGGGCGGAGTCCTTCCCTCCCGAAAGGGCAATCCCTATCCGCTCGAACGCGCCCGTTTTCTCGAAGTAACCGGCGAGAGCGGTCTTCATTGCCTGAAGGAGGTCCTCGTACCAGCGCTCTTCCGGCGAGAGCTCGCGCTCGTCGCGAGGCAGAAAAAAGCTCTTCCGCGGCGGTACGGGATAGGCGTGCTCCGCCCCATCATCGTCTGGACGAGGAACGTCGACGTCGATGAGCTGGACGGGTGGATGTTCCCTCAGATATTCCTCCGCCTGCTCACGCCAGGTAGTGTTCTGCGCCCGAAGGCGGGCGGTGCGGTCCAGGTCGACCACATGGCTTATCCAGCCTTCCCGCCACCGATCGGCCTCGAGCAGCGTCCGACCGTTCTGGTTGACGAAGCCGCCACCGTCGAAGACGAGGGAGTCCTGCCCGCCGAACTGGTTCACGTAGACGAGCGTGACCTGATTGTCGGCGGCTCGTGTGGAAATGAGCTCACGGCGAGTGTCCACCGTGCCGCCCCGCCAGGGAGAGGCGGAGGCGTTCACCACGAGCTCGGCACCACAGGCGGAGCGCCGGAGCATGGGGCCGTTCGGCACCCAGAGATCCTCACAAACTTCGAGCGCGACGACGCCAAACGGAAGGCGGAAGATGAGGTCGCCGAAAGGAACGCCACGGATGGAGTGGGCCGTTGCGGGAAGGCCTCTCGAGAAGGTGCGCCGCTCGTAGAAGACGTCGTACAGAGGCAGGTTCTCTTTGGGCACGATGCCCGCAATCGAGCCCGCCGCAACGAGCGCCACCGCGTTGTAGATGAGCCCACCGTCCTCGACCGTGAGGCCCACCGCAAACGTCGTGGAGTACTCGAAGCGCTTCGTCGCCTCGGCGAAGCGCTCGAGGCCGCGCCACTGGGCCTCGACAAACCCTCGCCATTGAACGAGGTCCTCCGTCGGATAGCCGGAAATCACTTGCTCGGCAAACGCCCCCAGGTCCACTCGCTCGCGGGCCATCCCGGCGGCGGCATCGATGAGCCGCTCGCAGTTGGAATCGATGGCGCCGACGGTGGGGTTCAAACTCGCGAGGCCGATCTTGACCAGTCGCATGGGGCCTAATAGCGGACTGCTTCGTAATGCTCGTGCTCGTGGCCGAAGATCCGCTTGAAGCGCTCGATGTCCTGGGTCGAGCCTGTCGCTTTGGCAAGATTGTCGCTGAGCTTGACCGTCAGATGGCCGTTCGCTTCGACCGCTTTGACCACGATGGACACCGGGTCGAGGCCCAGGTCGTTCGTGAGGTTCGTTCCCCAGCCAAAGCTCAACTTGACGCGGCTGCCAAACTGCTCGGACAGTCGCAGGATCGAGTCCAGCTCCAGGCCATCGCTGAAGATGAGAAGCTTCTGGAGAGGGTCGATGCCGTGCTGCTCGTAGAAGGCGATGGCGCGCTCGCCGAACTCGAAGGGGTCCCCCGAGTCGTGCCGGAGCCCCTTCCAGTCGCGTGCCTGCTTCTGCGTCATGTCCTGGAAGAAGAACTCCGAGCCGTAGGTGTCGGTGAGCGCGACCGACAGCCCCCAGCCATAGACGTCCCACCAGTCTTTCAGCATCTGGTTGTGTGAAGCGCGGATGGCATCCTCCGAGTCGTGCATGATGCCTGACATCACCATGTACATCTCGTGCGCGGAGGTTCCCATGGGCACCAGCCCGTGGATCATCGCGGCCTCGGTGGCCGACGTTCCCATGAACTGTTCGGGGATCTCTTCGGCCAGAACCCCGACCACGTAGAGCTGCCACTCCCGGCTGAAGCGACGCCTGGTGCCGAAGTCGACGAAGCGAACGTCCGGGTGCTCTCGGAGGATCCGGATCTTCTCTGCCAGTCGAACTCTCCCCGTCGCGTAGACGAGGTCCTGTTCGAAGGAGCTGCGCTCGGACATTCGAGCACGGTAGTAGAGCTCGTTGACGATGCCGAGAGCGATGGTCTCCCAGTAGACGGCTTCCGACCACGGGCCAGGAAACTCGAGTCGAAACGTTCCGCCGACGCGTTCGAGCTCGAACTCGGGAAGTCTCAGGTCGCGCAGGAACTGCAGGTAGCCTTCGCTGAACATGCGGTCGCCGTACTCGTTCGTACCCCGCAGGTAGTGGAGCTCGCTGTTGTTGAACGCGAGAGTGCGGACGTGCTCGAGCTGCTCGCGGAGCTCACCTTCGTCGACGTAGTCGGCGAGCCGAACGCTCTCGGTTCGATTGGTGAAGGCGTATCGCACCGGGACGTCACGGTAACGAAGGTAGACGAGCTGCCCCATCGTGAACTTGTAGAAGTCCAGATCGAGGAGTGACGCGACGATGGGCGCACCACACGATCGGCCGTTCGTGCTCATCACTCACCTCTCTTTCGCGACTTTACTGACAGGCTCACCCAGGCCGCTCCAGCTCTCGAGCGGCTCGGTGGAGCGCATGATGTGCATGCCGGCTTCGCGGAAGCTTTCGAAAGCGGCGTCCGCGGCGTCGCTGAAGTCCGCCACGCCGGGTATCACGACCGGTGACATGCAGTCTTCGAGAAGGAAGACCCTGCCAGCCAGGCTCGGGTCTCGCTCCCGGATTTCCCCGAGCAGATCCGACACCGTCCAGCTCACACAGTGACTCTTGGCCTGCCCGGCGATGACCAGGGCATCCAGCTCGAGAAGCCTATCGACGAGTCGCTGGTTCTTCTCGGCGATGGTGCCCCCACTCCCGTCGTCCAGAACTTCGGGACTAAGAGCCGAGTAGCTCTCGGTGCGGGGATTGTCTCCCTTGATCTCGAAACGGGTCTGCGTCGAGCGGGCCAGGTTGTGGAAGAAGAGAGCCTCCTCGACGACCGACACCAGTGCGTGGCCGATACCACCCAGCATCGCGTGGTAGGGCCAGATCATGAGCTCGTACCTCCCGTCTCCGCCCAGGGTGCGGCAGTATTGCCGGAGGTAACGCTCCAGACTCTCCAGGTTCATGCCGAGCGACGAGGCTATCGTAGGGTTCACCCGCCATCGTCCCGCCTCCACGTCTTCGGCGGTGATGACGGTCATGGGAGCGGGATGTTGTCCCGAGCGATCGATCAGGAACACCGGGTGGAAGATTTGTGCCGCGGTATGGGTGTCCAGGGTGGAGGTGATTTCCGTGATCCGGCCCAGGTTGCGATAGATGAACTCGCAGAGCCGGACGTTGTCCTCCACGGCGGCGCGACCAGAACGACCGCCCACGAACAGTTCGAAACCCGGCACACAAAACGTGTTCTGAGCATCGATATCGAGGAGCCCGATCCGAACCACGTCATCCGCGGCGGGCGGAATCGCATGCTGATCTCTCCAGGCGAAGGCCTGGGCCGCCCTCTCGTCGTAGGGTACGCGGTAGACCTGGTCCGCTCGAGACGGGTCGAAGTGATCCGGAATCGGCAGTTCTCGGTACATCAAAGCACCTCGATGATCTGGGGCTCTTCGCTCTTGAAGCGGTAGAGCATCGCCGGTCGGTGGCGGCCGCCCCTGGACCTCTCCCCCGACGCGTCCAGAAGGCCCAGCGAGAGGATCTTCTTGCGGAAGTTCCGCTTGTCCAGCTCGCGGTCGAGCACGACCTCGTAGGCGCTTTGAAGCTGGCTCAGCGTGAACCGGCTCGGCAGGAGCGACCAGATGACGTTCGAGTACTGGACCTTCCAGGCCAGCCGCTTTCGCGCGTAAGTCACTACCTGGCGATGGTCGTAGGCCAGGCCTTCCGGTGGCAGCGACGCGTAGTCCCAGAAGCGGATGGCCTCATATTTTTCGGTCGTCCGTAGACAGGCGCCGTCCGGGTGGATCAGCGAGACATAGGCGACCGAAACGACCCGTGCCCCCGGATCGCGGCGCATCTCGTCGAACGCATAGAGTTGCTCCAGATAGACGCGCTCCACACCGGTTTGTTCACGAAGGATCCGCTCCGCCGCTTCGTTCAGCCTCTCGTCGTCACGAATGAGTCCCCCGGGAAGGGCCCACTTGCCGGTGAGTGGGGCTTTCTTGATCTGGATTAGAAGGACCTGAAGCTGGCCTCTCGAGACCGTGAAAATGCAGTTGTCGACGGCGAGATTGACCTGCTGCGCTTCGGGATAGGGTAGTCTTTCACTCGCCATGTTAGTGTGAGTGTTACACTATCTAGCGCCGGTGTCAACCGGCAAAAGCCGCTTCCGGAATTTCCAACGCAGAGGCGCAGAGGCGTAGAGAGCGCAAGAGGGATGATGACAGATGGCACGGGGATACCCTTGCCGTTCGATTGTCTAGAGAGGCTAGGCCTTCAGCCCGCCCGTCCGCCTTCGCTGAAGCTACGGCGGACCCGCCGAAGCCTGGCGGTGAATTGCCTGGCGAAGGCGGGCAGGGCCCTGTGCCCGGAGGCAGAAGGCCGCGCGAGGAGCGCGGCCGACCGGAGCGAGCGACGAGCGAGCGAGGGATTGATTAAAGCAGCCGGGCGGCTGTAGCGAAAGACAGGACCTCGCCGGCGGTCTGGAAGCGATCTGCAGGGGTCTTCGCAAGGCACAGCATCACGAGCTCCTCGAGCGCCTTCGAGATCTCCGATCGTTGCGATTGGAGCAGCGGAGGTGCGGTGTGCAAGTGATGCATCAAGAGATTGCCGTCGGCAAAGGGCGGGCGTCCCGCGAGCAGCTCGTACAGGGTCGCTCCCAGCGAGTAGATGTCGGTGCGTGGATCGGTGGGCTGGCCTCTGATGGCCTCCAGTGAGATGTATTTCGGTGTTCCGGAGATGGAGGTCGACCAGCCGGGATCGTTGGCCTGTCCATTATTGTGCGGTTGTGCTAGCCCGAAGTCGAGGATCTTGACCCGATTGTCCGTGGTCAGAAGCGTGTTGGAGGGCTTCAGATCCCGATGGACGATACCGCGCTGATGGGCGTGGTCGAGCCCCTGGCAAACCGAGACCATCCAGTGAAGTGCCTGCTGGACCTCCATCGGTGATCTCTTGCACAGCAGGCTCTGATAGTTCTCGCCCTCGACCAGCTCCATGCAGATGAAGGCCTTGTTGCCTTCTTCGACGACGTCGTAGACGGTGACGATGTTGGGATGGTTGAGTGCCGCTGCGGAGCGCGCCTCATCCAGGAGCTGCTGCCGGGCATTGGCGTCCTTCGCGAGCTCTTCCGAGAGCACCTTGTAGGCTACGTGCCGCTTGAGGAGATGATCGTAGGCCCGGTAGACGGCTCCCATGCCGCCTCTTCCGAGCATCGATTTCACTTCGTATCGCGCTCGGCCATCCGCGGTCACCGGGGTGGAGACCGCCGCGCGCATGGTCTCGGCGCGCTTCGTCTGCTCGGTGATCTTCATCTGGAGCGCCGCGTGTCGGGCCGCGATGTTGCCGTAGTTGTACTGGACGGCCATCATGCCGTGCAGGATCTCCGCCGCCCGATCGAGATCCCCCTCGCTCTCGACGGCGGTCGCGTAGGCATCCCACAGCGGAAGGTTCTCGGCGGTGACCGACTGGCCCGCCAGAACCGTCTTGAGCTTCTCGACCGCCAGCGAGCTCCAGCCGCGACGCTCGAAACCGCGCGCCAGCTCCACTACCGCGAGAAAGAAGCGCTCGTCGGACGGTGGAACGCGCTGGAGATACTCCATCATCTTATGTTCGTTGTTGGCTTCGGCGGCCGCTTTGGCGGCGTCGAAGAAGCGATTCGCCTCGCCGAAAAGCCTGGCCGCCTCTTCGAACTCACCCGCCTCGTGAAAAAGCTCCGCCGCCTTTTGCTTTTCTCCCGCTCTTGCGAACATCCTGGCGGCACGGTCCCTGACCCCTGCTCGAAGCGCCGTCTCGGCAGCCTGAGGGAAGGCTCCGCCTTTCTCGTAGCATTCGGAGGCTCTCGTCAGCTCGCCGGCCTCGTCCAGCACTTCGGCCGCCCGAAGCACGTCACCCGCCTCGAGAAAAGACTCCGCGGCCGCCCGGGCGTCGCCTTTAGAGAGCTGCTGGTCGCCGAGAAGATTGGCAGCCGCCTGATGCTCGCCCACTTTCTGAAAGAGCTCGGCCGCCTTCTGAATGTTCCCTGCCTTGCGGTAGAGCTGGGCGGCGCGGCGGTGCTCGCCCGCTTGCTCTGCGAGCGCGGCGGCCGGGACGATCTGCCCGCCCGATTCGTAGATCGAAATGGCGCGCTCGGTATCGCCCGCCTTCTCGTAGGCACGACCGGCCTTGAGGCTCAGTCGACCGATCTCCGCCTCGGCGGCACTGGCGCGGTACTGACTTCCACCGGTCCCCATTTCGGAGAGCTGTCGCGCGAAGTTGGCAGCCGCTCGGCGGAAGTCGCCCGCCTTCTCGAAGGCCTGGCCGGCCCGGACGTAGTTGCCGGAGTTCTCGTAGATCTCCGCGGCCCTGGCGTGGTGACCCGCCTTGACGAACTGAGCGGCAGCATCGAGCGAGGAGCCCGCTTTTCAGGTAGGCCTCTGCAGCTTTGTCGTGCTGCCCGAGCTCTTCGAAAAGAGAAGCGGCGCGCAGCTTCTCCTCCGACTCGAGAAACCACTCCGCTGCGACCTCCTTGTAGCCCATTCGGAGGCAGACTTCGCCGGCGAGGTGATACTCCTCCGCTTTCTCGTAGCAATCCAGGGCACGCTCCCAGTCGCCCACTTGGTCGTAGTGAAGGCCGGCGGCGAGCCAGTCGCCCGACTGCTCCGCTTTTCTCGCTTCCCACTTTGCGCTGAGGTTCCCGACCTGGGCGCCGAACAGGCCGCGCGCCAGAAGGGACACGCGATCGAGAAGGCGGAGCTTCTTGTTGAGGGTGACCACCACCCAGAGGAGCACGAATAGGCCGATCGCGTACTTCAGGTTGTCGAAGGTCAGCAGGCCCTTGAGCTGCTCGAGGTACCCCGATAGTTGCGACAGATCCAAAACAGTCCGACCCCGGGCCGGCGTTCAATCGTCGAGCGCCAGCCCTTTCAGATAAAGCCGAAAGTCCTCGCCGAGGTCGGGTCGTTTCAGTGCGTATTCAACGGTGGCAACGAGGAATCCCAGCTTGTTCCCGCAGTCGTAGCGCGAGCCCTCGAACTCGAATCCATAGACGGGAGAGTCCGAAAGCAGGGACTCGAGAGCGTTCGTGAGCTGCACCTCACCTCTCGAATCCTTTTCGGTCTTCTTCAAATGCTCGAAGATTTCCGGCGTCAGTATGTAGCGTCCGATGATGGCCAGATCGGAGGGCGCTTCTTCCCGCGAAGGCTTCTCCACGAGACGCTTGACCCGATACAGGCGGTCCTCGACCTTCTCCGCGGCGATCACGCCGTAGCTCGAGATCTCTTCCGGCGGCACCCGCATCACCGCCAGCACCGGAGCCCGAACGTTCTCGTATACATCCATGAGCTGACCGATGCAAGGCGAGTCGCTGTCGATGAGATCGTCTCCTAGAAGGACCGCGAACGGCTCGTCGGCTACCAGCTCCTCGGTGACGGACACGGCGTGACCG
The DNA here is from genome assembly GCA_965237685.1 of Candidatus Marinacidobacterales bacterium. Classification (GTDB taxonomy): domain Bacteria; phylum Acidobacteriota; class Vicinamibacteria; order Marinacidobacterales; family SMYC01; genus CBDEGF01. The sequence goes on from CBDEGF010000004.1 coordinate 1,763,620, forward strand.
AGACCGTTGGCTTCTTTCTGTCGAACGTAGGCGACCCGAATGAGATCCGAGATACCCCGGACGAGACCCAGCTCTTCCTCCTTGCCCTTCTCCGCAAGGAACCGCTCGAGCTCGAAAGAAACGTCGAAATGGTCCTCGATGGCGGACTTGCCCCTGCCGGTAACGATGATGACGTTGGTGACGCCCGCCTGAACGGACTCTTCCACCACGTACTGGATCAGTGGTTTGTCGACCAGAGGGAGCATTTCCTTGGGCTGCGCCTTGGTGGCCGGGAGAAAACGGGTTCCCAGACCGGCAGCGGGTAGAACAGCCTTTCGAATTTTCATGAGGCAACCTGGTGAATTGACAGGAACGGCTCTCGAATCAAGCCGTTAACTACTAGGCTCGCACGTCAGCGGAGCGCGCGCAACCGCGAGACGGCCGAGCGCCGGGCCTTCCCCGATGCTGGAAGCTCCTGACTGACATGGATTTCAGTGGGTGATATGGCCGCCGGGTACGGGAAACAGGAACGGGCAGGGGCCGCGGCAATGGAACCGGCGGTGACCTTACTGGATGCTGGATGCCGAATTGCTAAAATACTCCGCATGCTCGATTTGAAGCTCGTGACGGAGGACCTCCAGGAGGTGCGGAGCCGGCTCCGCGATCGCGGATCGGACGAGGACCTCGATGCGCTGGTCGGGCTCAACGAAGAGCGCAAGCGGCTTCAGACCGAAGTCAGCACGCTGCGACACGAGCATCAGGAAGCCTCCCGGAACATCGGTGCCCTGTTCAAGGAGGGCAAGAAGGACGAAGCGGAGGCGCTGCGGGCCAGCCTGAGGGAAGGCTCCGATGTCATCAAAGCCAGGGAAGATCGAATGCGTGAAGTGGAGGAGGGGAGCCGTCGTGTCCTCCTGACGCTGCCGAACCTGGCCCACGAGACCGTCCCCGTCGGACCGGACGAGACCGCCAACGTCGAAGTCCGCCGACATGGCGACCCGCCGGAGCTGGACTTCGAGCCGAAGCCACACTGGGAGCTGGGAACAGAGCTGGGCATCCTCGACTTCGAACGCGCGGCCAAACTCTCGGGCGCGCGCTTCGCGCTCCTGACCGGCCGCGGCGCTTTGCTGGAACGTGCCCTCATCAACTTCATGCTCGACATCCACACGAAGGAGCACGGTTATGAGGAGGTACTACCTCCCTTCCTTGTGACCCAAGCGGCGATGGAAGGAACCGGGCAGCTCCCCAAGTTCGAAGAAGATCTCTTCAAAGTTCGGGAGCGCGACCTTTATCTCGTGCCAACCGCCGAGGTGCCTCTCACGAATCTCCACCGGGGGGAGACCCTGGCCGGCGCCGAGCTGCCCCGCTACTACACCGCCTTTACACCCTGTTTTCGCAGCGAGGCCGGCTCGTACGGAAAGGATGTGCGTGGGCTCATCCGCCTGCATCAATTCAACAAAGTCGAGCTGGTGAAGATCACCGACGCGGAGAGCTCCTACGATGAGCTCGAATCCTTGACGGCGAACGCGGAGACGATCCTGAAGAGGCTGGAGCTCCCCTATCGCGTGGTGACTCTTTCGACGGGAGACATGGGTTTCTCGGCGGCGAAGACCTACGACATCGAAGTGTGGCTGCCGTCGCAGGAGACCTACCGCGAGATCAGCTCCTGCAGCAACTGTACGGACTTCCAGGCAAGGCGGGCACGAATCCGCTACCGCCCGGAGCCGAAGGCAAGACCTCGCTTCTGCCACTCGCTCAACGGTTCCGGCCTGGCGGTGGGAAGAACCTGGCTTGCGATCCTGGAGAACTTCCAGAACGAGGACGGCTCCGTCAATATCCCGGAAGCACTCCGGGAGTACATGGATGGCCTGAAGCAGTTGAGTCGCTAGTATTTCTTCGCTTCGCACCTCGTTGCCCCGGAGCTTCAGGATGTGTTCTGCACCTGCGTACGCGGTTCGCAACCGAGCAGCTCAAGTGCAAGAAGTCGAGCCGTCATCACTGGAGTTGCTGCAGCCGGTTGCTTGGCCGAACCGCATCGATGGGGCGAGCACCGACAGAAGACGTACAATGTTCGCAACGGAGGGATGGCCGAGCGGTCTAAGGCGGCGGTCTTGAAAACCGTTGACCGAAAGGTCCGGGGGTTCGAATCCCTCTCCCTCCGCCACCCAGTCTGCCCAATTGTGGCACTGCAGAGACGGGTGAGATTTTCCGCGCCGTTGGCGCGGTTTTGCAGGATCAGGTGTCACCAGAGACGCGCTAGAAGGGCTGAAAGGGCCTCATTTTCGGTTTTGGTCTCTAATCTCGATTTTCGAGTGCCACGTTTGTGCCAAAGGGAGGAGCGGGCCGCTGACAGGGCCGTGCAGCGTCGGAAAAGAAGCCACCCGAGGGGTCCAGAATCAAGGCCAAGGCTACCGTGGCGTAGCCGGCTAGTCCCCTGTATCAGAAAACACTAGACAAAGCAGAGCTTGCCCGAAACCATTCTAAGTGCATGAATCTTATGAATCTTATGGGCTGGCGAAAAGCCTAACTTTGTATAGTAATCAAAGATCCAGGGGACTAGCACGTTCTGGTCCAGGTGCGCCTAGGTCCCCTTGATGCCCTTATCTTGTCTCGAATTGGGCCTCAACCAGGGGTCCGCCAAGGCTTGAGCAAAGCTTCCTACCGCGAAGCCGAACTTTGAGGACTCTGTTCTTCTCGAGCAAGTGACGATAGCGGCCTGTTGGTCACGCTGGACCCAACCAGCGATGACGACCACCATCCATGTCAAAGGCTGGATCGGCGTTCTCATGACCGAGGATTTCAGCTTCCATTGGCCAACCAAGCGTATACACCTCTAATCCGAAACGTCCCAGCGCGCGGGTCTGAAGTTCGTTTGTGTTTTTGGACACGACGGGCTCGCAACGTGACCATGGCAGATGTCGGCTTTGTGTCCTCGAGCCGATACCTCATTCACGACCGGGACTCGAAGTCTTGCGAGTCGTTCCACCAGACCATCGAGGCGGTTGGCGTCGCGCCGGTCAAGCCGCCCGCACGGAGCTCGGATTTGAACTCGTTCGCGGAGCGCTGGGTAGGTTACGCGGCAACCGCCAACACTTGATAGCGGAAGCACCGACGGTTCGGCTTCCGGACAGATGGCCAGTGGGTGTCGACGCCTGTGGCGCTCGAGTAGATGGATGTGCTCCCCGGTGAAGACGACGAGTTTGCTCCTGAGCGTGTCGCTCCAGACGGAGCAATCGCTTATGTCGGCTCTCCAGATCGTTTCGTAGCCAGACACTTCGGACGCCGCAGGGGCTGACTTCGGTGCCCTGGAGCTGCAGCTCGTTCGAAACGCGCTGAGAGCCATGCGTCGGGAACTCAGGCTTGTTCGGTGTTGGTTCATGCCGAAGACGGTCCGGGCAACCGCGCGTGAGTTAAGGGACGACGCACCGCCATCGCCAGCGACTCAAGGCAGAGGAGAAGTACGATCGGGAATGTTTCGTAGAGCACTCGGATCTCTCCGTAGATGCCGCCGACGAGGTACAGCCCCAGGAAGGGAGCCAGGACCCACGTGTAATCGCGCAGGAAAGGGCACTTTCCACGGATACCAAACAGGGCCAGCGCCAGCACTCCCCATGTCCCGACCCCTCGGGGTTCCAGAGTCGAAAAAATGGCGCGGAGATTATCGGCGAGGTGAAACTCGATGGCCGAACCCGGGTTCTGCTCGAAGTGGTTAAGGAGGAACGCCAACGTCGCCCCAAAGAGAACCAGCTGGCCTGACAGGTGCAGCGCTAGGGCCGGGGCCGACATCCGCATCGACGGCTACCAACGTCTGAGCGAGGTTCTCGAACACACGGAGGTGGCCGCCTGATCTGATACCCTGATGACGGAGTGGAGGGCGCCGTTCTTTTTCCACGGACCTCGGGACACATCCCGCCGTCGACGTCCTGTTCACTCAGGGCACTCGAATGTGGGGAGTCGAGGTGAAGTCGGCAGTGTCTCAGGAAGGGGATATTCTGCGAGGCCTGTTTCAGTGCGTGAAGTACCGCGCCCTCCTTCAGGCGGAGCAGGCAGCCGCCGGCAATGCGTGCTTCGTCGACGTCTATCTTGCTTGTGAGCATGAGTTCCCCGCGAAGCTCCTCGGTGTTGCCCACGTTCTAGGCGTTGAGTTCTTCGACAGGCTCGGCATGGGCGCTCGCCAGAGATCAACCACGTGACCTTCCCTGACTCGTTCGTCCTTCTCCAGCAGGATGGCTACCTGATTCGCACCTCACTCAGTGGCGACGAGGGCATCGAGGCGGCGGCGGGTGGGCGCGTCGACCGTTGTGGCCCGGCGCTTGGGCTTCGAACAAAAGAGGGCTGAAACCGGTATGACGAACAATGGCGTAACCACCGCCGGCTTGGCCGACGCCGAAATCCTCTGGAAGTCGGCCGACGCCCTGCGCGGTCAGATCGACGCTGCCGAGTACAAACACGTCGTCCTCGGCCTGCTCTTCCTGAAGTACATTTCCGACTCCTTTGAGGCGCGGCGCGGCGAGCTCAAGGGGGAACTGGAAGCCGATGGCATCAGCGGGCCTCAGATCGAAAGCCTGCTTGAGAACCGCGACGAGTACACTGCCGAGCGGGTCTTCTGGGTGCCGCCCGAGGCACGCTGGCAGAACCTCCAGAACCAGGCCGCGCGCTCCGACATCGCTAAGCTGATCGACGACGCCATCCTCGCCGTCGAGCGTGACAACCCGAACCTCAAGAGCAAGCTGCCGCGCGACTATGCCCGTCGCGGCATCGCGCCGGAGAAGATGAAGGAGCTGATCGACCTGATCGCCGGCATCGGCTTCAAGGGCGACCGCGGCAAGGCGCGCGACACCCTCGGCCGCGTCTACGAGTACTTCCTCGGCAAGTTCGCCCAGGCCGAGGGCAAGCTCGGTGGCGAGTTTTTTACGCCGCGCTGCATCGTGCGACTCCTGGTCGAGATGATCGAACCCTACGAGGGCCGCGTCTACGACCCGTGCTGCGGCTCGGCGGGCATGTTCGTGCAGTCTGAACGCTTCGTCGAGGCCCACGGTGGACAGAAGACCGACATTTCGATCTTCGGCCAGGAGTCCAATCCCACCACCTGGCGGCTGGCGCACATGAACCTCGCCATCCGGGGCATCGAGGCCAATCTCGGTTCGCAGCCCGCCGACAGCTTCCTGCGTAACCTCCACCCGGACCTCATGGCGGACTACATCCTCGCCAATCCGCCGTTCAACATCTCGGACTGGTCGGGCAAACTGCTGGCCGACGACGTGCGCTGGCGCTACGGCACGCCGCCCGTCGGCAACGCCAACTATGCCTGGATCCAGCACTTCATCCACCACCTGGCGCCGCCCAACGGCCACGGCGGCGGAGTCGCCGGCTTCGTCATGGCCAACGGCTCGCTGTCCACCGGCTCCGGCGGCGAGGGTGAGATCCGCCAGCGCATCGTCGAGGCTGACCTAATTGATTGCATCGTCGCGCTACCGGCCCAACTCTTCCTCACCACGGGCATCCCTGCTTGCCTCTGGTTTCTCACCCGCGACAAGACCGGCAGGAACCTCAAGCAAGGCGGGCGCGACTGCAAGGGCGAGACACTCTTCATCGACGCCCGCAAGCTCGGCACGATGCTGACCCGTACCCTGCGCGTGCTTACCGGCGGTGACGACGGCGAAAGCATGCTGGCCGACGGGATGGGCGACCCTAACTTCGACTCCGACCTTGGCCGCATCGTCTACGCCTTTCGCCAGTGGCGCGGCGAGCCGGCGCCCGACTGGTGGGATGAGGTGCAGCACGGTGCCTGGGTCTACCGCGACATCCCCGGCTTCTGCAAGGCCGAGACGATCGCGGGCATCGGTAAGCACGGCTTCGTGCTTACACCCGGTCGCTACGTCGGCGCGGAGGAAATCGAGGACGATGGCGAGCCATTCGAAGAGAAGTACCCGCGCCTGCTGGCCGAGCTAGTGGAGTGCTTTGGGGAGGGGGAGCGGTTGATGGCGGTGGTGCGGGAACGACTCGGGGGAGTCAAAGCCGATGAATGATGCTGCCCCGCGTACCCTTGGAAGTTACATCCGTGTGAAACATGGCTGTGCATTCAAGGGTGAGTATTTTACTGAAGCTGAGACACCAGACGTGCTTGTGACGCCTGGCAATTTTGCTATTGGCGGAGGCTTCCTAGCCGACAAGCCGAAGTATTACGCGGGACCTGTACCGGATGACTACATCCTGCAAGAGGGCGATCTGGTAGTCACGATGACGGATCTTAGTAAGGCTGGCGATACGCTCGGCTATCCAGCCCTAGTTCCGCGGATGCAGGGAAGACGCTACTTGCATAACCAGCGAATTGGATTGGTTGAAATCAAGGAGGGAGCCGAGGCGGACAAGCACTTCCTGTTCTATCGCCTTCGCGCCAGCGACTACAGGCACCACATTTTGGCCACCGCTTCAGGATCCACAGTGCGCCATACGTCGCCTGGGCGGATTCACGAGTTCGAGACAACGCTCCCGGCAATCACCGAACAACGCGCCATCGCCGGTGTTCTCGGCGCGCTGGACGACAAGATAGAGCAGAACCGGCGGACGGTGCGGACGCTGGAGCGGCTGGCGCGTGCGATCTTCCGGGCGTGGTTCGTAGACTTCGAGCCGGTGAAGGCCCAGGCCGCAGGCGCGGCATCCTTCCCCTCCATGCCCCAGCATGTCTTCGACGCTCTCCCCACCCGCTTCGTAGATTCAGAAATCGGCCCCGTGCCGGAGGGGTGGGAGGTGAAGACCATTAGTGAATCCATACTCCTTACGATGGGGCAATCCCCGCCTTCGGAGTTCTACAACGAGAGCGGTGAGGGACTACCATTCCATCAAGGCGTCACTGACTACGGTTTTCGCTTTCCGACTCATCGGGTTTACTGCACTACTGAAGGTAGGATTGCGGAGCCCGAAGATGTCCTGCTTTCCGTGCGCGCTCCTGTAGGCCGAATAAACGTCGCCGATCGCCGACTGGTCCTCGGACGCGGTCTCGCTGGACTTCGACATCGATCCGACCGCCAGTCACTCCTCCGTCAACAGATGAGCCATGTTTTTGCTGAAGAAGATGCAATCGGCGACGGGACAATCTACAAAGCGGTTACGAAGCGATTTCTGGAGCAGATGCCGCTCCTCTTGCCTTCTAAGCAAGCGCAAGAAGCATTCGAGAATCTGGCCCGCCCACTCGATGACCTCATTGCCGTGTGCGAGGTAGAATCCCGAAAACTCGCAGAGATACGAAACCTGCTGCTGCCGCGACTGCTGAGCGGTCAAGCCCGCGTGGAGGTTGCGGATGGTTGAATCCTCCACATCCCGATTTCAAATGGCCGGAGCTCGCTCCGCGATCCTCGACAGCCCGATCGCTGAGTTCATCGAGCAGCAGATTGACGCGATCGAGAACGCGCTGGAGAGTGTCCCAGACTTCGCATTCGATCTCTCGAAGACGCTGATCGAGTCTGTCTGCAAGACGGTGCTCGCCGACATCGGCCAGCCAGCCAATCCCAATTGGGACGCTCCAAGGCTATTGAAGGAGACGACGAATCGCCTGAATCTATTACCCCGTAACCATCCCGATCCGGCGAAGGCAAGCGACTCGGTGGAGAAGACGCTACGTGGCATGCTCCAGACAATTCAGGGCCTGTGTGAACTCCGTAATAACTACGGTATGGCTTCCCACGGTCGCGACGCTTTCTCCGCCAGGCTGGACATCCGGCAAGCAACGCTGGCCGCGCAGGCGGCTGATACTATCGTCTCGTTTCTCTACCGCACCCATCGCGACGCACTTAGGCAGACTCCAGGAGTGCGCGTCCGCTACGAAGACCACGCCAACTTCAACGAAGCCTTCGACCTCGAAAACGAGACGATCCGGCTGGGCAACCTGGAGTTTCTGCCCAGTCGAGTGCTGTTCCACGTGGACCGAGAGGCATACGGGGCCGCGCTGAACGAACATCTCGCCGAACGAGTCTGGCCCGATAACGGCGACGCTCAGGCCGCACCGGGTGATGACGGCCTGGAGGCCGGTTGACGATGTCCTCGCCCACCGAGCAGCTTGTCGAGGATGTCGCCTCCGTCTATTTCGGGGCGATCGGCGCTGCGACCAAGCGTGGCGTCGAGATCGACGACGCCGGCGAGCGCGGCGATGCGTCCCAGGTCACGCTGAAGGGCCGTCTCGCTGCCGCGCTGCATCGGCTCAACCTTGATCTACCGCACGACAGCATCGAAGAGGTAGTGCGCATCCTCTCGCGGCCGCCGCACCCGACGCTGATCCAGAACAACCTTTGGTTCCACTCGCTGCTCACCGACGGCGTCGAGGTAGAGTACTGCGAGGCGAAGAGCGGCGAGACCCGCGGCGGCCGTGCCCGCCTGGTCGATTTCGACAACCCCGGCGCGAACGACCTCCTGGTAGTGCGCCAACTCACCGCTACTGGGGCTTCGGGCAAGGTGATCCGCCCGGACCTGACGGTGTTCCTGAACGGGCTGCCGGTCGCGGTGATCGAGTTGAAAGCCCCGACCGACACTCAGGCAGACCTGGGCGTGGCCATCGACCAGCTCAACCGTTACATGCAGACCGCCCCCGACCTGTTCGTGTCGAACCTGGCGCTGGTGGTGTCGGACGGCATGCTGACCCGCGTCGGCTCGATCACCAGCGGGCGTAGCCGTTTCATGCCCTGGCGCCCGATCGACGATCGTGAGGGTGGCGGCGCGCCGACCCTGGAGGCGCTGATCCGGGGCCTGTTCGATCCGCGGACGTTGGTCGACTACCTGCGGACCTGCGTCACCTTCGAGGAGGACGAGCGTGGCGAGATCGCCAAAAAGATCGCGGGCTACCACCAGTTCCGCGCGGTGCGCAAGGCGCGCGCCAGCGTGCTTGCGCGCCTCAAGCCGCCGTCCGGCACGGGCGACGGTCGCGGGGGCGTGATCTGGCACACCCAGGGCTCGGGCAAGTCGCTGACCATGTTGATGTTGGCCGGGGGGCTGATCCGCGAGTCGCGCATGACCAACCCGACGATCGTCATGATCACCGACCGCAACGATCTGGACGATCAGCTCTTCGACACCTTCGCCGCCGGGCGCGCGCTGCTTCGGCAGGACCCGGTCCAGGCCGTGAGCAGGGAGCATCTCAAGGCGCTACTCGACCGGGCGGCGGGCGGCGTGGTGTTCACGACGATCCAGAAGTTCGCCGAGGCACACGGCGTGGTTTCGGAGCGCTCGAACGTGGTCGTTATGGCCGACGAGGCCCACCGCAGCCAGTACGGCTTCGTCGCGGGCGGCGCGCGCTGGATGCGCGAGGCGTTGCCGAACGCCACTTTCGTCGGCTTCACCGGCACGCCGCTAGAGCGCGACGACAGAAACACGATCCACGTCTTCGGCGAATACGCGGACGTCTACGACATCCGCCAGGCCGTCGAGGACGGCGCCGCCAGGCCGCTCTACTACGAATCCCGCATCATCAAACTGAAGGTGGACGAGGAGGGTGCGCGCGTCGCCGAAAAAGAGGTTGAGTTCGTTGCCAACGCCGACCGCGGAGGGGAAGGGGCGGAGGACCGTATTCGCGTACCGCTGGAGTCCCTGGTCGGCGCTCAGGAGCGCATCGAACGCCTAGCGGCGTTCATCGTCGAGCACTGGGAGAAGCGCCGCGCCGCGATGGAGGGCAAGGCGATGGTGGTGACCATGAGCCGCGACATCGCCGCGCGGCTCTACGAGGCGATCCGCACGCTGCGCCCGGACTGGCACGACATCGACGACGAACGGGGGGCGATGAAGGTGGTCGTGACCGGCACCAACGAAGATTCCGAGCCGCTCAGGAACCATGTGCGCACCAAGGCCGCCCGCAAGCGTCTGGCGGAGCGCTTCAAGGCCCCCCACGACGATCTTCGCCTGGTGATCGTCTGTGACATGTGGCTGACCGGCTTCGACTGCCCGCCGGCGCACACCATGTATCTGGATAAGCCGCTGGCCGGGCACAACCTGATGCAGGCCATCGCGCGCGTGAATCGCGTCTACGGCGACAAGCCCGGCGGATTGATCGTGGACCTGCTGGGCCTGGCCGACCAGTTGGCAGATGCGCTCGCGACCTACACCCAGGCCGGCGGCACGGGCGAGGCCGTCAGGAAGGTGCAAAACGAGGCTGTGCCTGCCATGCAGGCGGCCTTCGAGAAACTACGTGGCTTTTTCCACGGTTGCGACTACAAGCAGGCGCTCGACGCCAAACCGCAAGCCGTGCTGTTGGTGTATCTACGCGCGATCGATCACGTCTTTGGCCAAAACGACGGCTGGAAGCGCCTGCGCACGCTGGTCAAGGAACTATCGGCGGCCTTCGCGCTGGCGGTTCCGCGCCCGGAGACCGAGGCCATCACGCCGCACCTCGCCTTCTTCCAGCGCGTGGTGGCGATGATTCGCAAACGACTGACCGGCGGTGGCGTCGGTCACGCTCGGCAACGCGACATCGACGCCGCCGTGCGCCAGGTGATCGGCGGCGCGATCGATGCCGACGAAGTGATCGATCTGTTCGCCGTCGCGGGGCTGTCGGAAGCCCGCCTCGACATCCTTAGCGATGAGTTCCTCCGTCGGGTGGCGGCGCTGGAGCAGAAGAATCTGGCCTTGGAGACACTGCGCAAGCTGCTCAATGACCAGATTCGTATCACCGAGCGCACGAACATTGTCCAGAGCCGCAAGTTTCGCGAGGCGCTCGAAGATGCCATGCTGCGCTATACGAACAAGGCGATCACCACCGCCGAGATGATCTCGCAGCTGATCGACTTGGCGAAGAGTCTGCGAGACGCGCAGCAGCATGGCGAAGAACTCGGCCTGAGCGACGAAGAAACTGCCTTCTACGACGCTCTGGCGGAGAACGGGTCAGCCAGAGAAGCGATGCAGAGCGATACGCTGCGTCTCATGGCCCGGGAACTGACCGAAATGGTCAAGAAGATGCCCAAGCTTGACTGGACCCAGCGCGAGTCGGTACGGGCGAGCCTGCGGCGCAATGTTCGGCGGCTGCTGGCAAAGTACGGCTACCCTCCGGATCTGGCCGAAGACGCGACGCAGCTCGTCTTGCGACAGGCGGAATTGTCAACGGAGAACTCGGAGTAAACCAGGATGGCTTGGCCCCGCCGCTACTGTTTGGTAGCGCCATTCTTATCCGAGCTGATCCGCGCGGCGGATCGATCGGGCGGGATTCGGGTGGCGTACCTTCCGATCGTTGAAGGCGTGCCGGCTAGTGCGGTCTCAGTGTTTGCGACCGATAGACTCGAAATGAGGACTGACTCCATGGCAAGAATGAAGCTAGACGATCTACGCCAAGGCACACCTGGCATTACGCCAACGTTCGGCGGATGCCTCTGCGAGGCTGCGAGTGTCTGTCTAGAAGCTCGCGCACATCAGAGTGGCGTGTCGATGACGGTAAGCGGTGCTCTTTTGTCCCATTCGCTGCAGGTGACTTGGTCACAGACGACCCAGCAAGTTCGCAACTGCTATGCCGATCCACAGTTCGCGACCGAGTTCGGCGCCTACGGGATCGCCGTGCTCTTGATTGAACGCCTGACCGATCTAACGGTATTCGAGCGATCACGGAAGGGGCCGGGCTTCGACTATTGGCTGGCGCCGAAGGGTTCCTCGCAGCCACTTTTCCAGGACAAGAGCCGGCTCGAAGTCAGCGGCATCTTAAGCGGCAACGAGGTTGACCTAAAACGGCGCATGCGGCAGAAGCTCGTGCAGCTTGAGCGCGGCGGGGTTGCCCTACCAGGATACGGAGTCGTTGTCCACTTCGCCGCGCCAGAGAGCAGGGTGGCCGTGCCATGACTCGTACGGCTGAGCTTCATCAACAGGCGATGGCACTAGCGGATCTCGCGCTGATCGAGTCCATGAAGAACAACAATTCTTCAGCCCTTGACCTCTACAATCAAGCGTTTGCACTGGAGCGCGATGCGGCGATTGAAGCGCGCACCAGTGGGGCGGGCGAGCCAACTATTTCTGTTCTTCACCGCAGCGCCGCCACACTTGCGCTGGATGCCGGCCAGGTCCGCGAGGCCGAACGCCTCGTGGCCGCTGCTCTAGCACTCGATCCACCTGACGCGCTCGCAGACGAACTCCGCGACTTACTAGAGCAGGTGCATTTTCGTCGGCATTTATCCTTGCGAGATCTGGAACTAAACCCGGGCGAATTTCAGTTCGCCCTCATAGGGCCAGCCGTTGGCTTCGGTATGGTTGCGAGCGATGAGTTTGTAGCGCGAGTTCAGACCATCGAGACGCTCCTGTATCGGACCGCCGAACGTAAACTTGAACAACCCTTCCGCGACCGCGGCCGACGCAAGCAGTCCATTCAGAAGGAGATCGACCTTTACGTGTCTGTGCCCAGGGCGGCGAGCTTTGCGGTGACGTTCAGGATCGGCAGCAACACTCAGGGTCACCTTTTCCCTGGAGGCGGTTTTGGCGAGCAGCTCGTGGACGAGGTTCTGACATGCATCGAGATGCTTAATCGGGGCGACGACGAGTTGATACGCCGCCGAATCGGTGAGCCATCGTATTACAGAAACTTCATCGGCCTTGTCGCGAAGATCGCCCCGGACGGTAAGGACATTACTTGCATCGGGTTCACGACGCTCGACGTAGGTGGTACTCCGAGAGAAGTAGCATTGCGTCGTTCCAAGGAGTCCTTGCCGACCCCAGAACCGCTGGAGGTCGCAACCACTCGGCCGGCGGCAGAGGATAAACCTCTGGTCATAACTGGTCGCTTAGGTTTCGCAAACAACATCGATCAGTCGAACGAGATCCGTATCGTGACGGACGAGGGCGCCGTCTATCGCGTCCAGGTACCAGCCGGCCTGATGAGCGACATTGTGAAGCCACTTTGGAACGAACTAGTGACCGTTCGAGGTACACGCCGGGCTGACGACGTAGTTCTGCTAGCGGCCATCGTTCCGGCCGAGTAGCTCGCACGCCAGAGCGCGCCAGGCGCGTGGCCGGGTGGAGGCGGCGGCGGAGCATTACGGCGGCGGGGACATCCGCGCGAATCGGTGTTCGTGCGGCGGGTGCTCGCCCCGGCGCGGGCAGTGGTGAGGACCACCGAGGCCATCCGTCCGTGCACTCCGCAGGGCGCGTTCTGCGCGCGGCACTGGCCCACGCGCTCGACGTATGCAAGACATAGAATCAGACACGGGATACGGCTGTTGGGTGTTACTCAGCCCTTCGCCGATGGCCGCTCGCCCGGCTCCCTGTCTTGCTCCTTCTCGGATACCTGACTCTGTACACGACGCACGTACGCAGCTACTACCAGCTGTTCTACGGAGACCTGGAACCGTACGATGCCCTGAGATACTCGGTCAATCTCATGGCGCTCATTTCCGTTCTCGGCGGTTTGGGTGGTGCTGTACTTGTCGGTTGGTTGCGTTCTCGCTATACGTTTCCCGCGCTCTGGCGACTTGTCTTGCCTGGAACAGTGTTGGCATCCTATCTGGTCACGAGCTTCACGCTAACAGCTGGACTCCGCGATGAGCTGACTCGGTCTGAGCAGGACGGGCGCATAACGCCTGCTCTGGCAGTGGCTTCGCTGGCAGCCGATCTTGGACCAGAAACGTACATCATCACAGCGGAGCCGCTCCTCATTCAGATCTACTCAGACGCCGGCACGAGAGTGATCGATCTTGCCTCCCTCGACGCCACTCAGGTACAGCGGAGAGTTACCAGAGGAGTTGCGACCTCGTCCTGTGCCAAAACTCGGCCCTTTTGAAATAGGCCATAAATCAACAGCTTAGTGTCTGTGTTTGCGCCGGGGCCAAGGGCCGTAGGCTTTACAATCGTCTGGCCCGAGGGTGTTATCTTCAGATCCATGATGACGTACCACGTGCAATTCCTACTGCTCGTTCTAGCTGGCTGGGTCAACCGCCAGCAGCAGGATGGTGATCGACTACCAGCAAGAGGAGAACCGTGTGCTCCGAGCCGGGCTTCGGGGCAAGCGTCTCAGTCTCTCGGACGACGAGCGGCGCAGGCTCGCGGTCAAGGCCCAGGCTTTGGGCCGCGAGGCGCTGGCCCAGATTGCGTCCGTTGCCACACCCGCTACGCTTCTGCGCTGGTACCGCCACCTCATCGCAGCCAAGTACGATGGCAGCAAGAACCGGAGTCCAGGCCGACCTCCGACGGCGAAGGACATCCGTGAGCTCATTGTGCGCGTGGCGCGGGAGAACCCAACGTGGGGATATACGCGCCTGCGAGGCGCACTCAAGAACCTAGGACATGAACTCGGACGCAACACTATCAAGAGGATCCTCGCCGAGCACGGTATCGCTCCTGCGCCGGAGCGGGGCAGGAGCATGTCGTGGAGCACCTTCATCAAGGCTCATTGGGGCGCCATCGCTGCGACAGACCTGTTCACCGTCGAGGTTGTGAACCCGTTCGGGCTCGTCCGCTACCATGTCCTGTTTGTCATCGATATCGCCACTCGCTGCGTGTGCATCGGTGGGATAACGTCGGACCCCAACGGGGAGTGGATGAAGCAGGTGGCAAGAAACCTCACTGACATGTGGGATGGTTTCCTCCTTGGCAAGCGATACCTCATCCACGACCGGGACCCGCTATTCACCGAGGCGGTACGTGGGCTGTTGAGAGATTCAGGCGTGAAGCCCCTGCGCCTTCCCGCTAATAGTCCGAATCTGAACGCATATGCGGAAAGATTCGTTCTCTCCATACGTCGAGAGTGTCTCGACCGCTTCGTACCTCTCAGTGAGCGACACCTGCGCACAGCGGTAACCGAATACGTAGTGCACTATCACACAGAACGGAACCACCAAGGTCTCGGCAACGAGCTCCTCACACCTCTGCCGGCAAGCGCGAATGACGCTGGCCCCATCGTGTCGCGAGAGCGACTTGGGGGCATTCTCAACTACTACTGCCGTGCCGCGTAGATGGTCGCCGGCGACGGTAGCCCCTCGGCGGGCTCGACCGGCGTAGCGTGGAAACAGCTTCAGGAACACGCTTCGATATTCGCTCTCGACTAGGTGGTCATCTGCATGGTGACGACCCGCCCGCCCAAGACGATTGTAAAGCCCACGGCCCTTGGCCCGGTCGCAAACACAGACACTAAGTTGCTGATTTATGGCCTATTTCAAAAGGGCCGAGTTTTGGCACAGGACGGGGAAGCTTACGCGACGATCTGGGTCTCGCTAAATGTCAACTTCCGCATGCCCGCTCCTTGCCGAGAGCAAGCGATGTCGCTGCTTGATCTGATATCATCACAATGACGTGGAGGGTACGCCGTTTTTTCTACGGATCTAGGGACGCATCCCTGAACTTGAGCAGCCTACGCTCCGGGCCGGGAGGGAGTTAAAATGCCGGAGACAGTTGTCGCGAAAGTCGCCAATCTCATCCTCGACGAGGAAAACCCCAGAATTTCTCAGCCGAACACTGGACAGCGAGCAGCTCTGCAAGCCGTCGCCGAGCATCAGGGAAAGAAGCTTCTCGCTCTCGCATCGGACATCGTAGAGCATGGGATCAGTCCATCAGATCTTCTGATCGTCACGGGGAGCAAGAGTCCGGGACGCTACCGAGTTCTAGAAGGCAATCGACGCCTCACCGCACTCAAAGCGCTGGAGAACCCCGAATGGCTGGATGGCCACGTCCCTGTGGGGGTCCTCAAACAAATGCGCCGTCTTGCCAAGGCATACGCGGACGACCCTATCGAAGACGTGCTGTGTGCTGTCGTGAAGGATAGAGACGAGGCGTACCACTGGATCGAGCTAAAACACACCGGCGAGAACGCGGGCGCGGGCCTCGTTCCTTGGGGCGCGGATGAGTCCGCGCGATTCAAGAAGCGAGGTCCAGAGATTCCAAGCCCTTGATGGTTGCGCTCTCCGTGATAATGATGGATGAACTGCCGAATGACGTCCGTTCCGGCGTGCTCGAGCAAATCGCGAAACTCCGTGGTGAACTTCTTGTCGCGGTCCAGGATGAGGAATCGCTTGCCGCGCAGAAAGCCGTCGAATGGGTCGGTGAGATTCCGACCGACCTTGCATCATGAACGGGCCATCTGGCCCCGGAGTGATTCCGGCAATGTGTACTTTTCGCGAAGACAGCTCGATGACGACGAGCACATAGTAGGTCACGAGCCTGCGAGCTGTGGCGACCTCGACGGTGAAGAAGTCGGTCGCAGCAACGGTTTCCCAATGGGCGGCGAGGAACGTGCGCCACGGCGTTCGTTCACCTCGCTCCGGCGCGGGCTCGATGCCATGTTCTCGCAGAATATTGGCGATGGTGCTCCTGGCTACGATATGGCCGAGATTCGAGAGGGCGCCGCGAATTCGTGTATACCCCCACCTCGGACTCAACTGCGCCATCCCTACGACGAGCTTGCTAATCTCGGCCATGACCCGGGGCCGTCCGGGGCTGTGCCAAAACTCAGCCCTTTTGAAATAGGCCATAAATCAGCAACTTAGTGTCTGTGTTTGCGACCGGGCCAAGGGCCGTGGGCTTTACAATCGCGTCGTGTCCAAAAATACAAACGAACTCTAAGACCCACGCGCCGGGCCGTCGCCGAGTTCATCTATCATCATTATGGAGAGCTCAACCATCAAGGGCTTGGCGACGCGTTTCTGTTTTTGGACACAACGAGTTCAGGGCTGGCTCTGCCTCCTCATGACCGAGGATTCTAGCTTCCATTGGCCAACCAAGCCTCAGACGTCTCTGATCCGAAACGTCCCGGCGCGCCGGTCTTGAGTTCGTTTGTGTTTTTGGACAGGACGCGCTTGACGTTTCTCGATACTCTGCGAATGGTTCCGTTGAGATTCTCAATGGCCTGGAGATCGTGGTGTGATCGGGCACATCATTGTCTAGCTTCATCAGAGCGAACAACGACCGCAGCAATCCCTCGCTCTGCCTAGATGACAGATGAAACACCATGCCCAGGGTGACAGCCGTCTCGATGGCGTGGTTCGAGTACTTGCGTTGACGGCCCGGTTTCCTCCTCCTTGGCCGGGGCGCGTCCCAGTTCACAAGCTTGCGGCGGTGAGCGAGATCCAGACGGTCAGGCTCCCGTCCTGTGCCAAAACTCGACCCTTTCGAAATAGACCATAAATCACCGGCTTAGTGTCTGTGTTTGCGCCCGGGCCAATAAAAGGCCCACCGATGAGGCTCCTTCACTATTATAGTCGGCACCCTGGGCATCAGCGGGGGAACTGTCCGGCCCAGCAGGCTTCTGGTCAGGCTCCATCGCGGTAGGGTCGAGGGCTGGCACGGTGCTCCGTAGGCGCGGCCTATCTGTTTCTCCCCGTTTCCTGTGGGAGTGCCCGTAAGGTCAAAATACTCATGCGGCTTCCCTATGGTAGAAACGTAGCAACCCGCCAAGCCGTTCACGGGAGCGCACCATAGACACTAAGCTGCTGATTTATGGTCTATTTCAAAAGGGCCGAGTTTTGGCACAGGACGGGATTCGCTGTTCAGCTTGCTCTGGATTCGGCGTTCACGATGGCTGGAATACGCATACAGAAATCGGACAACCGCGAAACGCGTAGGGCAGGTCGAGCCCGTACCATGGAGCGGCCGTTCTCTTCCGTCCCCGGTCGAGCGGCGTGCGCCTTGAGAGACGACGACGTCGTGTCCAAAAATACAAACGAACTCAGGACCGGCGTGCCGTGGGTGTTTCGGATGAGAGGTATCTATGCTTGGTTGGCAATGGGAGCTAGAATGAGAGGTCTGCTCGGGAGCGCCTATCACAGAGCCAGTGCCGGGTCGGCTGATCTCTGCGAATTTTGAGAACGCCCTCTAGGATTCGAGCTTTCGGGCCCCGTTCGTATTATCGGACACGACGCGGTTGGCTGAACCAGGAGCAGCAGAAGATTCTCGAGTATCTGCAGGAGGAGAACCGTGTTTTGAAGGCGCAGCTCGGTCAGCGGTTACGCTTGAGCGACGAGGAGCGTCGACGGCTCTCGGCGAAGGGGAAAGAGCTTGGACGGAAACTCCTTAACTCTGTGGCCGCCATCCCGACAAGGCCCTCTCGCCCACCTTCGTTCGTGGTACACCGTGAACTGGAGCGCGTGTAGGACGGTATGAGACACTGATGGCCTACAGCGTGAATTCCGGGTAACAGTTCTTGGCCGAGGATACTACGATGAGAAGAATGGACTTTGAACGGTGGACTCGAACGGTGCCGGCACTGGTTCGAATGGCAACTGTGCTGTGATCCCGTGCAGTCCGCAGCCCCGGGCCGCAGGGACAATCGAACGTTGTTCTTCGGAACCAGCGTGACTTGGCGGCGGTATCGGTTCCGAGTGGGGGCGAAGGTGAAACGTCTATCGTTAGTGGCTCTGTTTGTGGGCGTGATCGTTTCAGACGCCTACGGAACAGAATGTGAAGAATTCGTCCCGTTCGCACAACCCGTCAAGCGCACGGTTGTCGGTCGGCAGAACACCGGAGAGCTTGAGCTCACCGTAATCTGCCACGAGGGACAGGTGGTGGGGTTCAACTCGAACCACAACGTACCGGACTGGGTTGCGTACCGATTGATGCGCGACGACTTGCTGTCCCCTGCGGTTGAACGGGAGGACGCATTCCGAAGCGACCCGCAAGCGCCGGTCGGCCACCGTGTCGAGCCGTCAGATTACCGGAGAACCGGGTACGACCGAGGGCATATGGCACCCGCAGGTGCAATGAGGTGGTCAGAAGAGGCCATGAGCGAGAGCTTCTTTATGACGAACATGGCACCGCAAGTTGGTGCAGGATTCAACCGAGGAATCTGGCGGTCGCTAGAGCGCAAGATGCGGCAATGGGCATGCGAGCGCGGAACACTCTACGTCGTAACCGGTTCTCTCTATGAAAAGCGTCCCGTCGAACAGCTCGTGTTCGATGGCAACGGCGATGGAGTGGACGACAACGGAATCCTCGTTGACGTCCCGTCACACTTCTACAAGATTGCTGTTGATCCAACCGCTATGGAAGCCATTGCGTTCATCCTTGAGAACAAAAGAGCGACGACAGCGGATTTGCCCAAGTTCTTGGTTAGCATTCATGATGTTGAAGTGCGCAGCGGGTTCGACTTCTTCAGTGGCATCTGGGACGGGGCGGAATACGTGATCGAGAGTCATGTGCAGCCAGACCTATGGGAGGATCCAAAGGATGACCGATGCGAGCGCCTCCGGTAACGGAAATGCGATGCTGGAAAGGCAAAGGCTTGAGAATGACACCGAGCGGCTCGCCGAGGCGGGTATTGAGCCGTCCGTCGGCAGCCGAGGCGACTCTTACGATAACGCTTTGGCTGAATCCATCATCGGCCTCTACAAGACCGAGGTGATCCGTCGACGCGGGCCCTGGCGTGGTCCTGAGGACGTCGAGTTCGCCACCCTCGAGTGGGTGCATTGGTACAACACGCAACGACTCTTGGAGCCGATCGGAAATGTCTTCCCCGTCCTGTGCCAAAACTCGGCCCTCTTGAAATAGCCGATAAATCAGCAGCTTAGCGTCTGTGTTTTGCGATGGTGCCAAGGGCCGTGGGCTTTACAATCGTCTGGCCCGAGGGTGTTATCTTCGGATCCATCATGACGTACCGTGTGCAATTCCTACTGTTGGTCAGGCAACCGTTGTTCGATCGGGCAGCCCTGCCGCTCACACAGACCTCATGGGTGCTTCCGCCATTAAGTGTTGGTAAAATGACACTAAGACTATACGGTGCATTAAATTACAGCCATGGTCTTTCAAAAGGTCCGAGTTTTGGCACAGGACGGGTTCGAGGAATGGAAAGGCCTCGTTCCGACGGACAACTGAGAAAATGTTGGCTGTAGCGCGATAGTCGTCCTTACCTTTGTTATGGCGCTTCTGGCATTGGGGGCCGCGCAAGACTCATGGCCCCGAGCGTCAACCGCGCAATTCTGCGTCCGCCTTGGTGCGGCAGCTTTCGATTCGGCGAAAGCTAGGATGTTCTGCTCCGCCGCTGGGAGCGTTCAGCGGTAAGACTTGTACTGGCTATCGGCCCCGCGCATGTCGGGTCAGCTCGCGGATACGAGCGGCGAAAGCCTCTCGTCGGTGATGCTCCACCACGGAAAGTCTCTCGATTTCAGGCCCGCTTGAGCCAGGTTCGCTTTCCAGGAGTTGGTGATTGCCTCTAGAAGAGTGTCCGTCGGAACTGCTACGTTGATTGTCGTCCAGACGGCATTTCGTAATGATCCAAGGCGACGAGCAATCGTCGCCGGCGCAGATCAACGTTGTCCTCAACTGGTTCGACGAGCTGAACCGTCTCGTGCCCACCGAGAACTGAGATGAGCTCGAGTCCCACCGCCAAGCGAGCCATCCAATTCACCCACTTTCGGATCGATCCGGACCGGGGCGAGCTGCGCAAGGAGGTGGACAGTTCGATCGAGCAGCAGTACTATTCGATAAGATTCGAACTCACGGCGGCGCGCAAGAAAGCCCCGCCGACCCACACAATGAGGGTGTCATGAACTTGCTAAGAAATCCCGGGACTTTTCGGAATCTACTCTCTGTCCTTGGTATCGTTCTCGCCGGGTGCCAGGTCGAAGTGCCCGAAACGGCCGAGGGCGAGCCGGTCGTCGCTTCAGGGGAGCGCTCGTCTCATGAAGACGCGAGCCCCACACCAGCCGCTGAGCCCGCTGAAGATGTGAAGGCTGCCTTGGGCTCGCTTCCAAATGCCGAGCTGGTTCCCTGGGACGAGAAGACAGCCCTGGGGCTCGTGGCCTTGTCCCTGGCGTGTATCGATCGGCCCCACAAACAGTCCCGCAGACGAGGTTATCTCTACGAGTCGAGCTATGCCCTCCGTACGGACTACGAAAACACCCTTGCCTTCTACGGCTGCTCGGATTGGCATTCAGCGGCCAACTCAACTTGGACGATGGTGAAGGTTCTGAAAGAGTTCCCCGAATCACCTATCGCGAAACTCATCCGGGAGAAACTGAACCATCATCTCTCGGAAAAGAGCCTGCAGGGCGAGCTCGCCTTTTTTGAAGAACGGTCGCGCGCGGGCTTCGAGCGGCCGTTCGGATGGGCCTGGCTCCTCAGGATCTCCGCCGAGCTTCACGACTGGGAGGATGAAGACGGCGAAAAGTGGGCCGAGAACCTGAGGCCGCTGGCCGAGCTTCTGGCGGAGAGAATGATCGAGTATCTGGATCATCTCGCCTATCCCATCCGCGTGGGAACGCACGCCAATACGGCCTACTCGTTCCTGTTCATGCTGGACTACGCGAGAGCAGTGGGGGACGAGAAGCTGGAGAAGGCAATCGAGATCCGTGCGCGGGATTTCTTTTTCGATGACGAAAACTGTCCCGTGGCTTACGAGCCCTCGGGCTCCGATTTCCTCTCCCCCTGTCTGGCCGAAGCGGTTGTCGTCGGCCAGCTCATGAGCCAGGAGGAGTGGCTGCCTTGGCTCGACGCCTTCCTGCCCCCCGTGGACTCGCCCGAGCTCGCGCCGCTGTTCTCCGCCTTCGAGTTCAGGGAGTATTACTTGCCCCGGCCGGAATTTACTCCGCCGCCCCCGGAAAGCGCCGAGGCGGAGTCGGAATCCGATCCCGAATCGGATGACGAGTCCGATCGCGATGAGGAACGACGTCTCAAGGGCGCCCAGTCCCATCTCATCGGGCTTGCTTTCTTGAGGGCGGCCGCCCTGGAGCGCATCGCCAACGCGCTCCCCGAGGAAGACCCGAGGCGGGAAGCGTTCCAGGGCATTGCCAGGTTTCAAGCGAGCAAAGGGTTCGAGTCGATGTACGATGCAGACTACGTGGGCACCCACTGGATCGCAAGCTACGCCGTTGACATGCTCACCCACGATCGCTGAAGCCCCACTCGGCGTAGTCCCGTACCCTGGTCCTGGAAGCAAGCGGCCGATCTCGCCCGACGGCGGCGAGCACCCCGTCCTGTGCCAAAACTCGGCCCTTTTGAAATAGACCATCAATCAGCAGCTTAGTGTCCGTGTTTGCGAAAGGTGCAAACTGCTGACCCGCTGAGCGTTCGAGTATTTGGACCAGACGGGATTGAAACTCTGCCCTTTTTTGGGACTTGCAATGTCTAGCAATAAACCCCCGAGACGATCAGCAGCGGCGGGTTCTCCAGCGCCAGCGCGTACAGCCGGAGTTGACCGAAGGCGGCGTCCAGATCGGCCCGCTTGCCCTTGTACTCCCAGGCGAAGTGATGGCGCTTCCAGACATCGGCCCAGCCGTCGCCGCCGGTGTCCTTGCGGGCGCCCCGCTCGAAGCAGTACGTCTCGCCGCTCGGGTCGGCCTCGGCCGGCGTCGGTTCGTCGAGCAGCCGGCACAGGTCGATGAAGTGCTCCTGCGCCGCTGAGCGCTCCTTGAGCGCCGAAGCACGCCACTTGTCGATGAACTCGTACGGCGTCATGGGCGTATTCAGCGTAGCCGATGACGCCGCGCCCCGCCACGCCTCGCGGTCTAGCTGCTGATTCCTCCCCAGAACTCGCCTGACGATCCGCCGCTTCGAGATGCTCGGCGCCGCATTCCGGACGTGAGCAAGGCACGAAGGGCCGAGTCATCGTCCTGGTGCCGCGCGATAACCGTACGGCGCGACGAGGCCGCCAACTGTAGGTTCAGTTGGGAGAGTCCGTGTTCGTCTATAGCGCGAACGTGGGGCACGACGTGCCGCGGCGTCTCAGCACCATCGGGTCCAGCTACGAAGCAGTAACCGGGAGTCATGGGGTACATGAGGCACCAGCCTCCTCCACCCGCGGAGGTGACCAGTACAGGTTCATCCGGCCGGACGAAGCCCGAATTGGACACCGTGCTCCACATTTCCCAGCGCCGGCTGAGGAGCCGTTGGTACATCTGCGCGAACACGGTGTTGTTCGAAAACAACGTTTCGTACACTCGTCGCAGACTCCCGACATCTGTCGGAAAATCGAGACCCTGTTCGGCAATAAACCTGCCCACTCTCGGAAGAAGACGCAGGATGAAAGCAGGCGTGCGAATACAGTGAGTGGCCAAGTACGCCACCCCGTCCTGTGCCAAAACTCGGCCCTTTTGAAACAGACCATAAATCAGCAACTTAGTGTCTGTGTTTGCGACCGGGCCGAGGGCCGTGGGCTTTACAATCGTCTTGGCGGGCGGGTCGTCACCATGCAGATGACCACCTAGTCGAGAGCGAATATCGAAGCGTGTGCCTGAAGCTGTTTCCACGCTACGCCGGTCGAGCCCGCCGAGGGGCTACCGTCGCCGGCGACAATCTACGCGGCACGGCAGTAGTAGTTGAGAATGCCCCCAAGTCGCTCTCGCGACACGATGGGGCCAGCGTCATTCGCGCTTGCCGGCAGAGGTGTGATGAGCTCGTTGCCGAGACCTTGGTGGTTCCGTTCTGTGTGATAGTGCACTACGTATTCGCTTACCGCTGTGCGCAGGTGTCGCTCACTGAGAGGTACGAAGCGGTCGAGACACTCTCGACGTATGGAGAGAACGAATCTTTCCGCATATGCGTTCAGATTCGGACTATTAGCGGGAAGGCGAAGGGGCTTCACGCCTGAATCTCTCAACAGCCCACGTACCGCCTCGGTGAATAGCGGGTCCCGGTCGTGGATGAGGTATCGCTTGCCAAGGAGGAAACCATCCCACATGTCAGTGAGGTTTCTTGCCACCTGCTTCATCCATGCGTATTCCGGGGCATCGTGAACGCAGATTCCAGCCGAAGGTGAACATCCATTCCAAAGCATCGTGAACACGGATTCCGGGGATCGTGAACATGGATTCCGGGGAAGGTGAACACGGATTCCAGGCAACGTGAACGCCGGTTCCGGCATCGCGAACGCTCATCGATAGCACGTTTCAAGGCACTCTAGGTCGTACCCGGAAGGAGGACGATCTAGGAAATGGCAGCTAAGAGGTTATCGATGAGAAAAATACGAGAGGTTCTAAGGTTAAAGTACGAGCTGGGTTTGACTCACCGCACGATCGCAAAGGCACTTCGCGTGGCGGTTGGAACGGTGAGTGAGTACCTGGCCAAGGCGAAGAAGGGTGGTCTGAGCTGGCCGCTCCCGGAGGAGCTGAGCGACGGGGAGCTGGAGGCAGGGCTGTTTCCGCCGCCTGGCTCGTCTGGCGCACGGCCGGGTCTGGACTATGCCCACATCCACGAGGAGCTGAGGCGTCACCGAGAGCTGACGTTGCTGCAGCTGTGGGTGGAGTACGCGGAGAATAAGCCGGGAGCGTACGGCTACAGCCGTTATTGCGAGCTGTACGGTCAGTGGAAGAAGAAGCTGAACCCGACGATGCGTCAACGGCATCGAGCAGGCGAGAAGACATTCGTCGATTTTTCGGGGAAGAAGCCTCACATCGTCGATCCGAAAACGGGAGAGCTCGTCGAAATGGAGCTGTTCGTCGGGACGTTGGGCGCGAGCAGTTACACCTACGTCGAAGCGACACTGAACCAGTCGCTGGAATCGTGGGCGAAGGCCCATAAGGGGATGTCGGATTACTTCGGTGGCAGTACGGAGATCTGGGTTCCGGACAACTTGAAGAGCGGCGTGGATTTGGTGGACCGTTACGAGCCAGGGATCAACCGGACGTACGAAGAGCTGGCGACGCATTACGGTGCGGTTGTGGTCCCGGCTCGGGTGTTCAAGCCGAAAGACAAAGCGAAGGTGGAGTCGGCAGTGCAGGTGGCGCAGCGCTGGATCCTGGCGGTGCTTCGTCATCGCACGTTCTTCAGCCTGGCGGAACTGAACGAAGCCATCTGGGAGAAGTTAGAGGTCCTGAATGCGCGTCCGATGCAGAAGCTCGGTGTGAGTCGGCGGGAGTTGTACGAAAGGCTAGACCGGCCCGTACTGAAACCGCTACCGCAGGAGAGCTACGAGTTATCGACGTGGAAGCGGTGCAGAGTGAACATCGACTACCACGTGGAGGTGGAGAACAACTTGTACAGCGTTCCCTATCAGCTCATTCACGAGAAAGTCGAGGCACGGGTGACGGCCTCGGTGGTGGAGGTCCTGTTCAAGGGAAAGCGCGTCGCGTCGCATCCCCGCAAGAAAGGAAAGGGGCACTACTCCACGAACCCGGAGCATATGCCACGTTCGCATCGGGAGCACCTGGAGTGGACGCCGTCGCGGCTGCTCCACTGGGCGGAGCAGTCAGGTCGCGCCACGGGAAGGCTGGTTGCGGGGATTCTAGAGAGTCGGCCTCACCCGGAGCAGGGATTTCGCTCTTGCCTGGGAGTCATGCGACTAGGCAGCCGCTGGGGCAGTGAGCGTCTCGAGGCCGCTTGCGCACGAGCGGAAGCTTTGAGCTCTTACAGCTATCGCACGGTGAAAAACATTCTCTCGGCTGGTCTGGATCGTGTGGTGCTCGAATCGGACGCCGAAGCGAAACCGCGAGAGGAGCACGAGAACATCCGAGGCGCGGATCACTACGAAGGAGGAGAGTCCCGATGCTGACACCCGAAACGATAGAAAAGATGAACGCCATGAAGTTGTTCGGCTTGGTGTCCGCGTTCGAAACCCAGTTGAGCTCGAGCGAATACAAGGAGCTGAGCTTCGAGGAACGTGTGGGACTCCTGGTCGATGCCGAGTGGACCGCCCGCGAACAGCGTAAGCTTTCTCGACGACTGCGAGCGGCAAAGCTCCGCTATCCGGCATGTTTGGAGAACGTGAACTTCCAAGCGCCTCGAGGCTTAAACCGCGAACAGATCTTGAGCCTGGGCAACTGCCGCTTTGTCGGTGAGCGCCATAACCTGCTCATCACCGGCCCGACGGGGATTGGCAAATCGTTCTTGGCTTGCGCCTTCGTGGAGCGGGCCTGTCGTCGCCGCTTCACCGGATGCTACGTGCGAGCACCGCGCTTGCTCCACGAGCTCGCGGTCGCTCGTGGTGATGGTTCCTACGCCCGGCTTTTGACGAAACTCGCCAAGCTGGACTTACTGGCTATCGATGATTGGCTGCTTCACCCGCTGAAAGAATCGGAGAGACGGGATCTAATGGAGGTCATCGAAGACCGCGCCGAGCGTGGCTCCACACTCATCGCGACCCAGATTCCGCTCAAGCAGTGGCACGAAGCGATTGGCGACCCAAACCAGGCAGACGCTATCTGCGATCGCATTCTCCACAGCGCGCACCGCATCACTCTCAAAGGAGCTTCTCTGAGAAAGACCAAGGCTGCGCCAAAGGCATCTGACAACGCCGATGCATGAGCGAGCGAGGGACCACAGCGTCGATGCGATAAAAACGGGTGAAACCGCCAAACCCGGGGTACCAGACGATGCGGCGCCAAAACGACGCGCGAGAATGCCTCAGGAAGCGTCTTCTCGAGCCAGGCCATACCCCAGCAACCCCCCGAAACCAGCCCCACATCGCCCGGGGTTCGGCCGCGGCAGGTCGCTGCCTACAGGAGCGGGAAGGTCGCTTCGCGTCTTTCCTTACGCCCGCTCCCTCCGGCACCGACCTGCCGCCCCTTGCTACACAACACGCAGGTAAGATAGGTTCACGTTTTCAATCAGTGGAAAGGAAGGTCACCCAACACTTCATCGCTTCGATGAGCGTTCGGCTTCACCGGATTCGCTGTTCAGCTTGCTCTGGATTCGGCGTTCACGATGGCTGGAATACGCATCATCCACTCCCCGTTGGGGTCCGACGTTATCCCACCGATGCACACGCAGCGAGTGGCGATATCGATGACAAACAGGACATGGTAGCGGACGAGCCCGAACGGGTTCACAACCTCGACGGTGAACAGGTCTGTCGCAGCGATGGCGCCCCAATGAGCCTTGATGAAGGTGCTCCACGACATGCTCCTGCCCCGCTCCGGCGCAGGCGCGATACCGTGCTCGGCGAGGATCCTCTTGATAGTGTTGCGTCCGAGTTCATGTCCTAGGTTCTTGAGTGCGCCTCGCAGGCGCGTATATCCCCACGTCGGGTTCTCCTGCGCCACGCGCACAATGAGCTCACGGATGTTCTTCGCCGTCGGAGGTCGGCCTGGACTCCGGTTCTTGCTGCCATCGTACTTGGCTGCGATGAGGTGGCGGTACCAGCGCAGAAGCGTAGCGGGTGTGGCAACGGACGCAATCTGGGCCAGCGCCTCGCGGCCCAAAGCCTGGGCCTTGACCGCGAGCCTGCGCCGGTCGTCGTCCGAGAGACTGAGACGCTTGCCCCGAAGCCCGGCTCGGAGCACACGGTTCTCCTCTTGCAGGTAGTCGATCACATCCTGCTGCTGGCGGTTGACCCAGCCAGCTAGAACGAGCAGTAGGAATTGCACGTGGTACGTCATCATGGATCTGAAGATAACACCCTCGGGCCAGACGATTGTAAAGCCTACGGCCCTTGGCCACGGCGCAAACACAGACACTAAGCTGCTGATTTATGGCCTATTTCAAAAGGGCCGAGTTTTGGCACAGGACGGGAAGGTGCAAACTGCTGACCCGCTGGGCGTTCGGGTATTTTGACCTTACGCGGAGACCAATCAAGTTCGGTGCGCGCAGATGAATAAATAGAAGGCACAGGTGAACTACCTGAGGTCCCACCAGCGCCGTGCGCCGGACCGCGTCGCGGCCCTGCTCGAACCGTACGTCGACCGCAGCGGTGCGTGGGCACCGCGACTTCGGTCCCTCATGGAATGGGCCGACCACCACACGAGCCCGTCGTGTCCAAAAACACGAACGACCTCAAGACCTGCATCAGACGGAGCGTTTCGGATAGACGCGTCTAGGCTCTGCTCGCCGACCATAGCCTTGGATTCCTGACGATTCGCCTCTCGTTTCGTCCAAGATTTTCATTCGCTCTCAACCCTACGAAGTTCCCTACCGAAAACGTATAATACCCACATCTTCGGTAGGCCTGTCGCACACCACAAGTTATGGTGTTTCTGGACAGGAACTAGCTAACAAGAAGAACCGTGACGCGGTGGGCGCGCACCTAGAGTCTCGGAGCTGCCGACCTCCTACTCTTTTTCTAATGTGTTATGATGCATCGAACGGAGAGAAAAATGCCCCTAGATGCTGAGTTTCAGTATTACCTTGATCACCAACTCGAACTTGCCGAGAAATACGATGGGAAATGCATCGTAATCAAGGACAAGAAGGTGATCGGATCCTATGAGAACGAAGTGGATGCGATCAATGCGACATCCGAAAAGCATGAGCTAGGAACATTTTTAGTGCAAAACTGCACCTCAGATCCAGAGAGCACTGAGCACACATATCATTCCAGGGCACATTTTGCCTGAAGTGGAAAACGGTATCGTCCGCGCTTTCACGACATACTCACGAACCAAAAAATCCGTTCTCTCCAACAAGGTTGAAATTTGCGCCGCTTACAATCCAGTTAAAGGTTCTTCTCCGTTTACTTTCAAGGAGTATTTGGCGATTTGGGACACGGGTGCTACGGGCACTGCAATCACAAAGCAAGCATCTCGGGAGTGCGGTCTCAAGGCTATTACAATGATGCAGGTCCACGGAGTCAGTGGCACCACCCTAGCTAATGTGTATTTGATAAATCTTCGGTTGCCGAACAAGGTAGAAGTATTCGGCATGCGAGTAACCGAGGCAGACAGATTGAGTGGCGATGCACAAGTTCTTATAGGGATGGATGTTATAAGTCAAGGAGACTTCGCAGTGAGTAACTACCAGGGACGCACGACTTTTACTTTTCGCGTTCCTTCACAAGGAACAATTGATTTTTTACCCCCAGGCGCGATTCCCAAGGTTGGCCGGAATCAGCCATGTCCATGCGGTAGCGGCAAGAAATACAAGAAGTGTCATGGGCACTCACTGTAACTCTTTTTCTAAGAGGTGTCTAGTCTTGGTTGGCAATGGGAGCCAGAATAAGAGGTCTGCTCGGGAGCGCCTATCACAGAGCCAGTGCCACGTCGGCTGGTCTCTGCGAATTTCGAGAACGCCTCTAGGATTCGAGCTTTCGGGCTCCGTTCAGAATGCCCCCGAGTCGCTCTCGCGACACGATGGGGCCAGCGTCCTTCGCGCTTGCCGGCAGAGGTGTGAGGAGCTCGTTGCCGAGACCTTGGTGGTTCCGTTCTGTGTGATAGTGCACTACGTATTCGGTTACCGCTGTCCGCAGGTGTCGCTCACTGAGAGGCACGAAGCGGTCGAGACATTCTCGACGTATGGAGAGAACGAATCTTTCCGCGTATGCGTTCAGATTCGGACTTTTAGCGGGAAGGCGGAGGGGCTTCACGCCTGAATCTCTCAACAGCCCACGTACCGCCTCGGTGAATAGCGGGTCCCGGTCGTGGATGAGGTACCGCTTGCCAAGGAGGAAACCATCCCACATGTCAGTGAGGTTTCTTGCCACCTGCTTCATCCACTCCCCGTTTGGGTCCGAGGTTATCCCACCGATGCACACGCAGCGAGTGGCGATATCGATGACAAACAGGAGATGGTAGCGGACGAGCCCGAACGGGTTCACCACCTCGACGGTGAACAGGTCGGTCGCAGCGATAGCGCCCCAATGAGCCTTGATGAAAGTGCTCCACGACATGCTCTGGCCCCGCTCCGGGGCAGGCGCGATACCGTATCGGCGAGGACCCTCTTGATGGTGTTGCGTCCGAGTTCATGTCCGAGGTTCTTGAGTGCGCCCCGCAGGCGCGTATATCCCCATCCGGTTGATCCCTGGCTCGTAACGGTCCACCAAATCCACGCCGCTCTTCAAGTTGTCCGGAACCCAGATCTCCGTACTGCCACCGAAGTAATCCGACATCCCCTTATGGGCCTTCGCCCACGATTCCAGCGACTGGTTCAGTGTCGCTTCGACGTAGGTGTAACTGCTCGCGCCCAACGTCCCGACGAACAGCTCCATTTCGACGAGCTCTCCCGTTTTCGGATCGACGATGTGAGGCTTCTTCCCCGAAAAATCGACGAATGTCTTCTCGCCTGCTCGATGCCGTTGACGCATCGTCGGGTTCAGCTTCTTCTTCCACTGACCGTACAGCTCGCAATAACGGCTGTAGCCGTACGCTCCCGGCTTATTCTCCGCGTACTCCACCCACAGCTGCAGCAACGTCAGCTCTCGGTGACGCCTCAGCTCCTCGTGGATGTGGGCATAGTCCAGACCCGGCCGTGCGCCAGACGAGCCCGGCGGCGGAAACAGCCCTGCCTCCAGCTCCCCGTCGCTCAGCTCCTCCGGGAGCGGCCAGCTCAGACCACCCTTCTTCGCCTTGGCCAGGTACTCACTCACCGTTCCAACCGCCACGCGAAGTGCCTTTGCGATCGTGCGGTGAGTAAAACCCAGCTCGTACTTTAACCTTAGAACCTCTCGTATTTTTCTCATCGATAACCTCTTAGCTGCCATTTCCTAGATCGTCCTCCTTCCGGGTACGACCTAGGGTGCCTTGAAACGTGCTATCGATGAGCGTTCGCGATGCCGGAACCGGCGTTCACGTTGCCTGGAATCCGTGTTCACCTTCCCCGGAATCGATGTTCACGATCCCCGGAATCCGTGTTCACGATGCTTTGGAATGGATGTTCACCTTCGGCTGGAATCTGCGTTCACGATGCCCCGGAATACGCACGCTAAGCTGTTGATTTATCGGCTATTTCAAGAGGGCCGAGTTTTGGCACAGGACGGGGACGCAAAGACCGTCACCCACATCATGGGCCTGCGCGCGTTCACCAGCCAGCTTCTCTGTGAGCAGGTGGTCGGGCGCGGCTTGCGCCGCACATCCTACGACGTGAATCCGGACACCGGCCTGTTCGAGCCGGAATACGTCAACATCTTCGGCGTGCCGTTTACGTTCCTGCCTCATGAGGGCGGGGAGAACAGTCCGCCACCGCCGCCGAAGCCGAAGACGGCGATTGAGCCGGTGGCCGACAAGGCGGGCTTCGCGATCTACTGGGCCAACATAGTCCGCATCGACCATGGGTTTCGCTCACACCTGTCACTGGATCGTCAGGCGTTGCAACCGCTGGAACTCGACGCCAGCCAGACGGCGAGGCTGGCGGAACTCGCGCCAATCGTCGATGGCAAGCCCGACGTGACCAAGATCGAGGAAATCGACCTGGAGAAGCTCGCGCGCGAGTTCCGAACGCAACGCATCGTCTTCGAGGCCGCGCGGGACGTGTATGACCAGATGCAGCAGAACTGGCGCGGAGGTAAGGCTGTCCTGCTCGCCCAGCTGGTGCGGCTGGTCGAGCAGGTCATCAGGTCGGACAGCATCATGATCATTCCGGCCCTTTTCAACCGCGACGATCTCAGGCGCCGCCTCATGATCACGCTCAACATGACAAGGCTCGTTCAGCACATCTGGCAGGCCATCCGCTTCGAGAACGCCGAAACCGTGGAGCCGGTGTTCGACCGGGACCGGCCGGTCCTTTCGACTGGCGACATGAGGACATGGTACACGGGCAAGCCTTGCGGGTCTGCCATGCGCAGCCACATCAACTTCTGTGTCTATGACAGCACGTGGGAAGCGTCGGAAGCCTTCGCGTTGGACCGCGCCCCGGAA
Organism: Candidatus Marinacidobacterales bacterium; assembly: GCA_965237685.1. Lineage (GTDB taxonomy): Bacteria > Acidobacteriota > Vicinamibacteria > Marinacidobacterales > SMYC01 > CBDEGF01. The sequence continues at coordinate 1,794,966 of CBDEGF010000004.1, forward strand.
GTGGCCGCCTGGGTGAAGAACGATCATCTGGGCTTCGAGGTCTTCTATGTCCATCGCGGCGTGGTGCGCAAATATCGTCCGGATTTTCTGATCCGGTTCAGCTCGCACGACATGCTGGTATTGGAGACCAAGGGGCGCGATAGCGAACAGGACCAGACCAAGCGCCGGTTCCTCGATGAATGGGTGCGCGCTGTCAACGCCCATGGCGGTTTCGGCCACTGGGCGTGGGATGTGTCGAGAAACCCCGGCGACATCCCGGACATCCTTGCACGACATTGCAGCAAGACCGTCGCTTGAAGGCACGGACTGACGCCGGCAGATTTGCAGTGCGCCGATGCGAAGGCTACGCGTGGTACGTCATCATGGAGCTGAAGATAACACCCTCGGGCCAGACGATTGTAAAGCCTACGGCCCTTGGCCCGGTCGCAAACACAGACTCTAAGCTGCTGATTTATGGCCTATTTCAAAAGGGCCGAGTTTTGGCACAGGACGGGCAACGCCCGTGGAGCGAGGGGACCCTGCTGCACATATCGACTTCGTCGACAAGGAAGGCAGGGGTGAGATGACAAACTCACCCATGACTCTGCAAGACCTGAGACGAAGGATATACGTCAAGGCGAAGGCCGAAACGTCTTGGCGCTTTTGCAGCGCCAAGGCTTCGGCTGGAAGCGATGGAGTCGACGGTGGATCTACGAAACTCTCGGACTCTTTAGCGATTATCGGGTCCGTTATCTCGCGTCCTCGTCGACAGTGGCCCCAGCAGGATAGGTCACATAACCCTTGACCAGAAGTGTGCAGGAGCGCGTAGTGCGGGAAATCCGCATGCTGCGTGCGATGCGGCGGGGGCTGGAAACGGGGACATGGTAAGGACTGAGGCACCGGCACTTGGCTAAAGCCGCCGGCAACAGCTACTCCCCTTATCTATATCTACCGCGCCAGCCCCCGACCCTACCGCCCGGAGTGGACCGACCGCGAACGCCGCAAACTGTCACGACCGTTTTGGATAGACGAGTCTACGCTTGCTTCGCCAAGGGAAGCTAGAATGCTCGGTCATGAGGACGCCGACCCAACCCTGGACGTTCTTGGTCGTCGCCGTGGGATGAGGACGAAGTAGTGAAGCAACTTCGGCGGGTCGCATGTCGGAGAACCGCGGCGTCGGTCGTCAGATCGTGATGCCGTAGTCACTCGCTGCGCGGCCGCCAGCACCCGAGGCGATGCCGCCAACGCTGGCTGCACTCCGCTCCGCCAGCCTCGGCAAACCCTTTGTCAGCGCCTAGTTCTTGACAAAGAATGTGGTATTAACCGCGGCTATCGCAACGGCGTCGAAACCCGTCGTATGACAACAGCGGTGGGAACGCGCGAGCTCCAGGTGCGGCGTGCCCAGCTTCGAGACGAGGAAACGGGCGAGACCGAGGAGTTCCGTAGTGAGCTGTTGCGTCGATACGCACGTCGCACTCGTGAGGTCGACGAGGCGGCCCTAGGAACGTAGTTGTCGAGTGCGAACAGTTGTCGGATTCGCAAGACCCTGAATCCGCTGCTGGGCGAGGAGCATCTGTCCAAGAGCGCGGTGTCCCGTGTTGAACCCCGTCAGTGGACACAGCACCCAAAAGCCCGTGCGGTTGTGGGAACTACCGGTCCTTGTTATTGTGTTGTTGAAAGGAGCAAGGCCGGAAAATGACAAACTACCCATATCTTGCAGAGGAACTCAATCCGGCATTCTGGCAGTGGGTGTGCAGCCTCAGAGCATATGACAATCCAAGTGGGGATTTCATTCGCGATACAAGGGAAATCCGGGACGCGCATGATCCGAACGAGGACTGGTGGGAAGTGTGTCCAACATACTTAGGGCAAGGGTGCTCCTCGGCTCAGGCCGAGTACGAACGTCGTGTAAAGCAGTTCAACCGCCTCCCGCAACAACTGCGTCCTGATGTCCACCCAACAACCCCGGAGTGGACATTAAGGCTTCGCAAGAAGCTTCTTCCCTACTGCGTGTGGCGGCACGAGTCGGGTCGGATGTATTTGGTCAACCGCAACTACGAACCGATTTGGTACTTGATCGGAAAGAGCGATGGTTGGTGCAAGATAGACAAGCCATCCCGGGTGCTGGGTCACTTTGACTCAAAATACCTGTACAACGCCGGAGACCTAAGAAAGTACGGCGACAACTTGCTTAGTTTAGTTGCAATGGTCATGAATCGCCTGTCTGAGGACGGACTACCGCCACTGCCCTCAGATTGCAGAGACCATCCCAGGGCGACAGAGGGCCCGGTCACGGCAGAACGCTTGCATCGCGGATGCCGTCAACCAAATGATGGGGTGAAGGCAAGAACAAGTAGGCGGCGCATTCCTAGGCGCGGTGTTTCGCCGAGTGGGTGAGTGTCCTCCCTTCCCCTTTTTTGGTGGCTCGGTTTGGTTTTTGGTTCTGCCCGGATGCTTAAAGGGTTGTGATCCGCAAAAAAGAAAATCGCGTATAGATGGGCCGACAGCCACGTGCGATCCACCTGATCGTGAGCCACGGGTGGATGCGCCCATGACGCCAAAGGTACTGTGAACCGAACCCGCGCCTACGTGCCGCCGTCTGGCAGGTGGCGTCCAAGGATCACGCCGCGACGAAAGGCGCCGCTTCGGGAGGATGCATCGAACTGGTGGCGGCCTACTCCCACATTGGTTGAGGAGATTCGATGAAACTCGCTTTCCATTTCAACCGTCTGCACCCGGAGCTCGGGAATGTCTACGGCCCGGCCGCCCGGCGGCTGGTCTTCCCCGCGCTGCTCGACCAACGCGGCGCCCACGTTATCTCAAAGATCTTCGTCGGCGACTTGTTGTTCAGGAACATCGACACGTCGCGCGACGGCCTTGAGTTCTGGCTGCATCCACGGAATCTCGTGTGGACTCGCCTATTGGAGGAGCGGCTGACCGCCGCGCTCCCACACGTCTATGCGATCTGCTTTGAGAGTGTTGACCAGGAGACGGCCGAGCGACTGCACGGGGATCTCGTCGACTCGGCCTCGTATCTTGGCGCGATGGAAGTCGACGACGGCTCCTTTGTCCACTGGCAGCTGTATTCGGAGAAATTGGTTCCGCGGTTTCGGGTCCTCGGCCGCGCTGCACACGTGTTTTGGGACGGGTTCTCCGAAGACGGGAAGGATCATGGATCCTTCGAGGAAGTGCGGAGCCTTGGATTCGACTCGGTGAGTTGGGAGAGCCTGAACGGTCGATTCTCGATCTTCGACCGCTACGTCAATTTCGAGCAGGCCCAACGCGTTGCGGAATGGAAGCGGGACTGTGGCCAGTTGTTGGGGTTCATCGCCGACTCGGTCGTCTCGCGCCTCGGCGACACGGTTCCCGACCTCGGTGATCGGCTCTGGAGCGCACTCCAGACGTTCGACCAAGCGGAGACGACGGAGCAACTGTCGCAGGTAGCCGTAACCTGCCGGCGGATCATCGAGCATGTCGCTGACCTCCTATGCCCGCCCAGAGAGACCGGGACGGGCGAGCCGAAACTCGGACCGAAGAACTATCGCAACCGCCTGCTTGCCTTCGCAGACCAAGCGCGGCGCAACGATACCGCGATCGACCTCGTCTGCGTGAGCACCGACGCACTTAACGAACAGATCGCTGGGCTGCTCGCGGTTGCCCAGAAGGGGATTCATACGGAGATATATCGCGTGGAGACGCGGCGGTGCCTGCTGCGGACGATCCTGCTGCTCGACGATTTCGTGGCCCTAAAGCAGGGGGTGTTCCAGATTCGGCCGGACCTCGATTTTGGTTCATTCCTGTCATTCCACTCCGAGAAGCGTTGATCAGACGCGCGTACGGCGCCGCATGGTATGAACCTAGACGGTAGGGTCGAGGGCCTGGCGCGGTGCTCCGTAGGCGCGGCCTATCTGTTTCTCCCCGTTTCCTGTGGGAGTGCCTCACTAGCCGCACCGTAAGTCCGTTTCCAGCCCCCGCCACATCGCACGCAGCGTGCGGCTTTCCCGCACTACGCGCTCCTGCACACTTCCCGCGAAGGGTTATGTGGCCTATCGAGCCGGGGCGTCTTTCGGCGAAGCTACGAGATATCGAACTCGGTAATCTGTGAACAGTCCGAGAGTCGCACATCCATCGCCTTACTCCATCGCTTCCAGCCGAAAACCTTGGCGCAAATGGGCGCGCGCCAGGTGGCGCCGAATCTTCTTTCTCAACCCCGTCCTGTGCCAAAACTCGGCCCTTTTGAAATAGGCCATAAATCAGCAACTTAGTGTCTGTGTTTGCGACCGGGCCAAGGGCCGTGGGCTTTACAATCGTTTTGGGCGGGCGGGTCGTCACCATGCAGATGACCACCTAGTCGAGAGCGAATATCGAAGCGTGTTCCTGAAGCTGTTTCCACGCTACGCCGGTCGAGCCCGCCGAGGGGCTACCGTCGCCGGCGACCATCTACGTGGCACGGCAGTAGTAGTTGAGAATGCCCCCAAGTCGCTCTCGCGACACGATGGGGCCAGCGTCATTCGCGCTTGCCGGCAGAGGTGTGAGGAGCTCGTTGCCGAGACCTTGGTGGTTCCGTTCTGTGTGATAGTGCACTACGTATTCGGTTACCGCTGTGCGGTGACGGGAGCAGCGCCAGCGCAAGCACCGCGACGAGGGCACTCAGGAGCATTCGTGTGTGTGGCATGCTACTGGCGACGGGCGAACCCCAGACTGAGCGAGAACCGGAGATTCGGCTCTAATTCACTGAGGCTTCCGGAGGAGCCAGTAGTGACCGACGCACTCAGAAACAATGCGCCCGTGGGGAGCGCGGCGTGACGTCCAAGGCGCCAGATGCGTCGTATGGCCTGCGCCAGCGGACCGGCTGGGTGGTTGGCCCCGCGGCCCTGCTGCTCACGCTGCTGCTGCCACCCCCGCCGGGTCTCAGCGGCGAAGGGTGGCTGACGGCCGGCGCTGCTATGCTGATGGCCGCCTTCTGGATCGCCGAGTCGATCCCGATTCCGGCGACGGCGTTGCTGCCGCTCGTGCTATTTCCAGCGCTCGGGCTAGGGAACATTACCGAGACGGCAGCCCCGTTCGCCAACCCGGTCATCTTCCTGTTCCTTGGCGGGTTCATCCTCGCGCTCGCGATGCAGCGGTGGAATCTCCACCGTCGCGTGGCCATCGGACTGATCGGCATGCTCGGCACGAAGCCGTCGTCGATCATCGCGGGGTTCCTGCTGGGCTCGGTGCTCGTGAGCATGTGGGTCAGCAACACGGCGACATCGCTGATGATGCTGCCGATCGCCTTGTCGGTCGTGCAGTTACTGCCGGACCGGGCCCACCAGACGCGAGAGGTGCGTGGGTTCAGCACGGCGCTGCTCCTGTCCATCGCCTATGGTGCGACGACGGGAGGAATGGGCACGCTGATCGGCACCCCGCCAAACGCGCTCCTGGTTGGGTACATCGCGAACGTCTACGACGTGACCATCGGCTTCGGTCAGTGGATGTTGCTCGGCGTCCCGGTAGTGCTCGTCGCCCTACCTGCGGTGTACCTCGTGCTGACCAGGATCATGTTCACCCTCGATGCTCGCGAACTTCCGGGGATGGCCGACTTGATCACGGCGGAAAAGGCCGCGCAAGGTCGAATGGCCCGCGGAGAGCTCGCCGTGGCCGTGGTGTTCGTGCTGACGGCGTGCTGCTGGGTGTTCCGGCCGCTCATCGCCGGCGCCGTGCCACTGGTCACCGACACGACCATCGCGATGGCCGGCGCGCTCCTGCTCTTCATGATCCCGGTGGACCTCCGAAGCGGCGACTTCGTGATGAACTGGGAGGCCACCAAAGAGCTGCCCTGGGGCGTGCTCCTGCTCTTCGGCGGAGGACTCAGCTTGGCCGGCAACATCGAGCGGCATGGCCTGGCGACCTATCTCGGCAACCTCGCGATGGGTCTCGGAGACGTGCCGTTGATATTCATGCTCTGCGCGATCTGCTTCGGGGTGCTGCTGCTGACCGAGTTGACGAGCAACACCGCCACCGCCGCCACGTTCCTGCCGATCGGCGGGGCGCTGGCGGTGAGCCTTGGTCACAACCCTCTGCTGCTCACGATTCCGATCGCGCTCGCGGCGAACAGCTCGTACATGCTTCCGGTTGGCACGCCCCCGAACGCGATCATCTACGGCAGCGGTCTCATCACGCTGCCGCAGATGGCGAGGGCCGGGTTCCTGTTGAACATCTTGCTGGTTCCCATCGTGGTCGCGTTGCTGCTGCTTCTCGGGCCGATGATTTTCGGCATCGAGTTGGGCTTCGTACCTGACTGAGTGAGCCGAAGAACGAGTCAAGCACGCGTTCCCCCAAGACTTGCGCCAGAGATGCTCAGTTCAGTAGCGACTTGGCGGTCTACAGGCCAATTTCTCTAGCCGATACCAGCCGCAATTTCGTCCGGATCCTGCCAATTCCAGCCAAGTGCCCGACGCGCTCCACGGCTGGGCCCTTGGGATCGAGGGCGACCGGGCTGGTGGAGAGCGGGATGGCGGCGGCGAGGGCCATGCTCGTGAGGTCAAAATACTCATGCGGCTTCCCGATGGTAGAAACGTAGTAACCCGCCAAGCCGTTCACGGGAGCGCACCTTGCGCTCGGACTGAGGTAACTGGTCGCTGGCTGGGAACAGCAGCAGATTCTCCTTGCCTTGATGATTCCTCTCGTGATGATAGTAGACGACGTACTCCCTAAGCGCATGACGGAGCGACTTCTCGCCGAACAGGATGAGCTTCGAGAGACATTCCTCTTTGACTGACTTCACCCAGCGCTCCGCGAACGAGTTCAAATCCGGGCTCCGTGCGGGCAGCTTGACGGGCGCGACGCCAACCGCCTAGATGGTCCGCTGGAACGACTGGCAGAACTTCGTGTCCCGGTCGTGAATGAGGTATCGGCTCGAGGACAGAAAGCCGACATCCGCCATGGTCACGTTGCGAGCCACTTGAGTCATCCACTGTTCGTTCGGATGCGGCGTGATGCCGGCAACGTGGACTCGACGGGTAGCCAGGTGTATGAAGAACAGAACGTAGTACGTCACCAACCCGCCCTGAGTCCACACTTCCGTGGTGAAGAAATCTGTCGCCGCGAGGACGTCCATGTGCGAGCGGATGAACTCCCTCCACGTCGTGGTCTTCCGACGCTCTGGTGCGAGCGGAATGCCGTGGCGTTTCAGAATGTTACCGACGGTTTGATCGGCCACTTCATGCCCGAGGTTGGCTAGCGCCCCGGCAATCCGGTCGTAACCCCAGGATTTGTTCTCCTTGGCGAGACGCACCACCAGTTCTTCGATGTCGGCGTCGATCCGCGGTCGCCCTGGATACTGACGGTTCTTGGAGCCATCGAACTTCTTCGCGACAAGCCTCCGGTGCCAACCTAGGATCGTGTCGGGGTTCACGATACTCGCGACCTCATCAAGGGCTTGCTTACCCAGACGCTTTCCGAGCTCGGCCAGAGACCGCCGTTCGCCATCGGTCAGACGCAAGCGACCCTGGAGCTGATTTCGAAGAACTCGATTCTCTGCTACAAGATACTCGTTGCGCAGGAGCAACTCCTCACCCACGGACCCTGAGATGTAGCTCAGCATGGTCTTCCAGTCCATCGCGACTCCTTCCGCTGAACTGGAATACGTATCCGACCACGATGGCGGATTCAAGCAGCCTTTGGAAAGGTGCAAACTGCTGAACCGCTGGGCGTTCGAGTATTTTGACCAGACGGCCACCCGAAACAGGCAGGAAGTGCCGAAAGGGTCTCATTATCCGGCCCCGGTCTCGAATGTCGAGGGGAGCGTTTGCGCCAAAGGGGAGAGCGGGAGCTGCCAGGCGCGGCTTACAAGGCAGATCAGATTATCTACTATGAGTTTATCCCTTCGCTTTATGGGCTTCTGCGAGAAACAGTATGTTGGCGGCCGCCAAATGGAGCGCGTAGGCCGCCACATAATTGGGTGTCTCTCGCGGTGTTGCTCCCTGGCCATGAGCACCCTCCTCGTTCCTCACTTCCGGAAGACCTGACCTAAGCGTAGCGGTCAGTTGGTCGAACGAAGCGTCCAGATAGCTTGGTAAGAGACCGTTCGCGCGCACTATCTTGAGAAGATCCGACACACGGGCACCCTTCGAATACGGCCAATGTCTCTGATCGCAAATTGTCTTCAATGTGCTTTCGAACGCATTGTTGGCATCGGTGATCGCGTCTTGCAGTTCGCCAACACGGTAGTGTTTGTGCGCTCGAATGAACTCATCACGCGGCCCTTCAAAGCCCCGTTGGTTGAGATATCGAAGCGCAGGCTGAACCACGTCGGAGTGGATCAATTCTGAGTCGACACGAAAAATCCTTCCCTCCTCGAATTGGTACCCCACGCCGGCACGTCGGAAACGCTTGTTGAGCTCGTCGATCGCTTGGCTCGCCGTGACCTTTATCCTCGCTCCCCTACGTTTGCCGTCGCTGAAACTCGGCGCAACCCTATTGATGTAGAAAAAGCTGATTTCAACAAGATCAAGAACGCGGTCTACCGAATCACAGCTGAGAAGAAAATTCGTGCAACGTTCATCGGTCTCTCTCCCATCCGCCAACTTGAATACACCATGCTCCCGAGCGACGGTATCGTGGATGAATTCCCAGGCTTCATTGTTCGCGATTTGTGTTCCCACTTCGTACGCGGAACCGGCATAGAATCGGCCGAGAGCATCTCGCATGATCCCGACGATCTGCACTCGGAGTTCCTGGGAAAGCTTGTCGTAGACGAAGACGTCCGGCCTTTCGCCTTCGGCGGCCCGCTTACGATATGAAAAGAGATCAAAAACTGTCACTTGCTGCCCCCTGCTGAAATTAGCGACAGACGATTAACTTTGGGCTCTCCCTATCTGATGGGATGCGTACCTAATTTTGTGAAAAAAACAGCGCACCTCCACATTAGTTTGATGGTATCAGATCAAGCAGCGATCTCCGCTTGAACCGAGAACGTCGGTGAGGTTTTGATAGACGTCGATACGGCGCAACGTGCGCATTCGCAAGGCGTTCGCACCCTACACCCGTTTCGATCGCTCGGAACGGAAACCGCCGGACCGCAACGCCGAGTGTCGCGTTTCCTCGATGGCCATTTCTAGGGGTTTTGCGAATCGAGCCAACGCTTGTAGAACTTCGCCTTCGCCCAGATCCCGTCCTGTGCCAAAACTCGGCCTTTTGAAATAGACCATCAGGCGATGCGTGACAACCGGTAATCGTGATGGAGCCCACCGGTCGACTGGCGCGAAGCAGCCGAGTATGGCCTACGGAGCACCGCGCCAGCCCTCGACCCTACCGAGCGGCGGCGGCTCATGGACGATTGGGCGGCCTACCTCGCTCGTGAGCGCTAGCATCAAGACGCTGCAGCGGGCGGGCGACCAAAGTAGGGCAGTTTCCAACTCCGCGTACTCCCATCTCCCTGCGTTGTGAGTGTCAGCTGGAGATTGTGTCCCGCGAAAGGGCGCCCAGATGACCTGGCCATCCTGCCGGTGGTACTCCGTGTACACGTGGACCAGCGCCTGCACCCCGTCCTGTGCCAAAACTCGGCCCTCTCGAAATAGCCCATAAATCAGCAGCTTAGTGTCTGTAGAATCGGTGGTAGAGCCGGACGGCGTGGCTGATGATTTCCGGTGGAAATCGATAGCCGTGGTAGCTTGGCGCATCGGTCTTCATTGGACTATTCTGTATTGGACTATTCTGTCAGTCACCAGCTCAATTTGACAGTACCTCTCGAGATGGCCTTCGAACACAGGACGAAAACGCTCCATGGATTTCTGAAGGGGAGTATCTCAGATAACTATAATAGTTGAACGGTCGCTCCCGACAATTATCGTACTCACTCTGATCTGTATGTCACGCGTGTCGTGAAAGAATGCCCTGAATGTAGCCGAGGGACATCGTGGTCTTAGCTGCCAATTATAATCGTGTTCACATGCATTTTCTTTGCAATTGTCATCGATGATTCTGGGCCATGGGTGATTCGCCTCCTTTCAGTGCCTTGCTCCGCGGTGAATCTGATCTGCTGGTTTTCATCAGCAGCGTCATGACCGACGACCTGACGTGCGCACGCGAGACAGCCGTTGCTACCCTCCGTGCATTGCCTTTTGTCCATACCTGGGCGTTCGAATACACGCCGGCGAGTTCAGAATCGCCGTCTGACGCGTATTGCGTATTCCAGCCATCGTGAACGCCGAATCCAGAGCAAGCTGAACAGCGAATCCGGTGAAGCCGAACGCTCATCGAAGCGATGAAGTGTTGGGTGACCTTCCTTTCCACTGATTGAAAACGTGAACCTATCTTACCTGCGTGTTGTGTAGCAAGGGGCGGCAGGTCGGTGCCGGAGGGAGCGGGCGTAAGGAAAGACGCGAAGCGACCTTCCCGCTCCCGTAGGCAGCGACCTGCCGCGGCCGAACCCCGGGCGATGTGGGGCTGGTTTCGGGGGGTTGCTGGGGTATGGCCTGGCTCGAGAAGACGCTTCCTGAGGCATTCTCGCGCGTCGTTTTGGCGCCGCATCGTCTGGTACCCCGGGTTTGGCGGTTTCACCCGTTTTTATCGCATCGACGCTGTGGTCCCTCGCTCGCTCATGCATCGGCGTTGTCAGATGCCTTTGGCGCAGCCTTGGTCTTTCTCAGAGAAGCTCCTTTGAGAGTGATGCGGTGCGCGCTGTGGAGAATGCGATCGCAGATAGCGTCTGCCTGGTTTGGGTCGCCAATCGCTTCGTGCCACTGCTTGAGCGGAATCTGGGTCGCGATGAGTGTGGAGCCACGCTCGGCGCGGTCTTCGATGACCTCCATTAGATCCGTCTCTCCGATTCTTTCAGCGGGTGAAGCAGCCAATCATCGATAGCCAGTAAGTCCAGCTTGGCGAGTTTCGTCAAAAGCCGGGCGTAGGAACCATCACCACGAGCGACCGCGAGCTCGTGGAGCAAGCGCGGTGCTCGCACGTAGCATCCGGTGAAGCGGCGACGACAGGCCCGCTCCACGAAGGCGCAAGCCAAGAACGATTTGCCAATCCCCGTCGGGCCGGTGATGAGCAGGTTATGGCGCTCACCGACAAAGCGGCAGTTGCCCAGGCTCAAGATCTGTTCGCGGTTTAAGCCTCGAGGCGCTTGGAAGTTCACGTTCTCCAAACATGCCGGATAGCGGAGCTTTGCCGCTCGCAGTCGTCGAGAAAGCTTACGCTGTTCGCGGGCGGTCCACTCGGCATCGACCAGGAGTCCCACACGTTCCTCGAAGCTCAGCTCCTTGTATTCGCTCGAGCTCAACTGGGTTTCGAACGCGGACACCAAGCCGAACAACTTCATGGCGTTCATCTTTTCTATCGTTTCGGGTGTCAGCATCGGGACTCTCCTCCTTCGTAGTGATCCGCGCCTCGGATGTTCTCGTGCTCCTCTCGCGGTTTCGCTTCGGCGTCCGATTCGAGCACCACACGATCCAGACCAGCCGAGAGAATGTTTTTCACCGTGCGATAGCTGTAAGAGCTCAAAGCTTCCGCTCGTGCGCAAGCGGCCTCGAGACGCTCACTGCCCCAGCGGCTGCCTAGTCGCATGACTCCCAGGCAAGAGCGAAATCCCTGCTCCGGGTGAGGCCGACTCTCTAGAATCCTCGCAACCAGCCTTCCCGTGGCGCGACCTGACTGCTCCGCCCAGTGGAGCAGCCGCGACGGCGTCCACTCCAGGTGCTCCCGATGCGAACGTGGCATATGCTCCGGGTTCGTGGAGTAGTGCCCCTTTCCTTTCTTGCGGGGATGCGACGCGACGCGCTTTCCCTTGAACAGGACCTCCACCACCGAGGCCGTCACCCGTGCCTCGACTTTCTCGTGAATGAGCTGATAGGGAACGCTGTACAAGTTGTTCTCCACCTCCACGTGGTAGTCGATGTTCACTCTGCACCGCTTCCACGGCGATAACTCGTAGCTCTCCTGCGGTAGCGGTTTCAGTACGGGCCGGTCTAGCCTTTCGTACAACTCCCGCCGACTCACACCGAGCTTCTGCATCGGACGCGCATTCAGGACCTCTAACTTCTCCCAGATGGCTTCGTTCAGTTCCGCCAGGCTGAAGAACGTGCGATGACGAAGCACCGCCAGGATCCAGCGCTGCGCCACCTGCACTGCCGACTCCACCTTCGCTTTGTCTTTCGGCTTGAACACCCGAGCCGGGACCACAACCGCACCGTAATGCGTCGCCAGCTCTTCGTACGTCCGGTTGATCCCTGGCTCGTAACGGTCCACCAAATCCACGCCGCTCTTCAAGTTGTCCGGAACCCAGATCTCCGTACTGCCACCGAAGTAATCCGACATCCCCTTATGGGCCTTCGCCCACGATTCCAGCGACTGGTTCAGTGTCGCTTCGACGTAGGTGTAACTGCTCGCGCCCAACGTCCCGACGAACAGTTCCATTTCGACGAGCTCTCCCGTTTTCGGATCGACGATGTGAGGCTTCTTCCCCGAAAAATCGACGAATGTCTTCTCGCCTGCTCGATGCCGTTGACGCATCGTCGGGTTCAGCTTCTTCTTCCACTGACCGTACAGCTCGCAATAACGGCTGTAGCCGTACGCTCCCGGCTTATTCTCCGCGTACTCCACCCACAGCTGCAGCAACGTCAGCTCTCGGTGACGCCTCAGCTCCTCGTGGATGTGGGCATAGTCCAGACCCGGCCGTGCGCCAGACGAGCCCGGCGGCGGAAACAGCCCTGCCTCCAGCTCCCCGTCGCTCAGCTCCTCCGGGAGCGGCCAGCTCAAACCACCCTTCTTCGCCTTGGCCAGGTACTCACTCACCGTTCCAACCGCCACGCGAAGTGCCTTTGCGATCGTGCGGTGAGTAAAACCCAGCTCGTACTTTAACCTTAGAACCTCTCGTATTTTTCTCATCGATAACCTCTTAGCTGCCATTTCCTAGATCGTCCTCCTTCCGGGTACGACCTAGAGTGCCTTGAAACGTGCTATCGATGAGCGTTCGCGATGCCGGAACCGGCGTTCACGTTGCCTGGAATCCGTGTTCACCTTCCCCGGAATCGATGTTCACGATCCCCGGAATCCGTGTTCACGATGCTTTGGAATGGATGTTCACCTTCGGCTGGAATCTGCGTTCACGATGCCCCGGAATACGCAATTGCGTATCTCAGAAAGGTCAAAGAGGCGGATTTTTTCATCTGGTTGATAGGCCGCAATACAACTCAGCCGGTAGTCGACGAGGTCAATGCTTGCATCGCCGCTGGACGCAGGCTGCTCGCATTCAAGTTCCCAGCGGCCCATCGAGATGAAAGAACGCGCGCGCTGGTTGATGACGTGGCCACATATGTGAAGTGGCAAAATGTCCAGGACATCGACGATTTTGCCTCGCATCTCAAAATTGCAGTATCCGATGAATTCATCAGAGCCCTCCGCGACCCGGATCCGCCGGCTCGTAAACACCGGCTGGAGGAATTGATGCGTTTGTCCCTCGCCACCTGCAAACTGAGTTGGACGACGTTAGGTGTTTCGGACGACATCGCCGCAGCGCTTGCCAGGGACCAATCTCTCGGCAAGGTGCTGCCATTGCCTGATTCAGGCGTAACGTTGATCGTCGGTGACGTAGGCACAGGCAAGACGCTTGCCGTTTCGCGTCTGTTCCAACATGCGGTCGCTCGTGCATTGGACGATTCGTCTCAACCGTTCCCATTATTTGTGAATGCAAGGGCTCTGCAGGAGCCCGTAAATGACTACATCCATCGAATGGGCCAGGGTTTTTGCCGGCCTTCCGTTCAACCCATACTGATCGTCATAGACGGACTTGATGAGATCGGCGTGACACGCGCCAACGACCTGCTCACTCAGATCCAGGCGTCCGCAGACGCAAATGTCAAGTTGACAGCCGTCGTAACAAGCAGGCAGTTACCCGGTTTGAAGGATGTCCGCCCGCGGCTGGAGATGCCGGTACTGGATGACGATGCCATAATCCACCTCATAAGCAGAATCGCAAGCCGGCAGGTAGGACTATCCGAAACACACACATGGTCGGACTCGACGCGGGACGCCGCAAGACATCCTCTCTTCGCGGTCATGATTGGGTCTGAGTTGTTCCGCAGGTCAGACTTCCATTTTTCGCGGAAAAGTCAATTGGTCAACAGCCTCGCTGAAGCCGCGTTGCCCGCGTCTCGAGACGATGCGGCGACGGTCGACCGACTGCTGCAGCTATTGGCCGTCAAAACCATCGACGCCGGACGACGTGTGTCGAAATCAACCATTAGCCTTCGGCGGTCCGATCAGAGCTTCGTGACCAATTCTCGCTTGGTCAACGAACACGATGGCGCCGTTGACTTCACTCTGTCGATATTCCGGGAGTGGTACGCGGCCAGGGCCGTTATAGAACAAACCGTCTCGCTCGACGATATTCAGTCGCTCTCCGACCGATGGATAATTCCTTTCGCCATCGCAATCAGTTCCGAAAACCACGACGTTCAGCACACGCTGATGCGTAAGCTTGCCTCCTCCGATCCAGGGCTCGCAAGCCTAGTGATGGTGGATACCGACGACGAATGGCAGCATGGCGACGACGCCCGCGTTTTTGAGAATTCGGCGACCGCAATGGGTTGGCTCCTTCGGAACGCAATGAATGATTGGAGCGACGGTCTCGGCGAGTTGTTTCGAGCCATAGGCCCCGTGAGAGCCGACGGTCGCGTCACTACCATTGGCATCCGGATCGACCTCGGCGTAGTTACAACTTCTTGGTATGACGGCCCAGATGAATTACCTCCTGTCGTTGAGCTGCCCGAACGTGCCTGTATGAACTATGAGTCGGGCTGGAACGTTCTCGTCTCGGAGACAATTTCGTGCACGACGAGATGGCCGTGGTCGACCACGAAAGGTTATCTGGCCGATTCTCTGTCCGAGTTCTTGAAATCCAAGTGGTTTGCGTTGGAGTCAAATGACGCAGTTCGGGAACTCGCGTGGGTTCTGGCCCTTGCAGTGAAGCGATCAGGGAGCCTAGATCCGACGCCAATCAATCTCCGTGAGGTACTCAGCGTTGTCAATGCAATCAACCGTGCCGTCGACGACCCAATGGGGCGCCGGATGAGTGTCAGTGTTGGAACGGCCAAGTTTTCAAATTATGAAGTAACGCTCGTAAAACGTCATTTGTCGACACTGGTCGACCGTGGCGACCGCCTTATTGCCGACCCGTGGCCGTCCGCAGACCTGCTGACGGACAGTGGCCGTTGGGTGTGGGATCTCTATAGTGATGAACGACTGCTCGAGCGAACGATCGCGGTTTACTCGGCGGCGTTGCGCATCTACAAGACGATGGTCGATAAATGGTTTGGCGCATTTCGTAACAGGCTTCAGTTGAACCAGCTTCTGCCGGTCAGATTGGAGGGTCGGTTGACACCGTCCCGTGAACCAGACGCAACGAATTGTGGCCCTGGCCTGAATTTACGCACCAAGTCCCTTCCGGTTGGCGAACAGTCCTCGGTCGCGTTCGATCTGGGTCCGGAAGACGAATTCGACGTATGGTCCTATTGGAGAGATGAACAGAGGAACCTGAGTCATATTCGACCAGAATCCGGAACAACGCTTGCCCCGATCGTCAGCATGTCTGGTTTGCACATATTTAATGGCCGCCCTGCGGCCGAATTGGCCCACCAATGGCTGATAAATGAGTTGCACCAGGTGGGCTGGAGTAAACAATCGTATGCGGCTCCGTGAATCCCGTCCTGTGCCAAAACTCGCCCTTTTGAGATGGACCAGTCGGTCGTGTCCAAAAACACGAACGAACTCACCACCTCAGACCTTTGGGAGGTGGAAACTGCTGACCCGCTGGGCGTTCGAGTATTTGGACCAGACGAGTTTCCGTCCAAGCTCTTTCCCCTTCGCCGCGAGCCGTCGTCGCTGCTCGTCGCTGCTCGTCGCTGCTCGTCACTGCTCGTCGCTCAAGCGTAACCGGGTGCTTCCGCCATTAAGTGTTGGTGAGATGACGCTAAGACTTTACGGTGCAATAAATTACAGCCAAAATAGCGCTCATGACCTTCGCTGCGCGCTAGATGAAGCGTAAGCGCTTCTTTTGCAAAGGAATGCGTACACATCACCAACAGTAAACAGCGCAAGCACAACAAGAAGCTCCGGGCCGGCCGCGGTCCTGTCGGCAAACAAGCCGTTCTGGGAATGCGCGAACGCGGCGGCAACGTCGTCGCCGTGCCTATCGAGACGACCGACCAGAAACGGGTACAGCAGGTCATCGAGCGCAACGTCGAAGCAGGCTCAATCCTTCACAATCACAGCGCCGAGGAATGGGTGCGCGGCGACGTGTATATCAACGGAATCGAGAGCGTGTGGGCGCTCCTCAAACGCGGCATTATCGGCACTTTCCACCACGTGAGCCGCAAGCACCTGGCCCGCTACGTAGACGAGTTTGCCTTCCGGCTCAACGAGGGCTCATGCCAAAGGCACACCATGAGGCGCATCGACTCGATGATCGCCAGGGCGCTCGGCAAGCGGATCACCTACGCCACGCTCACCGCAAAGTGACAGGCTCGGAAGAATCACACCCTATGGAAAAGGTTAATGCTGTATCTTCCCGCGAGACTTCGAAAACTCCGTCTGGCTTAGTGCCCTATCTAGCAATTCGCGTATACATTGGACGTCTGCTGATACGTTTAGGCCGTCGGATTCGGCTTGGTCGAGCGTTGCGCCTAGGTATCCATCAAAGGCACGCAGGAAGTTCTTCCTTTGATTCTCTCCGTCTGAAAATTGATCAAAGAAGTTCCAGATTGAGACTCCAAGAGATTGCAAAAATACCACTATCGCGTTTTGTTCGTCCTCAGTCATAAGGGACTCTCGATCGGAAGGGCCAGGAAGCTCTTTGCCCCCTAGCCCTTCACGTTTGGCTTAGCGACGGTTGGGAAACTTCCCGCCGGAGCGCTTCCGTTCGTTGCTTTCGCTTGCTCGGGTGGCGCGTTTCAAGACGCTTCCGGGCTTCACTTCGAAGGGCTCGCCAACGATCCGCGCTCGGGAGAACCTTGATTCGGAGCGAGTTACCGCGACCGTTCCAAGCAGGGTTTCCTCGCTCCCTAGGGTTTCGCCAGTGTCGGGGTCTACGAACGACTCACCCACCTCGAACAGCGCGAGCTGGTCTCCAGGCGCCAGGAATACATCTCCGTAGTTTAGGATCAGCGTCCCGTCTTCTTGGACTTGGATCACTTTGAAAGGGAAGCGCTCCGTGACGATCTTTTCCGTGATTCTCGCTGCCACGATTCTCTGAACGTCTGCGAACGGATCGGCACTGCTTGTATTTGACTGAATCCCCCCAACCGAGAATCCTTTCCCGGCTACAATCTCCCCGCCGACGGAATCGGCAATCACGATCCTTCCGGTAGAAACGTCCGTCACTTTCAAGTCCACGGCCATTTCTGTCGTCAGCTTTGAGCTATCGAATCCGCCTCCAAGTGCTCGGCGGGTTCTGCCACCCAAAAGTGACCCCACCCCTCTATTTGAGCTTGCGCTGAATCCAGACTCCCGTGCTCCGAACTTCGTGATCGCACCGTAGACAAGGTAATCAATGCCACGTAGGCCACCAACTTGTCCTCCGGCATCAGTCAGCCCATATTCCGCGAAGGATTGCTCTCCTAAGATATCGCTGAGTCGCCCGCGCTCCATGACATCCATCTTGCCGCTTTTGACGATGGCCGTCTCCAGCATCACCATGAAGCCCTTTGAGAGATTTTGGTTGCAGTTGTGGCCAACTGCGTTATCCCAGCCTTCGCAAGAGATATTCTGCGCGGCCGTATCAATCTGAGTCACTCCGACCACCACCTTTTGGGCGACGGCGAAGCCAGTGGTCATCCCGAGAATAAGTACAACTCCGGCGATGGGTTTCAACATTCCTTTCCTCCTGGTGTTTCGCCCGGACCGGAATTGGAGCCGGGCCGTTGCGAACCTCATGGGAATCCGAGGAGTCCCCGCCTATTCACCTGGCCCGGGGAGCTACCCCGAGCCGTGCATGGCTGTTGTATTCAGCGGGTAACCCGACAAAAGCGGGATTCCCATGTGTTCGCAGGTGGGATTATTCGTCGCGGCGGAACTAGAAGTCAAATGAGTAATTGAGTCGGCGGCTCTTCTTTTGGGTCGTGGACTAGCACCTTGCCGAGGAGCGCCTCGAGCGCCTTCATGGGGTCGCGCTCGGCAATCTCCCTGAGATTGCTGTCAAGTTGAGGCATTCAGGGCCGATCCGACCCCAAGATGTTGGCAACGCCATGCGCTCAAGCCCCATCATCTAGCGGCCCGCTTCGAGCTTGAGACATCAACTTGACAATACCCGTGGCCCAGAAACTCCACTCAGACGTTCTCGAACGCCTCCAGCAGGATGTCGTCCTGTCCGAGACGGCAAGAGAGCTCGTGCTCGCGGCGCTCCTCGGCGAGGTCGAGGTATGCCTCGGCGGCAAAACGCCGGCCGCGCCCGCCACCGAATCCGCTGAACCGGAAGATCCCGCTCGCGCGTACATCGACGCCGTGCGCGTTCAAGGTTTTCGCGGTGTCGGACCGCGTCCTGTGCCAAAATTCGGCCCTTTTGAAATAGACCATAAATCAGCAGCTTAGTGTCTGTACTACCTGCGAGAACCAGGGGATAATAGTAGGCAAATTTCCATCACATCATTTATTATGAATTACTTCTAGGGCATACGTCGTTGCCAGAGCGGCTGCAGCCCAATTGGCTGCACCCGTTCCTCGAACGGCTAAGTTATGAAGGCTCAGACGGTCAGCCTGTGAACTACGAGTACGACGTCGCAATCTCCTTTCTTGCCAAAGACGACGGCCTCGCTCGAGAGCTAAGAGACTTGTTGGCATCAGGACTTCGCGTCTTCGAATTCACTAGCTGTCAAACTGAGATCGCGGGTACGGACGGGCTGGTAACCTTCAAGAAGACCTTTCGCGACGCCGCGCGGCTCGTTGTCGTCTTGTACCGGGACGGCTGGGGAGACACGCCGTGGACGCGCATTGAATCGGAGGCCATCACAGACAGGTTTTTGAATGATGGGCCTGATTTCTTGTTGTTCGTCATGGTCGACTCAACGTCGACGGTGCCGCCATGGGTACCGGATCGAAAGATCAGATTCAATCTTGAGGATTTTGGAATCGACCAAGCAGTCGGCGCGATCAAGCTACGAGTGAAGGAGCTCGGTGGTGTTTTAATCAAAGAGACGATAGCGGAGAAAGCCAGAAGGGCTGCTGAGGCTCAGCAGTTTGCCGCAGAAACCGAGGCGCTTAGGAGAGATCGGTGCGGAGTTGAACAAGTGACTGCAGAGAGTGAAAGGCTGGTGACGGCCTTGCTAGCTCTTGTCGAAGAAGCGGCTGCCGCAGCGCCAGGGCTTGGCCTGCAATGGGCGGCCGCAGATCGCGCAGTCGGCATTCGTTCGCCCCGGGCTTCATTATATGTGCAGCTTATTGTCAATTATGTGAACACGCTGGAACACTCGTTTCTCTCGGTCAGGCAGATGAAGGGCAACATCATTCTTCCAGGTGAGAATCGCCACTACCTTGAAGACCCTCCTGTGATCAGCGAGGTGCGTTACAAGCCCGAGCGGTCTCCAGCACTTGGCTGGTGCTGGAAGTCGAATGGAACGCTGTTGGGTTCCGATGTCCTAGCCGAGCAGGCCATAGGTCGCTTGTTTGAACGACTCGAAGCTAGCTCGCGTCGTCAGGACTGAGCTTTCGCGGTAGGGGCCGTCCGTAAGGGCGGTCCCTACCGCGAAGGTACCAGCGCAGAAGCGTAGCGGGTGTGGCAACGGACGCAATTTGGGACAGCGCCTCGCGGCCCAGAGCCTGGGTCTTGACGGCGAGCCTGCGTCGGTCGTCGTCAGAGAACCTGAGACGCTTGCCCCGAAGCCCGGCTCGGAGCACACGGTTCTCCTCTCGCAGGTAGTCGATCACATCCTGCTGCTGGCGGTTGACCCAGCCAGCCACAACGAGCAGTAAGAATCGCACGTGGTGCGTCATCATGGAGCTGAAGATGACACCCTCGGTCCAGACGATTGTAGAGCCCTTGGCCCGGTCGCAAAACACAGACGCTAAGCTGTTGATTTATCGGCTATTTCAAGAGGGCCGAGTTTTGGCACAGGACGGGTGTGGCAACCGACGCAATCTGGGCCAGCGCCTCGCGGCCCAAGGCCTGGGCCTTGACGGCGAGCCTGCGCCGGTCGTCGTCAGAGAGCCTGAGACGCTTGCCCCGAAGCCCGGCTCGGAGCACACGGTTTTCCTCTCGCAGGTAGTCGATCACATCCTGCTGCTGGCGGTTGACCCAGCCAGCCAGAGCGAGCAGTAAGAATCGCACGTGGTACGTCATCATGGATCTGAGGATAACACCCTCGGTCCAGACGATTGTAGAGCCTCCAGCCCTTGGCCCGGTCGCAAAACACAGACGCTAAGCTGTTGATTTATCGGCTATTTCAAAAGGGCCGAGTTTTGGCACAGGACGGGGGACTAATCAAGTTCGGGGCACGCGGATGAATAAATAGAAGGCACAGGTACTATCGCGCCGCTTGATCCCTAACTCTTAACCTGTCCACGAAAGCGGGGTCACTTCAGTTTTCATCAATCTTCGAGCTTGACCAAAGTCAGAAATGCAGGCCAAGAGCTTTGGTTATCTACTCGATAAACTTTTGTACAGTGACGTTCGTTGCCCAGCAGATCTTCCTCGACTTTGACCTGGTGTCTAACATGTGAAGGGGCACTTACTTTTAACCCTAATCGCAAATAAACGTCACCGTGTCTGAGGTCTTTGGCCCCGTGAATAGCACCTTTTCCAGGTTCTGCATACACCGTGCAGAATCACTTATAGTGGCGGCGAGCGGGTGCCCCAGCACAAGCTTCTCGCCTGCGCCCAGTGCGGCTGTTTCGCGTTTTCGTGCTTCGAAGATTTTGCGATTAGGGTTAACTTCAGACGGGGAGAGTTCTTATTGAAATCAAATGGTGCGCTCAACTGTGTTTTCATTTTTGGTTCAAGGGTCGCGTTCTGAAGTATTGTGGAATGAGCATGGTATCGAAAAAGACCCTGTATTTGGCCAATCCGTACGGCTTCTCGGCCCAGCAGCGCGCGGGGCCATTGCAACAACTCGTGGAGAAACTGGAATCGATGGGCGCCGAGGTGTGGGAGCCGTTCGCCCGCAACAACCAAATCGACCGGACGAGTCCGAATTGGGCCTATCGGAACGGTCAGGCTGATCTTCGCGACGTGCGCGAGGCGGATGGATTGTTCGCAGTTGTAAACGACTGTCCCCCCGACGAGGGCGTGATGGTGGAGCTAGGCATGGCGATCGCCTGGGAGAAGCCGGTCTTCCTGTTCCGGGACGATTTCCGGCGTTGTACCGACAGCGAAGGCTATCCCCTCAACTTGATGGTGTTCACCGGCCTTCCGGAAACCGGCTGGGAAACCAGTTGGTATGCCTCGATCGAGGAACTGGCCGACCCGGACAAGGCGTTGGTCCGATGGTTGAGGCGCGGGTAAGCGTTGTGCTCCGCAAAAAGTCTATCCGGCGTTGATTGCGCGTTTTAGACGTGCCATGTTCGGCTACTTCTGGCCGATCTTCTTTTTTGCGGATCACAACCGCCGGACTAGGTGAGTCGACGAGTAACAAGAACCGAGAAGATCTCAACAAGAAGGACACCGCATGCGAAGTCTACGCTCTATTGTGGGTCACCCGAGAGTGCGAGAACTCGATCAAGAACCTGTTATTCTATAAATTCGGTATTCCTGCGGGCGCAATCCAGCGCGGGCTTCACCTAACCGTCTACTATGGGAGGCGGCTACTTCCCGGCCTTGTGTCGACGCCGGTTAAGCGCTGGTCCATTTCGTCGTCGAGGACGGACCAAATGTGTGTTGTGAGTTGTCGCGACGCAGGCAAGAACTATTGGTTCATATTGGCAGAGCGGCTCGCGCGATAGGAAGGACCCTTGAGTTTGATGATGATGGAGCCATCGACGAGGCGGTCGAGCATCGCCATAGCGAGAGGAGCATCTCCCAAGTATTCGGCCCATGCATCGAAATCAACGTTGGTGACGAGGATAGTAGAACGGATTTGGTGTCTGCTGGCGATAATTTTGTAGAGAAGGTGCGCTGCCTGAGGACACTCTTCACGCTCGATGCGGTCGAATCCGAACTCGTCGACGATGAGGACGTCCCCGTCCTGTGCCAAAACTCGGCCCTTTTGAAATAGACCATAAATCAGCAGCTTAGTGTCTGTGTTTGCGACCGGGCCAAGGGCCGTAGGCTTTACAATCGTCTTGGGCGGGCGGGTCGTCATCATGCAGATGACCACCTAGTCCCCTGTAGCAGAAAAAACTAGATAAAGCAGAGCTTGCCGAAACCATTCTAAGTACATGAATCTTATGAATCTTATGGGCTGGCGAAAAGTCTAACTTTGTATAGTAATTCAAAGATCCAGGGGACTAGTCAAGAGCGAATATCGAAGCGTGTTTCCTGAAGCTGTTTCCACGCTACGTCGGCCGAGCCCACCGAGGGGCTACCGTCGCCGGCGACCATCTACGCGGCACGGCAGTAGTAGTTGAGAATGCCCCCAAGTCGCTCTCGCGACACGATGGGGCCAGCGTCATTCGCGCTTGCCGGCAGAGGTGTGAGGAAGGAGCGTATCCGGGGTGACCAGAGTTGCCACTTCCGCGAGGAGTTTCCGTCCAAGCTCTTTCCCCTTCGCCGCGAGCCGTCGTCGCTTCTCGTCGCTTCTCGTCGCTTCTCGTCGCTTCTCGTCGCTCAAGCGTAACCGGGTGCTTCCGCCATTAAATGTTGGTGAGATGACGCTAAGACTTTACGGTGCAATAAATTACAGCCAAAATAACGCTCGTGACCTTCGCTGTGCACTAAATGGAGCGTAAGCGCCTTTTTTTCAAAGGGATGCGTACATATCACCCACAGTAAACAGCGTAAGCACCGCCTGCGCCCCATCAAAGTGTGTTGCAAATGTTGCATAACCCCATTTTCCTTCGGCGTGTCCGCGAAAGATGAACAGCCATCTTGGCCTGAGAACTATCGAATTGTGTCTAAAATGTCAAATAACTCCCTTTTTCTTCGGCGCGACCGCGCTCGAGCCAGCGGTACGGGGTGGTGCGATCGATGCCACCGGCTTTCGCTGAGTCGGCGACCGTAAAAAGTCGATCGGCAGAGCATCAGAACGTCGAGGCAGAATTAGAGGGGCGTTGCGTCATCGTAGAGGCGACAATCTAGCGAAAAACGGATCGGTTGTGACGTCGCAGACCTTCTAAGCCGAGGGTCGCAGGTTCCGACCTGTGTTTCAGGGTTTCCAGCGGAGACCGGATAGCTCCAAACTGCACCATCCGCCACCCAGTCTGGCCAATTGTGGCACTGCAGAGACAGGTGAGGTTTTCCGCGCGGTTTGCGGGGTTTTGCAGGAACAGGTGTCACCAGAGACGCGCTAGAAGGGCTGAACGGGCCTCATTTTCGATTTTCGTCTCTAATTTCGATTTTCGAGTGCCACGTTTGCGCCAAATAGGGGGGCGGGTGCTGACCGGGGACCGTGTGGCGGCAGAAAAGAGGTCACCCGAGAAGCCCAGAATCGAGGCCGAGGCTACTGCGGCGTAGCGGCGGCTAGCACGTTCTGGTCCAGGTGCGGCCCGGGCCTCCTTGATGTGCGGTGAGAAACGTGCGCCACGGCGTCCGTTCACCTCTCTCCGGCGCGAGCTCGATGCCGTGTTCCCGCAGAATATTGGCGATGGTGCGAAACGTCCCGGCGCGCCGGTCTTGAGTTCGTTTGTGTTTTTGGACACGACGCGATCAATCCCCATCGCCCGTTTCGCGGTAGAACGACGTGTGACGTTGAGCATGGTGGCGTGGTCGGGAATGCTCAAGTGGTGGCAGAGTGAGTTCCTCAAGACCGCCCGCGCGGTTTGGCGTCGCGGGACGTCCCAAGGCGTCTGAAGCTATAGCACCAGCATGCAGAGACTCAAAGCCCTATCGCTGAAACAACCGTGGGCGAACATGATCGCCTCTGGAGAGAAGACGATTGAGACACGCAAATGGCCGACCGCCTACCGTGGCCCGCTGTTGATCGTATCGTCGAAGACCCCCGCCATTCCACCAGCGGGCTGCGCGGTCGCCCTAGCGCAGCTCGTCGAGTGTCGGCCAATGACTAAATCCGATGAAGTCAAAGCACGATGCGCGATTTATGCTGGCGCGTTCGCGTGGGTTCTACGTGACGTTCGGGCACTGAAGCCATTTCCGGTCAAGGGACAGCCGGGCATATACGAGGTGGAAGTGGACGAAGGCTGTCTGGCCCTGGTGTGACGGCTGCTCGGCGTCGGACAAATCTTGCCGGACGGAACCGAACTGATTATGCTGGTGCGATAAGGGGTGAAAAACATGCGTTTTTTTACGGCGATTTCGGCTTCACTTTTTCTGGTAACGGCGACTATAGCCGCGCCTCCCCCGCCAGCTGGCGAAGGCCAGATGCGAGTCGGCGTCTTGGTTTTCGCTGGTTTCCTCACCAGCGAGGTGTCGGCGCCTCTGGAGGTTTTTGCCAAGGCCTCATCGAAGGGCACGCTCAAATTCGAGGTGATGACGGTGGCGGCAGATAAGAAGACGGTCACCAGCGAGGAGGGCCTCCGGCTCCAGCCGGATGTCGACTTTGCGAACAGCCCCGACCTGGACATTCTCGTCGTACCCAGTTCGCTTGATGTCGAGGGGCTCATGGCCAACCAGGAGGTGGTGGGGTTCATCAGACAGCAAGGGGCCAAGGCTTCTTACCTTGCAAGCAACTGCGCGGGGGCGTTTTTACTAGGTGAGGCGGGCTTACTCGACGGTCGGCGGGTCACCACTTACATCGGCGGGAACGCCGACCTCCAGAAGAAGTTCCCAAAGGCGAAAGTCATCGATGGCAAGCACATCGTGGTGGATGGGAACCTCGTCAGTTCCATCGGTGGAGTGACAACCTACGATGCTACGCTCACTATGCTCCAGCAGATCACCGGCCCGGAGCTCGCCAATCAAGTGGCGGAGGCTCTCTATTACTTCCCTTGGCTGGAGCACGGGACCGCAGGCGAGACTCGGTGATTCCCCTCGCGCGTCGTGTCCGAAAATTCGAACGGGGCCGAAATCTCGAAACCTTGAGGCGTTCTCGAAATTCGCGGAAACCAGCCGACGCGGCACTGACTCTGCGATAGGCAATGCCGAGCAGAACTCTCCTCCAGACCATCCGTTCGTCCCGGCACGCGGGTCTTGAGTGCGTTTGTATTTTTGGACACGACGGGCTCGGCGTACCGCGTTGCCAACATCTTTGGGTCGGACCGGCCCTGAATGCCTCAACTTGACAGTACTCTCGAAGGCCATGGTGGGAGTGTAGCTCGGACGGTCTTCCAGTCTGCGCTGGTACCGCTACCTCATCGCAGCCAAGTACGATGGCAGCAAGAACCGGAGCCCAGGCCGACCTCCGACGACGAAGAACATCCGTGAGCTCATTGTACGCGTGGCGCAGGAGAACCCGATGTGGGGATATACGCGCCTGCGGGGCGCACTCAAGAACCTCAAACACAGACACTAAGCTGCTGATTTATGGTCTATTTCAAAAGGGCTGAGTTTTGGCACAGGACGCGATGGGGCCAGCGTCATTCGCGCTTGCCGGCAGAGGTGTGAGGAGCTCGTTGCCGAGACCTTGGTGGTTCCGTTCTGTGTGATAGTGCACTACGTATTCGGTTACCGCTGTGCGCAGGTGTCGCTCACTGAGAGGTACGAAGCGGTCGAGACACTCTCCACGTATGGGGAGAACGAATCTTTCCGCATATGCGTTCAGATTCGGACTATTAGCGGGAAGGCGGAGGGGCTTCACGCCTGAATCTCTCAACAGCCCACGTACCGCCTCGGTGAATAGCGGGTTCCGGTCGTGGATGAGGTATCGCTTGCCAAGGAGGAAACCATCCCACATGTCAGTGAGGTTTCTTGCCACCTGCTTCATCCACTCCCCGTTGGGGTCCGACGTTATCCCACCGATGCACACGCAGCGAGTGGCGATATCGATGACAAACAGGACATGGTAGCGGACGAGCCCGAACGGGTTCACAACCTCGACGGTGAACAGGTCTGTCGCAGCGATGGCGCCCCAATGAGCCTTGATGAAGGTGCTCCACGACATGCTCCGTAGGCAGCGACCTGCCGCGGCCGAACCCCGGGCGATGTGGGGCTGGTTTCGGGGGGTTGCTGGGGTATGGCCTGGCTCGAGAAGACGCTTCCTGAGGCATTCTCGCGCGTCGTTTTGGCGCCGCATCGTAAGAACCTCTCGTATTTTTCTCATCGATAACCTCTTAGCTGCCATTTCCTAGATCGTCCTCCTTCCGGGTACGACCTAGAGTGCCTTGAAACGTGCTATCGATGAGCGTTCGCGATGCCGGAACCGGCGTTCACGTTGCCTGGAATCCGTGTTCACCTTCCCCGGAATCGATGTTCACGATCCCCGGAATCCGTGTTCACGATGCTTTGGAATGGATGTTCACCTTCGGCTGGAATCTGCGTTCACGATGCCCCGGAATACGCACGTGCGCACAATGAGCTCACGGATGTCCTTCGCCGTCGGAGGTCGGCCTGGGCTCCGGTTCTTGCTGCCATCGTACTTGGCTGCGATGAGGCAGCGGTACCAACGCAGAAGCGTAGCGGGTGTGGCAACGGACGCAATCTGGGCCAGCGCCTCGCGGCCCAAAGCCTGGGCCTTGACCGCGAGCCTGCGCCGGTCGTCGTCCGAGAGACTGAGACGCTTGCCCCGAAGCCCGGCTCGGAGCACACGGTTCTCCTCTTGCTGGTAGTCGATCACATCCTGCTGCTGGCGGTTGACCCAGCCAGCTAGAACGAGCAGTAGGAATTGCACGTGGTACGTCATCATGGATCTGAAGATAACACCCTCGGGCCAGACGATTGTAAAGCCTACGGCCCTTGGCCCCGGAGCGCACCATAGACACTAAGCTGCTGATTTATGGTCTATTTCAAAAGGGCCGAGTTTTGGCACACGACGACGTCGAATACTTGTTGGCACAAAGGAAGTACCAGATGGACCGGATTTTTCCGAACAGCGCGAGCGAAAACCGAGCGATCTGCGTGCCGGGCGTGGGCTCGACCAAGCCATTCTCTGCCCTCGTGGTCGACTTGATGCCAGATCTACACTTCGTCGCCTTCGGCCAATGCTTCCCGCGCTACCGGTATCGGCAACCGACGGATGCGCAGGGCGCCCTTCCGGGTGTCGGACAGGAACTGGAGCGTATCGACAACGTCACGGACACGGCGTTGCGCGCCTTCCGCGTACGCTACAACGACAACTCAATCACCAAGGACGGGATTTTTGATTACGTCTACGGCGTTCTGCATGCGCCCGGATACCGGGAGCGCTTCGCCAACGACCTAGCGAAGGAGCTGCCGCGCCTCCCGCTCGCACACGATTTCCATGCCTTTGCGAGAGCTGGGCGTGAGCTTGCGGAACTTCATCTCGGCTATGAGACCTGCCAGGAATATCCGCTAGACGTTACCTTCACACAACTCGGAGAACCGCGACCGAAGCAATTCCGAGTAGGTGAGCGGGCGATGCGATATTCCGATAACGACAGGACAGTCCTTATCGTCAACGACCATCTCCGACTCGGCGGGATACCTCCAGGGGCGCACCAGTACCAGGTCAACGGGCGGACACCGCTAGAGTGGTTCATCGACCGCTACCGAATCACGCGAGACAAGGAAAGCGGCATCGTCAACGATCCCAATGCATGGTTCGACGATCCACGCGAGCTGATCGCGATGATCCGCCGCATCGTCCATGTCAGCGTGGAATCAACGCGCATCGTCGAGGGCTTGCCCGAACCGATCTTGGCGCCGAAGGGTAAGTCAAATTGAGAAGGTGACCGACACAATGGGCCGATGCGACCCAACTTGCTGAGTTACCACGAATATCGATTCCCACCCGAAATTATCGGCGTTGGTGCATGAATTCGTTCGTGCGCCCAACTTACTACCCGTCTGGTCAAAATACTCGAACGCCCATCATCACGAGAGGAATCATCAAGGCAAGGAGAATCTGCTTCTGTTCCCAGCCAGCGACCAGTTACCTCAGTCCGAGCGCAAGGTGCGCTCCCGTGAACGGCTTGGCGGGCTGCTACGTTTCTACCATCGGGAAGCCGCATGAGTATTTTGACCTCACGGGGTCCTGCGGCGACTATGGCTAAGAGCCTCGCTCACGCAGCCTGTTGAGTGCACGGGCAAGATTGTCCTGCACGATGGCGTGGTTTCCTTCGTCAGTGAACACCTCGAGGGCGGCTCGATAGGCGTCGATGGCCTCTTCCAGGCGCTCGGTACCGCTCTCCCGCTCGCCCAGGGTCTGAAGGGCATTGCCAAGGTTGTTCTGCGTCGCGGCCCAATCGAGTGGCACGCGCTCGCGCGTACGTTCTTCAAGGGCGGCTCGATAGGCGTCGATAGCCTCTTCCAGGCGCTCGGTGCCAATCTCCTGCCCGCCCAGGACTTGAAGGGCGACGCCGAGGTTGTTCTGCGTCGCAGCCCAATCGAGCGGCACGCGCTCGCGCGTACGTTCTTCAAGGGCAGCTCGATAGGCGTCGATAGCCTCTTCCAGGCGCTCGGTGCCAATCTCCTGCCCGCCCAGGACTTGAAGGGCGACGCCGAGGTTGTTCTGCGTCGCAGCCCAATCGAGCGGCACGCGCTCGCGCGTACGTTCTTCAAGGGCAGCTCGATAGGCGTCGATAGCCTCTTCCAGGCGCTCGGTGCCAATCTCCTGCCCGCCCAGGACTTGAAGGGCGACGCCGAGGTTGTTCTGCGTCGCAGCCCAATCGAGCGGCACGCGCTCGCGCGTACGTTCTTCAAGGGTAGCTCGATAGGCGTCGATAGCCTCTTCCAGGCGCTCGGTACCACCCTCCCGCCCCCCCAGGCTCCGAAGGGCGATGCCGAGGTTGTTCTGCGTCGCGGCCCAATCGAGCGGCACGCGCTCGCGCGTACGTTCTTCAAGGGCGGCTCGATAGGCATCGACTGCCTCTTCCAGGCGCTCGGTGCCGCTCTCCCGCTCGCCCAGCCTCCGAAGGACGGCGCCGAGGTTGTTCTGCGTCGCAGCCCAATCGAGCGGCACGCGCTCGCGCGTACGCTCTTCAAGGGCAGTTCGATAGGCGTCGATAGCCTCTTCCAGACGCTCGGTGCCGCTCTCCCGCTCGCCCAGGGTCTGAAGGGCATTACCAAGGTTGCTCTGCGTCGCAGCCCAATCGAGCGGCACGCGCTCGCGCGTACGTTCTTCAAGGGCAGCTCGATAGGCGTCGATAGCCTCTTCCAGACGCTCGGTGCCGCTCTCCCGCTCGCCCAGGGTCTGAAGGGCATTGCCGAGGTTGTTCTGCGTCGCAGCCCAATCGAGCGGCACGCGCTCACGGGTACGTTCTTCAAGGGCGGCTCGATAGGCATCGAGGCCCTCTTCCATGCGCTCGATGCTGCTCTCCCGCTCCCCCAGGATCTGAAGGACATTGCCGAGGTTGTTCTGTGTCGCGGCCCAATCGAGCGGTACGCGCTCGCGGGTGTATTCCTCGAGGGCAGCTCGATAGGCGTCGATAGCCTCTTCCAGGCGCTCGGGACAGCTCTCCCGCTCGCCCAGGGTCTGAAGGGCATTACCGAGTGAGAGTTGCAACTGAGCACGCCGTTCATCAGGCTTGATCGCGGTGGGACTGTCGAGCAGGGTGGCGAGCTTTTCTGTGGCGTCCCTAAGTCCTTTCCCCAGTACTCGCCCGCGTGTCTCGGTTTCTGCGAGCGGGGCTACCGCCACCAGCGCCGCGGCAGTGAGTTCGGCACGGAAATCGTCCCGAAAATCCTGGCCCAAAGCCGCATTATCCAACTCATAGGGCTCGTCTCCGCGAGTGAGCGTGCCTTGGCCCGAGCGTGGCACAAACCACAGACTTAATGCCTCTCCGGGCTGCTTGACCAGACCGACAACGGCCAAGTCGGCATCCCAGCGTTCCAGCACTGAACGAGCTTCTCTCTGCATGGCTTCACGCCAATCGTCCGCCGCCCCTGAGGCCGCCACGATGTCGGCAGAACGAACCAGCGTGACGCCCTCGATGCTAGTGAAAGCCTGCGCAACGTTTCTCATGTTGTCCCCATCGGGATCGTTCTCTAGCCAACACAGTACGACGCGGAAACGGTCCTCGGCCGGTTGTGGTTTGCCTCGCCAAACGTTCTCAAGCGAGAGCATGACTCGTTCGGGGCCCGGAAGATACTCATTGAGAAACCCCGTCCACCACGTCGAGACGAAAACCGTCAGCAATAATGCGAGGAGCGACAACAATACTGTTCGGAATCCTTTTTTCACTTCGGAGGCTCGTTATCAGGCGGTGAAAATGGCAAACGTGGGCCGGTTCCTGTGGTCGGCAACCCCGTCCTGTGCCAAAACTCGGCCCTTTTGAAATAGACCATCAATCAGCAGCTTAGTGTCTGTGTTTGCGACCGGACCAAGGGCCGTAGGCTTTACAATCGTCTGGCCCGAGGGTGTTATCTTCAGGTCCATGATGACGTACCACGTGCAATTCCTACTGCTCGTTCTAGCTGGCTGGGTCAACCGCCAGCAGCAGGATGTGATCGACTACCAGCAAGAGGAGAACCGTGTGCTCCGAGCCGGGCTTCGGGGCAAGCGTCTCAGGCTCTCGGACGACGAGCGGCGCAGGCTCGCCGTCAAGGCCCAGGGACACCCCCTCAGAAGACTAGCCCTAAATTTGCGATTTCTCCTTTTTTCTCAATCCCTTACAGGCTTCAGGACGGGTACTAACTAACCTACGAGCTGCGCTGACATAGGGAATTACAATAGGTACCGGACAACAAGCGTCGCGATGAACCGAGTTCGAATTACCCGTCAGAACCACTACGTCCCGATTTGGTACCAAAAAGGTTTCATTCTCGCGCCGAGGAGCACGCTCCAGTACTTGGATCTCGATCCTCCGAAGACCAAGCTTCCTAATGGCCGCATAATTATGGGAAATGAGCTCGAACTCCGTTCACCAAAGCGATGTTTTCGAGAGAAGGACCTCTATACGACGCGGTTTGGACGCACGTTGAATGACGCGGTCGAGAAGTTTCTATTCGGAACGATCGATGCGAGCGGCGCGACCGCCGTCCGCGCGTTCTTCGGCAGTGATACGCAGATAATCCACGAGTATTTCCAGCGATTCTTTGGGTACCTAAACGCGCAGAAGTTGAGGACGCCGAAGGGGCTCGATTGGATCAAACGCAGGTATCCGAGTCTGACGCAGGTCGACCTGATGCTGGAAATGCAGCATCTACGACAGATGTATTGTACCATGTGGTTCGAGTCCGTGCGCGAGATAGTTTCGGCGGAGAAGTCAGATGTGAAGTTCATCGTGACAGACCATCCAGTCACGACCTACAACTCTGCCTGCGCCCCCACGTCCTCTGCCTGTCAGTATCCGGAAGATCCTTCGATAGGTCTGAAGGGCACGCAGACGGTGTTCGCTCTGGACGCAGATTATTGTCTCATCCTGACAAACCTTGAGTATGCCCAGGATCCCGCTGGCGTCGACTTGCTCGCTCGACGGCAGAACGCACGATACTCCGGCCAGACTCTGATTCGTACGGACGCGATGATTCGGACGCGCATGCTAACGCCCGACGAGGTTGTTTCGATCAATTCTCTGCTGAAGATAAGGTCGCGGCAGTACCTTGCAGCGTACGAAGAGGAGTGGCTGTTTCCGGAGAAAACTGGGTTGGTTTCGTGGAAGGACATCGGCAGGGTCCTATTGCCGCCCAGAGATATGCTTTGGCACTTCGGCGGGGAAATCTACATCGGCTATAAGGACGGTTTGACGCACTATCAAGATGCGTTCGGCCGGACCGATATGAGTCACAAGTTTCTGAATAAGAATGCCCCACTGACAGCGCCTGCGCCGAACGATCCGTGCGGCTGCGGCAGTGGGCGCAGATACAGGAAATGCTGCCGTGGCATGGCGTCTGAAGATCGGCCGCCGTGGGATATCTACAGCATCCGCGACCGTAACTTGACGTTTTGCAATGCAGTCGTCGACATTCTCGGACTGAACAAGAGGAAGACATGGGAGGACGTGCGGCGGCAGTTAAGCAATGACCAAGTGAAGACGATCCACGAGATGCTGGAGATGCTGTGGCCGAAGGACACCAACATCGCCGATCTGCTCCCTCGGCCGGACAGGAGGGTGTTCCGAGCCGTCTACATGGGGCTTATTGATCCACGAACGATAGATGTGAGCGTGATCAGCTCCCTCGCATACTTCGACGAGATCGTGATTTTGAACCCATTCCCGAACCCGACGTACATGAGTCCCGAATACAGTCCCAAGCAATCGCCGACACAGCACAAATCACAGCTGCTCAAGAACGTGAGCGTCTTGTTGACGCTACAACCGTTTATCGACGCTGGCATCGTCCATTTTGTGCCCAATCCAATGGAATTCAACGCCGACTTTCGACGCGCAATTAGAGCAATGATCGAAAAGCGCACGGCGAACTGGAAGCCGACCGAGGAAGACATGCGACTTAGAATGGCCTTGGCCAGAGATGACCTCGAACGATGGACGTTGCGCCTTCCGGAGGCCGAGTTAAGGCGGAAAGTTCGCAAAAGCCAACCCGACATCGGTCCGGAGCTACTTGAATGCAGAATCGAGCACATGAAGGAGAAGCTCGCGAACGATCCGTTTGCGCTACTCCAACCCGTCCTGGGTGGCAAAGACGGAGGGGAATTTCAGGTATTCAGCGGCATGAGTCTTGAGTTGGCTCTGTTCGTCGCCCATTTGACTGGGTCGACCATCTACACCGACGAACCATCCAATTGGAGGCAACTGCACGAACACACGAGCGCAGCTACGGATGCAGGTCAACGTTCCCAGTGGGCACCGCTCGCCGAGAAACTGGTAAGCCTAAAATTTACGTTCGAAGCCAATCCGCTGATCAATTTGGAGACGAGGAATGCCGGCAAGTTAGGGCGCATGAGGGGTGTCTTCCGGTGCATTTGGAATACCGTGCTGATACAAGGCGAGGGCGCTGATGTGAATGAGATTGCGAAACAGCTCGCGGCCAGACTGGAAAACGCCAGTGTGAAGGCGGGCATCGAGTGGGATACGTGCAGCACGACAACGGGTCCGTCCGAGCGATTTCGACGGCGCATCGAGTTTTCAGCGCCCGGCTCGGGCTTTAACGTGAACAGCGTCCATCGACTGCTCATCACTTTTGGTCGAACGAACTACATAGAGTCGGTGCCGATCGCTTTGTTTCTTACGTTTGAGGGTATCCAAGATGAAGTCTCATCGATGACACGAAGCTCGAACCCGTGAACACGGCGCCGACTGACGCCCATGCCGCCGTTTAGCTGCGTATCGTTGGTGTCAGCCGCTTGCAGGCCCGGGCGCTCCAGGGTTCCTCCCGAGATCCCTCCGTCCTCGTAGACGGTTGGCAGCAGCACCCAGCCCTCTGCCTAGATACACCTCGTCGTTTCTCAACAACTCGATGTCCTCTAGACACGTTCCTCCAGACATTATGTTGTAGGCGATGTTCAGTACATGATCCGATTCGTGGTAGGGCAGATGCAGGTCAGCTTCTCGAAGCCCACGAGTGTACACTGGTTTGGGAAACGTTCAGAGAGGTGGAGATGTGACCAAGGAAGAGCCGTTTTCGGCAACGTTCAAGCTAAACAAGGAGACGAAGAACACGATCCGCTACGCGGAGGAGGCAGGGGAACGACGTCCGATGGTGGGCATGGTGTACGTAGATAAGTACGAGTTACCGAAGCCCTATCCCGAGAAGATTCGTGTCACCATTGAGCTGCTGGAGTAGTCGGGTAATAGCCCGCGACGAAGGACTTGCCCACCCAACTCAGAAGGCGTTAGCTCTCGTCGCCGGGGCCGTTCGTGTAGTCGCTGAACACCTTCGACGGGCATTGTCCACGGCCGCTCTGCCAGCGGGTTTAGAGTCGCTTGCTCGTCGCGTTCGAAGCGCTCGCTCGGCCTCTCGCGCACATCCGGTCATCGACCCTCCACAGGCCGACATCGAGTTCGACGTACTATTTGCACCATACGGGTTCTACAATCCGTATCGACTCCACTCGTCACTCGATTACAACAGCCCAATGGTGTTCGAACGGATTCATGACCTCAAAACTGCTCATGCGAGATAATCAACCTGTCCACTTTTCCTGGGCAAGGTCACCTGGATTTGTTTTGTCGCTACCCTACCGGCCTAGAAGTCGATTAGGCGGGAACCTCGCCCGGCTCTGTATCCCCAGGGACAGTGAAAGAATCGGCCCTGATGGCAGCTAGTGGCCCCACTGGTAGTTGATGCGGGCGTAGTAGTACCCGCCACTTAAACCCCACGGCGTGAACTGGCTGTAGGGGAGGCCGAACTCGGCAGCGAAAAGGTCCATCCGGTCCGAGAAGACGTCAAATATGTTTTGGCCACCGATCGCCAGCGTCACCTCGTTGGCGAGTGGGATGCTGGCCTCAAGGTCGACGATGTACCGGCCGTCCAGGACCGGCGAGTCTGCGCCGCGGACGAACTGTGCGTCGAAGTGGTCGACCCAGGATGCTTCTCGATCTCCCTCCGGTAGTTGGCGGATGTGACTTCCGTATATAATGCCCTAAAGAAGCTGGTGACGGAGTTGTCGATTGCACACCGAATGGTTTGTGGATGCCGACGACTCGTCGACTGAGGCGAAGTAAAGACGAGGGGTACACATGGCAAAAGGTAAAGACCAACACGTGGTTCGACGGGACAAAGCATGGGCGGTTCATGGCGAGGGCAACAAGCGAGACACCTCGCACCACCGAACGCAAAAGGACGCGATCGATGCGGCTCGCAACATCGCCAAGAATCAGGAGTCGGAGGTCGTGATCCACCGCCGCGACGGGAAGATTCGCGACTCGGACTCCTACGGGAACGACCCTCACCCGCCCAAGGACAGGAAGCACTGACGGCCCGCCCAGCGGGTGCTTCCGCAATCAAGTGTTGGTGGCCGACGCGTAACCCGCTCGCGTGCTAGAGCTTGAGCCTGATTTCGAGAGACGCAGTTCTTTCGGCGATGCAGGCTGGGTTGACCACACGGTGACTGACGTTCGGGAACATCTTCGTGTGCAACGCCGACATCCTTATTGGATCCGATGGCGTTCGCCGACACACGCAGGCCATGACCGGTAGGGTCGAGGGCTGGCGCGGTGCTCCGTAGGCGCGGCCTATCTGTTTCTCCCCGTTTCCTGTGGGAGTGCCTCACTAGCCGCACCGTAAGTCCGTTTCCAGCCCCCGCCACATCGCACGCAGCGTGCGGCTTTCCCGCACTACGCGCTCCTGCACACTTCCCGCGAAGGGTTATGTGGCCTATCGAGCCGGGGCGTCTTTCGGCGAAGCTACGAGATATCGAACGCGGTAATCTGTGAACAGTCCGAGAGTCGCGTACATCCATCGCCTTACTCCATCGCTTCCAGCCGAAACATTGGCGCAAATGGGCGCGCGCCAGGTGGCGCCGAATCTTCTTTTCCCGTCCTGTGCCAAAACTCGGCCCTTTTGAAATAGACCATAAATCAGCAGGTTAGCAGGCGTCGATGTGGCTCTTCGTGGATGAGTTCGAAGTTCGCATGCTCGAAGTTGGACTGAGATGCGTTATATGACTCTAGAAACTCCAGAAATGGACCGCTTTTTGCCTTCCGGCCACGCTCGATCCAGGCGTAAAGTGTTGATTCACTGATACCTGAGACCTGCCCAGCATCCTTATTGCTCATTCCAGCCTGAACGCACTCCAGGATGGTTTTTCGGCGCTCGGGGGTCAGTTTTGTGCCCATATTCCCTGTTAATTCCCTGTTTTTCATGGAATCCAGTGGAGACCGGATAGCCCTCGACTTCACCATCCGCCACCCCGTCCTGTGCCAAAACTCGGCCCTTTTGAAGTAGCTGATAAATCAACAGCTTAGTGTCTGTGTTTTAGCGGTACCAGCGCAGAAGCGTAGCGGGTGTGGCAACGGAGGCAATCTGGGCCAGCACCTCGCGGCCCAAGGCCTGGGCTTTGACGGCGAGCCTGCGCCGGTCGTCGTCAGAGAGCCTGGGACGCTTGCCCTGAAGCCCGGCTCGGAGCACACGATTCTCCTCTCGTAGGTAGTCAATCACATCCTGCTGCTGGCAGTTGACCCAGCCAGCGAGAACGAGCAGTAGGAATTGCACATGGTACGTCATGATGGATCCGAAGATGACCCCCTTGGGTCAGACGATTGTACAGCTCGCGGCCCTTGGCCCGGTCGCAAACACAGACACTAAGCTGTTGATTTATCAGCTACTTCAAAAGGGCCGAGTTTTGGCACAGGACGCCCTCCACTCACCACGCTTCCTCGACCAAGCACCCCAGGAGGTCTACGCAACTCTGCTCGACGAGGGGGTGTATTTTTGCTCCATCCGAACCATGTACCGTATCCTCGAGCAGGAGCACGAGCTTCGCGAGCGTCGCGACGAGCTCCGCCATCCCAACTACCAAAAGCCTGAACTGCTAGCCACCGCACCCAACCAGGTCTGGTCTTGGGATATCACGAAGCTGCTGGGGCCCGTCAAGTGGACATACTTCTACCTCTACGTCATCCTCGACATCTTCAGCCGCTACGTGGTGGGCTGGATGGTGGCCAACCAGGAGAGCACCGCCCTCGCCAAGCGTCTGCTCGCAGACAGCTGCGCCAAGCAGGGTGTTGTTGCCGGACAGCTAACGATTCACGCCGACCGCGGGCCTTCGATGAAATCGAAGGGAGTCGCCATGCTGCTCGCGGATCTCGGCGTGACCAAAACCCACTCTCGCCCTCACGTCTCCAACGACAATCCCTACTCCGAGAGCCAGTTCAAAACTCTCAAGTATCGTCCCGCTTTCCCGGAGCGTTTCGGTTCCGTGCAGCACGCCCGCGAGTTGTGCCGCGGTTTCTTCTGCTGGTACAACACCGAACACCGCCACTCCGGCATTGGCCTGATGACTCCCGAGGCGGTGCACCACGGCCGGGCTGAACAGCTCCACGAGGACCGTCGGAAGGTCCTCTCCGCGTTTTTTGACGCTCACCCCGAGCGTTTCGTCAAGGGTCGGCCCAAACCTCCGGATTGGCCGGTCGCAGCCTGGATCAACCCGCCGCCAAACAACGAGACGCTCGAGATTGGCTCAGGAGCGACGTTGGAGTCATCGGACGACCTGGAGGTACCCCCGGGTTGCGTCACTTACAGGGATCCTTCCGGACCCCATCTCGACTCCTCCGCGACCGACGCCCGGCTCGCGCGGTGCAGAACTGAGCAGCAAATCCGACTGGAGCCTGATCCGGCGCTCGATTCGGATGGCGCCCTCATGCGCCCCGAAACACGAGCGGGAGCTCACTAAATGCAGAGACTTTGTGTCTCAAAATCATTGACACATTCCGGCGAGCGAACGCGATGGTGTCCAGAACAATAGACCGGATATTCGAAAACAGTCGCACGAGCGAGCCTCTCCACGTTCCTAAGACGCCGGTGGCGTCGTCGGGTCGAACGGCACGAAGCGGCCGAGCGTGGCAAGTCTAAACCGCGCAATCAACGCTGGATCGACTTTTTGCGGAGCACAACGGTGGCTGCACGCATAGCCTCAAGCGCTGACGCCCACGAGAGGTCCGACGCGACGTCGCCGACCTTCTCGTTCCGACTCTGGATGTTCGAAAGATCGAAGGCGTAAGCGTCCGGGTCGATTCCGGCGTAGTCGCTCATCTCGCGCAACACCTGTCGCGGCTCGGCGCACAACCGCTCGTAGGCAAACTCGAACCACTGCCCGCGCGCGCTCAGGCCGAGTGCTTCGTTGGCGCGATGGAGCTCGATCAAGCAACTGTTCCAGTAGCGGGCACAGTGCAACCGCATCTCGGCTTCGTCGACCAGTCCCTGATACTTGGGCCATTCTTTCTTGACGAACGAGGACACTACCGACGGCCCGCGGCGATAGATATGCACGAACACGACGTCAGGGAGGACCCGCGTCAGTCGCTCCACCATGAAGCTCACCATCGCGCTCTTGAGCACCAGCCGCCTACCTCGACCACGTGCCAGCATGAAGCCGTCCAACGTCCGGTGGATGGCCCGT
This sequence comes from Candidatus Marinacidobacterales bacterium, assembly GCA_965237685.1. GTDB lineage: Bacteria > Acidobacteriota > Vicinamibacteria > Marinacidobacterales > SMYC01 > CBDEGF01. The sequence goes on from CBDEGF010000004.1 coordinate 1,833,038, forward strand.
TCGCGCGCGGGCGTCCAGCCCGCGAGCGAGCGCGCCGTGAACTCCGCCGGATCGAACAGGATCGGCGGCGCGTCGATCGTGCGCCGGTCGTAGGGATACAGGTTCGGATGCCATAGCTCGTTAGCCTCGCTCGGGTAAGGCACCAGATCGCGGTGGCTCTTGAGGATCTTGACAAGTAGCGTAGTGCCCGACCGTCCCGTGCCGACGACAAAGACGGGCCGAACGGGCCCGAAGCGCATCGCGCCAGGAAGGCAGCCGAGCGCGTGATAGGCTCGCCCGCCACAGATTGCGCGAACAATGGAGCATGAGGGGCTACGAGGAGGGGACAAGGTTTTTTTACTCCTTGGTTGGACCGCGCTTCCTAGCTCCTGAACCGGCTTTCATGAAATCCCACTCACGCTTGAGTTACGCATTCTTCTCTAATTCCGGATAAATGCAACTGACCAGCTCCCTGGAACGGTTCCACTCTCTATTGCGCGATTTCTGATAGTGACATTGAGCTGATTGATTCGACGATGAGCTGACCGGGTTTCACGAAGCCCCATCACTTCTTAGCCACAACGAGGTATCCGCTGGTCATGAAATCCGATGAGATGAGCCTTGAGGCGAGCAGGGCGAACGGCACCAACAAGAATGCGATCAAGACGATCAGCGGTGCAAGTAGCTTCGCCACTGAGCGATTCTCCATGATCAACCGGACGATAAGTACGTTCACGGCTTCCCCCCAAGAATTTCTTTCCTTGATAGCGACCGACTTGAACTCACGCAAGAGATGCTCCAATCCGAATGATGTGAAGCGGAAATAGTCGTTGGGGCGGCTATGAATCGGGAAGATGAAAGGCACCGTCAGCGTCAAGCTACCTTCTTTTTTCAACACTCTATGAATGCGATCGATTGCCTGCTGGGGCGAATGTAAGTGCTCAAGGACTTCCGCCAAGACAACGTGGTCATAGAACTCGTCTTTCTCGAACTCATAGGTACAGATATCACCCACGATCTCCTGCGATTTGTGAACAGTAGCGATGTCGAAAAAGATAGCCTTGAACCCTCGCCGTTGCCCGAACTCCCTGACCATCGCCGCGATCGGCCCGCCGGCGCCGACCGAAAGAACACTTGCCCCTGGCTCTATCTCGGACAACTGCTTTATGAGGAAAGGATAGATCCCCTTCCGGGTCAAAATCTTGGAGGCGTTTATCAAGAGTAGATACATTCTCGCCAACATGGCCACGTCACTCCACAGTTTTCTAGTGCAGCCCTCCGTCCCTAGATATCCACTAAGACATGGTGCAGCATCGCCTTGTAGCCTATGATGATACCGCGATCAGTGGCACCGCGAGGAGAAATACACCCAGAGCCGCCGGTATTCAAGTGTATGTAGTTCTCCTAAATTCTAAGAAGTGTTTCTGCCATGAAGTGTTGCTCTACGCCGCTAGAGGCACTTGAATGCTAGTCCCCTGGACCTTTGATTACTATACAAAGTTAGGCTTTTCGCCAGCCCATAAGATTCATAAGATTCATACAACGTCAGCCACCGCTTGGTCGGCCCAGCCTGCATCGCCGGAGTACGGAGCTGGCGTTCGAACTGCAGAGCCCTATGCCGGCGAACGAAATGGTAATAGCAGCGCAAGAGCTGACCTAGTCGCTGGCCGCACAGGGCGTGGCGATGGCGCAGAGCAAGTATACTGTCACGGAGTTCATGGATCGGCTCACCACCATCATGTGGGATCACAAAGCGGCCCGATGGAGCTCGGATGCGATCGCTTGCGGAGATAGCCCTTGACGCGCATCGGCTTCGTCGCCGGAACGTTGGGGGGCGGCAACGGCTGGGCGCGCCTGTCGTTCGAGACGATACGACACGTGGCCGCTCTCGGGCTTGACTGCCGCGTCGTGGTGCGTGCAGACGCCGCTGCTCATCACGCGCAGATCAGCATCGCGGAGCCGCGCCCCGTATTGCCGCCGTGGCCGCAGAGCCTCGCGCGCTGGCCGCTTGCCGTCGCCAAGACGCTTCCCGCCGCCGCTCGCGCGTTGTCGGACTGTGATCTCGTGCACTGCTTAATGGAGCCCTATCTTTCCACCGCTTCGCTCGTTTGCCGGCTCAAGCGGCGACCTCTGGTCGCGACGGCGGTCGGTACTTATAGCGCCATTGCTCATGCCGGGCTGTCTCCTTTCGCTTTCTGGTCGAACAACGCCGAGCGCATCGTGTGCATCAGTCGATACACGGAAAAACGCCTACGGGCGCGAGTGCCTTCATCGCCGAGCGTCGTGGTCAATCCGGGCGTCGATAGCGTTCGCTTTTGTCCGGGGACGCCTAGTGGAGCGGCCGCGTCCGTCGAGGGACGGGTGATCCTTTCCGTCGGCGCCGTCAAGCCGCGCAAAGGCTACGACGTTGTCATCGAAGCTCTCGCGCGCCTCGATGCGACGCTCGGCGCGAAGCTCTTCATCATCGGAAGCGAGGATCACCATCCCGACTATGCGGCGTCGTTGCGGCAGCTCGCCGTCCGGCTCGGGGTAGGGGAGCGGGTCCATTTTCTCGGCGTTATCAGCGAAGACGATGTGATCGATTGGTACCGTCGAGCCGATGCTTTCATTCTCAACGCTGCGAATCGTGGCGATCATTTCGAGGGCTTCGGCCTCGTCTTGCTCGAGGCGAATGCCTGCGGGACTCCTGTGGTAGCGTGTCGTGACAGTGGGGCCGAGGACATTGTCGTGCCTAGAGAAAATGGCGAGCTCGTAAACCAGAACGATCCGGCGGCGACGGGGCGTGCCCTCACCATACTGCTCCAGGACCGCGACCGGACTCGAAAGATGGCGGAGTGTGGACTTCGTCGTGCTCGCGAGATGACCTGGAAGCGCTCGGCTCGGGAGCTCGTGGCGGTCTACGAGCAGGTTCTCTCTGGAAGGCGGCCGGCCAGTGAGCGTCCATGATCAATGGATTCCACCACCAGCCCAGCGTGAGTGGAAGCCAGAGCCCGAGCGCGGCCGCCGTGAGCTTTCGGGGTTGCGCGAATAGCGCGAGTCGCGGCTGAGCGAGCTTCGCAATGACACCACTGGCGCGTTCGAGGAATCGATAGGTACCCACGCCGGCCTGGATCGACACAACAAAAACGAGAAAGTAGTAGATCTCGTCCGATTGCCTGCCCCTGCCGGTGAGGAGCAGAAGACCGCCGACCGCCCAGGCTGAATAGGCCCCTGCGACGAGGCTCACGAAGTAGTTTTTCAATCGGCGGCGGAGGAGCTCGTGAGAGTCGGAGTTGAGCTCGTCGAGCATGTCGGAAGCGGAGCGAACGAGCACGGAGTGTCCTTCGAGCACGGCCTGGTGAGCGATGTTTTTGAGAATCATGGTTTTGCCAAGTCCATTGGAGCCGAGCATGATGAAGTTGCGCCCCTCGCGGAGGAAGTGGAGTGTCATGGCGGATTCGATGGCGCCGCGGTCGACTTTCTTGGGCCAGTTCCAATCGAAGTCGACGAAGGGTTTGAAGCGGCCGATTTTGGAATGTTTGAGCCGGCGTTCGAGACTTCGTCGCCCTTTGTCGTCGATTTCGATACGGGCAAGCTGTTCGAGCACGGTCATCGACGGCAGCAAGGGGCTGCGAGGAGCCGTGACCAATATCTGACCGACTTGGCCAACTACCTTGCCCGTAGGCGAGTGCGTTTGCTTTCTTACTGGCTTCTTTGATTTCCTAGGCATTGGTGGCTCCTTGTCCCCGTCCTGTGCCAAAACTCGGCCCTTTTGAAATAGGCCATAAATCAGCAGCTTAGTGTCTGTGTTTGCGACCGGGCCAAGGGCCGTGGGCTTTACAATCGTCTTGGGCGGGCGGGTCGTCACCATGCAGATGACCACCTAGTCGAGAGCGAATATCGAAGCGTGTTCCTGAAGCTGTTTCCACGCTACGCCGGTCGAGCCCGCCGAGGGGCTACCGTCGCCGGCGACCATCTACGCGGCACGGCAGTAGTAGTTGAGAATGCCCCCAAGTCGCTCTCGCGACACGATGGGGCCAGCGTCATTCGCGCTTGCCGGCAGAGGTGTGATGAGCTCGTTGCCGAGACCTTGGTCCGGTCGCAAACACAGACACTAAGCTGCTGATTTATGGCCTATTTCAAAAGGGCCGAGTTTTGGCACAGGACGGGGCCGCGAGGAATCAAACCAAGACCCCATGGAGGAGCTCGCCGACGCCGTACGCGATCTCAGATCGACCACGAAGCCTGACATTGAAGAGGTAGTAAGGAAGTTAGATGACGCGTTGAAGTGGCACTGGCACGACCGCTCTCGCTCGGACCGAGCGATTGATCGTGTCGCGCTCACGATCTTAGGCAGAGACTTCGTGAGAGTCTGTCGGGGGCCGCGTACCGACAGCTGACGACGAGTTCCCGACCAAAACCTCGGAGCAGAGCACTATCAAGAGTACTGTCAAAGTTGACGAAAAACTAGCTGACCGACCACCAGATACTGAGCTCAAGCCTGTCGTGAACCCGCCATGTTGGGCATCAGAAACGGCTGTCAGCCTAGGCGAGCCCGAGCAGAGCTGTCCTCCAGACCATCCGTTCCGTCCAGCTTGCGCGCCCGAACTCCTATGCGGCGGTGCGGGAGATATTGTCAAAAGTTGCAGCTCGAATTTATGGAAGGGACAGCCTTGCTGAGAAACTTGTGGAACTTCTAGAAAGCCTGGGAAACGTATCGCCGTTGTCGAAAACGGTGACTTTCACGACCGGTCCGTAGACGTAGTGCTCCGCACGAGCGCGTACTCGACGAGGTGGCGAGCACCGTCCACTCGTCCCTCGCCCCACAGGACGGCGCGTCTTCGCTCGAGCTCGGACATCGGCAAAGCCACTGCACGGGTCACGCCTTGTTCGATGCCGTCCGGACCGCTCGCTAGCTCCGCTAAGCTCTCCTGCACGAGCTCGTCCCCGACCGGAGCCGTCGTCTTCACCACCACCAGTGGCTTGAGGAGAAACGCTGCTTCATAGAGCACCGAGCTATAGGTTCCCAGCACCACGTCACAGTCTCGTACCGCGTCGTAGACGCTTTGCTTGCTCGTGCCGAGGCCGAGTTCCAAAAGCGGCCGCCACGGCGTCGGCACTTGTTCCCCGGGCCGCAGTTTCAGGGTTACTTCGTAGGCCTCGCGATCGAGTAGCTGAGCCACGAACGGGACGACCTCTTCGGTGCGTTCACTCTCGGAGACGACGAGAACGCGAACGCGACCTTCGGGAGATCGGTCTTTCGCTTCGACATCGGGCCCCGGCGAGCGCAGCATCCCGCACACGAACGTCGTCGATGCGTCGTAGAGTCGCGAGTCACGCAACAGCCGCTGGCGGAAGTAGTCACTCCAAAGTCCATAAGCGTTTGCGCGGTGCGGCTTTCCATCTAGAAAGCCGTACGTCATTAGGCCGACAGAATATCGATTGAACGCGCCGTGCTGGTAGCTAACGACGTACACGCCTTCGGAGCGGCACGCGGCTACGAGCTCATGGGCATGCCGGCTGTCGTCGAGGACGAGAGCGAAGCGTGGCCGATGGAGTCGCACCAAGCGTCTCAAAGCCCGGTACCTGCGGACCGCTTCACTGCTGGCGCGACAGCCTTCACGCGCGAGCGCACAGAAGAATCGTGCCCGGTCAACCGGCATATCGCCCACTCGAATCGAAGCGGCGAGGCTCATATCGACGGCGGGGTGCGCCTCAAGCATCGCCATCGCCTGCATGTCGATGCTCAAGCGACGTCTTCGGAAAAAATTTTGCACTGCGCCAACGCCTCCGAGCGAGTGCACGAACTCACCGTAGCTTAACTCGCGGCGTTCGAGCTCACGGTAGATCGGATCGATCCTGAAATCATGGCGCAGCCCGGGGCTCACGATGTCCACCGTGTAGACCGCGACGGCTCGCCCACGAGCGCGAAACCACCAAGCGGCGAGCCACGAAGCGACGACTGCCATCGCCACGAGAGGTGTTCCCAGCCACCGTCGCCAGGAACGGAGAATGTTCTTAGGCGCTCGGTGCACGACGGTGACGCTCTCGCCCGCGCGGGTCAGGATGCGCAGAAGCGGCTCCAAATCAGGAGGCGGGTCGACTACGGTGGCGCCCTCCAATGCCCACGACACGACGCGTTCGTACCGTGTGTACGGAACGAGGAACCGCGTGAACAGGCGAGCTTGAACGACCCACCACATTTCGTATCCATCTTCGGTCACCAGCAACGACAGTCGACGCCCGTCCTCGGTATGGGCTTCGTTGAGCCACTGGATCCAGCTCAAAGCCTGCTCGAGATTCGTCTCGAGCGGGTCCACCTCGAAGCTTTCGCCTGAAACGAGTGTCGCAGTGCATCCGGAAGGTGTGAAGACCAGCTCGTTGGGTGTTGTCATGCGGCGGACCGGTTGCCTCAGGGCGATGATATTTGCGACGCGAAGGTACTGTCAAGTTCAGCGGGTAAGAGGTAGACTTGGCCGATGAAAAGCGACACGCCGAGCTACCACGGATATGGATTTCCGCCCGAAATCATCAGCCCACTTGAATACCGGCGGCTCTTGGGGTATTTCTCCTCGCGGTGCCACTGGTCGTGGCATCATCACAAGCCACAAGGCGATGCTGAACCATGTCTTAGTGGATATCCTGGGACGGAGGGCCGCACTGGAAAGCTGTGGAGTGACGTGGCCATGTTGGCGAGAATGTATCTACTCTTGATAAACGCCTCCAAGATTTTGACCCAGAAGGGGATCTATCCTTTTGACCTGCCCCCACGGTTAGTACCACGTTGTATCTCAGTAATTCGGTGCTGACAAGGGCTGGTTGAAGCCGGCGGAGTGGAGCGGAGCCGGTTTCAACCAAATCGTTTCTGGCGCCGGCGGTCGGTAACCCAACGAGCTGTAGGGTCTGAGGCGATTGAACTCTTGCCGCCCTTATGGTGCAAAAACTCAGCCGGTCATCTTCTGCAGCGGTAAGTGACTTCCGCTACGATGCTTGCGATGAGCACATTTGTCTCGCTACAAATCTTCCTGGTCTCGCTCCTGGCTGGTTGGTTGAACCAGGAGCAGCAGAAGATTCTCGAGTATCTGCAGGAGGAGAACCGTGTTTTGAAGGCGCAGCTCGGTCAGCGGTTACGCTTGAGCGACGAGCAGCGTCGACGGCTCGCGGCCAAGGGGAAAGAGCTTGGACGGAAACTCCTCGCGGAAGTGGCAACTCTGGTCGCCCCGGATACGATCCTCCGATGGCACCGTGAGCTTATCGCGAGGAAATGGACGCACCCTTGTCGTCAAACGGGGCGTCCGCCCATCTCGTCGGAAATCGAGGAGTTGGTCGTGCGCATGGCCAAGTCGAGCCTGTCTTGGGGTTACGATCGAATCCAAGGAGCTATGGCCAACCTCGGCCACAAAGATCGCGCCGAACACGGTGAAGCGGCTCTTGAAGGAGCACGGTATCGCACCGGCACCGTTTCGCCGGCGAAGGACGACATGGGCGCCGTTTCTTCGGAGTCACTGGGACACCCTTGCCGCTGCCGATTTCTTCACCACCGAAATCTGGACTCCCGCGGGTCTGGTTACGTTCTACGTCTTGTTCTCGATTCAGCTGAAGACCCGCCGGGTCCATATCTCGATACCCACACCAAACCCGGACCGAGTCTTCATGAAACAAGTAGCGCTCGAGTTGTCCCGATTCCGACAAAATCTCCGAACTGCAATCCTCACGCGGAGCGCTTCGTGCGCTCGATCAAAGAGGAGTGCCTGAACAGGATGGTCTTGTTTGGCCGGAATGCGTTGGAACGCGCTCTCCGCGAATATCGTCTCCATTATCTGCGTGAGAGGAATCACCAGGGTCTCGGCAACCGTTTGCTAGACGATTTTCCCCAGGACGCAGATGGGCCCAGCGTCGAGTGCCGCGAGCGACTCGGCGGTCTACTTCGTTATTACTATCGTGCGGCTGCCTGAGTAGATACGTTCGAGTGCCGTCCGAGCCGCCCCGTGGGTTTCGTATCGTCGTGGCATTGACCTCGGCTGGCGGCTCATCGAATCCTCGCGTTCGCCCCAGATCCGGTCATCGACCCTCCACAGACCGACGTCGAGTTCGACGTACTATTTGCACCATACGGGTCTGGCGCCTCCGCCGCTTCGGTCCCAGTTTAGCTGGACGGCCGCGACATCAACGCCACTCTCACGCCCTACGACTAAACTCGCCGCACGACGCCGAGGCGTGCTAGTGCGTCGACTACATCGAAGGCGACCGTGAACATATGCGCTACCCGCTGTTCCGAACAGCGGGGCTGTGTACGTCGTCAACGCCAGCCTCGTTGCCCATGTTATCAATCCTCTGTCACGAGGTGATGACGAAACAACATTGTGGGGTCCGATCGCGCAGTGTAAGATCGCTCCGATGAATTCCTCACTGGTGCGCTATGACGGAAAGCTCGTCTACGTCGCCAACCTGCGGGTGCCGAGCGAGAAGGCGCACGTCCTGCAAAGCTTCAAGATGTGTGAAGCTTTCCGCCGGCTCGGTCTCGACGTCGAGCTCACATATCCCCGTCGACGAAACACCGCTGCAATGGAAGGTGTGGACGCGCTGAGCTACTACGACGTGGAGTGTTCCTTCCGGCTCGTCGAAACGAATTGCCCCGACTTACTGAGACTCAGCGCCAGCCCACGCATCCAACAGGTGCTGTTCGTGGCTCATTCGACGCTGTTCACCATCCAGTCTGTGCGTCGCCGATGGGACAGGAACACTCTGTTCTACACTCGGGACATGTTCGTCGCTCTCGGTCTCGCGCTCGCAGGACGCGCCTTCGTTATAGAGTTTCACTCGCTTCCCGATCGCGGGCCGACGAGACGCTGGCTCAAAATCGTTTCTCGCGCCGCGACGGCGATCGTCGTCATCAATCGCCATCTCGTTGAAGATTGCGTGGCTCTAGGCGCTCCGCGGGAGCTCTTCTTCGTTGCTCACGACGCCGTGGATGCCCGTCTTTTGACACTGCGCATGGACCGACAGGAAGCGCGAAGAGCGCTCGCGCTCGATACTGACGGACCGGTGGCGTGTTATACCGGGCATCTTTATTCTTGGAAGGGGATCGACACCGTGGTGGCTTGCGCCGAGAAGATGCCCCGTGTCACGCTCCTCATCGTGGGTGGGACGACGGAGGACGTCTCTCGCCTTCGTCAAAGAGTGGAGGTGCGAGAGTTATCGAACGTGCGTATCGAGGGCCATGTGCCTCCGGTTCGGGTGCCCACCTATCTCGCCGCGTCGGACGTCCTTCTTCTGCCCAATTCTGCTAGTACACGGATCTCGGCGAGGTACACGTCGCCCCTCAAAGCCTTCGAGTGGTACTGTCAAGTTGAGGTCTCGAGCTCGGAGCGGGCCGCTAGATAATGGGGCTCGAGCGTACCGCGTTGCCAACATCTTGGGGTCCGGTCGGCCCCGAATGCCTCAACTTGACAGTACCATTCAGGGTTATCCATGAATTGCTGCCTTGGTGCACAACTCGCGATCTCGGTCCACAATTGTCCTGTACTCGCGGATACGAGGTTTCCCATGAGCATTTTCAAACGCACTCAGCGGAAGTATGTGAAGAAGGCCTATCGCGTGAGGAATTGGCATGAATATGAGGCGGGTCTACGCAACCGCGGGAGCCTGACCGTCTGGGTCTCGCTCACCGCCGGCAAGCTTGTGAACTGGGGCGCGCCCCGGCCAAGGAGGAGGAAACCGGGCCGTCAACGCAAGTACTCGAACCACGCCATCGAGACGGCTGTCACCCTGGGCATGGTGTTTCATCTGTCATCTAGGCAGAGCGAGGGATTGCTGCGGTCGTTGTTCGCTCTGATGAAGCTAGACAATGATGTGCCCAATCACACCACGCTCTCGAGGCGCAAGCCGAAGCTGGGTAAGGTCCCCTTCTACCAAGTCAAGCAGAAGACGCCGTTGCACATCTTGATCGACAGCAGCGGTCTCGCTGTCCACGCCGGCCAGCTGCGCAGAGCACAAAAGAGCAGGGACTATCGCAAGCTCCATCTGTGTGTCGACGAGCAGACTGGCGAAATCGTCGCCGGCGAGCTGACGAGCAAAAGAGCCCGCGATTCATCGCGGGTTGCATCGCTTGTCGGACCGATCGACAGTCCCATCTCATCGGCCAGAGCTGACACCGCATACGACGCCGGCGGCGTCTATGAGGCGATCGAGAATCACAGCGCTCATCGCTCGCCGAGGGTGCTGATACCGCCGCGCAAGGGCGCCCAGCTCGCATCGGGGCCGGCGAGCAGCCGACAGCGCAATCGCAACATTGCAGCACAAGCTCGGCTCGGCAAACGAAAGTGGCACACAGAATCGGGCTACAGCAAACGGAGCAAAGTCGAGACAACGTTCCATCGCTACAAGGCTATCGTGGGCTCAGCGATGCGAGCGAGAGGGTTGGCGGCACAGAGAGTCGAGGCAAGGATCGGGTGCAAGATTCTCAACACCATGACGGCGCTCGGGATGCCTGATAGCGAGATGATCGGATGATGTGAGTCGGGGCCAAGCGAGCTCTCGGCCTCTATCGGAGTTGTGCACCAAGGCAGCAACGGGACGCCTCTGGCAACCGATCGCAACTCAGCGGTGAGTGCCCCATCGTACGCCTCCTCGATCTGAGGCACAGCCCGTTCGGCCGGAGCGAGCACATGGGCCCCTCGCCGCTCGTGATTCGTGGCAATGCCTCCGTGACCTCATTTGGAGCGGCCTAGTGGAGGCAGATCGAGACCCTTCTTCCTATGTGGAGAGCCCAAGGGAATTCAGTTACTTCGTACGCGGACTCCACGGAACGCTTGTGCTGATTGCCGCTGGTGATATGTACGCATCATCAACAGCAAACAGCGCAAGCACCCGATAGCCTGCTACTGACCAGTTCGCGCATCCGCGATTCGGCGAGGGCAGTCCTTTTTGCGCACAATGCGGTTCTCATTGTTCCTTCGGAACCCACGTAGACGCGTAGATCGCCATAGAATGATCAGCTGCCCCTATCCGGAAGATCATGATGTTTGAACTCCTCCTCAGTGAGCGTGACCTCCCTCAGCGGGATGCTCATGGGTAATGTTCCACTTCACGTCCTTGACGGTGAAACCATCCACCATTCCATTGCCATTGTGCCAGCCGAGACCGCACCCGGGGCAGACTTCCTTTTTGGCCTCCACGTTGGGGTAGCAGGCACATTGTCCTTCATGGAGAGCGCACCAATTGCAGCTTGGAAAAGTACAGCAGCTGTATTTGCCGGCATTGGCTAGCTCGGACTTGACTTCCTCGAGCGTCGCATTGATTTTCTCTACTTGCTCGGTAGGTGAGAGCTTGACCGCTTCCTCTTCCTCGGCGGGCTCCGCCTCTTGAGTTTGCTCGGCCTGCGGAGTTTGCTGTGCCGGCTGACACGAAACGAGTCCGAAAAGAAGAGCGGTCGTACCAAACGCGTGAAAGTTCTGCATCACTGGCTCTGCTCCTTTCTGGATATCACTTTGGAAAATTCAAGTGGGCTAACATTTCCTGAAATCGCGGATCTGAACGTATGGGATCGAACTGCGGCTCTATCTGCAGATAGATGAGCGTTTTCGTCCTGTGTTCGAAGGCCATCTCGAGAGGTACTGTCAAATTGAGCTGGTGACTGACAGAATAGTCCAATACAGAATAGTCCAATGAAGACCGATGCGCCAAGCTACCACGGCTATCGATTTCCACCGGAAATCATCAGCCACGCCGTCCGGCTCTACCACCGATTCTACAGACACTAAGCTGCTGATTTATGGGCTATTTCGAGAGGGCCGAGTTTTGGCACAGGACGGGGTAACGTGCTAACGGTTCTCTTGTGCTCGTCTGCTTTGATAGGTCGGCTGCGCCTTCAGGCAGGCCGTCAAGATGGGATCCGATATCGTTGCGAACTGTGCTAGGGCTCTGTCCGCTCTCTCGACGGCCAGTTCACTCTTTGTCTTGTCAAGGACCAAGGCCATCTTATAGTCGGCGTCGTTTCGATTTTTCCGCAGGTCATTTAGGCATTGGCCTACCGACGATAGCGTCTTGTTGTTCGACTTCAGGAGATAGCGAACTAGAGCCTGATGAGCTTCACTTGAGACTGGCACTTCTTTGATCGGCTCAATCTTTATCTTGAGGTGATTAAACAGCGCGTAGTATGTCCGGCCGATGGATGTGCGTGCATCCGACTCTTTGGCAGAGCTGCTGAGCCTCCGTGCAACTATGAGAAAATCCAGCGGATTCATTGACCACCTAAGCGAGAATAAATTTGTAGTCAATGGAGAACAGGTGCCGAAGCCGTGAAGGGATTCTGTCGAATAAGGCCTCGTGAAGTTCTTCCTCCGCTCTTACCACGGCGTCAATTTGTGCTGTGGTCTTAACGAGAAAACAGAGACCCGCAGTGCCGTCTTCTAAGTCAACGTCAACGGACACGCCCACCCGCCGAGCCTCTGGGACCAATGATAGGCATAGCTTGCCAATAGCTGATACTTCAGAAGAGACGTCCGCTCGATGTGCCCAAGCCAGCGCATCAGCCTCTACAGTAACTTGCCCGTGATGAACAACAGACGAGAGTATGTTTGCCTGTAAGGTCTTCAAACCTCCTGATGAGCGTAATGTTTCAGCGGCGAACTGTTGACCTTCAGAGCCAGGGTGGACCTGCATCAGGTCAGGGCGTCTCTCGCCGCTCCAAGGCCACTGAGACCAGATCATGATCTTGAAGGAACTAGGCGGCGCGAGTGGTTCGGAGCGTTCAGGCCTGGAAGTTGATGTCGTGACGAAAGGTTGGAACTCAGACTCTCCGGCAACTCGATCGGCTTCGCGCTGAAAGAACACCGAGGACTTTGAACGAAGGTGCATCATGGTGGGAACAACTGGCGTTTGCGGAACTCTTACAGGAAAATTTTCACTTGACCAGGGAGCAAGCGAATTTACATAAGGGCGTTGCTGATGCCAACGAAGTGGTGACAGGCGCGATGAGTCGGGTTCTATCGATCTGTTGAACTCACCAACGTCGAGAACTTGGTCAATTGGCATAGCGAGGTCATTCGATTCCCAAAGGGACATCTAATGTGATAGCCCGAAACTGCGATCGAAAACGCTCCCAAAAAATCTCAAAAGGCCTGTCAGGCGTCAAGTCAGGATCCGCGATATGAACACGGGAATGCAGGAACAAGCCTTCTGGTATATCTGCAGCTTTTTCGAGAAAAATGGATTCCGTGCTCGTCGCACCTTCAGAAGAATTGCTGAAGCGGATGGCTGTACGCCAGTCTGAGAGATTTTGGGGAACTTTTATGAAACGTTGAATGTAGGAACTAAAGGTCTCGTTCTTCAGTTGCAACGACGCTTCAAGCTCCAGGACGTGCAAAATAGGGTGAAGACTCTCATCGACCTCTGCTGTGGCGCGCCAGAACGCTTGGATCAATCCCTCAGCTTCCTTCTGATTGTGGACGTCTCGCAGCCAGACCTCCAGACGATCGACCCACACGCGTATAGTGCCCGAAGTCAAATGACAGCCCACATTGGTTCGGGCAAGCACGGCAAAATCCGTAATTAAGCCATCGAGTGTAGCTCCGTAAGGCGCTAGGTGCCGTAGGAAGCTTCCGTACAGGTCCGCAGGGTTTCCGAGGACACGGAAAACTGGCTCCGCGAACCAACCATTGTATCGAATATCGACACGACGAGGTTCCGCGAGAACTGTATTCATAGCACTACCATTTGTGGAGCCAGGTACCAAGTATCATTGCGTCGGTAATGTCTCCCCGAAGCAGGTTCAAGGAAAAAATTCTAGCCCTCATCTTGTCCATGACACCGACGGGTCATATAAGCACATGAGTCGGTACTGGTGCAAGATTGAACCCGTCTGGTCCAAATACTCGAACGCCAAGCGGGTCAGCAGTTTGCACCGTCCCAAAGGCCACTTGAATCCCGTCGTGTCCAAAAACACAAACGAACCCAAGACCCGCGCGCCGGGACGTTTCGGATTATGAGGTGTCTAGGCTTGGTTGGCAATGGGAGCTAGAATGAGAGGTCTGCTCGGGTACGCGTCGTGTCCAAAAACACAAACGAACTCAAGACTCACGCGCTGAGGCGTTTCGGATTAGAGGTGTCTAGGCTTGGTTGGCAATGGAAGCTAGAATGAGAGGTCCGCTCGGGAGCGCCTCTCGCAGAAGCAGTCCGGCGTCGGCTGGTTTCTGCGAATTTCGAGAACGCCTCTAGAATTCGAGCTTTCGAGCTCCGTTCGTATTTTCGGACACGACGAGGATGCGCAACCGACCTCGCTTCGCCCGACAGGGACCACAACCCGCTGACCCGGGTCTCGTGCTGGGCGCGCCGACCGAAGTTGCGGTGCCCGTGTGCAGAAGCGCCTACCTACAAATATTTGGAATCGCAGGTCTTGAATTCGTTTGTGTTTTTGGACACGACGCCTTCGAGAGGATGTTCTACTTCCCCGTGTTGACACGACTTCACTTCAAGGCGCGGCGCAGGCGGCGGCTGTCTCCCCTCGCTTCGGCGGGATCTGTCCCGGGTTCCGTGGAAATAAGAATGGCGTAACCTCCGGTTAACCAAAATCAAAACCGCGCCTGAAAAGGCGAGGAGGAGGATTACGCCATGAAGAAGCCTACCACCATATCCAAGGAGTCTGTAAGCGAGTACCGGGAGTTCGTCCAGCTTCGGTTGCGCAAGCGGGTACTGGAGGCGATCGAGGTTGTGCTCGAGGAGCGGCGTCAGCGCCCCGCCCCCGCCGAGCCCGATCGTGCGCGAGCCTTCCAGCGCCAGCCGGACCCGCCGTGCGGTCGTCTGCGTCGCCCGCAGACCCGGCACCTCCGCCGAGCCCATCCGCACCAGGAACGTATCCGACGTCACCGCCAGTTCGAAGCCGCCGGTCGCCGGCGCCGGCCGCAGCGTCCCGCGGACCCCCGCCGCGCCCATCACCATTCCGAGATCGGTCGTCAGGGGCTGCCCGGTGACGTCCGCGCTGAGCGACAACGCGCTCACCCCGTACCCCAACAGCCCCCACGCCGCCACCCGCTCGCTCACCGCATAGCGGAGATTCTGAGGACCCGCGCCGTGGTCAGCGAGCTCGCCCGCGCAACAGGCGGTCGGCGTGCCACACCGTGGCAGCGGCCGCGACCGTGACCCAGCCGGCCATCTGGATCCGGTCCCGCCGCCGGCGCCCGCCCGCGGCGCTTCTCCCCGTTTGGTCAAGAAATTCGTCCGTCACTTCGATCGCGTGGCACGACCCGAATACGGGTTGACACGGCCGTGTTACACGAATTACTCCGGCTCAACAAGGCTACGTGTGATCGCCGACCAATACAGGAATAGGCCGACGATACTGAGACTGCCGAAAATGAACACCGCTTCAAGGCGCCCAGACAGACCCCAAAACCAGAATGAGTCCTCGGTGCCTTCCAGGTATCGGACCAGATTATCGGCAAACGCCGCGAAGAAGAGCATCGAGCTCCAGTAGAGCGGGCCGTGATGCTGACCGAGTGGGTTGACTTCGTCCCGGGAGGGTCTTTCCCTGGCCTCAGCAAAGGACAGATAGCCAAAGCCCGTGACTATGTAAGCGATATTGAAGCCGACAAAGATCAAGATGGGTAGTGATACTCGCCACCACGACCAGTCGCTGAAAACGGCCAGCTTAAGGAGTGCCACGATCAAAGTGAGGGCGCCGAAGACAAAGAACCCGGTGGTCTGAATTTCCTTCTCGCCGGCCGTGGCTCCAGTTTTCATGCCGCCTCTCGGTGGTAGTATCTCAGCAGCCCACCGAGCCTTTCCCGACAAAGGATTGGCCCTTCGCGGGGGCCGCTGCTTTCTACAGACGGAAAGAGAATGACGTTTTCCTTGCCTTGATGGTTCCTCTCTCCATGATAATGAGCGAGATAGGAAGCCAGACACCGTCTGAATGCTGGCTCGCCGAACAAGATCAGCTTCGATAGACATTCTTCCTTCACAGACTTCACCCAGCGCTCCGCGAAGGAGTTCAAATTCGGGCTTCTCGCAGGCAGTTTGACGGTCTTGATACCCACCTCTTCGAGTGTCCGCTGAAACGACGCGCAGAATTTCGAGTCGCGATCGTGGATCAAGTAGCGGGTCGAGCAAAGAAAGCCGACATCCGCCATGGTCACATTCCGGGCACTTGGGTCATCCACCTTTCGTCTGGATAGGGTGTGATACCGGCAATATGAACGCGTCGCGTAGCCAGGTGTATGAAGAATAAAACGTAGTAGGTGACCAGCCCGGACTTCGTCCACACCTCCGCGGTGAAGAAATCCGTTGCCGCAAGGACGTCCATGTGCGAGCGGATGAACTCGTTCCACGTCGTTGTCTTTTCTCGCTCCGGCGCGGGCGGTATACTGTGGCGCTTCAATATGTTGCCGACGGTTTGGTCGCTCGCTCGATACCCGAGGTTCGCCATGGCCCCGGCAATGCGATCATAGCCCCACGATCGGTTCTCTCTCGCGAAGCGGATAATCAGCTGTTCGATCTTTTCGTCGATTCGTGGTCGCCCCGGATACGTCCGGTTCTTGGAACCGTCGAACTTCCTTGCGATGAGCTTGCGGTGCCACCCGAGAATCGTATCGGGCCTGACGATACTCGCTACCTCTTCGAGCGCGCGCTTGCCGAGCTGTTTTCCGATCTCCGCCAAGGTTCTCCGCTCACCATCGGTCAGGCGCAAACGGCCTTGCAGCTGATCTCGAAGAATACGATTCTCGGTAACGAGGTACTCGTTGCGCAGGAGCAGTTCTCGGTCGACCGATCCCGTGATGTACGCCAGCATGGTCTTCCAGTCCATTGTGTCTCCCCGGAGAACTAGAATAAGTACCTGACCACGACCTGTGATTCAACCGGTCTAACAGGCCGAGGCCAAGCCCTCTCAAACTGGCCTACGGGAGCGCGTTTGAGTTTATTGACCAGACGAGCAAGTTACGGCGTTGAAGAAGGAGCGCCCCCGGCCACCGCTCGAGGACACGGACCGAGCATTCTGGGTTGCGCTCCGAAGCTCGTGGCCAGCGTGGGCGAGCCGGCTCGTTATCGTGAACGCCGACACGGTCGCCCGGTGGAATCGAGATCGGTTCCGTCGATACTGGGCTCGGATCTCCCGTCCGCGCTATCCAGGTCGACCTCGGATTGATGCCGAGATTCGTCGTCTCGTCCGCACGATGGCCCAAGACGGCTGGGGTGCACCTCGTATCCACGCTGAGCTGACGAAGCTCGGATTCGTTGTCAGCGAGATGACGGTGTCGCGATACATGCCGCGCGGCCGAGCCGAACCCGACGAAGTGAAGCGATGGATTGCGTTCTTGCGGAACCACAAGGACGACATTGCCGCGATGGATCTGTTCGCCGCACCGACGGCGTCGCTACGGCTGCTGTACGGCTTCTTCGTCATCGAGCACGGCCGTCGCCATATCTTGTACTTCAACGCGACGTACAACCCCACGTCAGCGTGGGTGATTCAACAACTGCGCGAGGCGTTCCCATACGATACGGCACCACGATACTTGGTCTTTGACCGCGACGCGATTTTCAGCCCTGCAGTGGTGGAGTTCATCAGGGCCATGGGCACAAAGCCTGTTCGCATTTCTTATCGCAGCCCTTGGCAAAACGGTACCGCCGAACGCTGGATCGGAAACTGCCGCCGCGAGATGTTAGAGCATGTAGTTGTCCTCAGTGAGCGGCATCTCGTCCGGCTCATGCGCTTGTACATCAGCTACTACCACGAGGACCGTTGCCACTTGGGTCTCGACAAAGACACCCCGAACTCAAGACCCGTCACGCCCCGACCATCACCGACCGCAAAAGTCGTCGCGTTGCCGCGAGTGGGTGGGCTCCACCACCGCTACGAATGGCGCGACGCCGCCTGAGCCAGTTTAGTCGCTGCGCGTCGATTGCTGGGGTCCCTCGCGATTGCGTTGTCCAGCTCCGCGGCCCATTGATCGCGTGATCTCGGCAAGTGCCCGCGCGCGCCGACCCGGGTTTCTTCGTTCGTCGTAGGGCCACCAGCGGTACCATTCCCGCTGGATCAATAATGATGTAGGACAGGCCGCCCGTAAGGGCGGTCCCTACCGCGAAACTTCTCGACGCCTTTTGGCTAGCGCTACTGATGGGACTATCCGGCCTCTGGTCGGCGAAGATCCTCTGGTTGACTGGTCTCATCACCATCATCCTGATGCGCCCTTCGCCGCGTCGGCCACCGGGAAGAGGCCGCCGCTCGTCTCGCGGTTGCTTCGACCGCTTTGGTTTTTTCCTACATCATTACAGCGACCAAGCACACTGGGGACGCTATTGTCTCCAATCGTCGGCGTCCAGTTCCTTAACACGTTGAGCAAAGACACCGTGAAACTCTTTCAGCCGTTTGGCGAGCCATTCATGTTGCTGTGGCCAGTCCGAGCAGTCCTCCAGGTTCACGGTATCTTGGTAATACGCTATCCGGCTGTCTTGGCGAGCCGGTAACTCTTCCCATCCCAAGGGGTACTGTAGCTCTTGCTCAATTGCGTCTTTCTGCTCTCTCAGAAGGCCGAAAAACGCCTTAGCGTTGTCTTCTCGGAGATACAATTCCACCCGGATTCGGTTTTTCGGAAGTATCATGACCGCAGCCAAATTAAAGCCGGTGCGTCCTATGGGGAATGTCAACCATGCTCGCGTTGCCGGCTTGCGGTTTTTATCGAAAGGCCAGCTGTCCATGCCGAGAACTTGGTTCAAAAAAGCGGTCCAGTAGGCTTTCTGCTTTTTCCTCGTTTCCGATAGGTCGGCATCATCATCGATCACGCGAGCGGCCTTCGCGACTGACAGCGACCAGTCATTCGGCTTTGATACGACATTAAACTTTGGTGCGGCAAGGGAATTTCCGATGCGCCACAGTTCAACCTCCAACCCGAAAAACCGGAAACTCTCATCCGTGATCTTGTTCAGCCAGTCGAGAGTGGCACGGTGTTCATCCGTGAAAGGCGCAGCGATCCAAACAATGGTGACGGCTTGAAGGCCCGCCGCGTAGGTCAGTAATTGGCCAAGATGGTTGTGGTTGGTCCGCTCTAATTGGTTCTCGACTAGCACCCAAGCGTTAGTCCCGTCCCTGCAAATGATGTCGGCACGAAAGGGACCTACCGGCTTCTCCGTCGCCTCCAACTCCAAGTCCATCCCAAGCGTCTCCGCCAACACTTCAAGGTTTTCGGGACGGGCGAGCCAAGGGGTGAAGTCACCCGCCTCGGTGGTCCAGACGGTTCGAAGATCGACGCGCTCCAAGCGTCCGACCGGCTGATCATTCATTCCGTTAGCCCTCCAGGATTCTGGCCGTTGCTGATCAGTTGATCAACGCATGATACCAGTCCTTGTAAACGCGTCCTGTGCCAAAACTCGGCCCTTTTGAAATAGATGTGATCCGCAAAAAAGAAAACCGGCCAGAAGCAGCCGACCATGTCAGGTCTAAAACGCACAATCAACGCCGGATCGACTTTTTGCGCGGAGCACAATCGTAGCGGAAGTCACTTACCGCTGCGGAAGATGACCAGCAGAGTTTTTGCACCATAAGACCTCTCATCCGAAACGTCCCCTTCCCTCCAGGTCAAACCGGTAGGTCGTGCCCGCCTCCACTTCGACCGCGAACAAGTCCTGATCGTCCGCACTTACGGCCCTTGGCCCGGTCGAAAACACGGACACTAAGCTGCTGATTTATCGTCTATTAAAAGGGGCCGAGTTTTGGCACAGGACGGGGTGGCCGTCAGGCCCTGGAAAACTAATAAGAAACTCAGGGTGTAGCGTTTGGGGGCAGTGACGTCAAAACCGAGCTCCCTCAGGCGTCGTGTTGAGCCGGTGCCACCTCCAGAGACTACCGCGTTTCATTCATTCGGGGTGGCCGTCAGGCCGTGGAAAACTTGACAGCAATGGCACCGCCCGCGTGGGCGGAGGTCATCGGGGAGTGACCGAAATCGTTCGTTCACTCGAAAGTACCCATCGGCCCCGAGTTCGGCATCGGAAGGTGCTTCCGCACCTACGCTACCTCACGACCTCGCTCACCACCTCCCCCTCGATCACCGTTCCCACACAATGGCTCGTGTACTCGAAGGGGTCCCCGTCGTAGAGTGCAACGTCACCGTCTTTTCCCGCTTCCAGTGAGCCCACGCGGTCGTCGATCCCCAAGAGGCGAGCGGCATCGATGGTGATGGTGGCGAACGCCTCCTCAAAGGAGAGCCCGTTGGCTGCCGCCACCGCTGCCTCGAAGAGGACTACGCGCGTCTTTGGCACGTATGACTCGTATCCACTCTGGAGGGCAAAGAGGATGTTCGCGGCCTTCAAACGCGACGCCGCTTCCATGGTGAGGTTCTCGGTCTCGCCGCCGGCACGATACATCGTGGGGTGCAGGATGACCGGGTAGCCGGATGCTCGGATCTGCTCGCTGACCAAGTAGCTTTCCGCGGCACCGTCCAAGACCAGCCGGAGGTCGAACTCCTTGGCAAGGCGGATGGCGGTCAAGATATCTTGAGACCGGTGCGCGGTGACGAGAATGGGGAGCTCGCGGCGTAACATCTTGGCGAAGACTTCGAGCCTCAGGTCGCGGTCAGGCTTGTTCTCGTCGTCACTCGCCTGCTTGTCGAGATAGCCTTGCGCCTTGACGAGCTCGGTTCGCAACATGGCGACCATCTTAGCGCGCGTACCCGGTGCCTTTCGGTCCTCCGCCCGGGCGCTGTCACCGAGCGTCGCGGCCACCATGGCGTCGGGAACCAGAACGGCTTCTTCGACGTTCGCGCCTCTGGTCTTTACGATCATCGTCCGGCCCGAGATTAGGGCTCCTGGAGCATGGCCAGTATGGATGGTGGTGATCCCGAACTCCCGAAGCCACTCCACTAATCGCTCGCGCGCGTCGTAGGCGTCCATCGCCCGAAGCTCAGGCTGCATCGGTGCGGAAGGCTCGAGCTGCTCCTGGTCGTGCGGTTGATTGAGATAGCCGGCTATACCTACCACGGTGTGAGCATCGATGAGACCAGGGGTCACGACCTTCGCGGTAAGCACGCGAAAGCCATCGGGGATGCTGACCGAAGACGCGGGGCCCACGCGGTCGATCTTGCCCTCACGAATAAGCACCACGCCGTCCTTGATCGGAGCGCCGGCCATGGTATGAACCGTCTCCCCACGGACGGCGACTTGCGCCACTAGAACCGAGGGGACAAGGAGGACGACTGACAGGATGGAAACCAAAACAACGCTCTTTCGTCGCATCATCGTCCCTCGTCCAAGAGCTCTTGGAAGACCAGAGGTTGATCGTGACCCGCACCGTATCCGCCCACCGCGTACAAGCGATCCTGTGGAGTACTGTGATCGAAGACCATCTCGCCTTCCACCCATGTTTGGAGGACCTTGGTGTAAACGCTCAATGGATCTCCGGAAAGAACGACAAAATCGGCGTCCTTGCCGCGCTCGAGAGAGCCGATGCGATCCTCAAGCTCCAACATCCGTGCGCCCGCCATGGTCAGTCCATAGATCGCGCCGGCGCGACTCATTCCCGCGCGCACCGCAAGTGCTGCCGAACGTAGGAAGAGCCGCGAATCGGTGATGCTGTCATCGGTGTGAAAACCAACCACCGCACCTGCTTTCTCTAGCGCTGCGCCGTTACCCTGCGAGAATTGTCCGTCCTTGGCCTCGATCTTTCCGCCCGGACTGTCGATGGTAATGATCGATACCGGCGCTCCGGCAGCAGTGATCTCTTCCGTGACCTTATGGGCGTCGCTCGCGTGTTGGAGCACGACGCGAAACCCGAACTCTTCCGCGAGTCTAAGGACGGTCAAAATGTCGTCGTAACGATGCGTGTGGTGGTGCACTATCCGCTTTCCTTCGAGGATTTCGACAAGAGCCTCCATGCGTAGGTCGCGGGGCGGCATCTTTTCCGGGTCACCGTCGGCGCGACGAATTTTTTCACGGTACTCCTGTGCCTTGACGTACTGCTCTCTTACCAACGCCGCCGACTTGGCTCTGGTGCCCGGAAACGGAGGGTCCCTTCGCGAGTTCGTGCCGTTCGCCATCTTCATTCCCGACGCGATGCTCCCGTCCTCTCTGCGAATCAAGAAGTCGTCGATGATGCGCCCCTCCCGAAGTTTGAGGTAGAGAGTTTGTCCGCTCATCAAATGCCCGGAGCCCGGCATGATATTGGCAGTGGTGATGCCGCCCGCCTGCGCCTTTTGCACCCTCGCGTCGCGCATATTGAGTGAGTCCAGCACGCGCGCGTCCGGTTGGATCGGCGCGCTGCGGTCCGCTCCCCGTGGTCCGGCGATATGGCTATGGGTATCGACCAGACCCGGCATAATGACCAAGCCCGCGACGTCGTGCCGCTCCGCGTCCGACGGGATATCGACTGAATCGAGGGGACCGACGGCAACGATCTTGCCTTGATGAATGACCAGGACGCCGCTCTCGATGTCGACACTTCCGTCCGGGCTTACCGGAATGATCCGGGCGCCGACGAACGCCAGGAGAGTCTCCTGGGTGAGCGCCGGTTTTGCGAGTGCGACAAGAAAGAACAAGATTGCGATGCGCTTGAACAAGTCCTACCTCCTCACGTCAGGTCTAGTGACAGAACTTCATCAGGAAATTCTATTCGAGTCACTCATGTTCGGTCCACAACGTATCCCTTTGCAAAAAAAGCGCTTACACTCCATTTAGCGTGCGGCGAAGGTCGCGAGCGCTATTTTGGCTGTAATTTAATGCAGCGTAAAGTCTTAGCGTCATCTTACCAACACTTAATGGCGGAAGCATCAAAGGTTCGAGTTTTGGCACAGGACGGGGACGGGGTGGTCTGCGAACGGTGAATGGTGCGGCCAGTGCCTGAATGCCTAACGCCGTATCTGATTAATGATGAGGTATGAGAGCGCGGATGAATAAATAGAAGGCACACCATCTCCGCAGCGGCCAGGGCAGGGCGGCAGTCGAACCCGACGCGACTCGCCATGGGCGCGCCACAATCGCTCTCGAACTCGTCCAGGGTCCCCAGCCATGCCCGGAAGTCGGCGTCCGTCGCGGTGTTGAAGGGCTGGGTCACCGAGACAAAACCGTTGGGCCCCGTCCTGTGCCAAAATTCAGCCCATTTTAATAGACCATAAATCAGCAGCTTGGTGTCCGTGTTTGCGACCAGGCCAAGGGCCGTAAGTGCGGACGGTCAGGACTTGTTCGCGGTCGAACAAGTTCGGGGCGCGCGGATGAATAAATAGAAGGTACACCCGGCGGCGGGCCGGGAAAGCCGACGCTGCCTCACTGCCGCCGGCGAGGAGTTCGACGCGGCCAGTGTCGCGGCTGGCGACCAGATGCGAGTCCTGCGGCTTCGAGCACCAGGCAGAGCTGACACCGCATACGACGCCAGCGGCGTCTATGAAGCGATCGAGAATCACGGTGCTCATCGCTCGCCGAGGGTGCTGATACCGCCGCGCAAGGGGCGCCCAACTCCCGGCCGTTCGACAAACCAAAATCCGGGCGGATCGCCGTGAAGGTGATCAATCACCTTGGCGATGAAGTGATGAAGGTGTTCAAGGTCTAGTGCCCGATGGACTTCCGTATCGCTGACACCTTCACAGACAGTCTCGCCAGATTAACGAGCAAGGAGCAGAAGGCCGTCAAGACGACGGCCTTCGACTTGCAGCTTCAACCCCGTCAACCCAGGCATGAGCTTCCACAGGCTCCACAAGGCCAGGGACAAGAATTTCTGGTCGGTGCGGGTTAGTGGCGACCTCCGGCTGATCGTTCACAAGAGTGAGACGAGCCTCCTGCTCTGCTATGTCGGCCATCACGACAAGGCGTATGACTGGGCGGAACGGCGCCGACTGGAGACGCACCCCAAGACGGGTGCTGCCCAGCTCGTGGAGATTCGAGAAACCGTTCAGGAGATCCTCATCCCGACCTATTTAGAGGCACCGAAGTCAGCGACGGCCAAACTACCGCTGTTTGCGGAAATGTCCGATGACGACTTGCTGACCTACGGGGTGCCACCGGAGTGGCTGTCAGATGTGCGCCAGGTCGATGAGGACAGTCTCCTCTCGCTGGCCGACCGACTACCGGGCGAGGCCGCCGAGGCGCTCTTGGAACTGGCCACTGGCGGCAGGCCGCTTCTGCCTCAGCCAGTTGCACAAAGACGCGCCCGAGCAGTCCCAACATCAGAATACATTGGCGGCAGGCCGATTCCGCCTGAGCCGACCGTACCGGTGATGAATCCGTTCGAGCATCCTGATGCGCAACGCCGATTCCGCGTGATGAGCAACGTCGAGGAACTTCAGCGCGCCCTGGAGTTCCCGTGGGACAGGTGGTCGGTGTTCCTCCATCCTGAACAGCGGCAGCTGGTTGAACGGCACTACACCGGGCCCGCGCGGGTTTCCGGCTCCGCCGGCACGGGGAAGACGATTGTGGCGCTGCATCGCGCCGTCTTCCTGGCCCGCGCCAACCAGAATGCGCGCGTCTTGCTGACGACGTTCTCGCACATGCTGGCGAATGCCCTCAGCACCCAACTCAGGCGACTCATCAGCAACGAACCGCGCTTGGCGGAGCGACTGGAAGTCCATTCGATCAACGCTACCGGAGAGCGCCTCTACAAGTCCCACTTCGGGCAGATCAATCTGGCACCGCCAGAGGTCGTCCACGAGTTGTTGCGGGCCGCCAGCGAATGTGGAGAGAGCCACAAGTTCAGTGGGCGGTTCTTGCTGACCGAGTGGGAGCAGGTCGTTGATGCGTGGCAGTTGGACACCTGGGAGGCGTATCGAGATGTCGCGCGCCTCGGCAGAAAAACGCGGCTCCCAGAGGCTCAGCGGGCAATCCTCTGGTCGATGTTCGAGCAGGTTCGCGCGGGCCTCGCGTCGCAGAACATGATCACGCGCTCAGCAATGTTCACAAAATTGGCGGCGGCCATTACGGAAAGTAGGAACCCGCCGTTTGACTTCGCCGTGGTCGATGAGGCGCAAGATATCGGCGTGGCCCATCTCCGGTTCTTCGCGGGGCTCTGCCGGCATCGTCCCGACGCGCTTTTCTTCGCTGGCGACCTCGGCCAGCGCATCTTCCAGCAGCCGTTCTCGTGGCTGGCCTTGGGCGTGGACATTCGGGGACGGTCGAAGACGCTGCGGGTCAATTACCGCACGTCACATCAGATCCGGGCGCAGGCGGACCGACTGCTCGGTCCCGAGGTGTCCGATGCCGATGGCAACAGGGAGGAGCGACGCCACACGGTCTCCGTCTTCAATGGGCCGGCGCCGGAGATTCGAGTTCTGAGCAGCCAGGAAGAAGAAGTTGAACTCGTTGGCCAGTGGGTCTCAGGACGCGCGAAGGACGGTGTCGCACCCCACGAGTGTAGTGTCTTCGTGCGATCCGCTGCAGAACTAGACCGCGCGCGTTCGGCTGTGCAGCTTTCTGGACTCCCGTTCAAGATTCTGGACGAGAACGTCGAAATCACCAGTGGTTACATCTGCATCAGCACCATGCACCTAGCGAAGGGGCTGGAGTTCCGGGCTGTCGTCGTGATGGCCTGCGATGACGAGGTCATCCCCTTGCAGGAACGGATCGAAACGGTCGGCGACGACGCCGATCTGCAAGAGGTGTATGACACGGAGCGTCATTTGCTCTACGTTGCCTGCACGCGGGCTAGGGATCATCTACTCGTCACGAGCGTTGCCCCGGCATCGGAGTTCCTCGATGACCTTCGGGCATGAGGAGCCCTGCGGCTGGCTCTACTGGCGAGCATGGATCCCAAGCGCCTCAAGCAGCTGGAGAAGGGGAACACCCGGCTGAAGAAGCTGCTGGCCGAGAAAGGAGCTGGACCTGTCGATTCTCCAGGAGGTGGCGGAGGGAAACTTCTGAGCCCGGCCCGCGCCCGACATCGTCCGCTCCATTGGCGACAGCTGCCAGCCCGTTGGACTGACGTGGAACACACTTGGGCTCCGCAAGAAGTCGATCCGGCGTTGATTGCACGGTTTAGGGCTGCCATGCTCGGCTGCTTCGTGCCGGTCGACCCAACGACGCCACCGGCGTCTTATGAACGTGGAGAGGCTCGCTCTTGCAACCGTTTCCGAATCTCCGGCCTATTGTTCTGAACGCCAGGGCTGACCCCTAGGCGGTTGTGGAAATCCTTGCCTATTCGAACGAAGGTGACACCAATGCCCTAGAAGGGTGACATTGCGGCAAGCAATTCGGGTTCCCCCGTACTGGGAAACAACGTCCAGAAACGGGATGCCATGCTCCCGGGCGAAGACCCTGGATCCGGGCCTGGGGCAAGATGGAAATCCAGTAGGCCAGGGCCGCACCTGGACCAGAACGTGCTAGGCGAGCTACGTGCGGTATCCCCGGCCTCGATTCTGGGCCTCTCGGGTGGCCTCTTTTCCGCCGCCGCACGGCCCGGTCAGCGCCCGTTCTCCCCTTTAGCGCAAACGTGGCACTCGAAAATCGAGATTAGAGACGAATACCGAAAATGAGGCCCGTTCCGCCCTTCTAGCGCGTCTCTGGTGCCACCTACCTCTGCAAAACCCCGCCAACCGCGCGGAAAATCTCACCCGTCTCTGCAGTGCCACAATATGCCGGACTGGGTGGCGGATGGGGCAGTCTGGAGCCATCCGGTCTCGGCAAAAGGCATCTCTGGAATCCCCAAAGGTACTACTTTGCTTCCAATTACTTACGCGGATGTCACGCTTTCGAACGGCGTCGTGTCCAAAAACACAAACGAACTCAAAACCCACACGCCGGGACGTTTCGGATGGGAGGTGTCTACGCTTGGTTGGCAATGGGAGCTAGAATGAGAGGTCTGTTCCGGATCGCCTATCGCAGAGCCAGTGCCGCGTCCGCTGGTTTCTGCGAATTTCGAGAACGCCTCTAGGGTTCGAGCTTTCGGGCTCTGTTTGTATTTTCGGACACGACGGGATCACAGCCACGTTTTCCAGGAGCCGTCTAGGATAACTTTTCGTGGACAACAAAAGAACATGGATAATTCAGCACGATCGAAGGGACTAGGAAATGACAGATGAAGAACGACACGAACGCTGGCGGCGTCTGTTGCGTGGTGGTGGCGTTGTACATGAGGGCATGGAAGCTCCTACGGAATCTAAGAACTCGGAGAAGCGGGTAGTCTACCATGTAACTCGACAATGCAAGAGAGTTCGTGGTGTGGAAGGCGTTACGCTTATCGAACGCCATACTGCAGGACACGATAAGGCAATTGTGAACTCCGAGCTTTGCGATGCTTGTGCTGGAGGATTCTGGAAACGGACAATGTATAGGACATGCAGCGGGTCACAGAGGCTTGGACGGGTTCGCTTCTGGGTGACGGGAGGCGCAGTAGCATGGCCGGTCTTCCTGGTCAGTGCATGGTTACAACCAACTGCGTTTGATATTAGTACGAACTCGCGATTCGCTACCTCGGTAATTCAGGGCTTAGTAATTGCTTTTACAATAAAGTGGTG
Source organism: Candidatus Marinacidobacterales bacterium (assembly GCA_965237685.1). Classification (GTDB taxonomy): domain Bacteria; phylum Acidobacteriota; class Vicinamibacteria; order Marinacidobacterales; family SMYC01; genus CBDEGF01. Next base: position 1,860,415 of record CBDEGF010000004.1, read on the forward strand.
TTCGTTAATCATCAAGGAATGGAGACGACTAAGAGGTCTAGCCTTGGTGGAGAGAATTTCATGGAAATACATGGGGATGATATGCGGTAAGGATGATTTTGGTCTCAACGATATTGGAATTCCTGTGAATGCGATAAAAATAAAAATTATAGAAGCATTGATTGCGGATATGAAGGTGGTTCAGAAGACGTGTGCAAAACACTTTAGCCCGGATGAGATGCTTCAATTCCAAGCACTCGTGGTGGATATAGAGCGATGGATGGAATCAATGGATGAGGATGCGAAACGCATAGCTCCGCTCAATCCAAAGATATTTCGCGCGGCGGTGGCATCATTTGTTAACTTCTCCATGAACAAAAGAAAATCAAGTGGTTTTGCTCACATGTCTACGGGAATGCCAGGTGGCCGCATATGGGTCGGGAGTCAGGCAGCGCGAGATACAAGGGTCATATAGGAAAAGGAAGCCCAGGCCCACCTGGACCAGAACGTGCTAGCCCGCGACGCCGCGGTAGCCCAGGCCTCGATTCTGGGCCTCTCGCATCGGTCCGGCGCAAGCGACTCTTTCAGCGCCGTCACTTGCTGCCGCAAAGCGACGTTCTCCAACACCAGGTCGGCGCGGCGCCGACACATCGCCCGAATGAACGCCGGCCAGCTGCGCAGAGCACCAAAGAGCAGGGACTATCGCAAGCTCCATCTGTGTGTCGACGCGCAAAAGAGCCCGCGATTCATCGCGGGTTGCATCGCTTGTCGGACAGATCGACAGTCCCATCTCATCGGCCAGAGCTGACACCGCATACGACGCCAGCGGCGTCTATGAGGCGATCGAGAATCACAGCGCTCATCGCTCGCCGAGGGTGCTGATACCGCCGCGCAAGGGCGCCCAGCTCGCATCGGGGCCGGCGAGCAGCCGACAGCGCAATCGCAACATTGCCGCACAAGCTCGGCTCGGCAAACGAAAGTGGCACACAGAATCGGGCTACAGCAAACGGAGCAAAGTCGAGACAACGTTCCATCGCTACAAGGCTATCGTGGGCTCAGCAATGCGAGCGAGAGGGTTGGCAGCACAGAGAGTCGAGGCAAGGATCGGGTGCAAGATTCTCAACACCATGACGGCGCTCGGGATGCCTGATAGCGAGATGATCGGATGATGGGAGTCGGGGCCAAGCGAGCTCTCGGCCTCTATCGGAGTTGTGCACCAAGGCAGCTCGACGCCGGTCTCTATCACTACGGACCGACGCAGCAGGTCCTGTCCCTTCTTCGTCCCGGTGATTGACGAGCACACCTGGCCGAGGCGACGGGGGACGAGCTACACGTCGCAGTGGCGGAGGCTGTCCTCGTACTCACGACGACGTTCTGGCGCAACGCCTGGAAGTACCAGGCGCGCGCCTACCGCCACGCGTTCTGGGACAGCGGGACGATGATTGCGAATCTTTTCGCGGAGGCAGGCTCCCTCGAGCTCGCTCATCATCTGGTTGTCGGTTTCGCTGACCCACCGGTGAATGCGCTCTTGGACGTCGATCCCGCCAAAGAAGCGACGGTGGCCCTCGTTGCCATCGGCGAGAGTCGCACCGCAGCGCCTCCCGTTCCTTCAGCTCCGGAGCCTCTGGGCTACGCGACGGAGCCTCTGTCTCCGAGTGAGGTGGACTATCCGCTCATCCAAGAAATGCATGAAGCCTCATCGCTTGCGAACGGAGTGGAGGCTCGCCTTTGGCGCGAGCGCGCGACCTCCTCCTCCCATGATACGACAGAGAGCGGACTACTCGTCCCATTGGGATCGGACGCTCAAGCTTCCGATTCGCTCGAGCAGGTGATCCTAAGGCGTGGCTCGTCGCGACGCTTCGAGCGGGCGCCGATCGAAAAAGAAGCACTTGCGACGGTTCTGCACGCGGCGTTCCAGCGCGTTCCAGCGGACGCGCTCGCCCTCAAGACGACGTTGTGCGACGCCTACGTGATCGTCAATAGCGTGAAGGGTCTCTCCTCCGGCGCCTATATCTATCACCCGGAATCGAAATCTCTCGAGCTTCTCCGCGAGGGAGATCTTCGATCGCAGGCGCGCTTCCTCGATCTCGAACAGGATCTCGCCGGCGACGCGGCCGTCAATGTCTACCTGCTCGTCGATCTGGAACCGGTCCTTGGGCGGTGGGGCAACCGGGGATACCGCGTGGCTCAAATCGAAGGAGGGATTCTCGGGGGGAGGATGTACCTGTCGGCCTATGCGCTCGGTTTAGGGGCCAGCGGCCTCACCTTTTACGACGACGCGGTCACGAGCTTTTTTTCGCCCCACGCCGACGGGAAGTCGGTCATGTTTCTGACCGCCATCGGCGTTCCCATGAAACGTCGGGTGCTTTTCCAGGCCTAACACGTGATCGGCCACGACCCGGCGAGCGCGCACTAGCAGGGTGCTGAAAAATGCATCTGCACCCCGCGCGAGCGGCAGCGGCAATATCTGGTGCTTCCGCCATTAAGTGTTGGTGAGATGACGCTAAGACTTTACGGTGCATTAAATTACTGCCTTGGTGTACAACTCGCGATCTCGGTCCACAATTGTCCTGTACTCGCGGATTCGAGGTTCCCCATGAGTATTTTCAAACACACTCAGCTGAAGTATGTGAAGAAGGCCTATCGTGTGAGGAATTGGCGTGAATATGAGACGGGTGTACCTTCTATTTATTCATCCGCGCGCCCCGAACTTGATTAATCTCTGGTCTGCCGGCGGTGCGTGACGCTTCGCAGCGGAGCACGACGCAGCGCGTCGGGAACGTCGAACAGCCCCCGCAAGTAATCAACTGCGGCATCTGTCCATTTAATGCAGCAGCAAATTCATCTTAGTCGCTCAGCGGCGCGATCGTGCCGTACATGAGCCCACCGTACTCGCCGTGCTGCCAGCTGCCAGCGTACCGTTCCGCGTAAAACATGACCCGCGCCGTGAAGGTACCGTCGAGCCCTGGGATGACCATGTCCGTAATGGTGACTATGGGGGTATCACCCGCCCACCGGATGGGCACGACGACCGGCAGCGTCATGTCGACACTCCCGTAGGTCATGTGAACGTCGAACCGCCACTGGTGCTCGCCGACCTTTGCCACTCTGGTGATCTCGTAGCGTTCCGGCTTGTCGTCGCGACGCTCACGGCCTTTGAGCGTGTAGTGGCCGGTAAGCACCACGTTCTGCATCCGCTCGGCGAACCCCCGCTCGAGTTCCGAGAGTGACTCCAGGGGGATGGCTTGACCGGTGCCGGTGATCGCGACGAGCCACCCGGCCCCGAACGCCACGACTAGTGCGGCAATGCCAAGGGCAATCTTCAGCAATGAGCGCATGGCCGGATTATAGGCGATCCGCGCCGGGCTGGCCGAAGGTGGAGATCAGACCGGCTGTCGTCCGCAATAAAGAAGATCGCAACTCGCTGCCCAGTCGGAAACACAGACACTAAGCTGCTGATTTATGGCCTATTTCAAAAGGGCCGAGTTTTGGCACAGGACGGGATCGAACGCGACTACTCCGGCCCGCCCTGCGGCGCGAAATACCCTCGATTCTGCGCGGATTCCAAGGGCGTCTAAGCTGCTGATTTGTGGTCTATTTCAAAAGGACCGAGTTTTGGCACAGGGCGGGGTCGGCTATAATAATGTCGGCTTTAGTAGTGATGAAGAATAGGCGAGCGACCTCGCTTAGACGGGTAACCTCTGTGGTGTTTGGGTACCGTCGGCGCGGATGTGGCTCACCTCGTCCACGCCCACGTGCGGCGTCTCGCAGCGCGAGCTTTCTCTGGCCGGGTCTAGACTTCCGCTTTGGGTTGTGACGATTGGAATGGGAGTGTTGTCATTGAAGCGAATTGCTAAGTTCCAATTGGTGCTACGAGTTATAGGTGCTTATATTGGAGTGGGAGTGTTGTCAATGAAGCGAATCGCTGGCTGGGTTCTTGGTGTGATGTTTATCGGAGGCTCCCTGGGTGCTGCCGAACTACAGGTTGGCGACGAGGCACCCGACTTCGAGCTCCAAGGCACCGACGGAAAGTCCTACCGGCTCTCCGAGCTAAGGGGCAAGGCTGTGGTCCTTGCGTGGTTTCCGAAAGCGTTTACCGGTGGTTGAACGGCCGAATGCAAGTCGCTCCGTGAGAGCGGCGACGAAATCCGTGCTTTTGCGGTCAACTACTTCGCCGCGAGCTGTGACACGGTCAAGACTAACAAGGAATTCGCCGAATCTCTCTCTCTCGACTATCCGATCCTGAGCGATCCCGACAAAGGCGTCGCGAAGTCCTATGGGGTCGTAACGGCGAAGCGTGAATTGCCGCACCGCTGGACTTACTATGTCGACGCCGAAGGCAAGATCCTCTACATCGACAGAAGCGTCAACACGCACAGCGCGGGAGCGGATGTCGCGGCGCGATTGAAGAGGCTCGGAGTGCCGGCCTTGAGCAAGTAAGACCGGCGAGAGCCTCCACTCGTTTCGTTCAAACCAATCTTTGCGCCCTCCACAGCGCTCTGCACCCCGGTGTCAGATGGCATGGAAATGTACCGGAAGACACGTTTATGTCACGAGGCATGTTCGATCAGCCCGTCGATTGCCGCCACCGCTGCGGGTGCTTCCGCGTCCTGTCCAAAAACACAAACGAACTCAAGACTGGCGCGCCGGGCCGTCTCGATGGTCATCGACCCGTGGCGAGCCCCAGATCTGGGGCGTGTCGGAGGCGATGTCGGCGATTCGGGTTCCCCGTACGCGCAGGGAAAACGCCGTCCAGCAACGGGATGTCACGCTCCCAGGGCGGAGACCTGGATCCAGGCCCGGGCCGCACCTGGACCAGAACGTGCTAGCCGGCTACGCCGCGGTAGCCCTGGCCTTGATTCTGGACCTGTGCTCCGCAAAAAGTCGATCCGGCATTGATTGCGCGGTTTAGACCTGCCGCAATCGGCTGCTTCCGTACCCGTCCTGTGCCAAAACTCGGACAGCCACGACATCCCCAAGCGCCGGCCTACGGCCCTTGGGGATGTCGCAAACACAGACACTAAGTTGCTGATTTGTAGCCTATTTCAAAAGAGCCGAGTTTTGGCACAGGACGGGGTTGGCGGCACAGAGAGTCGAGGCAAGGATCGGGTGCAAGATTTTCAACGCCCTTCGTCAACAAGCGAGGCAGGAGTGAGATGACAAAATCACCCATCACTCTGCAGGAGCTGAGACGAAGGATATACGTCAAGGCGAAGGCCGAGAAGTCTTGGCGCTTCTTGCGCCAAGGTTTCGGCTGGAAGCGATGGAGTAGGCGATGGATGTACGCGACTGTCGGACTGTTCACAGATTACCGAGTTCGATATCTCGTAGCTTCGCCGAAAGACGCCCCGGCTCGATAGGTCACATAACCCTTCGCGGGAAGTGTGCAGGAGCGCGTAGTGCGGGAAAGCCGCACGCTGCGTGCGATGTGGCGGGGGCTGGAAACGGACTTACGGTGCGGCTAGTGAGGCACTCCCACAGGAAACGGGGAGAAACAGATAGGCCGCGCCTACGGAGCACCGCGCCAGCCCTCGACCCTACCGAGTTCGGGCGCGCCCGCTGGACGGAACGGATGGTCTGAAGGAGGGTTCTGCTCGGGGTCGCCTATCGCAGAGCCAGTGCCGCGTCGGCTGGCCTCCGCGAATTTCGGTAGTATCTCAGTTTGATTTTTTATCAGTGCTTCTTTTTCTGGCGAGCCACCCTGCCGTAATTAACCCAGCTCCAATGGCCATTGAGAACCGAGCTTCTGTGGGAAATCCTGCGGACCACCCGCGCCTCCCACCACGACTACCGAAATCGGAGAGACCAAAGACGAACAGAATAACGCCAATAGTGAGCAACAACTTCTTGGTCATCGTTTTCTCCTTGAGCCTGGCTCCGGCCCAGGCTTCTTGGGCTCCGGTGACCTCACCTCACGGCTAGTACCATGTTGTATCTCAGTAATTCGGTGCTGACAAGGGCTGATTGAAGCCGGCGGAGCGGAGCTCCGGCGCCCGAAACGATTTAGTTGAAACCGGCCTGATGAGGCACATCCCTCTGGCGGGGTGGTAGGCGAGGCGTCGGCGGGTCGCCTCATCCGCTGCACAAAGCCCGCTGTCGTGCGCCTCGGAGCGCGCGACGATATGCTCAATGTCCGTCTCCCGTTTGTTGGCGAACCAGCGGCCCGTATAAGGGACCATAGACGCCGCCAAGCTCGGCGACGATCCGGTTCTCCACAGACTGCGGATACCGATAGTCGTCAGCATCGTACGGGGAGCAACGGGATTCGGGGGCAACCACCAAGCCTCGCCACGACGTCTGGGCCGTGGCGGGGTTGTGCCACGAGCCCGTGGCGAGCACAGCGATCCATACGGGAATGGGGAAGTGTCGCATCTTAGTCTTACCTCTCACAGGCTATGCCGTGGTTCTCTCGGTCGATTGCGCGCGATGGAGACGCATATCGCGGTCCTCCACCTAGTAGCGTACAGCGGCGAAGAATGGAACTCGGGTGCTTCCGCAGTCAAATGTTGGCGCCTGCAGTATAACCCATTCGCGTGCTAGAGTTTGAGCCTGATTTCGAGAGGCGCAGTTCTTTCGTCGATGCCGGCTGGGCCGAGTTTTGGCACAGGACGGGATCGAGACCAGACCTACGGAGCGTACTTCGATACTCGCGTCGACGGTCTCGGGATAGAGCAGGTCCTTACCGCACCGCGCTCCCCATGGCAGAATCCATTTGTCGAAAGGATGATCGGCTCCATTCGACGTGAGTGTCTCGACCACGTGATCGTTCTTGATGAGCGGCACCTGAAGCGAATCCTACGCAAATACGTCGACTACTATCATTCGTGCCGGACTCATTTGTCGCTTGAGAAGGACGCGCCCGAGCCTCGCCGGGTAGAGTCACCGGCGATGGGCAAAGTGAGAGCCATTCCAAAGGTCGGTGGTCTCCATCATTATTACACTCGACGCGCTGCTTGAGCCGACCCGCTCGGAACGGCTGCCGGACTTCGCACCAGCTTACACCTCTACCCCTGAGTAGAGCCGACGCCGGCTCTTAAAACGTCCTACATGAAGACGACCAAAGCATTCCGGTTGCAGGAAGTTCGCCAATCTCATACAGCTCGAGTTTATGGAAGGGACAGGATAGAGTCTTGGAGGGTTCGGTTGTATTTTTGGACACGACGGGTGTGCTCCGCAAAAATTCGACCCGTCGTTGATTCCGCGGTTTAGACCCGCCAGGATTGGCCGTTTCGCGACGAACGGATGAGGTGATCCGACGTCATTGTAAACGTGGAAAGGTTCGCTCTCGCGTCTGCTCTCGAATTTTGTGTCAGCTTTCGTCAACGCCGTCGTGTCGAGATTGTTCTCTTCCGATGGCGATACCAGAACGCTCTAGCCTCGTTCTGACATCTTGACGGCATGGGCGAGCTCCGTCGCGATGTCTAGCCACGCGGCTAGCTCGGTGGCGCTCGGCGCCAGCTCGTAGACGTGGTGATGGCACGCGTTGCTCAGCCCGGACCAGGTGTAGGCAACCCGACCGGCGAGTCCGTCCGTCGTGAGATAGGTCGGAAGACACACGAGCTGGGCGCGCATGGAGGTGGTCTCCATGCCGGGAAGTCGCTTCGTCCACCACTGCGCCAGTGAGGCTTCGAGGGCCTGGCGGCAGAGATGGGCGGCGGCACGAGGCCAGATTCCCTTCGCGTTGGCGTCGGGCCGCGAAAGTAGACCTTTGGCGGCGTCGAGGAGGTCTTCGGGGGTGTAGTCGGTGACGGCGATCATGCGAGTTTCACGAGCTTGCCTGCGAGCTTGTCCACGTTGCGCACGAAGCTAAGCGCGTCGCCTCCGGGAAAGCCCTTGTGGGCACCTTCGTTGCAGAGCTTGACGGTGTCTATCTGCCACGGACCGAAACGGTTTTTAATGCCGTTGTAGACGTCGCTGGCCTTTTCCGCGTCATCGAAAAGCGCGAGGGCCAGGCGCGGGACGAGCTTCGTGTGGGTGTCGAAGAGTTCCTCGACGGATTCGTGCGAGTCGCCTCGTATGAGACGACGGCGACGCACGACGTCGAGACAAGCGGCCTCGAGACTATGTCGGCACAGGCTCGGGACGACGCGCTCGCGCGCGATCTTGGGCAGGTCCTTGGTGCTCACGATCTTGGCGCTTCTTGCGCCAAGGTTTCGGCTGGAAGCGATGGAGTAGGCGATGGATGTACGCGACTGTCGGACTGTTCACAGATTACCGAACTCTTCGACATTGAACACGTCGTTTATCGAGCGGTTGAATCTGACTATCCGGCAAAGCTCGGCATACCTTTCGAGACGAACGCTTTCCCACGCTCGCTCGACGGAGAGGCTCGATGAGCACCTGGAGTTGCTCCGTTGCTATTACAACTTCGTCCGCCCGCACGGAGCTCTGAAGTTCGGACGTGAGAGCCGAACTCCGGCTATGCAGGCTGGTCTGACCACGCGACGGCTCACCTTTCGAGACATCTTCTTGGCGACGACGATTCCTTTGTGGTCGCGGGTCGAGGTTTTCCTGCTTACTGGGGCCCGCAACCCGGTCTCTTCCGCACCGGTACCACTGTCCGCAGCCGCGTAGCAACATTTGATGACGGAAGCACCGCGCTGAAAGCCGGCGGTCAGCTCTTGCAGGAAGCGTCTGAGCGGGCATCGTCGTCTAAGGGCCAATCTCCCCGAGTGTGCGCGGAGCCGGCGTCAAGGGCATGAGCCCCGCGGAGCGGGGGCGGAGCGTAGCGGAGCCCCTTGACGCCGGTGAGCACACGCTCAAGCTGTGTGGCCCGACGATGCCGCCGGCGCCGCCATCACGGCTGTCAGCCCTGGAAGCCCAAAGGCTCGTCGAGTTGCGGGACCGCTGGCATCCGGTCGGTGCCGGAATAGGCTGTCGCCATCGACCTGCGGAACGACAATCCGTGCGACCGCGTGCTGCCGATGCTCGGCCCGCAGAACGACATCGTGACGCACCGGCAGGTGCTGGACCATAACGGAACAGCGTCACGGGATTTGATAAGATCGTCCGCACAGTGGCCCCGCCGACCGGTTGGATCCGGCCGCTGCTTCCTGAACGACGGAGGTCGTGATGCACACTTGGTTCGGACGGACCATGGCAAGCGTTCTGCTCGGCGTCTGTGCAGCGTGTGTGCAAGAACCTCTGAGCGAGAGTCGGGAAGTGAGCACTCCGCAAGCTCAGGACCCGAGCCGAGACCGGAACGTGAATCCGCCGATCGGGAGCACGCCTTACCTGTTGTCGACCAGAGTCCATTATCGTGGGGGAGGTTGTCGGGACATTCTCTCCTTCACCGACGACCTCTATGCGCGCGTCGAAGTCATGGATCCGGAACTTGAGGGTCGGATCGATGCTGTCGAACGGAGCATCGAAGCGCTCATCGGGGAGTCTTCGACCTGGGCGGCCGGGGAACTTGATGAATTGGCGCAGCGGGAGGCTCGCAGCAGGGTAGCGCCTCTCTCTGAGGATGAACACCGCTCGTTGGAGCGTCTGCGAGAGGCCAAACAAGCATTCGAAGAGAAGCGAGACCGCGACTTCCGGCGTCTCATGGGCGCCACCGAAGACGAGGTCAGGGAGTTCTTTGCAGAGCCCTTCTTCCCCTACAGACGCGAACTGGCGGAGCTCGAGGTCCGGGTACCTCTTTCTGCGGCCGAGACCGCGACTTTGCGCGAAGGGCCGGAGCTGTTGGACACGTCGAACCGCTTGAAGAGCGAGCGTCGTTGGGCGACCGATCCCGTCTCTTTGCCTGTGTACGAGAACGAAACGGTCTTTGTTGGGGTATACGAGCGCGATCTTTTCCGAGACGACAGATGCTTCAGCAGAACCCTCAGGCTCAATCGCCAGATGCTGGACGAGGGGTTTCTTGACCTGGATGCGATGACTCTGGAATTCGCTGCCGGTCCAACCCCGTACTGATTGACGAGGCGGGGACGATCCTCGCCGGCCACGGCCGCGTGGCCGCGGCAAAGTTACTCGGCATGACCGAGGTGCCCTGTCTGCGAATCGAGCACATGAGTTGCTTCCCATTTGGGAAAGCCTTCGGTGGCCTGAACGAGCCGGTGGCGGCGCTCCGCGACGCCTCGCCCCAGATGCGGCACCACTTCACCCAGGCCGATCAGGTGAATCAGCTTGTCGGGGCCAGCGAAGCGGACGCCGAGTTCGGTTTCACGGCGCGGCTGCTGGCGCTGTGCTCGTTGCCCCGCACCCCGTCCTGTGCCAAAACTCGGCCCTTTTGAATAGACCATAAATCAGCAGCTTAGTGTCTGTGTTTGCGACCGGGTCAAGGGCCGTAGGTCCTGAGGAAAGATGGACATCAAGGAGGCTCGGGCCGCACCTGGACCAGAACGTGCTAGGGCAGCTACACCGCGGTAGCACCGGCCTCGATTCTGGGCCTCTCGAGTGGCCTCTTCTCCGCTGCCGCAGCGCCCGCTCCTCTATTTGGCGCAAACGTGTCCCTCGGAAATCGAGATTAGAGACGAAAACCGAAAATGAGGCCCGTTCCGCCCTTCTAGCGCGTCTCTGGTGACACCTAATCCTGAAAAACCCCGCCAACCACGCGGAAAACCTCACCCGTCTCTGCAGAGCCACAACTTGCCAGACTGATTGGCGGATGGGACAGTTTGGAGCGATCCGGTCTCGGCTGGAAACCCTGAAACACAGGTCGGAACCTGCCTCATGGCCCACACGGGGGAATTTCGCTACTTTTGCTACCAGATCGATTGGTCCGAAGCCGTAGGTTCCATAATATATATTGATTTAATTAACCGATCTATCTTTGAAATAATGCCACTTTGGAGTTTTTCTACAATATCTGTTCGATGGGACCAAGCATCGCGAGGTAGATCCGTGCTTCCAAGCGCGCCGGATCCGTCTTGTTGGTGTTCGTAATTCGACAATATCGGCCTTGGTGGCGATGGTATCGGCGAAGATTCGCGCGGCTCGGAGGGGTGCTAGTCGTGAATCCGATGGCGAACCCGGTTGTGCTCCGTAAAAAGTCTACCCAGCATTGATTGCGCATTTTTAACCTACCATGGTCGGCTGCTTCTGACCGATCTTCTTTTTTGCGGATCACAACCCAAAACTCGCTGTCGACATTCGAGAGCCGTGGGCCGTTTTTCAGCCAATCGCCCAGCCAATGAGAAGACGCTCTACGTCTAGAGAGCGCGTGGGGAGAGGCCAAAAGCGAAATTCGAATTGGCCAAACCCTCGTCATACCATGTCAAACAGTGTCAAACCGGTTCATCCCCGCGCGTACGGAGAACTCTTTTGAGCGACATGTTTCGGCCCGTAGTTGTTCGGTTCATCTCTGAGCTTTGGCAGTCTCTCCATCCGGCGAACTCGGACGAACCTCGCCCGTCGGTCAGAGCTCGCAATAACTGCAAGGGAGGTTACGACGCCTTAAGGGTTCGTCACCCGCGTGGGTCGAGTGTGCACTTTTCATCCGCCACGAATGTGCAGTTTTCGACCGGCGTTGACAATTCCTATAGATCAAGACGACCGAATCTCCTCTCGCAGGTAGTACAGACACTAAGCTGCTGATTTATGGTCTATTTCAAAAGGGCCGAGTTTTGGCACAGGACGGGAGACTAATCAAGTTCGGGGCTGTGCATCATCAATATCCGTCCGCTCCTGAAATCAAGGACTTACGCACCGTTCACGCCTCGGCCAACGAGCGCATCTCCCGCTTGAGATCCCGGTCTTGAGACGGCAAACTCTGCCGCCATGCTCCGTGTCCTCATCTTCCTCGTCTCACTCGGCGCCCGTGCGATCCGGGCGATGTGTCGGCGCCGAGCCGACCTCGTGATTGAAAACCTGGCCCTGCGGCAGCAAGTTACGGCGTTGAAGAAGGAGCGCCCCCGGCCACCGCTCGAGGACACGGACCGAGCATTCTGGGTTGCGCTCCGAAGCTCGTGGCCAGCGTGGGCGAGCCGGCTCGTTATCGTGAACGCCGACACGGTCGCCCGGTGGAATCGAGATCGGTTCCGCCGATACTGGGCTCGGATCTCCCGTCCGCGCTATCCAGGTCGACCTCGGATTGATGCCGAGATTCGTCGTCTCGTCCGCACGATGGCCCAAGACGGCTGGGGTGCACCTCGTATCCACGCTGAGCTGACGAAGCTCGGATTCGTTGTCAGCGAGATGACGGTGTCGCGATACATGCCGCGCGGCCGAGCCGAACCCGACGAAGTGAAGCGATGGATTGCGTTCTTGCGGAACCACAAGGACGACATTGCCGCGATGGATCTGTTCGCCGCACCGACGGCGTCGCTACGGCTGCTGTACGGCTTCTTCGTCATCGAGCACGGCCGTCGCCATATCTTGTACTTCAACGCGACGTACAACCCCACGTCAGCGTGGGTGATTCAACAACTGCGCGAGGCGTTCCCATACGATACGGCACCACGATACTTGGTCTTTGACCGCGACGCGATTTTCAGCCCTGCAGTGGTGGAGTTCATCAGGGCCATGGGCACAAAGCCTGTTCGCATTTCTTATCGCAGCCCTTGGCAAAACGGTACCGCCGAACGCTGGATCGGAAACTGCCGCCGCGAGATGTTAGAGCATGTAGTTGTCCTCAGTGAGCGGCATCTCGTCCGGCTCATGCGCTTGTACATCAGCTACTACCACGAGGACCGTTGCCACTTGGGTCTCGACAAAGACACCCCGAACTCAAGACCCGTCACGCCCCGACCATCACCGACCGCAAAAGTCGTCGCGTTGCCGCGAGTGGGTGGGCTCCACCACCGCTACGAATGGCGCGACGCCGCCTGAGCCAGTTTAGTCGCTGCGCGTCGATTGCTGGGGTCCCTCGCGATTGCGTTGTCCAGCTCCGCGGCCCATTGATCGCGTGATCTCGGCAAGTGCCCGCGCGCGCCGACCCGGGTTTCTTCGTTCGTCGTAGGGCCACCAGCGGTACCATTCCCGCTGGATCAATAATGATGAAGGACAGTTTCGAACGCGGACACCAAGCCGAACAACTTCATGGCGTTCATCTTTTCTATCGTTTCGGGTGTCAGCATCGGGACTCTCCTCCTTCGTAGTGATCCGCGCCTCGGATGTTCTCGTGCTCCTCTCGCGGTTTCGCTTCGGCGTCCGATTCGAGCACCACACGATCCAGACCAGCCGAGAGAATGTTTTTCACCGTGCGATAGCTGTAAGGGCTCAAAGCTTCCGCTCGTGCGCAAGCGGCCTCGAGACGCTCACTGCCCCCGTCCTGTGCCAAAACTCAACCCTTTTGAAATAGACTATAAATTAGTAGCTTAGTGTCTGTGTTTGCGACCGGGCCAAGGGCCGTAGGCTTTACAATCGTCTGGCCCGAGGGTGTTATCTTCAGCTCCATGATGACGTACCACGTGCAATTCCTACGGCTCGTTCTGGCTGGCTGGGTCAACCGCCAGCAGCAGGATGGGATCGACTACCTACGAGAGGAGAACCGTGTGCTCCGAGCCGGGCTTCGAGGCAAGCGGCTCAAGCTCTCTGACGACGACCGGCGCAGGCTCGCCGTCAAGGCCCAGGCTTTGGGCCGCGAGGCGCTGGCCCCGATTGCGTCCGTTGCTACACTCGCTACGCTTCTGCGCTGGTACCGCTACCTCATCGCAGCCAAGTACGATGGCAGCAAGAACCGGAGCCCAGGCCGACCTCCGACGGCGAAGGACATCCGTTAGCTCATTGTACGCGTGGCGTAGGCGAACCCGATGTGAGGATATACGCGCCTGCGGGGCGCACTCAAGAACCGCAAACACAGACACTAAGCTGCTGAGTTATGGTCTATTAAAAAGGGCCGAGTTTTAGCACAGGACGGGCGCAGCCCTCTACAACGCACCATTCGAAAGAGGTGATGCAAAAGACGTGACGGAACCTACGCGCTGTCCCTGGCCCAAAGACAACCCGTTGATGATTCAGTACCACGATCAGGAGTGGGGCTCACCCGTGCACGACGACCGGAGGCTATTCGAGTACATCGTGCTCGATGGTATGCAGGCAGGCTTGAGCTGGCAGACGGTCATCAACAAGCGCGAGAACTTCCGCTTGGCTTTCCACGATTTCGACCCCAGCCGGGTCGCCAGGTATACCGACAGAGATCGTGCGCGCCTTCTTGCCGATGTCGGCATCATCCGCAACCGTGCGAAGGTGGCCGCCGCCATAGTCAACGCCCAGCACTTCCTCGAAGTACAGGAAGAATACAAGACCTTCGACCGTTACATCTGGCAATTCACGGGGGGCAAGACGATCCACCACCGGCTCAGGAACATGGCCGACTGTCCAACAGTCTCGGCTGAGTCTGTGGCAATGAGCAAAGACCTCGTCAGGCGCGGCTTCAAGTTCGTCGGGCCGACGATTTGCTATGCGTTCATGCAGGCAGCCGGCATGGTCAACGATCACCTGGTCCTATGTTTCAGATATCAAGAGCTCGCGCAGTCGCGGTAGCCTGGGCCCTCTGGTGCTTGCTCCGTTTACTGTTGTCGGCTCGTCCCCGTCGTCGTGCGAGGACAGCACTCATGCACAGTTTGGCACAAGCTGAAGTCCGGTGACGCTGAAATCTGATGTAACCTATTGCACTACAATGTCTTCCCGTCTGGTCCAAATACTCGAACGCCCAGCGGGTCAGCAGTTTGCACCTTCCAAAAGGCCCGAGGGCGTGAGTTCGTTCGTGTTTTTGGAGACGACGGAGTCACCCGCACGGATCCCGTCACGACTACAGCGAGTGAAACGGAGTGCGCCGTCTCCGGATTCCAGTCGAGAACGTGGCTAGTTGGACTCGATTGGAGCGCTCAGGACGTTGGTCCCCCACATCAGCTTGATCTCACCGCTGTCGCCGGCGTCGGACAGCTCGATCGTGAACTGCTCCGTCGCGTCTCCGTCCTTCTTCCACGTGAGCTGGGCTTCGCCCACGTCGCGGCTGGCGTCGTGGGACGTGCCCCACTGCCCGGTCTGGGAGTTGAACACCAGGTGCCACGTGTCTTCGCTCACTCGTTTCGTGAACAAGCTGTACGCGCCCTTCGCGATCCCAGTGCCGGAAACGGTGATGTTGGCCCCGGTCGTGAACGTGGTGGATTGATCCGCGCCTGTGCGCCAAACGGTACCCACGGGGGCTTGGCCGAGCATGTCGCGTCCCCGGAGACTCGGCCGGCCGTAGTCCACGGAAACTTCGCTTCCGCCGATGGTCGCTTTGGATGCGCCGCGGGGAGACTGAGCCCACGCCACGACGCTCACCGCAACAGCAGCGATCACGACAAGAACAACAAAACGAGTCACTTGGCTGTGCATCGAAGAGAACCTCCTTTATGCCATGCGTAGACGCGCGGCTGGCAACCCAGACATGTTAGACCGGGGTGCGGTTCGGACCAAGCGCGGAGTAAGGTCTGGAGCGCCCTTGTCGAGCACGTCTATCGCCTGTCTTCCCGCCGTTTGTGTTTTTGGACAGGACGGGATCGCCGGGTTCGCTGCCGAAGAGCTTCAAGTCGACGAGATTCGCACGTTCACGGGCAACAAGAAGACGCCGAGTTGGGTCTTCGTTACGATCGAGGTCTGGTCTCGGCTCTGGCCATCGACGGTGACGGGAAGGCGAAGCTACCGGAACACTCACGCTCTGTTTCGTGACCTTTCGAGGCGGATGAATTTCGGGCATCTTCCCCTGATCGTCACGGATGGATTCGAATTCTCGTTTGGTCAAGAAATTCGTCCGTCACTTCGATCGCGTGGCACGACCCGAATACGGGTTGACACGGCCGTGTTACACGAATTACTCCGGCTCAACAAGGCTACGTGTGATCGCCGACCAATACAGGAATAGGCCGACGATACTGAGACTGCCGAAAATGAACACCGCTTCAAGGCGCCCAGACAGACCCCAAAACCAGAATGAGTCCTCGGTGCCTTCCAGGTATCGGACCAGATTATCGGCAAACGCCGCGAAGAAGAGCATCGAGCTCCAGTAGAGCGGGCCGTGATGCTGACCGAGTGGGTTGACTTCGTCCCGGGAGGGTCTTTCCCTGGCCTCAGCAAAGGACAGATAGCCAAAGCCCGTGACTATGTAAGCGATATTGAAGCCGACAAAGATCAAGATGGGTAGTGATACTCGCCACCACGACCAGTCGCTGAAAACGGCCAGCTTAAGGAGTGCCACGATCAAAGTGAGGGCGCCGAAGACAAAGAACCCGGTGGTCTGAATTTCCTTCTCGCCGGCCGTGGCTCCAGTTTTCATGCCGCCTCTCGGTGGTAGTATCTCAGCAGCCCACCGAGCCTTTCCCGACAAAGGATTGGCCCTTCGCGGGGGCCGCTGCTTTCTACAGACGGAAAGAGAATGACGTTTTCCTTGCCTTGATGGTTCCTCTCTCCATGATAATGAGCGAGATAGGAAGCCAGACACCGTCTGAATGCTGGCTCGCCGAACAAGATCAGCTTCGATAGACATTCTTCCTTCACAGACTTCACCCAGCGCTCCGCGAAGGAGTTCAAATTCGGGCTTCTCGCAGGCAGTTTGACGGTCTTGATACCCACCTCTTCGAGTGTCCGCTGAAACGACGCGCAGAATTTCGAGTCGCGATCGTGGATCAAGTAGCGGGTCGAGCAAAGAAAGCCGACATCCGCCATGGTCACATTCCGGGCCACTTGGGTCATCCACCTTTCGTCTGGATAGGGTGTGATACCGGCAATATGAACGCGTCGCGTAGCCAGGTGTATGAAGAATAAAACGTAGTAGGTGACCAGCCCGGACTTCGTCCACACCTCCGCGGTGAAGAAATCCGTTGCCGCAAGGACGTCCATGTGCGAGCGGATGAACTCGTTCCACGTCGTTGTCTTTTCTCGCTCCGGCGCGGGCGGTATACTGTGGCGCTTCAATATGTTGCCGACGGTTTGGTCGCTCGCTCGATACCCGAGGTTCGCCATGGCCCCGGCAATGCGATCATAGCCCCACGATCGGTTCTCTCTCGCGAAGCGGATAATCAGCTGTTCGATCTTTTCGTCGATTCGTGGTCGCCCCGGATACGTCCGGTTCTTGGAACCGGCGAACTTCCTTGCGATGAGCTTGCGGTGCCACCCGAGAATCGTATCGGGCCTGACGATACTCGCCACCTCTTCGAGCGCGCGCTTGCCGAGCTGTTTTCCGATCTCCGCCAAGGTTCTCCGCTCACCATCGGTCAGGCGCAAACGGCCTTGCAGCTGATCTCGAAGAATACGATTCTCGGTAACGAGGTACTCGTTGCGCAGGAGCAGTTCTCGGTCGACCGATCCCGTGATGTACGCCAGCATGGTCTTCCAGTCCATTGTGTCTCCCCGGAGAACTAGAATAAGTACCTGACCACGACCTGTGATTCAACCGGTCTAACAGGCCGAGGCCAAGCCCTCTCAAACTGGCCTACGGGAGCGCGTTTGAGTTTATTGACCAGACGAGCAAGTTACGGCGTTGAAGAAGGAGCGCCCCCGGCCACCGCTCGAGGACACGGACCGAGCATTCTGGGTTGCGCTCCGAAGCTCGTGGCCAGCGTGGGCGAGCCGGCTCGTTATCGTGAACGCCGACACGGTCGCCCGGTGGAATCGAGATCGGTTCCGTCGATACTGGGCTCGGATCTCCCGTCCGCGCTATCCAGGTCGACCTCGGATTGATGCCGAGATTCGTCGTCTCGTCCGCACGATGGCCCAAGACGGCTGGGGTGCACCTCGTATCCACGCTGAGCTGACGAAGCTCGGATTCGTTGTCAGCGAGATGACGGTGTCGCGATACATGCCGCGCGGCCGAGCCGAACCCGACGAAGTGAAGCGATGGATTGCGTTCTTGCGGAACCACAAGGACGACATTGCCGCGATGGATCTGTTCGCCGCACCGACGGCGTCGCTACGGCTGCTGTACGGCTTCTTCGTCATCGAGCACGGCCGTCGCCATATCTTGTACTTCAACGCGACGTACAACCCCACGTCAGCGTGGGTGATTCAACAACTGCGCGAGGCGTTCCCATACGATACGGCACCACGATACTTGGTCTTTGACCGCGACGCGATTTTCAGCCCTGCAGTGGTGGAGTTCATCAGGGCCATGGGCACAAAGCCTGTTCGCATTTCTTATCGCAGCCCTTGGCAAAACGGTACCGCCGAACGCTGGATCGGAAACTGCCGCCGCGAGATGTTAGAGCATGTAGTTGTCCTCAGTGAGCGGCATCTCGTCCGGCTCATGCGCTTGTACATCAGCTACTACCACGAGGACCGTTGCCACTTGGGTCTCGACAAAGACACCCCGAACTCAAGACCCGTCACGCCCCGACCATCACCGACCGCAAAAGTCGTCGCGTTGCCGCGAGTGGGTGGGCTCCACCACCGCTACGAATGGCGCGACGCCGCCTGAGCCAGTTTAGTCGCTGCGCGTCGATTGCTGGGGTCCCTCGCGATTGCGTTGTCCAGCTCCGCGGCCCATTGATCGCGTGATCTCGGCAAGTGCCCGCGCGCGCCGACCCGGGTTTCTTCGTTCGTCGTAGGGCCACCAGCGGTACCATTCCCGCTGGATCAATAATGATGTAGGACAGGCCGCCCGTAAGGGCGGTCCCTACCGCGAAACTTCTCGACGCCTTTTGGCTAGCGCTACTGATGGGACTATCCGGCCTCTGGTCGGCGAAGATCCTCTGGTTGACTGGTCTCATCACCATCATCCTGATGCGCCCTTCGCCGCGTCGGCCACCGGGAAGAGGCCGCCGCTCGTCTCGCGGTTGCTTCGACCGCTTTGGTTTTTTCCTACATCATTACAGCGACCAAGCACACTGGGGACGCTATTGTCTCCAATCGTCGGCGTCCAGTTCCTTAACACGTTGAGCAAAGACACCGTGAAACTCTTTCAGCCGTTTGGCGAGCCATTCATGTTGCTGTGGCCAGTCCGAGCAGTCCTCCAGGTTCACGGTATCTTGGTAATACGCTATCCGGCTGTCTTGGCGAGCCGGTAACTCTTCCCATCCCAAGGGGTACTGTAGCTCTTGCTCAATTGCGTCTTTCTGCTCTCTCAGAAGGCCGAAAAACGCCTTAGCGTTGTCTCCTCGGAGATACAATTCCACCCGGATTCGGTTTTTCGGAAGTATCATGACCGCAGCCAAATTAAAGCCGGTGCGTCCTATGGGGAATGTCAACCATGCTCGCGTTGCCGGCTTGCGGTTTTTATCGAAAGGCCAGCTGTCCATGCCGAGAACTTGGTTCAAAAAAGCGGTCCAGTAGGCTTTCTGCTTTTTCCTCGTTTCCGATAGGTCGGCATCATCATCGATCACGCGAGCGGCCTTCGCGACTGACAGCGACCAGTCATTCGGCTTTGATACGACATTAAACTTTGGTGCGGCAAGGGAATTTCCGATGCGCCACAGTTCAACCTCCAACCCGAAAAACCGGAAACTCTCATCCGTGATCTTGTTCAGCCAGTCGAGAGTGGCACGGTGTTCATCCGTGAAAGGCGCAGCGATCCAAACAATGGTGACGGCTTGAAGGCCCGCCGCGTAGGTCAGTAATTGGCCAAGATGGTTGTGGTTGGTCCGCTCTAATTGGTTCTCGACTAGCACCCAAGCGTTAGTCCCGTCCCTGCAAATGATGTCGGCACGAAAGGGACCTACCGGCTTCTCCGTCGCCTCCAACTCCAAGTCCATCCCAAGCGTCTCCGCCAACACTTCAAGGTTTTCGGGACGGGCGAGCCAAGGGGTGAAGTCACCCGCCTCGGTGGTCCAGACGGTTCGAAGATCGACGCGCTCCAAGCGTCCGACCGGCTGATCATTCATTCCGTTAGCCCTCCAGGATTCTGGCCGTTGCTGATCAGTTGATCAACGCATGATACCAGTCCTTGTAAACGCGTCCTGTGCCAAAACTCGGCCCTTTTGAAATAGATGTGATCCGCAAAAAAGAAAACCGGCCAGAAGCAGCCGACCATGTCAGGTCTAAAACGCACAATCAACGCCGGATCGACTTTTTGCGCGGAGCACAATCGTAGCGGAAGTCACTTACCGCTGCGGAAGATGACCAGCAGAGTTTTTGCACCATAAGACCTCTCATCCGAAACGTCCCCTTCCCTCCAGGTCAAACCGGTAGGTCGTGCCCGCCTCCACTTCGACCGCGAACAAGTCCTGATCGTCCGCACTTACGGCCCTTGGCCCGGTCGAAAACACGGACACTAAGCTGCTGATTTATCGTCTATTAAAAGGGGCCGAGTTTTGGCACAGGACGGGGTGGCCGTCAGGCCCTGGAAAACTAATAAGAAACTCAGGGTGTAGCGTTTGGGGGCAGTGACGTCAAAACCGAGCTCCCTCAGGCGTCGTGTTGAGCCGGTGCCACCTCCAGAGACTACCGCGTTTCATTCATTCGGGGTGGCCGTCAGGCCGTGGAAAACTTGACAGCAATGGCACCGCCCGCGTGGGCGGAGGTCATCGGGGAGTGACCGAAATCGTTCGTTCACTCGAAAGTACCCATCGGCCCCGAGTTCGGCATCGGAAGGTGCTTCCGCACCTACGCTACCTCACGACCTCGCTCACCACCTCCCCCTCGATCACCGTTCCCACACAATGGCTCGTGTACTCGAAGGGGTCCCCGTCGTAGAGTGCAACGTCACCGTCTTTTCCCGCTTCCAGTGAGCCCACGCGGTCGTCGATCCCCAAGAGGCGAGCGGCATCGATGGTGATGGTGGCGAACGCCTCCTCAAAGGAGAGCCCGTTGGCTGCCGCCACCGCTGCCTCGAAGAGGACTACGCGCGTCTTTGGCACGTATGACTCGTATCCACTCTGGAGGGCAAAGAGGATGTTCGCGGCCTTCAAACGCGACGCCGCTTCCATGGTGAGGTTCTCGGTCTCGCCGCCGGCACGATACATCGTGGGGTGCAGGATGACCGGGTAGCCGGATGCTCGGATCTGCTCGCTGACCAAGTAGCTTTCCGCGGCACCGTCCAAGACCAGCCGGAGGTCGAACTCCTTGGCAAGGCGGATGGCGGTCAAGATATCTTGAGACCGGTGCGCGGTGACGAGAATGGGGAGCTCGCGGCGTAACATCTTGGCGAAGACTTCGAGCCTCAGGTCGCGGTCAGGCTTGTTCTCGTCGTCACTCGCCTGCTTGTCGAGATAGCCTTGCGCCTTGACGAGCTCGGTTCGCAACATGGCGACCATCTTAGCGCGCGTACCCGGTGCCTTTCGGTCCTCCGCCCGGGCGCTGTCACCGAGCGTCGCGGCCACCATGGCGTCGGGAACCAGAACGGCTTCTTCGACGTTCGCGCCTCTGGTCTTTACGATCATCGTCCGGCCCGAGATTAGGGCTCCTGGAGCATGGCCAGTATGGATGGTGGTGATCCCGAACTCCCGAAGCCACTCCACTAATCGCTCGCGCGCGTCGTAGGCGTCCATCGCCCGAAGCTCAGGCTGCATCGGTGCGGAAGGCTCGAGCTGCTCCTGGTCGTGCGGTTGATTGAGATAGCCGGCTATACCTACCACGGTGTGAGCATCGATGAGACCAGGGGTCACGACCTTCGCGGTAAGCACGCGAAAGCCATCGGGGATGCTGACCGAAGACGCGGGGCCCACGCGGTCGATCTTGCCCTCACGAATAAGCACCACGCCGTCCTTGATCGGAGCGCCGGCCATGGTATGAACCGTCTCCCCACGGACGGCGACTTGCGCCACTAGAACCGAGGGGACAAGGAGGACGACTGACAGGATGGAAACCAGAACAACGCTCTTTCGTCGCATCATCGTCCCTCGTCCAAGAGCTCTTGGAAAACCAGAGGTTGATCGTGACCCGCACCGTATCCGCCCACCGCGTACAAGCGATCCTGTGGAGTACTGTGATCGAAGACCATCTCGCCTTCCACCCATGTTTGGAGGACCTTGGTGTAAACGCTCAATGGATCTCCGGAAAGAACGACAAAATCGGCGTCCTTGCCGCGCTCGAGAGAGCCGATGCGATCCTCAAGCTCCAACATCCGTGCGCCCGCCATGGTCAGTCCATAGATCGCGCCGGCGCGACTCATTCCCGCGCGCACCGCAAGTGCTGCCGAACGTAGGAAGAGCCGCGAATCGGTGATGCTGTCATCGGTGTGAAAACCAACCACCGCACCTGCTTTCTCTAGCGCTGCGCCGTTACCCTGCGAGAATTGTCCGTCCTTGGCCTCGATCTTTCCGCCCGGACTGTCGATGGTAATGATCGATACCGGCGCTCCGGCAGCAGCGATCTCTTCCGTGACCTTATGGGCGTCGCTCGCGTGTTGGAGCACGACGCGAAACCCGAACTCTTCCGCGAGTCTAAGGACGGTCAAAATGTCGTCGTAACGATGCGTGTGGTGGTGCACTATCCGCTTTCCTTCGAGGATTTCGACAAGAGCCTCCATGCGTAGGTCGCGGGGCGGCATCTTTTCCGGGTCACCGTCGGCGCGACGAATTTTTTCACGGTACTCCTGTGCCTTGACGTACTGCTCTCTTACCAACGCCGCCGACTTGGCTCTGGTGCCCGGAAACGGAGGGTCCCTTCGCGAGTTCGTGCCGTTCGCCATCTTCATTCCCGACGCGATGCTCCCGTCCTCTCTGCGAATCAAGAAGTCGTCGATGATGCGCCCCTCCCGAAGTTTGAGGTAGAGAGTTTGTCCGCTCATCAAATGCCCGGAGCCCGGCATGATATTGGCAGTGGTGATGCCGCCCGCCTGCGCCTTTTGCACCCTCGCGTCGCGCATATTGAGTGAGTCCAGCACGCGCGCGTCCGGTTGGATCGGCGCGCTGCGGTCCGCTCCCCGTGGTCCGGCGATATGGCTATGGGTATCGACCAGACCCGGCATAATGACCAAGCCCGCGACGTCGTGCCGCTCCGCGTCCGACGGGATATCGACTGAATCGAGGGGACCGACGGCAACGATCTTGCCTTGATGAATGACCAGGACGCCGCTCTCGATGTCGACACTTCCGTCCGGGCTTACCGGAATGATCCGGGCGCCGACGAACGCCAGGAGAGTCTCCTGGGTGAGCGCCGGTTTTGCGAGTGCGACAAGAAAGAACAAGATTGCGATGCGCTTGAACAAGTCCTACCTCCTCACGTCAGGTCTAGTGACAGAACTTCATCAGGAAATTCTATTCGAGTCACTCATGTTCGGTCCACAACGTATCCCTTTGCAAAAAAAGCGCTTACACTCCATTTAGCGTGCGGCGAAGGTCGCGAGCGCTATTTTGGCTGTAATTTAATGCAGCGTAAAGTCTTAGCGTCATCTTACCAACACTTAATGGCGGAAGCATCAAAGGTTCGAGTTTTGGCACAGGACGGGGTACCAGACGATGCGGCGCCAAAACGACGCGCGAGAATGCCTCAGGAAGCGTCTTCTCAAGCCAGGCCATACCCCAGCAACCCCCCGAAACCAGCCCCACATCGCCCGGGGTTCGGCCGCGGCAGGTCGCTGCCTACGGGAGCGGGAAGGTCGCTTCGCGTCTTTCCTTACGCCCGCTCCCTCCGGCACCGACCTGCCGCCCCTTGCTACACAACACGCAGGTAAGATAGGTTCACGTTTTCAATCAGTGGAAAGGAGGTCACCCAACACTTCACCGCTTCGATGAGCGTTCGGCTTCACCGGATTCGCTGTTCAGCTTGCTCTGGATTCGGCGTTCACGATGGCTGGAATACGCAGATGACTCCGCAGACGGTCCAGTACAAGGAGCTATCCGAGTCTGGAAACCATGACAGGGAATTTGGGCCAGTTTGAGTCTGATTGGTGGAGGCCAGTGTCGGAGAGCAGCTTGCTGCTAACCGAGCCGATTCACGGAGTGGGCGCTGGAGGCTCACAGCGTTGCGACGAGCACTCGCTGTTTCTCCCAATCGTCGGGAAGCGGATGATGCAAGAGGTAGCTCGAGGTCAGCCCAACGGGCTGGCGGCCTTCGACAATGGCGCGGACGATGTCGGGAGCCAGGAAGGCATAACGGATTGCCTTGCGCACGCGGTCCGTTGGGATGGCGTCTTCGGTGGCAATCTGCTCATAGGTTTTGCCTGCTTTGATTCGGTCGAGCCAGGAGAGGGCGTTGGCGATGTTGCGCAGGAGTGTGCGGTCGACGGATTTCGTGGGGTTGCCCAGAACGAGCTTGGTCTCGACGCCGCGTCGACGCAAGCGGAACGGTGCGTGGATGCGGAGTGCATCCTCGCGAATGCGCTCGGGTCCCATAGAGAGGCAAGCAGCGAACGCATTGCGGTCGAGCAGGATAGACACAGAGCCGGGGCTGATGTCGACCCGCCGGATGAGACGGAGCAGGCGGGCTGCCGGGTCACTATCATCATTACTAACGGAACACAGCCCGTCTAAAAAGCGACGCACCGAGGCGAGCTCTTGCATCGTCGGAGTATGGGTCAGCGAGGCCGAGAAGGTCGTGGTATCCACATGCTGTCGGATGAGATGCACGACGGTCTGTTCCAGCATCGGGGCGGGCAGGCGCCAGCCGGAGAGGTCCTTTTGGCCACTGTGCTGGATGAGACGCCGGGAGACGTAGTAGCGGAGCCGTTGCCCGTTTTTCTTTTTGGTGTGGCTCGGCGTTAGCCGGTCGCCGGTCTCGTCGAAGAGCTTGCCTGCCAGTGGGGAACTGGCTGCACGGCCCTTCGTCGTGCGTCTCCTTGGTTTGGCAGCCCCTGCCTGCAGCTGCGCCTGGACCGCGTCCCAGAGCTCCGGAGCAATGATCGATGGATGCTGGCCCTCGTAGACACGCCTCTGGTGCCGGATGCGGCCGGCGTAGAGAGGATTGGTCAGCAGGCAGTGGAGGTGTCCGCGACGGAACGGCAGCCCGCCTGTCCGGGTTCCATCCGCGGCGAAGCGTTGCTTGGTGCGCAGTCCCAGACGGTCCGCCTCGGCCTTCACCTGCCGGAGCGTTCCGTGCTTCCGGTACAGCGCATAGAGCGTCCGGACCGTTTCGGCTTCAGCCTCGTTGATGCGCAGCGTGCGCTCGTCCTTCTCATAGCCTAGCGGTACGCGGCCGCCCATCCATAGTCCCTTGCGCTTGGAGGCAGCGACCTTATCGCGGATCCGCTCGGCCGTGACCTCGCGTTCGAATTGTGCGAAGGACAGCAGCATATGCAGCGTCAGTCGTCCCATGCTGGTCGCGGTGTTGAAGGACTGAGTCACCGAGACGAAAACCGCACCGGCCGCCTCGAGCCGCTCGACGAGCTTCGCAAAGTCGGAGAGGGAACGGGTCAGCCGGTCGACCTTGTAGACCACGATCTGGTCGACGAGACCTGCGTCGATGTCGGCGAGCAAGCGCTGCAGGCCCGGGCGCTCCAGGGTTCCTCCCGAGAGCCCCGCGTCCTCGTAGACGGTTGGCAGCAGCACCCAGCCCTCCGCTTTCTGGCTCGCGACATACGCGGCGCAGGCTTCTCGCTGCGCATCGAGGGAGTTGAACTCCTGTTCGAGACCCTCTTCCGCACTCTTTCGCGTATAGATGGCACAGCGGATTTTCTTCATGTTAGGCCTTGCGCTTGGGCGTCAGACCGAAAAAGCGTGGTCCAGACCAGTGGGTGCCGGTGATTCGCTTTGCGATGGTAGTGAGGGACGGATAGGTTTTGCCATCGAACCGATAGCCGCTGTCGATTACCTCGACCTGGTAGGTCCGGCCATTCCACTCACGGACGAGATGGGTGCCGGCAGAAACGGACCCTGCGGGAGCGGCGGCGGCGTTGCCTGGCGTCCCGTTCGCCATGGCAGCCAGAGCGCGCCGGGTTGTGGCCGAATGCCAGCCATGGGTCCGGCACTGGCGTTCGTGCAAGAGAACGCGGCGCA
The DNA here is from genome assembly GCA_965237685.1 of Candidatus Marinacidobacterales bacterium. GTDB lineage: Bacteria > Acidobacteriota > Vicinamibacteria > Marinacidobacterales > SMYC01 > CBDEGF01. Next base: position 1,886,127 of record CBDEGF010000004.1, read on the forward strand.
TGAAAACGCGAGAGAGCGAGCGTGGGGGAGCAGCCCCGAAGGCCTGCTCCCAGACCCGCCGTAAGCTGGCGAAGTCCAAACCGTCCAAAACGACGTTCCGGCCAACCCCTGTATCCTGCGGCATCACCGAACGTTCGCTCTTGTGCTCGATAAAGTCCAGTCTAATTAGGGACTTACGGGTGCGAAGTTCACTGCCCGTAGCTCGCCACGCAGCCCAAGGGTCGGCGGATTCCAAGGGCGTCTAAGCTGCTGATTTGTGGTCTATTTCGAAAGGGCCGAGTTTTGGCACAGGACGCCGACCACGATCCCCACCAGCACTCCGAGGCCCGTACTGAGTCCCTCCGACAAAAGCATCCATCCGGCTGAGTCTGCCTCCCTGACATTACTAACGATTAGCTTATATCAGAAATCAACCCTCGTATTGATCATCGAATTGTGACACTCGACCACCTGTGATCCGCAAAAAAGAAGATCGCCTATGGACGGGCAAACAAGCCATTCCGTACCTGACGCACAAGTCGTCAGTCCGGCGGCAAATCCACACGGCCACCATTCCTAACGCCACGTGCGATTCGCAAAAGTCGATTTGACGCGTAGGAAACGGCTGCCGTCGCGTCGGCTGCGGACGCTTCTTTCTGAGCCCTCGCGAATCTCGCGAAAGTAGTTGGAAAGCGATCGTTGAGCTTCGTCGGTACCGAAACCTTAGAAAGATTGTCCCGGGAAACATAACTCGCTCCTGTTCCCCGTTCGAGCAGCGGCTTTGTCCAGCGGCGCCAAAAAGAGCCCGAAGCGCAAACAACAACGGCACCGATAGTTCCGAGACCTTGGGACGGATTATAATGACGCAATCGCTGCACGGCATTCCTTCTAGCCCTACGGGTCGTCCGAAGGTTCTGTAGCAGTCGCGCCCGACACGTCGCACCAGAAGGTCGCCACGCCGCACTACTGGAGGTCGTCCCCGGCCTCCCGCAATCATCGAGTGGTTTAGTCGCCTCCAGAAACCGCTTGCGAAGTTGGTCGAATGCACAACTTCGTTCCCGTCTACCGGCGAGCTAACTCTTCCTCTGATCACGTCAGCCACGTCGCCAACGGAACGCCAGTCGAAACGCGTGTGACGCTGCAGACGCTGGAGCATTGACTGAGCACGATGGAATCCGAAGTCCAGACGTTCAATACACGCGGTCTCGCTAATTTCCAACTCCAGTCGCTCAGGCTGAGCGAGATCATGATTGAAGAGAGTGACGATTCTCTGACGCTTTCCTCTATCGAATACTACGAGATACATTCGAGACTCGACGCTGGGAAAAGTGCCTGGCGCCAACTCGTGAACGAAACGAACGGTGCCTGTCTCAACAAGAACATTCCTTAACCATTGAGTGTTTTGAGACATGACTACGGACGATGGGAGAACTGCTAGCAGTCGACCCTCGTGTCGAAGAAGCTGGACGGCACGGCACACAAACGCCGCCTCCAGCGGCATAAATTTAGTCTTGCCTACTCTCGACCTCAAAAGCGGCGGCAGGTCGAGTTGAATGAGTTCGGACTTCGTCGCGGCGAACGGAGGATTCATTACGATGCAGTCGAAACGCCTCCGGTTGTCTTTGGCCCATAGAAGGAAATCCGCTTCCGCACAAACGAGACGCCCCACGAGCTTCTGCGATAGCGAATCTCGAACTCGGGAAATGGCTGCCCTGTCCTTGTCGATGCAGAACACGAGCGAGCGTTGGCGATTCAGCCGGGCGACTAGCGGTGAGAGCAAAACCCCTGATCCAACGGCCGGGTCTAGAACTCGTTCAAGTCGCCGGGGTGCGTGCCGAGCGAGTTCGATCGCGACTCGCCTGGGAGTGTCGTATCGTTTCACCTCGCTAGCCCAAATTCGCTCACCGAGAATAGATGCCAATTCTCGACCGCCGTTGTGCGCCCTTGTTTTCTACGCGGGTGATCATAGATAATTCCGATATCTTTTCGCTCTGATGCGAACAACGCCACGCCGATGCCATGGGGTTTCGTACCGATTGGTGCCACAAACATCCGTTGGTTCGCATCCAAACCCGCTTCGAGATTTTCCAGGACATCGACCACCGAGGCTGGGTTCTCGGCTCCGCAGTAGTGGAGACCGCCGCGAATGTTCTGTTCCCTGATGACAGCGATGTTGTTCGCTACAGCGTCCATCTCCCACCCCACTTTGAAAGCTGGAACGCCAAACACGATCGCAGTCTCCGATGGTCGAATCATTTGGAGGTCTTCAAAGGCTCGACGCAAACGAGCCTCTTCGTAACCCAGAAAGAAGACCCCGTCCTGTGCCAAAACTCGGCCCTTTTGAAATAGACCATAAATCAAACAAGCTTTTGGCAACGCGGTGCGCTCGAACCCGGGACGAGACCCCCCCGACTGAAGTCGGGGGGTTGAGAATGAAGCGGGCGCATGAAGTCGACTTCCAGTCGACGCGCCCGCGCAATCCCCCGGCTTAAGCCGGGGGTTGATTTAATTGATTGATGGCCTGGCCGCCGAAGCTTGGCTAGTCCCCTGGATCTTTGGATTACTATACAAAGTTAGACTTTTCGCCAGCCCATAAGATTCATAAGATTCATGCACTTAGAATGGTTTCGGCAAGCTCTGCTTTGTCTAGTTTGTTCTGCTACAGGGGACTAGTGGCAATGAGGTATACGGAACTGATAATCCTCAAATTGCTTGGCTACGATGGATATTTCAGGAATCGATTAGAACAGGATATAGTTGAACGAGTTCCATGGGGCAAACAAGTATTTTCCATGCGATCAACTTAGGTGGCTCCGGAAAATCGGCCAGGTCTTTAAGGCGTGTTCCACCAACTGGAGAGGGATACGCGATGACGAAGAGACGCAGGTTTTCTGGTGAAAAGTAGAAATTCCATTCTCGGATTGTCGGAGGTTTCCATGAAAGTTGCGAAGATGATGTGCGCCCTTTTCCTTGCGGGGGGGCTCGGCTCTTCTGCGTTTGCCCGAACGCAACAGAGCGACGATTCGGCGTCGGCCAGCACGCCGGATGAACAGCAAGCGTACGCAAACGGTGAGATGGACCCTGCAGCTTCGAGTATCGAATACAGGGTGCTCGCGACGAGCAAGACATCGACGATGGATAAGGAGATGAACGAGGCTGCCGATGGCGGTTACCGTTTCCAAGGTGTGATGGGCGGGGGGACTTCGTTCGGAGGTTCGGAGGTGGTCGTGGTGATGTCCAGAGCGGCGGAGGCTCCTGCGGAGAACCGGTACCAATACAGGCTGATGGCGACATCGAAGACCTCGACGATGCAAAAAGAGCTGCAGGAAGCAGCGGATGCTGGCTTCGACTACGTGGACCAGACCGTGTTCAAATCCGCTTTTGGAGGGCAAGAGGTGGTCGTGATCATGGAGAAAGATCTCGACGAAGAGTCCTCTTACTCTACCTACAAGCTTCTCGCGACGAAGAAAACGTCCACGCTGCAGAAGGAGCTGATCGAGGCCGGCATTGAGGGATACGAGTTCGTCGGCTTCACCGTTTCCAAGAGCCGCTTCGGCGGGGCAGAGTTGATCGCCATTCTCCGGCAGGCCCTTCCTCAGTAGTGTCGTGTCGAAAATGCAGGTTGAAGCCAAGACGCTCGGGGCTTTCGCTGTCGTCGCAGCTTTGTTGTTCCATGTCGTACCGTGCTCAGCCCAGGCTGATGGCGACGGCAGCCAGCCCTCGGACGCCTACCTCGAGTGGACGGAGAAGCAAGCCGTTGACACCGGGAAGATGATGAGGAGTAGCGGTCGAGTGGGAGGTTGGTTGGACACTCGCATTCTAAGCAAGGAGCACTCCTACGACTACAAACTGCGCGCTACATGGTTGACGCCGGAGGTGATCCGAGCGACGGCGCGGCTCGCCCAGGTTAGGAACTGGCTGAGTGTGGAAGAGACTCTAGCACTCGTCGCCGAAGCCGAAGCCGCCGGTGACACTGTGATCCTGGTGGAGATCGACCCGCGTGAAGGCTCGGGTGTCGTACCCCGGGATTGGTTGTCTCTGCTTCGACCGAAAAGAGAGGAGGATACTTCTGCTCCCCCGTTGAGATCGAGAGGGACGAGCGTCCCCAAGCTGCGCAAGCTGAAGGGGCTCGCAGGCGTCATGCCGCGTGACTACGCCTACGATGTTTTTTGGGTCGTCTTTTCTCTGGTCTCAGCGTCGGGCGAAGCACTCTTTTCAAGCTCAGCGCGAGAGGCCGAGCTCGTCGTGCGCATCCGTGATAAGGAGTGCCGGGTTCACTGGCCGATTCCGGAATCGATTAGAAAGCGGTCTCGAGCCATTGCCGCACGCTCGAAGGGCCAAGGCGCTTTTTTCACACCCGATTCGCCTGCGAACTCGTCGAGATAGTGCGCGGCAACGTCACCATCGACGGCGTCGTGTCCGAAAATACGAACGGAGCCCGAAAGCTCGAATCCTAGAGGCGTTCTCGAAATTTACAGAGACCCGCCGATGCGGCACTGGCTCGGTGATAGGCGCTCACGAGCAGACCTCTCATTCTAGCTCCCATTGCCAACCAAGCTAGACACCTCTAATCCGAAACGTCCAAGCGAGTGGGTCTGGAGTTCGTTTGTATTTTTGGACACGACGGGTTGGAAAACGCGTTGATCGAAGCGGATGAGCGCGTGGGCAGTCTCGCCGGGAATGTGCAATGTCGTAAACGATTGGGCGGCTTGCTCAGTTATTACCACCGCGACGCCGCATAGGAGTTCGGGCGCGCAAGCTGGACGTAACGGGTACAAACGAACTTACCTCTTCGAGCAGTCCGACCGCATCACCGTGGACCCTCGGGCGCTGGAGCGGACGTTCACGATCCCGGAGCGCAACCGCGCCATCGTGCGGCGTTGTTGCACGGCCCGGAGCGAATCGCTGACCTCCCTATGCCGGTCGGAGAGTCACCCGGCGCAGTAAGTATCGGGCATGCCGAGCGCGGTCATCTTGTTGAGTATCTCGCACCCAATTCGGTGTTCAACTCGTTGCCTCGCCAACGTTCGAGCCCGCATCTCGGGCCCCATGATCGCTTTGTAACGATAGACCGCGTTCTCCACCATGCTTCGCTCGGTGCAGCCTGAGAGCTTGTACCATTCACGTCGGCCGTGTCTTTCGATTGCACGAATATGGCGGTCGCGTTCCCGCATGGCGGTATTCGAATTCTGACTGAGCGTGGCGTTTCGTTGCGGCGGAATCACCACGCGCGTCCTTCGTCCAGGGCTGTGCGCTTCGATGGCTTCGTAGACCGCTTCCTTGTCGTATGCACTGTCCGCCGCCACCGACGCTATAGGTGCTTGAATCTGTGTTAGCAAAGGGGGGACTCGCGTTGCGTCGCGAGCTCGTGACGCCGTCAGTTCGGACGCAACAATGTTGCCGGTCTTGCGAGCAACGGCGATGTGCAACTTGCGCCAGGCGCGCTACCGTCCGCGACGGAGACCGCACCGTCACCCTGCCGATGGCGCAGGCTATCATCCGCCGACTGGCCGTCGAGGCCGCCAAGGGCAAGCCTCCCCCGCAACGGCTCTTCACCGAGATGCTGGCCTTGAGCGAGCGAGAGGAGATGGAGACATACGACAAGTACGTCCAAAGTTGCATGGACTACAAGATCGCCGGGGAAGAGGAACTCGAGCGCCGCAAACGGCTCGGTATCACCGATGCCCCACCGCTCCTGCCGCATCCCGATCATATTGAGCTTGACCTGCGAGCCGGCACCGTGCGGATCGTCGGTCCGTTGACGAAGGAGGAGAAGGCCGTCTACGACCGTTGGGTCGCGCAAAAGCAGGAATTGCTGGCGAAACTCGAGGAGATGCAAAAAGAATTCAAAGCCGCCAAAAAATATGCGGTGAAGAAGAAACTGAGGAACGAGATCGACCGGACCATGGCGAGGCTGTGGGAGATTATCGAGAACCCACCCGGGCGGATCGGCATAGGTTGAACTGTTGTTGTTGTTTCTGCAGGAGATGTATTACGGCGGGGGCATTTCGGACGGGGCCTTGGAGTGTTAGCGATCATGTAAAAGCGCGGGTTTCTGACACATGGGGTCGGGGGGGCTAGCAAGGAAGTTGGAGTTGCCGATGTCGGGGTCGTTTGGCCTGATGGGTGTGGCGTTTCAGTACCAGGAGCTGAAGTCGTTTCAGGCTGATCGGCAGTAGAGGTAGAAGGTGGTGAAGACGCGGAACGCGAGGCAGGAAAAGAAGGGGGGGCGTCAATCCACCCGTGAAGTGTTTGACGGCTCCTATCGTCGCCAGTCCTCGGAACGAGCGATCCATCGCCTGAGCGAAGCGCGGTGTGTTCTTTTTTTTGAGGAGAGGTCGTCGTCGAAGTACCAACGGAAAGTTTTGATTTCCTCGAGGATGTCGAGGTGCGGAAAGTCGCGTTGAAGTTCCTCGACGAAGAGAGTGTCGGTCGCTGTGAGGAAAGGATATCCAGGGAGGTGATGTTCAAGGTAGTCGAGGATTCCCTGAATGGTGGGGTCGAAGCCGACGAAGGATTGCGGATGGTTGTGATCCATGAGAGATCTCCTTTGGATTAGAGAAGGAGTTTTTGCCTGACGGCGACGACGAAGGAAGGGTCGACGGACGACGAATCGGTCATCGGGCCGAGGGCGAGCTGGCGTGTGAGGCAGCGCGGAGTAGAGCGCGAGAACGGAACGAACGTAGAGTGAGGAAGGAGGGTTGCGTCCTTTAGGCTGGGGCTTTTTTCTGTCGCCGTCTTTGTTTGCGCTCGTCATTTTCCTGCTCGCTTTCTCGGACGCGGTAACTCTTACCCTCGAGAACGGTGACATCGGCATGGTGGGTGAGCCTGTCCAGCAAGGTTACTTGCTCGAGCCCCATTATCTAGCGGCCCGCTCCGAGCTCTAGACCTCAACTAATAAGAAACTCAGGGTGTAGCGTTTGGGGGCAGTGACGTCAAAACCGAGCTCCCTCAGGCTTCGTGTTGAGCCGGTGCCACCTCCAGAGACTACCGCGTTTCATTCATTCGGGGTGGCCATCAGGCCGTGGAAAACTTGACAGTACCGCTAAAACCGCACGTCGCCGCGCACCATGACCGCGTAGACCATCGGCGCGGCGGTGCGCTCCCGGCGTTCGGCCTCCAGGCTCACGGTGGCCGAGTGGCCCACCGCCAGCCGTCCGCCCAGCCGGTAGCTCCGTCCTTCCTCGCCGGCCAGGCTCACGGCTCCGAAGGGAGCCAGCACGCCCCGCTCCCGAAACGCCGCGAACCCGTAGCCGAACTGCGCATCCAGGCGCGTGCCCAAGGCGCTGGGCACGGTCGGGTCGGTGGCACCGCGCTCCCAGAGGCGCTGCACGCCGCTCGTGGTCTTGCCCCATGCCGGCATCAGGCTCACCGACGGGCCGTGGCCGGACGCTCCAGGAGCGAAGCGAAGCAGCGCGCCGAAGCCCCATTCCCGTATCGTGCCTTCATGCACCGCCAGCCAGCGGCCGTAGCCCTCGGTGGTCCACCCCGCCTCCGGATTCTGGTAGCGCAGGCCGCCGCCGACTTCCAGGCCGGCGCCGGTCTCTCCGTCGCCGCCGTCATGGCGCACACCCAGCTCTCCCCACGGGGTGAGCGACCCGCCGGAGGAGAACACGTGCTCATGACTGGCCTCGGTGCTCAGCCGCAGCCGCCGCATGTCGACCGTCACCGCCCCGAACGTCTCCCCGTCGCCCGCGGCGTCGAGCCGCGCCAGCGCCCCCTCGCCCTTCAGCTTCAGACTCGTCGTCCCGCGCGCCAGGAGCCGACCGCTGACGCCTACCGCTCCAGAGTCCAGCATCGCCTCGCTCGTCCGGGAATCCCCGGCGAGGTCGTCCACGATCCGGATTTCTCCCCAGGAGTGACCGACCGTTCCCCACACGTCCAGGTCGGGCGACACCGACCAGCCCAGGTAGGGATGGACGCCCGTCAGCTGCAGCTCGTGCGCGCCGCCCCCGGCGTCTCTGCCGCCCGCGTAGTAGTCGAACGAACCCCTCGACCAGGATACGGACAGCCCCGCCAGCACGTTGGAACCAAGCCGCACATCGGTCCCGAGGTGCACGCTGAACACCTCGCCGTTCCAAGCGACCACGCCGTCCTCGCCGCCGCCCGCCAGGTTGCGGTAGTCGCCGCAGCCCCACGCCGCGAAACGCCCCGCGCCGCCCTCTTCCTCCTTCGACGGCATCAGGAACGACGAATCGCCGAGCGCCTGCTTCAGGGTCAGCGGTTCGGTGCCCGCCGCGGCCCACCCGTCGGAGGTCGGCGCGAGAGATAGCGACAGACGGCCAACCGGCTCCTCCGCCCTGCCCTGGGCGGCGTCCGAGAACGCCTGATCGATGCGACACTTGACAGCGCTGAAAGCCAGCGCCCGCCCTATCTCCGGAAGGACGGTCTGGTTAACCAGCCCGATGCGGCGCTCCATGTCGTCGGTGATCGTTCCCACTCCTGTGTCGTCCGCCAACGTCGCCCACGACGGGGCGCTCAGCTCCACGGTGAAGACTTCGGTCTCCTCCGGCGTGTCGTCGTTCACGGTCGGTACCCGGAGTGTCTTCGTTGTCTCCCCCGGCTCGAAACGGAGCGTTCCCCCGGTCATCGTGTAGTCCGAGCCTTCAACCGCCGTCCCGTCCTTCGTCTTGTATGATACGGTCACCACGTTCTCGCTCGCCGCGCTCAACGTCACCCGGAACGTGGCCGTGCCCCCTTCGGGCACCGGCGCGGCGTCGCCGATGGACAGGGTCGGGAGGCTGCGGCTCCCGCCGTCTTCGTCTGTGATCGTCCCCGTCCCGGTTCCGTCGGCCACCGTCGCCCCCGACGGGGCGCTCAACTCCACGGTGAAGACTTCGGTCTCCTCCGGCGTGTCGTCGTTCACGGTCGGTACCCGGAGTGTCTTCGTTGTCTCCCCCGGCTCGAAACGGAGCGTTCCCCCGGTCATCGTGTAGTCCGAGCCTTCAGCCGCCGTCCCGTCCTTCGTCTTGTATGATACGGTCACCACGTTCTCGCTCGCCGCGCTCAACGTCACCCGGAACGTGGCCGTACCCCCTTCGGGCACCGGCGCGGCGTCGCCGATGGACAGGGTCGGGAGGCTACCGCCCCCGCCGCCGTCGTCTGTGATCGTCCCCGTCCCGGTTCCGTCGGCCACCGTCGCCCCCGACGGGGCGCTCAACTCCACGGTGAAGACTTCGGTCTCCTCCGGCGTGTCGTCGTTCACGGTCGGTACCCGGAGTGTCTTCGTTGTCTCCCCCGGCTCGAAACGGAACGTTCCCCCGGTCATCGTGTAGTCCGAGCCTTCAACCGCCGTCCCGTCCTTCGTCTTGTATGATACGGTCACCACGTTCTCGCTCGCCGCGCTCAACGTCACCCGGAACGTGGCCGTGCCCCCTTCGGGCACCGGCGCGGCGTCGCCGATGGACAGGGTCGGGAGGCTACCGCCTCCGCCGCCGTCGTTGTCCCTGATCGTCCCCTCCCCGGTGTGGTCGTCCAGCGTGGCCCCATCCGGGTTGCGCAGGGTCACCGTGAAGCGTTCGTTCGACTCCTGGGCGTCGTCGTCCACGGTCGACACCGAGATCGTCTTCGTTGTTTGCCCCGCTGTGAAAGTTAGCGTCCCCGATGTCTCCGTGTAGTCCGAGCCCGCCAGCGCGGTCCCGTTCTTCGTCTGGTAGCGCACCGTCACCATCTGCTCGCTGGCCGGTCTCAACGTCACCTCGAACTCGGCCGTTCTCCCCTCTTGCACCGCCGCGTCCCCGATCGACAGCTCTGGAGTTCTGCCGCCACCGCCGTCGTCGTTGTCCCTGATCGTCCCCTCCCCGGTGTGGTCGTCCAGCGTGGCCCCGTCCGGGTTGCGCAGGGTCACCGTGAAGCGTTCATCCGACTCCTGGGCGTCGTCGTCCACGGTCGACACCGAGATCGTCTTCGTTGTTTGCCCCGCTGTGAAAGTTAGCGTCCCCGATGTCTCCGTGTAGTCCGAGCCCGCCAGCGCGGTCCCGTTCTTCGTCTGGTAGCGCACCGTCACCATCTGCTCGCTGGCCGGTCTCAACGTCACCTCGAACTCGGCCGTTCCCCCCTCTTGCACCGCCGCGTCCCCGATCGACAGCTCTGGAGTTCTACCGCCACCGCCGTCGTCGTCGTTGTCCCTGATCGTCCCCTCCCCGGTGTGGTCGTCCAGCGTGGCCCCGTCCGGGTTGCGCAGGGTCACCGTGAAGCGTTCGTCCGACTCCTGGGCGTCGTCGTCCACGGTCGACACCGAGAGCGTCTTCGTTGTTTGCCCCGCTGTGAAGGTCAGCGTCCCCGATGTCTCCGTGTAGTCCGAGTCCGCCTTGGCCGTCCCGTCCGCCGTCTCGAAGTTCACCGTCACCGTCTGCTCGCTAGCCGGTCTCACCGTCACCTCGAACTGGGCCGTGCCCCCTTCGGACACCGCCGCGTCCGCGATGGACAGGGTGGGCAGGCTGCCGCCCCGGTCATCGTCGTCGATTACCCGTACCGCCACCGGGCTCTCACCCTTCACCGGGCAATCGGTATTCTCGTCCCAAACGTCGTGGGTGAAGGTCACCGACCCATCCAATCCGTCTTCATCCTGAAGCGCCGTTACCCTGACCTCCCGCCAAGTGTCCCAGTTGTCCCGATTGAACTCCCAGCCGACCGACGGCACCCAACTGATGCCTCTGTAGTGGCCGTCGGCGCGCACCGAGCCGTTGACGCGCAGCATGACCCACCATCCGTCGGCGCGAGGTGGCTCAGTCAGTCTCAGGCGGTAGGTGAGAGATTCTCCCTCGTCAATGGTCAGCGTGGTCGGCGACACCTCCACTCCCCAGGTGGTCTGGGCGTGTACCCGCGGTGCCGCGATGCCGGACAGCAACGCCGACAGCGTGACGGCGAAGGCGACTAGACGCTGACCGCGGGATCCGAGGGACAGGCACCGTTTCTGGGTATGCTTCAACACCATGCTCCCCTAAAGGCGCATTTCGGCATTCACCGTCTGCCATCCTGTGCGGCCGGCGGTGCCGACCACAGCAGCCACAACGGTATTGTCAAGTTGACGTCGATCGAGCGAACCCATCGCGTCGACCTGACTTCCTTTGCTCTCGTCAGGCGGCACACGTTATCTCGTGCCAGACGATGAAAGCGCGGTTTCGTAGCTCCCGAGGTATTGTCAAGTTTTCCACGGCCTGACGGCCACCCCGAATGAATGAAACGCGGTAGTCTCTGGAGGTGGCACCGGCTCAACACGACGCCTGAGGGAGCACCGTTTTGACGTCACTGCCCCCAAACGCTACACCCTGAGTTTCTTATTAGTTGACGTTGAGCGAGCGAACCTATCGCGTCGAGCTGACTTCCTTTGCTCTCATCGGACGGCACAGGTTACCTCCTGCCAGACGATGAAAGCGCGGTCTCGTAGCTCCCGATGATGATGCGCTTGCAACAAATGCCGTCCGACGCGAAAGAGATTTTGCACGAGTCCATGCACGGTCAAGAATCGTTGCGCCTGCCCAGGAGCTTTAAACTTTCGCATCTGTCGTTCCCGTTGTCGCGTCGGTTCGTGCGAGACTTCGGCTAGGTTGTTTCTGTACTGGTCAGTGTCGTGGACGACGGACGGCATGACCTCGCGGTGAGCGGCGCTGTAGCTTCTCAGTTTGTCGGTGACCAGCTGCCAAGGCGGACGGCCTTGCCCCTTCAACAGCTTGCGGAAGAATCGTTTGGCGGCTTTCCGATCACGGCGAGGCTGGACGAGGATATCGATTACATCACCATCTTGGTCTACCGCGCGCCAGAGGTATTGGCGTTCACCTTGTATCTTTATGAAGACCTCGTCCAGGTGCCATGTGTCACCGAGACGACCCTGCCGACGCTTCAGTCGCCGAGCGTATTCCGGCCCGAACTTAATGCACCACAGTCGGACCGCTTCGTAAGAAACCGTGATGCCTCGCTGAGCGAGCAACTCTTCGACGTTTCGAAAGCTCACGCAGAATCGGTGGTAGAGCCAGACGGCGTGGCTGATGATTTCCGGTGGAAATCGATAGCCGTGGTAGCTTGGCGCATCGGTCTTCATTGGACCATTCTGTCAGTCACCAGCTCAATTTGACAATACCGTCGAGAGTGTCTCGACCGCTTCGTACCTCTCAGTGAGCGACACCTGCGCACAGCGGTAACCGAATACGTCGTGCACTATCACACAGAACGGAACCACCAAGGTCTCGGCAACGAGCTCCTCACACCTCTGCCGGCAAGCGCGAATGACGCTGGCCCCATCGTGTCGCGAGAGCGACTTGGGGGCATTCTCAACTACTACTGCCGTGCCGCGTAGATGGTCGCCGGCGACGGTAGCCCCTCGGCGGGCTCGACCGGCGTAGCGTGGAAACAGCTTCAGGAACACGCTTCGATATTCGCTCTCGACTAGGTGGTCATCTGCATGGTGACGACCCGCCCGCCCAAGACGATTGTAAAGCCCACGGCCCTTGGTCCAGTCGCAAACACAGACACCAAGTTGCTGATTTATGGCCTATTTCAAAAGGGCCGAGTTTTGGTACAGGACGCCGTCCGTGAACGATCTCGGATACAGAAAAGGTACGGCCTCGGCACCGCCGCGCGGCGTCCGGCGCTCCCCGGCGGCGGCGCGGAGGGAGACGACCGATGATCGACACGACAACATCCGCGGCCCTCTCTACTACCACGAGCGTTAGCTGCTCGGCTCGGCGTCGCCTCCTATGAGCGTGCGTACGCGCGGACACGGACGTGACCGCCCGTGCCAAGTCGCTCCGCCCCTTCGCTTCGCGCGCCCTGTCCGCGCGTGCTCGTCGTCGCTCGTCGTCGTATTGCCTGCCGGCCGTCGTCCGGACGGACCGCTGCCGGGCGGCGCGCGGTGACACAGCCCGTTGCCGAGAGCGAGCCGATGCGCGATCTCAAGGCGAAGATCCCCCGCGTCGCCGCCGCGCCCGTTCCAGACGCGACCGGTGCGCCGAACGCGGGGCGTTCCGGTGCGACGACCCGGCGGGCGGGATGTGATTCGGGCTGTGACAGGAGGTCATCGTCCCAATCACAAGCTGGCGCGGCAAATCAAGGGTCGTCAGTCGTCCGGCCGGGCCATGCGGTAGCCGACCTGGCGCTCGGTCACGATGTAGGCCGGCCGCGCCGCGTCGTCGCCCAGCTTGCGGCGGAGCTTCTTCACGTAGGCGCGCACCAGCTTCACGTCGCCGGCTTCCCGCCCGCCCCACACTTGGCGCAGCAGCGCGTCGTAGCTCAGGACCCGCCGCGGGTTGAGCGACAGCACACGGAGCAGCTCGTACTCGGTGGCCGTCAGCCGCACCGTACGGCCGGCCACCGTCACCCGGCGCTGTTCGTAGTGGATGGCCAGCTCCCCGAGCCGGAACGGCTCCGGCTCGCTGTGCCGGCGCAGGACCGCCTGCACCCTGGCCGTCAGCTCGGTCGGCGAGAAGGGCTTGACGATGTAGTCGGCGGCGCCAACCTGCAAGGCCCGGGCGATCGTCTCGTCGCGTCCGTAGCCGGAGATGAAGATGACCGGCAGGTCGGCCAGCTCGGGGACGCGCTGCATCAGCTCGATGCCGTCGGTCCCGGGCAGCTTCAGGTCGAGCAGGACCAACTGGGGCTGCTTCGTCTCGAGGAGGCGGGACAGCTCCTGCGGGTCGCCCGTCACAAGCGGGGAATAGCCGGCCGCCGTGAGCGCGTCTCGCACGTAGCGCAACGTCTGCGGGTCGTCGTCCAGGACGAGGATGCGCGTCTGTCCCCGCCCTTCCGGGGGCGAGACGTCGCGGTCCCGGGCGAAGCCGGCAGTCCCGTCGTCGCCCGCCTCGTCGGCCACTGGAATCGTGAAGGTGAACCGCGTGCCGAGGTCCGCCCCTTCGCTCTCGGCCCAGATGCGGCCCCCATGGGCCTCCACCAGCCCCTTGCAGATGGCCAGGCCGAGGCCGAACCCCCCGGCCCCGCGCGCCGGATCGCCCGCGGCGAAGCCGGCGCGCTTCCGGAACAGGAGGGGCAGCCGGTCCGGCGGCACGCCCCGGCCTTCGTCGGATACCGAGACCGCGACGTGAACGCCGTCCCGCGCCGCCGCGACCCGGATGGGCGACGACTCGGGCGCGTGCCGCGCCGCGTTCGAGAACAGGTTGTTCAGGACCTGGACGACGCGCTGGCGGTCGGCCATCACCCGCGGCAGGTCCGGCGGCAGGTCGATCTTGAGGGTGTGCCGGCCGCCGCCGCTGAGGAACGTGTTCCTGGCCTGGTCCACCAGGCCGGCCACGTCGGCGGGCTCGGGGGTAACCGACAGCGTGCCCGTCTCGATGCGCCCCGCGTCCAGCAGGTCGTTGATCAGGACGCGCATGTGGTCGGCCTGCTCGTCGATGATCCGGAAGAACTGGCGCGTCTCGGCCGGGTCGGGCGGCGAGGCGCCCAGCGCGGCGGCCGTCGAGCCCTTGATGGAGGTGAGCGGGACCCGCAGCTCGTGGCTCACCATGCTGAGGAACTCGGCCCGCAGATGCTCCAGCTCCTCCAGCGGCGCCAAGTCCTGCAGGGTGACGACCATCGACTCGACCTCGCCGTCCGCTGCGCGGGTCGGCGTGGCGTTGACTAGGGTCCTGACGCTCCGGCCGTCGGAGACCGAGAGCACCATCTCCTCGGCGCGCACCGTCTCGGGATCGGTCCACTGCCGGGCCAGCGGGACCTCGTCGAGGGCGACCTCCCGCCCGTCGGCGCGCCGGCACCGCAGCATGCCCAACAACTGCTCGGGCGAACGGTCCGGCGTGCACAGGTCGCCGACGATCCGCTTCGCCTCCCGGTTGAGCGATACTGGATTGCCGGTCCGGGCATCGAAGACCACGACGCCCACCGGCGAGGTGTCGACCAGGGCCTCCAGATCGGCCCGCACCCGCTGCTCGTCCCGGTGCGTGCGGGCGTTGGTGATCGCTGCCGCGGCCTGTGAGGCGAACAGCACCAGGATTTCTTCGTCCTCGCTCGTGAACTCCTGCCCGCCTTCCTTCCCGTTGAGAAAGAAGCTGCCGACATGCGCCCCGCGGTGGCGCATGGGCGTTCCGGCCATGGTCTTCGCCCGCATCAGGTCCGCGGGAAGGCCCAGCGACCGGACGTAGGCGGGCAGGTCGTTCAGCCTCACCGCACCCGGCAGGTCCCGGAAGTGCGCGAAGAGCCGTGGCCCGTCGGCCCAGTCGACCAGCTCCCGGTGTTCCTCCGGCGTGAGGCCGGAGGTGACGAACTCCTGGGGCTGCCCGGCACCGTCGACGGTCGTGATCACGCCGTAGCGGGCGCCGGTCAGCGCGCAAGCGCTGTCGACGACCTCGTGCAGGACGGTGTTGACGTCGAGGCTCGCGCTGATGCGCAGGACGGCCGCGCTCAGCCTGGAGATGCGGTCCCGCAGCGCTTCGTTCTCTCGTCTCAGCTCATCGGGAGTGTCCAAGGGCCTGCCCTCGCCGGAACGGTGCGAACCCCGGTCTCGGCTCGCCCCGTGCCGATCATAGTAGCGTAAAAACGCGCCTCCCGGCGAATATTCATGAAACAGTCGCTGCGGAGTCGCGGGACGGTCATGTGCGTGGTGTATAGAGTAGGGCAATGCGGAAGGGGCCGCGGCGAGCCACAGGTGGGGGCCGGCGCGCGCATCTGTACAGCACGGGTGTCCGGCGTCAGTCGATGTGGCGGCTGGCTTGCGGGGAGAGAGGAACGCGCCCCGGGGGTTGGAGTCCGTGACCGCCGCAATTCAGGAGGACGGTGCCCGTGATTCTCTTCGACGGTAACAGCAAGTTGACTTTACGGAGACTTGGAGCTTGGTGTACAGTGGCCGAGCGCTGAGCGTAGGAGGTGTGGCCGTGAGCGCGCCTCGGGCATCAAGGGGCGCCTCCTCCCGGTCTGATTCCCAACCCTCTGCCGCGCCCGCCGGCCCGCCGCGCCGCGACACTTCCCACCCGCAAGACCTGTCCCGCGGCGCCACCCATCGGCCCGCCGGCCGGGGCCGTCGTCGGTTCAGGAGACGCCCCGCGCGAACCCTGGTCGCCCTTGCTGCCCTAGCGCTGGTCCTGTCCTTCACGGGGCAGCCAGTCTCGGCCGCACAGGGCAACACCCAAGGCAAACCCGTTATAACCGGGACGCTACAGGTGGGCGAGACGCTGACGGCGGACATCTCAGGAGTCTCCGACCCCGACGGCATATTCGGCGGACAAACCTATATATGGTTCGGTGGAGCCACGGAACTCGGTAGAGGAGTCTCTTACACCCTGACCGAGGACGACCTGGGTTCGTATATCAATGTGCTGTTCTATTACATCGACAATGGAGGCGCTGCCGAAGAAGCGAACAGCTTAGCAGTGGGACCGGTAACCGCGTCCTTGCAGGTGGGACCGACGATCTCGATCACGGCGCGTCTATGAGGCGATCAAGAATCACAGCGCTCATCGCTCGCCGAGGGTGCTGATACCGCCGCGCAAGGGCGCCCTGCTCGCATCGGGGCCGGCGAGCAGCCGACAGCGCAATCGCAACATTGCAGCACAAGCTCGGCTCGGCAAACGAAAGTGGCACACAGAATCGGGCTACAGCAAACGGAGCAAAGTCGAGACAACGTTCCATCGCTACAAGGCTATCGTGGGCTCAGCAATGCGAGCGAGAGAGTTGGCGGCACAGAGAGTCGAGGCAAGGATCGGGTGCAAGATTCTCAACACCATGACGGCGCTCGGGATGCCTGATAGCGAGATGATCGGATGATGGGAGTCGGGGCCAAGCGAGCTCTCGGCCTCTATCGGAGTTGTGCACCAAGGCAAAGGGAGGTCGTCATGATTAAGGGACTGTGTTACGTGTGGGTGGCCGTGGCCGTCGGGTGTGGGGGTGGCGGTGTACCAACTACGCCGACCAGTCCTACACCGACTCAAACGACCCCCGATCTTCTCGTCATTCCGGGCACCCTGTTTGTGGACCCTGACATCGTGACAGCGTCGGACCCGACCACCTTTCGTGCGGTGTCGTACGCTGGACGAGGGAATCGCTTGATGTTCGATAGAAGGCAAGACAGGTTTGTGACGTACAAAGCGTTTCTGTTCGATGCGGCCTTTACGGATGGATTCGGGCTGGAGATTCAGGTGAACCCTGAGTTTCAGACGTCTGACGCAGCCCGGCAAGCAGCCAAAAAGTACAGCTGGTTGATCGGCCAGCTACCGCGAGCCCTTCGACAATCCGATTTCCAGACAGTCTGGATTCACAAGGGAGTTGAGTCGTTCGGTGGCCGCAACAACAATGTGCTTATTCATACAGGTCAGGCAGATCTGTGGGAGGCCGAAGGCATTCTTGAAGAAGCCCTCATTCACGAAGGCACGCACACCTCGCTCGATTCCCGTCATGCTTCCTCGTCTGGCTGGATCCAAGCGCAACAAGACGACATGGATTTCATTTCAACCTACGCCCGAGATTATCCGATGCAGGAGGATCTCGCCGAGAGTTTCCCGATGTGGATGGCCCTGCGATATCGCGAAGACAAAATCCTTCCCCGTCTGGCCGAAACCATCAGGGCCAGAATGCCACACCGGCTGGTTTACCTCGACGCTCAGCACTTCGATATGGCCCCGGTGAGGTAGGGGGTTTCGATGAGCAAAGACAAACAGCAGATACGCGGCGGGTTCGTTCCCCGTCCTGTGCCAAAACTCGGCCCTTTTGAAAGACCATGGCTGTAATTTAATGCACCGTAAAGTCTTAGCGTCATTTTACCAACACTTAATGGCGGAAGCACCCATGAGGTCTGTGTGAGCAGCAGGGCTGCCCGATCGAACAACGGCTGCCTGACCAACAGTAGGATTTGCACATGGTACGTCATGATGGATCCGAAGATAACACCCTCGGGCCAGACGATTGTAAAGCCCACAGCCCTTGGCACCGTCGCAAAACACAGACGCTAAGCTGCTGATTTATCGGCTATTTCAAGAGGGCCGAGTTTTGGCACAGGACGGGATCGGTCGACCGAGAACTGCTCCTGCGCAACGAGTACCTCGTTACCGAGAATCGTATTCTTCGAGATCAGCTGCAAGGCCGTTTGCGCCTGACCGATGGTGAGCGGAGAACCTTGGCGGAGATCGGAAAACAGCTCGGCAAGCGCGCGCTCGAAGAGGTGGCGAGTATCGTCAGGCCCGATACGATTCTCGGGTGGCACCGCAAGCTCATCGCAAGGAAGTTCGCCGGTTCCAAGAACCGGACGTATCCGGGGCGACCACGAATCGACGAAAAGATCGAACAGCTGATTATCCGCTTCGCGAGAGAGAACCGATCGTGGGGCTATGATCGCATTGCCGGGGCCATGGCGAACCTCGGGTATCGAGCGAGCGACCAAACCGTCGGCAACATACTGAAGCGCCACAGTATACCGCCCGCGCCGGAGCGAGAAAAGACAACGACGTGGAACGAATTCATCCGCTCGCACATGGACGTCCTTGCGGCAACGGATTTCTTCACCGCGGAGGTGTGGACGAAGTCCGGGCTGGTCACCTACTACGTTTTATTCTTCATACACCTGGCTACGCGACGCGTTCATATTGCCGGTATCACACCCTATCCAGACGAAAGGTGGATGACCCAAGTGGCCCGGAATGTGACCATGGCGGATGTCGGCTTTCTTTGCTCGACCCGCTACTTGATCCACGATCGCGACTCGAAATTCTGCGCGTCGTTTCAGCGGACACTCGAAGAGGTGGGTATCAAGACCGTCAAACTGCCTGCGAGAAGCCCGAATTTGAACTCCTTCGCGGAGCGCTGGGTGAAGTCTGTGAAGGAAGAATGTCTATCGAAGCTGATCTTGTTCGGCGAGCCAGCATTCAGACGGTGTCTGGCTTCCTATCTCGCTCATTATCATGGAGAGAGGAACCATCAAGGCAAGGAAAACGTCATTCTCTTTCCGTCTGTAGAAAGCAGCGGCCCCCGCGAAGGGCCAATCCTTTGTCGGGAAAGGCTCGGTGGGCTGCTGAGATACTACCACCGAGAGGCGGCATGAAAACTGGAGCCACGGCCGGCGAGAAGGAAATTCAGACCACCGGGTTCTTTGTCTTCGGCGCCCTCACTTTGATCGTGGCACTCCTTAAGCTGGCCGTTTTCAGCGACTGGTCGTGGTGGCGAGTATCACTACCCATCTTGATCTTTGTCGGCTTCAATATCGCTTACATAGTCACGGGCTTTGGCTATCTGTCCTTTGCTGAGGCCAGGGAAAGACCCTCCCGGGACGAAGTCAACCCACTCGGTCAGCATCACGGCCCGCTCTACTGGAGCTCGATGCTCTTCTTCGCGGCGTTTGCCGATAATCTGGTCCGATACCTGGAAGGCACCGAGGACTCATTCTGGTTTTGGGGTCTGTCTGGGCGCCTTGAAGCGGTGTTCATTTTCGGCAGTCTCAGTATCGTCGGCCTATTCCTGTATTGGTCGGCGATCACACGTAGCCTTGTTGAGCCGGAGTAATTCGTGTAACACGGCCGTGTCAACCCGTATTCGGGTCGTGCCACGCGATCGAAGTGACGGACGAATTTCTTGACCAAACGACCACGCCTTTGGCCGGCGCACTGCGGCTCGACCGCGAGCTGGCGGAAGAGGTCGGCCCGGTGATCCAGCGGATGACCGACCAGGGCTACGAAGATTTCATCACTATAGTGGCCAAGGCACGCGGTCTCTCGACCGAGGAAGTCGATCGAATCGCCCGCGGTCGAGTGTGGAGCGGAGAGGATGCTCGGCACCGACTACGAGGTCAGCTACATCGAGAAGGAGTTGAGCTTCGAGGAGCGGATCACCAGCAGGTTCTTGACCTGGGTAGCAGGTCTGGCGGGCTCCGATGCTTCCGCGCCCTCGTCCTCGACGGGGGAGCTGGTGCGCCGGATGGAGCGTGAGGCGGTCGCCTTTCTCCAGCTCAATGACCCGAACGGCCTCTACGCCGATTCGAGGATCGAGGTCGACTGAGTCAGCAGTGCACAACCAAAACCCCTCGCCCGAGTCGCCGATTATCCGTTTGACAAGCACAGGACGCGTGACTCTCTGAAGTGCGCTATGGCCGACGATGATTTCCGTTCTCTTTCGCCTTATGATTTCGAGCTAGAATCTGCTGCTGTTCCCAGCCAGCGACCAGTTACCTCAGTCCGAGCGCAAGGTGCGCTCCCGTGAACGGCTTGGTGGGTTGCTACGTTTCTACCATCGGGAAGCCGCATGAGTATTTTGACCTCACGCTGTCGCTCGCCACCCGCAGCCCAGGGGTCGGAAGCCCGCCCGGCGGCGCGAAATGCCCTCGATTCTGCGCGGATTCCAAGGGCGTCTAAGCTGCTGATTTGTGGTCTATTTCAAAGGGAATTATGGCGAAGGGTTGACAAAGCACGGAGTGCAGTAGGGCCGACGAACGCTGACGTACCCACAAAACGCTACTTGTTCGGGACGGAGGGAGGGTATCAGAAACGAGAAAGGAAAAGTGACATAAAGTTACTTTCGTATACTTTTGGCACTTATGGTACATATAGGTTGTGATATTCTTAATAAAAGCTAGTTTTTGCTGAAAATTTGAAAAATACAGTCAAAACCTAGGAGGAAACCATAAGTCAAGAGCGCAAACGCTCTAAGTCAAATTGGTTTCAGGGAGGATCCTATGAGTGAAACGACAGCAGTCCACTTGAAGAGTGATGAAGATCATGTCGTTGGAATTGGAAATCTCCGTGTTTTCCTTGTCCAGGATGGCATGTATTGGTGTGCTCAGGGGTTAGAAATTGATTATGTGGCTCAAGGCAACTCCATCGAAGAGGTGAAGGAGGCTTTTGAGAGTGGTCTTACGGCTACGATCCATGCGAATATCGAAAGACACGGAACAATACGACCCGTTCTCACCGTAGCACCACCTGAGGTTTGGCAAGAGATTTATGATCCGGAAGTGCTCCCGCACCTTTACAGTCAAGCATCCATCCATCAGATTAAATCCTTGCCGTTTCAGATGATTCAGTATTTGCAGCGTGATGCAGTATCGGCAGCATGATCAACGGTGGTGAACTTCCTAGAACTGAAGTTGTCAAGGTCTTGGAGTCTAGCGGTGTGTCCGTGTCTGATTTCGATGGGAAGAAAACCCTCACACGCCTGGAGAACGATGACGGAGTGGTACTGGTTATAACCTTGCCTCAATGGGTTGCGAGGCGGCAAGTTAACCAAATTTCCAGGAAATTCGATATATACATCCACCTTTTCTATCATTCCGATATGGTTGACTGACCATCGTCAGAAACCGACTGCCCCCGGGTCCTAGCCGGTCTAGGTAGGAGAAAGATGAAGCGACCAGACTACGGAGACGCGACGCCGGAGGACCTTGCCCTGGCCCTCCTACAGCCACGACCGCGCGCCGGATGAAAGCCCGTTCTGAGCAATCAGATCCCGATACATCAGACGCTTGCCAACCAGACCAGCCGCCACGACAACCATCTGAGCCAGAGTGTCCTCGTCCCTGACGTTGTGCTTGCCGGCGAACGAGTTGACGTAACGTTGTAGGTGCTTGGGGCTGAGCTTGTGGAAAACTCCCTTGTGAGCGCGCTTCAGCGTAGCCCAGAAGGACTCGATGCCGTTCGTGTGGGCCTTGCCGTTGACGTACTCGGCGACTGAGTGACGGACCGTCTCGTGATTCGGTAGCCCGAAGTAGCCGCCGTGGTCGTCGGTGTAGACCTTGGCGCCGGGCTCGACGTTTTCGGCGATGAAGCTTCGTAGGGTGAGCTGGCCTGTATTCTTGATCACCTTCGCGCTCACGCGGTTCGTCTTGCGGTCCTTAGCGCCTACGACAGCCGTTTTGCCGACGGCGCCGCGGCCGGCCTTCAGCTTCTTCTTCGCGTGCTTGTTCTTCTCTTTGCCGCCGAAGTAGGTCTCGTCCACTTCGACGGGGCCACCGAACGAGTTGCCTCCAGGTCCGACCCACGTCTCGCGGAGGCGGTGGAGCATGAACCAGGCCGCCTTCTGGCTGATATCGAGGTCGCGGTGTAGCTTCATGCTCGAGACGCTCTTGAGGCTTGTTATTTCGAGGTAGATCGCGAAAGCCCACTTACGGAAGGGGAGCTTGGAGCTCTCTAGGGCCGTGCCGGTCCTGACGGAGAAGTATGAGCGGCAGTCCGAGCACCAATAAGGCATCTTGGCGTGGGAAGCCTTGCGGGTTCTGAGGCTTCCGCAGTGGCCGCAGCAGCGCTCACCGTTCGGCCAGATCCGAGCCTCAAACCACTCCCGCGCTGAATCTTCCGTCGGGAACATCTCGGTCAGTTGCATCAAACTGAGTCCTTCGCGGTGAGCCTTGCCTGGTGCTGTGTCGGTCATTTCCTTCTCCATCCGATGAGGGGAGTCTACAGGATCGAGCCTAGCTTGTCAACCCTTAGTTATAATCCCCATTTCAAAAGGGCCGAGTTTTGGCAGAGGACGCCGTCGTCGTGATGATGGTGAAGGATTCGAGGGAGTTGTTGCCCTTGCCCTGACCTTACCGTCCGGCTGCGCGCTCGAAGGTGCTTCCGCAGTCAAGTGTTGGTGGCCGCCGCGTAACCTGTTCGTGTGCTAGAGTTTCTCCTGATTTCGAGAGGCGCAGTTCTTTCGTCGATGCCGGCTGGGCCGAGTTTTGGCACAGGACGCGGTTTCCAGTTGACTTCTAGGCCCCTAGCACCGAATAATCCCCTCTGCGAATATCCAACGGGAATCCCCGCTTTGTCGGGTTACCCGCTGAATACAATAACCTTATGCACGGCTCGGGGTAGCTCCCCAGGCCAGGTGAACAGGCGGGGGGTTCCTCTTCCCGTTGAGGTATTCGCAACGGCCCGGCTCCAATTCCGGACCTGGAAAGCGAACAGGGGAACAGAGACATGCAGGGATTTTTGGGTTGTCTTTTGATCGTGTCACTACTCGGAATGGGAATGTGCATGGGTGTGTGCGCAACTGAGAATGAACTGGAACAAAGGAAAGCACAAGCCGAGATGGCGAAGCCGATGAGCACTCCGCCACCGACGCCGCAGGCAGCGACTCCGAAGCCTAAACCGGCTAACGCGTGGATTGCTAAGCCGTATACAGTGGTCAAGGATGAGGACATAAGTAGCGGTGGGCGCAACCGTCGTAGGCTACGTATCGTGTCTCAGAAAGCTTCAACGCCGGAGTCGCAGATCGCTACACTCATGCAGGCTGCTATCGAAGTCCAGAGAAAAGAACATTCTCAGTTCATTGCTGCATGGCTTTTGCCATTCGAAACTGCCACTGGCGCGATGACGATGATCAATTACGCCCCGGACGGATGTGGCGTGAGTGGAAAGGACTGCACAGGTGAGAT
Organism: Candidatus Marinacidobacterales bacterium; assembly: GCA_965237685.1. Classification (GTDB taxonomy): domain Bacteria; phylum Acidobacteriota; class Vicinamibacteria; order Marinacidobacterales; family SMYC01; genus CBDEGF01. The sequence continues at coordinate 1,909,381 of CBDEGF010000004.1, forward strand.
GTGGACCGATGCGAGAGTGCCTCTAGGCGTATTGACGCCTGAGCAAATCGCCGTAGGGAAAGATTGGGAAAAACACGAAGACCGTTTCAAGGATGCTGACGGATTACCTGATGACGGCCGTCTCTACAAATTCTTGGCTCGTCAGCGTAACACCGACGTGGATTCGCTACGGTCAATGGTGCGTGGGTTTTTTGACAATACCAGACCATCAGAAAGCATTGAGTTGCCCTACGGATTAAGAGGCAGAGGCGAGCTCACACCGAAGGAACAAGCACAAACTGATGACGCAGCCTGCCGTACTGACCTGCAATGTTGGGGCGACAAGCACAACTTGCGAGCAACACGACCGTGCCAGCTAGCGGTTGAGAGCTTGGCCCTGTACGACTACGAGTGGACGGATGGCTGGTTGGAAGCCAAGTTCGACCAATTCGCGTGGAAGGATCGCAAGGAGGGAATCCTCGCGTACCACGGGTCACAAATAAAGTTCCAGAATGGCTTCGGAGCATGGATGCGGAAGAGCTATTGGTGCGACTATGACCCAGATACAGAAACCGCCCTGGAGGCTCGCGTGTCGAGTCCATAGGGCGCAGTCATGAGGCGACGACGCCTTCCGGAACATTGCCCTGGGTGAGAGCTACTTCTGGCTGTGCCCGTCTGTTCAAAATACTCGAACGCCCAGGGGGTCAGCAGTTTGCAGCTTCCCAAAGGTCTGTGCTCCGCAAAAAGTCTACCCAGCGTTGATTGCGCATTTTAGACCTACCATGGTCGGCTGCTTCTGACCGAGCTTCTTTCTTGCGGGTCACAACCGCAGGCGTGTGGCCGCGATTCTCTCACAGAACGACCTCCGTGTCCGGGTCCCCTGCCGCCAACGCGCTCATATAGGCGAGGCAGAGGTCGCGAGAGCGATAGCTTCCGTAGGCGTCGATCTCTTGGCGCTCGACGATAGGAAATGTGGAGAAGACGTGGCGCACATCGTCGCGATTGGTGACCCCGTAGAGGTGGAAGAACACGGCGTCGAGTCTGGAACGTAGGATCAGACGGCGCTCTTCGTTCCAGGTAAAGGGTGGCTTTACCTCATCCGCCTCATCGACATAACCCATATCGCGGGCGAAGGGCGCCATGTCGTGGGCGGTATAAGTGAGTTCCAGCACCGCGTCGCGAACGATCTCGCCGGCCATCTTGGGGCCGAAGCTGACGGTCTCATAGCGGGCGGGCGGAACGACGGGGAGTTGCTCTACGATAAAAAGATTCAAGGTCTGGCCTTGAACTTTCTGGCGTGCGGCGAAGTCGAAGACCGTTGCGTTAAAGTTGGCCACCAGCAACCATTCATTGCGGTCCACCGTTTGCGGTTTGAGGACCGGTACTTTGTTTCCAAATCCAACTGTTGGCAAAAGCGCCGCGATGAACGTCCTGACGTTAGTGGGCGCTGTGATTTCCTTGAAGCCAAGAACCCAAGCTTTTCCCGGCGGCCAACCGCATTCCAATGCTGGCACCCAAAACTGCGGATCTGGCAGCCAATCTGCATTCTGATGCTGCTCCGGGGTGGCCGGTACGGGCTGTGCGGGCCGATGCTGGTTCTCGGGATTGACGACGACGCGGGCTGCGCGATGATCAAACGCCTGCACCATCTTTCCTTCGTAGAGCGGCACCCCGTCCTGTGCCAAAACTCGGCCCTCTTGAAATAGCCGATAAATCAGCAGCTTAGCGTCTGTGTTTTGCGACCGGGCCAAGGGCCGTGGGCTCTACAATCGTCTGGCCCGAGGGTGTTATCTTCAGTTCCATCATGACGTACCACGTGCAATTCCTACTGCTCGTTCTGGCTGGCTGGGTCAACCGCCAGCAGCAGGATGTGATCGACTACCTGCGAGAGGAGAACCGTGTGCTCCGAGCCGGGCTTCGGGGCAAGCGTCTCAGTCTCTCGGACGACGACCGGCGTAGGCTCGCCGTCAAGGCCCAGGCCTTGGGCCGCGAGGCGCTGGCCCAGATTGCGTCGGTTGCCACACCCGCTACGCTTCTACGCTGGTACCGCTGCCTCATCGCAGCCAAGTACGATGGCAGCAAGAACCGGAGCCCAGGCCGACCTCCCACGGCGAAGGACATCCGTGAGCTCATTGTACGCATGGCGCGGGAGAACCCGACGTGGGGATATACGCGCCTGCGGGGCGTACTCAAGAACCTCGGACATGAACTCGGACGCAACACCATCAAGAGGATCCTCGCCGAGCACGGTATCGCGCCTGCCCCGGAGCGGGGCAAGAGCATGTCGTGGAGCACCTTCATCAAGGCTCATTGGGGCGCTATCGCTGCGACAGACCTGTTCACCGTCGAGGTGGTGAACCCGTTCGGGCTCGTCCGCTACCATGTCCTGTTTGTCATCGATATCGCCACTCGCTGCGTATGCATCGGTGGGATAACGTCGGACCCAAACGGGGAGTGGATGAAGCAGGTGGCAAGAAACCTCACTGACATGTGGGATGGTTTCCTCCTTGGCAAGCGGTACCTCATCCACGACCGGGACCCGCTATTCACCGAGGCGGTACGTGGGCTGTTGAGAGATTCAGGCGTGAAGCCCCTCCGCCTTCCCGCTAATAGTCCGAATCTGAACGCATACGCGGAAAGATTCGTTCTCGAACACTCTTCTCCTAAAGTTGACGCCTCTGCCTGGAATCACCGGCAGCCCTTGACGCAGATCCTCATGTTCACTTAATATAGTGAACATGAGGGTCACGCCATTTGGCAGAGAGGTGAAGCGACTCAGAAGTGAGCGCGGTCTCACGGTTCGCGACCTGGCATCGGCGCTCCGCAAGAGCCCAGCGTACATTGCGAAGCTTGAGGTCCAAGGCGAGATACCCACGCCCGAGTTGACCTGTCAAATAGCTCGAGTGCTCGAAGGGAACCCAGCTCAGCTGCTGAGGTTTGCCAAGGAGGCTCGAATTTCCACTATGACACGCGACACCGAGCGGGAATACACACGTGCCATGGCTAGCTGGATGGACGCGGACGGTGTGGCAGCGCAAACAAGCGAGGAAGGAGCGCAAAGAATGGCCACGGTGATGAGCATGATCAACATGAAGGGCGGTGTTGGGAAAACGACATTGGCGATGCAGCTGGCTCACACAGCGTGCCAGATGGATCTGCGAACCCTTGCTGTTGACCTGGATCCGCAGTCCAACTTGAGCCAGGCCCTGATGGGGACCAAGGCCTATGCCAACTATCTGGCGGAAGCCAAGCCGACAGTGGTTCAGATCTTCGACGCTTATGTGCCGACTGATCTCAGCACCGGCTCGTCGCGCCTGCTCGACATCAATGACGTATTGGTCAAGAAGGTCGGTTATCGGCGGAAGAACTCTCTGGATCTAATACCCAGCCGGCTAGAGCTCTCGCGGACCCTGAGGAACCCTGCCGGCAAGGAGCGGCGTCTGGCCAAGGCGCTAGCGCAGGTACGCGAAGAGTACGACTTGGTCATCATTGACTGCGCACCAACCGAGTCCTTCCTGACGGACGCAGCGTACTTCGCCAGCCGCTACATCGTCGTTCCGATCAAGCCAGAGTTCCTGGCCACCATCGGCCTGCCACTTCTGGCCCGGTCCGTCCAGGAGTTCCAATTGGAGAACGAGGACCAGGAGATCGAGATTGCTGGCCTAGTATTCAATCACTCGTCAAGCTACTCAGCTGGTCCCGAGAGTCAGAGATCCATCAGAGATGTTAGCAAGATAGCGGCAGAATACGAGTGGCACCTCTGCGAACATCAAATCCGATATTCGGCGTCCTATGCGAAGTCGGCGCGTGAGCGAACCCCGCTCTCGGAGACAAGCTACGCCCGATGGGAAGTGACCCGGGGCTTCGAGCACTTCGCGAAGGAGATATTTGACCTTATTGGTGTGGCGCAGGTGACAGCGTGAATGATCGGTTCCTCGAAATTGATATGCGCTTGCTTGTCCTGCGATACGGCAGGCAGAAGGTGCTTCGCGCACTCGCGCAGCTTGGCGAACAGACTTTCGATGAACTTGAGCAGCAGTTGCGCGCGGTGAAGCAGAAGTCGAAAGTGAACCGGCGCACGCCCTCCGTCATGGAGCTAGTGGCTTCTGAATGTAGTAAACATCCCGACATAGCGGAGCCTCTCCGGGCTTTGGCGATCAGATTCGAGAATCGGACGTTCCTCCCACACCTGCGCGACCTGCGGCGGTTCCTTGATCCCGACGGCTCCTCATCCCGAAAGCTGCGGTCGCGGTCGGCCGCGGTACCGAAGCTGATCCGCGCCCTTGCGAAGCTGACGCGAGAAGATCTGCTCCGGCTCGCCGCCGAGGACAAGTCAGCCGGAGAAGACGATTATGCGATTCTCGCGCGGGCGATTATGGGCAGGCCGGACAAAGATGTACGTGATATCGATTAGCCGAAACCCTATTTGTCCTCGGGATGCCCTTATGGTGCAAAAACTCAGCCGGTCATCTTCCGCAGCCGTAAGTGACTTCGGCTACGATGCTTGCGCTGAGCAAATTTGTCTCGCCACAAATCTTCCTGGTCTCAATAAATTACAGCTAAAATAGCGCTCACGAACTTCGCTGCGCGCTAAATGGAGCGTAAACGCGTTGTTTGCAAGAGGATGCATGCACATCACCAACAGTGAACAGGGCAAGCACCCACAGCGCTTGGTTGTGCCAAGGGGATAATCCAGAAAAACTTGAACGTCGCCGAGAAGCTAAAAATCCTAGAGGCGTTCTTGAAGTCCGCAAAAATTTTCTGCGGGCGCCTGGCTGGTGAAACGCGATCGGCGAGCTGAGCCTAGACGCGTCTATCCGAAACGCTCCTGCTGATGCAGGTTCTTGAGTTCGTTCGTGTTTTTGGACACGGGCGCGTCCAGCTCAGGCTGGCATGTTCAGTGGGAGACAACCCCACCGGGGAAATAGTTAGCACCCCGTAGCTTGAGTCACATCAGTGGAGGAAACGAAGCGGATGAAGCTGGCTGACAAAGCCGTCTATAGGGCGGTGAGCGAGTCACCGGGCCGTAACGCGAGTGAACCCAACGGTGGCCCCGACAAAAATAAACCCCAGAGGCCGAGTTTTCTCGTGTCGGACGAAGGCAGCAGGGTATGTCGCAGACTAGCTGATGAGACATATCCCTCTGGCGGGGTGGTAGGGACAGCACGGTGACAAGGACATGCCAAGTAACTGGAGAAACCGTCCTCGTCCCAGGCAGAAATGTCTGGAGCAAGGTAAGTCGTATAACCGGCACCACCGGGAAATCGGCTGAAGACGAGACGGTGGCGGCTGGGTCCGTAGTAGCGTTGAAGCGGGGTAACGCCCGCGGAGCAAAGGGGCCGGATATTGCGTCGCGATCGATCCTACCGGGGCACTGCGAGAAGCCGATCCGGCCGCGGCCGTCGCCCAGGGTCATCGCCGTGATGCGGAGTGGGTGGCTCTCGGTGGTTCTTGCCATCGGCATGGACTCTATTGTCTAACGGGTTTTTGGCTGTGCTCCGCAAAAAGTCGATCCAGCGTTGATTGCGCGTTTTAGACCCGCCATGGTCGGCTGCTTCTGGCCGATCTTCCTTTTTGCGGATCACAATGGTGCCGGCAGACCGGAGACTAATCAAGTTCGGTGCGCGCGGATGAATAAATGAAGGTCACAACCGTTCGGAGCCCATGACAGCCAAACCAACACCGCACAGGACCGTTGTGGCGAACCTTGTTGTTACGCCGAAGTGGCCACCTCGGGACGTACTTCCACCGCACCAAGAATCCCGAACGACTTGTCGATGACTGTCACCAAGCCGTCGCGTAACGGCGTCTCTCCGGCGCCAGCCGTCAACTCCTTCAGTAGTGCCGCCACCGGCAAACCAATACCGGCGATTTCCGCTCCCGCCCCGCCGGACAGCCGACGAATCCGAAGCCGCGTGCTTCTAGGCTCTTCAGCAAAAAGTCGATCCAGCGGTACGCGATCTTCTTTTTTGCGGATCACAACTAAGCTGCTGATTTATGATCTATTTCAAAAAGGCCGAGTTTTGGCACAGGACGGGGTCAGCAAGACATGTCTTCCCCCCGAGTCCTGCACCGCCGGCTCCGGGATTGTCCAGGTCCGCTCCGGTGTCGATGACCGTCGCAAAGCGGCGCCGTCCCCTGCCGGTGGAGGAGATGTCCGTGGATCGTCTCCCCCTTTTGGGTGAACTGTTCCGACCCGACTGTGACGACATTTCCGCGGAGTTGAAGCCGAGCACGTGGTGTGAAACGCTGACGGTGTGAAACAGTTTTGATACTTTAGAGTCCGCGATTGTTGCTCGTGGAATTTTGACCATTGGTGCTGACAGGCTCATCATGACAAAGAAGGCGTTGGCGGAGTTCAGGAATTATCTGAACTCGGTTCAACCAGGCCCACTCGCTGATGCCTCTCCGGTGAAACAACTCCTTCCCGAGTGTTGGGACGACTTCGAAGGAAATGACACCGGCGGCATGGCTCCGCACAAACTTGACCGGATTGAGGACCTGCAGTGGGATCCACCCGAGTTGTCCTTCATCATTGAACGCCACGGTGCGATGGTCGAAGGAGGGTCATCAAGAACGGAAATACAGAGCTGGACCGTCAACCTTGATACCCTCACCGCGATGGCGAGCATCTGTGGATTCCGTCAGAAGACGCCAGCACAGCCACGGCTGGACATTGCTCCCTTGGTTGAGCGGGTGGTACACGGCCTCGAACGAGCAGACAGGAACGAGGAAAGCATCAAGAGAGTATCCGACACAAGGATACGCGTCCAGGTCGGTGTCCTAATTCCTGCGGAGGTCCCAAAGCAGACAGTAGCGGGCAGGCGGAAACGATTCAGGAGGGAGCTGAAGCAACGGCTGGCTGATATTGGGTGGCACCCAGTCGAAGGGACGGCGCCCTACACCTACGAAAAGTCAGATGCGCGAAAGCGATCTGCCGCAAGATCATGATCTTCACCGAGAAATCGCTGTCTCGCCAGCTAGAAGGTTCTTTCGAGTGAACGAACGATTTCGGTCACTCCCCGATGACCTCCGCCCACGCGGGCGGTGCCATTGCTGTCAACTTATCATCCGACGGCGGAATCGATACCCTTCCTGTGCCAAAACTCGGCCCTTTTGAAATAGACCATAAATCAGCAGCTTAGTGTCTGTGTTTGCGACGGGGCCAAGGGCCGTAGGCTTTACAATCGTCTGGCCCGAGGGTGTTATCTTCAGACCCATGATGACGTACCCCGTGCAATTCCTACTGCTCGTTCTGGCTGGCTGGGTCAACATGAACCGCCCCGGGTTTCCCGGAGACTGTTTCAGTTGAGTCTCGCCATCTCGAGCGAGCCTTGTTGCGAGCGATAGTAGTTCAGTTCGTGCTCGACCGGTGGGATGTTTCCGATCGGCTCCAAGAGTCGTTGCGTGTTGTACCAATGCACCCACTCGAGGGTGGTGAACTCGACGTCCTCGAGACCACGCCAGGGCCGGCGTCGACGGGTCACCTCGGTCTTGTAGAGGCCGATGATGGATTCCGCCAAAGCGTTATCGTAGGAGTCGCCTCGGCTGCCGACGGACGGCTCAATGCCCGCCTCGGCGAGCCGCTCGGTGTAACGGATCGAGACGTACTGCACGCCGCGATCGCTGTGATGCACCTGTGCTCCGCAAAAAGTCGATCCAGCGGTACGCGATCTTCTTTTTTGCGGATCACAACTCGCTTACAGACTCCTTCGATATGGTGGTAGGCTTCTTCATGGCGTAATCCTCCTCCTCGCCTTTCCAGGCGCGGTTTGGTTTTGCTAACCGGAGGTTACGCCATTCTTATTTCCACGGGAATCGGGACGGATCCTTTGCGGATCACAACGAGGTGACAGCTTACACCTCAGTCAATAACTCGCCATGCTAGAACGGCCATCGTTATCCACAGGGCGGGAATCGTCCACCACAAGGCCGTTGTACGGGAGCGCATACTCCGAATCAGATGAACCGGAACCAGCACAACAATCAGAGAAACAGTGATCAGTAAGCGGATTCCCGTATCGAGAGGGTCCGGGCAAAGCATGACGGCTAGTAAAACAAGAACGAGCGTCACGGCGATCCAGAATGAAAGCAAGCTGAGGTTTCGCGCCATCCACAGTTTCTTTCGTTTAGCCACGATGCCTGTGCCCACCATCCAGAACAGCACGACCAACAGACTGCTATTGACAATTTCACCCACAGATCGGACTCCGGTCGGGATCGCGTCCTGAAGAGTCCGGTTCTCTGCTCCAGTTGCCCAGACGAACATTGATGATCGGAATCTGGAACGCACGGTTTCTCCACAACCAGAACGGCTGGTCCCTGCGATATTGAGTGCTGGCGTACACAATCTGTCTTCGGTAATGCAGGTAAGGTGGGGCCTCCCAGGCAAGACAGAGCCCCTGAGCTCCCGCGGTTGATATCGTGTGTGCCGACCCTGTCGGGTTGGGGGAGAAGAACTCCCACGTTCCAGACAACTTGACTGCAAGCCTTCGCAGGCTGACCTCGGTCCGCGGTGGAAGATCTCCGCAATTCTGCGCCCAGAGAACTCCCGAACTACCGACGGCAGCAATAAGGGCCGCAACGGACAAGAATGCCGATTTGTATCTTTGGCTGGCGTTGTTGCACCGCTCTTGGCTGAGCGCGAAATCTACCTATGGTGGTGGCCGAGGTAATGTTCGACCATGAAGTATCCCAAGCGCAGCCAGCAACGAAGGGCTGCGCCGCCGGGGCGATTTGACGGTCTGGTTTGACGAGGAGGCAATCGCGAACTGGAAGGCCGACAAGAGCGGTAAGCCTGGCGGTCAACGGGTCTATTCAGAGATGGCGATTGAAACGGGCCTGGTTGTCCGGATGGTGTACAAGCTTGCCTACCGCCAAACCGAAGGCTTCTTGCACTCGATCGCCTCGCTTCTCCGGCTGTGTATCGAGATCCCGGACTACTCGACGTTGTGTCGGCGGTCGAGGCTGCTCCGCAAGAAGCTGCGGATTCGGAAAGCCGCAAGCAATCAACCAATCCACCTGATGATCGATAGCACGGGCTTGAGGATTCATGTTGGAACCACCCGCAAACCGCCAAAGCAGCGCGCCTGGCGCAAGTTGCACATCGCCGTTGATCGCAAGACCGGCAACATTGTTGCGTCCGAACTGACGGCGTCACGAGCTCGCGACGCAACGCGAGTCCCCCCTTTGCTAACACAGATTCAAGCACCTATAGCGTCGGTGGCGGCGGACAGTGCATACGACAAGGAAGCGGTCTACGAAGCCATCGAAGCGCACAGCCCTGGACGAAGGACGCGCGTGGTGATTCCGCCGCAACGAAACGCCACGCTCAGTCAGAATTCGAATACCGCCATGCGGGAACGCGACCGTCATATTCGTGCAATCGAAAGACACGGCCGACGTGAATGGTACAAGCTCTCAGGCTGCACCGAGCGAAGCATGGTGGAGAACGCGGTCTATCGTTACAAGGCGATCATGGGGCCCGAGATGCGGGCTCGAACGTTGGCGAGGCAACGAGTTGAACACCGAATTGGGTGCGAGATACTCAACAAGATGACCGCGCTCGGTATGCCCGATACTTACTGCGCCGGGTGACTCTCCGACCGGCACAGGGAGGTCAGCGATTTGCTCCGGGCCGTGCAACAACGCCTCCTCCAGGCACGGTAATGTTCCTGAACTGGAGCTGTAAGCTTCCCCTAATGCCAGACCATAGAATGTTGGATTTTGGGGTGATTCGAAAGGAATGGCTATGCGGAAGTCCCGGTTTACGGAAAGTCAGACCGTGAGCATCTTGAAAGAGGGCGAGGCCGGGGTTCCGCTTGCCGATCTGGTGCGCAAGCACGGCATCAGCCGGGGGAGCTATTTCAACTGCGGTCGAAGTACGCGGGCACGAGCGCGTCTGGTCCAAATATTCGAAAGCCCAGCGGGTCAGCAGTTTGCACTTTCCCAAAGGCCAGCGGAGTATTCAGAAGGCGCTATTCGCCGCGAGCCATCCAGTAGGCGGGTTCGGGCATCCGCGTCCGACTGCATAGAGTCCGTGTCCGCCCCGCCGGGGATCCGTCCCGGTTCCTGTGGAAATAAGAATGGCGTAACCTCCTTTTAGCCAAAAGAAAAACTCGCTTGGAAAGAGCGAGAAGGAGGATTACGCCATGAAGAAGCCTACCACCATCACGTCGGAGTCTGTGAGCGAGTACCGTGAGTTCGTGCAACTGCGTCTACGTAAGCAGGTGCTGGAGGCGATCGGGATCGTGATCGACGAGGAGTTGGATCAAGCGCTCGGCTGTGGCGCGTATGAACGCTCCGAAGAGCGCCGCGGCTACCGGAATGGAGGAGAGACCCGTCGGGTGACAACGGCGATGGGCACGCGGGGGATACGTGTGCCGCGAGCTCGGCTGCGCGATGAGCAGACCGGGGAGACGAAGGAGTTCCGAAGCCAGCTTCTGCCCCGGTACCAGCGTCGCACTCGTGAGGTCGACGAGGCGATCCTGGCGACGTATCTGTCGGGTGCGAACAGCCGTCGAATCCGCAAGGCACTGAAGCCGTTGCTCGGTGACGACCACCTGTCCAAGAGTGCGGTGTCGCGTATGGTCAGTCGACTCAAAGAGCGCTTCGAAGAGGGAAAGCCGCACGCTGCGTGCGATGTGGCGGGGGCTGGAAACGGACTTACGGTGCGGCTAGTGAGGCACTCCCATAGGAAACGGGGAGAAACAGATAGGCCGCGCCTACGGAGCACCGCGCCAGCCCTCGACCCTACCGACATCGCCGCAAGGCTACGCTCGTTCTTCAGGCTGTCGTCACATCGACTCGCAGTCGTTTGGCACGTTGTCGAAATGCCTCTTCGCCTCCTTCAAGGATGCTGCACACATGGGCACGGATGTTTGCGTTCTCGAGCGAACCGCACGTATATCTAATCTCCGGCAGCTTGCCGGAATGGAGTTGGCGGCATTCGGAGACAATGACTTGGTCTGCATCGGTGTTTACGACGAGATTGGCATTGTGGGTGATGATGATGATCTGGCGGCGTTGCTTCGCCTGACGAAAGAGTCCCACAAGCTCGTCGAAAATCGACTTCGGGTCCAAATTCTCTTCGGGTTGATCGATGATGAGCGGTCGATCATCTTCAGTGTCGATTGCGAGATAGAGGAGCAGTAGCACAATACCCCGTGTGCCGGGCGACAGTGTCTCAATGTCGACACCCTCATGCTGCATACCGTAGGACACGCGAATGTGTTCTGTGCTGTAGAGCCAGCTTGAGACCTCGCCAGTCCAGGCGCGATATCTCGCCTTGTCCGTTTTCTCTACCGGTGCGCCATTGCGCAGGTTCTCGTTATGCTTTTCGCGGAAGGTGGCCATGGCCTTTGCAACGTCTTCAGCAGATCCCGTCCTCCATGCCTTGAGCAGCAATGCCTCGGCCGCAGCGGTCAGAGCTCCACGGCCTCTGAAAGCGCCTTCCTTTCTCAGATCGAGAAGGGCCTCGCCTTTCTGCGCCCATGCTGCAAGATCAATGTTGCGACGGATCGAAAAGGTCAGACTACCAAGTGCGCCTCCTACTTGGCTAAGACGTTCACTAAGTGGACTGTAGAGTTCCGTCAAGGCTTTTTCCTCGGCTTCGATGCCCTCGAACACACCTTGGTAGCTACGATTGCGCGCGACAAAGAGAGCACTGATCTTCTTCCCGGCCACATTGCCAGCTGCAATCGCCTTGTCGAGATTGCCGATCTGGGTCTGGGCCGTCGTTATCCGATCCGACAACTTCCTATACGCTGTTCGCTTTTTTCCGTCGGCGCTGATAAGCCCGCGAAGGCGCTCTTTTTCTTGTTCAAGTACGGACAAAGGAAGGTCAGTCAAATTTGTATTCGCGGGAAAAAGGCTATTCGTCGAGGATGAGGGATCTCCAGAGTCTGCCACCTGGGTCTTGCCGGAATGATCTTTGAGCCCATCGGGGCCGGGGCCTGATAAACGCTTGATCTGATCTGTGGTCGCGGTTCTCACCGAATTGATAACCCCATCCACATCGCCGACATAGTCGGTCCGAAACGCGGCCCATTCCTTATCTTTCAGATCAGTCGCTGTATGCCGCTCCTTGAAGTCCACGAACTCGTTCTCTTTCCTCCACTCTCGGAAGGCCTTAACGTCGTCGGCTAAAACGTGAAGTGCTTCAAGGCGGCGTCTTGCCTGTTCGATCCGTCCGCGCAGTATATCCGCGGCTGTGGACACCTTCTCCAAGGCTTGAGCGTGGGCTTTAGCGTCTTCAGTGACGAGCTTGGCGCGTTCGGTCTTGTTTTGATCGATTTGATTTCTGAGTTTTGTGCGCCGTGTTTGTGCTTCGGGAACGGCATCCTGTTTGTCCCGCTCGGCACCAATCTTGTCGCCGGTTTCGGCGATCGCACGCTCGTGACCCGCTCTCCGCTGACGACCGCGAGATGCGTGCATATCGAGGAGTTCTCGAAAATCTTCCGTCCCCATTCGGTTTTCTTGGGAATGGGCCATAAAAATGAAGCGCTCGATTTCTCGAATTAGCGCGTCTGTTGCCCCATCCGCCGAACAGAGTTGCTCCACGAATTGCTGGGACAAGTATCGAACCCGCGGGACTTCGTATGGCTCCTCTGACTCAAGATCCCGAAGGGCGACTGTCGTTCGTTTGCCATCCTCCCAGTTGAGCGTTACCGATGTGTCGCCGAGAAGGTCGACCGGCTCTCGAGCCCGCTTTACAAAGGAGGTTTTTGTTAAATGCGGTAAAAGTGCGTGTGAGCCGGCTGCGATCATGTCCGCGAGAGCGGTTTTCCCGGAGCCACGCCCTCCGATCACGCCGATGAGTCCAGAGTTGAGTGGGAGTTCACGGTCAATGAACCAGTTGGCGTTGGCGATCGCGATTGATTTGATGGTTTGCGACGAGAATGCGCCGCTTGGGGGTGTGGGAGCAACGATGACCCGAAGCTCCGGCTCCATGCAGGCTTGGCGCAGGGATTCGAAGATCGCGTCACCTTTGATCCAAGTGAAACGGGCAAGCGCCGGTGCGCCCACGTCTTCGGGGGCATGGGCATCGCTTCCATGGAGGCAAGGCTTCCGACCCTGATAGGTCTTGGCTAGCTCTTCTACCGAAACGGCGCCATTTCCGAGCCAGAAGTCGCGATCCTTTGGATTCGACGAGAAGATGACATGCGCACTCCTTTCGAGCTTTCGCCGGAGAGCGACCAGGGAATCATCGCGTTGTAGACTCGAAGTGCCGTCGCCGCTTCTTGCCGCGATTGCAATAAGTGCATGCTTCTGCATCCACGGGCTGTCTGCCCACTCCTTCAGGAATTGATCCGGACTCACCTTGAATTGGTTGGCGCCGGCGGCGAAGGCCGCCTGATCGTCCAAGTCTTGGCTCGTATGATCTCGACCGAGTCGTATGATCTCGTCGCGGCTGCATCTATACTCGTCATCTACCGCTCTGAAGGTTAGCTTCTGGAGGAAGCGTTTGAATTGGACGACATGTTCGATGTCGTCCGGCGAGACCATGAGATGGAAATTAATCGGCGCTCCCTTGGCCGTACCGACGGCATATCGGAGTTCAACGTTCGGGAAAAGGAGTTCCACGCCCGGCATGCGGCCAGCATCTTTTAAGGTGTCCGCTTTTTCGTAATTGTCGAGACTGTAATAGTCGGTAATGCCGAGAACCTCAATCGGCGGATTGGACTTTTCGATGCGTTGGAGGAAGTTTTCCCAAGCCTCTTCATTGCCGAACTGGTCGTTCAAGACCGTACCGGGCGTGTGGATGTGGGGATCCCAACGCCGCCATATGGAACCAGCATTATTTTCTTTCTGCGGCAACTCCGCCTCCCTCCGGCGCCTGTCTGGCAATACTCTGACCACTAGTGAATCTTTGTATAAGCACTTTATGTGAGCTTGTCTTCGAGAAGATGTGCTACCCCCACGCGTCGAGCTCCATATCCCGGCGAGAAGCGCGGTTGGCGTGTACGGAACCATCCCTCCACCTGGGGATCTCGAAGGTCCAGGTTACCCTGGAGGAAAGACCGAGTCTCGTTGAGGAACCTTGCTAGCCAGCTCCTCATTCGTCATTTCCTGACCCTTGAGTCTCGGTTTTTTCGACACGGACCCGGTCTCTCAGCCCGAGTTCATCCAGAATCTGCTGCAGATCCTTCTCCATGTTCTGTGCAAACTGCGAGCTGATGCTCACCGAGAAGTCGATGCCCACGCTGAGGTCGTTCCCGGATCGCAGCTTGGACAATATCTTGTTTCCTAGCCGGTTCCAGACTTCGGGGGGCACGGTGCCGGCCAGTCGAAGCGTTGTTTTCTGAGTGCCCGGACTCGGTTCGGGACCGGGTACTGGTTCAGGCTCTGGCTCGGGTTCTGGCCCCGGCTTCGGTTTGGGCTGTGGATCCCCAAGTGTCGCTTTGAGTGCTTCGGCCTTGGCTTTGGTCACCAAGAAGACACCCGTCTCAAACGCTACCTCCTCGACGTGGAGCGGCTCTGCATACCACAGCCGACCGTAGCTGCCATCGTTCTTGGTGCCGGACGCCAAGCCGAAATCTCCCTTCGACACGAACTCGACGATCTGCCGTCGCAGAATCGCGTCCGGGTCGATCAGACGCGTCAACGCACCGTTCAGAAAGCTCTGCCGTAGACTCTTAAGCGGCCAGGCTGCAGTATCCTTAAACGCGGGTGGCCAGTGGCGGTCAATGTAACCGGCGCCTACGTTCTCGTTGAGCAGAGCCTCGGCCTTCAACGCGCCGAGGACCCGCCCGCAAAGCGTTTCGCTCGCGCTGGAGTGGCCGGCGCCGAGGTCGATGATCTTGAGCCCGTGCTCCTTCTCGGTGTCCGCAAGCGCGACGAAACGATAGCCAGCCCACACTTCGTCCTTGGCAGCTTCCTCCGCGTCCCGGACACGGCTCTGAACCTCCGAGCGAGCGGCACGGTCGTATTCCGTGCCGAGGACACCCTCGGCGACCTCGTGCGCCACGCGCTGCCAGGCGAGCCACAACTCCACCTTCTCGCGAAGCCTCCGTCCAGGTTTCCGCACACACCAGACCAACGAGCCGGGGTAGAGCCGTGGCGACTTGCCCCGTTCCTTCGTCCAGTGGCCAATGCGCTCGACCACTGGGTTGCCGCCTATCCATTCCGTCTCGGGGTCGAGGACGATCAGGGCCAGGCGCGGCGAATCCTGGACCGCGGCGCTGTCCTCGGGGAAGAAAACAACCGGAAGGGTTGCACCCGATTTGAACTCGCCCTCAACGAGCTTACGGAGCGCTGGCTTGATGTCCGTCTCCTCGTCGAGCGATGCCCGTCGGTCGCTGACGACCTTCTTCAAGGTTGCTTGGTGGTGGATGCGATAGCCGTCCGTCCCGACCTTGCGAATGAAGAACCCGGAACCCTCGAGGGCTGTCGCAGCGTTGTCGATGGTCGTGGTATCGACCTCGGGCTCACCGAGTGCGAAACGCAATTCGGGTAGGTGGGCTACTTTGTCCACCTGGCCTCCGGAGGACTCGAACAGGACGGCCGTGCCCACCCGGCGGTGGATATCGCGCAGAGCCCCTGTGGCGTCCACATCCAGGGCGTTGGCATGCGCCATCGGCCCAGCGATATCAGCGTCAATGGCCACATCGAGTCGAGACTCACCTAACTGGCCAAGAACCACAGCGCGAAACTCGGAAACATCCAAGGGTGCCGAGCCCAGCGTAATCAGTGGCTCCGTTCGTGCCTTTTGGAAGTGCTCTTGAGCCGCCCAGGAAATCCATTGCGCCAGCATGGCCAGAGCGCCCCGAGTCTGCTGAAACTGGGTGAGCGCACGCCACTTCCGCTGAAACACCGACAGCGTCGCAGGATGGAAGGGATAGCACGCCTCGAACCGGTCCCTCAGAAACTCTCTTGCCTTGATCTCCGTCGTCGCGGTGTCGACTGCCAGCCATTCGGAGGGAAGGCGGGCAGTCCTTTCAAAGCACCAGTCCGCGTAAGTCTTGGCGACTCGCTTGCGAATCCGTTCGTTGCCAAGATCCTCGAACAGGCGTCGGCGCACCACTTCGCTGATCTCGGATTCGTCATTGGCGATAAGGTCGCGCGCCACGCGACGGACCACCTTGGTAAGCCGGTCCTGCCACTGCTGATCCCAATCGGTCATCTCGACCTGGCTGCGCGGCAGGCTGATGACCGCCGCGGCTTGGGTGGTACCGGTAACGGCGACGGTCAGGTTCTGGAGGAAGGCGTGGAAGCTTTCGGCCATCCCGCGGTGGCGGTTGACGAAGTTCAGGACTTCATCAAATAGCAGCAGTACAGGCGCTCCCGCAGCAGCGAACATCATCGCCAAGGAGGCGATCTCGACAGGCTGGGATTGCCCCCGAGCGGAGGTGCTCTACTCCGATCGACCGGCCAAGGACGCTACGCATATTGCCCAGGTGATCGGCTGAATGGTCCGACAGCCGCTGGCGCACCGCATCGCCACTGACGATGCCCTCAATTCAGTGACATGCTTTTTGCCATTGTTTGACCGGAATGCACTCTCTTCCATCAAGGACGAGTTGGAGGGTAAAGCCGCGGAGAATGATGAGAACAAGGTCGGTCCAGCAGTGGTACGCGACCCCAAGGTCTTCGAACGAAACCCGAAGATTGCCGCCGGAGTGATGGAATTCATCGAAACGTTACCGAGCATCACGACACCGAACACATCCGTCAACCCGCTACGCCGGGCCAAGAATCTTGTGCGGCTGCTGGCCGACAGCAAGTCCGGCCTGGCCCTGCTAAGGGATGCCGACGCTGACCTCACTAAGATCCTCAACAAACGACTGGACGGCCTCGCCGCTGAGCGTGCTGAAACAGTAGCCGCCAACGTCGCCGATATTAGGACGCTCGAAGTACTCAGGTCGAAGGTAACGACGACAGGCCAAGACACAGGCATTAGCGCCCGCCAGACTGAGACCCACGCGAAAGACATCGACCGTGACACACGCAAGATCATCAACGGCATAAAGGAGGGAGTTGGTAGGACCTACTACGCCCATCGGGTTAATCAGGCCGGTCCCGCTGCCAACAAGCTCGACATCCGCATCGAGGTTGCCGCCCTTCTTCAAATCGACGGTGTAACCGCTGACATCGAGGCTACGGCAACCAGATTCGTCCAGGAGCACTTGGAGAGATTCGCCGTCGCAATCAAGAACACTACAGGGGCTACCCGAGATTCTTACCGCAAGGTGCAGGAGCAGACCACTGTTCCTGAAGCACTCACGGTGGAACTACGGGCCAATGAGAAGACGGCAACGAAGAACAGCGATGGCACCCCTCTACCGACTTTCGAAGGCCACATCTACTCAGATGCGAACGGACAGTTCCCGGCGCGGCTCAACGATTGGGAAACGACGATCGTTAATACGGAGACTGCCCGTCCGTCATTTGTAGCCTGGTATCGCAATCCGCAGCGAGCCACCCCGAACTCGCTACGGATTCCTTATCAGACTGACGCCGGGAAGTGGTCGTCACTGCAGATCGACTTTCTCATCGTGTCACTTCGTGACGATGGCACGTTAGCCGCTTCCATCGTGGACCCGCACGGAGACCACCTCGCTGACGCAAAATCCAAACTGCGTGCGCTTGCTGACTTCGTTGAGGAGTATGGCGAGCGGTTCTTACGGGTCCAGTCCGTCGCCAAGGCCGACGATGGGACACTGCGCTCTCTCGATCTGCTTGACGCTAATGTTCGTCGGGCCGTCAGGCGCTTCGAGGGTGGCAAGGTCTCAGCGCTCTACACGTCCAGTCATGCTACGCGGTACGCGTAGAACTCTCCTATATGACCCCGAGTTCGAGGGCATCGGAGGCCGCGTTCAGGCGTACCACGCGCGGCTGGGAGTCCGGCGCGCGCCACGGCAGATCGAGTTGCACGGCATCCGCCGGTCTGAAGCGGTCGAATGACACCGTCAGGCGTAGCCGAACAACTCCGACTCAAGCAGGTCCGTGGGGATAGCGGAGCAGTTGATCGCGAAGAAGGGGCCGGGGCGCCGGCTGTGCTGGTGCACGCGGTTTCTTTCTCACCCCGTCCTGTCCAAAAACACAAACGAACTCAAGACTGGCGCGCCGGGCTGTTTCGATCGTCATCGCCCCGTGGCGAGCCCCAGATCTGGGGTGTGTCGGAGGCGATGTCGGCGATTCGGGTTCTCCGCACGCGCAGGGAAAACACCGTCCAGCAACGGGATGCCACGCTCCCGGGCGGAGACCTGGATCCAGGCCCGGGCCGTACCTGGACCAGAACGTGCTAGCCCGCTACGCCACGGTAGCCCTGGCCTCGATTCTGGGATCCCTCGGGTGGCCTCTTTTCCGACGCTGCACGGCCCTGTCAGCGGCCCGCTCCCCCCTTTGGCGCAAACGTGGCACTCGAAAATCGAGATTAGAGACCAAAACCGAAAATGAGGCCTCTTCAGCCCTTCTAGCGCGTCTCTGGTGACACCTACCCCTGCCAAACCCCGCCAACCCGCGCGGAAAATCTCACCCGTCTCTACAGTGCCACAATTTGCCAGACTGGGTGGCGGATGGTGCAGTCTGGTGCTATCCGGTCTCCGCAAAAACTGGCCCAGCTTTACGAATCTGGACACGCTGGCTAGCTCGAGGCCGCGAGGAAACTATCGGTATTTATGCCACTTTCGCCACCTAAATCGAGGAGGTCCAGGGCGAAATGGCCGTCGACCTCCGGTCTGCCGGCTGTGATCCGCAAAAAGTCGATCCAGCGGTAGGCGATCTTCTTTATTGCGGATCACAGGGGTCTGCACAACACGTGCAGCCTTGTTCCTGAAGCTGTCTCCGCGGTAGTCCTGGCCTCGATTTTGGGCCTCTCGGATGGTCTCTTTTCCACTGCCGTACTGCCCCCGGTCAGCGCCCGCTCCCCATTTGGCGCAAACGTGTCCCTCGAAAATCGGGATTAGAGACGAAAACCGGTGCTTGCGCTGTTTACTGTTGGTGATGTGTACGCATCCCTTTGCAAAAGAGGCGCTTACGCTCCATTTAGCGCGCAGCGAAGGTCACGAGCACTATTTTGGCTGTAACTTAATGCACCGTAAAGTCTTAGCGTCATCTCACCAACACTTGATGGCGGAAGCACCGATGACGGCAGCTCGGACCGGCGCAGTGCGTCGCATCGCTGGGCGACATTCGTGCGGAATCACGCAATAGCGGTCGTCGCGGAAAGTCACGAGCAGCACGTGAGGGTTTGCATTCGAATACACGAATGGTTTTCGAGGCCGGTCCTTTGTGAGCTCCATCACGATTCCAGGCCGTTGCGACTCGGCTGGATAGCTTTGAATGTGCAACCTTCGCTTGATATGATGGGTAGCGAGTTCCATTCAGCTGGGCTTGAGGGGTCACGCGATGACAAAAAAACTGAAAACACTGCGGTCCACGAGCAAGCATTCCACACAGGTCGTGAAGGCACGTCGTCATGGTTCGCGCACACATGCCGTTTCTGCAACCAGCGTCGTGCACGCGGTGACTCCCACTTCCGAGCGGATCATCAAGGAGACCTCGGTGAAACGCCGGAAAGCCATGAAGGTGCTGGCGAATCGGTAGGCGACACTATCGCGTCACCCGGGCCGACGCGATTCGCGGCCATGAGGAAGCCCTTCAACATGGCGGGGCCCCAGGAATCCTCAACGAGCATGCGATTCAGTCGGCACTTGCTCGTCCGTATCAAGGCTACCACCGACGCATCCATCAGAAGGCGGCCGTGCTCGTTCACGGGATCGTTTCAAATCACGGATTTGCAGATGGTAACAAACGAACGGCTCTCTATCTTGTGGAATTACTCGTTCAGAGAAGCGGCTATGATTTCATTGAAGATGACGAGGTAGTCGCGGAGACGATCACGAGCGTCGCACGCGGTGAAATAAGTTACGAGGATCTCGCGGAGTGGTTTTGTGAACGCTTGGCCCGGCCCAGTGGCCAATAGTCGTACGGTGGGGCAATCGGGAAGAGCCGAATGTCGCCTACCCGTTGGACAATGTCACGTCGAGCGGCGACAGATTTCTTCACCACACAAGTGTGGACTCAGGGTGGGTTGGTGACGTACTACGTTGTGTTCTTCATACACCTGGCTACCCGTCGAGTCCACATCGGCCGGCATCACGCCGCATCCGAACGAACAGTGGATGACCCAAGTGGCTCGCAACGTGACCATGGCAGATGTCGGCTTTCTGTCCTCGAGTTTATGGAAGGGACAGCTGGAGAAAGTAATTCTTAAAACGGCCACGTGACCTATATGGCGTGAATACAGACTGCCTGCGATAGCTGACTCCGTGCATTCGAGGTCATCCGGCTGAAGGGCGTGAACTAAAATTCATGACAGAGCTACGCGATTATCAGCGCGAATTGATGCTGCGAGCGGAGACTGTCCTTGGCCCCGACAAGGCACGCGTAATGATGCAACTGCCGACGGGCGGCGGCAAAACCATCATCGCCGCTCACCTGCTGGACAACTTGATACGAAATGGACGCAAAGCCGTCTGGCTCACCCACCGGAAAGAGTTGGCCGACCAGACGTGCGGAATGTTGACCGCCGCCCACATTCCGCCATCACTAATGTTGGATGGGATCCTGGCACAGCTGCGCCGGCCATCAGCAGAGGGGTCGTTATCTTCATGGCCCAGAAAGTGAGCCGTCGGACCGCCATCATGAGCATCTGGCATCACTATGGCGCGGATGACTTGCTGGTGATTGATGAAGCGCATCACGCTGCAGCTCCTGGCTGGGAGCGGGCCATGCAGCAGTGGCCCGGTCGGATCATCGGCATGACGGCGACACCGTGGCGTCTTTCGAAAAAGGAGGGATTCGATCACCTATTCGGTAAACTGATTTGCGGCCCGCAAACCTCGGAACTGCAATCCCGACGCTGGCTATGTGAAGCGCGGGTGCTGTTACCGCCGTCCAAGCAACGTATACTCGGTGGTGAAGTTCAACCTGCCACCGGCGAGTACACCGAATCCGGTATTGAACTGGCGAACCGGGACCGGCATGACGTGATGACGGCCCAAGTGCTGCTGTTCTGGCAACGACATGCTCACCCTCGTCAGACCATCATCTACGCCGTCTCGGTGAAGCATGCCAGGAACTTGGTGAACGTCTTCAACGATGCCGGCATACCAGCGGCGAGTATACTTGCTGACACCCCTTTACCGGGACGCGTTAGCGCTATAGACAAGTTCAAGAAGGAGGCGCTCAGGGTTCTCGTCAACGTGGCGGTCGCAACCGAGGGATTCGATCTGCCAGACGCGAGTTGCATTGTCCTTGCGAGACCCACGAAGAGCCTCGCCCTGTATCTGCAAATGGCCGGTCGAGGACTACGCCCAAAGGAGAACGGGGGCGATTGCGTGCTTCTGGATCTAGCGGGTAACGCGGTGGAACACGGATTGCCAGAGGAAGACCGTAGATGGTCCCTTGCTCCCCGAGGTGAGGAAATGAATGGCGAAGCCCCAGTGGTCTGGTGTTCGGATTGCAAGGCGGTGTCTTCCGCCGCGAGCCATCGTTGCGGCACCTGCGGTGTACCGTTCGGAAAAGAATGTGACCGATGCGGCAAGTGGCGCCCATGGACGGATTGGAGCCTGGAAGAGCATTGCGGCAATGCACATGCGCTGGTCTGCGACCGTTGTCACCTCGACGCCCACGTCCGATCCCAGCTGCCGGTTCTCGATCTGATGAAGTGGTTGTCTGGAGGTAAGACTATGGACCCGAACGCCGCACCCAATAGTCGCAACGACACGTCGGAATCGGAGCTTGACTCGATTGTTAAGGAGTTGCTTGAGGATGAGTGCCGAAGTGTTCTCAGCGATGCAGAGCAACGTCGGCAATCGCTGCGCTCCAAGATCGAAACACGTGAGACGCAGTTAGTCGATGACTCGGTCCTGGACAGGCTGTTTGCGGATCACCTGAATAACATTCCGAACGAGCAACGCCCCAGAAAGAATATTCATCGGCATCGCTTGTATGTCGAATGGCATGACGAGTTCGAAAAAGAGCTTGCTGACTGGAAAGAGGAATATGAAGCATTGGAAAACCAGCAGATTGACGAGCAATCGAAACAATTGATTGTCAACCGTGCCCGGGGAAGGCTCGTGAAGTCATTGGAGCGGCAAGCCGAAGCGGCGGGTCTTTATCTGACGGAAAAGCCTGAGCCGGACGGTGGCCAAAACCTTGCTATACCGGCAATCAATTCCCGTACCAAGCACCTTGAGGCGGGCTTTGCTGAGCGGGTCAAAGGCGACCTTGTCATACGAGGCAGTTTATTCTCATACAATAGCGGCAAGTCAGCGATGGTCATCGTGCTGCGCGAGTTGGCAAGGTTGGATTCAAACTTTTTGCAACGTTGCGCTCAGGACCGTGCATTCCGGGGTAAGAAACGACGGTATTTGGCTCGGCGCGTCGAAGATCTTTTTCCAGATCGTCCTGACCTGCGGAAGCTGCACGAACGACTTGAGGGAGGCTGGCTTGTATCGACGAATCTTCCCAATCCAAAGAAGGAATTCCTCATCAAGGCTGCAGTTAGAGTGGCCGGATTGACGCTGGGGCGTGATGTGATAGTGCCGTTCATGACCTAACTCTTATGACCGGTGTGCGCGGGAGCTATGGTCGAAGACGCAGAATCCAATCGTTTGCCGGGAGGTGCGGACGTGAACTACGCGATGCTAGTCAAGCACTACGGGAACGCGCCGGAGGGCGAGAGGCGGTACAGCCCCGCGGTTTGCCGTTGTTTTTCGATTGCTCGGACGACGAACTACTCGGCTACGGCGTCCTGTGCCAAAACTCGGCCCTTTTGAAATAGGCCATAAATCAGCAACTTAGTGTCTGTGTTTGCGACCGGGCCAAGGGCCGTGGGCTTTACAATCGTCTTGGGTGGGCGGGTCGTCACCATGCAGATGACCACCTCGTCCTGTGCCAAAACTCGGCCCTTTTGAAATAGGCCATAAATCAGCAGCTTAGTGTCTGTGTTTGCGCCGGGGCCAAGGGCCGTAGGCTTTACAATCGTCTGGCCCGAGGGTGTTATCTTCAGATCCATGATGACGTACCACGTGCAATTCCTACTGCTCGTTCTAGCTGGCTGGGTCAACCGCCAGCAGCAGGATGTGATCGACTACCAGCAAGAGGAGAACCGTGTGCTCCGAGCCGGGCTTCGGGGCAAGCGTCTCAGTCTCTCGGACGACGACCGGCGCAGGCTCGCGGTCAAGGCCCAGGCTTTGGGCCGCGAGGCGCTGGCCCAGATTGCGTCCGTTGCCACACCCGCTACGCTTCTGCGCTGGTACCGCCACCTCATCGCAGCCAAGTACGATGGCAGCAAGAACCGGAGTCCAGGCCGACCTCCGACGGCGAAGGACATCCGTGAGCTCATTGTGCGCGTGGCGCGGGAGAACCCGACGTGGGGATATACGCGCCTGCGAGGCGCACTCAAGAACCTAGGACATGAACTCGGACGCAACACTATCAAGAGGATCCTCGCCGAGCACGGTATCGCTCCTGCGCCGGAGCGGGGCAGGAGCATGTCGTGGAGCACCTTCATCAAGGCTCATTGGGGCGCCATCGCTGCGACAGACCTGTTCACCGTCGAGGTTGTGAACCCGTTCGGGCTCGTCCGCTACCATGTCCTGTTTGTCATCGATATCGCCACTCGCTGCGTGTGCATCGGTGGGATAACGTCGGACCCCAACGGGGAGTGGATGAAGCAGGTGGCAAGAAACCTCACTGACATGTGGGATGGTTTCCTCCTTGGCAAGCGATACCTCATCCACGACCGGGACCCGCTATTCACCGAGGCGGTACGTGGGCTCTTGAGAGATTCAGGCGTGAAGCCCCTGCGCCTTCCCGCCAATAGTCCGAATCTGAACGCATACGCGGAAAGATTCGTTCTCTCCATACGTCGAGAGTGTCTCGACCGCTTCGTACCTCTCAGTGAGCGACACCTGCGCACAGCGGTAACCGAATACGTAGTGCACTATCACACCGAACGGAACCACCAAGGTCTCGGCAACGAGCTCATCACACCTCTGCCGGCAAGCGCGAATGACGCTGGCCCCATCGTGTCGCGAGAGCGACTTGGGGGCATTCTCAACTACTACTGCCGTGCCGCGTAGATGGTCGCCGGCGACGGTAGCCCCTCGGCGGGCTCGACCGGCGTAGCGTGGAAACAGCTTCAGGAACACGCTTCGATATTCGCTCTCGACTAGGTGGTCATCTGCATGGTGACGACCCGCCCGCCCAAGACGATTGTAAAGCCCACGGCCCTTGGCCCGGTCGCAAACACAGACACTAATCTGCTGATTTATGGCCTATTTCAAAAGGGCCGAGTTTTGGCACAGGACGACGTCATCATGGATCTGAAGATAACACCCTCGGGCCAGACGATTGTAAAGGCCACGGCCC
The DNA here is from genome assembly GCA_965237685.1 of Candidatus Marinacidobacterales bacterium. Lineage (GTDB taxonomy): Bacteria > Acidobacteriota > Vicinamibacteria > Marinacidobacterales > SMYC01 > CBDEGF01. The sequence goes on from CBDEGF010000004.1 coordinate 1,933,744, forward strand.
TTGGCACCATCGCAAAACACAGACGCTAAGCTGCTGATTTATCGGCTATTTCAAGAGGGCCGAGTTTTGGCACAGGACGGGGTGCCCTATTACGGTGTGGGCTGGATACCAATCAGCGGATCTTCCGGCGGCGCCGCGTGTGCGCTGATCCATGCGCCCCGGGTTGCCGCATAGAACCAGGCCAGCGCACCGATCCCACCCAAAAGCAGGACGAAACTGACGACCGACACCAGGACGATCAGGCCGGTCGGCCGGTTCCCGATAAGCTCTTCCGGTGGCCAGTTGTTCGTGTACGTGATGTCGTGGCCGGGCCGTTCGGTCCCGCAGGCCCATGTCGCCCAGAAAACGAAAGCCGTGAGCTCGATCCGGCGCGTGTCGCTCCGTACGGTGTCGGGCGGCATCGCATAGCTCTCGCGAAGCGCATCCAGCTCGGGGTCACTGCCAAAGAGGCCCGTATAATGACGTTGAACCGTGCGGATGGCCTCCGCCCGAAGTGTCGATACCTCAATCGTCTGCGTAGTGGGATCGTACGTGTTGGTCCTGAACTCGGTCTCCAGTCGTGCCCGAAGCGCGGCCTGCCGTTCCCGGTGCAGTTCCTCGTAAACCTGATCGAATTCGCGCGTCGCCCACTCGTTCAGAATCCATGTGGCTTCGCGATGGAGCCAGTCGGCCGTCCAGTCGGGCGCCGTATAGGCGCCATGGCCCCAGATCGAACCCAACTCCTGCCCTCCAATCGATCTCCAGACGTCCTGACCGGCTCGGATCTGGTCACCCGTGAAGAGCAACTGCCCGTCGGTTGCTACAATCCGGTCGGGTATGGGAGGCGCTTCCTGGTAAATCTCACCTCCGTAGTAAAGCAAGGCTCCGAAAGAGCCGGCAACGACGACGGCCAGGACAAACCACAGCCGACGGAGGTGCAGCTCTGCAAGGCGTTCATCCGACATCGGGTGCTTCTTACAATCAGAAGGTTAAGCAACATGATACGGCAGCGAATCAGAGTTGCAAGGAGGTATTGTCAAGTTGAGACATTCAGGGCCGATCCGACCCCAAGATGTTGGCAACGCGGTGCGCTCAAGCCCCACTTGTGATCCGCAAAAAAGAAGATCGGCTGGAAGCAGCCGACCATAGCAGGTCTAAAACTCGCGATCAACGCTGGATCGACTTTTTGCGGAGCACACCCATTGAAGCAAGGCTTGGAGCGTTCGCGGTCGGTTTCGCTCGATCGCGCCGTGTCCAAAAACACGAACGAACTCAAGACCTGCATCAGCCGGAGCGTTTCGGATAGACGCGTCTAGGTTCTGTTCGCCGAGCGCCTCTCACCAGCACGGCGCCCGCAGAATTTGTTTGCGGACTTCAAGAACGCCTCTAGGATTCTAGCTTCTCGGCGACGCTTTTCGTCAACTTGACAGTACCCTTCGCTGTCTTCTTCGCCTTCTCTGCCGCTTTGGCTTCCCGCACCTTCGCCTTCTCCGCCGCTTTGGCCTTAGCTTCCCGCACCCTTAGCCACGCCCGGACCTCCCCCAGACGGAATTGAGACGCCACGCCGCGCCCTCTGGTGTGGACCGGCATCCCAGACCGCTCCCATTTCGTTACCATCTGTTTATCGACACCCAAATGCTCGGCTAGTTCCAACCGCGTCAACACTCGCGCTTTTACCATAGTTCCCCTCCAAATGGCGTTGCCCCCTTCTGTATTGAAAGACGCTCCCAGGATACTACGGTTTCCCCTTGAACGAGGATTCCAATTCGCTGTAATAATCCCCAGCTTTGATTCGTGGTGCTTCTACCATCAAGTGTTGGTACGCCGCTAGAGGCATTTGAATGCTAGTGTCAGTGGCCCCCCCCCGTGTGACGCCATCGCGTCCAATAAGGATGTCGGCGTGCCACGAAGATGTCCCTGAACGTCAGGCACCACGTGGTCAGCCCAGCCGGCATCGCCGAAAGAACTGCGTCTTCCGAAATCAGGCTAGACCGGAGACTAATCAAGTTCGGTGCGCGCGGATGAATAAATGGAAGGCACAGGAGGGAGTTCCCCGCACGCGCGGGGATGAACCGTCAAAAGGGACTGTCCACCGCAAAAAGTCGATCCGACGAGTTTGTTTGTGTTTTTGGACACGACGGGGTCGAGCTGCAACAACAGCGCTGGTTTCGCAGAGCGCTCAAATGGCGCGGCGGTATCGAGTCCCGGATCGCCACTCTCAAGCATCTGTCTGTGTTTGAGGTTCTTGAGTACGTGTGCTCCGCAAAAAGTCGATCCGGCGTTGATTGCGCGGTTTAGCAGCCCGTGGAAGAAGTCTGTTCGCTGAGCCGGCCTGTTTCAGGCAGCTTGGCGATGAGCGATTGAGTTGACGAGCGCCGCCGGTGTCCCTTTGGACCCCCAGGCGCGCGTCAGACGCCTGATCAGTCCGCAAATGGCCGTAAGAGCCCGCTGTGATCCGCAAAAAAGAAGATCGGTCAGAAGCAGCCGACCATGGTAGGTCTAAAATGCGCAATCAACGCTGGGTAGACTCTTTGCGGAGCACAGGCCTTTGGGAGGTAGTGTCAAGTTGAGGCTTCGAGCTCGGAGCGGGCCACCAGATAGTGGGGCTCCAGCGCACCGCGTTGCCAACATCTTGGGGTCGGATCGGCCATGAATGCCTCAACTTGACAGCAATGGCACCGCCCGCGTGGGCGGAGGTCATCGGGGAGTGACCGAAATCGTTCGTTAACTCGAAAGTACCCGGTAATGGACCTGATCGATCTAGAGTCGAACCGATCCAACTAAGTTCCTTCGCTCGCGCCCTTCGTTCTCATGCCGCTGCGGCGGTTCCCATTCTAGTTCGAGCCTTCGCAGGCCTCCCACGGAAGCCCCGAGTCTGAACTTCGTCACTCTGTCCGCCCGACTGGAGCCGACCAGCCCGTCGACGATCATCACTTCGGCCAGCGGACGCACGATCTCGTCTGGCACGTCGGCATCGCGCAGAGGTTGAAGGGGGTCCGGCATCTCGGCCATGAAGTCCATGTGCGGTCTGGCGAACGGGTTCGGCTCGCCGAACAAGGCAGTGCGAATCGCCACGTCGGTCAGGTCTCCCGGAGTCAGGTTGTTGAAGGTGACCTCAATCAAGGGGTCTCGGTGACCGTCGACGACCTCCATCTGCAAATGCATCAACTTGGAACGAGCCGTCGTCGTGGTGCTCTGGACGTTGGCCACTCGAACATAGCGACAGCGGCCAGCCCACGTGAACCGGAGTTCCTCTCCTCCACCGAACCCGTCCGGAGCGAGGACCTCGAGAGCGTGTGCCACGTCATCGCTCTGTACGCGCGCCGTTACAGCAATCTCTCCTCCCGCGTGGATGACCTTGTTTGCCCGGAACACGATGAGGCCCAGCTTGGTCCACGGGGCGAGATCCTCGGCCGTGATGCGGTGAAGCCGCTCTCTCACCTGTCCCTCCAGGTCGGCGGGAGTGCGGAATACTGGGACCACGTGAAACGCGCGGACCTCGTCGAGGAAGGACTGCTGTGGCCCTTCGCGCTGTTGCGTGTCGAGCGCCCAGACCGCCATGCGTAGCCCCCGCTGCTCGGCGTGGCGGTACTCAACGTGCGTCGCGGAGAAGCGCGTGGGTAAGGGTTTGCCGTAGCGCCCGCCGAGAATGCCAACGTAGATCTGGCTGGTCTCGACTTCACCCAGGTAGGCATTCATCGGATCCGTGTCCCGTCCACCAAACTCCTCGAACATCACGGGATGAGCACCCAGCGACCGAACGGCGCCGGCCGTGGCCGCCCGCTCCTCGCTAAGCTCCGCCATGACGCTCGAGATGAACACGCGCTTGTCGCGGGCCCACTCACGAATTGCCTCGTTGCTAGGAAGTTCGGCCGCCGCTGCACGGTCAATCACCAGCACGTCCCGTTTGTCGTCCTCCCGCCACCGCATGGGTGTATTTTAGGTCATTCTCGGAGGTTTGGGTGAGGACGATTATCGTTCGATGTCGCCGTTGCCGCCATGAGTTCCGAGCGGAGATCCTGGACCCCGACAAGGCACGAGATCCCAGCCGGCCGTCCGCGCCGTTGAAATGCAAGCAGCGAGCGCCAAAGGCCGGCGACGTATATTGGCAGCCCTGGTCCGAATGATGGATGACCGCGGCAGGCCGGCGCGTTGCGCCACGGCCATCTTCAGCGTGTCGAACACCAGGACCGTGCGCAGGTGTTTGGACGGTGCTTGCGCTGTTTGCTGTTGGTGATGTGTACGCATCCCTTTGCAAAAAAGGCGCTTACGCTTTATTTGGCGCGCAGCGAAGGTCACGAGCGCTATTTTGGCTGTAATTTAATGCACCGAAAAGTCTTAGCGCGGTAGGGTCGAGGGCTGGCGCGGTGCTCCGTAGGCGCGGCCTATCTGTTTCTCCCCGTTTCCTGTGGGAGTGCCTCACTAGCCGCACCGTAAGTCCGTTTCCAGCCCCCGCCACATCGCACGCAGCGTGCGGCTTTCCCGCACTACGCGCTCTTGCACACTTCCCGCGAAGGATTATGTGACCTATTGAACCGCCCCGGGTTTTCCGGAGACTCCAACTCTTGAGAGGATGGCGGCCTGTGCCAAAACTTGATCCACTGGCAACGTTACAAGCGAGCAGCTGACGCGGCGTGGACGGTGGGCGTGAGGTCAAAATATTCATACGGATCCTGAGATGTAGGTCAGCATAGTCTTGCAGTCCATCGCGACTCCTTCCGCTGAACTGGAATACGTATCCGACCGCGATGGCGGATTCAAGCGGCCCTTGGGAAGGTGCAAATTGCTGACCCGCTGGGCGTTCGAGTATTTCGACCAGACGAGGTTGAGGTTGCCATCGAGAGAAGCGGATTGAAAGCCCAATTCGAATCCGGCTCGAACGACCACCCATCGATGAGGCGTGCGGGGACCAGCACGTGACCGGCCGTTAAATCACTGTAGAAGAAGCGGATAGAACGACGTTGGCACCAGGGTTGAAACCCGAGAGCGCGTAAAACAGCATTGCGGAACTCGAAAAACTCCCGTCCTGTGCCAAAACTCGGCCCTTTTGAAATAGACCACAAATCAGCAGCTTAGACGCCCTTGGAATCCGCGCAGAATCGAGGGTATTTCGCGCCGCAGGGCTGGCTTCCGACCCCTGGGCTGCGGGTGGCGAGCGACAGGCTCACCGGGGGTGCGCACGGCCGGCTCAAATCGGCTGCGGGGCAAGCTACGGGCAGATGAGAGCGCGAACAAACGACGAAATCATGCAGCCATGGTGCCGGCAGACCGGAGACTAATCAAGTTCGGTGCGCGCGGATGAATAAATAGAAGGCACAGCTGGTAGCGGCGGCGCGATCGCGCGCCCAAGGGCACCGTCAACCGTGAGGGCACCCGACGTGCGCCCGCAAGGCAGCGCGCGCCCGATCACGGCGTCCTGCGGCGCCTGTCGGTGCGCCGGGAGGCCCGGGTAGGGCGCGCAGAGGGTCCATGGCGCGCCACTACGCCACCCGCGACTTCTTCCGGCAGATGCCGAACCAGTTGCTGGCCCGCTATTTCCACGCCCGCGGCGTCTTCGACGATCTTGACATTACCGCGCTGCCGGAGCCCCAGCCCGACGCGCTGTGGGCGGCCTGGCTGACGCTGGACGAGGTCTCGAACCGCCCTCGGGAGATCGTGCACCTTCAGATAGGCGATCTCTTCGTGGGTGATCAGGCTGACCACCGCAGTCGCTCCCCAGTGCTGAATCGCGTCGAGGTCGGCGTCGAGATCCCGCTTCCAGGGACCGGATATTGCGTAGCGATCGATCCTACCGGGGCACTGCGAGAAGCCGATCCGGCCCCGGCCGTCGCCCAGGGTCATCGCCGTGATGCGGAGTGGGTGGCTCTCGGTGGTTCTTGCCATCGGCATGGACTCTATTCTCTAACGGGTTTTTGGCACCATAGAGAAACCGACCTCTGTGCCAGTATCAGCCTCGCACGATATCCTGTTTCATGAATACGCAGGTCTGGCATCACCGGGTGAAAAACTAGTTCGCGATCTCCAGGCCGACCACCGGGACAAACAGTTAAAGTGTTTATGTGGTGATATTTTATGTTGCATTAAGAAAGATCTAATCTCCCCCCTATAGGCCATCCTTTATATACTCGGTCTCGGAATCCGTTTGCTATCGACAAAATCTCCGCCAGCGTCTGGACCCGGAATGGCACCGAAGTCAGGACTCTCATCTATAATGTCACTCGATGCACGGTCGGGAGACACCACCCGCTAATTACAATCAGTTCAACGCGGTGAAGCTCTTCTGCCCCAGTTGCCGGATCGCCACCCCGTCGTGTCCAAAAACACAAACGAACTCAAGACCCGCCTGGGCTGCAACAAAGCAGGTGCAGATGGCTAAACAGCCTGGAGGGCATAAGTGGCCAGCCCGATGGCCACCACATGGTCGTTGCCCCCAACGACCTCGAGCCGGCAGGTGGCGAGCGGGCGTCCCTTGCGGACGACCTCTCCGATGGCGAGCAGGTCTCCCTGGACTCCCGCCAGCAAGCTCATCTTGAACTCCACCGTCTTGACCGTGGAGCCCGGCGAGACCGAACCCACCGCGAAGTTACCCGCCGTGTCCGCCAGCAGACCGATGAGACCCCCGTGGATGACGCCATGCCCTTCTTCGAACTCGGCCCGAAACGGCAACCGCACGCGCGCCACGCCGTTCTCGCAATAGCTGAGTGTCATGCCCAGGTAGCGGCTGATCGGAGCCGCCTCGAAGAGTTGTTTGAGTTTTTCGAGATGCGCGGAACGTTCCGTCGTTTCACCCACCCGCTGGTGGCGGACACCTTCGGGCAGAGGAACCGGCACCGGCTTGGGTTCATTGTGGGGAGCCGAACGAGGCCGTGCAGCGGCTTTCTTGCTAGCAGGCCTCGAAAGGATGTCTCTCTTCCCTGGTCCTTCTTTCATATCGAGACACGCTCCACGATGTTGCGAGTGACGTGCTGTCTACGCCGGTCATAGATCTGTGTGGCCCGAGGGGTTGGAGTGTCCGGCCAGATACTGCACGTCCTCCAGGGGCACGTTCTGGTTGAGTATATCCGTGATCTCCATCACGCGGACGCACAGAAGGGAGATTTCTAGGTGCCCCAGCTCGAGAAACTCCTTGCTCCCGTCCTGTGCCAAAACTCGGCTGTACCTTCTATTTATTCATCCGGGCGCCCCAAACTTGATTAGTCTCCGGTCTGCCGGCACCATGCCTGCTTGATTTCGTCGTTTGTTCGCGCTCTCATCTCCGCCTTCAAGGCTCGTCGCGAGCTGGCTCTCGACAATGTCGCTCTTCGGCAGCAGCTCGCCGTCCTCCGCCGTTCGGTGAAACGGCCGCGGCTCTCGAACGTCGACCGCGGGTTTTGGGTAACTTGGCCCAGTCGCTAAGCTGCTGATTTATGGTCTATTTCAAAAGGGCTGAGTTTTGGCACAGGACGGGGTGCCGATTACTTCCATCAACGCGACAAGGAACAGCTCACAATACGAATGACACGACGCCTAAGGGAGCTCGGTTTTGACGTCACTCTCACACCTCTTGCCAACGCTACACCCTGAGTTTCTTATTAGTTGGGCCTCTAACTGACAGAATGAGCCAATGAACAGCAAGTCGCCGAGCTACCGCGGATATCGATTTCCAACGGAGATCATCAGCCACGCCGTTTGGCTCTACCATCGCTTTGCCTTGGTGCACAACTCGCGATCTCGGTCCACAATTGTCCTGTACTCGCGGATACGAGGTTCCCCATGAGCATTTTCAAACGCACTCAGCGGAAGTATGTGAAGAAGGCCTATCGCGTGAGGAATTGGCGTGAATATGAGGCGGGTCTACGCAACCGCGGGAGCCTGACCGTCTGGATCTCGCTCACCGACGGCAAGCTTGTGAACTGGGACGCGCCCCGGCCGAGGAAGAGGAAACCGGGCCGTCAACGCAAGTACTCGAACCACGCCATCGAGACGGCTGTCACCCTGGGCATGGTGTTTCATCTGTCGTCTAGGCAGAGCGAGGGATTGCTGCGATCGTTGCTCGCTCTGATGAAGCTAGACAATGATGTGCCCGATCACACCACGATCTCGAGGCGCAAGGCGAAGCTGGGTAAGGTCCCCTTCTACCAAGACAAGCACAAGACGCCGTTGCACATCTTGATCGACAGCAGCGGTCTCGCTGTCCACGCCGGCCAGCTGCGCAGAGCACCAAAGAGCAGGGACTATCGCAAGCTCCATCTGTGTGTCGACGAGCAGAGTGGCGAAGTCATCGCCGGCGAGCTGACCAGCAAAAGAGCCCGCGATTCATCGCGGGTTGCATCGCTTGTCGGACAGATCGACAGTCCCATCTCATCGGCCAGAGCTGACACCGCATACGACGCCAGCGGCGTCTATGAGGCGATCGAGAATCACAGCGCTCATCGCTCGCCGAGGGTGCTGATACCGCCGCGCAAGGGCGCCCAGCTCGCATCGGGGCCGGCGAGCAGCCGACAGCGTAATCGCAACATTGCAGCACAAGCTCGGCTCGGCAAACGAAAGTGGCACACAGAATCGGGCTACAGCAAACGGAGCAAAGTCGAGACAACGTTCCATCGCTACAAGGCTATCGTGGGCTCAGCAATGCGAGCGAGAGGGTTGGCGGCACAGAGAGTCGAGGCAAAGATCGGGTGCAAGATTCTCAACACCATGACGGCGCTCGGGATGCCTGATAGCGAGATGATCGGATGATGGGAGTCGGGGCCAAGCGAGCTCTCGGCCTCTATCGGAGTTGTGCACCAAGGCAGCACGTCACCGGAACACGACGCGCCGATACTCGTTCTCGACTCGCCGGATGTCAAACGGCAAGGCGAAGCGGGCAAACCCTCACGGAGTCAAAATGCCGGATTGTTGTACAGGCTTGCTTCCGGGAGTACAATCAAACGCTGATATCGGTACCAGGCGGTACGTCGGTGCCATTCGTCGGGACACGAGATCCGGACGTTACAGGAGAGTCGAGCGATGCCGGTAAAAACGTCCATCCTTGTTTTCCTGAGTGCGGCAGTGGCCGTGCCGTTGCTCGCGCAGCCGGACGAGGCTCGCACCGGCTTCGACAGCATCCGGGCAGATGCGCTGAAGGGCCACATCTACTTTCTCGCGTCCGAGGAGCTGGGAGGGCGGCTCTCGCTGAGCTACCAGGCGCGCGTGGCCGCCAGCTACGTGGCGGCGGGCTTCTATCGTGCGGGGCTTACGCCGATGGGGAGTGGCAGCCGCTCGCCAGTGCTCGTCACTTACCGCGAATCGAGGAATCATCCTGGCGGCGTGTCTTTTTTTCAAAGCTTCGAAATGGTCGATGCCGAGCTCGATCGGGAAGGCACGCGTCTCGGCGCGACGATCGCGACGCCGTCCGGTGGCCTGCTCGAAAAGGAATACGTGGCCGGTTCGGACTTTTTCGTTGGACGGCACTGGAACGGAAACGTCGAGGTGAACGCCCCCGTTGCCTTCGCCGGCTACGGCGTCTCGGCACCCGAATACGCCTATGACGATTTCGAAGAGCTCGACGTGTCCGGAAAAGTCGTTTTGGTGCTCGCCATGGAACCGCAGCTCGACGATCCGGACAGTGCCTTTCTCGGAGCGTCGGAGACGATCCACGCCTACAACTTCTACAAGCACGAGGTGCTCCGGAAGCGCGGCGCCGCCGCCATCCTGATGGTGGGGCGCGATCGTCGCACTCGTCCGACTCCCCGCGTGCCGAGTGGTCCCACCAGCACCGAGGCGATTCCGAACCGGCCCTCGCACACGCTCACGCCGCCCTACTACGGGATTCCACTCTTCCGCGTAACCGAGCGCGTTGCCGACGAGCTGCTGGGACCTTCCGGCAAGACGCTTCGAGAGCTGCAATCGGAGATTGACGCCACCGGAAAGCCTCGCTCCATCGCGGTACCTGATGTTACGGTGCGCCTGGTCCGGCCACTGAGAGACCTGAAGCTGGTCTCTACCCGGAACGTCATCGGCGCACTCGAGGGATCCGATCCGGCGCTCAGAGACGAGTACGTGATCATCACCGCCCACTACGACCACTCCGGAGCGACAGACCAGGTTATCTTTCACGGCGCCGACGACAACGCCTCGGGAACGGCGGCGGTTATGGCTCTCGCCGAAGCGTTCGCCGCGAATCCGGCACGCCCGAAGCGAAGCGTTTTGTTCCTCGCCTTCGATGCAGAGGAGAACGGACTCCTGGGTGCGTTTCACTACGTCGAGAATCCGATCGTAGCTCTCGAGAAAACGGTCGCGGTTCTCAACATGGACATGATTGGCCGCAACGAGGAGTCCGCCACCTGGGTGAGTCGTGCCGCCGACACTGGAAACACCGTGAACCTCGTGGGAACACGCTACAGCGCCGATCTGCGGGCCGTCATCGAGAAGGCCAATCGAGCCATTGGACTCTCTCTCGACGAGAAGATGGAGCGAGACGATCGAGAGAACTGGTTCGCACGCAGCGATCACTTCGCCTTCGCGACGCGTTCCATCCCGATGGTTCTCTTCAGCACCGGGGAGCATCCCGACTACCACACGCCCAACGACACTTGGGATCGCATCGACTACCCCAAGCTCACCCGCATCGTGCGGTTGGTGTACCTGACGGCGTGGGAGCTGGCGAACGGCGCGAGCCGTCCACGGTTCGTCGCGCGTCCAGTGAGCGAATGACGTCAAGAATTGTCTGGAGACGGAGCGAGTCGCTTTCAAGGAACGAACTTGGGTCAGACTGCAAACATATCTACGGCCTCAGTGAGGAGCGTCTTGGGTGCTCCGGGCCATGACGGAAAATCCGCGCGCGAGGAGCCAATCACTTTGAGCGACCTCTGAGGGCCAGTGTTGCTATCGGCTTGACCCCGCGCCGGTCCGACCGGTACGCCATCAGTTGGATGGGTATCGTCGTAGCCTCTGTTGGAAGGGAAGAAGGAAAACACGAAAGTGGAGCCTCTATGCGGCCGCGGGCACCGACTGGAATTCACTCTCGCGGGTGGAGACGGCCCAGACTATCCGGGCGAGTTTGTTGGCGACAGCAATCGCGGCTTTGTTGTGTCCCCGCGAGCGGTGGACCTTCCGCGCCCAGGCGCGGAGCTTGTCGGGCGGGCTCTTGCTGACGTTGGCCGCTCGGAGCACGGCGCGTCCGCCCTGCGTGAGGAGCGTACGGAGGTAGGAGTCGCCACGCTTGGTGATGCGCCCGAGGCGGCGAATGTCACCACTGGAGTTCTCTTTGGGAACGAGGCCGAGGTAACTCGAGAAGCGGCGTCCCGATGGGAAGCGGCGCAGATCCCCAACGAAGCCGACGATGGCGGTCGCGGTCAAAAGTCCGATGCCGGGAATGGTGAGAAGTCGTTGCACCTCAGGAAGCTGCTTGGCGAAGCGCCTTGAGCTCGTGCTCGATGCCAGCGCACTTGTCCTTGAGCTCTCGAATCTCGGAGCACGCATCACGCAGGTGCGGACGGAGCACGTCGGGCAAATCAGAATCAGCGTCTTCGACGAGCTCGGAGATGGCGGGCACGACGAAGTGAGCGCCCTTGGGGATGAAGAGTCCGAGCTCGCGCAGGATCCCGCGTACGGCATTGATGCGTGCGGTCCGTGTGGAGAGCCATCCTGAGCGTAGGCGATGGAGCGCGGCGAGGGTGTGCTGGCGCACGGACTTGATGGGCACCGAAAGAATCTCCTCGTTCCGGTAAGCCTCGAGCAAAGCTTTGGTGTCCGCGCGGTCGTTCTTGCTCCCGCGTCGATACAGCCTTACGAGGTGAGGTGGGAGCAGGACGACGTCGTGTCCCAACCGTCGCAACGTCCTTGCCCAGAAGTGAGCCGATCCGCAGGCTTCGAGAAGCACGGTGGCAGCGCTCTGTTTCGCAAAAAACGACACCAACTTGGGTCGACTCGCACGGAGTTGCTTGGACACCTTCCCCGCTTCGCGCGAGATGGCAATCTCGAAGACGTTCTTTGCAAGACCCACAGCGATCGTCGTATCTTTCATTCGGATTCCTCCTTTTTCGATGCGTTCTTTCGACTTGACTTTGGCACATCGATGCCGTCTATGTCAGCGGAGGAGTCCATCCCATCACTTGATGGCGGAAGCACCCCTTTTTTGCAAAGGGATGCGTACACATCACCAACAGCAAACAGCGCAAGCACCTGGTCTGGCATTAGGGGAAGCTTACAGCCTTACCGCGTCAGACAATGGGTTTGCCGGTCTTGGCGTCTACGACGGATTCTAGATTCGGTAGTTTGCCATTATGCACCTTCGTCTGATTAATTTGCTCCTGTGTAAAACCTTTACAATCTTTCAGGTGAGCGCCGGACAAACACGCGCCGAACAGATCCGCATTAGCCAGATTGGCCTCACCCAGCCATGCGCCGGACAGATCCGCCCACATCAGATCCGCATTAGTAAGATCCGCATTAGTCAGATTCGCATTGGTCAGATTCAATTCTCTCAAGTCCAGCCTGTATTTCTCCGCTTTTTCTATTTCAATTTGCGCCGCGCTACGGGCGACGATCACCTGTATGATTTCCCGGCAATCTTCACGGAATTCTGCTTCTGGATTCTGCTCTGGATTCTGATTTTCTTTTTCCACTGCTGGGTGGTGGTGCAGGAACGCGCAGAGGAGACTCATAATCTGCAAGTGGTAGTCTCCTGGATGCTCACCTGCCAGCCGCGCAAGAGCGTAAATTCCACCGATCCGGACCGCCGATAGGTCACTGCCCAGCATTTCCGCGCCCTTCTGGTAGCGCTCGTTCAGCAGACCACGCTGTGCGGTTTCGGCTTGGTGTTCGGCCACCTTGCTGCGCCAGATGGCAAGGGGCAGGCCAATAATCGCAGCAAGAACCAAAACAAGATTGCGAATTGCAGTACCACCGGATTCCTCCCCACGCCATGAATCCCAGAACAGGATCGAAACAATGAGCACGACTACAAGAGCCGTGACGGTGAGCGGTGCAAGCAAATCTTGAAGTAACCCAAGGAAACGATGGGAACCGTCACGAATCGATCCAAGAAACCGTTTCAAAGTCGCATCACCCTTTCTCTTACTCGACAAAAAAAGCGTTAAACTCCGCGACCATTCCATCGAAAGCCCGGAGGGCCGCCGCACTAAAAAGTCGATCCCGTCCTGTGCCAAAACCCCGCCTTTTTGAAATAGACCGGTGCTTGCGCTGTTTGCTGTTGGTCATATATACGTATCCCTTTGCAAAAAAAGCGCTTACGCTCCATTTAGCTTGCGGCGAAGGTCGTGAGCGCTATTTTGGCTGTAATTTAATGCAGCGTAGAGTCTTAGCGTCATCTCACCAACATTTAATAGCGGAAGCACCGCGTAACCGGAGGTTACGCCATTCTTATTTCCACGGGAAGCGGGACGGATCCTGATCAGCGGGTCGCTCGAGCTCGGGATGGAGCCCACCCAGCTGGCCATGGTCCCCTGGGAGAGTGACGCCGGAGACGAGGCCACTGCGGACCACGAGTCCGGAAAACCCGGAGCGGTTCAGATAGACTTTTTGCAGGGCACAAGCCCGGAGACTAATCAAGTTCGGTGTGCGCGGATGAATAAATAGAAGGCACAACACGCAGCGAGTGGCGATATCGATGACAAACAGGACATGGTAGCGGACGAGTCCGAACGGGTTCACAACGACAGTGAACAGGTCTGTCGTGCGATATCCTAATTTGGACACGACGGAGGCCAAATGAAAAAGAGTCGCTGGGCAACAGAAGAACAGAAAAGACAGATCGGGTCGGCAATGACAATCGCAACGACAGCGAACCTACTATTGGGGCTACGGTCGACAGAGATAGGAAAGCAATACACCAAACTCGATGGTTACGCAGGGAGGAATGGACAGGGAGCTGTGCCAAGCAGGAACAAACTACATACTGATTCCTATGCTGCCGTTCGCGGTTGAGTTGTGTTTGAAGGGAATAAAATCGCAAGGTGGCGAGTTTCTATGGACACACAATCTCAAGTCATTATGGGAGGACTTGGACGAAGTAGAGCGAGTAGGAGTACGAAAACGAGTGGAAGACGCCGCGTGGAGAAGCGAAGAGAGGATGCGGCGAGAAGCACTTGATATCACGGGTGCAATAAGAACGGTCGATCAAGTCATGAAAGTTCACCAGAACGACTTTGCGCAGTGGCGATATGTGATAGATGGAGAGAGGAACTTAACGGAGACAAGAGAACAACTAAGAATAGACGAAGCGATAATGGACTTGTACGGAATCGTGTATGCCTGTGTCGAGTACTACAAGAGCCGGGATGCGCAGCAACGGTAGCTTTTGCAGGTACGCGCGCGCACCCCCGGCCTCGACTCCACCCGTGCGCCGCGTGCGTGGCCCACCGGGCGAACCCTTCCTGACCGCCTTAGGCTGACGCCGCTCATCGGACGCTGCGCCCGTCCCACCGTCCCAGCTTCCGCAGTCGAGCAGCATACGAAGTCCAATCAAGTTCTGGAGTGCAGCCGTCGTTGTAGAGCCACACCTTGCGCGAGCCATCGTCGTCGTCACGGACCTCACCAGAGTAGGAGATGCTCTTTAGCCGCTGCTCAGTCGGTGTCCGGCTGAGCAACAGCGCAACAATTAGGTGGTATCGTCGATCCAGAATCTCAACGCGCCGGCCCACGACGTGCACACAATAGGGCAGGGCTCGAAACACATGACCCTCATGCCACCAGTCAGTTTGCGGCTGGTGCGTCGTTGGTGGCTTGCGTGACCTGTCCCGGTGGGCGGGCGGTTCGTTCGGGCCATGTGCACGTGGGTGTTCGTCCATGTCCATACCGCATTATAAGCCTAGGCGGTATTGTCAAGTTGACGTTGAGCGAGCGAACCTATCGCGTCGAGCTGACTTCCTTTGCTCTCATCGGACGGCACAGGTTACCTCCTGCCAGACGATGAAAGCGCGGTCTCGTAGCTCCCGATGATGGTGCGCTTGCAACAAATGCCGTCCGACGCGAAAGAGATTTTGCACGAGTCCATGCACGGTCAAGAATCGTTGCGCCTGCCCAGGAGCTTTAAACTTCCGCATCTGTCGTTCCCGTTGTCGCGTCGGTTCGTGCGAGACTTCGGCTAGGTTGTTTCTGTACTGGTCAGTGTCGTGGACGACGGACGGCATGACCTCGCGGTGAGCGGCGCTGTAGCTTCTCAGTTTGTCGGTGACCAGCTGCCAGGGCGGACGGCCTTGCCCCTTCAACAGCTTGCGGAAGAATCGTTTGGCGGCTTTCTGATCACGGCGAGGCTGGACGAGGATATCGATTACATCACCATCTTGGTCTACCGCGCGCCAGAGGTATTGGCGTTCACCTTGTATCTTTATGAAGACCTCGTCCAGGTGCCATGTGTCACCGAGACGACCCTGCCGACGCTTCAGTCGCCGAGCGTATTCCGGCCCGAACTTAATGCACCACAGTCGGACCGCTTCGTAAGAAACCGTGATGCCTCGCTGAGCGAGCAACTCTTCGACGTTTCGAAAGCTCACGCAGAATCGGTGGTAGAGCCAGACGGCGTGGCTGATGATTTCCGGTGGAAATCGATAGCCGTGGTAGCTTGGCGCATCGGTCTTCATTGGACCATTCTGTCAGTCACCAGCTCAATTTGACAATACCGTCCGGTCAGGTAACTCCCGTCCACCAGGGCCTCGAGCTCACCCGTGTCGGGATCCAAAAGAGTGACTACCGCCCGAATATAGGGTTCTTGCCTTGCCGGGTTCTTGGGGCAAACACTGAGGATCTTCGCTCCTGCACCGGATTGCGGTACGTGAGAGGCGTACAAGTTGATACTGGTTCCGTCCTCAGCGGTGCGAAGCTCTGCGAAGCTATCACTGATTTCGCCATCAGCAAGAAGACGAAAACCCTCTTCCATCGCTTGGGTACATTCTTCTGCGGTGATCGATCGCTTCACGACCTCTTCCGGCACGACCAGGAACGGCATCGGTCTTACCACATGTGCTCGATCTGATCGTCCCGGCCCGTCATTTCCCAGCGAATGAGAGAGATGGGGATGTTTCCGGAAGCCAGGAACTGGTCATGAAACTCCCGCAGATCGAAGTCCGTTCCCAGCTGGCGGTGCCTCTCTGCAATCAGAGCCTCGATTTGAAGCTTGCCCAGGGTGTAACCCATCCCGTAGGCGGGCTGGCGCAGGTAGAGCTCGAGATCGAACCAGGCCACCGCGTCATCGTCCCCCATCCAGTACGGCGTCTCCTCGACCAGATTCACGAACGCATCCCGGAAAGTCCACTGGTTGCTGTGCATCTTCAGCTCCGAGACGACGCGGGAGGCGCGTTTGGCCAGGAGGATGTAAGTGATCTCCCGCGTTTTAGGCAACTCGTCGAACCAGCCGGTCTGCATCGTCATCTCTTCCAGATAGGTTGCCCAACCGTCGGCGCGGATACCGTCGATGAAGTAGAGGTGGCGGACGCCGCGGATCGGTCGCTCATCGCGCTCACGCATCAATCTGTCGAGTCGGTGGCCGGGCAGGTTATGGGCCCGCAAGGGTCGCGGGTCACGGTCTCCCGCTTGCTGGAAGAAGTTGCGCAGGCCGCCAGGACGGTCGAAAGGATCCGGCTCGTTCGGTGTCAGGTAGTCGGGCACGGTCATGATCTGGTTGGCGCGGAGGAACGCCAGCAGATCCTCCTCCGCTTCCTGGAAGCGTCGCCGGTACTCGGCCTCGGTTGCTGCCGGCTCGATCATGGGGATATCCCGGTTCTGGTGCTCTTGCATCTTCAAGAACGCCACGGTGCGGTCCCACTCGCGTTGGCCGATGGTCAAGATCTCCTGCCAGGTATAGGGGAAAAGATGAACGTGCTTGAGATACCAGTTGTAGTTGTCCACTCCCAGGCCGGCGGGAGCCGTCCATCGGCGCTGGTTTTGCTCGAGCCATTCGCGAAAGCCGTCGCACGCCGCCGCTGCTTTTTTCGCGTCGGCCACCAGCTCGGGATGGTGCTCGGCTAGTCCCGAAGCCAGCTCGCTGAAGATAGCCGCTTCCTCCTTTTTCGCCCGGATGGAAAGCATCACCAGGTCGCGCGCTGGATGGGTGAGGTTTCCTCGCGCCTGATCCAGGATTTGCGGCGCCGCCCTCAGGCCCTGGTGGAACTCTTCCAGATCTTCTTCTGGCAGGGGCAGTTTGATCGGGGCCAGTCGGCTCGCGCTCGATCCAGGATACCTGGGGATGGTCAACGAGCCCTGCATCCTCGGGCCAAATCCCAGCGGGGTAGTGATGTAGAAGCCGGGGTCGCGCGACCAGGGGCGCATGATACGATGATCGAAGTCGAGGCCGTTCATCTCTGCCGCCACCAGTAGATAATCGACCTTTTGCGAAACAGGCCACCGACTGGTGTCCATCGCTTTCAAGCGACTCTGGAGCTTCTTCAGCTCCCCATGCTGTGCCTCCATCGCAGCCGCCGTATAGTCGGGCACGCCGTTGACGAATTTCGGTTTCTGGAGCTCACGAAATTCTTTGAACACTGTGATCAGCTCTTCGTCGCTTCCGCGAGACCCGCGTTCCTCTTGCGCCGAACCGCTGGCGATCGAAAGGGCAGCCAGGAAGACCATCGCGACACTGAGAAGACTTGCTTTCTTCACGGTTCGGAACCTCCAGGAAATGGGGCGTTGAAAAGAGATCTGACGCTTCGCCGGCACAGGAGTAGCACGAATCAGGCTGGAGACGCAATGGAAGAGAGTCGGCCAAACAACGCCCGGCTTGGCGTTTCGGGGACAATCGAGGCACAATAGGGACGGCTCAAACCGCGAGGGAACACAGCATCGAGTCTCTGGTGTTGCTGGTATCGGTAAACTTTAACTTCGTCCCCAGCCGGTGCGTGTTCTCGGTCATCGAGGGGCCGGACGCCACTCCCTTCCTGCATTGCAGCGTGGAGCTCGACCCGGAGAGTTTCGGCCTCGAAACGGACGAGGAGCGCAGCAAGTTCTACACGACGCTGGATGTCACGCTGGAGGCGGTCGATGGGGCGGGTCGACCCATCCTCTCCACGACGAGCTCTGCGTATGTGGAGCTCACCCCGGACCAGGTGAACCAAGTGCAGAGCGCGCCGTTCGCCTACCAGGACGATTTTCCTCTTCTGCCGGGTCGTTACACGGTCTCGTGATTCTGAGGAACCGGGCCCTGACGAGCTACACGGTTGCCGAAGCTGAAGTGAAGACCGATGCGCCAAGCTACCACGGCTATCGATTTCCGCCGGAAATCATCAGCCACGCCGTCTGGCTCTACCACCGATTCTGCGTGAGCTTTCGAAACGTCGAAGAGTTGCTCGCTCAGCGAGGCATCACGGTTTCTTACGAAGCGGTCCGACTGTGGTGCATTAAGTTCGGGCCGGAATACGCTCGACGACTGAAGCGTCGGCAGGGTCGTCTCGGTGACACATGGCACCTGGACGAGGTCTTCATAAAGATACAAGGTGAACGCCAATACCTCTGGCGCGCGGTAGACCAAGATGGTGATGTAATCGATATCCTCGTCCAGCCTCGCCGTGATCAGAAAGCCGCCAAACGATTCTTCCGCAAGCTGTTGAAGGGGCAAGGCCGTCCGCCCTGGCAGCTGGTCACCGACAAACTGAGAAGCTACAGCGCCGCTCACCGCGAGGTCATGCCGTCCGTCGTCCACGACACTGACCAGTACAGAAACAACCTAGCCGAAGTCTCGCACGAACCGACGCGACAACGGGAACGACAGATGCGGAAGTTTAAAGCTCCTGGGCAGGCGCAACGATTCTTGACCGTGCATGGACTCGTGCAAAATCTCTTTCGCGTCGGACGGCATTTGTTGCAAGCGCATCATCATCGGGAGCTACGAGACCGCGCTTTCATCGTCTGGCAGGAGGTAACCTGTGCCGTCCGATGAGAGCAAAGGAAGTCAGCTCGACGCGATAGGTGCGCTCGCTCAACGTCAACTTGACAATACCGATTTATGGCCTATTTCAAAAGGGCCGAGTTTTGGCACAGGACGGGCTTGCTCAGCTATTACCACCGCGACGCTGCATAGGAGTTCGGGCGCGCCCGCTGGGCGGAACGGATGGTCTGAAGGAGAGCTCTGCTCGGGGTCGCCTATCGCAGAGCCAGTGCCGCGTCGGCTGGTCTCCGCGAATTTCGACAACGCCTCTAGGATTCGAGATTTCGGCTCTGTTCGCATTTTCGGACACGACGAGTGCGCCGCAGCGGAAGGAGGCCGCCCGCCCGAGGGGTCCAGAATCGACGCTAGACCGACCGAGGAGTCGCACGAGCACGACCGTCAACCGAGAACCCACGGGCGCGGTGCAATACATCGCTCTTAGACATTGGAGGCAAAATTCTCACCAGTTCTGATTTTTCGTCGGATCTCCCTCTTCGTTGCATTCACCGCGTAGTCTTTATCGCCACCTTCCACTGTTGCGACAACTCGGCCACGTGATCGGTCAGGAGGACACCGTTCGCATATGAAATCCGTTATTGCACGAAGATAATCTTCACTGTAAACCAGTTCCGCATCACAGCGTGGGCAGTAACACCAAAGACCGGAGATCTCGCGACCAATCCATGACCAACGCCATTTTGCTCCGTACAGCATATCTTCGGTATAGCTTCCATATGTTGGTTCATTCCGTGGCCAAAGACCCACAAAGAGTCCCACAAGACCAACAAGCGCAAACAATCCGATAATTAGAAATACCCAACCAGGTATCGGATAGTGGGAGATCAGTGCTGCCCATATCCAAGAGATGCCCGCCCAAACCCAAGACATTGTTTTTACCAAGAAACCGCGGGACAGCAGGATAGCAGATAGGATTAGTCCTCCCACTACCGTTACGATAATTCCGTTTCTCACGGGATGCGGATGCTCATTTGCCACCGGTTCCATCCTTCAGCTTTAGCGGGGACCGCGCGGCCTTGCCCTTTGTCCTATTGAGTCCACAAGCGTGAAGAGTGCGTATTCCGTGGCATCGTGAACGCAGATTCCAGCCGAAGGTGAACATCCATTCCAAAGCATCGTGAACACGGATTCCGGGGATCGTGAACATGGATTCCGGGGAAGGTGAACACGGATTCCAGGCAACGTGAACGCCGGTTCCGGCATCGCGAACGCTCATCGATAGCACGTTTCAAGGCACTCTAGGTCGTACCCCGTCCTGTGCCGAAACTCGACCCTTTCGAAATAGACCATAAATCAGCGGCTTAGTGTCTGTGTTTGCGACCGGGCCAATAAAAGGCCCACCGATGAGGCTCCTTCATCACTATTATAGTCGGCACCCTGGGCATCAGCGGGGGAACTGTCCGGCCCAGCAGGCTTCTGGTCAGGCTCCATCGCGGTAGGGTCGAGGGCTGGCACGGTGCTCCGTAGGCGCGGCCTATCTGTTTCTCCCCGTTTCCTGTGGGAGTGCCCGTAAGGTCAAAATACTCATGCGGCTTCCCGATGGTAGAAACGTAGCAACCCGCCAAGCCGTTCACGGGGGCGCACCATAGACACTAAGCTGCTGATTTATGGTCTATTTCAAAAGGGCCGAGTTTTGGCACAGGACGGGGTGCGAAAATCGAAACGCGACGCCGTGATTCAGAACACGCAGGACGGCCTCGACATTTCCATGCCGTATGTAGGATGCGGCGACTGACCAGCGTCATAAGCCATGAGCACGTCAATCCACGAAGCTGCTGGCCCAAATTGCGTCCGTTGACACCCGCTACGCTTCTGAGGAGTGACTCCAATCTCAACGTCTCCGCGCTCATCATATTTCAAACACCTTCAGAACCTCGTCCCCGTAATGGTTGATGACCTTCACGGCGAACTTGCCCGTTTCCGGGTTGTCGAACGGCCGGCTTGCCGTGCTGTACAGACTGTTCCAGGCAGCTTCGTCGATCTCCGCCCGTAGTGTCCGTTTAAGCTTGTCGTACGGTTCTTCGGTCCCTGTGAAGTAGGCGTGGCGTACGAAGAAGCTCTCGCTGTTGTAATTACTGTCGATGAACCAGCAGGCAATGTCGTCGGTGGAGGCGCTGCGGATCTGACCGGTAGTCGGATCGTACACGTCCACTCCCTTGATCTCGACCATGATCTGCCCGTTCTTCTGTTGTTTAATCTCCACGTCTGGCTCGCCGAAGACCATGAACAGGTTTCCCGCGCCGGTCTTCTTGAGCAGCTCGTCGCCCATCACAAGGTCAGGGTTCATCTTAGTGGGAAGCACCGTCAGGTTGCCGTAGCGTTTCACCTCTTCAGCAACATGCGGGTCGAAGGCGAAACCGCAGACAACAAGCATGTCAAAGCCAACGCCCTGCACCGCTTCCTTGGCGGCCTCCTTTACCTGGCGAGGACCGACGGTGCCGTGCTCGGGGCCGATAGAAACAGCAACACGCCGGGTCTTACCGATAGCGTCGGTGTATTCGCCCGCGGCGTGCAGCCACGTTCCGGCGTACGGATCGAGACGTCCGAAGCTGAGACGTTCGCTCTTGCGGGTGTTCTGCACACCCGCTTTCTTCAGGTTCTCCAGGATCATCGTGGCAAAGTCTTGCTGCTTGCGGCCTTCCTGCTCGCTGACCGTGCCATCTTGATCCTCGTCGGCCGTGGAGAGCACGCGGTGCGGCGAGAGGCTTTCCACCGAGAACGGCCCGCATACCCGCACGCGCTTGTTGTTCTCGTAGGGCTGGTCGTAGAGCGTCTCCGTGTCGGCATGGCGAGCGATGGCAGCATCGATCTGCTCGTGCGTCATGCCCTCTTTGATGTCCAGGTTGTTGGCGATCAATTTGAGCGTAACGTGCGGCACGCGCTTGTATACGAAGCCTTTGCGAATGTCGTCCTGGGTCTTGTGCTTGGGCGGCAGCTTGCCGGTCAGTTCGCCTTCCTTCTTGATGCCTTCTGGCGAGTCTGCCAAGAGGTAGTACGGGTATGTGGCGGCCATCAGGCGGGTCCGCGCGAGTGCCAGGGCGACGCGGCTGGTGTCGCAGGTAATCCAGCGGCGGCCCCACTGCTCGGCGACGTAGGCGGTGGTGCCGCTGCCGCAGGTGGGGTCGAGCACAAGGTCGCCGGGGTCGGTGGTCATCATCACGCAACGCTCGACAACTGGGGTTGAAGTTTGTACAACGTATACCTTTGGATCGGATCGGCTCTGAACGGCCCCGCTGATGTCAGTCCAAAGATTCGCAACAGGCGCGTATCCGAAATCGTCCTGAAACCTTCGGTAGTTCAGCTTTCCGGCAAGTCGAGACACGGGTGACGGCCTCGGTGGTGGAGGTCCTGTTCAAGGGAAAGCGTGTCGCGTCGCATCCCCGCAAGAAAGGAAAGGGGCACTACTCCACGAACCCGGAGCATATGCCACGTTCGCATCGGGAGCACCTGGAGTGGACGCCGTCGCGGCTGCTCCACTGGGCGGAGCAGTCAGGTCGCGCCACGGGAAGGCTGGTTGCGGGGATTCTAGAGAGTCGGCCTCACCCGGAGCAGGGATTTCGCTCTTGCCTGGGAGTCATGCGACTAGGCAGCCGCTGGGGCAGTGAGCGTCTCGAGGCCGCTTGCGCACGAGCGGAAGCTTTGAGCTCTTACAGCTATCGCACGGTGAAAAACATTCTCTCGGCTGGTCTGGATCGTGTGGTGCTCGAATCGGACGCCGAAGCGAAACCGCGAGAGGAGCACGAGAACATCCGAGGCGCGGATCACTACGAAGGAGGAGAGTCCCGATGCTGACACCCGAAACGATAGAAAAGATGAACGCCATGAAGTTGTTCGGCTTGGTGTCCGCGTTCGAAACCCAGTTGAGCTCGAGCGAATACAAGGAGCTGAGCTTCGAGGAACGTGTGGGACTCCTGGTCGATGCCGAGTGGACCGCCCGCGAACAGCGTAAGCTTTCTCGACGACTGCGAGCGGCAAAGCTCCGCTATCCGGCATGTTTGGAGAACGTGAACTTCCAAGCGCCTCGAGGCTTAAACCGCGAACAGATCTTGAGCCTGGGCAACTGCCGCTTTGTCGGTGAGCGCCATAACCTGCTCATCACCGGCCCGACGGGGATTGGCAAATCGTTCTTGGCTTGCGCCTTCGTGGAGCGGGCCTGTCGTCGCCGCTTCACCGGATGCTACGTGCGAGCACCGCGCTTGCTCCACGAGCTCGCGGTCGCTCGTGGTGATGGTTCCTACGCCCGGCTTTTGACGAAACTCGCCAAGCTGGACTTACTGGCTATCGATGATTGGCTGCTTCACCCGCTGAAAGAATCGGAGAGACGGGATCTAATGGAGGTCATCGAAGACCGCGCCGAGCGTGGCTCCACACTCATCGCGACCCAGATTCCGCTCAAGCAGTGGCACGGAGCGATTGGCGACCCAAACCAGGCAGACGCTATCTGCGATCGCATTCTCCACAGCGCGCACCGCATCACTCTCAAAGGAGCTTCTCTGAGAAAGACCAAGGCTGCGCCAAAGGCATCTGACAACGCCGATGCATGAGCGAGCGAGGGACCACAGCGTCGATGCGATAAAAACGGGTGAAACCGCCAAACCCGGGAGCTCACTAAATGCAGAGACTTTGTGTCTCAAAATCATTGACGCTCGTGTTTCGGGGCGCATGAGGGCGCCATCCGAATCGAGCGCCGGATCAGGCTCCAGTCGGATTTGCTGCTCAGTTCTGCACCGCGCGAGCCGGGCGTCGGTCGCGGAGGAGTCGAGATGGGGTCCGGAAGGATCCCTGTAAGTGACGCAACCCGGGGGTACCTCCAGGTCGTCCGATGACTCCAACGTCGCTCCTGAGCCAATCTCGAGCGTCTCGTTGTTTGGCGGCGGGTTGATCCAGGCTGCGACCGGCAAATCCGGAGGTTTGGGCCGCTACGTGGTGGGCTGGATGGTGGCCAGGATGCCATGCTTCCGGGCGAAGGACCTGGACCCAGGCCTGAGGAATGATGGACATGGAGGAGGCCCGGGCCGCACCTGGACCAGAACGTGCTAGGGCAGCTACGCCGCGGTAGTCCCGACCTTGATTTGGGCCTCTCAGGTGGCCTTTCTTTCCGCCGCCGCACGGCCCGGTCAGCGTCCGTTCTCCTATTGGGCGCAAACGTGGCACTCGAAAATCGGGATTAGACCAAGGGCCGTAGGCTTTACAATCGTCTGGCCCGAGAGTGTTATCTTCAGACCCATGATGACCTACCACGTGCAATTCCTACTGCTCGTTCTGGCTGGGTCAACCGCCAGCAGCAGGATGTGATCGACTACCTGCGAGAGGAGAACCGTGTGCTCCGAGCCGGGCTTCGGGGCAAGTGTCTCAGGCTCTCTGACGACGACCGGCGCAGGCTCGCCGTCAAGGCCCAGGCTTTGGGCCGCGAGGCGCTGGCCGAGATTGCGTCCGTTGCCAGACCCTGTGCCTTCTATTTATTCATCCGCGCGCCCCGAACCTGATCGGTCTCCGATCTGCCGGGACTATGCCTGCATGATTTCGTCGTTTGTTCGCGCTCAGCCCTGGGCACGGCCGCAAACACAGACACTAAGTTGCTGATTTATGGCCTATTTCAAAAGGGCCGAGTTTTGGCACAGGACGGGATCGAGCCGATAGCAACACTGGCCCTCAGAGGTCGCTCAAAGTGATTGGCTCCTCGCGCGCGGATTTTCCGTCATGGCCCGGAGCACCCAAGACGCTCCTCACTGAGGCCGTAGATATGTTTGCAGTCTGACCCACTCGTCACCGATTTGGACGAGCAGCTCTGAGGAAGACTTTTTTGAGAAAGGTGTTGATTGAGGAGTCCAGATATGTTGCTACGCGGCTGCGGGCAGTGGTTCAGGTGCGGAAGTGACCGGGTTGCGCGCCCAACTGAGCAGGAAAACCTCCTGTTCCATACGACGGACATAGCGGGTTACGCGGCAGCCACCAACACTTGATTGCGGAGGCACCCTTCTTAGTTCGGTGAAATGAGGACAAACCAAAAACGTGTTGACATACGCCGTGGTATCGTGGACGAGGGGTTGGGAAAGTGGCCCCACTCGTGCCGAGGTTGAATCGTGCGACAGCGTCGCCTCGAAGGGGAGATCACGTAGGGAAAAGGTGTCGTTGGCCTTGGTAGTCCGCGACGCGGCCGAGAAATACGTCATGGGCGAAGCGAAGAGGGAAGGGGAGACCGGCTAAGCGATGCCTCGGATCTTCGATAACATCAAACTCAACCTGCTGCCCGCGTTGCGGGAGACGCTCAAGGTCGCCAGCCGCTCAGACTTCTGTGTCGGGTACTTCAACCTGCGGGGCTGGAAGGAGATCGACGACCTCGTCGAGCAATGGGTAGGCGGTCCCGGCAAACAATGTCGTCTGTTGGTTGGGATGCAGCGCCTACCCCAGGACGACTTGCGCACGGCTTTCAGTCTGAGTCAAGACAGGGATGCACTAGACAACCAAAGCGCCCTGCGTCTTAAGAAGAGGCTGGCCGAAGAGTTCCAGAATCAGTTGATCTTAGGGGTGCCGACGAATGCCGATGAGGCAGGCCTGCGACGGCTAGGTGCGCAACTGAAGGCAGGCAAGGTGGTGGTCAAGCTGTTCCTGCGCCACTCTCTCCACGCGAAGCTCTACTTGCTGTTCCGCGCCGATCCCATCAACCCCATCATCGGCTACCTGGGCAGCAGCAACCTTACGCTGGCCGGGATTTCCCATCAGGGCGAGCTGAACGTGGATGTTCTGGATCATGACGCTGCCAATAAGCTGGTTGGATGGTTTGAGGACCGTTGGAACGACCGTTGGTGCGTCGACATCACCACCGAGCTGGTGCAGGTCATAGAAGAAAGCTGGGCTCGTGAAGAGCCACTCCCGCCGTACCAGGTCTACGTGAAGATGGCGTATCACCTTGCGCAGGAGGCGCGCGCCGGGCTGTCAGAGTTCCGCATACCGGCTGAGTTTGGCCAGCGGTTGTTCGAGTATCAAGTGGCTGCAGTCAAGATCGCGGCGCACCATCTGAACAAGCGCGGCGGCGTGTTAATTGGAGATGTGGTCGGTTTGGGGAAGACGTTGATGGCCACAGCGCTCGCCAAGATCTTCCAGGAGGACCACTTCACGGAAACACTCATCATCTGTCCGAAGAACTTGGTGAAGATGTGGGAGGGCTATGTTGCCGAGTATCGCATGCTTGCCAAGGTTCTCTCGATAACGAAAGTACAGCAGGCACTGCCCGATATGCGGCGGTATCGGGTGGTTCTCATCGACGAAAGCCAGAACCTGCGCAATCGAGAAGGGAGACGGTACCGCGCCATTCAGGAGTACATCCAAGAAAACGAGAGCAAGTGCATTCTGCTTTCGGCCACTCCGTACAACAAGACTTATGCCGATCTATCAAGCCAGTTGCACCTGTTTGTTCCTGAGGACAAGGATCTGGGGATCCGGCCTGAACGCTTGCTGCGAGAGCTTGGTGAGACGGAATTCATTCGGCGGCACCAATGCCCGGTCCGCTCGCTAGCTGCATTTGAGAAGAGCGAATACGCGGATGATTGGCGTGAGCTAATGCGTCTCTACATGGTGCGCCGTACGCGCAGCTTCATTCAGGACAACTACGCTGACACGGACTCGGAGACGGGGCGCAAATACCTTACGTTTGAGGACGGCACTCGCTCCTACTTTCCAGACCGCATTCCCAAGACGGTCAAGTTTCTGATCGATGAGCAAAGTCCAGACGACCCATACGCGCGGCTGTACGCACCTGAGATCGTCGCCGCCATCAACGGCCTCAACCTGCCCCGCTATGGCCTGGCCAATTACGTTGCCGCCACTCCACACAAGTCGCCCACGCTCGCTGAATCGAAACAGCTGCAGGATCTGTCGCGCGCGGGCAAGCGGTTGATGGGCTTTTGTCGGACGAATTTATTCAAACGTCTCGAGAGCAGTGGTGCTGCTTTCCAGCTGTCCATCGAACGGCATATCTTGCGCAATCACGTCTTTTTGCACGCGATCGAGAATGCCTTCTTGCTGCCGCTGGGCACCCAGGATTTCGGGCTGCTGGATGCGGGAAATTACGACGAGGACGTGGACGACGAGGCGGCTGTGGCGGAGCTGTTCGACGAGGACAACGGCGAGGAGGAGAAGACAGGGCGCAGGTTGAAGCTGCGAACTACCAAGGATTTCGAGAAGCGTGCCGCAGAGGTATACGAGACATACTCTACGCAGTTCAAGAGGCGCTTCAAGTGGTTGCGCTCAGACCTGTTCGTCAAGACTCTTCTTAAAGACCTCTCGGACGACGCCTCCAGCTTACTTGGCGTCCTGACGCGCTGTGGAGAGTGGAGGCCTGAGAAGGACACGAAACTCGACGCGCTGCACGAGCTTCTCACGAAGCGACACCCGAAGGAAAAGATCATCGTCTTCACGCAGTTCGCGGACACTCTGCGGTACTTGGAGGAGCAGCTCCGGGTTCGTGGTGTGGAGCGGTTGGCAGGTGTGACAGGCCAGGCGAAAGACCCCACCAGCTATGCTTGGCGCTTCAGTCCCGTCAGCAATAATAAGCGCGAGCGCGTTAGCGCCGAGCAGGAACTCCGTATCCTGCTGTCGACCGATGTTCTGAGCGAAGGTCAGAACCTTCAGGACAGTGCGATCGTCGTCAACTTTGACCTGCCATGGGCCATCATCCGGTTAGTTCAGCGAGCGGGCCGCGTGGACCGGATTGGGCAGGAGTCGGAGAAGATCCTGTGCTATTCCTTCCTGCCTGCAGAGGGCGTCGAAAACTTAATCCGCCTTCGAAGGCGCGTCCGCCAACGTCTTAATGAGAACGCAGAGGTGGTCGGGACAGACGAAGCGTTTTTTGAAGATGAGCAGGAGAGACAGGAACTACTGGATCTATATAACGAGAAGGCAGGAATTCTCGATGGGGATTCCGAGACCGAGGTGGACCTTGCTTCTTATGCCTACCAAATCTGGAAGAACGCCATCGACCGCTCTCCAGAACTGGCAAAGATCATTCCTGCTCTGCCATCGGTAGTCTTTTCAACACGTCAGCACGAGGCTAGTGACAAGATGCCTCATGGCGTGCTCGCTTATCTGCGCACTCGCGAGGGCAACGACGCGCTGACGTGGGTAGGCACAGACGGAAAAACGGTCACCGAATCACAGTTCGAAATATTGAAGGCAGCGGAGTGTTCACCAGAAATCCCCGCACAACTCCGCCAAGAGAACCACCACGACTTGGTGCAGAAGGGAGTCGATTTCATTGTTGCGGAAGAAAAATCCGTGGGCGGACAGTTGGGCCGCCCATCAGGCGCTCGTTTCCGCACGTACGAGCGCCTGAAGCGCTACACAGAAGCAATAGAGGGTTCACTTTTCGCTACGCCAGACTTAGCGAAAGCGATTGAGGAGATCTACCGCTTTCCACTGCGACAGTCGGCGACGGATATTCTGAATCGGCAGCTGCGCTCGGGGATCTCTGATGAGAAGCTGGCGGAACTTGTGATCGCCCTGCTGGATGAAGATCGTCTCTGCCTCGTCGACAAAGAGGAGGAGGAGAGGTCAAGCGAACCGCAGATCATCTGTTCGCTAGGGTTGGCCCCGGCCAGTAATCCGAGTACCGGAGGACTGGCATGAGCCTGGACAGGAATCGGGCGCGTCAGCTGCTAGCCAAGGGCGAGCTTCGGAGCATTTTCATCGAAGAACTCGGCTGGGACCGGCACAGTGATCTGCTCAAGATCACAGCCGTCGGCGTGTCGGTGAGACTGCAGGCGCTTGCACAGAAGCGCGGCATGGTCGTGTATCACTGTCCGCCACCCAGTGGCGAAAGCCTGCCGGATTACCTGCATCGCCGGAAAATCGAACAGCAGGTCGCTAAGTCCGCGCATGAGCACCTGATTGTCTTCACGGATGCTGGGAACGAAACGCAAGTATGGCAGTGGGTGAAACGCGAGCCCGGCAAACCTACAGCCTGTCGCGAGCATGTGTTTCACCGCTCGCAGACCGGCGACGCCCTGTTGCAAAAGCTCGAGGCCATCGCCTTCACGCTGGAAGAGGAAGAAAAGCTCTCATTGACCGACGTCACCCGCCGCACCCGCGCCGGGTTTGATGTCGAGCGGGTCACCAAACGCTTCTACGATCAGTTCCAGAAGGAGCACACGGCATTCCTGAAGTTCGTCAGCGGTATCACCGACCGTGCCGATCAGGAGTGGTATGCCTCCGTGATGCTCAATCGTCTGATGTTCGTTTACTTCATTCAGCGGAAGGGTTTTTTGGACGGGGACCGAGACTACCTCCGCAATCGACTCAGCCAGATGCGCGAAGAGCGCGGCAAGGACAAGTTCTACTCCTTCTACCGCTACTTCCTTCTCCGACTCTTTCACGAGGCGCTGGGGAGAAAGGAACGAAGCGCAGACCTTGAAGGGCTCGTTGGACACATTCCGTACCTGAACGGCGGGCTGTTCGACGTTCATGAGCTTGAGAAATCAGATCGGTACGGGACGAGCATTCAGATCCCGGATCAGGCTTTCGAGCGTATCTTTGACTATTTCGATCAGTACCAGTGGCACTTGGACGAGCGGTCGCTCCAGGCAGACAACGAAATCAATCCAGAGGTTCTGGGATACATCTTTGAGAAGTACATCAACAAGAAGCAGATGGGGGCGTACTACACGAAAGAGGACATCACCGAGTACATCAGTAAGAACACGGTTCTTCCGTTCCTCTTCGACGACGCCCGATCCACATGCAAGATCGCGTTCGAGAACCCGAAGGGCCCAACGGTGTGGGATCTGCTGAGAAACGCCCCCGACCGCTACATCTATCCAGCGGTACGACATGGGGCGGGGTTGCCTCTCCAAGAGGAGATCGCCATGGGGCGCGATCCGCCGACTCTGCACGAGTTGGTCGGTGACGGCCCCGTGGAGACCCTGGAACTACGTAAGGGCTGGAACAAGCTGGCGACTTCTGAGTTCGGCTTACCGACCGAGACTTGGCGCGAAGTGGTCGCCCGTCGAAAGTGTTACGAGGAGGTCAAGGCTAAGCTCGCGGGCGGGGAAGTCTGCGAGATCAATAAGCTGATCACTTGGAACCTCGACATGCGACAGTTCGCGCAGGATGTGATCGAAAATTGCGAAGGTCCAGAACTTCTGCGCGCCTTGTGGAACGCCATCGAAAAGATCACCGTTCTCGACCCGACGTGCGGCTCGGGAGCATTTCTGTTTGCTGCAGTCAATATTCTAGAGCCGCTGTACGAAGCCTGTCTCGACCGTATGGAGGCGTTCGTCGAAGACGCTGAGCGTTCCGGCGAGAAAGTTCGGCGAGAGAAGTTCACCGACTTTCGCAGGGTACTAGAAAGGGTTGCCGCGCATCCCAACCGTCGGTACTTCGTTTACAAGAGCATCATTCTTAACAACCTCTTCGGCGTAGACATCATGGAGGAGGCAGTCGAGATCTGTAAGCTCCGGCTCTTCCTCAAACTCGCCGCCCAGGTAGATCCTGACAGCTCGCACGACAACCTTGGCATCGAGCCGTTGCCGGACATCGACTTCAACATCCGTACCGGCAACACACTCGTCGGCTATGTGAGTTATGACGACGTGGAGCGGGCGGCGACCAGTAAATTCGACTTTGATGACGCCTTGGATAAAATCTCTGCAACGGCCGCAGATCTACAGCATGTGTTCGATGTGTTCCGTGCCCGACAGGTTGAAGGTGACGGCTCCGTGCCGCGGGAGGAGAAAAAACAGCTACACAAGAGTCTAAAGACGCTCGCCGCCGAACTGAACGTGTATCTCTCGGGCGAGTATGGCGTCAAGGCTGCGAAGACGGACATCTACGGCAAATGGCTGAAGTCACATCAGCCGTTCCACTGGTTCGTGGAATTCTACAGCATCATGTGTGGCGGTGGGTTCGATGTGATCATTGGGAATCCGCCGTATTTAGAACTGAAGGCTCTCAATAGTTACGGGCTACGTGGATTTGAGTGCGCGCAGAGCGGCAATCTTTATGCCCTTGTGATAGAGCGCGGTGACGCGCTCGGCCGTGAGGGGGGACGACAGGGATACATCGTGCCAGTTTCATCGGTATCGACCAAGCGCTACACGACGCTGCAACACTTGCTCACGCGGCGGGAGGACTACTTTAGTTCCTATGACGACCGCCCGTCACGCCTCTTCGATGGCCTTGAACATATTCGTCTCACCATCCACATCCTGGGTCGGCAGGTTGATTCATCCACAATGTTCTCAACGAGATACAATAAATGGAAATCTGAAGAGCGGCCTGATCTTTTTCCAAAACTGAGGTTCACAGGAGCCACAACAGCACTCGTAGAGGGCTCACTCCCGAAATTTTGCAACGATCTGGAGAAGTCAATTGCAACAAAGCTGGCTAGTCAATGCACTACGCTGGCGAAATTCTACAGCCGAAGTGGTGCGTCCAGGATCTTCTATTCTCGAAAGGTCGGCTACTTCCTTCAAGTTCTTGATTTCGAGCCGCGAGTGCTCGATGGGCAAGGTCAAAGGAGACCACCATCAGAGTTAAAGAAGCTGAGGTTTGCAAGTGTGGAACACGCACAGTTGGCGCTGTGCTGTCTGAACGCGAGTCTGTTCTATTGGTTCGTTACGGTATTTTCTGATTGCCGCCATCTCAATAAGCGTGAGGTTGATGCGCTGCCAATCGATCTTGAGGCTCTATCAAATAGTGCGTCGAAGAGGTTGCTTTTACAGCTTGGGGGGGCGCTGATGGCGGACCTGCAGAAGAACTCACAGAATAGCGAAATGCACTACGGGCACGACACGTTAACCATACAGTGTATCTATCCAAGTGCGAGCAAGCTCATCATCGATAAAATTGACATCTTGTTGTCGCAGCACTATGGTTTCACTGAAGAGGAGCTGGACTTCATCATCAACTACGACATCAAGTATCGCATGGGCGTGGACACCGAGGGCGACGAGGAATGATTTGACGAGTCATACCAGAAACAGAGCGACGCCTAACCCGCGTTGCACCACCGCCGCCCACGGCGTAGAAGAGCTGGCTCCAGCCCGGCCCCACGCCGTTTTCTAAGACCGTCTGGTCAAAATATTCAAACGCCCAGCGGGTCAGCAGTTTGCACCTTTCCAAAGGCTGCTTGAATCCGGCACCGCCACCCGCATGGCCCGGTCAGCGCCCTCTCCCCAATTTGGCGCAAACGTGGCACTCGAAAATCGAGATTAGAGACCCATACCGAAAATGAGGCCTGTTCAGGCCTTCTAGCGCGTCTCTGGTGGCACCTGATCCTGGAAAACCCCGCCAACGGCGCGGAAAATCTCACCCGTCTCTGCAGTGCCACAATTGGCCGGACTGGGTGGCGGATGGTGCAGTTTGGAGCTATCCGGTCTCCGCTAGAAACCCTGAAACACAGGTCGGAACCTGCGACCCTCGGATTAGAAGGTCTGCGACGTCACAACCGACCCGTTTTTCGCTAGATTGTCGCCTCTACGATGACGCAACGCCCCTCTAATTCTGCCTCGACGTTCTGATGCTCTGTCGATCGACTTTTTACGGTCGCCGACTCAGCGAAAGCCGGTGGCATCGATCGCACCACCCCGTACCGCTGGCTCGAGCGCGGGCGGGCCGAAGAAAAAGGGAGTTATTTGACATTTTAGACACCATCGATAGTTCTCAGGCCAAGATGGCTGTTCATCTTCAGGAAAATCAAAATCTCATTTCTGATGCACCGGTGCTTGCGCTGTTTACTGTTGGTGATGTGTACGCATTCCTCTGCAAAAGAGGCGCTTACGCTTCATCTAGCGCGCAGCGAAGGTCACGAGCGCTATTTTGGCTGTAATTTATTGCATCGTAAAGTCTTAGCGTCATTTCACCAACACTTAACGGCGGAAGCACCTCCGCCCCGCCTATCGCGAAGCGCCCGTGGTCGAATCACGGCGGAGGACAACGATAAGAGCCCGAGCAGGAGCCCGCTGCGCCGGACTTTCCCCCACTGATGCCCCAATCGCCGACTCAGCGAAAGCCAGTGGCATCGATCGCACCACCCTGTACCGCCTGTTCGAGCGCGGACGCGCCGAAGAAAAATGGGGTTATGCGACATTTGCAACACACTTTGATGGGGCGCAGGGCGGTGCTTGCGCTGTTTACTTGTTGGTGATGTGTACGCATCCCTTTGCAAAAAAGGCGCTTACGCTCCATTTGCGCACAGCGAAGGTCACGAACGCTATTTTGGCTGTAATTTATTGCACCGTAAAGTCTTAGCGTCATCTTACCAACACTTAATGGCGGAAGCACCCGCAGAGGCCATGGGATTATTCGACATTTTCGACACACTTTGATGGGGCGCAGGCGGTGCTTGCGCTGTTTACTGTTGGTGATGTGTACGCATCCCTTTGCAAAAAAGGCGCTTACGCTCTCCATTTAGCGCACGGCGAAGGTCACGAGCATTATTTTGGCTGTAATTTATTGCACCGTAAAGTCTTAGCGTCATCTCACCAACACTTAATGGCGGAAGCACCCGGTTACGCTTGAGCGACGAGCAGCGACGAGCAAGCGACGAGCAGCGACGAGCAGCGACGAGCAGCGACGAGCAGCGACGACGGCTCGCGGCGAAGGGGAAAGAGCTTGGACGGAAACTCCTCGCGGAAGTGGCAACTCTGGTCACCCCGGATACGCTCCTCCGATGGCACCGTGAGCTCATCGCGAAGAAATGGACGTACCCTTGTCGTCAAACGGGGCGTCCTCCCATCTCGTCGGAAATCGAGGTCTCGGCTACTCCAGCGCGCTGACTCGGGCCCTAGAGGGGTCCTGGGAGGAGCGTGACGGCCAGCTTTATCGGCGCTGCGATCAAACCAGCCTCGCCAAGTTCTCAGCCGTAGCTGGGAGCTATCCGACCTTCCCGTTTGCGCATTCCGCCCTTGCCAACTGCGCTCTTGAGGCCGGCGCCGACGATAGTCCAACCCGTCGTGTCCAAAAATACAAACGAACTCAAGACCGACGCTCCAGGGCGTTTCGAATGAGAAGTGTCTAGGCGTGGTTGGCAATGGAAGCTAGAATGAGAGGTCTGCTTGGGAGCGCCTATCACAGAGCCAGTGCTGCGTCGGCTGGTTTCTGCGAATTTCGAGAACGCCTCTAGGATTCGAGCTTTCTGGCTCCGCTCGTGGCGACTACTGCCGTGCCGCGTAGATGGTCGCTGGCGACAAGTAATCCCTCGGTGGGCTCGATAGGTGGTCATCTGCATGGTGACGACCCGCCCGCCCAAGGCGATTGTAAAGCCTACGGCCCTTGGCCCGGCCGCAAACACAGGCACTAAGCTGCTGATTTATAGGCTATTTCAAAAGGGCCGAGTTTTGGCACAGGACGGGGTCGGGCACAACAAGAGGGTGACAAAGAGGGATGCCGAAGCAAGTCGACTGGTACTACCACCGCAACGGGTGAACAAGCTGTCGCCGAGCGTCCAAGTTCATGGACGCCAAGAAAATCGAAGCGAAGGAAGTTGTCTCTGCCTCGAAAAAACTGAGCCGCAAAGACGCTGCGGCGCTCATCAAAGCCGCCCAAAAAGTCATCGTCGCCAAGGGCAAGAAAGTCCAAATCTTTCCCGGCGGGAAGCCGTCCAAGGAAATCGTGGACACGCTCTTAGGGCCGACGGGAAACCTGCGTGCCCCTACGCTGCTGGTCGGGAAAACGTTGCTGGTCGGCTTCGATGAGACTTCCTACGTGGACGTTCTGGGATAGCTTTTAGGCGCTCGATGTCTCGAAACCTGCGGGCGACACGACTCCCAAGAATCCTAAATCTAGCGAGCACATAAGACGTCCGGTCGCCCACTTCAGCTCATCGCCCTCGCGGGTGCTGCGGGCGTGTGGTGATCTTCGCCCGCGGATACTTCACTTCGCCTTGACCTCCTTCGCGTAGGCTTCTCGCCGTCGTTGATGGGCTTCAGGCCGATGGGCTTCGTACCAGTGCCGCGACCGCACAATCTGAGAACAACTCCAGACGATTGTAAAGCCTACGGCCCTTGGCCCGGTCGCAAACACAAACACTAAGCTGCTGATTTATCGTCTATTTCGAAAGGGCCGAGTTTTGGCACAGGCCGGGATCTGGAGAGTCATCCATCGCCCCTGATTGGCGGCGATGCCTAGGGTTAGCCCAGAAACTTGTATCCGAGTCGATGGACCGTCACGATGTACTCTGGACTGGAGGGCTTGGGCTCGATCTTCTGCCGGAGTCCGGACACGTGCACGTCCACGGTTCGCGAGTAGGGCATCTGGTCGTAGCCCCAAACACGACTCAGCAGCTCGTCCCGACTCAGAGTCGCCTCGCGATTTTCGATGAAGTATCGAAGGAGCTTGAACTCCAAGGCGGACAATTCGACCGGCTCGCCCCCACGAACGACTTCCGCCTTGCGAAAGTCGACGACGACATCGCCGAAGCTATAGCGACCCGGTCCGGATCTCTCAGGCAGCGGTTTTCGCCGCAGAAGAGCCTCGACACGAGCCACGAGCTCCATCATGTCGAACGGTTTGGTGAGATAGTCGTCCGCGCCGAGCTGCAGTCCCACGATTTTGTCGGCGATCTCGCCTCGTGCGCTGAGGAATAGAATCGGCGTGTCCACACCACGGGCTCGGAGCTCACGACAAACGTCGAAGCCGCTTCTCCCCGGCAACATGACGTCGAGCAGAATGACATCGAAGGGCTCGGCCGTCGCCATCTCGAGAGCCCCGTCCCCTTCCCGCGCAGCTTCGACCCGGTAACCTTCGCTCTTCAATCGATCCGTCAAGGTCATCACGAGCCCGGGCTCGTCCTCGACGAGAAGGACGCGTCGAGCCGCCGTCACGTCGCATGCTCCGTGGCGCCGGGCAGCACGAGAGTGAAGCTCGCGCCCGCTCCAGGGCTCGATTCTACTTCGATCGTGCCACCATGCTCGCGCAAGATGTGATCGACGAGACTGAGACCGAGGCCGCTCCCGGCAACTTGGTGCTCCTGAGCTCTGCTTCCCCGATAGAAGGCCTCGAACAAATGTTCGCGCTCCTGGCTCGGAATGCCGGGGCCGTGGTCCACGACCTGAATCGCGACGCGATGCTCCGGTCGCCTCGAGACGTACACTTCCACGCTGGCGGCTCGCCCGCCGTGCTTGATCGCATTGCCCATCAGGTTGGCGATCGCTCGCCTGAGAGCTTCCCGATCGCCTCGAACGTGCAAGTCCGCCGCGCCCGTTTCGACGGTCACCTCGACGCCCCTGTCATGCGCGACGCTTTGGCAGTCCGAGATCGCCTGGCTCACGATCTCGCGAGTGGAGACGGAGCCCGACTGGTACCGCCGCTTGAGCGACTGGATCCCGGCAAGCTCCAGCACTTGCTCGAGAAGATCTTCGAGTCGTCGTCCCTCCGACTCAATGACGCTCCCATAGTGCGCGACCCGCGACGGCTCGGAGACGGAACCATCTGCCAAGTTCTGCCCCGCCGAGCGAATGACGGCGACGGGCGTTCGCAGCTCGTGCGACACGCCAGCGACGAACTCCATCTTGCGCTCGGTGAGCTCCGTCGCCCTCCGTGAAGAAATGCTGGCAAGCACGACGCTCGCCGCTAGGAGCCCCATGACAGCAAAGCTCACGGCTAGATTTCGGTAACGTGCCGCTGCGACTGCCGCATCGAGGGAGCCGGCTCGGTGTCGGACGAACAGGCGCCATCGGCCTTCCATGAGCTCCCGTCCGGCGTCTCTAAAGGACGCGCGAAATCCGGCAGAAGGTCTCCGCCGCTCCCGCGCTCCCGCCCGCGGGCGCCGAGGCTCTGGGCCTTCTCCGGGAGCTAGGTCCGCGAAGTAGCTTCTAGGCGAGAACAGCGGCGCTTCGGCGTCTGCCGAAGCAACCAAGGTGGACGCCTCGACCTCAGATGACGCGAAGACCACCTTGTCGTCCCGATTGAGGACGACGACGTCGAACTCGGGACCGAAGTATCGGGCCCAGAGCTCGGGGAGAATGTCCTCTCGCAGAACGTCTTCACGTAACAGGACGAGGACGTGTCCACGAGGAGCCGTTCGAGGCCAGCCGTCTCGTGGTGACCCGATGGGAAAACCGAGGCACGGAGGTTCGTCCAGGAGTACCGGCAGGTGAGCCAGGCGCCGCCTGGGCCCATCCGCGTCGCGGTCTTCGACATGCTCCACCTGAGCGCGCAGTCGCGAGAGCTCGTCCGGCCACGTCGTCGAACGAAGCTCATCTCCCTGGAGCTCGAGCAAGCTAGGCTCGCCCTCGTCAGGGCGGACGACGTAGACGTGATGTACGAGATCGGGATAGTTCGACTCTGTGCGCCATCGATCCAGTCGCGCGAACAAGTTCGCGCCGAGCTCCCGATCGCTCTCCACATGAAAAGCGCGGAACAGGCCAATGAGCTGCTCGTTGACGTCTCTCGAAAACAGGAACGTCGAGGACCGCAGACTCGCCTGTACACGCTCCCTCTCCGCAGCACTGATCTGACCCGTCCAGCGGTACTGGAGCGTAGCCAGAATAGCCAGAAGCACGAGGAGGCCGAGGGGTAGAATGTACGCCCTGCACCCCTTGAAGCTTCCCATGACCCATTATAGAACAGCCCTGGGGCCCGCCCCCCGAGCTTTTACATCCTTAACAAATCCTTTTCGCCGACTTGATAACTCGGAGCTCGCGATTCGCTAGTATTGAACCGTGACAAGACCGGGTGTGGAGCCGGAGAGAAGGAAGATGATGCAAAAGAAAAACGTTAGTCAGAAGTTAGTCTGGATCGCTCTCGTCGGAAGCCTGTTCGCGCTGCCCTGCCTGGGCCTGGCGCAGTCGGGCGAAGGTCGCAGTCTTGGTCGTCGGGGCCACGGAGGCCGGGGCGGCGACATGCGAGCGCTAAGGGAGCTCGACCTCTCGGAGGCACAGCGTGGCGATGTGCGTGCGCTCTTCGAGGAGGTGCGCGCGACCGGAAACATGAAGCGTGTCGCGGAGCGCCGCAAAGCGCTCAATGATGCCGTCGAAATCCTTGCGGACGACGGAGAGATCCAGAATCTCGCCTATCAACTCGGTGAAGCCGAGGCAGCGGCCGCCATTGAACGGAAGCAACTGCAGCAGAAGATCGAGAGCGTTTTGACGGACGAGCAACGGCAAAAGCTCGCCCAGTTGAAAGCCGAGCGCAAAGCCAAGATGGAAGAGCGCCGACAGCACATGAAAGAAAGACTCGAACGCCACCAAAACCGAAACCCCGATTCCCTCTGATTGGTGGCGACGGGGATGCCGCACTGCATCAACTCAGAGAAAGGCTCCCACCAACCGGGCAGTGCGGCATCCCTGAAATTTCTGGCCATTCTCGTGCGTCGTTTCGACGAGCAAGGTTCCATCACAGCCGATGGTGCGCTTTCCGGGATTGTGCTCACGCATCCGTTGCCTTCGACGTCTTGGGGGCCGTCTTGGTCTTTCGAAGGGAGGCCCGTATGAGGGCGATACGGTTCCTCCGTCGTCAGGCCCGCACGTTGGCCCGTGTCACGCTCTGCCTGTCGCAACCACTTGCGCAGCGTCTCGGACGTACAGCCAATCTTCTCCGCAATCGATGAGAGCGCCGACCACTGCGATTCGTGCTGATGCTGTTGGTCAAAAACCATCCGCACCGCGCGTTCCTTAACCTCCGGCGAATACTTGCTTCGTCTTTCCATGACCCCATCCTCTCAAGAGTTCGAGTCTCGCCATCTCTAGCGAGCCTTCCTGCGACCGATAGTAGTTCATCTCGTACTCGACCGGGGGGACATTTCCGATCGGCTCCAAGAGTCGTTGCGTGTTGTACCAATGCACCCACTCGAGGGTGGCGCACTCGACGTCCTCGAGACCACGCCAGGGCCCGCGTTTCCGGATCACCTCGGTCTTGTAGAGGCCGATGATGGATTCAGCCAAAGCGTTATCGTAGGAGTCGCCTCGGCTGCCGACGGACGGCTCAATGCCCGCCTCGGCGAGCCGCTCGGTGTAACGGAGCGAGACGTACTGCACGCCGCGATCGCTGTGGTGCACCAATGGATCTTCTGGGTCTAGTCGGCGCTCGTGTAGCGCCTGCTCCAACGCATCGAGAGCGATGCCTGCAGTCAACGATGTCGTCGCTCGCCAGCCGACGATGAGTCGAGCGAAGACGTCGATGACGAAGGCGACATACACGAAGCCGCGCCACGTAGCGATGTAGGTCAGGTCCGAGACCCAGAGCTCGTTCGGGCGTGTGGCGTTGAAGTCGCGCTCCACGAGGTCCATCGGGCGAGCGCCGCTCGAATCCGGCTTCGTCGTCTTGAATCGACGTCCACGGACCGCGCCCTGGAGGCCCATTTCACGCATCAGACGGGCCACCGTGCATCGAGCCACGTCGCGGCCCTACTCGGCGTACATCCCCCCACGCTCCTCGGCGAACACCGCGGCGACCGTATGCGCTTCGTAGATCACGGGTGCTCGGATCATCCGTCGGGCGAGATCGGCAATGAGCAAGTCGCGCGTGTACACGACGTCCCACTCGCCTGTGAGCAGCAGAGAGAACGTCCGCGCGACAAACCCGAGACGTCCGCGCAACGAGACTCGTCGCAGATGCAGGTTGGGATTCGGGGTGAGGTCGAAAAAAACAGGCACTCGACATCCGAGCGCGCGTCCGAGCGCCGCACGACCAGGTCGACGTCGATGCCACGACGCGCGAGCGCATGGCAAGTCTCGACCGTCTGAATGCCGTTCGCGCGCTCCATCGGGAAGCGGATGTCGGCGAGATAGAGAAGCTTCATGAGGATGTGTCGTCGTCTGTCACGATCTCGTACACGATGTCGTTCCCGATACGCGTTCGCACCGGCATCCGCTCTCGATAGCGATGCATTTCCGCCTCGAGATGGCGGCGACGCGGTTCCGGAATCCTATCGTAGTGGACGACCACGTAGCGCACCGGCGCCCGCTCCAGGAGAAACCGCAGACTGCGCGACGTCGGAAAGTGCCGTAGCCGTCCGACAAGCTCCCAATAGTCGTTCGGCCACCAACCGCTGAAACCGTTCACCAGCGGCTTCCAGTGAACCGTCGAGTAGTACATGGCGAGCGATTCCTCCGTGATCGCTTCGCCCTCGTGAATCGGAAGCTCGAGGACCGCTCCTGGCGACGGTGCTTTCTCCAACTCCAAGTAAATCGCAGGGATCGCGGGGGCATCCGGCAGCACGCGAGCGAGCGAGCCGGTCTGATACTCGAAGAGCAACAGCGCGAGAAGTCCCATAGCGGCGATGGTCTCACGACGACGCGCGAGCGAGATCACCCGCGATGCGCCGATGGCGGCGAGCGCGGCTCCACCGACGAGCGCGAGCACGGAGATCCGCGCGGGCACGCGCATCCCCCCGAAGCCGGGAACGTGCCGGTAGAAGAACCGATACGGTAAGGCAGTGCCGGACGTCGTTTCCGGACCGAGCGACAACACGACCGCGAATACGGAAATAACGGAAAAGAAGATCCACATCAGCCGCCTGGCGGGATCCCCACCGCGACCGTGATAGATCCCGAGCCCTGCGAGCGCCATCGCAAGGAATCCGGGAAAGAGCGCTTTTTCGGATCGCTGTTGCCTCGGGAGCCATGCCATGTGGGGCGCGTCGTTGAACGCACTCGGGCGCAAATAATCCGAGGGAACCGCCGAGAACTGCACGACGTCTTCGTAACGCCGGTAGAAACCCCGATCGCGATTCCGTTGATACGGCAGCACGAAAGGAAGCGCGATAACGAGCACCGCGAGCGCGCCGAGCGAAAGCTCGACGACTCGACGACGGGTCAGAAGTTTCCGAGCAACGACGAGCAAGACGAGACCCAGGACCACGATCGCGAACGCGAGGTACACGGCGTAGTAGTTGCACGAGAGGACCTGCAACAGCGAGAAGACGACGGTGCCGCCGACAAAGCGGCGCTTTGTGTCGCGGAAGTAGCGCAACAAGCACCAGAACACGAACGGAAACCACTGGAGCGTCAAAAGCTGCACGTGGAGCAGTTGCAAGAAGTGATATGGCGCCGCGAGATAGATCGTCCCCGCGGCGAGGCCCGCCCACCGGTCTCCGGTGAGATCGCGAGCGAGCAGGTACATGCCGAGCCCCGACAATACGAACGAGAGCATGACGGCCACGTTGTAGGTGAGCACGAGATTTCCTGTTGCAAGATGAACCGGCCATACGACGGCGACGACGCCGAACAGATGCTCGGAGTACGCGAGCGTGTCCGGTCGAGGGGCAAAAATGTTCGCGTCGAAGAGCCCGAGCGGTGCGCGTGGAAGAACATGGAAGCTCCACCCGAGCGCCCAGGCGTTCAGGAGCGAGTCCGGACTTCCGCTCAGAGCCGTCGTCATCCGCGCAACCAGAGGCCAGGTAAGCCATAGCGTTATCGCGAGAAAATAGCCCACTGCGCCGAGGGTTCTGAACCGGTCCATTGGGCGAACATCATAACGGAAGACGGTAGAATGAGGCCGTTTCATGTTGATGAAGCGCCTCAAGATCGTCGCCGTCGTCGTCGTCCTCGTTCTCGGCTTCGTGCTGCAAACGCATTATCTGAGCTCGTACCCTCAGCCCATCTTGTTCGGCGATCCCGGGGCGTACTACGTCGTGGGACAAAGGCTGCAGCAGGCGGTTGCGCGGCTTTTGTCTGGCGAGGAGCTCGGCGTCGTTTTCGAGTCCGTACGTGGCCTTCTCTATTTCGCCGGGGTCGGCTCGGTGTACGGGCTCATCGACTCCCTGAACCCGCAGAACATCCCGTACTTCCGCACGGTTTTGAGTGTCTTTAATACCCTCGCAAGCCTGGGGTGCTTTTTCCTCGCGTGGCGACTCTCCCGCTCGTACGGGGGCGGGCTCCTCGCCCTCGTCTTCGCTTCCGTCTATCCACCTTTCTCCGTTCAAACCGGTCGACTGTTTCCCGATCCGATCACCGGATGTTTGTTCGTGTGGTCGGCGTATCTGTTTCTTCGGGGAGCTCAGGACAACGGCAAGCCCGCCATGTTCGGCGCCGGGCTCACGCTCACCGCGGCGCTTTTCATTCGCGCGCAGCTCTTCAACTACGTGTTGTTGTTGGTGGTGAGCGTCGCTGCGACCGCAATCTGGTGGTGGCGCAGGCACAAGGCTCTCGTCGCGGCTCTCATTCTGGGCTGTCTCCCGTTCACGCTGCTCTGGGCGGGCATCGTGCGCGCGGTCGGCGGCGACCTCGAAGAGATCGAGGCTTTGCCTAGGCTTGGTTCGCCAATGGAAGCTAGAATCCTCGGTCATGAGCACGCCGATCCAGCCCTTGGCATGGTTGGTGGTCGCCATCGCTGGTTGGATCCAGCGTGACCGACAGGCGGCTATCGTTTACCTGCTTGAGGAGAACAGAGTCCTCAAAGTTCGGCTTTGCGGGAGGAAGCTTCGCTCAAACCTTGGCGAATCCTGGTCGAGGCCCAATTCGAGAGCAAGCTAAAGGCATCAAGGAGGCCTAGGCACAGCTGGACCAGAACGTGCTAGTCGGCTACGCCGCGGTAGCCCCAGCCTCGATTCTGGGCCTCTCGGGTTGCCTCTTTTCTCGCCGCCCGCATGGCCCGGTCAGCGCCTACTCCCTTATTTGGGGCCAACTTGGCACTCGAAAATCGAGAATAGAGACGAAAATCGAGAATGAGGCCTTTTCAGGGTATTGTCAAGTTGACGTTGAGCGAGCGAACCTATCGCGTCGAGCTGACTTCCTTTGCTCTCATCGGACGGCACAGGTTACCTCGTGCCAGACGATGAAAGCGCGGTCTCGTAGCTCCCGATGATGATGCGCTTGCAACAAATGCCGTCCGACGCGAAAGAGGTTTTGCACGAGTCCATGCACGGTCAAGAATCGTTGCGCCTGTCCTGGAGATTTAAACTTCCGCATCTGTCGTTCCCGTTGTCGCGTCGGTTCGTGCGAGACTTCGGCTAGGTTGTTTCTGTACTGGTCGGTGTCGTGGACGACGGACGGCATGACCTCGCGGTGAGCGACGCTGTAGCTTCTCAGCTTGTCGGTGACCAGCTGCCAGGGCGGGCGGCCTTGCCCCTTCAACAGCTTGCGGAAGAATCGTTTGGCGGCTTTCCGATCACGGCGAGGCTGGACGAGGATATCAATCACATCACCATCTTGGTCTACCGCCCGCCAGAGGTATTGGCGTTCACCTTGTATCTTTATGAAGACCTCGTCTAGGTGCCACGTGTCACCGAGACGACCTTGCCGACGCTTCAGTCGCCGAGCGTATTCCGGCCCGAACTTGATGCACCAAAGTCGGACCGCTTCGTAAGAAACCGTGATGCCTCGCTGAGCAAGCAGCTCTTCGACGTTTCGAAAGCTCACGCAGAATCGTTGAGTAGGCCGGGGGAGTCACACCCCCAGCCTCTCGCAGAACGGTACGTGAACCTCTCGACTCATACCGCTCCAATCAGGCGAACACACCTGTCATCCCGAGGCGCCAGTGAGCAAACAGACCAGGGCGATGCTTAGCCATCCGTGCCAAATACTGCCCCGCTCTGGTCCTCTTACCGCGAAAACGCTTGTGCGGTAAGCCTGCATCACTTGCTGCTTCGGTATGTCAAATGGTTTTGTCTTCATCCGCATCTCCTCCTGGTTAATCCCGTCCTGTGCCAAAACTCGGCCCTTTTGAAATAGGCCATAAATCAGCAACTTCGTGTCTGTGTTTGCGACCGGGTCAAGGGCCGTGGGCTTCACAATGGTACTGTCAAGTTGAGGTCTCGAGCTCGGAGCGGGCCGCTAGATAATGGGGCTCGATTGCACCGCGTTGCCAACATCTTGGGGTCGGATCGGCCCTGAATGTCTCAACTTGACAGTACCCTCCATTACCTGTGCTCCGCAAAAAGTCGATCCAGCGTTGATTGTGCGGTTTGGACCCGCCATGGTCGGCTGCTTCCGGCCGGGTTTCTTTTTTGCGGATCACAGGATGACTCAAGTGGCTCGCAACGTGACCATGGCAGATGTCGGCTTTCTGTCCTCGAGCCGATATCTCATTCACGACCGGGACTCGAAGTTCTGCAAGTCGTTCCAGCGGACCATCGAGGCGGTTGGCGTCGCGCCCGTCAAGCTGCCCGCACGGAGCCCGGATTTGAACTCGTTCGCGGAGCGCTGGGTGAAGTCCGTCAAAGAGGAATGTCTCTCGAAGCTCATTCTGTTCGGCGAGAAGTCGCTCCGTCATACGCTTAGGGAGTACATCGTCTACCATCACCACGAGAGGAATCATCAAGGCAAGGAGAATCTGCTGCTGTTCCCAGCCAGCGACCCGTTA
The DNA here is from genome assembly GCA_965237685.1 of Candidatus Marinacidobacterales bacterium. GTDB lineage: Bacteria > Acidobacteriota > Vicinamibacteria > Marinacidobacterales > SMYC01 > CBDEGF01. The sequence goes on from CBDEGF010000004.1 coordinate 1,977,815, forward strand.
CCTCAGTCCGAGCGCAAGGTGTGCTCCCGTGAACGGCTTGGCGGGTTGCTCCGTTTCTATCATCGGGAAGCCGCATGAGTATTTTGACCTCACGACCATCGTTCCGGGCACCAGCCGGACTGGTTTGACCTGGATGCTGACATCCGGGCTTGTGCCTGACCGATGGCGAACGGCGGTCTCTGGCCGAGATCGGAAAGCGTCTGGGTAAGCAAGCCTCTCAAGTTCGGGGCGCGCGGATGAATAAATAGAAGGCACAGGAAGCTTACAATTGGGATTCATTGATTTTGAAACAAGCATCTGGATCCCGCTCCAAATCTGACCGATGATGATGGACGAGAATTTGTTTCTTAACCATGCGCATCAACAACTTCTTAACTGAATGCCACGTCTTTATGTGGGGTAAGAGTCTATGCGCTTCACTAACGTTTATTGATCCGTCTTCACCAATGCGATTGATTATTCGTCTCTCATCCTGACTCAACGTCTTCGCAACCTCTACCGGCACGAATTTTGTTACGTCGGAATCGATCCATTCCTTTCGTTGCTTCCGATTATTACGGAGCGTGACCCTGACCGATGTGTTTCCGGGCGCAATCTCTTTTTGCTCAAAGACTGGATGCGGGAGAGTCATTCCCTCCATCGCGTCTCTCATTCGCCGCGTACCCTCATTGTGGCATTTTACGAAATCCAAATAGAACATTGCCTGCATCAAGTGGGGGTTGCGCGCGTGATGCGAATTGTAGATGTTCTCCGGCGTGACGAATGGTGGAAAACCGCCGGGGCTTTCAATCACTAGGCGGTCGTCAAACATCTTCACGAAAATGTTCATGTTCTTCAGTCCGTAGGAGCGATGAACGCAGGCGTTCACAATCGCCTCATACCACGCTTCTTTTGGGTATTCGGTGGCCACATAGAATTTGCCATCCTCCCCAAGCTTTGAATACGTTCGCAACTGGGAGTCCAGTGTATCGGCGATGTTGACTATGAGTTCAGGGATGCAGCCCTCTAGCCGGTTATCCTTAACGACGTTGTATCGAACTCCGGTTTCTTCAGTCTCTCCCTCGTATCGCAGAAACCGGATACTGCACCCAGGGAACAACGCGTTGGGATCTTTCGAGAACAAGAGAGCGCACGCCACGTTTGGGACAAAGCTATCTGATATCAGCCGCCCCAGACGGCGGTGGACAAGGATCTCCAGGTCAGTATGAGGCTTCAATAGCCTCATGGTCTTGCGAACTCCATCGGCAAATATCTTGATGAGGTCCGTTCTGAAATCGTCCGGGAAAGCTAGCTCTACCGGTTCGCGCTCCAAGTCAAGCTGGCCCTTGTCGATCTGAAGCTCACGAACTTCGTCCGGCGTCAGTTTATGTTTTTCGTCAGCGATGCGGATGTAGGCGTTACTGGAGGTATTGAGGACAACCTTGTCTTCTCGGTACTGAACTCGGAACGCCACCACGAAGTTCTCGTGTCCACTCGCATCTATTACGATTATTCGCTTTGATTCGACTCGTGCATCAGGACAATAGATGTGATGCGACTTTTCGAGATCGTTTAGGAGTGTGGCGTTCAAAGCCGCGCATCCCGAGAATTCGCCATTATCCTCCTGCCCAACGATGAGCAATCCGCCGTCAGGAGACGTGTTTGACCACATCGAAAAGTATTCGCCGAGAGCTCGTCCCTGAACACCAGCGGGCTTACGCTCAAGTCGTCGATCTTCTTTCACCGATGTAAGAAGTGCCTGGTCGACGTTCTCATAGATTTCATCGGGGTTTAGGAGCTTGAGTCGCTCATCACCAAACAGTAAGGGTAATTGAACGTCTGACATCTACGGTTTGAGACTAGATATTGTGGCTCGAGAATCTATCGAGCCACAATATCTAGTGGTTATCGGCGGCTATCGGTCGTCGCCGTTCTAAGTCAGTCTCGGTAAATAAGACGCTGTCCCTCAGCGCCAGTTGTCACTTCGGTTTGCGTCTCGCCAGTAACATTACGCTTATTGAATCTGAAATCGAACTCTGTCCTGATGACGTGATCCCACGGTTAGTGCCACGTTGTATCTCAGTAATTCGGTGCTGACAAGGGCTGGTTGAAGCCGGCGAAGCGAAGCCGGTTTCAACCAAATCGTTTCCGGCGCCGGTGTGCTGCGCAAAACGTCGATCCAGCGTTGATGGATGTGTCCCGAGGTCCGTGGAAAAAGAACAGCGCCCTCCACTCCATCATCAGGGTATCAGATCAGGCGGCAACCTGCGCGTGTTCGAGAACCTCGCTCAGACGTTGGTAGCCGTCGATGCGTCGTCGTCCTGTGCCAAAACTCAGCCCTTTTAGCCAGACGATTGTACAGCCCACGGCTCTTGACCCGGTCGTAAAACACAGACGCTAAGCTGTTGATTTATAGTCTATTTCAAGAGGGCCGAGTTTTGGCACAGGACGGGGACTGGGCGATCCTACTGTGCTGGCTTGGTTGGCCCGGCTTTCCTTCCTCTCCGCTATGCAGAGTCATCAATAGGTCATAGATGTCGTTTTGGGCGCGGACTTTCCCTGGTGAGGTAGCTTCCCGGTAGGTGTTCCCCAGCTTCTCGTCGAGAAGCCTAGCCTTGACGTTGTCCTGCCATTGAATATCGAGGAAAGAACGTATCTCTTCTTGAAGGGTGGCATCGTAGATAGGAAACGTCACTTCGACGCGCCCGTCCAAGTTTCTCGTCATCCAATCGGTGGAGGACAAGAAGTACTTCGGTGAGCCACCATTCGAGAACACCATCATGCGAGAATGTTCCAAAAATCGATCGACAATACCTATCGCCTCGATATTTTCACTTAATCCGGGTACCAGCGAGAACATGCCCCTTACGTTCAATTGCACTTTCACACCCGCGTTGCTGGCCTGGTACAGGAGCCGCATCATGTCCGGATCGGTCAGGTTGTTCAACTTCACGATGATGTACGATTCCTTGCCCTTGCGAGCATTTCGGATTTCGGTGCGGATCAGCTGTGTGAATTGTTTTCGTGCGTTGAAGGGGGATACCAGTAGGTGTTTGTAATCGCCGAACCGATACTGGTTCTCGAAGAAGTCAAACACCGATGCGACCTCGTGGGTCAATCGTTCATCCGAGGTGAGCAGACAGTGATCGCTATAAATGAGACTGGTATCTTCGTTGAAGTTTCCCGTGCCGAGGCACGCCGATAACATTTCTCGACGCCGCTGTTTCCTCGTGATGAGACAGAGCTTTCCGTGGACCTTCAGTCCGGGTACACCGTAAATGACCCGCACTCCCTCTTCTTGAAGCTTGGTCGAGAGGAGGATGTTCGCCTCTTCGTCGAACCGAGCCTGAAGCTCTATCACCGTAGTGATCTCCTTGCCGTTGCGAACGGCGTTAATCAGAGCGCTGACCACGCCGGAGTTCCGCGCGATGCGGTAGAGCGAGATTTTGATGGAGGTCACGCTGGGGTCGATCGCCGCCTCTCTCAGCAAGGCCAGGACATGGTCGAACGACTGGTAGACGGAGTGGATCAGAATATCGTTTTTGGCCATGGCGGCGAGGACACTCTTCGCTGGCTCAAGGCGTTTCACGGGGACTGGCGGTCTGGGCTCGTACCGCAAACTACTAGGACCGACCTTCGGGAAGCCAACGAAATCTTTGAAGTTGTGATATTTCGAGCCGGGAAATCGAGTGTCCTCTTTGGTTAGCCGCAGCTTCTTGGACAAAAAATCTAGTAGTGGTTCGGAAATGTTCGCATCATAGACGAACCGAACCGGAGTGCCCTGCTTTCTTCGCTTGACACTCTTGGAAACCTTCCTTACGTAGCTTTCCGTGAGATCGTTGTCGATGTCGAGCTCCGCGTCACGGGTCACCTTGACGGTGTAGGCGTCGAGGCTCGATATATCGGGCAATGAGAACAAGGAGAAGATATCCGGGAGGCAGTAGCGGATGATGTCGTCGAGTAAGACGATATATTGAGCTCCGTCGCTCGGCGGAAGTAGCAGGAACCGCGAAACGCCATTGCTGGGAATCTCAATCAGAGCGTATCGCTTTTTCGACGTCTTTCGGTTCTTTGGAAAGTGAATCGCGAGATAGATGGTGTCGTCGAGCAAATTGGGGAAGGTCGAGGTTTGGCTCAATATGATCGGCATCAGCTTGGGACGAACCTTGCGCCGAAAATACGACTTGACGAACTCACCCTGCTCGGTGGTGAGTTGTTCCTCGTCAATGATGAAGATCCTGTCCTTGGCCAGCCCTCCCAAAATTTCCTCGTAAACAGAATCGAACAGCGTGTACTGGGCGACCGATATTTTTCCGATCTTCTCAAGGACTTTCTTCGGATTCTGCCCCACGACCTTCTTGGCTCTCTTGCCGATGTTGGAAAGGCGACGAAGCGTTGCCACCCGAACGCGAAAAAACTCGTCCATATTCGACGAAAAAATGCCGAGAAACTTCAGGCGCTCAAGGAGTGGGACGCTGTGATCGGCCGCCTCTTGGAGCACTCTGGCGTTGAACGAAAGCCAGCTGATTTCCTTGTTATTAAATTTGGCTTTCATAGCGCGCTTTTCCGCTAGGGACCACGGCCTTCCGGTGGGTCAACGGGGTCACAGCCGTGTTTTGAGAACGTTGGAAAGAATAGCAACGGGAGATTGTGTCCCGAACCCCACCGTGTGTCAAGACGGGGAAACTAGCTTGGGCAGAGCAGTCAGGTGCTTCTGTCATCAAGTGTTGCTACGCCACTGGAGGGATGAGCAGCGCGCGCTCGTCGCGACGCTGTGAGCGAGCCAGCCAGACCGCGTCGGCCCGCTGTGCTCCGCAAAAGGTCGATCCGGCGTTGATTGCGCGGTTTAGACCTGCCATGCTCGGCTGCGTCGTGCCGGTCGACCCGACGACGCCACCGGCGTCTTAGGAACGTGGAGAGGCTCGCTCGTGGAATTGTTTTCCAATATCCGGTCTATTGTCCTGGACGCCGTCGCGTTCGTTCGGAACCTGTGCCGCTCGCGAAGCTGTGCATCATCAATATCCGTCCGCTCCTGAAATCAAGGACTTACGCACCGTTCACGCCTCGGCCAACGAACGCATCTCCCGCTTGAGCTCCCGGTCTTGAGACGGCAAACTCTACCGCCATGCTCCGTGTCCTCATCTTCCTCGTCTCACTCGGCGCCCGTGCGATCCGGGCGATGTGTCGGTGCCGAGCCGACCTCGTGATTGAAAACCTGGCCCTGCGGCAGCAAGTTACGGCGTTGAAGAAGGAGCGCCCCCGGCCACCGCTCGAGGACACGGACCGAGCATTCTGGGTTGCGCTCCGAAGCTCGTGGCCAGCGTGGGCGAGCCGGCTCGTTATCGTGAACGCCGACACGGTCGCCCGGTGGAATCGAGATCGGTTCCGCCGATACTGGGCTCGGATCTCCCGTCCGCGCTATCCAGGTCGACCTCGGATTGATGCCGAGATTCGTCGTCTCGTCCGCACGATGGCCCAAGACGGCTGGGGTGCACCTCGTATCCACGCTGAGCTGACGAAGCTCGGATTCGTTGTCAGCGAGATGACGGTGTCGCGATACATGCCGCACCGCCGAGCCGAACCCGACGAAGTGAAGCGATGGATTGCGTTCTTGCGGAACCACAAGGACGACATCGCCGCGATGGATCTGTTCGCCGTACCGACGGCGTCGCTACGGCTGCTGTACGGCTTCTTCGTCATCGAGCACGGCCGTCGCCATATCTTGCACTTCAACGCGACGTACAACCCCACGTCAGCGTGGGTGATTCAACAACTGCGCGAGGCGTTCCCATACGACACGGCACCACGATACTTGGTCTTTGACCGCGACGCGATTTTCAGCCCTGCAGTGGTGGAGTTCATCAGGGCCATGGGCACAAAGCCTGTTCGCATTTCTTATCGCAGCCCTTGGCAAAACGGTACCGCCGAACGCTGGATCGGAAACTGCCGCCGCGAGATGTTAGAGCATGTAGTTGTCCTCAGTGAGCGGCATCTCGTCCGGCTCATGCGCTTGTACATCAGCTACTACCACGAGGACCGTTGCCACTTGGGTCTCGACAAAGACACCCCGAACTCAAGACCCGTCACGCCCCGACCATCACCGACCGCAAAAGTCGTCGCGTTGCCGCGAGTGGGTGGGCTCCACCACCGCTACGAATGGCGCGACGCCGCCTGAGCCAGTTTAGTCGCTGCGCGTCGATTGCTGGGGTCCCTCGCGATTGCGTTGTCCAGCTCCGCGGCCCATTGATCGCGTGATCTCGGCAAGTGCCCGCGCGCGCCGACCCGGGTTTCTTCGTTCGTCGTAGGGCCACCAGCGGTACCATTCCCGCTGGATCAATAATGATGAAGGACAACCGGTTTCAACGGCATCTCGAGCCGCACGGAGCTCTACGGTCTCCTCCTGTCCAATCTTCGGATCAGTAAACCGAGCCAGGACCCAGGCGTCCGGCAACATCTTTTCGTGCCCGGGGCGTCCGCGGCGGGCCAATCGTAGGCGGGAAGCGAGTGGATCTGCTAGTCCCCGCAGGTCGACGACATGTACCTGTTCCCCCAACGTGTACCCGAACATACCGATGTTGCCCGCCGACACGACCATGTCAACAGAAGGATGAACATCCGCCGCCAGCGGACCTGCATCCCCGCTAGACAGGATCAGCCTCCTCCGGGACCAACGCTCACCGCGATCCTTGACTGCATTGGCACGCTGGACAAAGCTGTTATCCGCGTAGTCTGTCAACCGAACAGGATGGTCGTTAGTGGACTTTGAGACGTAGTAGCCTCGCTCATTTGCAAGGTGACCAGCGAACCCCTCGAAATACGGGGTTCGTAAAGACCACGCGCAGACCAAGGCCCATGCGATGATGGCCCCGGCCGCTGCATCCATGCGGCTCGCAGCCCGGCGTGGCGCTTGGCGAGATGGGGCAGACACCGTCGCCACAGGAAGCAGTAACCCGAACAGCCCTGGCAACAACAGTCGCCCATGCATGAAATCGCCGCCGACGTAAATCACGAACAGCACATGTACGACCGAAGCGAAGACCGCCGCGAACTGTAGAGCCGCTAACGGCCATGCGCGAGCCTTCCATGCGCGCCGCAGCCCTGCACCCCACCAACCCAAAAGCAGCAGCACCGGGACCGCCAAGACATATGTCCCAACGAAATCACCAGCGTACCGCCACCCTTGCTGCCAATACGCGAGCTGTGCTTCCTTGGCCAGGGCGGTATTCGGCACGATGGACGCATAAAACCCCATACGAAACACTTGATACCCCACCGGGAGCGCACCCGCTGCGATGACGAGTTGGACCCACGAGAAGGGCTGGCGTCGTGATACGTCAGTTGTGCCGAACGCGAAGAGCAGGAGCCCAACGTAGGTCACGCTGAAGACCGCGAGGTCGGGACGGATCAGCGGTCCGACGCTGATCCCACACGCGACGGTCAGCCATGGCCAGCGACGGGCGCCGGACAGACCGTGGGCTGAATCCACACCCGCGGTGAGGAGCCACGCGAGCGCGAGGAACGAGAAGCCCAACCAGGCAAATGTGAGTCCGCTCTCCAGTCCGGAAGTGGTGAAGTCCCACACCGCGGGAATCGCGACAAACACGATGGCTCCCAAGGGAAGGAAGAAAGCCTGCGTGTCTGCCTCGACGCGCAAGTGGTGCCATACGTGCCGCGCGCCGGTCTGCGCGGCGAGCAGACCCGCCACTGCGAAGACGGCGCCTAACACGAGCGCGCCCACTTCCAAGGGCAGGCCTAGCGTGCCCCATACCACGAGGATCGCGATCCACAAGGGACTGGTGTGAGCCTCGACGCGCTCAGCCAGGTTGAACACCGGCCCATACCCCTCAAGCACGTTTCGGACGATCCGGAGATTAATGAACGCCTCCTCAGACATCCACCGTCGCTCCCAAGCCATCGTCACCAGAACGAGGGTGGGAAGAGCCACAACGATCCATTGGCTATAGTGAGATGTGGTATAGTAACGAACCTCTCGATACACCATCCGCACGAACAACACGACGGGGCCGGCCGCCCAGACAAGCAGAAGGATGGTCTGGAGCTGGATCGAGACCACCAGCAGCCAGTAAGCACCGACGGCCGGGGCCTCTGGAAACAGCCGGGTCGGACTGAGCGGTCCCGGGTGGCCACCAGCAGGCGCCCATTGCACGTTAAGGTATCGGCCGCCCCCGCGTTGCCAATGGTAGATCTCCAGTTGATGCGCGCCAGCCTCAAGTTGGACGGTGCGCTGCGTCGTACGCATGCCGACTGCAGGGTGGCGTTCGAGCACGGTCTCGCCGTCCACGCGCACGACCACGCCATCATCCGCGCCGGCGTGGAAGTCGACCCTTTCCCGGCGAGGGGAAAACCACACGCCATGCCAGCGAACCCGGTAGTCCCGGGTCGGTCGGCGTTGCTCGTCGATGAACGCCAGGTCGACCGTCGTGATTCGTTCTTCAACGATTGGGTCGGTCTTGCTGCGCGGATAGTCCGGATAGTAGAAGCTGCGGGTGAGCCCGGTCGGTGGAGCCACGCTGCGCGCCACAAGCCAGATCACCGTGAGCGAGACGGCTCCCAGCACGTACCAAGCGCCCGCCCGCGAGACGCCTTGGCGCCAGCGGGTATTGTCAAGTTGACGTTGAGCGAGCGAACCTATCGCGTCGAGCTGACTTCCTTTGCTCTCATCGGACGGCACAGGTTACCTCGTGCCAGACGATGAAAGCGCGGTCTCGTAGCTCCCGATGATGATGCGCTTGCAACAAATGCCGTCCGACGCGAAAGAGGTTTTGCACGAGTCCATGCACGGTCAAGAATCGTTGCGCCTGTCCTGGAGATTTAAACTTCCGCATCTGTCGTTCCCGTTGTCGCGTCGGTTCGTGCGAGACTTCGGCTAGGTTGTTTCTGTACTGGTCGGTGTCGTGGACGACGGACGGCATGACCTCGCGGTGAGCGACGCTGTAGCTTCTCAGCTTGTCGGTGACCAGCTGCCAGGGCGGGCGGCCTTGCCCCTTCAACAGCTTGCGGAAGAATCGTTTGGCGGCTTTCCGATCACGGCGAGGCTGGACGAGGATATCAATCACATCACCATCTTTGGTCTACCGCCCGCCAGAGGTATTGGCGTTCACCTTGTATCTTTATTGAAGACCTTCGTCTAGGTGCCACGTGTCACCGAGACGACCCTGCCGACGCTTCAGTCGCCGAGCGTATTCCGGCCCGAACTTGATGCACCAAAGTCGGACCGCTTCGTAAGAAACTGAACCGCCCCGGGTTTTCCGGGGACTGTTTTAGTTGAGTCTCGCCATCTCTAGCGAGCCTTCCTGCGACCGATAGTAGTTCATCTCGTACTCGACCGGGGGGACATTTCCGATCGGCTCCAAGAGTCGTTGCGTGTTGTACCAATGCACCCACTCGAGGGTGGCGCACTCGACGTCCTCGAGACCACGCCAGGGCCTGCGTCGCCGGATCACCTCGGTTTTGTAGAGGCCGATGATGGATTCAGCCAAAGCGTTATCGTAGGAGTCGCCTCGGCTGCCGACGGACGGCTCAATGCCCGCCTCGGCGAGCCGCTCGGTGTAACGGAGCGAGACGTACTGCACGCCGCGATCGCTGTGGTGCACCAATGGATCTTCTGGGTCCTAGTCGGCGCTCGTGTAGCGCCCGCTCCCCTATTTGGGGCAAACGTGTCCCTCGGAAATCGAGATTAGAGACGAAAACCGAATATGAGGCTCGTTCAGCCCTTCTAGCGAGTCTCTGGTGACACCTAATCCTCAAAACCCCGCCAACCGCGCGGAAAACCTCACCTGTCTCTGCAATGCAGCAATTGGCCAGACTGATTGGCGGATGGTGCAGTTCGGAGCTATCCGTCTCCACTGGATTCTTTGTTCCAAATCTTCATCTGCTTGCCGGTTGCGGCGGAGCAGGTCCTTGATAGCTAACCCTAATCGCAAAATCTTCGAAGCACGAAAACGCGAAACAGCCGCACTGGGCGCAGGCGAGAAGCTCGTGCTGGGGCACCCGCTCGCCGCCACTATAGGTGATTCTGCACGGTGTATGCAGAACCTGGAAAAGGTGCTATTCACGGGGCCAAAGACCTCAGACACGGTGACGTTTATTTGCGATTAGGGCTAATAGCTGTTGCTTCGAAATCAAGATTCACGGGGTGCCAGCCGCTATCGCTCAATGACCGCTTCAGCCCTTCCGACAGTTTTATAATCTCTTCGTCGTCCATTTATGTTGCTCCTGGTTATAGTGATCCTACGCAACCGTTCGACCCAGACACGCCGGTCGAAGACATCTGCACCGCCTATCCGAATGCGACGAGTGGACACAGTGGCCTCATTCACAGACCACCCCGTCTCCATCGCCGTCGCGCATGAATGGATAGGCGGGGTGGTCACGCGACACGGGGGCGATCCCGTGCGCCCGCGCTTCCGCGCAGCTGACACGGCCGTTCCCATTGTCGTCCCATTGGGCGATGCTGTCGTTCGTGCGGACGGCGGACGGCGGAGCGGATGGTGCGGTGCCGTCAGCCAGCATGCCCAACTCGGTCGATGAGCATGTCGACAACACGCGATCCAGAGCGGCGGCTTCACGTTGGTCGATGGTGAGCCCGTATTTCTGGCGGACGGCAACGACTCTGTCGGCGAACCAGCAGCGATTGCGGTCGGGGAGCCACTCGGCGGCGTCGTGGTCTCGCTTCTGGTTTCGGTTCACGCTTGGGCTGGCGAGCGTGAGATTGAGCAGGTCAGTGGCGAAGCGGCGCCGGGTCGCGTTGTCGGCGGCACAAAGACCGCTGTCGTGCGCCTCGGACCGCGCAACCATATGCTCAATGTCGGTCTCGGACTTGTTGGCGAACCACTGGCCGGTGTAAGGACCGTAGACTCCGCCGAGTTCGGCGACGATGCGGTCCTCCACTGACTGCGGGTACTGGTAGTCGTCGGCGTCGTACGGCGCGCAGCGCTGTTCGGGTGCGACGACTAGGCCACGCCACGATGTTTGCCCCTGGACTGCGTCGGACGCGGATTCGCGGTGGAAGGTGCCGAAGCCGCCGATGAGAATGAACAGGGCTGCAAAGATCAATCCGACAGTGACCCCGGTCTGTACAACCATGAAGCGGTAGACTCGCGATTCGAGAGCGGCGAGGTCGGCTTTAGTGGTGACGGTAGCGCCGAAGGCGTCACCCATCATGCCAACAATGGCGCTCGCTTGAGATTCGGAGAACCCTGCATCCCTAAGATTTTGAATGGCTTTCAAGATGTTGAACGTAACGTTCTTCATACCACTCTCCGTTCAACGGCTATCATAGCGCCACGGAATTTCCCGTCTGAGCGCATTCTAGGCAATCCTGACCGGGCCGAGGACCGAGGCCGATAAAAAGGAGAAAAGAAGTGGTTCCCGTAACGCCTACGAGGGAGGCACTTGGCGTCAGCCACGAGAGCTGTCGTGCGCCCTACGGAAAGCAGAGCAGGGATTGGCCGCGTGTGACCCCGCCGGAAGGCCCAGAGACGACGGCGCTGACGCCCAGGAGAGAGGTTTGATGTCCCCTCCCAAATGGCACGATAGAGATGTTACCATGCTTGATGACGAGTACACCTACGTGTGCGTTGTGCGAGTATGAACCGGATGAAAGAGACGCTCCAAGGGACCGCATTCCTAGTTGCGGTCACACACGGTTTCTTGGCATGGTCTCTCGCGGGTGCCAATCCGTCTTGGGCCAAGGACAAAGAGGCCCTCGACATCTGCCTGAACAGCGAGCGCGAGCCTGGCGTACGAGTCGAGGCATGCCGCACCGCCGCCGAGCAGGGACTCGCATCAGCGCAGTTCCGCCTCGGCAACATGTATTTCACCGGCGAGGGCGTGCCGCAAGACGATGGCGAGGCAGTGAAGTGGTACCGGCTGGCCGCAGAGCAGGGACTCGCATCAGCGCAGGCCGATCTCGGCTACATGTATGTCACCGGCGAGGGCGTGCCGCAAGACGATGGCGAGGCAGTGAAGTGGTACCGGCTGGCCACTGAGCAGGGAAACGCCTCAGCGCAGTTCCGCCTCGGCGTCATGTATCGCGCCGGCGAGGGCGTGCCGCAAGACGATGGCGAGGCAGTGAAGTGGTACCGGCTGGCCGCAGAGCAGGGGAACGTCTGGGCGCAGGTTGCACTTGAGCACATGTGCCTGGACCCTGAGCGCGAGCCTGGCGTACGAGTCGAGGCATGCCACATCGCTGCCGAGCAGGGAGACGCAGAAGCGCAGGTTACACTCATGCTCATGTGCGTGGATCCTGAGCGCGGAGCCGAGGCATGCCACATCGTTGCCGAGCAGGGAGACGCAGAAGCGCAGTCCAGCCTCGGCTACATGTATTCCACCGGCGAGGGTGTTCCGCAAGACTATACCGAGGCAGTGAAGTGGTTCCGGCTGGCCGCCGGGCAGGGGAACGCATCCGCGCAGTTCAACCTCGGCCTTACGTATTACAACGGCGAGGGTGTGCCGCAAGACTACGGCGAAGCAGTGAAGTGGTTCCGGCTGGCCGCCGGGCAGGGGAACGCATCCGCGCAGTTCAACCTCGGCCTTACGTATTACAACGGCGAGGGTGTGCCGCAAAACTACATCCAAGCCCATATGTGGCTCAACCTTGCAGGGGCTAGAGGAGATGAAGATGCGAGAAAAGCTCGCGATATTGTGAAGGATAAGATGACCCCTGAGCAGGTCGCCGAGGCCCAGCGTCTCGCCAGCGTATGGAAGCCGGGAATGGTGATCGATGCGCCGGCCCAGATGTCTGAGCTTCCATCAGACGGCGACGCGCTACAGCAATGGGACGACGACGGTAATGGACGGATTACCTGTGCGGAAGCGCGGCGGCACGGCCTTGCCCCTGTGCACCGAGGGCACCCCGCCTATTCCTACATGCGCGACCCCGACAACGACGGCATCGTATGTAAATAGTCGTGCGCTTCAGCCATTCGATAAATAGCGCGGCCATGGCGTCGCTCCCTCGACCTCCAGGATAGACCGGACTCTACCGCTGATGCTAGCGTGGCCGCTTACGCCGATTCATGCGCCAATGCCATCACCTCCGTATCGGTCGACCCGACGAGATGCCACCGGCGTCTTATGAACGTGGAGAGGCTCGCTCTTGCGACTGTTTTCGAATATCCGGCCTATTGTTCTGGACGCCAGGTCTAAGCCCAAGCGGTCGTGGAGATCCTCGCCTATTCGAACGAGGTGACATCTATGCTCTGGGAGGGTGACGTTGCGGCCGGCGATTCGGGTTCCCCCGTACGCACAGGGAAACACCGTCCAGAAACCGGATGCCACGCTCCCGAGGCAAAGACCTGGATCCAGGCCTGGGGAAAGATGGACATCAAGGAGGTCTGGGTCGCACCTGGACCAGAACGTGCTAGGCCAGCTACGCCGCGGTAGCCCCGGCCTCGAATCTGGGCCTCGCGGATGGCCTCTTTTCCTGCCGCCTGCATAGCCCGGTCAGCGCCTACTCCCTTATTTGGCGCAAACTTGGCACTCGAAAATCGCGATCAGAGACGAAAACCGAAAATGAGCCCCCTTTCCGCCCTTTTAGCGAGTCTCTGGTGCCACCTGATCCTGCAAAACCCCGCCAACCGCGCGGAAAATCTCACCCGTCTCTGCAGTGCCGCAATTGGCCGGACTGGGTGGCGGATGGGGCAGTCTGGAGCCATCCGGTCTCGGCTGGAAACCCTTAGAATTCGAGCTTTCGGGATCCATTCGTATTTTCGGACACGACGCGGTTGCCCACGACCATGTCGGCATCGCCCGCGTGGATGGGCGCAAGCAGTGTGTCGAGGTCTTCAGCGAGATAGGTATCGTCGCCGTCCACGAGAACACAGATGTCGGCATCCACGGTCTCGAACACACGTTGGACAACGAAGCCTTTGCCGCGTCGTTGTTCGTGGACGACTCGAGCGCCCGCCTCTCGGGCAAGCTCGGCGCTAGCGTCCGTCGAAGCATTATCGAAAACGTAGATCTCTCCTCGGGGAAGGACACGGCGGAAGTCGCGTACGACTTTGGCGATGGCCGGTGCTTCGTTGTAGCAGGGAATAGCGACAGCAATACTCGTGCTCATGGAATAACCTCCTTGCGCGTCGACCGGACGGAGCTACTTTATCTCGGCGACGCCGGCCAATCCAGCACCCCGAGATCGACGAGCGGTAGAGTAGGGCGAGCTACCGCTCACCTTCTCCCATTCTCCACCCAATGCGGAGCCGCGTCCAAATAGGGAATCGTCGGGAGCACGAGATTATCGAGCGCGACGTCGAGATTCTCGAAGAAGCGGCGGCGGCTTTGCACCTGTCGGTGCAGTGACTCGATAGTGGACGCGTTGGTGCGGTGCCAGAGCTCCCAATCGCTCTGGAGCCGTGTCGCCGCCGAGGTATCCCGGATGAGCGCTTCGAGGCGTGGGTTCCCGCGGAAGCGGCGGCTCAAAAAATAGACGAAGTTGACATCGACACGAGCACCGGTGAGACGACGCTCGATGAACCGCTCGCCTCGGGTGATGTAGCGACCGGAGACGAGCCCGGCGTCGGCGAGCCGGTACATGAGCTCGAGGTTGACGAGGACGAGATCTTCGTTCGGAGGCGGCAAGCGAAAGGTCTCGTCGTATCCCTCGACGTACAAGCCTGCGAAATCAACGCGTTCGTTGAGTGCGGTGTAGACTTGAGGGGAACGCTTCTTGTGCCCTATCCTGCGTCCGGTGCCGGCGTCCATGTGGGCGACGACGGGTTGGGTGAGAGCGAGCAGGTCGAAAACATAGACCTCGGCGCCGTTTTGCTTTCCGTAGAAAGCAACCTGTCCAACGCCTCCAGCGACAACGCCAACCTCTTCATCGAGCTTGCGGCTGAGCTCCGCCACGCGACGGCCTCGTTCCGCCCACACGTGCGCATTCGGCGCGCTCCACCGGTGGAGGTTGGGGTTTTCCAGATAGTACGCTTTGACTTGGTTCGATATGCCGTGGAACTGGGCATCGTCATCAGGGTCCAACGTATCCTGGAGCGGCCGCTGATAAAAGAGAAATGCCGCGAGCAGCGCCACCGTTCCCACGCGAGCCGCGCTCACGGCCCGGGGTGATCCCCTTGGGACAAGCGCCGAGAGAACAAACGGGCCCAATCCGCTGAGAGATACATAGAGGAGCACCAGGACTGGAAGCCAGAAGCGACCATGCATGAAGTCGCCGCCGACAGCGACCACGTACCCGCCATAGATCGCAGCGCCGCCGAGCAAGAAAAGCCGGTTGACCAGCTCCTGCGGTTCGCGGCGGAAAAGCAGCAAGATCGCGAAGAGCGCGAAGAGCGCAATCCATTGGATGGCGTAGGCATAGGTCACGTCGTAGAGGTAATAGATGCCGTGACGTAGCGGATTGTCGATGCCGGTTTTGGCGAAGTAGGTGTTGGGCAGTATCGACGCGTACAACCACACCCGCATCGTCACCACCATCAAGTTGGGTATGATCGCGGCCGCCGCCACGAGGAGCGCTGTCTTTCGGTTTACGAGAAAGAAAGCGTGAACTAGAATCACGACGCTGAGAAGAGCGAGGTCGGGTCGAATAAGGGGACCGGCGCCGACAAGGATGCTTGGCCACACGATCCCGCGGCTCGGGGTCAGGAGCTGCCGCGCTACTAGAACCGAGAACACCAACACGAGCGGCGTCTCGAGCCCCGACGAAGCGAACTGGTGAACGGCTCTCGTGCCAACGATGAACACCAGCGGAAGGTTGATGTTCTCGGAATCCAGTCGGTCTTTGTCGTTGCCCACGGCTCGGACGACCGCGGACCGGTTGATCTCGAGCACCAAGACGAGGGCCGTCAAGCTCAGGCCATGACTCAACAGGAGCGTGAGCTGGCGCAAGCTCGCGCTTGAGCCGAGCAGATCCGAGAAAGCGCGAGCGATCGACAAAAGCCCGAGCCAGGCGACGCTGGTGTAACCCTCGACGTATTCGTCGGCGTTGAATACCGCGCCGACCCCGTTGCGAACGAAGTTATCGACATAGGTGAGGTAGATGAAGCCGTCGTCCGAGATCCATTGTGTGGCGATGAAGGCCGCCATTCCTGCGCCGAGAACGACGTATTGATGGATTGGATAGCGACGAACGAGGGAAGTCATGTGAGGTCGAACCGCGTTATGGCAGCGTGGAGCTAGTGCGAAACATAGCCAAGCCCTTTCAGTAAACGTTTCGTCTCCTCATCGAGTGTCACCGGCGTCGTCCGTCGCACTTGTTCCAGGCGTGCGGTGTCGCGGACATAGCGGCGCAGCAGCGCTCGAAACGTTTGTGTTTCTTTCGTCCGCTCCAGGGCGAGATCCTGGAGCTCGCCGCGATCGCGGGTGAGATCATAGAGCTCCTCGTGTATCACCGTCGGCTCGGCCGCTCCATCGTCGAGGGTTCCACCGAGGGTCGCAATATATTTCAAGCCACCGCGGCGGAACGACACCATGAGAGATGTTCCCAGAGGAGGCCAGGCAGGTGTCGTCGCCGTCCACGAGGACACAGATGTCGGCGTCCACGATCTCGAAGACCCGTTGCACGACGAAGCCTTTGCCGCGTCTCGGTTCCGCGACGACGCGAGCACCGGCCTCTCGGGCTCGTTCGGCCGTTTTGTCCGTGGAAGCGTTGTCGAAAACGCAGATCTCCCCTTGGGGACGGACTCGGCGGAAGTCGTGTACGATTTTGGCGGATGGTGGTTGCTTCGTTGTAGCAGGGAATAGCGACCGCAACACTCGTGCTCAGGGAAAACCTCCTTGCGCTTCCGACGGAAGCCGTACTTTATATCGTTCAGGCTGCCAACAGCCAATCCAGCGCCCCACCCCCGGGGGGGATGTCCCGGCCGCTGTTGAATTTGGTCGGGTAGCGGCGGCACCTGTGAATACTCTTAGGGCTGAGGCAAAAATTATTTCCCATTCTTGGATGGACGCAACGTGTAGTTCCACTTCGGCAGCGAAGTCGATTGCTTGATGTTGAGTTCACCCATCGCGGCGTCTGAGATTTTGATGCCCTTAGCATACTGCTTTTTGACGAGACGGGCGTTCACTTTGAGCCCGGTCTTGGTCTTGGTAGTCCGTAAATATTTCAAGATTGTTTCGTAGCTGTCGAGCGGCTGGCCCGCCCAATTCTTGCTGATCTCGCTGAACAGGCGGTGTTCGATGGGGTTCCACTTGGACGCTCCGGATGGATAGTGTGCGACCGAAACGACCAAACCGTGCGGGTTGCACAACTTGTCCTGGATGCCATGTTTCCATGCACGACAGCTTGCGCCGTTGCTTCCACCCGTGTCAGCCAAGACAAGTAGATGTCTGCGGCCAGGATAACGTTTCTGACCTTTGGTCCGCCACCATTTCTCAATGCATTCGACCGCGAATTGCGGCGTGTCGCGAGACGTTCCAACATACACGGTCCCACGATTAGCCTGGAGGTCATAGATGCCGTAAGGGATAGCGATCCCTTTTGCCATAGAGCGAAAGTCGTGGTCGTTGACGGCGTTGCTTTCTCGAGCCCACGCGCGTCCTGGATTCTTGAAGCGCCCGACCAATTCTTTCTTCTTGGTGTCGACACTCAAGATGGGATTGCCACGTCGGCCAAAGCGCTCCCGAAGCTCTGCGATGTTGGTGAACTGGGCGTCGCGCTCTGGAGGAGAGCCATTCGAGATCTTTTTTTCGTTGGTTCGGAGTGAGAAGTTCATCTGCTTGAGCAGCTTCGCAACGGTTTTGCGACTGACGCGAATGTCCAGGGCCGAGAGTTCGTCCGCTATCTTTGTCGTGGTCTTCCGGGTCCATCGCAGACCGCTGATAGGGTCGCCAGCGGTCTCGTACTTCATGAGTTCTTCGATCGTCGCGATGACTTCTGGCGTTTTTTTTCGATGGGTTTGCGACCGGCACCCGCTCTTCGGATCCCATCCACTCTCACATCATGCTCGAGTAGCTCGCGACGTCCGCGGGCAACCGTGCTAGCGTCGAGCCCCAGGATATCCGCCATCTTGCGATCACCGCCATAACCCAACTTGAGAGATTCGAGCGCAGCATACAGACGCCTCTGTCTCTCATCGAGCAGACTGAAGAACAGGACGATGGCCGCTTTGAGCTCATCGGGCAGGACGTCTTGATCGGCAATACTCTTGGCCACTGCAGGTTGCGCTTCGAGAACACGTCGGCTGGCTATTTGCTGTGTGCGAATGCTCCTCTTGTGAGAAAAGTAGACATTGCGATTTCCAATCCGAGTGCGGCGGAGTCTCTTTTCGCGGACCAATCTCGGCCTGAAGCTCTTGAGCCCGCTGGGAAGCTACGCAGAATCGTGTTTTTCCAGAAAATACGCGATAAAGCCTTTCCGCATTTGGTCAATGGTCCAGAGGCAGTGCTTGATGAATTCGCCGCTCATGCAAAAGATGCATGTTTCCCCCGGTCGAACTTGTTCCAAGAACCAATTGCTTGGCCAATCACCGTCCTGGAGCTTATTCTGAAACTTTTTGCGCTCGCCCTCCGGCCATTCGAATCCATGGTGAACCATCCGATTTCGATAATGAAACAGGGCTTCCAGGGTCTTTCGGTAGTCGTTGGGAAAAAATCGCGCGAGTCCAATTGAGTGGGTAAGCTGATCGAAGCCTGCGACGAGGTCTTTTCGCCTTCCCTGCTGTTCGAAGACGAAGTGTGGGTCCCAGAATTCACTCTCCACAGCCTGCGTTCTTTGGTCTTCAGAGCTGGCTTGTTTGGTCCGCCCCACCTCGTCCCGGACACATTGAAAGCTTGCTACAAAAAACGCTTCCAAGAATGGAGCCAACATCCCGACCGCCGCCATGCTGTGAGCAGCATCCTGAAAGAATGATCGGTACGTCTCATCGACAAATCGGTCGTCTTGATAGGGACTGTTCCTCCACACTTCCGTTGTCCGCTGGGCTTGTTCATAGAGGTCCTTGATTTTTTGCTCCAAATCTTCATCTGCTTGCCGGTTACGGCGGAGCAGGTCCTTGATAGCTGATAGCTGCGCTTCTAAATCAAGATCTTTCAGGTGGTGTTCGCTATGGATCGATGACCGCTTCAGCCCTTCCGACAGTTTCCTAATCTCTTTGTCGTCCATTTATGTTGCTCCTAGTTATGGTGATCCTACGCAACCGTTCGACAGCCGCTCAACCTTGATCTGGTCAGCTTGTTTCATCGCCTGGGCCAGGTCGTAGGCAGCCTTGCAGGCGGTACGAATGGTGAGGTTGAGACGCTCGACGAACGACGTGTTCAGAGTCTCGGAATCCTCTGACTCCAACAGCGCTCTCTTCAAGCGCCTCGCCGTGCCGAGCTTCAGACGCCGCTCGACTCGGACGACACGATGGTTCCGCCGAGTCTTGATCACTTGACCATAGACGCACGCGTGACCCATGAGGCAACGGATCATGCCGAAGTAGTACTCGAAACCATCAGTGGCGATCAGTGGGAATCCGATGAGACGAGACGCCCTCGGAGGATGACGTCGTTGAAGTACGGCCTTGGTGTTTCGATAGGAGCGGCGGCCGAGGAGGCTACCGGCCCACAAGCGGGAGCACACCTCGATGGTTGCAAAGAGCCACCGTGGGCCTGCTCTTGCTACCGATGAACGCGTAGACCCCATCGGCCTGAAGCTCAACGACCTCGAAATCCCGCAGCATGCGCCGGTTGAAGCGCTCTGCCCCGGCCTCGATTCTGGGCCTCTCGGGTGGCCTCTTTTCCGCTGCCGCAGGGCCTGGTCAGCGCCCGCTCCCCTATTTGGGGCAAACGTGTCCCTCGGAAATCGAGATTAGAGACGAAAACCGAATATGAGGCCTGTTCAGCCCTTTTAGCGTGTCTCTGGTGACACCTGTTCTTGCAAAACCCCGCAAACCGCGCGGAAAATCTCACCCGTCTCTGCAGTGCCGCAATTGGCCGGACTGATTGGCGGATGGTGCAGTTTGGAGCTATCCGGTCTCCGCTAGAAACCCTGAAACACAGGTCGGAACCTGCGACCCTCGGATTAGAAGGTCTGCGACGTCACAACCGACCCGTTTTTCGCTAGATTGTCGCCTCTACGATGACGCAACGCCCCTCTAATTCTGCCTCGACGTTCTGATGCTCTGTCGATCGACTTTTTACGGTCGCCGACTCAGCGAAAGCCGGTGGCATCGATCGCACCACCCCGTACCGCTGGCTCGAGCGCGGGCGGGCCGAAGAAAAAGGGAGTTATTTGACATTTTAGACACCATCGATAGTTCTCAGGCCAAGATGGCTGTTCATCTTCAGGAAAATCAAAATCTCATTTCTGATGCACCGGTGCTTGCGCTGTTTACTGTTGGTGATGTGTACGCATTCCTTTGCAAAAGAGGCGCTTACGCTTCATCTAGCGCGCAGCGAAGGTCACGAGCGCTATTTTGGCTGTAATTTATTGCATCGTAAAGTCTTAGCGTCATTTCACCAACACTTAACGGCGGAAGCACCTCCGCCCCGCCTATCGCGAAGCGCCCGTGGTCGAATCACGGCGGAGGACAACGATAGAGCCCGAGCAGGAGCCCGCTGCGCCGGACTTTCCCCCACTGATGCCCCAATCGCCGACTCAGCGAAAGCCAGTGGCATCGATCGCACCACCCTGTACCGCCGGTTCGAGCGTGGACGCGCCGAAGAAAAATGGGGTTATGCGACATTTGCAACACACTTTGATGGGGCGCAGGGCGGTGCTTGCGCTGTTTACTTGTTGGTGATGTGTACGCATCCCTTTGCAAAAAAGGCGCTTACGCTCCATTTGCGCACAGCGAAGGTCACGAACGCTATTTTGGCTGTAATTTATTGCACCGTAAAGTCTTAGCGTCATCTTACCAACACTTAATGGCGGAAGCACCCGCAGAGGCCATGGGATTATTCGACATTTTCGACACACTTTGATGGGGCGCAGGCGGTGCTTGCGCTGTTTACTGTTGGTGATGTGTACGCATCCCTTTGCAAAAAAGGCGCTTACGCTCTCCATTTAGCGCACGGCGAAGGTCACGAGCATTATTTTGGCTGTAATTTATTGCACCGTAAAGTCTTAGCGTCATCTCACCAACACTTAATGGCGGAAGCACCCCGTCCTGTGCCAAAACTCGGCCCTTTTGAAATAGACCATAAATCAGCAGCTCAGTGTCTGTGTTTGCGACCGGACCAAGGGCCGTAGGCTTTACAATCGTCTGGCCCGAGGGTGTTATCTTCAGATCCATGATGACGTACCATGTGCAATTCCTACTGCTCGTTCTAGCTGGCTGGGTCAACCGCCAGCAGCAGGATGTGATCGACTACCAGCAAGAGGAGAACCGTGTGCTCCGGGCCGGGCTTCGGGGCAAGCGTCTCAGTCTCTCGGACGACGACCGGCGCAGGCTCGCGGTCAAGGCCCAGGCTTTGGGCCGCGAGGCGCTGGCCCATATTGCGTCCGTTGCCACACCCGCTACGCTTCTGCGTTGGTACCGCTGCCTCATCGCAGCCAAGTACGATGGCAGCAAGAACCGGAGTCCAGGCCGACCTCCGACGGCGAAGGACATCCGTGAGCTCATTGTGCGCGTGGCGCAGGAGAACCCGACGTGGGGATATACGCGCCTGCGAGGCGCACTCAAGAACCTAGGACATGAACTCGGACGCAACACTATCAAGAGGATCCTCGCCGAGCACGGTATCGCGCCTGCCCCGGAGCGGGGCAAGAGCATGTCGTGGAGCACCTTCATCAAGGCTCATTGGGGCGCCATCGCTGCGACAGACCTGTTCACCGTCGAGGTTGTGAACCCGTTCGGGCTCGTCCGCTACCATGTCCTGTTTGTCATCGATATCGCCACTCGCTGCGTGTGCATAGGTGGGATAACGTCGGACCCCAACGGGGAGTGGATGAAGCAGGTGGCAAGAAACCTCACTGACATGTGGGATGGTTTCCTCCTTGGCAAGCGATACCTCATCCACGACCGGGACCCACTATTCACCGAGGCGGTACGTGGGCTCTTGAGAGATTCAGGCGTGAAGCCCCTTCGCCTTCCCGCCAATAGTCCGAATCTGAACGCATACGCGGAAAGATTCGTTCTCTCCATACGTCGAGAGTGTCTCGACCGCTTCGTACCTCTCAGTGAGCGACACCTGCGCACAGCGGTAACCGAATACGTAGTGCACTATCACACAGAACGGAACCACCAAGGTCTCGGCAACGAGCTCCTCACACCTCTGCCGGCAAGCGCGAATGACGCTGGCCCCATCGTGTCGCGAGAGCGACTTGGGGGCATTCTCAACTACTACTGCCGTGCCGCGTAGATGTTTGCTGGCGACGGTAGCCCCTCGGCGGGCTCGACCGGCGTAGCGTGGAAACAGCTTCAGGAACACGCTTCGATATTCGCTCTCGACTAGGTGGTCATCTGCATGGTGACGACCCGCCCGCCCAAGACGATTGTAAAGCCCACGGCCCTTGGCCCGGTCGCAAACACAGACACTAAGTTGCTGATTTATGGCCTATTTCAAAAGGGCCGAGTTTTGGCACAGGACGCGTTCCGACGGACGGCTTTGCGTCCATTTCGTATCAAGTTGTCCAGCAGGTGAGCGGCGATGATGGTTTTGCCGCCGCCCGTCGGCAGTTGCATCATTACGCGCGCCTTGTCGGGACCAAGGGCAATCTCGGCTCGCCGCATCAATTCGTGCTGGTAATCGCGTAGCTCGATCATGAATGTTGGTTCACGCGCTGTTACCGGATGACCGAATGCACGGCGTCGGCTATCGTCGGCAGTTTGTTTTCACCCCGTATAGATCGCCGTGGCGGCCGAGAATCGAGTTCTTCGCAATCAGCTCCAGGGTCGCTTGCGCCTGAAAAACCCTAACACTCAATTTGCACTTGTTTCGGGGGCAAGGTCACGGTCGCAAACGCAGACATTAAGCTGCTGATTTTTAGTCTATTTCAAAAGGGCCGAGTTTTGGCACAGGACGGGATGACGTCTATTCGCCGTCGCGTCCCTTGCGGTGCTCGTCCCGCAGCTTCTGGGCAAACCGCTTGAGTCTGGCCTTGGCGTGCTCGATGCTCGGCTGTGCGTCCCGCCAAGCTTCCTTGGTGCGGGGTTTGACCTCCTCGTTAAACACACGTGTGGCGTTGGTTAATGTCTCTTTGGCTCTAGCTCGTACCTTCGGACGACGTGCCAGTTCTCGCGCAGCGCGGATGGCGAGACGTCTTAGGAGCGTCATGGCTCACTCCAGTATAGACGGAACCCGTATGGTGCAAATAGTACGTCGAGCTCGAAGTCGGCCTGTGTAGAGTCGATGATCGGATCTGCGCGGAAGGCAGGATTCGATGGGCCGCCAGCCGAGGTCAATGCCACGACGATAGGAAACCCACGGGGCGGCTCGGACGGCCCCGGGTCATGGCCGAGATGAGCGAGCTCCACCCTCGTGCCAGACGATTGTAAAGCCTACGGCCCTCGGCCCGGTCGCAAACACGGACACTAAACTGCTGACTTATCGTCTATTTCAAAAGGGCCGAGTTTTGGCACAGG
Source organism: Candidatus Marinacidobacterales bacterium (assembly GCA_965237685.1). Classification (GTDB taxonomy): domain Bacteria; phylum Acidobacteriota; class Vicinamibacteria; order Marinacidobacterales; family SMYC01; genus CBDEGF01. Next base: position 2,001,274 of record CBDEGF010000004.1, read on the forward strand.
ACGGGATGACTCCCCGCGAATAGCACCTTCTAAATACTCCGCTGGCCTCTGGGAAGGTGCAAACTGCTGACCCGCTGGGCGTTCGAGTATTTTGACCAGACGGGTTCAGCGTGGCCATAGAGTGGTTCGTTCGCCACCTTCCCCGCCGGGGTCTTGTGCGGGGATTTCCACTTCGTGATCGCGCTGGCCGGAGAGAATGGCAACGATATTGGTTACCGAAGACGTTGCCTCGAGGCACAGCGCAGACGCTCGGAAGTCTGCTGTGCGCCGGTGCTGTAGCTCGACCGCTAGTTGAAGAGCGGCCTTGACGTGCCTCCGGATATTCTCATTGCTTCCCCCCGAGGCTGCTTGAGCGAAGAAGGCTTCAATCATTCGTCTAGCATCTGTCGCGCTTGGAGTCACACCACCGGGCGACGAGTGAAGTGTCGGGTCGTAGACTGCCTGACCCAAGGAGATAAGCACTTCTCGGCACAGCAGGCCCACTGTCTGGTAGTCCTCTTCGTGCTGGGCTGAGTTTAGCCGGTGCCGCGCCTTGGCAACCGCCCTGTCGACACGTTCCCATCCTGTCGGCTCTCGAGCTGGCACCGGCGTTTCCGGAGCGTGAAGGAGTTTCGCAATAACGGGCTCGTATAGAGCGTTAACGTAACGGCGGCGCTCCGAGTACGATCCGAACTCAGCTTTCCATTTCTGGTACCAATCCCAGAGGCTCTCGAAGGGATTAGGGTCGTCGATTCCACGAGCCGCCAAAGCCACGCCGATACGTCGTCGCCGCGCCTTGTAGTAGTCATCAAAATCCTGGATTCGGCTACGTCCGGTCGAAACTGCGATCATCAGATTCTTTTGAACACAGACTTCGGGATACAGGCTGTCGTCAACGTCCTGATCGAGTCGCTTCAACTCGAGGCGACCTGGACCGGCACCCTGTGGGCGCGGGCCCGGATGCGTGTTGTGAATCGCATCGGCAATTCGTTTCTCGTCCCACTTCGGGAGCCCTTCAACGGCCTCCGAGTAGACCGCGGGAGAGGAAAGCTCGATCTCCGGGAAAGGGATGTCGGTCCAGGTGTACTCGTAGCTCGAATGGCGAAGCAAGGCTGCTAAGTCCTCGCGACCCATCTCGTTCAGGATCCGTGCCGCCCGTTCAATCGATTCCATGGCTTAGCTTGTACCATCAAGTGTTGCTACGCCGCTAGAGACATTTGAAGGTGCTTCCGCTATTAAGAGTTGGTGAGATAACGCTAAGACTTTACGGTTGTGATCCGCAAAAAAGAAGATCGCGTACCGCTGTGCCGACTTTTTTCGGAGCACAGCCGCGTCCTGTCGGGCGCGTAGCCGGGATCACCTACCACTTTTTGGGGAGCGTCTTTGCGATTGTGCGCTTGGTTGATTTAACATTCTCAGCGTTCGAGGTTGGTCACGCGCTAGGCGCGGTAACGATGGGCCTGTTGTGCGGAGCATACTTTCTACTCGGCCGGGGGCCGCGTCGGGTGTACGGCTCGGTGGCTTTCCTGTGGCGCCTGGAGTCGTGAATGAGCCCTCACGGGATGTTTGACAGAAAGGGAAATGAGGAAATCAATGCTAGACGATATTTGTAGGCGCTGCGGGGCGTCCGTTCGAGTCGGTGCGGACATGGTGAGTGATGATGCGGTGATTCGGCATGAACTCCATTGTCCCGACCATCCAATCGTTAAAATTCTCGGAGGGATGGCAAGCCAGTTGTGGGATATTCGGGCGGCGTTGCAGTCGAGCGAGGAACCGGGCGAGGATGAGGGCGAGGAGTTTGAAAAGGTGCCTTAGATGACACCGAGTGCGTATTCCAGCCATGGTGAACGCCTGTTCCAGAGGAAGCTGAACGCTCATCGAAACTGACCTGACCCCACGGTTAGTACCACGTTGTATCTCAGTAATTCGGTGCTGACAATGGTTGGTTGAAGCCGACGGAGTGGAGCGGAGCCGGTTTCAACGAAATCGTTTCTGGCGCCGGCGGTCGGTAACCCAACGAGCTGTGGGGTCTGAGGCGATTGAAGTCTTGCCGCCACCTTTCAATCATGACCTTGGCCTCCTTCAAGGTGTAGAAAATCTCTCCGTTGAGCAGTTCGTCACGTAGCTTACCGTTGAAGCTCTCCACATAGCCGTTTTCCCATGGCGAGCCCGGCTCGATGAACAGCGTCGTGACTCCCAACCGGGATAACCAATCACGCACGGCCCCGGCCGTAAACTCCGGGCCGTTATCGGAGCGGATATGCTCCGGGGTATTGTCAAGTTGACGTTGAGCGAGCGAACCTATCGCATTGAGCGGACTTCCTTTGCTCTCGTCAGGCGGCACACGTTACCTCCTGCCAGACGATGAAAGCGCGGTCTCGTAGCTCCCGATGATGATGCGTTTGCAACAAATGCCGTCCGACGCGAAAGAGGTTTTGCACCAGTCCATGCACGGTCAAGAATCGTTGCGCCTGTCCCGGAGTCTTAAACTTCCGCATCTGTCGTTCCCGTTGTCGCGTCGGTTCGTGCGAGACTTCGGCTAGGTTGTTTCTGTACTGGTCCGTGTCGTGGACGACGGACGGCATGACCTCGCGGTGAGCGGCGCTGTAGCTTCTCAGCTTGTCGGTGACCAGCTGCCAGGGCGGACGGCCTTGCCCCTTCAACAGCTTGCGGAAGAATCGTTTGGCGGCTTTCTGATCACGGCGAGGCTGGACGAGGATATCGATTACATCACATCTTGGTCTACCGCGCGCCAGACGTATTGGCGTTCACCTTGTATCTTTATGAAGACATCGTCCAGGTGCCATGTGTCACCGAGACGACCCTGCCGACGCTTCAGTCGCCGAGCGTATTCCGGTCCGAACTTGATGCACCAAAGTCGGACCGCTTCGTAAGAAACCGTGATGCCTCGCTGAGCGAGCAACTCTTCGACGTTTCGAAAGCTCACGCAGAATCGGTGGTAGAGCCAGACGGCGTGGCTGATGATTTCCGGTGGAAATCGATAGCCGTGGTAGCTTGGCGCATCGGTCTTCATTGGACCATTCTGTCAGTCACCACCGGAACTTGACAATACCTCACCGAGAGCTGACGTTGCTGCAGCTGTGGGTGGAGTACGCGGAGAATAAGCCGGGAGCGTACGGCTACAGCCGTTATTGCGAGCTGTACGGTCAGTGGAAGAAGAAGCTGAACCCGACGATGCGTCAACGGCATCGAGCAGGCGAGAAGACATTCGTCGATTTTTCGGGGAAGAAGCCTCACATCGTCGATCCGAAAACGGGAGAGCTCGTCGAAATGGAGCTGTTCGTCGGGACGTTGGGCGCGAGCAGTTACACCTACGTCGAAGCGACACTGAACCAGTCGCTGGAATCGTGGGCGAAGGCCCATAAGGGGATGTCGGATTACTTCGGTGGCTCGACGGCGTCCACTCCAGGTGCTCCCGATGCGAACGTGGCATATGCTCCGGGTTCGTGGAGTAGTGCCCCTTTCCTTTCTTGCGGGGATGCGACGCGCTTTCCCTTGAACAGGACCTCCACCACCGAGGCCGTCACCCGTGCCTCGACTTTCTCGTGAATGAGCTGATAGGGAACGCTGTACAAGTTGTTCTCCACCTCCACGTGGTAGTCGATGTTCACTCTGCACCGCTAACCTTAGAAACCTCTCGTATTTTTCTCATCGATAACCTCTTAGCTGCCATTTCCTAGATCGTCCTCCTTCCGGGTACGACCTAGAGTGCCTTGAAACGTGCTATCGATGAGCGTTCGCGATGCCGGAACCGGCGTTCACGTTGCCTGGAATCCGTGTTCACCTTCCCCGGAATCCATGTTCACGATCCCCGGAATCCGTGTTCACGATGCTTTGGAATGGATGTTCACCTTCGGCTGGAATCTGCGTTCACGATGCCCCGGAATACGCACATATGGGCTTTTGCGAGATCGGGGCCTGGAGACGAGCCTAGGGATCGAGCGCGGCGGCGTGCTCCGAACAGGCGAGCCAGCGATTTTCTAGAAGGTAGTCGGCCACTGTCCGCGCCGCGGTGCGATGCCCCAGCTGCGTCCAGTGACTGTCGAAAGTCAAGTAGGCGCTCGACAGAAGCCGGCCATCCGCCTCACGCAAATCGGGAGTCAAGTCCAGGACCGGCACGTCCAGCGTCTGGGCGATTTGCGTGAGTCGCGCCACCACGAGACGCCGGTCCCAACCTGGACCGAGACCGAAGTGAAATCGCGTTGCTTTCCAGGAAGCATCGTGCACTTCCATGCGGCTGGGAATGTACACGATGACGAGACGCGACCCGTTGGCGCGAACCTCTTTGTCGAACGCCTCGAGGATCTTGGCGGTGCGCCACCAAGCTTCCTCGATCCCCTCCAGCGTGCCGCGCTCGAAAACGCGAAGCGAGCCATGGGGCTCGCGAATACGGATCGGCTCCCACAACCCGAGTGACGCCAAGCGTGTGTGCGTGGCGGGGGAAGCCTGGCGCAAGCGCTCCTCGGCCCAGGCCAGGAGCGCCGAGCCCGTGGGCTCGCCTTCCTCCGCCGTCACCACTTCCTGGTCCGGCAGGGCTCGAGGCGGGTGAAGGATCAGCGGCGGGTCTCCCTCCTTCTCGCCGATCTGAAAAATTGGCTTGGCCCAGCGATAGTAATATTGATGGCTGTTGTAGGAGATGTCGTTGTAAAAAGCGAAGAGCAGCACGATTTGTGGCGAATAGCGCGCACCTTCCCGCTGATAGAAAAGAAACTCTTGATCGGTGCTGTATCCGGCAGTGCCTCCGTTGATCACTTCCACCGGACATGTGCCTTCCCGGTTCAGCGTAGTTTCTAGCACCTGGGTCACCGTTCGCTCGATCGGCACCGTATAGGCTTCGAGGAACGAATCACCGAGCGCCAGAATCCGCGTAGTGCCGGCAGGCACTGCATACCCCCGGTTCGGATCGCGCAACCCGAGCGAATTGATCGCCACCTCGACTGTGTATTCACGACGCCGATAGGTGACGCGGGTGTTGGGTGTGTGCCTCCAGCCGAGCACCGGATCGAATTCGTGGTATCGCGTGACCTCCGCGGCTTCCTTCCCCGCCCCTCGAAACATGCGCTCCACCCGCGCCACGCCTTCCATTGCGAGCAGGGTGATGGCGACCGACGCGACAGCGAGCAACAGCTTGAAGAACAGCGATTTCATGAATTCCGGTCTCTCGAGCTTCAGCGGATTATAGATGAGCCCGGCGAGTTGTGCTTGGCCTGACTTGCCGTTTGCCGGTCCGCTGCCGCCCGGCCCCCGGTTCAGCACCCGGCTCCCCTATTTGGCGCAAATGTGTCCCTCGGAAATCGAGATTAGAGACCAAATCCGAAAATGAGGCCCGTTCCGCCCTTCTAGCGCGTCTCTGGTGCCACCTAATCCTGGAAAACCCCGCCAACCGCGCGGAAAATCTCACCCGTCTCTGCAGGGCCACAATCGGCCAGACTGGGTGGCGGATGGGGCAGTTTGGAGCTATCCGGTCTCCGCTGGAAACCCTGAAACACAGGTCGGAACCTGCGACCCTCGGCTTAGAAGGTCTGCGACGTCACAACCGATCCGTTTTTCGCTAGATTGTCGCCTCTACGATGACGCAACGCCCCTCTAATTCTGCCTCGACGTTCTGATGCTCTGTCGATCGACTTTTTACGGTCGCCGACTCAGCGAAAGCCGGTGGCATCGATCGCACCACCCCTTACCGCTGGCTCACGCGCGGGAGCGCCGAATAAAAATGGTCTTATGCTACACTTGCAACACTATTCGATAGTTCTCAGGCCCAGATGGCCGTCTATCTTTAGGAATATCAAAATATCATTTCTGATGCACCGGTGCTTGCGCTGTTTACTGTTGGTGATGTGTACGCATTCCTTTGCAAAAGAGGCGCTTACGCTTCATCTAGCGCGCAGCGAAGGTCACGAGCGCTATTTTGGCTGTAATTTATTGCATCGTAAAGTCTTAGCGTCATTTCACCAACACTTAACGGCGGAAGCACCTCCGCCCCGCCTATCGCGAAGCGCCCGTGGTCGAATCACGGCGGAGGACAACGATAGAGCCCGAGCAGGAGCCTGCTGCGCCGGACTTTCCCCCGCTGATGCCCAGGATGCCGACCATAATGAATGATGCAGGACACGCCACCGACCTCCCTTCACCCGACAGGGACCGCCACCCGCTGACCCGGGTCTCGTGCTGGGCGCGCCGGCCGAGGTCGCGGCGCCCGTGTGCAGAAGCGCCTACTTACAAGTTTTTGGGATCGCGGGTCTTGAGTCCGTTGCGCCGCCTTGGCCCGGTCGCAAGCACAGACGCTAAGCTGCTGATTTATGGTCTATTTCAAAAGGGCCGAGTTTTGGCACAGGACGGGGTCGAGTGGGTGGACGCACCGGTCCCCGGCTAGCCAGAAGGCGTTATGCAGCTTTCGATGCGGCGGCGCATGGAGAAGGTGCACGCGACCAGCACCAAAATGAACATGGAGCAGCTACGTCAGGCGCTGGATGAAGCGTCGAACCGCGCGGGCGAGCAGGAGCGCTCTCTCCCGACATCGTGCCTCTGCCCGCAGTCGCTAGCAACACTTGATGGCGAAAGAACCCGTCAACCACCAATCCCGTCGGCGGTGATGTAGGCTTCGAGTGACCCCACCTCGTCTGAGAGCTTCTCGATAGTCTGTTTCATCAGAGGCTTTGTTGTGGCGAGGCCCACAACCTTCGATTCGGAGTCGACGACCGGGATGTGGTTGAAGGGCCTTGCCACCATCATCTTCAGGGCGTCGCCCAGCTCGCTGTCCTGAGAGAGGACTTCGACCGGCGACGTCATGACCGACGAGATCCGAGTCGACTCGAGAGACAGCTTCTCGAGCACCACGCGCTCGATGGCATCTCGGCGCGTGAACATGCCAGCGGCCTCCTCGTTCTCAAGCACCACGACCGCGCCGACTTTCTCTTTCGTCATCAATTCAAGCGCTTCTTTGACCGAAGCGAGGGCTGGGACGGTGACGGCGGGTTTCCGACAGAGGCGATAAATCTTCATCGCGAATCCCCAGGGAAAGGATGCGCTATTGTTGCGAATCCGGAAACTACTGTCAAGTTGAGGCATTCAGGGCCGACCGCGTCGTGTCCAAAAACACAAACAAACTCAAGCCCGGCGCGCCGGGCCGTTTCGGATTAGCTCTACGTCCCGAACTCTCGGTCGACGAACCGCGTCGTGTCCGAAAATGCGAACGGAGCCGAAATCTCGAATGGGCCGGGCTCGCTGAACTCCTCGGCGATCACGAGAGTGTCAGGTGACACCTCAGTCACTTGATCCCGCAACAACCTCTGCAGGTCCGCCCGCTCTCCGAGACCAGCTGTGCCGAAGGCGAGCCTTCGGTGCTGCCGACATTCATCAGGCCCATGGTGCTCATGCGCCAGCTGTTCCAGCTTTCGGTGAAGTTCATCGACCCGATCACGCTGCCCAGCCAGCCGACAGCACCTCTGCTTGTTCGAGCACCGTCCGCGTCGCCTTCTCCTGCTTGTCGGGCGGGTAACCGTGTTTGCGCAGAATGCGCTTCACCAGCCTACGGAGATTGGCGCGAATGTTCTCGCGAAGTGTCCAGTCGATCGTGACGTTGCCACGTACAGTCGCGACCAACTCACGCGCAATGTCTCGCAGGGTCTCGTCGCCGAGCACCTGCACGGCGCTATCGTTCGTCTCAAGCGCATCGCAGAAAGCAAGTTCATCGTCCGACAGCCCGAGCTTCTCGCCGCGCGTGTTCGCTTCGCGCATCTCGCGGGCAAGTTGGATCAATTTGGCTGCCGCGTAACCCGCTCGTGTGCTAGAGTTTGAGCCTGATTTCGGGAGACGCAGTTCTTTCGGCGATGCGGGCTGGGCTGGCCACACGGTGCCTGACGTTCAGGGACACCTTCGTGTGCACGCCGACATCCTTATTAATGGCGTTCGCCGACACAGGCTGCCCGTAGCTCGCCCCGCAGCCGATTTGAGCCAGCCGTGCGCACCCCCCGGTGGGCCTGTCGCTCGCCACCCGCAGCCTAGGGGTCGGAAGACAGCCCTGCGGCGCGAAATGCCCTCGATTCTGTGCAGATTCCAAGGGCGTCTAAGCTGCTGATTTGTGGTCTATTTCAAATGGGCCGAGTTTTGGCACAGGACGCGGATGAATAAATAGAAGGCACAGGCAGTCAACTCTTGCCGTGGCCCCTCACCTTCACCTCGATCATCAGGCGGCAGTGATCGCTCGGTCCCCACTCCTCAATCTCGTTCATCGCCAGCACTGACACCTTCTCGTGGAACCCGCGCGACGCGAAAGCGTAGTCCAATTGATTCACCGCGGTTTCCGGCCCACTCCCTGGGTGGTAGTAAGTCGGCACGTTCCTCGTGTCCGGCGATACGTCGTCTGACACAGTTCCTGCGCGCCGACCGTGCGGCGCCTGCGGACCCAGGAACTCCAGCCCGAGCGCCTGCATCCGATCCCACACCGTGCGGTCGCGTTTCGGCAGCGATAACCTCGAACCGATCGCCCCGTAGAACATGTTCAGATCACCCGCAGCCAGGATCCTGTGCTTCGTAGGGTCGGAGTGACCTATGAACGCGGACAGGTCCGAAATGATCCGATGTGCGGAGGCATCCGAATACCCGACACCCCAACTGCTCTTGGTAGACGGATGAGGACGCAACCAGCGTGCGTACATCGAGACTGCCACAAAAGCCTCTTGCTCGTTGTCGCGCGGGATCACCCTCCCGGCGGCGATGGTGCCGATGCCACTGACGCCAATCATATCCTCACCGAGGTCGCTGGTCGGCGGGACTTGCCGGTACGGCTCGACGGTGATTCGATCGGACAGCTTCACGACCAACGGCCAGCGGTCGTATAGTTGCCGGTTCCAGAACACCTCGTCCACGTATTCGATCCAGTCCACCAAGTCTCCGGGTGGGCTTCCCGCTTCCTGCAAGAGCGCCAAATCCGCGTCACCTTCGCGGGCCATCTGCACCAGTTGGCGCCACGGCTTCTCGCGCTTGCCGATGTTCCAGCTCACCACCTTGATCATCCGACCACCTCGTCATCCGCTCGCTCTTCGCGTCGCCATGGCCACGTCTTCTGCGGGTCGATCGCCGACTGCCGGTGTCGAGTCCTGGACCCCGACGAACTGAGCTCTTCGAGCCCGAGAATCGATGCGAGGGCATCGAAGAGCTTTGAGGGGCCTTCTTCGAGCATGGAGCCGAGCTCGTTGTAGGAAAGAAAAGGACGGTAAGTGGCGAGCGGTGTTGCCCAACCGAGCTGAGAGAGGGGACCGGTCTTTCTTTTATGGGCGTGGGTGATCGTGGCCTCGCCAGCCTTGAGCGTGTCGTTCGCGCTCCATTGCCGCGACGCGACGTAGGGGCCCGCCTGGCCGTCAATGAGAAGCGTTGCTTCGATCTTCGTTACGTCGGGCTCATGGAGATTGCGCCAGCCGTCCTTCCAGACCCTACTGCGTTTGGAGCTCCATCTCTGATTGTCGCCAGTAAGGAGGAGCTCGAGCGCCTCCGCGAAGCTCGATTTGCCCGAGCCGTTGCGTCCGACGACCAGCGTCAGCCCTGGCCCAGGGGAGAGAGCAAGCTCAGCGCTCGGTCCGATACCGCGAAAACCTTGAACGCGCACGGCGTCGATGTACGCGCGAGCGGGGTCTTCCGGTTCAGCGGATTTGGTGGCGGGCGCAGCCGGCGTTTTGCCGCCGAGGCATGCCTCGACCTCGCCGAGGAGCGCCGCGAGCACGAGCTCTCTTGCCGTCTCGGACAGGACGACATCCTGCTGGAGGCGTTCGAGGACGTCTGAGTGGAGTTTCTCGGCCACGGCAACTGGATTCTAAGTCGGCGCCGTTCAGAATTCGAATGGAGGAACTCACTCGGCCCTTCTTTGCTGCCGAAGAGCGACATTCTCGAGAGCCAGCTCACGACGAGCCTTGAAGGCAGAGATGAGAGCGGGAACCAACGACGAAATCATGTCGGCATGGTGCTGGCAGACCGGAGATTAATCAAGTTCGGTGCGCGCGGATGAATAAATAGAAGGCACAACTCGTTGCGCAGGACCAACTCCTCATCCACGGACCCTGAGATGTAGCTCACCATGGTATTCCAGTCCATCGCGACCCCTTCCGCTGAACTGGAATACGTATCCGACCGCGATGGCGGATTCAAGCGGTCTTTGGAAAGATGCAAACTGTTGACCCGCTGGGCGTTCGAGTATTTTGACCAGACGGTGCGCCGGCACAAACCGGTAAGTCTCGCGGGTGCAAGTCCCGCCTAATGAAGGAGTAGCGAACCAGATTGGCCCCGAGTCATGCGTTGTTGTTCGCGAGAGCAAAGGCGAAGCGTTGACAGGGAGACGTGCGGGCTGGATATTGAGCCGCGAAAGTAAAATAAACTTCGGGGGGCCGACGGCGTCGTATGGCACGGAAGGCAACACGGAGCAGATCGTTATCGCAAGAGCTGTTCCGCCCCCGCGTGGTCCGAGACCCTGCGCACGCACGCCAAGAGACATACACGGGAGCCGGGAGGTCCCGCATCTGGTCCTGAGTGGCATCGGGGTCCGCGCTGTGAATCCGCAAGGAGCACGACAGCGACGTACGGATGCGGGAAGTCTGACAGCCCCATAGTAGCTGAGAAGCCTTTGAACAAAGGCTGGGGTGCGCCTCAGCTCGCGGAGGAGGTGGAGCCAAGGGGGCTGACCAAAGGAAATCCGTTACGGCAAATCAGGTCCCGGACACAGCGCCGGGCAGGGAGTGAATATGGACAACCCTAAACGGGCACGAAGCGAGAAACCGCGGAAACAGCCAAGGGAGTGCGCCTACGTTCGGTCCCCCTGACCTGCAAAGCGCGCTGGAGCGGATACGGCAGGTTGCCTGCCGGGATAAAGGAGCACGGTTCACAGCGCTCTGGCATCATGTCTACAACGTCGACCGCCTCCGGGAGGCCTACTTTAGCCTCAAGCGGAATGCTGCACCGGGAGTAGACGGGGAGACGTGGCAGCACTACGGCGAGGACCTGGAGGGCAACCTGCAGGAACTATGCACGAGGCTGAAGCGTGGGGCGTACCGGGCGAAGCCGGTCAGGAGAGTGTACATTCCCAAGGCCGATGGGCGGCAGCGGCCGCTCGGAGTAACCGCACTAGAGGACAAGGTAGACCAGCGCGCGGTGGTCAAGGTGTTGAACGCGATCTATGAGAGCGACTTCCTCGGCTTCTCCTATGGCTTCCGACCGAGGCGCAATCCGCACAATGCGCTGGATGCCCTCTACGTCGGAATCATGCGCAAGAGGGCGAACTGGATGCTCGACGCGGACATTCGCGGGTTCTTCGATGCCATCGACCACGAATGGCTGATGAAGTTCGTCGAGCATCGGATAGCAGACCAGCGTGTGCTGCGACACATCAAGAAGTGGCTGAACGCTGGTGTGATGGAGGATGGGAAGCGAACACAGGCGGAGAAGGGAACGCCTCAAGGGGGAAGTGTATCCCCTTTGCTAGCGAACGTGTATCTGCACTACGTGTTCGATCTATGGGTCCACCAGTGGAGGAAGAGGCATGCTCGCGGTGAAGTGATCATCGTGCGCTTTGCCGATGACTTCACGGTAGGATTCCAGTACCGCGAGGACGCCGAGCGATTCCTGGAGGAACTCAGGGAGCGATTCCAGAGATTCCATCTTGAACTGCACCCCGAAAAGACGCGCCTGATGGAATTCGGCCGCTATGCTGCCGAGAACCGCAAACGGCGCGGCGAGGGGAAACCCGAGTCTTTCGACTTTCTTGGCTTCACACATACGTGTGACAAGACAAGGAATGGGAAATTCATAGTGCTTCGGCAGACGATGCGGAAACGGCTGCAGTCGAAACTTCGCGAGATCAAAATCGAGCTGAAGCGACGGCTGCACCATCCTGTCCCTGAGGTGGGGCAATGGCTAAGGTCGGTCATGCAGGGGCATTTCAACTATTATGCGGTGCCTCGTAACCAACGGAAACTCGGCGCTTTCAAGTATCAGGTGTACCGTCTGTGGCTCCGTACGCTACGGCAGAGGAGCCAACGACACCGGATGACCGGGGAGCGCATGAACCGTTTGGCCGACCGCTGGTTTCCACCTATTCGTATTTTGCACCCGTACCCCGAACAGCGACTGCGCGTCATGACCTGAGGTAGGAGCCCAGTGCGTTAGCAGCGCTCGCTGGGATCTGTGCGGGGGGCCGCCCGTAAGGGCGGTCCCTACCGCGAGGAGGTCTGCTCGGGATCGTCTATCGCAGATCCAATACACGCGTCGGCTGGTATCCGGGAATTTCGAGAACGTGTGCTCCGCAAAAAGTCGGTCCAGCTGTACGCGATCTTTTTTTGCGGATCACAAGCCCATGACCCGGCAGGCTTTGGATGGATGTTGTCCAAGAACGATTAGAAACCCTTTTGGAGTGCAGTACAATTGAAAGTGAGGAGGGCACGATGCACTTCAATATCAAGGCGCTGGCATTGACTTCTAGTGTGATCTGGGGAGGGGCGTTGCTGTTTGTGGGCCTCGCCAACCTGGTCTGGGCCGATTACGGCCAAGCTTTTCTGAACCTCATGGCATCGGTGTATCCCGGCTACGATGCGGCGGCCTCAATCGGGCAAGTGATGCTGATGACTGTCTATGGACTCGTGGACGGGGCGGTCGCGGGACTCATCTTCGGATGGCTTTACAATCGTTTGGCCGCCGGGGTCCGCTCGGCGTAGCGTGAAAACAGCTTCAGGCACACGCTTCGATATTCGCTCTCGACTAGGTGGTCATCTGCATGGTGACGACCCGCCCGCCCGAGACGATTGTAAAGCCCATGGCTGTGCCTTCTATTTATTCATCCGCGCGCACCGAACTTGATTAGTCTCCGGTCTGCCGGGACCATGCCGGTATGATTTGGTCGTTTGTTCGCGCTCGGCCCTTGGCACGGCCGCAAACACAGACACTAAGTTGCTGATTTATCGTCTATTTCAAAAGGGCCGAGTTTTGGCACAGGACGGGGAACGGGTCAGCCGGTCGACCTTGTAGACCACAATCTGGTCGACGAGACCTGCGTCGATGTCGGCGAGCAAGCGCTGCAGGCCCGGGCGCTCCAGGGTTCCTCCCGAGAGCCCCGCGTCCTCGTAGACGGTTGGCAGCAGCACCCAGCCCTCCGCTTTCTGGCTCGCGACATACGCGGCGCAGGCTTCTCGCTGCGCATCGAGGGAGTTGAACTCCTGTTCGAGACCCTCTTCCGCGCTCTTTCGCGTATAGATGGCACAGCGGATTTTCTTCATATTAGACCTTGCGCTTGGGCGTCAGACCGAAAAAGCGTGGTCCTGACCAGTGGGTGCCGGTGATTCGCTTTGTGATGGCGGTGAGGGACGGATAGGTTTTGCCATCGAACCGATAGCCGTTGTCGAGTACCTCGACCTGGTAGGTCCGGCCATTCCACTCACGGACGAGATGGGTGCCGGCAGAAACGGACCCTGCGGGAGCGGCGGCGCCGTTGCCTGGCGTCCCGTTCGCCATGGCAGCCAGAGCGCGCCGGGTTGTGGCCGAATGCCCGCCATGGGTCCGGCACTGGCGTTCGTGCAAGAGAACGCGGCGCAGGAAAACACGCGAGAGCGAGCGTGGGGGAGCAGCCCCAAACGTTTGCTCCCAGACCCGCCGTAAGCTGGCGAAGTCCAAACCGTCCAAAACGACGTTCCGGCCAACCCCTGTATCCTGCGGCATCACCGAACGTTCGCTCTTGTGCTCGATAAAGTCCAGTCTAATGAGGGACTTCCGGGTGCGAAGTTCACTGCCCGTAGCTCGCCCAGCAGCCCAAGGGTCGGCGGATTCCAAGGGCGTCTAAGCTGCTGATTTGTGGTCTATTTCAAAAGGGCCGAGTTTTGGCACAGGACGGGGTGCTCGCCGCCGTCGGGCGAGATCGGCCGCTTGCTTCCAGGACCAGGGTACGGGACTACGCCGAGTGGGGCTTCAGCGATCGTGGGTGAGCATGTCAACGGCGTAGCTTGCGATCCAGTGGGTGCCCACGTAGTCTGCATCGTACATCGACTCGAACCCTTTGCTCGCTTGAAACCTGGCAATGCCCTGGAACGCTTCCCGCCTCGGGTCTTCCTCGGGGAGCGCGTTGGCGATGCGCTCCAGGGCGGCCGCCCTCAAGAAAGCAAGCCCGATGAGATGGGACTGGGCGCCCTTGAGACGTCGTTCCTCATCGCGATCGGACTCGTCATCCGATTCGGGATCGGATTCCGACTCCGCCTCGGCGCTTTCCGGGGGCGGCGGAGTAAATTCCGGCCGGGGCAAGTAATACTCCCTGAACTCGAAGGCGGAGAACAGCGGCGCGAGCTCGGGCGAGTCCACGGGGGGCAGGAAGGCGTCGAGCCAAGGCAGCCACTCCTCCTGGCTCATGAGCTGGCCGACGACAACCGCTTCGGCCAGACAGGGGGAGAGGAAATCGGAGCCCGAGGGCTCGTAAGCCACGGGACAGTTTTCGTCATCGAAAAAGAAATCCCGCGCACGGATCTCGATTGCCTTCTCCAGCTTCTCGTCCCCCACTGCTCTCGCGTAGTCCAGCATGAACAGGAACGAGTAGGCCGTATTGGCGTGCGTTCCCACGCGGATGGGATAGGCGAGATGATCCAGATACTCGATCATTCTCTCCGCCAGAAGCTCGGCCAGCGGCCTCAGGTTCTCGGCCCACTTTTCGCCGTCTTCATCCTCCCAGTCGTGAAGCTCGGCGGAGATCCTGAGGAGCCAGGCCCATCCGAACGGCCGCTCGAAGCCCGCGCGCGACCGTTCTTCAAAAAAGGCGAGCTCGCCCTGCAGGCTCTTTTCCGAGAGATGATGGTTCAGTTTCTCCCGGATGAGTTTCGCGATAGGTGATTCGGGGAACTCTTTCAGAACCTTCACCATCGTCCAAGTTGAGTTGGCCGCTGAATGCCAATCCGAGCAGCCGTAGAAGGCAAGGGTGTTTTCGTAGTCCGTACGGAGGGCATAGCTCGACTCGTAGAGATAACCTCGTCTGCGGGACTGTTTGTGGGGCCGATCGATACACGCCAGGGACAAGGCCACGAGCCCCAGGGCTGTCTTCTCGTCCCAGGGAACCAGCTCGGCATTTGGAAGCGAGCCCAAGGCAGCCTTCACATCTTCAGCGGGCTCAGCGGCTGGTGTGGGGCTCGCGTCTTCATGAGACGAGCGCTCCCCTGAAGCGACGACCGGCTCGCCCTCGGCCGTTTCGGGCACTTCGACCTGGCACCCGGCGAGAACGATACCAAGGACAGAGAGTAGATTCCGAAAAGTCCCGGGATTTCTTAGCAAGTTCATGACACCCTCATTGTGTGGGTCGGCGGGGCTTTCTTGCGCGCCGCCGTGAGTTCGAATCTTATCGAATAGTACTGCTGCTCGATCGAACTGTCCACCTCCTTGCGCAGCTCGCCCCGGTCCGGATCGATCCGAAAGTGGGTGAATTGGATGGCTCGCTTGGCGGTGGGACTCGAGCTCATCTCAGTTCTCGGTGGGCACGAGACGGTTCAGCTCGTCGAACCAGTTGAGGACAACGTTGATCTGCGCCGGCGACGATTGCTCGTCGCCTTGGATCATTACGAAATGCCGTCTGGACGACAATCAACGTAGCAGTTCCGACGGACACTCTTCTAGAGGCAATCACCAACTCCTGGAAAGCGAACCTGGCTCAAGCGGGCCTGAAATCGAGAGACTTTCCGTGGTGGAGCATCACCGACGAGAGGCTTTCGCCGCTCGTATCCGCGAGCTGACCCGACATGCGCGGGGCCGATAGCCAGTACAAGTCTTACCGCTGAACGCTCCCAGCGGCGGAGCAGAACATCCTAGCTTTCGCCGAATCGAAAGCTGCCGCACCAAGGCGGACGCAGAATTGCGCGGTTGACGCTCGGGGCCATGAGTCTTGCGCGGCCCCCAATGCCAGAAGCGCCATAACAAAGGTAAGGACGACTATCGCGCTACAGCCAACATTTTCTCAGTTGTCCGTCGGAACGAGGCCTTTCCATTCCTCGAACCCGTCCTGTGCCAAAACTCGGACCTTTTGAAAGACCATGGCTGTAATTTAATGCACCGTATAGTCTTAGTGTCATTTTACCAACACTTAATGGCGGAAGCACCCATGAGGTCTGTGTGAGCGGCAGGGCTGCCCGATCGAACAACGGTTGCCTGACCAACAGTAGGAATTGCACACGGTACGTCATGATGGATCCGAAGATAACACCCTCGGGCCAGACGATTGTAAAGCCCACGGCCCTTGGCACCATCGCAAAACACAGACGCTAAGCTGCTGATTTATCGGCTATTTCAAGAGGGCCGAGTTTTGGCACAGGACGGGGAAGAAGGGCAGCGAGGTAGCTTGATGGTGTGGCAGGTGAAGAAGCGATACAAGAAGCCGCGCCTTCTTGCCGATGCCGGCATCATCCGCAACCGTGCGAAGGTGGCCGCCGCCATAGTCAACGCCCAGCGCTTCCTCGATGTGCAGGAAGAGTACAAGACCTTCGACCGCGTCGTGTCCAAAAATACAAACGAACTCTAAGACCCGCGCGCCGGGCGGGCGCCGAGTTCATCTATCATTATGATGGAGAGTGCAACCATCAAGGGTTTGGCAACGCGTTTGTGTTTTTGGACAGGACGGGAGAAACAGATAGGCCGCGCCTACGGAGCACCGCGCCAGCCCTCGACTCTGCCGGGAATCATCAAGGCAAGGAGAATCTGCTGCTGTTCCCAGCCAGCGACCAGTTACCTCAGTCCGAGCGCAAGGTGCGCTCCCGTGAACGGCTTGGCGGGTTGCTACGTTTCTACCATCGGGAAGCCGCATGAGTATTTTGACCTCACGAGCACCGCGCCAGCCCTCGACCCTACCGGGCTTGTGTTACCTCATTCCTGTTCTGCCTCCTCCAGTTCTTCTTCCGGTAATCCACCAAGCCACTCGCTTGCTTGCAGCTTGCGTGTAGCGGCATCGTGGAAGAACTGTAAGTCTTCCTCGGTGTTCAGGGAAAACCGAAGGCACTCGCCGTTCTTGACTGGCTTCACACCATCCGATTCACTCATACCCTGTTTCCAGAACTCGACGTCGCCATCGGATGAGACGGAGCAGGCGGGCTACCGAGGCCCTATCATCATTAATGCCATTACTACCGGAACACAGCCCGTCCAAAGAGCGACGCACCGAGGCAAATTCCTGCATCGTCGGCGTCCTGTGCCAAAACTCGGCCCTTTTGAAATAGGCCATAAATCAGCAGCTTAGTGTCTGTGTTTGCGACCGGACCAAGGCCGTAGGCTTTACAATCGTCTGGCCCGAGGGTGTTATCTTCAGATCCATGATGACGTACCACTCGCCGCCGCGAAACGGCCAATCCTGGCAGGTCTAAACCGCGGAATCAATGACGGATCGAGTTTTTGCGGAGCACAAGGGTGCTTGCGCTGTTTACTGTTGGTCATATGTACGCATCCCTTTGCAAAAGCGGCGCTTACGCTCCATTTAGCGCGAAGCGAAGGTCGCGAGCGCTATTTTGGCTGCAACTTAATGCAGCGTAAAGTCTTACGTCATCTCACCAACACTTAATGACGGAAGCACCCTGCGTTTCGTTTATCGCCCAGGACAGTGACGACTGGTCTAAATGCGCCCTGGATCGCGATTACGAGCAGCCTGGGATCCGGAGCTGCTGTCCCACCTTAATAAGGTAGCGGGGGGCGCGGACGTTGTTGACCTCGGCTAGCTCCTGGGTGGTGACACATCGATACCGGGAGGCAATGCGCCACAATGTGTCGCCTCGGCGAACGATATAGATTTCCATCTTGCCGTACGGGTAGTTGGCTTCGTGAAGCTCGAAAGCCGTTTCGACCAAATCTCCCCCAACACATCGCTCCTCGTAGTAGGGCACGAGTAGTTTCGGAATGGTAATGGTGGCGCCGGCCTCTGCCCGTTCGCCGGGACTGAGGCGAGGATTAAGATTGCGTAGCGTGCGGAACCAGCCGTTCGCGCTTTCGACTTGCCCCAAGCAGATCGTGAGCTCGCCGAGGGACGCTGCTCTTTTGAGAATGAGCTCGGTCAGCTCGTTTTGGTAAACCGGGAACTCGAGGTTGTAGTCCTCAGGGTGAAGAAAGAGCCACGTTGCTGCCAGTATGCGAGGGACATACTCCCGGGTCTCCCTGGGGACACGATAGTAGACTCGCTGATCCCAAAAGCCGGTCTTGTATCGCCGTTGGAGTCTCTTCATGCGATACTCGCCACCGTTGTAGGCGGCGAGCGTCATCTCGAAACTTTCGTTCAGGATTTCGAACTGTTCGTTGATGTACGCAACGTTGGCACGCGTCGCTGCTTCCGGATCGAGACGCATGTCGAAACCATCTACCTCTCGAAGACCGTAACGCTGCCCGGTCGAGCGAATGAACTGCAGCAGGCCGGCCGCACCGGCGTGTGAAAAGGAATGAACTCTGCCGCCGGTCTCGGTGGCGATCATCGCGAAGAGTAAGGCTTCCGGAAGACCCGCTTCTTCATAAATGGGCGCGATATTGTCCCGAAGGTATTGGTAGTATTCGTAGGAGCTCATCAGCATCGGGCGGTTCCATGTGAGCCAATCGTCGAGTGCTGCCTTCACCGGTCCGTTGAGGCTGATCATCTCGCGAAGGTCATTGCCGCGAAGAAGCGCCACCGTGTCACCGAGCTCCGGCATCGCATTCAGGATCGACGGCGCTCCAGCCTCCAGCGAAAGATCCTCGTCGATCTTGTCGCCCTCATTACTCAACGCCTCCAGCTGCGAAGCCTGATCGGCGAGCGTCACGTTTTGCTCCTCGACGAGCCGTCCCATGACGTCGAAGAATCGGAGGGGATCGCATCCTTCGGTCTCGACGCACTGGTGAGCACCTACCTGAAGCCGCTCTCCGAGTCGGACCAGTTCCTCATCGGCTGCAACTTCGCCGGTCGAAAGCCGTTCGAGAATCGCGCCAAACTCGTCTTCCACTTGGGCGAGTTCCCGATAAAGCGCCTGGACCTGTTTCGAGGGATGCGGTCGCGCCTCTTCGGCGGCTTGGGCAGGCGGAGCTGCTGACGCCGGAGCGGGCGGGGGGGCAGAAATGTCTTTCCTTCCGCCGCAGCCGGTGATCGCCACCGCGAGAAACACTGTGAGAACTAAGTGCGTTCCGTATCGACGATGGAGTTGGACAAGCTCACGGACCTGCATTTCAGCGCGCACCTCGTGGATATGATGTTGTAATATCGGGCTATCGGCACCCGCTACATTAGCTTGCAGCAAAGCTGCTCTCGAGGCAACTCGCTGCGGCAGATTCACCAGTCAGATAGGCCGGGCTATCCCTTCCTGTGCCAAAACCCGACCCTTTTGAAATAGGCCATAAATCAGCAGCTTAGTGTCTGTGTTTGCGCCGGGGCCAAGGGCCGTAGGCTTTACAATCGTCTGGCCCGAGGGTGTTATCTTCAGATCCATGATGACGTACCACGTGCAATTCCTACTGCTCGTTCTAGCTGGCTGGGTCAACCGCCAGCAGCAGGATGTGATCGACTACCAGCAAGAGGAGAACCGTGTGCTCCAAGCCGGGCTTCGGGGCAAGCGTCTCAGTCTCTCGGACGACGAGCGGCGCAGGCTCGCGGTCAAGGCCCAGGCTTTGGGCCGCGAGGCGCTGGCCCATATTGCGTCCGTTGCCACACCCGCTACGCTTCTGCGCTGGTACCGCCACCTCATCGCAGCCAAGTACGATGGCAGCAAGAACCGGAGTCCAGGCCGACCTCCGACGGCGAAGGACATCCGTGAGCTCATTGTGCGCGTGGCGCGGGAGAACCCGACGTGGGGATATACGCGCCTGCGAGGCGCACTCAAAAACCTAGGACATGAACTCGGACGCAACACTATCAAGAGGATCCTCGCCGAGCACGGTATCGCTCCTGCGCCGGAGCGGGGCAGGAGCATGTCGTGGAGCACCTTCATCAAGGCTCATTGGGGCGCCATCGCTGCGACAGACCTGTTCACCGTCGAGGTTGTGAACCCGTTCGGGCTCGTCCGCTACCATGTCCTGTTTGTCATCGATATCGCCACTCGCTGCGTGTGCATCGGTGGGATAACGTCGGACCCCAACGGGGAGTGGATGAAGCAGGTGGCAAGAAACCTCACTGACATGTGGGATGGTTTCCTCCTTGGCAAGCGATACCTCATCCACGACCGGGACCCGCTATTCACCGAGGCAGTACGTGGGCTGTTGAGAGATTCAGGCGTGAAGCCCCTTCGCCTTCCCGCCAATAGTCCGAATCTGAACGCATATGCGGAAAGATTCGTTCTCTCCATACGTCGAGAGTGTCTCGACCGCTTCGTACCTCTCAGTGAGCGACACCTGCGCACAGCGGTAACCGAATACGTAGTGCACTATCACACAGAACGGAACCACCAAGGTCTCGGCAACGAGCTCATCACACCTCTGCCGGCAAGCGCGAATGACGCTGGCCCCATCGTGTCGCGAGAGCGACTTGGGGGCATTCTCAACTACTACTGCCGTGCCGCGTAGATTGTCGCCGGCGACGGTAGCCCCTCGGCGGGCTCGACCGGCGTAGCGCGGAAACAGCTTCAGGAACACGCTTCGATATTCGCTCTCGACTAGGTGGTCATCTGCATGGTGACGACCCGCCCGCCCAAGACGATTGTAAAGCCCACGGCCCTTGGCCCGGTCGCAAACACAGACACTAAGTTGCTGATTTATGGCCTATTTCAAAAGGGCCGAGTTTTGGCACAGGACGGGGTTGGGGAACGCGTTGATCGAAGCGGAAGAATGCGTCGGCAGCCGCCACGGGAAGGTGCGATGTCGTGAGCGATTGGGTGGCATGCTCCACTATTACCACCGCGCCGCCGCATAGGAGTTCCGGCGCACGAGCTGGACGTAACGGATGGTCTGGAGGAGAGCTTCTGCTCGAGTTCGCCTATCGCAGAGCCAGTGTCGCGTCGGCTGGTCTCCGCGAATTTTGAGAACGCCTCTAAGATTCGAGCTTTCGGGCTCCGTTCGTATTTTCGGACACGACGGGCTCTCACGATGTAGACTTCCACGCGACCATGATGGATCAGGTTTCGGGTCTTGACGAAACGCTCGCGTCCTTGCAGGCCGACAGAGACGCGCGGCGGTTTGACGGGACGAAGTTCGAGGACGCCGTGCTCCGGCATGCCGAAAATATTCCGAGTTGGGAGATCGCCAAGTGCTGGCGCTACCGGGAGTGGCCGGATCGGACTTCGGTAGGCGCTCCCCTGCCGTCGCACGATGCCGGCATCGACCTTGTGGCCATCAAGCATGACGGGTCGCGCGTTGCGATCCAGTGCAAGGCGCGGAGCGGCGACGGGTCAGTGACGACGACGCAGGTGCAAAAGTTCGGCGGTGCTGCGCCGGCGTCGTTGTTCGCGGAGCGCTGGATGGTGGCGGAAGCCCACAGAAGTGCGGTGACGGAGGACGCCGCCGCCATCGCGGAGGTGACGTTCATCGATTTCGAGGCGGCGTTGGCCGAAGCTCTGGCAGATGCGCGGGAACGGGAACGGGCGTCGACAGAGCCTGACCCGCGTACGGCGATGCAGCAAGAGGTGGTGGCCGCGTGCGTGCAGGCGCTTCGAGCCGGGTTGCCGGAACACCGGGACCGCTGGCTCGGTAGCAACCCGGCGGACTGGATGCCGCGTGACGCGGCGCGGGCGACGCTCGTGCTGCCCTGCGGAACCGGCAAGACTCGCGTGTCGATGCGGATCATGTCGGAGTTGTCGGGACCGGGCGATCTCGGCGTAGTGCTCGTACCGAGCATCGCGTTGATCGCGCAGGTACGGCGGGAGTACCTGTCGCACATCGGTCGTCCGGTGCAGACGCTGGCGGTGTGCAGCGACGCGACGGCAGGACATGTCGATGTCGAGCGGGATCCGGATCTCGCGGCGGATCCGACGCGGGACGCCGGCCAGGTCCGCGCGGCTGATGTCGGTTGCCGGGTGGCCCAGAGCGCTGAGGCGGTCGCCGACTGGCTTCGCGCCGGCGCGGGCTCGACCGACCTGCGCATCATCTTCTCGACGTACCAGTCGGCGCACCACACGGCGGACGCGCTGCTTGCGGAGCGCTGGTTTGCGCAGGTCCTGATTCTGGACGAGGCGCACCGGACGGCCCAGTTGCGGCCGGTCAAGAGCCGGCGGCAAGCGGAGCGGCTGCGGGTGTTTACGCTTTGCCACGACCAGGAGGCATTTCCGGCCCGGTACCGGCTGTACCAGACGGCGACGCCCCGCGTCTACGATGCGAGCAACGCGAGGGTCGCCCGTATCGACCGCAGGAAGTGGATCGTGACGAGCATGTCGGACGAGTCGATCTTCGGCCCGGTGGCCTACCGTCTGCCGTACAAGGAGGCGGTCGAGAAGGGTTTTCTGTGCGACTACCGGATCATCGCGATTGGCGTCGATGAACGCGCGTGGACGGCGGCCAATCGCATCGTCCAGCGGTTCGAGCAGTCGCACGAGTCGCGCGGACTGACGACCAATGAGGCGCTCTCCTGGCTGGTCTACGGGGTGACGCTTGCCGGCGGAGCGGCCGGAGACGATGGGAGTGTGCGCGTAAGCCGGTCGCTGGCGTTCCTGAACAAGGTCCAGCGTTCCGACCAGATGGTGAAGTGGCTCGACAGCGACGAGGGGCGCTCGGAGATCGAGCGGTACTTTAGCGAGGGCGGCGTCGAAGGAGTTGCGCGGCCGTATGCCGTGGAGCATCTCGACGCGGGGCACCCGGTGCGCGAACGGAGGCGGGCACTGCGTGACCTCGCGGCGGCGGATGCCAAGAAGCCGCGCGGGATCGCGAACGTCGGAATTTTCGGAGAGGGAACGGACAGTCCGAGTCTCGACGCCGTGGCGCTCCTGGCCGTGCGCCGCAGTCCGACTGACGTGATCCAGATCGTCGGCCGCTGCATGCGCCGGGCGCCGGGGAAGCAATACGGGTACGTGATCGTGCCAGTTCCTCTGCCGCGGGGCATTGACGCGGAGACGAGCCTGTCGATGGACAAGCTCGGCGACGAGTGGAGGGTGCTCGGTGAGGTCTTGCGGGCGCTGCGGGCGCACGATGGGCGCATCGAGGACGAGATCTCGAGCTTGTTGCAGATCTACGTGCCGCTGGAGGACGAGCAGCCGGTGCGGCAGGCGGTCGTGGTGAACGACGGGCCTGTCACCCGTGTGGGCGTGTGGACGGGACCGCGGGGCCACGCCGAGAGCGCGGTGAATCAAGCGAAGGTGCCAGCGTGGGATGAGGCCTCTGCCTCTGTCACGGAGTACTTGACGCCGGACAAGGGGTTCCAATGGCGCGAGCAGCCGATGTCGCCCGGTACGCCAGCCCGGTTTACCGACGGCCAGCCGGGTGATGACGAGCGCACGCTGAAAGAATCGCCAGCGGTGCTAGTGCTCCAGCGTCGGCGAAGCGGTGTCACATGTACCGTGCAGGAAGCGGCGCGGTCCATGGAACGGCAAGGCGGCGTGGACGTGGCCAAAACCCTGGAGCGGGCGCGCGAGCGGGCCGAGCAACACGAGCCGTTGCCGCGCCGGCCCCGGCGACGCCCTTCTCGACGCGACGTGGCCGAGCAACAGCGTCCGCCCGGATCGTCGCCGACGCAGCGACTCCTGGAACAGATCCGTCAAGACGGCGTGGGCCGCGATCTGCGCGTCGAGGTGATGGAGAAGTCAGGACTGCGCGGGAACGACGTACGCGACTTCAACCTGCTGATGGAGCCGGTGCGTCGCGCATCGGACCACTTGCGCCACGAAGGGCTGGAGGGGCGGTTGCGTTCGGTGCTCGGCATGGAGCACTTGCAGGACACGGACGCTCATGCCGATGCATGCATGGTCAGCGTATTGCTGCTCATGAACGCGGCGCTTCTGCACGCACGGCTGGAGGACGCGACGGGGCAGGCGGCGGATCTGGCCCGTGTCGGGCGGCTTCACGACGTGGCGACTGGAGCCGAACCAGTCAGGGTGCTACGCGAGGCGTGGACGACCGTGCTGCGCTACGACTACGAGCCGGTGTTCCGGCCGGCACTCAATGTCCTTGAGGCGCTGGCGGCGGCGGACGCGCACGGCGGCGTCAATCAAGCGGTGCGAGCGGTCGCCGCCTGGGCGAAGGAGAACGCCGAGATTTACGTGTCGATGGGCATGGAGTACGCGGGCGAGCTCTTCAGCCGTGTCCTCGGCAACCAGGCGTCCGACGGCGCGTTCTTCACGCGGCAGCCGGCGGCGCGGCTGCTCGCCGAATTAGCGCTCGATGCGACGGGCGAGACCGCATGGGCGGAGCGGGGAACGTGGCGGCGGCTCAAGATGGTCGATTTGGCCTGCGGGAGCGGCACGCTGTTGAATGCCTACCTGGAGGCGGTCAAGGATCGGATCCGCAAGGCCGGCGGTGACGACCGGAGCGCGGCCGAGTTCCATAAGTACGCCGTCGAACGGCTCGTGACCGGTTTGGACATCAATCCGGTGTCCTTGCAGATGGCGGCGGGCCGCATGACGCTGGGCAACCTTTCGGTCGATTACCGCAAGATGGGCCTCCGGGCGATGCCCTACGGTTCCGTCGATGGCGAGGCGGTGCGCCTCGGGTCGCTGGAGTTGCTAACCGACGAGGACGTGGTGGGGTCGGCGGCGGCGAACGCCGCCGACCGCGACAAACGGCGACAGGGCGTGCTCTTCGAGTCGTCGACCGTGGACCCCGAGGTCGTGCAGGATGTCGAGAAACGCCGGATCGTGATGATGAATCCGCCGTTCACCGCGAACGACAAGAAGGGCCGGAAGTTCACCCCGGAAGTCACCAAGGCTCTGCAACGGCGCGAGCTTCAGATCCGCGACCGGCTGGCGGCCAGCGATTCCGAGGCGGCGAGTGTTGTCGACGCGAACAGCATCAGTACGATGTTCACGCCGCTGGCGGAGAAGATCCTGGCCGAGGATGGCGGCGTTCTAGCGAAAATCATGCCGGTGACGGCCTGCACCGGGGCATCGGGACTCCGCGAGCGGCGGTTCCTCGCGTCGCGGTTCCACATCGACATGATCGTGTGCAGTCACGACCCACGAGAACCGAATCTGTCTACCCACACGTCGATCAACGAGTGTCTACTGATAGCGAAGCGTGATGGCGGAGCTTCCAGGGCTACCACCATGTTCGTGAACCTGCGCCGCTTCCCGAGATCGGTCGATGTCGTTCGGGATGTCGCCGATGCGATCCGGAATCAGCGGGTTGATGAGGTCGGCAGCGTGTGTGAGTGGCCGGAGGATCTCGTGCGGGACGGCGACTGGTCGCCGGTCCAGTGGTACGATCCGAAGCTCGCGGAAGCCGCAGCCGAGATTCGGGAGACGATCGGGTTGTGCCGGTTGAACGAGTTGTACGACATGGGGCCGGCCGGCCAACGCATTCGGGACGCCTTCGAGCCGGTGACAGACGGCTCATCCACGGGCGAGGACGTCGACATCTTTGATTCCGTATCCAGCGAACTTCGGGTGTCGCTGGCAGGCGATCCGGACGCGGTGCGGCGGCCGCGGCCGGGGAAAGAGAGCATGGTGCGGTCGTACCTCGCACGGATGGGCTGGGTTCTGCTGACGAATCGTGGGCGAGTCAATAACGCCCGACTCGTCGGGGTGTGTGCTTCTGCGAAGAGCTTCGGGTCGGGATTCATGCCGGTCGTAACGGAGACGCTCGCGCAGGCCAAAGCCCTGTGTCTTGTGTGGAACAGCACTCCTGTGCTTCTCCAGTTGCTCAACATGCGCACGAAGATGTTGATGTACCTGAGTTGGTCGGTGGCGCAACTCGGGTCGGTCCGCGTGCCGGCATCGCTGGGTGACGCGGAGGGACAGGCTACCTTGGTTGCGGAATACGACCGCCTGTGCCGTGAGCGGCTGCAACCGTGGGCAAATGCGGACGCCGATCCGGTGCGGCGTGAGATCGATGACGCCGTGGCGGACGTGTACGGGATCTCGGCGGGTGTCCTCGCGGAATGGCGTGAACGTCTGGCCAAGGAGCCAACGGTCGCGAACCGAAGTCCGCTCTAAATTGGTCCGCAGACGGCTCGCGTGGTGCGGTCGAGTCCCGTTCACATTACGGGGTACCGCGCGGGGAACGCGGACAGACAGACAGGTCTAAACCATTTTACATGAATGGTTTGGAAGACTGTCTTGGCGGTCGTACGGCCCCCGGTCAGCACCCGCTCCCCATTTGGCGCAAACTTGGCACTCGAAAATCGCGATTAGAGACGAAATCCGAAAATGAGGCCCATTCAGCCCTTCAAGCGCGTCTCTGGTGCCACCTGATCCTGGAAAACCCCGCCAACCGCGCGGAAAATCGCACCAGTCTCTGCAGTGCCACAATTGGCCAGACTGGGTGGCGGATGGGACAGTTTGGAGCGATCCGGTCTCGGCTGGAAACCCTGAAACACAGGTCGGAACCTGCCTCATGGCCCACACGGGGGAATTTCGCCACTTTCGCTACCAGATCGATTGGTCCGAAGCCGTAGGTCCCATAATATATATTGATTTAATTCACCGATCTATCTTTGAAATAATGCCCTGACAGGATGCGCTGGTGAAAAGGAGACTTGCAGATGAACCACAAAGGACATCGGCGTGTACACGAAGATGTCCCTGAACGTGTGCTCCGCAAAAAGTCGATCCAGCGTTGATTGCGCGTTCTAGACTCGCCATGGTCGGCTGCTTCTGGCCGATCTTCTTTTTTGCGGATCACACCTTGGCCCAGTCGCAAACACAGACGCTAAGCTGCTTATTTATGGGCTATCTCAAAAAGGCCGAGTTTTGGCACAGGACGGGGTGATATCATCTGGCTGGTACCGCAGATATCCGACGAATACCGGCTCGAAGCTCTGCATTGGGAAGTACTGTCGCTTGAGGAGTCCAGCGACAAGCTGCTGGCAGCAAAAACAGTCAAACGCGGGGAGTTCGAAGAAACCCTGCGCTCCAAACTTCAACCGCTACAGGGAGAGACACCATGAAAAAGTCCGGGATGGAGGCGAGCCAGCTCGTATGAGTTTCCAGAAATCCTAAAAAAGAGGAAAGGAGAATGAAAGGACTGAGAGGGTCTCTAGGGGCCGTATTGATCGGGAGTGCACTGGTAGGAACAGGAGGAGTATCCCAAGGAGAACCACTGACGGCTAACGTGCTCCACAGGGTATTCCACATAATGTACGGAGAAGAGACAGGGAGTGCATTCACGTTGGAACACGAGGGGAAGCAGTACTTAATAACAGCAGGACACGTAGTTGAAGGATTCAAAGAAGGGGAGAAGCTGAGGATCGAGTGCGGGAAGACATGGCGGGAAATCAGAGCGGGCATAGTGGGAATAGAAACAGGTGGGGAGAACGGGACAGATCTGCACACCTTGGACCTAGCGGTCCTAGCTCCTGATAGAAAGCTGTCTGTAACCTACCCGATGGAAGTGAGGACAGCAGGAATGTCTCCAGGAGGGCGAGTAGCGTTGATGGGATTCCCGTTATGGCTAGATGGAGGAGCAGAAAAGATAAACTGGATGCGGCCCCTACCGCTACCAATCGGAGGAACCCTGATCGGTTTCCGAAAATTCGGAGAAGTACAGTATCTCCTGGTAGATGCAAGCAGCAACATGGGAATGAGCGGCGGACCAGTCGTATGGAAAGCAGAAGAACATGGGGGTAAAGGAGAGAACGAATACGCAGTAGCAGGGGTCATAAAAGGGTACTGGCAGGAAGAAAAAAACGTCAAAGACGAGGAAGGAAAAGTAATAGGAAAGGTATCTATAAACACAGGACTAGCGGTCGTTGTAGACATAAAACATGCAATCGAGTGGATAAAGAGCAAGCCAATTGGGTACAAGGCAGAACCCCAGACGAGGGTGGGAGAAGACGAAGCTAAGAAACTAGATTGCAGAACATGGCAGTAGGGCATGGGAGAATGAAAACCATGCAGTGTCAACGCGGCGGGTTGGTTCCGATCGGTGATGCCCTCTCCGGTATGGGCGGCCCCGTGAAAGCGATCCGCGAAGCCTCGCCCCAGGCGGTGCACCACTTCACCCTTGCCGATCAGGTGAACTCGGTCGCAGCTCCGGAGCTCGTGTTTGCGGGTTGTGGTCCGCAAAAAGTCTATCCCGTCCTGTGCCAAAACTCGGCCCTTTTGAAATAGGCCATAAATCAACAGCTTAGTGTCTGTGTTTGCGCCGGGGCCAAGGGCCGTAGGCTTTACAATCGTCTGGCCCGAGGGTGTTATCTTCAGATCCATGATGACGTACCACGTGCAATTCCTACTGCTCGTTCTAGCTGGCTGGGTCAACCGCCAGCAGCAGGATGTGATCGACTACCAGCAAGAGGAGAACCGTGTGCTCCGAGCCTGGCTTCGGGGCAAGCGTCTCAGGCTCTCGGACGACGACCGGCGCAGGCTCGCCGTCAAGGCCCAGGCTTTGGGCCGCGAGGCGCTGGCCCATATTGCGTCCGTTGCCACACCCGCTACGCTTCTGCGTTGGTACCGCTGCCTCATCGCAGCCAACTACGATGGCAGCAAGAACCGGAGTCCAGGCCGACCTCCGACGGCGAAGGACATCCGTGAGCTCATTGTGCGCGTGGCGCGGGAGAACCCGACGTGGGGATATACGCGCCTGCGAGGCGCACTCAAGAACCTAGGACATGAACTCGGACGCAACACTATCAAGAGGATCCTCGCCGAGCACGGTATCGCGCCTGCCCCGGAGCGGGGCAAGAGCATGTCGTGGAGCACCTTCATCAAGGCTCATTGGGGCGCCATCGCTGCGACAGACCTGTTCACCGTCGAGGTTGTGAACCCGTTCGGGCTCGTCCGCTACCATGTCCTGTTTGTCATCGATATCGCCACTCGCTGCGTGTGCATCGGTGGGATAACGTCGGACCCCAACGGGGAGTGGATGAAGCAGGTGGCAAGAAACCTCACTGACATGTGGGATGGTTTCCTCCTTGGCAAGCGATACCTCATCCACGACCGGGACCCGCTATTCACCGAGGCGGTACGTGGGCTCTTGAGAGATTCAGGCGTGAAGCCCCTTCGCCTTCCCGCTAATAGTCCGAATCTGAACGCATACGCGGAAAGATTCGTTCTCTCCATACGTCGAGAGTGTCTCGACCGCTTCGTACCTCTCAGTGAGCGACACCTGCGCACAGCGGTAACCGAATACGTAGTGCACTATCACACAGAACGGAACCACCAAGGTCTCGGCAACGAGCTCCTCACACCTCTGCCGGCAAGCGCGAATGACACTGGCCCCATCGTGTCGCGAGAGCGACTTGGGGGCATTCTCAACTACTACTGCCGTGCCGCGTAGATGGTCGCCGGCGACGGTAGCCCCTCGGCAGGCTCGACCGGCGTAGCGTGGAAACAGCCTCAGGAACACGCTTCGATATTCGCTCTCGACTAGGTGGTCATCTGCATGGTGACGACCCGCCCGCCCAAGACGATTGTAAAGCCCACGGCCCTTGGCCCGGTCGCAAACACAGACACTAAGTTGCTGATTTATGGCCTATTTCAAAAGGGCCGAGTTTTGGCACAGGATGGGGTCGAGAAGGCGGGCCAGCAGATCGCATTGGGCAAGGCGGCGCGAGCCGGACTCGTCGCGACCAATTCCATACGAGGCGGCGCGAATCGGCGGGCGTTGCAAACGGCGACCAAGGCACGGCGGATTTTCGATGCGTGGAGTGATGAGCCGTGGGTGATTGACGGCGCGGCGGTGCGAGTGTCGTTGGTCTGCTTCTCGCGTGCCGACGACGAGTCAGTGTCTGGCGCGCGGCTCGACGGCGAGTCCGTCGACGAGATCTACGCGGATCTAACGGCGCGGCGCGGCGGCGCCGGCGTCGACCTGACAGGGGGCCGGCGTCTTCCAGAGAATGCCGGCACGGCATTCATGGGCGATACCAAGGGCGGTCCCTTCGACGTTGACGGCGATCAAGCGCGTGAGTGGCTCTGTCTACCGGAGAACCCGAACGGCCGGACCAACGCCGACGTACTGAAGCCGTGGGTGAACGGCATGGATCTCACCCGGCGGCCGGCGGGCAAGTGGATCGTCGACTTCGGGTGGACGATGTCAGCCGGCGACGCAGCGCTGTACGAAGAACCATTCCGCTGGGTGGAGGAGCGGGTCTACCCGATGCGGCAGCAGAACCGCCGCGAAGCGTATCGCGAGTACTGGTGGCGGCACGTCGAGCCGCGGCAGGGCATGTGGCGGGCGCTCGACGGTCTGTCACGCTACATCGCGACGCCGACCGTCGCCAAGCACCGACTGTTCGTCTGGTGTGACGCCCGCATCTGTCCCGATCATCAGCTGATCGTCATCGCTCGTGACGACGACACGACCTTCGGGATCCTGCACAGCCGGTTCCACAAACTCTGGTCGCTCCGGCTCTGCACATGGCTGGGCAAGGGCAACGACCCCCGTTACACGCCGAGCACGACGTTCGAGACGTTTCCGTTCCCACCTGGCCTGACGCCCAACGTACCGGCCCGTGCGTACGCGGCCGACCCGCGGGCCATGGCTGTAGCCGTGGCAACCCAAAGGCTCGTTGCGTTGCGTGACCGCTGGCTCAACCCGCCCGAGTGGGTCGAGTGGGTGGACGCACCGGTCCCCGGCTAGCCAGAAGGCGTTATGCAGCTTTCGATGCGGCGGCGCATGGAGAAGGTGCACGCGACCAGCACCAAAATGAACATGGAGCAGCTACGTCAGGCGCTGGATGAAGCGTCGAACCGCGCGGGCGAGCAGGAGCGCTCTCTCCCGACATCGTGCCTCTGCCCGCAGTCGCTAGCAACACTCGATGGCGAAAGAACCCGTCAACCACCAATCCCGTCGGCGGTGATGTAGGCTTCGAGTGACCCCACCTCGTCTGAGAGCTTCTCGATAGTCTGTTTCATCAGAGGCTTCGTTGTGGCGAGGCCCACAACCTTCGATTCGGAGTCGACGACCGGGATGTGGTTGAAGGGCCTTGCCACCATCATCTTCAGGGCGTCGCCCAGCTCGCTGTCCTGAGAGAGGACTTCGACCGGCGACGTCATGACCGACGAGATCCGAGTCGACTCGAGAGACAGCTTCTCGAGCACCACGCGCTCGATGGCATCTCGGCGCGTGAACATGCCAGCGGCCTCCTCGTTCTCAAGCACCACGACCGCGCCGACTTTCTCTTTCGTCATCAATTCAAGCGCTTCTTTGACCGAAGCGAGGGCTGGGACGGTGACGGCGGGTTTCCGACAGAGGCGATAAATCTTCATCGCGAATCCCCAGGGAAAGGATGCGCTATTGTTGCGAATCCGGAAACTACTGTCAAGTTGAGGCATTCAGGGCCGACCGCGTCGTGTCCAAAAACACAAACAAACTCAAGCCCGGCGCGCCGGGCCGTTTCGGATTAGCTCTACGTCCCGAACTCTCGGTCGACGAACCGCGTCGTGTCCGAAAATGCGAACGGAGCCGAAATCTCGAATGGGCCGGGCTCG
The DNA here is from genome assembly GCA_965237685.1 of Candidatus Marinacidobacterales bacterium. Classification (GTDB taxonomy): domain Bacteria; phylum Acidobacteriota; class Vicinamibacteria; order Marinacidobacterales; family SMYC01; genus CBDEGF01. The sequence goes on from CBDEGF010000004.1 coordinate 2,032,710, forward strand.
CTGAACTCCTCGGCGATCACGAGAGTGTCAGGTGACACCTCAGTCACTTGATCCCGCAACAACCTCTGCAGGTCCGCCCGCTCTCCGAGACCAGCTGTGCCGAAGGCGAGCCTTCGGTGCTGCCGACATTCATCAGGCCCATGGTGCTCATGCGCCAGCTGTTCCAGCTTTCGGTGAAGTTCATCGACCCGATCACGCTGCCCAGCCAGCCGACAGCACCTCTGCTTGTTCGAGCACCGTCCGCGTCGCCTTCTCCTGCTTGTCGGGCGGGTAACCGTGTTTGGAGGTGCCCCCACCATAGTTGAAGGTTCGAGGTGGTGGCGGCTCCTGACACATGGTTTACCCGACTTTGGCGTGCTTGTCGAGCGCTTGATTCTCAGTGACCTCCGCTAACTTCGCTTCGAGGATCGGTAGCGATTGGTATCCAATGATACGACGGAAATTTTTCTCCGTGGCGAGCAGAGCCGAAGCGGCCCATCTCAGAACCATCTTGCCATTGCGCCAGCGGGTGACGCGACGGGTACGACCTCGCGCACCGCTGAAGCACGACTCGATGATGTTCGTCGATCCAAGGCAGCGTTTCAGAGATGCGGGGAGGTCGAGCTCGTTGATGGTGAACATCTCGTCGAGCCCCTCCCGGATGCTCTCCGCCGCCGAGGGGTAGTCGTCCTCGAGCCACTTCGCCTGTTGCTCCAACCGCGCTTTGCCCTTCTTTGCTGGGAGCTGCCAGGCCGAACGCAGGCTCGCTTGCACTTGCGGCTTCAGCTCCTGCGGCAGATAACCGAGCACATTGCGCTCCTTGTGCTTCCTGCAACGCTGGACCTTGTTGTGGGTACCGAACACAGCGTCGACGGCGACCCGTAGCGCCTTGGAGCCATCGATCACGAACAGCCGACACCGCTCTGGGCTCAGGCCTCGTTCGACCAGGTCCTCCAGCAGCGCCTTGCACACTATCTGGTTCTCCGATGCTCCATCCCGAAGCCCCAGAACATGCTTGTATCCCTCTGTATCTACGCCGATTGCCGCCAGCGCGTGGTGCTCGCCGAAGCGAATCCCGTCCTGTGCCAAAACTCGGCCCTCTTGAAATAGCCGATAAATCAGCAGCTTAGCGTCTGTGTTTTGCGACCGGGCCAAGGGCCGTGGGCTCTACAATCGTCTGGCCCGAGGGTGTTATCTTCAGTTCCATCATGACGTACCACGTGCAATTCCTACTGCTCGTTCTGGCTGGATGGGTCAACCGCCAGCAGCAGGATGTGATTGACTACCTGCGAGAAGAGAACCGTGTGCTCCGAGCCGGGCTTCGGGGCAAGCGTCTCAGGCTCTCTGACGACGACCGGCGCAGGCTCGCCGTCAAGGCCCAGGCCTTGGGCCGCGAGGCGCTGGCCCAGATTGCGTCGGTTGCCACACCCGCTACGCTTCTACGCTGGTACCGCTGCCTCATCGCAGCCAAGTACGATGGCAGCAAGAACCGGAGCCCAGGCCGACCTCCGACGGCGAAGGACATCCGTGAGCTCATTGTACGCATGGCGCGGGAGAACCCGACGTGGGGACATACGCGCCTGCGGGGCGTACTCAAGAACCGCGGACATGAACTCGGACGCAACACCATCAAGAGGGTCCTCGCCGAGCACGGTATTGCGCCTGCCCCGGAGCGGGGCAAGAGCATGTCGTGGAGCACCTTCATCAAGGCTCATTGGGGCGCTATCGCTGCGACCGACCTGTTCACCGTCGAGGTGGTGAACCCGTTCGGGCTCGTCCGCTACCATCTCCTGTTTGTCATCGATATCGCCACTCGCTGCGTATGCATCGGTGGGATAACGTCGGACCCAAACGGGGAGTGGATGAAGCAGGTGGCAAGAAACCTCACTGACATGTGGGATGGTTTCCTCCTTGGCAAGCAGTACCTCATCCACTAAGCTGCTGATTTATGGTCTATTTCAAAAGGGCCGAGTTTTGGCACAGGACGGGATGGCTGAGCTGGGCAAGCCTGAATCACAAGCGATCGGCAGAGACCAAGTCGGGCCGCAAAAAAGTTCCGTGCGCGTACGAACGGATTCATGCACCAACGCCACAAGCAACTAGGGCGCAGCCCACACCGCGGACAGGTCGACGACGGCGGCGTCGGGCGCTGCCCCTCTGAACAGGTCGACTATCCACTCATGGCAGGTGAGCACGAGCACTTGGTTGGTGCGGGAGAGCTCGACGAAGGCAGCGGCGGCACACCGCGCGCGCTCAAGGTCGAAGTTCACGAGGACCTCGTCGACGACGACCGGAAGCCGTTCCGTCTCTTCGCCCACGCTCTTGATGAGTCCGAACCGGAGCGCTAGGTAGAGTTGCTCGAGCGTTCCACGACTGAGTTGCTCTGGCACCTTTCTGCGTCCGGTCTTGTCGACAACTGTGATCTCCTGCTCCCCCACCGTGACGTGAATCTTGGTATATCTGCCGCCGGTCAAACGCTGAAAGAAGGTTGCCGCGCGGCGAACTACATCAGGCTGGCGTTCCTCCTGATGTTTGTTACGGGCCCTGACGAGCAGGAATCGCGCCACGACGAGCTTTGACCACTCGGTCGCAAGGGCCCGGAGCTCTTCGACGAGCTCCTCGCGTCGCCCGCGCAGGCGGGACGCGGCTTCGTCGCTCGAAAGCGATTGCATCCGCTCCTGGAGACGCCCGCGCTCTTCGTACTGTTCGGTGGTCCGACTACCTAGTTCCGCCAGAGTTGATTCGGCCTGCCGGAGTGCATCGTCTGTCTCCTCTTTCGTTGTAGAGGCGAATGTGCTTCGTAGGTCATCAATGTCTCGCTCGTGCCCGCAGGCGGCGCGCAGGCCGGCCGCATACTCTTTGCGTTGCCGTTCGAGGTCTTGCCGTTCGAGGTGCTGCCGCGCCCATCGCCGAAATTCTTCGCCGTCGTTGGTCTGTGCCTGAGACAACAAGTAGCGGATGCGGTTGTCTATGCCCGTACGCCGGCTGGTGGCCTGGTCCAGACTGGTTTCACGATCTTCGAGCACGCGCACTGCTTCCGTCCGGGCTCGGACCGCCTCCTGCGTCTGGTTAAACCGTTCAACGACGCGGTCGGCGAGCTGTGCGACCGCCATCGAAGAATCGTTCCCACTGGTGCTGAAGCCAGGATGGCCGTCGGCAACAACCTTGACGTCAGTGCCGTAGGCATCAATGTCCTTCTGGATGGCTGCGATACGAGCACGCTTTTCACTGGCTGTCTGAACAACGACACGCGCGGTTTCAACACGGGAGAAAAGCTCGGAGATCGTATCTGGCATCAGCGTCTCGGGTAGACATTGCTGTCTGAGCCATGACGACCATTCAGCGGTCGCCGTGTCGACGGTTGCTTGCTGCTCATCCCGCTGGCGCCCGGCGGCTTCGAATCGCTCCTGTTGGCGTTCGGCATCTTTGGTGACATCATCCAGCGCTGCCACGCGCCGTGCACGGTCTTGGTGCTGCTCGTCATCCCTCTTGAGTGCCACCTCGACCGCATTCAACTCGTCGTGCCCTGGGAGCCGACTGGCCTCGAGGTCGAATGTGAACGGCTGCAACGCGGCCACGAACGCCGCGCGTGTGTCATCGGCTTGGCGACATGCCCCCTCCATGCGTCGGCGTGGCCCCCGTTCCTCGGCCCGCGTCGACGCCAGTGTCAGGGCGTAGGCAACCGCTGCTGCAGCCACGAGGGCCACGCCCACAACGAGAATTGCAGGCTCCCTGCCAGAGGTGAAACCCAGGACGCCCAACATGATGCCCAGCAGGCCTAGCACAACGGGCATGGCGAAACGTTGCCAGCGCGAGGTCGCCTCGGAATCATCGAGCGCCAGCGCGGCGAGGTCACGGCATCGCTGTTCCGCCTGTTCGTATTCGATGAGGCAACTGCGAGCGGTGGTCAGCGCCGAGCGTTGTGCATCCAGTGTGTCACGGGACATCTGGCTGGCGGCCGGGTCGTTGTCCAACCGTTCCTGTGCGTCCTGAAGCCGCTGTCGGGCCTCATCGGCCGCCTGATGCACCCGTTCAGCTTCGGCAGCGAGGTCCCGCAAACGTTGCCTCGCCGAGGCGAGACGGCTCTTCCACTGCTCAACTTCATCGCGGCGTGGTATGGAGGTGTCGAACTCGACGAGACGCTCCTCGTCCCAATCCGGGCCCAGCTCTCGCAAGGCCCTGGCCACCTCGAGCTCTTTAGCGCGCAGTTCCGCCTTTCGCTTGGGTAAGTCGCGTACCAACGCGTCGAAACTGCCACGCACACGGCGAATCGCCTCGACCGCAGCAGCGTCGCGCAGCAACTCTTCACCGTTAACTGACCGCTCTGCCGGCTCTCGGGCACGCTTCAACTGGTCGCGAGCGGAGGATACACCGCCGTCGGCTTCGCGGAGTTGATCCTCCAGGTTGCTGAGCCTGACAATCGGATCGTCAGGGAACCCTTTGCGATCAGGAATCTCGGACAACCGCGTCTCGACTTCGAGCAACGCCTCCCATGTGTCCCACGCTTGGCGTCGCCGCCGCAGCTCCTCCACCAGGGCGCGCGTGGCAACACGCTCGGCGTCGGTCGCCACGCCTTCTCTTTCGAGCTTGGCGCTGCGGGACACCGCCTCGCCATACTCCTGCGACTGTGACTGTGTTTCGCGCAACTTGCCGTCGAGGTCCTGCAGCTCGGCCAGCACCCTGGCCACCGGCTGCTTGGAGCCTCGTGGCGCATAGATGTCTTCTGCGCGCTCTTTTAGCTGCTTGAGGGCCTGCGGCAACTGTGCCGCGCCGCTACCGGCACTGTAGATGCGGCTGTTGATACCACTGTCATCTCCAGACTCGAGCTGCTGTAGCTTGTCGAGGTCGAAGGCGAAGACCGACCGGAAGGTAGACGCGGTCGCGTGTCCCAGCAGAGCGGGCCGAGCAAAATCGGAAACGACCAACCCGTCTGCGGTCGTGATGGTCATCGGGCCACCCTTGGGGCCACGATGGCGTTCAACAGTGAAATGCTCACCCGCGTCGGACACGAACTCAATACGTCCGCCGTGATTGCCGCCAGCATGCGGTGGATAGTACTCGACCGCGCCACGCAGCGGGAAACCGAACAACACCGTCTGGATGAACGCCAGCAACGTGCTCTTCCCGGCTTCGTTCGGGCCGTAGAAGATCGTAACAGGCCGATCCATCGGTGGCAGCGACGCCCCGCCGTACTCGCCGAACCCGTCGATCTGGATGCGGTCAATCTTCATGGTGGCGACTACCCGCCAACCTCATCGTCAACGATGAGACCGAGCGCGACATCTTCGGCCGCCGCCACCAGATCCCGGACGTCGTCCTCCCGCGGAAGACTCTCGTCGAAATACCTGCGGGCACGCGGGTTGTCGTAGAGCAGTGCGAGTTCGTGTCGCAGGTCGGCGACGAGGCTCTCGTCCCGCGAGGCCTCATCGGTCAATGCCAGGAAGTCACCGATAAAGTCCCTCCTGGCGAACAGCGCCTCGCGGTCGAGCTCGGATCTCGTCGTGTCCGTTATCCCGCCGCAGAACGCGAACGGGTGGCGGCTGGCCCACGTGTCGTTAAGCTGGTTGACAAGATCATCGACGGTTCCCGACCGCGACAGCCACTCGTGCACCACCCCTCGTCCCACGAGATGGACGCGATAGACGACATGACGGCCGGACGCTTGGTTCAGGAGACCGTCAACGAGAGCCTCCAGACAATTGAACAGGGCACTCTCGTCCTCAATACCCTCGATCGGGACATCCAGCTGTTCCCACCGCACGGTGTCGACCGCGACGAACTCGGGCGAAATCGTCCCGTGGTCGTCCACGTCGACGACGAAGACCCCACGTGGGCCCCGCTCGTTCGGGTGACGCCCCTGTGTGTTGCCGGGATACACGACCATCGGTGCTTGTTCACGCAGGATGGCGGGGGTGTGGACGTGACCCAGCGCCCAATAGTCGTAACCGGTCGCGGTAAGATCGTCGATCGAGCAGGGCGCGTAGGCTTCGTGCTCGGTGCTCGTACCCACGTTCGCGTGGAGCAGCCCGATGGTGAAGCGACCACGCTCGTGGGCCGGAAACCCTGGAAGCAGACTGCTCCGCATCTCCCGTGTCGGATAGCTGATGCCGCAGACCACCGGCCCAGAAGCTAACGTCGGGTCGATCGGCACGGCCTCCGCACGAGCCCCAAACTGATGCGCGTTCGACGGCATCGTCAAACGCGCCCCCCAGCCGTCAAGTGGGTCGTGATTGCCGTGGCATAAGAACGCTCGAATGCCAGCGTCCTTCAGCCGTTCGAGACCCCGGACGAACTGGATCTGCGCCGCGAGACTGCGATCAGCGCTGTCGAATATGTCGCCGGCTACGAGAATCGCAGCAGCATGACGATCTATACAGAGGTCGATCACGCGCTCGTAAGCATCGAACGTGGCACGCCGAAGGATCTTCGCAACCTGCGGCTCCGTCTCACGAATGCCCTTAAACGGGCTGTCGAGGTGAAGGTCGGCCGAATGCACAAAGCGAAAGGGCACGTCGCGAGTATACCCTGTTGTGCTCCGCAAAAAGTCGATCCAGCGTTGATTGCGCGGTTTAGACCTGCCATGATCAGCTGCTTCGCGGCGATCGACCTGACGATGCCACCTGCGTCCTATGAACTTGGAGAGGCTCTCTCGGGCCAGACAATTGTAAAGCCTACGGTCCTTGGCCCGGTCGCAAACACAGACACTAAGCTGCTGATTTATGGTCTATTTCAAAAGGGCCGAGTTTTGGCACAGGACGGGATCACCCTCCCGGCGGCGATGGTGCCGATGCCACTGACGCCAATCATATCCTCACCGAGGTCGCTGGTCGGCGGGACTTGCCGGTACGGCTCGACGGTGATTCGATCGGACAGCTTCACGACCAACGGCCAGCGGTCGTATAGTTGCCGGTTCCAGAACACCTCGTCCACGTATTCGATCCAGTCCACCAAGTCTCCGGGTGGGCTTCCCCGTCGTGTCCAAAAACACAAACAAACTCGTCGGATCGACTTTTTGCGGAGGACAATGGTCCCGGCAGACCGGAGACTAATCAAGTTCGGTGCGCGCGGATGAATAAATAGAAGGCACACCTTCTTGGATATCGACAATCTCGTCAATCGCCAGGATAAGCCGCCCTCACTTCACTCCGTCACAAACTTTCAGCCATAGCTCCTCGTGAGAAATCCGAGTCAGACTAGCAGATTGGTCGGGTTTCCCGGAATCCGCTCGAACTCCGCTTCTCCAGGTTCCGTGAGCCACGCAAGGAATGCCGTAGGCTCGATCGCTCCGGCAAGTACGCGAAGAATGGCTTCGACAAAAGTCGCATGCTCAACTAACGTGAGTTCACGAGACGCTGCCACCTTTGACTTCGACGTTTCATCGAAGTGTGGTTTGCCCAGGGTGACGCGCGCCATATCTTTGCCATAGTCTGTTGCTTTCTGGAGTACAGCGAAGGCCTCTTCCTTTTTAATCAAGCCTGACCTCTTCGAAGTGGTCTTAATCTCTAGCAATGCTGCGATGTCGCCGAGCGTTAACAACACGTCGGGTACGTTCTGTCGCCGACCATCATCGAGGACTGTGACCGTCCAGCTCACTTCCTTATTAAGCAAGCCCACGATTGCTTCTTCGTACTGCGTGCCCATTGATTCGGTGCAGGCTACGACTATTTCTTTGACGCCTAGGCGTTTAGCTAGCTGATCATGTACGGATGCCAGGCGATTCGCGCCAAAATCGGTGTGCTCACTGATTGCCGCGAGGAGAGCATCTGCCCGGCGGCGGCTGCGGAGAATCTTCGTCAATCGTTCAGCACCAAGGGTTTCGACATCTTCGAAGGTCGTTACACCTTTATTAACCAATGCCATGGCGCGCTGTCGCCCAAAGCCAGGAACACTGGCGCGTTCCGCGACGCGGATGAGGTCAAGTGCCTCGGCAGGAGAGCCCCACCGAACCCGCCGAGCTAACATTGCGAGCTGGTTTCCAACTTTCTGTAGGCACGCGAGATCGGGAACAGCCGCTATTGCATGGCAGCCATTGAGGATCCAGCTAACGTCGATGGCGAGTCGATGGACGCTCCCTGAGCTCATGTTGGTTAAGCGGGTAATTTTTCGGTCCTCTATTCCCCGTACGAACAGAATTAGAGCATGAACACTCTGGCATAGTCGGGCATCGTTTCGGTCTACTGGGCATAGAAGCTGCTGCCCGGATACGAAAGTTGACGAACCAGGTGCCAGACCACCGATTGGATATGGAAGAAATCGACTGGGAGCCTGCCCTGTAAATTCGTCGCTACAACAAACCCAGTGGATCAATCCGCCGACAAAGTCATTGAAGTGTTCTTCGAAATGTTCAGCGTGTTGTTTCAGTAATACTACAAATGCTCGTGCTGTCGCGGGCAGCAATCCCGATCTCGCAGTCGCTTGTCCCAGCGGTGTCGCAAGATAGGTGTCGTCGTACTGCTCGGCGAGTTCTGCGTCAATAAGCCAATCTAGCGCTTGTTCAGCTTTAGCAATGATTTTGTCTAACTTGGCGGGATTCCTCTCAAGGATCAGGTGCCAATAATACGTATTCTCAAAGAAATCCCGGATGGCAGGCGTGGTTCCGGCAACTCTCGCCGCCAAGAGGGTTAGAACCGCTCGGCGCATGCTCAGCTTAGCGAGTCGCGAGTAGACATTGTCATTGTCGGGCAGCACGAGGCCATTTGCGTGATTTCTTTCCAGGGTATTCTTCGGCAGCAGAACTGCGTACCCCGAGTCGTGCAACCCGAGGCGTCCAGCCCGCCCGGACATATTGCGATAATCACCTCGCGTAATCCGCGTGCCATGACGATCACCGTGCTCGTAGGTGAGCTTTGGAAACATCACGGTCTTAAACGGAAAATTGACGCCAGCGGCCAATGTCGAGGTCGCGAAACAGACATCGAAGCTACCGTCCAAGAAGCCTTGTTCGATGACCTGACGTTCCTGTGGCGTCAGGTCGGCGGTATGTAACGCAATGCGCCGCTCGGCCGAGTTCCGCAGATTCTCGGAGCCTTCCGTTGGTTCGGAAAAGAGATCCAGCTGCTCCGCTACCCCTATTCCAGAGGCGCGACGCTGTCGCTGACGTGCAAAGTCTTTCGCGTACCGCGAAGCTTCACGGCGACTCTCCACAAATACCAGAATTGGAGAACGATCTTGGTCAAGTAGGTAGTCGACGGCATCGAGGGTATCATCGGGATACCCATCCATAGGATTGAGATGTTCGCCCACATCCTGACCGAACGTTACGCCGTAGCCGAGTCCTTGGTACCAAATTTCCTGCTGTAGATCGACATCCCGAGTATGACTTTGAACTAGGCTGCAGCGAAGCCAGGCCGCTAGATCCTCAGGATTTTCAATGGTCGCAGTAAGCGCAAGAAATTGTCTCATGCCCCTCTGGCGAAGGACCGCGCACAACGTCTCGATATTAGGACCTCGAGTTGCCTCACCAATAATCTGGAGTTCGTCTGCGACTACAACGCTGTTTTTGGGATCGATCTGACCCGTTAGGACCAGAACCAAGCCTTTCTCATATGTAGCAATGAGAATGTCCGCCTGGAGGTTCCCTTCCTCGCGGTCGCCGGTGCTAAGCCCGACGGTTCCCAAAGAATCGGCCTCGTCGCTGCTGAATCTCGTCTGGAAGTCGGTGTACTTCTGATTAGCGAGAGCCTTGTGGGAGACAAGATACAGACATCGGTGTCCACGGTGAAGGGCCTGAAGTACAGCGATCTCGCCTACGAGCGTTTTCCCAGAGGAAGTTGGCGCACAGACCACTAGACTTTGACCAGACGCAACCCCGGCTGCCAGCGCCCGCTGCTGAACGTCGGTCAGTTGCTCGAATCCCCAACGTTGGAGTGATTCCTTAAGTCGGTCGTCAACTTCAGGCCCGGAGATTTCTACCAAATTGCGCATTGCTTTAAGCTGCTGATTTATGGTCTATTTTAAAAGGGCCGAGTTTTGGCACAGGACGGGGTCGACTTTTTGCGGAGTACACCGGGCTAGCATTTAGAATGAGATTCCCTTTCGTTATTGTTCCGCGTGCCTGCCAAAGTGCTTCTGGTAGAGGAAGGAAACAAACATCAAAACCAGTCCCAGCACGAGGAACGATAGGATGCGATAACCCCGTTCCAAAAAGGATATATCAATCAGGAACGCCTTCAGCACAACCACACCAATGAGAGCCAGCCCCTGCCGGCGCAAGGCAGCGGAACCACGCTGCACTCCCAATACAATGTGTACGGATGAGTAAAGAATCCACAACAGCGAGAGTGCCAGTTGTTGGGATAGCCGCGGCTCAATGGTAGTCGTTTCCAACCGGCCAAACGCCTCCCAGATTTCCATGGAAAGGGCCGAGAGGAGTAACACATTTGCGGCAAGACCGACAGCTTTGAAGAAGCGCTCTTCGTCGCTCGAAAGTGTACCCTCACCTTCATGGTGTTCCCTTGCCAGAAAGAAGGCCACAGCGAAACAGGCCGCCACAACCACAAAGGTGGCAAAACGAGGATTGGCGAGGAAGCGGTCGGCTTGAATCGGAAGGGCCCACAGTCGAATTGCCACCAGGACGAAAAGCGAAAGGCCGAACCATCGCAGCAGGTAATGTCTGATGCGTAGGCCGGTCCACACCAGTACGGTTCCTTCAATCGCCCACGCCATCGTGACCCATTTGCCCTCGAACTGGGTGAATACAGCGAGGGTTATCAGCGTGAGCCCCAGTCCCGTGTAAAGCAATACCGTCGGAGAAGTCATCCCTCTCTCATTCTGTGCGGCCAACCAGGCTGCACTCCAGTGGATCGCAACCAACACCAACAGCCAGAAAGTAAGAGACCCGCGGTAATGGTCGTAGAGCATGGCGTCAAGTGCCGCCATGTACCAGGTCACGTTTGCCAGCACGACGACCATCTGTGCGGCGCGCAATTTCGGTCCCTGGCGTGCTTGCAAAAGTGGAATGATTCCGAACTCGGTGAAGAAAGCGGTCGCAAAGAAGAAAGTCACAAGAAGCTTTTCCGAGGTGTAGTATTGGTCGTACCAGGTGGTGAAATAACCGATTGTCCAGACCAGACAGACAATTTCCAGAGCGCGCCAGGTGCGCCACCGGGACAGCACCAGCAGGCCCGCGTTGAGGACTACCAGATAGCTGAACAACGTACGCTGTGAGTCTTCTCCAGTACTCAACAACGCGGGAGTCAGAAAGCCACCCAGCATCGCCAGAAATGCGGCCGACTGCGAGTCGCGCCGAATGGCCACCGTAAGCATTCCCCCAGTAACCGCCACCATTGCGATAAACGCCACGCCTTGCGGAACCAGATGGTAGAACCACCAGGCGGCATAGACAGCGAGGTAGAGCACGCCTGTGGCCAGCCCCGTAATCCCCTCGGAAAAATAGCGGTAGCCACGGCTGAGCAGCCGATGGCTGTACCAGAGCAGTAACCCGCCTATCAGCAGCAGGATGAGCACGCGCCCCACCGGCCCCACCCACTGGTTATCAAAGGCAAATTTTACAAAAAACGCCACCGAGAGCAGTAAAGCGACGATCGCGATCGAATTGAGCCAGCGCCCGGCAAAACGGGTTTCCATGTCCAGACCTCCGGCACCAGGTTTGATCTGAACCGCATCGGCCGGAGAGTGTGTTGCTTGAGTTGACGGCGGCGGAACTTGTAGTGAGGGGCAGAGCGAAGGCTCGACTGCCATGGCAGTGCCTTCCGACTTCGGCGCAGCAAGATGTTCGGCTGGGGGCCCCTCGGGCTCAGTCGTTTTCAGTACTTCCTGGAGGCGACGACTCAGTTCAGAGACTTGCCTCTCCAAAGCGGACACACGGCCCACAACGCTTTCGTTGCGGCCGGACCGACGCCGTCCCTCCAGCCGCGCAAGGCGCACAAAAGCAACCACGCCTAGAATCGGAGCAACCAAGAAAAAGAGAACTACTAGAATAATGAAAGGAGCAGCAACGCCCATGAACTTAATTTAGGCTTGAGAAGCTCACGCCATTTTTTCGTGCGCGGTCTTTTCTGCTGTTGTGGCCCATCGTCCGGATGCGTACCTAATCACGTGGAAAAAGAATGGCGCTTCTCCGCGTCGTCGTGATGGTATTGTCAAGTTGACGTTGAGCGAGCGAACCTATCGCGTCGAGCTGACTTCCTTTGCTCTCATCGGACGGCACAGGTTACCTCCTGCCAGACGATGAAAGCGCGGTCTCGTAGCTCCCGATGATGATGCGCTTGCAACAAATGCCGTCCGACGCGAAAGAGATTTTGCGCGAGTCCATGCACGGTCAAGAATCGTTGCGCCTGCCCAGGAGCTTTAAACTTCCGCATCTGTCGTTCCCGTTGTCGCGTCGGTTCGTGCGAGACTTCGGCTAGGTTGTTTCTGTACTGGTCAGTGTCGTGGACGACGGACGGCATGACCTCGCGGTGAGCGGCGCTGTAGCTTCTCAGTTTGTCGGTGACCAGCTGCCAGGGCGGACGGCCTTGCCCCTTCAACAGCTTGCGGAAGAATCGTTTGGCGGCTTTCTGATCACGGCGAGGCTGGACGAGGATATCGATTACATCACCATCTTGGTCTACCGCGCGCCAGAGGTATTGGCGTTCACCTTGTATCTTTATGAAGACCTCGTCCAGGTGCCATGTGTCACCGAGACGACCCTGCCGACGCTTCAGTCGTCGAGCGTATTCCGGCCCGAACTTAATGCACCACAGTCGGACCGCTTCGTAAGAAACCGTGATGCCTCGCTGAGCGAGCAACTCTTCGACGTTTCGAAAGCTCACGCAGAATCGGTGGTAGAGCCAGACGGCGTGGCTGATGATTTCCGGTGGAAATCGATAGCCGTGGTAGCTTGGCGCATCGGTCTTCATTGGACCATTCTGTCAGTCACCAGCTCAATTTGACAATACCCTCGTAAGTCCTGCGTTCCTAGTCAAAGCACTTGCCACGAAGCTGCTGGGCAGCCTCGGCGGTGCTATACTCCATTCCTGGCTTAGAGTAATCGAGCCAATCGGAGAGATTGAAGACCCTCGGTCCCCAGATGCCGCCCCTGGATTTCTTGTGTATCGCGGTTTCCTCGAGTTCGTCAAAAAGATAATATCTGTGCAGTTCTTCTTTTAGGATGGGAGAGTAAGAGGAAGCGCAAATTGCATCGACAATGCGACCAAGATCATCATCACTCGGATTGCCAAGTTCGCTGGATTGAACGTTAAAGGCGTCCCTACCTAGCCTACCTATAATGACGGTGTTAATACGACCAATTTGCTGAACGCATTTGTCTTTATACAAGCCGATGAACTTACGCCGAGCTTTTGATGGTCGAGATGAAGGCTCAAAATACAGACGGAATTTCTTGTTCTGTGCCATGGATGTCCCGCAGGGAACCACAGTCATTACTTCGCCAAGCTGCATCAAGTCTTCTGAATAGAGATATTCCTCATAGTCGTTCAGAATGTTCTGAAGATCCGTTTCGTGTGGTGCACAACATCTCCGAAGCGCTAAAACGATATTGACAAATGTCGTTGCAACAAACGTGATCGACGCCCCCAATGCGTCCTTGGAAAGCTCAACGCAGTCGTCTTCAGAAATTGGCGTTCGTGTGAGACTAAATAAGATTTTCCGGGACAACGGTCGATCGGTTCTCACCATAGACTGTATGTGGCGCTTGATCTGTGCCTTATCAATTTTTCCACCGCGCTTTGTCTCTAAAAATAGCTCTAGCGGTCGCTGCGAGATCAATGCATCAGGAGTGCTCGCCGAAAACTTGATCTGCTGCTCAAAAACAAGGCCGATCTCTAGCTCCTCACCCACAAGGTCTGCCAAAACTGTTTCTAGCTTTTGAGGCGATTGCTGGTAAAAGAATCTCATGACGAGCAGCGTATTGTTCGTCGCGTGATTTTCTTTTTGGCTGAAGCGTTGAAAGTAGCTAACATTGGTCATTGAGGTTGCTCCTAGCTTGTCGGGCGCCTGACGTTTCGTTGACCTGACCCCACGGTTAGTACGGTGATGTCCTAAGATTCCTGTCAAAGAAAAACGATGTATGGTTCCCCGGTCTCACAACCGTTTCGGGGGGATGTCCCGGCCGCTGTTGAATTTGGTCGGGTAGCGGCGGCACCTGTGAATACTCTTACGCAGCAAACTCATCGCTGTCAAGAGATTTCTGTTTGCTTCTAAGCGCGTGAACGAGAGCGCCCATATGGCGATAGCCTTTGATACGCCGGAACTCTTTCTGCGCGGTGACGACGCCAAGAGCGGTAGAGATTCAGGCGTGAAGCCCCTCCGCCTTCCCGCCAATAGTCCGAATCTGAACGCATACGCGGAAAGATTCGTTCTCTCCATACGTCGAGAGTGTTTCGACCGCTTCGTACCTCTCAATGAGCGACACCTGCGGACAGCGATAACCGAATACGTAGTGCACTATCACACAGAACGGAACCACCAAGGTCTCGGCAACGAGCTCATCACACCTCTGCCGGCAAGCGCGAATGACGCTGGTCCCATCGTGTCGCGAGAGCGACTTGGAGGCATTCTCAACTACTACTGCCGTGCCGCGTAGATGGTCGCCGGCGACGGTAGCCCCTCGGCGGGCTCGACCGGCGTAGCGTGGAAACCGCTTCAGGAACACGCTTCGATATTCGCTCTCGACGAGGTGGTCATCTGCATGGTGACGACCCGCCCGCGTCCTGTGCCAAAACTCGGCCCTCTTGAAATAGCCGATAAATCAGCAGCTTAGCGTCTGTGTTTTGCGATGGTGCCAAGGGCCGTGGCCTTTACAATCGTCTGGCCCGAGGGTGTTATCTTCGGATCCATCATGACGTACCATGTGCAATTCCTACTGTTGGTCAGGCAGCCGTTGTTCGATCGGGCAGTCCTGCCGCTCACACAGACTGCGTATTCCGGGGCATCGTGAACGCAGATTCCAGCCGAAGGTGAACATCCATTCCAAAGCATCGTGAACACGGATTCCGGGGAAGGTGAACATGGATTCCGGGGAAAGTGAACACGGATTCCAGGCAACGTGAACGCCGGTTCCGGCATCGCGAACGCTCATCGATAGCACGTTTCAAGGCACTCTAGGTCGTACCCGGAAGGAGGACGATCTAGGAAATGGCAGCTAAGAGGTTATCGATGAGAAAAATACGAGAGGTTCTAAGGTTAAAGTACGAGCTGGGTTTTACTCACCGCACGATCGCAAAGGCACTTCGCGTGGCGGTTGGAACGGTGAGTGAGTACCTGGCCAAGGCGAAGAAGGGTGGTTTGAGCTGGCCGCTCCCGGAGGAGCTGAGCGACGGGGAGCTGGAGGCAGGGCTGTTTCCGCCGCCGGGCTCGTCTGGCGCACGGCCGGGTCTGGACTATGCCCACATCCACGAGGAGCTGAGGCGTCACCGAGAGCTGACGTTGCTGCAGCTGTGGGTGGAGTACGCGGAGAATAAGCCGGGAGCGTACGGCTACAGCCGTTATTGCGAGCTGTACGGTCAGTGGAAGAAGAAGCTGAACCCGACGATGCGTCAACGGCATCGAGCAGGCGAGAAGACATTCGTCGATTTTTCGGGGGAAGAAGCCTCACATCGTCGATCCGAAAACGGGAGAGCTCGTCGAAATGGAGCTGTTCGTCGGGACGTTGGGCGCGAGCAGTTACACCTACGTCGAAGCGACACTGAACCAGTCGCTGGAATCGTGGGCGAAGGCCCATAAGGGGATGTCGGATTACTTCGGTGGCAGTACGGAGATCTGGGTTCCGGACAACTTGAAGAGCGGCGTGGATTTGGTGGACCGTTACGAGCCAGGGATCAACCGGACGTACGAAGAGCTGGCGACGCATTACGGTGCGGTTGTGGTCCCGGCTCGGGTGTTCAAGCCGAAAGACAAAGCGAAGGTGGAGTCGGCAGTGCAGGTGGCGCAGCGCTGGATCCTGGCGGTGCTTCGTCATCGCACGTTCTTCAGCCTGGCGGAACTGAACGAAGCCATCTGGGAGAAGTTAGAGGTCCTGAATGCGCGTCCGATGCAGAAGCTCGGTGTGAGTCGGCGGGAGTTGTACGAAAGGCTAGACCGGCCCGTACTGAAACCGCTACCGCAGGAGAGCTACGAGTTATCGACGTGGAAGCGGTGCAGAGTGAACATCGACTACCACGTGGAGGTGGAGAACAACTTGTACAGCGTTCCCTATCAGCTCATTCACGAGAAAGTCGAGGCACGGGTGACGGCTTCGGTGGTGGAGGTCCTGTTCAAGGGAAAGCGCGTCGCGTCGCATCCCCGCAAGAAAGGAAAGGGGCACTACTCCACGAACCCGGAGCATATGCCACGTTCGCATCGGGAGCACCTGGAGTGGACGCCGTCGCGGCTGCTCCACTGGGCGGAGCAGTCAGGTCGCGCCACGGGAAGGCTGGTTGCGGGGATTCTAGAGAGTCGGCCTCACCCGGAGCAGGGATTTCGCTCTTGCCTGGGAGTCATGCGACTAGGCAGCCGCTGGGGCAGTGAGCGTCTCGAGGCCGCTTGCGCACGAGCGGAAGCTTTGAGCTCTTACAGCTATCGCACGGTGAAAAACATTCTCTCGGCTGGTCTGGATCGTGTGGTGCTCGAATCGGACGCCGAAGCGAAACCGCGAGAGGAGCACGAGAACATCCGAGGCGCGGATCACTACGAAGGAGGAGAGTCCCGATGCTGACACCCGAAACGATAGAAAAGATGAACGCCATGAAGTTGTTCGGCTTGGTGTCCGCGTTCGAAACCCAGTTGAGCTCGAGCGAATACAAGGAGCTGAGCTTCGAGGAACGTGTGGGACTCCTGGTCGATGCCGAGTGGACCGCCCGCGAACAGCGTAAGCTTTCTCGACGACTGCGAGCGGCAAAGCTCCGCTATCCGGCATGTTTGGAGAACGTGAACTTCCAAGCGCCTCGAGGCTTAAACCGCGAACAGATCTTGAGCCTGGGCAACTGCCGCTTTGTCGGTGAGCGCCATAACCTGCTCATCACCGGCCCGACGGGGATTGGCAAATCGTTCTTGGCTTGCGCCTTCGTGGAGCGGGCCTGTCGTCGCCGCTTCACCGGATGCTACGTGCGAGCACCGCGCTTGCTCCACGAGCTCGCGGTCGCTCGTGGTGATGGTTCCTACGCCCGGCTTTTGACGAAACTCGCCAAGCTGGACTTACTGGCTATCGATGATTGGCTGCTTCACCCGCTGAAAGAATCGGAGAGACGGGATCTAATGGAGGTCATCGAAGACCGCGCCGAGCGTGGCTCCACACTCATCGCGACCCAGATTCCGCTCAAGCAGTGGCACGAAGCGATTGGCGACCCAAACCAGGCAGACGCTATCTGCGATCGCATTCTCCACAGCGCGCACCGCATCACTCTCAAAGGAGCTTCTCTGAGAAAGACCAAGGCTGCGCCAAAGGCATCTGACAACGCCGATGCATGAGCGAGCGAGGGACCACAGCGTCGATGCGATAAAAACGGGTGAAACCGCCAAACCCGGGGTACCAGACGATGCGGCGCCAAAACGACGCGCGAGAATGCCTCAGGAAGCGTCTTCTCGAGCCAGGCCATACCCCAGCAACCCCCGAAACCAGCCCCACATCGCCCGGGGTTCGGCCGCGGCAGGTCGCTGCCTACGGGAGCGGGAAGGTCGCTTCGCGTCTTTCCTTACGCCCGCTCCCTCCGGCACCGACCTGCCGCCCCTTGCTACACAACACGCAGTAAGATAGGTTCACGTTTTCAATCAGTGGAAAGGAGGTCACCCAACACTTCATCGCTTCGATGAGCGTTCGGCTTCACCGGATTCGCTGTTCAGCTTGCTCTGGATTCGGCGTTCACGATGGCTGGAATACGCACTCTCGGCTGGAAACCCTTAAAAACAGGGCCTGGATCGTGCGTGGGGAGAAGGCAAGAGCGGCTATTTCGTCAATTTTATCAATTAAAAACGTGGTCTGGTGGCAACATTCCTAAAAAGCTAACCTACAGCGAAACTAATGGTCCGATCAAGAGGCTGATCGACAGGGAACGACCGACGCATCAACGCCTACGAACGGGTGCAACCCAACCTCCTTGACGCCTGAAAGACGCCGTTGTCGTAAATCTTCCGGCGGCGGCTCCGCCCGTGCTGTGCGCACCAGAAAATGATTTCTGGAATTCCTATAGATCGAGATGACCGAATCTCCTCTCGCAGGTAGTACAGACACTAAGCTGCTGATTTATGGTCTATTTCAAAAGGGCCGAGTTTTGGCACAGGACGGGAACATCTTTCCGGCTATCGCAGTCGGGAGGCTCGAGTGGAGCTTCCGATTCTTGGCTGGAAACGATCAGAAACAGAGCTAAACAGGCCATTAGCGTGCAATTTGGGGCGATTTTGGGGCTTATCGGGCCGTTTTTCCACTTAATCGCGCAGACAATGAGAAGACGCTCAACGCCTAGATCGCGCCTGAGGAGAAGGCGAATAGCGGAATTCGAATTGGCCAAACCTCGAATTCATCCAGCGGAGTTTTACGGAGGAAACGAAGATGACTCCGCAGACGGTTCAGTACAAGGAGCTATCCGAGTCTGGAAACCATGACAGGGAATTTGAGCCAGTTTGAGTCTGATTGGTGGAGGCCAGTGTCGGAGAGCAGCTTGCTGCTAACCGAGCCCATTCACGAAGTGGGCGCTGGCAGGCTCACAGCGTTTTGACGAGCACTCGCTGTTTCTCCCAATCGTCGGGAAGCGGATGATGCAAGAGGTAGCTCGAGGTCAGCCCAACGGGCTGGCGGCCTTCGACAATGGCGCGGACGATGTCGGGAGCCAGGAAGGCATAACGGATTGCCTTGCGCACGCGGTCCGTTGGGATGGCGTTTTCGGTGGCAATCTGCTCATAGGTTTTGCCTGCTTTGATTCGGTCGAGCCAGGAGAGGGCGTTGGCGATATTGCGCAGGAGTGTGCGGTCGACGGATTTCGTGGGGTTGCCCAGAACGAGCTTGGTCTCGACGCCGCGTCGACGCAAGCGGAACGGTGCGAGGATGCGGAGTGCATCCTCGCGAATGCGTTCGGGTCCCATAGAGAGGCAAGCAGCGCACGCATTGCGGTCGAGCAGGATGGACACAGAGCCGGGGCTGATGTCGACCCGCCGGATAAGACGGAGCAGGGGGGCTGCCGAGGCACTATCATCATTAGTACCGGAACACAGCCCGTCTAAAAAGCGACGCACCGAGGCGAGCTCTTGCATCGTCGGAGTGTGGATCAACGAGGCTGAGAAGGTCGTGGCATCCACATGCTGTCGGATGAGATGCACGACGGTCTGTTCCAGCATCGGGGCGGGCAGTCGCCAGCCGGAGAGGTCCTTTTGGCCACTGTGCTGGATGAGGCGCCGGGAGACGTAGTAGCGGAGCCGTTGCCCGTTTTTCTTTTTGGTGTGGCTCGGCGTCAGCCGGTCGCCGGTCTCGTCGAAGAGCTTGCCTGCCAGTGGGGAACGGGCTGCACGGCCCTTCGTCGTGCGTCTCCTTGGTTTGGCAGCCCCTGCCTGCAGCTGCGTTTGGACCGCGTCCCAGAGCTCCGGAGCAATGATCGATGGATGCTGGCCCTCGTAGACACGCCTCTGGTGCCGGATGCGGCCGGCGTAGAGAGGATTGGTCAGCAGGCAGTGGAGGTGTCCGCGATGGAACGGCAGCCCGCCCGTTCGGGTTCCATCCGCGGTGAAGCGTTGCTTGGTACGCAGTCTCAGACGGTCCGCCTCGGCCTTCACCTGCCGGAGCGTTTCGTGCTTTCGGTACAGCGCATAGAGCGTCCGGACCGTTTCGGCCTCAGCCTCGTTGATGCGCAGCGTGCGCCCGTCCTTCTCATAGCCTAGCGGTACGCGGCCGCCCATCCATAGTCCCTTGCGCTTGGAGGCAGCGACCTTATCGCGGATCCGCTCGGCCGTGACCTCGCGTTCGAATTGTGCGAAGGACAGCAGCATATGCAGCGTCAGTCGTCCCATGCTGGTCGCGGTGTTGAAGGACTGAGTCACCGAGACGAAAACCGCGCCGGCCGCCTCGAGCCGCTCGACGAGCTTTGCAAAGTCGGAGAGGGAACGGGTCAGCCGGTCGACCTTGTAGACCACAATCTGGTCGACGAGACCTGCGTCGATGTCGGCGAGCAAGCGCTGCAGGCCCGGGCGCTCCAGGGTTCCTCCCGAGCTCCCCGCGTCCTCGTAGACGGTTGGCAGCAGCACCCAGCCCTCCGCTTTCTGGCTCGCGACATACGCGGCGCAGGCTTCTCGCTACGCATCGAGGGAGTTGAACTCCTGTTCGAGACCCTCTTCCGCACTCTTTCGCGTATAGATGGCACAGCGGATCTTCTTCATGTTAGGCCTTGCGCTTGGGCGTGAGACCGAAAAAGCGTGGTCCAGACCAGTGGGTGCCGGTGATTCGCTTTGCGATGGTAGTGAGGGACGGATAGGTTTTGCCATCGAACCGATAGCCGTTGTCGATTACCTCGACCTGGTAGGTCCGGCCATTCCACTCGCGGACGAGATGGGTGCCGGCAGAAACGGACCCTGCGGGAGCGCCGGAGCTTGGTGTCTCGTTCGCCATGGCAGCCAGAGCGCGCCGGGTTGCGGCCGAAAGCCCGCCATGGGTCCGGCACTGGCGTTCGTGCAAGAGAACGCGGCGCAGGAAAACACGCGAGAGCGAGCTTGGAGGAGCAGCCCCAAAGGTCTGCTCCCAGACCCGCCGTAAGCTGGCGAAGTCCAAACCGTCCAAAACGACGTTCCGGCCAACCCCTGTATCCTGCGGCATCACCGAACGTTCGCTCTTGTGCTCGATAAAGTCCAGTCTAATGAGGGACTTCCGGGTGCGAAGTTCACTGCCCGGAGCTCGCCCCGCAGCCGATTTGAGCCAGCCGTGCGCACCCCCGGTGGGCCTGTCGCTCGCCACCCGCAGCTCTGGGGTCGGAAGCCAGCCCTGCGGCGCGAAATACCCTCGATTCTGCGCGGATTCCAAGGGCGTCTAAGCTGCTGATTTGTGGTCTATTTCAAAAGGGCCGAGTTTTGGCACAGGACGGGATCGTCTGCGCGAAGGATGGCATCGAGGTCCGCAAGGCTTACGACGAGTTCGTAACCAAATGGAACGCGCTGGCGCCGGCCATCGTTCGAAGCCTGAAGGAGGCAGGTAGCCACCTGCTCACGTTCTACGAGTTCCCGCGTGCAATGTGGAAGTCGATCCGTACAACCAACGCCTTGGAAAACTTGAACCGCGAGTTTCGCCGCCGGACCAAGACCCAGGCGTCGTTCACCACCGAGGAGTCCGCCGGCGCTTTGCTTTTCGGACTCGTAGCTTCCGGTCAGATCAAGCTACGTCGTATCGACGGCTACCACCACTTGGCCGACGTCCCCGCACGAGGCGACGTCGCGGCATGATCTGATACCCTTTCTACGAAGTGGAGGAGCGACGTTCTTTTTCCACGACTTCAGGAACGCATCCCTTTAGGACTCAAGGAACCACAGGAAAGGACGTGAGTTATGCCACCATATAGGGTAGTTTTCGTGATCGGTGAGAGAAGGCAAGAATTACAACTATCGACCCACAACATTTTGAGCATCGAGCCGGACGATAGTGACAGCTACTCGCACCTAGACGCAAAGTACGTTCTGGCGGTCGTGCCAAGGAGCAAGATCAAAGACATCGAGCAAGGCGAAGAGACCGAATGAGACATCGCCGAAGGGTCATCCCGTTGTCTCCAGTGTGGACGTTGCCACAATGCATCCACTACTGCTTATCAACAGAAGACAGATCATTCTCCAAGAAAGAGTTGATGGAAATGCTAACAGATGGAGGTATGCATAAAGGAAAGCACTTCAGCCAATCCGTAGACGATGCTCTGTCACGACTTAGTAAAAATGGCGGTCCAGTGGTTCTGGAAAAAGATGGCAACTGGAGGTTAGTTAAATCTAACGTCTAGTCTATTTCAAAAGGGCCGAGTTTTGGCACAGGACGGGCTCATCCGAAGCGCGCACATCGTCGTAAAGCTTCCGGAAGAGGCGCTCTTGGCGCAGGAAATACGCATCGAGAGCCCAGAACATGAAGCTCGGGAAGTAGGCCAGATAGACGAAGAGCGCGTTCGTGTTGGCAGCGGCCAATGCGAACAGCGCGGCGACGAGGGTCACGCTCCAGCCTTTGATGAGGAACGAGTTGCCGGCCATCCTCGCGATGACTGCCTGGATCATCTGTAGATAGGCAATTTTGCTTTCCATTTTGTTCCTCGAATCGCCAACTCTCCGAATCTTAGCATCGAATGTAGCCCACCGATGATGAAATGGTAATAGGGCCGGCCGTTGTTTGAAGATAACGTCTGTCCGCACTTGCCACGCCCGGTATAGATGGTGTTTCCCGAACCTCGTTCTGTAGAATCCGTAGCGGACGATGTTTCCAGGAACGATTTTTTCGTGCAGCGGACACTCGGGTGTGTGGGAGAATTGAGCCTCGCCCAATCGCCCGGCATTGGAGTGAGGAAAGAAAGCAGGCCTATGTCCAAGGCCAAGAATATCGGGAGGATCTGAGCATGGAGGGAAGCCGACTCAACTGGATCGCCAACTTCATCTGGAGCCTCGCGGATGACGTGCTGCGCGACCTCTACGTCCGCGGCAAGTATCGGGATGTGATCTTGCCCATGACCGTGCTGCGGCGGCTCGATTCGCTCCTTGAGCCGAGCCAGCCGGCCGTGCTGGAGATGAAAACCTCTCTCGACAAGGCGAAGATCATCCACCAGGACTCGGCACTGCGTCAGGCCGCTGGCCAGTCTTTCTACAACACATCGAAGTTCACGCTGCGCGACCTCAAGGCCCGCGCCAGCCAACAGCAGCTCAAGGCCGACTTCGAGGCGTACCTCGATGGCTTCTCACCGAACGTCCAGGACATCCTGGAGAAGTTCGAGTTTCGGAACCAGATTCCCCGCCTATCCAAGGCCGACGCCCTCGGCACGCTGATCGAGAAGTTCCTCTCGCCGGACGTGAACCTGAGTCCCCACCCGGTCCTCCATGGCGACGGGTCGATCAAGCACCCCGGCCTGGATAACCACGCGATGGGCACGATCTTCGAGGAGCTGGTCCGCCGCTTCAACGAGGAGAACAACGAGGAGGCCGGCGAGCACTGGACCCCGCGCGATGCCGTGACGCTGATGGCGAAGCTGGTCTTCCTGCCTGTCGCCGACCAGATCGATTCGGGGACCTACCTGGTGTACGACGGCGCCTGTGGCACGGGGGGCATGTTGACGGTGGCTGAGAAGACATTGACGCAGCTCGCCGAGCAGCGCGGCAAGCAGGTCGCCACCCATCTTTACGGCCAGGAGATCAACTCCGAAACCTACGCCATCGCCAAGGCGGACCTCCTCCTCAAGGGCGAGGGGGAAGCCGCCGACAACATCGTCGGGGGGCCGGAACACTCGACGCTCTCCAACGACGCTTTTCCGTCTCGCGAGTTCGACTTCATGCTCTCCAACCCGCCCTACGGCAAGAGCTGGAAGAACGACCTGGAGCGTCTGGGTGGCAAGGCGGGTATCAAGGACCCGCGCTTTCTGATCGAACACGGCGGTGATGCTGAGTACTCGCTCATCACCCGCTCCAGCGACGGTCAGATGCTGTTCCTGGCGAACATGCTCTCGAAGATGAAGCATGGCACTCCGCTGGGGAGCCGCATCGCTGAGGTTCACAACGGCAGCTCGCTCTTCACCGGAGACGCCGGTCAGGGGGAGAGCAACATCCGCCGCTGGATCATCGAGAACGATTGGCTCGAAGCCCTCGTCGCGCTGCCGCTGAACATGTTCTACAACACCGGCATCGCCACCTACATCTGGGTGCTGACCAACCGAAAACCCGCCCATCGACGCGGCAAGGTCCAGCTCATCGACGCCACTCCTTGGTTCAAGCCGCTCCGCAAGAACCTGGGCAAGAAGAACTGCGAGCTGTCCGAGGAGGACATCACCCGCATCTGCGACACATTTCTGGCCTTCGAGGAGACCGAGCAGTCGAAGATCCTCCCGAACGCCGCCTTCGGGTATTGGAAGGTGACGGTCGAGCGGCCCCTCCGACTCACGGGGGTCGACCCCGACCGGGCCTACGCGGCGAAGGAGATCAAGGCGCTAAAGGAGACCGCCGAGCGGGCCGAGAGCGCCTCGCCCGTCATCAAGAAGATCCACAAGCGCGGTGTCGAACCCAACCCGCTGGTCGGCCTGTTCGCGGCGACCGTCAGCGGGAAGCGGTGCGTCGTCGAGTACGAGCGGGACAGCGACCTGCGTGACACCGAGCAGGTGCCGCTGCTGGAAGAGGGCGGCGTCGAGGCGTTCCTGCGCCGTGAGGTGCTCCCGCACACGGCCGACGCCTGGTACGTCCCGGACAGTGTCAAGACCGGCTATGAGATCAGCTTCACGCGCTACTTCTACAAGCCGCAGCCGATGCGCACGCTGGAGGAGATCCGGGCCGACATCCTGGCGGTGGAGAAGGAGACGGAGGGGCTGCTCGGCGACATTCTCAATATCTCGGAGAATTAGCAATGACAGACGCGCCCAAGGTTTATCTCGTCAGAGCTGGCCGAAATGGTGAAGATGAGGACTACGCGCTAATGCATAATCTCGCCATCATAGGCTTTCATAATGTGCCATCTCTAGAAGGGACGAAAGGCTATGATGAGGTAGCCAACCTCGTGAGCGAGGCGCTACCTGACCGGAAGCCACGTGCTGTCGGTAATTTCGCGGGACAACTCGGGGCCTTCGCGCTTGCAATGCGGGAAGGTGACATTGTCGTCCTGCCACGCAAGCTCACCTCGCAGATCGCCATCGGCCGTGTGACAGGACCTTACAGATATCAGCACGTGAACACTGAGTCCCGGCACACGCGGCCGGTGCAGTGGTTGCAACCCGATCTTCCGCGCACCACCTTCGAGCAGGACCTGCTCTATTCGTTCGGCGCGTTCATGACAGTCTGCAACATCTCGCGCCACGATGCCGCCCGGCGCGTCGTGGCCGTGCTCGATGGCAAACCGGATCCAGGGCCCTCTGTCCCATTGAAGAGCTCGACCGTACCGCCGTCTCCAACAGACGAACGCGAATCCATACCAGACCTGTCGCAGGTGGCCCACGATCAGATCGTTGCCCAGATCCAGTCACGGTTCGCTGGGCATGCGCTGGCGCGACTCGTGGATGCCGTGCTACGGGCCGATGGTTGGGTGACAAAGATCTCCCCGCCCGGGCCAGACGGAGGTGTGGACATTCTTGCAGGAAGTGGTTCACTGGGGTTGGACGTGCCACGCCTTTGTGTGCAGGTCAAGTCGCAGAACACCCCCGCAGACGTAACCGTGTACCGGACCTTAAAGGGCACTATGCATACCTTCAAAGCGGAGCAGGGGTTGCTCGTTTGTTGGGGCGGCTTCAACAAGAAGGTTCTACAGGAATCGCAGCAGAGCCACTTCATGGTGCGTCTGTGGGACAGCAGCGATCTCGTGGGAGCCATCTACCGCAACTACGAACGACTGCCCGCGGAAATCCAGGCGGAGTTGCCGCTGAAACGGGTGTGGATACTTGTCGCCGAGGAGTCTGCGGAATGATCGCTGACCTCAAGCCCTATCCAGCGATGAAGGACTCAGGCGTGGAGTGGCTGGGGGAGGTGCCGGGGCATTGGGAGGTGTCACCAAACCGCGCGCTTTTCACCGAAGTCAAAGATCGGGGTCATCCTGAAGAACAGATGTTGTCGGTGACGATCACAAGGGGAGTCATTTGTCAGCAGGAATTGCTGGCAGACAGCTCGAAAAAGGATGCCTCGAATCAAGACAAATCCGCCTACAAGCTCGTGCAGCCAGGGGACATCGCATACAACAAAATGCGGGCGTGGCAGGGTGCGGTTGGTGCGTCTGACTATCAAGGAATAATTAGTCCGGCCTATGTGGTACAGCGGCCGCGAGAGGGGGTGGGATCCTACTATCTCCACTATTTGTTACGAATTCCAGCGTTCGCAAAAGAAGCTGAGCGATGGTCTTACGGCATCACTTCCGACATGTGGAGCCTGCGGCCAGAGCATTTCAAGATGATTTACACCTGTATCCCGCCCCTTCCCGAACAAGCCGCCATCGTCCGCTACCTCGACTACGCCGACCGGCGCATCCAGCGCTACATCCGCGCCAAGCAGAAGCTGATCACGCTGCTGGAGGAGCAGAAGCAGGCCATCATCCACCGCGCCGTCACGGGCAAAGTGGACATCCGCACCGGCCTGCCCTATCCGGCCTACAAGCCCTCCGGCGTGGAGTGGCTCGGGGACGTGCCGGAGCACTGGAAGGTATGCAAGCTTCGGCAATGCGGGTCAGTTTCTGGAGGCATGACCCCCAGCATGGACGTGCGTCGCTTCTGGGGTGGTTTGGTTCCCTGGGTGACACCGAAGGACATGAAGCAAGCTGTAATCAGTGATTCGAGCGTGAGGACTACGAACTCGGCGGTTCAGGAGACCTCCCTTCGGTTAGTCGAGCCGCCAGCTGTCCTGATTGTTGTCCGCGGAATGATCTTGGCTCGGAGAGTACCCATAGCTTGCACAGCTGCTCCAGTGACGATCAATCAGGACATGAAAGCGTTGAGGACCGTGAAGGGAACGAATGCAGCATTCTTGGCACGTTCGTTAGACTCCGCACAGGAGGCGTTCATACCGCTCATTGACGAGGCGGGCCATGGCACTCGTCGCCTACCAATGGAGCGATGGCGAGAACTTGTCATCACGATACCGCCTGAAGAGGAACAAGCCGCCATTGTGGAGTACCTCGACAACACAACTGCCGACATCGACTCCGTCATCGATCACACCCGCCATCAGATCAACCTCCTCCAGCAATACCGTACCCGCCTGATCGCCGATGTGGTCACCGGCAAGCTCGACGTGCGCGAGGCGGCCTCCCGGCTACCGGACGAGGTCGAAGAGCCGGAGCCCTGCGACGAGACCGATGCCCTCACCGAGGGCAAGGAAGAGCCCAGCGACGACCTCGACGCCGCCCCCGAGGAGGCCGCGGTGTGACGACCGACACCAGTGAACGCGGTCTCGAACAGCTGATCTGCACGGCACTGACTGGCAGTTCCTGCGATACCGCGTTGGCGCAGGCAGGCTTGGAAGACGAAGCCGCCACCCCCTCGGGTGGGGCCGGCTGGATCTGCGGTGCGCCCAAAGACTACGACCGCGAGTACACGGTTGATCTGGCGCAACTGCTTGCCTTCCTCGTCGAAACGCAACCGGATGCGTTCGAGGGGCTACGCCTCGAAGACGATGGCCCAGCACGCCGGAAGTTCCTGGCGCGCCTCCAAGGCGAGGTTAGCAAGCGCGGCATCATCGACGTGCTCCGCAAAGGGGTCAAGGACGGGCCACATCACGTCGAACTTTTCTACGGCACGCCGTCTCCCGGCAACCCCATCGCCGCTGAACGCTACGCCCAGAACCGCTTCTCGGTCACGCGCCAGCTCCGCTACAGCCGTGACGAGACCCAGCGGGCGCTTGACCTAGGGCTCTTCATCAACGGCCTGCCGGTCGCCACGTTCGAGCTGAAGAACAGCCTCACCAAGCAGACGGTTGAGGACGCCACAGAGCAGTACAAGCGTGACCGCGACCCCCGTGAGAAGCTCTTCGAGATTGGCCGTTGTGTGGCGCACTTCGCGGTGGACGACCACGCGGTGCAGTTCTGCACGCACCTCAATGGAAAGGGCTCGTGGTTCCTGCCTTTCAACCAGGGCTGGAACGACGGCGCAGGCAACCCGCCGAATCCGAACGGCCTCAAGACCGACTACCTGTGGAAGCGGATTCTCACCCGCGACGGGCTGACGAACATCCTGGAGAACTACACGCAGGTCGTCGAGACCAAGGATGAGAAGACGGGCAAGAAGAGGAGGAAGCAGATCTGGCCGCGCTACCACCAACTCGATGTGGTGCGACGGCTGCTGGCCGACACGCGCCGGCATGGCGCAGGGAAGCGGTATCTCATCCAGCATTCGGCCGGTAGCGGGAAGTCGAACTCCATCGCCTGGCTCGCCCACCAGTTGATTGGGCTGCGGAAGGACGCTGCCGGGGTGTTCGACTCCATCATCGTGGTCACCGACCGCCGCATCCTCGACCGGCAGATTTGCGACACGATCAAGCAGTTCGCCCAGGTCGGGGCCACCGTCGGCCATGCCGAACGCTCGGCTAACCTCCGCACGTTTATCGAGAGCGGCAAGAAGATCATCATCTCAACGGTACAGAAGTTCCCGTTCATCCTCGACGAGATCGGGAACGAGCAGCGGGGCCGGCGCTTCGCCATCATCATTGACGAGGCGCATTCGAGCCAGACCGGCAGGACCTCAGCAGCGGTCAGCATGGCGCTCTCCGAGGCGGGCGCCGTGGAGGAGGACGAGACCACCGAGGACACGATCAACCGCATCATGGCCGCGCGGAAGCTTCTCCCGAACGCGAGCTACTTCGCCTTCACCGCCACGCCCAAGAACAAGACGCTAGAGGTCTTCGGCGAGGCGTACGATGCGGGCGGGCAGACCAGGCACCGCCCCTTCCACAGCTACACCATGAAGCAGGCGATCCAGGAGGGCTTCATCCTGGACGTGCTGCGGCACTACACGCCGGTCGAGAGCTACTACAAGCTCATCAAGAAGGTCGAGGATGATCCCGAGTTCGACACCAAGCGCGCCCGGAAGAAGCTGCGCCGCTACGTGGAGGCCCACGATTATGCCATCCGGCTCAAGGCCGAGATCATGGTGGACCACTTCCACGAACAGGTGCTGGCGCTCAACAAGATCGGAGGCAAGGCACGTGCGATGGTGGTGACGGGAGGTATCGAGCTCGCGATCCAGTATTACCACGTAATCCGGCAGTATCTCCTGGAGCGCAAGAGCCGGTATCAGGCCATCGTCGCCTTCTCAGGCGAGCACGAGTATGGCGGGGTGCAGGTCAGTGAGTCGTCCCTCAATGGCTTCCCGTCCGGGCGGATCGCCGACAAGATCCAGCAGGACCCGTATCGGTTCCTCATTTGTGCCGACAAGTTCCAGACCGGGTACGACGAGCCGCTGTTGCACACGATGTACGTGGACAAGATCTTGTCCGGGATCAAGGCGGTCCAGACGCTGTCGCGTCTCAATCGAGCGCACCCGCAGAAACACGACGTATTCGTGCTCGACTTCATGAACGATGCCGACACCATCCAAGAGGCGTTCGCTGACTACTACCGGACGACGGTCCTCAGCGAGGAGACCGATCCCAACAAGTTGCACGATCTCAAGGCCGCGCTCGATGGCTACCAGGTGTATGCCGACGCGGAGATCGAGCAGCTCGTGGCGCTCTATCTGGGTGGGGCGGACCGCGACCAGCTCGACCCCATCCTCGACGCCTGCGTCGCGGTCTACAAGGAGAAGCTCGACGAGGACGGGCAGGTGGACTTCAAGGGCAAGGCCAAGGCGTTCGAGCGCGCGTACGGCTTCCTCGCCTCAATCCTGCCGTACACGCACGCCGAGTGGGAGAAGCTCTCGATCTTCCTGAACTTCCTCGTGCCGAAGCTCCCCGCGCCCGTGGAAGAGGATCTGTCCAAAGGCATCCTTGAGTCCATTGACATGGACAGCTACCGGGTTGAGAAGAAGGCGGCGATACACGTCGAACTGGCGGATGAGGATGCCGAGATCGAGCTGGTTCCGACTAACGGCGGCGGCCACAGGCCGGAAGCCGAACTCGACCGCCTCTCGAACATCCTCAAGAGCTTCAACGAGCAGTTCGGGAACATCCCCTGGACCGACGGCGACCGCATCCACCGACTCATTACGGAGGAAATTCCGAACCGCGTGGCGGCCGACCGGGCCTACCAGAACGCCAAGCAGAACTCCGACAAGCAGAACGCGCGGATCGAGCACGACAAGGCGCTCCGGCGGGTGATGACGGCGCTGCTGCAGGACGACACGGAGTTGTTCAAGCAGTTCAGCGACAACGAGTCGTTCCGGCGGTGGCTGACGGACACGATCTTCTCGATCACCTACGAGGCTGCGTAGAGGGCTCGGGCTCCCGAGCTGGCTGACGAGGGAGGGCGCGAGTACCCGCTCAAGCATTGCCGGACCCTGATTGAGGCCGAATCCGAGGCAAGTAAGGACACCAAGGAGGCCCAAGCCCACCTGGACCAGAACGTGCTAGCCGGCTACGCCACGGTAGCCCTGGCCTCGATGCTGGACCCCTCGGGTGGCCTCTTTTCCGATGCCGTACGGCCCGGTCAGCGCCTGTTCTCCTACTTTGCGCAAACGTGGCACTCGAAAATCGCGATTAGAGACGAAACTCGAAAATGACGCCAGTTCAGCCCTTCCAGTGCGTCTCTGGTGCCACCTACCCCTGCAAAACCCCGCCAACCGCGCGGAAAATCTCATCCGTCTCTGCAGTGCCACAATTGGCCAGACTGGGTGGCGGATGGTGCAGGTTGGAGCTATCCGGTCTCGGCAAAAGGTGATCCAGTTTTTGACGGAAATCCTCAAACAGAAAATTCAGTGGGGATTCAGGAGGTTTCGAGTTTGTGCATTTCGAGAATTTATGAATGCGTACGCACAGGTTTTGCGAGAAGGCTGTTTTACGCGCTCTCGGGTTTCAACCTTGCTGCCCATTTCGTTAATATCCTCTTTTGTTACAGTGATTTAACGGACGCCGTCACGTGCTGGTCCCCGCACGCATCATCGACGGGTGGTCGTTCGAGCCGGAATTTTAATTGGCTTTAATCATCTTTTCTATACGGCAATTTCAACCTCCTGGACGCCTGAAAGAGGGCCGTGTCGTAAACCCCGTCGTGTCCAAAAATACAAACGAACTCTAAGACCCACGCGCCGGGCCGTCGCCGAGTTCATCTATCACTATCATGGAGAGCTCAACCATCAAGGGCTTGGCAACGCGTTTGTGTTTTTGGACACGACGGCGTCTAAGCTGCTGATTTGTGGTCTATTTCAAAAGGGCCGAGTTTTGGCACAGGACGGGACCGGCTATAATAATGTCGGCTTTAGTAATGATGAAGAATAGGCGAGCGACCTCGCTTAGACGGGTAACCTCTGTGGTGTTTGGGTACCGTCGGCGCGGATGCGGCTCACCTCGTCCACGCCCACGTGCGGCGTCTCGCAGCGCGGCAGACACGCACCTACGCGCTACTAGCCCGTGCCAGGCGGCTCTTCACGACGCAGATCCTCGCCAGCGACCGTTAGTTCGTCGCGCGCCTCCGGAAACAGACATGCCCGGTCCCTGCCGACGTGGCCGAGGCGGTGACCACCTTGCTCAACGTGCTAGAAGTCCCGGTCATGGCCCTCGCCGACTGCCACGACGAGCCGGCGGCGTGCTTTTCGACGTAAATCAAGCGGTCAACAGTCGCTAAGCTAAGGTCGTGTAGGCATGTTCATCCCTAGCCTCTGTTGCCACGGTTCTCAACCTGGCTCTGGGTATCACCAAAACAACGGAGATTTGGACGGTGAAGGAGTTTGCAAATCACGTAACGGAGCTGAGCGAGCTTCTTCGTGACCAAGTTCGAACTGCTCGGTCGAACCGTGCACTCAAAGCGAAGATTGCCGCTGCATTAGACGGTCAGCCTTCCGAACGCCTCCGCGCTGTCGTATCAGTTGAGCGACTTCGCACTGATGGCGTGTTCTTTTCAGGATCCCCGCTCGCTAAACGTGCATTGAGAGTGTTAGCTGGCGAACTCACCGAAAGCAGTCGAATTTACGACGCGGCGTGCGGAGCAGGTGATTTGCTGCTAGCTTGCGCGAATCACCTCCCGACCAGGAGGACGCTTCACGATACTTTGAAGTTGTGGGGGCAGTGCCTAATTGGTCGAGATATCCACGCGGAATTCATTTCGGCAGCAAAGTATCGCCTCACTCTGTTAGCAATTAATCGTGGCGTGCGTCCCACCTTCATTGAACCAACACGTTACTTCCAGAAGCTCCGTGCAGGGCGCGGAGAACTGGACAAGCGGTGCTTGCACAAAGCGACTCACCTTGTGCTGAACCCACCCTTTGGACATACAGTCGCACCCGTTGAGTGTTCATGGAAGAGGGGGCGCGTTAGCATGGCAGCCGTGTTTCTTGAATCCTGTCTAGAGAACGTCTTACCTGGCACGAGGGTAATCGCGATCCTGCCAGACGTGCTTCGAAGTGGAACAGGATACGCTGCGTGGCGAGACGTTATTGCCGGGCTCTGCGATATTCGTCGTGTCGTCATATACGGAAGATTCGCTCGTTGGGCGGACGTGGATGTTTTCATCCTCGATGCGCGGCGAACTGCTGAGGACAGATGCACTAGGAGGAGATCGTGGCCATCGCTGGCAAGTTCTCCACAGAGCTTAAAACAATCTTTTGATATCTCGGTCGGCTCGGTCGTGGACTACCGCGACGAGGCAAAGGGTCCGTGGATGAGATTCCTGTGTACGCGTAATTCGCCACGGTGGACGACCATTAACGAGATCAACACACGGCGTCGGACGACTCAAAAAGGTGTTACGCCTCCTTTCGTGGTTGTTCGCCGAACGTCGAGCCCAAGCGATCGCGAGCGGGCGAGTGCGACGATTGT
The DNA here is from genome assembly GCA_965237685.1 of Candidatus Marinacidobacterales bacterium. GTDB lineage: Bacteria > Acidobacteriota > Vicinamibacteria > Marinacidobacterales > SMYC01 > CBDEGF01. The sequence goes on from CBDEGF010000004.1 coordinate 2,065,200, forward strand.
TACTGGGACGCATCCTGTAGCCGTAGAGAACCACCTCATCGTATTGCGACCAAAGGACCGCTCTTTTCGCTCGTGCAAGGAGCTTCTCAAGGTTTTGCGAGATTACCGAACTAGTGCCTGGCTCAACAAAAGGATCCGATGTCGGCACCTAACGGTAGCTGCTGTTGGGGAAATACCGTGGCTTCCTGACGCGTAGGGATCACGATGGTGACGGAATACGCATACTTCACAGTCAGAGCACGCACACTCCTCACTCTCGGGCGAGAGAGCATCAAGGATCACGTCACGGCGATGCTTGAGTTGGTAAAGAACAGTTACGACGCGGATGCGACGCGCGTCGAGATAGAGATCCGTTCATCTGGGGAAAAGGACGCTTGTCGGTACATCCGTGTTGCGGACGATGGCGTCGGGATGTCTCGCACAGAACTGTCGGAGAACTGGCTACACATTGGCTACTCAGAGAAACGCACGCAGAGAGTCACGAAGCGATCCAGACGAGTTACCGGAGAAAAGGGGATAGGCAGGTTGTCGGCTGATCGTCTGGGCTCTTCCCTAGAGGTTCGCACGAAATCCAAACGTGCCAGCGCTGTAGGGCTGTCTGTGGAGTGGGCTGAGTTCGAAAGTGATGACGCGGATCTGAACCATGTGCCTGTCACAATTTTTGACGATCCCACGGTGAGTTTGCCACGAAGAAGCCGAGGCAATCACGGCACCGAACTGCTGATCCGGAACTTACGCAACAAGTGGAGTCGCGAGGACCTGATTGAACTACACAACGAGTTGGCGATTTTTGTGCCACCGCAAACAGCAATTCCGGATTTTCGCATCGTGCTTTACTCGGGTTATGACGAAATTGACGGCACCGTCAAGTCGTCGTTTGACGCACGCGCAGAAATTGAGGTGGACATAAGTCTTAACAAGTCGGGTGCCGTCAAGTATAAGGCCTTCGGACGTTCGAAGGCCGGTGCAAGAAGACAGCTTGGTAAATCGGAAATGCGATGGGAACAGCTTCAACAGGCACCCGGAAAAACGAACGCGTCTAAGAACAATGAACTGATTCTCGGGCCCGTACGAGCTCGCCTCTTGTTCTTTCCGCGCAAGGCTGAAACTATACGCGGGTCTAAATTCACGTTGCGTGATTTGCGCGAGTTCTTGGATCGGCATGGAGGTATCCGAATCTATCGCGACAACATTCGCGTGAGGCCGTACGGTGCCTCTCACCTGGCGGAAGGAGATTGGCTTGAACTCGGCGGCCGCAAGGTCGCGGAGCCAGCTGGACCGGCAAGGCAAACGTTTCGAATTTCGCCAAACCAACTCGTAGGCACCGTCTTGGTTGGACGCGACTCGAATCCGGAACTTGCTGACAGCTCCGGGCGTGAAGGGCTTGTGCGCAATGAAGCGTTTGAGCAACTGAGAAGATTTGTCTTAGGTGGCGTGGTACTACTTGAGAGATTTTATCACAAGTCCTTTGAACAGTCCAAGCTAGGCACTTCCCGAGACACTGAGTCTCCTAAGCGCGTCGCTGCGGAAATCAAGAGAGTGGCGAGTACACTTCGGCAGGTCAAGAAAGCCGCGGAGTCAGGTAGCCAACGCAGCCTTGACCGAAGCATTGGCGAAATACCCGCTCTAGTCGAGAAACTCGAGCGGGTGGAACGAAGCGCAGAGGAACTCGCATCCCAGACAACGGTTCTTCGAGGGCTGGCTACTGTTGGTATCGCTGGGGCGGTCTTTGGACACGAGACTCAGACTTCACTGGCACAGGTTTCCGGTTCGTCAAAGACCGCGATTCGGCTCCTAACAGCAAAGCCTCCTCGACACGAGGATGCAGTTGACGAGATAAGAACTGCTTTAGAGCATGCGAAGCGTGTAGCCGGGTGGGGTCGTTTCGCTCTCGCGCGAGTGCGAAAGGATAAACGCACGCGTAGACAAATCCATATCCATTCTCTTGCCGAGGAGATTTGCAAAACGTTGAAACCTCCATTTACATCATCAAACATAAGCCTGGAGACAAAGATCCGCCGCGTTGTTGGCCGTACGTTTGCGATCGACATCGAATCGGTTTTGGTGAATCTCCTAACAAACGCGTACACCGCTTGTCAGCAAATACGTCGAGCTCGAAGGGTTCGAGTCGAGGTGGGGCCACTGCGGAATCACAAAGAAAACGGCGTGCAGTTGGTTGTGGCCGACTCGGGGCCAGGCGTCGCACACGTCTACCGAGATCGGATCTGGGACGCCCTATTCTCAACGAAGGTCGGGAAGAGTAACATCGGCGGGGGAGGAACAGGATTGGGATTGACGATCGTTCAATCAATCGTGGATGAGCATCAAGGGAAGCGGAGCGTCGAAAAGGATTCGAAATTATACGGTGCACGTTTCGTCATTTGGATTCCCCTAGGTTAGGCCATGCCAACACTAGCTTTCGTTGACGACCGGAATGACGTTCGGAAGACCATTGTCCATAACGTCGAGCTAGAGGGTCCGAAGGGATGGGAAATACAAGCACTCTCCCCGCTTCCCTCGCTCGGTGACTATCTTGCGTGGATCACCGCGGAGTCCGTGGCAGTTCTCGTCGTAGATGAGCGGCTGAACGAAGAGGGTGACGGTGCCGACTACACAGGACATGAACTGGCGCAGTTCATCCGGGGATATCTCGCAGAGTTTCCGATATTTATGATCACCGCTTACGAAGGCGATGAAGAATTGGAAAAGAACGAGGACGCCTTGGACGCCATTGTCAACAGAAACCACTTCTATGAGACACCTGGAAAGTTTGTCGCGCGCTTCGTGCGTGCGGGTCAAAGGTTCTTTGATACATACCATCGGCAACTTGCAGAGTTTTCACGGCTCTCCGTGGAGGCCGCGACCGGAACTCTGACTTCAGATGACGAGGATCAGCTACGGAGGTACTGTCAAGTTGAGGCATTCGGGGCCGACCGGACCCCAAGATGTTGGCAACGCGGTACGCTCGAGCCCCATTATCTAGCGGCCCGCTCCGAGCTCGAGACCTCAACTTGACAGTACCCGCCCGAGAGGCCAGAGTCGAGGCCAGGGCTACCGCGGCGTAGCCGGCTAGCACGTTCTGGTCCAGGTGCGGCCCGGGCCTGGATCCAGGTCTCCGCCCGGGAGCGTGGCACCTCGTTGCTGAACGGTGTTTTCCCTGCGCGTACGGGGAACCCGAATCGCCGAGATCGCCTCCGACACGCCCCAGATCTGGGGCCCGCCACAAGTCGATGACGATCGAAACGGCCCGGCGCGCCAGTCTTGAGTTCGTTTGTGTTTTTGGACACGACGGGATCACCTGGGCGTTCGATTTGAAGATGGAGACAGGGTAACGGAGTCGTCGAAGGTTGCTGCTGCCTGAACTTTTTTGCACACCTATTGACAAGAGCTCCTCAGAATCGCGGCTGAGGTTACCGCGGCGTAGCTGGCCTAGCACGTTCTGGTCCAGGTGCGGCCCGGGTCTGGATCCAGGTCTCCGTCCGGGAGCATGGCATCCCGTTGCTGGACGGTGTTTTCCCTGCGCGTGCGGGGAACCCGAATCGCCGACATCGCCTTCGACACGCCCCAGATCTGAGGCTCGCCACGGGTCGATGACGATCAAAACGGCCCGGCGCGCCAGTCTTGAGTTCGTTTGTGTTTTTGGACAGGACGGGAACGCGGCACTGGCCCACGCTGAGGCACTACTGCGTGAGATCACAGACGAGATCAAATTCCAATTCCTCCAATCTCCGCTTGGCTTGAAACTTCGCCAAGTTCACTACATCAATCAGTCCCGGACCGTGCAGGGAGAACTTCCCCTTTGTATTTCCTGAAGCCTGCGATCAATTGTTTGAATGAGGCAGGCTTGTATTTCTCAAAGCTCTCCTCGTCCACGTAAGCAAAGTCGTATTCCGCGTCCGCCTGTGCTCGGTTGATGTCTTCGCACCATTGCCGTAGCCGTTTCATCTTCAGCGGAACGTCAAGATCTTCCCGGCCTTTGGTTTCCACAATGAAAATCCGCTTGGCGGACAGCTTGACCATAAAATCCGGGTAGTAGTTGGAGATGTCGCCGTCAGCTTTCACGTAATCCAGTTTGAAGCGTACTGCCAGATAGTTCTTGGCGTAGGAAACCACGTCGCTGCAATCTTCCAGGAAGCTGGCAAACAGCAGTTCAAAACGGCTGTCCCCAATGATCTTGTTAAAGACGCTCTTTTTCGGAATAAGGTAGCCCTGATCTTTGGCTACGAAGGGCCGTGTCTGCCGCAGCTTGATGGTGTCCCGGATTTCGGCGTCGCCTTTGTCCTGCACGGTGAGCGCGTTGATCGCCTTCTTGAATGTTTCGATCAGGGTTTTGGTAGCGGCTAGTTCCGACAAGTTGCGCAGGGTGTTGGGGGTCTCCAGTTCCACTGGACGGTCAAACAACTGCTCTTGCACAAACGCTTTGACCTTCCCGTACAGTACATCGTAACCGCTGACCAGCCGCAAATCCTTCATCAGGGTCTGCGCAAAGTAGCCGATCACACTGCGGTAATCGGCAATGCCCGCCGTGTCGAGGATAGTGGTATGCGTCACCTCGCCGGTAGTGATGTCCTTGAAGACGATCTCCCGCTGTTCTTCCTCGCTGAAATATAGGTAGGTCACACGCTGATGCCCCAGCGCGCTCACGTTCAGGTTGCTCAGGTTCTTGTATTCCCGATAGACGCGCGGCGTCAGCACGGGGATTTCAATATCCAGCGCCTCAATGTCTTTTTTGTCGTTTTCCTTGTCAATCTCCACCACCAGCGGGGTCTTTGCCTCGGTGCCTTCGCCCATCGGCTTGCGTTCCAGAACCACGCCTTCCGCCTGAATGGATTCCACGAAATCCATGAAGGCATCCGTGCCGACCACGCTGACATATTCCTCCAGCCCGCCGGGGTACATTTTCCGCAGGCCGCGCCCTAGAGTCTGTTCCGGCAGGATGTTGCTGGGGGCCGAATACGCTCGCAGCCCTACTATGGTGGTGACGTTCCGCACGTCCCAACCTTCTTTCAGCACCATCACCGAGATGATTGCCTTGTAGGGGCTGTCCAGCCCGTCAATCGAGTTGGCTTGACCGCGCAGCTTATCCAAATCTTCTTTGTTCTTGCCTGACGTTGATTCGGAAATCTCGCCGTTTTTCTTTGTGTGGATGACCAACACAGCGTCTTTCAGATCGGGGTAGCGGCTTTCGAGGTATCCGGCCACGTCGTCGCAGTTGCGAGTGTCATCGGTCATCACGAACAAGATGGCTTTCTTGCCCAGCTTTTCGTGCTCGGCATACGCCTTGCGCCACTCGATTACCCCCAGGTGAATATAATCGGCGTATTTCTCGGTGTACTTGGCGCTCTTTTGTTCCGTCAACTTGGCGCGGCTGGCGGCGTCGGGCAGTACCGGATGCTTGACCACGTTTTGCGAGATGGCTTCCACCAGCGGGTAATCGGCGACGGTTTGTACGAAAATCGCGCCGTTGTTGTGCTTGGGCGTAGCGGTCACGTCCACTTGTAGGGAGAGGGCCGACCCTTTGTGTCTCAGGCGGTTGTGAATGTCTTCGATGGATTTGAACCATGCCATGCGCGGGTCGTGAATATGGTGGGCCTCATCGTTCAATACCACCAGTTCATCAATGTCGCGCACGATCATGCCCAAGTCCACTTTGGAATCAGTGGTCGCGCCAGTAGGCCGCTTGCCCAGGAAGTAATTCATCGTGTCTTCATCATCCGGCGAGGCGGGCATGTCGTCCCCGGCATAGACGCGGTGGATGTTTGTCAGGAAAATGTTTCCGGCGGAGCGGGTGATGCGCACCTCGTCCTGCCGGTGTAGGGTCAGTTGAAAATCGTCGCGCCAGTTGCGCCCGTCCACGCCGTTGTCCGGTAGCACTGGGTCCGCGAAGAAGATGCGCAGACCGTTGAAATCCTTGTAGATGCGGTCCAGCACGATAATGTTGGGCGCGATCACCAGGAAGTTGCGGGCCAGTCCCGACTCCGGCTCATACAGCTTGTGGAAATAGCTCCAGGCCAGTACCAGGCTTAGTAGCTTGGTCTTGCCTGTGCCGGTCGCCATTTTCGCTACAAAGCGTCGCCAAGTCTCGTCAAACATGCCGCTAGAGACCGTGCCGGAACTGTCGAAGCGCATCAGGTCGTACTTGTCCTGCACGCCCACCACGTCGTACAGATAGACGATAGTCTCCAGCGCCTCGCGCTGGGCGAAGTAATACTGGAACTCGGCTAGCGTTTCCAGTGAAGCCCCGTCGGTTTGGGGGAGCAGGTGTGGCGTGTTGAACCACCAGTTGAGCAGGCTCTTGCTGGTGTCGGTCGCCCCCACATACCCGCTGTCCCGCCATTCCTTCACTTTCTTGCGCAGTTGCGGCACCAGCGGCGGCATCAGCTTTTCGGAGCTGGATTCCCGCAGGGCTTCAGCCGCCGGAAACCAACGGATAGACGGGTCGAGGATGGCATAAGGCGATTCGGGGAAGTTGGGATGGAGCGCCATTATTCCCTCCCTCTCACATTGACTTCGACGATGATCATGGTGTCATTGCCGAAGATGTCCACAACCTTGACGGCCAGCTTCCGCCGCCCCGGTGTGCAATCGTGAAAGACGCTGGTCAGTTCCAGCGAACGGTCTTTCTTGGTGCGGAAGGATTGCCATTCGTTCTCGAAGATGTAATCCCCCGTCCAGACTTCCTCATATTCCAGTAGCTCTAGCTGTTCGAGCTGCCCCATCCCAGGAATCTGAACTTGTTTCATCTTGTCATGCTGAATGCGGACGATCTCGCGCTTGCTCTCAAAGTCGAAATCCACCGCCCAGTAGTCAATCCAGTCTGTCCATTTTTTGGTGAGCCGTTCGCGTTTGACGATGCCCTTCGCGTCTTTGCTCACCTTCACGACCTGCCCCTTTTCCGCCACGATCTTGCTGCCCTTGTTCTTGAGCGTAGCCTCCACGCTGGCGATGGAGTCCTGCGAATAGAAAACCGAAAAGTCGGTCAGTTCCACCGCTACGCTGTTCTTCTTGACGTGCGGCTTGACCTCGATAGCCGCCACGTCGTGGAAGACCACTTGGTTCTTTTCCACCGCCCGCTTGTCGAACACCTCGGCGGGGATGTACTTGGGAGCGATGTCAATGCCCTTGGCGCGGGCTTCGTCCAGCACGTTAGGGAACAGCCCCATTTCAAACTCAAAGCCCAGAATGTCCACGCGGGTGATGTGCTTCTTGCGGCATTCCAGGATCACCTCTTCCACAAACAGGCGCGTCACCGGCAGGTTGACCGGTCCCACCGCCACCAGCCGTCCGGCCTTCTTGCCGTGGAAGGTCTGGAAGCCGTCGGTCTTTTCGGCGCGGTAGGCACGCAGGATCAGGTCCACGAAAGCAGCTTCCTTTTCTTCCAGTTGCTTTTGCTGTTCCGCCTCGCGCAGGTTTGGATTCATGCCGATGTAATGCTGGCGCTCGTACTTGCCCAGGTCGCTGACGATCCACTTGCGGCCCAGCTTCTCCGCCACCGCCGCTGTAGTGCCGGAGCCGCAGAAGAAGTCGGCAACCAAGTCACCTTCGTTGGAGGAGGCTTTAATGATGCGTTCGAGCAGGGCTTCGGGTTTTTGGGTGGGGTAGCCAATCAGTTCCATTTCTTTGCCCCGAATGTTGGCGACACGCTCTTGGCCGACATTGCGAATATCCATCCACAAGTCGTCAGCCAAAATCCCTTCGGTTTCATCGAGATAGAATTTGAGTCGCTTTTTCCCATTCTTCGTTATGTAAATGCGTCCTTCACTCTCCAACCTGGCGATGGATTTCTCAGAGTAATCACCCAATGGATATGATGCCCACTTGCGACCATCTGGATCGTATTTTGTGAAGAAGTTCGCTATGTAGTCTTCACTGTACGGCACATAGACGTTATTGAATATATTCCCTTTTCCTTTTCGGTACGCAATGATTGCATCATGGTCCCGTGGGAACATTTTTGATTTTTTCTTGCCCCCGATTGGAGCCGACCGCTTCCACACCAACTGATTTAGTTGATTCTCGGAGCCAAAGACTTCATCCATCATCAGGCGTATGAAACTGTTCATCCTCCAATCACAATGCACATAAATACTCCCATCCTCCGCCAGTAAATCGCGCATCAGCGCCAGCCGTTCGTAGATCATGGCGATGAAGGAATCCGCGCCCCTGCCCCAGGTGTCTCGGTAGGCGATCTCTTCCAGGATGTTGGGCTTCTTGGTGAAGGTTTCGTCCCCGATCTCGATGTCCATTGAAAAATCCGCGCCCACGTCAAAGGGCGGGTCAATGTATATCAGCTTGAGGCCGCCCTGCTTTTCGATCTCCTCGCGCAGTGGCCCGTTCTTTAGAGATGACAGGATCAGCTTGTTGTCGCCCCAGATGAGCTTGTTCGTCCAGCCCTTGAGCTGGCGGCCCCGCGCATCAGTTGCGAACAGGTCCGCTTGCAGCGCCGCCTCTTCCGGCTTCTCGGCGCGCGGCTCGTCCACCTGCTCGATCACCTGGAAAGGCAAAACGATATTGCAGACCTCGCTGGTCTTGCCGTTCCAGACCAGTTCCACCTCGCGCTTGTCCTCAAACAGCAAAAAGCGATACTTGTCCGGCAGGGGCTTATCAGCTTCGATAAAGCGGATGCTCTCTTGTTGTTCCTGCTCAGTCAGTCGGGCCATACAGGGGTCTCTCCTCCATTGGTAAAAATTACACGTGACCTTGCCCAGGAAAAGTGGACAGGTTGATTATCTCGCATGAGCAGTTTTGAGATCATGAGTCCGTTCGAACACCATTGGGCTGTTGTAATCGAGTGACGAGTGGAGTCGATACGGATTGGGTGCTTCCGCCATCAAATGTTGGTGAGATGACGCTAAGACTTTACGGTGCATTAAGTTACAGCTAAAATAGCGCTCGTGACCTTCGCTGCGCGCTAAATGGAGCGTAAGCGCCTTTTTTGCAAAGGGATGCGTACACATCACCAACAGTAAACAGCGCAAGCACCGTGGGCTTTACAATCGTCTGGCCCGAGAGTGTTATCTTCAGATCCATGATGACGTACCACTCGCCGCGAAACGGCCAATCCTGGCAGGTCTAAACTGCGGAATCAACGACGGATCGAGTTTTTGCGGAGCACCGGAGACGATGCGCCGCAAACGTAGGACCAAGATCGTCGCGACGCTGGGGCCGGCGACCTCAAGTGCAACGGCCATCAATGCACTGTTCGAGGCAGGGGTCGATGTCTTCCGCTTCAATTTCAGTCATGGCGAACCCGAGAACCACGCCCGGCGCCATCGGATCGTGCGCGAGTTGGAACGGGATGCGCTCAGGCCCATAGGTATCATGGCCGACATGCAGGGACCCAAGCTTCGCGTCGGCGTCTTCGAAGGCGGGAGCGTCGAGCTTGAGCCGGGACGGCGTTTCATGCTCGACCGTTCGGACCGGCCCGGCACCGCCGTTCGGGTTTCCGTGCCGCATCCGGAGATCTTCGCCGCTGTCCGGCTTGGCGACGAAATGCTGCTCGACGACGGGCGGCTCCGGCTGAATGTGACCTCGAAATCCAATGCAGAAGTAGAGACGCAGGTGCTGGTCGGCGGCCGGCTCAGCGACCGCAAGGGCATCAATCTGCCCGGCGTGATGCTGCCGATCTCGCCGCTTACCGAAAAGGACCTAGTCGATCTGAGATTCGCACTCGAACTCGGGTGCGAATGGATCGCCCTGTCCTTCGTGCAGCGCCCGGAGGATGTGGTCGAGGCGCGCCGGCTGATCGGCGACCGCGCCCATGTTCTGGTCAAAGTCGAGAAACCATCTGCGCTCGACCGTATCGACGAGATTGTCGCCGCCGCCGATGCCGTGATGGTGGCTCGTGGCGATCTCGGCGTGGAAATGCCTCCGGAGGAAGTGCCGATCGCGCAGAAGACCATCATCCGCACCTGCCGCGACGCCGGCAAACCGGTGATCGTGGCAACGCAGATGCTGGAGTCCATGGTCCAGGCGCCGGTGCCGACGCGCGCCGAGGTCTCGGACATAGCGACGGCGGTGTACGACGGCGCGGATGCGGTGATGCTGTCGGCGGAAACCGCAGTCGGCGCCTATCCGACTGCGACGGTCCAGATCATGGACCGGGTGATTAAACGGGTGGAGCGCGACCCGCTGCACCGTCACATTGCGGCCGCCGACCATCGCCGGCCGCTGGCAACCTCCGCGGATGCGATCTCGGTGGCGGCCCATCAAGTGGCCGACACCATCGGCGCCGCCGCCATTGTAACCTACACGACCTCCGGGTCGACGACGTTGCGCGCCGCCCGCGAGCGCCCTGAGCAGCCGGTTCTGGGCGTCACGTCCGAACTTGCAACCGCACGGCGTCTGTCGCTAACCTACGGCGTACACAGCGTGCATACGGCGGACGTACGGGACTTCGACGAAATGGTGCGCAAGGCGGTCGCTGCGGCTGCGCTTGAGGAAGTCGCCGGGCCGGGCGATACGGTGGTCATCACTGCCGGGGTGCCTTTTGGCACACCTGACGCCACCAATGTGCTTCGCATCGTCCGCATCGAGCCCGTGTAATCTGTTGCTGGTCTGGGTGCGTGCTCCGCGTCCTGTCCAAAAATACAAACGAACTCAAGACCCACGCGCCGGGACGTTTCGGAAGGTACTGTCAAGTTGACGAAAAGCTAGTCGATCGATCCCCAAGATACTGGGCTCGAGCCCGTCGTGAGCACGCCATGCTGGGCATCGGAAACGGCCGCCAGCCTCAACTTGACAATACCGAGCGCAACCATCAAGGGCTTGACAACGCGTTTGTATTTTTGGACACGACGCCCACGGCCCGGTTGCAAACACAGACACTAAAGTTGCTGATTTATAGCCTATTTCAAAAGGGCCGAGTTTTGGCACAGGACGGGATCAGTCGCACCGTAGTTATCCGTTTGCTACGTCAAGAGACCTTAGCGCCTTAAGGTGCAATTTTTACCAATGAAGGAGAGACCCCTGTATGACCCGACTGACTGAGCAGGAACAACAAGAGATCATCCGCTTTATCGAAGCTGATAAGCCCCTGCCGGATAAGTATCGCTTTCTGCTGTTTGAGGACAAGCGCGAGGTGGAACTGGTCTGGAACGGCAAGACCAGCGAGGTCTGCAATATCGTTTTGCCTTTCCAGGTGATCGAGCAGGTGGACGAGCCGCGCGCCGAGAAGCCGGAAGAGGCGGCGCTGCAAGCGGACCTGTTCGCAACTGATGCGCGGGGCCGCCAGCTCAAGGGCTGGACGAACAAGCTCATCTGGGGCGACAACAAGCTGATCCTGTCATCTCTAAAGAACGGGCCGTTGCGCGAGGAGATCGAAAAGCAGGGCGGCCTCAAGCTGATATACATCGACCCGCCGTTTGACGTGGGTGCGGATTTTTCAATGGACATCGAGATCGGGGACGAAACATTCACCAAAAAACCCAACATCTTGGAAGAGATCGCCTACCGTGATACCTGGGGCAGGGGCGCGGATTCCTTCATCGCCATGATCTACGAGCGACTGGCACCAATGCACGATTTGCTGGCTGAGGATGGCAGTATTTATGTGCATTGTGATTGGCGGGTCAGCTCACTTATCAGGCAAGTGATGGATGAAGTGTTTGGACGATTCATAGCTGAAATTACATGGAAAAAACTACGTTCTCCCAAGTCACAGAGCAATCATTTCTCAAATATAAAGGACAGTATATTCATCTATTCGGTTTCAGAATCCCCTGTCTTCATCCCACAATTCGTTCCAAAGGATGAGAAGCTCTTAGAAACTCATTATCGTCATGCGGATCCAGAAACGGGTCGACGATACAATCTTGCTGACTTCACACAAAATGGTTCAGGGCCAGCAAGAGACTTTGGAGGGAAGATTCTAGAACCGCCGCCAGGAAAACATTGGATTTGGTCGCAAGAGCGACTTAACGAGGGAATGGAGAAAGGACTTATTGTTTTTTCTAAGCAGGGCGTTCCGTATGTAAAGCGGTTTTTCGATGACACGGAGGGTACACGAGTTGGCGATATTTGGGATGACATCAATCCGGTGAATCAGGTCGCGAAGGAAAGATTGGATTACCCTACCCAGAAACCCGAAACTCTACTCGAACGCATCATTAAAGCATCGTCCAACGAAGGCGATTTGGTTGCCGACTTCTTCTGCGGGAGCGGCACCACGGCGGCAGTGGCGGAAAAGCTGGGCCGCAAGTGGATCGTCAGCGACCTGGGCAAGTTCGCCATCCACACCACTCGAAAGCGCATGATCGGCGTGCAACGGCAGTTGAAGGCTGTAGGCAAAGACTACCGCGCCTTTGAAATCCTCAACCTGGGCAAGTACGAGCGCCAGCATTACATCGGCATGAATCCAAACCTGCGCGAGGCGGAACAGCAAAAGCAACTGGAAGAAAAGGAAGCTGCTTTCGTGGACCTGATCCTGCGTGCCTACCGCGCCGAAAAGACCGACGGCTTCCAGACCTTCCACGGCAAGAAGGCCGGACGGCTGGTGGCGGTGGGACCGGTCAACCTGCCGGTGACGCGCCTGTTTGTGGAAGAGGTGATCCTGGAATGCCGCAAGAAGCACATCACCCGCGTGGACATTCTGGGCTTTGAGTTTGAAATGGGGCTGTTCCCTAACGTGCTGGACGAAGCCCGCGCCAAGGGCATTGACATCGCTCCCAAGTACATCCCCGCCGAGGTGTTCGACAAGCGGGCGGTGGAAAAGAACCAAGTGGTCTTCCACGACGTGGCGGCTATCGAGGTCAAGCCGCACGTCAAGAAGAACAGCGTAGCGGTGGAACTGACCGACTTTTCGGTTTTCTATTCGCAGGACTCCATCGCCAGCGTGGAGGCTACGCTCAAGAACAAGGGCAGCAAGATCGTGGCGGAAAAGGGGCAGGTCGTCAAGGTTAGCAAGGACGCGAAGGGCATCGTCAAACGCGAACGGCTCACCAAAAAATGGACAGACTGGATTGACTATTGGGCGGTGGATTTCGATTTTGAGAGCAAGCGAGAGATCGTCCGCATTCCGCGTGACAAGATAAAACAAGTTCAGATTCCTGGGATGGGGCAGCTCGAACAGCTAGAGCTACTGGAATATGAGGAAGTCTGGACGGGGGATTACATCTTCGAGAACGAATGGCAATCCTTCCGCACCAAGAAAGACCGTTCGCTGGAACTGACCAGCGTCTTTCACGAATGCACACCGGGGCGGCGCAAGCTGGCCGTCAAGGTTGTGGACATCTTCGGCAATGACACCATGACCATCGTCGAAGTCAATGTGAGCGGGAGGAAATAATGGCTGTGCCGGTATTGTCAAATTGAGCTGGTGACTGACAGAATGGGCCAATGAAGACCGATGCGCCAAGCTACCACGGCTATCGATTTCCACCGGAAATCATCAGCCACGCCGTCTGGCTCTACCACCGATTCTGCGTGAGCTTTCGAAACGTAGAAGAGCTGCTCGCTCAGCGAGGCATCACGGTTTCTTACGAAGCGGTCCGACTTTGGTGCATCAAGTTCGGGCCGGCATACGCTCGGCGACTGAAGCGTCGGCAAGGTCGTCTTGGTGACACGTGGCACCTGGACGAGGTCTTCATAAAGATACAAGGCGAACGCCAATACCTCTGGCGCGCGGTAGACCAAGATGGTGATGTGATTGATATCCTCGTCCAGCCTCGCCGTGATCAGAAAGCCGCCAAACGATTCTTCCGCAAGCTGTTGAAGGGGCAAGGCCGCCCGCCCTGGCGGCTGGTCACCGACAAGCTGAGAAGCTACAGCGCCGCTCACCGCGAGGTCATGCCGTCCGTCGTCCACGACACTGACCAGTACAGAAACAACCTAGCCGAAGTCTCGCACGAGCCGACGCGACAACGGGAACGACAGATGCGGAAGTTTAAGACTCCGGGACAGGCGCAACGATTCTTGACCGTGCCGCATGACGAGAGCAAAGGAAGTCAGCTCGACGCGATAGGTTCGCTCGCTCAACGTCAACTTGACAATACCGTGATGGTGGCCACCACCAAGTCCGTCCCAGGTCGACGTCCACGTCAAGGAGTAGGGGAACCACGCAAGTCTCATGTCTCGACAGTCTCCCAAGACCGAAACAATTAGGTTTCTGTTTGCCAAGTCTGGCAATGTCTGTGCCTTTCCTGGGTGTACCCACGAGTTGGTGACCGACGACAACCTCTACGTCGCCGAAATCTGCCATATAGAAGCCGCGGAGCCTCGTGGGCCCCGCTACAATCCAAACACGATAGACGAAGAACGGCGAGGTCACGACAACCTCATTATTCTTTGCCACGCTCACCATCGCCGCATTGACTCGGATGTCAGTACCTACACCGTTGAACGGCTTCGCCAAATGAAGGTCGAACATGAATCGGTGGTGCGGGAGCGTGTTTTTCGGCCCGACGCTTCGGTTGTCTCCCAAGTGAAGCGAGAGATGGAGTCGTATTGGTCTGTCTTGGCCGGAAGTCAGGAAGAGCACCCAGCACAGGATCTTGCCGTCGATGTAGAGCCAGCGGCCACTGGGGTCGAGGTATTCCGGGACACTCATACTCAACTCAAAAAAATCGAAACACTGCTTGAGCACTATAAATTGTCGGACGAAGCTGCACCCCGAGATCTGAAGGAATTGCTTCATAGACTTGACTATGATCTAACACCCTTGGAATCGGTGCCGTATTACGAGAATCCGTTCGAGCTACGGAACTGGGAGCATCACAACCTTGGTTCACCGAACGCTCTCTTAAATATGAAGGCACTCCAACTTCATGCCGAACTGTTGTATTTGACGGAGTATGTAAAGCTCAATTCTATCGATGCCCTTGCCAGGAGGCGGATGGAAGAAGTGAAAGCAGCACTGTTGGATATTGCAGCGTCGGCTGTATACCACGACTAACGGCTGCGCGTGAAATACGTGCGCATAGCCGGCGGCCCGGCGGGTGTGGCTTTGTTGGTTGGACTATCCACGAGTATTCTGATCAACAAGGCGACGAAGAACGTGAGTGTAGTTCAGATTGGCCAATTCATGGCTGAGCGCGCGGCCGTCGCTGCTAGAGAGATACGCCGGGCCGCCCAGCCCAAGCTGAAGGATATCGGCTGAACCTTCGTTGACCGTCCCACGCGAAGGCTGCGGGTATGGCGTATGGTGCAAAAACTCAGCCGGTCATCCGCTGGATCGACTTTTTGCGGAGCACAGGGGTCCGGTCAGATTCCGGTTGCCTCTCTGTAAGCCGCAGTTAAGGCGATGAGCAATTCGGGAGTAATGCTTGCAACCGTGTTCCCCTGGCCGATACTTGTACCAAGAGTTCGTTCGACTGCCTCGATCGATTCAGGAGCTCGCCTCTCGAACACCGAGCGCCAGACCGAAAGATACGGTTTGCTGTTGTCGTTCCAGATCGTTACAAGCCCGGCTTTCTCTGTCATGATTCTCGGTAGGAGAGTGAACCTGCGATGGTTCACGCTTGTATACGTGAACAGGCTCACGCTCGGCATAGCGGCTACCTCCCTCGCCCAATCCACGAGTTGATCGAGCATCTCTCGGTCTTCGCCTAAGATTTCGTCTAATGAATCGATGAATGCATCTGGTCCGTCTGACAAGACGCCTTTGGGTGCGTGTCTAGCTGTTGCGGTCATCGTAGAACTTGGTATCGCGCCAGGGTCGGGTGAGATGCGTTGAGGCAGCGCGACTTCTGTACCGTTCACTTCGTAGACGCCGAAGCCGATCAAGTCTACGGTGAGCGCTTGTAGTGTCACGGCATCTAAGTAAGCAATGACCCTCTCCAACTCGGCGGATATCCCGTCCTGTGCCAAAACTCGGCCCTTTTGAAAGACCACGGCTGTAATTTAATGCACCGTAAAGTCTTAACGTCATTTTACCAACACTTAATGGCGGAAGCACCCATGAGGTCTGTGTGAGCAGCAGGGCTGCCCGATCGAACAACGGCTGCCTGACCAACAGTAGGATTTGCACATGGTACGTCATGATGGATCCGAAGATAACACCCTCGGGCCAGACGATTGTAAAGCCCACAGCCCTTGGCACCGTCGCAAAACACAGACGCTAAGCTGCTGATTTATCGGCTATTTCAAGAGGGCCGAGTTTTGGCACAGGACGGGGAATTTACTGACGGACAACCACTTCATCCAGGGAGCGGATTCGATCAAGCAGGTCAATTGTGAGAACATCGGATCAAGCATGAAGAAACATTCCCTCCGATACTCTGGCGACAAGGCAGTTCGCGCTGTATTGGAGCGTTATGCGTGTCCGACGTCATTCCATGTCGTCCGCACACGACTCCTCGGCAACATCGCGATGCCCAAGCTCGACGCATCGCCCCTCCGGGCCATTGAGAGCTGTTGGGAAGGTGAGCTGCCGGAGTTCGACAATGTCGGCGCAGCCAATGAGCTATTCGAGTCCTTGATGGAGCTTTGGAACGAACTGGCAAGGCATCAATCGGCAACCAAGCCGTTCCGTTTGACGCGGATGGAGGCTAAGCCGGATACGGATGACATTCGCCGCCTGTGCCGGACCCGCACCGAGGAGCTTGAAGGCTTCATCGACGGACTGTTCGGTGACGCGGAGCTCATGGATCTGCCCGAATGGGCCAACGAGGCTCTGGACAACCTCGGCCAGATCCGTGCCATGATCCGCGGTATCATCGATCTCCTGGAGAGAGAGTCGGCGTTACCGGCGTCAGAGGGGGACCTGAGCGGAATTCTCGAGGACGTTGGGGAGCTCTCACACATCGCAGAGAAAGAACTGCACGCGGTGATGCTTGCCTGCAAGCGCGCCCGCCAACAGACCCTTTCCACTATCGCCGTGGGCAAGCCCACCGTCCATTGAAGGGAAGTGTCACGAGTAGCCGGAAGTGGTTCTCACGCCGGGCGATGTCCCGGAAGCGGCGTTACTCAGATGCCGATTGATGTGGCTCGTGGCCTCCAGCTCCGTGCGGATTCCGTAGCCACACGATTATGTTGGTAAGCTGTGCTCCGCAAAAAGTCGATCCAGCGGTACGCAATCTTCTTTTTTGCGGGTCACACCGGTTTGGGCGCTGCGAAACGACTGGATGAGATAAGGACCGAGTTTTGGCACAGGACGGGGTGCCTGCGTTCGTATTCTGCTCTGTTATTGATAGATTTCCACCGTGTGATGTCTGGGTATAGATTGTGGTCTATTTCAAACGAGCCGAGTTTTGGCACAGGGCGGGAAGTGGACGAAGGCAGTCTGGCCCTGGTGTGACGGCTGCTCGGCGTCGGACAAATCTTGCCGGACGGAACCGAACTGATTATGCTGGCGCGATAGGGGTGAAAAACATGCGTTTTTTTACGGCGATTTCGGCTTCACTTTTTCTGGTAACGGCGACTATAGCCGCGCCTCCCCCACCAGCTGGCGAAGGCCAGATGCGAGTCGGCGTCTTGGTTTTCGCTGGTTTCCTCACCAGCGAGGTGTCGGCGCCTCTGGAGGTTTTTGCCAAGGCCTCATCGAAGGGCACGCTCAAATTCGAGGTGATGACGGTGGCGGCAGATAAGAAGACGGTCACCAGCGAGGAGGGCCTCCGGCTCCAGCCGGATGTCGACTTTGCGAACAGCCCCGACCTGGACATTCTCGTCGTACCCAGTTCGCTTGATGTCGAGGGGCTCATGGCCAACCAGGAGGTGGTGGGGTTCATCAGACAGCAAGGGGCCAAGGCTTCTTACCTTGCAAGCAACTGCGCGGGGGCGTTTTTACTAGGTGAGGCGGGCTTACTCGACGGTCGGCGGGTCACCACTTACATCGGCGGGAACGCCGACCTCCAGAAGAAGTTCCCAAAGGCGAAAGTCATCGATGGCAAGCACATCGTGGTGGATGGGAACCTCGTCAGTTCCATCGGTGGAGTGACAACCTACGATGCTACGCTCACTATGCTCCAGCAGATCACCGGCCCGGAGCTCGCCAATCAAGTGGCGGAGGCTCTCTATTACTTCCCTTGGCTGGAGCACGGGACCGCAGGCGAGACTCGGTGATTCCCCTCGCGCGTCGTGTCCGAAAATTCGAACGGGGCCGAAATCTCGAAACCTTGAGGCGTTCTCGAAATTCGCGGAAACCAGCCGCCGCGGCACTGACTCTGCGATAGGCAATGCCGAGCAGAACTCTCCTCCAGACCATCCGTTCGTCCCGGCACGCGGGTCTTGAGTGCGTTTGTATTTTTGGACACGACGGGCTCGGCGTACCGCGTTGCCAACATCTTTGGGTCGGACCGGCCCTGAATGCCTCAACTTGACAGCAATGGCACCGCCCGCGTGGGCGGAGGTCATCGGGGAGTGACCGAAATCGTTCGTTCACTCGAAAGTACTCTCGAAGGCCATGGTGGGAGTGTAGCTCGGACGGTCTTCCAGTCTGCGCTGGTACCGCTACCTCATCGCAGCCAAGTACGATGGCAGCAAGAACCGGAGCCCAGGCCGACCTCCGACGACGAAGAACATCCGTGAGCTCATTGTACGCGTGGCGCAGGAGAACCCGATGTGGGGATATACGCGCCTGCGGGGCGCACTCAAGAACCTCAAACACAGACACTAAGCTGCTGATTTATGGTCTATTTCAAAAGGGCCGAGTTTTGGTGATGCTGCTAGCATCCGGAGGGGCTTGCAGCGACTTACCGAGAGCGCGCTCTGTTTCCCTTCTCGCTCCTTCTCAGCCTTCCAGGGAAGTGGTGTTGGAAGGAAAGTCTCGAACAGCGTTGGACGGATCGAGGTGGGTGTCCCCGCTAAAGGTACCGCAGAACGCCGTGCTTCAGTTCTCGATGGCCGTATTAGGCACACCCAGTGCCGGTCTGCCTGAGACAGAGTTTCTGATCGAGATCGAAGTCGATGACAAGCGGAGCCGGGCGTTTCGCGAGACCCTCGCTGCACAGGGGGGCTTCAACGCCACACGCCCGAACGAGCTCTGGGTCTCGGACCTGACCTACATCGCTACGTGGCGCGGCTTCGTCGGCGCGCTTGGAAGCACGGATCTACCTCGCGCTGCTTGGTCCAATCGAACAGATCGTATAGAAAAACTCCAAAGGGACATTATTTCAAAGATAGATCGGTTAATTAGATCAATATATATTATGGAACCTACGGCTTCGGACCAATCGATCTGGTCGCAAAAGTCGCAAAACTCCCCCGTGTGGGCCATGAGGCAGGTTCCGACCTGCGTTTCGGGGTTTCCAGCCGAGACCGGATAGCACCAGACTGCACCATCCGCCACCCAGTCTGGCCAATTGTGGCACTGCAGAGACGCGTGAGATTTTCCGCGCGATTGGCGGGGTTTTGCAGGAATAAGTGGCACCAGAGACGCGCTAGAAGGGCTGAAAGGGACTCATTTTCGGTTTTCGTCTCTAGTCTCGATTTTCGAGTGCCAAGTTTGCGCGAAATAAGGGAGTAGGCGCTGACCGGGCTATGCGGGCGGCGGGAAAAGAGGCAACCCGAGAGGCCCAGAATCGAGGCCGGGGCTACCGCGGCGTAGCAGGCCTAGCATGTTCTAGTCCAGGTGCGGCCCTGGCCTCCTTTATTTCCATCTTTGCCCAGGACCCGGATCCAGGTCTTCGCCCAGGGAGCGTGGCATCTCGTTTCTGGACGGTGTTTCCCTGCGCGTACGGGGAACCCGAATCGCCGGCCGCAACGTCACCCTCCCAGGGAGGTGATCTGCAAAAAAGAAGATCGGCCAGAAGCAGCCGACCATGGCACGTCTAAAACGGGCAATCAATGCTGGATCGACTTTTTGCGGAGCACAGGCTGACGAAAGCGCTTGAGAAGTGGCCGGGGTGCCGGTTGCAGCGATGTACCGAGCACAAGCGCGCCAACTTGCTCGAACATTGCCCCGCGCACGCACGCCGTGAGCTCCGGCGTGACTACAACCGGATCGTCTACGCCAAAAACGGGGTTGATGCTCGCAAAGCCTATGACGAACTCGTCGCCAAGTGGACGCCTCTCGCGCCGGCCGTCGTCCGAAGCCTAGAGAAGGCCGGCAATCAGCTGCTGACCTTCTACGAATTCCCTCTTGCCATGTGGAAATCGATTCGCACGACCAATGCTCTGGAGAATCTCAACCGCGAGTTTCGACGCGGGACGAAAAACCAAGCGTCGTTCTCCAGCGAGGAGTCCGCGGTCGCTTTGCTGTTTGGGCTTATCGCCTCTGGCCAGATTCAACTACGACCCATCGACGGCTACCAACCTTCTGAGCGAGGTTCTCGAACACGCGCAGGTTGCCGCCTGATCTGATACCCTGATGACGGAGTGGAGGGCGCTGTTCTTTTTCCACGGACCTCGGGACACATCCATCAAGTTCGGGGCGGGCGGATGAATAAATAGAAGGTACAGCCCGGCTTCCCCGTTCTTGAGGTGCCCGACGAGGACATCCTCGCTCACGGAACTGGGGACCCCGTCCTGTGCCAAAACTCGACCCTTTTGAAATAGGCCATAAATCAGCAACTTAGTGTCTGGGTTTGCGACCGGGCCAAGGGCCGTGGGCTTTACAATCGTCTTCGGCGGGCGGGTCGTCACCATGCAGATGACCACCTAGTCGAGAGCGAATATCGAAACGTGTGCTTGAAGCTGTTTCCACGCTACGCCGGTCGCGCGCACCGAGGGGCTACCGTCGCCAGCAAACCATCTACGCGGCACGGCAGTAGTAGTTGAGAATGCCCCCAAGTCGCTCTCGCGACACGATGGGGCCAGCGTCATTCGCGCTTGCCGGCAGAGGTGTGAGGAGCTCGTTGCCGAGACCTTGGTGGTTCCGTTCTGTGTGATAGTGCACTACGTATTCGGTTATCGCTGTCCGCAGGTGTCGCTCATTGAGAGGTACGAAGCGGTCGAGACACTCTCGACGTATGGAAAGAACGAATCTTTCCGCGTATGCGTTCAGATTCGGACTATTGGCGGGAAGGCGCAGGGGCTTCACGCCTGAATCTCTCAACAGCCCACGTACCGCCTCGGTGAATAGCGGGTCCCGGTCGTGGATGAGGTACCGCTTGCCAAGGAGGAAACCATCCCACATGTCAGTGAGGTTTCTTGCCACCTGCTTCATCCACTCCCCGTTGGGGTCCGACGTTATCCCACCGATGCACACGCAGCGAGTGGCGATATCGATGACAAACAGGATATGGTAGCGGACGAGCCCGAACGGGTTCACAACCTCGACGGTGAACAGGTCTGTCGCAGCGATAGCGCCCCAATGAGCCTTGAGGAAAGTGCTCCACGACATGCTCTTGCCCCGCTCCGGGGCCGGCGCGATACCGTGCTCGGCGAGAAGCCTCTTGATGGTGTTGCGTCCGAGTTCATGTCCGAGGTTCTTGAGTGCGCCCTGCAGGCGCGTATATCCCCACGTCGGGTTCTCTCGCGCCACGCGTACAATGAGCTCACGGATATCCTTCGCCGTCGGAGGTCGGCCTGGGCTCCGGTTCTTGCTGCCATCGTACTTGGCTGCGATGAGGCAGCGGTACCAGCGCAGAAGCGTAGCGGGTGTGGCAACGGACGCAATCTGGGCCAGCGCCTCGCGGCCCAAAGCCTGGGCCTTGACGGCGAGCCTACGCCGGTCGTCGTCAGAGAGCTTGAGACGCTTGCCCCGAAGCCCGGTTCGGAGCACACGGTTCTCCTCTTGCAGGTAGTCGATCACATCCTGCTGCTGGCGGTTGACCCAGCCAGCCACAACGAGCAGTAGGAATTGCGCGTGGTACGTCATCATGGATCTGAAGATAACACCCTCGGGACAGACGATTGTAAAGCCTGCGGCCCTTGGCCCGGGCGCAAACACAGACTCTAAGCTGCTGATTTATGGCCTATTTCAAAAGGGCCGAGTTTTGGCACAGGACGGGAACGACAGATGCGGAAGTTTAAAGCTCCGGGACAGGCGCAACGATTCTTGACCGTGCATGGACTGGTGCAAAACCTCTTTCGCGTCGGACGGCATTTGTTGCAAGCGCATCATCATCGGGAGCTGCGAGACCGCGCTTTCATCGTCTGGCACGAGGTAACGTGTGCCGCCTGACGAGAGCAAAGGAAGTCAGTTCGACGCGATAGGTTCGCTCGATCAACGGCAACTTGACAATACCGTTTTGACGATGCACACCCGCTTGAACCCGCCATCGCGGTCAGATACGTATTCCAGTTCAGCGGAAGGAGTCGCGATGGACTGGAAGACCATGCTGGGCTACATCTCAGGATCCGTGGATGAGAAATTGCTCCTGCGCAACGGCTATCTTGTGGCTGGGAATCGAATTCTTCGAAATCAGCTCCAGGGTCGCTTGCGCCTGACCGATGCGAAACGTCCCGGCGCAACGGTCTCGAGTCCGTTTGTGTTTTCGGACACGACGGCTCCACCCACGGGAGTCGTTGCTCAAATCCGACGTGTCACGGTCGCTACAGGTAGACTTCTGGGATGAGTGGTGCCGTGCACGCCAACTGCTGCCTATCACGCGGCTCTCGGTTGCCCGTCAGAGTCAAGCAGTGGAGGGTGCTAGCCCTTGCGGTGTGTCTCCTAACGGGATGCCAACAGCAGACGGCGCCGGAAGGGCTGGTCCTCGCCTCGACTATCCGCGCCCACATGGAGTTCCTCGCTGACGACCTACTGGAAGGTCGTGAAGCAGGTCACCGAGGCTTCGATGTCGCCGCCGAGTACGTTGCTGCTCAGTACCGAGCGATTGGGCTGAGAGCATTCGATAAAGATTTCTACCAGGAGATGACGTTGCGACGGGCCGTACCCGGGGCACGTGAACTCAACTTGTCAGTTGGCGAACAGCAGCTCGAACTCGAACCCGCAGAGTTCTTTCTGAATGGCCACCCGGAGCAAGGCGACGTGGCGCTCACACGCGAGATCGTCTTCGTGGGATCAGGTGTACAAGCCGACACCATGCGCGATGACTACGACGGCCTGAACGCCATCGACAAGGTGGTGGCCTACATCGACGACGTCCCCGCCGATCTCTCCGAATCCGTCAGACCGCTCTTCCTCTACACAGATGAACGGTGGCGAACGGCCGCCGTGAGCGGAGCTCAGGGTGCGCTGACACTCATGGTGACCGACGAAGACGAGCCTCGCTCGTGGTCCACGCGACGGGCAGCCGCAGAGGATGGTTCCTATCACTGGATCGATACTGACGGCACCTCGGGTGCGGCTCGACTTGGCGTCACTGGGACTCTGAGCCCCTCGGGAACAGCAAAGTTGCTAGCGCTTGCAGGCTTCCCGTCCGTCGGGCCGAGCACCGCCACGACACAAGAGACCAGCGTGGTCACAGCCGAGTTCAGGCTTCGTACGCAACACGAGGACCTGCCAACTCGCAATGTGATTGGGATTCTTCCAGGGTCCGGCCCAAGGCGTGACGAGTTCGTCGTCTACACGGCGCATCTTGATCATGTGGGCATCGGCCCCCCAGTCGGCGGGGATGCCATCTACAACGGTGCGGTCGACAATGCTTCCGGAGTCGCCACGATGCTCGCCATCGCGCAAGCCTTCGCGACTCACCCGCCCAACTCGGGTCGTTCCCTGCTCTTCCTTGCCACGACCGCCGAGGAACCTGGACTGATCGGGCGGACTACTTCGTACGGCGGGGCCCCATCCCCGTGGAGAACATCGTCGCGGCCATCAACATCGACGGAGCCACCCTGATGGCGCATCCCCTGCTCGATGTCAATGCTATGGGTAGCGCGGATTCTAGTATGGGAGCGGCGGTGCGTGCGGCAGCGGACCGTGTCGGTCTTGGCATCGCGGCGGAGCCCTCGCTGCCACTGCTCGGCAGTGACCACTTTCCGTTCGCGCGAGCCGGTGTCCCCGCGCTCTGGGTCATCGCTGGCACAGCAACCGGACGAAACGACCTCGACGGCCGCCAGCTTCAGAAAGCATACATGACCACACGCTACCATTCACCCCAGGACGATCTGAGCCAACCACTTGATTTCGAGGCCGCCGCCATTCTGGGCCACCTATTGCTAGAAACTGGATGGGAAATCGCAACGGCCACTGGCCGGCCGATGTGGCAGCGTACTGCGGTGGCTCTGGTACTTGGCGTCGCACAGGAATGAATCGCCATCACTTGATGGAGGAAGCACCTAGTGCCGTCAGCCACCAAAATCATCGGCAGCCAGATACGCCTCTCCCGTTTGGGACGCGTGTCGACGAACCCGGTCAACAAGGTCGCCAAGTCCCATGATGCCGCCCAGAACCATATACAAATGACTGTAGTCCAGCAGCAGCATCGGTGTACGCTCGCCGGAAGCTTCCTGTTTAGCCACTGATGAATAGCCGGAGATCGAGACCATCACCCCCATTGTGTTGTCGGCTTTGGTTGTGATCTTCTTGTAGAACGAATCGATGTCGGTTGCATCAGCCGGTCCCGCCGTGAACTTCAGCTCCACGAGGTAGGTTGTCCCAGAGACGGTCAGCGATCCGTCGATCTGGCGGCCCTTGTGGACGTAGGGCCTCCGGTTCGAGATTTCGGAGAAGTCCAGCAACACGTAGAACCATTCCTGAAAGTCGTAACCGGCCTTCTGTTCGCCCAGTGACTGCGCAAGAGCGTTCAGTCTGTCATTGAGGTCGCGGAGAGTCTGCTGGGACTGGGTTGCCTGACGCTGTTGCTCGGCGAACCTCTTCCGCGCCTCGCCCTTGCTCTCCTCCGATTGAATATCCTCCTGCTGCTTCGAGTGATAGCGCCGCAGTTGCGAGACGGCATCGTGGGCCTCCTTGAGCTTGGCAGCCGAATTCTCCCAGTTCTTAAGATCTGGAAAGGACTCCTGCTCCATCAGAAAGCCAGCCATCTTCAACAAGGCCGAACGCCCGTTGTCGCTCTTCGGAAGCTTTAAAAACAGCCTGTCAAGCACATCTCGCTTTGACTCATCGGGATCCCAGCTCTGGAGAAATCGCTCCGATACACCACATTGCCGCAGGAACTTGGCCAGAGCCTTGCGTCTCCAAAACGACTTGAGGCACGCCTCGTACACCAGCGAGATGTAGTGCGGCGTGAGTCTTGTCTTCATGCAGAGTTTCCAGTCAGGTCTTCCTGTCTCGTCTGCTTCCAGTTCCCCGTGAAGGCGCCATCTCTTGCGCCGTCACCGGAATCAGGTGCTTGCGCTGTTTTCTGTTGGTGATGTGTACGCATCCCTTTGCAAAAAAAGGCGCTTACGCTCCATTTAGCGCGCAGCGAAGGTCGTGAGCACTATTTTGGCTGTAATTTAAT
This sequence comes from Candidatus Marinacidobacterales bacterium, assembly GCA_965237685.1. Lineage (GTDB taxonomy): Bacteria > Acidobacteriota > Vicinamibacteria > Marinacidobacterales > SMYC01 > CBDEGF01. The sequence continues at coordinate 2,090,381 of CBDEGF010000004.1, forward strand.
GCACCGTAGAGTCTTAGCGTTCATCTCACCAACACTTAATAGCGGAAGCACCGTGTTTTGCAGTTCGAATCGATGACGGTCTCATGAATTCTCTTGCAGGTCCCGGTGTTCGAAAAATCGAAACCTGCGGATCAATTTTCAGCGCCGAAATCTTGGTCTCCACGATTCAACCAAGGCCTCATCCTCCTCGATCTCTTCGATCTGCTCTTCGATATCGAGCGCGGTGAGCACCGTGAGTGTCTTGCCGTAGTTGCCTAGGCCGATCACCTGCTCGGTGATGGACACGCTGCGGTCGCCGTCGAACCAATCGCGAATGTTGGCGGCATCTTCGGCGCGGTCGGCGCGACGGACCCGCTCAGGGTCTTGGTTGAAGGAAAACGTCGTCGTGGCCGTAGAGAGCGGTTCGCCCTTGCGAATCCAGCTGAGCCCCTTCGCTTCCTTAAGGGCGTTCGACATGAAGCAATAATTGATTTCGTTGCCGGTGCTGAGGACGATGGCCACAAGGTCGCGCGTGCATCGCGTGTAGCGGATTGCCGTGGCGGTGAGTGAAGTATGACACTGCGCCGCGAGTTTTTCGATGGCTGGAAGTCCGTCGCCCGCGCTGTGCATGGCGTCGGTAAAGAGATCGCGAGGCATCAGCAGGGCGGCTGCGAAATGGTCGGCCTCCATCTCGTACCGGTCGCCCGAGGCAAAGCCAGCGTGGGATTCATGGACGTCACCATTGGAGAAAACTGCGTCGATGTGGCCGGGGAGGAAGTAGTGCCCGAGTTCGTGAGCGACGCTGAAGTTTTGGAATCCGATGCTGTCGATGTGGGTCGCGTAAGCGATCCCGAAGGCATTGCCGCTGCGCAACAGCATGCCAGAGACACCTTGGGCACTGGCGGGCTTGGCCATAACCTCAATGCCGAGATCCTGTGCGAGTGCTATAGGGTCTACAGGAAGCGCGGAGATGGCCCGCTCTTTGACGACTTTCTCTGCAGTGATCGTGGCTGACCAGTAAGGGTCGGTCTTGGTCATTTACCCCCCTTCTTTGTCCGATCTGTGGCCTTGTTGGCGAGCATATTCAGAAAACTCTCAGCGATGTCGCGGTCGGCGGCGGTCAGGCGATCAAGATCACGGTGCAGCTTGTCCGCGCCGGCAAGGGCCTGGTCGTCGGTCACACGGCCGAGAAGATAGTCAGTGGTCACGTCGAGGGCGTCGGCCAGCCTCCGCAGGTTGTCGAAGGACGGCTTGCGGGTTGCCGTCTCGAAGTGGGAAATGGCGGATGCCTGAAGCCGGGCGCGATTGGCTAGGTCCCCCTGGCTGAGTTCACGTTTTTCCCGAGCGGTCCGGAGGCGTGCAGGAAAGGCTTCGGATGGATTGGTTGGTTTTTTCATGACGATATGGTATAATTATTTATGACGATATCGTATTTTACGTGGCGGCTGTTTTTTGTCCTCGCTGTTGACGATGACGTCATATTTTACATGACGAGAAACAACAATACAAGGTGGGCCTTTGGTGAGCCACTGGCGACTTCACCTTGTCAGCAGTCCGCTGCCAGATCGAGGATCTTCCCTCCGAGATCTCCATATTCGAGGCCATGCTGGGCATCTACGTAAAGGAGCTGAATTTGTGAGCGAGCCGTTCCACATTCTCTCTGTCGACGGTGGTGGGTTCCGTGGCCTCTTCGCGGCTCACCTTCTCAAGAAAATGGAAGAGGCTTGGCAAATCGATTGGGGACGTCAATTTGGCCTACTGGCCGGAACCAGTACAGGTTCGATTCTGACGGCCGGACTGGCCACGGGAGTTTCAGCGGCAGACCTGACCGAATTCTACAAGACTCACGGCAAGGCGATCTTTAGGCCGCGAGCTTGGTCTCGTTTTGACATCCTCAAGCTATTCACAAGCAGATATTCGAGCAAAACACTTAAGGATTTACTAGATGACGTGTTCCACGACAAGACTCTAGGTGACATTGTCGTTCCACTCGTCTTGCCTTCGGTCGATATCGGTAATGGTTGCGTGCATGTCCTCAAATCGCAATATCACGGGCAATTCGTCAGGGACCAAAACGTGCGCGTATCTGACGCCGTCCTTGCATCGTGCTCAGTGCCGACCTACTTCGACCCACACGTGGTCAACGATACCTACCAGCTAGTTGATGGCGGCCTCTGGGCTAACAATCCCTCACTCGTGGCAGCGATCGATGCTCATTATCGATTGGGCGTCCCGCTTGAAGACATCCGTGTCCTCGCGATTGGCACCGGAAAAAGCACGACCTTCTACCCTCGCAGCAAAGGCAAGTGGAAAGACGGACTGGTTTACAGCTGGCAAGGATGGGGATTCGCAACCCGATGGGGAGGCAGTAAGTTCGTCGATCTGATCCTCAATCTCCAATCTGACAACGCCCACAACATGCTCTGCTTGCTGTTGGGCGAGAGTCCGCTCGAACCGAAACGGGTTTTACGACTGACGTTCGAGTCGGACCAATCTCTTTCCATGGATTCAACTGAAAAGCGACACGACTGGGTTGCCAAAGCGGATTACGTTTTCACGCACAACGCAGCCAAGATCGCAACATTTCTATCGATTGAAGGGAGTTCAAATTGAACGAACACATTAGCCGTAAACGTCTGCACCAGATTCTGACTGATCTTGCCGAAGAACTCGATGTTCCACCATCCAAGTATCGCGAAGCTAAGCAGCGCTACAACGCTATCGGCGCATGGCTAGGTGAGGACGACTCGGAACTGGCTTGCTACGAACCGTCCATATACCCCCAGGGTTCATTTGCACTTGGAACCGCAGTAAAACCTCTTGGCGACGAAGAGTATGATGTGGACGCCGTCTGTTTGCTGCAACTCACACTTGGCCAAGTCACACAGAAGCAGCTGAAAGATTTGGTGGGCGACCGCCTCAAGCATCCGCAGAGTCGCTACAAGCACATGATCGATCCAAGGAACGGCGGTCGCCGCTGCTGGACAATCCGGTACGCCGATGCGTCCAAATTCCATCTGGACGTGCTCCCGGCCATCCCGGATGATTACGCTTGGCTGCTTGCACTCGGTGTACCTGTGGAGTGGGCGGAGACCGCCATCTGCCTGACCGACCGTAAGACATGGAGCGACCCTTACTCGGAGTGGCCTCGAAGCAATCCCAAGGGATATATCGCCTGGTTCAAGGACCGCATGCGTGTGAGCCTCGAAGAGGCCAAACGATCCCGCGCGATGGAAATGCGCGCGGAAGTGGATGAAATTGAAGACTTCGACGTTCGCACACCGCTCCAAAGGCTCATCCAGATCCTCAAACGCCACCGGGACGTGCGCTTCAACGACGATGAAGATAAGCCCATTTCGATCATCATCACTACCCTTGCCGCACAGGCTTACAACAATGAAGCCGACCTTGCGGAAGCCGTGCTGGACGTGGTGCCGCGCATGCGTGGTTACATCGAGAAGCATGGCAATGTTTGGAGGGTACAAAATCCCGTGAATCCGAACGAGAACTTCGCGGACAAGTGGACCGAAGAACCGCGCAAGGCACAGTTGTTCTTCGCATGGCTCGACGAGATCGAGCGGGAGTACAAAGAACTCCTCACAGATCAAGGATTCGTCAAGATCGGAGACTACCTGCGCGAGGCGTTTGGCAAACGTGACGCCGAGGCCGTGATGGCGAGGCAATCAGACCAAGAACCTCTCCAGGGAAGTGCAACTGCGGTTGCACCAGCGGTCCTGGTACCTCGTAAATCCGAGCAACCAACAACGCCAAAGATTGAGCTGCCATCGCGCCCAAGCAAACCATGGAGGCCCTGACCCTAGTGTGGATGAAGGTGTCGGACAGCTTATGATCGACCAAGTAACCGAGGCTCAGTCCCGGTACCCCAACCTAGAACTCCTTCGCTACCCGTCAGGCAAGCTCCGGGTACGGGGTTGTGTCGGCTTCTCAATCGAGCACGACTCGCACATGACTGAGGACTATTACAACCTGGAGTTCAGGATCCTCGACGACTATCCCGCTTCACCTCCTTTCGTTTTTGAGCCGGAAGGCAAGATCCCAGAGGACTTTGGTCACTTCATGGCGGCAGGCAACTTCTGCCTCGGAGCACCCGTCGAAGTTTGCCGACGGTTTGCGGAGCACAAGAACTTGCTCCGCTTCATAGAAGATCAAGTCATCCCGTACCTCTTTACCTACAGCTACAAGAGAGACCACGGAAGACTGCCTTTCGGTGATCTCCGGCACGGACCACAGGGGTTGCTACGGTACTACACGGAGTTCTTCGGAACTCCTCCAGTTGAAGCAATGAAGCTACTGAAGTGCTTAGCGGATGACTCTGTCCCGCCGCTCATGGCGTGCCCGTGTGGAGGAGGAAACAAACTGCGGGAGTGTCACGGCCCGAAACTTACGGAACTGCGACCCCACTTGCCGCCCAGGCAGTTCGAGACAGAGCTGCGGGACATGATTAAACTCTTGCGGGCAGCAAAGGTCCCATTTCCCGAAAGCAAAGTCATGCCCAAGCGGATGTGGAAGCAGCGAGAACGCCAGGAGCGAAAGAAGAGCAAGCGGAAGCGGTGATCGGCGCCGGGAGGCGAGAGTTCTGTAGCAACAGATCGGTTGAAAAGAAGCTGTTTCCGCCGCTCGCTGTAGTTCCACTTCCGCGCAATGAGCCTTCGGTGCCAGGCTAGAATGTATTGTCAAGTTGACGTTGAGCGAGCGGACCTATCGCGTCGAGCTGATTTCCTTTGCTCTCATCGGACGGCACAGGTTACCTCCTGCCAGACGATGAAAGCGCGGTCTCGTAGCTCCCGATGATGATGCGCTTGCAACAAATGCCGTCCGACGCGAAAGAGGTTTTGCACGAGTCCGTGCACGGTCAAGAATCGTTGCGCCTGCCCAGGAGCTTTAAACTTCCGCATCTGTCGTTCCCGTTGTCGCGTCGGTTCGTGCGAGACTTCGGCTAGGTTGTTTCTGTACTGGTCAGTGTCGTGGACGACGGACGGCATGACCTCGCGGTGAGCGGCACTGTAGCTTCTCAGTTTGTCGGTGACCAGCTGCCAGGGCGGGCGGCCTTGCCCCTTCAACAGCTTGCGGAAGAATCGTTTGGCGGCTTTCTGATCACGGCGAGGCTGGACAAGGATATCAATCACATCACCATCTTGGTCTACCGCGCGCCAGAGGTATTGGCGTTCACCTTGTATCTTTATGAAGACCTCGTCTAGGTGCCACGTGTCACCGAGACGACCCTGCCGACGCTTCAGTCGCCGAGCGTATTCCGGCCCGAACTTGATGCACCAAAGTCGGATCGCTTCGTAGGAAACCGTGATGCCTCGCTGAGCAAGCAGCTCTTCGACGTCTCGAAAGCTCACGCAGAATCGTTGAGTAGGCCGGGGGAGTCACACCCCCAGCCTCTCGCAGAACGGTACGTGAACCTCTCGACTCATACCGCTCCAATCAGGCGAACACACCTGTCATCCCGAGGCGCCAGTGAGCAAACAGACCAGGGCGATGCTTAGCCATCCGTGCCAAGTACTGCCCCGCTCTGGTCCTCTTACCGCGAAAACAAGGCGGTAAGCCTGCATCACTTGCTGCTTCGGTATGTCAAATGGTTTTGTCTTCATCCGCATCTCCTCCTGGTTAATCCAGTTGAATGCGAACAAGACCGCCTAACGTCGCCCCTTCGCTCCATCACCATTACAGTGACTTCATCACTAATACGGGCGACTCCGTCCCAGTGTCTTGCATCGGTACTCAGGTTCTTGTGGGTTCTCCACTTGAACGGCTCCCTTTGCATCAAGACGACTGGTTCCCGCAGTTCCATAGAAAAGCCTGAATCAGACTCACGCCACCTGCACGCCGGACACCGCCTGGGCGGCATTCAGGACAACCCCCAGACTTATCCCGGAGATACCACCCACCTCCGGTTTCGATGTCATGTTCTGGTTCACGACGAGTCAGCAGTGGTTCACTTACGTTCGTCTTTCTAATCCATACCTGTCGAGTCTTGCTCGACGTTTCCTCAACGCTCACGACCGCCGCTCTTAACGACAGCCGCTTGAGGTGGTTTGAGGCCTGCTCCTGATAGCCGACCTCGACGGGCCTACCGTCATCTTTCCTATAGCTTGTTGGACAATGATTGGACGCATCCTGCGTCCGACCATTGCCGGACTGCGGCACACGGTGGTAGAGCCAGACGGCGTGGCTGATGATTTCCGGTGGAAATCGATAGCCGTGGTAGCTTGGCGCATCGGTCTTCATTGGACCATTCTGTCAGTCACCAGCTCAATTTGACAGCACCCACCAGCATGCTCTCGCTTGCCCTCGTTGCCACGGCGTCATGGATGGGCCTGGGTTTCATGGACCGCCAGCTCCGTCCAAGCCGGGACATACTCCTGATCCTCGTGTGCTTCGGCGTTTACAGCTATACGTACCATCTACCATATTCTCGTGACGTTTATCCAACGGAATACACTGCAGAAAAAGTAGAACGTGGTTGAGCGCGTAGCCGAACAGGATAGCGAGGAATGGCTCGATCTCCCAGCGCATGCGATCGTTCTCGCCGATCTCGATGAGGTTCGTGATCGCGGTGACCCACAAGATCGTGAGCACCAGGTAGGCGAAGACCCCTCCTGGGCCTTCCCGCGTCGCGCCGAGCACCCCGAGGCCAAGGACGAGGGGGAAGAGCACGAGCCAGAGGTTCGCAGGCGGCGCGAACATGCGGATGGGCCGCTCGATGGGACCACCCCAGAACAAATAGCGGGTCCACGCCGCGCGGTAGCGGTGCACGCGCTCGAAGTCGTATTCGACGAGAAAGTGCACAGAGTTCGGTCCCGGCTGCAGATAGAGGAGGAGCGCCGTCGTCACCCGGCGAAAGTAGCGCTCGGGGTGATTCAAGAGGATATCGATATCGGCTTGGAACAGGGCGTCGGAGATGGTGACGTAGTCGCGGTGATTGAAGTTGGGCTCGCCGTTCGACTTGTAGAGCGCGTCGAGCGCCGGGTGCACGTGCTGTGGCTCTTGGAAGAAACCGAAGGCCTCGTAGTAGTCCGGCTCCTGAAACGGGCGCCTTTGCCAATAGGCGGGGATCACGCGCCGCTCCTTGAGCTCGGCGACCTCGTTTTGGGAAAGCGGCCACCGCTTCGTCAAGCTCAGGCCGAGCCAGCTGCTCGAAGCGTTGCTGCCGACGACTGCGTAGTTCTTGAGAGACCACAAACTCACGATAACGAGCGGGATCGTAGCGGCGAGCAGGAAGCGCCGTCGCCCCTCGACGAAAGGCGTCAACGTGAGTGCTATGGCGACGAGCCAGAGAGGATGGAACGCGGAGCGCGTCAACATGACGAGCGTCACGAGCGAGAGGAAGAGGGCGAGCATGGCCCGGCTTTGGCGCTCGAGAAAAAAAGTGAGCGCGATCGCGGAGGCGAGCAGCAAGAACGCTATCGGCAAGGTATAGAAGAGCCAGTTGCGATAAACAGGAAAATTTGGTGCGAGCGCGAAGGCCAGACAAACGGCGCCGGCAATCGCATCAGCGATCCCGAGCCGGCGCATGAGCCACGCCGTCCCGAGAAGAATGGCGAGCGCCATCGCGCCGAAGAGAAAGGAGAAGACCGCAGGATAAGATTGTGGGAACGCCTTTATGACGATTCCGAGAAATAGGTTGAAAAGAGGCGGCTGCGCGTGAAGGTAGTAGAGCCCCTGCAAGAGGTCGTCTTGAAGAATCGAAGGATCGAGATATTGGTAGAGCGTGCCGAGCGTCTCCGCGGCGAAGCGGATGCCGAGAGCGCGGCCCAAAAGCTCGCTCGCACCGAAGGCCGCGAGGACAAAGAGGTAGAGCGCGCCTTCCCGAATCCGGTTCATGAGCATGAAACCGCGCGAGGATAGCACCGCGCTCGGGGCGGACGCGAGTCGTTATAATCGACACGACAAGGAGGGACCCATCAATATCCCGAACCGGCGGCATCGATCAACGCCTCTCACGATCGATCGTATCGACGTCGCCCATGGCTCCCGCGAGCCCGTGGAAGACCACCTCGCGGTGGAAGAACCGCTTGAGATCCGTCTCGACGGAAAAAACGTCGCCGTGGTCATGCGCAGCCCCGGCAACGACGAAGAGCTCGCGGTCGGGTTTCTCTATACCGAAGCCATTCTGAAATCCCACGACGAGCTCGGCGGGGTGGAGCTCAAACAGGACCCCAAGAATCCCGAGCTCGCGAACGTCGTCGAAGTCACTTCCGCCGAAGGCATCGATCTCGACAATCGCGGCTGGCAGCGCAACTTCGTCTCGGCTTCGAGCTGCGGGCTTTGCGGAAAACTCACGATCGAGTCGGTGCGCCTTTGCCTTGGTGCACAACTCGCGATCTCGGTCCACAATTGTCCTGTACTCACGGATTCGAGGTTCCCCATGAGCATTTTCAAACGCACTCAGCGGAAGTATGTGAAGAAGGCCTATCGCGTGAGGAATTGGCGTGAATATGAGGCGGGTCTACGCAACCGTGGGAGCCTGACCGTCTGGATCTCGCTCACCGCCGGCAAGCTTGTGAACTGGGACGCGCCCCGGCCGAGGAGGAGGAAACCGGGCCGTCAACGCAAGTACTCGAACCACGCCATCGAGACGGCTGTCACCCTGGGCATGGTGTTTCATCTGTCATCTAGGCAGAGCGAGGGATTGCTGCGATCGTTGTTCGCTCTGATGAAGCTAGACAATGATGTGCCCGATCACACCACGATCTCGAGGCGCAAGGCGAAGCTGGGTAAGGTCCCCTTCTACCAAGACAAGCAGAAGACGCCGTTGCACATCTTGATCGACAGCAGCGGTCTCGCTGTCCACGCCGGCCAGCTGCGCAGAGCACAAAAGAGCAGGGACTATCGCAAGCTCCATCTGTGTGTCGACGAGCAGAGTGGCGAAGTCGTCGCCGGCGAGCTGACGAGCAAAAGAGCCCGCGATTCATCGCGGGTTGCATCGCTTGTCGGACAGATCGACAGTCCCATCTCATCGGCCAGAGCTGACACCGCATACGACGCCAGCGGCGTCTATGAGGCGATCGAGAATCACAGCGCTCATCGCTCGCCGAGGGTGCTGATACTGCCGCGCAAGGGCGCCCAGCTCGCATCGGGGCCGGCGAGCAGCCGACAGCGCAATCGCAACATTGCCGCACAAGCTCGGCTCGGCAAACGAAAGTGGCACACAGAATCGGGCTACAGCAAACGGAGCAAAGTCGAGACAACGTTCCATCGCTACAAGGCTATCGTGGGCTCAGCGATGCGAGCGAGAGGGTTGGCGGCACAGAGAGTTGAGGCAAGGATCGGGTGCAAGATTCTCAACACGATGACGGCGCTCGGGATGCCTGATAGCGAGATGACCGGATGATGGGAGTCGGGGCCAAGCGAGCTCTCGGCCTCTATCGGAGTTGTGGAGTCAAGCCCATTCTTAGTTGAAATGTTCCACGGCTCCCGGTTCGTTTAAGCAACGTTCTTCCTCGACGTATTCTTTTTCGCGGTCTCGATCTTCAGTTCACGCTTGAGCGCTTCACGCAGCTTTGGAAGGTGTCGGTAGCCCATCACCTTCCGGAGGCGCGGCTCGATGTCGGTGAGCGCGGTCGCGAGCCAGCGTTGGCGTTGGTTCGAAGTCTTCCAGTGATCGACCTTCGCGCAACGTTCCTCGATAAGCGCATTGACGGACTCGATGCAGTTCGTCGTCTTTAGTGAGTGACCGAGCACCCCGTACACGCCAAGACGATGCAAGGTCAGGGTCTCCTCCAGCCCCTCTTCGAGGCTAGAGGCCGCAGACTGATTCCTCTCTTCCAGCTCGCGGTGGAGTTGCTCGAGGGCCTCAAGCGCCTCCTTGTGCGTCGGCCGGCCGTACGCGCGCTGCAGCCGCTTGCGCCACAACGACTGCTCGCTCGTCTCCGATTTCCGAACGTATCGCTCTCCCGCAAGCTCACTGACCTCGGCGTCCAGCAACTCGTGAACATGCATCAGGCCGAGAGGCACCAGTGCGCGGATCATCTCGACCTTCGAGTCCACCTCGAGCTCCCCGTATCCCTCTTGCTCCATGACCTCTACTTCACCTAGACGACGCGTCTTCTTGCGTTCCTTGACCCTTCGTAGCAGACTTCCCATATCGGCTCCTTTCTTGAGCGGCTTGATTTCGCTTTTCACAACGTCATCAAATCACCCGAGAGGGAGCCGTTTCAAATTTCAACTAAGAGTGGCACACATTCGAGTTGTGCACCAAGGCAGTGGACCTTCCGCGCCCAGGCGCGGAGCTTGTCGGGCGGGCTCTTGCTGACGTTGGCCGCTGCGCGACCTCGGCCTCGGCAGCGTTACACTTGTCTCACTAGCCGCGCGGTGGTTCACTGGGAGATTCGTGAGTCGATGACGGAAGCGGATGTGGAGTGCATCTTGGAGCGAGCAAAGGAGCGGTACCCCGATGCGCGGCCTCGAATCATCTCGGACAACGGTCCGCAGTACATCGCGAAGGACTTCAAGGCATTCATCCGCATCTCAGGGATGACGCACGTGAGGACCGCGCCGTACTACCCGCAATCGAACGGGAAGATCGAGCGTTGGCACAAGACGATAAAATCGGACGCCCTGCGTCCTCGTCCTGTCCAAAAACACAAACGAACTCAAGACTGGCGCACGCGGTGGCCTCCAGGCCGTGGAAAACTTGACAATACCGTTGGGAACAGGTCAGGAAGCAGCATCTTCACGGCGGCCCCGAACGGACCATCCTGTCGTCAGTCCTACGACGAACCAGCCCATTGCCAGCATCCCGGCTGCGAATATCGTGTCTCCGACTACACGCAGCCAACGGAAGGTCTCAAGCAAGGGGGTCTGAAGGAAATCGGCGGAGCGTGCGTACCACATGCCGTATTCCACGCTAGCCCAGGTCTGCGCGAGTCCTACCGGTAGCAGGCTCAGGACAACCATAAGTGCCAGCCCGATGTTCATAGCCCAGAAGGCAAAGGCGAGAACTCCGGTGCGCCATGCCTGACGCATCGTGAGAACACGAAGGCTCAGAAGCGTCAGCCCGATGCCCAGCATTCCATACACGCCGAACAGCGCTGTGTGCGCGTGAACGGGCGTCGTATTGAGACCTTGCATGTAGTACAGGGCGATGGGAGGGTTGATCAGAAACCCGAACAGGCCGGCTCCTACCAGATTCCAGAAGGCCACCGCCACGAAGAAATAGATCGGCCACTTGTAGTTTCGGACCCACCCGGTGAGATGCGCCATCGCCCAGTTGTCGTAGCCCTCGTAGCCGATCATCACAAGCGGCATAAGCTCAAGGGCACTGAAGGTCCCGCCGAGAGCGAGGATGACAGGCGTCGTCCCGGTGAAATACAGATGGTGGAACATTCCCAGCACACCGCCTGTCAGATACAGAATAGTGGTGAAGAGAACCGCCATTGTCGCGGACCGGACTCGCACCAGCCCGAGCCGGGTGAACGCCAACGCGATGACGGTGACCGCGAAGACCTCGAAAAATCCCTCGACCCAGAGGTGCACAACCCCGTCCTGTGCCAAAACTCGGCCCAGCCGGCATCGACGAAAGAACTGCGCCTCTCGAAATCAGGCTAAAACTCTAGCACGCGAACAGGTTACGCGGCGACCACCAACACTTGACTGCGGAAACCGAGCCAAGGGCCGTAGGCTTTACAATCGTCTGGCCCGAGGGTGCGGAAGCGGGTCTCGAGCAGGAGTTCAACTCCCTCGATGCGCAGCGAGAGGCCTACGCCGCGTATGTCGCGAGCCACAAGGCAGAGGGCTGGGTGCTGCTGCCAACCCGTCTACGAGGACGGAGGGATCTCGGGAGGAACCCTGGAGCGCCCGGGCCTGCAGCGCTTGCTCGCCGACATCGATGCTGGTCTCGCCGAGCAGGTGGTGATCTACAAGGTCGACCGGCTGACCCGCTGTCTTGCCGACTTTGCGAAGCTCGTCGAACGGCTCGAGATGTTCGGCCCAACCGCGCAGATCTGCTCTCAAAATTCTCAAGAGCCGTGATTTCTAAGAAGGATCGGTCAATTGACTCCATATATTTTCGGGCACTTACGGCTCGGGCGAATCGATCCCCTCGAAAAACTCTAAAAAACACCGTATGGGGCAGGACGCAGGTTCCGACCTGTGTTTCGAGGTTTCCAGCCGAGACCGGATAGCACCAGACTGCGCCATCCGCCAACTAGTCTGGTAAATTGTGGCACTGCAGAGACGGGTGAGATTTTCCGCGCCGTTGGCGGGGTTTTCCAGGATTGGGTGGCACCAGAGACGCGCTAGAAGGGCGGAACGGGCCTCATTCTCGGATTTGGTCTCTAATCTCGATTTCCGAGGGACAAGTTTGCGCCAAAGGAGGGAGAGGGCCGCGGACCGGGCCCTGCGGCAGCGGAAAAGAGGCCACCCGAGAAGCCCAGAATCGAGGCCGGAGCTACCGCCGTGTAGCTGGCCTAGCACATTCTGGTCCAGGTGCGGGGCGTTGTCGCCTTCGCCGCCGCCGTCGTCCCATTCGACCGCGAACCAGTCCTGATCGTCCACACTTACAGCCCTTGGCCCGGTCGCAAACACGGACACTAAGCTGCTGATTTATGGTCTATTTAAAAGGGCCGAGTTTTGGCACAGGACGGGAACGAATCCGTTCCCAAGGCTCTTTTCGCGATGGCACAAGGCTACGACCGCAGCGTTGTTCGTGCGGGCGCGTAGCGCCAGCAGCACCCATCCTGCGCGCCGAAGATGCGATTCTACCAAGCCTGCCTTTGCCGGGCGGCGCCTGCGAGCAGCAGGACGAGGCCGCCAGAACGTATCAGGCTCACCCGCTAGGGACGAACGGAGACGGCCCGAAACTGAATCGAACACCGGCACTTGTTCAGGCTCAGTCAAGCCATCAGGGACACGTTCAAACTCATCACGGACCGATTGCCCCGGCGGGCCGATCTCGAAGATCTCACGCAGCGGTACCATTCCCGGCAACTCCCTCACCGTCCGCGCAGCCTGGGCCAACTCCGGATCGAACCACTGCACGGGCGACCAGTCGCCCGCACGCACGAGATCCTCCGGCCACTCACACACGCTGCCTACCTCATCGACCCGCCGATTCCGAATCGCATCGACGACATCCCGAACGGCATCGACCGATCTCGGGAAGCGGCGCAGGTTCACGAACATGGTGGTAGCCCTGGAAGCTCCGCCATCACGCTTCGCTATCAGTAGACACTCGTTGATCGACGTGTGGGTAGACAGATTCGGTTCCCGTGGGTCGTGACTGCACACGATCATGTCGATGTGGAACCGCGACGCGAGGAACCGCCGCTCGCGGAGTCCCGATGCCCCGGTGCAGGCCGTCACCGGCATGATTTTCGCTAGAACGCCGCCATCCTCGGCCAGGATCTTCTCCGCCAGCGGCGTGAACATCGTACTGATGCTGTTCGCGTCGACAACACTCGCCGCCTCGGAATCGCTGGCCGCCAGCCGGTCGCGGATCTGTAGCTCGCGCCGTTGCAGAGCCTTGGTGACTTCCGGGGTGAACTTCCGGCCCTTCTTGTCGTTCGCGGTGAACGGCGGATTCATCATCACGATCCGGCGTTTCTCGACATCCTGCACGACCTCGGGGTCCACGGTCGACGACTCGAAGAGCACGCCCTGTCGCCGTTTGTCGCGGTCGGCGGCGTTCGCCGCCGCCGACCCCACCACGTCCTCGTCGGTTAGCAACTCCAGCGACCCGAGGCGCACCGCCTCGCCATCGACGGAACCGTAGGGCATCGCCCGGAGGCCCATCTTGCGGTAATCGACCGAAAGGTTGCCCAGCGTCATGCGGCCCGCCGCCATCTGCAAGGACACCGGATTGATGTCCAAACCGGTCACGAGCCGTTCGACGGCGTACTTATGGAACTCGGCCGCGCTCCGGTCGTCACCGCCGGCCTTGCGGATCCGATCCTTGACCGCCTCCAGGTAGGCATTCAACAGCGTGCCGCTCCCGCAGGCCAAATCGACCATCTTGAGCCGCCGCCACGTTCCCCGCTCCGCCCATGCGGTCTCGCCCGTCGCATCAAGCGCTAATTCGGCGAGCAGCCGCGCCGCCGGCTGCCGCGTGAAGAACGCGCCGTCGGACGCCTGGTTGCCGAGGACCCGGCTGAAGAGCTCGCCCGCGTACTCCATGCCCATCGACACGTAAATCTCGGCGTTCTCCTTCGCCCAGGCGGCGACCGCTCGCACCGCTTGATTGACGCCGCCGTGCGCGTCCGCCGTCGCCAGCGCCTCAAGGACATTGAGTGCCGGCCGGAACACCGGCTCGTAGTCGTAGCGCAGCACGGTCGTCCACGCCTCGCGTAGCACCCTGACTGGTTCGGCTCCAGTCGCCACGTCGTGAAGCCGCCCGACACGGGCCAGATCCGCCGCCTGCCCCGTCGTGTCCTCCAGCCGTGCGTGCAGAAGCGCCGCGTTCATGAGCAGCAATACGCTGACCATGCATGCATCGGCATGAGCGTCCGTGTCCTGCAAGTGCTCCATGCCGAGCACCGAACGCAACCGCCCCTCCAGCCCTTCGTGGCGCAAGTGGTCCGATGCGCGACGCACCGGCTCCATCAGCAGGTTGAAGTCGCGTACGTCGTTCCCGCGCAGTCCTGACTTCTCCATCACCTCGACGCGCAGATCGCGGCCCACGCCGTCTTGACGGATCTGTTCCAGGAGTCGCTGCGTCGGCGAAGATCCGGGCGGACGCTGTTGCTCGGCCACGTCGCGTCGAGAAGGGCGTCGCCGGGGCCGGCGCGGCAACGGCTCGTGTTGCTCGGCCCGCTCGCGCGCCCGCTCCAGGGTTTTGGCCACGTCCACGCCGCCTTGCCGTTCCATGGACCGCGCCGCTTCCTGCACGGTACATGTGACACCGCTTCGCCGACGCTGGAGCACCAGCACCGCTGGCGATTCCTTCAGCGTGCGCTCGTCATCACCCGGCTGGCCGTCGGTAAACCGGGCTGGCGTACCTGGCGACATCGGCTGCTCGCGCCATTGGAACCCCTTGTCCGGCGTCAAGTACTCCGTGACAGAGGCAGAGGCCTCATCCCACGCTGGCACCTTCGCTTGATTCACCGCGCTCTCGGCGTGGCCCCGCGGTCCCGTCCACACGCCCACACGGGTGACAGGCCCGTCGTTCACCACGACCGCCTGCCGCACCGGCTGCTCGTCCTCCGGCGGCACGTAGATCTGCAACAGGCTCGAGATCTCGTCCTCGATGCGCCCATCGTGCGCCCGCAGCGCCCGCAAGACCTCACCGAGCACCCTCCACTCGTCGCCGAGCTTGTCCATCGACAGGCTCGTCTCCGCGTCAATGCCCCGCGGCAGAGGAACTGGCACGATCACGTACCCGTATTGCTTCCCCGGCGCCCGGCGCATGCAGCGGCCGACGATCTGGATCACGTCAGTCGGACTGCGGCGCCCGGCCAGGAGCGCCACGGCGTCGAGACTCGGACTGTCCGTTCCCTCTCCGAAAATTCCGACGTTCGCGATCCCGCGTGGCTTCTCGGCATCCGCCGCCGCGAGATCACGCAGTGCCCGCCGCCGTTCGCGCACCGGGTGCCCTGCGTCGAGATGTTCCACGGCATACGGCCGCGCAGCTCCTTCGACCCCGCCCTCGCTAAAGTACCGCACGATCTCCGAGCGCCCCTCGTCGCTGTCGAGCCACTTCACCATCTGGTCGGAACGCTGGACCTTGTTCAGGAACGCCAGCGACCGGCTTACGCGCACACTCCCATCGTCTCCGGCCGCTCCGCCGGCAAGCGTCACCCCGTAGACCAGCCAGGAGAGCGCCTCGTTGGTCGTCAGTCCGCGGGACTCGTGCGACTGCTCGAACCGCTGGACGATGCGATTGGCCGCCGTCCACGCACGTTCATCGACGCCAATCGCGATGATCCGGTAGTCGCACAGAAAACCCTTCTCGACCGCCTCCTTGTACGGCAGACGGTAGGCCATCGGACCGAAGATCGACTCGTCCGACATGCTCGCCACGATCCACTTCCTGCGGTCGATACGGGCGACCCTCGCGTTGCTCGCATCGTAGACGCGGGGCGTCGCCGTCTGGTACAGCCGGTACCGGGCCGGAAACGCATTCTGGTCGTGGCACAGCGTAAACACCCGCAGCCGCTCCGCTTGCCGCCGGCTCTTGACCGGCCGCAACTGGGCCGTCCGGTGCGCCTCGTCCAGAATCAGGACCTGTGCAAACCGGCGCTCCGCAAGCAGCGCGTCCGCCGTGTGGTGCGCCGACTGGTACGTCGAGAAGATGATGCGCAGGTCGGTCGAGCCCGCGCCGGCGCGAAGCCAGTCGGCGACCGCCTCTGCGCTCTGGGCCACCCGGCAACCGACATCAGCCGCGTGGACCTGGCCGGCGTCCCGCGTCGGATCCGCCGCGAGATCCGGATCCCGCTCGACATCGACATGTCCTGCCGTCGCGTCGCTGCACACCGCCAGCGTCCGCACCGGACGACCGATGTGCGACAGGTACTCCCGCCGCACCTGCGCGATCAACGCGATGCTCGGTACGAGCACTACGCCGAGATCGCCCGGTCCCGACAACTCCGACATGATCCGCATCGACACGCGAGTCTTGCCGGTTCCGCAGGGCAGCACGAGCGTCGCCCGCGCCGCGTCACGCGGCATCCAGTCCGCCGGGTTGCTACCGAGCCAGCGGTCCCGGTGTTCCGGCAACCCGGCTCGAAGCGCCTGCACGCACGCGGCCACCACCTCTTGCTGCATCGCCGTACGCGGGTCAGGCTCGGTCGACGCCCGTTCCCGCGCATCTGCCAGAGCTTCGGCCAACGCCGCCTCGAAATCGATGAACGTCACCTCCGCGACGGCGGCGGCGTCCTCCGTCACCGCACTTCTGTGGGCTTCCGCCACCATCCAGCGCTCCGCGAACAACGACGCCGGCGCAGCACCGCCGAACTTTTGCACCTGCGTCGTCGTCACTGACCCGTCGCCGCTCCGCGCCTTGCACTGGATCGCAACGCGCGACCCGTCATGCTTGATGGCCACAAGGTCGATGCCGGCATCGTGCGACGGCAGGGGAGCGCCTACCGAAGTCCGATCCGGCCACTCCCGGTAGCGCCAGCACTTGGCGATCTCCCAACTCGGAATATTTTCGGCATGCCGGAGCACGGCGTCCTCGAACTTCGTCCCGTCAAACCGCCGCGCGTCTCTGTCGGCCTGCAAGGACGCGAGCGTTTCGTCAAGACTCGAAACCTGATCCATCATGGTCGCGTGGAAGTCTACATCGTGAGAGCCCGTCGTGTCCGAAAATACGAACGGAGCCCGAAAGCTCGAATCTTAGAGGCGTTGTTGCACCGCTCTTGGCTGAGCGCGAAATCTACCTATGGTGGTGGGTGGTGGCCGAGGTAATGTTCGACCATGAAGTATCCCAAGCGCGGCCAGTACAAACACGCGAAACAGAAGAAGTACCACGTTTCCAACTGGGCGGAATACAACGAAGGGCTGCGCCGCCGGGGCGATTTGACGGTCTGGTTTGACGAGGAGGCAATCGCGAACTGGAAGGCCGACAAGAGCGGTAAGCCTGGCGGTCAACGGGTCTATTCAGAGATGGCGATTGAAACGGGCCTGGTTGTCCGGATGGTGTACAAGCTTGCCTACCGCCAAACCGAAGGCTTCTTGCACTCGATCGCCTCGCTTCTCCGGCTGTGTATCGAGATCCCGGACTACTCGACGTTGTGTCGGCGGTCGAGGCTGCTCCGCAAGAAGCTGCGGATTCGGAAAGCCGCAAGCAATCAACCAATCCACCTGATGATCGATAGCACGGGCTTGAGGATTCATGTTGGAACCACCCGCAAACCGCCAAAGCAGCGCGCCTGGCGCAAGTTGCACATCGCCGTTGATCGCAAGACCGGCAACATTGTTGCGTCCGAACTGACGGCGTCACGAGCTCGCGACGCAACGCGAGTCCCCCCTTTGCTAACACAGATTCAAGCACCTATAGCGTCGGTGGCGGCGGACAGTGCATACGACAAGGAAGCGGTCTACGAAGCCATCGAAGCGCACAGCCCTGGACGAAGGACGCGCGTGGTGATTCCGCCGCAACGAAACGCCACGCTCAGTCAGAATTCGAACACCGCCATGCGGGAACGCGACCGCCATATTCGTGCAATCGAAAGACACGGCCGACGTGAATGGTACAAGCTCTCAGGCTGCACCGAGCGAAGCATGGTGGAGAACGCGGTCTATCGTTACAAGGCGATCATGGGGCCCGAGATGCGGGCTCGAACGTTGGCGAGGCAACGAGTTGAACACCGAATTGGGTGCGAGATACTCAACAAGATGACCGCGCTCGGCATGCCCGATACTTACTGCGCCGGGTGACTCTCCGACCGGCACAGGGAGGTCAGCGATTTGCTCCGGGCCGTGCAACAACGCCACTCCAAGTCCTGATCGGCTTCATCAAGGACGACAGCTCTGATGACGATTACGGAACATTGCACCTCAGCTGTTGTTTCGTCGCTGCTGAGACTTGGGATCCAAAACGCCGGCGGTAGGTCGGCGACTGCTCCTGTATTCACCATAAGAAAGATGACTCTTGCAATGGGAGCGAGATCGGCTGGATCGCTGCTCAGGTCTTCCGCGCGTCGGCCGAGTGCGAGTACTCGATCGAGGTTTCCGATCGCTGCGGCAGCGTGCATCTCCCACCAGAGCCGTTTCAGATCCAGGATCGAGTGCGGTGCGACCAGGGCCAGATAGCGGTCTAAGACAGCACGTCTTTCCGATTGTGTCTCGACTTCGTCTTCGTTTCTCCCCGGTGGAACGTCGAACCTAGACACTCGCCACAGAATGCCCGCGATGACGCTGCGCGTCGCTGGATCGTCCGCCATGCGAGACGCCGCGAAGCTCTCTAGCTGCAACGTGTCGTCGTCATCGTGCGACCAAGCGAGGTCATGCAGGTCGAGTCGTTCGTCGATCAGGACGGGTGGATAGCCCGTATCGGCCACGATTGTCTGGGATTCCCGAATCGCATTATCTAGTTTTGTGTTTGTGTCCAAGGGTCCTCCCTGACCAGCGCTCTGGATATCGGGGACCTCATTACCCTATTCCGATCACCATAGCTGGAGCCTCGCGTCGTCAAAGCCGTCGTGTCCGAAAACGCGAACGGAGCGCAATCAACGCTGGATAAACCTTCTGCGGAGCACAGGTCCAACCGCAACATGTCTTGCCGATCCCGTTTGGCCCGCGCAGAGTTTAGCTGATCTGGAATTGCGGTCCAACCTGTGATCCGCAAAAAAGAAGATCGTCTACCGGTGGATCGACTTTTTGCGGAGCACAACGTCCATTTCCTCGGGATGAGCTCACGGTGCCATCGGAGAATCGTATCCGGGGTGATCAGAGTTGCCACTTCCGCGAGGAGTTTCCGTCCAAGCTACTGACCTAGCTTCTCGCGGCGAACAACGAGGTCTTTCTCGAGCACGTTATTGCGTTGGTGGCCTGGCGGCGACAGCGTGCAGAATCACCACCACGCCGAAGACGAGTTCGCAGGAGGTCGCTCTCACGGCTGTCTGCCCATCGATACGCGATCTTCTTTTTTGCGGATCACAACGAGGCATGGCATACTCTGCAGGCGTATGCATACCTTCGCTGAACGCGTCGTTGGCGCTGCCCGTCTGAAACCAAACATCTACGAGGAGGTCGAGGCGGATCCGAGAGCCACCGCGCAGGCGATGGGTGTGGTTGTCCTCTCGAGCGTGGCCGGCGGTATCGGCCTGGCAGGGAGCCAGGGTGCGAACCTCATCGTCGGCACCCTGGGGACGCTGCTCGGCTGGCTCATCTGGGCCGTCCTGATCTACGTCCTCGGCACCAAGGTCTTCGCGCAGCCCCAGACGCGCTCCGATGTAGGGGAGTTGCTCCGGACCACCGGTTTCGCGGCCGCCCCAGGCGTGCTGCGCGTGCTTGGCATCCTGCCAGGGCTGCTCGGCGACCTGCTTCTGCAGGTGGTAGCGATCTGGATGCTCGTCGCGATGGTGCTGGCGGTGCGGCAGGCCCTCGATTTCACGACGACATGGCGCGCGGTGGTGGTGTGCGTGGCCGGGTGGGCTGTCATGCTCGTGCTGACCGCCGTGAGCGGCGGGGCCTCATGAGCCCTGTCGGCCAATAGCCGGACGGGGCACGCAGGTGGTCCCTATGCCGCGTCCCGGTGGTAATGACTGAGCAAGCCCGTCGTGTCCAAAAATACATACGAACTCAAGACCCGCGATTCCAATAACTTGTAAGCAGGCGTTTCTACACACGGGCGCCGCGACCTAGGCCGGCACGCCCAGCACGAGACCCGGGTCAGCGGGTTGCGGTTCCCCGTCCTGTGCCAAAACTCGGCCCTTTTGAAGTAGCTGATAAATCAACAGCTTAGTGTCTGTGTTTTAGCGGTACCAGCGCAGAAGCGTAGCGGGTGTGGCAACGGAGGCAATCTGGGCCAGCACCTCGCGGCCCAAGGCCTGGGCTTTAACGGCGAGCCTGCGCCGGTCGTCGTCAGAGAGCCTGAGACGCTTGCCCTGAAGCCCGGCTCGGAGCACACGATTCTCCTCTCGCAGGTAGTCAATCACATCCTGCTGCTGGCGGTTGACCCAGCCAGCGAGAACGGGCAGTAGGAATTGCACATGGTACGTCATGATGGATCCGAAGATGACACCCTTGGGTCAGACGATTGTACAGCTCGCGGCCCTTGGCCCGGTCGCAAACACAGACACTAAGCTGTTGATTTATCAGCTACTTCAAAAGGGCCGAGTTTTGGCACAGGACGGGAGGGCGTTCTGTAGGACCATCGAGGAGGCGGATGTCGCGAAACGGATTTTCGGCGTTCGGGTTCGGCTAGACCAACCGTTATCGATCTCGCTTACGCCTCCGAAGGAATTCGCGCGGTTCGAAACACTGGCCGACGTGATCGTCATTGTGGTCTCCCTTTTGATCGTATGGATCTCCGTCAAGATCGATTTACGAAACACGGGTGCTAGCCTGTTCTTGATTCTGCTCACCGTTTTTTCGATGCCGACTCATGAACTTCGTCGATTCACTGCCTATCCGAATCTTCTGGGCGGGAGTGACGGGCTCGGGTATGAAATCTTTGCCCGGGACATGGTGAGACAAGCATTAGACGGGAACATAGCCGAAGCATTGAAAGGTTCGGCAGAAGTCTTTTATTTCATGCCCGGCATGAGGTACTACCTTGCCCTTGGAAAACCCTTTTGGGGAGATTCCGGATTCGCTTACCTGTTTCCTCTTTTGCTGTTGCCGATAGGGTTGTACTTCTTTGCCAGAATCCTGTGGCCCGCGTTGGCGTCCCTTCTTTTAGTGGCCTGCTTTTTATTGGTGAAGCTGCGGCCTCTGGAAGAGGTGGCCTGGCAACTCTCGAGCTATTCGGAGTTGGCTCTTCTCGGCTTCGCCGAACCGATGGGATATTTCTTGTTTTTTGTGGGCGCGGCGCTCGTCTTTACGAACATTCAAAACGGTTCGGGGGAGTCATTTTTGTCGCATGCCGGCCTTGGTTCCTGCGCCTTTGCCGTGGCAGTCATCTTGCGTCCGAATCTAGCCGTGCCGGTCATGTTTCTACTGTCCTTCGTGGCCTATCGCTACATCAGGGCGCGGAAGTTCAGAGGTCTTGCGGTCCTGGCGTTCGGATTCTCACCAGTACTTCTGATGCCGTTGCACAACCTTTACTACGGAGGGGAACTGGTCTTGTTGACCAGTGCGACGTTCCATCCCATTAACTATCTCGCTCCTCCTAGTTCTTACTTAAAGGCGTTTTCAACGGCTTTTCTGGGCGGTAATGAATTCGAGCATCTGGAACTCGTTCGCAACCACCTCAGGGCGTGGTTCGGTGACTGGAGAAAGCTAGGGCTTGGCGCCCTCGTGTTTCTGGGACTGATCTGGCCGAGTAGATTCTCTTGGCGGTTCAGGATGCTCGGCGTCGCGAACGTCGGCATGCACGTTTTGTTGCTGATCTTCCATCCGGCGGGTCGTTACAGCTACCTTGCCTGGAACGTCACCTTTCTGCTCAATCTTGTCATTCTAGTCGAATACGCTTCGTCGCTGGGCGGACTGGCCAAGCGCGCCGAGTTGCTGAGCAGGAAACACATTTACGCCACGTTCCTGTTGTTGGTGCTGTCTCCTCTCGTTACCGTTTTGGTATGCAGGCTGCCCGGTATGCTGATCGTCGACCTGAGTCCGGGCGGCTCCTCTTATTACCAAGGGTTCAAATCAGGAGGAGAAACGGACGTCAATTGGTTGGAGACGAGGCGTCGAGCAAGGGTTCATGTGCCGGCCGTGGTCGAGGGGCCGGGCGTGCTCGAGTTGCGGATCGAAAACCCCACAAAAACATCTATAGATGCGAAGGTCGTTTTACCTGACGGCAAGATTCACGAACTGAGCTTGCTGCCTGGAGGCTTACGCGACGTATCTCTGGAGATACCTCGAAACCGCATGGCGGCCGACGTCGAGCTTCTCTCTCGTCCTGCTCGGCTGAAGGTCTATCGCGTGGTCTGGCACGGATCGATTTGGCCCAACCGGGGCCTGCTTGTCAAGACGGCCCTTCTCGTTACTGGCAGCTTCTTGTGCCTCGTACTCCTGGCAGTGTCCGCGCGCGCAGCCATCACGACGATTTCTCTTTTGACTGGTAGCGCACTCGCTGCTTCCGTCCTTTGGGCTGCGAGCACCATGCACGCCATTTCACTGATTGAGAAGGGATACCCGATCGTCTCTCTTCTGGCTCTCGGTGCCGTGGCGTTCCGTTTGGTTCTATTCCGTCTCAAGGAAGTTCAGGAAACTGAGCCTGGGTAAAGGCGTTGGTGCACGAATCCGTCTTGACTTGGGCAAGCGTTTCGACTCAGCTTCTCGATACATCGAAGACCGAGGAGATGAGTCCATGGCTCCGCGCAAGTCCACCAGAGTGCACCGCAACTACAAGACGAAGTATCGCGTGAACCCGTGAGGTCAAAATACTCATGCTGCTTCCCGATGGTAGAAACGTAGCAACCCCGTCCTGTGCCAAAACTCGGCCCTTTTGAAATAGGCCATAAATCAGCAGCTTAGTGTCTGTGTTTCCGACTGGGCAGCGAGTTGCGATCTTCTTTATTGCGGACGACAGCCGGTCTGATCTCCACCTTCGGCCAGCCCGGCGCGGATCGCCTATAATCCGGCCATGCGCTCATTGCTGAAGATTGCCCTTGGCATTGCCGCACTAGTCGTGGCGTTCGGGGCCGGGTGGCTCGTCACGATCACCGGCACCGGTCAAGCCATCCCCCTGGAGTCACTCTCGGAACTCGAGCGGGGGTTCGCCGAGCGGATGCAGAACGTGGTGCTTACCGGCCACTACACGCTCAAAGGCCGTGAGCGTCGCGACGACAAGCCGGAACGCTACGAGATCACCAGAGTGGCAAAGGTCGGCGAGCACCGTTGGCGGTTCGACGTTCACATGACCTACGGGAGTGTCGACATGACGCTGCCGGTCGTCGTGCCCATCCGGTGGGTGCTCCAGGACCGCGACCGGGCTCGAAAGATGGCGGAGTGTGGACTTCGTCGCGCTCGCGAGATGACTTGGGAGCGGTCGGCTCGGGAGCTGGTGGCGGTTTACGAGCAGGTTCTCTCTGGAAGGCGGCCGGCCGAAGCCACTTTGCAGCAAGTGGAGGAGGAACGTTGAGCGCCAACGAAGCCGGACGTGGTCAAGCCGCTTCCGGCTTGCGGCCAGACGAAGAACTTCTCCACGGCCGCACCGTACCAATCCCCTACTTCGAGGGGCGACCAACCTCGACCTAAAGGGGCAGGTGTCAGCCGGTCGCCGGTCTCGTCGAAGAGCTTGCCGGGGAGCGGGCTGCACGGCCCTTCGTCGTGCGTTTTCTCGGTTTGGCAGCCCTCGCCTGCAGCTGCGTCTGGACTGCGCTCCAAAGCTCGGGAGTAATAATCGGTGGATGCTGGCCCGGGTAGACCCGCCCGAGGTGCCAGATTCGGCCGGTCTCCGCGAATTTCGACAACGCCTCTAGGATTCGAGATTTCGGCTCCGTTCGCGTTTTCGGACAGGACGCGATCGGCGAGCAGAGCCTAGACGCGTCTATCCGAAAGTTCCGGCTGATGCAGGTCTTAAGTTCGTTCGTGTTTTTGGACACGACGCGATTGTAAAGCCTACGGCCCTTGGGCCCGGTCGCAAACACAGACGCTAAGCTGCTGATTTATGGTCTATTTCAAAAGGGCCGAGTTTTGGCACAGGACGGGGTCTGGATCGCGCGTGGGGAGAAGGCAAGAGCGGCTATTGCGTGACCAGACGCGACGTCGAGCTCGACGTACTATTTGCACCATACGCGCCTACAGGATTCGAGCTTTCGGGCTCCGTTCGTATTTTCGGACACGACGAGTTTAGGATCGAGTTGGATACTGTCTGCCATGAGCTGTGTCTAGCGCTGGTGAGGTGTCTACGAGGATAGTGTGCGTGAGTTCAGGCAACAAGCGGAAAGGAGCAGGTGCCGGAAAGGGTCTGCTGATGTCCTCGTGAGCGACAAACAGCGCACACCCCGTGCCGCCCTCAGCGCGGGAACTCGCGTAGAGGATACCCTTGATCTCCACTCTGGCCTTCTCGCCCAACCGATATCGAATGTATTCCGTGACGACTTGAGAAGGAACGTACTCAACGTGCTCGCGACCGTCCTTTTCGACAGCCCTGACGAAATCTTGAACGAAGGCATGGATAAAGTGAACGGTAGGTCGCTCAAGGTTCTCTTCGTCACTCCCAAACACGCTCGGATACTCCGGTAGCTCTGTCAGATCAATCACATGGAGTCTGTCCGGTAGCTCGAAGACAGCGACTGTTGCCTCAGCGGGGTTGCCATCATGCCGGACGTACGTTTCCGCGAGAGCCGTCGCCTCCTTCAACGCTCCATAGAACATCGACATACCTGCTGGACTCATTCGATTGGAGAACCTCGCAGACTCGATAGGCGGCGGCCCCAGTGCCTCTATCGTGTTGGCCGGTGCCCCGCCAGGGGCGTGAAGGCGAACTCTGTAGAGCCTCGTTCCTGCCTCCAACCTTGAGAGAAGGTCATGCCGGAGAAGCGCATCGCCAAGCCTCTCCAGAACCTCACTTAGATCCAGACCTTCACGGACTGAGTATTCATCGCGCGGTTCATGCGGAAACATCAGGTAGCGAACCGTATGCTTCACTGTTTTAGCGAATTCTTCCCAACTCATGCGCAGTGCATCTTCTTTCGGAAGCGCATAGGGGTTGTCGTGCACCCATCCCGAGTGGCCGATGCCGTCAGCAAGTTCGTCTCGCAGGTCATCATCCTCGACGTCAAGCCCGACGTCTTCAAGGACATCATACGTGTTCATCGTTGGAAGTAGGTAGCCACCCTCCGCGCTGTCGTAGCCGACACTGTTGGCTGGATCCTCGTAAATGCATTCAATGCACTCACGAATGTGGTCTATGATGTCGCCTAGTTCGATTGCGATGGGTTCGTCCGAGTTCTGTTCACAGAAATCGCATTCGAGCTGATCGGCGTTCTCCCTGATGTACGTTGCGAGCCATCGCTCGCCGATACATTCAGAGCAGACGTAGGACATTGGCTTCCAACCTCAACGATGAAGAATTGTATTATGATGGATTACTTGTAGATGATGCGAGGTTGCGAAAACAACGATAGCCTCATTGGAAGACTTCACAACACGAAGTAGAGACAGTGTCGAGGTGCTCATGGCTGAACCCGCAAAACTCAAGAAACTCAGTGAACTCGACGAGAAGGCCCTTCGAGAGGATGTTCTACTTCCCCGTGTTGACACGACTTCACTTCAAGGCGCCGACGATCTACCATGGGCCTCAAGAGCGAGGTAAGGACATCATTACTTACATGCACGACCCGTCACCGTAATCCGACTGGATCCGCTTCGAACGGCTTGCCACCAACCTCTCCGCTCGTTACGTCCGGAGATTCTCAATTCGAAACGTGTGGCGATCAAAAATCATGCGAAGCCGCTCAGGATCGCTCGCCAATGAGACCAGAGGACAGCAATTCAATCCGCTGAACTGACTCACGAAATCCAACGGCTCCGACGGAGCTTGTCTGGGGAGGTATCTGACGGTAATCATTAGCCCATGCGATGATTTTCTGCGCGCGGCTGCGATCCGGGTTGTGTGACGCGGGGTCTGGCTCTTCGGCATCAACCAGCTCTTGGTACCGCTGCAACAGCGGCGATTTGATCGCTCCGCGGTCACCTGACACCTCACGAGCGGCGAGAATAATTGTCTCCTCAAAATAACACCTCGCGTTCTCTTCTGTAAGGGTTACTGCTCCGGATGGTGCGAACATCTTGTTAACAACTTCCAGGTCCGAGACCTCACCGCTGCGGAACCGATGATAGAGATCTGCGTCAAGGGTTCGAAGGATCAGAGCCACAACTGCCGTAATGAAGTACGACCTTTGGTTGCTGCGCAACGACGCGAATATTAACCCGAGTCGATGGATGGCTTGCTCTATCCGCCGCAAGCTGAGGTCAGGCGCGCAAAAGAAACCTTGCAGCAGTTCTCGAACGATTTCAGGTTCTTGTTGTGCAAATCGATCTTGAGTTCGCCGGAAATAGTCATTGATCTGTATCGTATTGAGCAACGCGTCGATAAACGCCCCCCGGTCGGGCTCAGGGAGCCGGAAATCCACATCGAAGAACCGTCGCAAATATCCCATGGCGTCAAAACGGCCACCATAAAATGCTCTGATCGAATGCGCGAGTTCAGAACGATTAACCGCCAGCACGAAAACAACGAGGTCCACCGAGAATAGGTGCTTGGCAACTTCAAGAAGCTCGACAGCATAAGAAGGGCGGCACCGGTCCAGCTCATCGATCATCACAATGAGAGGGTGCTTCTTCTGCGCCGACAATTCCTTCGCCATGTCTTGCAGCACGCAGCGGAATGTCTCGACCGACTCTTGCGCTTTCTCATATGCGTCCAGTCTGTCCTCGGAGTAGGACGCGATGGCCTGACCCACTTCTTTTTCCAAGTGTGGGCTGACATTCAAGACGCCTGCGGTTGCGATGCGAATCACACTCGGAACGGCTCGTCGCAAGACCTCCTTCGCCCACTTCTTCGTATCGGCGATCTTCGTCGCCAGGGGTTCGTCGGTGTACTCGCGGAGAGTCTCCGTTAGTTCGGTGGAGAGCGCGATGAAAGGATCTCCGGAGAAATCAGTCTCCCAGGCATTGATCTCAACGACAGGAAACCCCTGGTTGCGAAGGTGCTGTGCCCACATCTTGAAGAAGGTCGTCTTGCCGGTCCCCCAAGCGGCATCAACTGCAAGAACGCAGGGACCTTCGAGATTACCAACGAGGTGGGTGAGGACCTCTACCGACGGTACTGTCAAGTTGAGCCTCTAACTGACAGAATGAGCCAATGAACAGCAAGTCGCCGAGCTACCGCGGATATCGATTTCCAACGGAGATCATCAGCCACGCCGTTTGGCTCTACCATCGCTTTTGTTTGAGCTTTCGAGATGTAGAGGACCTCCTTGCCCAGCGCAGGATCACCGTCTCGTATGAAGCGATCCGACTTTGGTGCATCAAGTTCGGTCCAGAATACGCTCGCGGGCTGAAGCGACGGCAAGGTCGCCTCGGCGATACGTGGCACCTGGACGAGGTGTTTGTAACCATCCAGGGTCAACGGCAGTATCTCTGGCGTGCGGTGGACCAAGATGGCGACGTCATCGATATCCTCGTCCAGCCTCGACGCGATCGGCGAGCCGCTAAACGCTTCTTTCGTAAGCTGCTGAAGGGGCAGGGCCGGCCACCCTGGCGGCTCGTCACCGACAAGCTGAGAAGCTACAGCGCCGCTCACCGCGAGGTCATGCCATCCGTCGTCCACTGCACCGACCAGTACCAAAACAATAGAGCCGAGGTCTCGCACGAGCCGACGCGGCAACGTGAACGGCAAATGCGACGGTTCAAATCTCCGGGTCAAGCCCAGCGATTCTTGTCCGTTCATGGACTTGTCCAAAACCTCTTCCGCGTCGGACGACACCTGTTGCAAGCACGTCATCACCGACAGCTTCGAGGTCGCGCGTTCCTCGCTTGGGACGCAGTAACGTGGGCGGCATAACTCGAACGGAGATGTCATGCTGACGGCGCCGGCTTGCTCTCGCAACGTCAACTTGACAGTACCTCGAGAACGCCTCCACGATTCGAGATTTCGGCTCTGTTCGCATTTTCGGACACGACGCCTTCGACGCTTCCAGCACCTACGTTGGAACGCCCGAGCCGTAGTACTTGTTTACCACACCGAGGAGCGTCCTGAGGAACGACCACTCTTCGACGCGCCGTGGTTCACGCGGTCAAGGCGCTTCACGGTGCCTCGTTTCCCCTTGTCGATCCGCCGGTTTCCTCCGGTAGTCTCACCCGCGGGCGGCGGCAGAGCTGTGCCCCCCCGGCCGCATAGAGTGCGACGGCGGCCATGGCCAAGTGTCCGATGACGATATGGCGAGGATAATAGACATGCACCTGGAAAAAGAGGTGCGGAGCCAAGAAGCAGGCCGGTGTCAGCAACACGAGGAGGCGGTGGAAATCTCCCGGCACCCAAGGGCGCCGTATCAACGACACGGTTACACCCCGGGCGATGCGTAGATGGGTCCGGACGAACACGCTGCACAACGCGGCCACCCAGAGCGCCTGAAGTCCCCTGAACACGAGCCACACGGGCCGGTTGGGCCGCTGCGTGAAAAAAAGGTTACTTAGCTGTTCCTTCACCCGGGTGCGGGCCCCTTCATCGCGCCAGATCTGTAGATAGGTTGTGGGCGTAATCTGGAAGTTCTCCGGATGGTCTACGCTCGTGGTCGTCAACACGAGTTGTCCGCCGTAGACGTAGTTGTGGACGGCTGGCAGGGCCGCCATAACTGCGAGCACGCCCCCCGCCAGCAGGAATCCCCGGGTCCGTTGTCGGAGCGCCAGGCCCGCGCGGAGACCGAAGAGGTACAGCAGGCCCGGTGCTTGATTGATCCGCGTGATGAAGGATAGGCCGATCAGAAATGCCCCGAGCGTCGTGCGGCCGCCCTGAGGGCGAAACCACAGGGAGAAGCAAAGGGGAAAAGCGATCCAGGTGGGATATTCCGATACCCCACTTCGGATCAGCGCGACGACGACCGAGCTGTTCACGAGTGCGAGCGTAAGCGTTCCGGCCGCCGTCGCTACGCCGCGGCCGATGGCACTGGTGGCACGGAACGTCCACGCCATATAGAGCACAGCCATGACGAGTAACGTCCGTGCAAACGTGGTGATCAGCACGTCGCCATCCCCGAACACGACATGTTCAACGAAGCGCACGTAGCGAAAGAACGGTTGATAGTAGAACACGTCCGCTCCGCCCTGGAGGGACCACGTGTTCAAGATTGATCGGGCGAAGGATTCATAGGTCAGGTAGTCGCTGCCGCCGCTCCTGAGCAGTACGGCATCCAGGGATATGCTCCTCGCGGCTTCGTGCACCAGTATCAACAGCGCCGCGCCCCACCACGCCGTGATGAGATCCGCGGGCTGACGCGTGCGTGTAAGCACCAGGGCGGCCGGGACGAGCAGCGCGAGTGTGATCGCGAGATCGAACGACATCACCAGCCATGTGCCGGCTGGGCTGTACACGACACCTGCCGCCACCGCGGTCACCGCGAGCAGTCGCCAGCGGCGGCCTCCTGTCCCTCCCCCGATGACATGGAAGTAGAACAGCGCGAGGACGCCTGCCGCCGCGACCGCGAGGGTATCGACGGCCTGACCGGCGACCCGCCAGATTCCCGGTGCGGTGTCCGCCCGAAGCGGCATGCCGTCGTCACGCCCAGCGTCTCTCTCCCCAGTTCGCAACCGGAACGTGGCGCCTGGGCCGGGGGGCGACGCCATGCCCTTACGGTACCCGTCGTCGAATGTATACTTGATAAGTACCCGCTGGCGGCCCGGGGGAAGCCGGAACTCGGCAGTACGGGGCGCGACGTACGCGGGGTCGAACGAAATCACTCCCCGGTTGAGCAGCCCGATCTGCACGTGACCCACATACGTCAGCGTCACGTCTCGCGGCGAGTGGTGGGTTGTCAGACCGCGCCAAGTCACCGAGAACGGAAGGCGCTCGCGGAGGATCGCCCCCGACCTCCGCCCGTAGAAATTGAACCGGCGGTCGTTCATGAACGACAAATTCCAATCGTCCGGGCCAAAATCGAGCACCGAGTCGATCCGGGTGCTGGAGAAGCGCGCCAGCGGGTTGTCGTAGGACTTCTCGCACTGCCCCGTTCTCCCGTCGTCCGGCCTCGCGGCGATATGATCCACCGTGCTGTAGATCGCTTGGTAACACCCGGCGAATCCTTCGTACCCGCCAGCGAAGAACAGCGCACCCTTCACCAGGACTCCGGCGCACAGGGCGGCGACCGCCAGCCGAAGCCAGCCGGCCGGGCAAGCGGCGACCCATGCACGCCACTGGTACCGAAGCCAGGGCCAGACGATGACCGGTAGGAGCGCCAGTAGGCCAAGATACTCCGGCAGGGAGGCGAGCGGCAGGCCCGAGAACATGTGGAAGCTCGCTGACGGCGCAAGCAGCAGGACGGCTAACACGGCCAGGGCCAGAAGACCCATCGCCTGATTATTAGACACTTTACCAATATTTATCAACAACTTACAGCTACGAGCAGCACGACATGAGCATTCAAGCAGTGCAAGGCACTAAAGGCGGCTTTGGTGCATGGACGCGACCCTTTTTAAGTGTTTACCGACGACACAGGCTATCGACGTACTGCTTCGTCGCTATGTGCCGAGGAAGCTCGGGGTCGTTCATCACGCTCACCGGATCATGGATTGTTATGTTTCCATCGGTTGAGATGAAGATCCTTTCCTTCATCGTGTCGCCCACCCTAGAGGTGATCGCGATCGGCCCGGCCGAGTTCTCGATGGCTAGAACCGTTCCTTCGTTCAGATTTCCGATGGTTGCCAACCGCGGTCGTGTGGGATCGACGAAGTCGATGCTCACCCCGGCGCTGTCCAGGTCGTTTCGCGCCTGAATCCTAGCCCCCTTATAATCCCCTCGGCCGTTACTCCTTACCGACAGCTCCGGAATAGCTGTGCCATCTCCCAGCCATAGCTCGAGGAGCTGTGAGGACGGGCCAAACGATCGGATCATGTTGCCGTACTGGTAGTGGGTCAATTCGATGCTCCTTCCTTCGCTGCTCTTGACTTCCACGATGCCCGATCCCGGGTTTTTGTCCTTTTCTCGTTGACGACGAACCAGAACTTCCTCGGCCCAATCTATGTGTTGCGAACCTGGATAGGAGAATAGAAAGGAGGCGTAACCCTCATGCGCCAGCTTGAGCGCCACCGAAGGAAGCGCTCCATCTTCTGGCGTCCAACTACCAGCCTGGAAACGTGCATTCGATGCCAGGTAGAAGTCCCCGTCTACTTCGGATAATTGCCAGCCATAGGCCGATTGGAACCCGTCGTCGACATATAGCTTGAATGTAATAATCACCAGCCAGACGGCGATGATGCTTGTCGTCCAGTAATGTATGTGTCGAGCGTCTTTTTTCATTCTATAATCTCCTGTTTTTCAAAAGACCGCGGGACAGCCCGGCGGTCAAGTCCTAATTTTCCTGTCAAATCTCCGCATGGTTCCCCGAACTCGGTCTCATCCGGCGGGTCGAGCTCGGACCCGGCTCCCTGTCGATTTTGCTCGACCGCGATGCGTTCGCCGCTTCTCTGCTTGTTGGTCCCGACCGCATTCGCGATGACGCACTCCGCATCAACGCGCCGTTCCGCTTGCGGAAACGCGGCGTCGAGACCAAGCTCGTTCTGGGCGCTCCACTGAAATCCGTCGACCGTACACTCCTCCGCAACATCGCCAACGCCCTCTCCTGGCTCGACCGGATCAAAGCAGGCAAGACCTATGAGGAAATCGCGATGGAAGACGGCATCCCTCGACCTCCTCGCCATCGCGAAGATCTTTGTACGGATTCAGCTCGAGGCGAGGTCGCCGCGTGATCTGATAACATCACAAGGAACGAGAGGTGCGCCGTTCTTTTTCCACGGACATCGGGACACATCCTCTAAAACGCGCAATCAACACTGGATAGACTTTTTGCGGAGCACAAGCTATTTCCCGCCTCGTCATCGAGCGGCCATGATACACCGCTTCTGAGGCGACATGGCGTTCCCGCAGGAGCACTGCCTTGACGACGGTGGATCGTATCGCCTCGCCGACGGAAAACATCACCGCCTCATCGTACCCGGCGCCTGGAAGGCGTTCGGTGTCCGATCATAGGGCGAACCGATCGATGGAATGTGAGCCCTCGGTTCTCGGCGACCGAAACCCGCTGTACCGGCCTCCCGTAGGGAGCTCCACGCGCCGCACAAACCATCCCCGAAACAGCTTCAGGAACACGCTTCGATATTCGCTCTCGACTAGGTGGTCATCTGCATGGTGACGACCCGCCCGCCGAAGACGATTGTAAAGCCTACGGCCCTTCGCCCGGTCGCAAACGCAGACACTAAGCTGCTGATTTATGGTCTATTTCAAAAGGGCCGAGTTTTGGCACAGGACGAGGTAAGGGGCCGCGTAGCTGATGAGCGCGAAGTTGGCGACGTGGCTTTCGGGGAAACTGTACTCGCCGAATCAGTCTGATTTGCTGAAACACACGCTCGGCAAACTCAATCGCGATCCCCTTCGACTGCATCCGGGCCGCTAGTCTCGCCCTTTTTTTGGCCTTGCGGGGAACTCGTGTCCTTCCGTGGGCCCGCTGGCGGCGCCTCGGGCCGCTGCACCTTGGCAACAGGCGGTGGGTTGTAGCCCTGTTTGACGGTGGCACTCGTCCTATCATCCTTCTTGGTAGTCATTCGATTCCCCTTCTGTTCGTGGTTTGGCGTTCCTCGATGTAAGGTTCGTGAACACAATAGACTCGATCTTATCCTTGTTTGTGAGAAGGACGCCATGGACGTCAAGATCCGTATAATGGCCGTCGTCATCAACCCATGCTGGGTCGCTGATATATAGCAATCTTTCAGTCGTATCGTTTGAATAATATTCTGGCCATCCAAACAAACGTCGGCCGTCGGTGAACGCAACTACTACGTAGCGCTTCTGATCGATGAAGATATCGAGCCATGTGTTTATTCTGGCGGTGCTGACGGTAATACGTGCCTTACGCAGTAATCTCATGTGATAGTCGTTCGTAACCAAGAATCCAAGGAGTAGAGCCAGACCAACCGCCGCACCCATTGCATAAAGCAACAGTCCAGGGGTGATTATCGGTCGATAAGTTCCGGCACTCGTTACTTCAAGATCGACGGGATTGAGGCTAAACGGAGTGAGAATGGCATAAGTCACAAAACTAAGAACCAGGGCCTCGATAATACTGCCGACACGGTCCTTCCTCTGGCGCACGACGATGGCGTTCAGAACGGTGGACGACAGAAAGCCTGGCATCAACAGTAGGAACACTCCCAGTGCTTCGCTAGTCATATTCATTCGCCTGCCGCGTTTTGAGTGACCATGCAATGCAACATCGCGGGCAGTAGAGCCTTCATTTCCTGCTCGGCACCCGCGCGAGCGCAGGCGGTCAAACCAACATGTTTGTCGGTCGGATGAGTCGGCACTTCGAAGTCGTTCAGCTTCCTCAAGCCCATGCTCCGGTTTCGTCCGGCACCGCCAAGTATGCGTCGCCAAGTTTGCTCGAGTCCGAAGGGCGTTAGAAAATAGTACTGTAGGAAGGCACCTACTGCAACGTCAGAGTCAGGGACACAGGTAAGAGAACGACGTGAGCCAACCCGACCGTCGTCAATCAAGTGGATGCGTACCCAATCCTGTGGAAAAAGGAACGGCGCACCTCCACTTCATGGTGAGGGTATCAAATCAAGCGGCGACGTCGCGTAACAAGGTTCCAATCTGTATCGGGACTTCTGCGACGATGTCCAACGAAGGCAGTGGTCTCGGCCGGGCCCTAGAGGGGCGTTG
Source organism: Candidatus Marinacidobacterales bacterium (assembly GCA_965237685.1). Classification (GTDB taxonomy): domain Bacteria; phylum Acidobacteriota; class Vicinamibacteria; order Marinacidobacterales; family SMYC01; genus CBDEGF01. The sequence goes on from CBDEGF010000004.1 coordinate 2,124,309, forward strand.
TTGCACCGCTCTTGGCTGAGCGCGAAATCTACCTATGGTGGTGGGTGGTGGCCGAGGTAATGTTCGACCATGAAGTATCCCAAGCGCGGCCAGTACAAACACGCGAAACAGAAGAAGTACCACGTTTCCAACTGGGCGGAATACAACGAAGGGCTGCGCCGCCGGGGCGATTTGACGGTCTGGTTTGACGAGGAGGCAATCGCGAACTGGAAGGCCGACAAGAGCGGTAAGCCTGGCGGTCAACGGGTCTATTCAGAGATGGCGATTGAAACGGGCCTGGTTGTCCGGATGGTGTACAAGCTTGCCTACCGCCAAACCGAAGGCTTCTTGCACTCGATCGCCTCGCTTCTCCGGCTGTGTATCGAGATCCCGGACTACTCGACGTTGTGTCGGCGGTCGAGGCTGCTCCGCAAGAAGCTGCGGATTCGGAAAGCCGCAAGCAATCAACCAATCCACCTGATGATCGATAGCACGGGCTTGAGGATTCATGTTGGAACCACCCGCAAACCGCCAAAGCAGCGCGCCTGGCGCAAGTTGCACATCGCCGTTGATCGCAAGACCGGCAACATTGTTGCGTCCGAACTGACGGCGTCACGAGCTCGCGACGCAACGCGAGTCCCCCCTTTGCTAACACAGATTCAAGCACCTATAGCGTCGGTGGCGGCGGACAGTGCATACGACAAGGAAGCGGTCTACGAAGCCATCGAAGCGCACAGCCCTGGACGAAGGACGCGCGTGGTGATTCCGCCGCAACGAAACGCCACGCTCAGTCAGAATTCGAACACCGCAATGCGGGAACGCGACCGCCATATTCGTGCAATCGAAAGACACGGCCGACGTGAATGGTACAAGCTCTCAGGCTGCACCGAGCGAAGCATGGTGGAGAACGCGGTCTATCGTTACAAGGCGATCATGGGGCCCGAGATGCGGGCTCGAACGTTGGCGAGGCAACGAGTTGAACACCGAATTGGGTGCGAGATACTCAACAAGATGACCGCGCTCGGCATGCCCGATACTTACTGCGCCGGGTGACTCTCCGACCGGCACAGGGAGGTCAGCGATTTGCTCCGGGCCGTGCAACAACGCCCCGGCGAGGTGATACTCCTAGGCTTTCTCGTAACAATCGAGGGGCGCGCTCCCAGTCCCCCATTTGGTCGTAGTGAAGGCCGGCACAGGGTACTGTCAAATTGAGCTGGTGACTGACAGAATGGTCCAATGAAGACCGATGCGCCAAGCTACCACGGCTATCGATTTCCAGCGGAAATCATCAGCCACGCCGTCTGGCTCTACCACCGATTCTGCGTGAGCTTTCGAGACGTCGAAGAGCTGCTTGCTCAGCGAGGCATCACGGTTTCCTACGAAGCGATCCGACTTTGGTGCATCAAGTTCGGGCCGGAATACGCTCGGCGACTGAAGCGTCGGCAGGGTCGCCTTGGTGACACGTGGCACCTGGACGAGGTCTTCATAAAGATACAAGGTGAACGCCAATACCTCTGGCGCGCGGTAGACCAAGATGGTGATGTGATTGATATCCTCGTCCAGCCTCGCCGTGATCAGAAAGCCGCCAAACGATTCTTCCGCAAGCTGTTGAAGGGGCAAGGCCGCCCGCCCTGGCAGCTGGTCACCGACAAACTGAGAAGCTACAGTGCCGCTCACCGCGAGGCCATGCCGTCCGTCGTCCACGACACTGACCAGTACAGAAACAACCTAGCCGAAGTCTCGCACGAACCGACGCGACAACGGGAACGACAGATGCGGAAGTTTAAATCTCCAGGACAGGCGCAACGATTCTTGACCGTGCATGGACTCGTGCAAAACCTCTTTCGCGTCGGACGGCATTTGTTGCAAGCGCATCATCATCGGGAGCTACGAGACCGCGCTTTCATCGTCTGGCAGGAGGTAACCTGTGCCGTCCGATGAGAGCAAAGGAAATCAGCTCGACGCGATAGGTTCGCTCGCTCAACGTCAACTTGACAATACCGTCTCGTGGTATCAGAGGGGACGTGAAGACGGTCCGCGCCGAGGAGACATCGCCGACCGGTGCGATCCGCAGGAGCAAGCTTATCGCTCGCTTTAGGAGCATGCAAGACGAGCATGGGGGACTACAACGGTTTCTGGTCGAGTGGATCGGGTGGCCTCGCAAGCAGGTGTCGACGTTCAAGGGAACGCCCGCAGAGGTCTACATCGAGAACCTCGTGCCACTCTTCTACATCGAGCAGCAGGACGGTTGGACCGATCTGCAGGCTAGGCAGGTGACGCGCTATGCACAGCAGCAGATCGCGCAGATTTCAGTCGAGTACCTATTAGGGGCTACCGACGCCGTGGAGTTTCGAGTGACGCGGCAGATGGCCTTGTTTCGCGATGCCGCTCTTCGCGCGAAGGCCCATGCGATATCTGAGCGCGTGCAGGCACTATTCACGCGGCATGGGTGGGCCGTTGACTGGTCCGGCAACGGTACCGTGCAGAATATTTTGACACGGTGGTCTGCTGTGACACTGAAGCAGGCTCTCCTTCGCGATGCCGATGTAGACCTTGCAAACGAGCGAGTGCGACTCATGGAGTTGACAAAGAGGCAACGGAAGATTCTAACGACGGACTCATTCGACGCGGCGAACGTGTCAGCACCTATCGGAGCCTCCCAGAAGGTCATCGATCTGAAGGAGAAGCGTCACCAGCTCAACGGCGAGCTTAAGAATCTTCGCGTTCAGTACAGGCAAGCTTACGAACTCGTATCTAGCTTGGAGCATCGGATTCGGGCGGCGAGTGACGTGCTCCGGCTGAAGACCAGCGGCGTCGGCCGATTCGAAATGGTCGAGTGCCCGACCTGTCATCGCGATCTTGCACCGGAATCGTTTTCATTGAGTCAGCAGTCGCAACGCTCCGTTGAGGCACACATCGAGGCGTTGAAGGTAGATCGACAATTGATCAGAAAGAACGTCCAGTCTCTGGCGGTACGCATCGGCATTTCTCAAACTGAAATCCTGAATTGTGACGAAGAGCTCCGTGATGCGGAGCAGACCCTTGAGGCGGTGAACGCGGCCATCGGTACGGTGCGCGAGCAGTTGATCCAGGCTGCGGCAAATCTGACTACAACGGAACGGTCGGTGGAGCGAGTGACTCAGACGGTTCATGAGCTGACCGCGCTACAGGAAGAGGTGGACGCTTGGCGGAAGGAGGCGTCGGAAACGCAGCAGGCAGACCCGGGCGGCTCGGACCTGGACGGACGCCTTGGCGCGTTTACGAAAGCGCTTAGGAAGTACCTACTCGCGCTCGGACACAGTGCCGTGCGCTCCGTCAACGTCGAAGGGGTGCGCCTCGACGAAGACTACGTACCTCATATGGAGACGAGGCGGCTTCGGTCGCTGGGCTCTGCGAGTGACAAGCCACGCGTGGTGGCAGCGTACAGCCTCGCGCTCGCGGCTGCCTCTCGTGAGGTCGATGGGCTGCATCCCGGAGTTGTCGTGCTCGATGAACCTTTGCAACAGAACCCTGATGAACCGCATAGGAATCTGTTCTCGGAGTTCCTGAGGAAAGACCTTGCGCGGGCCGGTGGCTTTCAGACGATCATCTTCACCTCCCTGAGGGTCTCTGAGATCCAACTCCTGCGCAAACATGGCACAACGGTCGTGACTCCCGAAGGGGAGCACTTCCTGAAGCTAGACGCACTTCAAGAGGCAGCGCCAGAGCCAGTAGATGGTCCGCGTCCTCAAGATGCCGCACCAGGAGTCCTACGACGAGTCTGACCATCGCGAGGCTCTGACAGCCATCGAGCCGTATCGAAACCACGTCTTAATCGGAATACCAATCTTGATCAGTTGGTCGCACACTTGCTCAAGCGCCTGTAGTGCGCCTTTCGATGGGGTCATCGCTCTCAGAGTCGAGGGTGTCAGCATTTCCGCGATTTCTCGGATCAAAGGGATTGCCTGGAACACCGTCGCCCGCTGGCTCGAGAAGGCAGCCCAAGTGTGTCGTCGATGGTGGTTCCGCCATTAAGTGTTGGTGAGATGTATGCGTCCGGTGTCCCCATGACGCATTCGCCCCGGAATAGGGGGTTTATGGCACGGGAACTGCTAAGGGGTGGAGGCGGGAGTAGGCTGCCAGCGGTCGGGTAGAAGCTCGTGGATGCGTTTTTGTGGCCATCCGTCGGCGAGCTTGCGGAGCACGTCAGTGAGGTACGGGAGAGGCGGGACGTTGTGCTGTGCGCAGGTGCGCATGAGGCTGTAGAGAACGGCGGTGCGTCGCGCGGCGTCGTGAGAACCGCAGAAGAGATAGTTGCGTCGACCGAGTGCGATGGCCCTCATTTGTTGCTCACAGATATTATTGTCAAGGCTTAAGCGTCCATCGTCGACGAAGCGAGTGAGAGCGGTCCAGTGGTTGAGTGGGTAACCCGTGGCCATGGCAAGGTCCGAGCTGGGCGGTTCGCTTCGATGCGTCAGCACAAACCACCGTTTCAGCTTCTCGAGTACCGACGCCGAGCGCTCCTTGCGAAGTAGCGTCCGCTCGTCGACCGACAGCTCCCTCGCATCGGCCAGGCGTTCGATGCGATACATCCTTGCGATCAGCTTGAGCGGGTAGGCGACGCGGCAGTCCATGTCTTTGAGGGCAACCAGCCTTCGTCGTGCATGCGCCCAGCACCCGACTTCTTCCGCGGTGCGTATTCCGGGGCATCGTGAACGCAGATTCCAGCCGAAGGTGAACATCCATTCCAAAGCATCGTGAACACGGATTCCGGGGATCGTGAACATGGATTCCGGGGAAGGTGAACACGGATTCCAGGCAACGTGAACGCCGGTTCCGGCATCGCGAACGCTCATCGATAGCACGTTTCAAGGCACTCTAGGTCGTACCCGGAAGGAGGACGATCTAGGAAATGGCAGCTAAGAGGTTATCGATGAGAAAAATACGAGAGGTTCTAAGGTTAAAGTACGAGCTGGGTTTTACTCACCGCACGATCGCAAAGGCACTTCGCGTGGCGGTTGGAACGGTGAGTGAGTACCTGGCCAAGGCGAAGAAGGGTGGTCTGAGCTGGCCGCTCCCGGAGGAGCTGAGCGACGGGGAGCTGGAGGCAGGGCTGTTTCCGCCGCCGGGCTCGTCTGGCGCACGGCCGGGTCTGGACTATGCCCACATCCACGAGGAGCTGAGGCGTCACCGAGAGCTGACGTTGCTGCAGCTGTGGGTGGAGTACGCGGAGAATAAGCCGGGAGCGTACGGCTACAGCCGTTATTGCGAGCTGTACGGTCAGTGGAAGAAGAAGCTGAACCCGACGATGCGTCAACGGCATCGAGCAGGCGAGAAGACATTCGTCGATTTTTCGGGGGAAGAAGCCTCACATCGTCGATCCGAAAACGGGAGAGCTCGTCGAAATGGAGCTGTTCGTCGGGACGTTGGGCGCGAGCAGTTACACCTACGTCGAAGCGACACTGAACCAGTCGCTGGAATCGTGGGCGAAGGCCCATAAGGGGATGTCGGAAGGTATTGTCAAGTTGAGGTGGTGACTGACAGAATGGTCCAATGAAGACCGATGCGCCAAGCTACCACGGCTATCGATTTCCACCGGAAATCATCAGCCACGCCGTCTGGCTCTACCACCGATTCTGCGTGAGCTTTCGAAACGTCGAAGAGCTGCTCGCTCAGCGAGGCATCACGGTTTCTTACGAAGCGGTCCGACTGTGGTGTATCAAGTTCGGGCCGGAATACGCTCGGCGACTGAAGCGTCGGCAAGGTCGTCTTGGTGACACGTGGCACCTGGACGAGGTCTTCATAAAGATACAAGGCGAACGCCAATACCTCTGGCGCGCGGTAGACCAAGATGGTGATGTGCTCGATATCCTCGTCCAGCCTCGCCGTGATCAGAAAGCCGCCAAACGATTCTTCCGCAAGCTGTTGAAAGGGCAAGGCCGCCCGCCCTGGCAGCTGGTCACCGACAAGCTGAGAAGCTACAGCGCCGCTCACCGCGAGGTCATGCCGTCCGTCGTCCACGACACTGACCAGTACAGAAACAACCTAGCCGAAGTCTCGCACGAGCCGACGCGACAACGGGAACGACAGATGCGGAAGTTTAAAGCTCCTGGGCAGGCGCAACGATTCTTGACCGTGCATGGACTGGTGCAAAACCTCTTTCGCGTCGGACGGCATTTGTTGCAAGCGCATCATCATCGGGAGCTACGAGACCGCGCTTTCATCGTCTGGCACGAGGTAACGTGTGCCGCCTGACGAGAGCAAAGGAAGTCAGCTCGACGCGATAGGTTCTCTCGCTCAACGTCAACTTGACAATACCGTCGCGATTCTTGTCCACCAGCGATTGCCGTTTGAGTTCCCACGCACCGTCCGCGGACTCACTGACGAACTCAAGCGCCACGGCATCGACTATGGTCCTTTGTTCTGGTTGCTCGCGACAGCCGCTCTTCACACTGCCTTCAGCACGCCGATGTTGGTGGTTCTCGGCACGCCGATGCGACGAGTCGATCCAGGTGGACCGTTGCTTCCTCATCTCGAGGTGTGGGAGATTGCTGCGGATGCAGCAGATGAGCTGCGTAAGCTCAACGCATTCTTCCACTCAATCAGCGGCCTCGAGGAAATGGGCCGGAAAGCGGTTGAGAAAGTTGTCCAATGGTCGCTCCACGCAGAAGTTGCATGGTGCGATGTTCGCGAGGCACGGGCGGCAGTCACCTGCCGGAGAGATGAACAAGCATCGACATCGTGGTTCCGCGACAAGAACGTTGAGATTTGGGGTTGCGGGGCGATCGGAACTCACGTCGCGGAGTCCATCGCCCGAGCTGGGGCAAAGCGTATCGTGCTCTATGACAACGGTCGAGTCATGCCGGGAGTCCTCGTTCGACAGCGCTTCGAGGATGACGATATTGGGTTGTCGAAAGTCGAAGCACTTGCAAAGCGGCTTGTTCGCATCGATCCAAATATTACGATCGAGCGCAACTACAGGAACCTCTTCAACATTCTCGACGTAGAGCGCGGTGCCGATGAAGTCGATCTACTCCTCGATTGCACTGGTTCGACGAACATTCGATGCATGATTGAGCGCGCATTGCGGGACTGGCCATCGCCGCCACCGATCGCCTCCCTGGGAGTGAGCCACAACGCCGAGGCCGCACTCGCAACGCTCTCGCTGCCTGCACACAGCGGTGGCCCGCTTGACTTGGTTCGCCGACTTAAGCTCAAGGCGTGTCGAACGCCAGAACTCAAAGAGCTGCTCGAAACCTTCTGGCCCGAACAGCTCCGAACGGAACGCTTTCAGCCGGAACCCGGCTGCTCCGAACCAACGTTTGTCGGCTCAGACACCGACATCTCGGCCCTGTCAGCGCGAATGCTTAACGCTGTGACGTTTGCCCTGCAAGAAGCGGCAACGACGGGTCACGGATGGCTCCTTCACACCACCGGGCCCCTGTACGGTTTCGCGTTCCCTCCGGACACAGTGATTGCGACGGACGAAAGCGGTCTCGAAGTCCGTATATCATCTGCGGCACTGAAGGGCATGCGCGGTTGGGCCCACACTTCTCTGCGACGACACGGACCGAAACCGAAGACTGGCGGGCTCGCTTTCGGAGAACTGAATCAAGCGGCAGAGGTGCTCTGGGTGTCTGAAGTCGAGGGGCCACCACCCGATAGCGACGCTTCCGAGTACCACTTCACCTGTGGTGTCGCCGGAATGCAGGAGGTGAATGAATCGAAACGGAGACGCTTCCGCCGTTCTATAGCTTGCGTTGGTAGCTGGCACACGCATCCAGATGCGCCAGCGGTTCCGAGTGACATTGACTTCGGCGCTGTTGTGCAGATTCTAGGAATGCCCACGGCAACGCGACGCACCTGTCTACTCCTGATCCTCTCCGGTTATCCTGACGACGTAACACTCGGCGCTCATGTGCTCAAGACCCGCCGCCGCGATGATGATTCGCTTGTTCTAGATCGCCTTTGCTCGGCGGTCAATTCGATCAGCCCCCCGACCCACCCAGCGCGTAACATCGGACTCGCTCTTTCAGGCGGTGGTTCTCGTGCGATCGCTTTTCATCTCGGTTGCTTCCGTGCACTCTACGACCTCCGTCTACTCGATCGCCTCGAAGTCATCTCGAGCGTCTCGGGAGGTTCTGTCCTGACCGCGATGTATGCCTACTCCAGCGATAGCTTCGAGGATTTTGACGCCCGCGTTGTAGACCGACTTCGAACTGGATTCGTCCGCGACGTGATCAGATGCTCGGTTCATCCAGCCGCCATTGGAAAGACTATCGCAACGGTACTCGTAACCGGCTCGACTTCGCTCTTGCGAATGACTGCAAAGATACTGCCAAAGGCGTTTCGCGAACGTGTCTCGTTGCTGAACGATGCGAAGCCCACTCCGACCCGTCGGTTTTACAGCAGAACTGAAGCGTTTTGTGATGCTCTCGTCTCTGGTCTCTTTGGAGACCGCACTGTGGCCGATGTCGAACGAGAAAACCTCGAGGTAGTCATCAACGCCACGGAACTCCGCACAGGATCTGCGTTTCGGTTCGGCAGCCAAGAAAGCGCATGCTGGCGCTTCGGAACCGTCCCCCAGAGCGACGTGCTCGTAGCAGATGCTGTTGCCGCTTCCGCTGCTTATCCCATCTTCCTGCCCGCCCTTGATCGGACTTACACGTTCGCTCGGCACGGGACGACTAAGGAAGATCGCGTCCTACTGACTGACGGCGGGGTGTTTGAGAACCTCGGCGTTTCACCCCTCGAGCCGGGCCGCGATCCGTTGATCAGTAGCAACGTATTCAACCCTGAATACATCATCTGTTGCGATGCCGGGGTGGGTCTCCTCGACGACGACATCTTCCCGCTCTGGTGGCCATCACGAATGAAGCGAGTGTTTCTGACTACGTTTCGAAAAGTGCAGGACGCAACCCGGAAACGGCTGCATCAGCTTGACTCGGCAAACCGCATTTCCGGCTTCATCCTCTCTTATCTCGGGCAAAGAGACGAGGTGTTGCCATGGCTCCCAGTAGACTTACCGCATCGAGATGAGGTCTACGAGTATCCCACCGACTTCTTTGCGATGGATGACGAAGAGATTGATCGACTCGCTCTGCGTGGTGAACTCCTTACCCGTGTTTTGATCTCGCATTACCATCCAGATATCTGAGCTACAGACGTTCGATGTACTTCCAGAAGAGTGGCGACGAGCACCGCTATCGCGACTCCCCGTCCTGTGCCAAAACTCGGCCCTTTTGAAATAGACCATAAATCAGCAGCTTAGTGTCTGTGTTTGCGACCGGGCCAAGGGCCGTAGGCTTTATAATCGTCTTGGGCGGGCGGGTCGTCACCATGCAGATGACCACCTAGTCAAGAGCGAATATCGAAGCGTGGACATCCCCTTCGTGACCTTCGCTGCGCGCTAAATGGAGCGTAAGCGCTTTTTTTGCAAAGGGATGCGTACACATCACCAACCGCAAACAGCGCAAGCACCGAAAACAACGGGGGTAGTGTCCTAATTTGAGGCTATTCGCTTCGAGCCAAAGCCAAGCGCAGACATGCACCCACGATTGCGATCAGGCCCGCACCAAAACCCGTGACCGCTAAGATAATCACGGTGTTCTGGTCGCTGCCGCGCGAATTTTCTGCTGCGAAAGGACGCGATGTCTCCCAATTTGTTGACTCGTTGAACCTCAGAATTCGAGGCCTATTCGCGGCTGGTCCGCTCGCGTCAATCGCAGATCCTGGTCACGCAGCGTCGTCAACGTTGGAGGAGTGGCTCAACGATCACGTCGGCGCCGATCAGGCTTCGAACGGTCCGCTGGCTGTGCTGGACCTGTCGCTTGTCCCGTCCGAGGCCGTGCATGTCGTAGTGGCCGTGTTAGCGCGCATGGTCTTCGAAGCAGTTCAACGCCACAGAAGGTTAACAGGGTCGGAACTTCCCACGGTATTGGTGCTCGATGAGGCTCACACATTTATTCACCGAGAGCTCACATCCGAGACAGCGGCAGCTGCCGGTAGAACATGCTGCCGGACGTTTGAGCGAATTGCTCGGGAGGGAAGGAAATTTGGGCTCGGACTGGTGCTGGCGTCTCAACGTCCCTCGGAAATATCGCCGACCGTTCTCTCCCAGTGCAACACTTTCCTGTTGCACCGCATTGTCAACGATCGCGACCAAGACTTAGTGAAAAGGCTCGTGCCGGATGGATTAGGTGACCTCCTTCGCGAACTGCCAAGTCTCCCTTCTAGGCGAGCCATTCTTCTGGGCTGGGGGGCTCCGGCACCGCTTCTTGCTGAGGTGCGGGACCTCCCGGCTAGGTACCGCCCGCACTCGCCGGATCCGGCTTTTTGGGATGTCTGGACCGGGACTACAGAATGTGAAATCGACTGGTCAACGGTTTCTGACCTTTGGGTTTCATCGCCTCAGCCCGAGCGCGCAATGCCAGACCCTGAAGCCCCTGGAGAGACGCAGGAGTAGCGGACAGGGAGCCACCGGGTCACACCGAAACCATTCGCCGGTGACCTATGATCCGCAAAAAAGAAGATCGGCCAGAAGCAGCCGACTATGGCGGGTCTAAAACGCGCAATCAACGCTGGATCGACTTTTTGCGGAGCACAGGTGGAACCGTCTGGAGCACGAGACGAGCCTCTACGAGTCGATTACGCTGGATGAGTGCGAATGGTACAATGCAGCCGCCAACTACAGCCGCTGGGATCATAAGATGGATGTTCGCGTTCGGCTGGAATCTTCCTTCACAATGCCCCGGAATGCGCATTAGCAAAAGAGTATGCCACTCTTCAGGATTACCAAGACCACACTGTCAACCATTGGACAGACGAACTTCGCTACCGAAAAAGCTCTACAGAAGCTGATCGAGCACAATCTTGAATCCGTTTTCGGGTGTCGCTTCGTCGCTACTGAATTCTCAACGGGAGCACAGCATGCCGGACGGATCGACACGCTAGCTCTTTCAGAAGACAACAATCCAGTCATCATCGAATACAAGAAAGTTGAATCCTCTGATCTGATCACCCAGAGCCTCTTTTACCTGTCCTGGATCAAGGAGCACCGAGGAGACTTCGAAATTGCGGCCCAGAGGTCCTTGGGAAACAGGGTCGAGGTGGACTGGTCCGATATTCGAGTCATCTGCCTCGCCCGGAACTACAAAAAATATGATCTGCACGCTGTTCAGGTCATGGGAGCGAATCTGGAACTTTGGACCTATCGACTCTTCGAGAACAGTTCGCTCTATCTCGAAGATATCTTCCAGAAGTCCATCACGACTTCCCCATCTGGTTCTCCGTTCGGAAAGGGGCTGACGGTAGGCCAGAAAGCGGCCCTGTCTCGCAAGACCGGTTCCTACACCGTTGAGCAGCACTTTAAGGACAAGCCCGTCTCGATGAAGGAGCTGGCGCAAACAATCCAGGAGTTCCTGCTCGGACTCGACCCAGCGGTTGAGGAAGTCCCAAAGAAGCACTACATCGCCTACAAGATCTCCCGGAACTTCGCGTTCATGTCGATCTATAAAACCAAAGTGGTTCTCGGTGTCTACGTCAAGCTCGATCCGAAGAAGCTCAAGGCACTGCCGAAGAAACTCGCGGAGATGCGCCGAGAAAAACTTAGGCCTATACTTAAGCTGTCGGTCAGGAGCCAGAGCGATCTAGAACTCGTGAAGCCGCTACTTGAACAGGCCTATCAGAAGGTTAGTGGGTAGCCTTCGAAGGAGTCTATGGTTCTGACAGAATTTCAAACTGACCCCGTCCTGTGCCAAAACTCGGCCCTTTTGAAATAGACCGTAAAGATCGCGAAGCTTGCCCCAATCGTCGAGGGCAAGCTGGACGTGACGAAGATCGAGGCCATCGACTTGATAATCTGGCGCGGGAGTTTCGGACACAACGGATTATCTTTGAAACCGTGCGGGAACGTTTACGACCAAATGCAGGAGAGCTGGCGTCGGCAGGCAGAAAGTAGCCGGCCGCGTCATTCCGGAAGGCCGCGTCGTACTCGGTAGCGGCTGACACCGGGGCGCGTTCGCGAGTCCGCGCGGGCTCGGTCCAGCACCTGGCCCCAGTCCTGCTTCCGCTGCGGTCGATCGTCCACCGTGTGGTCCTCCATCCCCTGGCGGTCCGCCGACGCATCCCATGCCGCTGCCCGGGCACGCCAAGCCCCACGATTCGCCCAGCCCTTCCAAGTGTTCAGGCTAGGTGAAAGCTCCGCAGCCGCCGCAGCAGCCGCCCGCAACGTACGGCTCGGGCCCATACCACGATAGACGATGAACGCCGCCCACGCCTTCGCACTCTCACCATCTTGTTGATCCCACATATCCATGTGGCGAGTATAAGCCCACGCGTCGCGAGCGAGAAGTTAACTTCAGAGGTCATCATCACAAGTCACAGGCCCTGACGACGCACCCCCCAACGCCCGCTACTATGTCTGCCAGCACGTATCGCGCACGCTAGGGCGCAGTAACGCAGCAAGTTGAGCCGGTGCTTCCGCCCGTAAGTGTTGGTGAGATGATGCTAAGACTTTACAGTGCATTAAATTACAGCCCAAATAGCGCTCGTGACCTTCGCGGCGCACTAAATGGAGCGTAAGCGCCTCTTTTGCAAAGGGATGCGTACACATCACCAACAGTAAACAGCGCAAGCACCGAGTCATAGCGCGCCGAGGACCGGCGCTAGGTCGAGAGGCTTACGGCCAGCCTATCACTGGCCGACGCAACGGAGGTTGGTGGTGCCTAAGAGAGCCGTGAGACACGACATTCTCACGATCCACCCGTCCATATTCCTGCGCGATCCCAGGCCAGGCGCCCAGCCCCAGCCACCCGCTCCCGCCGATCAGTGTCCGAAATGCGGCCAGCCGTTCACTGCCGGCTAGCGGGCGTCGGTGGCGGGGCGCATACACCATGAGGGTTGCAGCCGTGGCGACGGCCAACCATATGGGGTGGCGCTTCGGGGTCACTGCTGTTCAAGGCGAGCCCGAAGGCGCTCGTAAGCCTGGACATGCTGCCGGTGGGGTGGCTTGAACTGGATAGTACGCTCCAGGATCCCTAGGGCGCGGTCAGTGTACTGGCGCCAAGTGTCCTTACCGGCCTCAAATGCGCACTCCGAAAGGGCATAATACGGTCAGGGCTAGGCGAACCGCCTCGGCCTGGCTTGCCGCCAGCGACAGACCGGTCTTCCCCTCGACCCAGGGTAGCGCCTTGCCGGCATCGATATCCGGCCAAGGAAGCTTGCCGCCCGTAATCCGGAGACGATGAAGTCAGGATGGAAATTACCGGCCTCGAAGAAGCCGACGCCGCGTCCCTTGCGGACTCAACTAAAACAGTCTCCGGAAAACCCGGGGCGGTTCAGGGCCGAGTTTTGGCACAGGACGGGTTCAAAGAACGAACGCTGGCTCTACGCCGCTTCGAAAACTTGAAGACTGGAGTGGTATAACTGAAAACCGTCTCTTAGAAATACGGCCGTTCTGTCCGAAATGCTTTGACGACGTACACTCCGCGGCCGAAACCCGGTGCTTTTCGCCTTGTCCGATGAATAGCGTCCGGCCCGAGCCCAGTGTGAGAGATTGACGGTTCTTGAGTCCCTCGACAGTGACTGCGTATGGTGCCAGTACGTCGAGTTCGACGTCGGCCTTCATTCGATCCCGACAAGGTGCTCAAAACTCTCGCGGTTGAGAGGACAATCCACAAGCTTGAGAAAATCAGTCCTACTAAGACCGCCGCACTGCTTCGCCATCTGAGCCAGAAGCGGGTCTCCGAGCGCCTTGTAGCTGGAGCCGCGGCTCGTCCGAGTGCGGATCGGCGTCTTCTTGCCAGCCAAGGTCCTGTAGACGAAGTAGTGGTGGTGCCGTTCGTCCCGTTCGAAGCCCTTACGCTCCAAACTCGCCTCGACATCCTTCCGATCACGCGTACTCATCGGGCCAGCTCGAAGGTGCCGAGCAGCTGCTGCTTCAGCGCAAGTGCGTCTTCAGTCAGCTCATCGTCGCTCTCCGCCGCATACTGGCGCCACAGGAAATCAAGCTCTTCGTACAGGTCGCCCTCAAGCTCCTCACGGAGTCCCGCCAGAAGGTGGATGCCAAAGGGTGCGTCCTGGAGCTCGTAGTATTGGCTCGTCTCGTCCAGCACCGGCTGAAACGACACGGGCTGCTTGGCAACGACCCGCTTATCGTCTACGTCAAAACCGTCGATCTCAATCACCGACAGGTCGACCTCGATGATCTTCTCGACCTCGTTGATCCGTACCGGCTCCCTTTCGGCGTCGAGTACAACCTGCCCGACAACTTGGATAAACTCCCTCGGTTTGTCTAGAAGCATCTCCTCGACTTCTCGCTGATAGAAGCACTGCAGCTCCCGGCAGGTAGGAGGATAGTGCAGACGCAACCTATTGCTATAGAAGTCGATGCCGATCAGACGGCCCGTGATGGTGGTGACAGTGGTGTCGACCGTAGGTGCCGCGGCCAAGTTGTTCATGAATTTGGCGAGCTTCGTTGGCACGAAAAGGTCGTAGCCAGAGCGCGACTGAAGGGTGACCTCGACGCCAGACCGCTTCGGCGGCGCCATCTTGCGCAGCGCCTCAAGGATGGAGGTCCGGTAACCGGGATGGGGCAGGACGGTGCGGATGCGCTCGCCATCTTCTTCCGCGATGGCCGACAGGAGATCGTGAAAGCGCTCGGTAACAGCCTCGACGGCAGCAAGATCGAACAATCTCTGCGACGTGTCACCGATGACAACAGGCTCGATGTAGCTGCCTTCTTCGGGCAACTGACACAAGACTGCGTAACGCTTCTCGATCTCAGCCGACGGGCGCGCACGCTGGCGGATTTCCCTGCCCTCATGGAGCATGCCTAGAAGGTGGACGGCGCGCTGAAGCGACTGGAGAGACTGCGTCAGCACGGTCACGGACACGAAGTTCCCTTCGGTCGTCTTACCCTCGAACTTCAGCTGCAGTCCCCTGTCTTGACGCTGAGGCATCATTTCCTCCCGCTATTCTTGCGGATTCTCACCGGACTCGCCTTCGCCTTCGCCTTCCAGAGTAGACTGCTTACTCGCGATCCAAACGCGCTCCTAAACTCCTCGACCAACCAAGCAGCATACCAAAAAAAAGCGGCGCGCGGCGCGAGCTTACACCCGAACCGCGAACCCCGTCCTGTGCCAAAACTCGGCCCTTTTGAAATAGGCCATAAATCAACAGCTTAGAGGAACGGACGATGACCGGGCCCGTCGTGTCAAAAAACACAAACGAACTCAAGACGGCGGGCCTTTGGGAAGGTGCAAACTGCCGACCCGCTGGGCGTTCGAGTATTTGGACCAGACGGGCATCAGCCCTGTGCCGTCTGCAATTCGAGTTCCCCTCCAAGCCACTTCTTGCCGTTTAATTCGCTCGATTCGAGTTGAAGCGTGATGTCGCTTATGTCGCCGATGTTCATGATTAGGGGTTGGGGTTTTTCTCCCGACGAACCGCTGTTCATTGCGAACCTGAATTCCCGTTGATAGCTGCAGTGGTTTTGCTTCCAGAACGCGGCTTCCTCGTCAGGGAAATTTCCGTGAAACGTCTCCGGATCATAGTAATTGACCAGGCCCCATTTGATTCCGGGGTAGTTCTTCGCCAGTGCGAAAGATCTCATGCGGTTGATGAACTCAGATACGTTCATGACAATGACCGCATACTTCCCAAGACACAAGCACTTTGGGGGGTATCGTCAGCTCTTGTCGAAGGACCTCGACGTTGTCGTTAGAGAGACTCGCCAAATCCAAGTCTCCGCTATGCGCAGCGTGGAGGCAAAAGACGTTGAGATCGCTCACCCAGTTCATCTGTACCTGAAGCGGCCCGGCAAGATCGTCTGATAAGTCCATGCCGTTGAGCGTTACACGACATTCGCCCGGTTGCAGCCAAGCAGTGGTACCCTCATGCCGATCCATACGCCCAGACTCGTTGCTATCCTCGGCTTGCTTGAACTCGGACAGCTTCCTGGCGAAGATTTCACCGTGGACGAATTTCTTGGCATGGATTTCTTTTTCGAAGAACTTGACGAAGAAGAAAATCGTTCTCATGCGGTGCATAGTAAATGAACTCGGACAGCGAACGCAATGGAACTGATCTCGGCGGTCGTACATTGAACGTCAACGAAGCCAGACCCCGGACCGCAGGCGGCGGTAGCGGTCGCGGCGGGCGGCGCTGGTAAGCCCCACCCCTCGGCTGGGACGAGATTTTTGCTTGCGAAGAGCCCGAGACCTACGAAAGGTTTCGGGCTCTTTCCAATCCCGCTTCCCCGTCCTGTGCCAAAACTCGGCCCTTTTGAAAAACCATGTCTGTAATTTAATGCACCGTAAAGTCTTAGTGTCATTTTACCAACACTTAATGACGGAAGCACCCATGAGGTCTGTGTGAGCGGCAGGGCTGCCCGATCGAACAACGGCTGCCTGACCAACAGTAGGAATTGCACATGGTACGTCATGATGGATCCGAAGATAACACCCTCGGGCCAGACGATTGTAAAGCCCACGGCCCTTGGCACCATCGCAAAACACAGACGCTAAGCTGCTGATTTATCGGCTATTTCAAGAGGGCCGAGTTTTGACACAGGACGCCGCCGTGGATATCGCAACGGAGCCGAAACCCGTCGCATGACGACGTCGGTGGGAACTCGCGAGCTCCGGGTGCCACGAGCCCGCGTGCGAGACGAGGAAACGGGAGAAACGACAGAGTTCAGGAGCGAGCTGTTGCCCCGGTACGCGCGCCAGACTCGTGAGGTCGACGAGGCGATCTTGGGGACCTACTTGTCGGGCGCGAATAGCCGCCGGATCCGCAAAGCGCTGAAACCACTGCTCGGTGAGGAGCAAACTTGCTCGAACATTGCCCGGCGCACGCACGCCGTGAGCTCCGGCGTGACTACAACCGGATCGTCTACGCCAAGAACGGGATCGATGCTCGCAAAGCCTATGACGAGCTCGTCGCCAAGTGGACGCCTCTCGCGCCGGCCGTCGTCCGAAGCCTAGAGGAGGCCGGTAATCAGCTGCTGACCTTCTACGAATTCCCTCGTGCCATGTGGAAATCGATCTGAACGACCAATGCTCTGGAGAATCTCAACCGCGAGTTTCGACGCCGGACGAAAACCCAAGCGTCGTTCTCCAGCGAGGAGTCCGCGGTCGCTTTGCTGTTTGGGCTTATCGCCTCTGGCCAGATTCAACTACGACGCATCGACGGCTACCAACGTCTGAGCGAGGTTCTCGAACACGCAGAGATTACCGCCTGATATGATACTCTGATGACGGAGTGGAGGGCGCCGTTCTTTTTCCACGGACCTCGGGACACATCCGCCTGAGACGCTTGCCCCGAAGCCCGGCTCGGAGCACACGGTTCTCCTCTCGCAGGCAGTCAATCACATCCTGCTACTGGCGGTTGACCCACCCAGAACGAGCAGTAGGAATTGCACGTGGTACGTCATGATGGATCCGAAGATAACACCCTCGGGCCAGACGATTGTAGGCCCACGGCCCTCGGCCCGGTCGCAAAACACAGACGCTAAGCTGTTGATTTATGGTCTATTTCAAAAGGGCCGAGTTTTGGCACAGGACGAGGTCGACGAACGCAGCATAACTGCCCGGATGGAGCGCCTCCGCCGCCTCAACCAGGGCTCCGACAGACGCACGGATCCTCCGAGGAGATACGACGCGCTGATCGGGGTTCAACCAAGTGTCCAGCTCATCGTAGAAGACGAGGCTCGACCCCGTCCTGTGCCAAAACTCGGCCCTTTTTGAAATAGACCATCAGGCGATGCGTGACAACCGGTAGTCGTGATGGAGCCCACCGGTCGAGCGGCACGACGCAGCCGATCATGGCAGGTCTAAACCGTGCAATCAACGCTGGATCGACTTTTTGCGGAGCACGGCGGCTATTTGTGCGGCCCCAGCAGCAGTCGAGCGAACAGCTTCTGCCAGAGTTCTGCCTGCACGTCCGTGATCTTCTCCGGCTCCCTGAGCAGGCGAGCCTTTGCGCGCTCCGCGACCGCGACCTTCCAGCCGGGGACCTCCAGCACTAGCCCGTGCTTCGCAGCATAGGCCTTGACCTGTAGCACGATGGGCGTGCTGGGCCGATAGAACTCGGAGAACTCCTCCTCCGGACCACGCAAGTGGCGCGTGATCGCGTCAGCGAGCAAGTCCGGTGGCCAGAGATCTTCGATTTCAGCGTTCTCCATGTCGGCGAACTCGCGGATCGAGATCCCCGTTGAGGTCCTCGTAGGCGAACAGCCGCCTCCCGCGAGTGTCTCCGGGCGTTCAGGACGGCGTGGCGTATTGTTGGCCTGCCGGCACGTTCAGTCGTGCCGCGCCCTGCCAATTGCGTCGTCACCCGAACGGGTTGTGATCCGCAAAAAAGAAGATCGGCTGGAAGCAGCCGACCATAGCAGGTCTAAAACGCGCAATCAACGCTGGATCGACTTTTTGCGGAGCACAACCGTCCATACCTGAGGTACCCCCTGTTTCCACTCCTTGTGGCGCGTTCACGATCGAAGTGGACGTGGACCGCGACGTCGTCACGAGCCCGGCGACACCAATCGAGGCCCATTAAATGCAGTACGCGGGTGTCTCAATGTCGTTGACACGTTCCGCTGGGCGATAATACGCCCCGCCTCTATTTACGACGCCGCTTCGCTCGGAAGTGATCGAGCGAGAACTGTCCACCACCCATCAAGATCAAGGCCAGCATGATCACCAGAAAGAGAAGTGCCCGCTCTGGATTTCCCCAGCTATCGACTGTCTTCTCTGGCACCTCGAGTAGGCCGATCGATATCAAGAGATGCAAGTGGAATCGGTGCCGCAAGAAACTCGCGACGAACATTGCGAACGCTGCGAACGAAGCGGCGATCCGTGTGAAGAGCCCTGAGGCAATCAAGAAGCCACCCGCAAACTCGGTGAGCGCCAAGCACCAGGCGAAAAACCCCGGCATGGGAAACCCCAACCGAGCGATGCTCTCGAGTCGCCTCGTGGGATCACCCCAAACAAGCTGATCGATCTTTCCACAGCCGTGGGCAAAGGCGAGTCCCAGCCCAGCCAGTCGCAGTATCAACAAAGCGAAGTCTTTCGTCAGCAATGAGTTCATAGCACCTCTACGATTCGCCGCTCGGGTTCAACTGCGGTCTCCCTCCCGCAGGTAGCCCCTCTGGCGTCAATACACGTGATCTTGCTATCAGTCTCGCCAGACGCCCTTTTGAACGGGCGCTCGAGACCACAACATAAACGCCCTATCTTTGCTCGTTTGTCGTGAAATGTAATCATTTCGTCTCAGACTATCCCAAAGGAGACCTCGGACGCTGAGCCTCGTCCCATTAATTCTTGAACAAGGTGCGAGAGCATAGTGCCTGGCACGCCCCCGCTCCGCGAAGGGGAACGGCGAATAAAACGCCGATGACGTAATCGCGGCTTGACCGGGAGTTCTTCACAGGCTTAGTCTCTTTCCGCCCACACTCTTGTGAGCAGGGAGGGACTCATGGGAAGTATCAATTGGGGTCGCGTGTTCCTTGAAGATGCACGAACGCGCTCGTCACAAGAATGAACCGCTCCGGGTTTTCCGGAGACTGTTTTAGTTGAGTCTCGCCATTTCTAGCGAGCCTTCCTGCGACCGATAGTAGTTCATCTCGTACTCGACCGGGGGGACATTTCCGATCGGCTCCAAGAGTCGTTGCGTGCCGTGGCGGCGCACCAGTATCAGCTTGCTAAGTCCTCCGGCCGACCACTCTGGTTGAATCAAGACTATAAAACACCAGAACGCTGTAACCATCACAACTCTCAAGGTTGTTGGTGAACCCCAAAGCCACAGTCCGCTGGTTTCTAGAATTGCGTACAAGACCATATATTGCCACGCGGGTATGATTAGAAGCGGCGCGAACCAGCGCCGCTTGCGTCTTAAGATTTCCTCCACTATCCTAAACGCCTTTATCCCTCTGTCCCCTTCGGCCCATACACGGAGTCCCATAACGGGGGATGAAAATCCAGTCGAAACTCTCCTTTCCCTCCCGCTACCAAGAAACCGCGGCTTAGTTTGACTCCCAGCGCCTTCCGTAGCTCAGCGAATGACGAAACCTCGTGGGTATATGTAGCTCGCGGATCTATCCCGTCAACGTCTACTAATAGGGAACAGTCATCTCCAAGTGTTTGCCGAATTCTCTCGTAGAGGATCTCAAGATCGTCAAGATACAGAGTTACGGGGCCTGGCCTGTATACCCGGTCTTCTCGCGGGCTTGGACGATCTATTCGTTCCATCCGTCTTGCCTTTCCGTCCCTTGACTAGCGAGGCTCCGGCTTCGTCGTATCGACCTTGAGAGCCTCCATGAGAGCGCGAGCCGAGATGCGCCGCTTAGTACTCCCCCTGTGGTAACAATCGCCCCGCTCACCTAGTCCTTCGGCCTCCAGCGATAATCTCCGTCAGCCAACCGATCAACTCGGGATACAGTGCAAGGTCTAGGACAAACTCTTGTCCACGCGAAACGGAGCGAAGCCGAGCCCTCTGGTCGCATTGGGCCCAGCGATCTGGCGACTTGTGATAGCTGAGTGGCGGCCTTCCCTTCGGTAAGAATCCGATAGGCAAAGACCACTCCGATGGCCTCGTCGCGTCTGGGGCACTGAGCCGGCGAGCATCATCGACGTAATCGAACACGCCAGCGCCTGGAGTCGGAGGCCCAGGCAGTGAAAGTTGACCGGACGCGATGTAGAGCGTATTCGTGGGATCGCGCGGGAAGGACAAGTGTGGATGTGCCATTGCCCAGCCCCACTCCTCGCCACCGTTGCGAACGACCTCATCCACGGAAATTACATCGCCGATTTGGAGCCAGCCCCAAATGTGATGCTCGGTGCGACCTTTCCATCGGAGATCCTCATCGACTCGGCGAAACGATGCCCAGAATAGGAACAGGTCTCCTGGCCCAACACCTTGCTTTCGCAGGTGCCCCTGTGCGCTTCCAATCTGACCGAGCGTTGGACACCAACCTGGCTTTCTGGGCCAAATATCCTGCCTCAGGTCGGGGTCGAGATGGGCCCGGTAGTCGCTCCTCTGCTTCCCGTCAGTGAGTTTTGCGACTAGCTTTCCGAGATTGCGTCCACGCCAAGAAAGATCCAGGTAACGCACGTGGGACCGCTTGTCTGGGATCGGAAGCGCGAGCATGGAGCAGTCAGGGAAAATCGGACTGGGACAACCACCGCTTGATGAGTCGAATCCCTTACGGCTCAGAATTAGCCGCATCGCTTACTTTTTCGCCAGGATCCGTCATCCTTCGGCCAGTTCCTCGGCTTGCCCTGGATACCCTGAGGGAGACCCTCGAGAAATTCTCGCAGTGCGACCTTCTCCACATCCGTGAAGTTGACACGGTTGAACCGAGCGGGCAGTCGGAAGGAGACATCGGGGGGGAAAGGAATCGCGTCTTCCCCAAAGTAACAGAACCTCCGTCCGACAAGGACGCGCTCACCCCCGAGGTCCGTCACCTTCTGCCGCCGATTCTCACGATTCCTTTTGTGATCCCAATGCCTGGATCGCAGCTGCCGGAACTCGCTGCCGCTGGTCGGCGCATAGCAATTGTCACCACACTTCTCTAAAATTGGTGCTGCTTTGCGCCACCTGGGACGCTTCCCTCTGAACCTACGGTCCGACCAATAATCCGTGAACGTCAGCAATTCATCTACTCTCATCGCATAAGCAAGTTGGTTGCCGAGCTTTTTTGGCGTGATCCCGACGATCCAGTCTCCAGGACGAGCCTTTCGCCGAATTGCTGGCTTACAACAAGCAAGCGTACACCATCCGTGGAACGGGTTGGGCGAAAACCCTGAGTCAACTCTGAGGA
The DNA here is from genome assembly GCA_965237685.1 of Candidatus Marinacidobacterales bacterium. Lineage (GTDB taxonomy): Bacteria > Acidobacteriota > Vicinamibacteria > Marinacidobacterales > SMYC01 > CBDEGF01. The sequence goes on from CBDEGF010000004.1 coordinate 2,146,084, forward strand.
TGTAGGCAAAGATTCTCACAGTCTCTTCAGTGAAGCGAGCGACTTGGTCCCACAAAAGAGCGAAGGTGATGATCTGACCCCGTCCTGTGCAATAACTCGGCCCTTTCGAAATGGACTATATATCAGCAGCTGTCGTTCGAGTAGGCGACGACCTAGAGTGCTTCTATCTCACGCCAGAGCTCGGCGTATCGGATTGGACAGGCTGTGCTCCGCAAAAAGTCGATCCAGCGGTACGCGATCTTCTTTTTTTTGCGGACCACAACCAGCCTGCGCAGCCGACAACGATGGGGTAGGCGGCAGGCGAGGCAGCACCGCCCACTCCCAATCCGACACGGGCACCCCAGCCCAAAGGCAAGGCCCGCCACCGCCTTTCCGACAAGGCCGGGGCGACCAAACCATTCGGTCGCGCCGCGAGCATGGGCGGCGTCAGATAAACGTGCCTGAGCAGATCGGCCGTGTCCGACCCATGCTCGTGCACGGCACGGGCAAGAGCACCGCTGACACTGGGCGGAAGCATCGGAGCGATGGCCGCCTCGATCTGATTGGCTTGCGATGTCGAGAATCCATAGCGAACGTAGTCATCTCCGTAGTGCGAAGGAATGGACCGCGTTACGGCCTCGGCCTGCTCAACGAGCGCCGGTATTATGCGGCTATGAACATCGGCCGACCATGGGCCAAAGTGGTAGAACCGCCAGTCCGTGCCGGTATACGTGGCCCCGTCGTTGCGTTGTGCGTACGCCAAGTCGGCCAAGTAGGCGTACTTCAGAAGGTTAAATCGGCCCTAGCTCCCGCTCGCGGGGATCATCCGCACAGGCAACCCGCGCAAGGATATTGTGCCTACTATTTATTCACCCGCGCGCACCGAACTTGATTAGTCTCCGGTCTGCAGGCCCGTATGGTGCAAATAGTACGTCGAGCTCGACGTCGGGCTGTGGAGGGTCGATGACCGGATCTGCGCGAACGCGAGGATTCGATGGGCCGCCAGCCGAAGTCAATGCCACGACGATACGAAACCCACGGGGGCGCTCGGACGGCACTCGAACGCATCTACTCAGGCAGCTGCACGATAGTAATAACGAAGTAGGCCGCCGAGTCGCTCGCGGCACTCGACGCTGGGCCCATCCCCGTCGTTGTGATCCGCAAAAAAGAAAACCGGCCAGAAGCAGCCGACCATGGCAGGTCTAAAACGGGCAATCAACACTGGATAGATTTTTGCGGAGCACAGCTGGGCGCCGAGGCGCCTAGCTCGGTAGTGCTCAAACTTGATCACCACCCCCAAGCTAATGGCGGCGATTTCAAACTGAACAATGGTACAATATGAACTGCGTGGGTTGAGCCCGTCAGGGTTCCGGAAACTACAGGTCAGTCTCGCGTTCGTTGGTTTCGTGGTCGTCTTCTCTTCGCTGAAATCCCTGGTCATGGTGGACTGGAAGTGCTTGAAGGAGGTGCCTATGAAAAAAGCGCTCGTGCTCGGTGTTCGGTCGGTTCTAGAGACTCTCTGGACCATCGGAAACAATTGCGCTACGGCTGCCCTGCCGGGCTGAATCCGCGCTACGTCGCTCCCCCGAATCTATGGTCCTCGCACCCCGTCCTGTGCCAAAACTCGGCCTTTTTGAAATAGGCTGTAAATCAGCAACTTAGCGTAGTGTGGAGCCACGCTCGGCGCGGTCTTCGATGACCTCCATTAGATCCCGTCTCTCCGATTCTTTCAGCGGGTGATCTTTTGCTCGTCAGCTCGCCGGCGACGACTTCGCCACTCTGCTCGTCGACACACAGATGGAGCTTGCGATAGTCCCTGCTCTTTGGTGCTCTGCGCAGCTGGCCGGCGTGGACAGCGAGACCGCTGCTGTCGATCAAGATGTGCAACGGCGTCTTCGGTGCTTCCGCCATCAAGTGTTGGTGAGATGACGCTAAGACTTTACGGTGCACTAAATTACAGCCAAAATAGCGCTTACGACCTTCGCTGCACGCTAAATGGAGCGCAAACGCCTCTTTTGCAATGGGATGCGTACACATCACCAACACTTGATGGCGGAAGCACCACTTCTCGAGCGCTTTCGTCAGCCCCTTGTGGCCATCGCTAATCACTAGCTTGGGAGCCCGGAGTCCTTGAGCCTGGAGTCCCTCCAGCATGGAGCCCCAATGCGTCGAGGCTTCGCTCACCGCCAGACGCAATGACAACAGACGTTTCTGCCCGTCTGGCGCGACCCCGAGCGCGGCCAGTACGGGTACGCTGATCACACGCTTCGCCATCCGCAAAAAGGGCCGAGTTTTGGCACAGGACGGGATATACGACCGTGACCGAATCGAAGACCACAGGCGTCTTAAATCATCCGCTTGTCAGACAGGAGGAGTGGATATACGTGCTGTTACACCTTGACCACCTCGCCGGTCGGTGAGAAGATCACTGACCATAATTCCAAGGTGCTCGTGAGCGACAGCCCTCATTCTCCTCAAATCGATACCGAGTACTTCGATCGGGCTCTGGAGCAGATTCGGACGAAGCTGCTCGACAAGACTAGGCGCAACCGGCTCCTCAACTTCAAGGAGTCAGCTCGCGACATCGCCGTCATCGACGAGATGCCGAACCAAGTTCACGAGCATTTGGTTCTCGAGGGTGCTTCCTTTTGCTTCCTGCCGCTTCCCGATCCAGATGGGGGAGAAGATGGAGCGGAGGACGAGCCGTCACGGGAGCTGCCGTCAGAGAACCATGGCCTGCAGGTCGAACGTCGACATCGCGATGCCAAACTCCAGACGCCCTTCAGGCAGAAGGAGCTTGATAGACGGCTACGACGTCTCTTCCTCGAGCACCGAACGATCATCGAGGAGACCGGTGCTAACAACCTGTATCTGGCAATGGGCTTTCTCCGTTGGCGAGACGACCAAGAGGAAACGCTCTTTCAGCTCGCGCCCCTCATGCTAGTGCCCGTTCGCTTCGAACGAGAAGGCCGTGCAGGGGCTGCACGGTACCACGTAGTTTTCGACGACGAAGCACTTGATACGAACTATTCTCTTTTCGAGAAGCTCAAGCACAGCTTCGACATGACCTTGCCTTTTTTGAGCGACGATCACATACCTGAGGATCCCACAGGGCATCGAGCACCTGCTAAAGCTCCTCGACGCTTGTGATTACCCGGAACCGCCGTCGCGCGTCTGGGTGTTCGAACGCGTGAGGTTAAAATACTCATGCGGCTTCCCGATTTTCGATGTCGGTGTCGATCCTGGAACGGTGTAAACTGCTGATCCGCTGGCCGTTCGCGTATTTTGACCAGACGCGACCTCCGACGGCGAAGAACATCCGTGAGTTCATTGTGGGCTTGGCGCAGGGTTTACTGTTGGTGATGTGTACGCATCCCTTTGCAAAAGAGGCGCTTACGTTCCATTTAGCGTGCAGCGAAGGTTACGAGCGGCTATCTTGGCTGTAATTTAATGCACCGTAAAGCCTTTAGTGTCATCTCACCAACACTTCATGGCGGAAGCACGGGCGGACTCGTAACGGCGCTCGAAGTCGACGAGCGCGAAACCGAGCTCGCAGTAGATCCGATGCGTAGAGGGCTCGGCAACGAGGACTGGCAGGGTCGCGAAGGCACCGATCGTCCGTTTCGGACCAGGATATTTCAAGCCCGACGGATTCTAGCCCACCCAACCTACCGGACGCGAGCGGATCGATTCAGCCGAGTGGTCGAGTACAATAGCGTCCCTGCTGGCAGATGAGCGGAACCGAACTGGTTCTGGAAGATCTGATCGTCGTCCTGACGATCGCGTCCTTCGTGGCCATCGTCGTCAAGCGCATCCACATTCCCTATACCACCGGCCTCGTTCTGGTGGGCATCGCAGTCAGCTTTCTCCCCTTTCACCTCGACATCCACCTCAGCAAGGAGCTTGTCCTGCTGATCGTGCTTCCTCCGCTCTTGTTCCAGGGCTCGTTGCACATGGACCTGTCGAGTCTCCGGAAGAATCTGCTGCCCATCGCCACGATGGCAGTGCCCGGCCTTCTCATCGCCACCGGGCTCATCGGCACGATGCTGCATTACGCTCTCGACATGCCCTGGCTCAAAGGCCTCCTGTTCGGCGCCATGGTGGCGGCCACCGATCCCATTTCGGTTCTAGCGATCTTTCGTGAAGTCGGAGCCCCGTCGCGACTGAAAACGCTCATGGAAGGCGAGAGCCTGTTCAACGACGGCACCAGCGTCGTTCTGTTCACCGTACTCTTCGCTGTTCTCTACGAGGGGGCTTCGCCGTCCGTGACCGGCATCGTTCTTGAGTTCGTGAAAGTGTGCCTCGGTGGGGCTGCGGTGGGGATCGCGCTCGGCTACCTCACCTATCGCCTGACGAAGGGACTCGACGACTACCTCCTCGAGGTCATGCTCACCGTGGTGCTGGTGTTCGGAAGCTTTTTGGTTGCGGAGCTCTTCTATTTCTCGGGAGTGATCGCGGTGGTGATGGCGGGGCTCATCATCGGCAACTACGGAAAGCTCTTTTCGATGTCGCCGCAGACGATCGACACCATCGATAACTTCTGGGAAGTGGCCGATTTCCTCATCAACGCGTTCCTCTTCCTTCTCATCGGTCTGGAGATGAAGGCCTTCGTTCCCGACCTCGGACGTTATGTCGTCCCGGGTGCACTGGTCGTTCTGATCGTGATTCTCTCGAGGGCGCTCACGGTGTATCCGGTGTGGTACCTGACCAGCAAGACACCGCAGCGGTTTCCGTTCAGTTGGTCGCACATCATGGTCTGGGGAGGGCTGAAGGGATCCATCCCCATTGCGCTGGTACTGGGCATGCCCGCGGACGTTCCGTTTCGCGCGGAGTTTCTCGTTCTCACCGCGTTCCTGGTCTTTTTTTCACTGGTGGTCCAATCGATGACGATGAAGCCGCTGGTGAGGGTGTTCGCGGGCGAATCGAGCGAGTAGAGGGGGAAGACAGTTGGCCAGTTCCTGGACCGAGCTCGACACCGCACGCCTGCAGGCGAACCCGTGAGGTCAAAATACTCATGCGGCTTCCCGATCGTCGATGTCGGCGTCGATCCTGGAAAAGTGTAAACTGCTGACCCGCTGGGCGTTCGAGTATTTTGACCACACGAGTTTATCTCCCGAGGCTATAACCTGTTTCCAATATTTGGTGCTGTTTTACCAGCTTCAGCGACGCTCAGTGCGGCTTCAAAGCGGTGTCGGCCCGAGTGGCGCGCGATCTGGTGCCTCAGGTGAAAGACAGCGCCTGGTTCTTCGACACCGAGCTACTGGTTGTGCTCCGCAAAAAGTCCATCCAGCGTTGATTGTGCGTTTTAGACCTGCCAGGGTCGGCTGCTTCTGGCCGATCTTCTTTTTTGCGGGTCACAACCTTCTCAGTGTCTAGCTCGGATCCTTAGGCGTGGAAAATAACCGGCCTGGGACGCGTCGGCCACGGGCACCTTCTGCCGCGCCGTCGCTGAGTCCGCCCGAAACCCCGTTCTGCTTCGAGGATTCGGTCACCCGGCTACCTAAACCCGAGCTTGGCTCGACCCCAGCTACGGCCGAAATGCTGGGTTTGTCCTAGTCGGCATCCCGTTCCACGTTCGGCCGTCAAGGAGCCGTCCGCTCTTCTTTTTCTGCGCTCCTCCCCATTGCTTGAAAAAGAAGGGCACGCGTTCCCGCCAACACTGCTTGCGGATGTCCTTGACCCATGGGGCTTCGATGAGCCGCGCACCTGGTCCGCTCTCCCCACCGACGATGACCCAGTGGATGCCGGATAGGTTGAGAGTACCCAGAGGGCCAAGCAATGGCTCCAATGACAGGAACCGCACCACCGCCGGAACCGTCCGAAGGTAGTCGGCCCTCCACAAGTGTTTGGCGGTTTCAATCGACACGCCCATCCATACATTCGAAGGCCAGATCAGATCGGGAGCGACTTGAGCCAACCTCTCCGAGCGCTTAGTGAGGATCTGAAAAGTATGCCGCGAGGCCCTCTCCATCGTGCCAAACACTCTCTGGATGAAGTCGAGAGGGATACTTTCGTGGAAGAGGTCGCTCATGCTGTTCACGAATATCGTCCGAGGCTTCTTCCAGGTGAGCGGGAGCTCTAGGCGCTCCGGCCAGAGGCGAAGGTCGAAGCCCTGCTCGTAAGGGTGGCCCGGAATGCCTCGCCAGCGCTCCGCAAAGGTTTCAGCGTAACAATGCCTGCACCCAGGGCTGACCTTCGTGCAGCCAGTCACAGGGTTCCAAGTCGAGTCAGTCCACTCTATGGTCGACTTCCCGCTCATGGTTTCCCGCTCATTCCAATGCCTCGACGACAAAAGGCCCCAAACGCGGCAGTGGGAGAAACATGCCAATTCATGAGCTTTGAACCCCCGGAAGGTAGAGTAGCGCCTGATCGTTTAGTCGTCCCGTACCCTTTACATCATCAAAGGCGAGCTTCTTGTCCCTCACGAGCTTGGCTACAGCCTTCCTGTACTCGCTGCCGGTGTGGCGCATGAAAGCTTTCTGCACGATGTCGACCCACAGATCGAGTCGGCTCTTACACGGTGCTTCACGAGCGGCGGCGAGGATAGTGCCCTCAAGTCCTTGCATGTCACGGTTATCTTGCCAGTTCGTGTTCGCAAACAAGGTACCCTCACTCCAGGCCTCATGCATCCTCTGATGGTAGGCGGCACACATGGCGTCATTCATCAGGAGCATCGCATCCCGGTGACGCGAGTAGAAGGTGACATAGTACTTTGTGCTGCTGCCCTCCTTCTCTCGAACCGGGCAGGAGCCGCTGTAGGCCTTTCTCTCATCGAGCCGCAAGATCTTCTCTCGGTACACTGCCATTACCTCTGCGGCTTTCGCCTCTGCATCTTTTAAGTCGTCCCAGAGGAGGTCCTTCCAGTACTCTCCACCAAGGACCTTTGTAAGTCGCTCATGAAAGGCGCGGATTAGCCGAACGTCGGATCGCCCTGCTGCTACCGCCTTGCGCGCCGCGAGGCGATGCATCACTGGGATGCTGAGGTTGACCACGATCTCCGTGCTGAACGCGCTATCACGCTGCAAGAAAGGCTCGATGATCGAAAACTCACAGCCCTTGAGGCCGAACGGATCGAGGTAAAGGAATACTGTGTTCTCCCCGAGAACATCACGTACCTTGGCGAGAAGCGCGTCGGCAGTCCCGTGGATCGGAATCACCTTCTTGCGGTCAATGAACGTCGAGAGGACATGCGATAACTGGTCGTGGTGTTCCTTCTCGCTGTTTACGAAGATCGCCAGGTAGTTATTTCGAACGCGCCGCTCAGCTGCTTGGCAGATGATCAGTGGCGATCCGGCCGAACCGTCATCGAACTTCCCCGGTCCAGCGAAGGCATCGATGAGGATGATTGGCTTGCGGAGCCTGGCTACCTTCGCAAGGTACGGGGGCATGTACTGCCCGAGGATCTCGTCCTTGATCTTAGACCAAGGGCGCTTCCCCTTGAAGAACGACGACTCCATACCTTCTCGCTCGTCCTTAGGCTTGCTTCTGTCTAGAACAATGGAAGGACAGTATATCCATTTTTGTGGTTTGTTTCTGTCATGATCGACTTCTGTATAGAACAGAGAAGGCGGCGACCCGATCCGCTCGCAAAACTCGCACCCCCCCCGTATGGGCTAGGATGGAAGTTCCAACCTGCTTTTCGGGGTTTCCAGCCGAGACCAGATAGCACCAGACTGCACCATCCGCCACCCCGTCCTGTGCCAAAACTCGGCCTTTTTGAAATAGACCATAAATCAGCAGTTTAGTGTCTGTGGTTTGCGACCGGGCCAAGCCTGGCCGTGTCGTTGCCCTTTTTTCCCTCCTTTCCCCGCTCTGTAGCTCAGTATCAATTATGACTCCGTGTGAGAAATAACTTGGTAGGAGCCAGAGTCTGGCCTTCCGTCTTCCTGAAGGTTGGAGATTTCAAGAGTGTATCTCCCAGCTGGCTCCTCCTCCGCAACGGCGCGATTTGGCTTCTGTTGCGCCTCACCTATCGAGGAAGCAACGGCATCTTCGCACGAGTTTCTCGAGGACAGTCGGCAGTTGCAACGTCCACGAAAAATGACGAGATCCAGTCTGTTTGTATTTCGTTCCCAATCCACGACGGCCTCAATATTTCCCATGGCTGTGGTGTCGAATTCGAAGTACCTGACGAAATCGCAGTCTTCTGAAGACGTCAGAGTTCCGATCTCGAAACTGCCCTCTGCTACCACCCGTGGGACGTTGAACTCAGGAGCCACGGCGCCAGGGAGCGGGGTGCAATTCGTCATAAACAGGAAGACTGCCGAAACAATAACGCTCAGATTTTTAGGCCGTGAGGTCAAAATACTCATGCGGCTTCCCGATGGTAGAAACGTAGCAATCCGCCAAGCCGTTCGCGGGAGCGCACCTTGGGAGACCCGATCACTCAATTCCTTCGTTGATGTATGCGAGGCGGGAATGTTCAACAGGTCTGTGCGGCGCAAGGCCCATTTTCAACAGCGGGCGGGACATCCCCACCCATTCTCCAGGGCGTTTCGACCGGCGACACGTTCCGGTTCGTCTCACTACCCCTCATGGGGATCAGAAACCCGAGGGAAGATTACATCCTTTGGCGGGCTATCCCGCTCGGACTTGATGTCGCGTGTTCGGAGCCGAGGTAATTACACAACACCCACACCGGTTGGTAGGCGAGCGCCAGCGGAATGACGGCGCTGATCCACAAGCCCGCCGCCCATGAACGGCTCGTGCAAGAGTTGCTTGTAACCGAAGGCCGAGGGTGGCGTCCGTGTCGCCCTCGGGATCTACGACGCGCAACAGCAGGAGGCCGGTGGCGGTGACACCCATCGATTGCCCCATCTCGGCGATCGAGCACTCGAACCACGAATCCGCTGGCAAGAGGCGACGCGCCAGCCACATTACGCAGAAGGGTACAGTCAAGTTAAGCAGAATCTGCCTGTTTTGCAGATGGATTCCGCTGGTTCTGAGCTTTGGAATCAATGACTTAGAGGCCGTGGTGGGTGGTGAGAATGCCCCGCCAAACTGCTTAACTTGACACTACCCAGCAAGGATCGCTTCACCCGCCTGCTATAATCGGGTCGAAAGTAAGGAGGAACAAGAGTATGGCCAATACCGATCCCAGAAATCGCTTCGTACTAGACCCCGGGGAGATAACCAAACCGGAGGACAATCCGTCCGTGGCGGAATTGCGTGCCTTGGTGAACCGACAAGCAAGCTCAGAAACTTGTCTCGATTGAGCGAACGAGGCCATGCTGAAACTTGACCGAGACAAGCAGACTTTCTCGTTGCTCGACACGCCGACGCTGGCCGATGTGTCGATCACCGAACGGTATCACCTGCAAGAATTTATCTTCAACAGTGCTGAGGAATTCTTCAAGGAGATCGGTCAGGAGTTGTTCTTACTTGGAAAGGAAGTTGAGCCATCGAAGAACGTGCAGGACCGTATCGACCTGCTGGCGGTAGACAAGGAAGGCACTTGCGTAGTGGTCGAACTCAAACGGGGCAACCACAAGCTGCACATGCTCCAGGCGATTTCCTACACCGCGATGCTTTCGCAGTGGCATCCTGACGACTTTCTGCAACTACTCGGCGACGATCAGCAAGAGACGCTACTGGACTTTCTGGAAGTGGACCTGGAAAACATCAACCGCCAGCAACGAATCATTCTGGTCGCTGAGGCATACGACTACGCTCTGCTTATCGGTGCGGAATGGCTCAGCGAGCAATACGGCTTAGACATCACCTGCTGTCGTATCACCGTAGCGAAGGATTCGGCGACCAACACTGAATACCTGGTTTGCTCGAATGTGTTCCCGGCACCTGAGCTTGTAAAGGAAGCTGTTTCGCGAGGCCGAAAGCGCACTGGCACGAGCAAGATAAAATGGTCGGATTGGGAGGCTGCACTGTCCGACGTCGCGAATAACGCAGTTGCGTCGTACTTCAAACAAGAGATCGCAGCCAGTCGGGAATCGTATCTTCGCAAACGAATCCTTCTGTATCGTGTGGCTGGTAAGCGCCGGTGGTTCGTGACCGCACGCACGAAGAATGCCTACGCGTGGCAACATGGTCGTTTCGATGGCGACGTCGAGTTCTGGAAGCAGGGTGTGAGTGAATCGGATGGTGTGGAGCCAGTCAAAAACGGCGAGTGCCTTAGGTTTTTCTTGAACACCGGGGAAGACTTACAGTTCTTCCACGATGCCGCTACACGCAAGCTGCAAGCAAGCGAGTGGCTTGGTGGATTACCAGAAGAAGAACTGGAGGAGGCAGAACAGGAATGAGGTAACACAAGCCCCCGTCCTGTTGTGCTCCGCAAAAAGTCTATCCAGTGTTGATTGCGCGTTTTAGACCTGACATGGTCGGCTGCTTCTGGCCGGTTTTCTTTTTTGCGGATCACAGGGGGGTTTTGTCGAGTGCCGCGAGCGACTCGGCGGCCTACTTCGTTATTACTATCGTGCGGCTGCCTGAGTAGATACGTTCGAGTGCCGTCCGAGCCGCCCGACGTATTATTTGCACCATACGCCCCGCAAATTTCGAGAACGCCTCTAGGATTCGAGCTTTCCGCTCCGTTCGCGTTTTCGCACACGACGCGATCATTATGCTTTAATGTGAAGGGTGGGAACGTTCGATAGTGCAAACAGGGAGATTCTGATGCTGCACGTGCTAGCCCACACCACTCGGAGCGCTGTCGCGGCCCTCGTCGTCGCGATGCTCCTGCCTGTCCCGCTACACGCCGAGACCTCCCAGGCACTCGACGGCCTGCTACCGGTCGAGGCCCTTTCGCCGGGATTCCTGGGCATGTATCGCAAGGTCATGGAGATCGAGGACGACATCTCCAAGTATGCGGACAAGTACGACGTTGACCTGACGTTGGCACGCGCCCTGTGCATCCAAGAATCTGGGGGCAACGCGAACCTGAACTCGTGGGCCGGCGCGAAGGGCTACTTCCAGGTCATGCCGTCCACGTTCCGGACGCTGAAGGTCAAGACGAACATCGAGGCGGGCATCAAGTACCTGTCGCAGATGATCCGGCGGTTCGACCGTGAGGACTACGCGCTTGGCGCCTACAACGGTGGGCCGGGGCGGGTCGCCCGCGGCCGTCCCTTGCTCGAGACCCTGCAGTACATCCTGTTCGTAGGCCAGTACCGCAACGTCCTGAAGCTGCACGAGCCGTCGGTCCGACACCACGCGTCCCAAATGCAGCTTGACGAGGTCCGTGAGGGTGACGACTGGTGGACGATCTCCGAACGGCTTGATGTGTCGGTGTTGCAGCTCCGCATGCACAACCCGTTTCTGGCGACCCGCGCGCTGAGAGTCGGACAAATCGTCGCGTTCCCGCCGACGCCGCGCACGGATCTGTTCGTGCCCAATGGCGAGGGACTCGAGTATCGGGCCCGCCACGGCGATAACTACCTGCTCCTGTCGTTCGTCCTCGACGTGGACCGAGACGCGCTGCGCGATCAGAACGGGCTCTGGCGCCTGCAGACACTTCCGGCCGACCAGGTGCTACAGATTCCGCTGACCTGGAAGGGAAAGTACAACGAGTACGAGACGAAGCCGGGTGACACCCTGGGGTCGGTGGCCAAGGTGATGAAGTCTCAGCCGTGGCGGCTCATCCGGGACAACAACTTGTTCTGGGACGAGACGCTTCGGCCCGGCACGGTGCTCAAGGTGAGACCGTCGCCGCCCAAGCCAACCTACGTCACCCACAAGGTGTCGCGCGGCGACACCCTCCTGGGCCTCGCGAGCAAGTACGGCACGAGCGTCCGGGCGATCCAGTCCGCCAACAACCTGGGACGCAAGACTACAATCCGGATTGGACAGCGTCTTCGGGTGCCGACGCGCGCGACAGAGTAACGCTCGAGTTTTTTGAACTCCTCGGGTCGGAGTTTCGAGACCTTCCGAAACAACGAAACCGCCTCCGGATGCTTCTTAACGAACGGCGGAGGACGGCGAGTTGCTGCCGAAGAGCGACATTCTCGAGAGCCAGCTCGCGACGAGCCTTGAAGTCAGAGATGAGGGCGGGAACCAACGACGAAATCATGCCGGCATGGTGCTGGCAGACCGGAGACTAATCAAGTTCGGTGCGCGCGGATGAATAAATAGAAGGCACAGGACCGGTTTCTCGTAGATCCCCGTCCTGTGCCAAAACTCGGCCCTTTTGAAATAGACCACAAATCAGCAGCTTAGACGCCCTTGGAATCCGCGCAGAATCGAGGGTATTTCGCGCCGCAGGGCTGGCTTCCGACCCCAGAGCTGCGGGTGGCGAGCGACAGGCCCATCGGGGGTGCGCACGGCTGGCTCAAATCGGCTGCGGGGCGAGCTCCGGGCAGTGAACTTCGCACCCGGAAGTCCCTCATTAGACTGGACTTTATCGAGCACAAGAGCGAACGTTCGGTGATGCCGCAGGATACAGGGGTTGGCCGGAACGTCGTTTTGGACGGTTTGGACTTCGCCAGCTTACGGCGGGTCTGGGAGCAGACCTTTGGGGCTGCTCCTCCAAGCTCGCTCTCGCGTGTTTTCCTGCGCCGCGTTCTCTTGCACGAACGCCAGTGCCGGACCCATGGCGGGCTTTCGGCCGCAACCCGGCGCGCTCTGGCTGCCATGGCGAACGAGACACCAAGCTCCGCCGCTCCCGCAGGGTCCGTTTCTGCCGGCACCCATCTCGTCCGCGAGTGGAATGGCCGGACCTACCAGGTCGAGGTAATCGACAACGGCTATCGGTTCGATGGCAAAACCTATCCGTCCCTCACTACCATCGCAAAGCGAATCACCGGCACCCACTGGTCTGGACCACGCTTTTTCGGTCTCACGCCCAAGCGCAAGGCCTAACATGAAGAAGATCCGCTGTGCCATCTATACGCGAAAGAGTGCGGAAGAGGGTCTCGAACAGGAGTTCAACTCCCTCGATGCGCAGCGAGAAGCCTGCGCCGCGTATGTCGCGAGCCACAAGGCGGAGGGCTGGGTGCTGCTGCCAACCGTCTACGAGGACGCGGGGCTCTCGGGAGGAACCCTGGAGCGCCCGGGCCTGCAGCGCTTGCTCGCCGACATCGACGCAGGTCTCGTCGACCAGATTGTGGTCTACAAGGTCGACCGGCTGACCCGTTCCCTCTCCGACTTTGCAAAGCTCGTCGAACGGCTCGAGGCGGCCGGCGCGGTTTTCGTCTCGGTGACTCAGTCCTTCAACACCGCGACCAGCATGGGACGACTGACGCTGCATATGCTGCTGTCCTTCGCACAATTCGAACGCGAGGTCACGGCCGAGCGGATCCGCGATAAGGTCGCTGCCTCCAAGCGCAAGGGACTATGGATGGGCGGCCGCGTACCGCTAGGCTATGAGAAGGACGGGCGCACGCTGCGCATCAACGAGGCTGAGGCCGAAACGGTCCGGACGCTCTATGCGCTGTACCGGAAGCACGAAACGCTCCGGCAGGTGAAGGCCGAGGCGGACCGTCTGAGACTGCGTACCAAGCAACGCTTCGCCGCGGATGGAACCCGAACGGGCGGGCTGCCGTTCCATCGCGGACACCTCCACTGCCTGCTGACCAATCCTCTCTACGCCGGCCGCATCCGGCACCAGAGGCGTGTCTACGAGGGCCAGCATCCATCGATCATTGCTCCGGAGCTCTGGGACGCGGTCCAAACGCAGCTGCAGGCAGGGGCTGCCAAACCAAGGAGACGCACGACGAAGGGCCGTGCAGCCCGTTCCCCACTGGCAGGCAAGCTCTTCGACGAGACCGGCGACCGGCTGACGCCGAGCCACACCAAAAAGAAAAACGGGCAACGGCTCCGCTACTACGTCTCCCGGCGCCTCATCCAGCACAGTGGCCAAAAGGACCTCTCCGGCTGGCGACTGCCCGCCCCGATGCTGGAACAGACCGTCGCGCATCTCATCCGACAGCATGTGGATGCCACGACCTTCTCAGCCTCGTTGATCCACACTCCGACGATGCAAGAGCTCGCCTCGGTGCGTCGCTTTTTAGACGGGCTGTGTTCCGGTAGCAATGATGATAGTGCCTCGGCAGCCCCCCTGCTCCGTCTTATCCGGCGGGTCGACATCAGCCCCGGCTCTGTGTCCATCCTGCTCGACCGCAATGCGTTCGCTGCTTGCCTCTCTATGGGACCCGAACGCATTCGCGAGGATGCACTCCGCATCCTCGCACCGTTCCGCTTGCGTCGACGCGGCGTCGAGACCAAGCTCGTTCTGGGCAACCCCACGAAATCCGTCGACCGCACACTCCTGCGCAATATCGCCAACGCCCTCTCCTGGCTCGACCGAATCAAAGCAGGCAAAACCTATGAGCAGATTGCCACCGAACACGCCATCCCAACGGACCGCGTGCGCAAGGCAATCCGTTATGCCTTCCTGGCTCCCGACATCGTCCGCGCCATTGTCGAAGGCCGCCAGCCCGTTGGGCTGACCTCGAGCTACCTCTTGCATCATCCGCTTCCCGACGATTGGGAGAAACAGCGAGTGCTCGTCAAAACGCTGTGAGCCTGCCAGCGCCCACTTCGTGAATGGGCTCGGTTAGCAGCAAGCTGCTCTCCGACACTGGCCTCCACCAATCAGACTCAAACTGGCCCAAATTCCCTGTCATGGTTTCCAGACTCGGATAGCTCCTTGTACTGGACCGTCTGCGGAGTCATCTTCGTTTCCTCCGTAAAACTCCGCTGGATGAATTCGAGGTTTGGCCAATTCGAATTCCGCTATTCGCCTTCTCCTCAGGCGCGATCTAGGCGTTGAGCGTCTTCTCATTGTCTGCGCGATTAAGTGGAAAACCGTCCCGATAAGCCCCAAAATCGCCCCAAATTGCACGCTAATGGCCTGTTTAGCTCTGTTTCTGATCGTTTCCAGCCAAGAATCGGAAGCTCCACTCAAGCCTCCCGACTGCGATAGCCGGAAAGATGTTCCCGTCGACGAACATTCGCTGATGAGACGTAAAGCCTTTTGCAACAATGAGTAACGGTCGGAGCCGCCTCCGGAGGGTTTACGACACGACCCTCTTTCAAGCGTCCAGGAGGTTGAGATTGCCGTATAGAAAAGCTGATTAAAGCCAATTAAAATCCCGGCTCGAACGACCACCCGTCGATGATGCGTGCGGGAACCAGCACGTGACGGCGTCCGTTAAATCACTGTAGGGGAATCGGATAGAACGACGTGGGCATCATGGTTGAAACCCGAGAGCGCGGAAAACAGCCTTATCGCGAAACTCGAAGAACCCCGTCCTGTGCCAAAACTCGGCTGTACCTTCTATTTATTCATCCGGGCGCCCCAAACTTGATTAGTCTCCGGTCTGCCGGCACCATGCCTGCTTGATTTCGTCGTTTGTTCGCGCTCTCATCTCCGCCTTCAAGGCTCGTCGCGAGCTGGCTCTCGACAATGTCGCTCTTCGGCAGCAGCTCGCCGTCCTCCGCCGTTCGGTGAAACGGCCGCGGCTCTCGAACGTCGACCGCGGGTTTTGGGTAACTGTAGAGCCTAAGGGCCCTTGGCCCAGTCGCTAAGCTGCTGATTTATGGTCTATTTCAAAAGGGCTGAGTTTTGGCACAGGACGGGGACAAGTTTGCGCCAAATGGGGAGCGGGTGCTGACCGGGGGCGGTACGGCAGTGGAAAGGAGGCCATCAGAGAGGCCCAGAATCGAGGCCGGGGCTACCGCAGCGTAGCTGCCCTAGCACGTTCTGGTCCAGGCGCGGCCCAGGCCTCCTTGATGACCATCTTGCCTCAGGCCTGGATCCAGGTCTTTCGCCTGGGCTCGAGGAACGGCACTATCACGTCACACCCTAACGTCAATCCGGCCACCTTAACTGCGGCCTTGTTGAACAAGCACGCGCAGCAGAAGAAGTACTCAGTGAATTTCATAAAACGCTCCTCAACAAGATCCCTCCGATCCTCCGCGCCGTATCCGTGAAGTGCCGGACTTCCTCGGGCGTGAGGGGACGGTCGAGGATATCGCGTTCGCGGTAGGAGAGCCATTTCTTGAGGATCTGATAGCCGCCGAGCTTGTAGCGCCAGACGGAAGCAGGGACGTTGCGCCAGAAGGCGCGGGCATTTAGATACACGTCGAACGCCGTCTCACCGAGGGTGGCAACTGTCCCGCCCAAGGCAGCTCGCTCCTCCGGCGTGTAGGGACGCTCGACAACCCGGCCCTGGCCGGGCATCACGGCGTCGCCAGTTCCGAAATGCCCCCAGCCCACCGTCACCGCGAAGTCATCGCTGGTCATGTTGCGTCCATCGTTGGTGGCGGGAACGGCGATAGCCGCAATCTCGGGTCGCAATACACCTCGGGTGACGCCCGGAACTGCTGTATCCAGGTCGAGTAGCAGGGCGAGATCCCGACCCTGCACCGCCGACCGGGCGAGTTCCTCCTTTGCACCCTCTGCGGTACCGTCCGGCCAACTCGGTAGCGGAATGCGCGGCCATTCCATTCTGAGCGCCCCGGCGTTGGTTTCGCGGTAGGCGGGGTCGTGGAGGGTAGCGAGAACATGGTGAAACAGATCTTCCGCACCCATGCCGAGACTGTCGAGATAGCGCCGCGCCGGGCCCGACAGGTTGGGGCAGCGTTCCGTGTCGTTACCGCCGTTGCCGATGCCGTCATCTCGAAGCCAGACCGGAATGCAAGTCGCGCCCCGGTCCATAAGATCAAGGCAACCGATATGCGAAATCACTTGTGGAGGCGACCACTCCCTGCGCGGCTTTTGCTGCGTAACCAGCCACACATTCCCATCGAACACATGGGGCCGGTAGTCGGGCACCGGACGACCAAGTAGGCCACGTCCCGTGTCCCAATAAAGCCAACGCGTATCGAAGGGCCGGTAAGCAAAGCGGATAAAGCCATCTTCATTTGGACCCCCGCGCACGAGCAATGCTTCTCGCACTGAGCGGGCATCACGTACGACAAAACCTGAGGAACTCTTCATTGCAATTGGATAACGACGTGCAATCTCCTCATGGCTTAAGCCCGAGTTGAAGTAATCGGCGATGCGCCCCTTGAGCCGGTCGAGATCAGTATCGACAAGGAATGCATCGCGCTTAGTTTGAACGCCAGGAAACGAAACCGGGAATAGATCAGGCAGCGCCGGCCAGTCGAACCAATGCTCGCTGACCGCCGTTTGCACGAAGGGCAGGCCGAGTGGCAGAACCGGTTCGACGCTTTCGTAGAGCAAGTTCGATTCAACGTCGGACGATTCCAGTAGCGCCTCGCGCTTGGTCTGTCCCCAGGGCGCGGGCATGATCTCGAACCCGAACACCCGTTGTGTCGCCGCCTGCTTGACCCGTGCGCCGGTGAGGGCGCCCAGACCCCTCCCCTCAAGATTGGCGGCTACGCGGCGCAGCACTTCAGAGAGATAGGCCCCTGTACCGCAGCACGGGTCGAGCACATAGACATTCTCTGCCGCCAGACCGTCCGGGATGCCGAGATCATCCTTCAACGCCTTGTCCACGCGGGCGACCATGTAGCGGACCACTTCGGCGGGCGTGTACCAGACGCCGAGTTGCTTGCGCAGATCGGGATCGAACGCTTCCAGGAACGGCTCGTAGAAATACGGCACCGCCTCGCCTTCGTCGAACTGGGAGAAGAAGGCGGCGCGATCCACGCGGTCGAGCGCGGCGGCGGTCCAGTCCAGTACTTCGACGAGGCCGAGCGGTTGCAGGCGGCCGGGATCGGAGAGTTGCTGGAACAATGCCCTCAGCACCGGCGCGCGCAGATGCCAGACCGCTTCGCGCCAGTGAAATGCGCCGGTTGAGGGCGGCGACTGCCGCGCCCACAGCACCCAGGCCGAGAAAACGCCATAGAACAGCGTCTGCACCAGGGTCGAGTGGAAGAAGTGCGCGCCCTTCTCACCCTCGAAGCGGACGCCGAGCGCCTCTTCCAAAGCCGAGCGTACCGCCTTGAGTGAAGGTGCATCGCCCGCCGCCTCGACACGCGCAAGCCCGTCACGGGCATAAGACGCAAGCTGCCACGCCAAGTCCTTCGGCTCGGCGAGCAACGCCCGATGCCACAGTACCCGACTAAGGTACTCGCCCAGACCCGCGCCCATGTCGCGAGCGAAGGCGCGCGGCGACTCTAACCGGCGGGCAAACGTTTCCGCGTTGTCAGCCAGCCGGAACGTTTCGAGCTTCGCCGGACGGCCCGTCGCATCCTCGCCGAGCAGAACGAAGTCCCGCGTGTTCGTCACTAGCACCAGCCGGTAGCGGCCCCAGTAGCGGCTCGCCTGATCGCTGTCTGCGGTTAGCCACGCATCGTCTCCGGCAGACTTCACCTCCACCACGCCGCGCTCGGGCGTCTGTCCCTCGCGCGTGCGGCCACGCTGCACCTGTTGCGCCGCGTAGAGACCAATGTCGGGATGGCCCGCACCCTGTTCGGCAAGCTCCACGACGCAAAACACTTTCGGCTTGAGCGTAGCGCCGATGGAATTTAGCAGGCCCGCCAATGCCGGGTAGCTCGACCGCTCCCCGGTCGCGCCGCCCGACGCGCGCACCCTCCGCAGAGCTGCGAAGTACGCCTCTACCGCCACTGTCAGTTTCGTGTTCGTTCCCGTCATCGTCTCTGTTGTCGCTGAAGACAGTCCGACATCCAAGCTCAGCCGCCGTGCCGTAATGCCAACTGTCGTGAACCGCCCCGGGTTTTCCGGAGACTGTTTTAGTTGAGTCTCGCCATCTCTAGCGAGCCTTCCTGCGACCGATAATAGTTCATCTCGTACTCGACCGGGGGGACATTTCCGATCGGCTCCAAGAGTCGTTGCGTGTTGTACCAATGCACCCACTCGAGGGTAGCGAACTCGACGTCCTACATCTTCTTGGCGACGACGATTCCTTTGTGGGCGCGGATCGAGGTTTTCTTGCTCACTGGGGCGCGCAACCCGGTCTCTTCCGCACCTGCACCACTGCCCGCAGCGGCGTAGCAACATATCTGGACTCCTCAATCAACACCTTTCTCAAAAAAGTCTTCCTCAGAGCTGCTCGTCCAAATCGGTGACGAGTGGGTCAGACTGCAAACATATCTACGGCCTCAGTGAGGAGCGTCTTGGGTGCTCCGGGCCATGACGGAAAATCCGCGCGCGAGGAGCCAATCACTTTGAGCGACCTCTGAGGGCCAGTGTTGCTATCGGCTTGACCCCGTCCTGTGCCAAAACTCGGCCCTGTTGAAATAGGCTATAATAGGCGGGATCCCGCAAGTAACCTGTCGGTTTGTTTGGCGACTGGCCCGGCGACCAATCCAGGCTCACCAGGGACCAAATCGCATGGAGGATGATCGATGTTCAAACGGAAATCTATATTCGGAGTTGCCATACTTCTTCTTTTTTTCGGATGAGGGAATGGAGGCGACAAGACACCAACGAGGTCCACACCGCCTCCGCCGACACCCTCCGCTGTAGTTGAAGTTACTGGCAGCGGCACGATTACGGTCCACCCCAGTCGAAATAGAAGATTCTTTTTCGCGTGGAAGTTCCCGATACGGATTCGTGAGACTGGGGGCGGCACGGCAACATGGTCTTTCTTCCGTTACTCGTTCTTCAAGGACGGCAGACAAGTAGAGCGTTACGAGCTGACTGCAAACGACATCAGGTCGGCAGGACATAGCGATATCGCCGCACGCTCGGACCAAAGAATCTCCGCTACAATGCGGTCGAATGTGAGAGCGGATGGCTTTGACACATTGCAGCTCCTGGCCAGGTTCACCGACAAGAAGGACGGAACCGTTCAGGAAATAGAAGTTCGCTTGTCCAGCTTTGACGGCATACGCGTTGACAGAACGCCAGCGTTGTTGCCCGAGGGGCAAGAGTTTTCAATCACTAGCCCATAGCTTTTCGGGGTGCGTCGGCGGAAATCGGAGGTCTTCTGCGTCGAGTCAGGGGCCTCCACGGTTCGTTGTGACGAACTGGCCCGGTGACCAATTCACCGTCGCCGCATTTTTGGAGGTGATCAGTGCGTATCCTACCCGCTTTGTTTCTGTTTTTTACTTTCCCTTCGGTTCTGAGCGCTCAACCGTTCCGTGAGTCCAGGACCTTGTGGGCTAGCGACCCCGCGGAAGTGCCAGCGCTCGCCAGTGAGATCGACCGGATGCTGGACACCGATCAGCTTCAGTTCAAGCGCTCGCAGACGGACGGCACTTTCCCCGGCCGGACCCACGAACGAATGAACCAGTACCATCAAGGCGTCCGGGTTTTTGGCGGACAACTCGTGTGGCAGAAGCAGTCCGGGTTGGTGCTGTCGGCAACCGGCAACATCTACGAGGCTGTCGATGTCGGCGTGACCCCAACTCTCACGGTTGCCGAGGCGGAAGCGCGTGTGCTCGCACTTGAGGGACCGGAAGCGTTCATCGTCGGCGAGACCGAACTGGTGATCCTGCCACTTACCGATAGATATGCGCTCGCGTACTACGTTCGGACACGCAGTCCAGGTGCACTCCAGGTGTCGTTTATCGACGCCCATTCGGGCGAGCGACTTCTCACGTGGAACGATCTACATACTCAACATGAGGGCGTTGGCCTCGGGATCGGCACATGGGGAGACAGGAAGAAGATGACCTCTCAGGAGGCCGTCGGCACGTTCAGAGCCGTCGATACCATCCGGCCGTTCGGCATCAAGACCTATGACGTGAACTTCAATGCCTATGCTTGGAATAATTACATGGCTGAAACCGACGCATTTCTAGCGATCGACCGCGACAATGAGTGGACGGATGGAGCCGTCGTGGATGCCCATGTGTATTCCGGGTACACATACGACTACTACTTCAAACGCTACAACCGGTACGGCATTGACGACCGAGGGCTCGTCGCTATCAACTACGTTCACTTCTTACCGCAAAGCGCGGGGTTCAACAACGCCTTTTACGACTCATACGACAACTCAATGAACTATGGCGATGGGGACGGCATAGAGTCCACCTTCAGCTCAGCAGCTCTTGATGTTGTCGCGCACGAGATCACTCATGGAGTGACGCATCACTCCTCAGATCTGATCTACCGCAACGAGTCCGGGGCGCTCAACGAGGCGATATCCGACATCATGGGAGTGGCCACGGAATTCTTCTTTCAGCCTGTCGGAGACGGGAGACTGCAAGCTGACTGGGTAATAGACGAGGACACTTTTATTAACTTTGGAGAGTATATCCGGTCTTTCTCCGACCCATTGAGCGCAAGGTACCCGAATCCGGATCACTACAGAATCCGGTACCTCGGAGACCTGGACGGTGGGGGTGTACATATCAACTCCAGCATTGTGAACCACGCTTTCTACTTGATGGTCATGGGCGGCACCAATCGGGTGTCCGGCATCAGCGTCAACGGCATCGGGTTCGAGCAAATGGACCGGATGGAACGGATCTTCTACAGGGCCTTCATGTACTACTTGGTCCCGAGCTCCAACTTCTCCGATGCTCGTGAAGCCACGATTCGCGCCGCAAGGGAACTCTACGGCGGCGTCGAAGAACAGACCGTTCGTGCCGGATGGAACGCGGTAGGTGTCCAGTGAGAAAAACATGCCTTGCTTTAGCGATAGTGCTTGCGCTCCCGGCGCTTCTTCATGCTCAGGAAGCCGAAGAACCAGAGAAGAAAGAGAAACGGGCTCAGTTCATCATCCACGCGAACTACCTTCCGACGCTCCCGAACCTTGACGAGACCACTAGCTTCACGAAGTTCCTTGAGGGTACTGTCAAATTGAGCTGGTGACTGACAGAATGGTCCAATGAAGACCGATGCGCCAAGCTACCACGGCTATCGATTTCCACCGGAAATCATCAGCCACGCCGTCTGGCTCTACCACCGATTCTGCGTGAGCTTTCGAGACGTCGAAGAGCTGCTTGCTCAGCGAGGCATCACGGTTTCCTACGAAGCGATCCGACTTTGGTGCATCAAGTTCGGGCCGGAATACGCTCGGCGACTGAAGCGTCGGCAGGGTCGTCTCGGTGACACGTGGCACCTAGACGAGGTCTTCATAAAGATACAAGGTGAACGCCAATACCTCTGGCGTGCGGTAGACCAAGATGGTGATGTGATTGATATCCTCGTCCAGCCTCGCCGTGATCAGAAAGCCGCCAAACGATTCTTCCGCAAGCTGTTGAAGGGGCAAGGCCGCCCGCCCTGGCAGCTGGTCACCGACAAACTGAGAAGCTACAGTGCCGCTCACCGCGAGGTCATGCCGTCCGTCGTCCACGACACTGACCAGTACAGAAACAACCTAGCCGAAGTCTCGCACGAACCGACGCGACAACGGGAACGACAGATGCGGAAGTTTAAAACTCCTGGGCAGGCGCAACGATTCTTGACCGTGCACGGACTCGTGCAAAACCTCTTTCGCGTCGGACGGCATTTGTTGCAAGCGCATCATCATCGGGAGCTACGAGACCGCGCTTTCATCGTCTGGCAGGAGGTAACCTGTGCCGTCCGATGAGAGCAAAGGAAATCAGCTCGACGCGATAGGTTCGCTCGCTCAACGTCAACTTGACAATACCCTCAGAAGCCATCCAGCCGCTGACGACCCGCTGAAAGGACACACCGTTCATGTACCGAACGTTGTCGACCCCCGGCTCGGCAGTGAGAGAGTAATAGAGGCAAAATGAGAGGATGTATAGCAGATCGTAGCGATCGAACCCCTTCCCATTATCGCTGGAAAGAGTAACATGCGGCGTGAATACGAATCACCCCTCGGAGGAGAGTCAATCAAAGTGAGACTGCTACTTATTACCCAAACCGTCGACACTACCAGCGATATCCTGGGATTCTTTCAAGGCTGGTTGGAGAAATTGGCCGCGAAATGCGAATCAATAACAGTTATCTGCCTCACGGAAGGTGATCACCGTCTTCCGGCGAACGTTTGTGTACGGAGCCTCGGCAAAAGACACGGGCTCTCCCGGGCCCGGTTGCTGTGCCGTTTCTACAAACAAGCCTGGGATGAACGAGCCCACTACGACTCGGTTTTCGTACATATGACGCCCATCTATGTCCTGCTGGGCTGGCCGCTCTGGCAGATCACAGGGAAACCCATCTTCCTTTGGTATAACCACTCGGTCGGCACACCAGTGACCCGACTCGCTATTGAGCTCGCGAACATCGTGTTCTATACCTCGCCCTTTTCTTTCGCCGCAAAGTGCGCAAAGGCGCTCATCATGCCCGCCGGAATACCCACCAAGCTCTTCCAGCGACGAAATGACGCGAGAAAGGGGTCACGTACGATTCTATACTTGGGACGTCTATCTCCGGCCAAGAGGATCGATTGCTTGATAGACGCCGCAAACCTTCTCGACCGACGCACAGTACATTTTCAACTTCGTGTCGTAGGTTCGCCAGCGAGGTCAGGAGATCAAGCGTACGAGAAAGAGCTTCACCAGCGAGCGAGAGCGCTCATCGATAAAGGGAAAGTTGCTTTTCATGCCCCAGTTCGAAACCTCGACACGCCCGAGATCTACAACCAGAGCCAAATACTGGTAAACCTAAGTGCCGCCGGTTCCCTGGATAAAACCATCCTCGAAGCGATGGCGTGCGAAACCCTGGTTCTTGTTTCGAGCCGAGCGTTTGACACCGTATTACCGAACGAGCTCAAGTTTAAAGAGAGTAATGCCGAAGACCTCGCAGACAAAATCGTCGCGATCTTTGGAATGGAACACGACAAGCAAGAAGGCTACCGGCGCCAATTGCGGCAATACGTCGAGGAGTATCACGACCTTGACAGATTGATGGAGAAATTGACAGACGCAATGATGTCCCATACGACAAGCAAACGGTAGGTTGGAGTCATCGTGCTTGGAAGCCTTGCTCTCGCGTGTACCCGAGTTGCCTCATGGTGTCGCCGCAATAATGCTCTAACGTAGCCTGCATGGAGTCGTTCCACTTAGGCGGGTCCGGGAACTCCTGGCGCACCTTTTTGATATTGATCCTGGTTTTGAAAAATTCCTCAGCATCAGCCAACGTCAGGTCGTCTGCTCCCACAAACCGAAGGAAGACGCTTCGCAACTCTGATGACGCTTGTTCGAAGAATCCCTCGAAGTTCACCTGGAGCTTTCTTTCCTCAGGGATTTCGGCGAGAAAATCGAGGATTGATCGGTTAACAGCGTTCCAGTACCAGCACGTCTTTTCGAAGGGGCTCATATTTTGCCTCTCTTGCCAACGACCCTCGGCTTTCTCGAAGGGATGAATATGGGTGTCGTAACGACGTGCCTCGAAATAGTCCCGGAGGAAACGAGGCCCAAACTTAGTCATCGATCTGATATATCCGTGACGAAGGATGTATTGCCCCAGCAGGGAAAAACGAGTGCCCATAAAAGCCGGCTGCTCCATCGGTGACGGGCTGAACTTAGTCATGAAGGAAGTGATCACCGCCTTGGGCTCGCGATGAAGGTGAACGAAACGGGCTTCCGGGAACGCACGGCTCAGCAACGTGCCGAAGGGCGAGAATTCATGGTTGAGCTCGACCAACCCCCGTCCTTCCCTTGTGACTAGGTCGATTAAGTAAGCCCTCGACCGGCGAAGCAACCTCACCACTAGATCTTTCTTGTCTTCGTTGTCTTCCGACAATGCCTGGTAATAGGCAAAGTTCTGCTCCAAGACGTAGCTCATGTCGTTCCAGTACTTGTCAAGCCGACCTCGATATCGGTGAAAAGCTTCCACCTGATTCGAGCGCGTAAGGAACCGTTGCATGGCGAGCGTGCCACTTCGACCGGTGGACAGCACGAACGTAGGGCCTTTCATTTCACAAGCTCGCTTCTCATTTCTCTTACAAGATCGTCTTTGATATCTCCATGTCGATCCAGCCCTGTGTTCAGAATACTGCAGTACTTTCTGATTCTAACCCTCTTCACTCGCGTCGACACACAGATGGAGCTTGCGATAGTCCCTGCTCTTTTGTGCTCTGCGCAGCTGGCCGGCGTGGACAGCGAGACCGCTGCTGTCGATCAAGATGTGCAACGGCGTCTTCTGCTTGTCTTGGTAGAAGGGGACCTGAACAACCTTTTCGCGAACGCATCCCGGCACTCTCCCGAGTCGTCGCCCATCCGGGTGGACGCGGTGCGGGATGGCGTGCACGTTGCGATCTCGGTATCTGACGAAGGCAGTGGCGTGCCGCCGGACCTGCTGCCGCACCTGTTCCGGAAGCATGTCGGTGTAGTTTTGGCACAGGACGAGGTTGTTTCTGTACCGGTCGGTGTGGTGGACGGCGGACGGCATGACCTCGCGGTGAGCGGCGCTGTAGCTTCTCAGCTTGTCGGTGACCAGCCGCCAGGGCGGGCGGCCTTGCCCCTTCAACAGCTTGCGGAAGAATCGTTTGGCGGCTTTCTGATCACGGCGAGGCTGGACGAGGATATCAATCACATCACCATCTTGATCTACCGCGCGCCAGAGGTATTGGCGTTCGCCTTGTATCTTTATGAAGACCTCGTCCAGGTGCCACGTGTTCACCGAGACGACCCTGACGACGCTTCAGTCGCCGAGCGTATTCCGGCCCGAACTTGATGCACCACAGTTGGTAGCTTGGCGCATCGGCCTTCATTGGACCATTCTGTCAGTCACCAGCTCAATTTGAGAGTACCTTCGCGAAGCTTTCAAGCGGGAACTGAAGATCGAGGCGAAGACATCAACCGTATCGAAGAAGAAGGTCACGTAATCGTGAGCCGTGGAGAGTTTCAACTAAGAATAGGCTTGACTCGGAACTCCTTCGTGAACTGACGACGCTTCTTGTTTTCTCCCATTTGACACCCATATATCTCTCCGTTCGCTAGGTGTCCACTGAAACGAAGCAAGTCCACTACGAAAACTCCGAGCCAGCCAAGCGAACCCCGAGTCCCGGCATCTCGGGCGGGGCGATTTCCGACGCGCTTTGTCGGGCCGTTAAAGTATCTGTGCTCATCGTGTTATGCGTTAGATAGCACGAAACGATTCCTCGATCCAGAAAGCCTACTTCCTGGCGAAGACGAGGAAACTGTTGGTCGCGTGCCGTCCGAGGGAGAGCTTGTCGACGGCGTTGACGAGCGGCATCACCGGCGCCGAGAACAGCCACCGGTCGAGCGGCGGCGGGGTGAACGCTTTGATGACGAAAAGCGCGCCGCCGGTGCGGACGACATCGACGTGCGCGAACTCCGAGAACATGAGATCGAGTCCCTCGTGGGTGAAACGCCAGTAATCCGCGAGGGTGTCGCTGCCGTGGTAGGGGTGGAGGAAAGGAACCGAGCAGTACAGACGCCCTCTGGGCTTGAGCACGCGGCGCATCTCCGACACTGCCGTCCGTGGATCGGGGACGTGCTCAAGCACATCTTTACAGATGACGGCGTCCGCGGCGTTCGATCGGAAGGGAAGCGCACCGATGTCCCCATCCACATCGGGAGGCCGGGTGCCGGGCTCAGTGTGGGGCACCCGGTAGTCCATCGTGTAGTAGCGTGCTTTCGAAAGCTGGTCTTTGAACGGCTCGAGCTCTTTGCGAAAAGCGTAGTAGGTTCCGAGGTCGAGGATGACGTCTTGTTTCGCGATCTCGAGGATGACTCCTTGAACCGGGGATAGTAGTGGGCGTGGGTCGACAGCATGGAAATCAGCGACTACTATACACGAAGTTATGTCAAGTTAACGAAAACTCTACTGACCGACCCCGTCCTGTACCAAAACTCGGCCCTCTTGAAATAGACCATAAATCAGCAGCTTAGTGTCTGAACCGCTCCGGGTTTTCCGGAGACTGTTTTAGTTGAGTCTCGCCATCTCCAGCGAGCCTTCCTGCGACCGATAGTAGTTCATCTCGTACTCGACGGGGGAGACATTTCCGATCGGCTCCAAGAGTCGTTGCGTGTTGTACCAATGCACCCACTCGAGGGTGGCGAACTCAACGTCTTCGAGACCACGCCAGGGCCCACGTCGACGGATCACCCTCGGTCTTGTAGAGGCCGATGATGGATTCAGCCAAAGCGTTATCGTAAGAGTCGCCTCGGCTGCCGACGGACGGCTCAATGCCCGCCTCGGCGAGCCGCTCGGTGTAACGGATCGAGACGTACTGCACGCCGCGATCGCTGTGATGCACCAATGGATCTTCTGGGTTTAGTCGGCGCTCGTGCAGCGCCTGCTCCAACGCATCGAGAGCGATGCCGGCAGTCAACGATGTCATCGCTCGCCAACCGACGATGAGTCGAGCGAAGACGTCGATGACGAAGGCGACATACACGAAGCCGCGCCACGTGGCGATGTAGGTCAGGTCCGAAACCCAGAGCTCGTTCGGGCGTGTGGCGTTGAAGTCGCGCTCCACGAGGTCCATCGGGCGAGCGCCGCTCGAATCCGGCTTCGTCGTCTTGAATCGACGTCCACGGACCGCCCCCTGGAGACCCATTTCACGCATCAGACGGGCCACCGTGCATCGAGCCACGTCGCGGCCCTCACGGCACAGCTGACGCCAGACCTTGCGCACGCCATACACGTCAAAGTTCTCTTGCCGTACACGACGAATCTCGCCGCGGAGTTGGACGTCGCGCTTCGCTCTCGCTGGCAGGCGGCTTGGGTCCTTCTCTCGCGCTTTCTGCTCGTAATAGGTCGACGGGGCGATCGGAAGCATCCGGCAGATCGGCTCGACCCCGTCCTGTACCAAAACTCAGCCCTTTTGAAATAGCCGATAAATCAACAGCTTAGTGTCTGTGTTTGCGACTGGGCCAAGGGCTGGAGGCTCTACAATCGTCTTGGGCGGACGGGTCGTCACCATGCAGATGACTACCTAGTCGAGAGCGAATATCGAAGCGTGTTCCTGAAGCTGTTTCCACGCTACGTCGGTCGAGCCCACCGAGGGGCTACCGTCGCCGGCGACAATCTACGCGGCACGGTAGTAGTAGTTGAGAATGCCCCCGAGTCGCTCTCGCGACACGATGGGGCCAGCGTCATTCGCGCTTGCCGGCAGAGGTGTAATGAGCTCGTTGCCGAGACCTTGGTGGTTCCGTTCTGTGTGATAGTGCACTACGTATTCGGTTACCGCTGTCCGCAGGTGTCGCTCACTGAGAGGCACGAAGCGGTCGAGACATTCTCGACGTATGGAGAGAACGAATCTTTCCGCGTATGCGTTCAGATTCGGACTTTTAGCGGGAAGGCGGAGGGGCTTCACGCCTGAATCTCTCAAGAGCCCACGTACCGCCTCGGTGAATAGCGGGTCCCGGTCGTGGATGAGGTACCGCTTGCCAAGGAGCAAACCATCCCACATGTCAGTGAGGTTTCTTGCCACCTGCTTCATCCACTCCCCGTTTGGGTCCGAGGTTATCCCACCGATGCATACGCAGCGAGTGGCGATATCGATAACAAACAGGAGATGGTAGCGGACGAGCCCGAACGGGTTCACCACCTCGACGGTGAACAGGTCTGTCGCAGCGATAGCGCCCCAATGAGCCTTGATGAAGGTGCTCCACGACATGCTCTTGCCCCGCTCCGGGCAGGCGCGATACCGTGCTCGGCGAGGAGCCTCTTGATGGTGTTGCGTCCGAGTTCATGTCCGAGGTTCTTGAGTGCGCCCCGCAGGCGCGTATATCCCCACGTCGGGTTCTCCTGCGCCATGCGTACAATGAGCTCACGGATGTCCTTCGCCACCGGAGGTCGGCCTGGGCTCCGGTTCGCCATTACCTCGTCGCCGAGCACGTGCCCCCACTCCTCGAAGCCCTTGTTCGAGGTCAGCACTGTCGAGGCCCGTTCGTGCCGGGCGTTGATCAACTGGAAGAACAATACGGCGCCCTCCTGGCTGACCGGGAGGTAGCCGATCTCGTCCACCACGAGCAGCGCCGGATGTGTCAGCACGCGCAGGCGCCGGGAGAGGTTGCCCGCCGCCTTGGCTTCGGTGAGCGAGTCAATCAGCCCGGCCAACGTGCCGTAGTAGACGCGGCGGCCCGCCGCGACGGCCAGGCTGATGGCCAGGTGCGTCTTGCCCACGCCGGGCGGCCCCAAGGGAAGCTAGAATGCTCGGTCATGAGCACGCCGATCCAACCATTTCAGCGGAGTTCCACCGAGGATATTGTCAAATTACTGAAAACTCGACTGACCGACCTCCAAGATAATAGGCTAGTGTCCTGTCGTGAACCGGGCATGTTTCGTTGATAAATTTTGGTAAAGTGTCTAATAATCGGGCGATGGGTCTTCTGGCCCTGGCGGTGTTAGCCGTCCTGCTACTTGCGCCGTCAGCAAGCTTCCACATGTTCTCGGGCCTGCCGCTCGCCTCCCTGCTGGAGTATCTTGGCCTGCTGGCGCTCCTGCCGGTCATCGTCTGGCCCTGGCTTCGGCACCAGTGGCGTGCATGGGTCGCCACTTGCCCGGCTGGCTGGCTTCGGCTGGCGGTCGCCGCCCTGTGCGCCGGAGTCCTGGTGAAGGGTGTGCTGTTCTTCGCTGGCGGGTACGAAGGATTCGCCGGGTGTTACCAAGCGATCTACCGCGCTGTGGATCATATCGTCGCGAGGCCGGACGACGGGAGAACGGGGCTGTGCGAGAAGTCCTACGACAACCCGCTGGCGCGCTTCTCCAGCACCCGGATTGACTCGGTGCTCGATTTCGGCCCGGACGACTGGAATTTGTCGTTCATGAACGACGGCCGGTTTAACTTCTACGAGAGGTCGGGGGCGATCCTCCGCGATCGCCTTCCGTTCTCTGTGACTTGGCGCGGTCTGACATCCCACCACTCGCCGCGTGACGTGACGCTGACGTATGTGGGTCACGTGCAGATCGGGCTGCTCAACCGGGGAGTGATCTCGTTCGACCCCGCGTACGGCGCGTCCCGTACTGCCAAGTTCCGGCTTCCCGCAGGGCGCCAGCGGGTACTCATCAAGTATACATTCGACGACGGGTACCGTAAGGGCATGGCATTGTCCCTCGGCCCAGGCGCCACGTTCCGGTTGCGAACCGGGGAGAGAGACGCGGGGCGTGACGACGGCATGCCGCTTCGGGCGGACACCGCTCCGGGAATCTGGCGGGGCGCCGGTTGGGCCGTCGATACCCTCGCGGTCGCGGCGGCGGTCGCCCTCGCGCTGTTCTACTTCCATGTCATCGGGGGGGGTACAGGGGCCCGCCGCTGGCGACTGCTCGCGGTGACCGCGGTGGCGGCAGGCGTCGTGTACAGCCCAGCTGGCGCATGGCTGGTGATGTCGTCCGATTTCGCGATCACGCTCGCGCTGCTCGTCCCGCTCGCCCTGGTGCTCACACGCACGCGTCAGCCCGCGGATCTCATCACGGCGTGGTGGGGCACGGCGCTGTTGATACTGGTGCACGAAGCCGCGAGGAGTGTATCCCTGGACGCCGTACTGCTCAGGAGCGGCGGCAGCGACTACCTGACCTATGAATCCTTCGCCCGATCAATCTTGAACACGTGGTCCCTCCAGGGTGGAGAGGACGTGTTCTACTACCAACCGTTCTTTCGCTACGTGCGCTTCGTTGAACATGTCGTGTTCGGGGATGGCGACGTGCTGGTCACCACGTTTGCACGGACGTTACTCGTCATGGCCGTGCTCTATATGGCGTGGACGTTCCGTACCACCGATGCCATCGGCCACGGTGTGGCGGCGGCGGCCGGAACACTTGCGCTCGCGCTCGTGAACAGCTCGGTCGTCGTCGCGCTGATCCGAAGTGGGATATCGGAATACCCCACCTGGATCGCCTTTCCCCTTTGCTTCTCCCTGTGGTTTCGCCCGCCGGGCGGCCGCACGACGCTCGGGGCATTTCTGCTCGGCCTGTCCGTCATCACGCGGATCAATCAAGCGCCGGGCCTGCTGTACCTCTTCGGTCTCCGCGCGGACCTAGCGCTTCGACAACGGACCCGGGAATCCTGCTGGCGGGGGGCGTGCTCGCAGTCATAGTCGCCCTGCCAGCCGTCCACAACTACGTCTACGGCGGACAGCTCGTGTTGACGACCACGAGCGCGAACCATCCGGAGAACTTCCTGATTACGCCCACGACATATCTGCAGATCTGGCACGATGAAGGGGTCCGCACCCGGGTGCAGAAACAGCTAAGTAATCTTTTTTTCACGCGGCGGCCCAACCGGCCCGTGAGGCTCGTGTTCAGGGGACTTCAGGCGCTCTGGGTGGGTGCCAGGAGATTTCCACCGCCTCCTCGTGTTGCTGACACCCGCCAGCTTCTTGGCTCCGCACCTCTTTTTCCAGGTGCATGTCTATTATCCTCGCCATATCGTCATCGGACACTTGGCCATGGCCGCCGTCGCACTCTATGCGGCCGGGGGGCACAGCTCTACCGCCGCCCGCGGTGGTCGTTCTTCAGGGGTAGCGCATGTCGGCGCGTGAGGGTGTCGAGCATGCTGGCCTCCTCTTCGGTCAGAGGTAGAGGGCGATCCCGTCCTGTGCCAAAACTCGGCCTTTATGAAATAGACCATGAAATGGTACTGTCAAGTTGAGGCATTCAGGGC
The DNA here is from genome assembly GCA_965237685.1 of Candidatus Marinacidobacterales bacterium. Classification (GTDB taxonomy): domain Bacteria; phylum Acidobacteriota; class Vicinamibacteria; order Marinacidobacterales; family SMYC01; genus CBDEGF01. The sequence continues at coordinate 2,177,382 of CBDEGF010000004.1, forward strand.
CGATCCAACCCCAAAATGTTGGCAACGCGGTGCGCTCGAGCCCCATTATGTAGCGGCCCGCTCCGAGCTCGAGACGTCAACTTGACAGTACCTTCGGAGAGCACAAACGTCGGACGAAGGTGACCCCTCACTTCTTCACCGAGGAGGCCGCAATGAAACTCTCCTTCGCAGTGCTCTTGGCCGTCGCCGGGAAATGGCGCGGCGTAAGGATGGATGTCTTCACCGCCAGGAAAGTCGAGGAGCTTCGAAACGAGTTCCTCCCACAACTCACATCGGAGGAGTCAGCAGCTTAACCGAGCTCGGGGAACCATGCGGAAAATTTAAGGGAAAATTAGGACTTGACCGCCAGGCTGTCTCGCGGTCTTTTGAAAAACAGGAGAATATAGAATGAAAAAAGACGCTCGACACATACATCAGTGGACGACAAGCATCATCGTCATCTGGCTGGTGATTATTACATTCAAGCTATATGTCAACGGCGGGTTCCAATCGACCTATGGCTGGCGATTGTCCGAAGTAGACGGTGACTTCTACCTGGCATCGAATGCACGTTTCCAGGCTGGTAGTTGGACGCCAGAAGATGGAGCGCTTCCTTCGGTGGCGCTCAAGCTGGCGCAAGAGGGTTACGCTTCCTTTCTCTTCTCCTATCCAGGTTCGCAACACATAGATTGGGCCGAGGAAATTCTGGTTCGTCGTCAAGGAGAAAACGACAACAACCCGGGATCGGGCATCGTGGAAGTCAAGAGCAGCGAGGGAAGAAGCATCGAATTGACCCACTACCAGTACGGCAGCATGATCCGATCGTCTGGTCCGATCTCACAGCGCCTCGAGCTATGGCTGGGAGATGGTACAGCGAGTCCGGAACTGTCGGTAAGGAGTAACGGCCGCATGGGGGCTATGATTCAGGCGCGAAACGACCTGGACAGCGCCGGAGTGAGCATCGACTTCGTCGATCCCACACGACCGCGGTTGGCAGCCATCGGAAATCTGAACGAAGGAACGGTTCTAGCCATCGAGAACTCGGCCGGGCCGATCGCGATCACCTCAAGGGTGGGCGACACGATGAAGGAAAGGATCTTCATCTCAACCGATGGAAACATAACGATCCATGATCCGGTGAGCGTGATGAACGACCCCGAGCTTCCTCGGCACATAGCGACGAAGCAGTACGTCGATAGCCTGTGTCGTCGGTAAACGCGTTAAAAGGGTTTTGTCAACCGTTGACGCGCGGCCCTCGCATTGCTCGTAGGACTCGATGTCCCGCGAAGGTGAGTCGTTTTACGTACCACACTTCGCCGCCACCAGGTGCTTCCGCCATCAAGTGTTGCTAAGCGGCGACCTTTCTTGGCGGTCCCACCGTGTATCCCACCGGCACCACTGTCTATAAACCAGACAAAGCCTGGAGCGGCTACACCATCTACCAAACCGAGGCGTCGCCGGGAGCGGTTCTCATCGACATGAACGGTAAGGTCCTCCGCAACTGGGAGCACATCGTTGGCTTCCCAGTCACGATGCTTCCCGGCGGCTACATCATGGGCGGGAGCGTCGATCGGGTAACGGGCAAGTACATCCATCACCTCGGCTCGGACGACGTGATCCAGGAAGATTGGGACGGCAACGTCGTCTGGAAGTTCGGTCGGGCGGACGAGATCGAAGTCGACGGGAAAACGTCGTGGTCGGCGAGACAGAATCATGATTTCGTTAGAGAAGGAGCGCCGGTGGGCTACTACGTGCCGGGGATGGTGCCTCTGGTGGATCGCGGCAAGACGCTAATACTCAGCCAAAAAAGCGGCCGCTGGCCCCAGGTCACTCAGGACTACTTGCCTCGGGCGGCCCGTATCATCGAAGTGACTTGGGAGGGTGAGATCGTCTGGGACTGGATGCCGGCGGAGCACTTCGAGGAGTTTGGACATAGCGAAGCGGCCAAGAATACGATCATGCGAGGCTGCATACCAATGGTCTCGAGTGATCGAAACTTCTTCGCGCTTGTCGCGTCCAGCGGCTGGCTGTAATGGACACTGCCGACGAAGCACACCCGGAACCGGGCGTCGGAAGCTTCTGCTTGTCCGACCTCGCTTTCCACGAAGGGGGTCTCGCTGCAGGTGTGGTCGAGGGAGTGGTTGCTTTGAGGTGAGTCATCCCCTAGCATATCGGCTTCGCTATGATACCAAGCTCGACTCCAATGTGTCACTTGTGTCACTGGTTCGCGAAACAGATCAAATGAATACACGCAAGAACGTATACCAGAAGGCGCCCTTCTTTCGCTCTTTGGGTTACGGCAGCATCGTCGTCGCTCGCAAGCGTCCATCGGAGAGTCCATGATGCGGCGGCCTCTCGAATGCGGCTCCGCCGATAGGCTCGAACGGTAACGATGAGCCCGCTCCTGCTGCTCCTTTGGGGAGTGGCCTTGCTTTTCGTACCGGGCTATTTCATCGCTCTTTGTTTCGCCAAACCTGGAGAGGCCCGTGGTCGCGGAGAGATTGTGGCCTTTGCCATCGCGTGGGGCGCGGGTTGGCTGACGCTGCTCGGCATCGTCCCGCGCGCGTTGAATCTTCTGTCGGTGGGCTGGCTCGTGGGCGTTACGATCGTCTTCGTCGCCATCATTGCCTGTTGTCATCGGCACAGCGCACCGCTCGCTCTTCGACCAGCAGGGATGCTCTTTTGGCTCTCCTTGGTCGCCGTCCTCGCTTACGAGGCATCCATGCTGTGGGGAGTGAGGGACAACGCCTTCGGTGTGGACAGCTATTACTGGGCCGGGGCGGCGACGCGGCTGGCGAGCGAAACGTCTGTTGGCGTTGACGCCGCCTATCCCATCTTTCGATCGAGCCCCCACGGCTACGCCTATCTCCTCGCCACGGCCGCCGCCATCGTCCCGGATCTGTACGAGGGGGAAAACGTCGTGGTCGTGGCGCTTTTTTGGACTTTGTTCGCCTTCGCGTCGGCCTTCGCCTTCGTCGAAGCGCTCGCGGGTGCGCGGTGGGGTGTAGCTGGGGCGATGCTCTACGTCGGCGGCTATTGGAGTCTTTACTTCCTCCTCCATTCCGTGGCGCGGCAGGGGTTGGCGCTCGGCCTGGCCCCACTATTTTTTCTCTTGCTGTTTCACGAGGGCTCCCGAGTGGTCCGTTCTCCGCAATTCTATGGGCTCATTGGTCTCGGCTGGCTTCTGCACGCGTTCACGACGTTTGTTCTGCTTTGCGCCTTCGTGGTGGTGGTCGCCGTCGAGTTTTCAAAGAAAGGGCCGCGCACCGTATTAGCCGAGTCGGGCGTATGGGGGACGCTCGGAGGCATGGCGCTTCTCGTTGCGCCCACCATGGTGCTGGGCCGATTCGTTCCGAGCGTGCTCGGCGTCGTGGACCTCTCGGACGCACCCTTCCAATACACGATGTCCGGATGGGAGCCGCTGGTGCTCGCGAGAACGAGCGGTCCGCTGACGATCGCGATCCTTGCGTTGGGTTGGGTCCCGGCGCTTTTTGGCAGCCGTCTCCCGAGGACCCTCGCCGCCGGCTCGGCCGCTCTTTTTACTTTGCTGGTTTTGATCGGCGGATTCCATCAAGACTGGTACAAAAGCTCCTATGCCGCTGTGCCCGCTCATCGCTACTACACGTTCTATCCTCTGCCGGCGATCGTCTGGCTCGCGGCGATGGCGATGGAAGGCTCGCATCGCTTCGGGCGCGAACGGTTCGAGCGCTGGTCGATGGCCGCGGCGTTGCTGGCGCTCATCCAACTCGCGGGGGCGAGTGTTTTTGCGATGCGCATGCAGGAGCCTCGTCCCCGGACACAGGCGGCCCTTGAGGCGGGCCGATGGTTGAACGCGCACACGACCCACCAACAAAAGATCGGGTTCTGGTTCCGGGACGCGGATAGCGGATTCACCATCACGCGCGAGGTCATAGCTCCGCGCGAGCTCGTCGATCTCTCACTATCGCCCGATGTAGCCAGCGCCATTTCGCAAGCGCGCTCGCAAGGAGCGCTGTATCTCGTCACTGACCGAAGCGAGTCATTGTCGGGATCGGCCGTCGTGGCGGACACTCGCGGTCGAAACGAAATCTCGGTTCTGTCGATCGATCGCCCGTGATGTTCGCTCCCGGCGGCAGCGTTCACGCATCGCGCGGTGAGGCGCCCAGAGTATAATCTCGTCTTCTCAAGCGGCGGCACGCGCGGCTGGATATAGCTCAAGGCTAGCCCGACCGAGAAGGAGGCGCGACTCGCGTGAAGGCTGCGGTCGAAACGAAAGCCCAAAGTGGCGCCGAGCTACCACCGTGCCCGGTCTATGGGCGCGGCGAGCCCTGGGGCTGAGAAAGCGGCCCTACTCGCGCCGGGGGTTGAATCGTGCAACAGCGCCCTGAGGGGCAAGAAAAACCATGACTGATGAAGATCGCGAACCGTTGGTTTTTGATGACGGAATTTCCTAGATAAGCTCTTAATAGTCAGCCCCCGCGTCCGCGATGATCACGATCACGGTGCAGGCTTACCCTCGTTTCGGATGTTCCCCAATAAAAGGTTGCAGGCCGTTGAAAATTGCGTGACGCTGCATATAAGCGTTTGGTCTCCTCGGTTTCGAAAGTCTCTCCACTGGTTACGCCCGGCTTGGTCAATTCCTTTCTAGCGGTCAATATTGTCTGGGCTGGCATTCCAGTGAGCTCATGAAGTTTTGCCGCCCAATCGGACTCGTTCGGATCTATTAATTCCTCGTGGCTAAACAAAGCGCTGGGGTAGATGCTGGCCTGCAGGAGAACGGTGGCGTTGACGTTCATCCAAACGCCCCTCCATTGCGCGTAATCCCCTCCGCCTTTTTGGTATCGGCTAGCGAGGTAGCCGCTGAACTTGCGATAGATGCCGATCACCCCGACCGGCTCAAGCCGATTGATCTCATCCACCAACCACACCAATTGAGTCGATTTGATGTAGTTCGCGACGCGGAGGTTCTTCTTGAGGCGGCTTCTGCAAATGCTCCAACAGACCGTCGCTGCTTGGTCTGGTATCAACGAGTCTCTGATTCGTGTGGCTCGCGAGTACCATTTGTAAGCGGAGTGTATGTAGGGGTGCTCAAGAGCGCCCCCGCTTCGATCCCAATCTTCCACCGCAGGCAATCCAAAGGAGCCACCCGATTTTGCAATGATGGCGGAGAGTAGAGTGGAGCCGCATCGACCAGTTCCGACGATCAAGAACTTGCTCGGCTGGCTCATAATCGATCTCGTCGTATCGGGGAGCTAGGGGAAAACCAAAACCTCAAGGGTTATGCCTAGCGCGCGAACTCATCCTTGGAGTGGTCGACGCGGAAGTGGCCGTAGCCGAGATCGACAAGGCCATTGTAACCTCGCCAGCCATCGGAGTCAATGACGGTGCTTGCATCCACCTTGCCGCGAATAATGCCCTGTAGCGTTGGCTTGGAGCAGTCCGAGACGACCTCGGTGTAGACCTGTCCCTCGCGCGCTCGAAGATGCCGAAGACAGCCCTCTTACCATAAGCTCCGCAGCCGCGTTTGCCCTTTACACGGCGAGCGCCGAAAAAACTCTCGTCCACCTCCACCACGCCGAATAAGGGACGTTGGGCCTCGCAGGCTGCAGAATGCGCTCCCTCAGAGCGCGGTACAACCGGTTCACGGTGTTGCGGTTCAAGCTGCTCAATTCCGCGCCTGGAGCGCCGTCAGATCGGAGGCAAAGTAGCGCACAACCTCGCTAATCTTGAGCTCCGAAATCCTTGAACGCTTTGCATACTTGTTTCTCATTATTGCTGTTGCGTGGCCAGCTCCTCAAGACACGAAGGAACGACCGCGTCGTTAAGGTTTAACGTAGAGCCGTTCATGGAGCCGCGTGGCGATTCAAAGAAGCGCTCAATCACTCGGAGGATTTCTCGACATGGAACACCTCGTTCATTGAGCGCCTGAGTCTGACCTTTCAGCAAAGCTCGGCGTATCTGTCGCGGCGAGCGCTTTCCCACGCCCGCGCGGATGCATCGGCGCTCGAAGGCAACCTGACTTCCTGGACGGGGCACTAGCCGAATGCCTCTTCGAGCACCTCGATCGTCTTACTCAACGTATCATCCCAGTCGAAATCGCGAGCGCGTTCTCTGGCACCGCGCGACAGCTGCGCGCGGCGCTTCGGGTTCGACAGGAGCTCCGAGACGGCCTTCTGGAACCGCCCCGGCTCGTCGACCGGTGCTTCTGCCATCAAGTGTTGCTACGCTGCTAGAGGCATTTGAATGCTAGTGTCAGTTAGCCTGCGTGTGCCGACGAACGCCATCGCGTCTAATAAGGACATCGGCGTGCACACGGAGATGTTCCTGAACGTCAGGTACCGCGTGGTCAGCCCAGCCTGCATCGCCGAAAGAACTGCGTCTCTCGAATCAGGCTCAAACTCTAGCACGCGAGCGGGTTACGCGGCGGCCGCCAACACTTGATTGCGGAAGCACTACCTCGTGCGGCTCCATATCACCGAGACCAACGCTTTCTCCGACGGCAACTTCTACGTCCAGATCAACGAAGTCGAGGTGTTGGGCGCGTTCCCCCAACCCGATCGAGCCAACCTCAGTTGGACGGCCATCGGCGACAACGCAAGCGCCGACACCGCGGCATCGTTCGACGATCGCTTCTCCACGTCAGCTATTAACGGCGACCCAACCTTTCAAGCGGCAACACCGGTCGTCGGGGAGCCTACTCCCGGGCCCGCCGGCTCGACGCACAGCATGGTCGTAACCGGCCTTGCGGCATCGACGACGTACTACTTCGCCGTTAAGGTGATAGACGATGCCGGCAACGTATCGCGGCTGTCGAACACGGTGACTTTCACGACCAGTCCGTAGACGTAGTGCTCCGCGCGAGCGCGTGCTCGACGAGGTGGCGAGCACCGTCCGCTCGTCCCTCGCCCCACATGACGGCGCGTCTTCGCTCGAGCTCGGACGTCGGCAAAGCCACCGCACGGGTCACGGCTTGTTCGATGCCGTCCGGACCGCTCGCTAGCTCCGCTAAGCTCTCCTGCACGAGTTCGAACCCGAACGGAGCCGTCGTCTTCACCACCACCAGTGGCTTGAGGAGAAAGGTTGCTTCATAAAGCACCGAGCTATAGGTTCCCAGCACCACGTCACAGTCTCGTACCGCGTCGTAGACGCTTTGCTTGCTCGTGCCGAGGCCGAGTTCCAGAAGCGGCCGCCACGGCGTCGGCGCTCGTTCCCCGGGCCGCAGTTTCAGGGTTACTTCGTAGGCCTCGCGATCGAGTAGCTGAGCCACGAACGGGACGATCTCTTCGGTGCGTCCCTTACTCTCGGAGACCACGAGAACGCGAACGCGACCTTCGGAAGATCGGTCTTTCGTTTCGACGTCGAGCCCCGGCGAGCGCAGCATCCCGCACACGAACGTCGTCGATGCGTCGTAGAGTCGCGAGTCACGCAACAGCCGCTGGCGGAAGTAGTCACTCCAAAGTCCGTAAGCGTTTGCGCGGTGCGGCTTTCCATCTAGAAAGCCGTACGCCATTAGGCCGACAAAATATCGATTGAACGCGAGGCCGTGCTGGTAGCTCACGACGTACACGCCTTCGGAGCGGCACGCGGCTACGAGCTCGTGGGCATGCCGGCTGTCGTCGAGGACGAGAGCGAAGCGTGGCCGATGGAGTCGCACCAAGCGTCTCAAAGCCCGGTACTTGCGGACCGCTTCACTGCTGGCGCGACAGCCTTCACGCGCGAGCGCACAGAAGAATCGTGCCCGGTCAACCGGCATATCGTCCGCTCGAATCGAAGCGGCGGGGCTCATATCGACGGCAGGGCGCGTCTCGAGCATCGCCATCGCCTGCATGTCGATGCTCAAGCGACTTCGTCGGAAAAAATTTTGCACTGCGCCAACGCCTCCGAGCGAGTGCACGAACTCACCGTAGCTGAGCTCGCGGCGTTCGAGCTCACGGTAGATCGGATCGATCCTGAAATCATGGCGTAGCCCGGGGCTCACGATGTCCATCGTGTAGACCGCGACAGCTCGCCCACGAGCGCGAAACCACCAAGCGGCGAGCCACGAAGCGACGACCGCCATCGGCACGAGAGGCGCTCCCAGCCACCGTCGCCAGGAACGGAGAATGTTCTTAGGCGCCCGGTGCACGACGGTGACGCTCTCGCTCGCGCGGGTCAGGATGCGCAGAAGCGGCTCCAAATCCGGAGGCGGATCGACTACGGTGGCGCCCTCCAATGCCCACGACACGACGCGCTCGTACCGTGTGTACGGAACGAGGAACCGCGTGAACAGACGATCTTGAACGAACCACCACACTTCGTATCCATCCTCGGTCACCAGCGACGGCAGTCGACGCCCGTCCTCGGTACAGGTTTCGTTGAGCCATTGGATCCAGCTCAAAGCCTGCTCGAGATTCGTCTCGGGCAGGTCCACCTCGAAGCTTTCGCCCGAAACGAGCGTCGCGGTGCATCCGGAAGGTGTGAAGACCAGCTTGTTCGGTGTCATGCGGCGGACCGCTTGCCTCAGGGTGAGGATATCCGCGACGCGAGCCAGCGGTCGACAGCGGCCAAGTCGTCGAACAACGGGACGGCGAGACCTTCCAAATCTTCTTCGTTGCGTCGACCGATGAAAAAAACTCCTTCGGCACGAGCCGCCTCGAAGTCTTTCACGCTATCGCCCACGTACGCCACGGCGTGCGGCTGCAAACGTTGCTCGGCGAGCGCTCTTTTGACGACGTCTCGCTTGTTCACCGGGTGACCGTAGGCGGCGGTGAAGGAACCATCGAGCTCGCGCGCGGCAATCACCCGCTTGAGCTCCTTGTCAGGAGAAGCGGACGCGACGTAAATGGGAACGGTATCGGCATAGGAAAACAACAGTTCGCGCGCGCCCGGAACGAACGGACACTCGAGAAGGCGCCGGTAAACGATCGCGGAGAACTTCTCGTTGAGTTCCGCCGACACCGACGCATCGAACGGTTGGCCCAACAGTTCTCGGCAAATGTGCTCGAACTTGATGAAGCGGGAGACGCCGTTGTTCTCGAGATGGTAGTCCATGATCGCATCGACGGTGTCTTCATAACGCGCAAACAACTCGCGGAACGCTTCGGTCTTGACTTGAACAGACTCGAGTATGACGCCGTCGAAATCGAGAACGAGACAGCGAAAACCGCTCTGTGGCGGCGTTAAGATTCGACGGTCGACTCATCGGCCACGCGGTGGCAAGGGTGTGTCGGCGGCTTGCCGAACAAGCCCATATCGAACGCGAGATACGTGCTTACCATGTGCGCCACGATCATGAAGACATCCTCGACGGGACCGTACTCGCGGTGCTGGGTGGGGATGCGCAGCACCTCATGGCACATCGGTTTCAACAGCCCACCATCGAAGCCCAAGATCCCGACGGAAACACCGTTGTTGTCGTTCACGTGGCGCACGGCGCGCACGAGGTTCTCCGAGTTGCCGCTTCCCGACATCACCACCAACAAGTCGCCGGGACGGAACAAACCGAGGAGCTGATTGATGAACACGTTCCCGAAACCGGAGTCGTTCGCTAGTGCGGTTATATAGGGCGTGTTGTCGGTGAGACTGACCGCCCGAAACGGGCTCCTGGCTCCCTCGCTCGCCATGGCGCCCAAATCGTTCGCGAGGTGAGAACAAACGGCGGCGCTGCCCCCGTTGCCGGCGAAGAACAGCGTACCGTCGCAGTCGCGGACCTTTTTCAACCATCCTGCCACGTTGGCGACGGCTTCGTAGTCCAACTTGTCGAAGATTGCCCGAACCGTGTTTGCGTACGCCTTCGCGTAGTCGGCGGCGTCCGGGGATGCTTCGTAGCTCCGTTCCAAGCGGTTTTTCATGCGTTCTGTCCTCGATCGTCTCCCGACGGCTTGGCCGCGGCAATGCGAAAGTGAGAGCTCAGTCGCGATCGCTGGAGAAACTCCTGAAAGGCCTCGTGCTCGCGGCCACTGCGTCTATCGATGAAGTAGCTCAACCATCGCGGCATCGTCAGCGAGTCGTGCCGACGTGAGGCACCGATGACCATCTCCACATCCAGCTGCCCGGGGGTGCTCATTTCGACAGGCTTGAGCCGAAACACTTCGAGTAGCTGTTCGAGCCCCTCTAAACTGGGAACGTTGAGATGATCGAGCGGATGTAGGTGCGGCGCCTGCTCCCAAAGAACCAGGAGCTCGAAGCCGAGGCCGCGGCCCGTCAGAAACAGCAGTCCGTTCCGTGTCAGCTGCTCACATGCCCGAGTGAGAAGATCCACCGGCGAGAACACGTGATTGATGACGTCGAAGCCGACGGCAACGCCGAAGTGACCCGAGTTCGTCTCGTCGGCATGGAGAAGCCACCCGCGCGTCGCGCACGTCTTTCGGATCGTCTCGTGAGGGTCCAAAACGCGAAGCTCGGAAAAGGGTGAGATTGCAGCCACTTCCTCGAGGTAGGCAACGCTGGTGGGGCCCGAATCGAAGTACGGCACCGGCGTTTGAAATCGCTCTGCCGCAAGGTTCGCGACCCACTCGAGACGAGGAAGGAGAATGCGCTCGGTCCTTTGAGCGGATGTTTCCTTGAGCACCTCACGCCACAGCGCCCCCGCTTCGGTCTCGGCTCGAAACGCGTCGAGAGCTTCGGTCGTGGGCCGCGGCGACACGTACAGGCTGCCGCACCGGCCGCACTCGAGATACTGAAACGACCAGCGGTTCAACGCGGAAACGGCGTCGTTAGAGGCGCAAAACGGGCAGTCGACCGCTCGCAGTTGTTGGTCCGAAAAAAACGACCGGCATGCTTTCTCCGAGAGCGCGTAGTAGCGCTCCAGCTGCGCCGGCGGTCGAATCTCGGTCTCGGTGAGATTGTCGGATACGACAACGCGTCTCATGCTTCGGCTTTCTCACCCTGCCGGGTTGCGACATTCGACTCGCGCGACCAACTGGAGTCGGCTTGGTAGATTCGTTCCACCAAATCGAGCGCTTTGAGCGCGTCGTCCGACGTTCCGACCTCAATGGGCCTGTTCTCGATGATGGCCGCAGCAAACTCCTCAAGCTCACGTTGCCACGACGCATCGTGGTCGTAAAACGTCACCTCCTCCCGGGGATTTCCGAACGCGAACTGCGAGTGCGACTGAGTGAAGCCCCGCGACGCCGTCACCAGCGATTCTCGACCGTAGCTGCGGCTCTGGGCGAGGATACCGTTGATTTGAACGTACCCGTCCGAGAGGTACACGTCGAGCGTGAAATTGTGCTTCCAATGGGTCGCGGAGGAGTGAAGCACAGCGACTTTACCAGCGTCGTTCTTCATCATCGCGAACGCGTTGTCTTCCACGTCGACTTCCCAGAAGGCGCTGGTGATGAAGCTCTTGACCTCATGAAACTCTCCGGCAAACAAGCGGAAGAGGTCCAGCATGTGGATTCCCTGATCCAGCAGGATCCCTCCGCCCGAAAGCTCGCGCTGGTTCCGCCAGCTCGCCTCGAAGCCCGGACCGCCGGACTTCCCGTAGACTCCCCGGAGCCACAGTATCTTGCCCAGCCGGCCGCTGTCCACGAGCGCCTTCGCCTCTTGAACTGCATCGTGGTAACGGTGGTTGAATCCAAACTTCAACTTGAGGTGGGGATGCCGTGTCTCGCACTCAACCACCGTCTTCATCTCGGAAACGTTTCGTGCCGGCGGCTTCTCGCAAAACACGTGTTTACCTGATTCGAGCGCCGCGTGGGTCACTTCGGCGTTGAGGAAGTTGGGCGTGCACGTGAAGACGGCGTCGACATCCGCTTCCACGAGCTCGCGGTAGTCTTCGTACACGGGACAGCTCAACATTTCGTCACCGGCGAGCTCGATCTCGCACACCCCGGAGAGCTCGAACTCTGGCATCTGCTGGAGGTAAGAGGCTCGGAGGCGACCCATGCGCCCATAGCCCACCACCCCGACGCGGATAGGGCTCACCGAGCCTCGCCGCCGGTAGACGTCTCGAGCTCTCGAATGAGATTTTCGACCGCTTCTCGTTCCATGTTCGCGACCGTCTCATGGGCTTCGGAACCGATATGAGGCGTCACGATGATGTTGTCGAACCGGGCCAGGGGCCCGTCATAGGGCTCCTCCGCGAAGACGTCGAGAGCGGCCCCGGAAATGGCTTTGCTTTCGAGAGCTGCGACGAGCGCGTCCTCGTCCACGACTGCGCCGCGCGACACGTTCACGAGGAACCCTTCAGGCCCCAGCGCCTCAAGCTCCGGTGCCGAAATCAGCGGTGGCTCGCCGGCTCGCCGGGAAACGTGAAGGGTCACGAGACTGCTCTCGTTCAAAAGCTCGGGAAGCGACATGAGCTGCACGTGATGCTCTCGTGCCCACTCGCAGTCGGGGGCAACATCGTGACCGACGACGTTCGCTCCCACCGCGTGGAGCACGTTGGCCACCGCACGGCCGATGTGGCCGAGCCCGACGACGCCAAGTGTTCTCCCGCTCACGAGCCAACCCGGTTCTTTCTGCCACGTACCGCTTCTGAGCTTTCTGTCGTGGCGAGTGATGCCACGAAGAAGATCCAAGATAAGACCGAGCGTGAGCTCCGCCACTGCGGTGACGGGCGCGGTAGGGGTAGCGGCGACCCGGATCCCGAGCTCCCGTGCCGCGTCGAGGTCGACGTTATCGAGTCCCGACCCAACCCTGCTGATGCAACGAAGCTCCGGGAGCGCGGTGAGCACCTCTCGCGTCAGCGGCTCGAGCCCGGAAACAATTCCACAACAACCGCGCGCGACCTCCGCTACCTCGCTCGCGGTCATGCGTCGATGATAGGGGGTCCTCATGACTTCGAAGCCCCGCGACGACAATCGCTTGAGAGGAAGCTCCGACAGCTTCCCAAACGAAGCCGATGCGATGAGCACTTTCATGACGCCGCATATTCGCTGAAGATAGGGTCGGACCCCATCAGATCCTGGGCGCGAGCGAGATCGTCCGGCGTATCCACACCGAGGGATGGGCGCTCGCTCAAAACGCCGTGGACGGGATAGCCGTGCTCCAAAACCCGCATGAGATCGACAGACTCCGCACACTCAAGCGGAGTTTCCGGAAGCGACTCGAACTTCAAAAGAAAGTCGCGCGTGAACGCATAAATGCCCGCCTGCTTGTACCAACCGACGGTGACGCCCAGCTTGCGCGAGGGGATGGGCTCACGCGAAAAGTAGAGCACCTGTTTGGACAACGAGCACACCGTCTTGACGACGTCGGGGCTTTCGAAATCCTCCTCTCCGATCGACTCTATAATGGTGGTACACACCACGCTCGCGTCTTTCGAGAACGGGGTGGCCACCTGGTCGACAACCTCTGGATGCAACAGTGGCTCGTCGCCCTGCACGTTGACGACGACGTCGGCGTCCACGTTGTGCGCCGCCTCCGCGACGCGGTCGGTACAGTGCGTATGCTCGTCCGACGTCATGATCACGCGCGCGCCAAAGCTCTCGGCCGCATCGCGAATGTCCTCGTCACACGTAGCGATGACCACGTCATCGAGCGCATCGCTCAACCGGGCTCGTCGATAAACGTGCTCGAGCATCGTCCGTCCCCGGATCGGAGCGAGCGGCTTTCCAGGAAACCGTGAAGACGCCATCCTTGCGGGAATGACCCCAGCCACTCTCAACGGGACTTACCCTCGCGAATCCGATTCAAGCCGTCGGCGGCGGTGCGCACGAGAAACAGCATGTCCACGCTAAACGCCACTAAACGGTAGCCCTCGGCGATACGGGCGAGCGCTTCGTCTGGATCGGGTTCGACGACGTGATATCCCGCGGGAACACCTTTGTCGTGGCCCACCGCCCTGACGTGCTCGAGAGACTTTCGGACGTCGGGGTGATCGAGCTCACCGGCCACACCGAGCGAGGCTGACAGATCGTACGGTCCGATGAAATATGCGTCGACCCCATCGACGGACAAGATTTCGTCGATACGCTCCACGCCGTCTCGGTGCTCGATCTGAACGACCACCAAAGCTTCACGGTTCACCGCCGACCGGTAGCTCTCGAACGAAAGCCCGTAGCCCTGGGCTCTCGCCAACCCCACACCGCGAACTCCTTCGGGAGGGTACCGCACTGCGCTCACCGCGCGCTCGGCCTCTTTCGCGGTTTTCACCCTCGGGACGATGACGCCATGCGCCCCGGCGTCCATCACCCGGCTGATGAGCTTCGGATGGTTCTCGGTCACGCGCACCATCGGGGTCGCCCCCCCGCCCTCTGCGGCCTGAAACAGCGTCTGCATCTCACCGAGTCCGATGACGGAGTGCTCGAGGTCGACGACGAGAAAACCAAAGCCGGCAAGCGCCAGCATCTCGGCGACGGCGGGATGGCCTATCGTGATCCAGCTTCCGAGACTGGGCTCGTCGGCGCGGATGGCGGCCTTGATGGGGTTGCGGAATTCAGGGTGCAAAGTGCTGTCACTCGTTGCCGGAGACGGCGAACTAGGCCTTATATCATATTCGAGGGAGGGGAACAAACCATCAGCGGGACGATCGGTCCACACGTCCGAAACCCGTACCAGATATGCAATCGACACGACGCTGACGATCCGGGGATTATATACCTGACGGATTTAACGCGGGCCGGTAGCATGCGCGGATGAAAATTAAGACTTGACCCAGGCGCAGGTCAATGGCTGCGCTATCGGTAAACTCCATGGTTACGTCAATGTCGGATACTACTCACAGGTGAAGGAAGCTGGTATCGAATTCAATCATCTCGCCAAAGAGATTCTTAAGTGGATGAAGATTGCGAACTGATGACGAAGCCGACGATTCGCTTGACGAAGGCGAAGCGGAAGCGTGGCCGGCCGCAGGTGCTGGTGATGCCGGAGCCGATCAGCCAAACGGTGATGGTCCGCTCGCCCACATCCGGTTGGACCTTCATGCCGTAGCGGAGTAGGCCGTAGACCTCAAGGTTAGGCATCGAAGAAACGCCGAGATTGGCGGAAGCTGCACATCGGAGTGGATGCCGCGGGGTTCAATGGGGGGGCCGAACTCACAGCGAGCAGCTGGGACGACGCCTCCACACTCCCTGCTCTTCTCGACCAGATCGAGGTTCCCATCCGGCGTTTCACTGCGGACGGGGCCTACAACCACAGGTCGATCTATGGTCGGGTCAGCGCGACCGGTACAGAGGACGTCGTGATTGTGATTCCCCCGCGCTCTGCGTCGGCGGGGCCCACCGACGGCCCATGGGGCAGCGTGAAGCGGCTCTTCAGAGGATTCGCAAGGTCGGGCGACGAGAGTGGCAGAAGGAGTCGGGCTACCGACAGTAGGCACGCGTTGAGAACGGGTTCTTCCGATACAAGTCCGCGCTCGGAGGCCGCCTGAAGGCGAGGCCCAGCAAGGCGCAAAGGAGAGAGGCCGCGATCGAGTGTCACATCCTCACCAGATGGCCGAGCTCGGTAGGCCGAAGTCCTACGCCGTGGTGTCGTGAACAAGGGGTTGGGAAAGCAGCCCCACCCGCGCCGGGGTTGAATCGTGCAACAGCGCCATGACGAAACAACGTTGTGAGGTCCGACCGCGCAGTGTAAGATCTCGCCGATGGATTCCTCGCTGGCGCGCTATGACGGAAAGCTCGTCTACGTCGCCAACCTGCGGGTGCCGAGCGAGAAGGCGCACGTCCTGCAGAGCTTCAAGATGTGTGAAGCTTTCCGTCGGCTCGGTCTCGATGTCGAGCTCAGATATCCCCGCCGGCGAAACACCGCTGCGATGGAAGGTGTCGACGCGCTGAGTTACTACGACGTGGAGTGTCCCTTCCGACTCGTCGAAACGAATTGCCCCGATTTACTGAGACTCAGCGCCAGCCCACGCATCCAAAAGATGCTGTTCATAGCTCATTCGACGCTGTTCACCATCCAGTCCGTGCGTCGCCGATGGGACGGGAACACTTTGCTCTACACTCGGGGCATGTTCGTCGCTCTCGGTCTCGCGCTCGCAGGACGCGCCTTCGTTGTGGAGCTTCACTCGCTTCCCGATCGCGGGCCGACGAGGCGCTGGCTCAAAATCGTTTCTCGCGCCGCGATGGCGATCGTCGTCATCAATCGCCATCTCGTTGAAGATTGCGTGGCTCTAGGCGCTCCGCGGGAGGTCTTCTTCGTCGCTCACGACGCCGTGGATGCCCGTCTTTTGACACCGCGCATGGACCGACAGGAAGCGCGAAGAGCGCTGGCGCTTGATATTGACGGACCGGTGGCGGGTTATACCGGGCATCTTTATTCCTGGAAGGGGATCGACACCGTGGTGGCTTGCGCCGAGAAGATGCCCGGTGTCACGTTCCTCGTCGTGGGTGGGATGACGGAGGATATTTCTCGCCTTCGTCAAAGAGTAGAGGTGCGAGAGTTATCGAACGTGCGTATCGAGGGCCATGTGCCTCCGGTTCGGGTGCCCACCTATCTCGCCGCGTCGGACGTTCTTCTTCTGCCCAATTCTGCTAGTACACGGATCTCGGCAAGGTACACGTCGCCCCTCAAAGCCTTCGAGTACATGGCGTCGGAGCGTCCGGTGGTGCCCGGTGACGGAAAGCCCCGCCTGCCTTGGCGTTTTGAATATCGGCTTCAGCCGCTACCGGCTTCCGCTCGATCCGCACCAGAAGAAAAAGTTCGAAAGCCTCTCCGAGATGGCGGAGCTTCACGTGGTGGGGCTCGCTCGTGATTTTCAGCCTCGGCATGAGCACGCTCTCTTCGGCATCAGCACAACTCCCTTCACCTCCCCCAAACTCTTTCTCGTGGGCGAGGGAGTCGACGATCACCAGTTCCGCCCGCAGGCCGTCGAGAAAAAATGTGATCTGATTACCGTAGGACGTTTTTGTGCCCGCCAAGCGCTTCGAGGACATGGTGGAGGCATTGAAGCTCTGCAAGCAGGAATGGGGGAAGACTTACAACCTTCTCGTCTGCGGAGACGCGTATACCGAGAGCGACAAGGCGTACAAAATAAAGAGTCCAGGAGCTGGCGCGCGAGCTCGGATGCGATCGCTTGCGGAGATGGCTCTTGACGCGCATCGGCTTCGTCACCGGAACGCTGGGGGGCGGCAACGGCTGGGCGCGCCTGTCGTTCGAGACGATACGACACGTGGCCGCTCTCGGGCTCGACTGTCGCGTCGTGGTGCGTGCAGACGCCGCTACTCATCACGCGCAGATCGGCTTCGCGGAGCCGCGCCCCGTATTGCCGCCGTGGCCGCAGAGCCTCGCGCGCTGGCCGCTTGCCGTCGCCAAGACGCTTCCCGCCGCCGCTCGCGCGTTGTCGGACTGTGATCTCGTGCACTGCTTGATGGAGCCCTATCTTTCCACCGCTTCGCTCGTTTGCCTGCTCAAGCGGAGACCTCTGGTCGCGACGGCGGTCGGTACTTATAGTGTTCGCGCCATTGCCCATGCCGGGCTGTCTCCTTTCGCTTTCTGGTCGAGCAACGCCGAGCGCATCGTGTGCATCAGTCGATACACGGAAAAACGCCTGCGGGCGCGAGCGCCTTCATCGCCGAGCGTCGTGGTCAATCCGGGCGTCGATATCGTTCGCTTTTGTCCGGGGACGCCTAGTGGAGCGGCCGCGTCCGTCGAGGGACGGGTGATCCTTTCCGTCGGCGCCGTCAAGCCACGCAAAGGCTACGACGTTGTCATCGAAGCTCTCGCGCGCCTCGACGCGACGCTCAATGCGGAGTTCTTCATCATCGGAAACGAGGATTCCCATCCCGACTATACGGCGTCGTTGCGGCAGCTCGCCGTCCGGCTCGGGGTAGGGGAGCGGGTCCATTTTCTCGGCGTTATCAGCGAAGACGATGTGATCGATTGGTACCGTCGAGCCGATGCTTTCATTCTCAACGCCGCGAACCGTGGCGATCATTTCGAAGGCTTCGGCCTCGTCTTGCTCGAGGCGAATGCCTGCGGGACTCCTGTGGTAGCGTGTCGTGACAGTGGGGCCGAGGACATCGTTGTGCCTGGAGAAAATGGCGAGCTCGTAAACCAGAACGATCCGGCGGCGACGGCGTGTGCCCTCGCCATACTGCTCCAGGACCGCGACCGGGCTCGAAGGATGGCGGAGTGTGGACTTCGTCGCGCTGGCGAGATGACTTGGGAGCGCTCGGCTCGGGAGCTAGTGGCGGTCTACGAGCAGGTTCTCTCTGGAAGGCGGCCAGCCGAGGTCACTGTGCAACAAGTGGAGCAGGAACGTTGAGCGCCAAAGAAGCCGGACGTGGTCAAGCTGCTTCCGGCTTGCGGCTCGATGATGAGGTGCGTTCGTTCTACCGCAACTACCACGACGCCATTCAGGACAAGCGGCTCGATTCCCCCTACCCGTTGAGGCGCTACGTTCACCGCGCCCTCCAAGACTCCACGCTCGAAAGCGTTCGCGAGTTCGTGAAGCCGGGCGCACGCATCTTGGACGCCGGCTGCGGCGAGGGTTCCCTCGTTCTGGCGATGGCTGGCGCCTTTTCACAAGACAACGTCTCGGTAACGGGTGTGGATTTGTCGGAGCCCAATCTGTCAGCGGGTCGTCGTCGGGCGAGCCGAGAGGTGAGCTTTCAGGTCGCCGACGTGGAAGCGCTCCCGTTCGCGGACGATAGCTTCGACATCGTGGTGAGCTCGCATGTACTCGAGCACCTACCCAACTTTGAACGCGGCCTCGCGGAGATTCGCCGCGTGAGCCGTGATGTCGCCGTATTGGGTCTTCCCACGTGCCTCAATCTGTGCGCCAGCGTGATTCTCGGAGGGGATAACTACTGGCAAATCAGCCGGAGGACGCCCGTCGCGCTTTGTTTGGGGCTGTATCGAACTTTCGTCAACCTCTTAGGCGAAGGTGTCGACGAGGGCTATGTGGGGCGCAGCAACCTGCCACACGTGTGGCGCTATCCGTGGGTGTTGCGGCGCCAGGTGGAAGCGGCCGGCTACGAAATCCTTCGGTTCGAGGCTCCCAGTATCCCCGTGCCTTATCTCGCGTCGGTGCTGCCCGGCGCCCTTTGGATGCAGTCGCAGATGGACCGTCTGAGAAAGGCGCCCTTCTTTCGCTCTTTGGGTTACGGCAGCATCGTCGTCGCTCGCAAGCGTCCATCGGAGAGTCTATGATGCGATGGCCTCTTCGAATGCGGCTCCGCCGATAGGCTCGAACGGTAACGATGAGCCCGCCCCTGCTGCTCCTCTGGGGAATGGCCTTGCTTTTCGTACCGGGCTATCTCATCGCTTTTTGTTTCGCCAAACCTGGAGAGACCCGTGGTCACGAGGAAGCCGAGGTGCGTCTCCAGTTACTGTCGGGAAGAGCACCACGAGCGGGGAATGTTCGACGCGTTGAATGCGCTCTCGCTGGGAGTCCTCGTCTCTGGCCAGTGAGAACGAGAGCTCGACATGCCCTGCGGGCTCCCCGTCCTTCGCGGTCACGGCTTGCGAGATGACCAGCCACTCTTCATCAAAGCCCGGACCTCCTCCGCACCGTGGGAGGCCTCTCCGAGGAGTCGTTCGGGCTCGTAGAAGTGCCCCAGCACGTCGACCAGCGTCACCACTCTAAAGGCACCGTCGCGGAACGGGAGGGGCGCTTCCAGATCGCAGCGAACACCGGGGAGTTTCTTGGCCTGCATCGCCCGCAGGGCGACGGGCGAGACGTCGCATCCGAGTACCGGAATGCCCCTGAGGGCGGTCCTCCCACAGCCGACCCCAGTGCTCGGTGAGGTCGGGCGCTTGCGGCATCGTTCGGAGGCTGAGCGGGTCGTTCAGCCGGACCCTGGCGGACCGGCACAGAGCCCAGGGAGATCTATTCTTCGCCGGTACATGCCCATTCCGGAAAATCCTGTCCCGTAAAGTCGTAGCCCCTTGCGTTGTCGGCGTCGCCTCCGGCCCGCCTTCTCCGGATACTCCCGCGCATCCACCTTCCGTCCGACGAAGACGATCCCCACGAAGGGTCGCAGTATCTTGTTGAACACCGAAAAGGGAGGCGGATAGAAAGGCATGAACTCTATTGCCTCGAAACCCGCTCTCTCGCACGTGAAGCGAAGCGTCGCCGGGGTAAACGCGTTGATTTGATCGCTGTGCAAGTGACCGCCGAAGTAGGGACTCACCACGGGCAGGTGCCACAGGGCGGCGACCGGAGGGATGGTTGGAACACCGATGAAGACAAGCCCCCCCCGGCGCGAGCAGGCCGTGCAGCTTTCGAAGAACCACGTGCGGCGAGTCCACGTGCTCAAGGACATCCCGGCTCCAGACGACATCGACCGGCGGCAAGTCGGATAGAACGTCCGCGACGATATCGCGGTCGATGACCTCGAGGCCGATGCTCTTTGCGAATCGCACCTCGTAGGGCTCGATCTCGATTCCATAGGAGCCTGGCGTAGAGTAGACGAGCATGCCGCCGTAGGCGCAACCCACGTCGCAGAGACGCTTCGAAGTGATGCCGTATTTCCGCGCCGCGCCGAGGAATGTCAGGGGCGGCCGTTCGAGAAACCACTTCTGGAAGATACGAAGGTTCTCTTCCGACGGGTAGCATCCGTTCGGCTGGACACCATGAAAAACAGGGAATCAACAGGGAATATGGGCCATTATTGCGCTGATTGGGCCGTTTTCCAAAGTGATAACTCTTCTATATTTCAAATGGTTAGCAGACAATTCCCTGTTCCGGAAGAACAGGGAATTGAGATGACCGATCAGGGAAGTGTCACGAGCAGCACGTGACGGGTTCAATTCGAGACACGAGCGGCGCCCCTGGCCCGTCATGATCGAGTTCCTGAATCGCGCCGCGCGACCGCCAGCTCCAAGAGCGCAGCAACGCGGCCGAGGTACCGCTCGACACGGTTGCTGACGTGCAGCGCCTCGGCACCTTCGCGGTTGCCTTCGAGGAAGCAGTTCGCGGCCCAGTCGAGCAACCAGTCCTCGTGGCCAGCTTGGTCGGAACTCCTAGAGCGGATCGTCGCGCGTCATGGGCGGTTCTAATTGCTCGGACTCATATCCGACCAAGAAGCGTTTGGGCTGCTCTACGAGCAATAGAAGATGAGTTATAACCAGAAGTTGTGTTGTGCCAGGCAAAGCCTGGGGAAGGGGGACGAGATGAGCGGATAGCCGTTCTCTGAAACCTTCTGAGTGTCCCAGCGGGTAACTAACCCGCCCGGCAGGTGAGCAAGAAACTCGCGCAGCGTCAGCACATCGACACGTCGTGATTGTAATCCCCCCTCGTCGCTCTGCGGCAACTTTTTGTCCCGTGCGGTAGAAGAAGGCAACAAGGCCTTCATCTGCATGGAGCTGGTCGAGGGTGAGAACTATCAGAGCTTGCAGGGACTCGACCACGCCCATCAACGCGGTATCGTCCACCGGGATCTGAAGCCCTCCAACACGCTTCTGACCACGGACAACCGGGTCAAGATTCTCGACTTCGGACTGGCGCAGGATCCCAACTGGACGTCCTCTATCTCCGGAACACCGAAGTACATTTTACCGGAGGCGATTCTGGGGCAGCCCACCGATCCACGCTCCGACGTCTATTCGCTGGGAGCGACCTTCTACAAGCTGCTGGTCGGCCGTGCGCCCTTCACCGAAGGCAATCTCTTGATGCATCACCTGCACACCGCAGGAAGGTCACGCATGTCCGCGGATCGAGCTGCTCGACCCTGGCCGTTAGCAAGCCGACGTACTCGGGATCGTCGATCCGACCTACGATGCAGAGTCGCGCCTCGGGCGCCTGCCGGGTAACGAGCGCGAAGGCCTCAATGAGCCGGTCCACCGCCTTTCGCGGTATGAGTGTTCCCGCGAAGAGGGTGCCAACATCTTGGGGTCGGATCGGCCCTGAATGCCTCAACTGGACAGTACCCAAACAGGGTCCTCATTCCGAAGCTCCTCGTGGGGGTTCCCGCGGTGGGTCTCGCCATCCCGCGCTGGGGCGCGGCCGGAGCGGTCGTTGCGTTCGGCGCTACTCGAGTTCTATCAGCGGCGTGGCTGCTCTGGACGGGCATCCCGCAGCTGCATTTTCGATTCCCGGTGACCTTCGCCGCCAAAGTGTTACTGGCGTCGGTCGGAGCCACGGTGCCCGTTCTTATCGTCGGACGAAGGCTCTCAGCGGGATGGTTCTCTCTTGCACTCCTGCTCGCCCTCGGGTTGGCTTTCTTTCTCGCTCTCTACCGGGCGTTCGGCGGGATGGCCGCTGAGGATCGCAACGCGTTTCTGAGCGGCATGCCCGCCTCGGCTAGCTGGATCAGCCGTCTTCTCTGATTTGGCCAACCGAGCCGACGAGCGAGTAAGGCTCATTCGAGATCGGTTGAAGGTGCTCACCCGTCTCACCGAGAAGACTCAGGAAGAGCGCCTCGTATTCCTCAGCGATGTGGCGCCAGTTGAACCCGACTTCGATGGTCTCTCGGGCGCTAAGGCTCAGTCTCCTCCTCCTCCTCTCGTCCGTCAGGAGACCGTCGAGAGCCGCCTCGAGAGCGGAGGCGTCGCCAGGCGGTACCAGAACGCCGTTGTGGCCATCCTCGATGAGAACCTCGACTCCTCCGACTCGGCTCGCCACCACGGGGCAACCAACAGCCATCGCCTCCATCAATGCGTTCGGCAAACCTTCCGAAAGCGATGGAAGACAGAAGAGATCCATGCGCTTCAGGACCGAGAACACGTCCTCGCGGAAACCTAGGAACACCATGTTCTCGGCGGCTCTCACCGCCTTAGGGCGTTGGGCGCCGATGAAGAATGCCTTCAGTCCGGGATGGCGTCGAGCCAGCGATTCGACCGCGACCATGAGGTAATCATAACCCTTGACGCTCTCGAGCCGCCCCACGTAGCCAATCCATATCTCTCCGTCTGCTTTCGTGAGGTCAGGGGCGGGGACCGCCGAGTCCGCTTCGTCGAGGTCGGGTCCGTTGTGAATGACGGTGTGGTCGAACCCGTACCGCCGGGCCACGTCCACAAGTCCCTCGTGGAGAAGGACCACCTTGTCGGCGCGCCGCAAAATCGGGACTCCCACTAGCCGCGCGTAGAGCCACATGACCCAGCCAACCATACGGTTTCGAGGAAACCAATTGATCCCGGGGTAGGTGTCGGTCACGACAATCGTCTTCTTCCCCATCCACTTGGCGAAGGGCGCGGCAAAACTCGTGAAGAACATGAACTTATTCACGACGACGAGGTGTGGGCGGAATTCGCGAATGGCCCGCCAGACCATGACGAGACTGGCGGGCGAGATCACGTAGTTGATTGGGTCGGGTAGCAGAAACGCGGGCGCGCTCAAGACCGTCAGTTGACCCGAGACTTTTTCCTCGCGCTTCGGCCTGCCCGTCGTGATGACGAGGATTTCGTGACGTCGCGAGAACTGGCGTGCCGCCATGACGGCACTGCCCATCGAGATCTTGCCGGCGAAGGAGTCCTTGAAGTAAGGAGTCACGAGGAGGATCCTCACGGCTCTTCACCCTCCTTGAGAGTGATTTGCCGAACGAGCTCCTGGAGTTGTTGTCGAATGCGACGAGTTTCCAGGTGGTCTGCGAAGAGCACTACCCAGACCAGCATGAAGCCCACGATGAGCATGAGGTCCATGGTTCGATTCACGCTCAGTCTCTCGAGGAAGCCGTTCGTGCTACTTGGAAAAATGACGATGAGCGCGAAAGCGCTCCAAGCACCGATCCAGAACAAGAACTCGAAGAACCGTATGGTTCTGCGGCGGTAGCTCAGGTAAGTCCAATAGAGCATCGCGAGCGCGAACAACGTCGACAAGAGCTGAAGTGGTAACATCTCTAAAGAGTGAATCTCCACCTCACGAGACGCCATAGAAGCCTCAGCCCATCGACAACGGTGACACCTTTGTGGGCGTCGTGGTAAACGGTCTTGATGGGAACCTCATGGCACGTCAGACCTTGCTTGCAGGCCCGGACGGCCATCTCCACGTCGACAGCGTAGTCGTGCGCATCCCAAACAATTTTTTCGAATACATCGCCGCGAAATGCCCGGAAGCCGCACCAGATGTCCTTTAATTCAATGCGGAAAAGCCATCTCGCACACTGATTGAGAGTCCAGTTACCGGCGAGCCGGAAGGCAGGCATTTGCCGGTTCAGCTCCCGAGTCGCGAACACGACGTCGGCATTCTCAAGCCTTGAGACGAGCTTGGAGATCTCCATCGGCTCATGCTGCCCGTCGCCGTCCATGAGCACGATGGCTTCGGCGCCAAGGCTCATGGCGTGCTCGCAGCCCGTTTTCAGTGCCATTCCCTTGCCGAGGTTGATGCAGTGGCGCAACACGCGCGCATGCCCGGTGGCGTCGCGAGGGACCTTGGGGATCGAGCCGTCGTCCACGAGCACGATGTTCCGCGGCGACACGAAGTGGCTGACCGCATCGACCACAGTGCGGACGGCACTCCCCTCATTGTAAACAGGTATTACGACGAAGACGCGCATACTGGCTCCGAGGCGAAATCAGGAAATCGAAGCGGTATTCTACACTACCGAGGATGAGATCCGCGAGGAGAGCGACTGGGACGTGATTGCGTGAGCCATTCGTCAGATGCCCGCGTACCACAGGGTCGCCACCAGTAACATCGCCAATAGGTAGTGAAAGTTGTCGCGAAGCTGCCAGAGTACCCCGTGGCGGTTCGCGACCACGAGCATGACGGCGCTGCAGGCGGTGGCGATCATCAACGCGATAGCACCTCCGACCGCCTGCGCCTGCGGGACGAGCAGCACCGTGAGCACCGTGAGAATGCTCGCCCCCAAGATAGAGACGACCATGACGGCTCGGGTATTGCTCCCGAAATGGAACCCAAGGCTATTCGACTGCGACAACGCGCTGAACAAAAGATTGATGGAGAAAAAAAGCACCACCATCGAGACCTCGGCGGCCGGCTCGATTCCGAGCAACCCGAAGATGGGTCGCTGCAAGACGAGGATAGCGGACGCCGCAGCGACGCAAAACGCCAGCTGACTCCAGGCGAAAAAGCGAAACTGTTTTCTGAAATGCGCGGGGTCCGCCTCCATGGCGTCGACGATCTTGGGCAGGAGCGCGTGCATCGTGTTCAGAATGAACTTCTTGGGGATAACGAAGATACGGTTCACGACCTGATAATAGGCAACCTGCGTGACCGAAGCCGCCTGCCCCAAAACGATCACCGCGAGATATTCTTTCACGAACGCGCCGACCGAAGCCAGTTGGAGAGGCAGCGTATAGCGCCGATTGAAATCCTGATGAACCCGCCGGCAGACTGGAATCCATTCATACGGCCCGATTCGAGCAAGCTGCGACCAGACATCGGAGACACGAGACAAATAGATTAGAGACACAACGGCCACGAAGACTTGCGAGACCACGCGAGAGCCGAGCACGAAAACGCATCCCCAGGCGCGGTCGGAAAGCAGCAAGAAGGCGGCCACTAACCAGGTGAGGTTCAACACGATCTCGAACGCAGCCATCAGCTTGGCGGTCCCAATCTTCTGTTGCGCGTTGACCAAGGCGCGCAGCGAACTGGCGAGCACCGCCGTCAACAAAGAGACCAGCACAATCGCGACGTTCCAGACGACCTGCGGGTCCGTCAGAGAATGCTCGATTCTCCAAAACCTCGTTGCTGGGAAAATCGAAAACCCCAAAAAAGCAAGCGACACAATGCCGAACGCGATCGCCACCTGGAACAGCAAACTGGAAAGGAAAATCTCTGCCTGCAAACGGGTGTCGTCCACGGGCGCGAACCGTCGTATCGTTAGCGTGAAATGGTTGTAAAAAGCACCGGGGAAGGCGCCGACCGCAGTGAAATATTGAACAACGCCGAAGTAGTCGACGCCGAGATAGAGAATCGTCCCGAATGCAATGACGATTAACAACCCCTGATTGAAAGCGTCGAGGAGCAACAAGTTGACCACGAGCTTGAGGATGTTGCGCGAGAACACCATTCTGGACGGCACGGTCTAGAGACCGGCTTCCCTATCGCACACGAGGCCGCCCTCGACGAGCGCTCTCGATAAGCGGGCCTCGCTCGACGCTCTCGACAAGACGCTACTCGCTATCTTCGACTCGGTTTCTTCCATAGACGTGTAGGTGCCCGTCGCGATATTCGAGCCTCCAATCCGGAAGGGCCTCAAGCACGAGGCGGTTCGTCGCGGCGGCGGCCGTCACTTCGGGATCCCAGACAATGTAGTCCACGACCGGAACCACTTTCGCAGCTTGCGCGTCCAAGGTGAAACCGTGCAGCCCCGTGAGAACATCCGCGGGAGCGATGAGCGTCCGTCGGCCGGAGTAGGTAGGGATCCACTGAAAGAGATCGCCGGCCACGAGAAAAACAGCATCGCTGTCGCTCTCGCCCCGAATCCAGTC
This sequence comes from Candidatus Marinacidobacterales bacterium, assembly GCA_965237685.1. Classification (GTDB taxonomy): domain Bacteria; phylum Acidobacteriota; class Vicinamibacteria; order Marinacidobacterales; family SMYC01; genus CBDEGF01. The sequence continues at coordinate 2,203,545 of CBDEGF010000004.1, forward strand.
CGTGAAGCGAAGGATGTCGCTGGGAACAGGCTCCGTGGCCCGACCGAGAAGGAGGCGCGACTCGCGCGAAGGCTGCGGTCGAAACGAAGCCCAAAGTGGCGTCGAGCTACCACCGTGCCCGGTCTGTGGGCGCGGCGTGCCCGGGGCTGAGAAAGCGGCCCCACTCGCGCCGGGGTTGAATCGTGCAACAGCGCCCTGAGAGGCAAGAAAAACCATGACTGATGAAGATCGCGAACCGTTGGTTTTTATGACGGAATTTCCTAGATAAGCTCTTAATAGTCAGCCCCCGCGTCCGCACTCCAGTAGCCGCCTACGTAGAGCACAGCACCAGCTACGCCCCACCGCGCACCCGCGAGCGTTTCGACGAAGGCGAAGGCCGACACGAAAGCAAACAAAGTCCAAAAGAGCGCCACGACCACAAGGTTTTCACTTTCGGACAGATCCAGGCCGATGGCGGCAGCCGTAGCAAGGAGATAGGCATAACCATGGGGGCTTGAACGGAAGACAGGATATTCATCAACGCCAGTCTCGCTCGCCAGCTTCGTAGCCGCTTCGGCCCAGTAATAGCTGTCCACACCGAAGGCGTTGTCCCTCACTCCCTACAGCATGGATGCCTCGTAAGCGAGGACGGCGACCAAGGAGAGCCAAAAGAGCATCCCTGCTGGTCGAAGAGCGAGCGGTGCGCTGTGCCGATGACAACAGGCAATGATGGCGACGAAGACGATCGTGACGCCCACGAGCCAGCCCACCGACAGAAGATTCAACGCGTCGCAGGACGATGCCGAGCAGCGTCAGCCAACCCGCGCCCCACGCGATGGCAAAGGCCACAATCTCTCCGCGACCACGGGTCTCTCCAGGTTTGGCGGAACAAAGAGCGATGAAATAGCCCGGTACGAAAAGCAAGGCCACTCCCCAGAGGAGCAGCAGGAGCGGGCTCATCGTTACCGTTCGAGCCTATCGGCGGAGCCGCATTCGAGAGGCCGCCGCATCATGGACTCTCCGATGGACGCTTGCGAGCGACGACGATGCTGCCGTAACCCAAAGAGCGAAAGAAGGGCGCCTTCTGGTATACGTTCTTGCGTGTATTCATTTGATCTGTTTCGCGAACCAGTGACACAAGTGACACATTGGAGTCGAGCTTGGTATCATAGCGAAGCCGATATGCTAGGGGATGACTCACCTCAAAGCAACCACTCCCTCGACCACACCTGCAGCGAGACCCCCTTCGTGGAAAGCGAGGTCGGACAAGCAGAAGCTTCCGACGCCCGGTTCCAGGTGTGCTTCGTCGGCAGTGTCCATTACAGCCAGCCGCTGGACGCGACAAGCGCGAAGAAGTTTCGATCACTCGAGACCATTGGTAGAATCTTCGTTGTAGGGTTCGCGACAAGCCTTCGACCCGTGTGGTTTAAGGATGGAGCCTCCTTCTTCCTGTTTCCTTCTTTTGCGTCACCCGTGTTTCGATACCTCATGCTGTATTCCGCGGGGCTTGTTGTCACCTTGAATTGGATCCTCGTTCACGGGGTCACAGTGATTGTGACGCAAGGCCCCTACGAAGGTCTCTGCGGGGCGGTTGCGAAGCGGGTGTCACGGCTCTTTGGCAGACGTGTAGCTCTTCTCGTCGAAAGCCACGGTGACTTCGAGCAGGACCTTTTTTTGCAGAGGCGGATTCGCTTCGCCGGACTCTTCCGATGGCTCATTCTTCGAATATCCGGATTCGCGCTACGCCGTGCCGATGCACTTCGCGCCATCTCGCGTTCCACTAGCGAACAGCTTTCGCGATGGGCTCCAGGAAAGCCCATCGTGAGCTTTCCCACCTGGACCGACATGGCAACGTTCCTCTCAGCCTACGCGCAGGAGCCCAAGGATTCGAAGCTCATTCTCTTCGCGGGAATGCTCATACCACGGAAGGCGGTGGACCGGCTCATCGAGGCCTTCGCGCTCGTTACCCAGCAGGCTCCCGAGGCGCGACTCTGCATCGTAGGCCGGGTTGACGATCCCGAGTACCTCAGCTTGCTCACGGCCAGGGTCGAGCAGCTCGATCTGCGGACATGCGTGACCTTCCTGCCGCCTATGCCTCAGTCCGAGTTGGCCCGATACATGGCGCGAGCGGCAGCACTGGTCCTTCCTTCCTTGTCCGAAGGCCTCGGGCGGGTCGTGTTCGAGTCGATGGCGGCCGGGACCCTCGTCGTAGCCAGCCGCGTTGGAGGACTCGTGGATCTCGTCTCCGACGGTGAGACCGGATTCCTGGTGCCGCCCGGAGACATCGGAGAACTCGCGGCCCGAATGAGCTGGGTACTTGCCCACCCAGATCGCGCCGTTGAGATGGGGCGAGACGCCAGAAAGTTCGCGCGGGTTTACTTCTCGACCCACCGCTATGTCCAGGGGTACCGGCAGGCCTTCTCGCTGGCTCTCGATTCGCACCAATCAGGCGTTGCAACCGACTGACTTGTGCGACTCTTGTGGTTCAATCTCGCCACCGATGTCGACGACCCGGTGCTGGGTTTCACCAGTCGGTGGATCCAGGCGATTATTGCGACGAAGGTCGAGCGGATTCGCGTCATCACGATGCGCGCAGGCCGTATCGAGCTTCCTGAGAACGTCCGGTGTGACTCCGTCGGCAAGGAGGCGGGTTATAGCCGGCCTCGCCGCATCGTGGAGTTCTACCGGATCCTGTTAGAGGTCCTCCGAAACGAGCCGGTTGACGCTTGTTTTTCGCACATGTTTCCACTTTTCACAGTTCTAGCGGCGCCCTTTCTCCGGCCCAAGGGCGTTCCGATCGTCACCTGGTACGCGCACCCGAGCCTCACACTGCAGTTGAGGCTCGCCCATCGTCTCTCGGATCAGATGGTGACCAGCCTCCCTTCCAGCTATCCCTACGACCCGGACAAACTCAGCGTGCTCGGTCAGGGGATCGATACCGATCGGTTCGCGCCCGACAAGACCAGGCCACAGCTTCCTGCTCTGATCCTCTGCGCGGGACGACTTTCTCCCGTGAAGGATCACGTGACGCTACTGAAAGCGGTCGCGTTGCTCAGACAACGTTTTCGCGGGCAATTCCAGGTGGTGATTCTCGGCAACCCGGCGAGGCCGTCGGATGTCGACTACCGGAGTTCTCTGAAAGAACTGGCGCGTGCTCTCGACGTCGAGGATATCGTTCATTTTCACGATGCGGTGCCGCCAGCAGAGCTTCCGAAGTGGTATCGACGGTGTGCTGTGCATGTGAACTTGACCGGGGCGGGTTCCGCGGACAAGGTCGCGCTGGAATCACAGGCCTGTGCGAGGCCTACGCTCACCGACAACGAGGGCTTCCGCGAAACGCTCGGCCAGTACTCAGCCCAGCTGCTCTTCCGCTCTGGAGATCCGAACGATTTGTCCTCTCGCCTGCTGGAGCTACTGACTCTCCCTGAGGAAGAGCGGCTGCACATGGGGCTCTACCTTCGCGAGCGGGTTCTGCGCCTGCACGGCATCGAGGGCCTTGCTGAGAGACTTGTGGAACTTCTAGAAAGCCTGGGAAAAGGCCGGCCTCGGTGACGCACCGCGTCCTGTGCCAAAACTCGGCCCTTTTGAAATAGGCCATAAATCAGCAACTTAGTGTCTGTGTTTGCGACCGGGCCAAGGGCCGTGGGCTTTACAATCGTCTTGGGCGGGCGGGTCGTCACCATGCAGATGACCACCTAGTCGAGAGCGAATATCGAAGCGTGTTCCTGAAGCTGTTTCCACGCTACGCCGGTCGAGCCCGCCGAGGGGCTACCGTCGCCGGCGACCATCTACGCGGCACGGCAGTAGTAGTTGAGAATGCCCCCAAGTCGCTCTCGCGACACGATGGGGCCAGCGTCATTTGCGCTTGCCGGCAGAGGTGTGATGAGCTCGTTGCCGAGACCTTGGTGGTTCCGTTCTGTGTGATAGTGCACTACGTATTCGGTTACCGCTGTGCGCAGGTGTCGCTCACTGAGAGGTACGAAGCGGTCGAGACACTCTCGACGTATGGAGAGAACGAATCTTTCCGCATATGCGTTCAGATTCGGACTATTAGCGGGAAGGCGAAGGGGCTTCACGCCTGAATCTCTCAACAGCCCACGTACCGCCTCGGTGAATAGCGGGTCCCGGTCGTGGATGAGGTATCGCTTGCCAAGGAGGAAACCATCCCACATGTCAGTGAGGTTTCTTGCCACCTGCTTCATCCACTCCCCGTTGGGGTCCGACGTTATCCCACCGATGCACACGCAGCGAGTGGCGATATCGATGACAAACAGGACATGGTAGCGGACGAGCCCGAACGGGTTCACAACCTCGACGGTGAACAGGTCTGTCGCAGCGATGGCGCCCCAATGAGCCTTGATGAAGGTGCTCCACGACATGCTCCTGCCCCGCTCCGGCGCAGGAGCGATACCGTGCTCGGCGAGGATTCTCTTGATAGTGTTGCGTCCGAGTTCATGTCCGAGGTTCTTGAGTGCGCCTCGCAGGCGCGTATATCCCCACGTCGGGTTCTCCCGCGCCACGCGCACAATGAGCTCACGGATGTCCTTCGCCGTCGGAGGTCGGCCTGGACTCCGGTTCTTGCTGCCATCGTACTTGGCTGCGATGAGGTGGCGGTACCAGCGCAGAAGCGTAGCGGGTGTGGCAACGGACGCAATCTGGGCCAGCGCCTCGCGGCCCAAAGCCTGGGCCTTGACCGCGAGCCTGCGCCGCTCGTCGTCCGAGAGACTGAGACGCTTGCCCCGAAGCCCGGCTCGGAGCACACGGTTCTCCTCTTGCTGGTAGTCGATCACATCCTGCTGCTGGCGGTTGACCCAGCCAGCTAGAACGAGCAGTAGGAATTGCACGTGGTACGTCATCATGGATCTGAAGATAACACCCTCGGGCCAGACGATTGTAAAGCCTACGGCCCTTGGCCCCGGCGCAAACACAGACACTAAGCTGCTGATTTATGGCCTATTTCAAAAGGGCCGAGTTTTGGCACAGGACGGGGAAGCGCGATTGGAAAGAGCCCGAAACCTTTCGTAGGTCTCGGGCTCTTCGCAAGAAAAAATCTCGTCCCAGCCGAGGGGTGGGGCTTACCAGCGCCGCCCGCCGCGACCGCTACCGCCGCCTTCGGTCCGGGGTCTGGCTTCGTTGACGTTCAATGTACGACCGCCGAGATCAGTTCCATTGACGCCACGGATGGCCGCTTGCGCGGCCGAGCTGTCCGACATCTCAACGAAAGCGAAACCACGCGGGCGACCGGTGTCGCGATCGGTGATCACGTTGACTCTACTCACCTCGCCGTAAGTCGCGAAGACGTCTCTGAGCTGCTGCTCGGTGACGTCGAAGGAACAATTGCCTACATAAATATTACTCATAAAATGAACTCCTGAACGGAAGGGGCCTAAGCGAGGGCTGACGGAGGTGTGGTGGAAGTCACCAGCAAAAACATCTACGAAAAGCCATCGGATAGCCGAATGCAGTATAATAACTATTCTCGGGCGCGTGTCAAACTCGGCATGTGCCGTGACTATCCACGGGCTGTTCTGGTTCAAGTGGTGCTTGCGCTATTTGCTGTTGGTGATGTGTACGCATCCCTTTGCAAAAAGGGTTGTGCTCCGCAAAAAGTCGATCCAGCGTTGATTGCGCGTTTTAGACCAGCTATGGTCGGCTGCTTCTGGCCGGTTTTCTTTTTTGCGGATCACAGGGCAATGATGAGACCTTGGTCGTCATGGGTTCGGGCCGCGGTGCTGGGACCTGCGATCCTTCTCTCGAGCGTCGCCCTGGGCGGCGCCCAGGCGGAAGACCCGCTGGAGGTCGAACCTGCTGTCATCCGGGCGGTGCGCTACCACGTGGAGACGGCTCGGACGTGCCTTGGTGCACAACTCCGATAGAGGCCGAGAGCTCGCTTGGCCCCGACTCACATCATCCGATCATTTCGCTATCAGGCATCCCGAGCGCCGTCATGGTGTTGAGAATCTTGCACCCGATCCTTGCCTCGACTCTCTGTGCCGCCAACCCTCTCGCTCGCATCGCTGAGCCCACGATAGCCTTGTAGCGATGGAACGTTGTCTCGACTTTGCTCCGTTTGCTGTAGCCCGATTCTGTGTGCCACTTTCGTTTGCCGAGCCGAGCTTGTGCTGCAATGTTGCGATTGCGCTGTCGGCTGCTCGCCGGCCCCGATGCGAGTTGGGCGCCCCTTGCGCGGCGGTATCAGCACCCTCGGCGAGCGATGAGCACCGTGATTCTCGATCGCCTCATAGACGCCGCTGGCGTCGTATGCGGTGTCAGCTCTGCCTGGTGCTCGAAGCCGCAGGACTCGCATCTGGTCGCCAGCCGCGACACTGGCCGCGTCGAACTCCTCGCCGGCGGCAGTGAGGCAGCGTCGGCTTTCCCGGCCCGCCGCCGGGTGTACCTTCTATTTATTCATCCGCGCGCCCCGAACTTGTTCGCCCGCGAACAAGTCCTGACCGTCCGCACTTACGGCCCTTGGCCTGGTCGCAAACACGGACACCAAGCTGCTGATTTATGGTCTATTAAAATGGGCTGAATTTTGGCACAGGACGCGACCTGCGGCAAGAGCTGCGGTGGGAGACGCCGTGGGCGCGGCGGAATGGATCGTGAGGTCACCGCAGACTGCGGTAACGGGCCGGAGGTAGAATTCACGAATGCGGACACAGCGAATCGTTACAGCAGTCGGTCTATCGTGTAATAGAAAGGAAGGTCGAACTGTTTGCTGGACCGAGCGCGTCGTGTCCGAAAACGAAAACGGAGCGGAAAGCTCGAATCCTAGAGGCGTTCTCGGAATTTGCGGAGACCAGCCGACGCGGTCTGCGATAGGCGATCCCGAGCAGACCTCTCCTCGCGTCGCTTTGTAAAGCGGAACTCACGTCGATGTCAGGTTGCTATTGACCTGTAGGCGCGACACGGATACTTGCCGCATGGACGCGCAGACGGATTTCATCGTAGATCTCGATGCCGATATCTTCTGCAACCTCCAGCGTGATCGCGAGGGCATAGGGTATTTCGTCTTCGAGGTTCCCAGCATCGGGCCGACAGCTCACTTGAACTTCAAGGCTGTCTCCATCCACGAAAGCGGCTGCTCTTGATCCTTCCAGTATCTCGTGTTGGAGTGTCCCCCGCAGGGCGGCTTGCCAGTGGGCTTCTTGCCTTTCGACGCGGAGAGGATCCTTGGGTGGTGCGAACCACAGGTGCGCTCTCCTCCAACCTTGATGACGCGGGTTAACCGGCGTGAACCACGCGAGCGTGATTACAAGCCGTCGATATCCCGTTTGGCCGCTAAGTGCGGGAGGGAGTGGATATCGGTGAATATGTGACCGATCACTGACAAGCACTCCACCGCCAAGGGCGGTCACCCGATATGCATTACATTCCTGAACCTTCTGAGGATCGATGGAACCATATCCGATCAATCGGGTGACATATTCCTTGAACTGTCTACTGTTTTCGTCCGTTCGAAGGATCTCGTCCAATACAGGCCCCGCAGCTCCCCACTCCACGCTGTGTGCGAGGAGAACTTTCAACCAGATTGATCGCGGCACGGCGTCGATGATCTCACCCCCCGGTTCCTCTCGGAGCTCGTCGATCGTGTCATGCAGCATGGATGCTGCCCGGCTTACCAATGCCGTCGCGTTGCTCGTGCCCCGTGTATGCCATAAGGCGCTAATATCGCCAGGGACCGCTCCAGGCGAAGCGACGCATTGGCCCGGCGGCCGCGAGCCGTTGTACAAGGACACTTCGGCATTCTCATTGCCGCTCGGATAGTCCTGTATCAGTGTCCTTCCACCCGGTGCCAGAATCTCCGGCTTGATAGCTCTTCGGTATCCCATCCCCTGGGCGTTGATCGGCGACGGAAGACTCCGCTCAGCATATGCCTCAATCCATTGGGGAGGCCAAGGACCATTCGACGAATCAAGGCTTGCCGCGCCAACTGTGAGTGCGTTGACGGCTTCCGCTGGTGAAAGCAGTCGGCGATAACGGGCATCTGCCGCGACGGCACGAACGATCTCTGCTTGAAGCTCCTCACGCTGAAGTTCATGAACCGTTCCGCGAGGGACACTTAGTCCTATCCGTTGGCTGTGATTTCCGGCACTTACGACGAATAGAACTCGATAGCGCCAAGCTAACCAGTCGAGCAACCGAGCGAGCGGACTGAGAGAACTGTCAAACGGGCGATCCCGGATTCCGATCGAAAGATTGATAACGACTACGTTGGGAGCCACTGCTTCTTCGTCACCCTCTTTTCCAAAGAGCCGACGCACGGCTCGATGAAGCAGATCGATGATGAGAGTGTCCTCCGGGACGACCTCTTGAGGGGGATTATTGTGCCAGTCACGTGGATCTGGACGAAGGATAGGACGCACGTAAAGAGGCCTCGCGAGCGCCATTCCGCCTTGGCCAAGGTCGCCATGAACGATCAGAGAAGCCATCGCGGTCCCATGGCGTCTCGCGCCGGCGGGATAGTCTTCTTCAAAGCCGTCGGGATCGTCCACAATCAGGCGCGCTTCAAGCCGCCGGTGTGCCTGTAGGGGCATGCCATCGAAGAGGGCGATGACTGGTGTGCCGGCTGGATTCTCGTCCGGAAGTGCGCCGTGATCTATGTCTTGCTCACCGTCTGGAATAACGGCCGCCATTTGACCGCTGGCCCGGAAAAACTGGATCTGCTCACACTGAACCAGCTCCATATCCTGCACTGCCTGCTGAACGAGTGTCGCGATCGTTGCAATTGGCAGATTAGCCAGCAAGGCGTGGTACGCAATGTCTTCGATCACTGCCTCGTGAACGATCTCCCCTTCCTGCTCGGTGATTAGGTTGGCAACACGCTCGGCGGCGGCTTGGCGCTGCGGCTCCGAACGCCGGTACCAGAGTTCGATTTCGCAGGGAACTATCTGTTGTTCGTGCTCGACGCGTTCGCGCCAGTCGTCGAGGACTCCGGTTTCCACCAGGCGATCTTCGACGCCCCAGGGTCGTACGTTTCGCAGGTGTTCAAACAGGATCCTCCACGGACCAAACCCTCGCGGGAGTCTCTCGTCCCTTTGCCACACTTCCCAGAGACTCAGCATTTGCCGCAGGGCTTTCTGATTCGTAACGATCAGAAACAGACGGCCGGACAGAGGCTTGTCATGGCGTGCCTGACCGTGCTTGTCCACTATGAAGAAATCGTCATCTGGAGGAATATCCTCTTCCTCAATCTCGCCGAGCCACTCCATTCCCGGTACGCGCTCGACGGCGCGAATGAAGTTCTCAACCGTTCCAATCGTTTCGAGTACGATGACCTCTTCAGGAATCAGTCCCTGTGCTTCGGCCTGGAGACGTACTCGCCGCGCCTCCAAAGCTCTTTGGAGCAGTTCGAACTGAGGGGTAAGTCGCTCGGCTTGGCGCTCACGACCAGGGCGGCTAAAGCGATCTCCACCGCTACCGCGTTTGCGGCGCTGGACCGGTTCACCCGGTGCCGGCAAGATAAGCAGTGGGCGTTCAGGCATCCTGCCTCTGGCCGCCTTCTAAAGCATGTCCATCGGGTGCAAACCGTTGCTTCCACTGCTCCAGACGTTCGGCAACGATCTTCTTGAGATTGCTGTCCGGCAGGTGGAGGACGTGTTGTCTGGTCACGTCCAGAGTGAACTCCTCCAATTCAGAAAAGCTTAGATTCTCCAACTGCCTCGCTAGCGTTGATGGTTCATAGCCCAGCTTCTCGCCGAGACGCTGCTCGAATCGGCAGAACCACTCCGCTGCCAGCGCTTGACTTGGTGGTGGGAGGTGAAGGCGAAGCTGGAAGCGCCTCCAAACTGCACGATCCAGCAACTCTGGATGGTTTGTAGCGGTCACGACGACCACGTGACTGGGAAGATCGTCGATTTGGAGCAAGAGAGAACTGACCACTCTCTTGATTTCTCCAGTCTCGTGAACGTCCCCACGTTCCTTGCCCGCGACATCGAATTCGTCGAAGAACAGAACGCAACGTCGCATCCGAATCTGCTCAAACAGACGTGACAGCCGAACTGCCGTTTCTCCTAGGTAGCTGGCGATTACAGATTCGTAGCGCACCGTAAGAAGCGGAACAGCGAGTTCGGCCGCGAGGGCCTCGGCCAGCGAGGTCTTGCCGTTTCCAGGAGGACCGGCAAGCAGCACTCGATGTCTCGGCTCGAGATTGTGCGCGCGAAGTAGATCGGCTCGTCGGTATTCTTCAACCATTTCTTGGATGGCGTTCTGCACAACCTCAGGCAATAACAAGTATTCCAGTCGCCGCTCAGAGCTTCTCTCATAGAAGAGATCGGTGCGGGGACCATTGCGACGATTGGGAGCAGGCGCAGGTCCAGTAGGTTCTCCGTTGATCTGAAGGTGCGCTGCAAGACGGTCCGCCAATATGTGGTGCTGCTTAGCGCGCTCCTCGCTAACCATTGCCTCCAGCGTCTTCCGAAAGAGGTCTTGGTCGCCACGGGCACCGGCGCGAACTAAATCAAGAAGAAGGTCAGCTCGGGCCATCAGCGCACCTCAGAGAATGGAACAACATCCTGGGTACTGTCAAGTTGACGAAAAACTAGGGATGCGTCCCGATTCCCATGGAAATAAGAATGGCGTAACCTCCTTTTAGCCAAAACAAAACTCGCTTGAAATAGCGAGAGGATGATTACGCCATGAGGAAGCCTACCACCCTATCGGCCGAAACTGTGAGCGAGTACCGGGAGTTCGTCGAGCTACGTTTGCGCAAGCGCGTCCTGTGCCAAAACCCGGCCCTTTTGAAATAGACCATAAATCAGCAGCTAAGTGCCGTAGGCTTTACAATCGTCTTGGGTGGGCGGGTCGTCACCATGCAGATGACCACCTCGTCCTGGACTTGACCCGCTTTCGCGGACACCTAATCCTTTGGGAGACAGGAGTCCACGATGTCAAAGCAGGGAAACAGATACGCGGTCTGCGAGTTCCAGATTGTCCAGGACCTGAAGAAGGTCCGACGTGTGGCTCCCTGCCACATCGCGGTTGACCGTTCCCGAACGGTCCACGCCAACCTGCGGGTCTGATCTGCTCCCACCAACGAAACCACCTACTAAGTTAGTCCCGGAACCATCTGCAGTCCAATCCAAGGTCCAGACTCTGGGTCTGGGATCTCAGGAATCTGACTCTCGCGCCGGCGGCCGGTTGATCGACACCGGAAATATGTAGATGTGGCAACCGGTCAAGCATGTCCCCGCGGACCGTAGTCGAAGAATTCAGTCGGATGGTCTTGCGCATGCGCTCACGCTATAGGTCGCTATCTCGTCCTGTGCCAAAACTCGGCCCTTTTGAAATAGACCATAAATCAGCAGCTTAGTGTCTGTACTACCTGCGAGAGGAGATTCGGTCGTCTTGATCTATAGGAATTGTCAACGCCGGTCGAAAACTGCACATTCGTGGCGGATGAAAATTGCACACTCGACCCACGCGGGTGACGAACCCTTAAGGCGTCGTAACCTCCCTTGCAGTTATTGCGAGCTCTGACCGACGGGCGAGGTTCGTCCGAGTTCGCCGGATGGAGAGACTGCCAAAGCTCAGAGATGAACCGAACAACTACGGGCCGAAACATGTCGCTCAAAAGAGTTCTCCGTACGCGCGGGGATGAACCGGTTTGACACTGTTTGACATGGTATGACGAGGGTTTGGCCAATTCGAATTTCGCTTTTGGCCTCTCCCCACGCGCTCTCTAGACGTAGAGCGTCTTCTCATTGGCTGGGCGATTGGCTGAAAAACGGCCCACGGCTCTCGAATGTCGACAGCGAGTTTTGGGTTGTGATCCGCAAAAAAGAAGATCGGTCAGAAGCAGCCGACCATGGTAGGTTAAAAATGCGCAATCAATGCTGGGTAGACTTTTTACGGAGCACAACCGGGTTCGCCATCGGATTCACGACTAGCACCCCTCCGAGCCGCGCGAATCTTCGCCGATACCATCGCCACCAAGGCCGATATTGTCGAATTACGAACACCAACAAGACGGATCCGGCGCGCTTGGAAGCACGGATCTACCTCGCGATGCTTGGTCCCATCGAACAGATATTGTAGAAAAACTCCAAAGTGGCATTATTTCAAAGATAGATCGGTTAATTAAATCAATATATATTATGGAACCTACGGCTTCGGACCAATCGATCTGGTAGCAAAAGTAGCGAAATTCCCCCGTGTGGGCCATGAGGCAGGTTCCGACCTGTGTTTCAGGGTTTCCAGCCGAGACCGGATCGCTCCAAACTGTCCCATCCGCCACCCAGTCTGGCAAGTTGTGGCCCTGCAGAGACAGGTGGTATTTTCCGCGCGGTTGGCGGGGTTTTCCAGGATTAGGTGGCACCAGAGACGCGCCAGAAGGGCTGAACGGGCCTCATTTTCGGATTTGGTCTCTAATCTCGATTTCCGAGGGACAAGTTTGCGCCCAAATGGGGAGCGGGTGCTGACCGGGGGCCGTACGGCAGTGGAAAAGAGGCCATCCGAGAGGCCCAGAATCGAGGCCGGGGCTACCGCGACGTAGCCGGCTAGCACGTTCTGGTCCAGGTGTGGGGCGTTGTCACCGTCGCCTTCGCCGCCGCCTTCGTCCCATTCGACCGCGAGCCAGTCCTGATCGTCCGCACTTACGGCCCTTGGCCCGGTCGCAAACACGGACACTAAGCTGCTGATTTATGGTCTATTTAAAAGGGCCGAGTTTTGGCACAGGACGGGGTCGTCTCGGTGACACATGGCACCTGGACGAGGTCTTCATGAAGATACGAGGCGAACGCCACTACCTCTGGCGCGCGGTGGATCAAGATGGTGATGTGCTCGATATCCTTGTCCAGCCTCGCCGTGATCGAAAAGCCGTGGTGTTCGCACGATCCTTTTGGAGTGCGGAGAGCGAACGTTCGACACATCTGTAAATACCGGGGGCATTCAAGGGGTCCGGCTAGCCAGGTGACTTTCTCCCTACTATGCTTGGGCATGACGAGAGCCCTCCGGGTTCGCCAGACCTACGACCATAGGCTGCGCGATGCCATCGCCGCGACGGGTAATGCGAACTTGTTCCGGAACATTGCGATCCCGGCATCGACGCGACGCACGTCGGCGCGTGGCGAGGTGCGGCCCGTGGTCGCTTCGGTGGACGTTGAACTAGAGGTCTACGACCTATTGGAGCAGGTTGACAAACTACGACAGCGCGCCAAAACGCAGACAGCGATCATCGGATTGCTGGTGCGGTTGTTGAAGCTCCGCGGCGGCAATCTCGATGGCGATCGCGTTCCCGATGGGGCAACCAAATCCGCAGTTCTGAGCGCGATCGCGTCGTCGACCGGCATACTGTCGTTGGGCACCGCACTTAGAATCGTAGGCATCTCGTCGGCGCGTTATCTCGCGTGACGACGCCGACTACATTTGATACATTTCCGGTGCTGCGCCGTAGCGATGAGCGAGCGTACGGCAACTTCCAGACAATGCACTTGGTTCTCGAAGTTTACGACCACATGCAACGGGCCATTGACGACAGGGTGCCCTATCGGTTCCCTGTTGACACTCCGCCGGCAGATTCTCGGGTTGCGCACTCCGACAGCGCGTTGGCATGACCGGGCAGCATGCGTACGATGCCATCGCTGCGCGCTACCGCGAGTCCAAGTGGCTCCTGTTCCGCCATTACATCGAGCGCTACACCCCGTCCTGTGCCAAAACTCGGCCCTTTTTAGCCTGGTAAAGGCCGTCCTCCATCTCCAAGCCATTTTCCCATGATGGCGTCGCCGCACGTGTGCGTGGTATGAAGCCTACTCCGAGCCTACTCCGAGGGAGTCCTGTGATGGCAATAGATTTGGACCGAAGGCGTTTCTTTCGCTTGTTCTCAGGGCTTGCGGTCGCCGCACTGCCAGGTGCAAGGCAGGTCCTTGCCACTCAGGCGCCGCGGCGCATCGGCATAATTGGTGGCGGAATCCTGGGAAGCTCCATCGCGTATCACCTCGCCCGGCGTGGGGCGGACGTGACTCTGTTCGAGAAGTCGAAGCCCGCGGCGGGGGCAACCCAAAACTCGTTTGCCTGGATTAACGCGTCCTCTTCGAAGAGGCCGTTTCATTACCATCATCTGAGCCGGCTGGGTGGACTTGGGTATCGGCACTTGGAGCGGGAGCTCGGGGGTGATTTGAAAGTCCAGTGGGGTGGGAGCCTCGATTGGACGGCGGATCCGGGTCGGGCGCGGGGGATACGCGAGCGGGTGGCGCAGAGCCAACGTTGGGGCTATCCGTTGCGGCTCATCGACGAGGAGGAATTTCAGAAGCTCGAGCCGAACGTCGTGCCGGGTCCGGTGTCGGCGGCGTACTTCAGCGAAGAAGAGGGGAGCATCGATCCGGTTCGAACGACGGAAGTCCTGATCGAGCACGCGAGGGCTGAGGGCGCTCGGGTCGAGTATCCATGCGAGGTCAACGAGATCGATCTGCGGTGGGGACGGCTGCGTGGGGTCAAGACGACCAAGGGAGACTTCGAGCTCGACGTGCTCGTGGTTGCCGCCGGCGTCGATACGCCCAAGCTTGCGGCGATGGCGGGGCTCAACGTACCGCTCATCGGGTCGCGCGGTGTGCTCGCGCACACAAAGCCGTCCGAGCGTCTCATCGAACGTGTGGTGCTCTCGCCGGGCGCGCACATGAAACAGAAACTCGATGGGCGGCTCGTGGCGGGGATGGGATTCGGTGCCACGCCGGTGAAAGAGGCTTCGGATGAAGAAGGGGAGAAGATTCTTGCGTCGGGGAAGACGTATCTACCCGCGCTCGAAAAGCTGGAGCTTGAGCGGGTGACGCTCGGCTTTCGGCCGCTTCCGAAAGACGGCCACCCGATTCTTGGCTTTCCTGAAGGAGCTCCGGAGTTGTATCTCGCGGTCATGCACAGCGGGGTGACGCTTTGTCCCGTGGTGGGGCGGCTCGCCTCCATCGAGATCCTCGACAGAGTCGACGTGGAGCTCTTGAAGCACTACCGCTATGAACGTTTCGCGAGTTCATGACGGAGAGCGAGAAAATTCCGGGGAGGAGGATCTCAGAGGAAGCGCTGCGCTCGATCGCCTCCGAGATATCCGCTGGAAAAACTCTGGTACCGGAGTCGTGGCCCAACCAAAGCCGGGTCGCCGTGCTCCTCTCGTTCGACGTCCATACCCAGAGATAGTCCCGGACCCAGGTGGACAACGAAATGTGCCAGCGTCGCCAGAATTCGGTAATCGATTGCGCGAGATAAGGAGAATCGAAATTCTTGGAGAAGACGAATCCCAGCATGAGGCCGAGCCCGATGGCCATGTCCGAGTACGCGCTGAAGTCGAAATAACTTCGACCGCGAACAAGTCCTGATCGTCCGCACTTACGGCCCTTGGCCCGGTCGCAAACACAGACACTAAGTTGCTGATTTATCGTCTATTAAAAGGGGCCGAGTTTTGGCACAGGACGGGGTCGTCACCATGCAGATGACCACCTAGTCGAAAGCGAATATCGAAGCGTGTTCCTGAAGCTGTTTCCACGCTACGCCGGTCGAGCCCACCGAGGAGCTACCGTCGCCAGCGACCATCTACGCGGCACGGCAGTAGTACTTGAGAATGCCCCCAAGTCGCTCTCGCGACACGATGTGGTCAGCGTCATTCGCGCTTGCCGGTACAAAAACCAAGCTCTCCCGGACCGTTACGGGTAATTTTTACGGCTGTCGATAAACCGACCACCGGTGCCGAGACAAAGCAACCAGTAACGGTAGCACATCCCCATACTGCGGCAACTTCGCTGCCGCATGCGAACCGACTCTGACGATTTGCAGCAGAAATGAAATTTTGACTTTCCTAGAGATGAACGGTTCGGCATTATCGAGCAGCATGCCGTCGGAAATCATCCTCTTGTAGTCCTACTGGCCGCATCCTCCCATCACGGAACCAGCGGACACGAAATCGCTGGAAACGCAGCACCTTGACCGTGATCGGATCCGACCCTGCCTTCCCCGGTCGATCACACCGACCCCGCAGACTGGTCAGGCGCGAACGAGAGCACGGGAGGACATCGGGCACGGTACGGAGATCGAGCGCGGAACGAAGAATACGCGCGCCAGCTAGCGATGGGACCCGAGGATCGTAGATGGACCCCGACGCGCAGCCTAAGCAAAATGTCAGAGCGTCTGGCGCTATCCATGTGAACGCGGGGACTCTTGTTGTGAGGCGCCGCGACCGCTGGCGTTGAGCAAGAGCTGGATCATCGAAAACATGCGGTGAAAGAGATAATCGATGTGCGCGGGTTCCGCGATCGGGACCTTGTCGGTTTCGGTGTGACGGATCATGAACTTGTTGCCGATTGCGGTCAGTTCTTGCGCTTCCTGTTCGAGTTTGGAGCGCAAAACCGGTTCAGCGGTGACCTTGTCGAGTAGCAGCTGGGAGCTTTCCCGCTTATCACGTCCGGGTTCGATGGTTTTCAGACGCTCCCAAGCGTCCCAGAGCTTTTCAATCGACTCACGACGCGCATCTATCAAGCGACTTAGGAATTTCTGACACGAGACTTCAAGCAGCTGGTCAAGCGTGGAATCACCGGTTCTGAACACGCTGACCTTCAGATCCTCGTGTAGGACGGCGGGCGCAATACGCATCACCTCGCCGCCATCGAGTGTGAACGCTATACCATTGCGCTCGAACATCCGGTTGACATCGTGTGTGAATTTTGCACGACCCTTGTTGCGGTCGTAGCTGTAATGCGAGTGGCTCATGAAGCTGTGGTAGTGTGGGTTTTCGGCTTCGGCGATGAACTCGTACGCGAATTCCAGCAGGTCGAATATCTGCGCGTCGGACGGCGGATTGTCGCCGTCTACGCTGTCCGGCCGAATCACGCCATAACCCTTCATCGTGTCTTCGAGTTTGTGGAAGGCGGTTCCGGCATATGCGTAGCCGTCGTCGCACTTATTGGGAAACATCAGGCCGAACCACTCCTCGTCGATACGTGCGGCTACGAGTGCCAATAGCCCCTTGCGCGTCGGTTCATCAAGCACTTCTGCAACGCGGGGCTTGGCTTCGCCATGCCGTTCGGTGAATAGCTTCTTCATCATTAGCGCACTGAACCGCCCGGGTTTTCCGGAGACTATTTTAGTTAAGTCTCGCCATCTCGAGCGAGCCTTCCTGCCACCGATAATAGTTCATCTCGTACTAGACCGGGGGGACAACTCCGATCGGCTCCAAGAGTCGTTGCGTGTTGTACCAACGCACCCACTTGAGTCGCACGAGCGAGCCTCTCCGCATTCCTAAGACGCCGGTGGCGTGGTCGGGTCAACCAGCACGAAGCAGCCAAGCCTGGCAGCTCTAAACCGCGCAATCAACACTGGATCGACTTTTTGCGGAGCACACCTGTCTTCTCGATTCCTTTTGGGATTTTCCGTAACCGGATCTCCCGGCTCCTAACCGGACCAATCTTGTATCGAGAACCTAACCTCGTCGGCACCGACATCTGAGCCAAGAGAATTCCAGAAATCATGATGGAACAATATGAGGAGATCGGGAATCTCATCAGAATTCGCTAGGAGATATCTAGGAAATGGCATTCGTCCTGGTTGAAATGTTGGCGGAGCGAATGGATCCAAATCATGCCTATAATCGTTGCTAGCCACTACTGGTCCTCCTATGGTGATGACTTCGACTTCAAGGGCATATTCCGCCGTAGGGGCGAGGGCCTGCCTTCTCACGTGATCAGCCCAAACGGCCAAGTTTGCAAACATGTCAACGGGCAAGTCGGGTGGCAAGGGCAAAGGGTGGAGTTTTTCTTCATCAGGGAAATGGCCGCATGAAACATAGCCAAGTTCGATCAGGCCGTCACAGTGAAGTTCTCGGTAGCTGTTATGCCGAAGTTTGTTGAAAAGAGCGAAATCGGGTTCCGCTCGTGCGGCGCGGAGCATGGGTCGCCAGCTCTCGGGAAACACGACGCCAGCAGGGTCTAATCCATGCGTCAGTTGGCGTTCGTTGCTGCCCTGCCGCCGTATGACCTTGTGCCACGGCTCATTGAATTCTTCGGCGAGGCCGTGTTGACGGACAACACGGTCGATCCAGATTTCGTCTCCGACGGGCACCGCCGTTAGTCGGATACCCCATGCATCCTCAGGCGTTTCAAGGCGCTCGAACTCTTGTGGAAAGCGTCTTGCACGTTTCAAGAGCCGCCTTTCCAACCGCTCGAGTCCCCGCGACACGTTCAGTGTCATATCTTGGATTTCCCTCATTGACATTTCCTCACATCGGTCGGACCGCCGGATCGGGCAAACAAGCGACCGCGTAACCCGATGTGGTGCCAACCTTGACCGCCCAATACGAAAAATGACAACGCCTCTCTCGCCCCTGGTCCGAACAGCGAAGATATCAATCCGGGGAAGCTGCGGCTCCACGCGATCACGAAACACCAGCTTCAGGCTTTCCGCTAGGTCCGCGCATCGCTGAACCGGCAGGATTTTCGCAGCAACCGGCGGTTTCGCTTCGGACTCACCGATACCCAACAGCACGGCCCCGCCCTGAGCGTTTGCGAATCCTACGACTTCCTTGAGAAGGGCATCTTTCGCTTGTTCTCCAATCTTGTTCTTGCCGGTATTCCACGGATCGTCGGAGCCTCCCTTCGTTGACAGGTTTTCTTTGAACTCGATCTGTTCACCTTCGGGAACTTCCGAGTCAATCAACGATTTGATGTCAGAAATGTCGATTTGGTCGGCAGGCTTGGAAAGCACGCCTATCAATGGATCGTTCCTTTATTTTTTGTGAAACGGAGATCAACGATCATGGGCAATCTCCAGTGTAGCAATTATGACCTTCCTTGTACGTCCTACGTATTAGGCCGTATGGTGCAAATAGTACGTCGAGCTCGACGTCGGCCTGTGGAGGATCGATGACCGGCTGAGTTTTTGCACCATAAGGGCTAGCTGCGCCGGGGTTGAATCGTGCAACAACGCCAATCAGAACGCGTAACGCAGGGATAGCCGAAGCCCGTGGTTCCTCAACTTCGCCCATGTCGAAGCCAGATCGAGCGCCAACGGTTCCCGGCTTCCGTCGCGCCATTCGACCCGGCCCCCGCCTTCGCCGGTTTCGATGACGCCGTAATCCGTGTAACGCCAGGCGAGATCGAGCGTTGTCCGCTCGCCCAATGACATCCCCAGCCCGGCTTTCAGCATCCAGGTCAAACCAGTCCGGCTGGTGCCCGGAACGATGGTCGTCGTCTTCGGGAACGTCATGCGCGTCTCACCGATTGCAACTCGAGCGGCACCGATGCCTCCGCCGATGAATGGGCTGAGCTTGCGTAAACCCAATTCCGGGAGATCGACATAAGCGGCCAGCATCCCGGACAGCGAGGATAGATCCGCGGAAACCGATTGCAGGCGTTCGGGGTCCAGGAAGTTGGCGCGGCCGTCGAAAGTCAATCGCGGCCAGTATTCAACGAGGGCCTCCAGCCTCACGGCGGACGCAACAGCGTAACCTAGCCCGAGCTCGAGGCCAGCGGCCGTGCCGAAGTCCCCAACCGAACGGAGCGGCGCGCCGTCGCCGCCGGTGCCGCAACCGTAAAGAGCAACCGGGAAAACGCTCGAACAGTCCTCGTCGGTGAATTGGGTTTCGGCCGGCCGGTTTATGCCGATCCCTGCTCGCACGTAGAGGTCTTCAGCCTCGGCCGTCCTGGGGAGCAGCGACGCCGCGGCCGCGATCGAAACCGCCGCCGCCGCGTGGCCCCAGTGGTTCCAAAGCTTCTCTGTTCGCGCGGGTGGAGCGTCAAGAATGCGTGTCATCGGTTTCATGATGGGCTTAATGTCCCCCGTCGAGGCCGGCGTGGCCGCAGGGCGGGGCCGTGGTTGGTCGCCGCCGAGATGCCAAAGCGTCCCCTAGCAAATAGGTCTTGATATAACCTTATGCCCGATCAAACAACCGAGGACGCCGTGATGGTGCTCCCCCCCTCGTCGCTCTGCGGTGGCCGCGTGGACCGCTATCAGCGCGCCCGCGTGCGGATTTTCGAGGATCCGTGCACGAACGCCGCGACCTGCCATCCCGCTCGCGGCTCGCAATAAGGGGGGTCCGCCCTTCGTTGATCCGTGCTCGCCAGTCGAGCCAGTCGCGGGGCTCCTCACGCCCGAAGGTCATCGAGGAACTCCGATGCCGGGGCAACGCTCGCGACGAGCAGATGATCCCTGGCCCGTGTACAGGAAACGTAGAGCAAATGACGCTCCGTGTCATACACCTCTTGCAGATCGGCGTCGTCGCCCACCGTTTCGATCCGTTCCTGCAAGGGGATGATTTCATCATCGCAGGCCATCACGACGACGGCGCGGAACTCCAGGCCCTTCGCTAGGTGCATGTAGCCTTCGACGCGAGGGAACTGGATTTCGAGGCCGTCTCGCTCCGGGCGCACGGCTTTGACCTGAACCGTCTCACGCGGCGGCTGCGGGGGCGCGACAACGGGCTTGGCCGTGAAGTCGAAGGGAATGCCGAAAATGTCTGCGTACTCGACGTTGAAGAGACCTTCGTCATTGAGGTCGTAGGATTGGCGACGCAGCGCGCGTCCGATGACCTGTTCACAGAGGAGCTGGGTGCCCAAAAGCACGGATGCCGAGGACGTGGGTGACGGTGTTCGCATCCCAGCCTTCCGTCAGCATCGATACGGAGACGACACAGCGGACGGAGCCGCCGAGTTGGCCGTGCTTGCCCACGGTGTTCGTGACCTCACGCAGCAACTCCTGATCGCTGATGTTGTCCCCTGCACGGGCATCCCCGGTGCGCTCGATGATCTCGCGGCGGAAGCGTGCAATTTCATCGGCCGCCATGCCGCGAAACTTGTCATCGAGAGCGTCGCCGGCTTCCAGCTGCTCACTGTCGATCAGCAATGTGTTCGGACGAGCGAGCGGATTCCCCGTGGTTTCGTCAAAATTGCGGAAGAGGGCCAGGCGACCGTTTTCCAGTGTGGTGGTCCCGTCTTCGTTTTTTCGGTGAAAGCCGGAAATGAAGTCATAGACCAGCTTTGAGATCGAGGTGTTCTGGCAGACGATGATAAAGCAGGGTGGTACATGAATGCCCCCTGCCTCCCACAGCGTGAAGGTCTTCTCGTAGTGCCCGTAGAGCGCCGCAAGAGCGGTTTACAGTCGGGTGGGCAGTTTAAGCGGATCAAGCTCTCCGCCCTGGCCGCGCCCCTTCTTGGGCATCTCCTTGCGGATGTTGTCCCAGAGGTTGCGATAGACGGGCATCTCGTCGCCCGGAATGTTTTCCGCGACTGGGACGCGGGGCAGTTTCACGATGCCGCACTCGATGGCGTCCATCAGCGAGAAGTCGCTCATCGTCCACGGGAAGAGCGTGCCCTCGGCATAGCCGGACCCGCGCAGGAAGAAGGGCGTGGCGGACAGGTCGATCACACGGGAGAGGCCGAGCTTACGATTCACGGCTTCGAGACCCGAGATCCAGAGGCGGGCCGCTTCGTTGTTCTTTTCGGCCTCCTTTCTGTCGTCGCCCTTCAGATGCTCATCGTCCGGCTCTGGTAGCTTCTCGCGGTAGCAATGGTGCGCCTCGTCGTTGAGCACGAGGATGTTCTTGATACGGTACTGTCAAGTTGGGCCTCTAACTGACAGAATGAGCCAATGAACAGCAAGTCGCCGAGCTACCGCGGATATCGATTTCCAACGGAGATCATCAGCCACGCCGTTTGGCTCTACCATCGCTTTTGTTTGAGCTTTCGAGATGTAGAGGACCTCCTTGCCCAGCGTGGGATCACCGTCTCGTATGAAGCGATCCGACTTTGGTGCATCAAGTTCGGTCCAGAATACGCTCGCGGGCTGAAGCGACGGCAAGGTCGCCTCGGCGATACGTGGCACCTGGACGAGGTGTTTGTAACCATCCAGGGTCAACGGCAGTATCTCTGGCGTGCGGTGGACCAAGATGGCGACGTCATCGATATCCTCGTCCAGCCTCGACGCGATCGGCGAGCCGCTAAACGCTTCTTTCGTAAGCTGCTGAAGGGGCAGGGCCGGCCACCCTGGCGGCTCGTCACCGACAAGCTGAGAAGCTACAGCGCCGCTCACCGCGAGGTCATGCCATCCGTCGTCCACTGCACCGACCAGTACCAAAACAATAGAGCCGAGGTCTCGCACGAGCCGACGCGGCAACGTGAACGGCAAATGCGACGGTTCAAATCTCCGGGTCAAGCCCAGCGATTCTTGTCCGTTCATGGACTTGTCCAAAACCTCTTCCGCGGCGGACGACACCTGTTGCAAGCGCGTCATCACCGACAGCTTCGAGGTCGCGCGTTCCTCGCTTGGGACGCAGTAACGTGGGCGGCATGACTCGAACGGAGACGTCATGCCGACGGCACCGGCTTGCTCTCGCAACGTCAACTTGACAGTACCATCTCAAACCCGACGCGGCCGAGAAAGAAGCTCTCGATCTTGACGAGCAAGCTCTTGAGCGCCGACGGCCACATTTTGACAGGGCGCTTGGTCTACTCGAGAGGCCGGAACGCTTGGGCGCGCAGACACTGCGCCGGACCGTGATCGATCGCCTTTCGGAGTCGCCCACGGGTCCGCTCCGCACCCACAAAGCGCTGATTACGCTGTCACGAGCCGAACATGGAGTTCGCCTGATCACCACCAACTTCGACAATCGGTTTGTTGAAGCCGAACTCGAAGAACAGGTCGTTGATGTGAGCCCCAAGCTGCCTGTGCCAAAGCCGCACAACTGGTCGACTCTTGTGCACTTGCATGGTCGAATCCTTCCGGACGATGACGGCGAGAACCTTGTGCTTACGGCAGCTGATTTCGGCCGCGCGTACCTCACCGAGCGATGGGCGGCGCGGTTCATCACTGAGCTGTTTCGTGAATTCACTGTAGTATTCGCTGGCTACAGCGTCAGGGATCCCGTCATGAGTTACATGGTCGATGCTCTGGCGGCGGAACGCGCTAAAGGCGCCCGGTTTACGACGGCCTACGCTTTCGCCGATTATGATGCCCGGTGCTCAAACAGGCAAAGAGTACGAGATGGATGGCTCGCAAAGAACGTCGAGCCGATTCTCTATAACAAAGAAGGTGACCATAAGCTCCTCAGCGACACGCTAGTCGAGTGGGCGCAGATACGAACGGACCCCTACCAGGCTCGTACCCAGATCGCGCTCAACGAGATTACCAAGCTGCCAGTCAGACTAAACGACCAGGTAGTGGAGCGTGTCACGTGGGCATTGCAAGATCCCGTTGCTGCTCAAGCCCTGGCTGACGCTCCGCCCATTTCGGAAGAAAGAGAGTTCCCCAAAATCGACCAATGGCTCGACGTGTTCGCGCAAAACGGATTGCTTTCCAGCTCTGTAGCGGAGCTGGACCCGCACTCAACGAACCCAAATGGGTCAATAGTACATTTGGTGGACAGCGGCGCTAGTTCTCAGAATCCCCCTAACATGGACAGTGTAAGGTTCCAATTGGCGCGATGGATGTCATGCCATCTCCATGTTCCACAGCTCTTAGCATGGGTGCTCCGAAATGGTGGCCATATGCATCCAGTGCTTCGCAGAGAGGTTCAGAGAAAATTGGCCAATGCGGACGTGGAAATACCGCCAAAGCTTCGGCATTTGTGGTGCATTCTGTCGGACAGTGAGTCCAGCGACCCATGGAGATTCGTCTGGATTTCCGAACGGGTAAGGGTCTCTTCAGAACCCGAGCGGCGGCGCATTGAAGAGCAAGTTATCAAGAGCATTGCTCCGCGCCTCGTCGTTCGTCCCGGCCCTTCATCAACGTTACGCTTCCGTCAGGACTATTACAATAAACCACGGCCGATACGACCGATAGACGCCTGCGGTCATGTCAAGCTGCTGGTTGGCGACGCAGATGCACGCCGTGAGGTTTGCCAAATCTTGGGCGACGCTAACGTCCTTTCAAGAAACGCCGAGACCCTAACAGGCTATCTCGATCATGCACTTACACTGGTGAGGGACGACGATGACATCAATTCGAATTCATCACTTTACCGGCCCTCGATAGCGGCGCATGACCAGAATCGAGAACGCGATAGTTGGACCCACCTTATAGATCTCGTCCGTGATAGCTATTTCGCTTTGATTTCGACAGATTCTGCTCATGCAAGCAACCTGCTGCGCCGTTGGGTACTATCGGGCGAACCTTTATTTAAGAGGCTTGCTCTCCACGCTCTTACCGATAATCCCAGGTCTGACATTCACATCGCGAAGAAATTACTTATCGCAGGTCGAAAGATGGGTTTGTGGGACACGGAATTGCGCCGCGAGGTTTTGCGTTTTTTTAGATTGGCTGGATCACGTTTGCCACGGAGTTTGCGTACTGAGATCGTTCGCGCCATTCATGCCGGGCCAAAAACGAAAACAAAAAATCCGCCGCAGAACTACCCCGAGATCATTCGTCGGGAAAAGGCGTTACGGCTCTACAAGCTAGATCTCTCCGGCGCGCCGCTCGACAAAAAGTCAAGGGCATTGGCTAAAGAAGGAAAACCGCCGGCCAAAGACCGTTTTGATGAGCGTGATGAATTCCGTTTGTGGGTCGGTAAAGGAAGCTTCATTGACCAGAAGGACTTCGCACCGAAGGACCTGCTCAATGGGTCGATCGCTGACCTAGCTACGGCACTCACAAATACTCAGATTACTCCTGACGGATTTCACGGTCTTTCCGTAGAACAGCCCTTTAAGGCCGCCCTTGCCCTTCGGCGCCTTGCGAAGCGTCGAGAGTGGCCTAAGACGTATTGGCAGCATTTCTTGTGGGCCATTACTCACTCGGAGAACCAGAAAGAGAGAACAGTCAGGCTAGATTGGTATGTTGCTTACGTTCTCACGAACGCTCCGGGCGAATTATTGAAAAACGTCGGTTCTGCCCCCGCCACTTTCGTAAAACGACTTGCAGAAGCATCTGGTATTGACCGAGAAACGAAACTCAAGACTCTCTGGGAAAGGGTTTGGATTGCAAGTGACCAGAGCGAAGAGACCGATTCCGATGACCCATTGACGGAAGCATTGAACCATACCTATGGGGAATTGGCGGAAGCTGCATTAATTCGATTGTGGAAGTACGAACCAAGGATTGGCGAGGGTTTGCCACCTTCGGTCGGTTCGTACTTCGATAGAATCTCCGCCGATCCAGACGGACATTTCGGCCGCGTAATGCTGGCAACAAGGTTGCATCAATTGTTTTCGATTGATCGGGACTGGGTTGTGAAACACCTAATTCCGTTTTTCAGCCCTCGCGGTTCCGAGGAAGCGAACAACCTTTGGGCCGCTTACGCATGGTCACCAAATGTGAGCCCGGATCTACTTTCGGCCTTTAAGGAATCATTTCTCGAGATCCTTGCAAGCGACGAAGGTCAAGCGTTTCGAGAGCGAAACCTCATACGGTTGTTTATGTCGATCTGTCTCGAATTACCTCATGCACTGAGGGACGAAGAGGTCCGTAAGGTCGTTAAATCGCTGTCAGAAGAGAGTCTAAAGATCGTTCTCGACAGCCTTGAGCATCGCCTCAAAGGCGATGCTCAAGCGCGCGCAGTGGCATGGAACGATAAGGTTGGCCCCTGGCTTCAGAGATATTGGCCAAAGGTAGCCCCGCACAATACAGCTGTAACGTCCGAAGCGATGCTAATTATGCTTGTTGAATGCGGTGATACTTTTCCAGATGCCGTAGTTTGGTCTTTGCCATACCTGAAACCTATCGAAGGATATGGTCTGCATGAGCTGAAGGAGAGTGGCCATATAGAGCGGCATCCGGCAGTCGCTCTTCAGATTCTTGAAAAGGTAGTAGGTGAAAAAGGCCTTCAGCCTTGGCATAGGCATACACTGCGTGAAATTCTTGACGCGCTGAAAGACAGCGAAGCTGGGTTGGTAGCCAAGCCTCAATTTCGAAGATTGTACAAAATTGCAACTGCCTAGTGGCGTCAATTTCGCTTGGGCAATTAGTGTCCCTTCCGGGGATGGTGGGAGATGCCCCTGAGATAGTTGAAGGTTAGGAGTGGCGGCTCCTAAGGCCGGGTTCGATAGAATCCGGCTGTGAAGGAAAAAGAAAGGAGCCACCACGATGTCAAATTACCAAATCATCGATGCGAAGAACAGGAAGAAGCTTCGAGAGATACTGAGCTCGAAGGGGCAAGCTCTGTTGCCGTTCTTGGATGCGATTGAGCGAACCGAGATAGCGATCGACGAAGCGCGGCATGTATCGCGACACCGTCATCTCGCTGACAACGAATCCGAGCTTCGTCAGCTCAGCGTGGATACGAGGTGCACCCCAGCCGTCTTGGGCCATCGTGCGGACGAGACGACGAATCTCGGCATCAATCCGAGGTCGACCTGGATAGCGCGGACGGGAGATTCGAGCCCAGTATCGGCGGAACCGACCTCGATTCCACCGGGCGACCGTGTCGGCGTTCACGATAACGAGCCGGCTCGCCCACGCTGGCCACGAGCTTCGGAGCGCAACCCAGAATGCTCGGTCCGTGTCCTCGAGCGGTGGCCGGGGGCGCTCCTTCTTCAACGCCGTAACTTGCTGCCGCAGGGCCAGGTTTTCAATCACGAGGTCGGCTCGGCACCGACACATCGCCCGGATCGCACGGGCGCCAAGTGAGACGAGGAAGATGAGGACACGGAGCATGGCGGCAGAGTTTGCCGTCTCAAGACCGGGATCTCAAGCGGGAGATGCGCTCGTTGGCCGAGGCGTGAACGGTGCGTAAGTCCTTGATTTCAGGAGCGGACGGATATTGATGATGCACAGGTGCTGACCGAGACCGTACGCCAGTGGAAAAGAGGCCATCCGATGCTCACAGATTCGGCTGATCGGGTGGTAAACTTCTTCATGGCATAATCCTCCTCCTCGCTTTTCCAGGCGAGTTTTTGGGTTTGCTAACCGGAGGTTACGCCATTCTTATTTCCACGGAAACCGGGACAGAGCCCTCTAGCGGCGTAGCAACACTTGATGGCAGAAGCACCTCTTTAAGACAGCTGGGCACTCACGGATGATGTCATTCAAGATTCTTCAAAGTCTCGGCCGCGGAGGGTTCGGCGAGGTATTCGTGTGCGAGCGAGAGAGTGATGGTTCCCGTTTCGCTATGAAGAGACTCCTCTCGACCTCCGACTCGGACACTGTCGCCAGGTTCCAGCGTGAGATTCGTCTACTCTCAAATCTCGACCATCCGAACGTTGTCAGAGTCATCGCAAAAAATCTGAGCAAAGAGCCGTATTACTATGTAATGCCGCTTTACGATCACTCGCTTCAGCATGAAATCCCGTCACTAGTCGGTGACGAAACACGTATTCCCAAGATCTTCACGGCAGTTCTTGACGCGATGGACTACGCACACCGAGAGGATGTGATTCACCGCGACCTTAAGCCTGCCAACATTCTCATGAATGACGACTCAAATCTCGTCGTGGCCGACTTTGGCATCGGCCGACAGCTGGACTCAGAGTCGACACGTCAGACGGTCAGCGGCTTCGGTCTAGGGACGGCGCTTTACATGGCACCCGAGCAGTGGCGTGATGCCAAACATGCGGACGCGCGGGCGGATATCTACTCTTTGGGTCGCGTCCTCTACGAGCTGTACTCGGGTCCGCTCACTGACATGGGACAAGACATCGCCAAAGTACCGTCAGGAATAGAATTCCTGGTTAACCGATGTACTAATCAAGATCCTGAGAAACGATTCCAGACGGTGGCAAGTCTCAAACTTGCCTATCGAACGTTGCTTGACGCCCCTCCGGATCACGGCGAACTTCAAGAGTTGATGGACCTTCAGACACGGTTGTCGGTACCAAGCAACTATGATTCGAACGAACTCGAACGGTTCCTACTCCTCTTCCTGAAACACCACCAGGTCGATGACGACCTGCTCTCCGCCGCCATGATGACGCTACATGCAGAGGCGATCGCAGATCTGCACCGCCTTGAACCCGACGCTATAAAACAGCTAGTTGAACAGTTCTGTGAGGACACAGCGTCTCGGAATTGGGGGTTTTCGTATACAGACGACATAGCAAAGCAATGTCAGTACATTTTCCATGCAGTCGATGACCCTGAGATTCGCGCTATGCTGACAGCGTGTGTAGCGTCGGTGGGCACCAATCACAACCGTTGGTTCGTCATGCAGGTTGCCGCAAATCTGATACAGCATGAAAAGACGCCTGCAGAACGACTGGCTCTGTTGGAGCGTCTGCAACGCCTTGAACCATGGATACTCGTGGGCGTTGGAGAATTTGTGAAGGTGACGAAGCTTGATCCAGTCCTGTTACCATTGCTGAAGCCTGATGGTGAGTCTGCGGAACCGCCCTGAGACGCACACCCAGCGTGGGCACTCGGATCTTCATGAGGGTACTTTCGAGTGAACGAACGATTTCGGTCACTCCCCGATGACCTCCGCCCACGCGGGCGGTGCCATTGCTGTCAAGTTGACGAAAAGCTAGCTGACCGACCCCGTCCTGTGCCAAAACTCGGCCCTTTTGAAATAGACCATAAATCAGCAGCTTAGCGTCCGTGTTTGCGACCGGGCCAAGGGCCGTAGGCTTTACAATCGTCTTGGGCGGGCGGGTCGTCACCATGCAGATGACCACCTAGTCAAGAGCGAATATCGAAGCGTTGTTCCTGAAGCTGTTTCCACGCTACGTCGGTCGAGCCCATCGAGGGGCTACCGTCGCCGGCGACCATCTACGCGGCACGGCAGTAGTAGTTGAGAATGCCCCCAAGTCGCTCTCGCGACACGATGGGGCCAGCGTCATTCGCGCTTGCCGGCAGAGGTGTGAGGAGCTCGTTGCCGAGACCTTGGTGGTTCCGTTCTGTGTGATAGTGCACTACGTATTCGGTTACCGCTGTCCGCAGGTGTCGCTCACTGAGAGGTACGAAGCGGTCGAGACATTCTCGACGTATGGAGAGAACGAATCTTTCCGCGTATGCGTTCAGATTCGGACTTTTAGCGGGAAGGCGGAGGGGCTTCACGCCTGAATCTCTCAAGAGCCCACGTACCGCCTCGGTGAATAGCGGGTCCCGGTCGTGGATGAGGTACCGCTTGCCAAGGAGGAAACCATCCCACATGTCAGTGAGGTTTCTTGCCACCTGCTTCATCCACTCCCCGTTGGGGTCCGAGGTTATCCCACCGATGCACACGCGGCGAGTGGCGATATCGATGACAAACAGGACATGGTAGCGGACGAGCCCGAACGGGTTCACAACCTCGACGGTGAACAGGTCTGTCGCAGCGATAGCGCCCCAATGAGCCCTGATGAAGGTGCTCCACGACATGCTCTTGCCCCGCTCCGGGGCAGGCGCGATACCGTGCTCGGCGAGGACCCTCTTGATGGTGTTGCGTCCGAGTTCATGTCCGAGGTTCTTGAGTGCGCCCCGCAGGCGCGTATATCCCCACGTCGGATTCTCCCGCGCCATGCGTACCATGAGCTCACGGATGTCCTTCGCCGTCGGAGGTCGGCCTGGGCTCCGGTTCTTGCTGCCATCGTACTTGGCTGCGATGAGGTAGCGGTACCAGCGTAGAAGCGTAGCGGGTGTGGCAATCGACGCAATCTGGGCCAGCGCCTCGCGGCCCAAGGCCTGGGCCTTGACGGCGAGCCTGCGCCGGTCGTCGTCAGAGAGCCTGAGACGCTTGCCCCGAAGCCCGGCTCGGAGCACACGGTTTTCCTCTTGCTGGTAGTCGATCACATCCTGCTGCTGGCGGTTGACCCAGCCAGCCAGAACGAGCAGTAGGAATTGCACGTGGTACGTCATGATGGAACTGAAGATAACACCCTCGGGCCAGACGATTGTAGAGCCCACGGCCCTTGGCCCGGTCGCAAAACACAGACGCTAAGCTGCTGATTTATCGGCTATTTCAAGAGGGCTGAGTTTTGGCACAGGACGGGAACAGCTCCTTCAGTAGGGTCTTTAGCTTCTCGTACTTCTGATTCATAAAGGCGACACCATCCAGACTCTCATCATAATCCCTGATCTCTAGTCAACCGGAACCGACTCCCGAGCGGCCCGCGCCTTGTCAGCGTTTTCCCGTCCTGTCCGAAAACGCGAACGGAGCGGCAAGGTCGAATCCTAGAGGCGTTCTCAAAACTCGCGGAGACCAGCCGACGCGGCACTGGCTCTGCGATAGGCGACCCCGAGCAGACCTCTCCTGCAGACCATCCGTTCCGTCCAACTGGCGTCGCGGATGAATAAATAGAAGGCACAGGAAGCTTACAGCCCTACCGCGTCAGACAATGGGTTTGCCGGTCTTGGCGTCTACGACGGATTCTAAATTCGGTAGTTTGCCATTATGCACCTTCGTCTGATTAATTTGCTCCTGTGTAAAACCTTTACACTCTTTCAGGTGAGCGCCGGACAAACACGCGCCGAACAGATCCGCATTAGCCAGATTGGCCTCACCCAGCCATGCGCCGGACAGATCCGCCCACATCAGATCCGCATTAGTCAGATCCGCATTAGTCAGTTTCGCATTGGTCAGATTCAATTCTCTCAAGTCCAGCCTGTATTTCTCCGCTTTTTCTATTTCAATTTGCGCCGCGCTACGGGCGACGATCACCTGTATGATTCTCCAAAAATCTTCACGGAATTCTGCTTCTGGATTCTGCTCTGGATTCTGATTTTCTTTTTCCACTGCTGGGTGGTGGTGCAGGAACGCGCAGAGGAGACTCATAATCTGCAAGTGGTAGTCTCCTGGATGCTCACCTGCCAGCCGCGCAAGAGCGTAAATTCCACCGATCCGTACCGCCGATAGGTCACTGCCCAGCATTTCCGCGCCCTTCTGGTAGCGCTCGTTCAGCAGACCACGCTGTGCGGTTTCGGCTTGGTGTTCGGCCACCTTGCTGCGCCAGATGGCAAGGGGCAGGCCAATAATCGCAGCAAGAACCAAAACAAGATTGCGAATTGCAGTACCACCGGATTCCTCCCCACGCCATGAATCCCAGAACAGGATCGAAACAATGACCACGACTACAAGAGCCGTGACGGTGAGCGGTGCAAGCAAATCTTGAAGTAACCCAAGGAAACGATGGGAACCGTCACGAATCGATCCAAAAAACCGTTTCAAAGTCGCATCACCCTTTCTCTTACTCGACAAAAAAAGCGTTAAAACTCCGCGACCATTCCATCAAAAGCCCAGAGGGCCGCCGCACTAAAAAGTCGATCCCGTCCTGTGCCAAAACTCGGCCCTTTTGAAATAGGCCATAAATCAGCAACTTAGTGTCTATGTTTGCGACCGGGCCAAGAGCCGTGGGCTTTACAATCGTCTAGCCCGAGGGTGTTATCTTCAGATCCATGATGACATATTACGTGCAATTCCTACCGCTCGTTCTGACTGGGTCAACCGCCAGCGGCAGGATGTGATTGCGGAAGCACCGCCTGAGTCCTCGGCCCGGTTGATTTCTACCATGGTCGCCATTGACGGATCAGCTTGGCTTGGCGCGCCTGCCGTTCCGGGCTCCAGCCGTTCGCCACCGTTGCCCTCCAATAGTTTGTTTTACAGATTTAGATTTTCCCGTGCGCGGGACGTTGTTGGGTACGGCCGAGGTACTCGTGAGGTCGAAATACTCATGCGGCTTCCCGATGCAGGCGCAACTCCTCATCCACGGATCCTGAGATGTAGGCCCGCATGGTCTTCCAATCCATCGCGACTCCCTCCGCTGAACTGGAATACGTATCCGACCGCGATGGCGGATTCAAGCAGCCTTTGGAAAGGTGCAAACTGCTGACCCGATGGGCGTTCGAGTATTTTGACCAGACGCGCTCTTGGCCTTCTCCCCACGCGCGATCCAGGCGTGGAACGTGGCCTCATTGAGGCCGCGACCTGCATCCTTATTGCTCATTCCAGCCCGAACGCACTCCGGGATGGTTTTTCGGCGCTCGGGGGTCAGTTTGTGTCCATATTCTCTGTTAATTCCCTGTTCTTCGGGGTTTCCAGCCGAGACCGGATAGCTCCAAACTGTCCCATCCGCCACCCAGTCTGGCAAATTGTGGCACTGCAGAGACGGGTGAGAATTTCCGCGCGGTTGGCGGGGTTTTGCAGGGGTAGGTGTCACTAGAGACGCGCTAGAAGGGCCGAACGGGCCTCATTTTCGGCTTTCGTCTCTAATCTCGATTTTCGAGTGCCACGTTTGCGCCAAATAGGAGAACGGGCGCTGACCGGGCCGTGCGGCAGCGGAAAAGAGGCCACCCGAGAGGCCCAGAATCGAGGCCGGGGCTACCGAGGCATAGCGGGCTAGCACGTTCTGGTCCAGGTGCGGCCCGGGCCTGGATCCAGGTCTCCGCCCGGCAGCGTGGCATCCCGTTGCTGGACAGTGTTTTTCCTGCGCGTGCGGAGAACCCGAATCGCCGACATCGCCTCCGACACGCCCCTGATCTGGGGCTCGCCACGGGGCGATGACGATCGAAACGGCCCGGCGCGCCAGTCTTGAGTTCGTTTGTGTTTTTGGACACGACGCGGTCTATCTGCTGAACTATGCCAGCACCCGGGAGGCGTTGGACCGCTTCTGCCGCGCCTGCTTCCGCGCGCTGCGGCCAGGCGGCCGACTCGTCGGCTTCAACGACAACGTCCGCAACCCGCCGCGGCCGGATGTGTCGCTGGCGAAGTATGGACTTGAGCGGAGCTGTGCGTATCCTCTGCACGAGGGGGACGTCATCCAGTACCGCATAACCAACCATGACGGCCAGGTGTTTGAGTTCGAGAACTACTACCTCGCACCGGGCACGTACGAGGCGGCGGCCCGTAGCGCCGGCTTTGACGACTTCCGCTGGGTCGACGCGATGCTGGAGCCAACGGAACGAGACGACCCCTACTGGGACGACTTCCTGACTCACGCGCCGCTTACCGCCTTCAGCGCGTCGAAGCGGTGACCTGACGGACACGATTTCTCGATCACCTAACGAGTGCCTCGTCATCAACATCCGCGGCAACAGCTATCGCATGCATGAGCACTCTGAGCGGTACTGTCAAGTTGAGGCATTCAGGGCCGATCCGACCCCAAGATGTTGGCAACGCCGTGCGCTCAAGCCCCATCATCTAGCGGCCCGCTTCGAGCTTGAGACCTCAACTTGACAATACCCTTGGCGGGAATGCGGGTTCGGGTCGACCGCGTAAAGTAATTCGTGCCCGATGAGTGTTCCCGGTTACAGCACACCGAGCTCGGCGAGCTGGCGCGCCAGGCGTTCCGCCAGGTACGTGTGACCCTCGGGGCTGAAGTGCAGGGTGTCGATGAAGTAGCGGTCGTTGGAAGGCAAGGTGGTTTCGAGGCCGAGATCGCCGGAGTCTATTATCGGAACGTTCATCCTGGCGGCGACATCTTTGAGTATGTCGGCGTAGGCGAACTGAAAGGAAGCCTCGCCCTCTTGCTTACGCCGGGGCAGCTCGATGAAAACAGGAACGATGCCCCAGGACCGACAAGCGGTGACGATCGCTTCCATGTTCTTGCGATACTCACTCGTCGTGGCCCTTGGCCTCAGAGACTGTGCCTCCTCCCATTCGTTCTCCGAGGAGCGAAGATAGAACGATTTGATCAGGCGGTAGAGATACCAGTAGTCCGACAGGGGCTCCACCGCCATCGCTAGTTGTACCCGACGAGCGTAGGCCTTATCATCAACTGGTCGCTGAACCGCGTCGTTCCACCCAATCAAGAACAACGCCACGTCACCCTCGAGCGTCCTCCCGACTCGGCGCAGAAGATGCAAAACCTGATAACTGCTGTAGCCGGTAACTCCGGAATTGACCACCTCGATACGTGTGGAGTTCAAGGCCTGGCCGAGGTGAAACGCGTACGTCTCATCGTCACTTACGCCGTAGCCGAAGGTGATGGAGTCACCGAAGCATAGGATTCGCCTCTTGGTCTTCGGCTTGGGGACGGTCACTTCAGCCCCCCGGAGACCCACCGAGTTGATCGTTACCGTCTCAGCCAGAAACTCACCGCGAAACCCTGGAATCGGCGACCAGAAGAGCTTGCGGTCCGGACGCATGAAGGGAAAGCTGATGTCGATGTCAATGGCTCGGACGACCAAACGAGGACTGGGCGGGCGGTCCACCCCGACGAAACGCAGCAGGATTTCGACAGAGCCGAAAAACATCAGCACCATCACGGCTGCGAACAGGAGCTCTCGGCCTCTTCGAGCACCAGTCGTTTGCATCGGCGCTCATGATAGCTGAAAGGCGCAAGGCCGAGCCAGCGATGTAGCTTGAAGGAAACGTCTATGGGAAAATTCGGTAGAGGGCTGCTTTTCCAAAGTAGTCCACTTCCGGAAATTCAAACTCTATCGATTGTGCTACCGTCTCGAGTCGTCCATATCACCAAAAAGTTCTCGTTATAGGTCCATACTCAGGTGGCTCGCCATACTTCCAGCTTCAAATATTCCGTCGCATGGCTCGCTCTGTTCGCGGCTTACCTAGCTCTTGCCATAATCGCCACCTACCCGTTGACGTTTCAAGCTACCAACCATGTCTTCGGACTCGGCACCCCTCCACTCAACATCTGGGCTTTGTCATGGGTCAACCGACAACTTGTGCAAGATCCGTTGTCACTGTTCGACGGCAACGTTTTTTTTCCTTACCCCAGGAGCCTCGCCTTCTCCGAGCATCTCTTCGTTCCTTCACTCCTGGCAGCACCTTGGCTAGCGGTTAGCAACAATCCGGTTCTCGCTCACAACGCCGTGAGTCTCATCAGCCTGGCACTGGCCGGCGTGGGTATGTTCCTACTCTGCCGCGAACTGACGGGAAACAACGCCGCTGCCTTCGTTGCCGGCATGCTGTACGCGTTTCACACCTGGAACATCAACGAGCTCATCCGCCTTCAGATCCTTTCCAACCAGTGGTTCCCTTTCTTGCTGCACGCTCTCTTGCGGTTCTTCCGAGACCCGAGCCCTCGCCGGGGCGTGTGGGTAGGGCTCACTTATGCGCTTCAAAGCCTGAGTTGTATGTATTGGGCACTTTATCTGCCGCTGGTTTGTCTCCCGACGATTCTTCTTCTGCAGGTCCGGCATCGCCTGCGCCCGCGGAAACTACTCCCACTGGCGGTGAATCTCGGTTGGGCAATCCTAGTGACAGGACTTTTTTTCGTGCCCTATTTGAAGAACTCCAGCGAATACGGTTTTCACCGCGAGGAACCCAACCCGGTGCCTGTCGACCGATATTTCGATGTCTTGCCCGGCAACCTGCTCTACTCCGAATGGCTGGGAACCGCCCGTGCCAATGAGAACGCGGCTCATTTCTTGGGCTTCACCGCTCTGGGACTTGGGCTTATTGGGTTGTTCGCACGCGGTTCAAAAACCGACGAAGAGCCGAGTTGGTACCGCCCGCTGTTCGTTTTCTTCATTGTCGCCGGCTTCTTCCTGAGTCTCGGCACCGAGATTCGCCTCGGAGAACACAAGCTGGGGCCAGGTCCCTATGCCGCGTTTTCTCAATGGATGCCGGGATTCCGGAGCGTCCGCTACCCGGAGCGGCTCTCCATCTTGCTGATTCTGGGATTGGCACCCATGGTGGCGATAGGACTCGACCGTCTGAGCCACAGGCTGGGTAAGCCGGTTGTGGCCGTGCTGGGAGGGATCTTGTTCCTTGAGCATCTATCCATTCCTCTCCAACTGGCCCACCTCCCCACCGGAGACGAGATTCCCGAGGTGTACCGCTGGATTGCCAAAGACCCGGACGCCGAAGTGGTGGCCGAAGTTCCGACCACTCGCTTCCGGGGCGAGCGCGCCGACGCCGTTCCCATGTACTACTCGACGGTTCACTGGAAACGTACCGTGCAGGGCTTCACCGGCTACTTCCCGCCGGCTTACAACTTTCTACGCTGGCGCCTGTTTCACTTCCCCGACCAAGAGGCGGTGAGCTTTCTAGAAAAACTCGGCGTGGACACCGTCGTGGTGCATCCCGATGACGGCCTGTCTGTCGGGGCAGACCAGCGCTGGACGAGAAGTGGTCCCACTCGTGATGGTGACATCCTGTTACGCTTGAACCGCTCGGCAGGTTTGCAGTTCACGCCATTGCCCGATGCGCAGTCTGTACTGCTGGAAATCGACCCGGAGGGATGGAAGGCGCGAAGTAACCTCTCCGGCGCGGCGCGGGCCATCGACGGTGACCCGACCACGTTCTGGAGTACCGAGACCATGCAGCTCGAGCATTACTTCATCGCCGTTTCCTTCCCCTCGGTCAGGAAACCGGCGCGAATCTCGATGATGCTCGGCGACCGCCATCAGTTTCCCATGCGCTTCGAGGTGCTGGGAATATTGGAGGACCGGACATGGGCTCGGCTGCCCTTTGATCGCGCCTCGGTATATGAACGTCTGTTCACCCAGCTTCTGTATGATCCTCTGTCGGCCAGCGTAGACGTCGAACTCGGGGAGCCGCGAGTATGGGAACTGCTGATACGAATCACCGAGACAGACGGCTTCGAGCTACCGTGGTCTATCTCCGAGATCCGAGTCTTCGAAAAGCCTGAGTGAGATTTCGTTCGGGTATGCCTTCCAACGTTCCCGAGATTCCAGACAGATGCGGGGTGTGAGCTTGATCTATCTCTAGGAAAATAAAAACCTCATCTCTGATGCGCCTCGTTCCGCCGCAGTGTATTCTACCCTGTGTAATGTGGCTTACTTCAGGCACACTCCGCCAGATGTACGACTGCTATGTGATCGGCTCTGGCCCGGCAGGTATTACGCTCGCACTTGAGCCAGCCAAGGCAAATAGGAGGGTCCTGCTCTTTGAGTCCGGAACCGCAATCGACGCGCGGGCCGACATGCCAAACGCCATCAACTACGGACACCTCCGGGACGGCTGGTGGGATCAACACTCTATCCGCGCACTCGGTGGCACCTCAAAGGTCTGGACAGGCTGGTGTGTCACGCTGCAAGAGCGGGATTTCAATAACCCGGCCGCCGGCGTTCGCTGGCCGATTACTCGCCCCGAGTTGGTGCCGTACTATCGGCGCGCGGCTGAAGTCCTGGACCGAGACGCCTCCATCATCGATGTCGAGACGCCCCTGGTACCGGGGTTCGTTTACCGGCCGTTCTCAAGAGCTGTTCCGACCCGCTTCGACCTCAAGTATTTCGATGTGCTGGAGAAGTCCTCGACGATTCACGTTGCGCTCGCGTCCTCGGTGGTTGGCCTTGACGCTGATACGTCGCGCTCCGCGGTTCATATGCTGACGTATTTTCATCATTCTTCAGGCACCACGCACCAGAACGTGGTCGGGTCACCGTCGATGGCCCGCGCCGCGCCGGAGAGGTTACTTCGCGCCTTCCATCCCTCCGGGTCGATTTCCAGCAATACAGGCTGCGCATCGGGCAATGGTGTGAACTGCAAACCTGCCGAGCGGTTCAAGCGTAACAGGATGTCACCATCACGAGTGGGACCACTTCTCGTCCAGCGCTGGTCTGCCCCGACAGACTTGCCGTCGATCCCGCACAGCCCATCGTCCTCGCGGGCGGCGGCATCAGCAACGCGCAACTGCTACTTCAGCCTCGTTCGGACGGTGCGGTCCCGGTCGGCAACGAGAGCGGCCAGGCAGGGAAGTTCCTGATGGAGCATCCGCATTTCGAGCGTGTGGCCGAACTCGTGCTTGACGAAGACCTGGACCGGCAGCCCACGCCCGCGGCCTTTGGGGGCGCCACCCATGCGGTGGTGCCGGACGACGCGCAGACGATGCGGCACGGGCTGCTCGGGTGCAGTGTGGACTGTCACGACCAGACCACCGATCATCCAATGGTCGAGTATCTCTCCAGGGAGTATGGAAAGCCCTTCTATCACCACGCCAGCACTGTGCGATCCGAAATGTTGCCCTCTCCCAGTAACCGTGTGTTTCTGACCGGCGAACGCGACGCCGCTGGGTTCTACCGGCCCGGCGTCCGATGTGTCTTCGCCGCCGGGGACTTCCTCAACGTGGAGACGACGCTGCGACTCCTCGGAGAATCGCTGATCGAGTCGCGGAAGGGCCGGGTACGCATTCACAACGACCGCCTGTACCGCGGGGCGTACGGTGGCGGGCACATCATGGGGACGACCAGAATGGGCACGAGTCGGTCAACTTCTGTGGTCGATCGAGACTGCCGGGTGCACGGGTACCGTAACCTGTTCGTGGCTGGATCGTCTGTGTTTCCCACCGGCGGGTACGCGAACCCGACGCTGACGATTGTCGCGCTGTCGCTGCGACTGGCTGACACGCTCGCGACGTCACGGTGATGTGCCTGACATGACACGCCGCATCTCACGACGGACATTCATGATGGGGTTCGGCGGCGGTGCCGCTTCCGCATCGCTCGTCTGGGGACTCTGGGAGTGGACGCGCTGGCCGCGAACGTCTGACGAAGAACATCCGATCATCGCGGGGGGTTGTACCTACGCCGACTACGATGGGTGGCTGGTTACGACCGTGGACAAAAGGCGTCTCCCCTTTGCACTGGCCTACACCAGCGGTTGGTACCCGGAGGAAACGGCTCCCGAATCGATGTGGCGATGGACCCATCAGACCGCCACGCTGTCGTTTTTGAACCCGAAAGCGGACGCAACGTTCTCCCTCGACTACGCCGCACCCGCAAGGCAGGCGGTCACGGTCAGCGTCGGTGACCAACTGCCGCAGTTACTAATCGCCGATGCGTCCGGTCGGCACCGCCGCCGTATTCCCCTCCCCGCAGCGGCGCTGGGAAATGAGGACAGGGCCGAGATTCAGATCACTGTGGACCGGACGTTCGTGCCGGCGAATTTGATCACGGGCTCGCGCGATGTCCGCGAACTTGGCATTCAGGTCTATCATGCGGCCGTTGAACGCGACCCCGTCCTGTGCCAAAACTCAGCCCTTTTGAAATAGCCGATAAATCAACAGCTTAGTGTCTGTGTTTGCGACTGGGCCAAGGGCTGGAGGCTCTACAATCGTCTTGGGCGGACGGGTCGTCACCATGCAGATGACCACCTAGTCGAGAGCGAATATCGAAGCGTGTTCCTGAAGCTGTGTTTCCACGCTACGCCGGTCGAGCCCACCGAGGGGCTACCGTCGCCAGCCACAATCTAGGCGGCACGGCAGTAGTAGTTGAGAATGCCCCCGAGTCGCTCTCGCGACACGATGGGGCCAGCGTCATTCGCGCTTGCCGGCAGAGGTGTGAGGAGCTCGTTGCCGAGACCTTGGTGGTTCCGTTCTGCGTGATAGAACTCGGCGACGCAATGCCGACAAACACGAGTTTCTTGAGCTCCACTATCCGTGGCATCCGCTATGCGGGCAGAAGGTTCTCGTGGGCGGCCGACGCAAGTGGGGTGCGCATACCGCTGTTCGATTCACTGTAGACGGGCACACGGAAGGCGTCTGGAGTGAGCTTCCGTCATGGATGTTCGATCGGGCGGCCTGTTCGGTGATGCGTTTGAGTGATGACGCGCGTGTGAGTTGGAGTGCCCTTGTAGAATTGAGGAAGCTGCTCGACGAGACGGC
This sequence comes from Candidatus Marinacidobacterales bacterium, assembly GCA_965237685.1. GTDB lineage: Bacteria > Acidobacteriota > Vicinamibacteria > Marinacidobacterales > SMYC01 > CBDEGF01. Next base: position 2,242,862 of record CBDEGF010000004.1, read on the forward strand.
GTGTCGCGCTCCATCGCTCGCAGTAGAAGATCATCAGCATTGTTCTTCGAAAAGCGAAGGAGGTGCTGATGAGGAAAGAACGTCGACTCCGAGAACCGGAGCAACTTCGATTCCACGACTGAGGCAGCGGTACCAGCGTAGAAGCGTAGCGGGTGTGGCAACCGACGCAATCTGGGCCAGCGCCTCGCGGCCCAAGGTCTGGGCCTTGACGGCGAGCCTGCGCCGATCGTCGTCAGAGAACCTGAGACGCTTGCCCCGAAGCCCGGCTCGGAGCACACGGTTCTCCTCTCTCAGGTAGTCAATCACATCCTGCTGCTGGCGGTTGACCCAGCCAGCCACAACGAGCAGTAAGAATCGCACGTGGTACGTCATCATGGAACTGAAGATAACACCCTCGGTCCAGACGATTGTAGAGCCTACAGCCCTTGGCCCGGTCGCAAAACACAGACGCTAAGCTGTTGATTTATCGGCTATTTCAAGAGGGCCGAGTTTTGGCACAGGACGACACCCGTACAATCAGCAATATCGATCCGCGGGGAGTTCCGGCAGACAAAAGGCGTTGGTTGAGCGAGCCCGCGGCACGGGCTTGCTCGAGTGAGTTGATGAGTTCGGCGAGCGTGCCGTAGTGGACCCGCCGTCCCTCGGTCTCGGTTCATGCCGAAGACCGTCCGGACAACCGCGCGTGAGTTAAGGGACGACGCACCGCCATCGCCAGCGACTCAAGGCAGAGGAGAAGTACGATCGGGAATGTTTCGTAGAGCACTCGGATCTCTCCGTAGATGCCGCCGACGAGGTACAGCCCCAGGAAGGGAGCCAGGACCCACGCGCAATCGCGCAGGAAAGGGCACTTTCCACGGATACCAGACAGGGTCAGCGCCAGCACTCCCCATGTCCCGACACCTCGGGGTTCCAGAGTCGTAAAAATGGCGCGGAGATTATCGGCGAGGTGAAACTCGCTGGCCGAACCCGGGTTCTGCCCGAAGTACTTAAGGAGGAACGCCAACGTCGCCCCAAAGAGAACTAGCTGGCCTGACAGGTGCAGCGCTAAGGCCGGGGCCGACATCCGACACCTCAGGTGTGCGAAGAATGGAACACTGAGGAGCAATGTCGTTTCCTTGTTCCAGCACGCTAGAGCGTAGACAGCGTAGAACAGCACCCACTGCCGTCGCCAGAGAAACGTGAGACCGAGCGTGAACAACGTCAGGGCCGGGAAGTCGTAGAGCGTGTGCGCACCGAAGCCCCCGAAAAACGCGGGGAGCATGCAGAGGGCCATCAGGGCCAGAAGATCGGATGTGCCTTCCGAGGAGAACTCGTAGAGACTCTCGGCAAGGACCCTGAATGCGAGCGGGAAGCCCACGAGGGCCACGTAGGACAGCGCGATGCCGATCAGAGATTCAAGGAAGTGACGGCGGGGCACCCGGAACTCACGAGCCGCGCGCCGCAGGGCTCCGGTGTCGAGCCTTGCTACCAGCCAGTCGGCCACGGAGTCGGGCACGGCAGATCTGATCAGAAGAGCCGTCGATGGCACCAGCGTCCGGCGGACCCAAGGTTTTTCCGCCTCGCCATGAATCATCGCGGGGACCGTAGCCTCGACGTTCCTCAGGCGGTAGTGGGTGACCCGCAGGCTCCAATCGACCCCTATCCAGGAGACGAAGATCGGAAGCGCAGCAACCGTGTAGACCGCCAAGCGGAGCAGGCCCCTTGAGGCTCTGCGCGTCGCTCGGCGCCCGCCCTGGTCCTTGACACCTGATGTGCTCGAACTCGTTGCGCCTTCAATCAACGGAGCCTCCTCCAGCAGATGCCTTGGCAACGACACTTGCCTTTATCAGGAGAGCAAACTTTCTGCCGGAGGTCTGCATTGCCCGGAAGTAGTTGGGTAAACCGTCTATGCCCGGGCCTCCTTGCGGGCGCTGCGCGCGCACGATGACAGGTTCGATGCCGAGATCAACAAGATCGACCTCAATGACACGCCGACCAATCGGATCATCTTCAGCGGTGATGGGCTCGACGGACAGGGCGCCCCCGAACTGCCCTTTCCGCCGCTCGACCTGCCACCCAGCGCGATATTCGCCAAGGTCGTCGAGAGATGCGGGGACCGGAAATACTGGGAGACCTGGGCCAGGGACGTTGCAGATATCTTCTCGAATTCGACGACCGATGAGCCACCGCTCGAGGTGCTCTCGGGTAATCTCAACCTCAGGAAGCTCTGGCATGATCGTTCACCCAACGTCCCAGACTTCGCCAGCAGCGAAGCATGTCGTCGTAGCTGTAGTGCGCATTGCGACCGCTAGGGTTCGGAAGAACGAACAACCGTGAGCCTCCCAGAATTTCGCCGCGCGGTCCGCATTCGATGGTCTTCGGTGGGCGACCGGCGGAGAGCTCAGGCCAGAACCCTCGAAAAACGGTGACACCGAGGAAGCCGACGGCCTTCGGACGGTAACGCATCACCTTCTCGGCGAGAAGCCTACGCCCTTTCTCGAAGTCGACCCGGTCGAGTTCCGAGCTCCCACGCGACGCCCTCGCGACGATGCTGGTCAAACCGATACCGAACTCGGGCAGACGCAAGTCATCCTCGTAGGTCATGAGCCGCGGGACCAGTCCGGCCTCGTGCAGCAACCTCCAGAACTTGTTTCCACGGCCGGCAAAGTGATGGCCAAGCTCATCGGATCGCTTCCCTGGATTGATCCCGACCAGCAGGACGTCGAGGCCGTGGGAAAGGTAGTCCGGTAACACTCGGAAAGCATAGCGCAGGGCGACGTGCTCCGTAAAAAGTCGATCCAGCGTTGATTGCGCAGTTTAGACCTGCCATGATCAGCCGCTTCGGCAAAGGACGCTGTCCAGAAACAGGATGCCACGCTCCCGGGCGAAGCCCTGGATCCATGTCTGGGGAAAGATGGACATCAAGGAGGCCCGGGCCGCACCTGGACCAGAACGTGCTAGTTCGCTAAGCCGCAGGTAGCTCCGGTCTCGATGCTGGAGGTAGCCCCGGCCTCGATTCTGGGCCTTTCGGGTGGCCTCTTTTCCGCTGCCGCACGGCCCGGTCAGCGCCCCAGCGTGCGGAGCTCCGCCGCCTGCGACGGGAGAACCGTCAGCTACGGTTGGAGCGGGAGATCCTCTCAAAAGCCGCGGCCTGGTTCGCTCGGGAGACCGAGTCGGTACCACCGAAGCCTTCCGATTCGCTCGATAATCATTAGCATGATCTGTTATCGTGCTTACTGACGGGCATCCCTACGCGTACGTTGTGCGAGTATGAAAAGGAAAGGATGAAAAGAACGCTCCAAAGAACCGCATTCCTACTTGTGGTCACACGCGGTCTCCTGGCATGGCTTCTCGCGGGTGCCAATCCGTCTTGGGCGCAGGATGAAGCGGCCCTCGACATCTGCCTGAACAGCGAGCGCGAGCCTGTCGTACGAGTCGAGGCCTGCCGCACCGCCGCCGAGCTGCTTTGGTGCACAACTCCGATAGAGGCGCAGAGCTCGCTTGGCCCCGACTCCCATCATCCGATCATCTCGCTATCAGGCATCCCGAGCGCCGTCATGGTGTTGAGAATCTTGCACCCGATCCTTGCCTCGACTCTCTGTGCCGCCAACCCTCTCGCTCGCATCGCTGAGCCCACGATAGCCTTGTAGCGATGGAACGTTGTCTCGACTTTGCTCCGTTTGCTGTAGCCCGATTCTGTGTGCCACTTTCGTTTGCCGAGCCGAGCTTGTGCGGCAATGTTGCGATTGCGCTGTCGGCTGCTCGCCGGCCCCGATGCGAGCTGGGCGCCCTTGCGCGGCGGTATCAGCACCCTCGGCGAGCGATGAGCGCTGTGATTCTCGATCGCCTCATAGACGCCGCTGGCGTCGTATGCGGTGTCAGCTCTGGCCGATGAGATGGGACTGTCGATCTGTCCGACAAGCGATGCAACTCGCGATGAATCGCGGGCTCTTTTGCTCGTCAGCTCGCAGGCGACGACTTCGCCAGTCTGCTCGTCGACACACAGATGGAGCTTGCGATAGTCCCTGCTCTTTGGTGCTCTGCGCAGCTGGCCGGCGTGGACAGCGAGACCGCTGCTGTCGATCAAGATGTGCAACGGCGTCTTGTGCTTGTCTTGGTAGAAGGGGACCTTACCCAGCTTCGCCTTGCGCCTCGAGATCGTGGTGTGATCGGGCACATCATTGTCTAGCTTCATCAGAGCGAACAACGACCGCAGCAATCCCTCGCTCTGCCTAGATGACAGATGAAACACCATGCCCAGGGTGACAGCCGTCTCGATGGCGTGGTTCGAGTACTTGCGTTGACGGCCCGGTTTCCTCCTCCTCGGCCGGGGCGCGTCCCAGTTCACAAGCTTGCCGGCGGTGGGCGAGATCCAGACGGTCAGGCTCCCACGGTTGCGTAGACCCGCCTCATATTCACGCCAATTCCTCAAGCGATAGGCCTTCTTCACATACTTCCGCTGAGTGCGTTTGAAAATGCTCATGGGGAACCTCGAATCCGCGAGTACAGGACAATTGTGGACCGAGATCGCGAGTTGTGCACCAAGGCACAGGACGAGGCAAGCCTGCGGAATGGCCAGAAGAAAAGCGAAATGGCTCAACGCGCGGTTCGAAGAGATGAATGAATGAGCCAACTGGCAAAATCCCGCTTTGGTGCCCAGAATCCCAGCCAGTCCTCACTTTTTCCCAAAAAGTAGCAAAATGCTGAAGGCACCTGATGGTCTGCGGAGTATTCAGAAGGCGCTATTCGCGGCGAGTCATCCAGTAGACGAGTAACGATAGAGCCTGACCAGAAGCCCGCTGCGCCGGACGGTTCCCCCGCTGATGCCCAGGGTGCCGACTGTAATATTGATGAAGGACACGCAACCGACCTCGCATCGCCCGACAGAAACCGCAACCCGCTGACCCGGGTCTCGTGCTGGGCGCGCCGGCGAGGTCGCGGCGCCCTTGTGCAGAAGCGCCTGCTTACAAGTTCTTGGAATCGCCGATCTTGAGTTCGTTTGTGTTTTTGACACGACGGGCAAGGCCGCCCGCTTTGGCAGCTGGTCACCGACAAACTGAGAAGCTACAGTGCCGCTCACCGCAGGGTCATGCCGTCCGTCGTCCACGACACTGACCCGTACAGAAACAACCTAGCCGAAGTCTCGCACGAACCGACGCGACACGGGAACGACAGATGCGGAAGTTTAAATCTCCAGGACAGGCGCAACGATTCTTGACCGTGCATGGACTCGTGCAAAACCTCTTTCGCGTCGGACGGCATTTGTTGCCAGCGCATCATCATCGGGAGCTACGAGACCGCGCTTTCATCGTCTGGCAGGAGGTAACCTGTGCCGCCTGACGAGAGCAAAGGAAGTCAGCTCGACGCGATAGGTTCGCTCGCTCAACGTCAACTTGGCGAGAAGCTAGGTCAGTCAGGCGACGCGTGACAACCGGTAATCGTGATGGAGCCCACCAAGGACCGGCCTAGGCCTCCTTGATGTCCATCTTTCCCCATGCCTAGATCCAAGTCTTCGCTCGGGAGCGTGGCATACCGTTTCTGGACGGTGTTTCCCTGCGCGTACGAGGGAACCCGAATCGCTGGGCCGTATTCGGCAACGACGATGTGTGGGAGGCAATCGATAGACTTGCGCAACGTCGACAGATTTTTACGGTCTGCCTGTTTACCCAGCCGCTCGGATCCGCTACCCTTCAATCACTCGGCAGAAATAGTCTCAATGAACAACGCTGACGACAAACCCAAAGTGGGTCGAGACTGGATCGCCTTCGTTATCGCGTGGATCCCTTACTCGTTGTTGACCTATAGATTTTGGCACAACGTCGACGACGCCTTCATTAGTTTCCGTTACGCGAAGAACTGGGCGATGGGGTACGGACCTCGCTACAACCTGGGGCCTCAGCCACCGGAGGAGGGATATAGCAACTTTCTGTGGGTAGTCGTGTGTACGTTTATCGAATACCTGGAACTCGACATCACTTTCTGGGCACCGATGCTCGGTTTCGCCTGTGGCTCTTTGCTTTTGTACCTCGTTTTTCGAACGCTACGGCGAGATTTCGGCATGGGGCTCGGCGTGGCTTTCTCCGTATCGCTGGGCCTGGGCCTTTTTCCACCCTATGCTTTGTGGTCGACCGGCGGTCTCGGAACCATGGCGTTCGCCCTTTCCACCTTCGCGACGGCCTACTTTCTTGTTCTGCGTCAGGCTGGCATCGCGCCGTACTGCGGTGCGCTTGCCGGCGTAGCCATGGCGTTGTTACGTACAGAAGGCATTGCCTGGGCTTTGCTCTTCGCCCTGCTGGGCATCGTCACCCGACGGATGAGAGAGGAATCGGTCTGGCGACCGGTAGCCGTCTATGTCGCGATCGTGGGCACTGCTTTTTCAGTCTATTTTGCGTGGCGATACTCCTATTACCAGCTTCTCTTTCCCAATCCGGTCTACGCCAAGGTTGGTTTCAGTCCCGAAGTCGCACTGCGAGGTTTCCGCTATGTGGCCTCCTTCGCTCTCACATTTGTGACACCGCTTTTCTTCTTGTTGCTGGCGGCTGGCTACGTGGCTTGGCGGGAAACACCGAAGCCGGTAGCGCTTGCTCTTGGAACCTTAAGCCTGACATTTCCCGCCTACGCTGTGGTGGTCGGCGGTGATTGGATGTCTATGGGACGGTTTCTAGTTCCCGGTTTCGCCTTCGGAGCACTCTTGATGGGATGGTTAGTGGCTCGGCCGTGGGAACGCTCGCGCCTTGCGTTCTTGGCGGTAGTGACAGCGACGATCACCGTAAGTCTGCTTCCTGCTTGGAACGTCCATCTAGTTCCCGAATCGGTGCGCCGCTTTTTCTATTTTCGCGGACTGTCTATTGACCGCACCGAATATGAACAGTGGTTTTTTAGCGGCCGCACGTTCGCCGAAAGCGAAAAAGAAATAGCCCTTGCCCTCAAAGCGCATCTAAAACCTGGAGACAGCATCGTCACTGGCGCGATAGGAAGTCTCGGCTATTATTCGGACCTGAAAATCTATGACCGGCATGGACTGGTGGACCGGAGAGTGCCTAGGCACTACCAGCGAGACGCCAGCCGCGAGCCCGCGGGGCATGACATCAGAGCGGAGACAGATTTCTTTTTCGAGGACGTGCCAACCGTTTTGCTCTACTCGAAAATAGGAGTCTACCCACTGGCCAAGCCGTCGATGACCCCCGAAGGATCCGTGCGCTACCGTATCGAAGCAAGGGCAAAATCATGGCGGGGAAACCCGGCCTGGAAACGTTACGTTCCGGAGATTCTGCCGTTGAAGCCGTCGCCAGACGGTAGCCCGAATATGCTCCTCATCTTGCGGCTGATTGAGGGGGAGCCGCCCCATGTTGCTACGCTCCCGCGGTCCGAGCGCGTCGCCTATCGCAAGGATCGCGCTCGAAGGGCCTGGGCCGAGTTTTACGAGAGCTAGTGGGCGGAGTTCCCCGCACGCGCGGGGATGAACCGTACAGGAAGACGACGTCATCGCGTCCGGCACAGAGTTCCCCGCACGCGCGGGGATGAACCGTTATTGAGGTACTGTCAAATTGAGCTGGTGACTGACAGAATGGTCCAATGAAGACCGATGCGCCAAGCTACCACGGCTATCGATTTCCACCGGAAATCATCAGCCACGCCGTCTGGCTCTACCACCGATTCTGCGTGAGCTTTCGAGACGTCGAAGAGCTGCTTGCTCAGCGAGGCATCACGGTTTCCTACGAAGCGATCCGACTTTGGTGCATCAAGTTCGGGCCGGAATACGCTCGGCGACTGAAGCGTCGGCAAGGTCGTCTCGGTGACACGTGGCACCTAGACGAGGTCTTCATAAAGATACAAGGTGAACGCCAATACCTCTGGCGGGCGGTAGACCAAGATGGTGATGTGATTGATATCCTCGTCCAGCCTCGCCGTGATCAGAAAGCCGCCAAACGATTCTTCCGCAAGCTGTTGAAAGGGCAAGGCCGCCCGCCCTGGCAGCTGGTCACCGACAAACTGAGAAGCTACAGTGCCGCTCACCGCGAGGTCATGCCGTCCGTCGTCCACGACACTGACCAGTACAGAAACAACCTAGCCGAAGTCTCGCACGAGCCGACGCGACAACGGGAACGACAGATGCGGAAGTTTAAAACTCCTGGGCAGGCGCAACGATTCTTGACCGTGCACGGACTCGTGCAAAACCTCTTTCGCGTCGGACGGCATTTGTTGCAAGCGCATCATCATCGGGAGCTACGAGACCGCGCTTTCATCGTCTGGCAGGAGGTAACCTGTGCCGTCCGATGAGAGCAAAGGAAATCAGCTCGACGCGATAGGTTCGCTCGCTCAACGTCAACTTGACAATACCTGCCAAAAGGTTCCGTTGGTGCACGAACGCGTTCATGCACCAACGCCGTACCGCAATCTTATCGTTGTGGGTAATCGCCCCCGCCGACAAGGACAGATGACGTGAAAGTTCACTTTTCCGAGCGTTTCCAGGATGAATGGCTCGCCTTGGCAAAACCCCTTCAAAAAAGGTGCTCGGTCATGGTTAAAGAACTTCATGACTGGTCGCTTGATGACTTAGGGCGCGCGTTCAAGAACAAAAACCCTTGGAGAATTCACAGATTAAAAGCATCGTCGATGACTAGCCTTAGTTTGGACATGAACTACCGAGTTCTAGCTAAGATTCACGGTGACAACATCTGGTGTCTCCGCGTTGTCCCACACAAAGTTGCAGACCGCCCTCACGTAAACCGCAACGACAGCCAAGACACATTCGTCGAATTAAGCGGAGTTCAACTCAAGCCCAGCGAGCTCTACGAGGCTTTGCGGGTATTCGGGCTATCAGGGTCTGATGTCGAGTGTTTCCGCGAGTGCTCTACTGAAGACGATCTCCTGGAGGCAGCGGCTAAGGTCTCTACGGAAACCTCAGATTTTGCCCTGAATCTGTATGGCTCGAGTGGTCTTGCCATACCGAAAGCCCGCTATCGCTCGTTTCATAGGGATCGAACATTCGACGACACCATTCTTAACACCGACAGCAGCGACTGGGAGCTATATCTGCACCCGTCACAAGAATTCATCGTTGAACTGCCAACGTTTTCTCGTGCAGCAGTAGTCGGCTCTGCTGGCACCGGAAAGACAATTTGCGCCGTGCGCCGCACGGCGCATTTGGAATGCGAGGGTGTCACCGTTGGCTACGTGTGTCCAAACGACTTCGCCCTTGAAGTGTCTAAGAAGCAACTGTCTTCAATAAACTGCGATGAAAGCTATTACTTAGTCGCCAAGAAACCTGACGAACTCCTTCAGTTTGCCGAGGCAGTCGATCACATGATCATTGATGAGGCACAAGAGATTCCATCAACTTGGCTTGCCAGCTTGGGCGCAAAGATGCCAAACGCCGTCGGTTTAACGATCTTCTACGACCTTAATCAACTCGGTGGAAACATCCCACGAAATGATGACCGCCGTTACCGTGGGAAAATCACTGACTGGAAAAATATGATCAGGGATATCCCCCGAATGCAGAAGTTTGTCTTGAGTGTGAATTATCGGAATTCGCGCGAAATTGCCGATTATTACCTCGACGTACTCTCCGAATCCCTGCCGGCTAAGCCGTTTGCGCCAGCGCCAGTCTTTGAGGCAGGCGAGGTTCACCGAGAACAGATTCGGCACAGAGATCTCCAGGGCCGACTCGCCAGCCTCCTGAGAGGATTACTGAAAAACTACGAACCCCGAGAGATCGGAATTGTGACCCTCGAAACAAATCCAGAGAATCTCTTGCAGGACCTCCAGGACCGGCAATTCCGAGTCACCAGTGACCTGGCGGAGAGCGGCATCGTTGTCACCAATGCATCGCGCATCAGGGGCCACGAACGCAAGGTCGTCATCGTAATCACACGTGGTACCGACGCGATGCAAAGGTCAATTGGGTCTGCGGTTAACGCCTATATCGCAATGTCTCGCGCGACTGTGCAACTCTTCATTGTCTCGCTTGACGGGTAATGAAGGACTTTCGTAGCCGTATCGTTGAGCGTGCTCCGACCCGCTCTGAAGTGGAGCATCTCCTTCAAAAGGGTGATCTGGCGAAGGCTCTTCGCAAGGCGAAGAAGGCGAGAATCAAGATCACGCAAAATGAAATCGATGCCGCAGCGAAGAAGGCCTATTCTGCTGGACGGGCTGGAGAGTTACTTGCAATGGTCGGGGTGGACACGTATGACGTCCGCTTGCCCTTCGAAAAGCGTGAACTACTTATCCGATCTTTTGAGTCGCGAGATTACCACACCTTTCTCAAGCAGGCGCATCGGCTTCGTGTAAGAGAAGGAATCGAAACTCACATTGAGGTGGCGATTTCGGCGATAGACAAGCGACGTCCAGAAGAAGCCGCTAGCTGGCGAAAGAAGTTCTCGAGGTGCCCGCGTGAGCCGTAAGAAACCGAGCAGGAAATAGGATTTTTGGCCTTCGTTTGGCGCAACCAGGATCGGAAGTCGTGAAGGAGATGCTAATTTTGCTGGAACAGCGGCCGGAGCACGAGCGACGTGACGGTGTCTCCTGTCCCTTCCATAAACTCGAGCTGCATGAGATTGGTAAACTGCCTGCAACCAGGACGCTTGGGTCGTCTTCATGTAGGACGTCTTGAGGGTCGGCGTCGGCTCTACTCAGGGACAGACCGGAGATTAATCAAGTTCGAGGCGCGCGGATGAATAAATAGAAGGTACACCCGTTGGGGCCCGTATGGTGCAAATAGTACGTCGAGCTCGACGTCGGCCTGTAGAGGGTCGATGACCGGATGTGGGCGAAGCGAGGATTCGATGGGCCGCCAGCCGAGATACTCGAAGTAGCTGCGACCCAACACCTCCGTCACTTCGTGCTCCAGCGCGAACGGAAGCATCACCTGCGCTCCCGAGAGAAAAGCTGAGGCGTCCCTTATTTAAACTCTCGTCCGTCGATAAGTTGTTGGACAACCGATAGGAATGAATTGAAGCTCCGCGAAATGCCGGGACCGGACCCCTGCCCATCGGGTCCACCCGGATAATAGTTTGAGCCACGAGAGTTCGCTACCCTGGATCCACATACGATCTTCACTGACCAGTGGGTTCCATCACAGACAGGCAGCTCATAATGCTCTCGCCAGTTCCAAACACCAAGACGATCCAGCTCTATGAGAAATGACTGCCACTGAGAGGCGGAGGGCGTGATGAGCTCTCTGAGCGGATTATCGAAGGCCTCCACCGTCGGGGTGTGGTCATAGACCAGTGCATCGCCCTCTTTTCGCAGTGAGTACCAGGGGCCAGGATAGCCACCAATGGATATCTCGACTTTCGAGGGGATCTGATATTTCTCTACCTTCATCGTCGCGACTCGCACAGCACCGGTGAAACCGACGGGCTCAGCTGTCGATGGCGTATGGTGCAAATAGTACGTCGAGCTCGACGCCCCTCACATGCTGCTCGTGACATTTCCCTGTTCGCTGATCTTAATTCCCGGTTCTTCCAGAGCGATTCCCTGTTCGGCCATCTCAAATTCCCTGTTATTTCGGAACAGGGAATTGCCATCTAACCATTTGAGATACAGATGGTTACCACGTCAAAAACGGCCCGATCAGCCTCAATAATGGCCCAAATTCCCTGTTAATTCCCTGTTATTGATGGTTTCCAGCCGAGACCGGATCGCTCCAAACTGTACCATCCGCCACCCAGTCTGGCCAATTGCGGCACTGCAGAGACGGGTGAGATTTTCCGCGCGGTTGGCGGGGTTTTGCAGAGGTAGGTAGCACCAGAGACGCGCTAGAAGGGCGGAACGGGCCTCATTTTCGGTATTCGTCTCTAATCTCGATTTTCGAGTGCCACGTTTGCGCCAAAGGGGGGAGCGGGCCGCTGACAGGGCCGTGCAGCGTCGGAAAAGAGGCTGCCCGAGGGGTCCAGAATCGAGGTCGGGCTTCCCGCAGCGTAGCGGGCTAGCACGTTCTGGCCCAGGGCGCTTGGGCCTCCCTTTCGCAAACCGGGGTCGAGGTCGCCGCGATGACCTCGCCGGCCTGCGGCGGCAACCGGTACCATCGCACCGCTTCGGCGTCGTCCCACAGTACGCCACGCCCTAAAGCGTACCTGAGTCCAAGGGTCAATTGCGCCAGGGCGTCGCGCTGCCCAGCGGCTTTTTGGACCGGGGCGAAATCGCCCTGGAGGTCGCCCTGCTCAGTGGCCAAGCGGAACCACCGCGCGGGTTCGGCGTCGTCCTAAGACGCCACGCTCCCAGGCTTCCGAGGGACACGTTTGCGCCAAATAGGGGGGCGGGTGCAACCAGGAGCGCGTTTGGCGGGGTGCCGATCAGCGTGCCCATTCCTCCCGTCGTCGCACCATAGGCGATGGACAGGAGCAGCGCCGTGCTGAACCCCCGCACCTCTCGCGTCTGGTGGGCCCGGTCCGGCAGTAACTGCACGACCGATAAGGCGATCGGCAGCAGCATCAGCGATGTCGCCGTGTTGCTGACCCACATGCTCACGAGCGCCGAGCCCAGCAGGAACCCCGCGATGATCGACGAGGGCTTCGTGCCGAGCATGCCGATCAGTCCGATGGCCACACGACGGTGGAGATTCCACCGCTGCATCGCGAGCGTGAGGATGAACCCGCCAAGGAACAGGAAGATGACCGGGTTGGCGAACGGGGCTGCCGTCTCGGTAATGTTCCCTAGCCCGAGCGCTGGAAATAGCACGAGCGGCAGCAACGCCGTCGCCGGAATCGGGATCGACTCGGCGATCCAGAAGGCGGCCATCAGCATAGCAGCGCCGGCCGTCAGCCACCCTTCGCCGCTGAGACCCGGCGGGGGTGGCAGCAGCAGCGTGAGCAGCAGGGCCGCGGGGGGCCAACCACCCAGCCGGTCCTCTGGCGCAGGCCATACGACACATCTGGCGCCTTGGACGTCACGCCGCGCTCCCCACGGGCGCATTGTTTCTGAGTGCGTCGGTCACTACTGGCTCCTCCAGAAGCCTCAGTGAATTAGAGCACGACCTCGATTGCCTCCAGTACCCGCTTACGCAGCCGAAGTTGGACGAACTCACGGTACTCGCTTACAGATTCCTTCGATATGGTGGTAGGCTTCTTCATGGCGTAATTCTCCTCCTCGCCTTTCCTGGCGCGGTTTGGTTTTGCTTAACCGGAGGTTACGCCATTCTTATTTCCACGGGAAGCGGGACGGATCCGGATACGGAGGTAAGGTGGAAGGAAATTACCAATGTTTGCGAAGGCGGTCGGAGTTGCTTTCAATTTCACTCGCCCTCTTGTGCTGTCAGCAGTAACGCACAGAGGAGAGGCGACGACGAGCATGGGATCTCTCGTCATAGTGAACAAAGACGGGTAGGTCCTAACAGCGTTCCACATGCTGAAAACAGCACAGCACGCGGAAGCCTCGCGCACGTCATACGCTCGGTTGCTGCAGCAGCAAGAAAAAATCGTGAGTGACCCAACGATCAACAGCAAGAAGAAGAGACAGCTTCTGAAGCAGTGTAAGCCCAAGGCGAAGGATACATACTGTACGGACCACTCTCTGTTTTGGGGGTTCAGCAGAATCCAAGCCTCCGATGTGATTGCCCTCCCGGACGCGGATCTTGCGGTAGCACGACTCGACGGATTCGACCCTGACTGGTGTACGCAGTACCCCACTTTCAAGACGCCGGCTGGGATGCAGATTGGGACGAGCCTGTGCACGTTGGGTTACCCGTTTCACAAGCTTGAACCAAGCTATAACAAGGACACCGGTTTTAACCTGCCAAACTTGCCGCCTCATCCGTTCCCAATCGAGGGGATCGCTACACGGTTCCTGAAGACGGGAGAGCACCAATCGGAAGGCAAGCCAAGCTACGACATCGTTTTCATCGAAAGCTCAAACCCTGGCCTGAAAGGCCAAAGTGGTGGACCGGTTGTCGACGTGGCTGGGACAGTATGGGGTATCCAGATCAGGACATCACACTATCCGTTGGGGTTTGAGCCGGTAGTGACCGATTCCAAGGGCCGGAGAACCATCGAACACCAGTTCTTAAATATTGGCCAGTCGGTACACTCGGAGACGATTCTTGCTTTTTTGGATGAGGCTGGCGTTGCTTACAACGTTTCATCATCGTAGAATTGAGTGAGGGTCTAGCATTTTCCCCTCATTCGCTGGAGGTGGCATGTCGATACTTAGAATGAACCTAGAGCCAGGTGCCCCAACCAATTTTTCTGGCGAGTTCGAGCCCGTCAGAGCCGATAGTGTCGTCGCCGCGGACGCCCCGTCTTTCGTCGTCGGCGACGAGACACCGACGACCGGCGAAGACGCAAACCCTCCTAACGAGTAAAAGCTTGTCGGCAGCTCCATCCGCCCTTCGCCCGGATGCCGGTAGGGTCGAGGGCCGGCGCGGTGCTCCGTAGGCGTGGCCGTGAGGTCAAAATACTCATGCGCGTCGTGTCCAAAAACACAAACGAACTCAAGACCGGCGCGCCGGGCCGTTTCGATGGTCATCGCCCCGTGGTGAGCCCCAGATCTGGGGCGTGTCGGAGGCGATGTCGGCCTCCGCACGCGCAGGGAAAACACCGTCCAGCAACGGGATGCCACGCTCTCGGGCGGAGCCGAGGCATCCCCGTCCTGTGCCAAAACTCGGCACTTTTTTAAATAGACAATAAATCAGCAGCTTAGTGTCTGTGTTTGCGACCGGGCCAAGGGCCGTAGGCTTTACAATCGCGTCGTGTCCAAAAATACAAACGAACCCAAGACCCGCGCGCCGGGACGTTTCGGATTATGAGGTGTCTAAGCTTGGTTGGCAATGGGAGTTAGAATGAGAGGTCTGCTCGGGAGCTGTTGTGCTCCGCAAAAAGTCGATCCAGTGTTGATTGCGCGTTTTAGACCAGCCATGGTCCGCTGCTTCTGGCCGGTTCTCTTTTTTGCGGATCACACCGGTCGCAAACACAGACACTAAGCTGCTGATTTGTGGGCTATTTCAAAAAGGCCGAGTTTTGGCACAGCACGCTGCGGTGAGGTTATGTTCGTCGTCGCCGCGTCCGTGGTGGCTTCATCCTGGCGGCGAGCGGAACGCAGAGGTGTTCGTAGCGCATGAACAGATGTTTGACGCGCTCGCGTTCTGAGGCAAAGCCGGTGGGACGGTAGAGGCGGTCCACGGCGCGGTCGAGGACTTGATGCGCCTGGCGGAGGTTTGGCGGCATCAGGTCTGGGTCGTAGAGGTCGGCCAGCGTCGCGCCGAGATGAGCGGTACGGGCGTCGAGCACGGCTTGCGCCAGCGGTTCTAGCTTCGACATGTCCGCGCTCTTGGGCGGCGTCGGGAATGTGTTGTAGACGACGCCCACCGAGTACATGTAATCGCTCTTCATTCGCCCCGTCACTGTCCTCATCCAGGTCATGTGTATGGCGGAGGTGAGCAGGGCGAAGTCGGCAAGTGTGGCATCCAGAAGTAAACGAAGTTTTTCGCTTGGGATGACCGGCGGTTCAAGCCAGCCAATCGGCACATAGTCACGTCGTTCGGAACTCACTTGCGGGATGATGAGAAATGCTTTTTCTGGCACCACCGTCACGCCATAAGCGGTTGGATACTCCGCTAGACGTTTGGTTGTTTTACGCTTGCTCTTTGCGCGAAATTCCCGAACGGCACGAAGCCTCACCCTAACCATGGGCAAATCACGGAGCTCTTGGGGCGGAATATCCGCTGTGTGAAGAATCCATCGTTCCTCCGCACGAATGAATTCTCGTGCACCCGGGAAAGGACGAAAATATGGTGCAGCTCCAGGTTCGCCTTCGATGAAGGCGGCCTTGGACTTGGCCGAGAAAGTCAGATTTCCATCTTCAAGAGGCTGTGTTCCTGTTATGAGTTTTCCCATCCCATTGATCGGCTTGCTTTCCTCGCGCACCGTCATATGCGGATTGGCCATCCCGTCAGCGTCGAACAGATAGGGAGAGAGAGCGGCGTGGTGGGTTTCCTCAGGATCGCCGTTGATGTCGGGATAGCTGAACAGGCGCTTGTATGCCCGCGCGTCTTCCCGCCGCTCCAGCCCGATAATGACGACATGCACATGGGCCTTACCGCGCGCGTCAGAGCCCCATGCGAACGTGCGGTGGGCAAAGGCGATCTCTAACTTGCCGCGGTCGAACAGGAGCGGCCAGAGTTGCGCCGCCTGTTCACCCTGGGTAATCGAGTTGGTGGCAACGAAACCTATTCGCGCCCGGCCCCGACGCGCATACTCCCCGGCACAAATGAACCAAGCCGAGACATAGTCCAGCGTGCCGCCTGTCTTGCCGAGCGCCGCGATCTCCCGCACCTGCGTGCGTTGGTCGGCTGTCTGGAACTTCGCGCCGCCGAACGGCGGATTGCCGAACACAAAGTCGCACGCCGTAGGTGAAAGCAGATCTCCCCAGTCGGTTTCCAGTGCGTCAGCATTCAGGATATGCGGCGCGGTCGTGAGTGGAATGCGGGCGTATACCTTGCCGAAGGCAAGGCTCAGCCGGTTGTTCATGATGTGGTCCATCATCCACAGCGCGGTTTCCGCGATCCGGGCCGGGAACTCGCTAAGCTCGAATCCGTGAAACTGATCCACATCTACGAGAGAGTATGCGGTCGCGTCGAGTTCGTCCTGCCCCTCGTCGACTTTCAGTGTGCGAATTTCCCGAATCACCTCCATTTCAAGCGCCCGCAACTCTCGGTAGGCGATAATCAGAAAGTTGCCGCAGCCGCAGGCTGGGTCGAGGAAGGTGAGACCCCGAAGCTTCGTGTGAAAAGCCCCAAGGCGTTGGGCTCGGCGGGTTTTGAGGGCCTTCAATCGTGTGAACTCCGCTCTCAGATCATCGAGAAACAGCGGCTCGATCACTTTCAGGATGTTCTTCTCGGTCGTATAGTGGGCACCCTGGGCGCGCCGCTCCGCCGGGTCCATCACTGACTGGAACAACGCGCCGAAGATCGCAGGGGAGATGACCGACCAGTCGAAGCGGCAGGCACCTAGAAGCGCTTGGCGCATGGCTGCGTCGAAGGATGGAATGCGAAGGAACTCCCGGAACAGATCGCCATTGACGTAGGGGAAACGCGCAAGATCTTCGTCCAAGGTCGATGAGCGCTCGGTTTCCGGCGTGTCCAGCGTCTGGAATAGTTGCGCCAGCCATCCGCCAAGATCGGCTCCGTCCTCGCTTGTGCGCGTCTCGATGAACTCTAAGAAACTATCGCGCGGGTCGAATATCCCGGTGTCGTCGGCGAAGAGGCAGAAGACGACCCGCACCAAGAAGCGTTCTAGGTCGTGGCCTCTGTATCCCGCCGATTCGAGCGAGTCGTACAGCCGCCCGACGAGTTCAGCGGCTTTGATATTAGCCGGGTCTTGATCGCGGAAGGTCCGGTGCTGCACCCCAAGTATGAAGCCGAACCTCTCGACGTGCTCCGATAAATCCGCCAGCGCAAAGATGGTTTGTTCCCGTTCTTCTAGGTCGTGAAGCTCGAAGGTCTGGAAGTCGCTGACCAGGATGTAGCGCGGCTGGTCGCGCTCGGCGAGCGCGTCGAAATAGTCCCCGGCCTGGTCGTAGGCGTGGCCGAGAGAGCCCCTGGCGCTCTTCTGTTCGACGAGCAGCACGCCGGGCCAGAATAGGTCGATGAAGCCCGATCGGTTGTCCAGCTTCTTAACGTGCTCTTCGTAGCGAGCGACGGAACGGCGTTGCACCCCGAAGATCTCAAAGAACGCGTTGTAGAAGCTCTGCGTCTCGCCCTTCTCGTAGGCCGCGTCCCGCCAATCAGCGGAGAATCTCGCGGCGCGGGTGCGAACTTCGTTCCAGGACAGGCGCATGGTTTACAGGTTTTCCATGTCGAGCATATCTAAATAATCCGGCTACGGTAACGTGTCGCGACAGCTAGGTCATGATCTTCGCTGCGATCGATCACGGCACGGTGCTTGGCGCTTCGCTTTCGCCCTCCTCAGCCTGGAGCTCTCGCTGCACGCAGGCGAACCTCTCCAGAATGTGAGCGACCATAGCATTGGCGACTTTCATCGCCACGATCTCGTCCAGAGTGGGCTCAGGGAAACCAGTGCAGAGGTGATTTGGCCAAGAGAGATGGCGGTGTTCTGTCCGGCATCCGCCAGACCGTAGCTGCTGGGTCCGGCCAGGAGCATCTTGGTCTGGTCAACGAGGCCCAGTCGATAGAAGGCACCCTTCGGATTGGCATGCACACTGTGGCTGGCGAGCCGGTAGTAGGGCCGGAAATGACCGAGTTCCGCGATCTCCTCGATTTCATCGAAGGTTGCCGCCTTCTTCCCGACTTTCCAGAGTCTTTCGACGGCCCAACCGTAAGGCTTCTCGTAACCCTGGCCGAAACGCTTCTTCAGCACGGCCACGTTCGCTTCCATCGCCGCAAGTTCCGCGTCGCTGATCGGCTCCAGGCCGAGCTTTTCAGTGTGCTTTCTGTACTGTTCCGCTGCTTTTCGTGATTCGACGGCCTCGTGGAAACGATAGCGCTCGGCTAGTTCCTCGTCGTGTCCGATGAAGAGCGCAACGACGGCGAGCTCATGGAGTGCCCGCCAACGGGCGATGGCGCCTTCGGCGAAGCCGGCGGAAAGAAGCGTGAGCACCTCCCGGGCGATCTGGCAGGCCCGGGCGTGCAGCCTGGTCTGGACCTCCACAGTGAACGGGTTGGGACAGGGATTCTGCTCGCGCAGCCGGTGATTTACGGACTCGCCCAGTTCGGTGGAAACGACGATGAACTGCTCCAATTGGCTCAGCGGCTCGTGCCAGCGGCTGTACAGCCGCTTAGAGAATTGTTCCTGCTCCCGGTGCTGACGTTTCTGCTCTGCCTTCCATTTCCGATCCAGATCCCGGCGAATACGCAGGGCGATTCCGTCGGTAGCTGATTTGATGGTCTCCGGCAGGGCCTCCAGGACGTGATTGAACTTCCCCTCAATTTCCGAGAGATCGATGTCGGTAAATCTCAGAACGATCTCTCGGTTCCTGGGCCCCCAGCCGAAACAGAGTTTCAGGTCCGACCAGTCCTGTCGCTCCAGTTCTCGGCAGAGGTCCGCCCGCTGCTGCCTCTTCAGCGTGACACCCTCTTCGGCGAGCTTTCGTTCGATGAGATCGACCAGAAGGTCATAGGGAAACCTGTTCAGGAAGGCTAAGAACTCTCGGTGAATTGCGTCCATAGATGCCTGCAACTCTCTCGTCCTGGGGCATTCTACTCGATGCCCGAGAATCGCCCGCCTTGAAGCCGGGGGTGATCAATGCTCTCCCTCGCCGGATTCGTCGGCGACGCCTGCCCGCGTCAACTTGTCACCAGAACTTTGCGCGCACCACAGACGTTGAAGTTCTCGTCCCACATCCGCTGGCTCTGGGCCGTGAGCCAGGCGTCCCGCTGGGCGCGCTCTGACCTGTGCTCCGCAAAAAGTCTGTCCAGTGTTGATTGCGCGTTTTAGACCTGCCTGGCCTGTTTCTCATTGGTTTCCAGCCAAGACCGGATGGCTTCGGTCGCCCCCACTCAAGCGTGCCGACTGCGATAGCCGGAAAGGTGTTCGCGTCTACGAAACGTCCGCCGATGAGGCGTAAGGCATTTTTCTACAATGAGTAACGGGCTGAGCCGCTGCCGGAGGGTTTACGACACGGCCATCTTTCAGGCGTTAGCCGAGCGGTTCATGATGGACCCGGACGAGGAGCTCAATCCGCGTGGCGTAGGTCCGACCACGGAAGAGAACAACGATGCGGTAAGAAGGCTCGCCTAGAAAGCGCTGGCGAAGCGCGCCGCCAAGCGCCGCGGGCACGCCGACGAATAGATGCCCCACGGAAACGGATGAGGTTTTCCTCTATACCAAATCCTCATCGACACTCCCGTAAACTGCTGATTTATGGCCTATTTCAAAAGGGCCGAGTTTTAGCACAGGACGGGGTGCCGCTCTACGAAGGAAAGATGGTGCAGGCGTTCGATCATCGCGCAGCCCGCGTCGTCGTCAATCCCGAGAACCAGCATCGGCCCGCGCAGCCCGTACCGGCCACCCCGGAGCAGCACCGGAATGCAGATTGGCTGCCCGATCCGCAGTTTTGGGTGCCAGCATTGGAATGCGGTTGGCCGCCGGGAAAAGCTTGGGTTCTTGGCTTCAAGGAAATCACAGCGCCCACTAACGTTAGGACGTTCATCGCGGCGCTTTTGCCAACAGTTGGATTTGGAAACAAAGTACCGGTCCTCAAACCGGAAACGGTGGACCGCAACGAATGGTTGCTGGTGGCCAACTTTAACGCAACGGTCTTCGACTTCGCCGCACGCCAGAAAGTTCAAGGCCAGACCTTGAATCTTTTTATCGTAGAGCAACTCCCCGTCGTTCCGCCCGCCCGCTATGAGACCGTCAGCTTCGGCCCCAAGATGGCCGGCGAGATCGTTCGCGACGCGGTGCTGGAACTCACTTATACCGCCCACGACATGGCGCCCTTCGCCCGCGATATGGGTTATGTCGATGAGGCGGATGAGGTAAAGCCACCCTTTACCTGGAACGAAGAGCGCCGTCTGATCCTACGTTCCAGACTCGACGCCGTGTTTTTCCACCTCTACGGGGTCACCAATCGCGACGATGTGCGCCACGTCTTCTCCACATTTCCTATCGTCGAGCGCCAAGAGATCGACGCCTACGGAAGCTATCGCTCTCGCGATCTCTGCCTCGCCTATATGAGCGCGTTGGCGGCAGGGGACCCGGACACGGAGGTCGTTCTGTGAGAGAATCGCGGCCACACGCCTGCGGTTGTGATCCGCAAAAAAGAAGACCGGTCAGAAGCAGCCGACCATGGTAGGTCTAAAATGCGCAATCAACGCTGGGTAGACTTTTTGCGGAGCACAACCACTACATGTATTCCGTCGGCGTCGTATACAACACCTTCCCGACACCGCCCGGCTTCAAGGGTGCTTCCGCCATCAAGTGTTGGTGAGATGATGCTAAGACTTTACGGTACATTAACCCTAATCGCAAAATCTTCGAAGCACGAAAACGCGAAACAGCCGCACTGGGCGCAGGCGAGAAGCTCGTGCTGGGGCACCCGCTCGCCGCCACTATAGGTGATTCTGCACGGCGTCCTGTGCCAAAACTCAGCCCTTTTGAAATAGCCGATAAATCAACAGCTTGGTGTCTGTGTTTGCGACTGGGCCAAGGGCTGGAGGCTCTACAATCGTCTTGGGCGGACGGGTCGTCACCATGCAGATGACCTGTCCCTTCCATAAACTCAAGCTCGTCGTGTCCGAAAATACGAACGGAGCCCGAAAGCTCGAATCCTAGAGGCGTTCTCAAAATTCGTAGAGACCAGCCGACGCGGCACTGGCTCTGCGATAGGTCGAGCCCGAGGAGAGCTCTCCCCCAGAGCATCCGTTCCGTCCAGTTTGCGCGCCCGAACTCCTATGACCGAGGATTTTAGCCCCCATTGGCGAACCAAGCCTAGACAACCTCTAGTTCGAAACGTCCCGTCGCACCGGTCTTGAGTCCGTTTGTGTTTTTGGACACGACGGGCAAAAAACGTTGAATCAACTCTGGAGCCGAGGATGGCTCAAGAAGATCGTATTACTCCAATTCAGTTCCGGACCTGCGGACGAGGTCATGAAGCTTCCGGAACCGTTGGTCGTCTTCCAGTTGGGGGTCGGCTGATCGCATCTGTTCGAGACACTTTCCTAATTCATCCTCCCACAGGGGTCCGTCGCCTGTTACAAGGCCGAGAAAATCAAGCGAGAGGTCTGGGAATTTCCCGCACAGTCCAGATTCCTTCAATCGATACATCAGATCACCGAGATATTGGGGCGGCTGTAGCCAGTGCCGAAGCTCTTCCAACGCCTCCGGAAACGCGTCGCCCGCCGCGATACACAACCCGCCGAGACTTTCCGAGATTTTTGGAGTCTTTCGATCATGCTCCTTCGGCCAGATGGACCGAATGTACGGCAGAACACGGTTGCGCCAGAATTCGGTGCGCCGCTCGCCCGCGGCTTCAAGTGCATCGATCACAACTTCGGCGGCATGCAATAAGCCGCCTTCCGGCAACGCCTTAGTCGCTTCCGCGAGCTCACGCTTGGTGAAGGTATCACCGCGGTCGAGCGCTGCAGAGGTCAGCAAGGCAGCATATTGTGTGCCATACGGGTCGAGCGTGTCGTAATGGCTCGCAGTATCAAGGAAGGGGCCTTTGATCGATTCCATCAAGAGACGATAGAGCCGGGGCGACCAGAAAAAGCCGCTCCAGGCTGCCCGCGCCTCGGAGCTGCTCCAGTCGAACAACGGCAACAAATGCTTCGTGGCCCAGTCACCGTCCACGCGAAACAACGTGATGACGCGCGAGGCCAACAAGACACGACCGTGACGGAAACTGCTGACTTGCACGTCGCACAGCTCCGTGAAGACAGACCTAAGCGTGTCCGGGAGACCTTGACCGTCCTTCAGCGAGCTGCGGGTCCACCCATTCAGCAGCGCCTCCGTCACGTGGCCCACCGGGTGATTGATGGCTTGCATCACGGGGTCGTCGTAGTCGTCCGCGTCGTCCTCATAGTCAAGGTTCAATATCGCTTCACAGAGACGGAGGAACAGCGCTTCGTCGGGGTCGAGAGTCTTGGCCACTTTTTTCAGCCACCAACCGAGCTCATGTGCGAGTGGCAGCAATTGCTCACCAGGAATTCTGGCCAGCACCGGAGCCATGTAACGCCACGAGCGCTTGATCAGATCTTCCTCTGACCAGACGTGCAACGCCTGACGCCAACGAACGGCGGGCCACGTGTTGTCACTGGCCAAGGCGCACAATGCGCAAGCGGCTGCACGAAAATCGTCCCGGCAGCGAGAGGACCAGCCGTCGTCCTGAAAAATATCTGTTCCAGGGTTCTGTCTTAGCCAAGTGGCTAGTTTACGAGGACGGCGCGGCGCAGCCACGACCCCTGGCAGTTCGCTACTGTCACCCCTCCACAATGGGAATTCATCACGTTCGTCCGGTCTGAGCTCCCACATCGGATATCTCAGGGACAATTCATCCAATTTCGCCTTTGCGTCCTTTCCCAGGGCCGCTCTCACGCCATGCATCTTGGCAAGGCGCAGCCAGACTCCCCTATCTACGCTCTGCTCGAAGCGTTCGGGCTCGATCTCGTCCTTGTACATGGAGCGGGGCGGGCCGCCAAGGACAGCTTGCTCTAGTCGAGCTAGTGAATCCGCATCCAGGCGGGGCACCAGAGCAACTAGCAGACGCATAGCTTCGCGCTGAGTTTCGACCGACCACAGCCACCAATGATCATCGGCTAGCAGCCAGTCAAGACCCTGCCGCTGTGGGATGACGTCTTCGTGCGTGGCGGCGAAAAACGCCAGTCGGCGGAACACCGGATACGGCCCGGCGCACCAGTTCTCTGCAACACGCCTCGCCCGTTCCGGCGCATTCTCTTTGGTTGCGAACCAAGCGTCACGGGTGAGCCCGATCAGCGCCGCCCGATCTCGCAAGTGGGTGTTCTGCGTGTGTGCGGTGATTGATGGTTGCCAAGAAAAGGAGTGATCTTTTCGGTCATTGGCTCCGTCGAGTTCTCGTGCAAGGTCCATCGCATCGCGCAGCAGTGCGTCAAAGTCATCCAGCAAACCCGGTAGTGCCTCAGACCAACGCGGGCTCCGGAGCAAATCGTTCAATGCGGAATGCACGTTGCCGACCGACAGCACGACCTTCCATTCCACGCGCTCCTTGACACGCAACGGCCGCTCGGAGCCTTCTCGATCCCGGTCCCAACGAGGCGGTTCGCGTAAAGACACGCGCGGGGTCAACATGTCGCGCAGCTCCAGGCGCAGAGCGGCCGTGAGGCCGTCGCGTTCGAACCGATGTCGCCAGCGAAAGATGTCGCTCCAGTGAAAAACGTTGAACGTGGGTCCCATAGTCTTCACCCGCCCTTCACCCGTCCAGTTAACAGCAACCGCCAGAGCGTGCGCATCATCGCTCCTGGGACGGCGCGCGGTGCGTTGCGGCGGATACGATTCAATTCGTGCGCCTTGCCGTCTCGTTCGAGCTCGTCGAACTCCGTGAGACGCCTTTCGACTTTCTCCGCAAATTCGGGATGAACCCGTCCGCCTCGCTGGGCCAACCACAACAAGAGTTTCGGCTCGTCAAGATACCGTACCAGCCAGTGCGCCAAGTGATGCATGACTTGGTCCCACGTGCTGCAGGCTGTGCCGTCGTCCACGAACGTCATCCACGGAGTGCGGGTATAGTCGGTGGGTCTGCGGATCAGGCTGAACTTCAGCGAATCATCCTTCTTCACACCGGTCGGCACACCGAAACGGCTGAGATCGGCCTCGTGGAAGATTTCTTCTGAGAACGTTTCCAGCCAGTCCAACGGCGGAACCGGATCCAAGTCGGCGAAACGTTTGGCGGGCAAGCCGCTGGAGTCGCTCAAGGCCCACAACATTCGACCTACGAAATTGTCCTCTTCCGTGCTTGCAGTAGGGCGTAATCCAGCGTAACGCACCACGATACTCTCCTTGCCGCTTATGCCGTCGCGATAGGTCTCCGTCCACGCGCGAAGCGTTCGGTGAAGATACCAATGGCGTCGGTGTTCCCGGTAGAGGATCGGAGCGACGTTTTTCGCCCTCCATTCGTTGGCGCGTTCGCTTTTCCTGCCCTTTGAGTAGCTGCCGAAGGCAAACGGTTTCATGGACGACTCGCCGAGCAAACGGTCGGCGGCCAGCGAGTCGGTCATGTAGCGTATCACCGGGTCATCGATACTGTAACCGACGAAGCAGACCGTGTAGTTGCGGAACAGCTCGCTGATAAACCGCGCGGCCCAGCCCTCGGTCAGATAGGCACGGCCGAAATCGCCGCTGGAGACGACTAAGTCATCCAGGTTTCCCTGAACGGGGGCGTCCGGCAGAAGACCGTGCAGATAGACGAGGCTATTGCGTATTCCGGGGCATCGTGAACGCAGATTCCAGCCGAAGGTGAACATCCATTCCAAAGCATCGTGAACACGGATTCCGGGGATCGTGAACATGGATTCCGGGGAAGGTGAACACGGATTCCAGGCAACGTGAACGCCGGTTCCGGCATCGCGAACGCTCATCGATAGCACGTTTCAAGGCACTCTAGGTCGTACCCGGAAGGAGGACGATCTAGGAAATGGCAGCTAAGAGGTTATCGATGAGAAAAATACGAGAGGTTCTAAGGTTAAAGTACGAGCTGGGTTTTACTCACCGCACGATCGCAAAGGCACTTCGCGTGGCGGTTGGAACGGTGAGTGAGTACCTGGCCAAGGCGAAGAAGGGTGGTCTGAGCTGGCCGCTCCCGGAGGAGCTGAGCGACGGGGAGCTGGAGGCAGGGCTGTTTCCGCCGCCGGGCTCGTCTGGCGCACGGCCGGGTCTGGACTATGCCCACATCCACGAGGAGCTGAGGCGTCACCGAGAGCTGACGTTGCTGCAGCTGTGGGTAGTCCCGATGCTGACACCCGAAACGATAGAAAAGATGAACGCCATGAAGTTGTTCGGCTTGGTGTCCGCGTTCGAAACCCAGTTGAGCTCGAGCGAATACAAGGAGCTGAGCTTCGAGGAACGTGTGGGACTCCTGGTCGATGCCGAGTGGACCGCCCGCGAACAGCGTAAGCTTTCTCGACAACTGCGAGCGGCAAAGCTCCGCTATCCGGCATGTTTGGAGAACGTGAACTTCCAAGCGCCTCGAGGCTAAACCGCGAACAGATCTTGAGCCTGGGCAACTGCCGCTTTGTCGGTGAGCGCCATAACCTGCTCATCACCGGCCCGACGGGGATTGGCAAATCGTTCTTGGCTTGCGCCTTCGTGGAGCGGGCCTGTCGTCGCCGCTTCACCGGATGCTACGTGCGAGCACCGCGCTTGCTCCACGAGCTCGCGGTCGCTCGTGGTGATGGTTCCTACGCCCGGCTTTTGACGAAACTCGCCAAGCTGGACTTACTGGCTATCGATGATTGGCTGCTTCACCCGCTGAAAGAATCGGAGAGACGGGATCTAATGGAGGTCATCGAAGACCGCGCCGAGCGTGGCTCCACACTCATCGCGACCCAGATTCCGCTCAAGCAGTGGCACGAAGCGATTGGCGACCCAAACCAGGCAGACGCTATCTGCGATCGCATTCTCCACAGCGCGCACCGCATCACTCTCAAAGGAGCTTCTCTGAGAAAGACCAAGGCTGCGCCAAAGGCATCTGACAACGCCGATGCATGAGCGAGCGAGGGACCACAGCGTCGATGCGATAAAAACGGGTGAAACCGCCAAACCCGGGGTACCAGACGATGCGGCGCCAAAACGACGCGCGAGAATGCCTCAGGAAGCGTCTTCTCGAGCCAGGCCATACCCCCAGCAACCCCCCGAAACCAGCCCCACATCGCCCGGGGTTCGGCCGCGGCAGGTCGCCGCCTACGGGAGCGGGAAGGTCGCTTCGCGTCTTTCCTTACGCCCGCTCCCTCCGGCACCGACCTGCCGCCCCTTGCTACACAACACGCAGGTAAGATAGGTTCACGTTTTCAATCAGTGGAAAGGAAGGTCACCCAACACTTCATCGCTTCGATGAGCGTTCGGCTTCACCGGATTCGCTGTTCAGCTTGCTCTGGATTCGGCGTTCACGATGGCTGGAATACGCAGGCTATCCCATCGGTTCTTCGGAACTGGGAGCAGCGGTGCCTGATCACGCAAGATATTAAGCTTCTGGTCGTTGATGATTTTCTCGAACAATCGGTCGAAGTTGGTAGTGACGAGCCGGATGCGCCTGTCACGCTGCCGGCTGAGCGTCAGCAACGCCTCGTGGGTAGACGTCGCCTTCGGTGTAGCGAAATTTCGTGTGAGAATCTTTGCCAGACTCTGACGCACGGTTTTGCGCCCACCGACCACTGCTTCTTCCAACAGACCAATCGCCCTGTCGAACTGTTTGGCCTTGAACGCCGCTTGTTGGATGGCGTCACGATGAACATTCAATTCGGTATAGATTTGATCCGTCAGCCCGGCAAAACTCGGCAAGCCAGCTGGATAGGAAATGCCAGCCCCGCAGAAAAACACGACGCGACCGTCCTCATGCGCTTGCAGCAAGCGCTCTGGAACCTCGGGTCCATTCTTGACGAACTGCATACGACCTCACACAACCCCAAATGCCTTTCGGTGGCGTCCCTGCGTTGAATAACTCAGCAATAGTGACCGAAACGTTACTGCTCCGGCGAGCACCCATCCAGGCCCGAGCTCTCCAGAGCCCGTCGTGTCCAAAAACACAAACGAACTCAAGACCCGCGATTCAAAACACTTGTAAGTAGACGCTTCTGCACACGGGCGTCGCTGTGATCCGCAATAAAGAAGATCGGCGAGAAGCAACCGACCGTAGCAGGTCTCAAACACGCAACGCTTGCGCCGAAGCTCGGCTCGGAGCACACGGTTTTCCTCTCGCAGGTAGTCGATCACATCCTGCTGCTGGCGGTTGACCCAGCCAGCCAGAACGAGCAGTAAGAATCGCACGTGGTACGTCATCATGGAGCTGAAGATAACACCCTCGGTCCAGACGATTGTAGAGCCTCCAGCCCTTGGCCCAGTCGCAAAACACAGACGCTAAGCTGTTGATTTATCGGCTATTTCAAGAGGGCCGAGTTTTGGCACAGGACGAGGGCGCACCGCGCTGCCAACATCTAGGGGTCGGATCGGCCCTGAATGCCTCAACTTGGCAGTAGCCAAAGGGATGCTGACTGAGAACAAGCGAGAGAACAAGGCGGTGTAGAATGCCTTCGCCAAACTGACCATTAGGAAACAAAATTGCCCGAAAAAAATGATGCATTTGATGTAACGAAATTCAACGCGCTCATGTACGAACGCATGCGCTGGGCGAGACTTTTTGTGACAATCGACGAGATTGCTGAGGATAACAAGGCCCTTGTCCAAGTTCTCTCGACTTACGATCCGACCGTGGCCGTCCCGCTCTTAGGAGGCCTCTTGACCTTGCCTGAATATCAATCGCATTGCCTTCGATTTGAAATACTAGTCGCGCTGGCCGTGGCTTACTGCTGCGGTCGGAAGAAAGCGAATGTCAACGACGCGCAGCGCTGGTTCTCTCAGGTCGGAAAATCGCGATGCGCAGCCTCCGAGGATCCAGCCGAGGATGTCTTTGTTTCGCTCGTGCAGGACGACCTCGGAAATTACGTCTCCTCGAAGGTGTTTGGGAAGAGGCGGGCTTCTATACCCAGCGCGTTCTTGATGTCATTGCGACGATGCCCGACAGGGGGCAATTTGGGCAGATCAAGAAAAGCGTTCGCGCGATACTCACTATCTCCGATTTGGTGTGCGACAAGGCTAAATTACAACGCTATCAGCTTGGCTCCGATAAGCTGCACTCCGCGCTGTCGCCACGTAAACTTCCTGGGCGAAATGCCCTGATCTCTCGCGTGACGGTTACTTTCGCTGAGCTCCAAGGGCGTGGGGTCACACATTCCGATATCGAGCCATTCCTGTTTCGTCCGCAAATGAAGAAGGATCTCACTGCGCACGAAATCGGATGCAGCTATTTGGACCGCTATCCATTGATCATGCAGGCGGACACGCATCTGACAGTCGCACTTCCCTCAGCGCTATCAGTCGCAACGCGGAACTACGCGATTGCCAGCATCATCGAAGGCGGATTGAGCAAGACTTTCGATGACAGACTCGCAAGGAACTATGCGAAATTGTTTAGCGACACTCCTTTACTCGGTGGCCCCACGGGCGCGCCTGTCCGCTGGAAGACAGTGGGTGAGCACCGATGGTCCAATTTCTACTTCAAGGTCGACGAAGGATACAACATCTCCTATCACATCTTTCTGCCATCGGTCCAAACGCACGCTAATGGAGGTTTCAAAACCAACTATCAAGTAGAAGACACTCTTTTCGAAACGCTGCAAAAATCGATCGACAACATTATCGCAAAATTAGCGGAGCAGCCCGACTTTAAGGAGGGCTTGGTCATCCTCGTTGGCTGCGGTTGGGGCAAGGGCGGTGCCATTCAAAGCATCGCTTTGAATCATCCTAAATGGCGGTTCCAAAGCATGTCTGCAGCGGACCTCCTACGACTGAGCTGGTTGGGCGATATGAGCCCCAGCTACTTTTGGCGCATTCAAGATGGACTGGAGGCCGTGACGAAAGCTGGTGTGAAGATCGTAAACCCTAACGGTATCCTGAACCTGATCGGCTGGGTACGCAGCAATGACGGCCATTTTGTGCCACACGCAGAACTCCCAGACGACGAGGTTTCCCCCGAGCGACCATTGATGCTCAATCTACCGCTTAACCTATTGAGGGACGTACGAGCTGATGTTCATCGGAGTTACGACCGCCACCGCACGTTTGACAATGCAGGGACATGGCACGATGTCCAACGTGCGTTAGCCAATTCGTTCTCTCACAATGAGAGCAGCAGCGTTTATATCTCTTTGGATGACTTGCGCAGCAAAATTCTTACATCCGTTTACGAGGGGGCGCTTCGCCTTTGGATCTCTATCGCCACACCAAACATCACCCCAAAAGAGGTCGAGTATCAGCTTTGGAAAATGGCGAATGAATGGCTGCATCGCATCGGCGCTGCGCTTGATGCGCACGCTGAAGGTGCGACGGAGACACTCACTCTCAAAGTTTGTGTTGAGTTCCGGGATGTCGACCCGCCCAAGGAGGTAGACGGAAAGCCGACGCAAGACGAACTCATCCCGCTCTGCACAATCGAGGCACATAGCGAACCAAACGCCTGCAAAGCGGTTTTCGGGGTCGGTTTTTTGAGTGGCTTTCTCATCGCTGAAAACGTCGCCGAACGCCTATTCGTTCGAAATCTCGTGAGAGCCTTCCTACATCTTCTCGGTGTGGAGAACGGTGATGGCGAAGCCGAGGCAATTGAGGCTCGTGTCGTTCAAAACAACGAAGCACGCAGCTTTCACTTTTTCCATGCCCAGAAATTCACCGATCATGTTCGGGATACACTACCCAAGGAACTTATCCCGATAGATCTCATTGACTATGCTGCCGCCAAGATTGGGATGGGTTGGCATGTTATTGGCAAAGATCAAGGTAATAGGTTCGAAGGACCGGAGGTATGCACCAACCTTCTAGCGAAGATCGTCGATGTCTTATTGGACGAAATCATCGATACGCTTTCAACTTTCGATCGACTTTCAACACTCAAGCGGCTTGTGGCCAATTGCGAGAAGGCAAGGGCCGAGGAAGATAATTGGAAGCTAACATCGGCCGCCATTCTCGGTCTGCATGGGCGGGTTCCAGGAACCGTTGATCGCGTTGTCGAGCAGATGTCGAAGTTTGCCGGTGCCGCCATTGCGAGTCGCATCCTGAGCGAAATTGCTTTGTGTGCCTGCCCTTCGGAAGGTGCCGCCAAGTTATCCAGCATCGAAATGAGCAAACTGATCGCCCGCGCCGCACTTGTTGTCAGTATTGGCGGCCTGTCTGATGCGATTTACTACAATGCGCTTGCCCCAGAAATAAAGATCTCTCCATTGGGTGACATTCTCTTTCGTGATGAATTTGGCGAATTGGTAGTTGAACCGATGTTGTCCCGCATAGTGGGTGACAGATTCATTACCCATGCTCCACTGCAAAAGAAAAACTATGAAAATCCCGAAATCGTACCTGATGCTCGAGGGAAAATAAGTGATGAGTTTTGGGATATCTGGAAGACTGAGATGGGCTTCGACTTGAACGAAGCGCGCAAAATCATAGACGCTTTAGAGGATAAAGGCATTGCGGGACTTCCAGAACTCCTTAATCGCAATATGAAGCGGGATTGGGGGGATATTGATGTACTTGCTTGGAGGTCGGATCGGAACCAGGTGCTGGTAATCGAGTGCAAAGATCTTTCCCAGGCGCGCAACTATTCAGAGATCGCTGCATTGCTTTCTGACTACCAAGGTGTCGAAGTCGACGGAGACGCGGACAGGCTCAAGAAACATCTCAACCGAGTCTCGCTGCTCCAGGAAAACCAAGAACAGCTTCAGCGGGTTACCAACATTCAGCGGCCTCAGATTGTTTCCTGTCTTGTTTGTAGTGGTGTCGTACCGATGCAATACGCGAAAATTGACGCATTAGCGGACACGCATGTCGGCTCGATTGAGAAAATTCTAGCCTTGTAGTTCGCCACGGATCCCGTCCTGTGCCAAAACTCGGCACTTTTGAAATAGCCGATAAATCAACAGCTTAGTGTCTGTGTTTGCGACTGGGCCAAGGACTGGAGGCTCTACAATCGTCTTGGGCGGACGGGTCGTCACCATGCAGATGACCACCTAGTCGAGAGCGAATATCGAAGCGTGTTCCTGAAGCTGTTTCCACGCTACGCCGGTCGAGCCCACCGAGGGGCTACCGTCGCCGGCGACAATCTACGCGGTACGGCAGTAGTAGTTGAGAATGCCCCCAAGTCGCTCTCGCGACACGATGGGGCCAGCGTCATTCGCGCTTGTCGGCAGAGGTGTGATGAGCTCGTTGCCGAGATCTTGGTGGTTCCGTTCTGTGTGATAGTGCACTACGTATTCCGTTACCGCTGTCCGCAGGTGTCGCTCACTGAGAGGTACGAAGCGGTCGAGACACTCTCGACGTATGGAGAGAACGAATCTTTCCGCGTATGCGTTCAGATTCGGACTACTGGCAGGAAGGCGGAGGGGCTTCACGCCTGAATCTCTCAACAGCCCACGTACCGCCTCGGTGAATAGCGGGTCCCGGTCGTGGATGAGGTATCGCTTGCCAAGGAGGAAACCATCCCACATGTCCGTGAGGTTTCTTGCCACCTGCCTCATCCCGTCGTGTGCCAAAACTCGGCCCTTTCTAAATAGACCATCAATCAGCAGCTTAGAGGCCTGTGCCGTGTCGGCTGGTCTCTGCGAATTTCGAGAACGCGTCGTGTCCGAAAATACGAACGAACTCACCACCTCGGGCCTTTGGGAAGGTGCAAACTGCTGACCCGCTTGGGCGTTCGAGTATTTGGACCAGCCGAGTATGCGCCCGCGTTCCGCGGCGAACAGCGGGTACAGGTGCCGGTGGAAGTGCGATACTGTCAGGCCATGCGTATCGCAACCTGGAATGTCAACGGCCTGCGGGCGCGCATGGATTTCATCGCGCATTGGCTGAAGAGCCGCGCGCCCGACGTGCTAGGTCTGCAGGAAGTGAAGGTGAGCGACGAGGACTTCCCGCACGACGACTTCCGGGCACTCGGCTATCATGCCGTCGTCCACGGCCAGAAGGGATGGAACGGCGTGGCGGTGCTCAGCCGCACGCCGGCGGAGGCGGAGACGCGGGGGTTGCCCGGCCGCGAGAACGACGGAGCGCGCCTGCTCCGCGTGCGAGTCTCCGGTCTCCACTTCGCCACGCTATACTGCCCAAACGGCAAGACCCTCAACCATCCAGACTTTCCCCTGAAGCTCGCTTGGCTCGAAGCGTTGTGCGACCACCTCTCCGACGTCGACCGAGATGCCGCGTTCGTCATCGGCGGGGATTTCAATATCGTGCCTGCGGCACTGGACTGCTGGCAGGGCACCGCGGCTGACGGTTCAATCTTTTGCACGACCGACGAGCGATCCCGGTACCGGTCCCTCCTCGGCCTGGGGCTCACGGACCTGTTTCGCCATCTGCACCCGGAGGAACAAAGGTTCTCCTGGTGGGACTACCGGGGCGGTTCCTTTCATCGCGGTCTGGGGCTGCGCATCGACCTGCTGCTGGGTACCCCCGCCGTGGTCTCGCGGGTGCGCCGCGTGGAGATCGATCGCGAGTACCGCAAGAAGAAGGAAGGCCACACTGCGTCTGATCACGCACCGGTGTTCGCGGATCTGGATTGACCAAAGTTTATGGCAATCGTTGGTCGAGGCCGGAAAGCACCTTGCCTACGAGGGAAATATCAGCGAAGACGACGAAATTGTGGCTGGACAGAAGACGCTACAGGCGCTGACTGAATACCGAGATGACATTGCGCACTGGTGGACGGACACCTGTAGCTTCGCGGTAGGGACCGCCCTTACGGGCGGCCCCCCGCACAGATCCCAGCGAGCGCTGCTAACGCACTGGGCTCCTACCTCAGGTCATGACGCGCAGTCGCTGTTCGGGATACGGGTGCAGTGTTCGATGCTCGACGACTTTCATCAGCCATCCGTGGTCGATGGCATCGAAGAATCCACGGATGTCCGCGTCGAGTATCCCGTCCTGTGCCAAAACTCGGCCCTTTTGAAATAGGCCATAAATCAGCAACTTAGTGTCTGTGTTTGCGACCGGGCCAAGGGCCGTGGGCTTTACAATCGTCTTGGGCGGGCGGGTCGTCACCATGCAGATGACCACCTAGTCGAGAGCGAATATCGAAGCGTGTTCCTGAAGCTGTTTCCACGCTACGCCGGTCGAGCCCGCCGAGGGGCTACCGTCGCCGGCGACCATCTACGCGGCACGGCAGTAGTAGTTGAGAATGCCCCCAAGTCGCTCTCGCGACACGATGGGGCCAGTGTCATTCGCGCTTGCCGGCAGAGGTGTGATGAGCTCGTTGCCGAGACCTTGGTGGTTCCGTTCGGTGTGATAGTGCACTACGTATTCGGTTACCGCTGTGCGCAGGTGTCGCTCACTGAGAGGTACGAAGCGATCGAGACACTCTCGACGTATGGAGAGAACGAATCTTTCCGCATATGCGTTCAGATTCGGACTATTAGCGGGAAGGCGAAGGGGCTTCACGCCTGAATCTCTCAACAGCCCACGTACCGCCTCGGTGAATACGTATTCGGTTACCGCTGTGCGCAGGTGTCGCTCACTGAGAGGTACGAAGCGGTCGAGACACCTTGTGGAGGCTAGACTCCGAGAGAGAGCCCCGTATGCTGAGTTCCTCGTCCTGCATCGTCATGTCATTAGACGAGGCCAACTTCCGACAACGTCCCCCTTACGAAGAGCCACCCTTGGCCCGATTCAAGAACTCCTGCATCAGCTCGATCGGAAGTGGGAATATGACCGTCGAGTTCTTTTCGGTTGCGATTTCGGTAAGAGTCTGTAGATAGCGTAGCTGGATCCCCATCGGGTGTTGGCCGACGATCTTCGCCGCCGCCGCCAACTTATCAGAGGCTTCGAACTCACCGTCGGCGTGGATGATCTTGGCTCGCTTCTCCCGTTCCGCCTCCGCCTGCTTGGCCAGCGCGCGCGTCATTTCGGCCGGCAGATCGACGTGCTTGACCTCCACGGAGGTGACTTTGATGCCCCACGGGTCGGTGTGTTTGTCTAGGATATCCTGGAGCTGCATGTTGAGCCGCTCCCGTTCGGATAGGAGACCATCGAGCTCCACTTGACCGAGGACGCTGCGGAGCGTCGTTTGCGCAAGCTGAGAAGTCGCATGGAGAAAGTTCTCCACCTCGACCACCGCTTTGATCGGGTGAACGACGCGGAAAAAAATCACCGCGTTCACATTCACCGAAACGTTGTCGCGCGTGATCACATCCTGGGGCGGAACGTCGAGCGCGACCAGGCGAAGACTCATCTTCACCATGCGGTCGATGGGACTGAAGACGAGAATGAGGCCCGGCCCCTTCGGGTAGGGCAGGAGCTTCCCCAAGCGAAAGATGACTCCTCGCTCGTACTCGTTGAGAACCTTGATCCAGTTGAGGAAAAAGATTGCGAGAAGAATGAGACCAATAAACCCACCCAAAGGTAGCCCGAACACCGCTCACTCCTTTTCTGATTCCGCCGAGTTCCCCAAAAAGGGCTCCACTCGCGTGTTCCCGCTACAGCCCACGGCAGCCAGCGCGCACGCAAGAGCCAGTATCCATCTCATGCCACCTCTTCTTCTTCGGTTCAGTATGAAGACTATCACGGCTGGGCGCTGGTAGCTCCTTATCCGAATCTGTCCGAACCAGAGATGCGCACGCCTACGTTCAGATGCACTCGGGCGCAAGTTCCGCTACTCAAATCCTCAGGAGTTCACTCGTGCACACCTGTGCTCCGCAAAAAGTCGATCCAGTGTTGATTGCGCGGTTTAGACCTGCCATGATCGGTCGTTGCTTCGCGCCGGTCGACCCGACGACGCCACCGATGAGTGTTTCCGCAGTTAAATGTTGGCGGCCGTCATGTAACCCTTTCGCGGGCGGAGTTTGATCCCGATTTCGAGAGGCGCAGTTCTTTCGTCGATGCCGGCTGGGCCGAGCTTTGGCACAGAACGGGTTGGGATACGGCCACTGATGAACTCGAAGCGTTGCTCGAATCGCTTAACAGGCACGGATTCGAATTTACTCGTGACTTCGTCCTAAGGAGTCGCCCAAGAATTATTTCGACATTCTTCTTGGCCTGATGGTGTAGTTCCATTGTGGGAGCGCCCTTCCTTTCCGTATGGATAGAGACTTCATCCTTTCATCGGAGATCTTGGCGCCGGTGGGATAGGTCTTGGTGTTGAGAACGGCCCGCACCCTCAGGCCCATGTCGGTTGTTGTTGTTCGAATGAACTTTAGCATTTTCTCAAAACTTTCGAGCGGTTCACCTTCCCCAGTTGCGACTGATGTGGTTGAACAGAGAATGCTCGACCGGATTCCATTTTGATGCCCCGGGCGGGTAATGGCATACCGTGACGGTTAAGCCATATCTAGCGCAGAGTTTTTTCTGAAGGTGCGCGCGCCAAACACGAGAGCTTGGGCGGTTACCGCCGCCACCATCGGCGAGAATCAGAAGGCGTTTGCTCTGCTGGTAGCGTTTTTGGCCTTCGTGTTGCCACCACGTGACGACACCATCGACGGCGAACGTGGGAGTTTCTCGCGACGTTCCGACGACAACAAGGCCACGGTTTGCAACAGGGTCGTAGAGACCATAGGGAATGGCGACGCCTTTGGCGTCTGAACGAAAATCAGTGGCCAAAGTATGTATCGCCTCTTGCTTCCAGGCCATGCCCGCATTGCGGAAGTTGCTCTACCAGTTCCCTCTTCTTGGTGTCTACGCTGACGATGGGGTCCCCTTGGCGGATGAATTCGTTCCGACGACCGCGAATGAGTCGGAATTGCCTGTCGTGCTCACGTGGAGACGCCGTCGAGCGTTTCTTATGATTGACACGCAACCGGAAGTCCAGTTGTTTGAGGAGTCTGCCCACGGTGTTTCGACTCACCTCAATTCCACGCTTAGCGAGTGCGCTGGCGATCTTCTTTGTCGTCTTGCGCGTCCACTTCAGGCGCCGATAGGCTCACCAGCCGTTTCGTACTTCATCAGCTGCTTGATCTCCGCAATGACTTCCGGTGTTTTTTTTCCACGCGCGGGCGGCCAGCACCCTCCTTTCGGATACGATTGAAGGCGATATTTTTGTCGAGCAGTTCGCGCCGTCCTTTGGCAACGGTCTGACGATGGATGCCAAGCAGATCGGCAATCCACCCGTCTGCGCTACGTCCAAACTGAAGCGCTTCCACACCCGCAAATAGCCGTCGTTGCCGCTCGTCGAGCAATGCAGCGAACAACACCACAGCGGCTTTGACCTCATCGGCAACCTCATCGGGCCCGCTGAGCACCTGCAATGCCGCGTCGCCCAGCTTTGCCTCACGGGCTACAAGCTGGCGTCTACGCACGGAGGCATTGCTCGAGCAATAAAGATACGACCGGCCCATCCGTTGTCGCGTCACGCGGTCCTTCTGGATTAGGCGAAGCACCCTACCAGGCTGTGTCAGGCTTGGGGACCATGGCCTCTCGCCCGCACCAGCCCCCCCGTCCTGTGCCAAAACTCGGCCCTTTTGAAATAGACCATCAATCAGCAGCTTAGTGTCTGTGTTTGCGACCGGGCCAAGGGCCGTAGGCTTTACGATCGCCTTGTGTCCAAAAACACAAACAAACTCAAAACCCGCAATTCCAAAAACTTGTAAGCAGGCGCCTCTGCACACGGGCCCGCGACCTTGGCCGGCACGCCCAGCACGAGACCCGGGTCAGCGGGTTGGGATCCCTGTTGGGCGAAGCGAGGTCGGTTGCGTGTCCTTCATCACTATTATAGTCGGCACCCTAGGCATCAGCGGGGGAACCGCGCGGCAGCGGCCAACACTTGATTGCGGAAGCACCCCAACTGTTCGGCGAACAGCCAGCGGCGCACACGTGGCCAGCTTTCTATACTTCCGCACTATGATTGCTACGGCCGTGGACCGTGCTAGACTGCCGAGCGGCGGCGACGGTAGCCAACTCCGGTGAGCGCACGGCAGTCTGACATCGGTGCCGTACCCGACTACGTGAACGGACATGCAGAACAAACCCGGTCCATCGAGTCCGTCCCGGCAGCGGCGGCCGTGCGTGGAGTGCCGGAAGCGGCCCCGGGCATTCGGTCTCGAATGGTGCACCGAGTGCTACGAGCGGATCCAGCCGGTTGACGGTAGCCTCGGCTTCTCGCTTCGAACCGCACCGGAACAGCCGCATGACGTACACGTTGATCTCACGGGCATCTGGGGGGTATTGTCAAGTTGAGGCATTCAGGGCCGACCCGACCCCAAGATGTTGGCAACGCCGTGCGCTCAAGCCCCATCATCTAGCGGCCCGCTTCGAGCTTGAGACCTCAACTTGACAATACCCACCTAGATGCATTCGACCTCGCACGCCGCCCCGACCTATGATTCCGGCCATCTGATGACGCGCAGGATCCGCTGGCTGGTGATGTTTCTTCTTCTGGGCATGTGCACCCAGATCCCTCTCTTCGCCCAGCGCCCGAGGGATACCGTTCAGGGCAGGGCAGCTTCGGAATTGGAGGCTGCCGGGATCGGCGTGACCCAGGCTTCTTACATCCGCACCGTCCGGAGTGGCGACATCGACCCGGTTCGCCTGTTCCTCGACGCGGGATACCAGGCAGAGCTCGCACTCGTAGCAGCTGCACGGCAGGGACATTCGGAGATCTTGAAGCTTCTCCTCGAGCGCACCGATGCCAGGAGCCTTCTGGCCGCTACGGCCCTGGGATGGGCCAGGGTACGGGGGAAGCGGGAATCCGCCCACGTTCTCCTCGACGCGGGGACGCGCCTCGAGTCGACGACTTCCTACGGTGAGACCGCCATCATCCGGGCGGCGGCGCAAAGACGGCTGGCGGCGATCCGCGCGCTCATCCAGGCAGGTGCGAACGTCAACGCGGCGACCAACACAGGGGTGACGCCGTTGATGCTGGCGGCTCGCGGAGGACACCTGGAGGCGGCGCACCTCCTGATCGAGGCAGGCGCCGGCGTCAACACCCGTGACATGGACGGGTGGACTCCAATCATGCTGGCTACGGAGAGTGGTGCCGTCGAGATTGTCGAGTCCCTCATCGAGGCCCGAGCCGACGTGAACGCTGTCAGTACACTCGGGTGGACGCCCTTGATGTGGGCTGCCCGCGAGGGCCACCACGAGGTGGCAAGTGCCCTCGTGGATGCTGGAGCGGACGTGAATGTCGTCAGCAAATCAGGACAGACGGCGCTGATTCGCGCCGCTCAACGGGGACACACCGACGTGGTAAGGCTTCTCATTCGCTCGGGAGCCGACGTGACTCGCAAGGTCCACGGTATGGATGCTCGAGCCTGGGCGGCCGCCAACGGACATTCCGAGACCGCCCAGGTCCTTCAAGCCGCCGCGCATTGAGAACTTGAGACGGGATCGACACCAGACAGGTCAGAACCAATGAAAACCATCGGGAAGCTGGGTCTGCTCATCGGTTCCTCGCTGGTAGCCGGGCTTCTGATGGAGTTGCTCCTGAGGGCCGTGGGATACCACTACTCGCCGATGGAGGTGAAAATCGCGGACAAGAACGACGCGAGGGAGTATCACATATTCGAGACCGATACTTTCATACACGATCCGGACCTCATGTGGCGGCCCCGGAAGAGCCACTCGGTTTTCAACGCTCAGGGCTTTCGAGGACCGGTCGTCTCTGATCCCAAGGAGCCCGATGCCTTCAGGATCTTCACTGTCGGAGACTCCAATACCCTTGGCTGGCCCGACACCGGCGGGCCGAACTGGCCCAAGTACGTGAACGAGCTCTTCCAGGAATCAGACGACAACGTCACCGTGGTGAATGCCGGAGTCTGGGGGTACACGTCTTTCCAGGGTGTGGCCAGGTTCGAGGAAGTGCTGGAGTACGAGCCCGACATGGTTCTGATCAGTTTCGGCTCCAACGATGCCCACCGGGTGACCGTCTCCGACGAGGAGTTTGCCAGCCGTCCGATAAAGACATCCGGGCTCGACCGAACCCTGGATCGGTTCAGACTGGGGCATTTGATTCTGGCGACCGTCGACAGGTTCTCGGCCAAGCGGGCGGTCAGGCTCAAACCGCGTGTCGGCTTGTCTGCCTATCGCGCAAACCTGAACAGGATCATTGCGCGGGCACGAACAGAGGATATCACCATCGTCCTCTTGACCCGACCCTACGTCGGGGGCATCAACGACCCGTACTGGTGGAAGAACTTCGGGCACGAATACAATCGTGCCACTGTCGAGGTCGCCGAGCAGCAAGACGTGCTGGCGGTCGACTTGTATTCCCTTTTCCGGAACAAGGGCATGCTCTTTGGCGATGAGTCCCACTTCACGGAAGAGGGCCACCGGGAAGCGGCACGGATCGTCCACGAGAGGCTCCGGCCCTTCGTTCGGTGCAGCCACCCGCTCCGCTCTTCAGGCCTGACGTCGGAGGCACCCTCGCGTCATTAGTGCATCATCGCGCGCTCACTCTTCGTTCGCGCGCGATCACAAGTGAAGTTCCCGAGTCGGGTTCATGAAGGATTTGCTTCGTGTTCTTCGTGTACTTCGTGGTTCGTCTTTGATTTCTGAAGCACACTCTAGACCGATCTACTCCGGGCCGATCTGGACGATCTGGCCCGGCTGGATTCCGGTGACGGTGCGACTCGCGCCGTTGGCAAAGTCGACCCGCAGATCGAACGTCGCCGCGGGGTCCACGCCGAAGTGCTGCACCGCTGGATCCTGACTGCAATATCCGTTCGAGGCCTGGACCACACGATAGCCGATCAGCCCGGCCGGCTCACCGAGCTGGCCTGCCTGATAGAGGCTCAGCCGCGCACCAATGGCGCCCGCCTCGCCGTTGGGCGCGCGCAGCGACACCTTCAACCAGCCGGACCCGCCGCCCTCGTTCAAGAAAAAGGTATTGGTACCCTGCTTGCTGACGATGAGCAGGTCCAGCCGACCGTCGTTGTTCATATCGGCGAAGACCGCGGAACGCGCATCCGTGCCGATCCCGGTAAGCCCCACGTCGCCGGTCGGGCTGAAACCCC
This sequence comes from Candidatus Marinacidobacterales bacterium, assembly GCA_965237685.1. Classification (GTDB taxonomy): domain Bacteria; phylum Acidobacteriota; class Vicinamibacteria; order Marinacidobacterales; family SMYC01; genus CBDEGF01. Next base: position 2,282,955 of record CBDEGF010000004.1, read on the forward strand.
CACTGCCGTCGTTCGCGAACAAACGGTTCTCACCGGCGAGGTAGACCTTCGTCTGGACCGCGTCGGGCCGGTTCTATCATCGAAAAGGTCAACCGTGGGAAACAAGTGTTGGAATCGCAACACTAGGTGGATCCGCCGGTCCACTCGTTCGAGCTGTTGTAATACGGACATCGCTCTCGATTCGTCGCCTGCGCCAATACATCGAAAACCGGTTGCCAGACACTCGGGATCGGCTTGTGACAGTCTGCTTCCTCCAACCAGAGGTCTGGCAGCACCAACACGTTACGGTCGAGTGCCGTTCTAAGTTCATGTGACAGGGCCGACCGGTCGTCCTGTGCCAAAACTCAGCCCTTTTGAAATAGCCGATAAATCAACAGCTTAGTGTCTGTGTTTGCGACCGGGCCAAGGGCCGTAGGCTTTACAATCGTCTTGGGCGGGCGGGTCGTCACCATGCAGATGACCACCTAGTGGAGAGCGAATATCGAAGCGTGTTCCTGAAGCTGTTTCCACGCTACGTCGGTCGAGCCCACCGAGGGGCTACCGTCGCCGGAGACAATCTACGCGGCACGGTAGTAGCAGTTGAGAATGCCCCCGAGTCGCTCTCGCGACACGATGGGGCCAGCGTCATTCGCGCTTGCCGGCAGAGGTGTGATGAACTCGTTGCCGAGACCTTGGTGGTTCCGTTCTGCGTGATAGTGCACTACGTATTCGGTTACCGCTGTGCTCGCCCGGCAACGCAGGGCTCGAAAACGCGTTAGCGCTCTTGATGGAGGCGGTACCGGAAAGTCGTTGAGTCTCAGATCGCAAGGTAGACGGGATCGTTGCCCTCGTCCTCGAACCAGCAGATGTGCTCGTCGACCAGATCCAGCTTCACGACATAGGAGACGTCCTCGGGAAGCGCAACATCGACCGGGAGCTCCGCGCGCCCGCCCGGGGGCACATCGTTCGGCAGCTGAACGCGATGGAAATCCATGTTCAAAAGACTGCGGTCGGGGCCGAAGAGCTGCAGGCCCAGCCGGACCCGGCCCGGCTCGTCACCACCGGCCAGCCATAGCGTGTCACCGCGGTTCCAGACTTCGACCGCGCCGTGAAGGCGCAGGCCCTCCCGACTGAGCCTGGGCTCCATCCTGGCGCGCAACGCGCGCGGCATGCGGGAGTCGAGCGCCCGTTGGCCCTTGCGGCAGACGAGAATCGGGTGTGTGCGAATGGACTGCATGACAAGCTCGTCGAAAAACAAACGCTCGCCGTCTCGCCAGATGGTAAGCCGTTCGGAGCGCGACGTCGTCGCCTTCTGCAGCTCCCGGAGCGTGATACCGACGGTGGGAAAGTAGTGCGGCACGATGATGACGTTGTCGAACCCCGCATCCTCCGCGTAGCGAACGGCGTCGGGCAGATGGATCTCACCCTCGCGAATCCCGAATCGAGCCTCCGCTCTCGAGTCTTCGGTCTCGGAATGCCCCTCACCTGCCTCCGCCATCAGGAACATGCCACCGTCTGCAAGAATACGGAACGCTTCGTGGAACACCGTCCGCACGTCGGTGGAATGATGGAGGGCATCGACCACCACGACCGCGTCCACCGAGGCAGAGCCGAAGGGCAGGTGCGTCATGTCCGCACCCACTGGCCAGAACGAGAGGTGCTCCCGCGTGAAACGATCCTTCCCCACGCGCAGAAGGGACATCGCGATGTCGGTGGTGATGGGGCGATAGCCGAACTTCGCCAGCAGCTCGCTCACCCATCCCGCCCCCCCGGCGAGATCGACGACCTTGGCGCCGAGTGGAATCCGCAGATGCTCGGCAACCACCAGGAAGCTATGGAGCATCTTCGCGTTCTGCTCGCGATTGACCCGTGTGAAAGGCTTGGTGAAGTTGTAATGCGTCGTCTTCTCATGGACGTAGCGCTGGATCTCCGCGTGGCGTGTGTCCGTGGGTCGCTCGCCCAGCGGCCCGGCGAGAAACTGCGCCCAATCGACGGGATTGTCACTGCCGGGGGCGCCCTCATGACGCTTCCACGAGGACAGAACCCCGGCGTATGCTCCCGCGAGCCGAGTCAACCAGTCGATGGAATCGTGAAGATCTCCGATCTGTTTCGGCGTGACCTCCGGGGTGTCGAGGAGCGAAGGGGGCTCGGCCTCGACCTCTCCGCCGCTCGCCCAAATCGCGGCCGCCGCGCCGATCCGGACCGGGCGATAGGGGTCCTGCAAGAGGTCTCGAAGCACTTCGGTGTTCTTCGCCGCCTTGCACTCGCCCAGAGCAAGCGCGGATGCGAGGCGCACCATCCACACCGGGTCCTTGACCAGATTCTCCATCGTGCCGCGAACGTAAGCGCCCCGGGGCCCGACGCTCGGAAACCGCCGCTGAAGGAAGGGCACGCGCCTCGCCACGTAGTAGCGGAACGGACTGAACCGGAGCGCGCTGGGATCCTCGCGAACGAGTCGGCCCAGCCGGGAGAGCGTGACGACGCGAGTCCTCCAGTCTCCGCGACGCGCGACGCGGAACAGATGAACGATGTCGGACAACCCGGCGTTTTCCAGTCGGGATATCGCGTCGTCCTGTGCGGGATGCTCGATGGTCGGCACGGCGGGCTATGTTAGCTCGAAGTCGCGCTCACGCGACGTTAAGCGTCACGTCCGCCACTTTCGAACCTTTTTCGGCGAACCAGCAGATCCCCTCGTTGACCATGTCGAGACGAACGACGTAGCTTCCCGGCTCCGACGGGGCTTTCAGCTGGAGCTCCATGCGAGCGCGAGCGCCGCGTGGAAGGTCTTCGGACAGGCTGGCGCGCCCATAGTCCATCTCGATGAGCCGTCCGTCAGCCTCGAGAAGGTGGGCTCCGAGACGCACGTAGCCGATGCCGCGCCGACCTTCTTTGAGGTAGACCGTATCGCAGCGGTTCACGACCGTCGCGACGATCGTGAAGTCTTCAGCGGCACGAACGCTCAACGCATCTCTTTTCGGACGGATGCTTGCCATGTAGTGTCGAGGGTGGAGAGACGAAACGGCGTAGGGTCCCTTGCGAAAGATACCAATCGGGCCGCGAAGAACGGCACTCCTCGTCAGGTAGGAGGGGACGAGCCACGGGAGTCCCCGGAGGTACCACCGCATCCTCTCCATGGGAAGCGTCAGGATCTCGGGCTCGAGGGCAGGAACCGGGAGGTCGAGCCCCTGAAAACCGGCCGCCTTGCCGCTCCGGAAGAGCTGCTCGAGGTCGACGTCCTCTTCGAGCACGCCGTGCTCTCGTTCGGCAATCGAGCTTTCCGTCTCGGCGTGTCCAACGCCCGGCTCGGAGAAGCCGAACCGGCCGAGCGGTCCCAGCACGCGATGGAACTCGCGCAGCAGCTCCATGGGGTTCGGAAAGTGGTGAAAGGCATCGAACACCACGACGTGATCGAAATACTCGTCATCAGCCGCGATGCGTCCTCCCGAATAGGCAGAGAATTGCAGCTGCTCGCGGTACCGCGGCGCGAGCTCACGCTCGGCGGCCTCGCGAGCGATCTCCAGAGCAGCGGGCGCGATGTCCATGCCCACCACCTCTGCGCCGATGCGTGCCAGCATCAGTGAAGTCCAGCCCGTTCCGCAGCCGAAGTCGAGCACTCGATCTCCGGGTCGGATATCGAGGGCCGAGATCAGAAGACCGAAACGCCAGAGGTACTTTCCCGCGGTGGGCTGAAACGAGAACGGGCGATTGAGCCAAAACTCGCGGCTCTCCGCTTTCTCGAAGTAACTCTCCGAGCTGCGATTGATGGCCTCGATCTCCTCATGCGGCCGGTCCTTTACGGGAGCGGGCCCGGCGGAGACCAAGGAGCCGTGAAGTCGGAAGTGGGCCGGGGCGTCCGATCGCCACGACTTCCAGGCGACGACCGATGTCTTGAGGCTCGGAAAGGTCCTCCCGAGAGCGTTCTTGATGCGCCACCAGAGCTGCTCCACGCGATCGAACATGCTCGGCTATTATAATTGCGGTGAGATCTCCGTCCTACTCACACGACCCTACGTCGGGCCCGTGCCCCTCGTCGACCGATGGAAGACGTTCGCCCCGACCTACAACGAGGCGACGGCAGAGATCGCCGATCGGCACGCGCTACCTCTCATCGACCTCTACCACAAACTTCAAAGATAGAAAGAGTTTTTTCCAGGATGAGTCGCACTTCACCGCCGAGGGGCACGATCGAGCGGCACGGATCGTCTATCGGCACCTGCAGCCGTTTTTCAAAGGGGAGGCAACGCCGGGCTCCGAGAGATGAGCGAATCCGAGGAACACTGACTCGGAAAACGTCGAGGACCATCCGGAACAGCTCTCGAGTAACGTTGTCGCCGAAGAAATAGTCGCCCTCGAAGGCTTGCGGGAAGTTTCCTCAAGGGGGTATTGTCAAATTGAGCTGGTGACTGACAGAATGGGCCAATGAAGACCGATGCGCCAAGCTACCACGGCTATCGATTTCCACCGGAAATCATCAGCCACGCCGTCTGGCTCTACCACCGATTCTGCGTGAGCTTTCGAAACGTAGAAGAGCTGCTCGCTCAGCGAGGCATCACGGTTTCTTACGAAGCGGTCCGACTTTGGTGCATCAAGTTCGGGCCGGCATACGCTCGGCGACTGAAGCGTCGGCAAGGTCGTCTTGGTGACACGTGGCACCTGGACGAGGTCTTCATAAAGATACAAGGCGAACGCCAATACCTCTGACGCGCGGTAGACCAAGATGGTGATGTGATTGATATCCTCGTCCAGCCTCGCCGTGATCAGAAAGCCGCCAAACGATTCTTCCGCAAGCTGTTGAAGGGGCAAGGCCGCCCGCCCTGGCGGCTGGTCACCGACAAACTGAGAAGCTACAGCGCCGCTCACCGCGAGGTCATGCCGTCCGTCGTCCACGACACTGACCAGTACAGAAACAACCTAGCCGAAGTCTCGCACGAGCCGACGCGACAACGGGAACGACAGATGCGGAAGTTTAAGACTCCGGGACAGGCGCAACGATTCTTGACCGTGCATGGACTCGTGCAAAACCTCTTTCGCGTCGGACGGCATTTGTTGCAAGCGCGTCATCATCGGGAGCTACGAGACCGCGCTTTCATCGTCTGGCACGAGGTAACGTGTGCCGCATGACGAGAGCAAAGGAAGTCAGCTCGACGCGATAGGTTCGCTCGCTCAACGTCAACTTGACAATACCCTCGCCAGCCACCGCCGAAGCTTCACGCGAAGGCCGGTCGTCGAGCGGATTCGATCATCTGACGGACCGCGCTTCCCCTCTGAAAAACGGCAGCAGGTGCCGGTAAACGATCCGTGCCGCTCGTTCGTGCCCCTCCCTGGTGAAGTGCGACTCGTCCAGAAAGAAGTCTTCACGGTCCTTGAAGTCGTGGTAGAGGTCGATGAGAGGTAGCGCGTGGCGCCCCGCGATCTCCGCCGTCACCTGGTTGTAGCTCGTGGCGAACGTCTTCCATCGGTCGACGAGGGGCACGGGCCCGATGTAGGGTCGCGTGAGAAGGGCGATCTCCACATTCTGCTCGCGTGCCATCCGCACCATCGCTTCCAGGTTCTGCCGATAGTCTTCGAGGCTGACGCGACGGCCCAGCGCGCCTCCCCAGAGCGTCCTCAGCTGCATCGCGGAACCGCTGAGCAACTGCCCCAGACGAAAGGGCTCGAGAATTCGCTGAAACCGGATGCTCCACAGCGACTCGACGTACTCTCGATCCGACACGCGGGCCAGATGCGGATCGTTCGAGCCGAAACTGACGAGTATCATGTCGGGCCGGTAAGCAAGTACCTCCTCGAGGCGCAATCGCCCCTGGTAGGTGCTGTAGCCCCAGACTCCGGCGTTCACGACCTCGAAGCGATCGGAGTCCCGTCGCAGGAGTGCATGAAGCGATCCCGGCCAGTTGGCGCCAGCCTCCCCTCGCCAGCCCAGCGTATTGGAGTCACCGACAGCGAAGATCCAGTACGCATTCTCCGGTTTCCGGGCTGGAAGCTCCGGTCCCCGGAACCCCTGCCGGTTGAAAATCCTGTAGCCCGGCTTCGGTCGCCAGATGAGATTCGGGTCGTACTCGAAGTGGCTTTCGTCGAACAGAAGCGAGCCTCGCGTGTCCACGTTGTTCGCGTGGATCGCGAGGGGCTGGTAGTCGTAGCCTACCCATCGCAACGCCAGCTCCACCAGGAGGAGGGCGAAGACGACGGAACCTGCTAGAAGGGCGAATTTCAGCGCGAAGAGATTGCGTCGGCTCAATGCTGTTCCGCGGAGTCGCTGCTGGCTAGCCCGGCGCTCCCGTCGTCATCAAGGAGGGCGACCACCGGACGGTGCCCGAGGGCCAAAGCCCACCACAGCGCGTCGACACCGTCGAGACGCAACGTCCGCTCCGCTCCCCCTTCCAGCAGAGCCTTCACCACACCAGCGTGACCCGACTGGGCGGCGCGGATGAGTGGACTGAGACCCGCCTGGCTCGTGAGGTTCGGATCCGCATCCGCGGAGAGCAGTATTTCCACGGTATCCAGCTGGCCGTGGCGTGCCGCCATCATCAATGGCGTCCAGCCGGTGCGTGACGAGGCATTCACCGCGGCACCACCGTCGACGAGTCTCTGAACCATGTCGTCGCGACGCGCCCTCACAGCAAACATCAGCGCCGTCCATCCGTCGGGATCCCCGGCATCGATGTCGGCGCCGAGGGACAGCAACTGTTTCACGCGTTCGGCTTTTCCGGCTCTGGAGGCAACGATGAGCGCGCTTTCGCCATTTCGGTTCGGCGCATTCGGATCTGCGCCGGCGCTGACGATGATCCCGAGCAGCCCGGCGTCTCCTCCGACAGCAGCTCGTGTCAGCAGGTTCTCGCCGGAAGCGTCTCGAGCAAGAAGATCCGCGCCGTCAGCGCGGAGGAGCTGCGAGCATTCGTGGTGCTCGCCCACCGAAGCCCACATCAGAGCCTCAGTGCCAAGGATGCCGGTTGCGTCGTACCTGCTTTCGAGCAGGGCTTGAACGACCTGGCAGTGTCCCGCTCTGCTTGCTCGCCGAAGGGCGCGTCGCGGCGGAGAAAGCCCGGCATCGAGAAGCCGTGCTACCGCTTCCGCGTCGTTGGCGTCGAGGAGCGCGTAGAACGCCGCGGCGTTCAGCTCGATGCCCCGGCGTTCCAGCTCTTCGCGAGGATTCTCCACTGGCGAGGCACATCCGGTGAGAAGGCAGAGTGCGACGAGGCCGGCGGGAGGACGGGCGCGGCCGTTGATCAGTGTCTCGAACAACTCTTGAGCACCAAGAAACGGCACCGCCGGATTCCGGCCGTCGATGAGGGTATTCATTATCTGCATGAGAGGAATCACCAGGGTCTCGGCAACCGTTTGCTAGACGATTTTCCCCCAGGACGCGGATGAACCCAGCGTCGAGTGCCGCGAGCGACTCGGCGGCCTACTTCGTTATTTACTATCGTGCGGCTGCCTGAGTAGAACACGTTCGAGTGCCGTCCGAGCCGCCCCGTGGGTTTCGTATCGTCGTGGCATGGACCTCGGCTGGCGGCCCATCGAATCCTCGCTTCGCGCAGATCCGGTCATCGACCCTCCACAGGCCGATGTCGAGCTCGACATACTATTTGCACCATACGGGCGACGAAGGGATCGTCCGCCTACTTGCGACTGTGCAATTTGGCAAGGAGTCGCAGCATCTCAAGGTAAAGCCAGATCAGGGTGACCAGCAGTCCGAAGGCCCCGTACCACTCCATGTACTTCGGCGCGCCCCGCTCGGCGCCGGTCTCGATGAAATCGAAGTCCAGCACCAGATTGAGCGCGGCGATGACCACCACGGCCAGGCTGAAAAGGATGCCGATCGTCCCGCTTTCGTGGATGTAGGGAATGGTTGTGCCGAAAAAGCCAAGGACGATGCTGACGAGGTAGATGAGACCGACGGCCCCGGTGGCCGCAAAAACCCCCAGCTTGAAGTTCTCGGTGGCCTTGATGAGGCCCGACTTGTAGGCGAAGAGAAGCGCGAAGAGCGTGCCGAACGTGAGCCCCACCGCCTGGATGACGATCCCCGGGTACATCTGCTCGAACATCGAGGAGATCGCACCCAGGAAGAGTCCTTCTAGAAGCGCGTAGATGGGTACGGTGACCGGGGACCAGGTCTTCTTGAAGACGGTGACCAGGGCGACGATGAGGCCGCCGATGGCGCCTCCCAACAAGAAGGGCATGACCACGCCCGGATTGGTCAAATACATGTTCCAGGTCCACGCGGCGCTGATGACGCAGAGGAGCAGCGAGATGCCGGTCTTGTTCACCGTCCCTTGCAAGGTCATCACCTTGCCGCCCATGGTGGTTGCCCCGGCGGGAGCCAGGTTCTGGAACGTTGCGGCGCTCAGAGCGGGGTTCCCGCTTCTCATCATTTCTGCAATACCTCCATCTACAAGACGTCCAACCCAGACGTCCTACCGATCATAGCCCCACTTGGGCTTTCGTGCCGATCCCGACCGCTCTGATGATGTAGAGTAGCGGGCAAACGGTCCATTGAGGCCAGCACCCGTGTGGCGTTATCCGTACGCCGAGGCGCCTGCTTACGCTCGACAAAGAACGTAAGCTGCTTCCGTAGGTTCGGAACGATCGAAACGGTGGTGGCCTTTGACATATACGAAGCACGAAAAGGTTGGCGAACAACCTTCTCGACAAGACCTACCTGGCCACGATCGCGGGGCAGGGCGCATTCCTGGACGCCGCGCACGATCTCACTGAGCACGACGGTGTCGTTCTGAACGATCTGGCGGGGCATATCTGGATTCTTTTCGCAGGCTTTTTATGTCGGGACAGCACAAAAAACCAGACTGCCGCCTTATCTTCGGACCCTCGGTGCAGCGCTTGAGTGCTCCGGGCCACGATGGAAAATGTGCGAGGAAATGCCGCCCCAGCTCTCGAGGCCGCTTGCGCACGAGCGGAAGCTTTGAGCTCTTACAGCTATCGCACGGTGAAAAACATTCTCTCGGCTGGTCTGGATCGTGTGGTGCTCGAATCGGACGCCGAAGCGAAACCGCGAGAGGAGCACGAGAACATCCGAGGCGCGGATCACTACGAAGGAGGAGAGTCCCGATGCTGACACCCGAAACGATAGAAAAGATGAACGCCATGAAGTTGTTCGGCTTGGTGTCCGCGTTCGAAACCCCGTCCTGTGCCAAAACTCGGCCCTTTTGAAATAGACCATAAATCAGCAGCTTAGGCTTTGGGCCGCGAGGTGCTGGCCCAGATTGCGTCCGCTGCCACACCCGCTACGCTTCTGCGCTGGTACCGCTACCTCATCGCAGCCAAGTACGATGGCAGCAAGAACCGGAGCCCAGGCCGACCTCCGACGGCGAAGGACATCCGTGAGCTCATTGTACGCGTAGCGCAGGCGAACCCGACGTGGGGATATACGCGCCTGCGGGGCGCACTCAAGAACCTCAAACACAGACACTAAGCTGCTGATTTATCGTCTATTTCAAAAGGGCCGAGTTTTGTCACAGGACGCCATGGCCTGCGCGGCTTCAATTCTGCCTGAGCCCCCTAGAGATGGTCGCGAAAGTCGCGAAATTGGCCGCTCTTGGCCTTCTCCCCACGCTTGATCCCGTCCTGTGCCAAAACTCGGCCTTTTTGAAATAGCCCATAAATCAGCAGCTTAGTGTCTGTGTTTGCGACCGGGCCGAGGGCGCCAATGTGCCTTCCGGCCGGACAGGCAAGCGCCGAGCCACTCCAAGGAACGTTGCATGGAGTATAGTATTGAGTATATACTAACCGGTATGACGAACTTCGGTACTCACGTTCGAAAGCTGAGGGAGGCCAAACGAGAGAAGGACTCGCAGTATTCAGTCCGTCGGGTCGCTGCCCGAATCGGAGTCCAACCGTCATATCTGAGCAAGGTTGAGCGCGGCTATGAAGCCCCGCCCTCCGAGCCCAAGATTCGAGCGCTGGCTGAGGACCTTGACGAGGACCCGGACATACTGCTGGCTCTGGCTGGGAAGGTGTCCCGGGACCTTCAAGACATCATCCGTCGCCGGCCAACCCTCATGGCGCAGATCATTCGTGAGCTGAAGAGCTTGCCGGACCACGCGATCCTCCGAATCGTTCGCGAGGTACGTGACGGAGACTGGTAAAGAAAAGGAGAACACTCAATGGTGGAATTGATCGATGACGGTCTAAACTTCTCGTTTCCGGAAGTCCATCCGGAGGCACAACTTCGCATCGAGTTCCAGCGCACCCTGCGTATCCCTGACGACGGAGAGGTGCACTTCCTGCCTCCCGGCTTGGGAACCTTTCCACTCAAGCATGTCGATGACTTCGGGACGCGTGTCCCGTCTCCGTGGGTAACCCACGGGGGTGTGCTGTTGCCGATGTATCAGTCCGAGGCCTTATGGATAGGACTCGACGGGACCTGGGTCGATAAGCACGGCACCGAGTACCCGTTCGCGGTGAAAGTCGCTGCGGGAAAGATCGACGCGGTCACGGGCAAGACATGGACGAACGACCTTGGCGCGAGCCCGCAAAACTACATGGTCGTCCCGGAACAGCCTTGGCTCGACGGCTTCTGTGTCGACAAGGGCATCATTCGGCAATTCGTGGCAATGCCACTGGGTGGTGGATACACAGCCGAGGAACAGGTGACCGGGAAGGCTGAGTATGGTGGGCTCCAAATCCTCGTACATCCCATGCGACGAGACGCGTTCGAGCGCCGATTCCCAGAGCGCCCCGCCGGAGGGTATGCGCGCGAATCAGAGGGCCACGTTTGCTTCAGCCCCCCGAGCGCTGACATGGGGCTGGCCCCGGGTGGGCGGATGAATCAGGAGATATTCGAGGATCCCTTCGGCATCGACGAGTGGGATAGAACCGCGGGCAGTCGCTGCTACGTGCACATGGCCAACTCACTGGTGTGGGAAGCGATCACCGGAGAGAAGCCTCCCACACCCCCGCCGACCGCGAAGACCTATACGGACAATGGACTGCCTTGGTTCGACTACTACGCGGAGGGAAGCAAAGCGCTCGACGGCGCCGAGGAGCTCAAGCGACTCAAGAGCGTCCTTGAGATGGGGAACCAAAAAGGCGACACGCCCCTCCCGGAGAACGAATCCGTCACGCCGGACCGGGTGATACGGTATCGCGGCGACCGGGCCAAGAGCTTCAAGCCACTCGGCGATGCCCAGTTCATGACGAGACCACATCTGGCATGCGTCCGAAATCTTAGTGGAGGTTACTTGATGATTCGTCACGTTGGAATTTTGTGCCTTTTCCTGCTCGTCACATGGCCGGCGTCCGGATCGGCGCAGACCGGAAGCGTCACCGGCAGCGTCGTTGACCAGACCGGTCTGGTGCTGTCGGGCACCACCGTGACGTTGCGAGGAGACGGCGTACCGCGCACCGTCTATTCGGACGAGCGGGGCGACTTCGAGCTGTCCGGCGGAATCGCTCCGGGCACCTACACGCTGACCGTGTCTCTGACCGGCTTCTCTGATGCGACGGTCAATGACGTGGTGGTGTCCGACGGCGTGGTGGTGCTGCCCGAGGTCGTGCTGCAGCTCGCCAGCTTCGGTGACACGGTGGTCGTGACCGCATCGCGAAACGAGGTCCGGCTGATCGATGCGCCGGTGTCGATGTCGGTCATCTCCACCGCCACGCTTGAAACCACGCCGGCCCAGAACTACGGCGACCTCCTGCGCGCGACGCCGGGCGTCAACGTGATCCAGCTCTCGGCCCGCGACGTGCAGGTCACCAGCCGCAGCCCCGGCAACACGCTGACGAACTCGCAGCTCGTCCTGGTGGACGGACGCAGCGTCTACCTTGACTTCTTCGGCCTCGTGATGTGGGATCTGCTGCCGACCAACTTCGACGACGTGGAGCAGATCGAGGTGGTGCGGGGGCCAGCGTCCGCGGTGTGGGGCGCCAACGCCATGACCGGGGCGGTCAACATCATCACCAAGCCGCCGCGGGAATCGGTCGGCACGACGGTGACGCTCAGCGGCGGATACATCGACCGCAACGACGGCTCGAGCGTGGGACTCGGTGCCGGGTCGATGTTCGGCGCCAACGCAACCGTGACGCGGGCGCCGAGCGACCGGCTGTCGTACCGCGTCAGCGGCGGCTACTTCAGGTCCGACGCGTTCGCCCGGCCGACGGGCCGGATCCCGGTGATCGACGACCCGCGTCAGCCCGGACAGACCGTGGGAGGAGCGTTCTACCCTCTGGACTCGGGCACCGCCGCATTCGGGACCGGATTCGCGAACCGGGGCACCAGCCAGCCGAAGTTCGAGGTGCGGGTCGACCAGGAGCTGTCCGATGCCACCATCACTTACTCGGGCGGCGTGGCCGGCACGGAAGGAATCGTCCACAGCGGCATCGGTCCGTTCGACATGCAGTCGGGGACATATATGGGCTACGGCAAGCTGAACTACACGCGGGGCGACCTGCAGATACAGTTCTTCGCGAACTTCCTGGACGGCAAGGCGCCGAACCTGTTGCTGCCGGACATCGCCACCGGGATGCCGCTGCAGCTCGACTTCAAGTCACAGACGTTCGACGGCGAGATCGGCCACTCGGTGTTCCTCGGAAGCCGGCACCGGCTGAACTACGGTGGCAACGTGCGGCAGAACAACTTCGACATCACCCTCGCACCGCTTGGCGAGAACCGCCTCGAGGTGGGCGGGTACCTGCAGGACGAGATCTTCTGGGAACGGTTCCGCCTCGTTCTGGGCGGGCGCGTGGACAAATTCGGCAACCTCTCCGACCCAAAGTTCTCGCCGCGGATCGCGTTCATCGTCAAGCCGGCAGAGGATCACTCCGTCACGCTGTCGTACAACCGAGCCTTCCGTGCGCCGTCGGTCATCAACAACGCCCTGCAGACGAACATCGTCAGCCCGGTGGACCTGAGCGCCCTCGCGCCGCTTCTGCCGCCGGTGCTGCAGCCAGCGGTCGCCCAGCCGTTTCCGCTCGTGGTCGGCGCGTCCGGCAGCGACATCCCGATCGGCGGGATGCCCCAGGACGAGTTGACGGAGGAATCGTTGACGGCGTACGAAGTGAGCTACACTGGCGTGCTCCCGCGCGGGACGACGCTCGGCGGCTCGTTCTTCGTCAACCGGCGGGATGACTCCATCAACTTCACCGCGCTGCCGCCAAGTCTCGACCCGTATACCGCAGCAAGTCCACCGCCCGGATGGCGGCTCCCGCCGCTCGTGCTGACGCAGATGGCGCAGTTAGGGATCTTTCTGCCTCGAACCGCGTTCACATACCTGAATCTGGGTCCGATCCGCCAGACCGGCATGGAGCTGTGGCTCGAACAGAAGGTCTCACGGTCGCTAGCCGCGTCCATCAACTACTCGTGGCAGTCCGAACCGGAGATCCTGGACAATCCGAACCCGTATCTGCCGGCGGAGCTCAACCTGCCCCCGACGCACCGGTTCAACGCAGCGATGACGTGGAACGGGTCGAGGCTGCTGGGCTCCGCCTCGGTGAACGCCGCCACCGACGCGTTCTGGAGCGACGTCCTCACGTCGGCGTATCACGGCTACACCGACGGGTACGCGACGGTGAACGGTAGCTTCGGGGTGAAGTGGCAGGGAGGCACCGTCACGACGACGGTGAAGGTGACCAACCTGTTCAACCAAACTGTCCAGCAGCACATCTTCGGCGACCTGCTCCGGCGGACCGTTGTAGGCGAGATGAAGTTCAGGTTCTGACGCGCGGGTCAGCACAGCCGGGTTCCGCTCCGAGGGTTGTCCCTTCCATAAACTCGAGCTGTATGAGATTGGCGAACTGCCGGTTGTACCTTCTATTTATTCATCCGCGCGCACAGGATCGGAGCACACGGTTCTCCTCTCGCAGGTAGTCGATCACATCCTGCTCCTGGCGGTTGAGTCAGCCAGCCAGAACGAGGAGTAGGAATTGCACGCCCTTGGCCCGGGCGCAAACACAGACACTAAGCTGCTGATTTGTTGTCTATTTCAAAAGGGCCGAATTTTGGCACAGGACGGGGAACTGAAGATCGAGGCGAAGACATCAACCGTATCGAAGAAGAAGGTCGCTTAAACGTGAGCCGTGGAGAGTTTCAACTAAGAATGGGCTTGACTCTAATCACCCATCGAAGACTGGCAGCTTTCTCAGCTCCTTGTACGCCACACGCTTATTCTGGCGGTTGAAAAGATCGACGCTTCGCGCCGCACGAATTCCGATATAGAAACCATAGTCAAGGATTAATCCCAGATACTTCCTTCCGGCTTCGCTGATCGTAATTCCCTCGTTGATCACGTGTAGAAGGCGAAGGTCTACCAACTTGCGGACTCGCTCGTACGTTTCTGTGTCACTCTTGATCTCGACGAGAAAAGCATTTCCTCTGCGCTTCTTGACACAGAATTCCTTGATTGATTCGAGGAGACCTTCAAGAGGCTGGTGAGTCTCATAGGACACCTCTGCTTCCAACTCACGGAGTTTAGTGTTGATTGCCTCAGATGCAGCCACGTTCACGTTCGAGACCGAAACGCGCCGCCGAGAGTCACGAGACGCATTTGTGATTGCCTGAGAGAACAGATTCAAGGCGTCCCTGGGTACGCCTGCCGCGACCCACGTAAGACGCGGAATCACATCCGAACTTATGCAGAGCCGTCTCACTGACGGCAATCCGCAGTAAACGGCATGCGAATTAAGAATCGCTTCAATGTGCTGCGTCGCCTTGTCGGGAATCGTCAGGTTATAGTCCAGGCGAATGAGCTGCGCATCATGCGGTATTTCCAAGCCTTGATTAGTAGGTCGGTGAAAGGTTCGGGTCAACGTCTCAATAGCGGACAGCTTAAGAAAGACCTTATTGCCTCGGCATACAGCGTAGAGAACATCCAACAATTTCGGCTGGAGGCTTTCGGCCAGAACGTGGAAGTCGTCAAGAAAAACAAACAGCTCTCGCCCTTCGGAGGCGAAATGGGACAGGACTCTGCGTACAGCCGGCAGGTTCTGGCGAACTATCCGTTCATCTACGTTCGGCCCTTGTAGAATCGATCGGAGCTTGAGGTATTCCGTTCGATCGACTACAGCCGTTGATATCTGACCCAGTATGTCGCAAAGAACATTCGACATGACGCCGTCGTCATCTCTGCGCGCATATACCTGCATGTCCACCCATACAGAAGAACGTCCTGAACTTTCGCGTGAATGCAGAGCGTAGAGTAATAGCGTCGATTTACCGGCTCCGCGGCGTCCATAAACAACGTGATTGGCTGACGCCGTCACCTGTTCTTCAGCGCCCGCTACGGACTTCGTATACCGGGCAAGGAAGTCGGGTCCAAAACTATGACGGTTAATGTTGAGGCTCTCTGCCAGTGTTCTCAGGAAAAGACGCCCCTCCGCACCGACAAGGAGATCGTCACTCGATTTCTTAAGCAACGTAACCAAAGGTACATCTGAATTTTCTGCCGCGAAGTCTTTTTGGACTTGTTCCAGAATCTCGAAGAGCCGTCTGCTTGGATTTGCGACTTGCAGGAGCAGTACACTGTTGCCGCCGCGCTCGCGGAATTCAGCCTGGATTCCGGTCAGACGAGATCTTTCTTCAAAATTGCGTATGATCTGATCGACAATTTCTTTATTCATCGCTTCACCTCGTATTCAAACCCTTGCCTGCGAGATAAGTCATCACATCATTAAGGAAGGCCTCGACTAATTCGGTCGACTTCGTCGAGCCAAGTGCTAAGTCGGAGGCTGTTGACGCGTGCTCGTAATCGCAAATATTGCGATCTGTTCGAAGAACGGCGATCTGGTTGACGTATTGTGCGCGGTTCGGAAAATCATCTGGCAGCCGTTCATACTTCTGATGATCCCGCACGTCCGTCGAATAATCTCCGGAGACGTAGAGTCGTACCGCGCGCGAAGCATTGTACGCAGCGTAGTACAGTCGCGAGATCTCCTGACGCCAGTTTGGACTCGACTGCTTTCTCGCGAAGTGGTAATAACGCTTCGCTAGGCCCAGTAGCGCCAAGACGTTTTCCTCAATCTCAGTTTCGATACGATCTAGTGCCGCCTTATCCAGAATGCTGGAGAGATTTTCTTTGACCTTCCATGGGTTACCCAGGTTGAGTAGATGAGATGACTTCACTTGGCCTCCAGCATCGTCTTTTCTAAGCGAATCGTGAATCTCCAACGGGGGATCTGGTCTACTCCGCCGACGCAAAAACCTCTTTTTGTCGGTGCTTCTGCCATTAAGTGTTGGTACGCCGCTAGAGACATTGAATACTAGTGTCAGTTGGCCTGCGTGCGCCGAGGAACGCCATCGCGTCTAGTAAGGATATCGGCATGCACACGAAGATGTTTCTGAACATCAGGCACCGCGTGGTCAGCCCAGCCTGTATCGCCGAAAGAACTGCGTCTCTCGAAATCAGACTCAAACTCTAACACGCGAGTGGGTTACGCACGAGCACGATCTGAAGCGGATCGCCGGGCTTAACCACGTCGACGGCCGCCAGCCCTCAGCTTTCGAGATGTAGAGGACCTCCTTGCCCAGCGCGGGATCACCGTCTCGTATGAAGCGATCCGACTTTGGTGTATCAAGTTCGGTCCAGAATACGCTCGCAGCTGAAGCGACGGCAAGGTCGCCTCGACGATACGTGGCACCTGGACGAGGTGTTTGTAACCATCCAGGGTCAACGGCAGTATCTCTGGCGTGCGGTGGACCAAGATGGCGACGTCATCGATATCCTCGTCCAGCCTCGACGCGATCGGCGAGCCGCTAAACGCTTCTTTTGTAAGCTGCTGAAGAGGCAGGGCCGGCCACCCTGGCGGCTCGTCACCGACAAGCTGAGAAGCTACAGCGCCGCTCACCGCGAGGTCATGCCATCCGTCGTCCACTGCACCGACCAGTACCAAAACAATAGAAGCCGAGGTCTCGCACGAGCCGACGCAGCAACGTGAACGGCAAATGCGACGGTTCAAATCTCCGGGTCAAGCCCAGCGATTCTTGTCCGTTCATGGACTTGTACCCGCGCGCCGTGCGATCTGTGCAATCGGAGCACCATGGCCCCGAAGCGCGACTACGACTGAGCACGCGTCCCAGTACCGATCCATCACAGCGTTGACACCGGACGCAGCAAGATTCCCCGCCTCCTCTTCGTGCGCGGCCCCATCCATGTGCTCGACCCCGATAGCCGCGCGAGATAGTCGCTCCAAGTGATCTGGATTGAACCGGGCATCGCGCCGCGCTCCCGCGTACTCACCGCCCAACGACTCGTTGTAGCCGTGAGGCGTCATGGTCCGGCGCGCTATGATCTCGCGGCGTTCGACTGCGCAGGCGGTGTACAGGTCGAGGCCGGAATGTAAGACTTCAACCACAGGATTACCGAACTGCGCAAACGGCAGTCGCCGTGCCTTTCGGTGCTCGTTGACTCGGCGCTATGCAGGCTGGTCTGACGACGCGACGGCTCACCTTTCGAGACATCTTCTTGGCGACGACGATTCCTTTGTGGTCGCGGATCGAGGTTTTCCTGCTCACTGGGGTGCGCAACCCGGTCTCTTCCGCACCTGTACCACTGCCCGCAGCCGCGTAGCAACACTTGATGGCGGAAGCACCAGCGGAGTTGACACCGAACGAGTTCGTCCAGCAACATCAGTAGGATCAGGCAGTCGAAGGTATGCCACTCAAGTTACAGCCTGCCTCATAATGAGACCAGCGTTATGACCTTTTAACAGAGAGGCTTACGCACCACCCGGCTTGGCAGGACAGGAGGTTCAACTCGTGATCGATAAGCCTATTACCGATATCACCGCCGATGACATACAACATCTCGTCGACGAACGCACGCCCGAGAAGCGCACGTTGGAATTCAAGGCCGAGGTGCCTGGCAACAA
This sequence comes from Candidatus Marinacidobacterales bacterium, assembly GCA_965237685.1. Classification (GTDB taxonomy): domain Bacteria; phylum Acidobacteriota; class Vicinamibacteria; order Marinacidobacterales; family SMYC01; genus CBDEGF01. The sequence continues at coordinate 2,300,748 of CBDEGF010000004.1, forward strand.
GGATTCCGAACGAAAGGAATTTCTCGCCGACGTTTCTTCTTTCGCGAATGCCGCAGGAGGAGATCTTATATATGGCGTCGCAACGACTGACGGACATGCGACCGCGGCCCATGGCGTAACCGCTCAGAACATTGATGCGACACTTTTACGCCTCGACCACATGATTCGATCGGGCATCAGTCCAAGAATTGTCGGATTCCAGGTTCAAAGAGTGACCGGTTTATCGAAAGGTCCGGCAATTGTGATCCGAATTCCGCGGAGCTGGCAGGGACCGCACATCGTGAGCTACCAACAGCACTTTCGATTCTTCTCGCGCAACGCGGCGGGTAAATTCCCGATGGATGTCTCAGATATCAGACTGCCGTACTGAACGCGGGCAGTACTGAGGAGCGTATTAAAATGTTTCGCACGGACCGTCTCGCTAGGATAGGAGCTGCTGAGACGCTTGTGCCTCTCAACAGCACGAGGTTGATTTGCGTACACAGTGCGCCGTTTATGGCGTTCAGTGGTGATAGTCAGGTTGACCTTGCTCGCGCGGCGAACCAGACAGGCTTGCTGAAGCCGCTCTATAGCGCTGGATGGTCCGCGCCAACATTTAATATTGACGGCCTGTACACCCACACTGCTTTTCCCGAGAGGCCCACCACCAGTTGTAGTTACCTTCAGCTCTTTCGTAAGGGAACGGTTGAGACGGTTGACGCACAAACGATTCCTAGTCAACCACCGTATCCAGATTCCATTCCTTCGATCGCTTTTCCGGAGCGGCTCTTTGCGTACGTAACACAGCTGATGCAACTCTACGAACTACTAGAGGTAGAACCTCCTTACGCGTTGCTCGTGAGCTTTGTTGGAGTAAGAGGAATCCATCTTGCTTCGCAGGCGCGCATTAACCTTCAACCTCTTGACCGAGAGGTTCTGATGCTGCCAGAATTCATCATCGAAACGCGAACCTTCGAGCCAGACGTCAAGCTAAAGTTACTGCTCGACACACTGTGGCAGTCCTTTGGTGCACATGGATGCACTGAATACGATGACAACGGTCGTTGGAGACGAAGAAACTGAGTCTGAAGCAGTGGCTATGGCGTCCTGTGCCAAAACTCGGCCCTTTTGAAATAGGCCATAAATCAGCAACTTAGTGTCTGTGTTTGCGCCCGGGCCAAGGGCCGTGGGCTTTACAATCGTCTTGGGCGGGCGGGTCGTCACCATGCAGATGACCACCTAGTCGAGAGCGAATATCCAAACGTCCGCCGCTGAGACGTAAAGCCTGTTGCAACAATGAGTAACGGCCAGAGCCGTCTCCGGAGGGTTTACGACACGGCCCCTCTTTCAAGCGTCCAGGAGGTTGAGATTGCCGTATAGAAAATTTAATTGAAGCAAATTCGATTCCGGCTCGAACGACCACCCGTCGATGAGGCGTGCGGGGACCAGCACGTGACGAAGGCCGTTAAATCACTGTAGGGGAATCGGATAGAACGACGTGGGCATCATGGTTGAAACCCGAGAGCGCGGAAAACAGCCTTATCGCGAAACTCGAAGAACCCCGTGTACGGTTGGAAAAACTCGAAAAATACGAAACCTCCTGAATCTCCACTGACTTTTCTTTTTGAGGATTTCCGCCAAAAACTGGACCTGTCCTTCATCATTATTGATCCAGCGGGAATGGTACCGCTGGTGGCCCTACGACGAACGAAGAAACCCGGGTCGGCGCGCGCGGGCACTTGCCGAGATCACGCGATCAATGGGCCGCGGAGCTGGACAACGCAATCGCGAGGGACCCCAGCAATCGACGCGCAGCGACTAAACTGGCTCAGGCGGCGTCGCGCCATTCGTAGCGGTGGTGGAGCCCACCCACTCGCGGCAACGCGACGACTTTTGCGGTCGGTGATGGTCGGGGCGTGACGGGTCTTGAGTTCGGGGTGTCTTTGTCGAGACCCAAGTGGCAACGGTCCTCGTGGTAGTAGCTGATGTACAAGCGCATGAGCCGGACGAGATGCCGCTCACTGAGGACAACTACATGCTCTAACATCTCGCGGCGGCAGTTTCCGATCCAGCGTTCGGCGGTACCGTTTTGCCAAGGGCTGCGATAAGAAATGCGAACAGGCTTTGTGCCCATGGCCCTGATGAACTCCACCACTGCAGGGCTGAAAATCGCGTCGCGGTCAAAGACCAAGTATCGTGGTGCCGTATCGTATGGGAACGCCTCGCGCAGTTGTTGAATCACCCACGCTGACGTGGGGTTGTACGTCGCGTTGAAGTACAAGATATGGCGACGGCCGTGCTCGATGACGAAGAAGCCGTACAGCAGCCGTAGCGACGCCGTCGGTGCGGCGAACAGATCCATCGCGGCAATGTCGTCCTTGTGGTTCCGCAAGAACGCAATCCATCGCTTCACTTCGTCGGGTTCGGCTCGGCCGCGCGGCATGTATCGCGACACCGTCATCTCGCTGACAACGAATCCGAGCTTCGTCAGCTCAGCGTGGATACGAGGTGCACCCCAGCCGTCTTGGGCCATCGTGCGGACGAGACGACGAATCTCGGCATCAATCCGAGGTCGACCTGGATAGCGCGGACGGGAGATCCGAGCCCAGTATCGGCGGAACCGATCTCGATTCCACCGGGCGACCGTGTCGGCGTTCACGATAACGAGCCGGCTCGCCCACGCTGGCCACGAGCTTCGGAGCGCAACCCAGAATGCTCGGTCCGTGTCCTCGAGCGGTGGCCGGGGGCGCTCCTTCTTCAACGCCGTAACTTGCTGCCGCAGGGCCAGGTTTTCAATCACGAGGTCGGCTCGGCGCCGACACATCGCCCGGATCGCACGGGCGCCGAGTGAGACGAGGAAGATGAGGACACGGAGCATGGCGGCAGAGTTTGCCGTCTCAAGACCGGGATCTCAAGCGGGAGATGCGCTCGTTGGCCGAGGCGTGAACGGTGCGTAAGTCCTTGATTTCAGGAGCGGACGGATATTGATGATGCACAACTGTCAAGTTGAGGCATTCAGGGCCGATCCGACCCCAAGATGTTGGCAACGCGGTGCGCTCAAGACCCATTATCTAGCGGCCTGCTCCGAGCTTGAGACCTCAACTTGACAGTACTGTCGGCAGGGTCGTCTCGGTGACACGTGGCACCTAGACGAGGTCTTCATAAAGATACAAGGTGAACGCCAATACCTCTGGCGTGCGGTAGACCAAGATGGTGATGTGATTGATATCCTCGTCCAGCCTCGCCGTGATCAGAAAGCCGCCAAACGATTCTTCCGCAAGCTGTTGAAGGGGCAAGGCCGCCCGCCCTGGCAGCTGGTCACCGACAAACTGAGAAGCTACAGTGCCGCTCACCGCGAGGTCATGCCGTCCGTCGTCCACGACACTGACCAGTACAGAAACAACCTAGCCGAAGTCTCGCACGAACCGACGCGACAACGGGAACGACAGATGCGGAAGTTTAAAACTCCTGGGCAGGCGCAACGATTCTTGACCGTGCACGGACTCGTGCAAAACCTCTTTCGCGTTGGACGGCATTTGTTGCAAGCGCATCATCATCGGGAGCTACGAGACCGCGCTTTCATCGTCTGGCAGGAGGTAACCTGTGCCGTCCGATGAGAGCAAAGGAAATCAGCTCGACGCGATAGGTTCGCTCGCTCAACGTCAACTTGACAATACCTTCCAGGCCAGCCTTGGCGGCCGCGCAGGCTGACTCGTATTCCAGCAGCCTCCTAGTAGACGGCCAAGTACCGGTCCAACTCCCACTCGTGTACTTGAACAATGTAGTCGTGCCACTCCGCTCGTTTGGCCTCTACGAAGTGTTTGATGATGTGTGGCGTAAATGCCTCCTGTATCACCTTGTCCTTTTCGAAGGCATCCACTGCTTCCCGAAGATCTCCTGGCAGCTCATCAATCTTCAACCGGCGACGCTCGCGGTGACTCATTTTGTAAATGTTCTTGTTGACCGGCGGCCCCGGCGTGATCTTGTTCTTGATGCCATCGAGGCCGGCCTTGAGCATCGCGGCTAGGGCCAGGTAGGGATTCGCTGAGGGATCGGGCATGCGCACTTCGATGCGCGTGCCAGCTCCCCGTCGCTCCGGAACCCTCACCAAGGGGCTCCGATTTCGCATGGACCATGCCACGTTGGTAGGGGCCTCGAATCCCGGGACGAGTCGCTTGTACGAGTTGACTAGGGGATTCGTGATGGCACAGAACCCCCGCGCGTGGCGGAGAATCCCTCCAATGTAATGGAGTCCCGTCTCCGAGAACTCGAACTCTCCGGCAGGGTCATAGAAAGCGTTCTCCTCTCCCCGGAAGAGCGATTGATGGGTATGCATGCCGGAGCCGTTGATCCCGAAAACAGGCTTGGGCATGAACGTCGCATGGAGCCCATGCTCGAGCGCCACGTGACGGACGATGAACCGGAAGGTGGCGACATTGTCTGCGGTCGTTAGGGCATCGGCGTACTTGAAGTCGATCTCGTGCTGCGCTGGTGCCACTTCATGATGAGCAGCCTCCACCTCGAAACCCATCGCTTCCAGCGCGTTCACGATGTCGCGTCGTGCCTCTTCCCCTCGATCGACCGGCGCGAGGTCGAAATAGCTCCCGGCATCATGGGATCGGGTAGTGGGCCCGTTCTCGTCCCGCAGGAACAAGAAGAACTCGGCCTCCGGCCCGGCCATCATCGTGAAGCCCATGGCCTTGGCCTCCTCGGTCACTCGTTGCAGACCCAAACGGGGGCAACCTTCGAAGGGGGTTCCGTCGGGGTGGTAGACGTCGCAGATCAGGCGGGCCACGCGATTGTTGGAGTCACCCGAGCCGTTCCCTGCGAACGGGAAGATCCGAAATGTGCTCAGATCCGGACGCAGCACCATGTCCGACTCCTCGATTCGCACAAAACCCTCGATCGACGAACCGTCGAAGGCGATCTCGCCGTCAACGGCCTTCTCGAACTGCTGATAGGGCACTTCCACGTTCTTGTTGACGCCGACAATGTCGGTGAACTGCAACCGCATGAAACGAACGTCCAACCTTCGAGTCGTTTCTAGAATCTCTTCCCGGGTCCAATTCGACCTCGGTTCGTAGTCGATGGTTGTCGCCGCCGACGTCGTCGCCATGGTGTCCTCCCTTTTCCGGCCTCTCCAGCTCGTCGAGCGTCTGGCTCGGTTTGTACCAGCCCTTCCGCGGAGACTATCCCGCGCCCCGCCTCCCTGTCAACGAATCTCGTTCACATCGATCCATACCTCAACGTGCGGTACAGATCGTGATGCTGGGGATAGCGGGAGAGAGAAAGCTGGAACTTTACAGCTTGACGTTGGGCGTGAGCTGGAATGCTGCGGACAGTACTGTCAAGTTGAGGTCTCAAGCTCGGAGCAGGCCGCTAGATAATGGGTCTTGAGCGCACCGCGTTGCCAACATCTTGGGGTCGGATCGGCCCTGAATGCCTCAACTTGACAGTACCCTGCCGACGCTTCAGTCGCCGAGCGTATTCCGGCCCGAACTTGATGCACCAAAGTCGGATCGCTTCGTAGGAAACCGTGATGCCTCGCTGAGCAAGCAGCTCTTCGACGTCTCGAAAGCTCACGCAGAATCGGTGGTAGAGCCAGACGGCGTGGCTGATGATTTCCGGTGGAAATCGATAGCCGTGGTAGCTTGGCGCATCGGTCTTCATTGGACCATTCTGTCAGTCACCAGCTCAATTTGACAGTACCTTCTACGGCTATGTCGTCGTCGATCTGCGGCTATTGCTTTCCAATCTAGGAGACAACCGCTCGCTCGCTGGCGCCGTACTGAATCGTCTGGTTCGTATGGTCGCGACGGTGAGCCCCGGAGCAAAGCTCGGATCCACCGCGCCCTACGCCTACAGCCATCTCGTGCTTACCGAAGCTGGTAGAGCTCAACCAAGAACGCTGGCGAACGCTTTTCTTGCCTCCGTCTCCACGCGTGGAGACCTCATGCAGAACGCCTACCTGGCGCTCCGTGATCACATGGCGGACCTCGATGAGATGTATGGCTCCCGCGAAGAACGCGCTCATGCCGGCCTGCGAACCGATGAGCTCTTCCCTAACAAGCAACCCCTCGACGGCGTCGCACTCTTGGCGGAGCAATTGGCCCATCCCGAAGCAGAAGCGTTATGAGAAGAGCGCTCGTACTGCGTTTCGACGCGCCACTGATCAGCTTCGGCGCACCTATGGTGGACCAGAACGGCGTTATACAACAGATGCCGGCTCTCTCGATGCTGACAGGGTTGCTCGGCAACGCGCTCGGACTCACGCACGGCGACCACGGGCGACTCGAACGTCTACAAGAACGGATTCGATTTGGCTCACGCATTGATTGTGCTGGAGAAGCCATTAGCGACTACCAGATCGTCGATCTTGGCCAGCCTTGGATGAACGTGAAGGCGAACGGGTGGACGACCCGTGGGCGTCTGGCAACACGGGGTGGCGCGAGCAGTGAGGGGTTGCATATCCGTTATCGCCACTATCGCGCGAACAGCATTCACACGGTGGTTGTGGAACTCGATCCGCTGGGAGAAGAACCCACACTCGACCAGGTCGCTGCAGCCCTGCAAGAGCCGGCGCGACCATTGTTCATCGGGCGCAGAACTTGTCTTCCGGCGACACCCATCTTCCTCACTTTCGTCGAGGCGCCCTCGGTTCTTGCCGTGCTCAGCCTTACACCGCGAGCCCGTCGCGCTGACAAAGGTCCGCTACAAGCCTGGTGGGAGGATGGTGAACCCGATCGAGATTCGTTGTCCGTCGGTGCCATCGTTCCGGTCACGGATGAGCGTAGCTGGAGGGATCAGATTCACGTCGGGAGACGTCTTCTGCGACAGGGGCGCGTCGACCCTCCGTTAGAGAATGGTTCTCCGTCGAAGGAACAGACACGATGACTGAGCAGGTACTCCATCTCGCCAAGATATCGCTCCGAGTGCCGACCTTGATGCAGATCGCTCGGAAACGCAGGATTCGGCTTAGGGAGATCGACGAGGGATATCTCGTCCATTCTCTGTTTCGCGAGCTATGGCAAGAACGTGCCCTGTCCCCGTACTTGCTGCGAGGGAGTGGACGCAAGATCGACGCATGGGGTTACACTGAGGCAGGAGCCCAGGAGCTACGGGAGCACGCAAGATCGTTCGGCGATCCCTCGAGCGTGGCTTTGCTCGAGCTCGATGATATGTACAGCAGACCCATGCCGAGATTCGAGCCGGGTAGGCGGCTCGGGTTTCATTTGCGCGCCTGCCCCGTATCTAGGCAAGGACGGACACGAAACGAAGAGAGTCGACCGCTTGAGCGAGACGTCTTCTTGGCACGCGTGGAGCACGCGGGCGCCGGGGTAAGCGTTTCGCGTGAAGAGGTGTACCGGGATTGGCTTCTTGCACGACTTACTCCGGAGCGCATCGGCGCCTGTGTGGATAGCATACGTGTGGATAGTTTCTCGCGGGAGCGAATCACGCGACTCACGCAGAGAGGAGCTGACGAAGTTAGGCGCGCCCGGGTTCTCGAGCGGCCGGACGTGTACTTCTCCGGGGATCTCATTGTTGAGGATACGCGACGGTACTGTCAAATTGAGCTGGTGACTGACAGAATGGTCCAATGAAAACCGATGCGCCAAGCTACCACGGCTATCGATTTCCACCGGAAATCATCAGCCACGCCGTCTGGCTCTACCACCGATTCTGCGTGAGCTTTCGAGACGTCGAAGAGCTGCTTGCTCAGCGAGGTATCACGGTTTCCTACGAAGCGATCCGACTTTGGTGCATCAAGTTCGGGCCGGAATACGCTCGGCGACTGAAGCGTCGGCAGGGTCGTCTCGGTGACACTTGGCACCTCGACGAGGTCTTCATAAAGATACAAGGTGAACGCCAATACCTCTGGCGCGCGGTAGACCAAGATGGTGATGTGATTGATATCCTCGTCCAGCCTCGCCGTGATCAGAAAGCCGCCAAACGATTCTTCCGCAAGCTGTTGAAGGGGCAAGGCCGCCCGCCCTGGCAGCTGGTCACCGACAAGCTGAGAAGCTACAGTGCCGCTCACCGCGAGGTCATGCCGTCCGTCGTCCACAACACTGACCAGTACAGAAACAACCTAGCCGAAGTCTCGCACGAACCGACGCGACAACGGGAACAACAGATGCGGAAGTTTAAAACTCCTGGGCAGGCGCAACGATTCTTGACCGTGCATGGACTCGTGCAAAACCTCTTTCGCGTCGGACGGCATTTGTTGCAAGCGCATCATCATCGGGAGCTACGAGACCGCGCTTTCATCGTCTGGCAGGAGGTAACCTGTGCCGTCCGATGAGAGCAAAGGAAATCAGCTCGACGCGATAGGTTCGCTCGCTCAACGTCAACTTGACAATACCCTCGGCGAGGTTTTGTGGCCTCGCTCTTGCTCAATGGGGGCGGAGTCTCGCAAGGTCGTCATCCTGGGTGACGGTGCGCCGTGGATTTGGAATCTTGCGGAGGAGCTGTTCACCGATCGAGTCGAGATCCTTGATTGGTATCACGCCGACGAGAATATCAGCCCTGTGGCACGGGTGGTTTTCGGCGAAGGCACCGACGAAGCCGCACAGTGGCGCAAATCGCAACTCGACCGTCTATACGAAGACGCCGTGGATGAGGTGATCGAGGGTTTGCGGTTTCTGAAAAAGCGTCATCGTTCCAAAGACGAAGAGATCGACAAGCTCACCGGCTACCTCGAGAGAAACGGGCATCGAATGAAATACAGAACGTTTCGACAAAGCGGCTACTACATCGGCAGCGGTGCCGTGGAAAGTGCCGTGAGCCACGTTATGCAACAAAGGATGAAGCGAGTCGGGATGAGATGGCACGCCGCTGGGGCCGATGCAATGCTCGCACTGCGCTGTGTCTTCCGAAGCACGGGCGCCTGGGATTCGTTCTGGAACTATCGAAAACAGGTCGCATGAACGGACGTCGATTGCGCCCGAGCTCGTTGCCGAGACCTTGGTGGTTCCGTTCTGTGTGATAGTGCACTACGTATTCGGTTACCGCTGTGCGCAGGTGTCGCTCACTGAGAGGTACGAAGCGGTCGAGACACTCTCGACGTATGGAGAGAACGAATCTTTCCGCATATGCGTTCAGATTCGGACTATTAGCGGGAAGGCGAAGGGGCTTCACGCCTGAATCTCTCAACAGCCCACGTACCGCCTCGGTGAATAGCGGGTCCCGGTCGTGGATGAGGTATCGCTTGCCAAGGAGGAAACCATCCCACATGTCAGTGAGGTTTCTTGCCACCTGCTTCATCCACTCCCCGTTGGGGTCCGACGTTATCCCACCGATGCACACGCAGCGAGTGGCGATATCGATGACAAACAGAACATGGTAGCGGACGAGCCCGAACGGGTTCACAACCTCGACGGTGAACAGGTCTGTCGCAGCGATGGCGCCCCAATGAGCCTTGATGAAGGTGCTCCACGACATGCTCCTGCCCCGCTCCGGCGCAGGAGCGATACCGTGCTCGGCGAGGATCCTCTTGATAGTGTTGCGTCCGAGTTCATGTCCTAGGTTCTTGAGTGCGCCTCGCAGGCGCGTATATCCCCACGTCGGGTTCTCCCGCGCCACGCGCACAATGAGCTCACGGATGTCTTCGCCGTCGGAGGTCGGCCTGGACTCCGGTTCTTGCTGCCATCGTACTTGGCTGCGATGAGGTGTGCGTATTCCGGGGCATCGTGAACGCAGATTCCAGCCGAAGGTGAACATCCATTCCAAAGCATCGTGAACACGGATTCCAGGCAACGTGAACGCCGGTTCCGGCATCGCGAACGCTCATCGATAGCACGTTTCAAGGCACTCTAGGTCGTACCCGGAAGGAGGACGATCTAGGAAATGGCAGCTAAGAGGTTATCGATGAGAAAAATACGAGAGGTTCTAAGGTTAAAGTACGAGCTGGGTTTTACTCACCGCACGATCGCAAAGGCACTTCGCGTGGCGGTTGGAACGGTGAGTGAGTACCTGGCCAAGGCGAAGAAGGGTGGTCTGAGCTGGCCGCTCCCGGAGGAGCTGAGCGACGGGGAGCTGGAGGCAGGGCTGTTTCCGCCGCCGGGCTCGTCTGGCGCACGGCCGGGTCTGGACTATGCCCACATCCACGAGGAGCTGAGGCGTCACCGAGAGCTGACGTTGCTGCAGCTGTGGGTGGAGTACGCGGAGAATAAGCCGGGAGCGTACGGCTACAGCCGTTATTGCGAGCTGTACGGTCAGTGGAAGAAGAAGCTGAACCCGACGATGCGTCAACGGCATCGAGCAGGCGAGAAGACATTCGTCGATTTTTCGGGGAAGAAGCCTCACATCGTCGATCCGAAAACGGGAGAGCTCGTCGAAATGGAGCTGTTCGTCGGGACGTTGGGCGCGAGCAGTTACACCTACGTCGAAGCGACACTGAACCAGTCGCTGGAATCGTGGGCGAAGGCCCATAAGGGGATGTCGGATTACTTCGGTGGCAGTACGGAGATCTGGGTTCCGGACAACTTGAAGAGCGGCGTGGATTTGGTGGACCGTTACGAGCCAGGGATCAACCGGACGTACGAAGAGCTGGCGACGCATTACGGTGCGGTTGTGGTCCCGGCTCGGGTGTTCAAGCCGAAAGACAAAGCGAAGGTGGAGTCGGCAGTGCAGGTGGCGCAGCGCTGGATCCTGGCGGTGCTTCGTCATCGCACGTTCTTCAGCCTGGCGGAACTGAACGAAGCCATCTGGGAGAAGTTAGAGGTCCTGAATGCGCGTCCGATGCAGAAGCTCGGTGTGAGTCGGCGGGAGTTGTACGAAAGGCTAGACCGGCCCGTACTGAAACCGCTACCGCAGGAGAGCTACGAGTTATCGACGTGGAAGCGGTGCAGAGTGAACATCGACTACCACGTGGAGGTGGAGAACAACTTGTACAGCGTTCCCTATCAGCTCATTCACGAGAAAGTCGAGGCACGGGTGACGGCCTCGGTGGTGGAGGTCCTGTTCAAGGGAAAGCGCGTCGCGTCGCATCCCCGCAAGAAAGGAAAGGGGCACTACTCCACGAACCCGGAGCATATGCCACGTTCGCATCGGGAGCACCTGGAGTGGACGCCGTCGCGGCTGCTCCACTGGGCGGAGCAGTCAGGTCGCGCCACGGGAAGGCTGGTTGCGGGGATTCTAGAGAGTCGGCCTCACCCGGAGCAGGGATTTCGCTCTTGCCTGGGAGTCATGCGACTAGGCAGCCGCTGGGGCAGTGAGCGTCTCGAGGCCGCTTGCGCACGAGCGGAAGCTTTGAGCTCTTACAGCTATCGCACGGTGAAAAACATTCTCTCGGCTGGTCTGGATCGTGTGGTGCTCGAATCGGACGCCGAAGCGAAACCGCGAGAGGAGCACGAGAACATCCGAGGCGCGGATCACTACGAAGGAGGAGAGTCCCGATGCTGACACCCGAAACGATAGAAAAGATGAACGCCATGAAGTTGTTCGGCTTGGTGTCCGCGTTCGAAACCCAGTTGAGCTCGAGCGAATACAAGGAGCTGAGCTTCGAGGAACGTGTGGGACTCCTGGTCGATGCCGAGTGGACCGCCCGCGAACAGCGTAAGCTTTCTCGACGACTGCGAGCGGCAAAGCTCCGCTATCCGGCATGTTTGGAGAACGTGAACTTCCAAGCGCCTCGAGGCTTAAACCGCGAACAGATCTTGAGCCTGGGCAACTGCCGCTTTGTCGGTGAGCGCCATAACCTGCTCATCACCGGCCCGACGGGGATTGGCAAATCGTTCTTGGCTTGCGCCTTCGTGGAGCGGGCCTGTCGTCGCCGCTTCACCGGATGCTACGTGCGAGCACCGCGCTTGCTCCACGAGCTCGCGGTCGCTCGTGGTGATGGTTCCTACGCCCGGCTTTTGACGAAACTCGCCAAGCTGGACTTACTGGCTATCGATGATTGGCTGCTTCACCCGCTGAAAGAATCGGAGAGACGGGATCTAATGGAGGTCATCGAAGACCGCGCCGAGCGTGGCTCCACACTCATCGCGACCCAGATTCCGCTCAAGCAGTGGCACGAAGCGATTGGCGACCCAAACCAGGCAGACGCTATCTGCGATCGCATTCTCCACAGCGCGCACCGCATCACTCTCAAAGGAGCTTCTCTGAGAAAGACCAAGGCTGCGCCAAAGGCATCTGACAACGCCGATGCATGAGCGAGCGAGGGACCACAGCGTCGATGCGATAAAAACGGGTGAAACCGCCAAACCCGGGGTACCAGACGATGCGGCGCCAAAACGACGCGCGAGAATGCCTCAGGAAGCGTCTTCTCGAGCCAGGCCATACCCCAGCAACCCCCCGAAACCAGCCCCACATCGCCCGGGGTTCGGCCGCGGCAGGTCGCCGCCTACGGGAGCGGGAAGGTCGCTTCGCGTCTTTCCTTACGCCCGCTCCCTCCGGCACCGACCTGCCGCCCCTTGCTACACAACACGCAGGTAAGATAGGTTCACGTTTTCAATCAGTGGAAAGGAAGGTCACCCAACACTTCATCGCTTCGATGAGCGTTCGGCTTCACCGGATTCGCTGTTCAGCTTGCTCTGGATTCGGCGTTCACGATGACTAGAATACGCAATGAGGTGGCGGTACCAGCGCAGAAGCGTAGCGGGTGTGGCAACGGACGCAATCTGGGCCAGCGCCTCGCGGCCCAAAGCCTGGGCCTTGACCGCGAGCCTGCGCCGGTCGTCGTCCGAGAGACTGAGACGCTTGCCCCGAAGCCCGGCTTGGAGCACACGGTTCTCCTCTTGCAGGTAGTCGATCACATCCTGCTGCTGGCGGTTGACCCAGCCAGCTAGAACGAGCAGTAGGAATTGCACGTGGTACGTCATCATGGATCTGAAGATAACACCCTCGGGCCAGACGATTGTAAAGCCTACGGCCCTTGGCACCGGCGCAAACACAGACACTAAGCTGCTGATTTATGGCCTATTTCAAAAGGGCCGGGTTTTGGCACAGGAAGGGATAGCCCGGCCTATCTGACTGGTGAATCTGCCGCAGCGAGTTGCCTCGAGAGCAGCTTTGCTGCAAGCTAATGTAGCGGGTGCCGATAGCCCGATATTACAACATCATATCCACGAGGTGCGCGCTGAAATGCAGGTCCGTGAGCTTGTCCAACTCCATCGTCGATACGGAACGCACTTAGTTCTCACAGTGTTTCTCGCGGTGGCGATCACCGGCTGCGGCGGAAGGAAAGACGTTTCTGCCCCCCCGCCCGCTCCGGCGTCAGCAGCTCCGCCTGCCCAAGCCGCCGAAGAGGCGCGACCGCATCCCTCGAAACAGGTCCAGGCGCTTTATCGGGAACTCGCCCAAGTGGAAGACGAGTTTGGCGCGATTCTCGAACGGCTTTCGACCGGCGAAGTTGCAGCCGATGAGGAACTGGTCCGACTCGGAGAGCGGCTTCAGGTAGGTGCTCACCAGTGCGTCGAGACCGAAGGATGCGATCCCCTCCGATTCTTCGACGTCATGGGACGGCTCGTCGAGGAGCAAAACGTGACGCTCGCCGATCAGGCTTCGCAGCTGGAGGCGTTGAGTAATGAGGGCGACAAGATCGACGAGGATCTTTCGCTGGAGGCTGGAGCGCCGTCGATCCTGAATGCGATGCCGGAGCTCGGTGACACGGTGGCGCTTCTTCGCGGCAATGACCTTCGCGAGATGATCAGCCTCAACGGACCGGTGAAGGCAGCACTCGACGATTGGCTCACATGGAACCGCCCGATGCTGATGAGCTCCTACGAATACTACCAATACCTTCGGGACAAGATCGCGCCCATTTATGAAGAAGCGGGTCTTCCGGAAGCCTTACTCTTCGCGATGATCGCCACCGAGACCGGCGGCAGAGTTCATTCCTTTTCACACGCCGGTGCGGCCGGCCTGCTGCAGTTCATTCGCTCGACCGGGCAGCGTTACGGTCTTCGAGAGGTAGATGGTTTCGACATGCGTCTCGATCCGGAAGCAGCGACGCGTGCCAACGTTGCGTACATCAACGAACAGTTCGAAATCCTGAACGAAAGTTTCGAGATGACGCTCGCCGCCTACAACGGTGGCGAGTATCGCATGAAGAGACTCCAACGGCGATACAAGACCGGCTTTTGGGATCAGCGAGTCTACTATCGTGTCCCCAGGGAGACCCGGGAGTATGTCCCTCGCATACTGGCAGCAACGTGGCTCTTTCTTCACCCTGAGGACTACAACCTCGAGTTCCCGGTTTACCAAAACGAGCTGACCGAGCTCATTCTCAAAAGAGCAGCGTCCCTCGGCGAGCTCACGATCTGCTTGGGGCAAGTCGAAAGCGCGAACGGCTGGTTCCGCACGCTACGCAATCTTAATCCTCGCCTCAGTCCCGGCGAACGGGCAGAGGCCGGCGCCACCATTACCATTCCGAAACTACTCGTGCCCTACTACGAGGAGCGATGTGTTGGGGGAGATTTGGTCGAAACGGCTTTCGAGCTTCACGAAGCCAACTACCCGTACGGCAAGATGGAAATCTATATCGTTCGCCGAGGCGACACATTGTGGCGCATTGCCTCCCGGTATCGATGTGTCACCACCCAGGAGCTGGCCGAGGTCAACAACGTCCGCGCCCCCCGCTACCTTATTAAGGTGGGACAGCAGCTCCGGATCCCAGGCTGCTCGTAATCGCGATCCAGGGCGCATTTAGACCAGTCGTCACTGTCCTGGGCGATAAACGAAACGCAGGGTGCTTCCGTCATTAAGTGTTGGTGAGATGACGTAAGACTTTACGCTGCATTAAGTTACAGCCAAAATAGCGCTCGCGACCTTCGCTTCGCGCTAAATGGAGCGTAAGCGCCGCTTTTGCAAAGGGATGCGTACATATGACCAACAGTAAACAGCGCAAGCACCCTTGTGCTCCGCAAAAACTCGATCCGTCATTGATTCCGCGGTTTAGACCTGCCAGGATTGGCCGTTTCGCGGCGGCGAGTGGTACGTCATCATGGATCTGAAGATAACACCCTCGGGCCAGACGATTGTAAGGTATTGTCAAGTTGACGTTGAGCGAGCGAACCTATCGCGTCGAGCTGATTTCCTTTGCTCTCATCGGACGGCACAGGTTACCTCCTGCCAGACGATGAAAGCGCGGTCTCGTAGCTCCCGATGATGATGCGCTTGCAACAAATGCCGTCCGACGCGAAAGAGGTTTTGCACGAGTCCGTGCACGGTCAAGAATCGTTGCGCCTGCCCAGGAGTTTTAAACTTCCGCATCTGTCGTTCCCGTTGTCGCGTCGGTTCGTGCGAGACTTCGGCTAGGTTGTTTCTGTACTGGTCAGTGTCGTGGACGACGGACGGCATGACCTCGCGGTGAGCGGCACTGTAGCTTCTCAGTTTGTCGGTGACCAGCTGCCAGGGCGGGCGGCCTTGCCCCTTCAACAGCTTGCGGAAGAATCGTTTGGCGGCTTTCTGATCACGGCGAGGCTGGACGAGGATATCAATCACATCACCATCTTGGTCTACCGCGCGCCAGAGGTATTGGCGTTCACCTTGTATCTTTATGAAGACCTCGTCTAGGTGCCACGTGTCACCGAGACGACCTTGCCGACGCTTCAGTCGCCGAGCGTATTCCGGCCCGAACTTGATGCACCAAAGTCGGATCGCTTCGTAGGAAACCGTGATGCCTCGCTGAGCAAGCAGCTCTTCGACGTCTCGAAAGCTCACGCAGAATCGGTGGTAGAGCCAGACGGCGTGGCTGATGATTTCCGGTGGAAATCGATAGCCGTGGTAGCTTGGCGCATCGGTTTTCATTGGACCATTCTGTCAGTCACCAGCTCAATTTGACAGTACCCCGTAAAGTCTTAGCGTCATTTCACCAACACTTGATGGCGGAAGCACCGGCAGTTCTCCGATCTCATGCAGGTCGAGTTGATGGAGAGGACAGGCTATGCCTCGACACTGAGTCTGCCTTGTCGTTGTGACCGTGGTTGTCGAATGCTGATCTCTACGTCGCGCCCAAGTGCTGTCAACAGGCGCAGGAGCCGCTCAATGGAATACTCCCGAAAGCTTCCTCGCAGGAGCCGCGAAACGTCAGGTTGAGACAGTCCGAGCAACTTCGCCGCCTCTACCTGCTTGAGTCCGCGCTGGCGAATGACCTCGTCAATACGAGTGACGAGCTCTCCCTTCAGCAGGTGAGCCTCGGCGTCAGGGCGCCCGAGGTCCGCAAACACGTTGCCGCTGCCACGCTCAACCTTTGTATTTTTCCCCTTCATTGATCTATCCTTTGCCATAGGTGTCGATGTAATGCCGCTTCGCGGCCTTCAGCCTGCGCTTGACCAGATCCATTTCCTGCTTCGGCGTCGCGACGCCCCGCTTGGCCTTCTTTTGGAAAGCGTGCAGAACATAAACGGCTGCCTTGAATCGGATCGTGTACACCGCCCGGTAGGTATCGCCGTCGTGACGCGCGACGACTTCAACAACACTGGCACCTAAACCTTTGAGCGCTCTGGTGCCGCGGTGCCTACGGCCAACCTGAGCCTGATACAAGGCAAAGCCGATCTGGTCCTGCACCGTATCTGGAAACTGCTTCAGGTCCTCTTTGCTCGAGCCGACCCACTCGACAGGCTTCAGCATCTCCCTGGCTATATCCGATTATAGTGGTTTCACCATATTCCTTGCAAGCCGAACGTGCAGAACCGGGCGTAACTCGGCCATGGCCAGGATGTCGTGATCCCGTCCTGTGCCAAAACTCGGCCTTTTTGAAATAGCCCATAAATCAGCAGCTTAGTGTCTGTGTTTGCGACCGGGCCGAGGGCGCCAATGTGCCTTCCGGCCGGACAGGCAAGCGCCGAGCCACTCCAAGGAACGTTGCATGGAGTATAGTATTGAGTATATACTAACCGGTATGACGAACTTCGGTACTCACGTTCGAAAGCTGAGGGAGGCCAAACGAGAGAAGGACTCGCAGTATTCAGTCCGTCGGGTCGCTGCCCGAATCGGAGTCCAACCGTCATATCTGAGCAAGGTTGAGCGCGGCTATGAAGCCCCGCCCTCCGAGCCCAAGATTCGAGCGCTGGCTGAGGACCTTGACGAGGACCCGGACATACTGCTGGCTCTGGCTGGGAAGGTGTCCCGGGACCTTCAAGACATCATCCGTCGCCGGCCAACCCTCATGGCGCAGATCATTCGTGAGCTGAAGAGCTTGCCGGACCACGCGATCCTCCGAATCGTTCGCGAGGTACGTGACGGAGAGTGGTCACCGACCGCCGCATCCTCGACCAGCAGATCTGCGACACGATCAAACAGTTCGCCCAGGTCGGGGCCACCGTGGGTCATGCCGACCGCTCGGCTAACCTCCGCACGTTCATCGAAAGCGGCAAAAAGATCATCATCTCGACGGTACAGAAGTTCCCGTTCATCCTCGATGAGATCGGGAACGAGCAACGGCGCCGGCGCTTTGCCATCATCATCGACGAGGCGCATTCGAGCCAGAGCGGCAAGACCTCGGCAGCGGTCAGCATGGCTCTCTCCGAGGCGGGCGCCTCGGAGGACGACGAAACCACCGAGGACACGATCAACCGCATCATGGCCGCGCGGAGACTTCTCCCAAACGCAAGCTACTTCGCGTTCACCGCCACGCCCAAGAACAAGACGCTAGAGATCTTCGGAGAAGCGTACGATGCGGGTGGGCAGACCAAGCACCGCCCCTTTCACAGCTACACCATGAAGCAGGCGATCCAGGAGGGCTTCATCCTGGACGTGCTACGGCACTACACGCCGGTCGAGAGCTACTACAAGCTCATCAAGAAGATCGAGGGTGATCCCGAGTTCGACACCAAGCGCGCCCGGAAAAAGCTGCGCCGCTACGTCGAGAGCCACGATTATGCCATCCGGCTCAAGGCCGAGATCATGGTGGACCACTTCCACGAACAGGTACTGGCGCTCAACAAGATCGGTGGCAAGGCACGCGCAATGGTGGTGACCGGCGGTATCGAGCGAGCGCTCCAGTATTTCCACGCCATCCGCGACTACCTGAAGAAGCGTAAGAGCCCATACCAAGCCATCGTCGCCTTCTCAGGCGAGCACGAGTATGGCGGTGCGCAGGTCAGTGAGGCGTCCCTCAATGGCTTCCCGTCCAGGCGGATCGCCGACAAGATCCAGCAGGACCCGTATCGGTTCCTCATTTGTGCCGACAAGTTCCAGACCGGGTACGACGAGCCGCTGTTGCACACGATGTACGTGGACAAGATCTTGTCCGGGATCAAGGCGGTCCAGACGCTGTCGCGTCTCAATCGAGCGCACCCGCAGAAATACGACGTGTTCGTGCTCGACTTCATGAACGATGCCGACACCATCCAAGAGGCATTCGCTGACTACTACCGGACGACGATCCTCAGCGAAGAGACGGACCCCAACAAGCTGCACGACCTCAAGGCCGCGCTCGATGGCTATCAGGTGTATGCCGACGCGGAGATTGACCAGCTCGTGAACCTCTACCTGGGTGGGGCCGACCGCGACCAGCTCGACCCCATCCTCGACGCCTGTGTCGCGGTCTACAAGGAGCAGCTCGACGAGGACGGGCAGGTGGACTTCAAGGGCAAGGCCAAGGCGTTCGAGCGCGCGTACGGCTTCCTCGCCTCAATCCTGCCTTACACGAACGCCGAGTGGGAGAAGCTTTCGATCTTCCTGAACTTCCTCGTGCCAAAGCTCCCCGCGCCCGTGGAAGAGGATCTGTCCAAAGGCATCCTTGAATCCATCGACATGGACAGCTACCGGGTCGAGAAGAAGGCGGCGATACACGTCCAACTGGCGGACGAGGATGCCGAGATCGAGCCGGTTCCGACTACCGGCGGCGGCCACAGACCAGAACCCGAACTCGACCGCCTCTCGAACATCCTCAAGACCTTCAACGACCAGTTCGGGCACATCCCCTGGACCGACGGCGACCGCGTCCATCAACTCATCACGGAGGACATCCCGAACCGCGTGGCGGCCGACAGGGCCTACCAGAACGCCAAGCAGAACTCCGACAAGCAGAACGCGCGGATCGAGCACGACAAGGCTCTCCGGCGTGTTATGACGGCGCTGCTGCAAGACGACACGGAGCTGTTCAAGCAGTTCAGTGACAACGAGTCGTTCCGGCGGTGGCTGACGGACATGATCTTCTCGATCACCTACGAGGCCGCGTAGGGGGTGCAAGGGCTCTGGATCCTGAGCTGGTTGACGAGGGAGCGCGTGCAAACCCGTCCTGTGCCAAAACTCGGCCCTTTTGAAATAGGCCATAAATCAACAGCTTAGTGTCTGTGTTTGCGCCGGGGCCAAGCGCCGTAGGCTTTACAATCGTCTGGCCCGAGGGTGTTATCTTCAGATCCATGATGACGTACCACGTGCAATTCCTACTGCTCGTTCTAGCTGGCTGGGTCAACCGCCAGCAGCAGGATGTGATCGACTACCAGCAAGAGGAGAACCGTGTGCTCCGAGCCGGGCTTCGGGGCAAGCGTCTCAGTCTCTCGGACGACGACCGGCGCAGGCTCGCCGTCAAGGCCCAAGCTTTGGGCCGCGAGGCGCTGGCCCAGATTGCGTCCGTTGCCACACCCGCTACGCTTCTGCGCTGGTACCGCTACCTCATCGCAGCCAAGTACGATGGCACCAAGAACCGGAGTCCAGGCCGACCTCCGACGGCGAAGGACATCCGTGAGCTCATTGTGCGCGTGGCGCGGGAGAACCCGACGTGGGGATATACGCGCCTGCGAGGCGCACTCAAGAACCTAGGACATGAACTCGGACGCAACACTATCAAGAGGATCCTCGCCGAGCACGGTATCGCTCCTGCGCCGGAGCGGGGCAGGAGCATGTCGTGGAGCACCTTCATCAAGGCTCATTGGGGCGCCATCGCTGCGACAGACCTGTTCACCGTCGAGGTTGTGAACCCGTTCGGGCTCGTCCGCTACCATGTCCTGTTTGTCATCGATATCGCCACTCGCTGCGTGTGCATCGGTGGGATAACGTCGGACCCCAACGGGGAGTGGATGAAGCAGGTGGCAAGAAACCTCACTGACATGTGGGATGGTTTCCTCCTTGGCAAGCGATACCTCATCCACGACCGGGACCCGCTATTCACCGAGGCGGTACGTGGGCTGTTGAGAGATTCAGGCGTGAAGCCCCTTCGCCTTCCCGCTAATAGTCCGAATCTGAACGCATATGCGGAAAGATTCGTTCTCTCCATACGTGGAGAGTGTCTCGACCGCTTCGTACCTCTCAGTGAGCGACACCTGCGCACAGCGGTAACCGAATACGTAGTGCACTATCACACAGAACGGAACCACCAAGGTCTCGGCAACGAGCTCATCACACCTCTGCCGGCAAGCGCGAATGACGCTGGCCCCATCGTGTCGCGAGAGCGACTTGGGGGCATTCTCAACTACTACTGCCGTGCCGCGTAGATGGTCGCCGGCGACGGCCCCTCGGCGGGCTCGACCGGCGTAGCGTGGAAACAGCTTTAGGAACACGCTTCGATATTCGCTCTCGACTAGGTGGTCATCTGCATGGTGACGACCCGCCCGCCCAAGACGATTGTAAAGCCCACGGCCCTTGGCCCGGTCGCAAACACAGACACTAAGTTGCTGATTTATGGCCTATTTCAAAAAAGGCCGAGTTTTGGCACAGGACGGGTTGTGCTCCGCAAAAAGTCTATCCAGTGTTGAATTGCGCGTTTTAGACCTGACATGGTCGGCTGCTTCTGGCCGGTTTTCTTTTTTGCGGATCACAGCTTTCAGCCGACGCATCGTCGGATGGGCGATGGCTACCCACTTGCGGACGTCGCTCGTCTTGAGCGCCCTCGACATGGCGCTGTTCCAACGCAAGCCCGGCGACGTCACCCATCACTCGGACCAGGGCACGCAGTACACGTCACTAGCGTTCGGCCAGCGATGCCGGGAGGCCGGGGTGCGACCGTCGATGGGTTCGGTCGGGGACTGTTACGACGATGCGATGTGCGAGAGCTTCTTCGCGACGCTCGAGTGCGAGCTGATCGAGCGCCGGTCGTTTCGCTCCCACGCTGAGGCGCGCATGGCGATCTTCGATTTCATCGAAGGCTGGTACAACCCGCTACGCCGACACTCCGCCATCGACTATTGCTCGCCGATCCAATTCGAAAGGAGGTACTATCGCGCCGCTTGATCCCTAACTCTTAACCTGTCCACGAAAGCGGGGTCACTTCAAAGCTGCTGATTTAAGGGCTATTTCATAAAGGCCGAGTTTTGGCACAGGACGGGGAATTTGGGCCAGTTTGAGTCTGATTGGTGGAGGCCAGTGTCGGAGAGCAGCTTGCTGCTAACCGAGCCCATTCACGGAGTGAGCGCTGGCAGGCTCACAGCGTTTTGACGAGCACTCGCTGTTTCTCCCAATCGTCGGGAAGCGGATGATGCAAGAGGTAGCTCGAGGTCAGCCCAACGGGCTGGCGGCCTTCGACAATGGCGCGGACGATGTCAGGCGCCAGGAAGGCATAGCGGATTGCCTTGCGCACGCGGTCCGTTGGGATGGCGTCTTCGGTGGCAATCTCCTCATAGGTTTTGCCTGCTTTGATTCGGTCGAGCCAGGAGAGGGCGTTTCTGATATTGCGCAGGAGTGTGCGGTCGACGGATTTCGTGGGGTTGCCCAGAACGAGCTTGGTCTCGACGCCGCGTCGGCGCAAGCGGAACGGTGCGCGGATGCGGAGTGCATCCTCGCGAATGCGCTCGGGTCCCATAGAGAGGCAAGCAGCGAACGCATTGCGGTCGAGCAGGATAGACACAGAGCCGGGGCTGATATCGACCCGCCGGATGAGACGGAGCAGGCGGGCTGCCGGGTCACTATCATCATTACTACCGGAACACAGCCCGTCTAAAAAGCGACGCACCGAGGCGAGCTCTTGCATCGTCGGAGTGTGGATCAACGAGGCCGAGAAGGTCGTGGTATCCACATGCTGTCGGATGAGATGCACGACGGTCTGTTCCAGCATCGGGGCGGGCAGGCGCCAGCCGGAGAGGTCCTTTTGGCCACTGTGCTGGATGAGACGCCGGGAGACGTAGTAGCGGAGCCGTTGCCCGTTTTTCTTTTTGGTGTGGCTCGGCGTTAGCCGGTCGCCGGTCTCGTCGAAGAGCTTGCCTGCCAGTGGGGAACGGGCTGCACGGCCCTTCGTCGTGCGTCTCCTTGGTTTGGCAGCCCCTGCCTGCAGCTGCGCCTGGACCGCGTCCCAGAGCTCCGGAGCAATGATCGATGGATGCTGGCCCTCGTAGACACGCCTCTGGTGCCGGATGCGGCCGGCGTAGAGAGGATTGGTCAGCAGGCAGTGGAGGTGTCCGCGACGGAACGGCAGCCCGCCTGTCCGGGTTCCATCCGCGGCGAAGCGTTGCTTGGTGCGCAGTCCCAGATGGTCCGCCTCGGCCTTCACCTGCCGGAGGGTTCCGTGCTGCCGGTACAGCGCATAGAGCGTCCGGACCGTTTCGGCCTCAGCCTCGTTGATGCGCAGCGTGCGCTCGTCCTTCTCATAGCCTAGCGGTACGCGGCCGCCCATCCATAGTCCCTTGCGCTTGGAGGCAGCGACCTTATCGCGGATCCGCTCGGCCGTGACCTCGCGTTCGAATTGTGCGAAGGACAGCAGCATATGCAGCGTCAGTCGTCCCATGCTGGTCGCGGTGTTGAAGGACTGAGTCACCGAGACGAAAACCGCGCCGGCCGCCTCGAGCCGCTCGACGAGCTTCGCAAAGTCGGAGAGGGAACGGGTCAGCCGGTCGACCTTGTAGACCACGATCTGGTCGACGAGACCTGCGTCGATGTCGGCGAGCAAGCGCTGCAGGCCCGGGCGCTCCAGGGTTCCTCCCGAGAGCCCCGCGTCCTCGTAGACGGTTGGCAGCAGCACCCAGCCCTCCGCTTTCTGGCTCGCGACATACGCGGCGCAGGCTTCTCGCTGCGCATCGAGGGAGTTGAACTCCTGTTCGAGACCCTCTTCCGCACTCTTTCGCGTATAGATGGCACAGCGGATCTTCTTCATGTTAGGCCTTGCGCTTGGGCGTGAGACCGAAAAAGCGTGGTCCAGACCAGTGGGTGCCGGTGATTCGCTTTGCGATGGTAGTGAGGGACGGATAGGTTTTGCCATCGAACCGATAGCCGTTGTCGATTACCTCGACCTGGTAGGTCCGGCCATTCCACTCGCGGACGAGATGGGTGCCGGCAGAAACGGACCCTGCGGGAGCGGCGGAGCTTGGTGTCTCGTTCGCCATGGCAGCCAGAGCGCGCCGGGTTGCGGCCGAAAGCCCGCCATGGGTCCGGCACTGGCGTTCGTGCAAGAGAACGCGGCGCAGGAAAACACGCGAGAGCGAGCTTGGAGGAGCAGCCCCAAAGGTCTGCTCCCAGACCCGCCGTAAGCTGGCGAAGTCCAAACCGTCCAAAACGACGTTCCGGCCAACCCCTGTATCCTGCGGCATCACCGAACGTTCGCTCTTGTGCTCGATAAAGTCCAGTCTAATGAGGGACTTCCGGGTGCGAAGTTCACTGCCCGTAGCTCGCCCCGCAGCCGATTTGAGCCAGCCGTGCGCACCCCCGGTGGGCCTGTCGCTCGCCACCCGCAGCTCTGGGGTCGGAAGCCAGCCCTGCGGCGCGAAATACCCTCGATTCTGCGCGGATTCCAAGGGCGTCTAAGCTGCTGATTTGTGGTCTATTTCAAAAGGGCCGAGTTTTGGCACAGGACGCCGTCGAGCTCGACAGCCCGATGGCGCCGCGAATGCGTGTATACCCCCACCTCGGATTCGACTTCGCCATCCCTACGACGAGCTTGCTAATCTCGGCCATGACCCGGGGCCGTCCGGGCTGTTCCCGCCGCTCGCTGTAGTCCCACTTCCGCGCAATCAGCCTTCGGTGCCAAGCCAGCAGGGTTTCCGGTGTGACGATACCGGCGACTTCTGCCAAGAGTTTCCGACCAAGCGCCTTACCCTTTACCGCGAGCCGACGTCGCTCGTCGTCTGTGAGACGAAGCTTCCTCCCGCAAAGCCGAGCTTTGAGGACTTTGTTCTCCTCGAGCAAGTAGACCATGTGTCGTCGATTCAATCACAGAAGGATCGCTGGCTTCGCTGCCAAATGTTTCGTCCGCACCCACTGTGACTGGCTCGATCACGGGGCAGGGACCAGCCACGAAATCAGGGAAGCGCTTCGCGAGAAACGAGCACAGGTCCTCGGACACAATCCGCGCGAGTTCACTCGCGCCGTCATTGGTAAAATGTACGAAGTCATAGAACAACTGCGAGCTCTTGGGTAGACGCGCTGCGGCATCAATGACAAGCACATCGCGTTCGCGCCCGACGGCACGGACGGCATCGTTGTACAACTCGAGGACGTCCCATGCCAGCTTTCCACGGACTCGACGACCGGCTTTGATGCGCCGCTCGTCGGAGACGACGATCGAGTCTAAGTTGACGAGTGTGAGCGGGTCAACGGCCACACCGTAGAGTGCAGGCTGAGTCATCAAGACCGGCTCGATGCCGTACTCACGGCTGAGACGGACGATAGTCTCTACCCGCTCTTTGTACGGTAGAACGTATTGTTCGCGATGCATTCCGAGGAGAGAGGCAGAAAAGTTGTGGTCCGCACTGATGTTGGGAAGTGCGGCGAGGTCGACCTCAACATGCCTGAGGTCGCTCTCTCTCGCATCGCCTTGCCGCTTCAAGTTGATCACGGCCGCCACGATCGCACTGCGCCTGGCGAGTTGAATGGTCAAGGGCGGTCTCTCGGTCGCTACGTCGTACCTCGTCGCGACCGAGAGACCCACATCGTTGATGCCGATAAGGAAACCGCAACCTTCGGTCGCATGGGACCGACAATCTGGTCGAGAAGAAACAGATGGCCGAAGGACGAATGACCGTTGAGGCCAGCATTGTTGATCCATAGAGGGTTGAATGCCGGCGCCAAAAACCTGCCGACTACTTCAGGCCAGCTTTTACCGTTCGAAAGATACATACACTCGGTTGTGCTGCCGCCGATCGTCACCATGGTCAGGGAGCTATCGAATTTCCGCGGCGGCTCGGGACCGCGGAATCCTATGGAGTTGGTCGAGAACTGGATCAACTCATCGAGGTTGATACCGGTGGTAAGGTGAGTTCGAGCACGAGCCTGCTCCGTCGCTGGGAGAGAAAGAGCCTATGCATTTTCGATTGACTAACAGACACAGCCAAGCCAATCGACTAAAACATTGGCTTGAAGCGCGTCCGCAGGTGGCCTGGTACACTGCGGTCTTCTTGATTGTCATCGCTGCACTCACTCTGCGAGGGGCGGGAGTCGGCTTTGCATTGCCGTACTTCGTTGACCCCGATGAGCCGCATCGCTACGGATTCACATTGGCACTCCAAAAAGACGGCTCGTTCGGTGAAACTCGAGGAAGGGGTTACCCGCCAGGTTTTCTCGCCCTTTGGATCATTGAACAGAAACTGATCGACGTGTTAGCCGGGCCTGAAACCCCGGTCGCGACCGACTACCGGGTGGCGCGGGCCGTGAATGCCATTCTCGGCTCGACAGCGGTACTACTTGCCGCCCTCATAGCACGTTCACTTGCCGGGCCGGGCGCCGGTCTGATAGCGGCTCTCGTCATAGCAGTTCATCCATCCTTTGTCGCAACTTCTAGC
Organism: Candidatus Marinacidobacterales bacterium; assembly: GCA_965237685.1. GTDB lineage: Bacteria > Acidobacteriota > Vicinamibacteria > Marinacidobacterales > SMYC01 > CBDEGF01. Next base: position 2,326,319 of record CBDEGF010000004.1, read on the forward strand.
CTGGCCTCACCCGACACTCCTTACACGACCGCCGCGTTGCTCAGCCTATGGCTCATGCTCATTGCACGAAATCCAATCCGCTTCGGATTGATTCAGATCAGCCTCATAGCTGCACTCGCAGCGTTTCTGACTAAGTATCAAGCCCTTCCTCTCGTGGGCTTGCCCTTTCTAGTGATGTGTTTTTTCGGCCGACGCAATCCTCGATTAGTCAGACACTTGACCGCTGCGGCGATTCTCACAGTGGGCGTCGCGCTTTGGCTTCATTTCATCTACGACATCTATCAAGTTCAACCACAGCACGTACACAAATTCCCGGCCGGGCACACCTCCAGTCTTCTGACGAAAGACAATCTGCTCATGCCGATCTCGCTTGGCGAAGGTGTGACTCGATTACTCGTGGGGCTCGAACCTCCTTATTTACTCGTTACCGTGTTCTTTGGCCTGCTGGCCGCTTACATCCGGCCACTTGAAAGAGGCCGGATGGACTGGATCGGTATCGGCCTGATCGGGCTGTTCGTCGCTTCCTTCACGCTCTTAATGTCTCTTTTCCGGCACATGCCATTGCGCTATTGGCAACCGGCGATCGTTTGCCTATGTATCCTCTGGGCCATCGCGGTCGACTACGTAGCGAAACGGCTTTGCCTGATGGGTACCGGGCTGCTTCGGACGCGCGGTCTTCCTGAAGGCATTTTAGCCTGGACCGTAAGGCTCGTTCCCTGTGCGCTAGTTCTATTGCTTCTGTGACCTCTCGCGGCGCAGAGCATGTTGCAAGCGGAATACCTCCGCCGACCCGATAGCCGGTCCGCGACGGTCGATTGGTTTCTGGAGAATGTCCCGAGCGGAACACACATCGCGGTCGAGTACGATGCGGTCGAGTTTCTTGTCAACGCCGGCCCCCCACGATCCAAGGTCTTTTTTGTGGAAGTCATCAACCCTATCCGAAATGGGTCACTGGAGGGACTCGTGGGACGGGGTTTTGAGTTCGCTGTTGCCGATTCGCGTAGCGAGAACGGCCTTTTCCATATCAACGAAGGCGAACAAAAGGCTCTCCCGGCAAAACTTGAGCCGGTCTTGGAGCTCCTCAATGAAGACGGCCACCAAGGACCCGATCGCTACATATTTCGACTCCCTCAAGTGATAAAGAATCCGATGCACATCTTCTTCGGCGAGCTCACTCCGGGACTTCATACCTTCAACCGGCACCAGCTACTTCCGCCAGTTATTTTTCGTGGGTTCGATCTAGGAACCAACACCGTGTCGAACGACGAGTCTCTGGACCTGGCATTGTATTGGGACGCTCAGAGACAATTAGATGCCCGCGGGTACGACATCGTGCTTCGGCTGAGGGAGCCGGGCGGGACAATCGCTCTGGAACAGACGAAGCCCCTGGATAAAAAGCTCGCAGCGTGGAGACCCGGGACATTCTTCGCGCGGAAGCGCTCTCTTCACGTTCCGCGTTCCGTCGATAAAGGTGAGTACACGCTAACGATGGGGCTCAAGGACAGAGCGACGAAGGCTGCTCTACCCGCGCTTAGCTCCAATGGTCGCCCCCTGGAAGGAGAGATTCAGCTCGGCTCCATCACGATAAACTGAACGAGCGTCAACGGGGACTTGGTTTCCTGGCGAAACCGATCAAGCGAGGAGCCGAAAGAGAGGGGACGCTCAAGCCCCGTCTCGCTTCCGGTTGGGGGACGGACAGCCAGTATCGAACCCATACTGCGAAGAGTGAGTTCTCGATTCAAGGACTGAAGTCTCTTCCCAAGGCTCGACATCATCTACCATAAGCTCACCATCGCGCTCTTGAGCACCAGCCGCCTACCTCGACCACGTGCCAGCATGAAGCCGTCCAACGTCCGGCGGATGGCCCGTTCGCGCGCGGGCGTCCAGCCCGCGAGCGAGCGCGCCGTGAACTCCGCCGGATCGAACAGGATCGGCGGCGCGTCGATCGTGCGCCGGTCGTAGGGATACAGGTTCGGATGCCATAGCTCGTTAGCCTCGCTCGGGTAAGGCACCAGATCGCGGTGGCTCTTGAGGATCTTGACAAGTAGCGTAGTGCCCGAACGTCCCGTGCCGACGACAAAGACGGGCCGAACGGGCCCGAAGCGCATCGCGCCAGGAAGGCAGCCGAGCGCGTGATAGGCTCGCCCGCCACAGATTGCGCGAACAATGGAGCATGAGGGGCTACGAGGAGGGGACAAGGTTTTTTTACTCCTTGGTTGGACCGCGCTTCCTAGCTCCTGAACCGGCTTTCATGAAATCCCACTCACGCTTGAGTTACGCATTCTTCTCTAATTCCGGATAAATGCAACTGACCAGCTCCCTGGAACGGTTCCACTCTCTATTGCGCGATTTCTGATAGTGACATTGAGCTGATTGATTCGACGATGAGCTGACCGGGTTTCACGAAGCCCCATCACTTCTTAGCCACAACGAGGTATCCGCTGGTCATGAAATCCGATGAGATGAGCCTTGAGGCGAGCAGGGCGAACGGCACCAACAAGAATGCGATCAAGACGATCAGCGGTGCAAGTAGCTTCGCCACTGAGCGATTCTCCATGATCAACCGGACGATAAGTACGTTCACGGCTTCCCCCCAGGAATTTCTTTCCTTGATAGCGACCGACTTGAACTCACGCAAGAGATGCTCCAATCCGAATGATGTGAAGCGGAAATAGTCGTTGGGGCGGCTATGAATCGGGAAGATGAAAGGCACCGTCAGCGTCAAGCTACCTTCTTTTTTCAACACTCTATGAATGCGATCGATTGCCTGCTGGGGCGAATGTAAGTGCTCAAGGACTTCCGCCAAGACAACGTGGTCATAGAACTCGTCTTTCTCGAACTCATAGGTACAGATATCACCCACGATCTCCTGCGATTTGTGAACAGTAGCGATGTCGAAAAAGATAGCCTTGAACCCTCGCCGTTGCCCGAACTCCCTGACCATCGCCGCGATCGGCCCGCCGGCGCCGACCGAAAGAACACTTGCCCCTGGCTCTATCTCGGACAACTGCTTTATGAGGAAAGGATAGATCCCCTTCCGGGTCAAAATCTTGGAGGCGTTTATCAAGAGTAGATACATTCTCGCCAACATGGCCACGTCACTCCACAGTTTTCTAGTGCAGCCCTCCGTCCCTAGATATCCACTAAGACATGGTGCAGCATCGCCTTGTAGCCTATGATGATACCGCGATCAGTGGCACCGCGAGGAGAAATACACCCAGAGCCGCCGGTATTCAAGTGTATGTAGTTCTCCTAAATTCTAAGAAGTGTTTCTGCCATGAAGTGTTGCTCTACGCCGCTAGAGGCACCTGAATGCTAGTCCCCTGGACCTTTGATTACTATACAAAGTTAGGCTTTTCGCCAGCCCATAAGATTCATAAGATTCATGCAACGTCAGCCACCGCTTGGTCGGCCCAGCCTGCATCGCCGGAGTACGGAGCTGGCGTTCGAACTGCAGAGCCCTATGCCGGCGAACGAAATGGTAATAGCAGCGCAAGAGCTGACCTAGTCGCTGGCCGCACAGGGCGTGGCGATGGCGCAGAGCAAGTATACTGTCACGGAGTTCATGGATCGGCTCACCACCATCATGTGGGATCACAAAGCGGCCCGATGGAGCTCGGATGCGATCGCTTGCGGAGATAGCCCTTGACGCGCATCGGCTTCGTCGCCGGAACGTTGGGGGGCGGCAACGGCTGGGCGCGCCTGTCGTTCGAGACGATACGACACGTGGCCGCTCTCGGGCTTGACTGCCGCGTCGTGGTGCGTGCAGACGCCGCTGCTCATCACGCGCAGATCAGCATCGCGGAGCCGCGCCCCGTATTGCCGCCGTGGCCGCAGAGCCTCGCGCGCTGGCCGCTTGCCGTCGCCAAGACGCTTCCCGCCGCCGCTCGCGCGTTGTCGGACTGTGATCTCGTGCACTGCTTAATGGAGCCCTATCTTTCCACCGCTTCGCTCGTTTGCCGGCTCAAGCGGCGACCTCTGGTCGCGACGGCGGTCGGTACTTATAGCGCCATTGCTCATGCCGGGCTGTCTCCTTTCGCTTTCTGGTCGAACAACGCCGAGCGCATCGTGTGCATCAGTCGATACACGGAAAAACGCCTACGGGCGCGAGTGCCTTCATCGCCGAGCGTCGTGGTCAATCCGGGCGTCGATAGCGTTCGCTTTTGTCCGGGGACGCCTAGTGGAGCGGCCGCGTCCGTCGAGGGACGGGTGATCCTTTCCGTCGGCGCCGTCAAGCCGCGCAAAGGCTACGACGTTGTCATCGAAGCTCTCGCGCGCCTCGATGCGACGCTCGGCGCGAAGCTCTTCATCATCGGAAGCGAGGATCACCATCCCGACTATGCGGCGTCGTTGCGGCAGCTCGCCGTCCGGCTCGGGGTAGGGGAGCGGGTCCATTTTCTCGGCGTTATCAGCGAAGACGATGTGATCGATTGGTACCGTCGAGCCGATGCTTTCATTCTCAACGCTGCGAATCGTGGCGATCATTTCGAGGGCTTCGGCCTCGTCTTGCTCGAGGCGAATGCCTGCGGGACTCCTGTGGTAGCGTGTCGTGACAGTGGGGCCGAGGACATTGTCGTGCCTAGAGAAAATGGCGAGCTCGTAAACCAGAACGATCCGGCGGCGACGGGGCGTGCCCTCACCATACTGCTCCAGGACCGCGACCGGACTCGAAAGATGGCGGAGTGTGGACTTCGTCGTGCTCGCGAGATGACTTGGAAGCGCTCGGCTCGGGAGCTCGTGGCGGTCTACGAGGAGGTTCTCTCTGGAAGGCGGCCGGCCACTGAGCGTCCATGATCAATGGATTCCACCACCAGCCCAGCGTGAGTGGAAGCCAGAGCCCGAGCGCGGCCGCCGTGAGCTTTCGGGGTTGCGCGAATAGCGCGAGTCGCGGCTGAGCGAGCTTCGCAATGACCCCACTGGCGCGTTCGAGGAATCGATAGGTACCCACGCCGGCCTGGATCGACACAACAAAAACGAGAAAGTAGTAGATCTCGTCCGATTGCCTGCCCCTGCCGGTGAGGAGCAGAAGACCGCCGACCGCCCAGGCTGAATAGGCCCCTGCGACGAGGCTCACGAAGTAGTTTTTCAATCGGCGGCGGAGGAGCTCGTGAGAGTCGGAGTTGAGCTCGTCGAGCATGTCGGAAGCGGAGCGAACGAGCACGGAGTGTCCTTCGAGCACGGCCTGGTGAGCGATGTTTTTGAGAATCATGGTTTTGCCAAGTCCATTGGAGCCGAGCATGATGAAGTTGCGCCCCTCGCGGAGGAAGTGGAGTGTCATGGCGGATTCGATGGCGCCGCGGTCGACTTTCTTGGGCCAGTTCCAATCGAAGTCGACGAAGGGTTTGAAGCGGCCGATTTTGGAATGTTTGAGCCGGCGTTCGAGACTTCGTCGCCCTTTGTCGTCGATTTCGATACGGGCGAGCTGTTCGAGCACGGTCATCGACGGCAGCAAGGGGCTGCGAGGAGCCGTGACCAATATCTGACCGACTTGGCCAACTACCTTGCCCGTAGGCGAGTGCGTTTGCTTTCTTACTGGCTTCTTTGATTTCCTAGGCATTGGTGGCTCCTTGTCCCCGTCCTGTGCCAAAACTCGGCCCTTTTGAAATAGGCCATAAATCAGCAGCTTAGTGTCTGTGTTTGCGACCGGGCCAAGGGCCGTGGGCTTTACAATCGTCTTGGGCGGGCGGGTCGTCACCATGCAGATGACCACCTAGTCGAGAGCGAATATCGAAGCGTGTTCCTGAAGCTGTTTCCACGCTACGCCGGTCGAGCCCGCCGAGGGGCTACCGTCGCCGGCGACCATCTACGCGGCACGGCAGTAGTAGTTGAGAATGCCCCCAAGTCGCTCTCGCGACACGATGGGGCCAGCGTCATTCGCGCTTGCCGGCAGAGGTGTGATGAGCTCGTTGCCGAGACCTTGGTCCGGTCGCAAACACAGACACTAAGCTGCTGATTTATGGCCTATTTCAAAAGGGCCGAGTTTTGGCACAGGACGGGGTCGGGCGGCGGCGGAAAAGAGGCCACCCGAGAGGCCCAGAATAGGGGCCGGGGTACTTTCGAGTGAACGAACGATTTCGGTCACTCCCCGATGACCTCCGCCCACGCGGGCGGTGCCATTGCTGTCAAGTTTTCCACGGCCTGACGGCTACCCCGAATGAATGAAACGCGGTAGTCTCTGGAGGTGGCACCGGCTCAGAGGTCGGCTCAACGTTGGTGCGACTGAGCCCGTTGTCAAGTTTGGCTGGAAGTCCCGCGCGTAACCCAAATTGCGTTTTCTATCCAGCTGGGATTGTTGAGCGCGTCTATTAGATTACAAGTTCGTGGGCTCCACGCCGGTGCGACGTGAAGGAGGCTGCGATGAGAGTGGTTCATAAGCGATGCGCCGGATTGGACGTCCACCAGAAATCGATTACGGCTTGCGTTGAAGCGGAAGGTGGTGCGCGAGACGCGTGTGTTCGGTACAGGCACGAGCGAATTGCTGGAAATGGCGGATTGGCTGGGGCAGAGCGGTTGCACGATTGTAGCGATGGAAGCGACCGGAGTGTATTGGAAGCCGGTGTGGCATGTGCTCGAAGGTCATTTCGAGTTGATATTGGCACAACCGGCCCACGTCAAGAACATGCCGGGTCGTAAGAGCGATATCAGTGATGCCTTCTGGGTAGCGGATTTACTTGCCCATGGTCTAATTCGTGCTAGCTTCGTTCCGCCAACACCGATCCAGGAACTGCGAGAGCTGACCCGAACGCGAAAGCAGTTCGTTCGAAAAATCGCTCGGGAGACCCAACGGATTCAAAAGTGCGTATTCCGGGGCATCGTGAACGCAGATTCCAGCCGAAGGTGAACATCCATTCCAAAGCATCGTGAACACGGATTCCGGGGATCGTGAACATGGATTCCGGGGAAGGTGAACACGGATTCCAGGCAACGTGAACGCCGGTTCCGGCATCGCGAACGCTCATCGATAGCACGTTTCAAGGCACTCTAGGTCGTACCCGGAAGGAGGACGATCTAGGAAATGGCAGCTAAGAGGTTATCGATGAGAAAAATACGAGAGGTTCTAAGGTTAAAGTACGAGCTGGGTTTTACTCACCGCACGATCGCAAAGGCACTTCGCGTGGCGGTTGGAACGGTGAGTGAGTACCTGGCCAAGGCGAAGAAGGGTGGTTTGAGCTGGCCGCTCCCGGAGGAGCTGAGCGACGGGGAGCTGGAGGCAGGGCTGTTTCCGCCGCCGGGCTCGTCTGGCGCACGGCCGGGTCTGGACTATGCCCACATCCACGAGGAGCTGAGGCGTCACCGAGAGCTGACGTTGCTGCAGCTGTGGGTGGAGTACGCGGAGAATAAGCCGGGAGCGTACGGCTACAGCCGTTATTGCGAGCTGTACGGTCAGTGGAAGAAGAAGCTGAACCCGACGATGCGTCAACGGCATCGAGCAGGCGAGAAGACATTCGTCGATTTTTCGGGGGAAGAAGCCTCACATCGTCGATCCGAAAACGGGAGAGCTCGTCGAAATGGAGCTGTTCGTCGGGACGTTGGGCGCGAGCAGTTACACCTACGTCGAAGCGACACTGAACCAGTCGCTGGAATCGTGGGCGAAGGCCCATAAGGGGATGTCGGATTACTTCGGTGGCAGTACGGAGATCTGGGTTCCGGACAACTTGAAGAGCGGCGTGGATTTGGTGGACCGTTACGAGCCAGGGATCAACCGGACGTACGAAGAGCTGGCGACGCATTACGGTGCGGTTGTGGTCCCGGCTCGGGTGTTCAAGCCGAAAGACAAAGCGAAGGTGGAGTCGGCAGTGCAGGTGGCGCAGCGCTGGATCCTGGCGGTGCTTCGTCATCGCACGTTCTTCAGCCTGGCGGAACTGAACGAAGCCATCTGGGAGAAGTTAGAGGTCCTGAATGCGCGTCCGATGCAGAAGCTCGGTGTGAGTCGGCGGGAGTTGTACGAAAGGCTAGACCGGCCCGTACTGAAACCGCTACCGCAGGAGAGCTACGAGTTATCGACGTGGAAGCGGTGCAGAGTGAACATCGACTACCACGTGGAGGTGGAGAACAACTTGTACAGCGTTCCCTATCAGCTCATTCACGAGAAAGTCGAGGCACGGGTGACGGCCTCGGTGGTGGAGGTCCTGTTCAAGGGAAAGCGCGTCGCGTCGCATCCCCGCAAGAAAGGAAAGGGGCACTACTCCACGAACCCGGAGCATATGCCACGTTCGCATCGGGAGCACCTGGAGTGGACGCCGTCGCGGCTGCTCCACTGGGCGGAGCAGTCAGGTCGCGCCACGGGAAGGCTGGTTGCGGGGATTCTAGAGAGTCGGCCTCACCCGGAGCAGGGATTTCGCTCTTGCCTGGGAGTCATGCGACTAGGCAGCCGCTGGGGCAGTGAGCGTCTCGAGGCCGCTTGCGCACGAGCGGAAGCTTTGAGCTCTTACAGCTATCGCACGGTGAAAAACATTCTCTCGGCTGGTCTGGATCGTGTGGTGCTCGAATCGGACGCCGAAGCGAAACCGCGAGAGGAGCACGAGAACATCCGAGGCGCGGATCACTACGAAGGAGGAGAGTCCCGATGCTGACACCCGAAACGATAGAAAAGATGAACGCCATGAAGTTGTTCGGCTTGGTGTCCGCGTTCGAAACCCAGTTGAGCTCGAGCGAATACAAGGAGCTGAGCTTCGAGGAACGTGTGGGACTCCTGGTCGATGCCGAGTGGACCGCCCGCGAACAGCGTAAGCTTTCTCGACGACTGCGAGCGGCAAAGCTCCGCTATCCGGCATGTTTGGAGAACGTGAACTTCCAAGCGCCTCGAGGCTTAAACCGCGAACAGATCTTGAGCCTGGGCAACTGCCGCTTTGTCGGTGAGCGCCATAACCTGCTCATCACCGGCCCGACGGGGATTGGCAAATCGTTCTTGGCTTGCGCCTTCGTGGAGCGGGCCTGTCGTCGCCGCTTCACCGGATGCTACGTGCGAGCACCGCGCTTGCTCCACGAGCTCGCGGTCGCTCGTGGTGATGGTTCCTACGCCCGGCTTTTGACGAAACTCGCCAAGCTGGACTTACTGGCTATCGATGATTGGCTGCTTCACCCGCTGAAAGAATCGGAGAGACGGGATCTAATGGAGGTCATCGAAGACCGCGCCGAGCGTGGCTCCACACTCATCGCGACCCAGATTCCGCTCAAGCAGTGGCACGAAGCGATTGGCGACCCAAACCAGGCAGACGCTATCTGCGATCGCATTCTCCACAGCGCGCACCGCATCACTCTCAAAGGAGCTTCTCTGAGAAAGACCAAGGGCCCGTCACCCACCCCACCGCCGCCCGCGGGAACGATAGTCTCCGACCCGCTCATTGGCGGCACCGTCGGCGAAGTGAGCGGTGGTCAGTTTACGTCTGGCGGCTGGCAAGTCACGAGTCCGGGCAACTACATTCGTTACGAAGTTTCTCCGATGGCAAGCGGCTGGGTCGAGTTCGACGTGAGCGGACTTCGGGAGATCAATAGCTCACCCGACCAATTCATGCTCTTTGGGATGTGGGATCCGTCCGCGGGGTCCTACCGCGCGAATCCTTACCGTGTACATATTCAGAAGCTCCATCCGAATCCTCACAACCCGCCATACCTTCGTCTGCGATGGATCGCCAACGGTGAGCAACACGACGAGGGATCGAACTTCCTCGCGTGGAACCCGAACCGCACCTATCGTTTCAGGCTCGAGTGGGGCCCCTCCGGTAACGGGAATCGCGTTCGGGTTTACGTCGACGGCGGTGTCGAGATCGATGTGGGCTACAACCGCACCTATCGCCCCGACGTCCACTATATCGAGCTCGGAATCGCCGAGCGGGGCGAGTCCGTGGTCGGCGCCAAGTACTCGAACTTTCGAGTCGGCAACTGAACCGCACGGAGCTCGCCTAGCACGTTCTGGTCCAAGTGCGGCCCTGGCCTACTGGATTTCCATCTTGCCCCAGGCCAGGATCCAGGGTCTTCGCCCTCGGGTGCGTGGCATCCCGTTGCTGGATGGTGTTTTCCCTGCGCGTACGGGGAACCCGAATCGCCGACATCGCCTCCGACACACCCCAGATCTGGGGCTCGCCACGGGTCGATGACGATCGAAACGGCCCGGCGCGCCAGTCTTGAGTTCGTTTGTGTTTTTGGACAGGACGGGGCTGGAAACGCACTTACGGTGCGGCTAGTGAGGCACTCCCACAGGAAACGGGGAGAAACAGATAGGCCGCGCCTACGGAGCACCGCGCCAGCCCTCGACCCTACCGGGAATGCCGTGGCGTTTCAGAATGTTACCGACGGTTTCGTCGGCCACTTCATGCCCGAGGTTGGCTAGTCCCCTGTAGCAGAAAAAACTAGACAAAGCAAGAGCTTGCCGAAACCATTCTAAGTGCATGACTCTTATGAATCTTATGGGCTGGCGAAAAGTCTAACTTTGTATAGTAATCAAAGACCCAGGGGACTAGCGCCCCGGCAATCCGGTCGTAACCCCAGGACGTGTTCTCCTTGGCAAGACGCACCACCAGCTCTTCGATGTCGGCGTCGACCCGCGGTTGCCCTGGATACTGACGGTTCTTGGAGCTATCGAACTTCTTCGCGACAAGCCTCCGGTGCCAACCTAGGATCCCGTCCTGTGCCAAAACTCGGCCCTTTTGAAATAGGCCATAAATCAGCAGCTTAGTGTCTGTGTTTGCGACCGGGCCATCCACTCCCCGTTGGGGTCCGACGTTATCCCACCGATGCACACGCAGCGAGTGGCGATATCGATGACAAACAGGACATGGTAGCGGACGAGCCCGAACGGGTTCACAACCTCGACGGTGAACAGGTCTGTCGCAGCGATGGCGCCCCAATGAGCCTTGATGAAGGTGCTCCACGACATGCTCCTGCCCCGCTCCGGCGCAGGAGCGATACCGTGCTCGGCGAGGATCCTCTTGATAGTGTTGCGTCCGAGTTCATGTCCTAGGTTCTTGAGTGCGCCTCGCAGGCGCGTATATCCCCACGTCGGGTTCTCCCGCGCCACGCGCACAATGAGCTCACGGATGTCCTTCGCCGTCGGAGGTCGGCCTGGACTCCGGTTCTTGCTGCCATCGTACTTGGCTGCGATGAGGTGGCGGTACCAGCGCAGAAGCGTAGCGGGTGTGGCAACGGACGCAATATGGGCCAGCGCCTCGCGGCCCAAAGCCTGGGCCTTGACCGCGAGCCTGCGCCGGTCGTCGTCCGAGAGACTGAGACGCTTGCCCCGAAGCCCGGCTCGGAGCACACGGTTCTCCTCTTGCTGGTAGTCGATCACATCCTGCTGCTGGCGGTTGACCCAGCCAGCTAGAACGAGCAGTAGGAATTGCACGTGGTACGTCATCATGGATCTGAAGATAACACCCTCGGGCCAGACGATTGTAAAGCCTACGGCCCTTGGCCCCGGCGCAAACACAGACACTAAGCTGCTGATTTATGGCCTATTTCAAAAGGGCCGAGTTTTGGCACAGGACGGGATGCTGAATGTCAATCTCCACCTTGTCCTTCTTCAACCGAGACGATGATTAGACGGTAGCCCTCCGCACTGGTCACGTCCGCCCAGTTCTGGTCCAGCCCGAGCTACTGGCATTGCTCCGACTTTCTCGATGACCTTGGTACTATCAGGCTAGGGCGCCGCACCTCTTGTCTCCCATAAGAGGTGCCCTATTGGTCACGAGGTGTGACGACTCGAGGATCGGTCGATTAGGGAACAAGATCTGATACGAATTCAATAGCATCGTTCTCGTCGGCCGTTACATAGCACTTGAACAACTCATCTAACGCTATGTGTCTGGCGGTAACCATGGCGCATAGCGATCTCTCTGTAAAGAATGCGTCACAATACGCTAGCGCGGCCGCCGCGTGGATGAAGTCCAGCGTGTCGTTGTCACGGAACTTGCGCCCTTTATTCCAGCGAAGGGAGGCGTAGAGGCTCGCTAGAATGTGCAGGGTGCGCAGCGCGTGCCGTGCCTTGTTGCGCCTAAGAGCGAAGAATAAGAGATTTTTCCATTGCTTCTCGTCCTCCTGTTGCTCAAGCACGCTCGGCGGCTTGAGCGTAATACCGTCATCGTTGGCCATTGACATCATGGCGTCTACTGCCGTTCCACCATACAGGTCAACAAGGCCCTTGGCCTCCGCAGTGTACGCCTGCTCAAAACTACGCAATTCATGGGCGTGACGTACGATGTCTTCATTCAAGTGAGCCGCGTCAGCGTCACTAGTGGCGTCCAAGTCTGACATTTCAGGGTCCTCGATTAGCGCAACCATATCCTGTAGTGAGATCCGCCACATGTGGTCAAAGAATGTTTTTTGCATTGCGACGTTGGCAGCGGAATCGAGCTTGCGCGTTGTGGGGTGGATAAGGCCAAGCACGTATGGGACCTTGCTCCACACTAGGTACTGCAAAGGATAGCGTTTGGTTCGTTTCGAGGCCGCATACAGGAAGTATTCGATTTCAGTTATGATCCTCTCCGACTCTTGAATCAGCGTAACACCTAGGCTAAGGTCATCAATAAGTGCAGCTGTCGATACACGGGAGGAAGGATCCTCCTGTTTCATGAGTTCGATGAATACGGCTTCGCTGATCGGACAGAAAAGAGTGCCCCTCGCCACGCCATGGCGTAGCAAACGTAGCAGGTCGACCGTCTTCTGAGTGCCTTTTCTCCCTCGGTTCGCATCTCGGAGCCTAATCCAATAGTTTGTGTCGAGGTAAACGGCACGCTTTCCCACGAGCTTCTCTCCAAGCGCAACTACGGCTCGCCGCACGTGATCGTCAATCGGATCTTCGAATGATCGCGGGTAACGGCTGAAGCTCGGCATCGGCTGCTGGGGTCGTCGCTCGATAACTGGATCGCCAGAGTCTAAGTTGTGGTATTCATCGCATTGATGGACGTACCAAAGCTCCTGCCGCTAGAGTAACCATCGCCGCCAGGTTTAAGGAAAGGCTACTCGTCCTACGAGGCCTTGCGAGCGAACGCGATGGGGGGGCCAGAACAATAAGCCAGATATTCGAAAACAGTCGCATGAGCGAGCCTCCCCACGTTCCTAAAGGCACCGGTGGCGTCGTCGGGTCGACCGGCACAAAGCAGCCGAGCATGGCAGGTCCAAAACGCGCAATCAACGCTGGCTCGACTTTTTGCGGAGCACAACGGGATTGATGCACCAACGCTGTTCTGATTTGATAACTTCGTGTAACGCCACTAGTATAGCGGCCTTTGAGTATCGGTCGAAACCCAATCACGAAACGGAGTTCTTGAACTACCGGATCTCCCATCGCCCACGCGGTGGGTAAAGCATCCGAGAGCACTTTCGGACATGAGAGTCTTCAGCGTTGAATCTGACGGCGGGTTCACGGAGTACGAGCGGTTGCCGTTCAAGATGGAACACGAGGAATCCGTCCTTGAGAAGTGGCTGGAGTCAAATCCCGACGGGATTCTTGAAGACGGGCGGGTTCTGATCATCGGGCGGCAGGTCGGAACCGACCTCGGTGGGTTCATCGACCTGCTTGGTATAGATCGCAGTGGGAACGTGGTCGTCGTCGAATTGAAGCGAGACCGAACGCCGCGGGACGTCGTCGCGCAGGCGCTCGAATACACTGCGTTTGCTGCACGGCTCGATGTCGACGCACTGGAGGGTATCCTCCGCGGACATGAACATGACGAGTCACTCAGCCTCGCTGACCTCCACCGGAAGTACTTCGGAGTCGATGAGTCCGAGGCCGTCGCGTTCAACAAGGATCAACGCATCGTGATTGTCGCCCAGCGGGTGACACCAGAGATCAGGCAGACCGCGTCGTTTTTAGGATCCAAGGGAATCCGCGTCACCTGCGTCGAATTCACCTTCTTCCAGGCCGCCGGGGGCAGTCGCTTGCTGTCTCAAGAGACCGTCATCGATGGAGATCACGCCAAGCCGCGTCGCGTGATTTCCCGTCCTCTGCCTGTCGTTTCGGAAGGTGAGTTCCTGAAGTCCTGCGATGAGTACGGGAAGGATGTCTTTTCCAAGATTCTCGAGTGGGCGCGGCACAAGTCGATGTCGATCCGCTGGGGGATCAAGGGTTTTTCCATAGGTGTCGACATTGATGAAACCCGGGTGGTCGTCTGCTACGTCTACCCGCCTCACAGTGTGTTCAAGCAGACGCTCTATACGGCCCTGCGCGACCGTGCTGGCATCCAGAAAAAGACAGCCGCGCCCGCAGAGGCCGTCGAGCAACTCCGGAATTCAGCAGAGACGACAGGGCTATTCGCTCCTGCAGGCCGAGACTTGAAGTGTCTCATCGACCGGGCGTTCACGGACGACGAAGTAGAAAAGCTCGTTGAGTGGTGCGAGTCTGTGGTGCAGGTGATAACGGAGCACGGACAAAAGGCTACGCCCGAGCAGTAGAGCCGTGGTTTGCCTGCGTGAGAATGAGATTGTGTCAGGCAGTCGACGGCGCAGTTCAACGCGCGATGACCGTCGGCGACACCGCCTACCAGTTTATCCTCACTGCCGGGCGTCGGTGACCTCGGGTTCGAGGATTAGGACGGTTTCTCTTCTCGTGGTGTCCAAAAACACAAACGCACTCAAGACCCACGCGCCGGGACGTTCTGGGATGATTTTGCCGGGGGTGCTTCCGCGGTAGGGTCGAGGGCTGGCGCGGTGCTCCGTAGGCGCGGCCTATCTGTTTCTCCCCGTTTCCTATGGGAGTGCCTCACTAGCCGCACCGTAAGTCCGTTTCCAGCCCCCGCCACATCGCACGCAGCGTGCGGCTTTCCCGCACTACGCGCTCCTGCACACTTCCCGCGAAGGGTTATGTGACCTATCGAGCCGGGGCGTCTTTCGGCGAATCTACGAGATATCGAACTCGGTAATCTGTGAACAGTCCGACAGTCGCGTACATCCATCGCCTACTCCATCGCTTCCAGCCGAAGTCTTGGCGCAAGAAGCGCCAAGACTTCTCGGCCTTCCGCTTCCAGGCGGGCACCACCAACATGGATGCGCTCGTCATCGGGAACGTCCTCCTTGAGAAGGAAGAGCATGGAAAAGTGCGGCCGATAACCAAAGCAACATTTAGCCAGCTCGACAACGTGCCGTCGCTGAGTTCATCCATCATTATCACGGAGAGCGCAACCATCAAGGGCTCGGGAACGCATTGCTCGAAGCGGAAGAATGCGTCGGCAGTCCTCACGGGAAGGTGCGATGTCGTAAGCGATTGGGCGGCTTGCTCAGTTATTACCACCGCGCCGCCGCATAGGAGTTCGGGCGCGCCAGCTGGACGAAACGGATGGTCTGGAGGAGAGGTCTGCTCGGGAGCGCCTATCGCAGATCCAGTGCCGCGTCGGCTGGTCTCCGCGAATCTCGAGAACGCCTCCAGGATTCGAGCTTTCGGCTCCGTTCGCATTTTCGGACACGACGCGATCGCGGCGTGGTCCTGAGGACGTCGAGTTCGCCACCCTTGAGTGGGTGCATTGGTACAACACGCAACGACTCTTGGAGCCGATCGGAAGGTACTGTCAAGTTGACGAAAAGCCAGCTGACCGACCCCCAACATGCCCGGTTCACGACAGGACACTAGCCCATCATCTTGGGGGTCGGTCAGCCGAGTTTTCAGTAACTTGACAATACCCTGAAGAGGCCTCATTTTCGGTATTGGTCTCTAATCTCGATTTTCGAGTGCCACGTTTGCGCCAAAGGGGGGGAGCGGGTCGCTGACCGGGCCGTGCAGCGTCGGAAAAGAGGCCGCCCGAGGGGTCCAGAATCAAGGCCAGGGCTACCGCGGCGTAGCCGGCTAGCACGTTCTGGTCCAGGTCTCCGCCCGGGAGCGTGGCATCCCGTTGCTGGACGGTGTTTTCGCTGCGCGTACGGGGAACCCGAATCGCCGACATCGCCTCCGACACGCCCCAGATCTGGGGCTCGCCATGGGTCGATGACGATCGAAACGGCCCGGCGCGCCAGTCTTGAGTTCGTTTGTGTTTTTGGACAGGACGGGCACTCCCAAAGGAAACGGGGAGAAACAGATAGGCCGCGCCTACGGAGCACCGCGCCAGCCCTCGACCCTACCGGGTTCGCTGGCAATCAGCCAATCCCCAAGCTCGGCGCTCATGACGCAGCTTGATGGTCTTGACGACGTTCATGCTCGGTGCGACCCGATTGGGTACGAACTTCTCTTCGGAGAAACGGTTCTTCACTTGGACCCTCCCACTGGAGCTTCAGTCTATGCGACTTCCTTCAGCTGTGTTTGGGCCAGTTTTTGGCGGGCACACCACGGGCATCGCCTCGATGAAACGAGATGTCATCCCTGGTCTTTTTTGAAATGATTCGCTCGATGCCATGCGAGCCGTTTCCGGTGCTCTTCTGTCAAGGGAATGGGATGATGCCAGCGCAGCTCGGTTCGTGCCGGCTCGCTCAGGGCAGGCGAGAACTCTGGTCTCCCATCGTCATCGAAGGTTACCAATCCCCTGTCAAAGGCCGCGTCCCAAAGCGCTGAGAGAAGCAGGCCGTTGTGGACGTTCAACCGTTCGGCATCGTCGGGGCAGTCCTTCCACGGAATGATGTGCGAGGCGCGCAGCAAGTCTCGGTCCGTGATTCCGGTCAAGGCGCAGCGGCCTTGCCAGTAGGTCAGCAGACGGTCGCGAAAGATGTCTTGGCCAATGCGCTGAACGACGAGGCGCTCGGCCTCGGTGGTCTTCGGCAGGTTGCGGGTTGCGGCGCGGAAGTATTCGAGCGGGGCTTCAGGCAACGCTACGCCAAGGGCATAGACCTTGGGCAACACCGCATAAAGTTCGATTAGCGTGGCGAACGTATAGCGGGCAAGACCAGGACCGGGCATGTCGGCGCGTGGATGCTCCAGTTCCTCGACGACGCCCGTGTGGTCGAGAGCGAGGAACCAAGGACCGGAAGGCCCCGCCGCGGAGATGTAGATGGTCCCCTTCGCAGTGGTGGAGCCGTATCGTGCCCAGCCGGCCTCCTCTTCCAGCGGGCGGCGATAGCCGTTCTGCCAAGCGGCCTTCCGGCATTCCTCAGCGACGACAAAACCTTGGGGCGTTTCGATCACAAACCAAGTTCCGTGAATTGGCCACTTGCCTCCATCCGGTCCCACGCGGTGAGGACGAGGCGGTGGGTGCGGTATTCGCCGTATTGGCGAACTTCCTTTTCCTTGAGTACACGGAAGGTTTCCGAGGGATAGTCGGGGCCCTTTACGTCGGTGGGGTCGAGGATGTAGCGCAGCTCGTCGCGGGTCAGGCCGTAGGCACGAGCGTAGAAGGCATCGAGATCAGCACGCAAGTAGGCGCGGCGTTTCTCACCCCAGGCGAAGGGGGGGCCGTCATACCCGAGATCACGAGCAAAGGAAGTCAGTGCGTGGGAAGTGTAGGTGAGTTCCAGAGCCTTGGGGACGAGAAAGTCGAGACGGTGTTCGGTGTAGAAATCGGGAGAAATGAAGGGAAATTGCTTCAAGTGGAAGAACCCTAGGCTCGTCCCACCAATCTTTTGCCTCGCTACGAAATCCAAGGACAGCGCCGCAAAGTTAGTCAGAAGACCAAGTATTTTTTTTAACGGTTGGTCAACAAAGAATAGAGGCATCTTGTGGTTGACGCCCACTCTCGGAAACACCGTCGCAATCACTGTCCGAAACACGTGTGCTGACGTGATATCGCGCCAGCCCATCAACCATCCTCGGGACCAGCCTTTGGCGGTGAGGCGCTCGTCCAGTTCCGTTTCCGGCACCCAGTAACGCGGGACTGGCTCGCAGGTCGGGTTTTGTTTTTCCGTCTGGCCAAGGTCGGCCGAGCTTTCGCCGTCCTCGTCATAGCCCGCCCAGCGATGGTCGAATTGGTGGATCATCTTCGCCTCGTAGAGCGGCACATAGCGGGTGATGCCCATCCCGCTGTCCGCAAGTGGCAGGCTGCCGCCATCGATCCCGTCACCCGCCTGCGCGCCTTGTGACGGGCACTGGTCGGAGCGGACCCAATCGGTGCCTTCGCGCACAAACCCCACTTCTGCCAGTTGCCGTGCGGTGCGGAACAGGCCGGAGTCATTGGCCATGTGGAACATCGCCTTGAAGCTCACGCCCCAAGGGTTGCCTTCCTTCCCCTTGGATTCGTCGATGAGTATCGGGGCGTTGGCGTAGATCTTCTTCGTCAGTTCAGCATCGGCTTTGGAGCGGAACACCGGTGCCGTCTTCGTGTTTGGATTGATCCGAAGAATGTCATCGGGCGAAAGTGTGAAACAACGGTCTAGGTCTTGAATTGCATCGGGCTGTCGAGCAAAAAAGACAAACTCGGACTGTTTGGTAGTGCCAAGCTCACCTTGAAGAGTCAGCAGGCAAAATCGAAAAGAATGATGCACCGATCTGAAAATGAACTCTTCGTTTTCAAAGGAAAAAAGGCTCACCAAACGGCCCTTCGTGGAAATCTCTTCAAAAAAAACTCTTGTCGTATTGTCGGTGCAGATACCTGTTGGAACGATGAGACCGGCCCGTCCCTTCTTGTTGATGAGGCGCAGAAAGGTTTCCGCGAACAGGGAATAGGTGTTCACGTCGCCCCGCCCGGTCAGAACGAATCTTCCGCCCTCATCGTCAGAAACACGCACGAATTCGCTGGTCGCCTCGGCCTGGTGTTTAGCGTCGATGAAGGCAGCATGTAAGGCATGCTCGGTACTGTCTTTGGGAGCTATTTCCAGCGCCTTGATCAGCCGTGCGCGCGCGGCCTTATTCTGGGCACCCGCGATCTCCGGCGAACGGGCGGCGAAGAATTCCTGCTCCTGCAGCTTTATCCGTTCCCACGGAGGGTTGCCCAGGACCACGTCGAAGCCGTCGCGCGCCATGATGTCGGGGAACTCCAGCGGCCAGTGGAAGGCTCTGGCTTGACGGGCGGCCTCGGGTGCTCCCGTCATGGATTGCCGAATCGTGCCTTGGCTCAAGGCCAGCCAGACTTCGTCGGTCGTGGGCACAGTGCGTGCCTTGGTGCTCAAGGGCGTGCCTCCGGTCTTTCGCAGAAGGAAGGCCCCGACATAGAGGTCTGCCGCAGCCCGCGCGCATGCAAACGCCTCCTTCTCACGCAGTTCTTGAAACCGGGTGGCCTTCACACCGATTTGCTCGACCGTGTCTTCGGGGAGGTTGCGAAAACCAGAAAAATCCCCCGCCAACGGCCTTATCGCCGGCAGTACCGCTCGGCCCGTGCCGAAGTCGAACTCGCCTTGGCCTGCCGTCGCGTCGCGGTTCGCTCTTAGGTAGTACTTCGCGGTGACCTTGTCATCTCCGGTCAACGGCTTGTAGGCAGCATCGGGAATGCCGTCCTCAAGAACCTTTAGATCAAAGATACCGAGCAGCGCATCGCCGCAGCGGACCTGCGCGTCGAAGAAGCCGAGGGGCAGACCCGGGTCCACCGTCTCAATCCAGAGCGCGACTTTGGTGAGCTCTACGGCCATGGGATTACGGTCCACGCCGTGGATGCAGCAACGCGCGACATCGCGGAGCGCATGGCGGAAATCGGCGAGCGACGGCGTACCCTCGGCCCGGATGCGTGCGAGTCGTGTGGCGATGCGCCTTGCGGCCGCCAGAAGGAAGTGGCCCGAGCCACAGGCTGGGTCGATCACAGAAAGCCTGAGCAACGTTTTCGCCGGGTCCTTCGCCTCGGCTTCGATCCGCTCGAGCACGGGGTCGAGCGCGGTGTCGAGGAGTGCTTGAACGAGGCTGTCGGGCGTGTAGTAAGAGCCGGTAGTCTTGCGCTGATTGCCCTTCTGCTCCGAGACGTCGGAAGCGAAGACCAGCGCGCGGCCGTCATTCGTCAGTTGTGGCTGGAGTTCGAGGAGGGATTCGTAGACCGAGCCCAGCTCCTCAGTCTCCATCGCCCGCCAGTTGACCGGCACCATACCGCTTTGGTCGGAAAGCCAGGAGAGTCGATAGACGGCCTCCATGAAGGCGCTGTTCCGCAAGCGTGCAGAGGCTAGATGCGGCAGCTGGTCGGCCCCGAAGAGGCCACCGAGGGCAGGAAGTGCGAGCGCGTCTTCACCGGTCGCGAGTGCACGGAAGACCACCTTCATGCCCTCGTAGCGGTCATGGTGGCGGTCCCACGTCGCACCGCGCACGCAGTGCGCCCTGAGCATCGCAAGACCATAGCCGTCGATATAGAGCGTTCGAGCATCCCTCTTGGCGTTGGTGGGATGGAGAAGATTCCGGTCCTCGGCCACCATCAAGAAGATGAGCCGGTAGACGAGGCGCAGGAGCTCGTTGAACCAGACCGTCAACGATAGCGCGCCTGACTGAAGCCGTGCGGCGAGGCTTGGGTTTACGTCGAGGAAGCTCGAGCCAAGAACGCGGAGGGCGACCTCGACCTGGCCTGCCAGCCGGTCCCGTGCAGCCTCTCCTTCGCGCGCGCCAGTTTCCCGCCAACGTTCAAGGGCGCAGTCGGTGGCGGGGGTTCCCGCCTCCCCGAAGCGGGAACGGTGAATGAGAAGCCAGAGCGCCGCGAAGGAGGCCGCATCCTCGTTGGCGAAGATCTGACTGAGGTCGGCCTCGATATGGGCGGGCCGGGTGAGCGAGGCATTGTCGCGCAGCAGGCGGAGATAGACGCCGTTGGTGGCAAGGCCCCAGAGCGCCTCATCATGCTCATTCAGATAGTCCTGAAGCGAGAACATGGGAGAACGCGACCTGTCGGTCGAAAGGGTTGGGCTGCGCCTTTCGAGTGACTCCAACGGAGGCACGACGATGATCGGTACGCGTTGGCCTCCAGCGATGCAGGTAACCATGCCCGATGTGTCCGTGAGGTCGGCGAATCCGAAGGTTTCCTTCAGGAAGTCATGCGCGAAGCGGCGCGTCGCTTCTGCCGAGGGCGTGTCTATTTTGGTGAACCCATCGAAGTGCGCCTGTCCGACACGGAAAGCGAGGGAAATTTCCTCTCTGATGGTGAGTCCCTTGCGAACCTCGTAATCGTCTTCGGTCTGCTCCGCGGCCTCACGGCGGTCGATTTTCGCGACCATCGCCGGAGCAATCAGATTCCCCTCGAGCGAAAGCGCCGGCCAAGCGGACATATCGGTGACTTGCTTGCGCGCCATGGCTCACGCCTCGCTCGGCAACAGAACGAAGAGGCCGATGACGTCAGGGGGCTGGACGCCTTCCACGCTCACGCGCGATGCCGACCCTGCAGCCGCCCGCAGTCTGGCATGGTCTTCCGCAAGCTTATCAGCACGCACGCGTACGAACTCGCCGATGGGACCGGCCACGAGGTCGGGCAGATCTTCCTGCGCGCGTTGGATGAACCGATCCCTTGCCGTTGGAGCCAGATCGGCAGCGGCGGGTGTGTCGAGGAGCGTCTTTGCGGCATCGCCCGATGCGACAATGGTGCCGTCGTGCAAGGCGACCAGCGCGGCTTCTTCCGCGAGCAGCAGGCGTTCCTTTCGGGCATGGATTGTGAGCTTGAAGCGAAGCCTCAGAAGCGCGATCCACGTCACGCGTTCCACGGCTGGGGTCGGCCATGCCCCCACACGACCGATTCCAAGGTTGGCGAGCGTTTCGGGGTCGAGCGATGCCTCGACAAGCGCCTCCGCAAGGGTTGCGGTGAGGGGGTGGGTCCGTGTGAGAAGCGCTGTCCCTGAGGGGGCTGGCTCGGACGGGGCAAGCCGCACAGACCGGGACATACCTTGTTGCGCCAGGCGCTCGCGCAGTCCGGCTTCGAGCGCATGAACGTGGGCCACGAGGACCGACCTCCGTGGCTCCAGGGGGACGCCAAAACGCGACATGGTGCGTTCGATGAAGGTGCGAGCTGCCTCCGGCGAACCGAGGAAGCTTGCAGCCTTTTTCCATTCGGGAGCCACTTCTTGCGGCTTCATCGCGTTCTGGGCGAAGCGAGTCCGGGAGCGTTTCTCCTTCTCCGAGACGTCGCGCCAACGGGTTTCGACGAGGCGAGCACCGTCCTTGAGACGCAGATCGAGTGTCATCTGCTCCCTACCGCCCTGGCGAAGCATCATCGAAGCCATGAGGGCATCGGTGACGGGACCCCGTTCGTCCGGGAGGGGCACGGTCACGCCAGTCACCTTACGGATCTCCTCGGCCTTGCGCAGGATGACGTCCAGGACGGCACCGTCGATCGCGCTCGCCGGCGAGAACATCATGATCGAATGGACGAGTTCGGCGGGCTGGCCGAAACGGTCGACGCGACCCTCCCGCTGCTGATGGCGGGTCGGATTCCACGAAAGATCGTAATGAACCACCGTGTCGAAGAGCTGCTGGAGATTGATCCCCTCCGACAAGCAGTCGGTAGCGACCAGAATACGCTGGACCTCTTTCTCGTCTTCCGCAGGCGCCATATCGGCGACCCGGTCCCGTCGCTCGTCCGGTGTGAGCACTCCGGTGACGGCCTCGACGCGCAACTTCGGGAAGGATTTCCGCAGGCCGTTGCGAACGTGCTCTGCCGTGGCAAGATACCGGCAGAAGACGACCGGGTTCGCGCCCTTCTTCAGGAGGGGAGTGAGGACACCGACCAGCGCCTCGAGCTTCGGATCGGGCTCCTTCGTCAGGCGTTCAGCGTGCCGGACAAGGCTCAGGAGGGCAGGATCCGCATCGAACGCCACGCTCGGCTCGATGTCGACGGCGTCCTCGTCATCCCCATCCTCGTCGTAGATCTGAGACTCTAGACGCTCGGCTTCATGCGTCATGCGGTTACGCAGTGCGCTCAGAGCTGCGGTCGGTGACGAGCCGACGCAACGCATCAATGCCAGCGTTCCCCAGAACGCCAGTCGGCGCTCGCGCTGGCTGGTTCCCGCACGGGAGACCACGCCCAGGCAATAGTCGAGGACGGCTTCCTGGAAATCGAGATAGGCTTTTGACAGTGGATAGGGCGTCTCCGTAGTTTCGTGCTTCGGGAAGGCACGCTCCTCACCCCACTCGCCAGATACCAAATCGATTCTTCGCCGCTGCACGAAGTGACGGGCCAGGCGCTCCCGGTAACGGGCGTCGTCGAAGCTCATGGAGGCAAATTCCAGGTCGACCAGGGACAGAAGGCGTGAGAACGCCTCCTCATCACCCGAATGCGGCGTGGCTGTCAGCAGGATCATGCGCCGTTGCGGATCGCGGGCGAGACCTTGGAGAAGTGTAAACCGCTGCTGCTTACCTTTATGAGTGCTCACGCAGGCATGGGCCTCATCCACGATCACGAAGTCGGGACAAGCCCGGGCGAATCCCTCTCGCCGCTTCTCAGCCTTGATGTAGTCCAGGCTGACCACCGTGTAGGGATAGGCATCGAAAAGCGTCTGCGCAACGGGCAGGCCACGCTCCAGGCGCGCGGCCGAGCCCGATGTGACCGCTACGGGGTCCATACCGAAGCGGGATTTCAGTTCGAGCACCCATTGTTCGACGAGGTGAGGCGGACATAGGACCGAGAAGGCATCGACCTCGCCGCGATCCAAGAATTCCCGAAGGATGAGACCAGCTTCAATCGTCTTGCCGATGCCCACGTCATCCGCTATCAAGAGGCGAGGCACTTGGAGGCGAAGCGCCATCAGCAGCGGCACAAGCTGATAGGTCCGTGGCTCGAAAGCGAGCTGCGCTGCTGAGCGGAAAGGACCGGCCCCGCGCCGGAGAGTGAGGCGAAGCGCATCGGCAAGAAGAGCCGCCTTCGACTGGACCGTTGGAACGGCGTTTTCGGGCAGGTAGAAGCGGGCAGGTCCGACGGGCTCGCTCTCGAGCCGGGGGTCGAGAAGAACGACGTCCTTCTCGTTGCCGGAAAGGGGGCGCAACGCGAGTAGGTGGTCTCGGGGTGCTGGTAAGGCAACCCATTCCCGACCCCGGGCACGGACAAGGTCGCCTGGAGCAAAGGAAAGAGGCATTTCGGTCAGTCTCTCAATGCCGCAATCAATTCGGCCGGCAGGCCTTCGGATGAGTCGGCCGGCAGTTCGAAGAGGCTCCATCCCCGGTCGTCCGCTGCGGCCTTCACCGCCTCCGGAATAACGCCCGCTCTCGCGGCAACGTAATGGCTATGCCAGGTGAAAGGGAACGAAACATCGGCAAGGGTTAGATGCCTTGCGTCCGGCGCGGGGATGCCATGTTGGTCGAAGACCTCCGACCAGCCGCCCTCAGTCACAGTGCCTTCCGGCGCAGTCGCGAGCACGACCTTTCCTCGCGCGAGATCAATCAGCAGCTGCTGTACCGCGACGCTGGCACGGTCGATCAACTCGTGATCGGGCTGGTTGAAATAGGACAGAAGACAACGATAACAGCCCCGCACGCAGGCTGCTTCGCGTTCCTTGAGAAGGTTCGGGTCGTCTGCAGCGATGGCGGCATCGACCTCGTCGAAATGCATAAGTTCGAGGGCTTGCCTCGCAACCTGGTTCAGTGCATCCGGATCTTCAATCAGGCGGCTCAGCACGCCCGCACCGCCCTCGCTTGCCTCATAGGCAAGGACAGCGCGCCGGTTATCCCGGCTGGGTAATGGCTCTCCAAGAATTTCGCCTTCCTCAAGCTGGAAGACCACCGCGATACCCCGCATCAGGGCATGCTGGAGTGTGGCGATGGTGCTCTGGTCATGGCTATCTTCGAACCGAAACAAGAGGGCATTTTTCCGATCCCGAACAATCGGAACGATCCGCACCAGCCTGACCACATCGGGCCGAACCTCCACGTCCTCTGGATCCTCATCCGCAGTCTTGGCCCAGTATCCCGTGCGGGGATCGATCACGAATCCGAGCACAGTCTTGTTGCGGCGCCGCTTCAAGCCTTTGTTGATCCGACTTATTTCTGCGCTGTTGGCGTATTGCAATTTCATCAGAGGCGTATCCCCGACTTGAAATTCAGCCTCAGTGACCTCGACACGCCCGTGCTTTCTCGGCCATGCGAAAACGGTCTGAATCTCGAAGCCCTGGCGAATCCGTTCCTCGTCATTGGCGGTGATACGCTCGGTCGGAGCCGCTTCGACATTGTCGATCCTGAGCGTACGTTTGACCGGTATCGCTCCGGCCATCGGGAACTGGCAGGCGTGACAGCGCTCGACTTCGCCATTGTGAGCCCCACCACAGTTCGGACAAATCACGATGTCCTGCGTCGCAAGCTGCTGACCATCAGCGGTCCGGACTTCGGGAGGCAGTTTCGCCTTGACGACCCGAAATGCGCGGCCTTCATGATAGATGAGACTGCGAGGGCCGAACTCGGAGATAGCAAGAAAGCGGGAGCGCTGCAGGTAGGAACCTGACCTGCCCTCACCCGGGACGAAGGCGTAGAGCGGCAACCGGGGAAAATTGTAGCCAGGAAGAAACCCTTCGGTCGCAAGGTAACGGTACGAGTAGAAGTCCGAGCCGTGGGTTGACTTGCCTCGTTCAAGAAGGGTGACCTGATCCGTGGCCTGCATCTGTGCAGCCTTGATCTTGCGCCGCTCGGCTCCAGATAGTCCTGGCACTTGAGACTGCTTGTTGGCCTCGATCAGTTGCGTGCGCGCGGAGTGATAGAGTTCACGCCATCGGTCGAAGGCGCTGTTGAACTCCGCAGGTGCCTGGGTAGCAACCTCCTTTACATAGTCATCCGGGTCATCTATCCAGATAGGCTTCCGCTCGCCGACTGATGTGAGGATTTGCTCAAGGACACGGCGCAGCCGGGCGCTGGCCTTGTCCACCAGGGCGGGATCCCGGATGACCCCCCAAATCTCGTCCCTGAGGGGATAGCCTGGTTTCTGGAGGTCGAGGATTTCGGGAATGTCCGGCGACAGGGCCAGCCCCGCTGTGGCAAGCCAGACCGCCTGTAGATGAGAAGTGATTAGGTTCTTGTTGGTGATGTCGAGTGCTGGCGGGCGAACCGCACCGGCCACCATGTCGATGCGCCGCTCGAAAAAATACTGATCATGCGGCGACTGGGCCGCACAGTAAGTGAAGATCAAGGCTGTCTGTCCTGACCGTCCCGCACGGCCCGCACGCTGCACATAATTGGCGGGCGTAGGCGGCACATTGCGCAGGTAGACCGTATTCAACGCCGAGATATCGACCCCCAGTTCCATGGTCGGCGTACAGAACAACGCGGGGAGAAACTGTTTCGATTCCCCGCTGGCCTTGATTTCAGCCTCGCACTCCGCGATCCGTGCTCGGTCGTCGGCTTCGAAGCGGAAACGCCATTCCCGTTGCTTATGGTTCACCTGGGCCGTATGCTCCCGGCTCTCCATGCCGAACAACGAGCTGGTGTTTGCCTCGAGATCGTCGGCAACTCTGGTATAGAGGCCGCGGAAGTAAGGATTGCCGACAGCCGCTGCGCTCGGAGTGGCTTTACCTGCAATCAGTCGAATGGCTGAGGGTGATAGACGCCACCCTTGAAGTTCGCCTTCACTGGCCGTCAAAGTCACAAGCCCTTCTCCGGCCAGAATGGCAAGGAGATTGGTAAGGAAGGTGATGTAGTCGTCCCCACCAAGCTTGGTACCGATGATGCTCTCATGGTTAATGAGGCGCGCTATGCGCGAACGCGGACCCGCGCGAAGGATCATCCGTTCTTCACGCAGACTGGTAACTTTCTTGCCAGGGGCTTTCAGGAAGAGGGTGGTACGCTCCCGCGTTGTTTCCTTGTCATCGATGCTCCAGGGAGCTCGCAGGACCGACCGCGATCTCTGGGCAACGGTGTCCAGAACGGCAAGATCGAGAGCCTCGGTATCGACAGCTAAGCCTTCGAGCATGGCCGTTAGCAAAATCCTGATGACCTTCTTGCGAGCGTCATGATCCAGAGAGTCGAGCTCAGGAAGAATAGCCGCGAGTCTCCCCACGTCCGCGGCCACGTCGTCGAGCCCAACGAAATCCACCTCGATCAACTTCAGCACGGAGAGGTTCGGATTAGTGAAACGCCAGCCCCGACGCAAATCAATCCAAACGCGGTGCGCGAGCACTTTGGCCAACGCCCGCTCAGCGTCGCTACGGACCACGGCCCCAGCCTCGGGACTCAACATCCAGTGCACCCGCAGCGCCGTGTTCGCACCCGTAAAACCCAAGGCCCGCTGAACACGGAAGCCAAATTCGTCATCCCGCAGACCATCCTCACCGGCATCGAGAACAGCCCGCAGGATGGCTCCACGCAGAAGCGTCACGAACAGAAAATCATTGAAATGCCCCACTTGAAGCGCCGCGTCCTGGCGGTTGTCGGTGAACCCAAGCAGCTTCCGCTTGTCCTCGGGAACCGCATTGTTGGGTTGGTTCAACCACTCGAGAGCGCTCGAGACGAGAAGCGTGGTCGCCGAGCTTCGCCCTTCAGCAGTAAGGCCCGCAAGCTTGCTGCGCTCGCGCATGCGGCTTGGCGGCTCATGGAGACAGCAGGCACAAAAGCCAAATTTGCCTGGGATGAACCAGAAGGGCTCACCGTCGTCGTCGGGATGACCGCTACCCGCGACTCTCACCTTCCTCGGCACGCGGGTTTTCCGGTACGGCCGCAGTTTGAGTAGCTCCTTGCGCTCTTCCGTCCAGCCTTCCGGAAAGTTCTCGAGCGTGCCGTCGAACCGGTAGTCTGGATCCCCGAGACCGGCCGGCGTCAGATACCCGGCAACTTCCGTATCGTCGTCTCTCTCAATTGGAGTGTCTTCGATATTGCGCGGCAGGAAGAGGACACCATCTTCCTGTTCCGTTCTCGTCACCACGTAGTACTCCTGACCGCATTGGCGGCAGAAGCGAATGGGATAGAGCCGGGTTCCAGGAGCATCGGGATCCTCGAGTTGTCCCTCGAGCAGAACGGTTCGCTCCTTCAAATGCAATGTTGCGAAGATGTCACCCGCACCCGCGATGAAACGATGCAGCTTGAAGGCCATAAACGCGTGTTCGCCACTACCACCCCGGTCCTTATCAGGGAGGCTGACGCGAGTCAGGAAGTTCTCCAGCACCTCACCGCAGCGCTTGGGGTCGATTCCGCTGTCCTGGGCAAGCAACTTGGTGGCTTCGACAACGGTTATTGGCCGTCGCCGCTTGAGAATCTGGCCATCCTCCAGACCGAGCACCAGTTCCACCCAGACTGCCAGCGGATGAGTGACGAGCTCTGCATCGGTCAGCCGTTCGGGAAGGTCTCTCTCGAGTGCATTCGCAAGCTGCGGAACAACGTCTGCGCGCGCCAGACGCTCGTCCGTGGCCCGGCGCAGCGACTCGTCGATCACTCCGTCCGGGCCGATCGCGGTTCCAAACAGACGTGAAACCACCTTCGAGACTTCCAATGCCCGGCTGGCACCACTGCCTTCGCTGGACATCGTCGCAGAAGTCCCAATACAGAGTGGAGCCTTGTTAGGCGTGCAGCGATCGCGTAGCCGGCGAACAAGAATGGCAACGTCAGCGCCCTGGCGGCCGCGGTAGGTATGCAACTCGTCCAGGACGATGAACTCAAGCCCCCTCGCGTTCGCCATGACTTGGGAATCGACGGGGTCTTGCCGAGTCAGCAAAAGCTCCGCCATCATGAAGTTGGTTAAGAGAATATCCGGCGGATTGTCCGCAACCCGCTGGCGTTCCTCCTGGTTCTCCTGTCCGGTGTAACGCCGGACCACCGGCCTGAGATTCTCCGAAAGGCCTGACTGGTCGATAAATTTGTTGATTTCCTTGACCTGGCTGTTAGCGAGTGCGTTCATCGGATACACGATGATCGCCCGTGTCCTCGGCGCATCGCCAGCCTTCCGCGCACGGATAATGGCATCCACGATCGGAACGAAAAAACAGAGGGATTTGCCCGAGCCGGTCCCCGTGGTCACAACGAAACTCTGTCCCGCCCGCGCTTTGGCGAAGGCCTGTCCCTGGTGCCTGTAAAATGGAAGCCGCTTCGACCCGAACGGGAAAACCTGGGCCGTTTCCGAGCAAACGTCGCCGGAGTTGACGAGATCGTCGGCGGTTGGCCCCGCTTCGTATCGCGGATTCAGGGAAAGAAGAGCGTCCGGCCAGAAACGGCCTTCCTTATACTCGCGTTCAATCGTCTCACGTAGGTCGGGCGCCTTGATGGTGCTGAAAGACTGGGAGAATCGAGCGTAGCTCTCGACAATGTGGCGATCAAATGGAAAGGCCTTCATGTAGCGCTCTGAATTCGTGTCCGGGAAATGTCTCCGAGGGCATCACGTTTTCGCCGGGTGCCGTCCCTGATTCTTAACGGATGGAGCCTACCATGATCAGGTGAATCAGGCGGTCCGATTCCACATCACGCTGACGCCCACGACGGCCATGCTTGCCAACATAACCGTGTGGTCACGGAATCCGCACGGAGCTCGCGGCCACAAGCCGCATCAATCGGCATCTGAGCGACGCCACTTCCGGGACATCGCCCCGGTGAGAACTACTTCCGGCTGCTCGTGACACTTCCCTTCAATGGACGGTGGGGTGCTTGCGCTGTTTACTGTTGGTGATGTGTACGCATCCCTTTGCAAAAAAGGCACTTACGCTCCATTTAGCGCGAAGCAAAGGTCACGAGCGCTATTTTGGCTGTGATTTAATGCACCGTAAAGTCTTAGCGTCATCTCACCAATACTTAATGACGGAAGCACCGAAAGAACTGCGTCTCCCGAAATCAGACTCAAACTCTAGTACACGAGCGGGTTACGCGGCAGCCACCAACACTTGATTGCGGACGCACCTCCTGTGCCAAAACTCGGCCCAGCCGGCATCGACGAAAGAACTGCACCTCTCGAAATCAGGCTCAAACTCTAGCAGGCGAACGGGTTACACGGCAGGCGCCAACATTTGACTGCGGAAGCACCCGAGTTCCATTCTTCGCCGCTGTACGCTACTAGGTGGAGGACCGCGATATGCGCGTCGTGTCCAAAAACACAAACGAACTCAAGACCGGTGCGCCGGGGCGTTTCGGATGAGAGGTGTCTAGGGTTGGTTGGCAATGGGAGCTAGAATGAGAGGTCTGCTCGGGAGCGCCCATCGCAGAGCCAATGCCGCGTCGGCTGGTCTCTGCGAATTTCGAGAACGCCGTTCGGGTTTTCGGACACGACGCCGGTGCGGCCGGCCTGCTGCAGTTCATTCGCTCGACCGGGCAGCGTTACGGTCTTCGAGAGGTAGATGGTTTCGACATGCGTCTCGATCCGGAAGCAGCGACGCGTGCCAACGTTGCGTACATCAACGAACAGTTCGAAATCCTGAACGAAAGTTTCGAGATGACGCTCGCCGCCTACAACGGTGGCGAGTATCGCATGAAGAGACTCCAACGGCGATACAAGACCGGCTTTTGGGATCAGCGAGTCTACTATCGTGTCCCCAGGGAGACCCGGGAGTATGTCCCTCGCATACTGGCAGCAACGTGGCTCTTTCTTCACCCTGAGGACTACAACCTCGAGTTCCCAGTTTACCAAAACGAGCTGACCGAGCTCATTCTCAAAAGAGCAGCGTCCCTCGGCGAGCTCACGATCTGCTTGGGGCAAGTCGAAAGCGCGAACGGCTGGTTCCGCACGCTACGCAATCTTAATCCTCGCCTCAGTCCCGGCGAACGGGCAGAGGCCGGCGCCACCATTACCATTCCGAAACTACTCGTGTCCTACTACGAGGAGCGATGTGTTGGGGGAGATTTGGTCGAAACGGCTTTCGAGCTTCACGAAGCCAACTACCCGTACGGCAAGATGGAAATCTATATCGTTCGCCGAGGCGACACATTGTGGCGCATTGCCTCCCGGTATCGATGTGTCACCACCCAGGAGCTGGCCGAGGTCAACAACGTCCGTGCCCGTCGTGTCCGAAAATACGAACGGAGCCGAAAGCTCGAATTCTGGAGGCGTTCTCGAAATCCGCGGAGACCAGCCGACGCGGCACGAAGCAGCCGGCCCTTGGAAAGGTGCAAACTGCTGACCCGCTCGGCGTTCGAGTATTTTGACCAGACGGGTAGTTTGGCGTGGCTCTGACCATGAGTGTAGACTGCCAGCGATCGGCTCAAGTGGGCAAGTTCATGGCGATGTTTCTCGCGGGAGTGGCGGCAGGTGTTGTACTCGGTGCAGCGCTGAGGTGGCGCGGACTGGCGGTGTTGGCAGCGGTCGGAATCGCTCTCCTTCTGGCGACCAAGGCTGGGATCGACCTGGCTGCGCTGTGGGCCCAACTCGTCGAGTATGGGGCCACACTCACGGACGCTTTGACGCCGTAGGCGAAAGAGCCCCAACGAGCCCGCGATGAACGGCCGGTGGGTGCTTATCCTGTTCGTCCGAGCTGTTTCCACTGCGCGCTGTAGTTCCACTTCCGCGCAATGAGCCTTCGGTGCCAAGCCAGCAGGGTCTCCGGTGTGACGATGTCGGCAACTTCTGCCAAGAGTTTCCGGCCAAGCGCCTTACCCTTTGATGTCGCTCGTCGTCCGTGAGGCGAAGCTTCCTCCCCCCAAACCGAGCTTTGAGGACCCTGTTCTCCTCGAGCAAGTAGACGATAGCGGCCTGTTGGTCACGCTGGAGCCAACCAGCGATGGCGACCACCAACCATGCCAGGAGCTGCATTGGCGTGCTCATGACCGAGGATTCTAGCTTCCATTGGCGAACCAAGCGTAGACACCTCTAATCCGAAACGTCCCGGCGCAAGGGTCTTGAGTTCGTTTGTGTTTTTGGACACAACGGGATCGGACTCAAGCAGCGCGTCGGGTGTAATAACGATGGAGACCACCGATCTTTGGAATGGCGCTCACTTTGCCCATCGCCGGCGACTCTACGCGGCGAAGCTCGGGCGCGTCCTTCTCAATCGACCAATGAGTCCGGCACGAAGGATAGTAGTCGCCGTATTTGCGTCGGATTCGCCTCAGGTGCCGCTCGTCGACGACGATCCCATGGTCGAGACACTCACGTCGAATGGAGCCGAGCATCCTTTCGACCCATGGATTCTGCCACGGGGAGCGCGGTGCGGTAAGGACCTGCTCGTCGTGCCGAAGCGTCGGGAAGGACGGCTTGCTGTCGGAGGAACTAGCCCTTCACGCAGACGATCTGCTTGAGCCGGTGGACGATCTCTACGAGGTCGCTCTGTGCCTCCATCACGGCGTCGATGTCTTTATAAGCTCCGGGAGTCTCGTCGAGAACCCCCACGTCCTTACGGCACTCGACCCCGGCTGTCGCCACGGCGTGATCGTTTAGAGTGAAGCGCTTCTTGGCTTCGTTGCGGGACATGACGCGCCCGGCACCGTGACTGCACGACTCGAAGCTCTCAGGGTTTCCTTTCCCCCGGACGATATAGGAGCGCGCCCCCATGCTTCCGGGAATGATGCCCAGGTCGCCGCGCCCAGCCCGCACTGCACCCTTCCGCGTGACGAAAACCTCCGACCCGTAGTGGTGCTCCTTCGCGACGTAGTTGTGGTGGCAATCGACGATTGCTTTCTTGGGTCGAAATGCGGGCACGAGGCCAGTATCGTGAACCGCCTCGACGACCGCCTCCATCATCAGTCGACGATTCGTCGCTGCGTAGCGCTGGGCCCAATCGACGGCGAACCAATAGTCGTCCAAGTGCTCGCTGCCCTCCTCGAAGTACGCAAGATCCTTGTCGGGCAGGTTTTGAAGGTGTCGGCCCATGTCCTTCTGCGCCAGTTGAATGAAGTGCATGCCGGTGCGATTGCCCACACCACGCGAGCCTGAGTGCAGCACGAACCATACATCGTCGGATTCATCGAGGCAGACTTCGATGAAATGGTTCCCGGTCCCCAGCGTGCCGAGCTGGTTTGCCGGGTGCGTGTTGCGGTCCAGTTGGGGGTGCTTGTCGAGCACTCGCTCGTAGCCGTCGCGAAGCATCTTCCACGCTACCGCGTTTCGCCGGGGCGCGTCGCGAAACGACCCCTTGTCTCCACGACGGCCGTGATGCGAGCGTCCGTGGGGCACGGCCTTTTCGATGGCCGAGCGAATCGCCGACACGTTGTCGGGAAGGTCCGAAGCTATCAGTGTCGTGTGCATCGCTGCCATTCCACAGCCAATGTCGACACCGACGGCAGCAGGAATGATGGCTTTGCGCGTCGGGATGACACTTCCCACGGTAGCCCCAAGCCCCCAGTGCACGTCCGGCATTGCCGCCAGCCACCGGTGAATGAACGGAAGCTGAGCGGTGCGTAAAAGCTGGTCCTTTGCCTTCGGATCGAGCGGCACGCCTCGGACCCATGCTTTTATGGGAAGCGACTTGGGGTCTTTGCGTCCTCCTTGAATCGTGACGTAACGCGTGCTCATGATGCGATTGTAACGCCCGCAAAAGTGGTCGGTCCGGTTGCAAGCTACTTTTTTCTTCCGAATCTACCAATTGTTAGTAGGGACAGGGGGGCGCAATTTTAGTGCGGAAGGCCTTCGTGTCCAAAAACATAAACGAACTCAAGGCAGCGCGTCGAGCGTAAGGGTCACGTGTGAGCGAACCGAGGCGTCAGCCGTCAGATCGTGATGCCGTAGTCACCTGGTGCGCGGCCGGTGCGGAAGGCGTGATAGGCCAACGCGCAGGCGACGACCGTGTCCGGCGGGTGACCATTGCCATAGAGAGCATCCACACTGCAGTATTTGTGCTCGCGGTAGAAGGGTTCGAGCCGCGGCATCTTGAGGTCATGCCGTTCGAGCGCCGCGATATAGCTGATAAAAAGGTCCCGGCGTTGACGCCCCGTCGTCGGTGCTTCCGCCATCAAGTGTTGGTGAAATGACGCTAAGACCTTACGGTGCATTAAATTACAGCCAAGATAGCACTCACGACCTTCGATGCGTGCTAAATGGAGCATAAGCGCCCTTTTTGCAACGGGATGCGTACACATCACCAACAGCAAACAGCGCAAGCACCTCCGGAAAGGTCACTTTCATGTCAATCGTAGTGGTATACCATTTCGAAGAGCGAACTCAAGAAGAGCCGCTAGCCATGGAGCGTAAACGAGACGGCTTTGGGGACCGATAAACAATAGGGAAGCAGAGCGTAAGACATTCAGGCCAGGAGTTGACGATGAACGATCCTCACGTTGCCGCGCTTTTCTACCGTATCAAGCATGGTGACTCGGTTAACTACAGCAACCCGGAGCCGTTTCGTCGCGAAGAACCGGCGTTTCGGTTGGAAGTTAAAGACAAGCAAGTGTGTTTTGAATTGAAGGATCATTACGCGTCGGCGGCCGAGGCACGGAATGCTATCGACGACTACATCCGCGTTTGGGAGTTCAGCGCTTGCCTTGAGAATGGACCGGATTCTTTCAGGTTGAACTTCGAGAGGGCGCAGATTGAAGATCGAAATCCACCCCCGCCGGTTCCGGGTGTGAAGAGCATCGCCGCGACATTCCGGGGAGGCTATCCGACCATGACAGTAAAGCTGAGCGTCGTCAAGAAGCAATATCCTCTGCCGCCATCGGGGTTGAAGCTCTGCCCCGATGTGCAGACCATGTATGACCGCTACATGGGTTATCGCCGGGGGAAAGAGCCTTTAGCGAGCATGGCCTATTTCTGTCTGACTGTACTTGAGAGTTTAGCGAAGAAGAACAGAAAGAGAAAACCCACCAGGAAGAGGGCCGCTGAAATGTATGGAATAAAGCCGGAGGTGCTCGACAAGATTGGCTATCTTTCCTCGGAGAGAGGTGGCCAGCAAGCGAGAAAGGCGGAGGGCAAGGACAATGATCTGACCGCTCAGGACCGCCGTTTTCTGAAACAGGCTATCAAGACAATTATTCGCCGGGTGGCGGAGAAAGCTGGCGGCACTAGCAAGGATCTCCCGGAGATTTGATTGTCGGACCTCTAGGCATCGCGGTGTATCCGAATTCCAGGTCGATGGGTGCTTCCGCCATCAAGTGTTGGTGAAATGACGCTAAGACTCTACGGTGCATTAAGTTACGGCCAAAATAGGGTATTGTCAAATTGAGCTGGTGACTGACAGAATGGTCCAATGAAGACCGATGCGCCAAGCTACCACGGCTATCGATTTCCACCGGAAATCATCAGCCACGCCGTCTGGCTCTACCACCGATTCTGCGTGAGCTTTCGAAACGTCGAAGAGTTGCTCGCTCAGCGAGGCATCACGGTTTCTTACGAAGCGGTCCGACTGTGGTGCATTAAGTTCGGGCCGGAATACGCTCGGCGACTGAAGCGTCGGCAGGGTCGTCTCGGTGACACATGGCACCTGGACGAGGTCTTCATAAAGATACAAGGTGAACGCCAATACCTCTGGCGCGCGGTAGACCAAGATGGTGATGTAATCGATATCCTCGTCCAGCCTCGCCGTGATCAGAAAGCCGCCAAACGATTCTTCCGCAAGCTGTTGAAGGGGCAAGGCCGTCCGCCCTGGCAGCTGGTCACCGACAAACTGAGAAGCTACAGCGCCGCTCACCGCGAGGTCATGCCGTCCGTCGTCCACGACACTGACCAGTACAGAAACAACCTAGCCGAAGTCTCGCACGAACCGACGCGACAACGGGAACGACAGATGCGGAAGTTTAAAGCCCCTGGGCAGGCGCAACGATTCTTGACCGTGCATGGACTCGTGCAAAATCTCTTTCGCGTCGGACGGCATTTGTTGCAAGCGCATCATCATCGGGAGCTACGAGACCGCGCTTTCATCGTCTGGCAGGAGGTAACCTGTGCCGTCCGATGAGAGCAAAGGAAGTCAGCTCGACGCGATAGGTTCGCTCGCTCAACGTCAACTTGACAATACCTTCGGCAAGCGTGCTTAAGGGCCGGGTTTTTCGGGGTGTGGGTGCGTTAGATCGTCAGTTGATGTCCGGGTGAGGTAGTCGCGGTAGTTCCAGGGCAGCCAGTCGGCGGTTCGCCCCTCGATTTCTATAGCTGGCTCACTCGCGATAACCAGCAGCCCTCAAACGCTTTGGCGGCCAAGCGGCAACCTGGAGGTCCACTACATCAATGTTGGTTAAGGCGGCTCTACGCTGTTATCGTTTGAGTCGCGAGCTGAGCGGCCGCTGCTGCGTAGCCGTGGCCGCAGATAGCAGTTCGTCGCGGACAGAATCGGGGGAAAGCTGGAGCGCATCAGCAAGGCGCTCACGAAGACTGTTCGCTAAGAACAATTGCATACTTGGGCTTTGTCTTAATAGTATCGACCATCACCCTGCTGCACTTGCATGGAGGGGCCTGGGAGTGAGGTATGCGGCGACTTCAGACTTTGAGACGTGACCTATCGACGACAATTTCCATTCGGCTAAAGCCCGCTGAGGTCGAAGCGTACGTCGAAACGGTGCAGACCTCTGCAGACTCGGAGCGGCAAACACTCGGCTTTATGCCTGCGCCTGCCTACATAGAAGCAGCTTACCAAGGGAAGTTGTGGGTTGCCGTCATCAAGACGAATCGGGGCGAGGAGTACGCAGGCCACCTGTTTTTTGGTGGTGGGTTTCCTACGCTGCGAATATTTCAGATAGTCGTCAAAGAAGCTTTGCGCCGCTACGGGATTGGCTCTATTCTCTTGAGCCGCCTCATACAAGAAGCCGAGTCTTGGAATTACATGAGCATTTCGGCGCGGGTTGCGGATGACCTGACCGCCAATGCGTTCTGGAACCGCCATCGCTTCGAGATCGTTAATACTCGGCCGGGAGGAGCGACCAGCAATCGGCACATTCTCGTCAGACAGAGACGGCTAAATACCCCTACTCTGTTTGACATGCTCGATTCGGCGAAGTCACCGACCGCTCATGACCTGCGACTCGCCGAACGTTTGTACGAGAAATCACCTGTCTATGCCTTTGACATAAACGTGCTACTGGATTTGATCAAGAAGCGATCCAGAGCGGCGGACGTACACAGGATTATCTCAGCAAGCTTCGCGAACTCTATCCGCCTATTCGTCGCGCCGGAGTTCATCGCAGAACTCAGGGAAGCAGGAAAAGAGAAAGAAGACGATCCAATACTGGAAATAGCTGCGACGCTGCCACAGTTTCCAAGCCTGCCGGACCCTGAGTTGAGACGGCTTACGGCAGAACTGGCGACGCTTGTCTTCCCAGGACGGGCTCGTCACCAACGTCTCAAACCTAGGGACCATTCGGACCTCCTGCATTTGGCGACAGCCGCTTACAACAGCGCGGCAGGCTTCATAACGAGCGATAAAGCGATCCTCAAGAGACAGGCCGTGCTCTGGAACAAGTTCAGGGTCAGCGTTGTCGGTGTGTCGGAGTTCGCGGAGTGGCTGGTCCCGCCCGACTGGATTGATCGTGAACACCGAGCGCGCAATTACTTAGGAGAGAGCAGCATCGAAGCCGTCGAAGTGCGTGAGGCGGATCGTGGCCAGATCGAAATGTTTTTCGCATCCATAGATGTCCAGATGGATGAACAGCAGAATGCCTTGGCGGAGGGGTACAGCGGTTCGCCTCGTCGGCGTCTTGCCGTACTCGGCGATGCTCGAACCATCGCATACGCGTCCTGGCTAGCTCCACAGAAGGTTACGCCGAAGGTTGACGTGTTTGTTTACGTCGATGAATCGGTATCAGACGCAGAACCTGCGCTGGACTGTCTCTTCTCAGCGCTGATGAACGATTCGTGCTCATTCGGGCCGGTCCTGTTGAGGATTCTTTCCCGTTTGTCGAATTCTGTGGAGACAGTGGCGACACGACTTGGGTTCAGGCGTGCTGTTGCGCAAGGATCCAAGAACCAGGGGTCCTTTCATAAGGTGTGCCTCGGGCGAGTGCTGTGTGAGGAGAACTGGAACGAAATCTCTTCGTCGCTTGCGCAGAGGGTGCAAATCGAACTGCCTAGAATTCTTCCGGATTTTCAAGGGACGAATACTCTCGTGCCGGTGATCGGTCCACGCGGCACGGCCCTATCGATCCCGCTCCACGAACTTGAGGAACTGGTGGGTCCAGCACTGCTGCTCTTGAATAACCGGCTCGGCGCGATCATTCCCATTCGTGCGGAGTACGCCGAGCGGTTGTTGGGCACGTCTGCCCAGCGTGCATTGTTCTGTTACGAAGCACGCCTCCTACCGACTCGAACGTACTACAGTCAGATCGCCACACTGCCAGTACTCGGGCAGGGCACGATTCTCTGCTTCTATGAATCAAAGACGGGGGGCGGAAGTGGGTCGCTTATCGCGTGTGCTCGATCCGTCGAGAACTGGATAGGAGTCCCCGACACGGAGTCCGATTCGGTCAAGCGTGGTGGCGTTCTTGGCTCCAAAGAGCTCGATGTCATCGCAAAGAAGGATAGGTGCTGCATTACGCGATTCGATATGGTCATGAAGTTCAGGAATCCGGTTCCACTGGATCGACTGCGTGAACTTGGATGTGACGACGGTTCCAGTTTCGTAACCTCAAAGCGGATCTCACACCAACAGCTCACTTCCTTGATCGACGAAGGCCAGCCCTATGTGTAGCGATATTCTGATTTCCCTCCATCCACGGCACTGTGACAACTTGGTCAGTGGCCGGAAGACGGTGGAACTCCGTCGCCGTAAGATGGCTGTGCAGCCTGGCACACGTGTGTGGATTTACAGTACTCACCCGAGGGCCCGCATTGAGGCCTGTGCGATTGTGGATGGCGTGTTTTCAGGATCGCACGATGAGTTGTGGAACGCGTTTGGTGACAAGGTTGCCGTTTCGCGCTGCGAGTTTGACCACTATTTCGCCGGGACTACGGATGCACACGCCATCGTTCTCCGGGAAGTTGCTCCTCTGAATCGTTCCATCAAGCTCAAAGAGTTGCGGAGAAGACTCGCTGGGTTCCACCCACCGCAGTTCTTCAAGTGGCTTGACCCTAGTTGTAAGGAACTTTGCGTCCTGTCGGAGCGGACGGCAGAGAGCTGAAACGTCGGATCCATTTCGTTTCGCGCGGTAGGGTCGAGGGCTGGCGCGGTGCTCCGTAGGCGCGGCCTATCTGTTTCTCCCCGTTTCCTATGGGAGTGCCTCACTAGCCGCACCGTAAGTCCGTTTCCAGCCCCCGCCACATCGCACGCAGCGTGCGGCTTTCCCCGTCCTGTGCCAAAACTCGGCCCTTTTGAAATAGGTCATGAATCAGCAACTTCGTGTCTGTGTTTGCGACCGGGCCAAGGGCCGTGGGCTTTACAATCGTCTTGGGCGGGCGGGTCGTCACCATGCAGATGACCACCTAGTCGAAAGCGAATGTCGAAGCGTAGAAATCCGAGCAGCCGGAGCGCCCGCGCCCGGTCATGGATTTGAAGCCGTCGACCTACCAGCCGAGCAAGGCTGAGCTTGAGGCGGACGTGAGTATCGACGCTACGCCCCGAGCCGTAGGTGTCGGTGAGCGCGACCGACAGCCCCCAGCCATAGACGTCCCACCAGTCTTTCAGCATCTGGTTGTGTGAAGCGCGGATGGCATCCTCCGAGTCGTGCATGATGCCTGACATCACCATGTACATCTCGTGCGCGGAGGTTCCCATGGGCACCAGCCCGTGGATCATCGCGGCCTCGGTGGCCGACGTTCCCATGAACTGTTCGGGGATCTCTTCGGCCAGAACCCCGACCACGTAGAGCTGCCACTCCCGGCTGAAGCGACGCCTGGTGCCGAAGTCGACGAAGCGAACGTCCGGGTGCTCTCGGAGGATCCGGATCTTCTCTGCCAGTCGAACTCTCCCCGTCGCGTAGACGAGGTCCTGTTCGAAGGAGCTGCGCTCGGACATTCGAGCACGGTAGTAGAGCTCGTTGACGACGTCCTGTGCCAAAACTCGGCCCTTTTGAAATAGGCCATAAATCAGCAACTTAGTGTCTGTGTTTGCGACCGGGCCAAGGGCCGTGGGCTTTACAATCGTCTTGGGCGGGCGGGTCGTCACCATGCAGATGACCACCTAGTCGAGAGCGAATATCGAAGCGTGTTCCTGAAGCTGTTTCCAGGTATTGTCAAATTGAGCTGGTGACTGACAGAATGGTCCAATGAAGACCGCTGCGCCAAGCTACCACGGCTATCGATTTCCACCGGAAATCATCAGCCACGCCGTCTGGCTCTACCACCGATTCTGCGTGAGCTTTCGAAACGTCGAAGAGTTGCTCGCTCAGCGAGGCATCACGGTTT
Organism: Candidatus Marinacidobacterales bacterium; assembly: GCA_965237685.1. GTDB lineage: Bacteria > Acidobacteriota > Vicinamibacteria > Marinacidobacterales > SMYC01 > CBDEGF01. Next base: position 2,366,131 of record CBDEGF010000004.1, read on the forward strand.
CTTACGAAGCGGTCCGACTGTGGTGCATTAAGTTCGGGCCGGAATACGCTCGGCGACTGAAGCGTCGGCAGAGTCGTCTCGGTAACACATGGCACCTGGACGAGGTCTTCATAAAGATACAAGGTGAACGCCAATACCTCTGGCGCGCGGTAGACCAAGATGGTGATGTAATCGATATCCTCGTCCAGCCTCGCCGTGATCAGAAAGCCGCCAAACGATTCTTCCGCAAGCTGTTGAAGGGGCAAGGCCGTCCGCCCTGGCAGCTGGTCACCGACAAACTGAGAAGCTACAGCGCCGCTCACCGCGAGGTCATGCCGTCCGTCGTCCACGACACTGACCAGTACAGAAACAACCTAGCCGAAGTCTCGCACGAACCGACGCGACAACGGGAACGACAGATGCGGAAGTTTAAAGCCCCTGGGCAGGCGCAACGATTCTTGACCGTGCATGGACTCGTGCAAAATCTCTTTCGCGTCGGACGGCATTTGTTGCAAGCGCATCATCATCGGGAGCTACGAGACCGCGCTTTCATCGTCTGGCAGGAGGTAACCTGTGCCGTCCGATGAGAGCAAAGGAAGTCAGCTCGACGCGATAGGTTCGCTCGCTCAACGTCAACTTGACAATACCGTGCAAACTGCTGACCCGCTGGGCGTTCGAATATTTTGACCAGACGGCTTCCGTCGCTCCGATTTCTCACGCCCGAGAAGCTCCGTGACTTCGGCTACCATCAGGTCCTGCACCCAATCCTAAATCTCCAGCCGCGCCCACTTCTCCAGCGACTCCCAAGCCACCCTTGACAAGCTCCGTCGTCTTGTGGTCTTTTCCTTCATGGCGGTGTCTCCTTCCGTAGGTGCCTTCAGGCCGTGTTCGACGACGCGGAAGGTTACTCCACCTTTACTCTATTTCCACATCTTCTGAGGGTAGCTCTATGGACATCGTCCTTGCCTTTAGCGCGTTATGCATCTTGCTGGTGGTCGGCAAGATCCTGCGAGTTACGATCCGCCTGTTCCAGAAGCTTTACCTGCCGGCATCGGTGATCGGTGGTCTGCTTGGGCTGGCGCTCGTGCAGACGATCGGTGGCTTCCTACCCGAAGCGACGACGGCGGGCTGGACTCGGCTGCCAGGATTCCTCATCAACATCGTCTTTGCGGCCCTCTTCCTGGGAGTCTTCATTCCACCGATCAGACGCATCTGGGGGATCGCCGGGCCGCAGTTGGCGTACGGTCAAATCGTGGCCTGGGGCCAGTACGTTGTCGGCCTTGGGGTGGCGGTCGTGCTTCTAACACCGGTTTTTGACATCCCGGGGGCCATCGGCACCATCATTCCGGTCGGCTTCGAGGGGGGGCACGGCACGGCCGCTGGTCTGGAGCCGGTCTTCGATGCCTATGCCTGGCCCGAGGGCAGGGACCTAGCCCTCACGTCGGCGACCTGCGGCGTCCTGTTTGCCATCATCGTCGGGATGGCTCTCGTCAACTGGGCGGCGCGCCGGGGCTACACCCAGCAACTGAAGCGCATTGAGGACATGCCCGAGAGCAGTATCGTAGGCGTCTACGACCCAGCCGAACGGCCGAGCGCCGGGAGCCAGACCGTGTCGGCGGCGTCAATCGACAGCCTCAGCTTCCATCTCGCCATCATCGGTCTCGGTGTCTTCATTGGCTATCTGATCCACAGCGGCTTGGTGCGCGTTGAGCTCCTGGTGCGGTCTCCAAGCGCCGACGGTCGCGCCTTTTTCGACAGTTTCCCGCTCTTTCCGCTGTGCATGATCGGTGGTCTGGTGGTGCAGGTCTTTTTCGCCAACTTCACCAAGCGCAATCCGCTCGACCATCGTCTCATGCAGCGCCTCTCGGGCACCGCCATGGATTTCCTGGTGGTGGCTGCGATCTCGACCATCAATGTGGAGGTGGTGCTGGGGGGGCTCGTGCCCTTGGCGATCCTGGTTGCCGCCGGGGTGCTGTGGAACGTCTTCTGCGTGGTGTGGCTGGCGCGTCGCCTCTTGCCAGCGGATTCGTGGTTCGAGCGCTCGATCGCCGAAATGGGGCAATCGATGGGCGTCACCGCCACCGGCCTCTTGCTGTTGCGCGTCGTAGATCCCGAGGGCGACACGGACGCCACCTCGGCCTTCGGTTACAAGCAGCTCATGCACGAGCCGTTCATGGGCGGCGGGCTGTGGACCAGCGCCGCCATTCCGCTGGCGCTCGCCTACAATCCGGTGTTGGTTCTAGGCATCAGCGCCGGGGCGGTAGCGCTCTGGTTGCTGGTGTGGGCGCTGTTGTTTCGCGGTCGGCTCGGCCTCGAGTGAATCGGCACCGGCGGGCGTGGGGTAGGTGCCTAGTGGAGCAATCCACAAGGAGCGCCGCCCCCCGTCTTGTGCCAAAACCTCGGCCCTTTTGAAATAGACCATAAATCAGCAGCTTAGTGTCTATGTTTGCGACCGGGCCAAGGTGACGCAAGGGTCTTGAGTTCGTTTGTGTTTTTGGACACGACGCGTTCCGCCGCGGGCACCTCCACTGCCTGCTGACCAATCCGCTCTACGCTGGGCGCATCCGGCACCGCGGCCAGGTCTACCCAGGCCAGCATCCACCGATCATCGCTCCCGAGCTCTGGAGCGCGGTCCAAACCCAGCTGCAGGCGGGGGCTGCCTTGGTGCACAACTCGCGATCTCGGTCCACAATTGTCCTGTACTCGCGGATACGAGGTTCCCCATGAGCATTTCTATCGTGGGCTCAGCGATGCGAGCGAGAGGGTTGGCGGCACAGAGAGTTGAGGCAAGGATCGGGTGCAAGATTCTCAACACCATGACGGCGCTCGGGATGCCTGATAGCGAGATGATCGGATGATGGGAGTCGGGGCCAAGCGAGCTCTCGGCCTCTATCGGAGTTGTGCACCAAGGCAGTTGATGGCCTGTTTTGTTCTGTTTCTGATAGTTTCCAGCCAAGAACCGGATAGCTCCACTCACCCCCACTTGAGCCTGCCAACTGCGATAGCCGGAAAGGTGTTCCCGTCGAGGAAACGTCCGACGATGAAGTGTAAGACCTTTCGCAACAATGAGTAACGGGCAGAGCGGCCGCCGGAAGGTTTACGACACGGCTCTCTTTAAGGCGTCAAGGAAGTTGAGATTGCCGTCTAGAGAAGTGGATTGAAGCCAACTCGAATTCCGGCTCGAACGACCACCCGTCGATGAGGCGTGTGGGGACCAGCACGTGTCGAATCCATTTAAATTACCGTAAGAAAAGAGGATAGAACGAAGTGGGCACCAGGGCTGAACCGCTCCGGGTTTTCCGGAGACTGCTTTAGTTGAGTCTCGCCATCTCTAGCGAGCCTTCCTGCGATCGATAGTAGTTCATCTCGTACTCGACCGGGGCGACATTTCCGATCGGCTCCAAGAGTCGTTGCGTGTTGTACCAATGCACCCACTCGAGCCCCAGGAAAGTTTCGAGCTATCGAAATTGCGCTTTTCCCCTTCATGAAGCCCACCACACTCGACACCGCAAACTTCGGTGGAATGCTGATGCACATGTGGACGTGATCGCCCTTCAAATGCCCTTCCAAGATGCGACTTTCCTTCTGCTTCGCCAGCTCGTGAAAAATCTCTCCCAGATGCCGCCGAATCGCCCCGTAGATTTTCTTCCGTCGGTATTTGGGGATAAAGACAACATGGTATTTGCAGTCGTACCGCGTGTGCGATAGGCTTTCGTGGTTTTTCATTGAGTCCTCCTTGTTTGGAAGTTGGCGCTTTCCACGGAGGACTTTGTTATTACTGCCTCACACGGTCAAACCTCTGCGAGTCACCCCGGCAGAGCCGGGGGTTTACCTGTGATAATTAAAGATCCATGGGACTAGTGGCATGAGCACATCCAAAGAAGAGTTCACGTCTCGATGGGGGATCCTGCTGACCTCGATCGGCATGGCGGTCGGCACCGGGAACATCTGGCGTTTTCCACGAGTTGCCGCCGAGAATGGAGGAGGATCGTTTCTCATCCCCTGGGTGATCTTCCTGTTCGCGTGGGCGATCCCGCTTCTTCTCGTCGAGTTCGCTCTCGGCAAGACCACCCGCCGCGGCCCGGCGGGCGCCGTTGGAACGTTGATAGGAGAACGCTACAACTGGTTGGGCGTTTTCGTGGGACTGGTGACGTGCTTCATCATGTTCTATTACTCCGTCGTCACCGGGTGGTGTCTGAAGTACTTTACCGTTTCCTTGGGCACGGTGTTCTCCGCCGACAATGCCGAGAGTTACTGGACGCGATTCACTAGCGATCCCATCCAACCGGTCATCTTCCACGCCATAGCACTCGCTATAGGATGCTCCATCATTTATAGAGGCGTCGTCCGTGGTATCGAGCGGACCAACCGCATCCTCATCCCGGCGCTTTTCGTGCTCCTCATCATCGCGGCCATCCGTGCGGTCACTCTTCCCGGGGCCGTGAAAGGTCTGGCCTATCTGTTCACGCCGAACTGGGAAGACCTCGGAAACTACCAAGTCTGGCTGGCAGCGCTAACCCAATCCGCGTGGAGCACCGGCGCGGGCTGGGGCCTGGTCACGACCTATGGCGTGTACTTCCGCAAGAAAGACACGTTCACGCTGACGACGCTCACGACCGCGTTCGGCAACAATTCGGCTTCGCTTCTCGCCGGCATCGCGGTGATGTGTACCGTCTTCGCCCTTCTTCCCGAAGACCAGGCCTCGGCCGCTCTCGCTGCCGGCAACGAAGGCCTGACGTTCATCTGGATGCCGCAGCTTTTCTCGTCGATGCCCGGAGGGCGACTCTTTCTCCCCATTTTCTTCCTCGCGCTGAGCTTCGCGGCGATTTCGTCGCTCATCGCCATGCTCGAAATGGCGTCCCGCATGATGATGGACCTGGGTTTTTCGCGCGCCCGCGCCGTGCCCACGGTCGGCGTGGTGTCGTTCGTGCTCGGCCTTCCCTCGGCGTTTTTCATGGGCTTTTTCAAGAATCAGGATTGGGTCTGGGGCATCGGCCTCATGTTCTCCGGTTTCTTCATCGCGGTGACCGTCATCAAGTACGGAGCGGCGAAATTCCGGGAGGAGCTCATCAACACCGAAGATGAGAAGCATCCGATCGGTAGCTGGTTCGTGTGGGTCATCTCGATCGTCGTGCCGCTTGAGTTTCTTGCCATGCTGGCATGGTGGTTCTACCAATCGGCGACGCAATTCGATCCCGATGGCTGGTGGAAGCTCCGGAGTGAATCGAGCGTTGGGACCGCCGTCATCCAAATTTCGGTGCTCGTCGTCGTGGTTGTCATCACCAACACCTACTGGGTCCACCGCCTGAAAAAGAGTAGCGGATCGTGAGCTTGGAGCTCGCGAAGAAGGACAAAGCACTCCTCGCGGGCGAACTCGGTCGTGCTGCGAAGATGGCGATGTCCATCCTCGTGCGCATGGCCGACGTGTACCGCGCGGAGCGCATGCTCGACATCACCGGCGCTCACGTCGACAGCACCATCTACGTTGGCGACGCTGGGCTCGAGTTCAGATCAGATCCTCTTCGGTCTGGCTTTCATTGGGCGTCTTCCTCGTCCTGTGCCAAAACTCAGCCCTTTTGAAATAGCCCATAAATCAGCAACTTAGAGTCTGTGTTTGCGGCCGTGCCCAGGGCCGAGCGCGAACAAACGACGAAATCATGCAGGCATAGTCCCGGCAGATCGGAGACCGATCAGGTTCGGGTCGGCGCGGATGAATAAATAGAAGGCACAAGCTGCGGACAGCGGCACGATGTCGGGAGAAACCGAGTTGCGCGCCGCCGTGAACGGTGCTTGCGCCATTTGCTGTTGGTGATGTGTACGTATCCCTTTGCAAAAAAAGCGCTTACGCTCCATTTAGCACGCGGCGAAGATCGCGAGCGCTATTTTGCCTGTAATTCGATGCAGCGTAAAGTCTTAGCGTCATCTCACCAACACTTAATGGCGAAAGCACCCGAACGACTTCGCAGCATTGCGGCTGAGGATCTCGCTCCGTGGACCAAGCTGGGTTTCATCGTGTTCCGCGCGAGTGAGGTTACGCACGCGGAGAACAAGATCGCCGTCAAGGCACGCATCCAGAGTGACGAGGTAGCACACGCGCTCAAGGCCATGGCTCAAGACGACTTTGGTGTAGGAGAAGGGTACCGATTCACATGGGCTGGCCGGTCTCGCGATGTTCGAGTGGTCAACGTCCAGAGCACTACAACGACAGCACGTTCCACGCTGATGCACCTGCGGTTGGATATCGTCGAGAGTCAGCGAAACTCCTTGTTTGAGGTCACACTCAATGGACAGACCCCGGACGACGTGACCGAGGGGGTACTTAACACTGCCTTGTTCGGAGGGCCGAACCCGCTAGCTGGACAGTGCATGGACTTCATGGGCGAGATGCCGGATCCCCTTCAGCCTCTGCGTGATGCCCGCGTGCCGGACGAGATCGTGCGTTCACTGGCCGAACTGATGATCGTTGACGAGTTGGTTGGCACCGGCCGGGCGGCCAGAATTACGCAGTTCCAGCTTGGGACCGCCGTTGGCGGCCTGCGCAGGCTCGAACTAGAGTGGGAACCGTCGCAGAGGTAGGATCCGTCCCGCTTCCCGTGGAAATAAGAATGGCGTAACCTCCGGTTAAACAAAACGAAACCGCGCCTGGAAAGGCGAGGAGGAGGATTACGCCATGAAGAAGCCTACCACCATATCGAAGGAGTCTGTAAGCGAGTATCGGGAGTTCGTCCAACTTCGGCTGCGTAAGCGGGTACTGGAGGCGATCGAGGTCGTGCTCGAGGAAGAAGTCGACCAAGCGCTGGGGTGTGGTAGCTACGAGCGTGCGGAAGACCGCCGTGGATATCGCAACGGAGCCGAAACCCGTCGCGTGACGACGTCGGTGGGAACTCGCGAGCTCCGGGTGCCACGAGCCCGCGTGCGAGACGAGGAAACGGGAGAAACGACAGAGTTCAGGAGCGAGCTGTTGCCCCGGTACGCGCGCCGGACTCGTGAGGTCGACGAGGCGATCTTGGGGACCTACTTGTCGGGCGCGAATAGCCGCCGGATCCGCAAAGCGCTGAAACCACTGCTCGGTGAGGAGCACCTATCGAAGAGCGCGGTGTCTCGCGTGGTTAGCCGGCTGAAGGAGCGCTTCGAGGAATGGCAGAACCGTGCTCTCAGCGAGGAGGTCTACGCGATCGTTTACCTGGACGGCTTCCACCTGAAAGTGCGGATGGCGAAACGTGTGATCAGCGTACCCGTACTGGTCGCGCTCGGGGTCGCGCCAGACGGGCACAAACGTCTGTTGTCATTGCGTCTGGCGGTGAGCGAAGCCTCGACGCATTGGGGCTCCGTGCTGGAGGGACTCCAGGCTCGAGGACTCCGGGCTCCCAAGCTAGTGATCAGCGACGGCCACAAGGGGCTGACGAAAGCGCTGGAGAAGTGGCCGGGGTGCCGGTTGCAACGATGTACCGAGCACAAGCGCGCCAACTTGCTCCAACATTGCCCGGCGCACGCACGCCGTGAGCTCCGGCGTGACTACAACCGGATCGTCTACGCCAAGAACGGGATCGATGCTCGCAAAGCCTATGACGAGCTCGTCGCCAAGTGGACGCCTCTCGCGCCGGCCGTCGTCCGAAGCCTAGAGGAGGCCGGTAATCAGCTGCTGACCTTCTATGAATTCCCTCGTGCCATGTGGAAATCGATTCGAACGACCAATGCTCTGGAGAATCCCAACCGCGAGTTTCGACGCCGGACGAAAACCCAAGCGTCGTTCTCCAGCGAGGAGTCCGCGGTCGCTTTGCTGTTTGGGCTTATCGCCTCTGGCCAGATTCAACTACGACGCATCGACGGCTACCAACGTCTGAGCGAGGTTCTCGAACACGCGGAGGTTGCCGCCTGATCTGATACTCTGATGACGGAGTGGAGGGCGCCGTTCTTTTTCCACGGACATCGGGACACATCCCAGAGGTACGCGAACGAGAGGCGCGGGCCAAAACGTAAATCCGTGGGGCAGGTTCGACTCTAGCTAGAACCGAGTTCGTAACTCGATCGCTGCTCGCGCTGCCACAGGTGGACTTTACCAGCTTCGCTCGGGGACGGGCGTGCTTGGCGACGTTCGATGTCGGCCGACGAATCCGAGAGGAGTAGCGCTTGGTGGCACAGCCGCAGAGGTAAGATCCGACAAACCCATGAGCAGAGCAAGCGTGTACACTGGACTCAAACTTTGTCCCTTGCTCACTCTCGACGAAAAGTGCATCCGGATTCACGAACTTGAACAAGTAGGTGATGAAGACCTTTTCCACAAGCATATTTCCGCGGACACATTGTCTCAAAGTGCTTCGGTGGAACTGCTTCGAACACTCGTCTTGCGATACGAGAACGCCACTGCGGAGCAGATCATATCCGCATATCTGACAACACGTGGTCGAGACGCCAGGGGGAGATTCGTTTCTGTGAGTCGCCATCCCCCTATTAGATTCGAATTTCCTGAGAGAGGTGTCGCCCGATACTATTGCGGTACACATATTTATGCATGGATCGACGATGTCGTCAGGCCAGAAGTTTTCCGAGTATCTGCACAGAATAAGAACGAGTGATACGGGTAGCGGAATTTCCTCTCGACCGGTGCTTCCGCCATCCAGTGTTGGCGTCCGCCGCGTAATCCGTTCGCGTGCTAAAGTTTGAGCCTATTTCGAGAGACGCAGTTCTTTCGGCGATGCAGGCTGGACTGATCAAGGGATGCCTGACGTTCAGGGACATCCTTGTGGGTACGCCGATGTTTTCATTAGACGCGATGGCGCTCGTCAGCACACGCAGGCCAACTGACACTAGCATTCAAATACGTCTAGCGGCGTACCAACACTTGATGGCGGAAGCACCAGCAAGACGATTCTGACAACGTACCGTAGGAGGAGAAATGCAAGTGCCTGTGCTGGCTGAAGCGAGAGATGGGACGTGGCAGATCGAGTTTGTTGAAGACGCGAAAGATGGGATGTGGAAGTTGGAGCTGCGGAATGTCAAGCGTTTCGACAAGCTGTTTGGTCGTAAGGTCTTGAACGCATTCTGTCAATGTTTCGTCCATGTGGACCGCTTGAACAGCCTGATCAGTTGCATGTACACGAGCGAGCAGCACCACGGACCCAACTCTGTGGCTTACACACGCGATCTCAACACCCCGTCCTGTGCCAAAACTCGGCCCAGCCGGCATCGACGAAAGAACTGCGTCTATCGAAATCAGGCAAAACTCTAGCACGCGAACAGGTTACGCAGCGGCCGCCAACACTTGACTGCGGAAGCACCCATCGGTGGATCGGTTGCGTGTCCTTCATCATTATTATAGTCGGCACCCTGAGCATCAGCGGGGGAACCGTCTGGCGCAGCGGGCTTCTGGTCAGGCTCCATCGTTGTCCTCCGCCGTGATTCGGCCACGGCCGCTCCGCGATAGGCGGGGTGGACACGGACTCTATGCAGTCGGACGCGGATGCCCGAACTCGTCTATTGGATGACTCGCCGCGAATGGCGTGTCCCTTCCATAAACTCGAGCTGTATGAGATTGGCGAACTTCCTGCAACCGGAATGCTTTGGTCGTCTTCATGTAGGACGTTTTAAGAACTCCCCAGAGAGGGTTGGCCCTGCTCATGTTCCGTATCAGCTCACGTATTTCGGGAGCGACGCCTGGTCGTCCAGGCCTACGCCGTCGGCTCTTCCAAGTCCAATATCGTCTGAACCCACAACGGTGCCAGCGGACGACCGTCTCAGGTTTCACGATGACGAGGACACCCTCCCAGTCAGTCCAGATTCTGCGCAACAGCACCCAAAACACGCGGTCGACCTTCGAGAGCCGCGGCCGTTTCACGGAACGGCGGAGGACGGCAAGCTGCTGCCGAAGAGCGACATTCTCGAGAGCCAGCTCGCGACAAGCCTTGAAGGCAGAGATGAGAGCGGGAACCAACGACGAAATCATGCCGGCATGGTGCTGGCAGACCGGAGATTAATCAAGTTTGGTGCGCGCGGATGAATAAATAGAAGGCACAGGTCCAACCAAGAGATATAGTAGCGTAAAATCGCATGATGGAGACGTTGCGTGCTTAGCCCGCTGCACGACTGGCTGCTTAAGTGGGGCATGAACGAGGCAGGCGCCACGCTACTGACGCGGCTTGGAGGCGTCCTGCTCGTCCTGTTCGTCGCCCTGATCGCCAACCGTATCACCAAGAGTGTCGTGGTTCGCGGTATCGCGCGGCTCGCGCGACGGACGACCTCGAGTTGGGACGACGTCGTGATGCAGCACCGCGTGTTACAACGGGTGGCACATCTTGTGCCGGCGCTGGTGATCTACCACTTCGCGACTCCGGTGCTCGCCGGATACGACCAGCTGACAGCCGTCGTGCGGCAGGGGGCGCTCATCTACATGATCGTCATCGCGGCGCTGGCGGCCGACAGCGTTGTGAACGTGGGGATCGAAATCGTCCGGGGTTCGCGGCTCCCGCGGGAGCTACCGGTGCGGAGCATCGCCCAGGTGCTCAAGCTGGTGGTGTACGCCGTAACGGCCATCAGCGTCCTGTCGCTCGTCCTCGGCCGCTCGCCGCTGCTGCTGTTGAGCGGCCTCGGCGCGATGAGCGCGGTGACTATGCTTATCTTCAAGGACGCCATTCTTGGCTTCGTCGCCGGCATCCAGCTGTCGGCGAACCGAATGGTCTCGCGGGGCGATTGGATCGAGATGCCGAAGCACGGCGCCGACGGCGACGTGCTCGATGTGGGATTGACGACAGTGAAGGTGCAGAACTGGGACAAGACGATCACCACGATTCCCACCTACGCGCTGATTGTGGAATCGTTCAAGAACTGGCGCGGCATGGCGGAATCGGGTGGCCGGCGCATCAAGCGAGCCCTCTACATCGACGTCGGCTCCATTCGCTTCTGTGACGAGGAGATGCTGGCGCGCTTCTCGAAAATTCAGTACATCGCCGACTATATGAAGGCCAAACGAGAGGAAATTGCAAGCTGGAACGCGGAGCGCGGGGTCGAACCGGCGAGCTTGGCCAACGGCCGCCATTTGACGAACGTCGGCACGTTTCGCGCCTATGTTGTCGCGTACCTTCGCCACCACCCGATGGTGTACCAGGACATGACGTTCCTAGTCCGGCAGCTGGCGCCTGGCGCGTCGGCTGGTCTCCGCGAATTTCGAGAACGCCTCTAGGGTTCGAGATTTCGGCTCCGTTCGCGTTTTCGGACACGGACGGGCGTCGCGCTTATTATGACCAGGTGCCGAACGCCCGCTCCACGTCGCGCCCCGACGGACTCTGGAACACTCGCAGGTCGAACTCCGGTACCACCGCTAGCAGGTGGTCGAAGATGTCCGCCTGGATCGCCTCGTAGCGGCTCCAGACCTGATCGCGGCTGAAGACGTAGACCTCGATCGGGAGCCCGTGCTCGGTCACTGGCTCTGCGATAGGCGCGCCCGAGCAGAGCTCTCCTCCAGACCATCCGTTCCGTCCAACTGGTGCGCCCGAACTCCTATGCGGCGTCGCGGTGGTAGTAACGGAGCAAGCCCGCCCAATCACTTACGACTGTGAGCATGATAGTGGGGTTGAATATAACCACATTAGAGCCTGAGGCCCTTGGCCCGGTGAGAGGTACGAAGCGGTCGAGACACTCTCGACGTATGGAGAGAACGAATCTTTCCGCTGGTGGGCCCGCTCGGCGTAGCGTGAAAACAGCTTCAGGCACACGCTTCGATATTCGCTCTCGACTAGGAGGTCATCTGCATGGTGACGACCCGCCCGCCCAAGACGATTGTAAAGCCCACGGCCCTTGGCCCGGTCGCAAACACAGACACTAAGTTGCTGATTTATGGCCTATTTCGAAAGGGCCGAGTTTTGGCACAGGACGGGCTGGGTGTCATCGGAAATTACTTTCGCCTTGCGGGCTACTTCACGGAAACGCAATGCCTCCCGATCATCCTGAATGGGCCGGCGCTGATAATCTGTGGGCACGTATTGAAAAAGCTCGTCAAAATAACGACTGAATAGATCCGACTCGCCAGAAAAATCATCCATAGACAACTGATCTAGCAACCGCGCCGCAATGTCCGTGGCTACACGATACACACCGCCGGGCAGCTTGGCGTCCTTTGGCCGGAAAACCACCACGCGCCCCTTGCTCCGCAGGAGTCCTTCCCGATTGCAGCGGCCAGCCGCCTGCACAATCGAATCCAGCGGTCCCAAGGCGCGGTAAACTAGAGGGAAATCAATATCCACCCCGGCCTCCACCACCTGAGTAGACACCAACCAGCAGAACCTGTCTTCCCTCAAACTCTGACGGACCGTTTCCAACACCTGAGTTCGATGTTCCGCGCACATAGCAGAAGAAAGATGCAATACACTTGTTTCAAACTCTTCTTTTCTCAATCCCTTCCTTTTAGAATCTCGTAACAGTTCCCACCATTCGGCCGCCTCCTTGCGCGTATTCACCACGCCCAAGGCTTGATGCTCTCCCGCCCATTCCGCAGCCAATTCTGACCAATCGCTCTCCGTGGTTCGCACCTTGTAAACTACTCGGCTCAACTTCTGAAACAATTCGTCAGGCTCTGACACGATTTCCTTCATTTCATTCGCATCGAAACCATGCGACAACGATGTGCTACGACTAAAGGCCGGCTGGGTAGCTGTGGAAAAGACAAAACTTGTGCAGTAGTGTTCCTGAAGATCGCGCAACACATGTAGGAGCGGATTGAGTAGATGCGAAGGTAGCGTCTGCACCTCATCCAGCAATACCACGGAGTTCGCGATGTTGTGCAATTTCCGGCACTTGGAGGTGCGATTGGCGAAGAGTGACTCGATGAACTGCACCGAGGTGGTAACGATGACCGGCGCGTCCCAGTTCTCCGTCGCTAATTCCTCTGGGGTCCGGCCGTGTTTCTCATCGTCATCCTTTCCGACCACTCCCGAATGGTGCTCAATCACGATGCCTTCGTTTTTGGGATCGAGCACTTTGCGGTATTCGGCGGCGTTCTGCTCAATGATTGACAGGTAAGGTATTACCACTATCACCCGCTGCATTCCGTGCCGCCGCGCATGTTCCAGGGCAAAGCCCATGCCCGAAAGTGTTTTGCCCCCACCCGTCGGCACGGTGAGAGAAAAGAAGCCTGCCGGCTCCGACGCCTTCGCCAGACAATCTTCAAACACTCTGTTGCGCAACTGATTGAGTTCGACGGACGAATCAAACTTGCCCCGGTGCGCTTGCAGTCGATCCAGCAGCAACGAGGCGTCCAGCTTCACCGAGCGTCGTTGATGTGAGCGCGTGGCTGCGCTCGCGCGGGCTTTAAATTGTTCCGTATCGAGAAAATCCGCGTCCACCAGGCAGGAAAACAACATCCGCACGTAGAATTCGATGATGGCTTTATCCTTCTTGGGATCGGCAAATTCCGGTTCGGATAGCTTGTTGGGTATCTTCTCCCCTTCCGCCTCGAATTGCTTGACCAGAGGAACGAACCGGTTCATAGCATCGTATTTCTCTCCGCAAACCAATGCTTGCAAATCTCCTAAATTATGCAGTCCCGCATGATGCCCCGCAATGGCAAAAGCCGGGCCGAGCCAGTTTCGTTGAAAAGCCAGCGCGGCACCATACATCGCATGAAAAGTTTCAACCGATCTCGGACGTTCACCCGCTAGATACTGCTGGAAGGGGAGCCGGTACTTCCCCAGATCGTGCAACAGTCCGGCCAATTCGGCGGCGTCGGAGATGCCGAGCGGTTCGGCGAATTCTCGAGCCTTATCGGCCACGTTTCGCAAATGTTTAGCCAGCTGTTGCCAGTGCTCTCGGCTCCGCCGTTCCCCAGTCTCTGTTTCGGCTGTGTGGGCGTAATAGTTCATTGAATTGGGAATTATATATTAACCTTGACAGACGCCGCCGGACCAGTGTAACATGCGACTCCTTCCGCTGAACTGGAATACGTATCCGACCACGATGGCGGATTCAAGCAGCCTTTGGAAAGGTGCAAACTGCTGACCCGCTGGGCGTTCGAGTATTTTGACCAGACGGCATCGCCTTGTTGAGATCTGCTCGCGTCATCAATCACCTGCGTACATGTTCCCGAGATACAGCTACGACCCGGCCTTGTTGAGGAAATCCACCACCGTCATCACCGGAATACCGTAGTCGCGCGCTTTGCGTGCTTTTCCCGACTGACTGGAGGAATCAGCCACCACCAGCAGATCACAGCCGTTCTTCGTAACGGAACCAACAGGTTGCATTCCGGATAGGGCGGCAGTTTCCTCCAGGAAAGATCTGGAGATCGAGTTCCCGGCGACGGTGGCCTCGCCTGTGAAGCAGACGCGCATCCCCTTGCGAAGGCTGGTTGTGTCCGGGAGGTCTGTCACCTCGGGGATGGTCACTCCGGTGACTCCCAGCGTGTCCGCGACCTCACTGATGAGGTGGTGCTCGGCTTCGGTGACAACGCCATCACGTTTGGCGGCAGCGATAATCGACGCCAGATAGGCACGGTGCGCTTCCCGGCGAACCTCGTTGGAGATGCCAAGTGTCGCGGCGAACTTATCAATGGCTGCGCGTTCCTGATCATCGATGTGGTTATCGTCCAGCGCCCAGTCTAGGGCGTCAAGGTACTGGAGTAATGCCTCATCCGAGGACGGGTAATAAGCGAGAGACACGACGCGTGCTAACTCGCTAATTCCGACATCCGTGCCCTCCCGTCGCAGAGTCCTTGGATTGGCAACTCCGGAGACATACCCGACCGTCGCCGCTTCGGAGTCAGACTCGTCACCGGCCAAGACCTCTCTGGCAAGGGCGGCGGTGGCGCGGGCGTCGGCGAGCGCTCGATGCTGGAAGTTCAGCGCGATCCCAAACCTGTGGCACGCGGCTACGAGTTTCTCGCCAGTGGCTCTGAGGGTGCACAGACCTGAGCCGACGTTGAACGCAACTCCGAGCCGGTCAAACTCGTACCCCAGCATTCGGGTATCGAAGGGAAGGTTATGCGCGACCAGGATCGAGCCATGGAGACGGCGGGCCAGTACAGTGGCAACCTCGGGAAAGGTGGGCGCGGCCTCGACCATTGATGCCGTTACTCCATGGATACCCACCGGGCCGACATCGCGCTCTGGGTTAATCAGGGTGTCGTACTCATCCGTCGGTTCCCATGTCAACGGATCGAGTGTAATCGCCGCGATCTCTACAATACGGTCATGTTGCCCTAGGCCAGTGGTCTCACAGTCAATGACGACAAGGCGGGGTATCGATACGGGCAATGCTCCTCTCCTCAACTGCCCCAATAATTCGAGATTACCTTTTCAACCTTCGCTGTCAACGTGACCTGACCCCGCAGTTAGTAGCACATCCTATCTCAGTAACTTGATACTGAAAAAGAGTATTGTCAAGTTGACGTTGATCGAGCGAACCTATCGCGTCGAACTGACTTTGTCCATCATCATTATTAATCCGGGACTGGACTCTAGGGCCCGGACCGCCCTCGAGCACATGCTGGAGAGCGTGGTCAGCGCGCGAGGGAAGGTGCTGAGGACGAACTTCTCGGCGACCAGCCGAGTAACGCGAGCGACCAAGCTGACTCAGGCTGCCTCTCGCCACTCGTATCGATGGTGCAGTCCACCGACTCGCGGCAGTGCGACGACTTTCGCCGTAGGAGACGGTCGGTGCGTGACCGCTCTCAAGCTCGGTGTGTCCTTGTTCAGCCCCAAGTGGCAACGGTCCTCGTGATAGTAGCTGATGTAAGCTCGCACGAGCCGGATGAGATGACATGCGCCGAGAACCACGACGTGCTCAAGGAGCTCGCGACGGCAGCTGCCGACCCACCGCTCCGCGGTTCCGTTTTGCCATGGGCTGCGAAACGAAGTGCGAACGGGTTTTGTGCCCGTTGCCTTGATGAACTAGATGACCGCAGCGCTAAAGATGAAGTCGCGATCGAAGATGAGATGTCTCGGAGCGGTGTCGTAGGGAAACGCCTCACGCAGTTGCTGAATAACCCAAGCAGACGTCGGGTGGAACGTGGCGTTGAAGTGAACGATGTGCCGACGACCGTGCTCGATGACGAAGAAGCCATACAGCAGCCGGAGCGACGCGGTGGGCACGGTGAACAGATCCATGGCGGCGATATCGTCTTTATGGTTGCGCAAGAAAGCCATCCATCGCTTCAGCTGGTCGGGCTCCGCGAGACGCCGCGGCAGGTATCGCGACACCGTGCTCTCGGAGATGATGAAACCGAGCTTGGTGAGCTCAGCATGGATGCGTGGCGCCCCCCAGCCGTCTTGCGCCATCGTGCGAACGAGGCGGCGAATCTCGGCATCAATCCGAGGCCGACCGGGATGGCGGCGCTGCGAGATCTTTGCCCAGTACCGTCGGAATCGGTCGCGATGCCAACGACGAAGCTGCCGGAAGCCTTCGTGAAGGGATGGAAGAGACACTCACGGTCGTGAAGCTCGCGCTGCCCGCCTTACTTCGCCAGTCTCTTGCCACGACGAACGCCATTGAGAATCTCAACGGAACCATTCGCAGAGTATCGAGAAACGTCAAGCGTTGGAAGAGTCCTTCCATGGTTCGCCGATGGACCGCTCTTGGCGTCGTCACCGCGCAGAAAGAGTTCCGGCGTATCAAAGGCTATCGCCATATGGGCGCTCTCGTTCACGCGCTTTTGGCCGGCGCCCCAAACCCGATCTTCCGTCGGGGGTGCATCGGTCCGCGCTGCTCAAGCTCGCGCATTAGATCCTCGTCGGTTGGGATCGAGACGTGGCTTAGCTTCAATGAGGCCGCGGTCTCTCAACCGCCCTCCAGGCGGTCGAGCTGAACGGATGGAACCGGAATGAAGTGTCGTCGCCCGAACGGCCGTTCGTTCGAACCTGGACGGGCTCGCAGGACGACCTACGGTAACGCCTTCCAAATGTAGCTTAGGCCGAGGTAGTAGTAGGCGCCGTTGAACCCCCACGGCGTGTACCTGCTGTAGAGTTCCCCGGTGCGCAACGCGATGGTGCTCTCGTCCGGGTAGGTATTGAACACATTGCGTGAGCCGAATCTCAACGTGGTGGAATCGGAGAGTGGCAGGCTGAATTCAAGATCGACGAGGGGTTTACCGTCGTAGAATGCCGGGTCGTCGCCATCGAACCAGCCGCCGTAGTAACTCAAGCGGCCAAGGAGGTTCATCCGTCCGATGCGCTGTTTGGCGTTGAAATTCCAGCGGGTTTCGGGCAATGCTGCTTCCAGTCGACGGATTCGGTTGAGCGAGAGCGTCTGCTGGTTGAACTCCGTGACATCGGTGTTTGTGTGGTTGGAGGCGACGCTGAACACGGTGTCGCCTCCGAGGGCTGGCGGCGTGTAGGTCAAGACCACGTCGATTCCCTGGGTTCTCGTTGCGAAGTCATTAATGAAGAACCGGAAGCTCCGCAGGTTGCTGGCGCTGGTGATTCCTTCCGCGACGAGGATGTCGACTTCGTCCGGCGAGAGATTGATGTCTCTCGAGTTCCCAAAGCGGTCGGATAGAGCGATGCGGAAGTAGTCAGCCGTGAAGGTGAAAGGGCCGGTATCGACGGTCGTCCCGACCGTGTAGTTGAACGATTTCTCGGGCTGGAGCGCCCGTCCACCGTACCGTTGCGCGAGCTCGGAAGTTGACGGAATCGTGCCGCGGTTCACCAAGTCCATGAGCGTCGAGTCGTATAGAGTCGACACATTGAACGCGTTCTGCTGCCCGGGCGTCGGCGCACGGAAGCCGCTACTGACGCTGGCGCGGAGCGCGACGACCCGGTTGAGCCGGAACCTTCCGGCGAGCTTGCCGTTGACCGTGGTGCCGAAGTCCTCGAAATTTTCGACCCGCACAGCAGTGCCGAGGTTCCACCGTTCTTCCAGGTCCTGCAACTCGACGTCGCCGTAGACCGCTACGTTGCTGCGACTCCACTTCCCCGCTGCGATCGGACTGAAGCCGGGGAAGCCGTTGGACGCGGCGGAGAAACCCTGCGCGGCGAAGAGACCGAAGTCCCACGACTCGCGCTGCCCAAGGCCGATCGTGAACTGCTCGTCACGCCATTCGGCACCACCGGCGAGGTGGACCCTGTCGTTGACGGCATAGGAGACGTCAACGTTAATGCCGAGTTCCTGCTGCTGGTAGAGTCCGGGATCGAACGATGTGGGCGTATCCGGACCGAAGGAGGCATTGACGGTGTTATGGATGAAAAAGTCCGCCTCGTTGGAGCCGACGCTGAAGCTCGCATCCCAGACGATGCCACGGGACATGAACCCGCGCAGGCCGGCGACCACCGACCCATCGGTCACATCGCCGCCGAAACTCGGAGTGAAGCCGCCCGGAAAGCGTTCCTGGAAGGAAAAACAGTTTGGATCGGCAAAAACCTGGCCAAGGTCCGTCGGATCGGGCACATGGTTGGTGATGCTCACCGTGGGGCAGTTGGCGGAGGCTTCGCCGTGTGCAGCAAGCACGTCGCCGATGAGCAGGGTTTTGCCGCTGTCATTGCTGAACACCCCACCGCGGGTGTTGGGATTCCTGAAGAAGAAGCCGCCGGTCACCTTCTTGCTGGCGTAGTTCGTGTGGCCGTAGAACTGCAGGCCATTGCTGAACAGATACCCGAAATTGCCAAAAAACTTGACGTCGTCGTCGATCTCCGGAGAGCCCCAGATCTGGGCCGGATTGCGGACATGGTTGTTACCGACCGCGATCAGTGCCGCCGCATCGGCGCGCTGTATGCTGCGGTCGGTCGGATTGGAGTTGCCGTATTCGAAACTGAGGTTGGCGAAGCCGGTTGCGCCGAGCGGCAACCCGACGTTGCTGGCAATGGTGTACCCTTCTCTTCCACCGTCGTGGTGGACCCCGCTGCGAACCTCGACACTGCCGCCAGACCGGGCGTCCTTGAGCTGGAAATTCAGAACACCGGCTATGGCATCCGAGCCGTACTGCGCTGCTGCGCCGTCGCGCAGCACCTCCACCTGTCGCAGCGCGATCGATGGGATGGCCGAGATATCCGGACCCTGCGCGCCGTCCGCCACGCCGTTGCCACCCCAGATGATGATCGCCGAGCGATGGCGGCGTTTGCCATTGACCAAGACCAGCGTGTGGTCGGGCGCCAGGTTGCGCAGATTCGCCGGACGAGAAATTTTGGCCGCGTCAGAAAGCTGAGTATTGACATTGTAGGACGGAATGATAGTCCGCAACCGATTGCTCAAATCGGTGTCGCCTTGATTAACGAGTTCCTCGGTCAAGATGACATCAATCGGTACCGTCGACTCGGTTACCGACCGTGGCCGCGCGCGTGTTCCGACCATGACGGTCGTGGTCACCGCGCCCACATCGAGGATAAAGTGCAGCAGGATCGGTTGGCCCACCTTCAGTTCGACATCGCTGTAGATTCCAGTTTCAAAGCCAGGCACCTCCGCCGTTAGTGTGTAGAGCCCAGGCGGCAAACTGAACTCGTAATTTCCGATTTCGCGCGTCACACGTGTAGCAACAATTTCAGTTGTGTTGTTGGTCGCCGTGACGACCGCACCGGGAATGACTGCTCCAGTGCTGTCCCTCACGGTTCCACTCAATGTGGCATTCTCCTGGGCAAACGTGCTGGGAGATGGACCCAACAGCAACACAACGCCCGCCAAGACGACCACACAGATTCCTCGCATGAACCGCCCCGGGTTGCCCGGAGACTCGTTAGTTTGAGTCAAGCCGCTGACCCGTGCTGTTGCTGACTTGATGAGGTGGCCGCGGACAATCGGAAGGTGTTTAATCCACCGCATTAGGAGAGATACGCGAATGACGAAGAGACGCAGGTTTTCTGGTGATTTGAAAGCGAAGGTCGCACTGGAACGCTTCGGGGCGACCGTACGCTGCAAGGAGATTGCCTCGAAGTACCAAGTTCATCCAAACTAGGTTAGCACATGGAAGCGCCAGGTGATCGAAGGGCTTGGCGAGGTTTTATCGAACGGTGTTGAACGCCAGCGGCGAGATCATGAAAGCGAGGTCCGTGAGCTTCACGCCAAGATCTTGCACTGCGTCATCGGATGGGGGCGTTGTCGAAATTTCGCCGGGACCAGACGACGGAGCACTGGCTCTGCGGTAGGCTAGCCCAAGCAGAGCTCTCCTCCAGACCATCCGTTCCGTCCGTCTGGCGCGTCCGAACTCCTATGCAGCGGCGCGGTGGTAACAACTGAGCAAGCCACCCCTGTGATCCGCAAAAAAAGATCGGCCAGAAGCAGTGGACCATCGCAGGTCTAAACCGTGCAATTAACGCCGGATAGACTTTTTGCGGACCACAGCCGGTAGACCGAAGACTAATCAAGTTCGGGGCGCGCGGATAAATAAATAGAAGGCACAACGGGGATCCTTCGAACCGATAGGTGCGCGTCCGGTTAGCTGCCCCCGTCTGTCACCGGTCGGTGACTTCCAGAGACATATCCGCTCCCAAAAATTTGACCTTCAACTTCACATCCTCCCTGAGATAGATCGCGAAAATAAGGACCATCGCCACGATTACACAGACCATCATTTTCTTCATGGCGGCCTACGGTATTGTCAAGTTGACGTTGAGCGAGCGAACCTATCGCGTCGAGCTGACTTCCTTTGCTCTCATCGGACGGCACAGGTTACCTCCTGCCAGACGATGAAAGCGCGGTCTCGTAGCTCCCGATGATGATGCGCTTGCAACAAATGCCGTCCGACGCGAAAGAGATTTTGCACGAGTCCATGCACGGTCAAGAATCGTTGCGCCTGCCCAGGAGCTTTAAACTTCCGCATCTGTCGTTCCCGTTGTCGCGTCGGTTCGTGCGAGACTTCGGCTAGGTTGTTTCTGTACTGGTCAGTGTCGTGGACGACGGACGGCATGACCTCGCGGTGAGCGGCGCTGTAGCTTCTCAGTTTGTCGGTGACCAGCTGCCAGGGCGGACGGCCTTGCCCCTTCAACAGCTTGCGGAAGAATCGTTTGGCGGCTTTCTGATCACGGCGAGGCTGGACGAGGATATCGATTACATCACCATCTTGGTCTACCGCGCGCCAGAGGTATTGGCGTTCACCTTGTATCTTTATGAAGACCTCGTCCAGGTGCCATGTGTCACCGAGACGACCCTGCCGACGCTTCAGTCGTCGAGCGTATTCCGGCCCGAACTTAATGCACCACAGTCGGACCGCTTCGTAAGAAACCGTGATGCCTCGCTGAGCGAGCAACTCTTCGACGTTTCGAAAGCTCACGCAGAATCGGTGGTAGAGCCAGACGGTGTGGCTGATGATTTCCGGTGGAAATCGATAGCCGTGGTAGCTTGGCGCATCGGTCTTCATTGGACCATTCTGTCAGTCACCAGCTCAATTTGACAATACCGATCCAAATCATGCCTATAATCGTTGCTAGCCACTACTGGTCCTCCTATGGTGATGACTTCGACTTCAAGGGCATATTCCGCCGTAGGGGCGAGGGCCTGCCTTCTCACGTGATCAGCCCAAACGGCCAAGTTTGCAAACATGTCAACGGGCAAGTCGGGTGGCAAGGGCAAAGGGTGGAGTTTTTCTTCATCAGGGAAATGGCCGCATGAAACATAGCCAAGTTCGATCAGGCCGTCACAGTGAAGTTCTCGGTAGCTGTTATGCCGAAGTTTGTTGAAAAGAGCGAAATCGGGTTCCGCTCGTGCGGCGCGGAGCATGGGTCGCCAGCTCTCGGGAAACACGACGCCAGCAGGGTCTAATCCATGCGTCAGTTGGCGTTCGTTGCTGCCCTGCCGCCGTATGACCTTGTGCCACGGCTCATTGAATTCTTCGGCGAGGCCGTGTTGACGGACAACACGGTCGATCCAGATTTCGTCTCCGACGGGCACCGCCGTTAGTCGGATACCCCATGCATCCTCAGGCGTTTCAAGGCGCTCGAACTCTTGTGGAAAGCGTCTTGCACGTTTCAAGAGCCGCCTTTCCAACCGCTCGAGTCCCCGCGACACGTTCAGTGTCATATCTTGGATTTCCCTCATTGACATTTCCTCACATCGGTCGGACCGCCGGATCGGGCAAACAAGCGACCGCGTAACCCGATGTGGTGCCAACCTTGACCGCCCAATACGAAAAATGACAACGCCTCTCTCGCCCCTGGTCCGAACAGCGAAGATATCAATCCGGGGAAGCTGCGGCTCCACGCGATCACGAAACACCAGCTTCAGGCTTTCCGCTAGGTCCGCGCATCGCTGAACCGGCAGGATTTTCGCAGCAACCGGCGGTTTCGCTTCGGACTCACCGATACCCAACAGCACGGCCCCGCCCTGAGCGTTTGCGAATCCTACGACTTCCTTGAGAAGGGCATCTTTCGCTTGTTCTCCAATCTTGTTCTTGCCGGTATTCCACGGATCGTCGGAGCCTCCCTTCGTTGACAGGTTTTCTTTGAACTCGATCTGTTCACCTTCGGGAACTTCCGAGTCAATCAACGATTTGATGTCAGAAATGTCGATTTGGTCGGCAGGCTTAGAAAGCACGCCTATCAATGGATCGTTCCTTTATTTTTTGTGAAACGGAGATCAACGGTCATGGGCAATCTCCAGTGTAGCAATTATGACCTTCCTTGTACCTCCTACGTATTAGGCCGTATGGTGCAAATAGTACGTCGAGCTCGACGTCGGCCTGTGGAGGATCGATGACCGGCTGAGTTTTTGCACCATAAGGGCTAGCTGCGCCGGGGTTGAATCGTGCAACAATGCCAATCAGAACGCGTAACGCAGGGATAGCCGAAGCCCGTCCTGTGCCAAAACTCGGCCCTTTTGAAATAGGCCATAAATCAGCAGCTTAGTGTCTGTGTTTCCGACTGGGCAGCGAGTTGCGATCTTCTTTATTGCGGACGACAGCCGGTCTGATCTCCACCTTCGGCCAGCCCGGCGCGGATCGCCTATAATCCGGCCATGCGCTCATTGCTGAAGATTGCCCTTGGCATTGCCGCACTAGTCGTGGCGTTCGGGGCCGGGTGGCTCGTCGCGATCACCGGCACCGGTCAAGCCATCCCCCTGGAGTCACTCTCGGAACTCGAGCGGGGGTTCGCCGAGCGGATGCAGAATGTGGTGCTTACCGGCCACTACACGCTCAAAGGCCGTGAGCGTCGCGACGACAAGCCGGAACGCTACGAGATCACCAGAGTGGCAAAGGTCGGCGAGCACCAGTGGCGGTTCGACGTTCACATGACCTACGGGAGTGTCGACATGACGCTGCCGGTCGTCGTGCCCATCCGGTGGGCGGGTGATACCCCCATAGTCACCATTACGGACATGGTCATCCCAGGGCTCGACGGTACCTTCACGGCGCGGGTCATGTTTTACGCGGAACGGTACGCTGGCAGCTGGCAGCACGGCGAGTACGGTGGGCTCATGTACGGCACGATCGCGCCGCTGAGCGACTAAGATGAATTTGCTGCTGCATTAAATGGACAGATGCCGCAGTTGATTACTTGCGGGGGCTGTTCGACGTTCCCGACGCGCTGCGTCGTGCTCCGCTGCGAAGCGTCACGCACCGCCGGCAGACCAGAGATTAATCAAGTTCGGGGCGCGCGGATGAATAAATAGAAGGTACACCCGTCTCATATTCACGCCAATTCCTCACACGATAGGCCTTCTTCACATACTTCAGCTGAGTGTGTTTGAAAATACTCATGGGGAACCTCGAATCCGCGAGTACAGGACAATTGTGGACCGAGATCGCGAGTTGTACACCAAGGCAGTAATTTAATGCACCGTAAAGTCTTAGCGTCATCTCACCAACACTTAATGGCGGAAGCACCAGATATTGCCGCTGCCGCTCGCGCGGGGTGCAGATGCATTTTTCAGCACCCTGCTAGTGCGCGCTCGCCGGGTCGTGGCCGATCACGTGTTAGGCCTGGAAAAGCACCCGACGTTTCATGGGAACGCCGATGGCGGTCAGAAACATGACCGACTTCCCGTCGGCGTGGGGCGAAAAAAAGCTCGTGACCGCGTCGTCGTAAAAGGTGAGGCCGCTGGCCCCTAAACCGAGCGCATAGGCCGACAGGTACATCCTCCCCCCGAGAATCCCTCCTTCGATTTGAGCCACGCGGTATCCCCGGTTGCCCCACCGCCCAAGGACCGGTTCCAGATCGACGAGCAGGTAGACATTGACGGCCGCGTCGCCGGCGAGATCCTGTTCGAGATCGAGGAAGCGCGCCTGCGATCGAAGATCTCCCTCGCGGAGAAGCTCGAGAGATTTCGATTCCGGGTGATAGATATAGGCGCCGGAGGAGAGACCCTTCACGCTATTGACGATCACGTAGGCGTCGCACAACGTCGTCTTGAGGGCGAGCGCGTCCGCTGGAACGCGCTGGAACGCCGCGTGCAGAACCGTCGCAAGTGCTTCTTTTTCGATCGGCGCCCGCTCGAAGCGTCGCGACGAGCCACGCCTTAGGATCACCTGCTCGAGCGAATCGGAAGCTTGAGCGTCCGATCCCAATGGGACGAGTAGTCCGCTCTCTGTCGTATCATGGGAGGAGGAGGTCGCGCGCTCGCGCCAAAGGCGAGCCTCCACTCCGTTCGCAAGCGACGAGGCTTCATGCATTTCTTGGATGAGCGGATAGTCCACCTCACTCGGAGACAGAGGCTCCGTCGCGTAGCCCAGAGGCTCCGGAGCTGAAGGAACGGGAGGCGCTGCGGTGCGACTCTCGCCGATGGCAACGAGGGCCACCGTCGCTTCTTTGGCGGGATCGACGTCCAAGAGCGCATTCACCGGTGGGTCAGCGAAACCGACAACCAGATGATGAGCGAGCTCGAGGGAGCCTGCCTCCGCGAAAAGATTCGCAATCATCGTCCCGCTGTCCCAGAACGCGTGGCGGTAGGCGCGCGCCTGGTACTTCCAGGCGTTGCGCCAGAACGTCGTCGTGAGTACGAGGACAGCCTCCGCCACTGCGACGTGTAGCTCGTCCCCCGTCGCCTCGGCCAGGTGTGCTCGCCAATCACCGGGACGAAGAAGGGACAGGACCTGCTGCGTCGGTCCGTAGTGATAGAGACCGGCGTCGAGCCCCGTGACCTCGCCGATCGCGACGTACAACTCGACGTGATAGAGAGCGCCGGTGCAGGCGGCCGCCCGAAACGCCATCTCTCCGCGGGCATGACGCAGTCGCTTCGTCACACCCGCCGTGTAGAAAAGCTCACGGGAGAGCGACTCCAGAGTCAGCGACTCAATCGCCCCCTCCGCACTTTCTAGTAGTGCGTGGAGGGCCGCGGGTCCTGGGCGAGCCTCGACCGACGGAAGCGGCACCTCTTCGAGCCCACGATAAAGCTTGAACGGCAGGGGTTGATTGTCCCAGTCGAGAAAGTGCCGGTCACGCCGCACGCTCTCTGGGCTGTGCTTCGTTTGCTCGTGGTAACGGCGCGCGACCCCCACTTCGTCGTTCGTCATCACCCTTCTCTCCTTATCCTAAGAGACTCATTCTTCGCACGGACGAAAGCGCTGTCAATCCCGTCCTGTGCCAAAACTCGGCCCAGCCGGCATCGACGAAAGAACTGCGCCTCTCGAAATCAGGCTAAAACTCTAGCACGCGAACAGGTTACGCGGCGGCCGCCAACACTTGACTGCGGAAGCACCATTTGGACCAGACGCGAGAGAAAGAGGTCAAGATTCTATCTGAATATTGGCGTTGCTCGGGTTACAGCATTCCGAGTCCCGCACACAGCGACAACCGCCGACCGCGAGGAGAGCGCCGAGCACCGGAGCCGTGAGATAGATCCAGAGAGCTTGGACGTGTCCACTCACCAGCGCGGGTCCGAGGGAGCGCGCCGGATTCATCGACGCACCCGAGACGGGTCCCCCTAAGAGAGACCCTAGGGCGACGGCTCCACCTACGGCGACTCCTGCCAATAGGCCCTTCTCTTTTGCGCCGGTGGAAACGCCGAGAATCACGAACATCAGAATGGATGTGAGGAGCACCTCGAGAACGAAAGACTGCGAAGCCCGACCAGCGGGAATTGTCGCGCCGAGGGTCTGGCTCTCCAGAAACAACGCACGAACGATGAGGCTGGCAGCGAGGGCACCTGCGGACTGACTAACGACGTAGGGCGCAACCTCACGGCGCGACATTCGCCCCGAGGCCCAGAACCCTAGTGTCACGGCGGGGTTCAAATGCGCACCGGAAACGTCCCCCACCGAATAGATCATTGCCATGACCACCAGACCGAACGTGAGGGCCACGCCTACGTGGGAAATAACTCCCCCGTTGAGCTCGTTAATGACGATGGCGGCGGTGCCCGCGAACACGAGCGCAAAGGTACCAATGGATTCAGCCAGATAGCGTTTCATGGGGCCCGATTATACCGGCTAGGCGGAAGTCGCTACGGTGAGTCGCGCGAGATGATCCGCGGTATACTCCTGACCGATCGTCTCGCATCGCCATCCCGTCCTGTGCCAAAACTCGACTCTTTCGAAATAGACCATAAATCACCGGCTTAGTGTCTGTGTTTGCGCCCGGGCCAATAAAAGGCCCACCGATGAGGCTCCTTCACTATTATAGTCGGCACCCTGGGCATCAGCGGGGGAACTGTCCGGCCCAGCAGGCTTCTGGTCAGGCTCCATCGCGGTAGGGTCGAGGGCTGGCACGGTGCTCCGTAGGCGCGGCCTATCTGTTTCTCCCCGTTTCCTGTGGGAGTGCCCGTAAGGTCAAAATACTCATGCGGCTTCCCTATGGTAGAAACGTAGCAACCCGCCAAGCCGTTCACGGGAGCGCACCATAGACACTAAGCTGCTGATTTATGGTCTATTTCTGCGTATTCCAGCCATCGTGAACGCCGAATCCAGAGCAAGCTGAACAGCGAATCCGGTGAAGCCGAACGCTCATCGAAGCGATGAAGTGTTGGGTGACCTTCCTTTCCACTGATTGAAAACGTGAACCTATCTTACCTGCGTGTTGTGTAGCAAGGGGCGGCAGGTCGGTGCCGGAGGGAGCGGGCGTAAGGAAAGACGCGAAGCGACCTTCCCGCTCCCGTAGGCAGCGACCTGCCGCGGCCGAACCCCGGGCGATGTGGGGCTGGTTTCGGGGGGTTGCTGGGGTATGGCCTGGCTCGAGAAGACGCTTCCTGAGGCATTCTCGCGCGTCGTTTTGGCGCCGCATCGTCTGGTACCCCGGGTTTGGCGGTTTCACCCGTTTTTATCGCATCGACGCTGTGGTCCCTCGCTCGCTCATGCATCGGCGTTGTCAGATGCCTTTGGCGCAGCCTTGGTCTTTCTCAGAGAAGCTCCTTTGAGAGTGATGCGGTGCGCGCTGTGGAGAATGCGATCGCAGATAGCGTCTGCCTGGTTTGGGTCGCCAATCGCTTCGTGCCACTGCTTGAGCGGAATCTGGGTCGCGATGAGTGTGGAGCCACGCTCGGCGCGGTCTTCGATGACCTCCATTAGATCCCGTCTCTCCGATTCTTTCAGCGGGTGAAGCAGCCAATCATCGATAGCCAGTAAGTCCAGCTTGGCGAGTTTCGTCAAAAGCCGGGCGTAGGAACCATCACCACGAGCGACCGCGAGCTCGTGGAGCAAGCGCGGTGCTCGCACGTAGCATCCGGTGAAGCGGCGACGACAGGCCCGCTCCACGAAGGCGCAAGCCAAGAACGATTTGCCAATCCCCGTCGGGCCGGTGATGAGCAGGTTATGGCGCTCACCGACAAAGCGGCAGTTGCCCAGGCTCAAGATCTGTTCGCGGTTTAAGCCTCGAGGCGCTTGGAAGTTCACGTTCTCCAAACATGCCGGATAGCGGAGCTTTGCCGCTCGCAGTCGTCGAGAAAGCTTACGCTGTTCGCGGGCGGTCCACTCGGCATCGACCAGGAGTCCCACACGTTCCTCGAAGCTCAGCTCCTTGTATTCGCTCGAGCTCAACTGGGTTTCGAACGCGGACACCAAGCCGAACAACTTCATGGCGTTCATCTTTTCTATCGTTTCGGGTGTCAGCATCGGGACTCTCCTCCTTCGTAGTGATCCGCGCCTCGGATGTTCTCGTGCTCCTCTCGCGGTTTCGCTTCGGCGTCCGATTCGAGCACCACACGATCCAGACCAGCCGAGAGAATGTTTTTCACCGTGCGATAGCTGTAAGAGCTCAAAGCTTCCGCTCGTGCGCAAGCGGCCTCGAGACGCTCACTGCCCCAGCGGCTGCCTAGTCGCATGACTCCCAGGCAAGAGCGAAATCCCTGCTCCGGGTGAGGCCGACTCTCTAGAATCCCCGCAACCAGCCTTCCCGTGGCGCGACCTGACTGCTCCGCCCAGTGGAGCAGCCGCGACGGCGTCCACTCCAGGTGCTCCCGATGCGAACGTGGCATATGCTCCGGGTTCGTGGAGTAGTGCCCCTTTCCTTTCTTGCGGGGATGCGACGCGACGCGCTTTCCCTTGAACAGGACCTCCACCACCGAGGCCGTCACCCGTGCCTCGACTTTCTCGTGAATGAGCTGATAGGGAACGCTGTACAAGTTGTTCTCCACCTCCACGTGGTAGTCGATGTTCACTCTGCACCGCTTCCACGTCGATAACTCGTAGCTCTCCTGCGGTAGCGGTTTCAGTACGGGCCGGTCTAGCCTTTCGTACAACTCCCGCCGACTCACACCGAGCTTCTGCATCGGACGCGCATTCAGGACCTCTAACTTCTCCCAGATGGCTTCGTTCAGTTCCGCCAGGCTGAAGAACGTGCGATGACGAAGCACCGCCAGGATCCAGCGCTGCGCCACCTGCACTGCCGACTCCACCTTCGCTTTGTCTTTCGGCTTGAACACCCGAGCCGGGACCACAACCGCACCGTAATGCGTCGCCAGCTCTTCGTACGTCCGGTTGATCCCTGGCTCGTAACGGTCCACCAAATCCACGCCGCTCTTCAAGTTGTCCGGAACCCAGATCTCCGTACTGCCACCGAAGTAATCCGACATCCCCTTATGGGTCTTCGCCCACGATTCCAGCGACTGGTTCAGTGTCGCTTCGACGTAGGTGTAACTGCTCGCGCCCAACGTCCCGACGAACAGCTCCATTTCGACGAGCTCTCCCGTTTTCGGATCGACGATGTGAGGCTTCTTCCCCCGAAAAATCGACGAATGTCTTCTCGCCTGCTCGATGCCGTTGACGCATCGTCGGGTTCAGCTTCTTCTTCCACTGACCGTACAGCTCGCAATAACGGCTGTAGCCGTACGCTCCCGGCTTATTCTCCGCGTACTCCACCCACAGCTGCAGCAACGTCAGCTCTCGGTGACGCCTCAGCTCCTCGTGGATGTGGGCATAGTCCAGACCCGGCCGTGCGCCAGACGAGCCCGGCGGCGGAAACAGCCCTGCCTCCAGCTCCCCGTCGCTCAGCTCCTCCGGGAGCGGCCAGCTCAAACCACCCTTCTTCGCCTTGGCCAGGTACTCACTCACCGTTCCAACCGCCACGCGAAGTGCCTTTGCGATCGTGCGGTGAGTAAAACCCAGCTCGTACTTTAACCTTAGAACCTCTCGTATTTTTCTCATCGATAACCTCTTAGCTGCCATTTCCTAGATCGTCCTCCTTCCGGGTACGACCTAGAGTGCCTTGAAACGTGCTATCGATGAGCGTTCGCGATGCCGGAACCGGCGTTCACGTTGCCTGGAATCCGTGTTCACCTTCCCCGGAATCGGAATCCATGTTCACGATCCCCGGAATCCGTGTTCACGATGCTTTGGAATGGATGTTCACCTTCGGCTGGAATCTGCGTTCACGATGCCCCGGAATACGCACTATTTCAAAAGGGCCGAGTTTTGGCACAGGACGGCGACGGTCGTGGCGAAGGACAATGAAGACGAACAGAACTCTGAAGGTTGCAGTCGGTAAAGTGAAAAAGTCGAGCGACACCAAGTCGTTTGCATGATTATCGAGAAAGCTCCGCCAAGTATGGGACGGTGGGGTGCGATGGCGAACCATATACTTGGAGACGGCGGCCTGGGAAATGGAGATGCCTAGCTTCGCCAGCTCGCCATGCTGGTTGGATCCAGCGTGACCAACAGGCCGCTATTCGTTTGTGTTTTTGGACACGACGGGATACGTACACATCACCAACAGCAAACAGTGCATGCACCACGTCGGTGGCGTCGTCGGGTCGATCGGCGCGAGGCAGCCGAGCATGGCAGGTCTCAACCGCGCAATCAACGCCGGATCGACTTTTTGCGGAGCACAACCGCCACAGCCCGGCCTGCTAGTGCTCGGCGACATGAGCGTTCAGGGGAACGTCAAACCCATCCGGTCGCTCGTCGAGCCTTTGCAAGTCGCCATGGACAACGGTGCCAAGCGAACCCTCATCCCCATCGAGAACAAGCGAGTATTTGTTGAGCGTCATGCGTTTGCTGTGTATTGTTCATCCGGGCCCCTCCGGCATCACGATCAAGCTGTCAAGAGCATCCCGCAGAACGCGCGTCGCACGGCAATCGTCTTCGTTATAATCAAGAATGCGCTGGCGAATCGTAGGGTCACCCGTTTCTACCCACCTATGGAACCATTCGATTGAAGCCGCCCCCGAGGGATGTGTGTCGCGCCACGCAAAGCCGAGATAGTTCGCCAGTGTTTTGATTGAGAAGTCTCGTGTTGGCCATTCTGTGGCCTTCAGCACCACATTAGAATAGAGGTCCACGGCCCGTACCGGGTCGAATAGCGCCTCCAGTTCGTCCTCCTTGCAGACGTCCGGATATTTCTCACGTAGCTTTCGATAGATGGTTCGCTCGTACTTCGAGTAGTAGTAGATCACGCAGGGCTGGCTTTCCTGCATGTAGCGCCAAGCCTCGGCAAAAGCCTGTTTCTCAGCCTCTGCGGTTGTTTGCTCGGCGAAGAAAGTGATAAACCGTTCTGTGTCGTTGTCGCCGCCCCGCCGTTCGACAAAACCGTGCAGGTAACAGATGTTGCGCATGGGATCGACTTCGATGTCGAAGTACAGTTCCAGATCGGCGACCGACAGGGTTACCGGTTCGCGGAGATAGGGCTTGGCCTTCTTCCCCGCCGTAATCAGCTTCGCTCGGGCGTGCAGCTTCTCTAGAGTCGCGAGACCTATGCCGGGGAAGATCGTTTTCTTGCCCGTGACAAATTCTGCGGGGTAAGCCTCGGCCAGGTCCCGGATCGTTGCGATACGTTCCATCATCACGTCACGCTTCGACCTGCCCAACTCAGGAATCAGCGTCAGATCGTTCGCATCGGTTAGGCGTGAGATACAAGCGCTGTACCAATGACAGAGCTTGCAAACCCCGCTATAGGCGGCAAGCGTCTCCGTGCTCTTGCCGACTATCGCCTGGGCCTCGACGAGGCAATCCTGATAATCCTCCCAGAGCGTGCGTGGATTCCGTTTCCCGTATGGTTTTATAAAGTCATAGATGATTTCTTGGCCATCAATATCCCAGATAAAGCCACGTTTCCCGGCAGAAAGGCCCTTACGTTCCAGGATGTCTGTGTAGAGCCCGAGTTGCACCGCGTAGTGCTTCTTGGGTTTCGACAGGTCACCCGAGCCTTCCTCCCCTGCGCCTGACTTGATATCTCCAGCGACATACCCGTCACCCTCTTGGCGCAGCAGGTCCGGGTCTCCAAGAAGGCCTTCGGCCTGCATACGTCCACTGTAGATTAGCGGTTCGCCGCCATGCATAGCCTCAAAAGTCAGCCGTTCCTTTTCATCACCTGCGTATATTGAGAGATCGGTAAGGGGCATTTCCAGCCTCTCAATAACCTCTTTCTCATAGATGTTACCCTTCTCCCAAAGCAATTGAACAAACGGGTTTGGCTCATCGCGTTGCGCCTGGTCGGCGAAAAGGTCCATGGTCACGCGATGCGGACAAGAAACCAAATCGTAAAGCATTGAGGCGGTGACTGGCGCGGTCATGATTCAGCCCTCCTTGTACTGACGGAAATTGGTAGCAAGGTCGGCAAATGATTTTGGGCTGTATCTGTTGAAGCTCTCTTCGTCCACAAAGACGAAATCATAGGACACGTCCGACTGTGCCCGATTGATCTCCTCGCACCATGTCTTAGGAACACCAGCGTCCGACAATCGAAGTCACCTCGGCGAAGCCGACGCTCCAGCTTTCTCGTCGCTTTAAGGAGCGCTCGGATGATGACCAAATCCTCCCCCTGAATTCCGTTGGTCGGCTAGCCTTTGTCGACGTTGTCGAACAATAGCCACAATGAATTCTTCAGTCCCAAGTTAAGTGTCAGCAGTTCCCGCCTTGCATAAAGGTATCGCCAATCGAATCAGTACTGCAATGCAGTTTTGCAATCCCGTCGTCGTGTCCAAAAATACAAACGAACTCTTAAGACTGGCGCGCCGGGACGTTTCGGATCAGAGACGTCTGAGGCTTGGTTGGCCAATGGAAGCTAGTCCCCTGTATCAGAAAACACTAGATAAAGCAGAGCTTGCCGAAACTCTTCTAAGGTGCATGAATCTTATGGGCTGGCGAAAAGCCTAACTTTGTATAGTAATCAAAGATCCAGGGGGCTAGAATCTTCGGTCATGAGGAGGCAGAGCCAGCCCTGGACATAGTTGGTCGTCGCCATCCCTGGTTGGATCCAGCGTGACCAACAGGCCGCTATCGTTTGTGTTTTTGGACACGACGGGGTCTACCGAATCACGAGACGGTCCGGCACTTCGGTCGCCGAATACGTCAAAGGCCAAGCCCACACGAACGGCATCGAGTCCTTCTGGGCTACGCTCAAGAGGGCTCACAAGGGCGTCTTCCACAAGCTCAGCCCAAAGCACCTACAGCGCTACGTCAACGAGTTCGCCGGGAAGCACAACGTTCGGGATGAGGATACTCTGGCTCAGATGGTTGTCGTGGCGGCTGGTCTGGTTGGGAAGCGGCTGATGTATCGGGATCTGGTTGCCGACAACGGCCTTTCTTCCGGCGCCCGTTCCTAGGCTGCAACAGAGCAAGGGCAAGGTCCTCCGGCGTCGCGTCTCCGTAGTCCGGTCGCTTTCTCATCGTGGGTCATCTTTCTAGCGTCGAAGCTCGTCCAACACCTTCATGCCCTCTCCAAGTTAGAGCTCCAATTTCATATCGCGGAAAAGGTTCTTCACCAGCGGAAACGTCTTCCGCCGTTATGTAACCGGCCTCAAGGCACAACCCAACGTGATAATGCATCTGTTCTGACGTGAATTTAGGGCACGTCGGCACGGAAGAAAAGCGCATCGACTCTTTCTGTTCGGCATGTTCAAGCAGCCATCGAATCAATTTCTTGCGACGTTCCATGGTGGAATGATATCACGACCCCGTCCTGTGCCAAAACTCGGCCCTTTTGAAATAGGCCATAAATCAGCAACTTAGTGTCTGTGTTTGCGCCCGGGCCAAGGGCCGTGGGCTTTACAATCGTCTTAGGCGGGCGGGTCGTCACCATGCAGATGACCACCTAGTCGAGAGCGAATCTCGAAGCGTGTTCCTGAAGCTGTTTCCACGCTACGCCGGTCGAGCCCGCCGAGGGGCTACCGTCGCCGGCGACCATCTACGCGGCACGGCAGTAGTAGTTGAGAATGCCCCCAAGTCGCTCTCGCGACACGATGGGGCCAGCGTCATTCGCGCTTGCCGGCAGAGGTGTGAGGAGCTCGTTGCCGAGACCTTGGTGGTTCCGTTCTGTGTGATAGTGCACTACGTATTCGGTTACCGCTGTGCGCAGGTGTCGCTCACTGAGAGGTACGAAGCGGTCGAGACACTCTCGACGTATGGAGAGAACGAATCTTTCCGCGTATGCGTTCAGATTCGGACTATTAGCGGGAAGGCGCAGGGGCTTCACGCCTGAATCTCTCAACAGCCCACGTACCGCCTCGGTGAATAGCGGGTCCCGGTCGTGGATGAGGTATCGCTTGCCAAGGAGGAAACCATCCCACATGTCAGTGAGGTTTCTTGCCACCTGCTTCATCCACTCCCCGTTGGGGTCCGACGTTATCCCACCGATGCACACGTAGCGAGTGGCGATATCGATGACAAACAGGACATGGTAGCGGACAAGCCCGAACGGGTTCACAACCTCGACGGTGAACAGGTCTGTCGCAGCGATGGCGCCCCAATGAGCCTTGATGAAGGTGCTCCACGACATGCTCCTGCCCCGCTCCGGCGCAGGAGCGATACCGTGGTCGGCGAGGATCCTCTTGATAGTGTTGCGTCCGAGTTCATGTCCTAGGTTCTTGAGTGCGCCTCGCAGGCGCGTATATCCCCACGTCGGGTTCTCCCGCGCCACGCGCACAATGAGCTCACAGAGGCGTTGTTGCACGGCCCGGAGCAAATCGCTGACCTCCCTGTGCCGGTCGGAGAGTCACCCGGCGCAGTAAGTATCGGGCATGCCGAGCGCGGTCATCTTGTTGAGTATCTCGCACCCAATTCGGTGTTCAACTCGTTGCCTCGCCAACGTTCGAGCCCGCATCTCGGGCCCCATGATCGCCTTGTAACGATAGACCGCGTTCTCCACCATGCTTCGCTCGGTGCAGCCTGAGAGCTTGTACCATTCACGTCGGCCGTGTCTTTCGATTGCACGAATATGGCGGTCGCGTTCCCGCATTGCGGTGTTCGAATTCTGACTGAGCGTGGCGTTTCGTTGCGGCGGAATCACCACGCGCGTCCTTCGTCCAGGGCTGTGCGCTTCGATGGCTTCGTAGACCGCTTCCTTGTCGTATGCACTGTCCGCCGCCACCGACGCTATAGGTGCTTGAATCTGTGTTAGCAAAGGGGGGACTCGCGTTGCGTCGCGAGCT
The DNA here is from genome assembly GCA_965237685.1 of Candidatus Marinacidobacterales bacterium. Taxonomy (GTDB): domain Bacteria; phylum Acidobacteriota; class Vicinamibacteria; order Marinacidobacterales; family SMYC01; genus CBDEGF01. The sequence goes on from CBDEGF010000004.1 coordinate 2,400,742, forward strand.
CGTGACGCCGTCAGTTCGGACGCAACAATGTTGCCGGTCTTGCGATCAACGGCGATGTGCAACTTGCGCCAGGCGCGCTGCTTTGGCGGTTTGCGGGTGGTTCCAACATGAATCCTCAAGCCCGTGCTATCGATCATCAGGTGGATTGGTTGATTGCTTGCGGCTTTCCGAATCCGCAGCTTCTTGCGGAGCAGCCTCGACCGCCGACACAACGTCGAGTAGTCCGGGATCTCGATACACAGCCGGAGAAGCGAGGCGATCGAGTGCAAGAAGCCTTCGGTTTGGCGGTAGGCAAGCTTGTACACCATCCGGACAACCAGGCCCGTTTCAATCGCCATCTCTGAATAGACCCGTTGACCGCCAGGCTTACCGCTCTTGTCGGCCTTCCAGTTCGCGATTGCCTCCTCGTCAAACCAGACCGTCAAATCGCCCCGGCGGCGCAGCCCTTCGTTGTATTCCGCCCAGTTGGAAACGTGGTACTTCTTCTGTTTCGCGTGTTTGTACTGGCTGCGCTTGGGATACTTCATGGTCGAACATTACCTCGGCCACCACCATAGGTAGATTTCGCGCTCGGCCAAGAGCGGTGCAACAACGCCCTTGAGTGTTGAGAACCGCTGGCTAGCGTCTCCGATTCGTGATGGCGATGCATGCGTGTCCCCTTTCACTTTGGCTCTCGTCAGTCGCGGCTACCAGTCGTACGCCAGTGACCCGATGACACTAATCCCCGGGCTCGAATACCGATCGATCACCGGGTCGTTCGCCTGGCGTCCCCGCACGTTCCACCACTCGAAGTACGTCGCATCCGTCAGGTTGAGCAGGCCAAGACGAAACGTGAGGGCCTCCGCGAGCGAGACGTGGCTCACCAGGTCGACGACCTGGTAGGCGTCCGGCGTGAACTGGTTTTCATCAGGGGCACCCTGGTACGACTCGACCAGCCTGACCGACAGCTCCGCACCCCAACGGCCGGAGGGTTGGAGGTACTGGATACCGAGCACGCCTTCGTTCGGCGCGATGGAACCAAGCGGCGTCTCGGCCGCGAGCGGCGGGACCGCAGCGTCCTTCGAGATCTCAACGCCGTCGATTCTCGCGTAGCTCCCGCGAATCATCACGCGGTCGGTCACGTACGCCTCGCCGCGCAGCTCGACACCCTTGATCTCGACCTTTTCGAGGTTCCTGCTCTGGAATTCGAGCAGCCGGGTTCTTGGATTGAAGCCGATCGTCGTCAGGTCAATGAAGTCGTCGTACCGGTTCGAGAAGACGGTCACGCCGAAGCTCGCGCGGTCGAACGCGGTCCGCACCCCGACTTCGATGTTGTCGCTCATCTCCGCCCTGAGCTCGGGATTTGGAAGCGTGACGTAGCCTCCCTGTGGGTTCGTGAAGCCGGTGTTGATGGCGCTGTATGGTGGCGCCCGGAATCCGCCGGCGTACTGCGCGTGGACGGTCACCACGTCCGTCAATCGCGCCGACACGCCAACTTTCGGCGATATGGCGCTGTAGGAGAAGTCGGTCGGCTCCGGGTTCAGGCTTGCAAGGAAGATCGGGTCGCTCTGGTTGGCGTCGAGCGAGAAGTGATCGTAGCGCACCCCGGGCACGAGCGTGACGCGGCCGAACTGGAGCTCCGCCTGGACGTACGTACCGGACTCGGCGACGTCGCTCTCGGGGAAGTACTTGTTCGGGAAGATCAGGCTGGTCGGCACGGGCGCCGCCGTCCGAACGTTGAGCTCGCTCCGGTCGCGCAGGATGTCGAAGGTGTCGGTCTGGTAGCTGGCGCCGAACGTGACTAGCACACCGTTACTCGGACCACCCAGCCACTTCTGACCCCGACCCGATCCGCCGTAGCCAATCTGCTCGAAGTCGACCGTTTCGCGGCGCGTCGAATGAATCGGCGGCCCGAAGCCAAACGTCATGCGCTCACGATCGACGACCTGAAATGTGTCGTTGCGCTGGCCGTAGATACGCCATGACAGCTGATCGAGACCAGCGCGGTCGACTAGCGTGTGATCGAGCGACAGGCGCTGGCGGCCCTGCGTGTCAACAGCAACCGAGTCCAAAGTGTCGTAAAGAAACGGACCGAGCTGCGTCAATCCCATGTCCGAGAACCATGTCGTTTCGACACGGGTATCGTAGACTTCCGTTGCCACGCGCCACATATTGCCTGGCGAGGCTGTGAAAACGAGCTTGCCCAGTAGTTGGGTGCCCCGTACGTCTTGCGGATTCGCCGCGGTACGGGTGGCCTCACGGGTTTTTACCGTCCCTTTATTACGGACCTCGTTCCCGCGGTTGAAGCTGGCGAAGAACGACGCTTGGAGCCGTCCGGTACCCCCGGCCAGAGTGAGGTTCCCACTGATATCCTCGGCGCGACCATTCCAAGTCGTCTTGGCGCCGATATGGAACCGCCGGCCGCGGAGGTAGTCGCCGGGATCCTTAGTGAACAGCGAGACCACGCCGCCGAGGGCATCGCTGCCGTAGAGCGCCGAGTTGGCACTCCGCACGATCTCGACGGATTTCAACGCATCGAGATCGAGCGCCAGCTGATGCACGCTGAACGGCCCGAAGTCGAACTGCTCCGACGTCTGAATGCCGTCCACCTGCGTCATCACGCGATTCCTTCCGATGCCGCGGATGTTGAATCCGTTGAGACCAAGACGGGTCATATTGTTTTCGACGTACACCCCGGGTTCGTACTTGACGAGATCAGACAGGTTCTCGAATAGCCTCGCCTGAATGACCTCGCTGTCGACGACCGTCACCATGCCGGGGATCTCCCGTACCGGCGCCGGCCGGAGCGTCGTGGTCACGGTCACGGAATCCAAGAAAGTCAGCAAATCAGCTGTCGACTGCCGGCTGGCTGCATCTTGCTGCGCCGATACACGCTCGACCTGGGACATGGCCCAGTCAGCGATCCGGCTGTCCGGGAGCACGGGTCGACCGTCCCAGAGGTAATCCAATCCAGTGAGTACGTTGGGTATCTGGTCGACGAGGCGTCCCGGCCCGAGCAGGAGCGGCACGACGACGACCCGCCCCGACGCTGCACGGTTGGCCACCGAGTGTCTGAGCTCCGCGAGCGCCTGGTCTTTGACCGGTGTGGGCGCATCGTCCCGCAATAGGCGGACGTCGACCTCCTTAAACGGCACGAGGGACTGTATTTGGACACCAAGTTCTCGGATCACGTCCATCCACCGGTCTGCGTCTGCGGCGCCGTTCGGCCCGTGCGCCACGATGACGAGGCTTTCCGTGGATGGGTCACGACTGAGCGCACGCGCCCGGTCGGACAAGATGCCAGCGAGGATCGGATCTGCATCAAGCGCCGGCGTGACGCCGACAACGTCTGCAGGCCCGTGCAGCGGCGTGAGTTCCATCCGTTCGGAGCCCGAGTAATCGTCGCGAAGGCGGCCAATGAAGCGGACCTGTTCGTAGTGCAGGCTGTAGGAAGACACCAGGAGCGGCACGACGACAATCCGCTGGACACCAGCCGCGACCAGTTCGTCGTACGCCTCCTGCGGTGTGCGGTTCTTCGCACCCATCAGGTACGCCGCTTTAGATGGCATGTGTTGTTGAATAATCGTCACCACGGCCTCGACGTTGGTGTTCCACGCCGCCGTCGAGCCATGAGCCACGACCAACACGCCGAGTTGCTCATCAGCCGCCGCAGCGAGTGTCGAGCCGACAGGTGAGAGAAAGAGGGTCGAGCACAATAGAAGCCGAGCGATATAAGTCATGGCATTTCTCCTACTTGCGCGCCACACTCTCTCGCCGCTAAAATGCAGTGAGGCGAGCGTTGTCGCGCGTATTTACGTGTGATCAGGTCTGTGGACCGTGCGTTCGTGCAGCTCGCCGGGTGTGGCAACACCTGGCGAGCGCTTATTTTGCCTCAGGGATTAGAACACTTCATCAGCCTCTCCACGGTTCGTTTGTAACAGGCGACTGTCTCTCTAAAGTGTGTGGCCGGGACCTCTGGCAGCGACTGACAATATTGAAACTGAATGTCATTATCAATTTGAGGATTATATGTCCGACTAAGTCGGTCGGTCAAGTAAAATCATGAATGGTTCCCGCGTCGTCGTTGCCTTGGTGCACAACTCGCGATCTCGGTCCACAATTGTCCTGTACTCGCGGATACGAGGTTCCCCATGAGCATTTTCAAACGCACTCAGCGGAAGTATGTGAAGAAGGCCTATCGCGTGAGGAATTGGCGTGAATATGAGGCGGGTCTACGCAACCGCGGGAGCCTGACCGTCTGGATCTCGCTCACCGCCGGCAAGCTTGTGAACTGGGACGCGCCCCGGCCAAGGAGGAGGAAACCGGGCCGTCAACGCAAGTACTCGAACCACGCCATCGAGACGGCTGTTCCCCGTCCTGTGCCAAAACTCGGCCCTTTCGAAATAGACCATAAATCAGCAGCTTAGCGACTGGGCCAAGGGCCTGTGCCTTCTATTTATTCATCCGGGCGCCCCAAACTTGATTAGTCTCCGGTCTGCCGGCACCATGCCTGCTTGATTTCGTCGTTTGTTCGTGCTCTCATCTCCGCCTTCAAGGCTCGTCGCGAGCTGGCTCTCGACAATGTCGCTCTTCGGCAGCAGCTCGCCGTCCTCCGCCGTTCGGTGAAACGGCCGCGCTCTCGAACGTCGACCGCGGGTTTTGGGTAACTGTAGAGCCTAAGGGCCCTTGGCCCAGTCGCTAAGCTGCTGATTTATGGTCTATTTCGAAAGGGCCGAGTTTTGGCACAGGACGGGGATCCATTTTCGGCAGGATAAGATGGATTCCAGGAATAGAGCGCTTTTCCCTATCAAAGGAAAGCAAGTCAGCCTCAAGTCCCTGAGCAAGCTCACGATCCCATGGAAGGCCGCCCCCTGCTGTCCCATCTGGGCAAGCAAGCCGTCGACAGCTTTCGCAGTTTCGAAGAGGCACTCGTCACCGAAGACCAGGAGTACGACGTCATCGCGCTCCCCGAGCAGCGTCGTTGGCAACCGGTACCGCGAGACTAGCGAGTTCCAAGGACTCGCGCAGTCAGACTTGTCTCATCTCATCGCCGCCGCGTCTTATTGCTTCGCTGTCTTCTTCGCCTTCTCTGCCGCTTTGGCTTCTCGCACCTTTGCCTTCTCCGCCGCTTTGGCCTTGGCTTCCCGCACCTTTAGCCACGCCCGGACCTCCCCCAGACGGAATTGAGACGCCACGCCGCGCCCTCTAGTGTGGACCGGCACCCCAGACCGCTCCCATTTTGTTACCATCTGTTTATCGACGCCAAAATGCTCGGCTAGTTCCGACCTCGTCAACACTCGCGCTTTGGCCATAGTCCTCCTCCAAATGGCACTGCCCCTTCTGCATTGAAAGACGCTCTTAGGGTACTACGGTTTCCCCTTGAACGAAGGATTCCAATTCCTTTACTTCATTTCCACTCCTTTTGAGGGTAGCTCGTGTCCGTCAATTCATGACACTGATGGTCTATTTCAAATGGGCCGAGTTTTGGCACAGGACGGGGTCAACCGCCAGCGGCAGGATGTGATTGACCTGCGTGATAAACTCTGGTCCATTCATGCTACTGATTGCCAAACTTATCGACTACTACTCCGTTGTCGTCATCGTCGCGGTGATCCTCGGCTGGCTTCAGCTCCCGCCGAGCAACCAGGTAGTTCGCATCACCCGGATGTTGACCGAGCCGGCTCTGGCACCGATTCGTAGGCTGGTGCCGTCGGCGGGGGGGATCGACTTCTCGCCGTTGATTCTGCTTGTCCTCCTTCAGATTCTGAAGGGCGCGTTGATCTAGCGCTGTTACTATATACTACTCTTGGTTTCTAGGCTTCTGTTTCCTCAACGTTACAAGCGAGCAGTTGACGCGGCGTGGACGGTGGGGCCCGCGACAACCATTGAGCAGAGCTACCCTTTGGGCGGGTCGTCACCATGCAGGTGACCACCTAGTTGAGAGCGAATATCGAAGCGTATTGTTTGGAGAATCGGAACCGCAAAAACTCAACGTCATGACCGGTCCCCGCGGTGTTCCGGCCCGGAACGAATCACCATCGGTCGCGCCGCAAACGTTGATCGGGGCGAAAACGATCATCAGCGGTGAGTTGAACACCAGCGAGGTGCTCCAGATCGAAGGGCGGGTGGAAGGCAAGATCAAGAGCAGCGGGATGGTTGTGATCGGAGAAGTCGGTCGAGTGAAAGCGAAGATCGAGGCGGCCAACGTCTCGATACGTGGCAAGCTAGAGGGCGACTGCACGGCAAGCGACAAAGTTGAGCTCACCCGCACCGGAAAGGTGTTCGGAAATCTCCGCGCCCCACGCATCGCGGTTGCCGAAGGAGCCATCTTCCAGGGGTCGGGCCAAATGACGGTCAACGAGGAACGCTCCGCTCCTGCTGAACCAGAGGTTGCCCGGTCGCAAACACAGACACTAAGTTGCTGATTTATGGCCTATTTCAAAAGGGCCGAGTTTTGGCACAGGACGCGATGTCGTCCTCGGCTCGGTCATCCTTGATCCTTTATGGCTTGCTCGGCTATTTCCCGAACGACGTCACTCACGGATCCATCGAACGCATCGGGTAACAGCTTCACCGAGAGCCGCCATTTCCCTTTCTTGGATTCGATGCCAGCTTCCTCCAACGAATCGTCAAACGCATTTTTGTGCTTCAACCGGACTGCAAACCACAAATGCCCTTTTGCTGGGCGGAACACGGCAGAATTACGAGGTCGAAAACCATCGGTCAGCCCGATAAAGGATTTCTTGTAGTTCAGCCTGTAATGCTCGCCGTAGAGCGGTTTGATCGCTTGCCACGCGTCATCAACAAGCTTCATGATTTCCGGGGGCCGCTTACTATTCCAATACGTTCGGTCGGTCGGAGGCTCTACCGTCTCATCATCGGTTCTCAGTCCAACTTGATCCAGCACCTTGGAGAACTCTAAAAGAACTTGATCGCCCACTTTCAGCGCAGCGAGCTGAAGGCAAACAAGAGGGATGGAGCCAGAAAACAGAGACAGCACGTTGAGGTAGCGCGAGGTTACATCCTCTGCCACCAAAACCGCGACGTGCTCATAGGCCGGATACCGCCGTCTCTCGATATCCCAATACTCGATGGTTCTGATTACGTGACTAGCGTCGGTCGCGCCCAACATCAACTCGACTTCGTAGCGCTTATTCAACTCCGAATCTTGGAGTAGCAGGTCTAGCCGCCCCGGTCCCTGGTTACGCTCCCGGTCGAGTAGGTCAACATCTCCAAGGCGTAGAATTGTAGGGTCGTCTGATATTCGCTCTTGGAGCCACGCCTCGCCGAACTCGGGAGAGGATTTGAGGGAAATCTTTTCGTGCTTCGTGTACTTCAACACCATGATTCCATAATCAAGCGGCCGTCTTAGCGGTGAGCTTCTTGTAGGTGAGGTTATCGGTCGTAAGAATGCGCCGCATGGTGTCTCGGAAGATGTGCGGGGTGTTTCGGTTATTGAACCGCCACTCCCATCCTGTGCCAAAACTGGATGTGTCCCGAGGTTCGTGGAAAAAGAACGGCGCCCTCCACTCTGTCATCAGAGTATCATATCAGGCGGCAACCTCCGCGTGTTGGAGAACCTCGCTCAGACGTTGGTAGCCGTCGATGCGTCGTCGTCGTGTGCCAAAACTCGGCCCTTTTGAAATAGACCACAAATCAGCAGCTTAGTGTCTATGGTGCGCTCCCGTGAACGGCTTGGCGGGTTGCTACGTTTCTACCATCGGCAAGCCGCATGAGTATTTTGACCTCACGGGTACGGTCTCGTAGCAATCGAGGATAACGAAACCACAACGGTGGTCGGCTACGCGAAGCTCGAGTGTCCGAAGTGGGAGGAGAACCTAGGTCTGGAACTTGTCATCGCTATTGCGCCCGAAGTGCGCCGAAGAGGGATCGCACTAGAGGCGGCCCGAAAGCTCATCGCGATCGCGTGCGGACCACTTAAGCAGAGACAGGTCGTAGGTCGCGTCGCGCTCCGGAACAAGGCCAGTCGGTACCTCGTGACGGTACTGTCAAGTTGGCGTCATTGTAGCCAGACTAGGTCCCGGTTGGCTGTTGCGCTTCGAGATTTCATCAGGCACACGTTACCTCGTGCCAGGCGATGAAAGCGCGACCTCTTAGCTCCCGATGATGGCGGGCTTGCAACAAATGCCGTCCAACGCGAAAGAGGTTTTGCACGAGTCCATGCACGGTCAAGAATTGTTGCGCTTGTCCCGGAGATTTAAACTTCCGCATCTGTCGTTCCCGATGTCGCGTCGGCTCATGCGAGACTTCGGCTCTATTGTTTCCGTACTGGTCGGTGTCGTGGACGACGGAGGGCATGACCTCGCGGTGAGCGGCGCTGTAGCTTTTCAGCTTGTCGGTGACCAGCCGCCAGGGCGAGCGAGCTTGCCCCTTCAACAGCTTGCGGAAGAATCGTTTGGCGGCTTTCCGATCACGGCGAGGCTGGACGAGGATATCGAGCACATCACCATCTTGATCTACCGCGCGCCAGAGGTATTGGCGTTTGCCTTGTATCTTTATGAAAACCTCGTCCAGGTGCCACGTGTCACCGAGACGACCCTGTCGACGCTTCAGTCGCCGAGCGTATTCCGGCCCGAACTTGATACACCAAAGTCGGATCGCTTCATAGGAAACGGCGATGCTGCGTTGAGCCAGGAGATCCTCGACATCGCGAAAGCTCAAGCAAAATCGGTGGTACAGCCAGACCGCGTGGCTGATGATTTCGGGCGGAAATCGATATCCGCGGTAGCTCGGCGTGTCCCTTTTCATCCGCCCAGTCTGTCAGACGCCAGCCCAATTTGACAGTACCTCGGATTGACGTCCGGCGCGCAACACGCAGATCAGCGGGTAGCGGTCCCTGTTGGGAAGCCGGTCGCCATGTTGGCCATGCGCTGGAGGACGCCCGGCCCAACGTCTTGAATGTTCATGTCCACCAGCGGCTTCAACGTGAAGGGTCCAGGACTGTCGTCCGGATCTGGTTCGATCGACACGACGGCCTGATAGCCGATCAGCGAAACCGGTGGCATGATGAAGTCCTGCCCTGGGAATGGCGGCGTGCTTCTCCGACCGGCCGTCGGTCCGCCCGCGTCCGAGTCGGCACCCATCACCTGAGTGAATCGGCCCGTCGACACCGGGCCTTCGGGGCCGACCACCCAGCCCTCGTAGATCCAGCCCGCCGGCAACGCCGGCAACACCAGCGACGCGCCCGGACCAGCAGCAGGGTCGAGCCACCAGATACCGGACGCGTAGTCACGCGTTACACCAGTGGAGGGTGATTCCAAGATGAAGCTCCCGGACGCGGAAGCGAAGGTGGTGCCCAGCGCTGTAGCGTCCGCCACAGAAAGCGCTGCATTGTTTCCAGCGAAGTCACCAGCGAGATACTTCGTCGCCGACGGCGCGGGGTCGGAATCTGGCGACGGCTCGATGGTCAGGATGAACTTCGTCGCAGACGAGAGCGTGGCCTCATCGACGGAAAAGTTGCGTTGACTCAAGCTGCCATCGTCACCGACGGTGAACGTGCCCGTCGAGACGGGATTGCCGTTCACCAGGATCCAGCCCTCGTAGACGAACCCAGGACCCAGATTCTGGAGTCCGTTGAACGACCACCCGAGACTCTTCTGGCTCGGTCCGGTGGGACTGTCGGTGTCGCCACACGCCGCGGTGACCAGCAACGTCGGCATCAACATTGCGCACACCGCGTTCCAACTACGTCGTCGAGTCATCGAAACCTCCTTGTTGGGCGACGCCGACAACAACTAGCCAGCCTGCTTCGTGGGCGCCGCGCCAGCATAGGCTAGCACAGAACTCGCCGACGTGCGCCCGCACCTGTCAGGAACCCCGTCCTGTGCCAAAACTAGGCCTTTTTGAAATAGCCCATAAATCAGCAGCTTAGCGTCTGTGTTTGCGACCGGGCCAAGGGTCGGCAACGTGCCGTCCGACCGGACAGGCAAGCGCCGGGCCCGTCGTGTCCGAAAATGCGAACGGAGCCGAAATCTCTAATCCTAGAGGCGTTGTCGAAATTCGCGGAGACCATAGTCCCACTTCCGCGCAATGAGCCTTCGGTACCAAGCCAGCAGGGTTTCCGGTGTGACGATGCCGGCGACTTCTGCCAAGAGTTTCCGGCCAAGCGCCTTGCCCTTTACCGCGAGCCGACGTCGCTCGTCGTCCGTCAGACGAAGCTGCCTCCCGCAAAGCCGAGCTTTAAGGACTCTGTTCTCCTCCAGCAAGTAAACGATAGCCGCCTGTTGGTCACGCTGGAGCCAACCAGCGATGGCAACGACCAATAATGTCAAGGGCTGGCTCGGCATCCTCATGATCGAGGATTCTAGCTTCCATTGGTCAACCAAGCCTAGACACCTCTAATCCGAAACGGCCCGGCACGCGGATCTCGCGTTCGTTTGTGTTTTTGGACTGGACGGGTCGCTTTCGAGAAGCGATCTGAACAAGTGAAGTATCGTGCCCTCCAGCTGTCCGTGCCCATCCACCTCCAAGCCTATCCTATAATACGTGCGTGTCTTGGCAGGACGAGGAACACGACGCCCTCTTGATTGACCGTGCAGCGGCGGCGGAAGTGCCTCGCGACGAGGCCGTTCGCGAGTGGGCTCGTGACAAGCGCGCGTTCATCTCGAGCATCATGGAGGGACTTCGCGAGGAGCGGGCGGCCGCCGCTGACGGTGTTCGCCTATTGGGCGCGAGGCCCGTGATGTTCGAGGAGTTCGGCGGACGCGACGCGGATCCGCAGGACGCCTACCTAGGTGAAGTCGAAACCAGCCAGATCTACGTCGGCATTCTCGGGCAACGCTACGGCAAGCCCCTACCTACGCGCTTCTCTGCCACGCACACGGAGTTTCGCCACGCTGAGGAGCGAGGGTTACGGATCGCCATCTGGGCACTCGACACGCAGGAGCGGGAGGGGCCACAAGAGTCATTCCTAGACGAGGTCCGCACCTTTCACGTGGTCCCTGTGTTCCGCTCTCCCGCCGATTTGGAGCGGCAGGTGAGCGAACGACTTCGCAGCATTGCGGCTGAGGATCTCGCTCCGTGGACCAAGCTGGGCTTCATCGTGTTCCGCGCGAGTGAGGTTACGCACGCGGAAAACGAGATCGCCGTCAAGGCACGCGTCCAGAGTGACGAGGTAGCGCACGCGCTCGAGGCCATGGCTCAAGACGACTTTGGTGCAGGAGAAGAGTACCGGTTCACATGGGCTGGCCGCTCTCGCGATGTTCGAGTGGTCAACGTCCGGAGCACCACGACGACCGCACGTTCCACGCTGATGCACCTGCAGTTGGATATCGTTGAGAGTCAGCGAAACCCCTTGTTTGAGGTCACACTCAATGGACAGACCCCGGACGACGTGACCGAAGCGGCATTTAACACTGCCTTGTTCGGAACGCTGAACCCACTGGCCGGACAGTACATGCACTTCATGAGCGAGATGCCGGATCCCCTTCAGCCTCTGTGTGATGCCCACGTGCCGGATGAGATCGTGCGTTCATTGGCCGAACTGATGATCGTCGACGAGTTAGTTGGCACCGGCCGGGTGGCCAGAATTACGCGGTTCCAGCTTGGGACCGCCGTGGGCGGCCTGCGCAGGCTGGAACTAGAGTGGGAACCGCCGCAAAGGTACGCGAACGAGAGGCGCGGGCCAAAACGCAAATTAGTAGGACAGGTTCGACTCTAGCTAGAACCGAGTTCTTAACTCTTGAGCAGAGCGAGGGTGTACGCTGGATTCAAACTTTGTCCCTCGCTCACTCCCGACGAAAAGTGCATTCGGATTCGACCGGGCCAAGGGCCGTAGGCTTTACAATCGCGTCGTGTCCAAAAATACAAACGAGCTCAGGATTGGCGCGCCGGGACGTTTCGGATTAAAGGTGTCTAGGCTTGGTTGGCCAATGGAAGCTAGAATCCTCGGTCATGAGCACGCCGGTCCAGCCCTTGACATGGTTGGTGGTCGCCATCGCTGGTTGGATCCAGCGTGACCAACGGACTGCTATCGTCGCGGGACGCGACGGTGATCGAGACGCTGCGAACCGTAGTTGCGGCCAATCCAAAGATGCCGGGAATTTACTGATGGACAATCACTTCATCCAGGGAGCGGATTGGTCAAGCAGGTCAATCGTGAGAATATTGGATCGAGCATGAAGAAACGTTCCCTCCGATACGCTGGCGACAAGGCCGTTCGCGCTCTATTGGAACGTTATGCGTGCCCGACGTCATTCCATGTCGTCCGTACACGACTCCTCGGCGACATCGCGACGCCCAGGCTCGACGCATCGCCACTCCGAGCTATAGAGAGCTGTTGGGAAGGTGAGTTGCCGGGGTTCGACAATGTCGGCGCAGCCAGTGAGCTATTCGAATCCCTGATGGGGTTTTGGAACGAACTGGCAAGGCATCAATCGGCAACCAAGCCGTTCCGTTTGACACGGATGGAGGCTAAGCCGGATACGGATGACATTCGCCGCTTGTGCCGGACCCGCACCGAGGAGCTTGAAGGCTTCATCGACGGACTGTTCGGTGACGCGGAGCTCATGGACCTGCCCGAACGGGCCAACGAGGCTCTGGACAACCTCGGCAAGATCTATGCCATGACCCGCGGTATCATCGATCTCCTGGAGAGAGAGTCGGCGTCAGAGGGGGACCTTAGGGGAATTCTCAAGGACGTTGGGGAGCTCTCGCACATCGCAGAGAAAGAACTGCACGCAGTGATGCTTGCCTGCAAGCGCGCCCGCCAACAGACCCTTTCCACTATCGCCGTGGGCAAACCCACCGTCCATTGAAGGGAAGTGTCACGAGCAGCCGGAAGTAGTTCTCACCAGGGCGATGTCCCGGAAGTGGCGTCGCGCAGATGCCGATTTGTAACGTTGCCAGTGGATCAAGTTTTGGCACAGGACGGGATATTGAGGGTCTCGGCGTAATCCAGCCCTTGCTGCATCCCGTCGCTGATGGCGTGGGTGTTATCCTTGGCCTCGATCAGGGCGATGGGGATGTTGGGCTTGTAATAAAGGATGTAGTCGGCCCGCTTGCCCTTTCCCCGGCTGACCAGCTTGCCGCGCACGATGATGCGGCCCTTGGTGAAGCTCACCTCCTCGCGGATTTGCGCCATCTCGTCCCACCCGGCCTGGCGCAAGGCCGGTGTGATGAACTTGGTGCAGATGTCACGCTCACTGAGGCTTTTCTTGTCCATTGCTCCGGCCATGATATCAGCACCAAATTCCAGAAGGGCCATTAGCGCTTGAGGAGGACAGAGTCCTCAAAGCTCGGCTTCGCGGGAGGAAGCTTCGCTCAAACCTTGGCGGACTCTAGTTGAGGCTAATTATCACAGGTAAACCCCCGGCTCTGCCGGGGTGACTCGCAGAGGTTTGACCGTGTGAGGCAGTAATAACAAAAGTCCTCCTTGGAAAGCGCCAACTTCCAAACAAGGAGGACTCAATGAAAAACTACGAAAGCCTATCGCACACGCGGTACGACTGCAAATACCATGTTGTCTTTATCCCCAAATACCGACGGAAGAAAATCTACGGGGCGATTCGGCGGCATCTGGGAGAGATTTTGCACGAGCTGGCGAAGCAGAAGGAAAGTCGCATCTTGGAAGGGCATTTGAAGGGCGGTCACGTCCACAATGTGCATCAGCATTCCACCGAAGTTTGCGGTGTCGAGTGTGGTGGGCTTCATGAAGGGGAAAAGCGCAATTTCGATAGCTCGAAACTTCCTGGGGCGCAAGCGTAACTTCACGGGGGAGAGTTTCTGGGCGAGGGGCTACTTCGTGTCCACGGTAGGTTTGGATGAAGAAGTTGTTCGTGAATACATCCGGCACCAAGAAAAGGAGGATCAACGCCTAGAGCAGCTGAATCTGGTTTGGTCGGCCAAGAAGTGCGTATTCCGGGGCATCGTGAACGCAGATTCCAGCCGAAGGTGAACATCCATTCCAAAGCATCGTGAACACGGATTCCGGGGATCGTGAACATGGATTCCGGGGAAGGTGAACACGGATTCCAGGCAACGTGAACGCCGGTTCCGGCATCGCGAACGCTCATCGATAGCACGTTTCAAGGCACTCTAGGTCGTACCCGGAAGGAGGACGATCTAGGAAATGGCAGCTAAGAGGTTATCGATGAGAAAAATACGAGAGGTTCTAAGGTTAAAGTACGAGCTGGGTTTGACTCACCGCACGATCGCAAAGGCACTTCGCGTGGCGGTTGGAACGGTGAGTGAGTACCTGGCCAAGGCGAAGAAGGGTGGTCTGAGCTGGCCGCTCCCGGAGGAGCTGAGCGACGGGGAGCTGGAGGCAGGGCTGTTTCCGCCGCCGGGCTCGTCTGGCGCACGGCCGGGTCTGGACTATGCCCACATCCACGAGGAGCTGAGGCGTCACCGAGAGCTGACGTTGCTGCAGCTGTGGGTGGAGTACGCGGAGAATAAGCCGGGAGCGTACGGCTACAGCCGTTATTGCGAGCTGTACGGTCAGTGGAAGAAGAAGCTGAACCCGACGATGCGTCAACGGCATCGAGCAGGCGAGAAGACATTCGTCGATTTTTCGGGGGAAGAAGCCTCACATCGTCGATCCGAAAACGGGAGAGCTCGTCGAAATGGAGCTGTTCGTCGGGACGTTGGGCGCGAGCAGTTACACCTACGTCGAAGCGACACTGAACCAGTCGCTGGAATCGTGGGCGAAGGCCCATAAGGGGATGTCGGATTACTTCGGTGGCAGTACGGAGATCTGGGTTCCGGACAACTTGAAGAGCGGCGTGGATTTGGTGGACCGTTACGAGCCAGGGATCAACCGGACGTACGAAGAGCTGGCGACGCATTACGGTGCGGTTGTGGTCCCGGCTCGGGTGTTCAAGCCGAAAGACAAAGCGAAGGTGGAGTCGGCAGTGCAGGTGGCGCAGCGCTGGATCCTGGCGGTGCTTCGTCATCGCACGTTCTTCAGCCTGGCGGAACTGAACGAAGCCATCTGGGAGAAGTTAGAGGTCCTGAATGCGCGTCCGATGCAGAAGCTCGGTGTGAGTCGGCGGGAGTTGTACGAAAGGCTAGACCGGCCCGTACTGAAACCGCTACCGCAGGAGAGCTACGAGTTATCGACGTGGAAGCGGTGCAGAGTGAACATCGACTACCACGTGGAGGTGGAGAACAACTTGTACAGCGTTCCCTATCAGCTCATTCACGAGAAAGTCGAGGCACGGGTGACGGCCTCGGTGGTGGAGGTCCTGTTCAAGGGAAAGCGCGTCGCGTCGCATCCCCGCAAGAAAGGAAAGGGGCACTACTCCACGAACCCGGAGCATATGCCACGTTCGCATCGGGAGCACCTGGAGTGGACGCCGTCGCGGCTGCTCCACTGGGCGGAGCAGTCAGGTCGCGCCACGGGAAGGCTGGTTGCGGGGATTCTAGAGAGTCGGCCTCACCCGGAGCAGGGATTTCGCTCTTGCCTGGGAGTCATGCGACTAGGCAGCCGCTGGGGCAGTGAGCGTCTCGAGGCCGCTTGCACGAGCGGAAGCTTTGAGCTCTTACAGCTATCGCACGGTGAAAAACATTCTCTCGGCTGGTCTGGATCGTGTGGTGCTCGAATCGGACGCCGAAGCGAAACCGCGAGAGGAGCACGAGAACATCCGAGGCGCGGATCACTACGAAGGAGGAGAGTCCCCGTCCTGTGCCAAAACTCGGCCCTTTTGAAATAGGCCATAAATCAGCAGCTTAGTGTCTATGTTTGCGACCAGGCCAAGGGCCGTAGACTTTACAATCGTCTGGCCCGAGGGTGTTATCTTCAGATCCATGATGACGTACCACGTGCAATTCCTACTGCTCGTTCTAGCTGGCTGGGTCAACCGCCAGCAGCAGGATGTGATCGACTACCAGCAAGAGGAGAACCGTGTGCTCCGAGCCGGGCTTCGGGGCAAGCGTCTCAGTCTCTCGGACGACGACCGGCGCAGGCTCGCGGTCAAGGCCCAGGCTTTGGGCCGCGAGGCGCTGGCCCAGATTGCGTCCGTTGCCACACCCGCTACGCTTCTGCGTTGGTACCGCTGCCTCATCGCAGCCAAGTACGATGGCAGCAAGAACCGGAGTCCAGGCCGACCTCCGACGGCGAAGGACATCCGTGAGCTCATTGTGCGCGTGGCGCGGGAGAACCCGACGTGGGGATATACGCGCCTGCGAGGCGCACTCAAGAACCTGGGACATGAACTCGGACGCAACACTATCAAGAGGATCCTCGCCGAGCACGGTATCGCTCCTGCGCCGGAGCGGGGCAGGAGCATGTCGTGGAGCACCTTCATCAAGGCTCATTGGGGCGCCATCGCTGCGACAGACCTGTTCACCGTCGAGGTTGTGAACCCGTTCGGGCTCGTCCGCTACCATGTCCTGTTTGTCATCGATATCGCCACTCGCTGCGTGTGCATCGGTGGGATAACGTCGGACCCCAACGGGGAGTGGATGAAGCAGGTGGCAAGAAACCTCACTGACATGTGGGATGGTTTCCTCCTTGGCAAGCGATACCTCATCCACGACCGGGACCAGCTATTCACCGAGGCGGTACGTGGGCTGTTGAGAGATTCAGGCGTGAAGCCCCTTCGCCTTCCCGCTAATAGTCCGAATCTGAACGCATATGCGGAAAGATTCGTTCTCTCCATACGTCGAGAGTGTCTCGACCGCTTCGTACCTCTCAGTGAGCGACACCTGCGCACAGCGGTAACCGAATACGTAGTGCACTATCACACAGAACGGAACCACCAAGGTCTCGGCAACGAGCTCCTCACACCTCTGCCGGCAAGCGCGAATGACGCTGGCCCCATCGTGTCGCGAGAGCGACTTGGGGGCATTCTCAACTACTACTGCCGTGCCGCGTAGATGTTTGCTGGCGACGGTAGCCCCTCGGCGGGCTCGACCGGCGTAGCGTGGAAACAGCTTCAGGAACACGCTTCGATATTCGCTCTCGACTAGGAGGTTATCTGCATGGTGACGACCCGCCCGCCCAAGACGATTGTAAAGCCCACAGCCCTTGGCCCGGTCGCAAACACAGACACTAAGTTGCTGATTTATGGCCTATTTCAAAAGGGCCGAGTTTTGGCACAGGACGGGGTGCGGGGCGGAAGGTAATCCGCCCCCAGGATACGTCAATCAAAACTGTTGCCATCGGCCTCGTCACGAAGGAACGGTCTTCGTCGGACGCTTACGTATCTGCTGTGGGGCAGGCCCAGTCACCCGCGAAACAGCTTCCTCCAGAAACCGCTCTTCGGCTTGTCGTTCACCATACCCAATACGCTCGGCGTGCCGCCGCTCGTCGCTTGCAGGCCTGGGTACTGTGCCTTGTGAATGGCGAAAGCCTCTTCGGCCTTGGCGCTTAGCAAAGGCATCTTTGGCAGAAGGAACTCGACTATCGCGTCGATGGTAGGCAGCATCTGTTCCCAATCCCAGGATTCATTGAACCAACCGCGGCTTTCGAACCGACAGAGGACATCCTTGCTGGGCGGCTGTTTGGTCATCTGCTTGAGCGCGTCGCCGTGCTCCACGAGAAACTCGGACCTTCCGGAGAATTCGAAAGGTGGGCTCTTGAACCGGAAAACCGACTGCTTCTTGGTTACCGCAAGTTCACAGTACAGAATGGGTGCGGGATCATAAAATTCTGACCATTTGACATAGGCGGCCATCGGAAGAATGTAGCTCCTTCCCTTCGCCTTACCATCCCACGTACGCCAACCACGCTTCTTCAGATGCGGCCATAGCACTCCGTGGAGGCGCTCTCGGCTATCTTCTTCTGACCGCGCCTTCTTCATCCGCGCCGTCTTGGATCTGATAGCCGACGCTTTCAGTTTCGACGGTATGGTGGCTGAGGGCGATCGTTTGGCTTCAAGTATGGTGGCTGAGGGCGATCGTTTGGCTTCAAGCTCTTCAGGAGACAACAGACTCTCCCGCAAGCCTGGATCTCGCGCCAAGTCCCACAATCCAAATTTCAAGTCGTCGCGGCTCAGTACGAAGGCCAGTGCAGCGTCCAGGTCCGCGGCGTTACCCGCTACTCCATTGTCGAGGAAGTAGGTGACTTTGAAGTCAGCGTCCACAACAACTGGCTGGTAATCCTTAAACTTCTCCTGGCATAGCTGCAGATCCTCGATAATACTGTCTCGCGCGCGAAGCTCCCGCTCACTAAAGACGCTCTTCTCTCTATTTGGCCGACCTGCGGCGAACCACGCTCGCAGCTCATCAACGGCAGTTTCCAAGAGCGGCGTGTGCGCCAGGACCATTACGGTGTTCGGCCATCTTCTAAGGACAGCGTCAAAGGGCGTCTGTTCCTGAGTGTCCCAGGCCGTGGGATGAATACCAAAAAACACGGTAGGTGGGCGAGATGCCTCTATGTCCTTGTAGCGAAGCGGAGGCTCAAGGACGCGGTACCGCGCATTTGTCTTTGACGCATCAATCGTAGAACTGCCGCCAGAATCGTTTCTCCAGAGATCCATCAGCAACGCGGCCTCGGGCAGAACGGAGCGCAACCGGACACGCGAGGTGGACCCGTCTTGCTTCAATCGCCGCATCGTCCTAGGAGCCCAAACGAGAGCCCACGCTCCCTCCCCCTCATCTTGGTCAAGAAGCACGTCAGCTAACGTGCGCGCTGATTCCCACCAACGCTCCGAATACGCCATCGCGGATCGGAGGATACAGTCCCACTTGTCGCCAGCGAGGCGCTGCCGTGAGTCAATTCGCTCTCCCGAGTCGAGCGTGGTCATGCCCCCAATCAAGACAATCGTGGGCCCCTCGGCGGGAGCAGTCATAGCTTTGCTCCAACAACCAGGCTCATTGTTGCAGTCGTTAGATACGGAGGTCGTTCATCGAGAGCAACTTCAAGTCCTATGTTGCGCGAGCCACATCGTGCCGAGTGGACCCAGACACTCGCGTTTCTCAAGAGAGATCACGTGCGCTGCACATTTCGGTTCGTCGATATTCTATGCTGTGCCACAACGCTCCGCCAAACTTCCGAGAGCAACTCTGTCAAACAAACACATCCAGGAAATCCCTGACAGCACGGCGGAGGCGCTGAGGGCGTCAGAAGGTCCCGGCGCTCGACCCCGTCCTGTGCCAAAACTCAGCCCTTTTGAAATAGCCGATAAATCAACAGCTTAGTGTCTGTGTGTTGCGCTCCTGATTTCTTGGACAGAACGAGGCCACCCTAATCAAGCAGCGGGTTCGAGCGCAAGACGTTCTCGCGCCTGAACCGGAGATTGAAATCCAAGGCGCTCGATCAACCAGGATCGGTTGTAGAGAGCGCGGAACTCCTGAAGGGCGTGAACGAGTTCCGATATGGAACGGAAGTGGCGAACCCAGAGCAATTGTTCCTTGAGCGTTTTGAAAAAACGTTCGATGCAGTCGTTGCCTTCGGGTTCACGGACGAAGGCGGGCGAGGACTCGATCTCAAGGAACCGGATTTCGTTCTGAAAGTCATCGCTCATGAACTGCGACCCGTGATCGTGGCGAAGCTGGAGTCCTGTCGCGCCATGGGCGTGAAAGCCACCGAAGTGCTCGTTAACGCCTTGCCGGATCGGGTCCAGGGCCTCAAAACGAGTCGCCCGTTTGACCGCATGGATGCCGACACACTCCGCAGTGCAATGATCGACCGCGGCGAACACGGTGACCTGGCCCTCCTCGATCGTCACGGTGGCTGTGGCGCCAATGCCCCACATCTGATTCGGGCGCTCGGTCACGATGGTTCCGGTATGCACCTTCTCGGCGACGGGCGCCGCTTGCCGCTGGGGTGCCAGCAGCTGCGCGTCCCGCATCAGGCGCAGGACCCGGGCCTTCGAGGTCCGGACACCCGCGATCCGGAGCCGGGCCCAGAATTTACGATGGCCTTCTCCGGTAAACGGCGAGGCCGCGATCTCCTGCCGGAGCCGTTCGGTCAGTTCCTTGTCGCTGTTCGTGCGCGTCTCTGTTACGGTCTGCCTCACGGAATCTGACGCAGCCCAGCTACCGACGTTCTCCTGGCCGCCCGATCAGACAACGGCTGCTTGATCAACAGCGAATGGCGCAAGCACCGGCACCCCGACATCCTTATTAGAACCGTCACACCCAGGCCCACTGACACTAGGATTCAAATGCCTCTAGCGGCGTAGCAACATATCTGGACTCCTCAATCAACACCTTTCTCAAAAAAGTCTTCCTCAGAGCTGCTCGTCCAAATCGGTGACGAGTGGGTCAGACTGCAAACATATCTACGGCCTCAGTGAGGAGCGTCTTGGGTGCTCCGGGCCATGACGGAAAATCCGCGCGCGAGGAGCCAATCACTTTGAGCGACCTCTGAGGGCCAGTGTTGCTATCGGCTTGACCCCGCGCCGGTCCGACCGGTACGCCATCAGTTGGATGGGTATCGTCGCAGCCTCTGTTGGAAGGGAAGAAGGAAAACACGAAAGTGGAGCCTCTATGCGGCCGCGGGCACCGACTGGAATTCACTCTCGCGGGTGGAGACGGCCCAGACTATCCGGGCGAGTTTGTTGGCGACAGCAATCGCGGCTTTGTTGTGTCCCCGCGAGCGGTGGACCTTCCGCGCCCAGGCGCGGAGCTTGTCGGGCGGGCTCTTGCTGACGTTGGCCGCTCGGAGCACGGCGCGTCCGCCCTGCGTGAGGAGCGTACGGAGGTAGGAGTCGCCACGCTTGGTGATGCGCCCGAGGCGGCGAATGTCACCACTGGAGTTCTCTTTGGGAACGAGGCCGGCGTCCCGATGGGAAGCGGCGCAGATCCCCAACGAAGCCGACGATGGCGGTCGCGGTCAGAAGTCCGATGCCGGGAATGGTGAGAAGTCGTTGCACCTCAGGAAGCTGCTTGGCGAGCGCCTTGAGCTCGTGCTCGATGCCAGCGCACTTGTCCTTGAGCTCTCGAATCTCGGAGCACGCATCACGCAGGTGCGGACGGAGCACGTCGGGCAAATCAGAATCAGCGTCTTCGACGAGCTCGGAGATGGCGGGCACGACGAAGTGAGCGCCCTTGGGGATGCAGAGTCCGAGCTCGCGCAGGATCCCGCGTACGGCATTGATGCGTGCGGTCCGTGTGGAGAGCCATCCTGAGCGTAGGCGATGGAGCGCGGCGAGGGTGTGCTGGCGCACGGACTTGATGGGCACCGAAAGAATCTCCTCGTTCCGGTAAGCCTCGAGCAAAGCTTTGGTGTCCGCGCGGTCGTTCTTGCTCCCGCGTCGATACGGCCTTACGAGGTGAGGTGGGAGCAGGACGACGTCGTGTCCCAACCGTCACAGCCTTCACGCCCCCGTTATCTTGTTGCGGTGAAGCTCCAGACGATGCTCGGTTTCCGGATCTGTCCGGCGCAGACGCATCTCGGGCGTCAAGCCCAATGCGGCGATGTCTTCACGGGATAGCTTCGGGCCAAATTGAATCTGCCCCTCAGCATCAAAAGAGATCAGATGCGCATCGAAAGCCGCATCCAGGTGTGCGGCGAGAAGCAGGCCGTTGTGGACGTTCAAACGCTCGGCATCGGTTTCGCAATCCGCCCAGGGGACGATGTGGCTGGCGCGCACGAGCCGGGGGTGGCGGACGCCAGTGACCGCGCAGGCTCCATCCCAGAACAGCATCAGCGCTTCGCGGAACACGTCCTGGCCTATGCGTTCCTTGCGGAGCCGCTCCACCTCGGTTGCGCTGGGTGGCTCGCGAAGCCGCTTCCTATACTGGCGCAGAGGCTCGTCGGGCAGGCTGCGAGCAAGGCGCCAGACCACGCCGACGGCGGCGCTGAGCATACCGCTGTTCGCAACCTGCACCGCCCGGAATCCAGGCGGTGCGGTGGAGAGCGTCGCCGATTGAATGTCGAGATCCCGCATCGCGCCGAAATGATCGCTGCCGACGCCGTAGCCCGATTCCGTCACGGTCAAGCAAAGGCGTGCGGGGGCGGCGTGAGCCTTCCAAATCAGCCAGCCGCCCACAGTGCCTTCAGAAAGACTGAAACCGTTATCCACGGCGGCCTTTTCGAGGATCGTATGCGTGGCGAAGCTACGCGCCATCTCAGCCCCCAGTCAGCCGGTCGAAGGCAGTCAGGACAAGGCGCTGAGTGCGATACTCGCCGTACCGCTCGGTCTCGTTGCGCTTGAGGCCGCGGAAGGTTTCCGAGGGATAGCTTTCCCCGTGGGTATCGGCGGGGTCGAGGATGTAACGCAGCTCGTCCCGGCTCAGGCCGTATTTGCGGGCGAAGAAGGCATCGAGCTCGGCCCGCAGTTGCGCGCGACGATCAGGGTCGAAGGCGAAGGGGGCTCCAGTGTGGCCCAAGTCCTCGGCCCATGGGCGCATGGAATGGGACGTGTAGGTCAGTTCCAGCACGCGTGGGGTGATAAAGGCGATTTCTTCCGGGGTGAATTGCTCCGGCGCAAGGAGAGCGTTCTGTTTGAAGACATTGTATTTCAGGTGAGTCCCACCGATCTTCTGACGACAAATGTAATCCAGCGTTATTGAGCACAAGCAGGCGTTCAGGGCTGCCGCGACTGGTGCATGCTGCTGCTGGTGTTTCAGCAGCAGAGTATCGCCAGTCCCCACTCTCGGAAACACACTCGCAATCACCGTCCGCTCGTCAGTCGAGCGGCAGATATCCCGCCACCCCATCAGCCAACGGGGCTGTTTGCGGTCGATCAGCATGCCGGCACGCTCCAGCGAATCGGATGATGCATCCTGGATAAAGGCAATGTCATCGTCGCTCAGGGGCGTCTCGCGTTGCATCTTGCGCGCACCGGCGGCGACCTTGCCAAGCCAGGTGGCGATCCTCGTCCCCACGATGTTGCGTTCCAACGCCCGCACGCCCAGCACATCGCGCAACCGGGATTCTGCGAGGGGCGCCGCGCGAGCCAGGCTGGCAGTTTCAAGGTCTCCTGGCTCCAACGTTCCCAGTACCCATTCCGCCAGCACCTTCAGGCACCCTTCCGCATCTTCCTTCCGGAAATACTGCTTGAGGCGCGAGGGCACACGGGCCACGCGCAAGGCGGTTTCGTTCTCAGGCACCCAGTACCACGGATCGGACTCGTAATCCGGACTGGCCTTGGCGTTGTCCGGCGTCTCGGGCAGAGAGCCGTCCGCGGGGCGACTATTCAGTCCTGCGTATGAGCCGAACCGGTGATCGAAATGATGGATCATCTTCGCCTCGTAGAGCGGCACATAGACGCGCCCGTCCCCTTGCCGCCAGTTCGGACCGTCCCGGCAAAATCCCCGTTCGGTTAGCTGGGCGGCCGTCCTGAAGAAATCCGACGCCGAAGTCATGTTGTACAGACCTTGTTGAAACGAAATCCCCCAGGGGTTCTCATCGCCATCGGAATGCCCGGGCCGCTCCCGGATCAAAACAGGCGCCGCCCGATACAGCTTGCGTGTCAGATCTCGGTCGGCACGGGCACGGAACAATGGCGCCGTCAGCGTGTTGGGGTTCATCAGCTCGAAATCCTCCGCCTTCAGCTCGATCTGGCGCTCCTTCTCTTCAAGGCCCTGGGTATTCAGCAAGAAGGCAGCAAAGCGCGCCTTGGGGCTCGGACCAATAGCGAGGATCGAGAACTTCACCCTACTATCGACGGCTGGGAATAATTTTTCTCGATTCTCGAAATCGTACAGCGCACTCAACCGGTTCCGGGCAATCAGATCGCCGAAGAAGGCGCTGGTGGAGCTGTCCGTCGCGATCCCCGTCGGCACGATGACACCAGCCCGCCCCGGCGGCGTCGGGCGCACACCGCCCGCATCCGTGACGGTCTGCGCGATGCTCCTGACTGGTTTCGGTTCCCGTGGAGCCCGCGCCAGTCGGCTGAAGTGCTCGGCAAACAGGGGGTAGGTATTGATCTTCCCGGTCGCCGTCAGGGAGAAGCGGCCGGATGAACGGAAAAATGTATTCGCCGCTTCGATCGCACGCGAAGCCAGATTGAACTCTTTCCAGAGTAGTGGGTTGTCATCCTTGAGGCGCTTGATCGCAGTTTTTCGGTCGTTGCCCTGAAGGGTAGCTACATCCGGATCGCGTGCCGCAAAGAACTCCACATCCGAGAGTTGTGAGACTTCCCACGGCGGGTTGCCGACCACTGCATCGAAGCCGCCCCGCGCCATGACGGCCGGGAACTCCAGGGGCCAGTGGAAGATGCGGTTTGCCTCGGCCGCCTCGATACAGTCCGCCTGCATTTCAGCTTGGACGTCGCCGCTGCGGACGGTGTGCCAGATCGCATCGGTCGTCGGCAGCGGAAGGCGGCCGGTGTGGCGGGGATCGGGAGCATCTCCGATCTTGGGCAGCAGGAAGGCCGCCACATACATGTCGCAGGCGGTATTCAGTGCCCGCCAATCCGGGCCGTTGAGAAGACGGTTCCAGGCGCGGGACTTGGCCTCGATCTCTTCCAGCGTGTCCTCGGGCATGGCCAGCACCTTCGCCGCGCCGTCGCCGATCGAGGCCGGCGCACGCAGCTCATCGAAAATGCCCGAAGCCAACTTTCCATCGCGTTGCTTCCTGTTGATGGCCTTGTAGGCCTTGGCCACGGCCTTGTCGTCGCCTGTCAGCGGAACGAAGGCCTCGTCCGGCAGGCCGCCGCGCAGCATCGCGTAGTCGAAGACGCCGATCAGGCTGTCTCCGCAGCGGATGCGGGCATCGAGGAAGGAAAGCGGCTTGCCCGGTTCCAGCGCCTCGATCCAGAGCGCGACCTTGCAAAGCTCGACCGCCATCGGGTTGCGGTCGGCGCCGAATATGCAGTTGGAGACGACTTCGCGAAGGGCGTGCTGGAACGCCTCCTGGCTGGGCGCCCCCTGCGAACGGTGACGGGCGATGCGGGCCGCGGCCCGTCGGGCAGCGGCGAGCAGGAAGTGGCCGGATCCGCACGCGGGATCGATGATCGAGAGTTTCAGGATTTCGGCGGCCGGATCGGCGGGATTGCGGGACTCCGCCGCGTCGAGTACCGGGTCGAGCGTGGTGGCCAGCAGGAGTTGCACGAGGCTGTCTGGCGTGTAGTAGCTGCCGGTCGTCTTGCGTTCGTTCCCTCTGTTCGCGGCGTCGCCCGCGGCGAAGGCGAAGGCGCGGGCCTCCAGGTGCACCAACGGGATGAGTTCGAGCAGGCTTTCGTAGACCGACCCCAGTTCCTCGGTTTGCATGTCGCGCCAATTCACGCGGGTCATCGGCTGTCCGTCGGGCCGAAACCACGAGAGGTGCCAGATGGCCTTGAGCAGGCGGCGGTTGGCGATGCGGGACCGGGTCAGGTCGGCGAGGTTCGAGGGGGTGAAGAGCCCACCGAGCGCGGCCAAGCCGAGACGCGGCTCGCCTGTAGCGAGGGCGTCGAACAAGGCCCGTAGGCCTGCCCACGCGTCGTGGTGCCGGTCGAGTGCGGTATTCCTGATGCCGTCCTGTGCCAAAACTCGGCCCTTTTGAAATAGACCACAAATCAGCAGCTTAGACGCTGTACCTTCTATTTATTCATCCGCGTGATGGAGATCACGGATATACTCAGCCAGAACGTGCCCCTGGAGGACGTGCAGTATCTGGCCGGACACTCCAACCCCTCGGGCCACACAGATCTATGACCGGCGTAGACAGCACGTCACTCGCAACATCGTGGAGCGTGTCTCGATATGAAAGAAGGACCAGGGAAGAGAGACATCCTTTCGAGGCCTGCTAGCAAGAAAGCCGCTGCACGGCCTCGTTCGGCTCCCCGCAATGAACCCAAGCCGGTGCCGGTTCCTCTGCCCGAAGGTGTCCGCCACCAGCGGGTGGGTGAAACGACGGAACGTTCCGCGCATCTCGAAAAACTCAAACAACTCTTCGAGGCGGCTCCGATCAGCCGCTACCTGGGCATGACACTCAGCTATTGCGAGAACGGCGGGGCGCGCGTGCGGTTGCCGTTTCGGGCCGAGTTCGAAGAAGGGCATGGCGTCATCCACGGGGGTCTCATCGGTCTGCTGGCGGACACGGCGGGTAACTTCGCGGTGGGTTCGGTCTCGCCGGGCTCCACGGTCAAGACGGTGGAGTTCAAGATGAGCTTGCTGGCGGGAGTCCAGGGAGACCTGCTCGCCATCGGAGAGGTCGTCCGCAAGGGACGCTCGCTCGCCACCTGCCGGCTCGAGGTCGTTGGGGGCAACGACCATGTGGCGGCCATCGGGCTGGCCACTTATGCCCTCCAGGCTGTTTAGCCATCTGCACCTGCTTGTTGCAGTCCAGGCGGGTCTTGAGTTCGTTTGTGTTTTTGGACACGACGCCTTATAGGCTCCGGGAGTCTCGTCGAGAACCCTCACGTCCTTGCGGCACTCGACCCCGTCCTGTGCCAAAACTCGGCCCTTTTGAAATAGACCATAAATTAGCAGCTTAGTGTCTGTGTTTGAGGTTCTTGAGTGCGCCCCGCAGGCGCGTATATCCCCACATCAGGTTCTCCTGCGCCACGCGTACAATGAGCTCACGGATGTTCTTCGTCGTCGGAGGTCGGCCTGGGCTCCGGTTCTTGCTGCCATCGTACTTGGCTGCGATGAGGTAGCGGTACCAGCGCAGACTGGAAGACCGTCCGAGCTACACTCCCACCATGGCCTTCGAGAGTACTGTCAAGTTGATGCATTCAGGGCCGGTCCGACCCAAAGATGTTGGCAACGCGGTACGCCGAGCCCGTCGTGTCCAAAAATACAAACGCACTCAAGACCCGCGTGCCGGGACGAACGGATGGTCTGGAGGAGAGTTCTGCTCGGCATTGCCTATCGCAGAGTCAGTGCCGCGGCGGCTGGTTTCCGCGAATTTCGAGAACGCCTCAAGGTTTCGAGATTTCGGCCCCGCTCGAATTTTCGGACACGACGCGCGAGGGGAATCACCGAGTCTCGCCTGCGGTCCCGTGCTCCAGCCAAGGGAAGTAATAGAGAGCCTCCGCCACTTGATTGGCGAGCTCCGGGCCGGTGATCTGCTGGAGCATAGTGAGCGTAGCATCGTAGGTTGTCACTCCACCGATGGAACTGACGAGGTTCCCATCCACCACGATGTGCTTGCCATCGATGACTTTCGCCTTTGGGAACTTCTTCTGGAGGTCGGCGTTCCCGCCGATGTAAGTGGTGACCCGCCGACCGTCGAGTAAGCCCGCCTCACCTAGTAAAAACGCCCCCGCGCAGTTGCTTGCAAGGTAAGAAGCCTTGGCCCCTTGCTGTCTGATGAACCCCACCACCTCCTGGTTGGCCATGAGCCCCTCGACATCAAGCGAACTGGGTACGACGAGAATGTCCAGGTCGGGGCTGTTCGCAAAGTCGACATCCGGCTGGAGCCGGAGGCCCTCCTCGCTGGTGACCGTCTTCTTATCTGCCGCCACCGTCATCACCTCGAATTTGAGCGTGCCCTTCGATGAGGCCTTGGCAAAAACCTCCAGAGGCGCCGACACCTCGCTGGTGAGGAAACCAGCGAAAACCAAGACGCCGACTCGCATCTGGCCTTCGCCAGCTGGCGGTGGAGGCGCGGCTATAGTCGCCGTTACCAGAAAAAGTGAAGCCGAAATCGCCGTAAAAAAACGCATGTTTTTCACCCCTTATCGCACCAGCATAATCAGTTCGGTTCCGTCCGGCAAGATTTGTCCGACGCCGAGCAGCCGTCACACCAGGGCCAGACTGCCTTCGTCCACTTCCACCTCGTATATGCCCGGCTGTCCCTTGACCGGAAATGGCTTCAGTGCCCGAACGTCACGTAGAACCCACGCGAACGCGCCAGCATAAATCGCGCATCGTGCTTTGACTTCATCGGATTTAGTCATTGGCCGACACTCGACGAGCTGCGCTAGGGCGACCGCGCAGCCCGCTGGTGGAATGGCGGGGGTCTTCGACGATACGATCAACAGCGGGCCACGGTAGGCGGTCGGCCATCTGCGTGTCTCAATCGTCTTCTCTCCAGAGGCGATCATGTTCGCCCACGGTTGTTTCAGCGATAGGGCTTTGAGTCTCTGCATGCTGGTGCTATAGCTTCAGACGCCTTGGGACGTCCCGCGACGCCCAACCGCGCGGGCGGTCTTGAGGAACTCACTCTGCCACCACTTGAGCATTCCCGACCACGCTGCCTTGGTGCACAACTCCGATAGAGGCCGAGAGCTCGCTTGGCCCCGACTCCCATCATCCGATCATTTCGCTATCAGGCATCCCGAGCGCCGTCATGGTGTTGAGAATCTTGCACCCGATCCTTGCCTCGACTCTCTGTGCCGCCAACCCTCTCGCTCGCATCGCTGAGCCCACGATAGCCTTGTAGCGATGGAACGTTGTCTCGACTTTGCTCCGTTTGCTGTAGCCCGATTCTGTGTGCCACTTTCGTTTGCCGAGCCGAGCTTGTGCGGCAATGTTGCGATTGCGCTGTCGGCTGCTCGCCGGCCCCGATGCGAGCTGGGCGCCCTTGCGCGGCGGTATCAGCACCCTCGGCGAGCGATGAGCGCTGTGATTCTCGATCGCCTCATAGACGCCGCTGGCGTCGTATGCGGTGTCAGCTCTGGCCGATGAGATGGGACTGTCGATCTGTCCGACAAGCGATGCAACCCGCGATGAATCGCGGGCTCTTTTGCTCGTCAGCTCGCAGGCGACGACTTCGCCAGTCTGCTCGTCGACACACAGATGGAGCTTGCGATAGTCCCTGCTCTTTGGTGCTCTGCGCAGCTGGCCGGCGTGGACAGCGAGACCGCTGCTGTCGATCAAGATGTGCAACGGCGTCTTGTGCTTGTCTTGGTAGAAGGGGACCTTACCCAGCTTCGCCTTGCGCCTTGAGATCGTGGTGTGATCAGGCACATCATTGTCTAGCTTCATCAGAGCGAACAACGATCGCAGCAATCCCTCGCTCTGCCTAGACGACAGATGAAACACCATGCCCAGGGTGACAGCCGTCTCGATGGCGTGGTTCGAGTACTTGCGTTGACGGCCCGGTTTCCTCTTCCTCGGCCGGGGCGCGTCCCAGTTCACAAGCTTGCCGGCGGTGAGCGAGATCCAGACGGTCAGGCTCCCGCGGTTGCGTAGACCCGCCTCATATTCACGCCAATTCCTCACGCGATAGGCCTTCTTCACATACTTCCGCTGAGTGCGTTTGAAAATGCTCATGGGGAACCTCGAATCCGCGAGTACAGGACAATTGTGGACCGAGATCGCGAGTTGTGCACCAAGGCAACAGATAGGCCACGCCTTCGGGGTACCGCGCCAGCCCTCGACCCTACCGCCCCCAGGCCAGTTCACTAAGAGCGCTGGTGCCCGCCGGCAGCGAGATGTCGTGCGACCCCGGTGACCCGCACGCGATAGTCCACCATGTCATTGCTCAACACTCGGGTTTCCGCGATGGTTCTGGTGTCCTTGCGCTTCCTCAGGTCGTGGATCAGAGCGAACCGCGGAAGGAGGAGGCATCCGGAAAGCCATGCCGCCTCCTCTTCCTGTTGCTTGTCGCAGGAGAGGAACGCGACGTTGCCGAGCCGTTCGAGACGCGAGAGGCGGTGGTCGAGAACGATGTGAGCGACCTCATGAGCGACGTCACTGTTCCGCCTTGTACCTGACATCAGCGGGTTGAAGACGATGGCGTGGCGGTCGCCGGGAAGTTCGAACGTACAGGCAAAGAACGCGTTGTCTTGGATTCGCTTGAGTTCCTCGAGCCTCGCGATGTCGACGAGTGCATCCGCGGGGCGAACGACGTAGCCTACGTGTTTGGCGAGCTTCACGGCTTCCATGCGGTCGCTGTGCCTGAGGCCCATCGCGCTCCAGATGTCCTTAGCGAGGCGCTCAGCCTCTGCTTTGAACCCACGGCGGAGAGCCACAGGCTAACCCTCCTCGGCGAGGAGAGCGTCATGCATTTCCTGGAGAAGTTCGGCGAAAAGCAGAGACGCCTCGGGCCTGAAGGTAGAAGCCGCACGGAGGTGACAGGCAATCGCGACTTCCTTGGGCTTTGCGAGCTGGTCGTAGAACTCGCGCACGATCCCGGCGATTCGTCCCGCGGCATCGGAAGAGAGCGCGGGGTCTCCGCGTAGGTGGGTCTCGATCAGGTCCGGGGTCGAATCGGATGTGATGCTCCCCTGCCCGAGGAAGTCCGCCGGGGAACGGCCGAGCCAACGCGCCAAGCGACTGAAGGTCTCGATGTCTGGGACATGGCCCTTCTCAACGCGGGCGAACGTGTTGAAGGACACGCCTGCTTCCCCTGCTGCAGCTCTGAGCCCGATTCCCTTCGTGTCTCTCCGGTCTTTCAGAAGTTTCGCTAGATCTTTGACCATCAGGATCTCAGCGTGCTTCTCCACAAGGCCTCCTGTCTCTAGTTTGGTACATATGATGCTCTTGACGCACACCAGAATGCCTTCTATAATATCGTGTGCGATCTGGTACACGACATATTATCAACGCACGGCGTCATAGTCGCGCATTTTCGCGCGCATGGCAAGAAAGGAATACTAGAAATGGATAACTACGACAAGACGGACCGTCCCGACGACAGACAGATCGGCCATCGCCAGCACCGGTTCAGGGTGGCGGTGGCTAGAGCCAGTTTCGACTTTGAGGATTTGAAAGTGAACGACCCCATGCCCACAGGTCGGCAGCTACTCGAGGCGATGGGCTTCAGGCCCCCGGAGGAGCACCTGCTCTTCCAGGTGCTCGATAACGGGGCGCTCGAGGAGCGACGTCTCGACGAGACCGTCGAGTTACGCGAGAAAGAAGCGGAGCGCTTTATTGCGTTCAGAAGCGACCGGTCGTTCCGCGTTGAGATTGACGAACGACGTTTCGAGTGGGGCGCAGCCGAGCTGACCGGGCTGATCGCGAAGCGGATGGTGGGCGCAGACCCTGCGTGCACCGGAGTCTGGCTGGAGCGACGAGACCGCCCCGATCTTTTCATCAAGGACTCCGATGTCGTAAAGCTCGCGGCGGAAGGGGTCGAGAAGCTGCGCACCGGGCCGGTGTTCGTGCTCTGGATCGAAGGCGAGGAGTTCCAGTGGTCCGAGAAGACCATCACCACGGAACAGATCGCCGAGCTTGGCGGCTGGGATCCGTCGAAGGGCGTTCAGCAGATCGACCTCGCCACGAACGAGGCCCGCACGCTCAAGCCGGGTGAAATCGTCGATCTGACGGATATCAAGACCTTCTTGAAAAAGATCGGCTGGCGACGTGGCTGAGCGCGAGTTCCGCCTTGAGGAAGAACACCGGCTGATCGCCACGGTCTTTCCGAGCGTCGTTCGGTCGCAGGATTGGTTCCTCATCCCGGACGACGCTCGGGCGACGCGGTACGGCTGGACTCCGGATCCGTTTCCAGTTGCGTTCCACGCACAGCCAGGACACCCGGGGCAGGTGCCATACGGTATCTACGTGCCGTCCTCCGCACAGATCGGCGGCCAAATGCCGAACAACTTCAACGGCAACGCGAGCAATCGGCCGCCGTTCGAGGGGCAGTGGGGTGTTCTCTCCTGGCAGGGCGACGACCAAGGAATCCCCTGGGTCCCGGCGCAACGGATTCGCGAGGGGGCCAACCTGTTGAACTTCCTCATCACGTTCGACGAGCGGTTCAAAGAAGGTGTCTGAATCCACTAAGGAACGGAGGCTCCGCTTCGAGAGCGAGGCGCAGTACCAAGCGCTTCGCTCCGCGCTCGTGCGCGAGGGGTACGCGCGCGAGCACGGGGCCTTTCTCTTCGCCTCCCCAGCCGGCGATGGGGAGTTGGATTTCGTCGATGTCGCCGTGCTCAAGCCGGCCGACTTCGTTGTGCAGTCGGTCCGCTACCTGGAGCTGCACGACGATGCGCTCCAGGGAATGATCGTCCGCGCACACAGGACGAACACCGCGCTGGTCGAGGCCCACTCACACCCCCTTACGGAAGGGCCGCGGGTGCGTTTCTCGTCCTTCGATTGCGAGGGCTTGGCCGACATCGGACCGCAGGTGTCGTGGCGACTTCCCGGCCGGCCGTACGTCGCCCTCGTCTTCGGTCGGGATGCGTTCGATTCTCTCTACTGGGAGGGTCGAGAGCGGAGTCCTCAAGGCTCCGTGGACCTCGTCGTCGCCGGGCAGCTGCTACGCGCGAGTCGTGAATCCGAGCACTCCTGGAGGCGAGACCATGGTGGATAGGTTCGACAGGCAACGGAAGATCTTCGGAGACGAGGGGCAGAAGTGCCTGCGCGCCGCGACGGTCGGTATCGTCGGTGGGGGAGGGTTGGGCTCGTTCATGGTGCTAGAACTTGCCTATCTGGGGATTAGGAAGATCGTGATCATCGACAAAGATCCGCTCGAGGACTCGAACCGGAACCGGTTGGTGGGCGCTTGGGCATCGCACGCGGTCGGAACACCCAAAGTCCAGCTACTACGCGACCTCGGTATGCTCATCGATTCCGAGATCGAGATCGAGATGGTGCAGGCCCGTGTCGAAAGACCCGAAGCGAAGGCTGCTCTTGCAGATGTGGATGTCGTTGTGGGATGCGTCGACCACGATGGCCCCCGGTTCGTGCTGAACGAATTCTGCTGTAAGCAAGGTCTGCCGCTTATCGATGCGGCGAGCGATACGATGCCCGAAAAGAACAGGGTTCTTTTCGGAGGGAGGGTTTGTGTCGCAACGCCGGAGACGGGCTGCCTCATGTGCCTCAAGGTGTTGGACCAGAACGAACTTCAAGACTACTTCGCTTCGCCGGAGCAGTGTGCTGACCGGCGCGCGATCTACGGTGTGCCCAAGAGAGCCTTGGCCGGCGGCGGTCCATCGGTGATCACGGTCAACGGAGCGGTAGCGTCGATCGCAGCAACAGAGCTGATGGTGCTGGTGACCGAGATCCGCGCTCCCATCGCGCATCAGGACTGGCGTGGCCATGAGGGTCACCTGCATCGTGTTGTCGACCACGAGGAAGGCTGCTACTATTGTGGCTTGCGTCCCGTCGGAGGCAGACATAAAAGAGCGGTCTGGCGTCGCGGCCGGGGACGCTGACGAGACGGTCGCGTCAGCTGTCGGCCCGGTGCTTCCGCAATCAAGTGTTGGCCGTTGCCGCGCTCCCGGAACTCCTTGGATCTCATCAGGCCGACCGCCCAGTCATTCCACAGGCCATAGAATATAGCGCCGAATTTCTCCCCGAGCTTGTCCCGGTATTCTTGCTCAGCTGTGTCGCTCATCTCGACCCCGTCCTGTGCCAAAACTCGGCCCTTTTGAAATAGGCCATAAATCAGCAACTTAGTGTCTGTGTTTGCGACCGGGCCAAGGGCCGTGGGCTTTACAATCGTCTTGGGCGGGCGGGTCGTCACCATGCAGATGACCACCTAGTCGAGAGCGAATATCGAAGCATGTTCCTGAAGCTGTTTCCACGCTACGCCGGTCGAGCCCGCCGAGGGGCTACCGTCGCCGGCGACCATCTACGCGGCACGGCAGTAGTAGTTGAGAATGCCCCCAAGTCGCTCTCGCGACACGATGGGGCCAGTGTCATTCGCGCTTGCCGGCAGAGGTGTGAGGAGCTCGTTGCCGAGACCTTGGTGGTTCCGTTCTGTGTGATAGTGTACTACGTATTCGGTTACCGCTGTGCGCAGGTGTCGCTCGCTGAGAGGTACGAAGCGGTCGAGACACTCTCGACGTATGGAGAGAACGAATCTTTCCGCGTATGCGTTCAGATTCGGACTATTGGCGGGAAGGCGCAGGGGCTTCACGCCTGAATCTCTCAACAGCCCACGTACTGCCTCGGTGAATAGCGGGTCCCGGTCGTGGATGAGGTATCGCTTGCCAAGGAGGAAACCATCCCACATGTCAGTGAGGTTTCTTGCCACCTGCTTCATCCACTCCCCGTTGGGGTCCGACGTTATCCCACCGATGCACACGCAGCGAGTGGCGATATCGATGACAAACAGGACATGGTAGCGGACGAGCCCGAACGGGTTCACAACCTCGACGGTGAACAGGTCTGTCGCAGCGATGGCGCCCCAATGAGCCTTGATGAAGGTGCTCCACGACATGCTCTTGCCCCGCTCCGGGGCAGGCGCGATACCGTGCTCGGCGAGGAGCCTCTTGATGGTGTTGCGTCCGAGTTCATGTCCTAGGTTCTTGAGTGCGCCTCGCAGGCGCGTATATCCCCACGTCGGGTTCTCTCGCGCCACGCGCACAATGAGCTCACGGATGTCCTTCGCCGTCGGAGGTCGGCCTGGACTCCGGTTCTTGCTGCCATCGTACTTGGCTGCGATGAGGCAGCGGTACCAACGTAGAAGCGTAGCGGGTGTAGCAACGGACGCAATCTGGGCCAGCACCTCGCGGCCCAAAGCCTGGGCCTTGACCGCGAGCCTGCGCCGGTCGTCGTCAGAGAGCCTGAGACGCTTGCCCCGAAGCCCGGCTCGGAGCACACGGTTCTCCTCTTGCAGGTAGTCGATCACATCCTGCTGCTGGCGGTTGACCCAGCCAGCTAGAACGAGCAGTAGGAATTGCACGTGGTACGTCATCATGGATCTGAAGATAACACCCTCGGGCCAGACGATTGTAAAGCCTACGGCCCTTGGCCCAGGCGCAAACACAGACACTAAGCTGCTGATTTATGGCCTATTTCAAAAGGGCCGAGTTTTGGCACAGGACGGGGTCTTGAGTTCGTTTGTATTTTTGGACACGAAGCCCGCAGCCTCGCAATGGCACACTTGTTAGGTGCTGCATCAAGCGATCCGGGCCTTCAGATAGTTTGCGAACGATGTACATGAAAGTAGAAAGTAACGAGCGTCCGCCGCAGTGAGTGTTGGTTCGTCGAGCATCGCATGACGGATGCCGTCCGCGTCGCTCGTGTATCCGTACAGCTTAATGAAGCCATCCTTCAGCGCCTCATGCAGCAATCCATTCTTTTCTATCGCCTTGAGAGCGTCACTCAACGTGGCCTTTGGCTTTTCCGAAACAATTCTGGCCATGCTTTCGACTGCCAAGATTGACTCTTTGATTGAGTTCCTATAGTCAGGGTTCTCGCGTTTGGCGTACAGGTCCAATGCCTGTTGTAGGTGAGCGTCAACGCCAGCGAACCGGGAGTCCGCAAGAACCATTTCCAGCATTTCGCGTTCTTGGGCATTTGTTATGTCTGTGATGTGTCCAGACACAAAGCGGTATCCTGACAACTCCCGCTCAAGAGTACGGTTGAAGGGTTCGAGTTGCTGTTCGGATTTGAAGTACCCAACAACAAATTCGAGAAAATCGTACACTTCAAACCACTCGCACCCAAAACAATACTCTCGAATGTGTGCCAGAATTAGGTCGTTATCCTTGGGCCTCGAATCAATTGGTTTCTTGAAGAAGTCAGACCACAATGCTTTGCTGAATAATTCTATTAAGCCGTGGTTCAGGGACTGATCCTGGAGCCATAGCTCCACGGTGAGTGTGTTCCAGAGAGAATTCCGTAGTTCGGAATTCATCGAGTCAATCTGGATGACTTCCGAGACTGGCTTGAGTCTCTTCCGTTGACTGAATGGCTTCATTTTCGCAACAGATTCTCTCAGGTCCAGGCGGCACGCGTTGGCGACGATCTCGTTGCCATGAAACGCCTCGTGTCGATCACCGCACGCCGTCGTGTGCGAGGCAGCCGAGCATGGCAGGTCTCAACCGCGCAATCAACGCCGGATCGACTTTTTGCGGAGCACAACCGCCACAGCCCGGCCTGCTAGTGCTCGGCGACATGAGCGTTCAGGGGAACGTCAAACCCATCCGGTCGCTCGTCGAGCCTTTGCAAGTCGCCATGGACAACGGTGCCAAGCGAACCCTCATCCCCATCGAGAACAAGCGAGTATTTGTTGAGCGTCATGCGTTTGCTGTGTATTGTTCATCCGGGCCCCTCCGGCATCACGATCAAGCTGTCAAGAGCATCCCGCAGAACGCGCGTCGCACGGCAATCGTCTTCGTTATAATCAAGAATGCGCTGGCGAATCGTAGGGTCACCCGTTTCTACCCACCTATGGAACCATTCGATTGAAGCCGCCCCCGAGGGATGTGTGTCGCGCCACGCAAAGCCGAGATAGTTCGCCAGTGTTTTGATTGAGAAGTCTCGTGTTGGCCATTCTGTGGCCTTCAGCACCACATTAGAATAGAGGTCCACGGCCCGTACCGGGTCGAATAGCGCCTCCAGTTCGTCCTCCTTGCAGACGTCCGGATATTTCTCACGTAGCTTTCGATAGATGGTTCGCTCGTACTTCGAGTAGTAGTAGATCACGCAGGGCTGGCTTTCCTGCATGTAGCGCCAAGCCTCGGCAAAAGCCTGTTTCTCAGCCTCTGCGGTTGTTTGCTCGGCGAAGAAAGTGATAAACCGTTCTGTGTCGTTGTCGCCGCCCCGCCGTTCGACAAAACCGTGCAGGTAACAGATGTTGCGCATGGGATCGACTTCGATGTCGAAGTACAGTTCCAGATCGGCGACCGGCAGGGTTACCGGTTCGCGGAGATAGGGCTTGGCCTTCTTCCCCGCCGTAATCAGCTTCGCTCGGGCGTGCAGCTTCTCTAGAGTCGCGAGACCTATGCCGGGGAAGATCGTTTTCTTGCCCGTGACAAATTCTGCGGGGTAAGCCTCGGCCAGGTCCCGGATCGTTGCGATACGTTCCATCATCACGTCACGCTTCGACCTGCCCAACTCAGGAATCAGCGTCAGATCGTTCGCATCGGTTAGGCGTGAGATACAAGCGCTGTACCAATGACAGAGCTTGCAAACCCCGCTATAGGCGGCAAGCGTCTCCGTGCTCTTGCCGACTATCGCCTGGGCCTCGACGAGGCAATCCTGATAATCCTCCCAGAGCGTGCGTGGATTCCGTTTCCCGTATGGTTTTATAAAGTCATAGATGATTTCTTGGCCATCAATATCCCAGATAAAGCCACGTTTCCCGGCAGAAAGGCCCTTACGTTCCAGGATGTCTGTGTAGAGCCCGAGTTGCACCGCGTAGTGCTTCTTGGGTTTCGACAGGTCACCCGAGCCTTCCTCCCCTGCGCCTGACTTGATATCTCCAGCGACATACCCGTCACCCTCTTGGCGCAGCAGGTCCGGGTCTCCAAGAAGGCCTTCGGCCTGCATACGTCCACTGTAGATTAGCGGTTCGCCGCCATGCATAGCCTCAAAAGTCAGCCGTTCCTTTTCATCACCTGCGTATATTGAGAGATCGGTAAGGGGCATTTCCAGCCTCTCAATAACCTCTTTCTCATAGATGTTACCCTTCTCCCAAAGCAATTGAACAAACGGGTTTGGCTCATCG
Source organism: Candidatus Marinacidobacterales bacterium (assembly GCA_965237685.1). Classification (GTDB taxonomy): domain Bacteria; phylum Acidobacteriota; class Vicinamibacteria; order Marinacidobacterales; family SMYC01; genus CBDEGF01. The sequence goes on from CBDEGF010000004.1 coordinate 2,437,793, forward strand.
CGTTGCGCCTGGTCGGCGAAAAGGTCCATGGTCACGCGATGCGGACAAGAAACCAAATCGTAAAGCATTGAGGCGGTGACCGGCGCGGTCATGATTCAGCCCTCCTTGTACTGACGGAAATTGGTAGCAAGGTCGGCAAATGATTTTGGGCTGTATCTGTTGAAGCTCTCTTCGTCCACAAAGACGAAATCATAGGACACGTCCGACTGTGCCCGATTGATCTCCTCGCACCATGTCTTAGGAACACCAGCGTCCGACAATCGAAGTCACCTCGGCGAAGCCGACGCTCCAGCTTTCTCGTCGCTTTAAGGAGCGCTCGGATGATGACCAAATCCTCCCCCTGAATTCCGTTGGTCGGCTAGCCTTTGTCGACGTTGTCGAACAATAGCCACAATGAATTCTTCAGTCCCAAGTTAAGTGTCAGCAGTTCCCGCCTTGCATAAAGGTATCGCCAATCGAATCAGTACTGCAATGCAGTTTTGCAATCCCGTCCTGTGCCAAAACTCGGCCCTTTTGAAATAGGCCATAAATCAGCAACTTAGTGTCTGTGTTTGCGACCGAGCCGAGGGCCGTGGGCTTTACAATCGTCTTGGTCGGGCGGGTCGTCACCATGCAGATGACCACCTAGTCGAGAGCGAATATCGAAGCATGTTCCTGAAGCTGTTTCCACGCTACGCCGGTCGAGCCCGCCGAGGGGCTACCGTCGCCGGCGACCATCTACGCGGCACGGCAGTAGTAGTTGAGAATGCCCCCAAGTCGCTCTCGCGACACGATGGGGCCAGCGTCATTCGCGCTTGCCGGCAGAGGTGTGATGAGCTCGTTGCCGAGACCTTGGTGGTTCCGTTCTGTGTGATAGTGCACTACGTATTCGGTTACCGCTGTGCGCAGGTGTCGCTCACTGAGAGGTACGAAGCGGTCGAGACACTCTCCACGTATGGAGAGAACGAATCTTTCCGCATATGCGTTCAGATTCGGACTATTAGCGGGAAGGCGAAGGGGCTTCACGCCTGAATCTCTCAACAGCCCACGTACCGCCTCGGTGAATAGCGGGTCCCGGTCGTGGATGAGGTATCGCTTGCCAAGGAGGAAACCATCCCACATGTCAGTGAGGTTTCTTGCCACCTGCTTCATCCACTCCCCGTTGGGGTCCGATGTTATCCCACCGATGCACACGCAGCGAGTGGCGATATCGATGACAAACAGGACATGGTAGCGGACGAGCCCGAACGGGTTCACAACCTCGACGGTGAACAGGTCTGTCGCAGCGATGGCGCCCCAATGAGCCTTGATGAAGGTGCTCCACGACATGCTCCTGCCCCGCTCCGGCGCAGGAGCGATACCGTGCTCGGCGAGGATCCTCTTGATAGTGTTGCGTCCGAGTTCATGTCCTAGGTTCTTGAGTGCGCCTCGCAGGCGCGTATATCCCCACGTCGGGTTCTCCCGTGCCACGCGCACAATGAGCTCACGGATGTCCTTCGCCGTCGGAGGTCGGCCTGGACTCCGGTTCTTGCTGCCATCGTACTTGGCTGCGATGAGGTGGCGGTACCAGCGCAGAAGCGTAGCGGGTGTGGCAACGGACGCAATATGGGCCAGCGCCTCGCGGCCCAAAGCCTGGGCCTTGACCGCGAGCCTGCGCCGCTCGTCGTCCGAGAGACTGAGACGCTTGCCCCGAAGCCCGGCTCGGAGCACACGGTTCTCCTCTTGCAGGTAGTCGATCACATCCTGCTGCTGGCGGTTGACCCAGCCAGCTAGAACGAGCAGTAGGAATTGCACGTGGTACGTCATCATGGATCTGAAGATAACACCCTCGGGCCAGACGATTGTAAAGCCTACGGCCCTTGGCCCAGGCGCAAACACAGACACTAAGCTGCTGATTTATGGCCTATTTCAAAAGGGCCGAGTTTTGGCACAGGACGCGATCTTCTTTTGTGCGGACCACAGCAGTCTGGAGCCATCCGGTCTCGGCAAAAAGCGGCCTAGCTTAGGCGGAAATCCTGGACACCGGGAATCAGTTATTTCAATGACGGTTATCGAGTAGCTGCCGCTCTCGGATTTCAATCCGCCCCTTCGACGGCAACCTGCCAGCCGATCCTTCAGGCCCGTACGTTCGGGGACATCTTCGTGGGCACGCCTGCGTCGTAGGTTCGGCCGGGCCGGCTACTACAGCAGTCCGTTCAGAACCTTGAAGGCAGCCTCGAAGCGGTCAAGGGTCGCCCTGTTCAGTTTCGGTCCTAGCGTGGCGATGTTCTCGGCGAAGTAGTGAGCTGGGCGATAGTGATCGAAGCTCCCTGTCTTCAGCGGGTTTGCCTTCAGCCATTCCTTAATGTTGACGAGGATTCGCGGAGGCTTGCCAAGGTCCTCCGGCTTAATCGGATTCACCAGTTCGTTGGCGTATTCCGCGTTGACTGCATCGAGGTATAGCTGGGGTTCGAACATGTCCTCGATGTCCGCCTCACTCGTGCCAGTGTACCGCGCGAAAGTGTGGACATTCTTCTTGGCCAGCAGTTTCTTCTTGTAGAGATTCTCAATGCTCTGCTGGTCGCGCCGCTGAAAATCGATGAGCGTCGCGACCTTCACCTTCTTCTGTGAGCCGAGCAGAGATACGAACGTTGTTACCTTATCGGATCCACCGACAGGCGTAATGGTCCAGGCATCGGAAAGGCTAATGCGTTGCTGGCTGGCCAGCACGCCGGACATAGTCGCCAGGTAGAGAAGGTCGGAAACCCCTTCCACGATGAGGCAGTTCGGTCCAATAAAGAGCGTTTGCGCGATGTCGTAGCCGAGCGCCCCTTGCAGCGGGAACAGGCTTCCCTCGTCCGCCTCGAGAACGTCGGTAAAGACTTTGGTGCCCTGCTGGTCCGGCGGCAGCTCGTCGTCCGACTCCATACTCCTGTCGCGCACAATGCGGACGCGACTAAAGTGGTTCGGGTCCACCATGAACGGTGAATGCGTTGTATAGATAACCTGATGGTGTGGCTTGAGCTCTTGCTCGATGTAGCGCAGCAGGTCATCCTGCGCGCTGGCGTGCAGGAACAGTCCAGGCTCGTCGAGCAGCAAGATCAGTGGCGTATCGAGTTTGCGTTGCTGAGAAAACCACGCGAGGAACGAAAAGAACCATATGAAGCCACGGCTTCGGGTGCCCAGCTGAGTGGTCGCCAGGTGCTTCGTGTCGTGCACGAATCCCCACAGGTTCATGCCCTCGCGCATCCCCTCCGGGTCTTCAGGGAGCGCCGGGCGCAGGTCGAAGCGTACGAGGATATGTTTGTTCTGCGACCAGTACTTCAGGATCTGCTTGGACAGGTGGTTGGATGCGCCCTCAATCTTGTTCAATAGGGCCTGCGTGTCCTTCGCAGTGAGCAACTGGTCAAGGTCAAGGCGAGCGAGTTCGATGAGTCCCAACATCGGCCGGTCGGATTCGGTAAGCGATCCAGCAGCCTGTCGTTCCTTTAACTTCTGTATGTTTACCTGACCCTCCATCTGGTAGTACTCGTCGAAGTATAAGAATTTCGGGACCGTGCGCGTAAGATAGGTACTCCAGACGTACTCCTTGAAGCTTCTTTTCTTCAAGTAAGTCGATATGTCTGAACAAAGCTGCTTAGCGGACGCAGACTCCTTAAGTCTATTGGCGTCGTCCATCGCCTTGGCTTTCTCGCTGACGTCCTCTAGCTGCTCGGCTGCCGCTAGGGCAGCCTTCTGAGCCTCGCCTTGCTTTCCGGCGGCGGCGCTTAACGTCGCCAGTAGTTCCTTTAGCGTCGACACCTGTGCCGCGTTCGCCCGCACGTCATTGGGTAGCTCGGCCTCGGCAACCAAATGCTGGACGGCAATGTTTTCGTCCAAGTTGATATCGAAATATGTCTGCTTCTCGTATCCACGCCAGAGCTTCGCCTGTCGATTGACGAAGACACCGGCGCCGAACTGCCCTTCAACCTCTGCAACCTCATCATTGGACAACTCATAGACGGCAGTGACGACTCTTGCGGGCTCCCGCTTCCCGGTCTGAACAAGGTATTCATAGTCTTCGACGTCGGTGCGCGGGTAGTCGTGCGTGACGTTGAACGTGCCATGGATGTCTATAACGGGTCTAAGCCGGTACAACGCCTCAAGCACAGCCGTCTTCCCGGCTTCGTTCTTCCCGACCAGACAGGTGACGTCTCCGGTCTCAAACTCACCTGAATCGCGAACAGACTTGAACTCGCTGACATGAACCGACTTCAAACGCATCTTTCCTCCTCCTCGGTCGCAATTGAACGGCCGAAGCTCGACCGTAAATTCTGCCCACGCTGCGTGCGATGTGGCGGGGGTTGGAAACGGACTTACGGTGCGGCTAGTGAGGCACTCCCACAGGAAACGGGGAGAAACAGATAGGCTGCACCTACGGAGTACCGCGCCAGCCCTCGACCCTACCGAGCCTATCAAAATCACCGCAAACCATCCAAAGTAAATCGCTTTCTCCGCGCCTGCCGATTTGTGCCCGCCGGCATTCCACCGCGAGGCCTAACGAACCACGCCCACACTCTCGCCGCTGCACCCAGCACCGCGCATAAAAAGGGCCCCGCAACACCCAAATCTTGTGGTCCTAAGTATCTTTAGGCGCGATATGTTTGGGTAGCTTTGGTAGGATAGGGGCCTCAGCTGAGAAAGCTCGGGCCTGTCGCTCGGGCGAGGACACAGCTAGGAGGCAATACGATGACGAAGGGTAAGGACCAACACGTAGTTCCGCGCAAGAGCGGATGGGGGGTTCACGGTGAGGGCAACAAGTGCGTATTCCGGGGCATCGTGAACGCAGATTCCAGCCGAAGGTGAACATCCATTCCAAAGCATCGTGAACACGGATTCCGGGGATCGTGAACATCGATTCCGGGGAAGGTGAACACGGATTCCAGGCAACGTGAACGCCGGTTCCGGCATCGCGAACGCTCATCGATAGCACGTTTCAAGGCACTCTAGGTCGTACCCGGAAGGAGGACGATCTAGGAAATGGCAGCTAAGAGGTTATCGATGAGAAAAATACGGGAGGTTCTAAGGTTAAAGTACGAGCTGGGTTTTACTCACCGCACGATCGCAAAGGCACTTCGCGTGGCGGTTGGAACGGTGAGTGAGTACCTGGCCAAGGCGAAGAAGGGTGGTTTGAGCTGGCCGCTCCCGGAGGAGCTGAGCGACGGGGAGCTGGAGGCAGGGCTGTTTCCGCCGCCGGGCTCGTCTGGCGCACGGCCGGGTCTGGACTATGCCCACATCCACGAGGAGCTGAGGCGTCACCGAGAGCTGACGTTGCTGCAGCTGTGGGTGGAGTACGCGGAGAATAAGCCGGGAGCGTACGGCTACAGCCGTTATTGCGAGCTGTACGGTCAGTGGAAGAAGAAGCTGAACCCGACGATGCGTCAACGGCATCGAGCAGGCGAGAAGACATTCGTCGATTTTTCGGGGAAGAAGCCTCACATCGTCGATCCGAAAACGGGAGAGCTCGTCGAAATGGAGCTGTTCGTCGGGACGTTGGGCGCGAGCAGTTACACCTACGTCGAAGCGACACTGAACCAGTCGCTGGAATCGTGGGCGAAGGCCCATAAGGGGATGTCGGATTACTTCGGTGGCAGTACGGAGATCTGGGTTCCGGACAACTTGAAGAGCGGCGTGGATTTGGTGGACCGTTACGAGCCAGGGATCAACCGGACGTACGAAGAGCTGGCGACGCATTACGGTGCGGTTGTGGTCCCGGCTCGGGTGTTCAAGCCGAAAGACAAAGCGAAGGTGGAGTCGGCAGTGCAGGTGGCGCAGCGCTGGATCCTGGCGGTGCTTCGTCATCGCACGTTCTTCAGCCTGGCGGAACTGAACGAAGCAGGGTGAATACGTGGTCACGGTATTGTCAAATTGAGCTGGTGACTGACAGAATGGTCCAATGAAGACCGATGCGCCAAGCTACCACGGCTATCGATTTCCACCGGAAATCATCAGCCACGCCGTCTGGCTCTACCACCGATTCTGCGTGAGCTTTCGAAACGTCGAAGAGTTGCTCGCTCAGCGAGGCATCACGGTTTCTTACGAAGCGGTCCGACTGTGGTGCATTAAGTTCGGGCCGGAATACGCTCGACGACTGAAGCGTCGGCAGGGTCGTCTCGGTGACACATGGCACCTGGACGAGGTCTTCATAAAGATACAAGGTGAACGCCAATACCTCTGGCGCGCGGTAGACCAAGATGGTGATGTAATCGATATCCTCGTCCAGCCTCGCCGTGATCAGAAAGCCGCCAAACGATTCTTCCGCAAGCTGTTGAAGGGGCAAGGCCGTCCGCCCTGGCAGCTGGTCACCGACAAACTGAGAAGCTACAGCGCCGCTCACCGCGAGGTCATGCCGTCCGTCGTCCACGACACTGACCAGTACAGAAACAACCTAGCCGAAGTCTCGCACGAACCGACGCGACAACGGGAACGACAGATGCGGAAGTTTAAAGCTCCTGGGCAGGCGCAACGATTCTTGACCGTGCATGGACTCGTGCAAAATCTCTTTCGCGTCGGACGGCATTTGTTGCAAGCGCATCATCATCGGGAGCTACGAGACCGCGCTTTCATCGTCTGGCAGGAGGTAACCTGTGCCGTCCGATGAGAGCAAAGGAAGTCAGCTCGACGCGATAGGTTCGCTCGCTCAACGTCAACTTGACAATACCGTGCGGGACGCTACCGAGTTCTAGAAGGCAATCGACGCCTCACCGCACTCAAAGCGCTGGAGAACCCCGAATGGCTGGATGGCCACGTCCCTGTGGGGGTCCTCAAACAAATGCGCCGTCTTGCCAAGGCATACGCGGACGACCCTATCGAAGACGTGCTGTGTGCTGTCGTGAAGGATAGAGACGAGGCGTACCACTGGATCGAGCTAAAACACACCGGCGAGAACGCGGGCGCGGGCCTCGTTCCTTGGGGCGCGGATGAGTCCGCGCGATTCAAGAAGCGAGGTCCAGAGATTCCAAGCCCTTGATGGTTGCGCTCTCCGTGATAATGATGGATGAACTGCCGAATGACGTCCGTTCCGGCGTGCTCGAGCAAATCGCGAAACTCCGTGGTGAACTTCTTGTCGCGGTCCAGGATGAGGAATCGCTTGCCGCGCAGAAAGCCGTCGAATGGGTCGGTGAGATTCCGACCGACCTTGCATCATGAACGGGCCATCTGGCCCCGGAGTGATTCCGGCAATGTGTACTTTTCGCGAAGACAGCTCGATGACGACGAGCACATAGTAGGTCACGAGCCTGCGAGCTGTGGCGACCTCGACGGTGAAGAAGTCGGTCGCAGCAACGGTTTCCCAATGGGCGGCGAGGAACGTGCGCCACGGCGTTCGTTCACCTCGCTCCGGCGCGGGCTCGATGCCATGTTCTCGCAGAATATTGGCGATGGTGCTCCTGGCTACGATATGGCCGAGATTCGAGAGGGCGCCGCGAATTCGTGTATACCCCCACCTCGGACTCAACTGCGCCATCCCTACGACGAGCTTGCTAATCTCGGCCATGACCCGGGGCCGTCCGGGGCTGTGCCAAAACTCAGCCCTTTTGAAATAGGCCATAAATCAGCAACTTAGTGTCTGTGTTTGCGACCGGGCCAAGGGCCGTGGGCTTTACAATCGCGTCGTGTCCAAAAATACAAACGAACTCTAAGACCCACGCGCCGGGCCGTCGCCGAGTTCATCTATCATCATTATGGAGAGCTCAACCATCAAGGGCTTGGCGACGCGTTTCTGTTTTTGGACACAACGAGTTCAGGGCTGGCTCTGCCTCCTCATGACCGAGGATTCTAGCTTCCATTGGCCAACCAAGCCTCAGACGTCTCTGATCCGAAACGTCCCGGCGCGCCGGTCTTGAGTTCGTTTGTGTTTTTGGACAGGACGCGCTTGACGTTTCTCGATACTCTGCGAATGGTTCCGTTGAGATTCTCAATGGCCTGGAGATCGTGGTGTGATCGGGCACATCATTGTCTAGCTTCATCAGAGCGAACAACGACCGCAGCAATCCCTCGCTCTGCCTAGATGACAGATGAAACACCATGCCCAGGGTGACAGCCGTCTCGATGGCGTGGTTCGAGTACTTGCGTTGACGGCCCGGTTTCCTCCTCCTTGGCCGGGGCGCGTCCCAGTTCACAAGCTTGCCGGCGGTGAGCGAGATCCAGACGGTCAGGCTCCCGTCCTGTGCCAAAACTCGACCCTTTCGAAATAGACCATAAATCACCGGCTTAGTGTCTGTGTTTGCGCCCGGGCCAATAAAAGGCCCACCGATGAGGCTCCTTCACTATTATAGTCGGCACCCTGGGCATCAGCGGGGGAACTGTCCGGCCCAGCAGGCTTCTGGTCAGGCTCCATCGCGGTAGGGTCGAGGGCTGGCACGGTGCTCCGTAGGCGCGGCCTATCTGTTTCTCCCCGTTTCCTGTGGGAGTGCCCGTAAGGTCAAAATACTCATGCGGCTTCCCTATGGTAGAAACGTAGCAACCCGCCAAGCCGTTCACGGGAGCGCACCATAGACACTAAGCTGCTGATTTATGGTCTATTTCAAAAGGGCCGAGTTTTGGCACAGGACGGGGACGATCTAGCTAGCCGTCCAACGAGGCCCGCAAGAACCAGTCGTGCTTCTCGAACTCGGTGATGATGACGGTCAACAAATCGGCGGTATCGGTATCGCCTGTGTCGTTGGCAATTTCGCGCGATTCGCGTAGACCGATCAAGTAGGCTTCGATCCGATCCGCCAGCAACTTCACGTGCTCCATATCGCGGGTCGTGTCTCGAGGGTATTCGGTCAGTGCCGACGCTCCGGCGACGTGCCGGGCGGTTCCGTACGCTTGGCCGCCGAGAGTGACCGCGCGCTCGGCAACGGCATCGTTGTGGTTGGCGAGGCTGACCGCGAACGTCTCGAACAGGGGATGGAGCGACGGGAACTGAGGTCCCCGGATGTTCCAGTGCGCGACTTTGATGTGGCTGTGCAGATCGAGTCCGTCCGCGAGCCGTGCGTTCAGGCTCTCGATGACACGGCGGCGTACTTGTTCGGATAGCATGCTCGGGCTTGGGTACATCATCTCTTGGTGTCTCCTTTCGTCGTTTTCCTGACCCAAGGATGCCAGTAATCCGCTGATTCGTCCAAGATATCTTTCAGATTATTATGATAGTGTATATCTATCATGATACTGAGCCCTCATCCTGTCACCGTGCGCCAGCTCCAATACATCGTCGCGGTGGCGGAGCGAAGGAGTTTTCGGAGAGCTGCGACCGAGTGCCACGTTTCTCAGCCTTCGCTCTCGGTGCAGATCGCACAGGGGGAGGGCGCCCTCGGGGTCCGCGTCTTCGAGCGCGACCGACGCCACGTGCTCGTGACTCCCGCCGGCACCGATATCGTCGCGCGCGCACGCACGCTCCTGAGATCGATGGAGGAGCTCGTTGACAGCGCTACGCGGCTGGCCGACCCGTTCTTGGGCACACTTCGGCTCGGCGTCATCCCCACCATCGGTCCGTACCTGTTGCCGGATCTGGTGCCTCGCCTCCGTGCCGCGTACCCGCGAAGATATCCCTGAACGTCAGGCACCAAGTGGTCAGCCCAGCCAGCATCGCCGAAAGAACTGCGTCTCTCGAAATCATGCTCAAACTGTAGCACGCGAACAGGTTACGCAGCAGCCACCAACATTTGATGGCGGAAGCACCGCACAGGACGGGGTAGGAGGAGCCAGAGAAATCCCAGGTTGGCTCTCAGACCCGAACATATCCTCTCGGAAATTTGGTGGAGCGTTGTGGCACGGCATAGAATATCTCTCGACGAACCGAAATGAGCAGCACACGTGACCACTTTTGAGAAACACGATTGTCTAGGTCCACTTGGCACGATGTGGCTCGCGCATCATAGGACTTGAAGCTGCTCGCGATGAAGACGAAGGAGCGATAATGCCTACGCTTTACCGAGATACCGGCTACTCACTGACCCATCTGATCGAAGACGTCAAGCATGGCAATATCGCCCTCCCTGAGATTCAGCGGCCGTTCGTGTGGTCGGCCACGAAGATCCGAGCCCTGTTCGATTCGATGTATCGGGGCTACCCCGTCCTGTGCCAAAACTCGTACCCTATTTATTTCCGGGCGAAATAGACCACAAATGCCGGCACCATTTCGCGCCTTCAAGCTTCGCGACGCTCTCCCTCTTCGGCAGGAATCGACCGCGGGTTTTGGGTAACTGTAGAGCCGCAGCCCAATCCAGGGTATTTCGTAAAACACAGACTCTAAGCTGTTGATTTATGGGCTATTTCAAAAGGGCGAGTTTTGGCACAGGACGATTCGATGTCGAGGAAGCGATTAAGATTCGTCTATCAACACATCGGGGGGCTACCCCGTCCTGTGCCAAAACTCGGCCCTTTTGAAATAGACCACAAATCAGCAGCTTAGACGCCCTTGGAATCCGCGCAGAATCCAGGGTATTTCGCGCCGCAGGGCTGACTTCCGACCCATGGGGCTGGCGGATGAATAAATAGAAGGCACAACCAAGCCTCAGAGCTCCTCTGTTAGGGGGTCGGTAACTGGGCCCTGCGTGTTAATGAGATGACACTGCGTATTCCAGCCATCGTGAACGCCGAATCCAGAGCAAGCTGAACAGCGAATCCGGTGAAGCCGAACGCTCATCGAAGCGATGAAGTGTTGGGTGACCTTCCTTTCCACTGATTGAAAACGTGAACCTATCTTACCTGCGTGTTGTGTAGCAAGGGGCGGCAGGTCGGTGCCGGAGGGAGCGGGCGTAAGGAAAGACGCGAAGCGACCTTCCCGCTCCCGTAGGCAGCGACCTGCCGCGGCCGAACCCCGGGCGATGTGGGGCTGGTTTCGGGGGGTTGCTGGGGTATGGCCTGGCTCGAGAAGACGCTTCCTGAGGCATTCTCGCGCGTCGTTTTGGCGCCGCATCGTCTGGTACCCCGGGTTTGGCGGTTTCACCCGTTTTTATCGCATCGACGCTGTGGTCCCTCGCTCGCTCATGCATCGGCGTTGTCAGATGCCTTTGGCGCAGCCTTGGTCTTTCTCAGAGAAGCTCCTTTGAGAGTGATGCGGTGCGCGCTGTGGAGAATGCGATCGCAGATAGCGTCTGCCTGGTTTGGGTCGCCAATCGCTTCGTGCCACTGCTTGAGCGGAATCTGGGTCGCGATGAGTGTGGAGCCACGCTCGGCGCGGTCTTCGATGACCTCCATTAGATCCCGTCTCTCCGATTCTTTCAGCGGGTGAAGCAGCCAATCATCGATAGCCAGTAAGTCCAGCTTGGCGAGTTTCGTCAAAAGCCGGGCGTAGGAACCATCACCACGAGCGACCGCGAGCTCGTGGAGCAAGCGCGGTGCTCGCACGTAGCATCCGGTGAAGCCGCGACGACAGGCCCGCTCCACGAAGGCGCAAGCCAAGAACGATTTGCCAATCCCCGTCGGGCCGGTGATGAGCAGGTTATGGCGCTCACCGACAAAGCGGCAGTTGCCCAGGCTCAAGATCTGTTCGCGGTTTAAGCCTCGAGGCGCTTGGAAGTTCACGTTCTCCAAACATGCCGGATAGCGGAGCTTTGCCGCTCGCAGTCGTCGAGAAAGCTTACGCTGTTCGCGGGCGGTCCACTCGGCATCGACCAGGAGTCCCACACGTTCCTCGAAGCTCAGCTCCTTGTATTCGCTCGAGCTCAACTGGGTTTCGAACGCGGACACCAAGCCGAACAACTTCATGGCGTTCATCTTTTCTATCGTTTCGGGTGTCAGCATCGGGACTCTCCTCCTTCGTAGTGATCCGCGCCTCGGATGTTCTCGTGCTCCTCTCGCGGTTTCGCTTCGGCGTCCGATTCGAGCACCACACGATCCAGACCAGCCGAGAGAATGTTTTTCACCGTGCGATAGCTGTAAGAGCTCAAAGCTTCCGCTCGTGCGCAAGCGGCCTCGAGACGCTCACTGCCCCAGCGGCTGCCTAGTCGCATGACTCCCAGGCAAGAGCGAAATCCCTGCTCCGGGTGAGGCCGACTCTCTAGAATCCCCGCAACCAGCCTTCCCGTGGCGCGACCTGACTGCTCCGCCCAGTGGAGCAGCCGCGACGGCGTCCACTCCAGGTGCTCCCGATGCGAACGTGGCATATGCTCCGGGTTCGTGGAGTAGTGCCCCTTTCCTTTCTTGCGGGGATGCGACGCGACGCGCTTTCCCTTGAACAGGACCTCCACCACCGAGGCCGTCACCCGTGCCTCGACTTTCTCGTGAATGAGCTGATAGGGAACGCTGTACAAGTTGTTCTCCACCTCCACGTGGTAGTCGATGTTCACTCTGCACCGCTTCCACGTCGATAACTCGTAGCTCTCCTGCGGTAGCGGTTTCAGTACGGGCCGGTCTAGCCTTTCGTACAACTCCCGCCGACTCACACCGAGCTTCTGCATCGGACGCGCATTCAGGACCTCTAACTTCTCCCAGATGGCTTCGTTCAGTTCCGCCAGGCTGAAGAACGTGCGATGACGAAGCACCGCCAGGATCCAGCGCTGCGCCACCTGCACTGCCGACTCCACCTTCGCTTTGTCTTTCGGCTTGAACACCCGAGCCGGGACCACAACCGCACCGTAATGCGTCGCCAGCTCTTCGTACGTCCGGTTGATCCCTGGCTCGTAACGGTCCACCAAATCCACGCCGCTCTTCAAGTTGTCCGGAACCCAGATCTCCGTACTGCCACCGAAGTAATCCGACATCCCCTTATGGGCCTTCGCCCACGATTCCAGCGACTGGTTCAGTGTCGCTTCGACGTAGGTGTAACTGCTCGCGCCCAACGTCCCGACGAACAGCTCCATTTCGACGAGCTCTCCCGTTTTCGGATCGACGATGTGAGGCTTCTTCCCCCGAAAAATCGACGAATGTCTTCTCGCCTGCTCGATGCCGTTGACGCATCGTCGGGTTCAGCTTCTTCTTCCACTGACCGTACAGCTCGCAATAACGGCTGTAGCCGTACGCTCCCGGCTTATTCTCCGCGTACTCCACCCACAGCTGCAGCAACGTCAGCTCTCGGTGACGCCTCAGCTCCTCGTGGATGTGGGCATAGTCCAGACCCGGCCGTGCGCCAGACGAGCCAGGCGGCGGAAACAGCCCTGCCTCCAGCTCCCCGTCGCTCAGCTCCTCCGGGAGCGGCCAGCTCAAACCACCCTTCTTCGCCTTGGCCAGGTACTCACTCACCGTTCCAACCGCCACGCGAAGTGCCTTTGCGATCGTGCGGTGAGTAAAACCCAGCTCGTACTTTAACCTTAGAACCTCTCGTATTTTTCTCATCGATAACCTCTTAGCTGCCATTTCCTAGATCGTCCTCCTTCCGGGTACGACCTAGAGTGCCTTGAAACGTGCTATCGATGAGCGTTCGCGATGCCGGAACCGGCGTTCACGTTGCCTGGAATCCGTGTTCACCTTCCCCGGAATCCGTGTTCACCTTCCCCGGAATCCGTGTTCACCTTCCCCGGAATCCATGTTCACGATCCCCGGAATCCGTGTTCACGATGCTTTGGAATGGATGTTCACCTTCGGCTGGAATCTGCGTTCACGATGCCCCGGAATACGCAATGACACTCCAACTTTGCGACCATGGACGCGCACAACTCAATACTGGTCGACTTGTCGCGTCTTCCCTCAAGACAAGCACGTCTCGTGAATACCAGTGTGCTCATGGACGCATCATCTCAGCATTTAGAACTAGCGCTAATTATTTAACACACGGCGAGCCGCCAAACCCAACTCTCGTAATCAGTTCCGACGATGGGCGACCCTAGTAGAGGAGCTCTGAGCCTAGACACCTCTAATCCGAAACGTCCCGGCGCGTGGGTCTTGAGTTCGTTTGTGTTTTTGGACACGACGGGCATGGACTCTGCTGCGTTGCTGGAGACGACATCGATCGAACGGTGGAGGAGTTGCGCCGTCGGTATGAGCAAAACCACGACGATTGCAGCGTTTTGTCGTCCGATGAAACCGGTCCCTGCCGACTGGCCCGCTCGCACCAAGCGTGAGCCTAGCGCCTAGTAAAGGTGAAGGTCCCCACCGGAGCGACTTGGCCGCCAACCGCAAGCGGACGTCCGTCGATTCGCTGGATCGACTCGCGAGGTAAGGTGGGATCGTTGGCGGAGTTGTAAGTCGTTCCGCTGTCCGTGCCTGCGTCGTAAGCAAAGAGCTCCACTGTTAGTTCCTCGACCCATTGGCCTCCTTCGAGAAGGCTCAAGGCCGAAACCCCGGTGAACCAATCGGGGCTCGGTGCCACCATCGAGACCAACGTCACCAGAGTGTAATCGCGCCGGATCGCGAAATCGAGAGACACGCTTGAAGGCGATCGAGGAATGCCATCACCTGAAAGAAGCCTGTCCGCCGTTCCCTCGTCGCGAGCCGCTCGAATCTCTTCGTTGAGAGGGGTTTTAAGACCCCTTTCGGCCATGGCTTTGATCCCATCCGACGCCTTCCTTCCGGGCATCCAGAAGCGAATGTCGTCGTTGTGCGTGCCACCGATCAATCCGGAGAAGTGTGGGTTGGGAGGAAAGTCTTCGGGATGGGTCGATTTACTCCAGGAAGCATCGAAAGTGACGGTGTACTCGGCTCTCGCCTCGGGTTCAGCAGTCTCGGCCGGTGGAGATGACTCGGGTTCCGTGGTCGAGGATGGGGACATGGAGGAACTGCAACCCACGACCCCGACCGCGGTGATAGCAAGCGTCAACCATTGAAAAAACTGCAGCATACTCATGAGGAAATTGTGTCGGGTCGATGGCCTTGGGTTGATTCATGATAGCGCAAATCGGCCCCCTTGCGGGGCTGGTAGCTGCGGAGGCGCTGCGCCACCTACCGGCTGTGATCCGCAAAAAAGAAGATCGACAAGAAGCAGCCGACCATAGCAGGTCTAAAACGCGCAATCAACGCTGGATAGACTTTCTGCGGAGCACAAGGGTCGAGTTTTGGCACAGGACGAGGTGGTCATCTGCATGGTGACGACCCGTCCAAAGGGTAGCTCTGCTCAATGGTTGTCGCGGGCCTCACCGCCCACGCCGCGTCAACTGTTCGCTTGTAACGTTGCAAGTGGATCAAATTTTGGCACAGGACGGGCACGTGGATCGGAGGCCAGCTGCAGATCTTGCCGGCGGACCACCACGAGCTCCCGGCCATCCGTATCAACCAACCGGGTGGGAATGCCATTGGTCGTCCGCAACAATGCCGGTGAGGGAGATGCCTCGTGAAACTCAGTCTCGATGTCGGGAACTCCCAGATCTACGGCGGGATATTCGACGACAGTGGTCTTCAGTCGAGATTTCGAAAGATCACCCAGCGCGGCGCCTCGTCCGACGAGCTCGGTCTCTTTTTCAGACAGGTAGTGCGCGAAAACGGGCCTCGCAGTGAGTGCCTTCGCTTGCCCGTCCTGTGCGGTGCTTCCGCCATCAAGTGTTGGTGAGATGACGTTAAGACTTTATGGTACATTAAGTTACACACAAAATAGTGCTCGTTACCTTCGCTGCGCGCTAAATGGAGCGTAAGCGCCTCTTTTGCAAAGGGATGCATACACATCACCAACGGTATTGTCAAATTGAGCTGGTGACTGACAGAATGGTCCAATGAAGACCGATGCGCCAAGCTACCACGGCTATCGATTTCCACCGGAAATCATCAGCCACGCCGTCTGGCTCTACCACCGATTCTGCGTGAGCTTTCGAAACGTCGAAGAGTTGCTCGCTCAGCGAGGCATCACGGTTTCTTACGAAGCGGTCCGACTGTGGTGCATTAAGTTCGGGCCGGAATACGCTCGACGACTGAAGCGTCGGCAGGGTCGTCTCGGTGACACATGGCACCTGGACGAGGTCTTCATAAAGATACAAGGTGAACGCCAATACCTCTGGCGCGCGGTAGACCAAGATGGTGATGTAATCGATATCCTCGTCCAGCCTCGCCGTGATCAGAAAGCCGCCAAACGATTCTTCCGCAAGCTGTTGAAGGGGCAAGGCCGTCCGCCCTCTTTCGCGTCGGACGGCATTTGTTGCAAGCGCATCATCATCGGGAGCTACGAGACCGCGCTTTCATCGTCTGGCAGGAGGTAACCTGTGCCGTCCGATGAGAGCAAAGGAAGTCAGCTCGACGCGATAGGTTCGCTCGCTCAACGTCAACTTGACAATACCGAGAAGAGGACGACCTTCATCGCTGCGGCGATCTAGCGCTTCTTGAACGCTGAGTGTGAGCGCCAACTCCAAGAGGTAACGTGGGATTGTTTGGAAAATCGAAACCGCAAAAACTCAACCTCGCGACCGGTCCCCGCGGTGTGCCGGCCCGGAACGAATTACCATCGGTCGCGCCGCAAACGTTGATCGGGGCGAAAACAATCATCAGCGGCGAGTTGAATACCAGCGAGGTGCTCCAGATCGAAGGGCGGGTGGAAGGCAAGATCAAGAGCAGCGGAATGGTTGTAATTGGAGAAGCCGGTCGAGTGAAAGCGAAGATCGAGACGGCCAACGTCTCGATACGTGGCAAGCTAGAGGGCGACTGCACGGCAAGCGACAAAGTTGAGATCACCCGCACCGGAAAGGTGTTCGGGAATCTCTGCGCCCCCCGCCTCGCGGTTGCCGAAGGAGCCATCTTCAAGGGGGCGAGCCAAATGACGGTCAACGAGGAACGCTCCGCTCCTGCTGAACCGGAGGCTGTTGAGCCGGAGGCTTCTGAACCGGAGATAGACGATGGCGATTCGCAATCCCAGGAGGACCGCGCAAAGTAATGGACGGTAATAGAACTGAGGCAGGGGATAGGCGTTAGTTGCATGAAACCTGGGATCCGCAAAAAAGAAGATCGCGTACCGCTGGATCGACTTTTTGCGGAGCACAAGTCGAAGATGAAGATTTGGGTAGCTAAGCAAGAGCTGATTGAGTGCCCGCGGACGTCGCTAGCGCCGCACGTCGTACTGCTCGGAGCGGGAGCCAGTCGAGCCGCGTTTCCCAACGGCGACAGGTTGTTTCAACCGATTCCGTTGATGAATGATCTCGTGGAGATCCTCAAGATACGACCGATACTTGAACAGGCAGGGAGATTCGAGAGCGACAACTTTGAGTTGATATACGCCAGATTGGTTGATGACCCTCAGCACGATGAGATCAGAAAACAGGTTGACCGAAGAATCGAGAATTATTTCTTATCGCTCGAGCTTCCTGAAAAAGCAACACTCTATGACCGTATTGTCCTGTCGCTTAAGCAAGGAGATGCAATATTTACATTCAATTGGGACCCTTTTCTGTTTGACGCGTATACGCGCAACTTCTGTCTCGGCTGTTGTGCTCCGCAAAAAGTAGATCCGGCGTTGATTATACGGTTTAGAGCTTGTGCTCCGACGCAGGCCCACTGACACTAGCATTCAAATGCCTCTAGCGGCGTAGCAACACTTGATGGCAGAAGCACCTCAACGCCAGCAAAGGCACGGGATCCATGGGGTATACTGCTGCGATGAACGTCATTGCCGATCTCTGCATCGTTCCGCTCGGTGTCGGGGTCTCTCTGTCGAAGTACGTTGCCGCTTGCGAGCGCGTCATAGAAGCCGCGGGGCTATCGCACGAGCTGCACGCAAACGGCACCAACATCGAAGGGGATTGGGACGAAGTATTTTGCGTGGTGAAGCGATGTCACGAAGTCGTCCACGAAATGGGCGCACCGCGCATCCATACGAATATCAAGCTTGGAACGCGGACCGACCGAAGGCAGACGATGAAGAATAAGACCACGAGCGTGACGAGCAAGAAATAGCTCGATAGTTCTCGAAGAACGGACGAAACTCGTCGAACGTTTAGCAGGTTTGCACAGACCGGTCAGACTTTTTGCACTCTCGACGTATGGAGAGAACGAATCTTTCCGCGTATGCGTTCAGATTCGGACTATTCGCGGGAAGGCGCAGGGGCTTCACGCCTGAATCTCTCAACAGCCTACGTACCGCCTCGGTGAATAGCGGGTCCCGGTCGTGGATGAGGTATCGCTTGCCAAGAAGGAAACCATCCCACATGTCAGTGAGGTTTCTTGCCACCTGCTTCATCCACTCCCTGTTGGGGTCCGACGTTATCCCACCGATGCACACGCAGCGAGTGGCGATATCGATGACAAACAGGACATGGTAGCGGACGAGCCCGAACGGGTTCACAACCTCGACGGTGAACAGGTCTGTCGCCGCGATGGCGCCCCAATGAGCCTTGATGAAGGTGCTCCACGACATGCTCTTGCCCCGCTCCGGCGCAGGAGCGATACCGTGCTCGGCGAGGATCCTCTTGATAGTGTTGCGTCCGAGTTCATGTCCTAGGTTCTTGAGTGCGCCTCGCAGGCGCGTATATCCCCACGTCGGGTTCTCCTGCGCCACGCGCACAATGAGCTCACGGATGTCCTTCGCCGTCGGAGGTCGGCCTGGGCTCCGGTTCTTGCTGCCATCGTACTTGGCTGCGATGAGGCAGCGGTACCAACGCAGAAGCGTAGCGGGTGTGGCAACGGACGCAATCTGGGCCAGCGCCTCGCGGCCCAAAGCCTGGGCTTTGACGGCGAGCCTGCGTCGGTCGTCGTCCGAGAGACTGAGACGCTTGCCCCGAAGCCCGGCTCGGAGCACACGGTTCTCCTCTTGCTGGTAGTCGATCACATCCTGCTGCTGGCGGTTGACCCAGCCAGCTAGAACGAGCAGTAGGAATTGCACGTGGTACGTCATCATGGATCTGAAGATAACACCCTCGGGACAGACGATTGTAAAGCCTACGGCCCTTGGTCCGGTCGCAAACACAGACACTAAGCTGCTGATTTATGGTCTATTTCAAAAGGGCCGAGTTTTGGCACAGGACGGGAGGTAACCTGTGCCGTCCGATGAGAGCAAAGGAAGTCAGCTCGACGCGATAGGTTCGCTCGCTCAACGTCAACTTGACAATACCGTCAGCCGTGCTCGTCTTCCCGGAAGCTCGTACAGGACGTGCCGCTCAGCGAGGCGTGCAAAAAGCTGATCGTAGAGTAGCTTGTGGAAGCCGACTAAGTAGTCGTCGCCCGCTCGACTTTGGCGACGAGCCGTTCGTACTCGCTCCGGGAAATCACCCTCCCAGTTCGATTTTTTAGGTAGCCGTAGCAGGCCGTCCGCAGCTCAGGCTGATCCTCCCGGTTCCGGGGGTGCCCATGCATGATCCAACTTCTCGGCGGTGGGCGGGAATGCTGGTCCTTCGGACCATTCAATAAAGTGACTAATAAGAAAGACGTAATCACTTCTGCTGATATAGCGGGGGAACTCGTGCCCGTAGCGCCGCTCAAGGTCAGCGAGGCGAGCATCTGTCGCAGATCCTGCAAAACCGGTCAATGCCAGTTGGCACACCAAACGGTATTCGCGTGCAGTGTTTACGACGATTTCCCGAAGCCCAACATCTTGGGCCAGCACCTGATAGGCCAACTCCGGAACACGCTCTTGAACCGCAAGAATTTGCTCGACATTCTCAGCACCAGTTTCGGGAGAAACCTTATTAGGATCCGCACCAGTCAAGAAATTGACCACTTGCGCAGCGAGAACGTTGGTGTCGGGGCAACGCATCATTTGGCGCTCAAATTCCCAACTTAGCCACCTGCATAGCACTATCGAGACAATCGTCCGTTGCGCGCAAAAAACCTCGTGCTTGCGCTGCGCAGACCACATCAACCACCTAACGTTGTAGAAAGCCGCAACAAATAGCAAAAGAAGTTTCTTCACTGGCTTGCCCTGAACCGCCCCGGGTTTTCCGGAGACTGTTTTAGTTGAGTCTCGCCATCTCTAGCGAGCCTTCCTGCGACCGATAGTAGTTCATCTCGTACTCGACGGGGGCGACATTTCCGATCGGCTCCAAGAGTCGTTGCGTGTTGTACCAATGCACCCCGTCCTGTGCCAAAACTCGGCCCTTTTGAAATAGACCATAAATCAGCAGCTTAGTGTCTGTGTTTGAGGTTCTTGAGTGCGCCCCGCAGGCGCGTATATCCCCACGTCGGGTTCTCCTGCGCCACGCGTACAATGAGCACACGGATGTCCTTCGCCGTCGGAGGTCGGCCTGGGCTCCGGTTCTTGCTGCCATCGTACTTGGCTGCGATGGGGTAGCGGTACCAGCGCAGAAGCGTAGCGGGTGTGGCAACGGACACAATCTGAGCCAGCGCCTCGCGGCCCAAAGCCTGGGCCTTGACGGCGAGCCTGCGCCGGTCGTCGTCAGAAAGCCTGAGACGCTTGCCCCGAAGCCCGGCTCGGAGCACGCGGTTCTCCTCTCGCAGGTAGTCGATCACATCTTGCTCCTGGCGGTTGACCCAGCCAGCCAGAACGAGCAGTAAGAATTGCACGTGGTAGTCATCATGGGTCTGAAGATAACACCCTCGAGCCAGACGATTGTAGAGCCTACGGCCCTTGGCCCGGTCGCAAACACAGACACTAAGCTGCTGATTTATGGTCTATTTCAAAAGGGCCGAGTTTTGGCACAGGAGGCGGTTCACGATGGCGGCGCTGGCTCGGCTGTTCGACTGGAAGAATGCCCTAGTCGTCGTGAAGCCCGACACGCTTCGTCCGGGCCTACGCCGTCGGCTCTTCCACGTCCAATATCGTTCTGAACCCACAACGGTGCCAGCGGACGACCGTCTCAGGTTTCACGATGACGAGGACAACTCTCCCAGTCAGTCCAGATTCTGCGCAACAGCACCCAAAACCCGCGGTCGACATTCGAGAGCCGCGTCCGTTTCACCGAACGACGGAGGACGGCGAGCTGCTGCCGAAGAGCGACGCGACATTCTCAAGAGCTAGCTTGCGACGAGCCTTGAAGGCAGAGATGAGAGCGGGAACCAACGACGAAATCATGCCGGCATGGTGCCGGCAGACCGGAGACTAATCAAGTTCGGTGCGCGCGGATGAATAAATGGAAGGCACAACCCTCTTGATAGTGTTGCGTCCGAGTTCATGTCCGAGGTTCTTGACTGCGCCCCGCAGGCGCGTATATCCCCACGTCGGGTTCTCCTGTTCGGACACGACGGCAAAGCAGGTATAATTAAGGTTTGTGAAGCGGACTTTCCCCACAATCCTGCTTTGCTCTTTTGTCGCGGCCTGTGCCAGCCGCGGACCGTCGGCGACGACACCCTCCGGCACGCCAGCCCCGGCTCCGCTTCGCGGAACCACTTTCGAGGGCCTTGCTTCCTGGTACGGGCTGGAAGAAGAAGGTCGGGCCACCGCGAGCGGAGAGCCGATGGACCCTGAACGGTTCACTGCAGCCCATCGGACCTTTCCCTTCGGCACCGTGTTGCGGGTCACCGACCCCGATAACGGGCGCAGCGTGGTGGTGGTGGTCAACGACCGGGGCCCTTTTATCGACGGACGGGTCCTGGATCTTTCCTACGGCGCGGCGAAGGCGATCGACATGGTCCAAAAGGGCGTAGCGCCGGTCCAGATTGAAGTCATCCAAGTAGATCAAAGTCGTCTGGCCACCCGTTGGAGAGTCCAGCTCGGCTCGTTCCGCGACGAGTCGGCCGCCAAAGAGCTCGCCGATGAGATCAAGCGGGAAGGACATCGTCCGGTCGAGATCTCTGGATTCCGGGCGAGCGGTCGGCTTTACTATCGTGTTTGGGTCGGAGAATTCGTTTATCGGGCGGATGCCGAGGATCTAGATCGTGAGTTTCGCCGGGAAGGGCGTGAAACAGTTGTGATGCAAACCCCCTTTCGGTGACGCCCGCTTCATGCAGCACCTATCACCTGTTTTTGTTGCCCATTACAGCCTACGCGAGCGATTCCTCGAACAGCTCGACTTGCTTTTCCTGTCGCGGCTGCGCCGACTACCCTTGCCGCTGCCGATTTCTTCACCACAGAAATCTGGACTCCCGCGGGTCTGGTTACGTTCTACGTCTTCTTCGCGATTCAGCTGAAGACCCGCCGGGTCCATATCTCGATACCCCGTCCTGTGCCAAAACTCGAACCTTTGGTGCTTCCGCCATTAAGTGTTGGTGAGATGACGCTAAGACTTTACAGTGCATTAAGTTACAGCCGAAATAGCGCTCGTGACCTTCGCACCAGCTCTTCGATGGCGGTGTCGACCCGCGGTCGCCCTGGATACTGACGGTTCTTGGAGCCATCGAACTTCTTCGCGACAAGCCTCCGGTGCCAACCTAGGATCGTGTCGGGGTTCACGATACTCGCGACCTCATCAAGGGCTTGCTTACCCAGACGCTTTCCGAGCTCGGCCAGAGACCGCCGTTCGCCATCGGTCAGACACAAGCGACCCTGGAGCTGATTTCGAAGAACTCGATTCTCTGCTACAAGATACTCGTTGCGCAGGAGCAACTCCTCATCCACGGACCCTGAGATGTAGCTCAGCATGGTCTTCCAGTCCATCGCGACTCCTTCCGCTGAACTGGAATACGTATCCGACCGCGATGGCGGATTCAAGCAGCCTTTGGAAAGATGCAAACTGCTGACCCGCTGGGCGTTCGAGTATTTTGACCAGACGGCCACGAACACATCCGGCCCACGCGGAAGGTCGCTTGGTGTATAACGGTGCCGACCAGGACGGCCAAAATGGAAATCCCGGTTGAACGAGCTGTCACGCACCGAGCCCGAGCTGGTGATTGTCGCCAGCCACGACGAGGAGCAGCACATCGAGCTGACCCGACAGCGACTGCTGTCGAGCCAGCTTGAGTAGAGCCTGATATCGAAATCGGAGGAAACATCGCAATGACGCACTACGGAGGCAAGGACCTGGCACGAAGCTTTCGCCAGGTTCGCGGCAACACCATTCAGACCGCCGAGGACATTCCGGGGGACAAGTACGGATTCCAGGCGAGTCCCGACACGCGCAGCATCGGTGCCACCCTGGCCCACATCGCGGTGAGCACCGGGTTTCAGGACTATATCCAGCGCAACAAGGTCACCGACCTCAAGGACGTGAACTTCATGGAGCTGTTCCAGAAGTTCAGCGCGGAAGAGGCCAAGCCGCGGACCAAAGAAGAAACGATCGCCTACCTCAAATCACAGGGAGAGGCTTTCGCGTCGTTCCTCGAGGGCCTGTCGGATGAGTTTCTTGCGGAACCCGTCGCGATGCCCCCCGGCGCGGAGCCTGCAACCAAGACGCGTTTCGAGATGCTCCTGTCGCCAAAGGAGCACGAGATGCACCACCGCGGTCAACTCATGCTGCTTCAGCGCATGATCGGTCTGGTGCCGCATCTCACCCGACAGATGCAGGAGCGCATGGCGCAGCACGCGCCGGCGGCGAAGACTACGTGAGACGTACTGCACGCCGCGATCGCTGTGATGCACCAATGTATCTTCTGGGTTTAGTCGGCGCTCGTGCAGCGCCTGCTCCAAGGCATCGAGAGCGATGCCGGCAGTCAACGATGTCGTCGCTCGCCAACCGACGATGAGTCGAGCGAAGACGTCGATGACGAAAACCGGCTCCGCTACGCCGGCTTGAACCAGCCATTGTCAGCACCGAATGACTGAGATACAACGTGGTACTAACCGTGGGGTCAGGTCACCTTTCACGGACAGGAGGACAACTCCTGAGTGAAACCCAGAGAATCCCCGAAAGAGAGCACTTCCGGCGTGTTGAGACGGTATTGTCAAGTTGACGTTGAGCGAGCGAACCTATCGCGTCGAGCTGACTTCCTTTGCTCTCATCGGACGGCACAGGTTACCTCCTGCCAGACGATGAAAGCGCGGTCTCGTAGCTCCCGATGATGATGCGCTTGCAACAAATGCCGTCCGACGCGAAAGAGATTTTGCACGAGTCCATGCACGGTCAAGAATCGTTGCGCCTGCCCAGGAGCTTTAAACTTCCGCATCTGTCGTTCCCGTTGTCGCGTCGGTTCGTGCGAGACTTCGGCTAGGTTGTTTCTGTACTGGTCAGTGTCGTGGACGACGGACGGCATGACCTCGCGGTGAGCGGCGCTGTAGCTTCTCAGTTTGTCGGTGACCAGCTGCCAGGGCGGACGGCCTTGCCCCTTCAACAGCTTGCGGAAGAATCGTTTGGCGGCTTTCTGATCACGGCGAGGCTGGACGAGGATATCGATTACATCACCATCTTGGTCTACCGCGCGCCAGAGGTATTGGCGTTCACCTTGTATCTTTATGAAGACCTCGTCCAGGTGCCATGTGTCACCGAGACGACCCTGCCGACGCTTCAGTCGTCGAGCGTATTCCGACCCGAACTTAATGCACCACAGTCGGACCGCTTCGTAAGAAACCGTGATGCCTCGCTGAGCGAGCAACTCTTCGACGTTTCGAAAGCTCACGCAGAATCGGTGGTAGAGCCAGACGGCGTGGCTGATGATTTCCGGTGGAAATCGATAGCCGTGGTAGCTTGGCGCATCGGTCTTCATTGGACCATTCTGTCAGTCACCAGCTCAATTTGACAATACCTGCCGATGAGCTTGCGGCTGCGACCTTCTTCAGGCAGAAACGATGCCGTGGCCAGCGCCAGCAGCTTGCCCTCGCGCGCGGCGATCGCCGCGCCGAGCAGGCCGACCCACAGCGTCAGGTGTCGAACGAGAGAAATCGAACCCTTGATGCCACCGGGGGCAAACCACTGGACGACGACTTCGATGATAGGCAGCAACACCATCACCAGCAACGCCGCGCCGGCAACGGTGTTCTCGATTCGGACAAAGGCGCGGCGGGCCGCGGCAGTCACTGGCGATTGACCATCCGATAGGCGTTCCGTTCTCTCAGGGCCAGGTCAAAGATGTCGGCCGGCACCATACCGCCTCGCATCGAGTCGCTCAACGACGCGCCCAGCTCGTCCCAGCCGGCGCCGCCCTGTTCGGAGACCGTTAGTCCCCGCTTCTTCATCTCGTCCACGGCTTCGGCGTCCTGACCCGGAATCAGCGTGCGGAGTTCGAGATCCATCTCCCTGGCCGCGGCAAGCAGGCGCGGGCGCAGGGCGGCGGGCACCTGGTTCCACACACGGGAATGGACCACGATCCCACCCACGATCGGCGCCACGCGCAGGTCGAGCATGTTTGGCGCGCGGTTGTACCACTGAAACGCCAGGGCGGCATAGGGTGGCGACGGCATGGCATCGATCCGGCCGGTCGAGAGGGCCGCCATCGCATCCGCCACCGACAGCGGCACCGGTGTGAACCCGTTTTCCTTGTACCACTGGATCATGTCGCTGTCGCTGGCCGACGTCCACAGCTTGGTGCCACGCAGGTCGGCGAGCGTCGAGACGGGCTCCTTCGAGAACACCTGTACCCAGCCGCCAAATCCCCAGGCGATGAACGTCAGCCCGTTGTCTTCCAGACGGCTGGCGAGTTCGGGCTCCAGTTTCTCGACGACCGTAAACAGCTCTTCGTTCGACTCGAAGAAGAAGGGCAGGCTGAAGACGTTGAAGGCCTTGTCGATGCCCGCCATGCCGCTCGTAAGGGCGGCGGCCTCGGGCCGGCCCGTTCTAAGAAGCGAGACAACCTTGGCGTCGTCGCCTGCCGAGCCGCCGGCGAAGACGGTCAGGTTGACCAGGCCGTCCGAGATCTCCCGCCAGTCGGCTGCCATTTCCTTGAGTTTGATTTCCCAGAGGGACCCGGCCGGCGCTTCGGTGGCGAGGCGAATCCTCACCCGCCGCTGCGCGACCGCCAACACCGGCGCCGCCAGCAGAAGCGACAGACCCAGCAACCACACTCGCTTCATTGCAGTTTCGACGGAGTTTCGAGGAACAAATCGTCGATGCGCGCCAACAGATCGCGCGCGCGGCCCTGCGCGATGATCGTCGGCAGCCTCATCGTGGGGTTGTCTTCGGGATCGATGGCGAGCGCTTGGCCGAGCAACTGCTCGAACTCGGCGCGGTTCTGGTTGGCCACCGAGATCGAGGTGGCCAGCGTCACGTACGGACCGGGATCGAGCCCGTGGGACAGCTCGATGGCTCGTTCGAAGTGGCGCCGCGCACGTTCTTCCGACCCGCCCATGGCCTCGGGCAGCGCCTCGAGCGAGATGAGCGCGGCATGAATGGCGCCGTTGCCGTAGTCTTCGTCGAGCACCAGCGCCTTGGTCATTAGCGCCTTCACGGCCGGCACGTCGGCGACGAGCGCGGGCTTGCCCTGGCCAATCGAGATCGCGAAACCCCACGCGGCCCCGGTCCAGAAAATCAACTCGACGTCGTCTTCCGACGCCCAGTCCAGCGCGTTGTCCGGGTCGAGCATCAGGTGGCGTTCGACCCCTTCATGCCGGAGCTCGAGCGCGCGCATGCAGTAGCGGCGGCCGCGCATGTAGAGCTTCAGCGCCCGTTCGTTCAGCGCCATCGCGGCAGCGAAGTCGGTGGCTTCGACCTTTTCGGCGTCGAGCTGGACGAAGGCGTAGGCGTACTGCGTGAAGAGGCTGCAGGTGGCTCGGAGCAGGTCCTGGTTCTTGGGGACCGACTCGAGCAGCGACTCGTACAGCTTCAGCGAGAACGGCGCGGCCTCGCGCACGAGCTGCGGATCCTCATCCGACGAGAAAGTGGTGCCACCTCCTTCCGACAGCGTGCCCGCCACGCTGTTGACGGCCATCTTCTTCAGCGAGCAGCCGGAGAAGACGACCAGGGCCGCGGCCAGCGCCACGGCGCGAACCGGTGTCGACGAGAGCGAGGGGACAGCCATCGTTCAACCAGCCTTTACCGCCGCGCGGCAGGCCAGCGCGGGCGAATCAAGCTTACCAGTCTAAACCCTCAGCGTCCGGAAGGCGGCCGTTCGGCCTCACGATACCTGATGTTGAAGCAAGAGTGCCCTGATATTGCAGCCGGCGGCCCGGGACCGGCCGCATCGCCCATCGAGCGGGCCCGGCGACGCAGCTCTGACGCGTCCGGACCTTGAGGCCCCGCCGCTTCACCTCGACCTTGAGGCGTAGGGAGTCGGAAGTGTATCCAACCCCGAGCGACGGTGCAAAAGGCATCTGGAGCGGGCGGAGCGGGCTCGAACTGCCTGGAAGGGGTGCCTGACGATTTCTGTTCCACCATCACCTACAACCTGCTGGTGATGGCGAGACAAGAGTTATAATGCCTACGTCTTCGCTAGGTCTCTCGCACACCACAATTTATGGTGTTTCTGGACAGAAATTGGCCAGACGACGTAGCGCAGACGGGTGGATTGCCGATCTGCTTGGCATCCATCGTCAGACCGTTGCCAAAGGACGGCGCGAACTGCTCGACAAAAATATCGCCTTCAATCGTATCCGAAAGGAGGGTGCTGGCCGCCCGCGCGTGGAAAAAAAACACCGGAAGTCATTGCGGAGATCAAGCAGCTGATGGAGTACGAAACGGCTGGTGAGCCTATCGGCGGCCTGAAGTGGACGCGCAAGACGACAAAGAAGATCGCCAGCGCACTCGCTAAGCGTGGAATTGAGGTGAGTCGAAACACCGTGGGCAGACTCCTCCAACAGCTGGACTTCCGGTTGCGTGTCAATCATAAGAAACGCTCGACGGCGTCTCCACGTGAGCGCGACAGGCAATTCCGACTCATTCGCGGTCGTCGGAACGAATTCATCCGCCAAGGGGACCCCATCGTCAGCGTAGACACCAAGAAGAGGGAACTGGTAGGCAACTTCCGCAATGCGGGCATGGCCTGGAAGCAAGAGGCGATACATACTTTGGCTACTGATTTTCGTTCAGACGCCAAAGGCGTCGCCATTCCCTATGGTCTCTACGACCCTGTTGCAAACCGTGGCCTTGTTGTCGTCGGAACGTCGCGAGAAACTCCCACGTTCGCCGTCGATGGTGTCGTCACGTGGTGGCAACACGAAGGCCACAAACGCTACCAGCAGAGCAAACGCCTTCTGATTCTCGCCGATTCGTAGACATCGAACCGCGCTTGAGGAAGGTGGTGGGCTACCGCCATCTTCCCAAGCTTCGCGAAGCTCTCAAGCGGGAACTGAAGATCGAGGCGAAGACATCAACCGTATCGAAGAAGAAGGTCGCTTAAACGTGAGCCGTGGAGAGTTTCAACTAAGAATGGGCTTGACTCGCGCCGTCATAGGCTCGATAAACGCACGACTCGGGCTTTGGGCGTGTGTCTGCGCGTTTTGCGTCTACTCTGCACTCGGACTGATCGCCCATCAGAACGCCCCGGCAGAAGGGGTCGTGGTTCCAGTACTCGCGCTTGAGCGTGCCGTAGACGAAGAGTCTCAACGGTATTGTCAAATTGAGCTGGTGACTGACAGAATGGTCCAATGAAGACCGATGCGCCAAGCTACCACGGCTATCGATTTCCACCGGAAATCATCAGCCACGCCGTCTGGCTCTACCACCGATTCTGCGTGAGCTTTCGAAACGTCGAAGAGTTGCTCGCTCAGCGAGGCATCACGGTTTCTTACGAAGCGGTCCGACTGTGGTGCATTAAGTTCGGGTCGGAATACGCTCGACGACTGAAGCGTCGGCAGGGTCGTCTCGGTGACACATGGCACCTGGACGAGGTCTTCATAAAGATACAAGGTGAACGCCAATACCTCTGGCGCGCGGTAGACCAAGATGGTGATGTAATCGATATCCTCGTCCAGCCTCGCCGTGATCAGAAAGCCGCCAAACGATTCTTCCGCAAGCTGTTGAAGGGGCAAGGCCGTCCGCCCTGGCAGCTGGTCACCGACAAACTGAGAAGCTACAGCGCCGCTCACCGCGAGGTCATGCCGTCCGTCGTCCACGACACTGACCAGTACAGAAACAACCTAGCCGAAGTCTCGCACGAACCGACGCGACAACGGGAACGACAGATGCGGAAGTTTAAAGCTCCTGGGCAGGCGCAACGATTCTTGACCGTGCATGGACTCGTGCAAAATCTCTTTCGCGTCGGACGGCATTTGTTGCAAGCGCATCATCATCGGGAGCTACGAGACCGCGCTTTCATCGTCTGGCAGGAGGTAACCTGTGCCGTCCGATGAGAGCAAAGGAAGTCAGCTCGACGCGATAGGTTCGCTCGCTCAACGTCAACTTGACAATACCGGCTGGATGATTCGATCTTCCTCCGTGATTCCACGTTCGTCCTCCGACCTCGACAGAGATGCGGGCTTTCGGCATCTTCGGTTCCTCTACATCAAATGTGACTCGATAGTCCCATGCTCGAAATGTCCAGACCTCGTTCCCCTTCTTCTTCCGTCGCGATCTGAGCGGCTCAATAGAGACTAGCCACAATTCTAGACTGGAAATGTCTGGTCGCTTTCGCATCGGCTTATGAGGGCGTAGCGTAGGTATCGGCCAGCATTTCCACGACGCGCTTGAAGTCTCCTTCCAGCTTCTTTGCCGCCTCACGCACAATAGCATTGTAGTCTGGAAGATTGTTTCCTGCTTTGTAACGTGGAACAAGCTGTTGGAAATTCGCTACTTGCCTGGTTTCCTCGCCCACCGTGTACCCAGACGCAAAGAGTTCAAACGCTACGTTGGCTTGGCTGTCACCATCTGGGAACGTGACTCCGATAAATCGGATTCCGATTTTGCTTTCCATCTTTAGAGAAACTCCATTTGTGGTATCGTCGTACATAGCAGATGAACCTTTCCTCTGTCGCAGATTGCTACTCGGCTCAGAATTTAGTTTGAACGCCCCGGACCATCCGGGGCGTTGCTTTTTCGGATTCTATTCTATTCTGATTCGCGTCTTAGCAGACTGTCACGCTAAGTCCTATCTCGGCGGATTGAGTCGCCATTTTACAAACCAGTTCTGCCCGCGTTGGTCGCCGTATCCGACGACGATGTAGAAGCCGAGCTGTCTTACGAAAGTCCCCGAGAACACCTCTCCCGGTCCTATTTTATTGGTCCCATACGTCTCAATAAAAACATTTGCTCCAAACTCCCAGATTGGCTGTTCGTTGCGGTTTTCTCCCCGGACATAGTTCACGTTTGCGGTCTCCCCGCCGGTGTTCGTGAGTTCGATGGAATACGTAGCGTTATCGCAAAAACGATTGGTGCATTCGTAGGAACCTGAAAGTTCTAGATTTGGCGGTGCTGGCGTTGTCGCCGGGGCCGTTGGTGTGCTCTTCGAATCCCCGCATCCGGCCATAACTACGGCCAGTAGAACTAATCCTGCTATCAGTCTGTGCATTGAATCCTCCTTTGACGCAATTAGTTAAGCCCGAAATGCTTGCGTATCTGGCCCTCAAACCCTGTCACTAGCGCCTGCGTATCTCTGACTAGCGGGGCCACCTGCCTCTCGAACTGTCTGAGCATAGGCCCAATCTTGCTTTCGAATTGGTTCTTGAACTCCAAGATCGCCCTCAGCTCGTGAATCATCATCGGGCGAGATTCGCTCGGTGCCGTCGAAGGCGCCTTCCGGATCATCGCCGGCCTTGTGAACGAGGCGGCGTCAAGCTTCTCCCTGAGAAGCTTGATCTCATTAAATGCCGGCCCGAGAACGGCTTGTAGGTGGAGCCGCTGTTCTCTTTCTTCGTGAAGTTGTTTTTCTAGGCTGGAAATACGATCTGTGCTACTCTGATTCAAGACAGTAATCTCCTGTCTCCGCGCTGTGGTACGTGTTCATCAAAACCTTCGAGGAAGCCGCTTAACAACACCTGATGACGAAAGCACCGTCTAGATGAAATCTGAGCAGCGTTTTGCGATCGAACTCCAGGCAGAAGACGGGCGCCGCATCTCGGGAGTTCTCTTGGCCTATGGCGTCGTCGCCGTGTTGCCTTGGGGCGAGGAGAAGTTTGAGCCTCATGCTTTCGACGTTTACAGCGCCGATGTCTCGTTGACCATCCAGCATGACCGCTCCCGACCCGTGGCTCGAACAGGTGCGGGCTTGACGTTACGCAACAGTTCCAAAGCGCTTTCGATGGAAGCGGAGATATTGCGAACACGCGAGGGCGACGCTGCGCTTGTGAACATCAAGGGCGGAGTTCTTCGTGCGCTGTCCGTTGAGTTCCGGGCGGTCGCCGAACGACAAGAGACCGGAGTCCGTATCATCGAACGCGCGAAGCTCCTGGGGTTATCCATCATTGATAACTCAACCTACGAGCCCTCCGTCGTTCCTACGCGCGCGGAATCGAAACCGAAGGACCAGAAGAGCTGAAAGTGACCCTTTTGCTGTGATGGGTGCTTCCGCTATTAAGTGTTGGTGAGATGACGCTAAGACTTTACGCTGCATTAAATCACAGCCAAAATAGCGCTCACGACCTTCGCCGCACAGTAAATGGAGCGTAAGCGCTTTTTTTGCAAAGGGATACGTACACATCACCAACAGCAAACAGCGCAAGCACCCGCGCGAGCCCGTCCTGTGCCAAAACTCGGCCCTTTCGAAATAGGCCATAAATCAGCAACTTAGTGTCTGTGTTTGCGACCGGGCCAAGGGCCGTGGGCTTTACAATCGTCTTGGGCGGGCGGGTCGTCACCATGCAGATGACCACCTAGTCGAGAGCGAATATCGAAGCGTGTGCCTGAAGCTGTTTTCACGTGGTCAAAATACTCGAACGCCCAACGGGCCAGCAGTTTGAACCTTCAGGGCTTCAAATGCCGGTAGGCCCGCAAGGTCTGGACCAGGGCATCTCCCTTCTTGGCCCAGGCCGACCGGATCATCTACAACACCGATTCGGCGGTCGGCGCCTGCAACGCCAACGCCTGGGTTTTCTCTTTCAGCAGCCACTCGGTTCACTGGACACGGCTTTGGCCATGCGGTAGCCGACCCGAGGCTCGGTCACGATGTAGGCGGGGCTGGTGGCAACGTCGCCCAGCTTGCGGCGGAGTTTCTTCACGAAGGCGCGCACGAGGCGGGCGTCACCGCTGTTCTGTGGTCCCCAGACCCGTCGCAGCAGGAACTCGTGCGTCAAGACCCGTCCGGCGTTGACAGACAGTGCGCGGAGCAGGTCGTACTCGGTGACGGTGAGCGGCACCGGCCGGCCGGCCACGGTCACCCGGCGTTCCTCGTAGTGAATGACGAGGTTTCCCAGCCGATAAGGTTCGGGCGGCGTGGCCCGCCCGCGCAGGGCCGCCTGGATTCTCGCTACCAACTCTGTGGGCGAAAAGGGTTTGACGACGTAGTCGGCGGCTCCGGCCTCCAGGGCCTTGGTGCCTTGGTGCACAACTCCGATAGAGGCCGAGAGCTCGCTTGGCCCCGACTCCCATCATCCGATCATCTCGCTATCAGGCATCCCGAGCGCCGTCATGGTGTTCAGAATCTTGCACCCGATCCTTGCCTCGACTCTCTGTGCCGCCAACCCTCTCGCTCGCATCGCTGAGCCCACGATAGCCTTGTAGCGATGGAACGTTGTCTCGACTTTGCTCCGTTTGCTGTAGCCCGATTCTGTGTGCCACTTTCGTTTGCCGAGCCGAGCTTGTGCGGCAATGTTGCGATTGCGCTGTCGGCTGCTCGCCGGCCCCGATGCGAGCTGGGCGCCCTTGCGCGGCGGTATCAGCACCCTCGGCGAGCGATGAGCGCTGTGATTCTCGATCGCCTCATAGACGCCGCTGGCGTCGTATGCGGTGTCAGCTCTGGCCGATGAGATGGGACTGTCGATCTGTCCGACAAGCGATGCAACCCGCGATGAATCGCGGGCTCTTTTGCTCGTCAGCTCGCAGACGACGACTTCGCCACTCTGCTCGTCGACACACAGATGGAGCTTGCGATAGTCCCTGCTCTTTGGTGCTCTGCGCAGCTGGCCGGCGTGGACAGCGAGACCGCTGCTGTCGATCAAGATGTGCAACGGCGTCTTCTGCTTGTCTTGGTAGAAGGGGACCTTACCCAGCTTCGCCTTGCGCCTCGAAATCGTGGTGTGATCGGGCACATCATTGTCTAGCTTCATCAGAGCGAACAACGACCGCAGCAATCCCTCGCTCTGTCTAGATGACAGATGAAACACCATGCCCAGGGTGACAGCCGTCTCGATGGCGTGGTTCGAGTACTTGCGTTGACGGCCCGGTTTCCTCCTCCTCGGCCGGGGCGCGTCCCAGTTCACAAGCTTGCCGGCGGTGAGCGAGATCCAGACGGTCAGGCTCCCACGGTTGCGTAGACCCGCCTCATATTCACGCCAATTCCTCACGCGATAGGCCTTCTTCACATACTTCCGCTGAGTGCGTTTGAAAATGCTCATGGGGAACCTCGAATCCGTGAGTAAAGGACAATTGTGGACCGAGATCGCGAGTTGTGCACCAAGGCAGTGCTTCCGCGATTAAGTGTTGGTGACGAGACACTCAGACTATGCAGTGCAGTAAATGACAGCCCAAATAGCCGCTCGTGACCTCGCTGCCCGCTAAATAGGTAAGCGCGTTTTTTGCACGGGGATGCGTACACGTCACCAACAGTAGACGGCCCTTTAGCTCTCGACATCGAACCGTGTGTACAATAGGGCTATGTTCGCGCTGCTCGTCGCTCTTACTACGCTTCCGGCCGTCCAAGACGCCGAGCTCCAGGCACTCGTTACGAAGGTCCAGGAGCATTACGACGCGTTCGATGGCTTCGCGGCCGATTTTATCCAGCGCTACGAGAGACGGGTTTTGCGGAGAACCATCGAGGAAAGCGGGCGCGTCATTGCCTTGGTGCACAACTCCGATAGAGGCCGAGAGCTCGCTTGGCCCCGACTCCCATCATCCGATCATCTCGCTATCAGGCATCCCGAGCGCCGTCATGGTGTTCAGAATCTTGCACCCGATCCTTGCCTCGACTCTCTGTGCCGCCAACCCTCTCGCTCGCATCGCTGAGCCCACGATAGCCTTGTAGCGATGGAACGTTGTCTCGACTTTGCTCCGTTTGCTGTAGCCCGAGCGACTTGTGATAGCTGAGTGGCGGTCTTCCCTTCGGTAAGAATCCGATGGGCAAAGACCACTCCGATGGCTTCGTCGCGTGCCGTCGGAGGTCGGCCTGGGCTCCGGTTCTTGCTGCCATCGTACTTGGCTGCGATGAGGCAGCGGTACTAGCGCAGAAGCGTAGCGGGTGTGGCAACGGATGCAATCTGGGCCAGCGCCTCGCGGCCCAAAGCCTGGGTCTTGACGGCGAGCCTACGCCGGTCGTCGTCAGAGAGCTTGAGACGCTTGCCCCGAAGCCCGGCTCGGAGCACACGGTTCTCCTCTTGCAGGTAGTCGATCACATCCTGCTGCTGGCGGTTGACCCAGCCAGCCACAACGAGCAGTAGGAATTGCGCGTGGTACGTCATCATGGATCTGAAGATAACACCCTCGGGACAGACGATTGTAAAGCCTGCGGCCCTTGGCCCGGGCGCAAACACAGACTCTAAGCTGCTGATTTATGGCCTATTTCAAAAGGGCCGAGTTTTGGCACAGGACGGGAGGGGCGTCGTGCGACGCCCTCGCACCGAGCAAAGACTCACCCATCAGGGACAGCCCGCGATGCAGGCGAGACGAACCATCTTGACATGTGGCATGACGAGCTCCTCCAGACGGCGCGGATTGTAGTTTGAAGCTCCAGCCCGCCGCGACTAGTGCCGGTCCAAATATGGCCGCTCGAGCCGACTCCTTGGAGTTGACATCGCAGTCGACAGGCAACATTCTCTCTTGCCGGAACAAGCTGGAACGGCACTAGCAATGGCCGAAGAAAAGTCAGGATTGAGGTGAGATCATGTTTCGAGCTTTGATGGGAACGCTGGTCATCGTTGTAGCGGTTCCGTTCGCGATCGGAGAGGACGCCAAACCCTTCGTGGGTCGCTCGATGGTCGCTACGGAGTACGGCATCGTCGCCGCGAGCCAACCCCTGGCCGCGCGTGCGGGCGTTCAAATTCTCGAGCGCGGGGGCAACGCGATCGACGCCGCCATCGGCGCGAACGCCACCATCGGCCTGATGGAGCCCACCGGCAACGGCATCGGAGGGGATCTTTTCGCCATCATCTATATGGCGGAGGGTGGCGAGCTCTACGGGCTGAACGCGAGCGGCTGGGCGCCGAAAGAGCTCACAATCGAGTTTCTCGCCTCGAAGAACATCGAGACGATGCCGCGCCGCGGCATCTACGCCGTCACCGTTCCCGGAGTCGTGGCCGGCTGGGACGCGCTTCGCGGCCGATTCGGAACACTGCCCTTCACTGAGATCCTCGCACCCGCGATCTACTACGCGGAGAACGGTTTTCCCGTATCCGAAGTGATTGCCAGGAGCTGGAAGCGCTCGGAGGATTTGCACAAGCAACATCCGAATGCCACGAAGACGTTTCTCATCGATGGTCGCGCACCGAAGTCGGGCGAGATCTTTCGCAACCCCGATCTGGGAGCATCGCTCCGGCGCATCGCGGAAAACGGTCGCGACGGCTATTACAAAGGCAAGACAGCGGGGGCGATCCTCGCCATTTCAAAGGAGATGGATGGAGTCTTCACCGCCGAAGACCTCGCCGAGTTCGAGCCGGAGTGGGTCACACCTATCAGGACGATCTACCGCGGCTGGAACGTCTATGAGATCGGCCCCAACACCCAGGGGATTGCGGCGCTCATGATGCTGAATTTGATGGAGGAGCTCCCATTGGGAGACTACGGCTTCCACAGCACCAAAGCGCTCCACGTCATGATCGAGGCCAAGAAACTTGCCTACGCCGACATGCTTCACTACGTTGGCGATCCCCGGTTCTCGCCCATTCCGGTGCCCGAGATGCTCGACAAGGCGCACGCAGCGGAACGAGCGAAGCTCATCGACCCGACCCGGGCACGGTGCTCCGTCACGCCTTCGGAGTTCCCTGGCGTAACCGACGCTGAGGGCGGCGACACGATCTACATGACGGTCATCGACAAGGACGGCAATATCGTCTCGTTGATCCAGAGCAACTACTCTGGCTTCGGCTCGGGATTGGTGCCGCCGGGTGCGGGCTTCATGCTCCACAATCGAGGGGCCTTGTTCACGATGGAGCCGGACCAGCCGAATACACTCGAGCCGCGAAAGCGACCGTTGCACACCATCATTCCAGCCTTCATGGAGAAAGGTGACGTCCGGATCGGCTTCGGCATCATGGGTGGCTGGAACCAGGCTCAGGCGCATGCCCAGTACGTAGCGAACATCGTGGACTACGGTATGAACATACAGGAGGCGCTCGAGGCGGGCCGTTTCACGAAAGGTAGCTTCGACGGGTGTGACCTTCGGATGGAATCCTGGATCCCGGAGGCGGTGCGTGAAGAGCTCGGCGCGCTCGGGCACGAGATCGACGTTATCCCACCTCGCACCGGGGGCTTCGGTTCCGGTCAGGCAGTGATGAGCGATGGTACCGGCGTCCACTACGGGGCTTCCGAGCCGAGGCACGATGGAGCGGCGATTCCGCAGGCCCCGCCGGTCTTCTCGGAGAAGAAGTAGATTCGTATCTGTAGAAGACCGAGGCGGCAACACAGAAAATCACATGGCAGCGAAGCCGCAACCAATCTTCGCCTCCGCTAGGACGGTAAAGAAAGATCTCCACGGAACCCCGGAGACTGCTCCTCCGGGAGAAGAGCCGGCGGATCGAGCCCAGTTCGATCCGTATTCCGGGTTTCCGGTTCTTCCGGGTTTCCGTGTGATCTTTGCCCACACCGACGACGACGGCTTCTTTAGGCGGCCTTCACTCTGCGCGCGCTGCGCCTTCGCGCCATTGCGTTGAGTCTCCCAGAGCGGCTTTCTGCGGATCGGGTTC
The DNA here is from genome assembly GCA_965237685.1 of Candidatus Marinacidobacterales bacterium. GTDB lineage: Bacteria > Acidobacteriota > Vicinamibacteria > Marinacidobacterales > SMYC01 > CBDEGF01. Next base: position 2,474,241 of record CBDEGF010000004.1, read on the forward strand.
GTCCGCAGCCGAGCTCGCGCATCGGAACCCGATGGTGGCGGTGCGCGTGTCGGGATCGGTGAAGTTGCGGTAGTAAACGGAGAGAAGCCGGTCGTCGACGTCACCCCAGCTCCCGCCCCGATAGACCTTGTACGGCGCGCTCTCCGGGCCGAGTGGATTGTCGCGCGGGCTCACCGAGTAGTAGTAGAGCTCGTATCCGTCGGCGCCCCCGTCCTGTGCCAAAACTCGGCCCTCTTGAAATAGACCACAAATCAGCAGCTTAGACGCCCTTGGAATCCGCCGACCCTTGGGCTGCGTGGCGAGCTACGGGCAGTGAACTTCGCACCCGGAAGTCCCTCATTAGACTGGACTTTACCGGGCAGAAGAGCGAACGTTCGGTGATGCCGCAGGATACAGGGGTTGGGCGGAACGTCGTTCTGGACGGTTTGGACTTCGCCAGCTTGCGGCGGGTCTGGGAGCAGACCTTTGGGGCAGCTCCGCCAAGCTCGCTCTCGCGTATCTTCATGCGCCGCGTTCTCTTGCACGAACGCCAGTGCCGGACCCATGGCGGGCTTTCGGCCGCAACCCGGCGCTCTCTGGCCGCTATGGCGAACGAGACACCAGGCAACGCCGCTCCCGCAGGGCCCGTTTCTGCCGGCACCCATCTCGTCCGCGAGTGGAATGGCCGGACCTACCAGGTCGAGGTACTCGACAACGGCTATCGGTTCGACGGCAAAACCTATCCGTCCCTCACCGCCATCACAAAGCGAATCACCGGCACCCACTGGTCTGGGCCACGCTTTTTCGGTCTGACGCCCAAGCGCAAGGCCTAACATGAAGAAAATCCGCTGTGCCATCTATACGCGAAAGAGCGCGGAAGAAGGTCTCGAGCAGGAGTTCAACTCCCTCGATGCGCAGCGAGAGGCCTGCGCCGCGTATATCGCGAGCCACAAGGCGGAGGGCTGGGTGCTGCTGCCAACCGTCTACGAGGACGCGGGGCTCTCGGGAGGAACCCTGGAGCGCCCGGGCCTGCAGCGCTTGCTCGCCGACATCGATGCCGGTCTCGTCGACCAGATCGTGGTCTACAAGGTCGACCGGCTGACCCGTTCCCTCTCCGACTTTGCGAAGCTCGTCGAACGGCTCGAGGCGGCCGGCGTGGTTTTCGTCTCGGTGACTCAGTCCTTCAACACCGCGACCAGCATGGGACGACTGACGCTGCATATGCTGCTGTCCTTCGCGCAATTCGAACGCGAGGTCACGGCCGAGCGGATCCGCGATAAGGTCGCTGCCTCCAAGCGCAAGGGACTATGGATGGGCGGCCGCGTGCCGCTCGGCTATGAGAAGGACGAGCGCACGCTGCGCATCAACGAGGCTGAGGCCGAAACGGTCCGGACGCTCTATGCGCTGTACCGGAAGCACGGAACGCTCCGGCAGGTGAAGGCCGAGGCAGACCATCTGGGACTGCGCACCAAGCAACGCTTCGCCGCGGATGGAACCCGGACAGGCGGGCTGCCGTTCCGTCGCGGACACCTCCACTGCCTGGCTGACCAATCCTCTCTACGCCGGCCGCATCCGGCACCAGAGGCGTGTCTACGAGGGCTACCGGCGCACTTGCTGCGGTAGATCTCTTAGCCGTCCGCAGTCGCAACTCACCTTCTGAGTTCCCGCGCTGTCTGAAGCCACGGGCGACGTCATCTCACCAACACTTAATGGCGGAAGCACCCAATCAACGCTGGATCGACTTTTTGCGGAGCACAGCCATCCGCAGCAGCACGTGCTCCCGCACCCACTTGGGGTCCCACCATTCGAGTGGAGTCACCTGAATACCCTGAAGCAAAATCGAAAAGTGCAGGTGGTCTCCCATGGCAAGACCCGTCGTCCCGGTCCGGCCCAGTGTCTGACTTTTCGACACGGACTGGCCGTTGTTCACGTCGATGCTACTGAGATGTCCGTAGAGTGAGAAAAGCCCTAGACCGTGATCCAGGATGACGCAGTTCCCGTATATGCCAAGGTAGTCCGCAAAGACTACCTCTCCACTGTTGGCTGCCTGCACCGGACTGCGCGCAAGCGAGGCCAGATCGAATCCCAAGTGGGTCTGCTGGTCGACCTCCTCGCCATGGTAGTAGTAGCTACGGCGATCGGCGAACCAAGACTCCACTTGAGAGTTGCTGAGCTGCTGGAACGGTTCGTTCCACAGGCGGCTCGATTTCGAGGTCGAGGTTATCTCGTCGATACGCTCCTGCGTGATCGAGCGCAGCTCGCTGTTGATGGCCAGGAAGGTCTCCCGCGGTGTCTGCCCTTCTTCGATATCCCTCGTATGAGACAGGATCTTCGATGCGATTTCTTCAATGAGGCGATCGCTCACTTCGATACGGCGCTGGCGGAACTCGCCCGGAAACGTCTTGATCCAAAAGCCCGTCTCACTGCCGTTTCCGGCACGGTCTTCGGCCCATGCGACGATGGGGGCGTCGGGTGACTCGTCGTAGGGCAGAGCAAAAAGGCACACATGAGTGCCTTCGGGTTGACCACCGAGGGGAAATCCTGAGAAAACACGATTCCCGACCCGAACCCCCGAAGCTCCATCACCCTCCGATACGCGGTAAATAACGGACTCGGAGCCCCCTTGTCGCAGGTAGTGTTGACTCGAAAGCACTTCGATGCCCGGCGGCGTCAGGTCGAGGGTGAGAGCGCGCACATCCACCACCTGCCTTTGGAAGATCCAGAGGTTTGCTTGATCGGCGACCGCCACCGCGATTTCGAACTCCCCTTCTTGCAGTGAGGCCTTCTCCCTCAGGTTATTGGCATCGATGACAATCTCCTCCCGTACCGGACGTTTCTGCCAGGGAAGCCAGCTCGTGGGGTACGCACGGGAGAAAACAGTCTCGAGGTTTCCATGCTGCCTCACCTCGACCGAGATGCTACGCAGTCCTCTCCCCTCGTCATGCACGGTAAGCTCCAGCTCGGAGCCTTCTCCGAAAAACTCCGGACCGCTCCAGTTGATCGTCGGCGGCGAAGCATCCCAGAACCAGATGTGCACAAGCAGCAGAATCAAGGCGGCGGCAAATCCGAGATATTTCATTGCCCTCGAGAATAGTCCACTGGGTACGGAGCCGTCGAATATGACCGCTTGGTATAACCGATGGGCAATCCAGAAATCTGGTGGAATCAGGCCACTTCTTGAGAGTCTCGTACCCCGTCCTGTGCCAAAACTCGACCCTTTTGAAATAGGCCATAAATCAGCAACTTAGTGTCTGTGTTTGCGACCGGGCCAAGGGCCGTGGGCTTTACAATCGTCTTGGGCGGGCGGGTCGTCACCATGCAGATGACCACCTAGTCGAGAGCGAATATCGAAGCGTGTTCCTGAAGCTGTTTCCACGCTACGCCGGTCGAGCCCGCCGAGGGGCTACCGTCGCCGGCGACCATCTACGCGGCACGGCAGTAGTAGTTGAGAATGCCCCCAAGTCGCTCTCGCGACACGATGGGGCCAGTGTCATTCGCGCTTGCCGGCAGAGGTGTGAGGAGCTCGTTGCCGAGACCTTGGTGGTTCCGTTCGGTGTGATAGTGCACTACGTATTCGGTTACCGCTGTCCGCAGGTGTCGCTCACTGAGAGGTACGAAGCGGTCGAGACACTCTCGACGTATGGAGAGAACGAATCTTTCCGCATATGCGTTCAGATTCGGACTATTAGCGGGAAGGCGCAGGGGCTTCACGCCTGAATCTCTCAACAGCCCACGTACCGCCTCGGTGAATAGCGGGTCCCGGTCGTGGATGAGGTATCGCTTGCCAAGGAGGAACCCATCCCACATGTCAGTGAGGTTTCTTGCCACCTGCTTCATCCACTCCCCGTTGGGGTCCGACGTTATCCCACCGATGCACACGCAGCGAGTGGCGATATCGATGACAAACAGGACATGGTAGCGGACGAGCCCGAACGGGTTCACAACCTCGACGGTGAACAGGTCTGTCGCAGCGATGGCGCCCCAATGAGCCTTGATGAAGGTGCTCCACGACATGCTCCTGCCCCGCTCCGGCGCAGGAGCGATACCGTGCTCGGCGAGGATCCTCTTGATAGGTATTGTCAAATTGAGCTGGTGACTGACAGAATGGTCCAATGAAGACCGATGCGCCAAGCTACCACGGCTATCGATTTCCACCGGAAATCATCAGCCACGCCGTCTGGCTCTACCACCGATTCTGCGTGAGCTTTCGAAACGTCGAAGAGTTGCTCGCTCAGCGAGGCATCACGGTTTCTTACGAAGCGGTCCGACTGTGGTGCATTAAGTTCGGGCCGGAATACGCTCGACGACTGAAGCGTCGGCAGGGTCGTCTCGGTGACACATGGCACCTGGACGAGGTCTTCATAAAGATACAAGGTGAACGCCAATACCTCTGGCGCGCGGTAGACCAAGATGGTGATGTAATCGATATCCTCGTCCAGCCTCGCCGTGATCAGAAAGCCGCCAAACGATTCTTCCGCAAGCTGTTGAAGGGGCAAGGCCGTCCGCCCTGGCAGCTGGTCACCGACAAACTGAGAAGCTACAGCGCCGCTCACCGCGAGGTCATGCCGTCCGTCGTCCACGACACTGACCAGTACAGAAACAACCTAGCCGAAGTCTCGCACGAACCGACGCGACAACGGGAACGACAGATGCGGAAGTTTAAAGCTCCTGGGCAGGCGCAACGATTCTTGACCGTGCATGGACTCGTGCAAAATCTCTTTCGCGTCGGACGGCATTTGTTGCAAGCGCATCATCATCGGGAGCTACGAGACCGCGCTTTCATCGTCTGGCAGGAGGTAACCTGTGCCGTCCGATGAGAGCAAAGGAAGTCAGCTCGACGCGATAGGTTCGCTCGCTCAACGTCAACTTGACAATACCTTACTTGCCCCGGCCGGAATTTACTCCGCCGCCCCCGGAAAGCGCCGAGGCGGAGTCGGAATCCGATCCCGAATCGGATGACGAGTCCGATCGCGATGAGGAACGACGTCTCAAGGGCGCCCAGTCCCATCTCATCGGGCTTGCTTTCTTGAGGGCGGCCGCCCTGGAGCGCATCGCCAACGCGCTCCCCGAGGAAGACCCGAGGCGGGAAGCGTTCCAGGGCATTGCCAGGTTTCAAGCGAGCAAAGGGTTCGAGTCGATGTACGATGCAGACTACGTGGGCACCCACTGGATCGCAAGCTACGCCGTTGACATGCTCATCCACGATCGCTGAAGCCCCACTCGGCGTAGTCCCGTACCCTGGTCCTGGAAGCAAGCGGCCGATCTCGCCCGACGGCGGCGAGCACCCGGTCTGGTCGGCCGAAGGTCGGGAGCTCTTCTAACCGGAACGGGGACCAGATGCTGGTCGTTCCCGTGGAGAAATGAGCCTACGTTACAGCGCTTTGTTAACCCGAGAGCGATACATTCTCGGCGAGCAGCGCGCAGACTTTTGCCGAAGAGCTCGGGATAGCTCCGGGAATCGTAGTCGGTAGGCTTCGGCACGATGGTCGCTTGCCCCATACTCACTTTTAGTGACTCACCGCCCCATCGCGTTGCGAGCGTAGCCCCGGATAGGCCGCGGCGAACGTCCGGGTTCAATCCCCCCGTGTTGCATCGTGGTGTTGCAGCGACCGTGGTGCGAGTCTGTATCGGAAGGGAGTGCGTGCGTTTTTTGAAAAGGACGTCACGCCAAAAAAAGATCCTTCGTGCTTGCCAGCTTTTTCAAAGCAAATCGAAAGAATCGGCGAGTGCGATCGTAAGTGCCTGTGTGCACGCGACAGCGAAGCGATAGTCGCGCTTGCTTGCTTGGGGAGACTTCGAAGACGTCTTGACGTGCTTGCGCGCGAACCGGGCGAGCACAGAGCGTCGAAAAAGTCCATGTTATAAAAGCGCATGGACATACAAAACGAATTGAAATCGCTATCGGATGACGAGCTTCTGGTCCGACTGTCGGATGTTTTGCAAAGCTCGCGGCGGGTCGAAGCGATGCTCGTCGCACACATCGCCGAGGTCGATGCACGGCGTCTATATGCCACCGAAGCCATGCCATCGATGTTTCGCTATTGCACCGACGTGTTGCATCTCTCAGAGGCGGAAACTTATCGGCGAATCGGTGCCGCTCGGCTCTCACGCAAGTATCCCGTCCTGTGCCAAAACTCGGCCCTTTTGAAATAGACCACAAATCAACAGCTTAGACGCCCTTGGAATCCGCTCAGAATCGAGGGTATTTCGCGCCGCAGGGCTGTCTTCCGATCTGTTGTGATCCGCAAAAAAAGATCGGCTAAAAGCAGCCGACCATAGTAGGCCTAAAACGTGCAATCAACGCCGGATAGACTTTTTGCGGAGCACACCCCGTCCTGTGCCAAAACTCGGCCCTTTTGAAATAGACCGCAAATCAGAAGCTTAGACGCCCTTGGAATCCGCGCAGAATCCAGGGTATTTCGCGCCGCAGGGCTGGCTTCCGACCCCTGGGCTGCGGGGTGGCGGGCGACAGGCCCACCGGGGGTGCGCACGGCCGGCTCAAATCGGCTGCGGGGCGAGCTTGCCGGCAACGAACTACGCACCCGGAAGGAATACGTATCCGACCGCGATGCCGGATTCAAGCAGCCCTTGGAAAGGTGCAAACTGCTGACCCGCTGGGCGTTCGAGTATTTTGACCAGACGACCTCTAATCCGAAATGTCCCGGCGCGCGGGTACGGGAGCGCGGTTCTGTGGCCAAAAACTACCGAGGCGCAGTCGCATCGAGGGTCTCTATTTTCTACCGCCTCAGCACTGGCGGTCGTGCTCTCGCGGGGCTGCGGAAGACGGCGTTCAAGAAGATTACGTTGAGGCCATCGAGGTACGCTCGATAATTGGGGTCGGCGGCGAAACCGATCACTAGGCCCCGTCCATGCGACTGCACCCCCCGTTTGGGTCCGACGTTATCCCACCGATGCACACGCAGCGAGTGGCGATATCGATGACAAACAGGACATGGTAGCGGACGAGCCCGAACGGGTTCACAACCTCGACGGTGAACAGGTCTGTCGCAGCGATGGCGCCCCAATAAGCCTTGATGAAGGTGCTCCACGACATGCGCCCTGCCCCGCTCCGGGGCAGGCGCGATACCGTGCTCGGCGAGGAGCCTCTTGATGGTGTTGCGTCCGAGTTCATGTCCTAGGTTCTTGAGTGCGCCTCGCAGGCGCGTATATCCCCACGTCGGGTTCTCCTGCGCCACGCGCACAATGAGCTCACGGATGTCCTTCGCCGTCGGAGGTCGGCCTGGGCTCCGGTTCTTGCTGCCATCGTACTTGGCTGCGATGAGGTGGCGGTACCAGCGCAGAAGCGTAGCGGGTGTGGCAACGGACGCAATCTGGGCCAGCGCCTCGCGGCCCAAAGCCTGGGCCTTGACCGCGAGCCTGCGCCGGTCGTCGTCCGAGAGCCTGAGACGCTTGCCCCGAAGCCCGGCTCGGAGCACACGGTTCTCCTCTTGCAGGTAGTCGATCACATTGTGCCTTCTATTTATTCATCCGCGCGCACCGAACTTGATTAGTCTCCGGTCTGCCGGGACCATGCCGGCATGATTTGGTCGTTTGTTCGCGCTCTCGTCTCTAGAGGACCTAGAATCGAGGCCGGGGCTACCGCGGCGCAGCGGGCTGACACGTTCTGGTCCAGGCGCGGCCCGGGCCTGGACCTAGGTTTCCGCTCGGGAGCCTGGCATCCTGTCCCTTCCATAAACTTGAGCGCGTGAGATTAGCGAGCTGTCTGCAACCAGGATGCTTGGGTCGTCTTCATGTAGGACGTTTCGAGGATCGGCGTCGGCTCTACTCAGGGGTATAGGTGTAAGCTGGCGCGAAGTCCCGTAGCCGTCCCGAGCGGATCGGCTCAAGCAGCGGCGTGTCGAGTGTAATAATTCGGCTGTAACTTTATGCACTGTAACGTCTTAGCGTCATCTCACCAACACTTAACGGCGGAAGCACCGGAAAAAAGACTCCCTCTGGTCTAACGGTCTACAATGGGACGCACTGGAGGTAAGAATGCTAGAAGCCGGGAGCCAAGCGCCGGACTTTTCGGTTCAAGATCACACCGGGAATACCGTCAAGCTTTCTGATTTCGTAGGCAAACATGTGGTCTTGTGGTTCTATCCCAAGGCCGACACCCCGGGGTGAACTATCGAGGGCCGCGGGTTCCGCGATCGAATCCAGTACTACAACGATAACGGCATTCAGGTTCTCGGCATCAGCTTCGATAGCGTGGAGGAAAACGCCGCCTTCGCGAAGAAGTTTGACTTCAATTTCCCACTGCTTTGCGATACCGACCGTGCGGTGGGCTTGATCTATGGCGCCTGCGACAGTGCCGACGCCCAATACGCGAACCGGATCAGCTTTCTCATCGACGGAGAAGGAAAGATTGTGAAGGCTTATCCAAACGTGGACGCGTCGAAGCACCCGGAGGAAGTGTTAAAGGATTTTTGAGGTATTCGCTCAGCCTGTGCCTTCTATTTATTCATCCGCCTGTGACCCGCAAAAAAGGAGATCGCGTATTGACGGGCAGACAGCCATGGGAGTTGAGGTCCTGCGAACTCGTCTTCGCCTCGGTGGAGATTCTGCACTCTGTCGCTGCCGGGCCACCGACGCAATAACGTGCTCGAGAAAGGACGCGTTGTTCCCCGTCCTGTGCCAAAACTCGACCCTTTTGAAATAGGCCATAAATCAGCAACTTAGTGTCTGTGTTTGCGACCGGGCCAAGGGCCGTGGGCTTTACAATCGTCTTGGGCGGGCGGGTCGTCACCATGCAGATGACCTCCTAGTCGAGAGCGAATATCGAAGCGTGTTCCTGAAGCTGTTTCCACGCTACGCCGGTCGAGCCCGCCGAGGGGCTACCGTCGCCGGCGACCATCTACGCGGCACGGCAGTAGTAGTTGAGAATACCCCCAAGTCGCTCTCGCGACACGATGGGGCCAGTGTCATTCGCGCTTGCCGGCAGAGGTGTGAGGAGCTCGTTGCCGAGACCTTGGTGGTTCCGTTCGGTGTGATAGTGCACTACGTATTCGGTTACCGCTGTCCGCAGGTGTCGCTCACTGAGAGGTACGAAGCGGTCGAGACACTCTCGACGTATGGAGAGAACGAATCTTTCCGCATATGCGTTCAGATTCGGACTATTAGCGGGAAGGCGCAGGGGCTTCACGCCTGAATCTCTCAACAGCCCACGTACCGCCTCGGTGAATAGCGGGTTCCGGTCGTGGATGAGGTATCGCTTGCCAAGGAGGAACCCATCCCACATGTCAGTGAGGTTTCTTGCCACCTGCTTCATCCACTCCCCGTTGGGGTCCGACGTTATCCCACCGATGCACACGCAGCGAGTGGCGATATCGATGACAAACAGGACATGGTAGCGGACGAGCCCGAACGGGTTCACAACCTCGACGGTGAACAGGTCTGTCGCAGCGATGGCGCCCCAATGAGCCTTGATGAAGGTGCTCCACGACATGCTCCTGCCCCGCTCCGGCGCAGGAGCGATACCGTGCTCGGCGAGGATCCTCTTGATAGTGTTGCGTCCGAGTTCATGTCCTAGGTTCTTGAGTGCGCCTCGCAGGCGCGTATATCCCCACGTCGGGTTCTCCCGCGCCACGCGCACAATGAGCTCACGGATGTCCTTCGCCGTCGGAGGTCGGCCTGGACTCCGGTTCTTGCTGCCATCGTACTTGGCTGCGATGAGGTGGCGGTACCAGCGCAGAAGCGTAGCGGGTGTGGCAACGGACGCAATCTGGGCCAGCGCCTCGCGGCCCAAAGCCTGGGCCTTGACCGCGAGCCTGCGCCGCTCGTCGTCCGAGAGACTGAGACGCTTGCCCCGAAGCCCGGCTCGGAGCACACGGTTCTCCTCTTGCTGGTAGTCGATCACATCCTGCTGCTGGCGGTTGACCCAGCCAGCTAGAACGAGCAGTAGGAATTGCACGTGGTACGTCATCATGGATCTGAAGATAACACCCTCGGGCCAGACGATTGTAAAGCCTACGGCCCTTGGCCCCGGCGCAAACACAGACACTAAGCTGCTGATTTATGGCCTATTTCAAAAGGGCCGAGTTTTGGCACAGGACGGGCAGCGAGAAACGTGCGCCACGGCGTCCGCTCACCTCGCTCCGGCGCGGGCTCGATGCCATGTTCTCGCAGAATATTGGCGATGGTGAGGCACAGCCATGGGCTTTACAATCGTCTCGGGCGGGCGGGTCGTCACCATGCAGATGACCACCTAGTCGAGAGCGAATATCGAAGCGTGTGCCTGAAGCTGTTTTCACGCTACGCCGAGCGGGCCCCGGCGGCCAAACGATTGTAAAGCCATCCGAAGATGAGTCCCGCGACCGCCCCGTCCACGAGTCCATAGACAGTCATCAGCATCACTTGCCCGATTGAGGCCGCCGCATCGTAGCCGGGATACACCGATGCCATGAGGTTCAGAAAAGCTTGGCCGTAATCGGTCCAGACCAGGTTGGCGAGGCCCACAAACAGCAGCGCCCCTCCCCAGATCACACTAGAAGTCAATGCCAGCGCCTTGATATTGAAGTGCATCGTGCCCTCCTCACTTTCAATTGTACTGCACTCCAAAAGGGTTTCTAATCGTTCTTGGACAACATCCATCCAAAGCCTGCCGGGTCATGGGCTTGTGATCCGCAAAAAAAGATCGCGTACAGCTGGACCGACTTTTTGCGGAGCACACGTTCTCGAAATTCCCGGATACCAGCCGACGCGTGTATTGGATCTGCGATAGACGATCCCGAGCAGACCTCCGTCTGGTCAAAATACTCGAACGCCCAGCGGGTCAACAGTTTGCATCTTTCCAAAGACCGCTTGAATCCGCCATCGCGGTCGGATACGTATTCCAGTTCAGCGGAAGGGGTCGCGATGGACTGGAATACCATGGTGAGCTACATCTCAGGGTCCGTGGATGAGGAGTTGGTCCTGCGCAACGAGTTGTGCCTTCTATTTATTCATCCGCGCGCACCGAACTTGATTAATCTCCGGTCTGCCAGCACCATGCCGACATGATTTCGTCGTTGGTTCCCGCTCTCATCTCTGCCTTCAAGGCTCGTCGTGAGCTGGCTCTCGAGAATGTCGCTCTTCGGCAGCAAAGAAGGGCCGAGTGAGTTCCTCCATTCGAATTCTGAACGGCGCCGACTTAGAATCCAGTTGCCGTGGCCGAGAAACTCCACTCAGACGTCCTCGAACGCCTCCAGCAGGATGTCGTCCTGTCCGAGACGGCAAGAGAGCTCGTGCTCGCGGCGCTCCTCGGCGAGGTCGAGGCATGCCTCGGCGGCAAAACGCCGGCTGCGCCCGCCACCAAATCCGCTGAACCGGAAGACCCCGCTCGCGCGTACATCGACGCCGTGCGCGTTCAAGGTTTTCGCGGTATCGGACCGAGCGCTGAGCTTGCTCTCTCCCCTGGGCCAGGGCTGACGCTGGTCGTCGGACGCAACGGTATCCTGGACCGACCCTCGCCGATTCGGTCGAGCCCCGCCGGTGTTCGTCTTGAAGGAGAGGACTGTTCGGTCCCAACGAAGTTGATAAAGCCAGGCCGTCGCAGCAGAAGGAACCGGTCGCGGCTTCGAACGGAGTGCCATCTTGGGATCTAGCTTGAGAACGTTGTAAGGAGGTCAAATGAGTGTGATTGACGAAGTGCTTAACAATAACACCCGCTATGCACAAAGTTTCGACAAAGGCAACCTACCACTGCCGCCGGAACGTAAGCTGGCTGTCTTGGCCTGTATGGACGCACGCCTGGATCTTCACCGGATCCTGGGTCTTCAGGAAGGCGACGCTCACGTGATACGCAATGCGGGCGGCGTCGTAAGCGACGATGCCATCCGGTCACTAGTAATTTCCCAACGACTGTTGGGCACTCAAGTAATCATGCTGATTCACCACACAGACTGCGGGATGCTCACCTTCCGTGATGACGACGTTAAAGACTCCATCGAAGCTGATACCGGCTTGCGCCCATCCTTTGCGTTGGAGGCGTTCAGGGATCTAGAACAGGATGTTCGTCAATCCATGTCCCGCGTTCAGGCCAATCCCTTTATCTGCTACAAGGATCAAGTCCGCGGCTTTGTCTATGATTGTGTCACTGGACGGATCAAGGAAGTCTCTCCTGCCTAAGCCAGCGTACAAAATACCAACACAGTAGTTACTACCTGTGATCCGCAAAAAAGTGGAATCGAGAACGCCCGTCCACGCTTATCAGGCTCAACAAGCATCATCAGCTCGCCGAAGATCTTGCTCAGATTGCCTCTGTTGATCTCGTCGATGATGAACACGTAGGATCCATTCTTGCCTTCGTCCCGCTGAGCCCTCATGCAGAACTGATGGAAAATGCCGTACTTGAGTTCGAAGGTTCCTTTCGCCGTTGGCCTGAACGAATAGGACTGGTGAAACTGGATCATCTCGATACGCTGCGGATCGTCGGTTCGGATCAGCGCCCTCGCGAGGCGCCTCGCTACAAATGTCTTGCCAACGCCGGGTGGCCCCTGTAGCACCAGGTTCTTCTTCTCGCGCAGCGCTTCCAGGGTATCGTCAAACTGGCTTTCAGGCAGGAATAGGCCCCTCATCGCCATCTCTTTGGTGGGTATTGTCAAGTTGACGTTGAGCGAGCGAACCTATCGCGTCGAGCTGACTTCCTTTGCTCTCATCGGACGGCACAGGTTACCTCCTGCCAGACGATGAAAGCGCGGTCTCGTAGCTCCCGATGATGATGCGCTTGCAACAAATGCCGTCCGACGCGAAAGAGATTTTGCACGAGTCCATGCACGGTCAAGAATCGTTGCGCCTGCCCAGGAGCTTTAAACTTCCGCATCTGTCGTTCCCGTTGTCGCGTCGGTTCGTGCGAGACTTCGGCTAGGTTGTTTCTGTACTGGTCAGTGTCGTGGACGACGGACGGCATGACCTCGCGGTGAGCGGCGCTGTAGCTTCTCAGTTTGTCGGTGACCAGCTGCCAGGGCGGACGGCCTTGCCCCTTCAACAGCTTGCGGAAGAATCGTTTGGCGGCTTTCTGATCACGGCGAGGCTGGACGAGGATATCGATTACATCACCATCTTGGTCTACCGCGCGCCAGAGGTATTGGCGTTCACCTTGTATCTTTATGAAGACCTCGTCCAGGTGCCATGTGTCACCGAGACGACCCTGCCGACGCTTCAGTCGCCGAGCGTATTCCGGCCCGAACTTAATGCACCACAGTCGGACCGCTTCGTAAGAAACCGTGATGCCTCGCTGAGCGAGCAACTCTTCGACGTTTCGAAAGCTCACGCAGAATCGGTGGTAGAGCCAGACGGCGTGGCTGATGATTTCCGGTGGAAATCGATAGCCGTGGTAGCTTGGCGCATCGGTCTTCATTGGACCATTCTGTCAGTCACCAGCTCAATTTGACAATACCCGCCCGAGTGCTCGATCCAACGCGCAAAGCCCTTCGCTCTCCGTTCGAGCCACCACAATGCGCCCTTAATCTCCGGGGTACGGTGCTCCATAGTAACTTCTGTTATTTTCGTTTCGTCAAGAATCTTGCGAACGTGCTTTGGCGTCGAGACAAAGCTCGTGCTGGGCGATTCACCGAAATCCGTCGACCGAACACTGAAACACTGTCATACTTGCCCCCGCAGGTTTGGGCGCTCCAGGGTCCCGCCCGAGATGCCCCGCCGTCATACATCTCCTGCAGAAACAGCAACAACAGTTCAACCTATGCCGATCTGCTCGGGCGGGTTCGCGATGACCTCCCACAGCCTCGCCGCTGTCAGGTCGATCTCGTTCCTAAGTTTTTTCCTCACCGCATTTTTTTTGGCGACTTTGAATTCTTCCTCCAGCTTCTCAAGTTTCGCCAGCAATTCTTGCTCTTGCGCGACCCAAAGATCGTAGACGACGTTCTCCTCCTTCGTCATAGGACCGACGATGCGCGCGGTGCCGGCCCGCAGGTCGAGCTTGATATCATCGGGATGCGGCAGGAGCGGCTCGGCATCGGTGATGCCGAGCCGTTCACGGCGCTTGAGTTCCTCTTCCCCAGCGATTTTGTGGTCCATAGCTACTTGGACGAACTTGTCGCATATCTTCATCTTCTCTCGCTCGATCGAGGTCAGCATCTCGGTAAAGAGCCGTTGGGCGCGAGGCTTGCCCTTGGCGGCCTCGACGGCCAGTGAGCGGATGATTACCTGTGCAGTCGGCAGCGTAACGGTGCGGTCTCCGTCGCGGACGGTGATCGTGCGATAGGCTTCTTCGAGCACGATGGCCTTCAGCCGCTCTTCAGGCCGCACGGGCTTGCGGGACTTCGCGCCCTTCGGTCGGCCGCGCGGATTCCCGGACTGGCCCTTCTTGAAGCGGTGCGCCGTTGGTGGCTTGCCATAGCCGACCTCGTCCTGTGCCAAAACTCGGCCCTTTTGAAATAGACCATAAGTCAGCAGTATCGCGCATGTACGATTTGGGAAACTTCTGGTTCGAGAACGCATCGTCGGGTTCAGCTTCTTCTTCCACTGACCGTACAGCTCGCAATAACGGCTGTAGCCGTACGCTCCCGGCTTATTCTCCGCGTACTCCACCCACAGCTGCAGCAACGTCAGCTCTCGGTGACGCCTCAGCTCCTCGTGGATGTGGGCATAGTCCAGACCCGGCCGTGCGCCAGACGAGCCCGGCGGCGGAAACAGCCCTGCCTCCAGCTCCCCGTCGCTCAGCTCCTCCGGGAGCGGCCAGCTCAGACCACCCTTCTTCGCCTTGGCCAGGTACTCACTCACCGTTCCAACCGCCACGCGAAGTGCCTTTGCGATCGTGCGGTGAGTCAAACCCAGCTCGTACTTTAACCTTAGAACCTCTCGTATTTTTCTCATCGATAACCTCTTAGCTGCCATTTCCTAGATCGTCCTCCTTCCGGGTACGACCTAGAGTGCCTTGAAACGTGCTATCGATGAGCGTTCGCGATGCCGGAACCGGCGTTCACGTTGCCTGGAATCCGTGTTCACCTTCCCCGGAATCCATGTTCACGATCCCCGGAATCCGTGTTCACGATGCTTTGGAATGGATGTTCACCTTCGGCTGGAATCTGCGTTCACGATGCCCCGGAATACGCAGCCAGCGGGATAACGTCTATTCGCCGTCGCGTCCCTTACGGTACTCGTCTCGCAGCTTCTGGGCAAACCGCTTGAGTCTGGCCTTGGCGTGCTCGATGTCTGGCTGTGCGTCCCGCCAGGCGTCCTTGACGCGGGGTTTGACCTCCTCGTTAAACACACGTGTGGCGTTGGTTAATGTCTCTTTGGCTCTAGCTCGTACCTCCGGACGACGTGCCAGTTCTCGTGCAGCGCGGATGGCGAAATACGTGAGCTGATACGGAACATGAGCAGGGCCAACCCCGTCCTGTGCCAAAACTCGCCCTTTTGAAATAGACCACAAATCAGCAGCTTAGACGCCCTTGGAATCCGCGCAGAAGCGAGGGTATTTCGCGCCGCAGGGCTGGCTTCCGACCCCTGGGCTGCGGGTGGCGAGCGACAGGCCCACCGGGGGTGCGCACGGCTGGCCCAAATCGGCTGCGGGGCGAGCTTGCAGGCAACGAACTGCGCACCCGGAAGGAATACGTATCCGACCGCGATGCCGGATTCAAGCAGCCCTTGGAAAGGTGCAAACTGCTGACCCGCTGGGCGTTCAAGTATTTTGACCAGACGACCATCATGGCTGCGACTCCCTGGATTGCGAATCGCCATCGTCGACCTCCGGCTCAACGACCTCCGGCTCAACGACCTCCGGCTCAACGGCCTCCGGCTCAGCAGCCTCCGGCTCAGCAGCCTCCGGTTCAGCAGCCTCCGGTTCAGCAGCCTCTGGCTCAGCAACCTCTGGTTCAGCAACCTCTGGTTCAGCAGGAGCGGAGCGTTCCTCGTTGACCGTCATTTGGCCCGCCCCCTGGAAGATGGCTCCTTCGGCAACCGCGATGCGTGGGGCGCGGAGATTTCCGAACACCTTTCCGGTGCGGGTGAGCTCAACTTTGTCGCTTGCCGTGCAGTCGCCCTCTAGCTTGCCACGTATCGAGACGTTGGCCGCCTCGATCTTCGCTTTCACTCGACCGACTTCTCCGATCACAACCATTCCGCTGCTCTTGATCTTGCCTTCCACCCGCCCTTCGATCTGGAGCACCTCGCTGGTGTTCAACTCACCGCTGATGATCGTTTTCGCCCCGATCAACGTTTGCGGCGCGACCGATGGTGATTCGTTCCGGGCCGGAACACCGCGGGGACCGGTCACGACGTTGAGTTTTTGCGGTTCCGATTCTCCAAACAATACGCTTCGATATTCGCTCTCAACTAGGTGGTCACCTGCATGGTGACGACCCGCCCAAAGGGTAGCTCTGCTCAATGGTTGTCGCGGGCCCCACCGTCCACGCCGCGTCAACTGCTCGCTTGTAACGTTGAGGAAACAGAAGCCTAGAGACCAAGAGTAGTATATAGTAACAGCGCTAGATCAACGCGCCCTTCAGAATCTGAAGGAGGACAAGCAGAATCAACGGCGAGAAGTCGATCCCCGCCGCCGACGGCACCAGCCTACGAATCGGTGCCAGAGCCGGCTCGGTCAACATCCGGGTGATGCGAACTACCTGGTTGCTCGGCGGGAGCTGAAGCCAGCTGAGGATCACCGCGACGATGACGACAACGGAGTAGTAGTCGATAAGTTTGGCAATCAGTAGCATGAATGGACCAGAGTTTATCACGCAGGTCAATCACATCCTGCCGCTGGCGGTTGACCCAGTCAGAACGAGCGGTAGGAATTGCACGTAATACGTCATCATGGATCTGAAGATAACATCCTCGGGCCAGACGATTGTAAAGCCCACGGGGGACATTTCCGATCGGCTCCAAGAGTCGTTGCGTGTTGTACCAATGCATCCCGTCGTGTGCCAAAACTCGGCCCTTTTGAAATAGGCCATAAATCAGCAGCTTAGTGTCTGTGTTTGCGACCGGGCCAAGGGCCGTGGGCTTTACAATCGTCTTGGGCGGACGGGTCGTCACCATGCAGATGACCACCTAGTCGAGAGCGAATATCGAAGCATGTTCCTGAAGCTGTTTCCACGCTACGCCGGTCGAGCCCGCCGAGGGGCTACCGTCGCCGGCGACCATCTACGCGGCACGGCAGTAGTAGTTGAGAATGCCCCCAAGTCGCTCTCGCGACACGATGGGGCCAGCGTCATTCGCGCTTGCCGGCAGAGGTGTGAGGAGCTCGTTGCCGAGACCTTGGTGGTTCCGTTCTGTGTGATAGTGCACGACGTATTCGGTTACTGCTGTCCGCAGGTGTCGCTCACTGAGAGGTACGAAGCGGTCGAGACACTCTCGACGTATGGAGAGAACGAATCTTTCCGCATATGCGTTCAGATTCGGACTATTAGCGGGAAGGCGAAGGGGCTTCACGCCTGAATCTCTCAACAGCCCACGTACCGCCTCGGTGAATAGCGGGTCCCGGTCGTGGATGAGGTATCGCTTGCCAAGGAGGAAACCATCCCACATGTCAGTGAGGTTTCTTACCACCTGCTTCATCCACTCCCCGTTGGGGTCCGACGTTATCCCACCGATGCACACGCAGCGAGTGGCGATATCGATGACAAACAGGACATGGTAGCGGACGAGCCCGAACGGGTTCACAACCTCGACGGTGAACAGGTCTGTCGCAGCGATGGCGCCCCAATGAGCCTTGATGAAGGTGCTCCACGACATGCTCCTGCCCCGCTCCGGCGCAGGAGCGATACCGTGCTCGGCGAGGATCCTCTTGATAGTGTTGCGTCCGAGTTCATGTCCTAGGTTCTTGAGTGCGCCTCGCAGGCGCGTATATCCCCACGTCGGGTTCTCCCGCGCCACGCGCACAATGAGCTCACGGATGTCCTTCGCCGTCGGAGGTCGGCCTGGACTCCGTTCTTGCTGCCATCGTACTTGGCTGCGATGAGGTGGCGGTACCAGCGCAGAAGCGTAGCGGGTGTGGCAACGGACGCAATCTGGGCCAGCGCCTCGCGGCCCAAAGCCTGGGCCTTGACCGCGAGCCTGCGCCGGTCGTCGTCCGAGAGACTGAGACGCTTGCCCCGAAGCCCGGCTCGGAGCACACGGTTCTCCTCTTGCAGGTAGTCGATCACATCCTGCTGCTGGCGGTTGACCCAGCCAGCTAGAACGAGCAGTAGGAATTGCACGTGGTACGTCATCATGGACCTGAAGATAACACCCTCGGGCCAGACGATTGTAAAGCCTACGGCCCTTGGCCCCGGCGCAAACACAGACACTAAGCTGCTGATTTATGGCCTATTTCAAAAGGGCCGAGTTTTGGCACAGGACGAGGTCGATGCTCGCAAAGCCTATGACGAGCTCGTCGCCAAGTGGACGCCTCTCGCGCCGACCGTCGTCCGAAGCCTAGAGGAGGCCGGTAATCAGCTGCTGACCTTCTACGAATTCCATCGTGCCATGTGGAAATCGATTCGAACGACCAATGCTCTGGAGAATCTCAACCGCGAGTTTCGACGCCGGACGAAAATCCAAGCGTCGTTCTCCAGCGAGGAGTCCGCGGTCGCTTTGCTGTTTGGGCTTATCGCCTCTGGCCAGATTCAACTACGACGCATCGACAGCTACCAACGTCTGAGCGACGTTCTCGAACACGCGGAGGTTGCCGCCTGATATGATACCCTGATGACGGAGTGGAGGGCGCTGTTCTTTTTCCACGGACCTCGGGACACATCCCTCGGGGCGGGCGAGATCCTTTTATCAGCTTGGCGTTGGGGCTGAACATCTTGTCTCCGGAGGAGAGGATTTCTGGCTTGGGCGGCATGCTCATCCAAGAAGTCAGTCTGGGGAGCGAATGTACGACGGAACCATCGAAGCCATTGACTCGGAGAAGGTCGTTTTCCGCCAGGAAATCAACGACCCTCTGCGAATCGAGAAGTTTCAACGACTTGAAAAGTGGCTCCATCCGTTGGAGGAGGGGCAATGATGAGACCTTGGTCGTCATGGGTTCGGGCCGCAGTGCTGGGACCTGCGATCCTTCTCTCAAGCGTCGCCCTGGGCGGCGCCCAGGCGAAAGTCCCGCTGGAGGTCGAACCTGCTGTCATCCGGGCGGTGCGCTACCACGTGGAGACGGCTCGGACGCGGGTTTGGTTCGAAACCAGCGGAACGCTGTTCTATACGCACTACAGTCCCGACCCGCTCACTCTGGTCATAGATCTCCCGGGCGTCGACATTACGGCGATTTCGGATCGCATTGTCGTCAGAAGTCAGGAAGTCGAGTCCATCATTGCGACACGATTGGACGGTGGTGGGGACAAGAGCTTGTCGCGGATCGAGATCAGGTTGTCCTCGCTGGTTCTCTATCAGATCTCGGCAACTGAGCACGCGTTGACCATCTTGTTCGAAGGGGCGGGCTCGCCGGCTGAGGCACTCCCGATCGCCGCCGTCCCCTCGGCAGTACCAACCGACACCACCACGACGTCGGCATCCACTGACGATATCGTCGATACCGATGATGCCGTCGCCACCGAAACTGTCGAGTCCGAGCCTACTACCGAGCCTGTCGAGCAGACACCGGTCAGCGCGCCGAGTGTCCCCGTACGGTCGGCAACGAGCGTGGACTCGGTCTCGCACACCGTCGCCGAAGGGTTGCTTACTGTGACGGTGGGAGCGGACGGCCGACTCAACTACACTAGCTTTCGCTTGGCCGATCCGCCAAGGTTGGTGTTCGATTTCGCGGCAACCGTCAACCGCGTTCCTCGACAGCGGGTGCCGATCGATGCCGCGGGAGTCTATCGCGCGCGCGTAGCCCAGTTTCAAAGCGCCAACCCCAAGATCACCCGAATCGTTTTCGATCTCGACAGGCAGGTGCATCACCGGGCGCTGTCCGAGGGAAGTGACCTGAAGATCTACTTCTCCGTTTCTGCGGACCGGCTCGCGGATCCGTCCCGGTTTCTGTAGGGTTGGATCGGCGTGCTCATGACCGAGCGTTCTAGCTTCCCTTGGCGAAGCAAGCGTAGACGCGTCTATACGAAACGCTCCGGCTGATGCAGGTCTTGAGTTCGTTCGTATTTTTGGACACGACGGGGTCAGGTCAGCGTACGGGTGGTCCGTCTCAGCGCCACGACACCACAGCGCCGCTGACACGCCGAGGCGCTAGCGATCCGGACACGTCGGTTGCCATCCCGCGTCGTCCGGCAGGAATGACAGAAGATAAACAGCCGAGTTCAGACAAACAGCTCTCACGATGTAGACTTAGAAATCTCTTGACAGCGATGAGTTTGCTGCCTAAGAGTATTCACAGGTGCCGCCGCTACCCGACCAAATTCAACAGCGGCCGGGACATCCCACCGAAACGGTTGTGAGACCGGGGAACCATACATCGTTTTTCTTTGACAGGAATCTTAGGACATCACCGTACTAACCGTGGGGTCAGGTCAACGAAACGTCAGGCGCCAGACAAGCTAGGAGCAACCTCAATGACCAATGTTAGCTACTTTCAACGCTTCATCGTCACCATGCAGATGACCACCTAGTTGAGAGCGAATATCGAAGCATGTTCCTGAAGCTGTTTCCACGCTACGCCGGTCGAGCCCGCCGAGGGGCTACCGTCGCCGGCGACCATCTACACGGCACGGCAGTAGTAGTTGAGAATGCCCCCAAGTCGCTCTCGCGACACGATGGGGCCAGTGTCATTCGCGCTTGCCGGCAGAGGTGTGAGGAGCTCGTTGCCGAGACCTTGGTGGTTCCGTTCTGTGTGATAGTGCACTACGTATTCGGTTACCGCTGTGCGCAGGTGTCGCTCACTGAGAGGTACGAAGCGGTCGAGACACTCTCCACGTATGGAGAGAACGAATCTTTCCGCATATGCGTTCAGATTCGGACTATTAGCGGGAAGGCGCAGGGGCTTCACGCCTGAATCTCTCAAGAGCCCACGTACCGCCTCGGTGAATAGTGGGTCCCGGTCGTGGATGAGGTATCGCTTGCCAAGGAGGAAACCATCCCACATGTCAGTGAGGTTTCTTGCCACCTGCTTCATCCACTCCCCGTTGGGGTCCGACGTTATCCCACCGATGCACACGCAGCGAGTGGCGATATCGATGACAAACAGGACATGGTAGCGGACGAGCCCGAACAGGTTCACAACCTCGACGGTGAACAGGTCTGTCGCAGCGATGGCGCCCCAATGAGCCTTGATGAAGGTGCTCCACGACATGCTCCTGCCCCGCTCCGGCGCAGGAGCGATACCGTGCTCGGCGAGGATCCTCTTGATAGTGTTGCGTCCGAGTTCATGTCCTAGGTTCTTGAGTGCGCCTCGCAGGCGCGTATATCCCCACGTCGGGTTCTCCCGCGCCACGCGCACAATGAGCTCACGGATGTCCTTCGCCGTCGGAGGTCGGCCTGGACTCCGGTTCTTGCTGCCATCGTACTTGGCTGCGATGAGGCAGCGGTACCAGCGCAGAAGCGTAGCGGGTGTGGCAACGGACGCAATATGGGCCAGTGCCTCGCGGCCCAAAGCCTGGGCCTTGACCGCGAGCCTGCGCCGCTCGTCGTCCGAGAGACTGAGACGCTTGCCCCGAAGCCCGGCTCGGAGCACACGGTTCTCCTCTTGCTGGTAGTCGATCACATCCTGCTGCTGGCGGTTGACCCAGCCAGCTAGAACGAGCAGTAGGAATTGCACGTGGTACGTCATCATGGATCTGAAGATAACACCCTCGGGCCAGACGATTGTAAAGCCTACGGCCCTTGGCCCCGGCGCAAACACAGACACTAAGCTGCTGATTTATGGCCTATTTCAAAAGGGCCGAGTTTTGGCACAGGACGGGGTCGTCTCGGTGACACGTGGCACCTGGACGAGGTTTTCATAAAGATACAAGGCAAACGCCAATACCTCTGGCGCGCGGTAGATCAAGATGGTGATGTGCTCGATATCCTCGTCCAGCCTCGCCGTGATCGGAAAGCCGCCAAACGATTCTTCCGCAAGCTGTTGAAGGGGCAAGCTCGCTCGCCCTGGCGGTTGGTCACCGACAAGCTGAAAAGCTACAGCGCCGCTCACCGCGAGGTCATGCCCTCCGTCGTCCACGACACCGACCAGTACGGAAACAATAGAGCCGAAGTCTCGCATGAGCCGACGCGACATCGGGAACGACAGATGCGGAAGTTTAAATCTCCGGGACAAGCGCAACAATTCTTGACCGTGCATGGACTCGTGCAAAACCTCTTTCGCGTTGGACGGCATTTGTTGCAAGCCCGCCATCATCGGGAGCTAAGAGGTCGCGCTTTCATCGCCTGGCACGAGGTAACGTGTGCAAGGACCAAGGAAGAGAGACATCCTTTCGAGGCCTGCTAGCAAGAAAGCCGCTGCACGGCCTCGTTCGGCTCCCCGCAATGAACCCAAGCCGGTGCCGGTTCCTCTGCCCGAAGGTGTCCGCCACCAGCGGGTGGGTGAAACGACGGAACGTTCCACGCCCGCGCATCTCGAAAAACTCAAACAACTCTTCGAGGCGGCTCCGATCAGCCGCTACCTGGGCATGACACTCAGCTATTGCGAGAACGGCGTGGCGCGCGTGCGGTTGCCGTTTCGGGCCGAGTTCGAAGAAAGGCATGGCGTCATCCACGGGGGGCTCATCGGTCTGCTGGCGGACACGGCGGGTAACTTCGCGGTGGGTTCGGTCTCGCCGGGCTCCATGGTCAAGACGGTGGAGTTCAAGATGAGCTTGCTGGCGGGAGTCCAGGAAGACCTGCTCGCCATCGGAGAGGTCGTCCGCAAGGGACGCACGCTCGCCACCTGCCGGCTCGAGGTCGTTGGGGGCAACGACCATGTGGTGGCCATCGGGCTGGCCACTTATGCCCTCCAGGCTGTTTAGCCATCTGCACCTGCTTGTTGCAGCCCAGGCGGGTCTTGAGTTCGTTTGTGTTTTTGGACACGACGCTAATCAAGTTCGGCGCGCGCGGATGAATAAATGGAAGGCACAGCGCTCCAGACCTCACCCCACGCTTGGTCCGAACCGCATCCCGATCTAACATGCCTGGGTTGCCAGCCGTGCATCTACGCATGGCATAAAGGAGGATCTCTTCGATGCACAGCCAAGTGACTCGTTTTGTTGTTCTTGTCGCGATCGCTGCCATTGCGGTGAGCGTCGTGGCGTGGGCTCAGTCTCCCCGCGGCGCATCCAAAGCGACCATAGGCGGAAGCGAGGTTTCCGTGGACTACGGCCGGCCGAGTCTCCGGGCACGCGACATGCTCGGCCAAGCCCCCGTGGGTACCGTTTGGCGCACAGGCGCGGATCAATCCACCACGTTCACTACCGGGGCCGACATCACCGTTTCCGGCACTGCGATCGCGAAGGGCGCGTACAGCTTGTTCACGAAACGAGTGAGCGAAGACACGTGGCACCTGGTGTTCAACTCCCAGACCGGGCAGTGGGGCACGTCCCACGACGCCAGCCGCGACGTAGGCGAAGCCCAGCTCACGTGGAAGAAAGACGGAGACGCGACGGAGCAGTTCACGATCGAGCTGTCCGGCTCCGGCGACAGCGGTGAGATCAAGCTGATGTGGGGGACCAACGTCCTGAGCGCTCCGATCGAGTCCAACTAGCCGCGTTCTCGACTGGAATCCGGAGACGGTGCACTCCGTTTCACTGGCGAAGTGTGGTCGTGACGGGATCCGTGCGGGTGACTCTTGTCGCGGGAAACCAACACGCGACGTTCCGAGCCGGGTTTCGGGGCAAGCATCTCAAGCTCTCTGACGACGATCGGCGCAGGCTTGCCGTCAAAGCCCAGGCTTTGGGCCGCGAGGCGCGCAAGAAAGAACGCGTTGTTCGCCGCAAGAAGCTAGGTCCTTCAGGCGATGTGCGTGACAACCGGTAATCGCGTTGTGTCCGAAAACGCGAACGGAGCGGAAAGCTCGAATCCTAGAGGCGTTCTCGAAATTCGCGGAGACCAGCCGACGCGGCACGGGGTCTGCGATAGGCGCTCCCGAGCACACCTCTCCTCCAGACCATCCGTTCCGTCCAGCTTGCGCGCCCGAACTCCTATGCAGCGGCGCGGTGGTAATAACGGAGCAAACCGCCCAATCGCTTACGACATCGCACCTTCCCGTGGAGACTGCCGACGCATTCTTCCGCTTCGATCAACGCATTCCCGAGCCCTTGATAGTTGCGTTCTCGTGAGGTCAAAATACTCATGCGGCTTCCCGATGGTAGAAACGTAGCAACCCGCCAAGCCGTTTACGGAAGCGCACCATAGACACTAAGCTGCTGATTTGTTGGTCTATTTCAAAAGGGCCGAGTTTTGGCACAGGACGGGGAACGAAAAAAAGCCCGGGCCGCGTGAGCGACCCGGGCTCTCGGGAAGTATGTAGCCTAGTAGTCGCCCATGCCTTCCATACCCGGCATGCCACCGGGGGGCGCACCGCCAACGGCCTTCTTGTCTTCCTTCTCGGGCAGCTCCGCGACCAGAGCTTCGGTCGTGAGCATGAGCCCCGCGATGGAGGCCGCGTTCTGGAGCGCATAGCGAACGACCTTGGTGGGATCGATGACCCCGGAGTTCACCAGGTTCTCGTACTTGTTCTTGGCCGCGTTGTAGCCCTGCGCGCTCTCGAGCTCCTTCACCTTGTTGACGACGATCGAGCCTTCCTCTCCGGCGTTCTGGGCGATCCAGCGCATGGGCTCTTCGACCGCGCGCCCGACGATACCCACACCGATGCGGACGTCATCGCCGAGGCGGTCGTCCTTTTGGAGCCTCTTGAGAATCTTGCTGGCGCGAAGGAGAGCGACCCCGCCTCCGGGAACGATGCCTTCCTCGGCGGCTGCCTTGGTGGCGTGCATCGCGTCCTCGACACGGGCCTTCTTCTCCTTCATCTCGGTCTCGGTGGCAGCGCCGACCTTGATCAGAGCCACGCCGCCGACGAGCTTCGCGAGACGCTCCTGGAGCTTCTCGCGATCGTAGTCGGACGTCGTCTCTTCGACCTGAGTCCGGATCTGCTTGATGCGGCCCTCGATGTCGGACTTCTTCCCGGAGCCTTCGACGATGGTGGTGTCTTCCTTGGTGATGATGATCTTCTTGGCCTTACCGAGGTCCTGCATTTGCAGGTTCTCGAGCTTGATGCCGAGGTCCTCGAAGATCGCCTTGCCACCGGTGAGGATCGCGATGTCCTCCATCATGGCCTTGCGGCGGTCACCGAAGCCAGGAGCCTTGATGGCGACGGCCTTCAGTGTGCCACGGAGCTTGTTGACGACGAGCGTGGCGAGAGCCTCGCCCTCGATGTCCTCGGCCACGATGACCAGCGGCTTGCCGGACTGGGCAACCTTCTCGAGTACGGGAAGGAGATCCTTCATGTTGGAAATCTTCTTCTCGTGAACGAGGATGAGACAGTCTTCGAGCACACATTCCATCCGCTCGGGGTCGGTTACGAAGTAGGGGGAGAGGTAGCCGCGGTCGAACTGCATACCCTCGACGATGTCGAGGGTCGTCTCGAGCGTGCGCGCCTCTTCCACTTGGATGACGCCGTCCTTGCCGACCTTCTCCATCGCCTCCGCGATGATGCTACCGATGGTGTCGTCGCCGTTGGCGGAGATGGTCCCGACCTGCCCGATCATCTTGCCCCGCACCGGCTTCGAGATCTTCTGGATCTCGCCGACGATCGCCTCGACGGCGGTGTCGATGCCCCGCTTGAGCTCCATGGGATTGCTGCCGGCGGCAAGATTCCTGAGCCCCTCGCGGTAAATGGACTGTGCCAAGACGGTCGCCGTGGTGGTGCCGTCACCGGCCACGTCGGAGGTCTTGGATGCGACCTCGCGCACCATCTTGGCGCCCAGGTTCTCGATGGCGTCCTCGAGCTCGATCTCCTTGGCAACGGTGACGCCGTCCTTGGTGACGACAGGCGAGCCGAACTTCTTCTCGAGAACGACGTTACGGCCCTTGGGGCCGAGGGTTACGCGCACGGCGGTCGCGAGCTGGTTGACACCGCGGAGAATCCCCTGCCGTGCTTCCTCATGATAAACAATCTGCTTTGCCATTTCTTAAACTACCTCCAAGCTATTCCACGATGCCGAGTACATCGTCCTCTTTAAGGATGAGGTACTCAGTTCCGTCCAGTTTCACTTCCGAGCCCGAGTACTTGCCGATGAGCACTCTGTCGCCCACCTTCACCTCGAGCGCAACCTTCTTTCCGTCCTTCAAGGTCCGGCCCGATCCGATAGCTATGACTTCGGCCGTCATCGGCTTTTCCTTCGCGGTGTCGGGGATGATGATGGATCCGACTTTCTTCTCATCGCTCTCCTCGAGCCTCTTTACGACAATGTTGTCCTTTATCGGTTTGATCTTCATTTCTCGATTACTCCTCCTTGTTATCTAAGGACCGGCCGGCGGGGTCGAGCTCCCGACGGCGGTCAACTACTGATGGGAATCTGACGGCTTTGCTCGCTCGCCTTCTTCGGTATGGTCACCATCAGCAGAATGCCCTTCTTGAAATCGGCCTTTACTCTGTCCGTTTCGATGCTCGTCGGGAGCTCGAACGCACGATGGAACGGGCCGTAGGAACGTTCCATCGTACGAACCGTTTCTCGTTGATGGCTTCGTTAACCGGGCGCTTGCCTTACAGCGTCACTCGATCGTCGTCGATGTGAAGCTCGATGTCGTCTTGATCTACTTCGGCGAGCTCGGCCTTGAGAACGAGGCTCTTTTCGGCTTCGTAGAGATCCACGGCGGGGGACCATGCCCCTGTGGTCGAGAACTCCCCCTCGGAGCGCGTGCGCGACAGCGTCTGATCGATTAGCCGGTTCATCCGTTCTTGGAGCGCAAGAAGCTCACGCACGGGGTCCCAATGGGCGAGTGGCATGTGTAATTCATCAACCTCGACATATTAGCACTCTACACACCCGAGCGCTAATCGTACGAGATAGTAGTTATTTGGTACTGTCAAGTTTTCCACGGCCTGACGGCCACCCCGTCCTGTGCCAAAACTCGGCTCTTTTGAAATAGACCACAAATCAGCAGCTTAGACGCCCTTGGAATCCGCGCAGAATCGAGGGTATTTCGCGCCGCAGGGCTGGCTTCCGACCCCAGAGCTGCGGGTGGCGAGCGACAGGCCCACCGGGGGTGCGCACGGCTGGCTCAAATCGGCTGCGGGGCGAGCTACGGGCAGTGAACTTCGCACCCGGAAGTCCCTCATTAGACTGGACTTTATCGAGCACAAGAGCGAACGTTCGGTGATGCCGCAGGATACAGGGGTTGGCCGGAACGTCGTTTTGGACGGTTTGGACTTCGCCAGCTTACGGCGGGTCTGGGAGGGCAAGCTCGCTCGCCCTGGCGGTTGGTCACCGACAAGCTGAAAAGCTACAGCGCCGCTCACCGCGAGGTCATGCCCTCCGTCGTCCACGACACCGACCAGTACGGAAACAATAGAGCCGAAGTCTCGCATGAGCCGACGCGACATCGGGAACGACAGATGCGGAAGTTTAAATCTCCGGGACAAGCGCAACAATTCTTGACCGTGCATGGACTCGTGCAAAACCTCTTTCGCGTTGGACGGCATTTGTTGCAAGCCCGCCATCATCGGGAGCTAAGAGGTCGCGCTTTCATCGCCTGGCACGAGGTAACGTGTGTCTGATGAAATCTCGAAGCGCAACAGCCAACCGGGACCAGTCTGGCTACAATGACGCCAACTTGACAGTACCGTCCAGAATCAAGGCCAGGGCTACCGCGGCGTAGCCGGCTAGCACGTTCTGGTCCAGGTGCGGCCCGGGCCTGGATCCAGGTCTCCGCCCGGGTGCGTGGCATCCCGTTGCTGGACGGTGTTTTCCCTGCGCGTACGGGGAACCCGAATCGCCGACATCGCCTCCGACACGCCCCAGATCTGGGGCTCGCCACGGGTCGATGACGATCGAAACGGTCCGGCGCGCCAGTCTTGAGTTCGTTTGTGTTATTGGACAGGACGGGCATCAGCCATCCAGGATATCCTTCAATGTTTTGTCGGCAGGCGGTTCGTCCGCCTGCGGAGTAAACTCCGGAGGGGTAAACAGGGGGTTGCCCGGGGCCCACAGTTCCAGGCTTTCGGCGTTTTCCTCGAAATACTCCGGGTCGGTGGTCACTCGCAGACGCTCGGTCATTCCCGGGGCCAAAAGGCCGTATTCTCGACGTCCCATGGGCTGGACATCGGTCCCTGGCGGCATCAGGTCAGATGACCCGATAATCCTGTCGAGGTCCTCCATGGTGACGGGTGATGGTGTGCGTGCCGGCATAGCGAGGTCACTCTCTGTCACCGCATCGATATCGAACCCCTGCCCCTCGGCTTCTCGCGTCTGTTGCTCGATCGTGTCCACCACACGGGCGCGTTCCGCGTCTTCGCGCCCGCTGCCCGACAACACGGCAGCGGATATGGTGCGCGGCAATTGCGCCAGAATCGGCTGCAAGCGGCCGACCACGGATTCGAAAAGGCAGTGCAGGTTGACGATCCGGATGATTTCGTGCTGCTGGCCGAGGCGGTCGATGCGTCCGATGCGCTGTTCCACCCGCATGGGGTTCCACGGCATGTCGTAGTTGATCAGGGCGCCACAAAACTGGAAATTCAGGCCCTCGGCGGCGGCGTCCGTACACAACAGAATATCGGCCTCGCCGTCGCGAAACCGCCGTTTGGCATCGTCGCGGCTGATCCGGCGCCAGGAGCCGTCAGCGGAAGGGATTTCTCCACCGCGCCCCGAGAAGCACATCAACCTTTGACCAGCGTCCTTCAGAAGCTCTTCACGCAGGAAATCCATGGTGTCGGTGTACTGAGTGAAGACCATCGCCTGTTGGTAGCCGTCCTGGTGAAGCTTGGCGAGGGTGCTCTTCAGGCTTTCGAGCTTGCTGTCCGGTGGCAGTTGGCCGATGTGGACAAGGAGGCTTTCGATGTCGGCCTCCTCTTCGGTGGCGAGGGCCTTGCGTTCAAGTGCCGCTAGCTCCTCGGCATCCGGGACTTCATCCAGGGATTCATCGTCCGGCGCGTCTTCGTCCAGGCCCATCAAATGCGACTGGTTGCCAGCAGCTATAGCGTCGAGATGGTTTTGAAGCGTATGGCGCAGGGCGCTAAAACTGCTGGCGCGCCGGCGGCGGTAGAAATTAGGACACTACCCGAGGAAGTGAGCCTCGACCCGTCGGTCAGCGATCGGTGTGGTCAACATGCCTGCCTTGAAATACCGTCTCAGCAGCTCGCGAGTGTGCCGTGAGACCAGCCTGCGGAGCGGCGTATTGGCCCGCATGAGCTTGATCGCCGCCCGGCGCTCCGGCGTTTCCAGCTGTCGGCGCGGGATGCTGGCGTCGTCGCGCAGCGCGCGGAGGACCTTCTTGGCCTTCAGGTGTGACAGGTCGACAAGACATTGCGCGTCCTCCGTCTTGACTTTGCCGTAGACGCGTTCGACCGACTGAAACAGACGTGCCATGCGGTCCAACGCATCTGATGACGGGTTCGGCTGCTCCATGTCATCGAAAAAGTCGAGAAACGCCTTGGCCGTCCACTCCGGCGGCAGACCGAGCAGGTTCAACAGGTCCCAGACCTCGACGGGATGCACCTGCATCGGCGTCCCCGTCAGCAGTACCAAGCCTTGCGTGCGGTCCTTCAGTCCCTGCATCAGCTGGAGAAGCTTGTTTGGCCCACCCTCCTGCTGGCTTCCCGCGGCGCGCCGCCGCGCATGGTGGGCTTCGTCGAGCACCACCAGATCCCAGGGTTCGGCTTCCTCCAGAAGCGCCGCCGCGCGGTCGCTCCGGCGCATCAGGTGGCTCGATGCAATCACCACGAGTTCACGATGCCAATGATGAGGACCGACAACACGTTCGTTGTGTCCACGCCATGCCGGCGAGGGATACCAGACCAGTTTTCGCCCATCGTAGATCGGCCAATTGAGATTGAACTTCTCGCGGAGTTCGACCTGCCATTGTTTGAGGACGGCCTTGGGTGCCAGGATCAGGACCCGTTTGGCCCGTCCGGCAAGCCACGCCTGGCGCAGCAACAGGCCCGCCTCTATGGTCTTGCCGAGGCCAACCTCGTCGGCGATCAGGAGTCTGGGAGGCCAATCGCGATAAAGACGTTCAAAGGCCCTCACCTGGTGCGGCCAGGGGGTGACCGCCGAGGTCACTTCGCCGACGCGCTCTCCCCCATGTGGCAGTGAAGACGCATGTTGGATGAACGACCAGACGCGGCTTCTCAGATCGCCGGGTTGGATCGGCGCTGGCTTTGGAGATTCCTTAGCCTTGGGCTCCGGCTTCTCCGGAGCAGGCTTCGCAGGCTTTTTTTCGGGCTCCTTAAAGCGGGCAGGCATGTCGTTCGCCGGCATGAACCGCATCAGGTTCTGGCGCACGGCGTCGGGCACGTCAAGCACTATCACACGCTGCGCCCTGTTGGCCCAGATGCGTGCGAAGTTGGCCTCCTCATCCACAACACGCTTGGGTTCCAACCCCCAGCTCGTATAGACGTTGATGCTCTCCCAGTTGTACCGCCAGCCGGCCGCCGTCTCATTGAGGCTGCCGTTCCAGGCGATCTTGTCACCACCCCGGTCCTCGATCACGCCGGCTTTCTCGTGAAAGATGCCGTCCGCCGGGATGGGTTTCCTGTTCGCATCGCAAGGGACGGCCACCTTCACATCGAGAAAACCCCGTGCGACCATCCAGGCCAGCAGCTCCAGCGCATCGGATGATGCCGGGTCCGGCGGAGCCAGAGGGAGATTTGTCAAATGCCGTTCGACGAGGTCACGAAGCTGCTCGCCGTTTTCGATCGCCTCTATCTCGGGCGGCTCCAAGGTGCACCCGGCGACGAGCCGCATGCGGCCGCCGTTTCGGACTAGCCCCTCGATACCGCGTACGGCCAGCGTCAGGGCTTGAGCATTGAAGTATCCGGTCAGCCGGTCGTAGCGCTCGGCGTCTTTGAGCGCGGGGACGTAGAACAGCTTGACGAGATCGCCGTCATCAGGAGTGTATTTGAGCTTCCATGTGCGCTCGCCAAGCATGGTCAGACATCATCGTTCTGCCAAAGCTTGAGCTGCTCTGGCTCGTCGAGCTTGTCGCCGTAGGCAAGACGGGCGAGGTCGTAGAGGGCTTTGAAGTCGCTTCCCGAGGCCGCAGCCAGACCTTCAAGTTCAATGCCGGTGAAGGCCCGGGACATCGGCAGAATCTCGAGGACAGCCTCAAACGCCGCGAAGAACCGCGGCTCCTGGTTGACATCTGCTTTGGCAAGCATTTCCTGGGCGGCGGAGAGGGAGCGCACGCGGGCCGTGTGGGCGGCATGGTGGATGGCGTCGATCATTCCCCGAGAGCCGTCGACCGGGCCAAGTGTCCCCTTGGCCGCCCTCTGTGCACTGTCCCATAGCAGGATATCGCTACCCTTCTTCTGCGCGAGCCGGCCGACGATGTCGTTATCGAGATCGATACCGACGGCATGGGCGAGCCTCAGTGCCTCGTCGCAGGAAAACATCGGCGCCTTGAAGGCGTCCCTCGACGACGACCTCTCCTCAAAAAAAAGAACACACCGCGCTTCGCTCAGGCGATGGATCGCTCGTTCCGAGGACTGGCGACGATAGGAGCCGTCAAACACTTCACGGGTGGATTGACGCTCCCCCTTCTTTTCCTGCCTCGCGTTCCGCGTCTTCACCACCTTCTACCTCTACTGCCGATCAGCCTGAAACGACTTCAGCTCCTGGTACTGAAACGCCACATCCATCAGGCCAAACGACCCCGACATCGGCAACTCCAACTTCCTTGCTAGCCCCCCCGATCGTTTCGCGTTCCAGCCTTTCGGCAGTGGTCTGCCGCCGCTGTAACCACAAAAATGTCCGTCGACATAGTAGGCGCCTTCCCAAACCGGTTCAGAAGGCTCTGCTGAACTTCGTCCTTTTGGAGAATCCGTCGCACCGTCTGATACGAAATCTCCTGTTGACCAGAAACTTCCGCAGCAATCGCCTTATAGGTCTTCCCTTTCTCACGAAGCTTCCGCACTCGAATTTCGAGCCGCGACGTCACCTTCATGGGACCTTTCGGGCCGCGTCGCTCGCTCCGCAGTGCCACCGAGCCTTGCTGCCGATACCGACCGCGAAGTTGGCTGAGGTACACGGGGGTCACTCCAAAGCAATCCGCTATCTGCACTGCCTTCAACCGACCCGCCTCCGCAAGCTGTACCATGACCTGCCGACGAGATGTAACGTCCGATACGAAATGGTTGGCGATAGGGGTACAACCGATATGTACCACTTCGCGATCCCCAGCTCGCGTCACGCTCAAGTATGGGGGCACGTTGAACGACGATTCCTTCCGGGCCAGATATGCATCATCCATGGACCAGAGGATAGCAAAAATCGCTTATATATTAAGCTAAATAATGTAAAGCTATAGGGGTGCTACTCGCCATGTTTGCAATGCCTTGCTGGTACGTTCCATCTATTAAAGGAGTTCTGAGACTGTAGTCACCGGGAGCGAGAACCACACGGGGGAATATCCATTTCCGAGCCCGGTGGACGTCGTCACTCAAGCTGTACCCTTCGAGCTCGACGGCGCGTTTGCCGACGTTGTAGATCTCTACCCAATCGCTGCTCTGGCGATTTTCGTCGAAATTTGTGAACTCGTTGGAGACCAGAAGCTCGTTGATAACGATGTCCGTGGATGGGCGCCGCGGCGTCCCGTCCGTGCAGCCGGCAGCGAGCCAACCGAGGAGACTGACGCACAATTCTCGCCAGAGCCACCGGAGTCGGCCGATCCCCCCGGTCATCATTGCTTCGCCGGCCGGCTGCTCGAATCGCCGAGAACTGTCTCCCGGCTTCTCGATGGGGCTCGAGCCGCGCGAGTTGTTGGTTGCAATCCGTCCGCCCCCCCGGCTGGACACAACCTGGGCGCGACAAACACGGCGATGAGCCGAAGCGGGACATCTTTCAAGAAGAGCACCCTAAACTCGCCCGGCGGAAGCCTCACTCCATTGGTAAAGAAGTGTCCGGACTTGGGCTCCGGCACGAGGAACGTGAGGCTAACGACGCCGTCGAGGCCGAAGTCCCTTTCGAGGTAAATGCGAATCCAGGCTCGGCCGTTTGCGGGCGAAAACCCGAAGTTGTTTGACGTTCTCTTTCCAATGCTCGAGAGAGCGGACACCGCCGAGCTTATAGGCCGTTTCGATGTGTCGTCCAATCTCCGGCTCGTACAATGTTCCCACTCGTCGCTCATGCGCACGATTCGCTCGGCGCTGAAATCCGTGTTCAGGTAGACGGCAGTGCGTTGGATCCAGCCTAGCTAGCTAGCGGCCCACAATAGCATGCGCGACCCTCATGTGAGACCGTCAATGGAAAAGTGCAGCCCACTTAGAGCAAGCTAGCATCAGGCGGCTTCTCCAGGATGCGGTAGTGAGACAGCATCTCGGAAACGATCGCGGTTTATCATTCGAGCCCGATGCGGCGAAGCAGGTCTGCGAAGCGTGGCTCTTCGCCCAGATCGCCACCGATCGGATGTGCCCACAAAGTACCGGCAAAGCCTTTCGAGCCCCTGTGTGTGTTGTGGCCAAACGGTGGGAGAGGTATCGGCAGGAAAGCCCACGTCCATCATGCTCGAATTGGTCAGATAGGGAATGTCATGCACGCCCGGCATGTCGGGAACCAGCGCGGCCGACGTTGAGTACGATCTTCTCGGCTTCCAGCAGATCGCCGTTGACGCCGACCGAATTGGCGCTCTCTAAGCGGCCATGACCTTCTAATACAGTGCCGAGCTCATCTACCGTATTCACGCGATCGACGCTTTGACCTGTTTAAGGTGACTCTGAATGGGAGTCAGATTCCCGCATCGATGCTCTTGGGTGGGCGAACACGGAGGAGAAGGCCGGTCTTGTGACCCCTCCCCCACGCGTCGGCATTGCTCACCACGTAGATGAATCCATCGGGCCCGACGGTGACGTCTCGAAGGCGGCCATAGAACTCCTCCCCTTCACCGGTGATGAGCCTCTGCTCTTGCTTCACCGAATGTCCGTCGAGGGCCACGCGAACGAGCTGACCCGTCTTCAACGTAACGAAGAAGAGGTTGCCGTTCCATTGTGGAAAAGCGTCACCGCGGTAAAAGGTCAGGTCGGAGATGGCGAGCGTCTCCTTGCGATTGTAGGCTTTGACGGCTGGTCGATAGTTGTCGCGAAGAGCTGGCTCTAGGCGGCATCTCTTTCGCCTGTCGGGTCGACGAAGCCAGAACCGCTCACCCAGCTTCGCTTCGCCGCGACATTCTGGCCACCCGTAGTTCATCCCCTTTTCGATTAGGTTCAGCTCGTCGTTGGTGAGATCGCCGTGCTCCGTCGACCACAAGTCTCCAGTATCCGGATGGAATCCCAAACCCTGCGGGTTTCGATGGCCGGAGCTCCACACCAGAGAATCCGGATAAGGGTTATCCTCAGGAACCGAGCCGTCTCGA
The DNA here is from genome assembly GCA_965237685.1 of Candidatus Marinacidobacterales bacterium. Lineage (GTDB taxonomy): Bacteria > Acidobacteriota > Vicinamibacteria > Marinacidobacterales > SMYC01 > CBDEGF01. Next base: position 2,508,561 of record CBDEGF010000004.1, read on the forward strand.
TTGACCCGCAAAATTTTTCCCGCTAGCGAGCTCAGATCGAGTGCGTTGCTACTCAAGGCTGCCTCACCGGTCGAGTAGTAAAGTTTGTCATCGGGCCCCACGACCACACGGCAGCCGTTATGTATGGGGTTGCCTGGGACGTGATCGACGATGACACGTTCCTGTGTGAGCCCGCCCGGTTCCAGGGTGAAGGCGGACAGGCGGTTCTCGAACACTGTAGGCGCAACTTGTCTGTGGTAACAGATATAGAGGCGGTGGTTTTGGGCGAAGTCGGGATCGAGCTCCATTCCGACGGCGCCGCCCAGGTTGATGCTTTCGTCATCAAATTGAGCGAAAGCCTCAGGCGCGCCAGGAACTTCGGCTATCTTCCCGTTCGCCAAGTTGAAAATTTTTAGTTTAGCTGGAGTTTCCACCCCATCCACGCTTTGGCCGCGCTCGAGAATGAGCAGACGCCCGTCGGGAGCGAAGTTCAGACTCACGGGGTGGGTGAGATCCTCGAGGACGGTTTCGACAAGAAACTCGGGCGCTGGCGTCGGAATAGGCTCTGGGCGCGGGCTCGGCGATTGGCAGTACGAGCTCATAATGGCCAGCAGCATTCCGAGAATTCCACACGTTTTGTGGCTTGGCTGTTTCATGATAAGAAACTCCATTCTTGTCAGAATCGACTGGCTAAGCTTCACGGGCGATGGGAGGGTCTAGATGGTCTAGCACCGCGACTCCGACACGGACCCTCTCGGTCTGCCTGAGATCGATTCCGTCGTTCCCCTTCAAGGGGCGCCCCACACACTCCGAAAGGAATGAATGCGTTGAGTTCCGCATTTGCCGGGGCTGGGTACCTAGGTTTGGTTGCTTCGTCGGCATCCGCGAGGAAGTCTAGCACGAGTGGAGTTTGTCAGGTGTAATCTACTCCCCTCTGCGGTTTCTCCAGTATATATCTCTTAGTACAGACCTGTAATTGCCTTCATATCTCTTACGAGGATGGTCTGGCTTTCGAACTCCTTTCCGCATCAATACATCAATGTCGTCGATTTGGATGAATTTCTCCGAGGGGTCTCTTGTCGTGAATATGTAATTATGATTGTTCTCCGGGCACTGCCCTTTTGCCGCATAGTAAACCAGCGTGTGGTGCCCTACCCCATATCTCCTGAATGGGAATACACGATGGACAACTTCTGCCAATGCGACCTGAGCCTGATAGTCCGTTGCTTCGATGCAGGTGTGGCTTCCCAACTCGCGTGCGGTCTGGTTCAAAGTGTAACGAAAAGGAAAGATCAGCAATATGATTATGCCGACCACGACGGCGTAGCTTAATTTTGCATACTGCGCGTTCTTTCTTTCCATCCCATTGACCGTTCTCAAAAAGGGAATGAAAAACAACAATGCCACGCTAGTAAAATAATGTGGATTGTAGCGGTCGAACAAGAATATCCCCGAAATATACAGGGCAGAAATGAGATAAATCTTGATGGCGAGATCATCGCTCTTTCTCATGAAGGGAAAGAATAAGACCGGAATCACGCCAGTCATCAACAAAAGATACTTGAGATGAAGAAAATATCTGTCCGGACTGAGCAAATCATCCCACGAGAAATATTCCCGCATTCCTTCCAGCGACCACCGCTGGAACCCCAAGGGATGAAATTTGTCGTAAATCGCTACGGATCCCAGGTAGGCGAGATAGACGACCGTGAAGCTCAATCCAAGATAGAAGATTCGTTTCCTGTTTCTCCCCAGCAAGAAGAACGTCGAAAACAAGAAGAATGTCAGGGCAACACCATTTGCTACCGATAAACAAGTAAGAAGACAACAAAGCAAGAACCATTCTTGTTGCTCGTTCAACAAGAAAAGAATAGCGGCCAGAAAGTAGAACATGACCATCGTGTCCACATGGGTTGGCTCTGCAATGTCGGCAAAGTACGGGTGCCAAGTTGAATAGAAAATGTTGAATATCACAAAGAGCAGGATGGCCCCGCTGACGAATAGGCTATCCGAAGCACTGGCCTTTGAGCGACCAGATTCGTGTTGTATGAGAGCTACCATCAGAAGGTGGATGCAAAACAAAAATATGAAAAAAGGCAAGCGTACCGATGCCTCTATTTCACCAAGATGCAAAATAGACAAGATGTTAGGGTACGCAAAGAACATGAAACGAGGATAAAATCCCCACCTGCCATTCTCTAGGTCCCAGTATGGAAGTATTTTTGTCTTGAGACTTCGCGAAAATTCGAAAGCCTCCGTCCCGTCACCCGTAAAATTTTCGAGGAAGATCTTTCCGTGGAAGAGGACAATCAAGAAAATGATCGTGAGACCCCCAATCAACACGGAGCGGATCTCTTCCCTTGAATAACTTATCTCGAATTGTCTTTTGTCCAGGATAGCCCAGGTTACGGTGATACCCGAGCACGTCAATAGCATCCAACTTCTGGACAACTCTATTGCGAAGACAAACTTCAGGATGGAAAAAGCTACGGTGTAAAGAACGACCGAGAGGAGCGCTGATTTTATTATCAGCTCCCACAGAGTGCAGTCCTTCTTCTTGGCAATCCAGAGTAAGCCAGGCGCAAAGTAAATGATGGGAATGCCGATTATCAATGCCAGGATATTCAGAGTTCTCAAAAAGAGATTGCCTGAAATGTCGATGACGACAGAGTCAAAAGACGTAGAACGAAGAACAGAAATGGATTCGATCAGGAGAAAATAACTCGCAATTTGCAAGAAGCTAAGTGTCATCAACCCCTTTTTGTTTATTTTCATAGCCTCTCACTCACACACCGTGCTGTGGGCCGAAAGCCGCGACTCCAACAGGGATGCGCGTCACGATGCTCTCCGCGGTGTAGAACCGGTCGACACGCTGGGCGGTTGAGCTCTGAGCGTCGCAAGACGACCGCTTGAGTAATCGCTGACTCGGTAGTACGTTGCCCCATGATATAAGGTTCTCTTTTTCCGTCCTTTTCGGAACGGTTTTGAGTCGGGGGAACCATACACCATTCTTCTTCGACAGGAATCTCAAGACATCACCCAATGGAGCGCAGGAACCTGTTGCTGGGGATCGGAGGGATCTTTCCAAGTTTTCTGTTGTTCTGCTCTGTCACGGTGGTAGCCGGTCTTCGAGCTCTGGGCCGCCAAGAGATCCGAGTCGGCCCGCTCGTTCCCGAGATCAGCCTGTGGTGGTTACTCTTACCCTGTGCCATAGCCTTGTTCCTCAAACCCCCTTCTGTTATTCGGCTACGCCCAGATCGGCTGTTGGGTGTCACCTTGGCTCTCACCGTGCTTGCCTGGTCCCTGTCGGTTTGGCTCGAAAAAAGCAGCGGCGAAGCTCCTCCGAAGGCGGTGTCGGTCTACCACCTCCCGCGAACCGGATCTGTACAAGAGCAGACGGGTTCGATCGATTCCATGCAAATCGAGAGTCGCAAGCAGTTAAACCGGATCGCCGGACGAAGAAGAATGGTCGGACTGGAATTTTCCGGCTACCTGATCGTGCCTGAATCCGGGACCCATCGTTTCGATACCGAATGCGATGACCGTTGTTCGCTCCGAATCGGCAACGAGAGGGTTCTGAACAAGGCGGGCTCGGCCGCTGCCGAAATCTTTCTAGAGGCCGGAATCCACCACTTCAGTCTTTACTACGAGCAAGAAGCCGGGCCAGCCTCGCTGAAGGTGGCGTGGGATCGGCCCGGTTTCGTTGAGCTCCTCCCCCTCGATCACTACGTCAGTCATGAGGTCGGCCTTCTGTCAGCCGACGCCCGGCGCCCAAGAATCTTGACCAGCGCTTTTCGCATCATTTTGGGAATTGCCTCGTGGCTCTGCACGTTCTCCCTCATGGTCCTGGTAGGCGCGTGGGCTCGTGGATATTGGGTTGTCCGCCGCCGCCACGCGCCCGACGGGCAAGGAGAACAGACGCCGACTTCGCCAAAGCTTTGGGAAAAATACCCCGACGAAGAATATGCAAGCGACAGGACCTCGGTGTCCGCCGCGGCCTTTCTGTCGGCGGCAATGCTCAACCTGCCGTTCGTGCTGTTCCACCCAGAGTGGACGCTCGTCGAGCTTCCACTCCTGCGCTCCTTCGCGATCAACTGCGTCTTGTTCCTCGTCCCCGGCATACCTTTCGCAGGCGCCATCTTCGGACGCAGAAAACTCGGACTAGGCAGCCTAGCGTGGGCCGTGGCCTTGTCGTTCGGGATCTTCGTCGGTGTCGTGACCCTCTTCTACCTTGCCGGCTGGCCGCTAAGCAGCGATAGGGCCTGGAATGCAACTTGGATCGTGACCAACATCGGCCTCTTGGTGTGCGTGCTTTCGGGTAGACCGACCACTTGGGCTCTCTCGTTCGACATGCGTATGTGGAGGGTTGGGGGAACTTTGTTCCTGATGGCCTACCTCCTGTACTTCTTCGGCGCCAGCCGCGTCGTGCCTCCACAATCTGATCACGATCTGGAGGTGCAGGGCACGGGCTACGGCCTGCTAACGCGGTTGGAACCGCTCTTGCTGACGGATCGCGGAACGTTCTACTACTTCGCCCACCCCTTCCTGCTGCACTATTACGTGGCCGGAACATTCCTTTACTTCAATCAGATCGACCATTTGGCCTATTACGACGACGCCTCACAGCGGGCATTGGCAGCATCGAGAGGTGAGCCCTTTACCCTCCCTACGAGAACGGGCGAGCGCCGAATCGTCAGGCTGGAGGGTCCAAACTACGTAGTCGACCCACCGTTCGAGAACGGAAGCCGCCGCATCTCGGTCGAAGCTCTCGAACAAAGGATGATCTATGGGCACTACGCTAGCAATCCGCACAGACTCACCACGCGATCACCAAACGTTTTCATGGCCGCACTTACGGTGGCGCTCCTCGGGGTTTGGATTCATAGGATCGCACCGGGATGGTTTGCCATCCTTCTCGGCCTTTCCTACGCAACGAGCCCCGAGGTCTTCGTCCGGTCCAGCTACGGGGGATATTTCGCCGTCTCGAACTTCTGTCTGCTGTTGATCTTGTTGGCCATAGAGAGATGGTCAAGCCGCCGCGATGCGTATGCGTTCGCGACCTGCTTCCTGACGGCCGCCTTGGCGGCCTTGGCCAATCACAAATTGGTTCTGCTACCGATCTCCATCATCTTTCTCGAGCTCTTGAGGATGCCCAAGCCCTGGAACGGGAGGAATGTTTTGCGGATTCCGCTGCATCCGGTGATCCTCGGTTTCGCCTTTGGCTCTGCAGTGTTCTGGGCGTATGGCCTGGCCGTAGACTTCGAAGGGTTCTGGCTGGATCACGTGCGAACCCACTTGGCCGACCGGCTCACGCATCATAATCCTCTCGGATACCAAGGGTACCCAGGCCATCTACAACTATGGATCGAATTTTGGCAGCACACCGGGTATGCTTTGCTGCCCTTGGGAGCCCTGGCTCTGATTCTGGGCACTCGCGATGATCTCAAACGACAGACGACCCGCTCCTCGCTCGGCCTTTGGCTGTCATGGTCGGCGCTGACCGCCATCGTCTTCAGCATAGTGGACTGGAGAATGACCAAGCATCTGATGCCTCTCATGCTTCCTTTGCTTCTAGCTCCGGTCCAATGGGCGGCGATGGGAAAGGGTCGACTCGGCCTCGTCGGCATCTTGTTTTCAGGCATCCTGATATGGAACGGCGTAACCATCTATTCCTTGGTCGCAAATTTCGAAGCCTTTCATGTATCGCCGGCATGGTAGATCCCTCCTGGCACCTGGAGCAGTCCGTGAGAGCATGAAAAGACTGTTCCAGAGATTCGCCGAGTCGATTGGCGTCGAAACATGCTTGCCGTTGTTGATTGTGGCGCTCGCCATGACATTATTTCTCTTCGGCCTGCGCCTGCCGCTCTTGCGCGTCTCCCCAATCGATCCCGATGAGCTGTCGCACTTGCACTGCGCCTGGTCTGTGTCGAAGGGCATGTTGATATACCGGGACTTCTTCGAGAACCATACCCCATGGTTTTACTTCCTCGTCGCACCGCTTTTCTCCTTCTTCAGCGTCGAGACCAACATCTCGGACGCCTTCTCCTTTTTCTTTGGCGCCAGGTACTTGATGTGGCTTGCAGCGGGCGCCAGCCTCGTATTGACCTTTCGTATAGGAATACTCTGGAGAAATGCTCCGGTCGCTTGGGTAGGAACGATTTTTCTCAGCCTTACCACGGTATTCCTGGGCAAGACCATCGAAATCCGGCCGGACGTTCCCGCACTAGCTTTTTTCTTGGCATGCCTGATTACTGTTATCGGCGCGATGCGCTCTGAGGGATCCGGGCTTGGCGTACGCAGTCGGTTCGCATTATCCGGAGCGTTCCTTGGCGCGGCACTCATGTTCCTTCCGAAGATATTGCTGGTGGGGCCAGGCTTTGCATTGGCAATGCTCTGGTACGTCTGTGATCCCCGCGGACGGAGAAATTTCGGAGACAGGTTGAGAGATGTCATCTGGCAATCGATAGGTTTTGCCGTGCCCCTCGGCCTGACGATGGGCTACTTCGCTTCTCGTGGTGCACTACAGGAGTTCATCTGGTTCAATCTGTTGCTGAACTTGACCTATGGCGCGACGACCAGCATGTCACCACTCCCTCTGCTCAAATTCCTCCTGCGAGAGAGTCCCTTTCTCGTCGTCCTGGGACTGATCGGATTCGCGCGAGGCTTCTTTGAGATGTTCGGGAGTGTGAACTTTCGACGGGGGGACTATGTCCTGGTTTTGTCCGCGTTGTCCCTGTTCGCGGGACTGTTCTTGACGCCACTTCCCTATCATCAATACTACGTGATGTTCCTACCCCTGCTCGCATTGTTTGCCGCGACCTCTCTCGTCCAACTTGCAGAATTCTTCGTTGCTGCTCTCGGGAGACGAGGGGAGCGGGGAAATTTTTCGGCGCGGCTCGGAACAACACTGACGTTGCTGACTGGTGCTGGCCTATGGCTCTTGATACGGTGGGTAGGACCGCCCGTCCTTATCGAGGCCTCCTATATCTGGCTCTGGGTGAGCGCAGTGGTGGTCAGCCTTCCTTTCTTCCTGGCGCGAAAGCGTGACTGGGTACTCGTGATCTACTTGGTCGCTTTGAGTGTCGGTCCGTTGAATCAAATGTTCAGGGCGTTGAGTCCCCTCAACACGAAATACAAGGAGACACTTCAGCAGATCGCTTTTGTCATGGAGAACACCAAACCAACCGATCCGGTCATGGATGGTTTCACCGGGTGGGGCGTGTTTCGTCCTCACGCCCATTTTTATTGGCTTCTGCAGGAGGAGTTCCCCATGGTTACCCGACAACAGCGGGTCGGGCTTCACGCCGATCTGAGATCGGGACGAGCTGCGCCGAAACTCGTTTTCCTGGATCGAAACTTGAGGCTGTTCTCTTCGGACGTCACCGAGTTCGTCGAGAAAAACTACGAGCCCTTCGACCACGATATCATCTGGCGGCGGAAGGATATCTGGCTCGACGACAGGTCATCGCCTCTTTTCGGAAAGCTCGACTTGGGCAGAGCGCCCGGGAGCGATTTGGTGGGGCCCGGGTGGTCCCAGCCTGAATCCGAAGGAGAAATGAGCTTTCGCCGCTCTCGCGGTCGGCGGTCCTGGTTGCGAGTGCCAATCCGTGTGCCTGGCGATTTTCGTGCCATCGTCCGCACCAGACTGGAGTGGTTCACGAGGCCGGTAACGTTCGAGCTCAGCGTGAACGGGACGCCGGTCGGCAGAGCGCGCCTAGCCGAAGGTTGGAGGGATTACCACTTCCGGGTTCCAGCTCGCTTATTGAGATCCGGGGTGAACAGTTTTCTTTTCACATATTCCAGGGTACCGTGGCAAGACGATCCACAGTACCAAGGCAGGAATACCGTCATGGCTGTGGAATATCTAAAGATGGAGCGGCAAGATCAACCTTGAGCCCGACGTCACGTTCTCCCACTATCGAGGCCAGCTGCAGGTCGGGACTCCTGTCCGCCTGCCCGCTGCGCGGCCCGCGAAGCTCGCTGAGAGGCTTCATCGAGAACAACTTTCTGCCCGTGGCACACGAGCCCATTCGCACGCGGTTTCTGCCCGGGAGTTGGGAGGAGAAGACAACGCCATGACACTTGGCCACTCTCCTACGCGTTCAGGTGGTGCGACCGGACGACTCGAAGGCGCTCTTCCACACTCGGTCCCAGCTCGAGAACCGACCGGTCGCGAGGGATCTGGCCGTCAACGGAACCGACGTGGGCGGGTGCGAGCTCGTGTCAGGTTGGAGCGACGACGCCTTCTCCGTCCCGCGACGACTTCTGATCAGTGCGGTCCGCTCATTGACGCTGAGCCCGGAGTCGCAGCTCTTGTTTGGCTCAGCGCTGGGTGATAGCCATGTCCGAGAATCCGTTGTTATCCGTTGTCGTGCCAGTATTCAACGAAGCGGAAGTGCTTCCCGCCTTCTTCGAGCGATTGAAAAAGGTCATCGATTCGCTGGAATCCATGTCGTACGAAGTGATTTACGTGGACGATGGAAGTAGCGACGACTCGTTTCAACAATTGAGGGCGATCACGGATTCGGATTCGAGCGTCCGGATCATCAAGCTCTCCAGAAACTTTGGACATCAAATAGCAATCACTGCCGGGATCGACGAAGCGCGAGGTGACGCGGTCGTCGTGATCGATGCGGACCTTCAGGACCCTCCCGAGGTTATCAGGACATTCGTTGAAAAATGGAGAAGCGGCTATGACGTGGTCTACGGTGTCCGTGAAAAGAGGGAAGGAGAGGGTTGGTTGAAACTTGTGACGGCCAACCTTTTCTATCGTATTCTCAAACCTCTAGCTCAGATCGATATCCCGTTGGATGCTGGTGATTTCAGGCTGATGAGCAAACGTGTTGTGCGGCAGCTGAAACACATGAAGGAACGGAGCCGATTCGTGAGAGGTTTGGTTAGCTGGGTCGGCTTTCGACAGATTGGTGTTCGATATTCGAGGGATAAGCGTTACGCCGGGGAGACGAAATATCCATATCAGAAGATGATCAATTTCGCCATGGATGGTGTGACTTCGTTTTCTACGATACCGCTACAGATCGCGACGTGGCTGGGATACTTTGCGTCCCTGCTAGCCTTCCTCTATGCAATCAGTGTTTTTGTCCAAAAGATCCTGGGGTATACAGTGCAAGGCTGGGCCACCATCATGGTGGGAGTGCTGTTTCTAGGAGGGGTGCAACTAATCTGCTTGGGGATCATAGGAGAGTACATAGGACGAATTTTCAACGAGATAAAGCAGAGGCCTATTTACATCGTCGACGAGCTGTACGCAGGTGACCGCGGCTCCGTCGGCAACAAGGTTTCTGACGGCTGGCGGACGGCATCGCGACCGTGAAGCACGGCAAAGTGCGAGATAATCTCCCTCGGCTCGGGGCCAAGTAGACAGTGAACTCGCTACTCATCACTGGCGCCGGTGGTTTCATCGCCCGCAACCTGCTTGCGAAGCTCGATGCTACCAGATACTCGAAGGTGTACTGCCTCAGCCGAACCCTCACCACCAACACAGATTTTCCGTCTCTGCGCGGTGAGTGCCACGTGATCCGTGGTGGTATTCACGAGCCGGACCTATACGCTCCCTACCTGCGTTCTACGGACACGCTTGTTCACCTTGCCGCAGCCACTGGAAAGGCGAGTCGTCGCGAATTCTATGAAGTGAACAGGGATGGTACCGAGCTCCTCGTTGATCAGTGCAAACGAGCGGGAGTGAAAAAATTCTTGTATGTCAGCTCGATTGCTGCGAGATACCCCGACAAAACCAGAAACGCGTATGCGAAATCGAAGGAGATGGCGGAGAATGTAGTCCAAAAGAGCGGGCTAAATTATGCAATCGTCAGACCAACGATCGTCATCGGCCACGGCTCCGCTGTGTGGAAAAGTCTGTTGATGCTTGCCAGAGCTCGAATTGCACCGATAGTCGGCGACGGAACCACAAAAATACAGCCGATTCATATCGACGATCTCGTGGATTGTCTCGTGTCGATTATCAATCAGGCAACATTCACCGATGAAATTCTCGAGCTCGGGGGACCAAAGGCAATTGGCATAGAGAGCTTCATCAGGAAAATCCGTGAGCTAAACTACGGCACGGAGCTTCGGGTCGTCCATATTCCCGCGAAGCCACTAATTGCAGTGCTATCGACGCTAGAGGCGTTCCTGCGTCCAATGCTGCCTGTTACCGCAGGGCAATTATCCGCCTTCCTCTACGACGGCACCATAGAGACGAACGCAGTTTTTCAGAAACACGTGGCTGGAATGAAAGGAGTCGCCGCCATGCTCGAGTCGTGTCGAGAGACGGGCCAGGGAATCGATGGATGCTGAGCTTAGAGGAGGAATGCGAACTATTTTCACGTTACTTGATTGGCGAGAAGCCGACTAGCTATGTGCTCGAGAAGTATGCGGACGCTCACGAAAACGCGGACCTTCCCGGTGCAGTTCACGTCACTTCGTTCGATTCCCTTCTGCTCGAAATAGCGACTTTCCATCCCGTTACTACAGCTGCAGTAGATTCCTATACCGCGATCTTCTGTAGCAGAGCCATTTTCCGGCAAAAGATCGTGGTTCTCCTTTCGATCTTGGAGAGCAGTTCGCCAAGTTATCTGCACTTTGAATCACCCGATCCGTCCTCGAAGGCAGTCCTGTTGCTCAAAATGCTCGCGAAGGTGGCCTTGTTTGGCGTTCGGCTCCTCGTCTCCATGGTCGTGTTCCTGCCGCTTCAGTCGATGTCCAAGCTCCTGAGCATCACCAGAGTGCGTTAGCGCTGAATCCGGGAAAGATGAGCAGCGTCGTTATTGTCGGATCCGGTGCCAGCGGGGTTCACTTCGCGTTGTCGGTTCTCCAGAAGGGGTATGAAGTGACCATGCTCGATGTGGGATTCCGGGGACCCGAACAGCCGAATCCAGCCGATAGTTTGAACGAGCTCAAGAACAACTTGGCGGATCCAGTTGCGTACTTCTTGGGCGACCATTACGAATCCGTTATACGTCCGGGTTCGAAGGGCGAATATTACGGCTTTCCGCCGAACAAGGGTTTTGTATTTTTGCGCCCGGCTTCGTTCGAGCTCGAAGCCTCCGGGTTTTCGCCGCTTGTTTCCTTTTCCGAGGGGGGGCTAGCAGAAGTCTGGACGGGGGGAGTGTACCCCATGAACGACGAGGAGCTCACCGCATTTCCGTTTAGCTACAGCGAATTGGAACGCTACTACAGTGAAGTAGCAGAGCGGATTGGCATCTCTGGTACGAAGGATGATCTCGTTCGGGCCTTTCCCGTGCATGAGAACTTGGGGCCGCCCTTGCGGCTGGACGAGCTTTCCCAAGAGCTACTCGGGCGGTATGAAAAGCACAAAGGCTATCTGAATAACGAGCTCGGATGCTACCTGGGACGATCCCGCGCAGCAACCCTCGAAAGCGACAAAGGAGAACGGAAGGGATGTACCTACCTGGGTAGATGTTTGTGGGGATGCCCGACAGAGTCTCTATACACTCCTTCCATCACTCTGGATCAATGTCGTACCTTTTCTAATTTCCATTACGTTCGCAACATGTATGCGCGCCACTTCGAGTACGATTCGAAAAATCACATCGTCAGCATGGTGGCGGAGTCTCTAGACGACAACACCTTTCATGAATTCGAGGCAAAGAAGTTCGTGCTGGCTGCAGGGACATTATCTTCTTCGAAGATATATTTGGAATCGATTTGGCGGAGCCGTCATGAAGCGGTCCAATTGCAGGGCCTCATGGACAACCGTCAGATTTTGGTACCGTTCGTCAGCATGAGTCGCCTTGGCAAAAGCTACAATCCGGAGAACTACCAGTATCACCAGCTTGCTCTGGGGATCGAGTCCCAGGATTCTCAGGAATATATACATGGGCAGATCACTACCCTCAAGACGGCATTGGTGCACCCAATTATCCAGAACCTGCCCGTGGACCTCAGAACTGCGATTTCTGTATTCAGGAACGTGCGTGCAGGATTGGGAGTCGTCAATCTGAACCTCCACGATCGGCGGCGAGAGGGTAACTTTGTTGCGCTGCGTGTCAGCGCGGGCGAAGAGCGACCCAAGCTGGTGGTCACGTATTCGCCTCCGGCGGGTGAGAGACGAACCATCCGGACAACCCTGCGAACGGTCAAAAAACTGTTATGGAAGTTGGGTTGCCTGGTGCCACCGGGGATGGTCCACGTACGCCCTATGGGGGCGAGTGTTCACTATGCGGGAACCATTCCCATGTCCGCCGAGCCGCGTCCTCACACATCGTCAGCGTACGGCCAAAGTCATGATTTTGAGAACCTGTTTTTCGTGGATGGAACAACGTTTCCCTTCCTGCCGGCGAAGAATGTAACTTTTACCTTGATGGCAAATGCGGTCAGAGTTGCAGATGCCGCATTCTGACTGGTTGCGGTCGGTACCCGCCGAGGTATTGTCAAGTTGACGTTGAGCGAGCGAACCTATCGCGTCGAGCTGACTTCCTTTGCTCTCATCGGACGGCACAGGTTACCTCCTGCCAGACGATGAAAGCGCGGTCTCGTAGCTCCCGATGATGATGCGCTTGCAACAAATGCCGTCCGACGCGAAAGAGATTTTGCACGAGTCCATGCACGGTCAAGAATCGTTGCTCCTGCCCAGGAGCTTTAAACTTCCGCATCTGTCGTTCCCGTTGTCGCGTCGGTTCGTGCGAGACTTCGGCTAGGTTGTTTCTGTACTGGTCAGTGTCGTGGACGACGGACGGCATGACCTCGCGGTGAGCGGCGCTGTAGCTTCTCAGTTTGTCGGTGACCAGCTGCCAGGGCGGACGGCCTTGCCCCTTCAACAGCTTGCGGAAGAATCGTTTGGCGGCTTTCTGATCACGGCGAGGCTGGACGAGGATATCGATTACATCACCATCTTGGTCTACCGCGCGCCAGAGGTATTGGCGTTCACCTTGTATCTTTATGAAGACCTCGTCCAGGTGCCATGTGTCACCGAGACGACCCTGCCGACGCTTCAGTCGTCGAGCGTATTCCGGCCCGAACTTAATGCACCACAGTCGGACCGCTTCGTAAGAAACCGTGATGCCTCGCTGAGCGAGCAACTCTTCGACGTTTCGAAAGCTCACGCAGAATCGGTGGTAGAGCCAGACGGCGTGGCTGATGATTTCCGGTGGAAATCGATAGCCGTGGTAGCTTGGCGCATCGGTCTTCATTGGACCATTCTGTCAGTCACCAGCTCAATTTGACAATACCTATGAAACTTGTCGAAGATGATCCGCGCATTAGGCGCGTTGTGAATCACCGAGTTCCGGAAGGGCTTCCACATATCCATGGCGGCCAGCTTGATACGGGCGCTTTTCTTTCCGCCCAGCGCCTTGAAGAACAAATCGATGTCGGTTTCTTTGCGACCCTCACCGCCCACCCAGATGGGACGCGCCCGCTCCAGGTCGCTGACAATGACGCGATAGTTATGTCCCTTGCGGATGGAGATCCGATGGCCCGAGGCGCCGGTAGCCCCGCCCGGTCGACCTGCTCTTGCATGTAGAGCGTATCCAGAGCCTTCACCGTACCGTGGTGCAGACGTTCCATCTCGGCCACCGCCTTGTTCGGCATATCCCGGCACAGCTTGCCCACATGCGTCGCAAAACGCTGGGTGTAGCGCGAGTTGTTCGCCAGCCAGTCTAGGTGTTCTACATGCACACCGCCGCACCCAGAACAGTTGACGCGCCAACGCTCGTATTCCAGATAGATCCGCCAGCCTGCCAACGACAGGTCGCGGACCCGGCACACTTGCTTGTCATAGCGCCCCCGGCACCGTTGCCCACAGTAAGAGCACACAGCTGTTTTTTTCGCCTCTTGAGCTGGATGACGCGGGCGTATCGGTCACCGAATAGACCCTTCAATCTGGCACCAACCACGAAACCTGGCAGCGCAAACAGCGAGCGGATCGACTGGGAATTTTTCACTCGGTTAGCCTATCCTAAAAATGGACCACTTTTCAGCACCTGATGAAGTACTCGATACCTTTTCCACACAATGAGTTACACTGTTTTTCCGTCAGAACTTACCCACACGAATCCGCGTAAACCCTGAAATAGGCTGGGAAGGAAAATCGATTGTAGGCCCTCGAAGCCGCGGCCTGTAATCCAGCGCCGAGTGCGGCCTCCGGATGTTGTACTCTCCCACTATTGCTCAATTACAATCTGGACCTCCTTCAACGAGTAGAAAATTTCTCCATTCAGGCATTCGTTTCTTAGCTTCCCTCTCAAAACTTTCACAACATCCGATTCTCCCAGGGAATCCCCGGTTCGAAGGTAATTCCCCCCGGATCGGCTCATCCTCGTCCAGCCGATCCATCGGCTCTCCTTCTCCAACTCTTTCAGCCGTTTTGCTTTAGTCCCAGCTTTGGCCCCCTACCCCTTCCGCCAACGGAACAGCTCTTGGTGTGGATCCCGCTTCCTTACACGTCTGCGGAGTGGTCTTTCCGTTTGCAATCTGCACCTCGATTCTGCCGCAGTACCGTTACAATCTGTTATGGTTTGAACTTTTTGATCGCCATCTCCAGTTTTAGTGAGATTCTCTCTCGCTTCAGCTGGCACGAGAAAGGCCGGGTTAGGCTTATACTGACTCGCGTGGGCGCCCGAGCCCGAGGGTAAGGACCCACTCGACCACTTGCATCCGTGACGTGAGCGTTGAGGTAACTCCATGGAGAACGCTACGGTGTCGCTCGACATCTTCTTCCTCGTACTGCGATACGCGTACGTTTTTCTCTTCCTGGGTTGGCTTCTCGTTCTCCTCCGCTCGCCGCGTCCCTGGCTCGTTGCGGCCGGCTCTCTCGGGGTTCGCTTGGTTCGCGTACTTCGCGATCCAATTCCCTTTGGCACGACCCTACGCGCTCTTTCCCCGCACAGACCGGATGTTCAACGTGGCGATGGCGTCGACGGCTTCGACGGGACATTCACCGTTCGAGAGCTACCAGGTTGGGTTCGGCGATCACGAGCCGTTTTGACGGCTCATCATGCAAATCTTGAGCTTCGGGCGGCCGGAGAACGTCCTTCACATCTACCTAATCCTGACGCCCGCAGTTCTTGCCGTCTTGGCGGTGAGCCTCTACTTCGGACTCCGCTCGGGCGAGAACGACGATAGTGAAAGCGGGCTGCTCGACAAGAAGTGGGAGGTCGCGTGCATCGTGTACGCGGTCTTGCTGCTAAACTCGTCTCCCCACGAGAAATTTGGCGTGTTCGAGTCGTTTTGGTCAATGACGTTTTTGCTCAAGCCAAACCACACCCTGGGCTTCGTTCTTCTTCCCTGGTGGGTGCGTTCGTTCACGAGCGAGAGGAACACGAGTTTTTGGGTGGGGTTATTGCTGCTGGCTACGCTCTCGTGGATGTTCCTCCTGCACTGGAGCTACGTGATGCTCGGGCTCGCTGTCTATCCGTTTCTGGCACGGCGGCTCGGTCATCGACCTAATTGGCGACACAGTTGGGTGGCCGGCGGTTTGTCATCCATCGCTGCCATCCCCTACGTGTTGTTTCTCTACCGATATTTTCCCGCCGACAATACCACGGTCGGACGCCACGTCTGGGATAAGAGCGCGTATTTCGAGGGTTACTTGAACGTGTTCGCGGTCTCGTACGAGCACGGCCCGCTGTTCTTTCTGTCGGTATCCGGGATCGGCCTCATGCTTTATCGAAGGAGGCGCCAGGACGTCGCTCTCTTGAGCCTGCTCGCCGGGTGCGTCGTTGGATGGCTCGTTTTTTTGATTGGGTTTTGGATGCGACGAACCATCCAGCCAGAGGAGTTCTACTTCTATACGCGGTTTCTTCTTTCGGTGGCGGCGGGTTCGGGGCTTTTTCTGGTCGTGCGCGAATCGAGTCGAATCGCGGCGTGGCTCGGCGGGAGAATTGCATCGATCCCGCAAGGCCTCTGTCTCGTCCTGCTCGTCACGTTGCCCTTCAGCTTTCCGTACTGGTGGAATCCCGTCAGCATGGATCGATACTATTCACGCTCTCTGTCTCCGATTCCTACCGAGGTTCGGCGACTCACGACCTGGGTTCGGGCTTACACCGATCGGAACGACGTGTTTTTAGCCAGCCCTGAGCTAGCGAACTGGATCACCGCGCTTTCGGGAAGACGCGTGCTTCTCACCGGAGACCATCGTCCTCCGAACGACTACGAGCGCCGGGCCGAGCTGACGCGGCGCGTGCTCACGAGTGACGAGCCGGGACCGTACCGCGAAGCGCATGAGGACTACCTCGTGACGCACCTCGCACTCGACGAGGACTACTCGGCCTCGTTCGATACGGAGCTGTCGAGGATCGCATCGCTTCCGTGGCTGAAGCTCGTGTACCAGGAGGGGACACTCTACGTGTTCGCTTTCATGCTCGATTGAGTACGCGTAGGTGAGTGGGCAGAGGCCTACGCCCGGCTCAGTACGTGTAGCCTAGGCGGCGGAGCTTTTTGATGGTCGCTTCATCAAGCTCGACCGCTGCTCCGTGCCGGAGCGCACGGGCGACCTTGGCTGACTCAAGAAACGACTGCAGAGCGCATCGAAAAGATTGGGAGCCCGACTCCCTCCCGGTAGATCCGGTAGGCGCCACAACCGTTTGGGTCCGAGCTTATCCCACCGATGCACATGCAGCGGGTGGCGATATCGTCAAATACTGTCCCGGCTGCATGGTTCGAACGGTACTGACCTTGCCGGTGAGGTCAAAATACTCATGCGGCTTCCCGATTGTAGAAACGTAGCAACCCGCCAAGCCGTTCACGGGAGCACACCTTGCGCTCGGACTGAGGTAACTGGTCGCTGGCTGGTGCTTCCGCCATCAAGTGATGGAATGGACTCCTCCGCTGACATAGACGGCATCGATGTGCCAAAGTCAGTCGAATACGCATCGAAAAGGAGGAGTCCGAATGAAAGATACGACGATCGCTGTGGATCTTGCAAAGAACGTCTTCGAGATTGCCATCTCGGGAGAAGCGGGGAAGGTGTCCAAGCAACTCCGTGTGAGTCGACCCAAGTTGGTGTCGTTTTTTGCCAAACAGAGCGCTGCCACCGTGCTTCTCGAAGCCTGCGGCTCTGCTCACTTCTGGGCAAGGACGTTCCGAAGGTTGGGACACGACGTCGTCCTGCTCCCCGTCCTGTGCCAAAACTCGGCCCTTTTGAAATAGGCCATAAATCAGCAACTTAGTGTCTGTGTTTGCGACCGGGCCAAGGGCCGTGGGCTTTACAAAGGTCGTAACCCTGCCGGACGGGAAGAGGCAGCTCCGCCCTGGGAAGGTGAAGTCGGTGAGGCTAGAGATTCACACGCACCCACCGACGCCGAAGGGTTCTATGTGGCTGCTCGCGCATCGGTTCCCTGACAAATGGGGCCGGCGGCGCACGAAGCTTCCGGCAGCAGATGCAAATGCAAAGATTGTGCTTTATATCCCGGACAATGGCAGGAGTCGAGATTCGCAAGTGAGCTTGAAGGAAGGCGACGTGGTTGATTTCGAGGCTCACCCTGTCGGTCGGTCACGGAATACCGCAAAGCCGAGGGCCAAGCGCGGCCGAAAGAGCAAATTGACCACAGACCGCATGGAGATGTTCCTTGAGTGCGTCAGGTACGGATCAACCAACAAGGATGCCTGTATGGTCGCACGTATAAGTGAGACAACACTTTACAGGTGGATCGAAAAAGGAAAACACGCGAAGCGCGGGCCACATCGGAAATTTTGTGATTCACTCGAGGCCGCTCTTGCCCACTTCCAGTACGTCCACCTCCAAGCCATTGAGCGGTGCTCGTTGGAAGAGACGCAGAGTACCCGAGAGGTGATCGAGTACGAAGGTGGCGAGGTCGTAACCCTGCCGGACGGGAAGAGGCAGCTCCGCCCTGGAAAGGTGAAGTCGGTGAGGCGAGAGATTCGCACGCACCCACCGACACTGCAGGGTTCGATGTGGCTGCTCGAGCGTCGGTTCCCTGACAAATGGGGCCCGCCGCGCAAAGAGCTTCCGGCAGCAGGTGCAAATGGGAAGGCTGTGACTTATTATCTCCCGGACAATGGTAGGAGTCGAGATTCGAAGCGGAAGATCTAGGCGTAGAGCGTCTTCTCATTGGCTGGGCAATTGGCTTGGAAAAACGGCCCGATCAACCCCGTCCTGTGCCAAAACTCGGCCCTTTTGAAATAGGCCATAAATCAGCAACTTAGTGTCTGTGTTTGCGACCGGGCCAAGGGCCGTGGGCTTTACAATCGTCTTGGGCGGGCGGGTCGTCACCATGCAGATGACCACCTAGTCGAGAGCGAATATCGAAGCGTGTTCCTGAAGCTGTTTCCACGCTACGCCGGTCGAGCCCGCCGAGGGGCTACCGTCGCCGGCGACCATCTACGCGGCACGGCAGTAGTAGTTGAGAATGCCCCCAAGTCGCTCTCGCGACACGATGGGGCCAGCGTCATTCGCGCTTGCCGGCAGAGGTGTGAGGAGCTCGTTGCCGAGACCTTGGTGGTTCCGTTCTGTGTGATAGTGCACTACGTATTCGGTTACCGCTGTGCGGTGACGGGAGCAGCGCCAGCGCAAGCACCGCGACGAGGGCACTCAGGAGCATTCGTGTGTGTGGCATGCTACTGGCGACGGGCGAACCCCAGACTGAGCGAGAACCGGAGATTCGGCTCTAATTCACTGAGGCTTCCGGAGGAGCCAGTAGTGACCGACGCACTCAGAAACAATGCGCCCGTGGGGAGCGCGGCGTGACGTCCAAGGCGCCAGATGCGTCGTATGGCCTGCGCCAGCGGACCGGCTGGGTGGTTGGCCCCGCGGCCCTGCTGCTCACGCTGCTGCTGCCACCCCCGCCGGGTCTCAGCGGCGAAGGGTGGCTGACGGCCGGCGCTGCTATGCTGATGGCCGCCTTCTGGATCGCCGAGTCGATCCCGATTCCGGCGACGGCGTTGCTGCCGCTCGTGCTATTTCCAGCGCTCGGGCTAGGGAACATTACCGAGACGGCAGCCCCGTTCGCCAACCCGGTCATCTTCCTGTTCCTTGGCGGGTTCATCCTCGCGCTCGCGATGCAGCGGTGGAATCTCCACCGTCGCGTGGCCATCGGACTGATCGGCATGCTCGGCACGAAGCCGTCGTCGATCATCGCGGGGTTCCTGCTGGGCTCGGCGCTCGTGAGCATGTGGGTCAGCAACACGGCGACATCGCTGATGATGCTGCCGATCGCCTTGTCGGTCGTGCAGTTACTGCCGGACCGGGCCCACCAGACGCGAGAGGTGC
This sequence comes from Candidatus Marinacidobacterales bacterium, assembly GCA_965237685.1. Lineage (GTDB taxonomy): Bacteria > Acidobacteriota > Vicinamibacteria > Marinacidobacterales > SMYC01 > CBDEGF01. Next base: position 2,527,750 of record CBDEGF010000004.1, read on the forward strand.
GTGGGTTCAGCACGGCGCTGCTCCTGTCCATCGCCTATGGTGCGACGACGGGAGGAATGGGCACGCTGATCGGCACCCCGCCAAACGCGCTCCTGGTTGGGTACATCGCGAACGTCTACGACGTGACCATCGGCTTCGGTCAGTGGATGTTGCTCGGCGTCCCGGTAGTGCTCGTCGCCCTACCTGCGGTGTACCTCGTGCTGACCAGGATCATGTTCACCCTCGATGCTCGCGAACTTCCGGGGATGGCCGACTTGATCACGGCGGAAAAGGCCGCGCAAGGTCGAATGGCCCGCGGAGAGCTCGCCGTGGCCGTGGTGTTCGTGCTGACGGCGTGCTGCTGGGTGTTCCGGCCGCTCATCGCCGGCGCCGTGCCACTGGTCACCGACACGACCATCGCGATGGCCGGCGCGCTCCTGCTCTTCATGATCCCGGTGGACCTCCGAAGCGGCGACTTCGTGATGAACTGGGAGGCCACCAAAGAGCTGCCCTGGGGCGTGCTCCTGCTCTTCGGCGGAGGACTCAGCTTGGCCGGCAACATCGAGCGGCATGGCCTGGCGACCTATCTCGGCAACCTCGCGATGGGTCTCGGAGACGTGCCGTTGATATTCATGCTCTGCGCGATCTGCTTCGGGGTGCTGCTGCTGACCGAGTTGACGAGCAACACCGCCACCGCCGCCACGTTCCTGCCGATCGGCGGGGCGCTGGCGGTGAGCCTTGGTCACAACCCTCTGCTGCTCACGATTCCGATCGCGCTCGCGGCGAACAGCTCGTACATGCTTCCGGTTGGCACGCCCCCGAACGCGATCATCTACGGCAGCGGTCTCATCACGCTGCCGCAGATGGCGAGGGCCGGGTTCCTGTTGAACATCTTGCTGGTTCCCATCGTGGTCGCGTTGCTGCTGCTTCTCGGGCCGATGATTTTCGGCATCGAGTTGGGCTTCGTACCTGACTGAGTGAGCCGAAGAACGAGTCAAGCACGCGTTCCCCCGAGACTTGCGCCAGAGATGCTCAGTTCAGTAGCGACTTGGCGGTCTACAGGCCAATTTCTCTAGCCGATACCAGCCGCAATTTCGTCCGGATCCTGCCAATTCCAGCCAAGTGCCCGACGCGCTCCACGGCTGGGCCCTTGGGATCGAGGGCGACCGGGCTGGTGGAGAGCGGGATGGCGGCGGCGAGGGCCATGCTCGTGAGGTCAAAATACTCATGCGGCTTCCCGATGGTAGAAACGTAGTAACCCGCCAAGCCGTTCACGGGAGCGCACCTTGCGCTCGGACTGAGGTAACTGGTCGCTGGCTGGGAACAGCAGCAGATTCTCCTTGCCTTGATGATTCCTCTCGTGATGATAGTAGACGACGTACTCCCTAAGCGCATGACGGAGCGACTTCTCGCCGAACAGGATGAGCTTCGAGAGACATTCCTCTTTGACTGACTTCACCCAGCGCTCCGCGAACGAGTTCAAATCCGGGCTCCGTGCGGGCAGCTTGACGGGCGCGACGCCAACCGCCTAGATGGTCCGCTGGAACGACTGGCAGAACTTCGTGTCCCGGTCGTGAATGAGGTATCGGCTCGAGGACAGAAAGCCGACATCCGCCATGGTCACGTTGCGAGCCACTTGAGTCATCCACTGTTCGTTCGGATGCGGCGTGATGCCGGCAACGTGGACTCGACGGGTAGCCAGGTGTATGAAGAACAGAACGTAGTACGTCACCAACCCGCCCTGAGTCCACACTTCCGTGGTGAAGAAATCTGTCGCCGCGAGGACGTCCATGTGCGAGCGGATGAACTCCCTCCACGTCGTGGTCTTCCGACGCTCTGGTGCGAGCGGAATGCCGTGGCGTTTCAGAATGTTACCGACGGTTTGATCGGCCACTTCATGCCCGAGGTTGGCTAGCGCCCCGGCAATCCGGTCGTAACCCCAGGATTTGTTCTCCTTGGCGAGACGCACCACCAGTTCTTCGATGTCGGCGTCGATCCGCGGTCGCCCTGGATACTGACGGTTCTTGGAGCCATCGAACTTCTTCGCGACAAGCCTCCGGTGCCAACCTAGGATCGTGTCGGGGTTCACGATACTCGCGACCTCATCAAGGGCTTGCTTACCCAGACGCTTTCCGAGCTCGGCCAGAGACCGCCGTTCGCCATCGGTCAGACGCAAGCGACCCTGGAGCTGATTTCGAAGAACTCGATTCTCTGCTACAAGATACTCGTTGCGCAGGAGCAACTCCTCACCCACGGACCCTGAGATGTAGCTCAGCATGGTCTTCCAGTCCATCGCGACTCCTTCCGCTGAACTGGAATACGTATCCGACCACGATGGCGGATTCAAGCAGCCTTTGGAAAGGTGCAAACTGCTGAACCGCTGGGCGTTCGAGTATTTTGACCAGACGGCCACCCGAAACAGGCAGGAAGTGCCGAAAGGGTCTCATTATCCGGCCCCGGTCTCGAATGTCGAGGGGAGCGTTTGCGCCAAAGGGGAGAGCGGGAGCTGCCAGGCGCGGCTTACAAGGCAGATCAGATTATCTACTATGAGTTTATCCCTTCGCTTTATGGGCTTCTGCGAGAAACAGTATGTTGGCGGCCGCCAAATGGAGCGCGTAGGCCGCCACATAATTGGGTGTCTCTCGCGGGCGTCGGGCGCTTTCGAAGTGATCTTCGGCGCTCAGGCCCGTAGCTGGTGATAACCCGTGAGGTCGAAATACTCATGCGGCTTCCCGATGGTAGAAACGTAGCAACCCGCCAAGCCGTTCACGGGAGCGCACCATAGACACTAAGCTGCTGATTTATGGCCTATTTCAAAAGGGCCGAGTTTTGGCACACAACGGGGTCGTCTCGATGACACGTGGCACCTGGACGAGGTGTGCTCGGTACATCGCTGCAACCGGCACCCCGGCCACTTCTCCAGCGCTTTCGTCAGCCCGTAAGGTCAAAATACTCATGCGGCTTCCCGTTTGAAGCCGATATCTCAGTCGGGTCGATGCCGTCCCGTCATGGCCCTGTTTGAGTTCGTGTATGTTTTTGGACACAACGGCCTTGATGAAGGTGCTCCACGACATGCTCTTGCCCCGCTACGGAGCGGCGCGATATCGTGGTCGGCGAGGCTCCTCTTGATGGTGTTGCGTCCGAGTTCATGTCCCGGCGTTCTGGGTGCGTCGGCAGGCGCAGTACGACTTGGCGCAGGAGCGCGTCCGTCAGAGCCAAGCTGTCGCGTGACCCGCCGACGGCTCTGGCTTGTCAAAGAACTCACGAGTAAACAATGACATGGGGTGGATAAGACGGCTCCTCGGAGCGCAATCGTCGATACCGGTATTCGACCGGGACAGTCCACGGCTGAAGACACCGCCACGCCGTCCGTTTGTCTGCCGCGTCGCCTCACGGTCAGAGCGCGGCGTGACGTACACCGTTGAGGTCGATGAGGCCGACACCTGGACATGTACATGCCCGGACTTCGCGCATGAACGCGACGTGCCGGGACGGCCCCGCTACTTCTGCAAGCACTGCATCAGCGTGGGCTACATCACGGGACTCAAGAGGCCAAAGCGCTGGCGACGACGGGGTGGAGGGGAGGAGTGGCTGGTCGGCGAGATTCTGACACTTGACGATGGAACATCCCGCATGCAGGTGGACGGGTTTGTGACCAGCCGCGAGCTCTACGAAGTGCACGACATGACCCCAGCTCTGGTCAAGAAATTCCTGCCTACACCGGATGAAGAAGCCGTGTTCCAATCCAGCGACGGCGAGGACGAGGGCGGATGTTCTCTTTACTCCGAGGTCCGTGTGAATACGGTGCTGAACTCTGTAGAATACCTTGCAGAGCGGCAAAAGACTGAGCGACGAAGGGAAAGTGCGCAGAAGGGCAACGCCAAGCGGGCGGCAACAATGGCCCGAAAACGTGCACTTGAGGAGAAGGCGGAAGCCGAAGCGCGGGTTGCGTTCGGCGGCAGCATTTATCTGGCGCGATGTGTGTATGCCTACGGTTGGCGAGAATACAGCGTGTACGCCAAGGATGCTGAACACGCGCGATTGCTGGTAGAAAAGTGGCTACGGTCCGAGGACGGGCGGAGCGAGACAACAGAGCTGCACGAAGACGCGGTCAGCGAGTACCAATCGGCAATGGAGGACTACCGTGACGAAAAGCGGTCAGGGACGCCCGATGAAGAGCTGAGTCGGCCTCGGAAGCCTAAAAAGGACGAGTTTAGACTCAAGCTCGAAGCAGTCACGAAGACCAACCTTGATACAACAGACTACGAAATCGAAACGGTTGATTGGGAGAGCGAAGGCCGAGGTTGGGAACACGACATCTACATCGACAATAACGACGGCTAGCACTCTCCAGAGCGCCAGGCGTTCGCGGGATGGGTCTTGCAACGCGGCGCCCTCCAGTCCGTCATCAGGGTATCAGATCAGGCGGCAACCTCCGCGTGTTCGAGAACCTCGCTCAGACGTTGGTAGCCGTCGATGCGTCGTAGTTGAATCTGGCCAGAGGCGATAAGCCGGTAGGGTCGAGGGCTGGCGCGGTGCTCCGTAGGCGCGGCCTATCTGTTTCTCCCCGTTTCCTGTGGGAGTGCCTCACTAGCCGACCGGATCATCTACAACACCGATTCGGCGGTCGGCGCCTGCAACGCCAACGCCTGGGTTTTCTCTTTCAGCAGCCACTCGGTTCACTGGACACGGCTTTGGCCATGCGGTAGCCGACCCGAGGCTCGGTCACGATGTAGGCAGGGCTGGTGGCAGCGTCGCCCAGCTTGCGGCGGAGTTTCTTCACGAAGGCGCGCACGAGGCGGGCGTCACCGCTGTTCTGTGGTCCCCAGACCCGTCGCAGCAGGTACTCGTGCGTCAAGACCCGTCCGGCGTTGACAGACAGTGCGCGGAGCAGGTCGTACTCGGTGACGGTGAGTTGGACCGGTCGGCCGGCCACGGTCACCCGGCGTTCCTCGTAGTGAATGGGCACCCGATGATGGCACCTAATGAATTGTCCCGGTGGGCTCAGACGCATATCTTCGGGATCGACGGGTCCGCCCATTGCGTTCGTGGCGATGCAGTGCGAACGCACAACTGGACACAAGATTTCCCTCATCTGACGGACGGTAAGTTCAAGAACGGCAGATACTCTATCGTTGTCACGAACCCGCCGTTCGGCAAGAACCTGAAGATGTCCGCCGAAGATGCTCGCCTTTCAAGGCTGGATATAGCCAAGGTGGGCACACCGAACTATCGGGATCTGGAGATCGGTCTAATCTATCTGCAGCGGGCTCACCAGCTTCTTAAAAAGGGCGGAAAACTCGGAATAGTGCTGCCGGAAACCTATTTCTTCTCGACGAACTACCTTTTCTTGTTCGACTGGATGAAGGACCGACTTAAGCCGCTGATCGTTGCGAATGTGCCCATGGAGGCCTTCCAGGGCTTCTGTCGCGCGAAGACAAATTTCTACATCTTCGAGAAGATCGGATAACACTCATGGACGACGTTGTATTCCTGAATCCGAAGACCTGCGGGATCTACAAAGACGGCGGGACCCCGTCCTGTGCCAAAACTCGGCCCTTTTGAAATAGACGATAAATCAGCAACTTAGTGTCTGTGTTTGCGGCCGTGCCAAGGGCCGAGCGCGAACAAACGACCAAATCATACCGGCATGGTCCCGGCAGACCGGAGACTAATCAAGTTCGGTGCGCGCGGATGAATAAATAGAAGGCACAGCCATGGGCTTTACAATCGTCTCGGGCGGGCGGGTCGTCACCATGCAGATGACCACCTAGTCGAGAGCGAATATCGAAGCGTGTGCCTGAAGCTGTTTTCACGCTACGCCGAGCGGGCCCCGGCGGCCAAACGATTGTAAAGCCATCCGAAGATGAGTCCCGCGACCGCCCCGTCCACGAGTCCATAGACAGTCATCAGCATCACTTGCCCGATTGAGGCCGCCGCATCGTAGCCGGGATACACCGATGCCATGAGGTTCAGAAAAGCTTGGCCGTAATCGGTCCAGACCAGGTTGGCGAGGCCCACAAACAGCAGCGCCCCTCCCCAGATCACACTAGAAGTCAATGCCAGCGCCTTGATATTGAAGTGCATCGTGCCCTCCTCACTTTCAATTGTACTGCACTCCAAAAGGGTTTCTAATCGTTCTTGGACAACATCCATCCAGCTCTTCCGCGAGCAGGCGCAACAAAAGCTCGCCAAGCGCGAAGACCAGTGGAGACCGATGGCCCTCTCCCTCGCCGAATGGCTTCCCGCTGCCCGCCAGATGCAGTCCGAAACCGAAACCGTCAAGCACCTGAAGGCCGCGGAAGACTGGGTCCGGACCACTACCACCGCCATCCGCAATGAGCGCTTCCAGCCCATCAAAGAGAAGGTCAAAGGTATTTGGGAGCTTTTGAGAACCCGCAGCAGCGTCGAACTCGAAGACGTTACCTTCGAAGGCAAGGCGACGTCCCGCAAAGTGAGCCTCGACGTGACCGTCGACGGCACCGAAGGCGCCGCCCTCGGCGTCATGAGCCAGGGCGAGCTTCATTCGCTCGCGCTCGCTTTGTTTCTCCCCAGAGCGACGCTTGAGGCGAGCCCGTTCCGATTCCTCGTCATCGACGACCCGGTTCAGTCCATGGACCCCGCTCGCGTCGACGGCCTCGCCAAAGTCCTAGGCGAGGTGGCCATCGATCGCCAGGTCGTCGTCTTCACCCACGACGACCGCCTGCCCGATGCCGTGCGGCGCCTCGAGGTCCCCGCCACGATCGTCGAGGTCTTGCGACGAGAAGGCTCGCTCGTCGAGCTCCGCAAGGTGCAAAATCCCATGCGTCAGTACCTGGATGACGCCTTCTCCCTCGTGAGCACCAAGGACCTGCCCAAGATCGCGCGCGAGCGCGTCGTCCCGAGCCTGTGCCGACATAGTCTCGAGGCCGCTTGTCTCGACGTCGTGCGTCGCCGTCGTCTCATACGAGGCGACTCGCACGAATCCGTCGAGGAACTCTTCGACACCCACACGAAGCTCGTCCCGCGCCTGGCCCTCGCGCTTTTCGATGACGCGGAAAAGGCCAGCGACGTCTACAACGGCATTAAAAACCGTTTCGGTCCGTGGCAGATAGACACCGTCAAGCTCTGCAACGAAGGTGCCCACAAGGGCTTTCCCGGAGGCGACGCGCTTAGCTTCGTGCGCAACGTGGACAAGCTCGCAGGCAAGCTCGTGAAACTCGCATGATCGCCGTCACCGACTACACCCCCGAAGACCTCCTCGACGCCGCCAAAGGTCTACTTTCGCGGCCCGACGCCAACGCGAAGGGAATCTGGCCTCGTGCCGCCGCCCATCTCTGCCGCCAGGCCCTCGAAGCCTCACTGGCGCAGTGGTGGACGAAGCGACTTCCCGGCATGGAGACCACCTCCATGCGCGCCCAGCTCGTGTGTCTTCCGACCTATCTCACGACGGACGGACTCGCCGGTCGGGTTGCCTACACCTGGTCCGGGCTGAGCAACGCGTGCCATCACCACGTCTACGAGCTGGCGCCGAGCGCCACCGAGCTAGCCGCGTGGCTAGACATCGCGACGGAGCTCGCCCATGCCGTCAAGATGTCAGAACGAGGCTAGAGCGTTCTGGTATCGCCATCGGAAGAGAACAATCTCGACACGACGGCGTTGACGAAAGCTGACACAAAATTCGAGAGCAGACGATGAGGTGGCGGTACCAGCGCAGAAGCGTAGCGGGTGTGGCAACGGACGCAATCTGGGCCAGCGCCTCGCGGCCCAAAGCCTGGGCCTTGACCGCGAGCCTGCGCCGCTCGTCGTCCGAGAGCCTGAGACGCTTGCCCCGAAGCCCGGCTCGGAGCACACGGTTCTCCTCTTGCTGGTAGTCGATCACATCCTGCTGCTGGCGGTTGACCCAGCCAGCTAGAACGAGCAGTAGGAATTGCACGTGGTACGTCATCATGGATCTGAAGATAACACCCTCGGGCCAGACGATTGTAAAGCCTACGGCCCTTGGCCCCGGCGCAAACACAGACACTAAGCTGCTGATTTATGGCCTATTTCAAAAGGGCCGAGTTTTGGCACAGGACGGGTGTACCTTCTATTTATTCATCCGCGCGCCCCGAACTTGATTAATCTCTGGTCTGCCGGCGGTGCGTGACGCTTCGCAGCGGAGCACGACGCAGCGCGTCGGGAACGTCGAACAGCCCCCGCAAGTAATCAACTGCGGCATCTGTCCATTCAATGCAGCAGCAAATTCATCTTAGTCGCTCAGCGGCGCGATCGTGCCGTACATGAGCCCACCGTACTCGCCGTGCTGCCAGCTGCCAGCGTACCGTTCCGCGTAAAACATGACCCGCGCCGTGAAGGTACCGTCGAGCCCTGGGATGACCATGTCCGTAATGGTGACTATGGGGGTATCACCCGCCCACCGGATGGGCACGACGACCGGCAGCGTCATGTCAACACTCCCGTAGGTCATGTGAACGTCGAACCGCCAACGGTGCTCGCCGACCTTTGCCACTCTGGTGATCTCGTAGCGTTCCGGCTTGTCGTCGCGACGCTCACGGCCTTTGAGCGTGTAGTGGCCGGTAAGCACCACATTCTGCATCCGCTCGGCGAACCCCCGCTCGAGTTCCGAGAGTGACTCCAGGGGGATGGCTTGACCGGTGCCGGTGATCGCGACGAGCCACCCGGCCCCGAACGCCACGACTAGTGCGGCAATGCCAAGGGCAATCTTCAGCAATGAGCGCATGGCCGGATTATAGGCGATCCGCGCCGGGCTGGCCGAAGGTGGAGATCAGACCGGCTGTCGTCCGCAATAAAGAAGATCGCAACTCGCTGCCCAGTCGGAAACACAGACACTAAGCTGCTGATTTATGGTCTATTTCAAAATGGGCCGAGTTTTGGCACAGGACGAGCTCGCAACGAGCCTTGAAGGCAGAGATGAGAGCGCGAACAAACGACGAAATCATGTAGACGTGGTGCTGGCAGACCGGAGACTAATCAAGTTCGGGGCGCGCGGATGAATAAATAGAAGGCAAACCAGATTCCGTGGAAGAGAAGCGCGATTGGAAAGAGCCCGAGACCTTTCGTAGGTCTCGGGCTCTTCGCAAGCAAAAATCTGGTCCGAGTCGAGGAGTGGGGCTTACCAGCGCCGCCCGCCGCCACCGCCGCCTTCGGTCCGGGGTTTGGCTTCGTTGACGTTCAATGTACGACCACCGAGATCAGTTCCATTGACGCCACGGATCGCCGCTTGCGCGGCCGAGCTGTCCGACATCTCAACGAAAGCGAAACCACGCGGGCGACCGGTGTCGCGATCGGTGATCACGTTGACGCTACTCACCTCGCCGTAAGTCCCGAAGACATCTCTGAGCTGTTGCTCGGTGACGTCGAAGGAACAATTGCCTACATAAATCTTACCCATGAAATGAACTCCTGAACGGAAAGGGCCTAAGCGAGGGCTGACGGAGGTGTGGTGGAAGTCACCAGCAAAAAAACTACGAAGAGCCATCGGATAGCCGACGGCGCCATACTGGACTATTCCCGGGTGCGTGTCAAACCCGGCATGTGCCGTGACTATCCACGGGCTGTGCTGGTTCAAGTCGCTCCGACGCTCTACCTCGAGGACGACCGAGGACTTCAGATGGGTGTCCCTTCCATAAACTCGAGCTGCATGAGATTGGCGAACTCCGCGTGTCCGAAAACGCGAACGGAGCCGAAACCTCGAATCCTAGAGGTGTTCTCGAAACGCAATAACGTGCTGGAGAATGATCTCGCTCCTCCCGCGCAGCCCCGCTTTGCGGGCCGCCAATCCAAGTGTCGTCGACCTCGACCGCTTGGCGTCTTGAGTTCGTTTGTGTTTTTGGACACGACGAGCGTCGAGCTCTGAGCCGAAGCGCCCTGCCGCAACCAAATTGCGCGAGCGTGTTCGCGTTCGCCTTGGTTATGCCGATCGTCTTTTTGTCCGTTGCCATCGTGGTTAGTCCTTTCGACGAACAAGCTCGGTGTGTCGCGCAGATCGACGTTCAAGGCGCCATTCTCCACGCAGTTTAGTCTTCAGCTCGGTCCGTGCAAGTTCCGGCGGAAGCTCGTCGTCGTAGACAAGAAGAACAACTTGCTTTGTCATGTTCGGCAAAGCATTGACGACGTTCTTGGTCGTGAGGTCAAAATACTCGTGCGACTTCCCGATGGTAGAAACGTAGCAACCCGCCAAGCCGTTCACGGAAGCGCACCTTGCGCTCGGACTGATGTAACAGGTCGCTGCAGGCGCTTTCCGAGCTCCGCCAGAGACCGCCCTTCGCCATCGGTCGGGCGCAAGCGCCCTTGGATTTGATTTCGAAAAAATCGATTCTCGGCCACAAGATACCCGTTGCGCAGGAGCAACTCCTCATCCACGGACCCTGAGATGTTAGGTCAGCCTGGTCTTCCAGTCCATCGCAACTCCCTCCGCTGAAGATGTATACGGGCCCCTTTGCAAAAAAGGCGCTTACGCGGTGCTTCCGCCATCAAGTGTTGCTACGCCGTGTTTGAATGCTAGTGTCAGCTGGCCTGCCTGTGTCGGCGAACGCCATTAATAAGGATGTCGCGTGCACACGAAGGTGTCTCTGAACGTCAGGCACCGTGTGGTCAGCCCAGCCCGCATCGCTGAAAGAACTGCGTCTCTCGAAATCAGGCTCAAACTCTAGCACACGAGCGGGTTACGCGGCAGCCACCAACACTTGATTGCGGAAGCACCCCGGTGGGACTCTCTCCCACTGAACATGCCAGCCTTGGCTGGACGCTGTACCTTCTATTTATTCATCCGCGCGCACCGAACTTGATTAGTCTCCGGTCTGCCGGCACCATGCCGGCATGATTTCGTCGTTTGTTCGCGCTCTCGTCTCTGCCTTCAAGGCTCGCCGCGAGCTGGCTCTCGAGAATGTCGCTCTTCGGCAGCAGCTCGCCGTGCTCCGCCGTTCGGTGAAACGGCCGCGGCTCTCGTTGCGGGTGCTTCCGCGTCGTGTCCAAAAATACAAACGCACTCAAGACCCACGCGCCAGGGCGTTTCGGAATCATAGCTAGGCCTGGAGTTCACGGCTCCCCTCCACTCTGGATTGACCTTGCTTCACTTCGGCAATGGGAGTCAGGTCACCAGTGCCGGTTGTGCTCCGCAAAAAGTCCATCCAGCGTTGATTGCGCGCTTTAGACTTGCTATGGTCGGCTGCTTCTGGCCGATCTTCTTTTTTGCGGATTACAACGAGGCATGGCATACTCTTGCAGGCGTATGCATACCTTCGCTGAACGCGTCGTTGGCGCTGCCCGTCTGAAACCAAACATCTACGAGGAGGTCGAGGCGGATCCGAGAGCCACCGCGCAGGCGATGGGTGTGGTTGTCCTCTCGAGCGTGGCCGGCGGTATCGGCCTGGCGGGGGGCCAGGGCGCGAACCTCATCGTCGGCACCCTGGGAGCGCTGCTCGGCTGGCTCATCTGGGCCGTCCTGATCTACGTCCTCGGCACCAAGGTCTTCGCGCAGCCCCAGACGCGCGCCGATGTGGGGGAGTTGCTCCGGACCACCGGCTTCGCGGCGGCCCCAGGCGTGCTGCGCGTGCTTGGCATCTTGCCAGGGCTGCTCGGCGACCTGCTTCTGCTGGCGGTGCCGATCTGGATGCTCGTCGCGATGGTGCTGGCGGTGCGGCAGGCGCTTGATTTCACGACGACATGGCGTGCGGTGGTGGTGTGCGTGGCCGGGTGGGGTGTCATGCTCGTGCTGATCGCCGTGAGCGGCGGCTTCATGAGCCCTGTCGGCCAATAGAGCCGGACGGGGCACGCGGGTGGTCCCTATGCCGCGTCGCGGTGGTAATAACTGAGCAAGCCGCCTAGTCGCTTACGACATCGCACGTTTCCGTGGGAACTGCGACGCATTCTTCCGCTTCGAGCAACACGTTCCCGAGACCTTGATGGTTGCGCTCTCCATGATAATGATGGATGAACTCAGCGACCGCGTCCTGTGCCAAAACTCGGCCCTCTTGAAATAACCCATAAATCAACAGCTTAGAGTTTGTGTTTGTGACCGTGCCAAGGGCCGAGCGCGAACAAACGACGAAAATCATGTAGGCATGGTCCCGGCAGACCGGAGACCGATCAAGTTCGGGGCGCGCGGATGAAGAAATAGAAGGCACAGGGATCTCAACCTGACTCGAATGCCCCTGTGCTCCGCAAAGTCGTTCCCGTCCTGTGCCAAAACTCGGCCCTTTTGACATAGGCCATAAATCAGCAGCTTAGAGTCTGTGTTTGCGACCGGGCCAAGGGCCGTAGGCTTTACAATCGTCTGGCCCGAGGGTGTTATCTTCAGATCCATGATGACGTACCACTCGCCGCCGCGAAACGGCCAATCCTGGCAGGTCTAAACCGCGGAATCAATGACGGATCGAGTTTTTGCGGAGCACAAGGGTGCTTGCGCTGTTTACTGTTGGTCATATGTACGCATCCCTTTGCAAAAGCGGCGCTTACGCTCCATTTAGCGCGAAGCGAAGGTCGCGAGCGCTATTTTGGCTGTAACTTAATGCAGCGTAAAGTCTTACGTCATCTCACCAACACTTAATGACGGAAGCACCGTACCACGCGCAATTCCTACTGCTCGTTGTGGCTGGCTGGGTCAACCGCCAGCAGCAGGATGTGATCGACGACCTGCAAGAGGAGAACCGTGTACTCCGAGCTGGGCTTCGGGGAAAGCGTCTCAAGCTCTCTGACGACGACCGGCGTAGGCTCGCCGTCAAGGCCCAGGCTTTAGGCCGCGAGGCGCTGGCCCAGATTGCGTCCGTTGCCACATCCGCTACGCTTCTGCGCTGGTACCGCAGGCGCACATGCATCTCCTCGAAGGCGTCCGAATGGCTCGCTCGCGTCGTCTTGGGGCTCTCGATAACGGCCTTCGCCGCGACGAGCGCGGGCGAAGATCTGTTCTCGGGTTTCGACGACGGGTGGAGGAAGCCGTGGATGGAGCGCGTCTTGGCGCGTCGCTCCAATACGTTTCGGCTCGAAACCGAGGCCGAGAATCGTTTCCTTCGCGTCGATAGCCGGAACTCTGCGTCGGCGCTTTGGCGGCGAGTCGATGTCACCGGCGAGCTCATCCTTTCGTGGCGATGGCGGGTGTCGACGAGCCTCGGGCACATTGACGACGTGCGGCGGCGGAGAAGCGACGACTATGCAGCAAGGGTCGCCGTCATGTTCGACGGGACGCCGTTCGCGCGCACGACGCCGCTTCTCATGTACGTGTGGGCGGGGAACGAGAGTGTCGGGAACGTGTACCCGAGCCCTTACAGCGACCAAGCGGCGACCATCGTCTTGAGAAGCGGGGACGTGGATAGCGGCGAGTGGTTCATGGAAGAGCGCGACGTGTCGGCGGATTTCGAGCGCTACTTCGGTCGACCTGCAGAGCGAGTCACCGGGGTCGTGCTCATGGTCGATACCGACAACACGGACTCGCAAGCCACCGCTTGGTTCGACGAGCTCGTGCTCCACCGCGACGCCGAGCCTTGACCGCGCGTGGCGTTGTTGCACCGCTCTTGGCTGAGAGCGAAATCTGCCTATCGTGGTGGCCGGGGTCCGAGAGCAGATGATGCAAGAGGTAGCTTGAGGTCAGCCCAACAGGCTGGCGGCCGTCGACAATGGCACGGACGATGTCGGGTGCCAGGAAAGCATAGCGGATTGCCTCGATATTCGCTCTCGACTAGGTGGTCATCTGCATGGTGACGACCCGTACGCCCAAGACAATTGTAGAGCCTACGGCCCTTGGCCCAGTCGCAAACACAGACACTAAGCTGTTGATTTATCAGCTATTTCAAAAGGGCTGAGTTTTGGCACAGGACGGGGTCGGCGTGCTCATGACCGAGAATTCTCGCTTCCATGGACGAACCAAGTGTAGACACCTCCAATCCGAAACGGCCCGGCGCGCCGGTCTTCAGTTCGTTTGTGTTTTTGGACACGAGGCCCTTTTGAAATAGACCATCAGGCGATGCGTGACAACCGGTAATCGTGATGGAGCCCACCGGTCGAGCGGCGCGAAGCAGCCGATCATGGCAGGTCTAAACCGTGCAATCAACGCTGGATCGACTTTTTACGGAGCACAGGAGGTCAATAGTGATTAAGAGCTCGATCCCTTATCATCCAGATCATCGAACTCCTTTTCGATTTCCTCGAGCTGATCCTCCTCCATCCCGAGGTGGTGGCCCACCTCGTGCAAGACGGTGTCCCGAACTTCTCTGATCAGGCTCGCGCGATCGGACGAGATATTCTCCAAATTTCTCTGATAAAGGACAATCCGGTCGGGAAGACCCCACTCACTATTCTGAATCGTATTGCCTTGATAGAAGCCGAGGAGGTCGTGCTCGATGTCTGCCTCTTGAAGAAGGTCTCGACACGGCGCCGCCTCCACCGCGACCTCCACGTTCTGCAGATAGCTTGCGAACTCGGTCGGCAACGACGCCAAGACCCCTTCCACCACACTCTCGAACTCTGAACGCTCCATGCGACAAGGGAGGACGTACTCCGGGTCGAGCTCAGCGGCGCGAGCAAAAGAGCGATCGGCTTCGGGAATACGGTCTAACTGAGTGAGGACGAGGCCGAGCGCGTAGTGAGACCGCGCGCTTTCCGGCACCCTACCGACCGCTTCTTTCGCGGACTGCAGCGCGTCACTAAATTGTCCCCGGTCCAAGAACCGGGCGACGCGTTCCATCGGATCCTCGGTCATCCTGCCTTTATAGTACGGCCGCTCCGAGATCGTCGCGAGTCCGGAATATTCCGTTCGAAACGGGCCCGACAAACGAGCATCGCGTCGTGTCCAAAAAATACAAATGAACTCAAGACCCGCGGGCCGGGGCCGTTCCCTCCGGTCCTAAGAGGTCTGTCTCCGGCCTGGGGGCAAGTTTCTAATGTCCGGAGCATCGTTCTGGACGCTTTCACTCTGGTGCTAACGGCACGCTTCTCGTAAGGGTCACCATAGGGTTCACTCACCAAGTCGAGGAGTCTTGCAGCCCGGTGCTTTTTATGGACAACAAAACTGCTAGAGCGTAACGACCTATTCTCGTCTTCCTGGCAAGACTCCACCCGTTGATCTGAAGGGTGCACATTCGGGATATCGCTGAGATACCTTCGGACCGGAGATCAAGTGTCACGGAACAGACCGCTTCCAGGAGACATGCCCGCGTGCCGTGAGCGTACCTTTGACGGAGCCCGTCCAGTGCCAAAATTCGGACCTTTTGAAATAGATGATAAATCAGCAGCTTAGTGTCTGTGTTTGCAAGAGGGCCGAGTTTTGGCACAGGACGGGGTCGTCGGAGACGTTCACACCAACAGCATCGAGAGCGTCTGGAGCCTGTTCAAGCGGTCTATCATGGGCGCGTTCCACAAGGTCAGCACCAAGCATCTGGACCGCTACCTTGAAGAACTGGAGTGGCGGTTCAACAACCGAAACAACCCGCACATCTTCCGAGACACCCTGCGGCGTATCCTTACGACCGACAACCTCACCTATCAGGATCTGGTGGCCTAATTCCATCATATCGGAACCTTCCCCGATACCGTCGGTTCATTAGCGATGCGTTTGCGCCAGTCCGCGATGACACGTCCGTCGATGCGAAGCACTTGAGCAGCAGCTTGGTCAAGGATGGCACGGTTTGGGCAGCCGTGCATTTGCGGCCAAGGCCGTAGTGCTTCCGCCCGCGTGGCGGCGAAGGCATCGGCAAGCGGAGCGATGTCAACACGGTTCGGATCGGGCACCAGCAGGGCACGGAGGGAAGCGAGGGCAAATCGTGGGTAGTCTAGTGCCTTAGCTCGGCAATGAAGCAGAGTGAGAACACCGGGAGTAGAGTTCCACCAACCGCAGAGTGCATGCTCGAAGGCGGGATTCGGTGATATTGGCCTTACGGGAATCCAGGCGGAACCCAGAAGCGGCTGTGGCGCATAACAGGCCGATACGCGCACTGTGTTGGTCCTTAGCCGATTCACGACAAGCAGTCGGCCAGCTTTTCTTTGAAGATGTTTCGCGTAACCAACACGATCTGGTTTAGGAACTCCGTAGACATCAGCCTCCGCGTTCATCGCTGTTTGGATTTCGGTGGAGTGGTCCCAAAGAATGGGGACTGTCCATGGCGCGTCTGGCTGAGGATTTCGCAGGAAAGCGTCGCGGATTCGTTGCCCA
Organism: Candidatus Marinacidobacterales bacterium; assembly: GCA_965237685.1. Taxonomy (GTDB): domain Bacteria; phylum Acidobacteriota; class Vicinamibacteria; order Marinacidobacterales; family SMYC01; genus CBDEGF01. Next base: position 2,543,873 of record CBDEGF010000004.1, read on the forward strand.
CCTGGTTCGATGTGGCATAGGGTTCCGGCCGGAGCGAGAACCGTGCCGGCCAGCGCTTCTAGGTCGTGCAGCGCATTCGCTAGCGTCCCGTCCTGTGCCAAAACTCGGCCCTTTTGAAATAGGCCATAAATCAGCAACTTAGTGTCTGTGTTTGCGGCCGGGCCAAGGGCCGTGGGCTTTACAATCGTCTTGGGCGGGCGGGTCGTCACCATGCAGATGACCTCCTAGTCGAGAGCGAATATCGAAGCATGTTCCTGAAGCTGTTTCCACGCCACGCCGGTCGAGCCCGCCGAGGGGCTACCGTCGCCGGCGACCATCTACGCGGCACGGCAGTAGTAGTTGAGAATGCCCCCAAGTCGCTCTCGCGACACGATGGGGCCAGCGTCAGTCGCGCTTGCCGGCAGAGGTGTGATGAGCTCGTTGCCGAGACCTTGGTGGTTCCGTTCTGTGTGATAGTGCACTACGTATTCGGTTACCGCTGTGCGCAGGTGTCGCTCACTGAGAGGTACGAAGCGGTCGAGACACTCTCGACGTATGGAGAGAACGAATCTTTCCGCATATGCGTTCAGATTCGGACTATTAGCGGGAAGGCGGAGGGGCTTCACGCCTGAATCTCTCAACAGCCCACGTACTGCCTCGGTGAATAGCGGGTCCCGGTCGTGGATGAGGTATCGCTTGCCAAGGAGGAAACCATCCCACATGTCCGTGAGGTTTCTTGCCACCTGCTTCATCCACTCCCCGTTTGGGTCCGAGGTCATCCCACCGATGCACACGCACCGAGTGGCGATATCGATGACAAACAGGACATGGTAGCGGACGAGCCCGAACGGGTTCACAACCTCGACGGTGAACAGGTCTGTCGCAGCGATAGCGCCCCAATGAGCCTTGAGGAAGGTATTGTCAAATTGAGCTGGTGACTGACAGAATGGTCCAATGAAGACCGATGCGCCAAGCTACCACGGCTATCGATTTCCACCGGAAATCATCAGCCACGCCGTCTGGCTCTACCACCGATTCTGCGTGAGCTTTCGAAACGTCGAAGAGTTGCTCGCTCAGCGAGGCATCACGGTTTCTTACGAAGCGGTCCGACTGTGGTGCATTAAGTTCGGGCCGGAATACGCTCGACGACTGAAGCGTCGGCAGGGTCGTCTCGGTGACACATGGCACCTGGACGAGGTCTTCATAAAGATACAAGGTGAACGCCAATACCTCTGGCGCGCGGTAGACCAAGATGGTGATGTAATCGATATCCTCGTCCAGCCTCGCCGTGATCAGAAAGCCGCCAAACGATTCTTCCGCAAGCTGTTGAAGGGGCAAGGCCGTCCGCCCTGGCAGCTGGTCACCGACAAACTGAGAAGCTACAGCGCCGCTCACCGCGAGGTCATGCCGTCCGTCGTCCACGACACTGACCAGTACAGAAACAACCTAGCCGAAGTCTCGCACGAACCGACGCGACAACGGGAACGACAGATGCGGAAGTTTAAAGCTCCTGGGCAGGCGCAACGATTCTTGACCGTGCATGGACTCGTGCAAAATCTCTTTCGCGTCGGACGGCATTTGTTGCAAGCGCATCATCATCGGGAGCTACGAGACCGCGCTTTCATCGTCTGGCAGGAGGTAACCTGTGCCGTCCGATGAGAGCAAAGGAAGTCAGCTCGACGCGATAGGTTCGCTCGCTCAACGTCAACTTGACAATACCGACTAGTGGCATGAGCACATCCAAAGAAGAGTTCACGTCTCGATGGGGGATCCTGCTGACCTCGATCGGCATGGCGGTCGGCACCGGGAACATCTGGCGTTTTCCACGAGTTGCCGCCGAGAATGGAGGAGGATCGTTTCTCATCCCCTGGGTGATCTTCCTGTTCGCGTGGGCGATCCCGCTTCTTCTCGTCGAGTTCGCTCTCGGCAAGACCACCCGCCGCGGCCCGGCGGGCGCCGTTGGAACGTTGATAGGAGAACGCTACAACTGGTTGGGCGTTTTCGTGGGACTGGTGACGTGCTTCATCATGTTCTATTACTCCGTCGTCACCGGGTGGTGTCTGAAGTACTTTACCGTTTCCTTGGGCACGGTGTTCTCCGCCGACAATGCCGAGAGTTACTGGACGCGATTCACTAGCGATCCCATCCAACCGGTCATCTTCCACGCCATAGCACTCGCTATAGGATGCTCCATCATTTATAGAGGCGTCGTCCGTGGTATCGAGCGGACCAACCGCATCCTCATCCCGGCGCTTTTCGTGCTCCTCATCATCGCGGCCATCCGTGCGGTCACTCTTCCCGGGGCCGTGAAAGGTCTGGCCTATCTGTTCACGCCGAACTGGGAAGACCTCGGAAACTACCAAGTCTGGCTGGCAGCGCTAACCCAATCCGCGTGGAGCACCGGCGCGGGCTGGGGCCTGGTCACGACCTATGGCGTGTACTTCCGCAAGAAAGACACGTTCACGCTGACGACGCTCACGACCGCGTTCGGCAACAGTTCGGCTTCGCTTCTCGCCGGCATCGCGGTGATGTGTACCGTCTTCGCCCTTCTTCCCGAAGACCAGGCCTCGGCCGCTCTCGCTGCCGGCAACGAAGGCCTGACGTTCATCTGGATGCCGCAGCTTTTCTCGTCGATGCCCGGAGGGCGACTCTTTCTCCCCATTTTCTTCCTCGCGCTGAGCTTCGCGGCGATTTCGTCGCTCATCGCCATGCTCGAAATGGCGTCCCGCATGATGATGGACCTGGGTTTTTCGCGCGCCCGCGCCGTGCCCACGGTCGGCGTGGTGTCGTTCGTGCTCGGCCTTCCCTCGGCGTTTTTCATGGGCTTTTTCAAGAATCAGGATTGGGTCTGGGGCATCGGCCTCATGTTCTCCGGTTTCTTCATCGCGGTGACCGTCATCAAGTACGGAGCGGCGAAATTCCGGGAGGAGCTCATCAACACCGAAGATGAGAAGCATCCGATCGGTAGCTGGTTCGTGTGGGTCATCTCGATCGTCGTGCCGCTCGAGTTTCTTGCCATGCTGGCATGGTGGTTCTACCAATCGGCGACGCAATTCGATCCCGATGGCTGGTGGAAGCTCCGGAGTGAATCGAGCGTTGGGACCGCCGTCATCCAAATTTCGGTGCTCGTCGTCGTGGTTGTCATCACCAACACCTACTGGGTCCACCGCCTGAAAAAGAGTAGCGGATCGTGAGCTTGGAGCTCGCGGAGAAGGACAAAGCACTCCTCGCGGGCGAACTCGGTCGTGCTGCGAAGATGGCGATGTCCATCCTCGTGCGCATGGCCGACGTGTACCGCGCGGAGCGCATGCTCGACATCACCGGCGCTCACGTCGACAGCACCATCTACGTTGGCGACGCTGGGCTCGAGTTCAGATCAGATCCTCTTCGGTCTGGCTTTCATTGGGCGTCTTCCTCGTCGGAAAAAGGTTGAAAACGTCCCGGACGGAGGCTTCGATGGCGTCCTGTGCCAAAACTCGGCCCTTTTGAAATAGGCCATAAATCAGCAACTTAGTGTCTGTGTTTGCGCCCGGGCCAAGGGCCGTGGGCTTTACAATCGTCTTGGGGCGTAGCCTCGTCTTAGCCCCAAAGTTCATGATTACACTGCCTCAGCTTTCCAACGAACCGAGCCCAGTTCGATTGGCAACGCCTTGATCAGATCGTTAAGCCCATCAAGGTCATTGGTCACCTTTTTGTGAACGTAGGGAGTCAAAAGCCCAGGCACTGGTGCCACGTCGGCGTAGCGGAGAGTGATAATCGCGAACTTCTTGCCCTTCTTGCGCTTCTGAAGGACCGCATAGTCAACCTCTGTAGCCAAGTATTTTTCGTCGGTGAAACGTTCGGTGATGAAAAATATCGCGGCGCAAGACTCTTCGAATCCTTGCAAAAGCTCCCGCTCTAAGTTCGCACCAGCGGACATTTCCGGCTCATCAAGCCAAGGATTGAAGCCGAGGGTTTTCAGAGCGTGGTAGTAGCGGTAGACGAGTGGCTTGTCGACGGACTTGTGGCTTAGAAAAATTCGAACTTGGCGAGGGCGCGGAATACGACTGAGGGGAACGGCCTGCACAGCGCGCGCCTCCGGCGTCGCCAAATCGGCGGCGTCGCCAAGTCGCTGGGACAGAACTTCTGCAAACGGGCGGAGCACGAGCGTCCGGAAAAACTCAACTGCCTCATCACGCTCGCGCTTCCCGTAGACAAGGCCCAATTCGAAGATCCGGATATCGTTTTCCCTAGCAGATCTAATAACCCGATAGCGCAGCACGAGCTCCTCATCTTGATCTGAAGGGAACGAAATTGTCGTCCTGCGATCTGTCGCACCGACCCACCAAGCGTCAACATCTGTTTCGAATTTCTTCTCAAGCGGCGCTAGAATCCTTTGAACGAGCGGATTGGAGTCGCAGAATTCAACGAAGCGTTCGCAATAGTGATCAAACGCGGCGACATCTTCGTGCAGCAGGTAATCCCGCCGTTGCTTGAAGACTTTGAGGGAGTCTACGATCTCCTCTTTGGGTAATGACACAGAATCGCTCTCTTTGTTGTTCATGTTATAACCACCCCAGTTCTACAAAACGGACACTCGCTTACGTCATACCAATGTTCCGACAGCTTGACCCTCTTGCCGCAGCATAGGAATTCCACAATCTTCATATCCGCTGGTTCAGGGCCGTGAATCGGTCGGCAGGGCGATGACGCTCGGTGGTGTTCAAAACGAAGAGATACGGAAAACATCCCGCCAGTTTGGCCTTGACCGCGAAAATCGTTCTCCAAACCAGCGAACATCTTGTTCAGGAGTGGCAGAATGTAATCCTGGTAGACTAACCGCCGGAGGTCGTCCTGTGCCAAAACTCGGCCCTCTTGAAATAGACCACAAATCAGCAGCTTAGACGCCCTTGGAATCCGCCGACCCTTGGGCTGCGTGGCGAGCTACGGGCAGTGAACTTCGCACCCGGAAGTCTCTCATTAGACTGGACTTTATCGAGCACAAGAGCGAACGTTCGGGGATGCCGCAGGATACAGGGGTTGGCCGGAACGTCGTTTTGGACGGTTTGGACTTCGCCAGCTTACGGCGGGTCTGGGAGCAGGCCTTCGGGGCTGCTCGCACAGGCTGCCCAGGAAGAATTCCAGGCGGCTTTCCAGACCGATTTCGATTATCTGCTGAACGACTTGGTGCCGTTTTTCGTTGCCATGAAGGCAACGATGGCCGATGACCTCGGCCGCTACGAGCCGCCCCGCGTAGTCCGTTACCGGACCCCGCCGCCGAAAGCGATGGACTCGAGGCGCCAGTCCCAATCCGGCGGATTTGCCGTCCTTATTGACCATCAAGGAAAGGTCATCGCCGCCCAAATTGGAGCTCAATCTTCGGGAACCGTGCCGCTGATGATGCTCTCGCTCGTCAGGGCCACCTTCGAGCCCGCGAGCCTGAACGGGATCCCAATCCCTGCTATCGTGTCGCTGGGCTCGCCGATGCGCGTACAGTAGATCAGCGTTCAGTCGTAAGCATTCAGCAACCAGCACTTGCGCCGTGCCGAATCGGTCCGAGCGAAAGTTCAGCACCGTAGGATTCGGAGCGTGAACTTGAACGCCGAATGCTAGACCACTTGACACGGTTCGGGCGCGTTCGCTACTATCCTTATTACGGGTCTACGCGGATTCGTGTGGGTTGAAGACGGCATTTCTGGGTAATGGCGGAAGGAATGCCGCCACGGTCTTCAGCTTGAGATATTCCTCGTCGCGATAGCCGTAGGCGCGTCGTTGCAGCACACGGATTTTGTTGTTGACCCCTTCAACTAGGAGGCGCAGACGTTCCATCTCGGCCACCGCCTTGTCCGGCATATCCCGGCACAGCTTGCCCACATGCGTCGCAAAACGCTAGGTGTAGCGCGAGTTGTTCGCCAGCCAGTCCAGGTGTTCTACATGCAAACCGCCGCACCCAGGACAGTTGACGCGCCAACGCTCGTATTCCAGAGAGATCCGCCAGCCTGCCAACGACAGGTCGCGGACCCGGCACACTTGCTTGTCATAGCGCCCCCGGCACCGTTGCCCACAGTAAGAGCACACAGCTGTTTTTTTCGCCTCTTGAGCTGGATGACGCGGGCGTATCGGTCATCGAATACACCCTTCAATCCGGCACCAGCCACGAAACCTGGCAGCGCAAACAGCGAGCGGATCGACTGGGAATTTTTCACTCGGTTAGCCTATCCGAAAAACGGACCACTTTTCAGCACCTGATGAAGTCTGGATACCTTTTCCACACAATGAGTTACACTGTTTTCCGTCAGGACTTACCCACACGAATCCGCGTAGACCCCTTATTACTAACGACTTATTCTTGTGGACCCTTAATTTCTGTCTTAGATTCTTGTTTGGTAGTCTGCCGGTATCCTTAGATCGTTCAACTTATTAAAAAGGGGGACGTACCGTGGACTCGGATCCGAAACAGTCTCTCTCGGCTTCAGACCCAACTGGCTCGTGGGGCGCGCACCCAGAGCTCAAAGCCGCTAGCGCGGTCGCGCCCTTTGCCGAATCCTCTCCTGCGCCAGTGGTGCATCCGGTCGTTGCGGCGACAGCGCGCAAGAAGGCGCAGCCTAGCAAAGGCCGTATCATTGCGGTTGGCGGCGGCAAAGGCGGCGTTGGCAAGAGCATCATTACGAGCAGCGTCGGGATCTCCCTTGCACGGCACGGCAAGAAAGTGGTGGTTATCGATGCCGACCTCGGCGGAGCGAATCTCCATACTTGCTTGGGCTTGTCCACACCGTCGCTCACGCTGAGCGATTTCATCAGTCGGCGCGTCGAGTCGATTGACGACGTGATTCTCGAGACTGGCGTCAAGAACCTCGGACTCATCAGCGGCGCACACGACCATCTCGCCGCGTCGAATCTGAAATATGGTCAGAAAACCCGACTCTTGTCCTGTATCGCTGCCGTGGACGCCGATTTCGTCTTGCTCGACATCGGTGCTGGGATCTCGTTCAACATCGTCGACTTCTTTCTCATTGCGGAGCAAGGGCTCCTCGTCGCGATCCCCGAGCCGAGCTCGATCGAGAACGCCTACCGCTTCCTAAAAATGAGTTTTTACCGTCATCTGTGGCGCGCTTTGAAGTCGAGCCCGGTGCGCAAAGTAGTTGAGCAAGCGATGGACCAAAAGAATCGCGACGGCATCCGCACGCCCATCGATCTTCTCGACGCTGTGGAGCGTCGCGACAGTGCTACCGGACGCTATCTCAAGGAGCAAGCCTTCTCGTTTCGGCCGCGGCTTCTGATCAATCAGGTCCGCTACCCCGAGGACGAGGGTCTCGGCGCGTCGATGGCCAGCGTCTGCCGTCGCCATCTCGGAATCGCTATCGACGCCATCGGCTCGGTGCGCTTCGACGAGAGCGTTTGGAAGGCGAACCGCAAACGCAGACCTTTCATGCTCGACTTTCCCGAATCCGCAGCAGGAAGCTCCCTCGAGCGTGTGGCACAGGCTTTGATGTTCGGGCCACCCACTTTAGCGCGCACGGAGAGACGAAGTTGATGCTAAGACGGCTCAGCGAGCAAGACCATTATCAAGTTCTCGAGGTTTCGTACGACGCGAGCTCCGAAGAGATCCAGTCGGCCTTCGAGACGGCCCGCGACATCTACTCTCACGAAGCGCTCGTTTCCAGCTCGATTCTGTCGGACCGCGAGCGCCGTCGCACGTTCCACCGGATCTCGGAGGCGTATCAGACGCTCATTGCTGAAGAAAGCCGCCGTCTCTACGATAAGAGGCTCGGGGTTCCGGAACCGGTCGTGCGCCGGGAGCAAGGGTCGAGGTTCGCCACCGCCGACAACGTCGAGGCGACGTCCACGAATGGCGACGTCGCTCCGTCCGAGGCCCACGCTGAGCGGGAGCACGTCTCCGCCGACGATGTCGAGACGCCCGAGAAAGCGGCGGGCTCGGAGAGTTCCGTGCGCGAGTGCCCGCCACAACTCGAGACGTCCGCAGAAGCGACTGGAGCGTTTCTTAAGGCGGCGCGACAGGCGATGGGACTCGAGTTGGCAACCATCTCTAAAGAAACGAAAATCGGCTGCTCCATGCTCGAATATATCGAGAACGAGAGACTCGATCGCCTCCCGGCCGCGGTCTATTTGCGCAATTTCACCAGGCAATTTGCCCGTTGTCTCGGGCTCGACGAAGATCAGGTTTCGACGACCTACTTGGAGCGCATCCACCGCCTCCAAAGCTAACGCCCGATCCCGCGCTCACAAGCTGCTATAGTTAGGCGCTTTGGACGGGAGGTCTCTCTTTTGCCCACGCTCTCCGTGGTGATCCCTTGCTACAACGAGGCGCTTACGATCGAGACGATCGTCGACGCGGTTTCGAAGAGTGAGATCGAGGATCTCGAGATTCTCGTGGTGGACGACTACTCGACGGACGGAACCCGCGACAAACTGCGTGAGATCCAGGAGAAACGTTCGATCGAAGTCGTGCACCACGAGCGCAACATGGGCAAAGGCGCCGCTTCGGGAGGATACATCGAACTGGTGGCGGCCTACTCCCACATTGGTTGAGGAGATTCGATGAAACTCGCTTTCCATTTCAACCGTCTGCACCCGGAGCTCGGGAATGTCTACGGCTCGGCCGCCTGGCGGATGGTCTTCCCCGCGCTGCTCGACCAACGCGGCGCCCACGTTATGTCAAAGATCTTCGTCGGCGACTTGTTGTTCAGGGACATCGACACGTCGCGCGACGGCCTTGAGTTCTGGCTGCATCCACGGAATCTCGTGTGGACTCGCCTGCTGGAGGAGCGGCTGACCGCCGCGCTCCCACACGTCTATGCGATCTGCTTTGAGAGTGTTGACCAGGAGACGGCCGAGCGACTGCACGGGGATCTCGTCGACTCGGCCTCGTATCTTGGCGCGATGGAAGTCGACGACGGCTCCTTTGTCCACTGGCAGCTGTATTCGGAGAAATTGGTTCCGCGGTTTCGGGTCCTCGGCAGCGCCGCACACGTGTTTTGGGACGGGTTCTCCGAAGACGGGAAGGATCATGGATCCTTCGAGGAAGTGCAGAGCCTTGGATTCGACCCCGTCCTGTGCCAAAACTCAGCCCTTTTGAAATAGCCCATAAATCAGCAACTTAGAGTCTGTGTTTGCGGCCGTGCCCAGGGCCGAGCGCGAACAAACGACGAAATCATGCAGGCATAGTCCCGGCAGATCGGAGACCGATCAGGTTCGGGTCGGCGCGGATGAATAAATAGAAGGCACAGCATCCCAACTGAGGGTGAGCGCATCCGAGCGATTGTCCGCAGGCACTTGTGATCCGCAAAAAAGAAGATCGCCTACCGCTGGATCGACTTTTTGCGGAGCACAGCCCTGGAGGCTTCGGTTTCACGCAGGATACGTTCGAGAAGCTCGGACGGATGGCTCGTATGCTCCGCCGCGTAGCGCTCGATTCGCTCGTCTACCAATGGGATCATGAAGTGAGTCCTCCCGGTTCAGCCTAGGATTTGAATAATGTAGTCCCGAGATCGGGGGCTCGTGTCGAAGTCGACGAGAATGATTTGCTGCCAGGTTCCGAGGGTCAATCTGGAGCTCGTGAAGGGAACGCTCACAGAGGGTCCCAACATCGAAGCGCGAACGTGGCTGTGCCCGTTGTCGTCGCCCCAGCGCTCGTGGTGTCGGTATTCCATCGCTCGGGGATAGAGACGTTCGAAAGCTTCCGTGAGATCTTGCACGAGGCCGGGCTCATACTCGATGGTCGTAAGGGAGGCCGTCGATCCTGTAACAAACACGGTGGCGAGACCCTCTTTTAGGCCAGAGCTCTCGACGGCCTGGGAAACGGCGCTAGTAATGTCCAGGATATGGCCGTTGCCACGGGTTTGGATGCTTTCTCTGAAGGTTCGAACCGCCATCACCCACCGGGTTCCCATCATACTTTAAGTCGGTGAGGCTCTCGCCGCCGAGGAACTCCTGCGCCACTTGGCGCTTGAACTCAATGCTATAGGTACGGTGTCGGGTCATGGGTTTACCTCCAGAGATCCCCACGCCCTGTCAATCCTTCCACCACAAACCGTCCACTTCAAGGGGCGCACTCCACATGGCGGGTGAAAATTGCACATCCGACGATTGGGTGACGAACTCTAAGACGCCTGTTGTGATCCGCAAAAAAGAAGATCGCGTATTGACGGGCAGACAGCCATGGGAGTTGAGGTCCTGCGAACTCGTGTTCGCCTCGGTGGAGGTTCTGCACTCTGTCGCTGCCGGGCCACCGACGCAATAACGTGCTTGAGAAAGAACGCGTTGTTCCCGCCGTGTCCAAGAACACAAACGAACGCAAGACCGGCGCGCCGAGACGTTTCGGATTAGAGGTGCCTGGCTTTTGGCCTTCTGCCGAGGCGCGATCTAGGCGTAGAGCGTCTTCTTTCGGCATCTTAGCAATTTAGCGCACTGACGGATTAGGTGTTACATTCGGTATGGACCCGATATGAACCACAGCGAGATCGCCAGCTTCATTTGGGGCGTGGCCGATCTAATCCGCGACACCTTCAAGCGAGGCAAGTACCAGGACGTGATCCTGCCGCTCACCGTGCTGCGCCGGCTCGACTCCGTGCTAGCCCCCACGAAGCGAAAGGTGCTGGCGGTCCAGGCCAAGTACAGGGGCAGGATCGAAAACCTCGACCCACAGCTTCGGCGCGCCTCCAGATTCGCGTTCTACAATACGTCCCGCTACGACTTCGACAAGCTACTCGCCGACGCCCCCCACATCGCTCAGAACCTGCGCAACTACATCGCCGGGTTCAGCCCCAACATGCGCGAGGTGCTGGATAAGTTCGACTTCGACAACACCATCGCCAAGCTTGACGAGGCGGGGCTTCTGTTCCAGGTCGTGCAGCGGTTCGGCGATCCGAAAGTGAACCTCCACCCAGACGTGATCGACAACTTCACGATGGGCACTATCTTCGAGGAGCTCATCCGGAAGTTCAACGAGGCGCTGAACGAGAACCCGGGTGAGCACTTCACCCCCCGTGACGTCGTCCATCTCATGGTCGACCTGCTGCTGGCCGGGGACGAGGAGCGGCTACGCACGAAGGGGGTCGTGCTGAGCGTCTACGACCCATGCTGCGGCTCGGGCGGCATGCTCACGATCGCCAAGGAACACATCACCGTCGGAGAGAGACGCGAGGGCGAACGCCGCGGCGACGCCGTGAACCCTGAAGCCGACATCCATCTGTTCGGCCAGGAGGTGAACCCGGAGACCTTCGCCGTCTGCAAGTCGGATCTTTTCATGAAGTCGGAAGACGGCCGCGACGCGGAGACCGTCCTTTTCGGGAGCACCCTCTCGAACGAACGGCACGCCGGTGCCACCTTCGACTACATGATTGCCAATCCGCCCTACGGCAAGGACTGGAAGCGCGACGAAGACGCGGTGCGGGGCGAGCACGACCGAGGCGCCGCCGGGCGCTTCGCGCCCGGTCTGCCACGGATCAGCGATGGCCAGCTCCTGTTCCTGCTGCACATGCTCGCGCACACCAAGGAGCGAGCCCAGAGTGGCTCCCGGGTCGCGATCATCATGAACGGCTCGCCGCTCTTCACCGGCGATGCCGGCAGTGGCGAGAGCGAGATTCGCCGCTGGATCCTCGAGAACGACTTGCTCGAAACGCTGATCGCACTGCCCGAGCAGCTCTTCTACAACACCGGTATCGCGACCTACGTCTGGATGCTCACGAACAGGAAACGGCACGGTGTTCCAGGCAATCCCTTTGATCCGGGAAATCGCGGAAATGCTGACACCCTCGACTCTGAGAGCGATGACCCCATCGAAAGTAGCTCTTCGATGTTGGAGACGGTAGTAGGGCGTGCCTTTCGTCGAAGAGAACGTCTTTCCGCACTCGCCGCACCGGTATCGACGGCGTTTCCCGGACCTCGTTCGGTAGAATCCGTTGTGAATAATGCTTCTGGAACCGACTGTTCCATACGACGGACATGCGGGATTGAGACATCTGCTATTCTTCACTTCGGCTCGGCCCTGACGATGAGAGAACTGTGTCTTCAGAATTCTGGCTCAAACTCTAGCACGCAGACCGGTTAGGGGCTGGCCGCCAACACTTAATTGCGGAAGCACCGTCCACGAGACAGGGCAACGGAGGCGCACAGGTTGGCCGACCGTCTGGCTCGTGATATGAAGCTGAGCATGCCCGATGGCGGTGCGCAAGATCCTGGCGATGGGTCATCCGTAACTTACGACGTGCAGCGAATGCTGTCGATGGCGTTGGGGGTAACCGCCGTCGTCTTTCGAACAGTCCATCTCAACAATAGCCCGCGCCCGGATTGGCGCCACGTCGGGGTGGCGACGATCGAGGGGCCGTTCTACGACCGCGCCTACCTCAAGACTCGAGCGGTAGCAGACGCAATGCTGGCCGTCCATCTCGATATCTGCAGTGCCACCAGCGAGTTCAGCCACCCACCGGACTGCACGACAATCGGCGGACGTCGATGAGGCTTTCCTGGAACGAGATTCGAGCGCGCGCCGCCGACTTCGCCCGTGAATGGGCGGACGCTACGTACGAGAAGGGCGAGACGCAGAGCTTCTACAACGAGTTCTTCGACATCTTCGGTGTCCGGCGGCGCACCGTCGCGCGGTACGAGGAACACGTCCGTCGACTGGACAACACCTCCGGTTTCATCGATCTGTTCTGGCCTGGTGTCCTGCTAGTCGAGCAGAAGAGCGCCGGTCGCGATTTAGCCATTGCGCGCCGTCAAGCTGGCGGGTACTTCGACGCGCTCCTTGAGCGGGACCGCCCCCGCTACCAGGTGCTCTGCGATTTCCAGACGTTCGAACTGCTCGACCGAGAGGAACGCGAGGAGACCCGCTTCGCGCTTGCCGGGCTGCCCCAGCACGTCGAGAAGTTCGGGTTCATCATCGGTGTGCAACGCCGCGCGTTCCGCGATCAGGATCCAGTCAACATCAAGGCGTCCGAGCTGATCGCGCGCTTGCACGACGCGCTCAAATCATCCGGCTACGACGGCCACGACCTGGAGTTGTTTCTGGTCCGAATCGTGTTCTGCCTGTTCGCCGACGACACCGGGATCTTCGAGCCACGCGACATCTTTCTCCAGTTCATCGAAGAGCGCACGTCGCACGACGGAGCCGACCTCGGTCCATGGCTGGCGCGGCTCTTCCAGGTTCTGAACACGCCGATTGAGCGCCGTCAGATGGCGCTCGATGAAGATTTGGCGCACTTTCCGCACGTGAACGGCGAGTTGTTTGCCGAAACCCTGCACATCCCGGATTTCAATGCCTCGATGCGGCAGGCGCTCCTCGACGCGAGCCGGTTCGACTGGACGGCGATTTCGCCAGCCGTCTTCGGTGCGCTTTTCCAAGCGGTCATGGAGCCAGCCGACCGGCGCGCGCAGGGTGCGCACTACACCACCGAAAAGAACATCCTGAAGGTGATCGAGCCGCTGTTCCTAGACGACCTGCGCGTGGAGTTCCAGAAGCTTCAGAAACGCCGGGACGGCCGCAGTATGGCCGATCTGCGGAAGTTTCGGGACAGGCTCGGCACACTGCGCCTGTTCGATCCGGCGTGCGGCTGCGGCAACTTCCTCATCATCGCCTACCGGGAGTTGCGCTCCCTAGAAATCGAAGTGTTGCGGGAGATGGCGTCGCGCACAGACGCTACCCAACTGAAGCTCGAGGTGCAGTCGGTAGTCGATGTGGATCAGTTCTACGGCATCGAGATCGGCGAGTTCCCGGCGCGCATCGCCGCGACCGCGCTCTGGATGATGGATCACATCATGAACAACCGGCTGAGCCTGGAGTTCGGCAAAACCTACGCGCGGATTCCGATCGAGAAGTCGCCGCACATTCACCACGGTGACGCGCTGGAGATCGACTGGAGTGAAGTGTTGCCGCCGAATGAGTGCTCGTATGTCTTCGGCAATCCGCCATTTGGTGGAGCCAAGTTCCAGTCGGCCGGGCAGCGGTCGCAGGTGCGCCGTATCGCGGCGCTTGGTGGCAGCGGCGGCACGCTCGACTACGTGGCCGCGTGGTTCATTCGCGCTGGCGAGTACGTGCAGAGCCCGCAGCTGGAGAACAGCAATCAGCCACCGAAGATCGGCTTCGTCGCAACCAACTCAATTACCCAAGGCGAGCAGGTCGCGCAGCTGTGGCCGCTGCTACTTGACCGTCACCGTTTGGAGATCGCCTTTGCCCACCGGACGTTTGCCTGGGGTTCTGACGCCCGTGGCAAGGCTCACGTGCATGTGGTCATCATCGGACTGGACACGACAGAGCATGCGCCACGGGATAGGCGGCTGTTCGCCTACGAGGACCTCAACGGGGAGCCGCTCGAAAGCCGCCACGCCGTGATCACGCCCTACCTGTTCGACGGGGGGGCACTAGCCAATCCCCACCTCGTGGTGCGCAAGGAAGCAGGACCGAACAACGGCATGAGAAGACTCGTGAGTGGCACGCAGCCAATCGACGACGGCTTCTACACTTTTAATACGGAGGAGCGTGTCTCGTTCCTGGAAGCTGAACCGGAGGCTGCGCCATTCCTTCGCCCATACGTTGATGCTCGCGGATACCTCCAGGGCGGCGAGCGTTGGATACTTGCCTTGCAGCAGGCATGGCCAACCACGCTGAAACGGCTGCCGCTTGTTCAGGACCGCATGGCCTTGGTACGCCATTATCGGTCGCAGAGTAGGCGCAAGAGCACTTTGGCAATCGCCGACTACCCGACGCGGTACAACGTCGAGGTTCTTCCAACCACACCGTTTCTTGTCGTTCCCAAGGTCAGTTCGGAACGGCGGGAGTATGTTCCCATCGGTTGGCTGGAGCCACCGACTATCCCGAGTGATCTCGTCTTCGTGCTTGAGAACGCCACCTTGGCTGATTTCGCCCTGCTGACCTCAGCCATGCACATGGCATGGCTACGCCACATGGGCGGGCGGTTGAAAAGCGATTACCGCTACTCTATCGGTGTCGTTTACAACACTTTCCCGATACCGCCCGGTTTCAAGAGCGAGAATCCGAAAGTGTCGGCAGTGGAGCCGCTGGCGCAGGCCGTGCTCGACGCCCGCGCTACTCACCCGGACGCGACGCTGGCCGATCTCTACGACCCCGACCTGATGCCGCCGAATCTCCGAAGAGCACATCACGCGCTGGATCGCGCCGTCGACCGTCTCTACCGCCGTGCGCGCTTCACGTCCGAGCGCGAACGCGTCGAGTACCTCTTTGCTTTGTACGAGCGCCTGCAGGCCCCGCTGGCCGCAAAGGCTGCGGGCAAAGGCAAGCGCCGACCGCGAACACGAGGGGTTCGCCGCCGCAAATCGACGTGACCTTTCATGTAAACGGCGGGGTAGGCCCCAGCTGAACCGGGGAAAAGGAGAGTAGGCAGAGCGGCTTCCCAGCACGCCCTGTGCTCCGCAAAAAGAAGATCGCGTATCGACGGGCAGACAGCCATGAGAGGGAGGTCCTGCGAACTCGTCTTCGCCTCGGTCGAAGTTCTGCCCTCTGTCGCTGCCGGGCCACCGACGCAATCGTGTGCTGGAGAAAGGACGCGTTGTTCGCCGCGAGAAGCTAGGTTGGTCAGGCGACGCGTGACAACCGGTAATCGTGATGGAGCCCACCAAGGACCGCGTCGTGTCCGAAAACGCAACGGAGCCGAACGCTCGAATCTAGAGGCGTTCTCGAAACTCGCGGAGACCAGCCGACGCAGCACTGGCTCTGCGATAGGCGAGCCCGAGCAGAGCTTTCCTCCAGGGTATCCGTTCCGTCCAGTTGGCGCACCCGAACTCCTATGCGGCGGCGCGGTGGTAATAACTGAGCAAGCCGCACAATCGCTTACGACATCGCACCTTCCCGTTGGGACTGCCGACGACAGGTCCATAGTCGTGGGTCTGAAGGAACAGGGTTTGCTGGAGATCATCGAGCCGGAAAGGGCCGTCGACAAGTCCGCGACCGAAAAGCTGGCGATGGCCATGACCGATATCATCACTTCGGGAGTTCTGGACGAACTCCCGAAAGAAGAAACCGCCTTTCATGAACTGTCGATGTCGCGCCTCGGATCGTACGGTGACGAGGGTCTCTACAGAATGATCTTGGACGAACTCAAGAAACGCGGACTGGCTGAGGACAGCAAAGACAAGGTTTCTATCCCACTGCACCCCAAGGTAAGATCGCTTGTCCTCATCTTTCTCTCGCAGATTCTGCGCCCTTACGGCAGCACGATCAACGCCAACCTCAGTCCGGCACAGATATGGGCAACATGGTCAGGGCGCTATCGGAGTTGCTGTCCCTAAAGATTGAGCCTTCGAGCGGAAACGTGATCGAATTCGACCTCAATACGGTGACCGTCGATCTCGGAGCGGTACCCTTTGATGAAGTGTTGGACTTCCGCAAGCAGAACCTCGATGCGCACAAACGCTACATGCTGTCGGTCCGCAAATTCGCGATGGCGTCCTGTGCCAAAACTCGGCCCTTTTGAAATAGGCCATAAATCAGCAACTTAGTGTCTGTGTTTGCGACCGGGCCAAGGGCCGTGGGCTTTACAATCGTCTTGGGCGGGCGGGTCGTCACCATGCAGATGACCACCTAGTCGAGAGCGAATATCGAAGCGTGTTCCTGAAGCTGTTTCCACGCTACGCCGGTCGAGCCCGCCGAGGGGCTACCGTCGCCGGCGACAATCTACGCGGCACGGCAGTAGTAGTTGAGAATGCCCCCAAGTCGCTCTCGCGACACGATGGGGCCAGCGTCATTCGCGCTTGCCGGCAGAGGTGTGATGAGCTCGTTGCCGAGACCTTGGTGGTTCCGTTCTGTGTGATAGTGCACTACGTATTCGGTTACCGCTGTGCGCAGGTGTCGCTCACTGAGAGGTACGAAGCGGTCGAGACACTCTCGACGTATGGAGAGAACGAATCTTTCCGCATATGCGTTCAGATTCGGACTATTAGCGGGAAGGCGAAGGGGCTTCACGCCTGAATCTCTCAACAGCCCACGTACCGCCTCGGTGAATAGTGGGTCCCGGTCGTGGATGAGGTATCGCTTGCCAAGGAGGAAACCATCCCACATGTCAGTGAGGTTTCTTGCCACCTGCTTCATCCACTCCCCGTTGGGGTCCGACGTTATCCCACCGATGCACACGCAGCGAGTGGCGATATCGATGACAAACAGGACATGGTAGCGGACGAGCCAGAACGGGTTCACAACCTCGACGGTGAACAGGTCTGTCGCAGCGATGGCGCCCCAATGAGCCTTGATGAAGGTGCTCCACGACATGCTCCTGCCCCGCTCCGGCGCAGGAGCGATGCCGTGCTCGGCGAGGACTCTTGATAGTGGGCGTCCGAGTTCATGTCCTAGGTTCTTGAGTGCGCCTCGCAGGCGCGTATATCCCCACGTCGGGTTCTCCCGCGCCACGCGCACAATGAGCTCACGGATGTCCTTCGCCGTCGGAGGCCGGCCTGGACTCCGGTTCTTGCTGCCATCGTACTTGGCTGCGATGAGGTGGCGGTACCAGCGCAGAAGCGTAGCGGGTGTGGCAACGGACGCAATCTGGGCCAGCGCCTCGCGGCCCAAAGCCTGGGCCCTGACCGCGAGCCTGCGCCGGTCGTCGTCCGAGAGACTGAGACGCTTGCCCCGAAGCCCGGCTCGGAGCACACGGTTCTCCTCTTGCTGGTAGTCGATCACATCTTGCTGCTGGCGGTTGACCCAGCCAGCTAGAACGAGCAGTAGGAATTGCACGTGGTACGTCATCATGGAGCTGAAGATAACACCCTCGGGCCAGACGATTGTAAAGCCTACGGCCCTTGGCCCCGGCGCAAACACAGACACTAAGCTGCTGATTTATGGCCTATTTCAAAAGGGCCGAGTTTTGGCACAGGACGGGACGGGATGGCGACGGCAACCGCACCATGGTTCAGCTCCGCTGGGAATTGGTGCCTGTGCTCCGCAAAAAAGAAGATTGGCCAGAAGCAGCCGAACATAGCAGGTCTAGAACGCGCAATCAACGCCGGATCGATTTTTTGCGAAGCACAGGCCTGGTCATCTTCCTGTCCGAATACGTGTGATCTGCAATAAAGAAGATCGGCCAGAAGCACCCGACCATAAGCAGGTCTAAAACCCGCAATCAACGCTGGATCGACTTTTTGCGGAGAACAAAACCGGAGACTAATCAAGTTCGGTGCGCACGGATGAATAAATAGAAGGTACACCCAGGCTTTGGGCCGCGAGGCGCTGGCCCAGATTGCGTCTGTTGCCACATCGAGGCCGGGACTACCGCGGAGTCGCGGACAAGCCTGTCCCGTGGCCGGTGATCACGAAAGCGGGTGGCAGGTTCAGCCACACGCAGGTCGATTGGACGCAACGGAAGTAGCGCTTCATAACTGCCCGCATCGAAATACTGAATACGCCAGCCATGGAGCCCCATGCGGCTGTGACATATTGGAACTGGGTAATCGTGCCTTTCTCGCCCAAGTACGACAGGAGAGGGCGGAAGAGCGCGTCCACCGACCCCATGTCCATGAAGCTGATGCCCAGAGACGACACGACTCCGTCAACCTGTTCGATGCCGCGACGACTCAGTTCCATCGCTGCGGTCTCCGCGCTCGCTTGCACGATTTGCAAGCGCGGGTCCGGAATGGTCTCGCGCAGGTACGTTACGAATCGCGCGCTGATCTCGAACGTGAGCAGAGTGCCGTCGTCCGGCATCAGCCGCAGCAATTCGCGGGTCATCACGCCCGTTCCGGGACCGAACTCGACCACGACCCGAGGCGCCTTGCCACACAGCGGCCTCACCATCGCCCGAGCGAGGTGCCGGGAACTCGGCACCAGAGACGCCGTACTCTTATAGTCTGCGATGGCGTTCCGGACGAAAATCACCACGCTCATGAATTCCAGCCTGCGAATCCGGGCCACAAGCAACCGCAAACTCTTTATCACCTGTGCTCCGCAAAAAGTCGATCCAGCATTGATTGCGTGGTTTAGGGTGCTTCCGCCATTAAGTGTTAGTGATATGACTCTAAGAGTGTACGCTGCATTAAATTACAGCCAAAATAGCGCTCACGACCTTCGCCGTGCGCTAAATGGAGAGTAAGCGATTTTATTGCAAAGGGATACGTACACATCATCAACAGCAAACAGCGCAAGCACCCTTAGGTGCGTATTCCAGCCATCGTGAACGCCGAATCCAGAGCAAGCTGAACAGCGAATCCGGTGAAGCCGAACGCTCATCGAAGCGGTGAAGTGTTGGGTGACCTTCCTTTCCACTGATTGAAAACGTGAACCTATCTTACCTGCGTGTTGTGTAGCAAGGGGCGGCAGGTCGGTGCCGGAGGGAGCGGGCGTAAGGAAAGACGCGAAGCGACCTTCCCGCTCCCGTAGGCAGCGACCTGCCGCGGCCGAACCCCGGGCGATGTGGGGCTGGTTTCGGGGGGTTGCTGGGGTATGGCCTGGCTCGAGAAGACGCTTCCTGAGGCATTCTCGCGCGTCGTTTTGGCGCCGCATCGTCTGGTACCCCGGGTTTGGCGGTTTCACCCGTTTTTATCGCATCGACGCTGTGGTCCCTCGCTCGCTCATGCATCGGCGTTGTCAGATGCCTTTGGCGCAGCCTTGGTCTTTCTCAGAGAAGCTCCTTTGAGAGTGATGCGGTGCGCGCTGTGGAGAATGCGATCGCAGATAGCGTCTGCCTGGTTTGGGTCGCCAATCGCTTCGTGCCACTGCTTGAGCGGAATCTGGGTCGCGATGAGTGTGGAGCCACGCTCGGCGCGGTCTTCGATGACCTCCATTAGATCCCGTCTCTCCGATTCTTTCAGCGGGTGAAGCAGCCAATCATCGATAGCCAGTAAGTCCAGCTTGGCGAGTTTCGTCAAAAGCCGGGCGTAGGAACCATCACCACGAGCGACCGCGAGCTCGTGGAGCAAGCGCGGTGCTCGCACGTAGCATCCGGTGAAGCGGCGACGACAGGCCCGCTCCACGAAGGCGCAAGCCAAGAACGATTTGCCAATCCCCGTCGGGCCGGTGATGAGCAGGTTATGGCGCTCACCGACAAAGCGGCAGTTGCCCAGGCTCAAGATCTGTTCGCGGTTTAAGCCTCGAGGCGCTTGGAAGTTCACGTTCTCCAAACATGCCGGATAGCGGAGCTTTGCCGCTCGCAGTCGTCGAGAAAGCTTACGCTGTTCGCGGGCGGTCCACTCGGCATCGACCAGGAGTCCCACACGTTCCTCGAAGCTCAGCTCCTTGTATTCGCTCGAGCTCAACTGGGTTTCGAACGCGGACACCAAGCCGAACAACTTCATGGCGTTCATCTTTTCTATCGTTTCGGGTGTCAGCATCGGGACTCTCCTCCTTCGTAGTGATCCGCGCCTCGGATGTTCTCGTGCTCCTCTCGCGGTTTCGCTTCGGCGTCCGATTCGAGCACCACACGATCCAGACCAGCCGAGAGAATGTTTTTCACCGTGCGATAGCTGTAAGAGCTCAAAGCTTCCGCTCGTGCGCAAGCGGCCTCGAGACGCTCACTGCCCCAGCGGCTGCCTAGTCGCATGACTCCCAGGCAAGAGCGAAATCCCTGCTCCGGGTGAGGCCGACTCTCTAGAATCCCCGCAACCAGCCTTCCCGTGGCGCGACCTGACTGCTCCGCCCAGTGGAGCAGCCGCGACGGCGTCCACTCCAGGTGCTCCCGATGCGAACGTGGCATATGCTCCGGGTTCGTGGAGTAGTGCCCCTTTCCTTTCTTGCGGGGATGCGACGCGACGCGCTTTCCCTTGAACAGGACCTCCACCACCGAGGCCGTCACCCGTGCCTCGACTTTCTCGTGAATGAGCTGATAGGGAACGCTGTACAAGTTGTTCTCCACCTCCACGTGGTAGTCGATGTTCACTCTGCACCGCTTCCACGTCGATAACTCGTAGCTCTCCTGCGGTAGCGGTTTCAGTACGGGCCGGTCTAGCCTTTCGTACAACTCCCGCCGACTCACACCGAGCTTCTGCATCGGACGCGCATTCAGGACCTCTAACTTCTCCCAGATGGCTTCGTTCAGTTCCGCCAGGCTGAAGAACGTGCGATGACGAAGCACCGCCAGGATCCAGCGCTGCGCCACCTGCACTGCCGACTCCACCTTCGCTTTGTCTTTCGGCTTGAACACCCGAGCCGGGACCACAACCGCACCGTAATGCGTCGCCAGCTCTTCGTACGTCCGGTTGATCCCTGGCTCGTAACGGTCCACCAAATCCACGCCGCTCTTCAAGTTGTCCGGAACCCAGATCTCCGTACTGCCACCGAAGTAATCCGACATCCCCTTATGGGCCTTCGCCCACGATTCCAGCGACTGGTTCAGTGTCGCTTCGACGTAGGTGTAACTGCTCGCGCCCAACGTCCCGACGAACAGCTCCATTTCGACGAGCTCTCCCGTTTTCGGATCGACGATGTGAGGCTTCTTCCCCGAAAAATCGACGAATGTCTTCTCGCCTGCTCGATGCCGTTGACGCATCGTCGGGTTCAGCTTCTTCTTCCACTGACCGTACAGCTCGCAATAACGGCTGTAGCCGTACGCTCCCGGCTTATTCTCCGCGTACTCCACCCACAGCTGCAGCAACGTCAGCTCTCGGTGACGCCTCAGCTCCTCGTGGATGTGGGCATAGTCCAGACCCGGCCGTGCGCCAGACGAGCCCGGCGGCGGAAACAGCCCTGCCTCCAGCTCCCCGTCGCTCAGCTCCTCCGGGAGCGGCCAGCTCAGACCACCCTTCTTCGCCTTGGCCAGGTACTCACTCACCGTTCCAACCGCCACGCGAAGTGCCTTTGCGATCGTGCGGTGAGTAAAACCCAGCTCGTACTTTAACCTTAGAACCTCTCGTGTTTTTCTCATCGATAACCTCTTAGCTGCCATTTCCTAGATCGTCCTCCTTCCGGGTACGACCTAGAGTGCCTTGAAACGTGCTATCGATGAGCGTTCGCGATGCCGGAACCGGCGTTCACGTTGCCTGGAATCCGTGTTCACCTTCCCCGGAATCCATGTTCACGATCCCCGGAATCCGTGTTCACGATGCTTTGGAATGGATGTTCACCTTCGGCTGGAATCTGCGTTCACGATGCCCCGGAATACGCACCCTTAGGTCGCCTTCAACAACACGCTCTGTCATCAGGCCGCCTAGCGCAACGCGTGTTAGATGGCATTCAGGCCTCTCCCGCCTTCATCACTCGTTGCGGAAACTCATAGATAAACTTCAATAGCATTTCGGAGAACGAAATCAGTTCCTCTGCATCAGTCTTTCTCATGAGGCGGATTTCGTGATTTGCTTCATTTCCCTTCGTCCAAACGTGATCCACCCCGTCCTGTGCCAAAACTCGGCCCTCTTGAAATAGACCACAAATCAGAAGCTTAGACGCCCTTGGAATCCGCCGACCCTTGGGCTGCGTGGCGAGCTACGGGCAGTGAACTTCGCACCCGGAAGTCCTTTATTAGACTGGACTTTATCGAGTACAAGAGCGAACGTTCGGTGATGCCGCAGGATACAGGGGTTGGCCGGAACGTCGTTTTGGACGGTTTGGACTTCGCCAGCTTACGGCGGGTCTGGGAGCAAACGTTTGGGGCTGCTCCCCCACGCTCGCTCTCGCGCGTTTTCATGCGCTGCGTTCTTGCGTACGAACGCCAGTGCCGGACCCATGGCTGGCATTCGGCCACAACCCGGCGCGCTCTGGCTGCCATGGGACCACCGAAAATGCCAGCGCAAGCTCCCAATCTCCTCGCACTCTTCCCGCGGAAATCATCTGCGCAACCCACAGGTCGGCGATCACGTTCGCCGTCAGGAGCGCCATCATGGCGAGGATCTTCGTCGTGGCGAGGCAGGGCCGCAGCACGAGCAGAAGTAATCCCGTGGCGCCAAGAGGGTGCAGGAGGACCACCAGTAGCCGTTGCCAGACGTCTCCACCGTTAGCGAATGCTCCAACCAGGGCCGTGAATCCTGCGAAGACCGCGTGAATCACAGCGAGAATCGTCACCGAAATCCGGAAGCTGGTCATGGAGACACGATATATCCCTGCTGGCGATCTACCTAATTGCCGGCCAGGTACTTTCGAGTGAACGAACGATTTCGGTCACTCCCCGATGACCTCCGCCCACGCGGGCGGTGCCATTGCTGTCAAGTTGAGGCATTCCGGGCCGATCCGACCCCAAGATGTTGGCAACGCCGTGCGCTCAAGCCCGTCGTGTCCAAAAACACAAAGGCGTTGCCAAGCCCTTGATGGTTGCGCTCTCCATGATAATGATAGATGAACTCGGCGACGGCCCGGCGCACGGGTCTTAGAGTTCGTTTGTATTTTTTGACACGACGACGACGCTGGGATCTCAATACGAAAGCTTGCGGTGGTGGAGGGCGCCCTCGGGGTCCGCGTCTTCGAGCGCGACCGACGCCACGTCCTCGAGACACGACCCGCGATATGGAGCACGTGAAGTTGCTGGCGGATCGGATCGAAGCAACCTAGGACATGAACTCGGACGCAACACCATCAAGAGGATCCTCGCCGACCACGGTATCGCGCCTGCCACGGAGCGGGGCAAGAGCATGTCGTGGAGCACCTTCATCAAGGCTCATTGGGGCGCCATCGCTGCGACAGACCTGTTCACCGTCGAGGTTGTGAACCCGTTCGGGCTCGTCCGCTACCATGTCCTGTTTGTCATCGATATCGCCACTCGCTGCGTGTGCATCGGTGGGATAACGTCGGACCCCAACGGGGAGTGGATGAAGCAGGTGGCAAGAAACCTCACTGACATGTGGGATGGTTTCCTCCTTGGCAAGCGATACCTCATCCACGACCGGGACCCTCTTGAGTGCGCCTCGCAGGCGCGTATATCCCCACGTCGGGTTCTCTCGCGCCACGCGCACAATGAGTTCACGGATGTCCTTCGCCGTCGGAGGTCGGCCTGGGCTCCGGTTCTTGCTGCCATCGTACTTGGGGCTGCGATGAGGCAGCGGTACCAGCGCAGAAGCGTAGCGGGTGTGGCAACGGACGCAATCTGGGCCAGCGCCTCGCGGCCTAAAGCCTGGGCCTTGACGGCGAGCCTACGCCGGTCGTCGTCAGAGAGCTTGAGACGCTTGCCCCGAAGCCGGCTCGGAGCACACGGTTCTCCTCTTGCAGATAGTCGATCACATCCTGCTGCTGGCGGTTGACCCAGCCAGCCACAACGAGCAGTAGGAATTGCGCGTGGTACGTCATCATGGATCTGAAGATAACACCCTCGGGCCAGACGATTGTAAAGCCTGCGGCCCTTGGTCCGGTCGCAAACACAGACACTAAGCTGCTGATTTATGGCCTATTTCAAAAGGGCCGAGTTTTGGCACAGGACGGGCTCGACACGGCCATGCGCACGACCAACTCCTCGATTTCCGACGAGATGGGCGGACGCCCCGTTGGACGACGAGGGTACGTCCATTTCCTCGCGATAAGCTCACGGTGCCATCGGAGGATCGTATCCGGGGTGACCAGAGTTGCCACTTCCGCGAGGAGTTTCCGTCCAAGCTCTTTCCCCTTGGCCGCGAGCCGTCGACGCTGCTCGTCGCTCAAGCGTAACCGCTGACCGAGCTGCGCCTTCAAAACACGGTTCTCCTCCTGCAGATACTCGAGAATCTTCTGCTGCTCCTGGTTCAGCCGACCGGCCAGGAGCGAGACCAGGAAGATTTGTGGCGAGACAAATGTGCTCATCGCAAGCATCTTAGCCGAAGTCACTTACCGCTGCGGAAGATGACCGGCTGAGTTTTTGCACCATACGCCGACCGGCGGGCAACGCTAGCGACGGCCCTGCCAGCAGGTGAAGCCGTCGTCTTCCGCGTCCTGCCCAAGAACTGGAACTTCGAGATCCGCCTCAGCGTTTCGAATCGTCACACGCGGTACGGTGGTGGCCTGCCCCTTCTGTGAACGGAGACGAGCCCGGAATCTAATGGACGAGCTGCCGTCACGCTGCTGTCTCCCTGCACCGAATGGTTCTACGGCGAGACGACCGTCGGCATGGCGGGGTAAAGACCTTTCGTGGCGAGATCGCGGTACAGATCGGAGATTCTCGAGACGGTTTCGTTGAGCTCCGCAATAACCTCCTCTAGCTCGCCAGCAAATTTCGCGAGAAGCCTCGTCTGCGCTTCGGTAGGAACCGCTGTCGCGCCGAGGATGGCTCCTCTCAAGCGCGAGATGTTGCCGCGAACGTTTTCGGCCGCCGGGCGGCCGCGTTGACGTCCGGACACACCGAAGCGACGCCGCAGCTCGTCCAAACGCTCGGAGATCTCTTTCACTTCAGCGAGGTCATGCTTCTCGACGGCCTTCTCGACCGGGGAGAATTGCTCGTTCAGATCGACCAGCGTGTTCGCCGCCTCGTTGGCTCTACGGTTCAGCTCGTATACCCGACGCGCGGCCACGTCGTAGACATGCCGATCCGCGGCGGTCAACGGCACGTCCGGATCCTGAGAAACCTCGATCTCCGCGCTCGCTCCGTCCTTGCCGTCGACGACCAGGTGAGCTCTATAAATCCCGGGAGAAACGAACGGGCTGTCGTATCGCGCTCCCCAACCCCGGCGGTCGGGTTGGCCCTTCACCTCGGGAAGCGGGGCAAAGCGCAAGTCCCAGCCGACCTGATGGATGCCGGCCGACGTCATCGCTTCGATCTCGGTAACAACCGTTCGGTTGGAGTCCCGGATCTCGATCGTGGCTTCTTCAACGTCGGAACGGAGACGGTAGGTGAGCATCCCCGCCTCCGGGTTCTTGCCGAAAAACCGGCGGTCCCCCCCGAACTCGGGAATCCGGTTACCGGCCGGGGTTTGCTGGGTTGCGGGCGCGGTCGCAAAAATGTACGCGTCCGTCTCCGCCGCCTTGGCATAATCCTGAAACGGCGTGAGGTCGTCGAGAATCCAGATACTCCGGCCGTGCGTTGCCAGGATCATGTCATTCTCGCGCGGGTGGAGCGCGATCTCGTAGATGGGCACCGTGGGAAGATTGGCGTTGACCCGGTGCCACTCGCGGCCGCGATCCACGGTGACGTACAGACCCCGCTCGGTCCCCAGGTACAGCACGTCGGGGTTTTTCAGGTCCTCCATCATCGTGCGCGCGACCTCGCCTGCGGGCAGGTTCGACCCGAGAGACCGCCAGCTCTCGCCAAGATCGTCGCTCGTGAACACGTAGATCCCGAAGTCGTTTACCCGATGGGCATCGAACGTCGCGTAGACACGATTCGACTCGAAGCGCGACGGCGCGAGACGCGAGACGTTGGCGCCAGCGGGGAGGCCGGGAACGTTCTTCGTCACGTCCGACCAGTTGGCGCCAGCGTCGGAGGAGACGTGTGCGAGTCCGTCGTCGGAGCCCGCCCAATAGAGTCCTTCGCGAATCTCCGATTCCGCGAAGGTGACGAGCGTCGGAAAGTGCGCGATGCCATCGTGTTTGGCTATCGTCACGTCCTTGCCGTAGACGCCCATGAGCTCGAGCTCATCCCGGTCGACGTTCGTCGTAAGGTCAGGGCTGACTGCGGCCCACTGGTGACCCCGATCGCGCGAACGGTAAACCTTGTTCGCAGCGACGAAGACGGTGGCGGAGTCGTGGGGCGAGAGCAGCATCGGCGTGTCCCAGTTCCATCGGAGCTCCGGCTCGTCCCCCTGCGGCTCTGGACGGATCGACTGGCGCTCGTTCGTCACCCGGTCCACGCGGTGCATGCGACCGTTCTGCGACTCGGCGTACATGATCCTTGGGTTGTCAGGATCGGCAAGGGCGACGAAGCCATCGCCACCACCGATGATGAACCAATCGTCGTTCGTGATGCCCGCGTAGCTGCGCACCGCGCTCGGCCCGCACCACGTGAAGTTGTCCTGGAGGCCCCCGCAGACGTAGTAGGGTGTGCTCATGTCGTAGCTCACGTGGTAGAACTGTGAGACCGGCATGTTGTTGAGCCAGACGTAGGTCTCGCTTCGGTCGTACGAAATTCCTACGCCACCGTCACCTCCAATCATGAGGTGGCTCGAGTCGCTCGGGTCGATCCACATCGCGTGAAAGTCCACGTGGATGCGCCGTGCGCCGTCCTCCCGGAATGTCTTGCCGCCGTCGTCCGAGACGAGAAGCGGCGTTCCGAGCACGTAGATACGGGAGTCGTCGGCCGGGTCGACACGGATCTGGCTGAAATACATCGGACGCGGGTTCGCCGACGAGAGCTTCGTCCAACTCGCCCCCGCGTCGTCGGAACGATAAACGCCGCCTTCGTCCTCGTGCTCGATGCGCGCATACACGACGTCCGGGTTCTTGCGGTAGACGTCGAGCCCGATCCGCCCCTTCGGACCTTCCGGAATGCCCTCGGTGAGCTTCGTCCAGCTACGGCCGGCGTCGGTGGTTTTGTAGATGGCGGTCCCCGGCCCGCCTCCGTTGAATCCCCAGCTCCGCCGACGCCTCTGATACGTCGCCGCGTAGAGCACCTTCGGATTTCTCGGGTCCATTACGAGCTCGGTCGCGCCGGTGTCGTCGTCGACGTGCAGGACGCGCTCGAAGCTCTCGCCGCCGTCGGCCGTCTTGTAGACACCGCGCTCGCCTCCCGCGCCCCAGAGGCTCCCGAGAGCGGCGACGTAGACGACGTCCAGGTCGGTCGGATCGATGACGATGCGCGCGATGTGCATCGATTCCCCGAGCCCCATGTTCTTCCACGTCTTGCCGCCGTCGGTCGACTTGTAGACTCCGTCACCCCAGGAAGAGCTCTGCCGGTTGTTGTTCTCGCCCGTTCCCACCCAGACGAGGTTCGGGTCTTCTGGAGCGATCGCGAGATCGCCGATGGAGGAAGTGGTCTGGTCGTCGAACACCGTCTCGAACGTCGTACCGTTGTTCGTCGTCTTCCAGATACCACCGGTGGCGGTCCCCACGTAGAAGACGGCGGGGTTCGACTGGAGCACAGCGAAGTCATCGATACGGCCCGCGGGGGTAGCGGGCCCGATCTCACGGAACCGGAGCCCGTCGAAGGGCCCGTTCTCTTGGGCGGCCGCAAAAACGGCCGTTAGCGTCAGAATGGCAGTACAGGCGAGTGTGTGTCGCGCGTTCATGGCTCCTCCTCAGCTCAGAGGAGCGATTCTATCTAAAAAACGACAACAAAAGATTCGCGCCTGAACGGGTTGCCCTCAGAACTCGATACTGACCGCAAACGAAAAGCCAGGACCTCGTCCTGTGCCAAAACTCGGCCCTCTTGAAATAGGCCATAAATCAGCAACTTAGTGTCTGTGTTTGCGACCGGGCCAAGGGCCGTGGGCTTTACAATCGTCTTGGGCGGGCGGGTCGTCACCATGCAGATGACCACCTAGTCGAGAGCGAATATCGAAGCGTGTGCCTGAAGCTGTTTTCACGCTACGCCGAGCGGGCCCACCAAGGGGCTACCGTCGCCGGCGACCATCTACGCGGCACGGCAGTAGTAGTTGAGAATGCCCCCAAGTCGCTCTCGCGACACGATGGGGCCAGTGTCATTCGCGCTTGCCGGCAGAGGTGTGAGGAGCTCGTTGCCGAGACCTTGGTGGTTCCGTTCTGTGTGATAGTGCACTACGTATTCGGTTACCGCTGTGCGCAGGTGTCGCTCATTGAGAGGTACGAAGCGGTCGAGACACTCTCGACGTATGGAGAGAACGAATCTTTCCGCGTATGCGTTCAGATTCGGACTATTGGCGGGAAGGCGCAGGGGCTTCACGCCTGAATCTCTCAACAGCCCACGTACCGCCTCGGTGAATAGTGGGTCCAGGTCGTGGATGAGGTATCGCTTGCCAAGGAGGAACCCATCCCACATGTCAGTGAGGTTTCTTGCCACCTGCTTCATCCCGTCCTGTGCCAAAACTCGGTCCAGCCGGCATCGACGAAAGAACTGCGCCTCTCGAAATCATGCTCAAACTCTAGCAGGCGAACGGGTTATACGGCAGGCGCCAACATTTGACTGCGGAAGCACCCGAGTTCCATTCTTCGCCGCTGTACGCTACTAGGTGGAGGACCGCGATATGCGTCTCCATCGCGCGCAATCGACCGAGAGAACGACGGCATAGCCTGTGAGAGGTAAGACTAAGATGCGACAGTTCCCCGTCCTGTGCCAAAACTCGGCCCTTTTGAAATAGACCACAAATCAGCAGCTTAGACGCTGTGCCTTCTATTTATTCATCCGCGTGATGGACGCCTGAATCTCTCAACAGCCCACGTACCGCCTCGGTGAATAGCGGGTCCCGGTCGTGGATGAGGTATCGCTTGCCAAGGAGGAAACCATCCCACATGTCAGTGAGGTTTCTTGCCACCTGCTTCATCCACTCCCCGTTGGGGTCCGACGTTATCCCACCGATGCACACGCAGCGAGTGGCGATATCGATGACAAACAGAACATGGTAGCGGACGAGCCCGAACGGGTTCACAACCTCGACGGTGAACAGGTCTGTCGCAGCGATGGCGCCCCAATGAGCCTTGATGAAGGTGCTCCACGACATGCTCCTGCCCCGCTCCGGCGCAGGAGCGATACCGTGCTCGGCGAGGATCCTCTTGATAGTGTTGCGTCCGAGTTCATGTCCTAGGTTCTTGAGTGCGCCTCGCAGGCGCGTATATCCCCACGTCGGGTTCTCCCGCGCCACGCGCACAATGAGCTCACGGATGTCCTTCGCCGTCGGAGGTCGGCCTGGACTCCGTGGCGGTACCAGCGCAGAAGCGTAGCGGGTGTGGCAACGGACGCAATCTGGGCCAGCGCCTCGCGGCCCAAAGCCTGGGCCTTGACGGCGAGCCTGCGCCGGTCGTCGTCCGAGAGACTGAGACGCTTGCCCCGAAGCCCGGCTCGGAGCACACGGTTCTCCTCTTGCTGGTAGTCGATCACATCCTGCTGCTGGCGGTTGACCCAGCCAGCTAGAACGAGCAGTAGGAATTGCACGTGGTACGTCATCATGGATCTGAAGATAACACCCCCGGGCCAGACGATTGTAAAGCCTACGGCCCTTGGCACCGGCGCAAACACAGACACTAAGCTGCTGATTTATGGCCTATTTCAAAAGGGCAAGTTTTGGCACAGGACGGGATGTGACTCAATGAGAGCTCATTACTTGCAGCACGTTCCATTCGAAGGACTCGGCAGCATTGAGTCATGGCTCCGGTCAGCTCGATATGAGCTAACACACACGCCGTTCTTCGAATCAACCGATCTGCCTGCGGCCCGGGATGTCGACTTCGTGATCGTGATGGGCGGCCCCATGAGCGTGAACGATGAGACCAAGCATCACTGGCTGGTGGACGAAAAACGTTTCATTCGCGATTGCATCCAGACGGGAAAGCCGGTTCTGGGCGTGTGTCTCGGGGCCCAGCTGATTGCCAGCGCTATGGGTGCGAAGGTTTATCCGAACCCCGCGAAGGAGATTGGCTGGTTCCCCGTCTACGCGGCGTCCGCGGAGAACGAGTTCGGCTTGCCGTCCTCTATGGATGTGTTCCACTGGCACGGCGAGACGTTCGATTTGCCGCATGGTGCGCGATTGCTGGCCAGGAGCGAAGCCTGTGAAAACCAGGCGTTCCAGTTTGGAAACCGTGTGCTGGGGCTTCAGTTTCATCTGGAAACCACACCCGAAGCGGCCCGTCAGCTTGTCGAGCACTGTCGAGGAGAGCTGCTGCCGTCAAAGTACGTTCAGTCCGAAGGGGAAATTCTTGCCGCACCGGCCGAAAGGTATCAGACGATCAACAATCTGATGGGTCAAATACTGTCCCGACTGCATGGTTCGAACGGTACTGACCTTGCCCCCTAACTGAACCGCCCCGGGTTTCCCGTTTTAGTTGAGTCTTGCCATCTCTAGCGAGGGTATTGTCAAGTTGAGGTCTCAAGCTCGAAGAGGGCCGCTAGATGATGGGGCTTGAGCGCACGGCGTTGCCAATATCTTGGGGTCGGATCGGCCCTGAATGCCTCAACTTGACAGCAATGGCACCGCCCGCGTGGGCGGAGGTCATCGGGGAGTGACCGAAATCGTTCGTTCACTCGAAAGTACCCTTCCGCGGTGTGTTCATGATCGACTCGACTCGAAGCTTCCTGCCCGGCTAACACGTCGATCGCCGCTTGCACGTACGCAAAGATCGATGTCCCAATGCCCACTGTCGGCGAAGCGGGCAACGACGATCTCGTCGGGACGGAACTCGACCCGGGGGCCAGCTCCAAAAGCCAGCGCTTCACATTGGCTGAGTCTAGACAAAAGTCACCTTGTTGATCTCTTCTAATGTCGTTAGGCTGTCGAACGCCTTGGCCAAGGCCGAATCGCGTAAGAAGATCATTCCTTCCTCCTTGACGATTCACAACTCGTGCGCCTCGCAGTGCGGCTACAATGTCTCGACCGCGCCGGCCACTACAGAAAGGAAAATCGAGCATGTCTAACCGCTCCAGATACGGTCAGACAGTCTACCTCCCAAAACTTAAGGGAAGCCGCGCGGTTCCGTTGCACCGGCGTCGACTGGAGATCGAGTCCGGCGGTAACGGGTATGACGAGGACTGGCTTCAACGGCTTCTGTTCGAGACGCCTGAAATCCTCCCCATTGGAGAAATCGATCCTGCGTTCGCTCCTGCTACACCGCTTTGTCGCGAGTTGCCAACCGCGGCCGGGCCGATCGACCTCGCCTACATGAGCGAGGAGGGTCGATTGTCCATCGTTGAGTGCAAGCTGTGGCGTAACCCGGAGGCACGGCGCGGTGCTGTCTCCCAGATTCTCGACTACGCGAAGGAGATCAGTCGCTGGTCGTACGATGAGCTGAACGATGCCGTTTGCCGGGCTGCAAGACGTTCCGGAAACACCAACGCGTTGTTCGATATCGTGCGGGCGCAGCACGATACGCTTGACGAAGCGACCTTCGTGGACGACGTCGCACGTAGCCTTACCAGTGGCCGCTTTCTCCTGATCGTGGTGGGCGACGGTATACGCGAAGGGGTTGAACGCATCGCGGATTATCTCAACCAGTCCGCCGGCATTCGAATCACGTTCGGGCTCGTGGAGTTGGCCATCTTCGACATGCCGGAGGGCTCGGCGGGCGGGGTCATCGTAGAGCCGAGGGTACTCGCCAAGACGATCGAAATCGAACGTGCTGTCGTGCGACGGGCCGACGCGGAGGTCGTGGTGGATCAACGGCATCGAGCAGGCGAGAAGACATTCGTCGATTTTTCGGGGAAGAAGCCTCACATCGTCGATCCGAAAACGGGAGAGCTCGTCGAAATGGAGCTGTTCGTCGGGACGTTGGGCGCGAGCAGTTACACCTACGTCGAAGCGACACTGAACCAGTCGCTGGAATCGTGGGCGAAGGCCCGTAAGGGGACGCATCGTCGGGTTCAGCTTCTTCTTCCACTGACCGTACAGCTCGCAATAACGGCTGTAGCCGTACGCTCCCGGCTTATTCTCCGCGTACTCCACCCACAGCTGCAGCAACGTCAGCTCTCGGTGACGCCTCAGCTCCTCGTGGATGTGGGCATAGTCCAGACCCGGCCGTGCGCCAGACGAGCCCGGCGGCGGAAACAGCCCTGCCTCCAGCTCCCCGTCGCTCAGCTCCTCCGGGAGCGGCCAGCTCAGACCACCCTTCTTCGCCTTGGCCAGGTACTCACTCACCGTTCCAACCGCCACGCGAAGTGCCTTTGCGATCGTGCGGTGAGTAAAACCCAGCTCGTACTTTAACCTTAGAACCTCTCGTATTTTTCTCATCGATAACCTCTTAGCTGCCATTTCCTAGATCGTCCTCCTTCCGGGTACGACCTAGAGTGCCTTGAAACGTGCTATCGATGAGCGTTCGCGATGCCGGAACCGGCGTTCACGTTGCCTGGAATCCGTGTTCACCTTCCCCGGAATCGATGTTCACGATCCCCGGAATCCGTGTTCACGATGCTTTGGAATGGATGTTCACCTTCGGCTGGAATCTGCGTTCACGATGCCCCGGAATACGCAAGTGCACCATTTGGACCAGACGCGAGAGAAAGAGGTCAAGATTCTATCTGAATATTGGCGTTGCTCGGGTTACAGCATTCCGAGTCCCGCACACAGCGACAACCGCCGACCGCGAGGAGAGCGCCGAGCACCGGAGCCGTGAGATAGATCCAGAGAGCTTGGACGTGTCCACTCACCAGCGCGGGTCCGAGGGAGCGCGCCGGATTCATCGACGCACCCGAGACGGGTCCTCCTAAGAGAGACCCTAGGGCGACGGCTCCACCTACGGCGACTCCTGCCAATAGGCCCTTCTCTTTTGCGCCGGTGGAAACGCCGAGAATCACGAACATCAGAATGGATGTGAGGAGCACCTCGAGAACGAAAGACTGCGAAACCCGACCAGCGGGAATTGTCGCGCCGAGGGTCTGGCTCTCCAGAAACAACGCACGAACGATGAGGCTGGCAGCGAGGGCACCTGCGGACTGACTAACGACGTAGGGCGCAACCTCACGGCGCGACATTCGCCCCGAGGCCCAGAACCCTAGTGTCACGGCGGGGTTCAAATGCGCACCGGAAACGTCCCCCACCGAATAGATCATTGCCATGACCACCAGACCGAACGTGAGGGCCACGCCTACGTGGGAAATAACTCCCCCGTTGAGCTCGTTAATGACGATGGCGGCGGTGCCCGCGAACACGAGCGCAAAGGTACCAATGGATTCAGCCAGATAGCGTTTCATGGGGCCCCGATTATACCGGCTAGGCGGAAGTCGCTACGGTGAGTCGCGCGAGATGATCCGCGGTATACTCCTGACCGATCGTCTCGCATCGCCATCCCGTCCTGTGCCAAAACTCGGCCCTTTTGAAATAGACCACAAATCAGCAGCTTAGGCGCCCTTGGAATCCGCCCAGAATCGAAGGTATTTCGCGCCGCAGGGCTGGCTTCCGACCCCTGGGCTGCGGGTGGCGAGCGACAGGCCCACCGGGGGTGCGCACGGCTGGCCCAAATCGGCTGCGGGGCGAGCTACGGGCAGCGGACTGCGCACCCGGAAGTCCCTCATTAGACTGGACTTTATCGAGCACAAGAGCGAACGTTCGGTGATGCCGCAGGATACAGGGGTTGGCCGGGACGTCGTTCTGGACGGTTTGGACCACGCCAGCCTGCGGCGGGTCTGGGAGCAAACCTTTGGAGCTGCTCCACGATGTGGTGCTACATGGGCGACGACCGAGACGTGGTGTTTCGCTACGCGCCGACGGGCGAAGGAGCGACGGGTCCGTGGGAGTTTTTGGCGGGCCGCACGGGATACGTGCAGGCCGACGCCGCGAGCGTGTTCGATCGCATACGGCTCCCGTGGGACGGCGACGCCAATCAGATCC
This sequence comes from Candidatus Marinacidobacterales bacterium, assembly GCA_965237685.1. Lineage (GTDB taxonomy): Bacteria > Acidobacteriota > Vicinamibacteria > Marinacidobacterales > SMYC01 > CBDEGF01. The sequence continues at coordinate 2,578,076 of CBDEGF010000004.1, forward strand.
CGACCAAGGACAAGAAGTTCATCTGGGTCGACACCTATGCCCGATGGCGTATCTCGGACCCGCTACAGTTCTTCGTGTCGCTCAGGAATGAACAGCAAGCACAAAGCCGGATCGACGACATCATCGACGGCGAAACGCGCAACGCCGTCGCGAGCTTCGACCTCATCGAGATCGTTCGCGCGACCGATCGCGAGTTCGAGGTGACCGAAGTGCTCATCGGCATGCTGGAGCAGGAAGTTCCAACGCAGATTCAGAGTGGCCGCGACGAAATCACGCGAAGCGTTCTAGAGCGCTCCTCGGTGGCCGTGGCGACCCTCGGCATCGATCTCGTCGACGTGCAGTTCAAGCGGATCAACTATACGGAGGAAGTGCGCGAGTCCGTGTACCAGCGCATGATCTCCGAGCGCAAACGCATCGCCGAGCGCAGCCGCTCCGAAGGACTGGGACGTTCCGCGGAGATCCGCGGCCAGAAAGACCGGGACCTGCAGCGGATCGAGTCGGAAGCGTTCCGGACGGCCGAAGAGACCCGCGGCAATGCCGATGCTGAAGCCACTGGCATCTACGCCCGGGCCTATAGCAAGGATGCTGACTTCTATCAGTTCTTGAAGACGCTCGAGACTTATCGATCGAGCCTTGACAAAGACGTAACGCTTCTGCTCAGCAGCAGCTCGGAGTTTCTCAGCTTTTTGAAGAAGTCACGCTAATGCGATAGGTTCAGCGCTCCGGAGGGTACTGTCAAGTTGAGGCATTCAGGGCCGATCCGACCCCAAGATGTTGGCAACGCCGTGCGCTCAAGCCCCATCATCTAGCGGCCCGCTTCGAGCTTGAGACCTCAACTTGACAATACCGTTTTAGGTACGTATCGCCGTCAGAAGTACGAACGTAAGATTGCTCGATTCCTGCGTGAACGCACCGGTCTCGCCGACCGACTTCCTCAGGGCGCCGTGTACGAAGGCACCATGCGGTGCAATTTGCATTGTGGTTTTTGCTGGGTTGGAGACCTCCTCAACTTGGAGGGTGAGTGGCGCGAAGAATTGCCGCTCGACGCACTTCGCTCCGCGTTCCCAGACAAGGTAGGATTTCAGATAAACCTGACGGGTGGAGAGATCTTCATGCGAAAGGACATTTTTGACGTCCTCGATCTCTTTAAAGGTAAGGGATATTCCTGCGGTTACATCACAACAAACGGCACGATCATCGATGACGAGAGAGCGGATGCGCTTGCAGCACTTGCGCAGTCCGGATTCCTTAAACACGTCAGCGTCTCCGTCGATGGCCCGAAGGACATTCACGACGAGGCACGCGGCGTTAAAGGTACATTCGAGCGAACCGCAGCCGGACTCCGCCGGCTCCAAGAAGCGATTAAACGTAACGGTGGTGCACGTTTGCCAATTAGCATTAACACCACGGTCACACAGGAAGGACTTGGCGCACTCGATGAGATGGTCGACGTAGCCGAAGAACTAGGTGTCGACGCAATTGGGCTTAATCACCTGATGTACAGCACACCCGAAGAGGTCAACGAAACACTACGTCTTCTCGGTGAGGACGACCCCGCTGTGATCCAAACCTATGTAACACCAGACCCCGGTCTACGCCCAGAGTCTGTGCGACAGAAGGTGTTATCGCTTGCGGATAAATGTCAGCACGCCAACATTCGGTTCGGAGCTCGCCCGCAAATATCTGATGCCGTCCTCGATCAGTATTATGAACCTGGTGGGCGCGTCGAGGGACGCTGCCTTTATCCGTTCCTCAATGCGCGCGTATCCTTCAGTGGCAAGGTGTACTTTTGCCCAATGATCAGAGTTGAAGTAGGCGACCTCACAAAGAACTCACTGGAGGAGATTTGGAACAGCGAACGCTACGTCGAACTGAGGCGACGTCTTCTCGACAACACACTGTTTCCCGTATGCCAGCGCTGCTGTAAGGTAGAGCTTTCCCCAGAGCGTGCCATCCAACCGGACACCGTGCAGATAGAGAGTTAGTCATTTCTATCCCGAGGAACAATCCGCGGGAGGGCTATAGAGGCAGCGGGGCTTCGGGGCGACAGTGAACTCGGATGGTAGGTCGAAGCTACCTCGGCTGCTCGATCGTCGACGCGCCGTCACATTGTTCCGGAAGCTCGTCGAGGAGCAACTCCGCGTTGCGGCGAACGCCGACGGGTAGGTTGTTGCAGTGCGATTCCCGGCGGGCAGGCTGAGGCTTTCAATTCGTTGTGCAGCGTCGACTCTGGCCGCTCAACGCGCGTGGTGCTTGCGCTGTTTGCTGTTGGTGTTGTGTACGTATCCCTTTGCAAAAAAAGGCGCTTACGCTCCATTTTGCGCGCGGCGAAGGTCGTGAGCGCTATTTTGGCTGTAATTTAATGCAGCGTAAAGTCTTAGCGTCATCTCACCAACACTTAATGGCGGAAGCACCGCTCCCATCGGCCAACCAAGCGTATACACCTCTATTCCGAAACGTCCCGGCGAGCCGATCTTGAGTTCGTTTGTGTTTTTGGACAGGTTTTCGGAGAACGTGTTACCGATCACCTAGAAGCGCGGTTTTCTGATACAGGAAGTCGCCCGGTGTAGGCAACAGCTGTCATCTCGCGCCAGCGGCGCTAGATGACGTTTCCTTTTTGATATCGTTGCAGGTGAGAAAAGAAAAACCCCGACCGTTGACGCGGCCTGGGTTGTGACAAGGCCCCGAAGCAGCGGGAACCCATCAAGTAGATAGCCCAGCCTCCCACAGGATGGGGTCATTGTCCAGCGAGGCGCTCTGTGACGATGGCATCAACAACGAAACCCGTTCTTCGGCAGAGGTTTTGCCTCAACACTGAATGCGGGCGAGTGTTTCACATCTGTCGTTCGTGCGACCGAGGCCAGGGGTACTGCAGCGACGGGTGCCAGCAACCATGCCGTGAAGAGCAGTGTCGGTCGGCGAGGCGTCGGCATCAAGAAAGTCCTGAAGGTCGCCTGGATCATCGAGATCACCAGCGCGCGTACCGAGCGCGTCTCAAACAACGCGTGATGGATCAGGGTAGCGAGGTGTCCGAGGTCTCTGTCAGTGGGGGATGTCCCGGCCGCTGTTGAATTTGGTCGGGTAGCAGCGGCACCTGTGAATACTCTTAGGCAGCAAACTCATCGCTGTCAAGAGATTTCTGTTTGCTTCTAAGCGCGTGAACGAGAGCGCCCATATGGCGATAGCCTTTGATACGCCGGAACTTCTTCTCCGCCGTGACGACGCCGAGAGCGGTCCATCGGCGAACCATCGAAGGACTCTTCCAACGCTTGACGTTTCTCGATACTCTTCGAATGGTTCCGTTGAGATTCTCAATGGCGTTCGTCGTGGCAAGAGACTGGCGAAGTAACTCGGGCAGCGCGAGCTTCACGACCGTGAGCGTCTCTTCCATCCCTTCGCGAAGGCTTCCGGCAGCTTCATCGTAGCCGTTTCGCTCGAGCCAAGACACCAATGCCTGAAGTCGCTTGCGCGCCTTGTCGGCACTCTTGCACTTGTAGGCTTTCTTCATCGTCTGGAGCACGTAGGCGTGACGAGACTTGGGAAGGTACGAGCGAAGATTTCGGGGTTTATGGATCTTATGCCGACGTCGGCATAAGGTTCATTACGCCGACGCCCGGATTATGCCGACACGCGAAGTGGAGTCGGCAGCAGGGGCGATGCGCGTGACATTGAGGTCGGCATAATCACAATCCTTCCAAGAACGCGAGGAGCGTGTCTGAGGGCTGGTATCGTCCTGGCTTGCCGTTTAGCGGCGTGGTTCTAGCAAGAGCTTTTTCTTTGAGAGCGAGGTCGGCGTGAAGATAGATCTGTGTAGTATTGATCGTCTCGTGGCCGAGCCAGAGGGGATCACCGAAGTGTCGACCCCAGCGTGGAGCAGCCGCATTGCGGCCGTGTGGCGCAGTACGTGTGCCGTGATCTTCTTGGTGCGAAGAGTCGTGCACGTTAGTGCGGCGCTTCCAGAGTATTTGGCAAGCCGGCGTTCGACGGCGTCGCGGCTGAGAGATGCGCCGTATCGAGTTGGGAACAGCGAATCGTCTGGGACGCCAGCTCGTTCAGTCATCCAGCTATGGAGGACAGTGACCACAGCGCTGGTTAGCGGGGTGGCTCGTGCCTTGCGCCCTTTCCCATGACAGCTGACGTGCGCCCCGGTACCGAGGTGGACATCGCCACAGGTTAATCGGGTGAGCTCGGAGACGCGAAGTCCCGTCTGGGTCGCCAACAAGAACAGGGCATGATCGCACCTACCGGTCCAGGTGGTCCGGTCCGGGCTTTCGAGCAACGCATCGACCTCTGCATCGGTGAGGAACGTGACCAGTGCTCGGTCGCAGCGTTTTGTCGGGATGTCGAGCACGCGAGCAATCAAGTCGGCATGCTCCGGATGGCGCAACGAAGCGAATCGGAACAAGGAGTGAATCGCCGCCAAGCGAGCGTTGCGCGTGCGTACGCTGTTACCCCGCTCGCTCTCTAGGTAGTCGAGGAACCGCGCGATCAGCACCGAGTCGAGGTCTAGGAGTTCGAGCTTGTACGGGGGCGTGCCGCTCCACTGATACGCGAACGCCAACAGCAACCGCATCGTATCTCGGTAGGAGGCGATGGTGTGTGGACTGGCCTGGCGTTGCCGGATCAGCCGATCGGTGAAAAACACCTGAAGGGTCGTAGCGAATTGGCTCATGATCCGCCCTCCAGGTGGCTCTGCAGGAGGCCGCCAGCCATGGCGAGCAACTCCGGTGCCGCCGACAGATACCAGTACGTGGAAGCAGGATTGACATGGCCGAGGTACGTCGAAAGCAACGGAAGACGAGCCTGGACGTCGTCACCGTTTCGATAGGCGTCGAGCATGGTGCTCACCGCGAACGTGTGTCGGAGGTCGTGGAGTCGCGCCGGCAAGCCGCCGAGCGCGGTTTCAGACCCGCAAAACGCACAAGCTTCAGGAAGGTCCAGTGAACATTGCAGTAGATCAGCCGGGTGCCAACGGTAGAGACGAAGAGCGCCGGCTTGCCCGTAGCTGGATGCAGGCGGTCTCGCTTACGCAGGTAGGAGCGCAGGGCCTTTAGTGTTGTCGGATGCAGCGGCAACTCGCGGGACTTGCCGAACTTGCCCTCGCTCACCATGAGCAAACCCTGATCGAAGTCGATGTCTTCGCGATCGACACGAATGGCTTCTCCAACACGCAAGCCGGTAACGGCCAAAAGGCCGAGCAGGGTTTTCTAAGTTGCCGCACGCAACGGAGATCTCAAACAGCGGCAGGCTTCGATTAGGGAGCTGATTTCGTCATCGGAATACAGGTAGGGAGTTGCGCGCTGCGGCCGGACCGGCAGAACGCCAGGAGCGGGCACCTCTGCGCTTGGATCTAAGGTCTGCAGATAGGTGGCGAAGCATCGAACCACAGACAACCGGTGCGCCCACCAGTTGACGCCCCCGCCCGCGGGGAGCTTCGCCCAAGCGATCGCATGCTCGGTGGTGACGGTCTTAGCCCCGACGTCCTCCATATAGGCGACGAACTGGGTTAGTAGTTTGCCAGCACGCACAAGCTTATAGCCGAGTGCCCGGCGGATCGTCAGATAGCTGGTGAGTGCTTCTCGCAGCGGGCTCATACGGCGCCTACCCGCGCGAAGCATCTGGGTCGCCGCGGTATGCCGAAGGCGGTGCGCATGTAGGCTGCCGAGACCTGCCCGCTTCCCGGCCTCGCTTACGATGTTGGTCACCGCAGTGGAAGTGAGTCTTTGGTGTGGAGCCCGACGACGGATGAATAGGGTACGGCCCTGTGCGGTGGGCGGACGACCGCGGCGTAGATATCCAACAATCGCTTCGCCGACGTCTGACGGCAAAGGAAGCCGCTCCTGACGGCGTCCTGTGCCAAAACTCGGCCCTTTTGAAATAGACCATAAATCAGCAGCTTAGCGACTGGGCCAAGGGCCCCTAGGCTTTACAGTTACCCCACCCGCGGTCGACCTTCGAGAGCCGCGCCGTTTCACCGGACGGCAGAGGACGGCGAGCTGCTGCCGAAGAGCGACATTGTCAAGAGCCAGTTCGCGACGAGCCTTGAAGGCGGAGATGAGAGCACGAACAAACGACGAAATCAAGCAGGTATGGTGCCGGCTGTACCTTCTATTTATTCATCCGCCAGCCCATGGGTCGGAAGTCAGCCCTGCGGCGCGAAATACCCCTGGATTCTGCGCGGATTCCAAGGACGTCTAAGCTGCTGATTTGTGGTCTATTTCAAAAGGACCGAGTTTTGGCACAGGACGGGCACGATATCGGCGGTCTCGGGACGCGTGGCGTGGCGCGGGCATCGTCCCATCGTCGGCCGCGCGGGTGCTCGAGACCGGTTTCCAGCAGGAGACGAAAAAGGCCCTGGTGGAGCTCGCCCCCTTGAGGTGGGACGGCGATTCGGGACGGCTCCTGTGGGCGCGGCGGCTTCTGGTGAATGTGAGCTTTGCGGGAGTCGAACGGTCGGAGCGCACTTCGAGGGGCATTCGGGGCCGCCGGCACCGGGCGCGGCGAAGTCACCGGCACCGAACGGTCCTGGTGCAGATTTCGACGTCTCGGCCGGGACTCTACCGAGTGCGCTTCGAGGACCTCTTTCCGGCCCGGGCGCGCGCGTTGGCTTCGGACGGGCTTCGACTCAGCCGTCTCGGAGAGGAGGTCCCGTACCACGTCGAGCCCAGGGCGGAGCGCTTCGGACCAGGCTCGGCGCTGTATTTCCTGAGTCCGGGGGCGGCCGCGAATCCTTACTCGAGTGAGGCAGTGTTCGAGCTCGTGACTGGTTCCGACGGGCGGACGATGCCCGTGGCCAACGCATCGCCATCGGGTCCTCCGGTGAGCACCTATCTTCACCGCAGCGAGTGGGAAGAGGACCGGTACTACCAGGCGGGCCTTCTCGACGCTCCGTCTCGGTGGCTATGGGACGCCGTGCTCTCGCCCGGCTCGAAGAGCTATCCCTTCATCCTCGGCTCGATATTCGATGCGGAGGCGAAGCTCGAACACGTCACCTCTCGACGCGCTCGCCCCCACCGCGGTGACCCATTTCGACGACCAGCTCTCGGAGTTCACGTTGAGCCAGCGGGAAGTCATCCGTTGGAAGTCGACCGACGGTACGGAGATCGAGGGCGTTCTGGTCAAGCCCGCCGACTTCGATGCCTCGAAGAAGTACCCGCTGCTCTTCAAAATCCACGGCGGCCCCACCGGAATGGATGCGCAGCAGAGGCTCACGAGACACGACCTTCGCTACTACCCCCTCGAGCGGTTCGTGGCGCGAGGCGCTCTGGTGCTGATGGTCAACTATCGTGGAAGCGCCGGATACGGCGAGGCCTTTCGTTCGCTGAACGTGAGGAACCTCGGGCTCGGGGACGCCTGGGACGTCGAGTCGGGGCTGGATCATTTGATCAAGCAGGGCATCGTCGATCCGGAACGCGTGGGAACGATGAGGTGGAGTCAGGGTGGATACATCTCCGCCTTCCTCACCACGCACAGCAGCGCACGGTTTCGCGCCGCTTCGGTCGGTGCTGGCATCTCCGACTGGATGACCTACTACGTGAATACGGACATCCACCCGTTCACGCGGCAGTACTTGAAGGCGACGCCGTGGGAGGAGCCGGAGATCTACGCGAAGACCTCGCCGATCCACTACATCGAGAGGGCGCGGACGCCGACCCTCATCCAGCACGGCGAGAACGATGCGAGGGTCCCGATTCCGAACGCTTACGAGTTGTACCAGGGGCTGCGGGACCAGGACGTTCCGGTGAGGCTCGCCGTCTACAAGGGTTTCGGACACGGCATCACCAGGCCGAAATCGAACCGTGCGGTGATGACCCACAACGAGGAGTGGTTCGGGAAATGGATATGGGACGACGTGCCTGATTCTACGGACAGCGACTCACACAACAGGAGATGAAGATCGATGGGCCAGCCGACAGACATTCGAAAGACGATAGAGAAGCTTCGCGAGGCCGAGGCCCAGGCGACGCCAGGACCGTGGACGCTCGCGGAGGGTCAGGTCCGCGGCAAGGACGGCGAGTCCATCCTGCTCTGCAAGAACAGACTAGACGCTACGCTCGCCGCGGAGTGCCGGAACGACATCGTCGCGCTACTCGATTTTGCCGAGCAGTCGCTGGCCCTTGCGGAGAAAGCCCACGCCCTCGTCGTCTCGTCCGAAAGCTCTTTCTCCGATCGAGCCGTCGAGCTACGCTGGGTTTTGAAGAGGCTTGGAGTGCTAGACGACTCCGGTGAGCCTTGTTTTTCGGATTGATCACTCGAGGAGGATAACGATGGGCAGGCGTTTCATCCCTGCGTTTCTGGCCGCCGCGGTGCTGGCGTGCGGGATCCTGGCGTCCGGGGCCGACGAGGGAATGTGGACCTTCGACAATCCACCGGTGGATGTCCTTCGTGAGACCTACGGCTTCACGCCTTCGCCGGAGTGGCTCGAGAAGCTGCGGCTCTCGGCGGTGCGGATCAACGACGGCGGCTCGGGCTCTTTCGTGAGCGACCGCGGACTGGTGATGACCAATCACCACGTGGCCCTCGGTCAGGTGCAAAAGCTCTCCACGCCGGAGAACGATTACGTGAGTCAGGGCTTCTACGCATCCCGGGAGGAGGACGAGCTTCCGTGCCCGGATCTCGAGATCAACGTGCTCGTGTCTCTGGAGAACGTCACCGAGGAGGTCCGGAAGGCGATCAGCGAGGACATGGACGACATCGAAGCTCTCGCCGCTCGTCGCGGCGCGATGGCGCGCATCGAGAAGGAGAGCCTTTCGGCGAGCGGACTGCGTTCGAACGTGGTGAGCCTCTACAACGGGGGCGAGTACTGGCTCCACCGATACAAGCAGTACAAGGACGTTCGGCTCGTCTTTGCACCGGAAAGCCAGGCGGCGTTCTTCGGCGGCGACACCGACAACTTCACGTACCCGCGCTACGACCTCGACGTCGCCTTTCTGCGCGTCTACGAAGACGGCGAGCCCGCGGAGACCGACAACTACCTGACGCTCGAGCCGGAAGGTCCGGAGCAGGGGGAGCTCGTTTTCGTGGTGGGCAATCCAGGCTCGACGGACCGGTTGTTCACAGGCTCGCAGCGAGACTACCAGCGAGACGTTCGCTACCCGACGTATCTCGAGTACTTCGGTCACTACATCGATCTGCTCGAGCTCTACGGTGAGAAGGGCCCGGAGGCGCGGCGGCAGATCGTCTCCCAGCTCCTGAGCCTGACGAATGCCGAAAAAGCGTTTGCCGGTGAGTACGAGGGTCTTCTGAACGAAGCTTTGATGGCCCGTCTCGCCGGCGAGGAGGCAGAATTCCGTGCGAAGGTCGTCGCGAGCGCCGAGCTTCAGGAGAAATACGGCCATGCGTGGGAGGAGATCGATCGCGCCGTCGACACGGCGGCTCGCTCGTTCGTTCGGCGTGTGTATCGAGCGTTCGTCGGCTCGAGGCAGTGGTCCACGGCGCTGGCCTTGGTTCGCTACGCCGCCGAGCTCCAGAAGCCCGATGAGGAGCGACTCCCCGGATTTCACGACTCCCGGCTCGATTCACTGAGGTTTCAGCTCCTCTCGCCCGCTCCGTTCTACCCCGAGCTCGAGGAGGTGGTCACTGGAGGTTTTCTCGAGCTGACGAGGCAGAAGCTGGGCGACGACGACGCCTTCGTCGAGACGACGCTCGCCGGCCGCCCGGCCCGTGAGGTGGCGCGCGAGCTCCTGCGAGACAGCAGTATTCCCGATGTCGAGGTTCGAAAGGCTCTGCTGGAAGGCGGAACCGAGGCGATCGAGGCATCGGCCGATCCGCTCATCGTCATGGCCAGGAAGCTGGATCCGCTCTTGCGCGACGACGAGAAACGGTTTCGGGAAGAAGTCGAAAGTGTCCTCGCCCGGGCGGGCGAGGACGTTGCCAGCGCTCGCTTTGCGCTTCTCGGAAAGAGTGTTCCACCGGATGCGACTTTCACCTTGCGGCTCACCTTCGGCACGGTCAAGGGCTATCCGATGAACGGCACGAAAGCTCCCTATCGGACGACCCTCTACGGTCTGTTCGACCGCTCCGTCAGCTTCGGGCGAACCGGGGAGTACGCGTTACCCGAGCGGTTCTGGGATCGGCGCGACAAACTCGACCTGGAGACGCCGGTGAACTTCGTCTCCACCGTCGACATCATCGGAGGCAACTCGGGCTCCCCGGTCGTGAATCGTGAAGGTGAAGCGGTGGGCCTCATCTTCGACGGCAACATCGAGAGCCTCGTCGGTCGCTTCGCCTACGACTCCGATCGCGCCCGCGCCGTCGCCGTCCACCCCGCTTACATCCTGGAGGCGCTGTCGAAGCTCTACGACGCCGACATGCTGGTGGACGAGCTGAAGGGGAAACCCAGAACTCCGTAGAGGGTTGCTACGGAAACCCGGAAGATCGGAAACCCGGCTAAGGAGAGGCGAGGACTGTTGCGATGTCAGTCCTGTTCCTGGTTTCCCGATTCCTGGATTCCTGATTTGCCGGGTTTCTGTTGACATCCCATTACAAACTTCCGGGTTTCTTGTCCAGTTCGCGTTTCAGCCATGCCTTGGCCATTGCCCACTCTCGTTTGACCGTGGGTGACGAGAGATCGAGGACCCGGGCGGTGTCATCGATGCTGAGTCCGCAGAAGTACCTGAGATCGACGAGCTTGGCGTGACGGGGGTCGATCATGGTGAGGCTCGTCAGGGCCTGGTCGAGGGCGACGAGATCGGGGCCTTCCGCCTCCCCGATCGCGGCGTCACCGGATGCAGGTCGCGCGCGCGCATCGTCGACGAGGATGCGGCGCATCTGACCGGAGGCGATGGCGAAGAAACGGGCCAGGGTCTCACCGTCGACAACCTCTTCTCCTACCAGCTGCTCGAAGGCCTCGTTCACGAGGGCGGCTGCGGAGAGCGGCGGGCGGGCCCCGTCGGGTTCCCCACGCGCATCGATGAGGTTCTTCAACTCCTGGTAGACCAGCGGAACGAGCGCCCCCAGCGCTTCGTCCTTCCCGTCACCCCACTCTTCGAGGAGACGTTTGACGTTGCCCTTCGGCTCGTCGCTCATGGTGCGCCTGGCGGCTATTGTTCTCGTGACCAGCTTCGAGCGTCAAGCTGGTACTAACGCTGCTCGACCAGCGTCACGTAACTGTTCAACGGCAGGTTCGTTCGCTCCTCGACATGGCCGCGGGGCCATCGAACTTCCACAGCGTCCACGCGTTCGCCGTCGCCCCGTCCGACACCAGGCGTCGCGATGGCGTTTCCCGGCTCAGCGCCGACTTCCACGAAGCCTCCCTGGCTTCGCTGGAGGAACAGGAGATTTCGTTGTGCGTAGTCGGCGTCCGTGGGGTGCGCTATCGCTGGCTCTACTACCAGGCGGCGCTCGAGCAGCATAGCGATCCGGTCGCGGCCCTCGAGCTCGCGGGTCGAGCGGAGTCCCTCTCCCCACGCTCGGCGCCCGTTCTCCTCCTGAAGGCCTCCCTTCAGGAGCAACTCGATGCTGTCGATGCGGCGCAAACGACGTACCGGCAGATTCTCGAGCAACAACGCAACGTGGCCGTCGCCGAGTTCGCGCTGGGGCGGATCGAGCTCGGGGCCGGAGAGCTGGAGAAGGCTCTGGTACACCTGGAGCGCGCCGCGGAGCTCTAGCCCCAGGCCGGCGCCATTCAGGCCGCACTCGCCCGACTCTACCGCCTGCGCGGCGATCGTGAAGCGGCCCTCGCCGCGACGGAAAGAGCCCACGAGCTGGAGGCGGAGGTTGTCTATCGCGATCCGCTGGCACAAGCGATGCGCAACGAGGAAGTCTCCACGCGTGCCCTTCAGCGTCGCGCTCAGGAAGCAGAAGCGGCCGGGGAGATCCGAGTGGCGGAGCAACTTCACACGCGACTCCTCGATCTGCACCCGGAGGAGGCGGACCTTCACTACAACCTGGGGAATTTCTTCGGTCGTCGCGGCCGCCTGGACCAGGCGGAGCAGAGCTTTCGGCGCGCGCTCGAGATCGACAAGGACTATGCCGAGGCAACGGTCAACCTCGGCAACCTGCTGGCAGTCCAAGGTGAGCTTGCGGAGGCAGGTGAGGTTCCTGATTCGGGTTCGTGACTGATTTGACTTCGTGCTCTTCGTGTCCTTCGTGGTTCGTCTTCGCTTTCCAGACACTAGTTCTCTCTCTGTGTAACTCTGTGTGCTCTGTGGTGCGAAACGGACAGCCGCGGTCCGGGGCCTCTAGCCCGGCTGAGGCTCGAGGGTCGAAGGCGCGCTCTCTATCACTCTCGTTCGCAGACGCGCCTTGGTCTCCAGGCGGTATTGGATTCCCTGCACCACCGCCACGACCGCCAGAGCGGCGACCCCCCTGACGAGGAGCGCGAGCACCGAGCTCCAGAACGTGAGCGGCGAGTCGTTCCCGGCGAAAACGAAGAGACGGCTCAGGACCAGACTTCCGATCCAGCAGCTCCACCAGAGTGTCAGGACGAGCGGAACCCGCGAAGCTTTCCACCGCTCGGGATCGTCCGCCGGGGCACTCGCCTGGTAGAGCTCTTTGACTGCCCGGTAAGGCATGAAGACGTTCGCGATCGGAACGAAAAACCATCCCACCGTCCAGCCGGGAGTGAACTCGGTCCCCTCCGCCCCGAGCGTGCGTGTTGCCGACGCCGCCTGGTAGAGCCACCAGCAGAAGATGGCGATGGAGAGCCCGTAGAGCGGCCACGTCCATCCCCAGGCGAGCTCGAGTGCGGACGCGATGGTCCAACCCCATCCGCCCTCGGCCCAGAAGCCGGGGTCCTGGTTGAGTCCGATCGTGGCGTAGTAGAGCGCCTGCGAGAACGACACGAGCCCCTGGAGCACGAAGATCAGGATCAGGACGGAGCGCAGCCCCGATGCGGGCAGCGCGCCCGCCACCGTTCGCTCACTCTCGGAGGGGGACGGCGGCTGGTAGGGATTCGAAGCATCACGGCCAGACATCGGCTGCTCTCGGCGGGTCAGACGACCTATCTTAGCGCGGGCCGTCGTCAGTCGTCGCGTCGCTTGGGTCTCTGGTTGGCGGCAAGGACCTTCTTCCTCAATCGCAGCGAGTGTGGAGTCGTTTCCACCAGCTCGTCGTCACGAATGAACTCGATGGCCTGCTCGAGGTTGAGCTCTTTGTGGGGGGTCAGGCGCACCGCGATCTCGGCGGTGGAGCTTCGGATGTTGGTCAGCTTCTTCTCGCGGGTCACGTTCACGTCGAGATCGGCCGGTCGGGCATTCTCACCCACGACCATGCCCTCGTAGACGTCGGTGCCCGGCCCCACGAAGAGCTCGCCCCGATCTTCCAGATTGTGAAGCGCATAGGCGGTCGAGCGTCCGACCCGGTCGGCCACCAGAGCCCCGGTCAGTCGCTTGGGAATGCTCCCTTGCCAGTCGTCGTACCCGTCGAAGAGTGCGTTCATCACCGCCGTCCCGCGGGTGTCGGCGAGGAGCTCGCTCCGAATCCCGATGAGCCCTCGCGACGGTACCCGGAACTCCAGGCGCACCCTCCCCGAGCCATGGTTCACCATGTGCGTGAGCTGGCCCTTGCGAATGCCGAGCTTCTCGACGACGACGCCCTGGTATGGCTCGGCGACATCGACCAGTAGCAGCTCGAACGGCTCTTTCTTCTTTCCCCCGATCTCCCGGGTAATCACCTCGGGATTTCCGAGCGACAGCTCGTAGCCTTCGCGGCGCATCGTTTCGACGAGGATGGCGAGCTGGAGCTCACCGCGTCCGAAGACTTTGAATGCATCCGGCGAGTCCGTATCGCTCATCTGAAGAGACACGTTGGTGAGAAGCTCTTTTTCCAGGCGCTCCTTGAGCTTGCGCGAGGTCACGTGCTCGCCGTCCCGACCGGCGAACGGCGATGAGTTGACCGAGAACACCATCGAAAGCGTTGGTTCATCGATTCGCAGTCGCGGTAGCGGGGCCGGTTGCCCGGGGTCGGTCAGCGAGTCGCCGATGGCGATGTCTGCCACACCGGCGAGGCAGACGATGTCGCCCTGGTACACCTTTTCGACCGCCACCCGTTCGAGCCCGGCAAAGGTGAAGAGCTTGGTGATCTTCGTCGACTCGAGAACGTCGTCCTGCTTGGCGATCACCACCTCGTCTCCGACGCTCAGGTTGCCCGCGGAGATGCGTCCGATCGCGAGCCGTCCGAGATAGTCGCTGTAGTCGAGATTCGAGACCATGAGCTGAAGCGGTCCGGAGACGTTCCCGGCCGAAGGGGGCAGGTGCTCCAGAATGGCCTCGAAGAGCGGTCGCAGGTCGGAGTCCGGGCCGGAGGGGTCCGTACGGGTGATGCCGTGACGTGCGTCGGTGTAGAAGACCGGAAAATCCAACTGGTCTTCACTGGCGTCCAGGTCGATAAAAAGATCGAAGACTTCGTTCACCACTTCCTGGATGCGCGCGTCCTGGCGGTCGATCTTGTTCACTAGCAGAAGAAGCGGGAGCCGGAGGGCCAGAGCCTTTCCGAGGACGTAGCGTGTCTGCGGCAGTGGCCCCTCGCTCGCATCGACGAGCAGCATCGCCCCGTCCACCATGCTCAGTGCCCGCTCCACCTCGCCACCGAAGTCGACGTGCCCGGGCGTGTCTACGATGTTGATCTTCACACCCTGATAGAAGATGGCGGTGTTCTTGGCGAGGATGGTGATCCCGCGCTCGCGCTCGAGATCGCCCGAATCGAGCACACGCTCGCGGACTTCCTGGTTCGCCCGAAAGACACCGCTCTGGTGGAGCATGGCGTCGACCAGCGTCGTCTTGCCGTGGTCGACGTGAGCGATGATGGCGATGTTGCGGACCTGATCGAATGTCTCCAAAGTGTCTCCTGACGAAAGATGATAGCGCGGGAGGCGGGTTGGCGCCCGGGCGCGTTCCAGTCCAGAATCTACCGCCAGCAAAAGGAGCACTCATGAGACCAACGAAGGATAACGACAACGCCAAGAAGATCGACGCGGTGATCAAAGCCGGCCGAGTCATCGATCGCGGCCGCCTTTCGATTCCCGCAAACGGAGGCTCATCATGAAACTCACGGGTCAAGGCTCACCCTCACCCGGGGTTGACGGAAGGCGACCGGGATTCGTCGGACGTGAGACACGAAGATCTCTAAGGAACCCAGGAACCCAGGAAGAACGTCGGCAAGGCCGCTCCGGCCCGAAAGACTCGTTGCGTTTCTTCCGGAGCCTTTCCTGGTTTCCTGGTTTCCTGATCGTTGTGATCTTTTCCGGCGGTGCTCTGTGTCAGGACGTTCCTCTTTTTACCGATGATTTCCCGCCCGAGGAGTTTCGGGCACGACGGGACAAAGTCTACGACGCGATCGGTAGTGGGGCTCTTGCCCTCGTTCAGGGCGCTCCGACCCCGGTGGGTTACGTCCGCTTCCGGCAATCGAACTCCTTCTACTACCTCAGCGGCATCGAGACGCCGCACGCCTATCTGCTTCTGGACGGGGGGCGTCGGGAAACGCGGCTTTATCTGCCCCATCGGAACGAGCGCCGGGAAGCGAGTGAAGGCAAGCTCCTTTCCGCCGAAGACCGCGACCTGGTGCTCGAGCTTGCCGGCGTCGATGCGGTCTACGGTGTGGAGCTTCTGAGCGAGCACCTGGCCCGCTTCGCCTGGGGAGGTCGTGTACCGACTCTCTACATCTCGCACCGCCCGGCCGAAGGTGTGGCCACCAGTCGCGACCTGGCGACGCGAACCGTGTCCGACGTGGCCAACGACCCGTGGGACGGCCGACCGGGCCGCGGCGCGCATTTCATGAGTCGCCTCCGGGAGCGCTTTCCGCAGTTCGCGCTCGAAGACCTGTCACCGATCTTCGACCAGCTTCGCCTCGTGAAGAGTCCGCGGGAGATCGAGCTGATCCGCAAAGCGACGACGCTGGGCGGCCTGGCGCTCATGGAAGCGATGCGCTCCACCGAGCCGAATCTCATGGAGTACGAGCTCGACGGAATGGCGAAGTTCATCTTCTTTCGCGAGGGTGCGCAGGCGGACGGCTACTACTCGCTCATTGCCTCGGGTACGAATGCCTGGTATCCGCACTACCATCGCGGGAAGCGCGCGATGCGAGACGGCGAGCTCCTGCTCATGGACTACGCCCCCGACGTCGGCTACTACGCGAGCGACGTGACACGCATGTGGCCCGTCAACGGAACGTTCAACGAGTGGCAGCGTGATTTGTACGGCTTCTACCTCGCGTACTACCGCGCCATTCTCGACGCGATCCGTCCCGGGGACGTCAATGCCATCATGCAGGACGCGGTGGTCGAGATGGAGGCCATCCTCGAGCGTTGGAATTTCACGAAGCCGATCTATCGAGACGCGGCGGAGAAATTCGTCGCGGCCTACAAGGAGCGCTCCCAAAGACGTCCGGCACGCCTCGGCCATAGCGTGGGAATGGCGGTCCACGATGTCGGCGTGCACGACGGAACTCTGGTTCCCGGCATGGTGTTCACCATCGAGCCCCAGTTCCGGATTCCGGAGGAGCAGATCTACATCCGTCTCGAGGACGTCGTCCTCATCACCCGGGAGGGTGCCGAGAACCTGAGCGATTTCGTTCCGATGGATATCGGCGGCATCGAAGCGCTGATGAAAGAAGAAGGGCTTCTCCAGCGCTATCCCCGACAGTTGAAAAAGCCCTCTCCCTGAGGGAGAGGGGGGCCCGCGCCCGTCCGCCTCCGCTGACGCTACGGCGGGAAGGGCGTGGTGGGTGAGGGGCTAGTGCCCTGTATCAGAAGTTCATCACATAAATCTCGGGCCCTTTTGCGCGCTGGCTTTGTTGCGGCATTAGGGCAGTTCGGCCTTCGGCCTAGCCCTCCGCTCGACAGGCTCGCTGCGGAAGGCGGTCGAAATATCTAGATATGACTTCGTCGTCACGCCTCGCCAGCACACAAAATGACCTCGAGCTTTATGCAACGAACCTCTGATACAGGATACTAGCAGGAATCCCCATTTGAGGAGGCCTTCCCCTTTTCGGGAGCGGTTCTCTCTTGTAACTGATTGATTACCCGGAGACCGAGTTCTGGGTTCCCATGGCCATGGAGGAGCGTGAGCCCTCGCGACCGGGCGAGATGCGAATCGAGCTTGTCCCGGTCATTGCCCGGCTGAAGCCCGGGGTCACGGTACAGCAGGCGGAGGCAGCGGCCGAGATTTTCCTGGACAACTTGAAAGAGACGAGCGACATGGAGCGGCGAATGAGTGACGGAGTATCGATTCACCTCACCTCGATGCACGAACAACTCGTTCGACCTATCCGCCCGGCGCTGCTCGTGCTCCTCGCCGCGGTGGGCTGCGTCCTGCTCATCGCCTGTGCGAACGTCGCCAACCTGTTTCTGGTGCGCGCCCAGGGGCGAGAGACGGAGATCGCGGTTCGTGCCGCGCTCGGTGCCGGGCGGCGGCGTCTGATCTCGAAACTACTCACCGAGAGCGTAGCCTACGGTCTGGCAGGTGGTCTGGCGGGGCTCGTGGTGGCCTACTGGGGCGTGCGGCTGGCGCGGGCGCTGAAGCCGGCCGATGTGCCCTTGCTCGATACGATGGCGCTCGACATGAACGTCCTCCTCTTCACGATCGGAGTGTCTCTGCTGACCGCCATTCTCGTCGGCGTCGTTCCGGCGATCCGCACCTCGCAGGTGGATCTGGTCAAATCGCTGAAGGGCCTGGGAGGGTCAGGTGGAGGGGGAATGCTCCAGATACGGCCCGGTCGGCTGCGGTACCTGCTCGCGGTAGTGGAGATCGCCCTCGCCCTTGTACTTCTCGTGGGCGCCGGACTTCTGCTCAGAAGCTTCCTTGCAATCGTGAGCGTCGACCCCGGCTACCAACCGCGCGATACGCTGAGCTTCCGCCTCAATCTCCCCGAGACGAAGTACCCGGATCTCGATACCCGGCGCGCGTTCTTCGACCGGCTGAAGGAATCGATGGAGGGACTCCCGGGCGTCGAGGCGGCGGGGCTGGTGAACCTCCCACCTCTCGTCAACGCCCGTGCCATCACCGTTCTCAACATCGAGGGCCAGCCCCCGGTCACGGACCGCTCTCAGCTGCCTCGGGCCGACATCCGGATCGCCAGCGCCGATTTTTTTCGAGCCATGGGCATTCCTCTCCTCCGGCGGACGGGCGTTTCTCCGGGGCGACGGTCCCGGTGCGCCTCCCGTCGCGATCATCAACGAGGCGCTCGCGCGCCGGTACTTCCCGGACGAAGAGGCGCTCGGCCAGCGCGTTCAGGGCCTGGGCGAGATCGTGGGCGTCGTGGGCGACGTGCGCCAGGAAGGTCTCGAGGCGGAGCCCCGTCCCGAGATATACCTGACGTATCGCCAGACGTCGCCGCGCATGGGTCCCGCGGTAAGCGGCATGACTGTGGTCCTGCGGCACGACCCGGGCGCGCGAGCCCTGGTCGACGCGGTGAAGGCGCGCCTGGCGGATATCGATCCGGAACTGCCGCTGGCGAACGTCACGAGCCTCTCCGATCGCCTGTCGGAGACCGTGGCCCGGCCACGCCTCTACGCGGTGCTTCTGGTGTTGTTCGCGGGGCTCGCTCTCGTGCTCGCCGTATCCGGTGTCTACAGCGTCGTCAGCTACTCGGTCAGCCAGCGGATGCGAGAGACCGGAGTTCGAATGGCGCTCGGAGCCTCGTCCTCGGACATCCTGCGGATGGTGCTGATAGAGGGATTGAAGCTCACGCTCTTTGGTATTGGCTGCGGTGTGACCTTCTCGGTCCTGGCGAATCGACTCCTGGAAAGCGTTCTGTTCGAGGTCACACCGCTCGACCCGGTGACGTTCGTCGTCGTGACGCTCGTCATCGCGACAGCGGTCCTGATTGCGGTGAGCATTCCAGCGCGCCAGGCGGCGCGGACGAACGCGATGAGCGCGCTGCGCTACGAGTAGCTTTTCACAACGGCGATCGAATAGAGGGGGCGACCGCGCCCTCGATACTTCCTCTCGAAATTGGTCCCGACCAGCTCGCCTTCCCGGGCCGATGTGGGTGGCACGTACTCCGCGAGTGCCAGGGATGAGGCTTCGAGAACCTTCTGGATATGCGCAAAGTAGTTCGCGTGGTCCGTCAGCACTTGAAGGCGGGCACCTCTCCGCAGACAGCGAGCCACCGCCTCCACCAGAGCCGGTTGAATGAGTCGCCTCCTGTGATGGCGGGTCTTCGGCCAGGGATCGGGGAAGTAGACGTGCACCGCCTCCACCGTGCTTTCCGGGAGGTACTCACGAAGGAGCGCAGACGCCTCCGCGAGCACCAGTCGGACGTTCTCGCACTGGGTTCGCCGCAGCCGGTCGGCAGCGAACCGCCAGTATCTCAGAGTTCGCTCGACGCCGAGGAAGTTCACGTCCGGGCGTAGCTTCGATTCGACGGCCAGAAAAGTGCCCTTCCCCGAACCGATCTCGATCTCGAGCGGGTGGTCGTTGCCCAGGAGGCTGTGGCTCGTCGCCGGCTTCGGCGTGTCCTCGAGCTTCAGCCCGATCCCGGCGGGATCGAGCAGGCGACGAGCTCTAACACTACCGCGGCTCACTAGTGCATCATCGCGCGCTCACTCTTCGTTCGCGCGCGGCGCCTCGGGCATTCATCATCTCGATTCGGCTCCTCGCCTCATCGAGGCTCGCCCCGTACGGCGGTACGGGGGCTCGCTGCCGCTTCGCGACCTCGCGCTGCGCGGCGGCTGAAGGCTCCGCTCGGTGTGCTGTCGGCCCATTCGGGCCGGTCTCGCGGCAGACGCATTGCCTGCCGCTCGGCCCGCCTTCGCGTGAAGCTTCGGCGGGTCCGCCGTAGCCTTGGCGGAGGCGGACAGGCTGCAGACGCATCCTTCAGCAGCCTGCTGGAATATTCGCGAAACGACTCCCATCATGGTACGCTACGCCGAATGATTACAACCACTTGGATTTCCGGAGCTCTCGTCCGAAGGCGAGATTCCGCCACCCCCTGTCGAATGCCGAGCGTCAGATAATCAGCGCCCCTGGATTCGAGATGTGGCGCTCGAGCCTCCCCTCGGGTCCTTTGGCCTGTCCAGGAAGGAGAATCCCTTGTCGACTTCGCCGAACCCAGCCCGGCAACCGAGTGACGTCAAGGAGGACCACAGCATCCCCTGGGCGGTGCCCATTCCTTGGATCGGCCTGCACGTCATGGCACTAGGCGCGCTCGTGGTCGGCTGGAGCTGGGCCGCGCTCGCCGTTTGCCTCCTGCTGTTCGTGGGCCGCATGTTCGCCATCACCGGTTTCTACCACCGTTATTTCTCGCACCGGAGCTACAAGACCTCCCGGTGGTTTCAGTTCGTGGCGGCGCTCGCAGGAAATGCCTCCGTTCAGAAGGGGCCCTTGTGGTGGGCGGCGCATCACCGCCATCATCACCTGTATTCGGATCAGCCCGCCGACGTCCATTCCGCCGTGCAGGACGGCTTCATCTACAGCCATCTGGGGTGGATCTTCGCGCGCGGCAATGCTCGCACGAGACTTCGGTTGGTCCCGGACCTGGCAAAGTATCCCGAGCTGCGGGCGCTGGACCGCGTCGATTTCCTGATTCCCGTTCTCCTCGGCACGATGACCTTCGCGCTGGGCGTCGTCCTGGAGTGGAAGGCCCCGCAACTGGGGACGAACGGGCTGCAGATGCTGATCTGGGGCTTTTTCGTTTCGACGGTCATGGTGGCCCATTCTACGTTCACGATTAACTCTCTCGCCCACCTGTTCGGAAAGCGCCGCTTCGACACCGGGGACACGAGTCGAAACAACTGGGCGCTCGCCCTTCTCACCATGGGAGAGGGCTGGCACAACAATCACCATCGCTATCCGACGGCAGCGCGCCAGGGTTTCTACTGGTGGGAAGTGGACTTCACCTACTACGGGCTGAAGCTGCTCTCCAAGCTGGGCCTCATCTGGGATCTGAAAGCCGTTCCCGAGCGGATCCTCGAAGCGGGACGCACCGCCACGTCCGAGCGTCTCGCCGCCTGAGATTGGGCTGACGGCGTCCGACTTCGCTGACGCTTCGTCGAGACCTCGCCGAAGCCTTTGGCGAAGGCGGCCGGTTCCCCTCTCCCTGGCCGGCCTTCGCTAAAGCTTCGGCCGGTCCGCCGTAGCCTTGGCGGAGGCGGAAAGGCAGAGGGTGGCCTCCACCGAGCACTTCCCGTCGATTCGCGAGTACGGCCGGGCGAGGGTGCTTCTGTCTCGTCTGTCCCTCAACGAAAACGACGTTCCCGCGGTATACCCAACTAGAAGGCATGTTGAGCGACGTGGCATTCGGTCCGGTGGACGAGCGAGCGGAGGAGCCGGAAAGCCTCGTCGCCCAGGCGAAGGCCGGCGATCCAAGTGCTTTCGAAGCGCTGATGCGGCGCCACGAGCGGCAGGTGTTCTCAACGGCGCTCCGTCTGCTGGGGAACCGCGAGGATGCGAAGGATGCGGCTCAATCTGTTTTCCTGCGCCTGTTCCGGTACCTGCGTCGGCTCGAGGAAGGCCGCGAGCTCGCCCCCTGGCTCTACCGGATGACCGTCAACGTCTGCCATGACATTCAGAAGAAAAAGGGCTACTCGAGCTTCGTGTTCTCCACAAACGTCTCGAGCAACACCGGCCTCACCCCGTAGGCTTCCTCCCAGTCATCGACCACCACTCGCGCTGCCAACGACAGCACGTGACTCGCGAGGCCTTTGATGGAAAGCCACGGCAGGATCAGGAACCGACTGTTGTTGACCACCCGGGGAAGGTTCTTCTGCCGCGTTGCGTCATCCCAACCGATGAAGCCGTCACGCGCCTGAAGCCACCGCGCCGCCGAGGAGAACTGCACGCACCCACAGAGCTCCCGCCGAGGATTCGAGATCCAGACCAAGTACCGCAGGTGCGCGCCAAAGGCTACCTTGTGGCCCAGGTAGTGGTAACGCGCGACCAGTTCCCTCCATAGCGCTCGCTCCTCAGCGTTCGCCACCAAGCCCAGCATCACCGGAGCGACGTCTGATAGCTTGCCCTCACGCCGTGGCCGCTCGCGACCAGCCTTCGTGTAGTGGATGCTCGTCGGTCCGCGGCGCCGCTGCTCGTGACGCGGGGGCAACGTCACCAGCCCCTTCGCTTCGACAACCTCCAGGTACTCGTAGCATTCCCGGGTCTTGAGATTGCCGTTCCGACGAACCCACCCCAGGCCCTCACAGATCGTGCGCGCCAGCTCGTGCCGGGACAGACCACACGTGGCGATGATCTCCGTCAGCACGCTCCATTCCTCGGCGGTCACGGTCGTGCCGCAAAAGGTGGGTCGCTTGGCTGCGGTGTCGAGTGCAGCGTTTCCTGCCTGGGTCACTGTTTTCCTCCCAGCCTGAGGTTACACAGTCAGCCAGCGTTTGTCCAGTCCTTTTTTCCCTCTCTCTCTGCCCGCGAGAAAAACAACACACCCGGCGTTCAGCTTACCGAATCGCCCCCACGTTCTCACGCACTACTACCGCAAGGACACGCAGGTCCGGGAAATTCGCGTGTCGGACGGCGACAGCGGACCGGTGATCCGTCTCGATGGCATGGCGGTCGAGGTGACCAATCAGCTGAACCCAGAGAAGCCCGGCGCATCGTTTCGAACCGACTTGGAAGTCCGGGAAGGCCAGAAAGTCGTTGTGGGCAAGGCCAATATGGGCGGCTCCGACGCGGCGCTCATCGTCGTGATCACCGCCCGCCTAGTAAGCTGATTGCGCCGCCCGCTCCTTTTTGGCGTTCGAATGCGACCGTAATTATGGAACGGGGTACTTAGAAGTCCCCCACGTAGTGGCGGAGCTACAGCACGATAGCTGTGTCGCCTATTCGACGGCTGGTTTCGAGGGGCGGTCAGAAATGGAGAAATCCACGGCTGCACTCAACAAGATTTTGGAGCAATTCAAGGTCAAGGAGGTCAACTCTCACTTTGGAATGAAAGAGCGGCAGATTCGAAAACGCGTCACCGAGGCTCCGTCTTCGTTGCGCAAGCCGGTGACGGCCGAGTTTGCTCACAGGATCTGGTTCTCCAACTACGGTAAGAAGCTCCCGCCTGACGTTTCGCTGCCGGAATCATAGGAAAACCTGCCGTAGCTCATCCGTAGCTACCCTGCTCTGCGGATTAACGATGCGAAGTCAACTCAATTCTGCTACTTCGACTCTTTCTTCTGCGAAAGCATCCAGCGGATGAGCTCCTCTTCCGCGTAGGCCCGGTCCCAGGAGTTGTGGCCCACACCGGGGTATTCCGTGTATTTCACGTCGCTGCCCGCTTTCTCGAGCGCACTCTTCATCTGACGGGATTCGCTCACCGGTACGCGTCGATCGGCCTCGCCGTGGAAGATCCAGATCGGAAGGTCCCGGATCGCGCGAGCGGTCTCCGCATAAGGATCGTCCGGAGCCCGGGAGGCGGGATGCCAGCTCGGCGGCGGAAAGCTGCGTCGCCCTTGAACGCCTCCGCAGACCGGAGCGAGCGCGGCGAATTTCTCCGGATACTTGTAAGCGAATGCCCAGGCGCCATAGCCGCCCATCGAGAGTCCGGTGAGATAGACGCGCTCGGGGTCACCTTTGAGCTCCTGCATGGAGGCCTCGAGCGCCGCCAGGGCTTGTGCCTCCATCTCCGGCTCTCCCCACCAGGCGCGGCGCCGACACTGAGGCATGACGACCACAGCGGGGAAGTCGGGATCGCTTCTGAGCCGCGGTGGCAGTCCCTGGCTGGTCTGGCGATCGCCATCCGAGCCGCTCCCGCCGGTGCCGTGCAGGAAGAGAATGACGGGCCATTGCTTCTCGGCCGTCCATTGCTTCGGAACAAAGACCTGATACGGGTACTGAACGCCGTCGATCTCGACCGAGCGGTGCAGAAACCCCGTGCTCTGAGCGAAGACGGTCATCGGGTAGAACAGGAAGCTCACCAGAAGAAACTGTTTCATCTCGACTCCAGAAAAAGGTACCAGAAATCCCGTTAACGCAACATGTCTTGAACCGCATCCCGTACGATCGCCCATGCTCTCGTGTCAGGGGCGATGAGCTCGAAATGGCCCGCCTCGTCGATGAGCGTGAGCTGGCTTTCGCTGCCCGACATTCGTGCCGCCGCGTCGAACGAGCGGCCGAAGTCGACGGGTACGATGACGTCTTCGACGCCGTTCACGAGGTGAATCGGAACCGTGAGGGGAAGAAGCTCGATCGGGGAGGCTTCAGCATAGCGCTCCGGGAACTCCGCGGGGGTACCCCCGAGAAGCCTCGCTGCCGCGTTGTCGCAAACGCTCTCCGCGACGGCCCGTTTCAGATCATCCACTCCCGCCAGGGAGATCACACCGGCAAGCTCGAGCGGCCTTTGAGTGTACAACTCGCTGTCGGCAGACAGCTTCGTCCGAGCGGCAAGCCACAACACGAGGTGTCCACCCGCCGAGTGGCCGACCGCGATGACCCGCTCCATGTCGAGCGGGTACGATGAGGCGAGCGTCCGAAGATAGTCGGTTGCCGCGGCCACGTCCAGAAAGGTTCCGGGCCAGCCGCCCCCGTCGTCTCCCACCCGTCGATACTCGATCGTCCAGGTGGCCACTCCCGATTTCGTCAGGCTGTCTGCGAAAAAGCGGATGTGATCGATGCCGTACTCCGCGAGCCAGAACCCACCGTGCACCACCGCCACCACCGGATGGGGCCCCTCTCCCTCGGGCAACCGGAGCTCTCCGAACTGCAAGGGGTCCTCGCCGTAGGCGATCCGGGCGTCGGCCTCCGGGCTCGGGAAATCTTTCAGGTCCGAGGAAGTGAGAAGCTGACCGCTCACCCAGAGAACGATAAGAGCGAGGACCGCCATTCGTCTAGTGCTTGAACCCGCTGATCCTGTCGGTGAAGTCCGACGCCATTTTTGGGGCTGACAAGGCGCCTCCGACGAAGTCATATCTGGATATTTTCGAGCCGCCTTCCGCAGCGAGCCTGTCGAGCGGAGGGCTAGGCCGGAGGCCGAACTGCAACCAATGCCGCAACGCAGTCAGCGCCGAAAAGGGCCAGGAATTCACGGCAGGACCAGCGGGTTCGAGCACTCTAGTGCCTTGCGATGGCGAGCAGGGTGTCATCGTCGAGCCGATGACCCCCATCGAACGTCAGCTCCTCGAAGCCCACGCCGGCCCTCCCGAGCCTCGCCCGCTGTTCCTCCCATTTCTCCGCGGAGTAGAACTCATCCCGACGTCCCGCGACGAGAGTGACTCGCATCGCGCGGAGCGGTGCCAGTGCCTCGTCGTCCAGCTCGGGCGGCAGTGTCTCGCCCCAGAGGATCAGCTGGTCGACCTTCGCTTTGCCGTGAGCCGCCCACCGTGCCGCGGTCGCGCCACCTTGAGAAAACCCGAGCACTCGTAGCTTCATCGCCGTTGCTTCCAGAACCGCGAACAGATCGTCGTACACGAGGTCGAGGTAGCGGATGTAGTCGTCGATCTCATGGAGACGCTCCTCCCGGGTCATCCAGGAGGCCCCGACCTTCCTGTTCCCGTTCACGTAGAAGCGCGAGAGCGCTTCCGCGGCGACGAGGACACGCTTCGGCTCCTCGAGCACACTCATCCCGTCGAGGAAATCGGAAGCCAGCTGACCGTACCCGTGGCACCCGAGCCACACGTCCTCGATGGGCCCGTCGAGCTCGCCCGCCGTGACGTAGCGCGCCCGCCGAGGCACCACGACGTGGTGGGTGCTCGCAGCTCGAGCCTCGCGGGTGGGTCGAGTCATCGACTGATGGAGTGGTGGTCGGGACTTTGACCATAATGCGAGCACCCGGCAAAGACGGTGGCGATGGTTCGCACCGCCTCGGCACCGAGCTTCTGCGCGAGAGGCTGCGAGTCCGTTCTCATGAGGGAGTTCTTGTCGAGAAAGTGTAACAGAGGCGACGAGAACATGTAGCGACCAGCGATTCCGAAAAGCTATAATTCGCGACGTCACGCCATTCCTTTCCCTGCGGAGGAAATCATGAGGATCCGTGTCGGCCTCGCTGTTCCCCTTCTCTTGCTCGCCAGCTTCAACGGCTCTATGGCCATCGACGAGAAAGCTCTTCTCGCCGAGGTGACGCCCGACGAGCTTTCGAAGCATGCGAGCGAGATCGTGAAGCATGTGCGCCCCGGCGGCAGTCCGGGCGAGTTGGCCGCCGTCGACTACATCGTCGCGACATTGAGAGCAGACGGCATACCCGTCGAAGTTCACGAGTTCGAAGCCTATGTGAGCGACCCGCTTGGCTGCGGTCTCCGCGTCGAATCGAGCCCGGTGCGGGAAATGCGCTGCCTCACGCAGGCGCTCGCCGCGCCCACGCCGCCAGATGGCGTTCGGGGTGAGGTGGTCTATGTGGGCGAAGGCACCGCCGACGATTACGAGAAGGCGGATGTGAACGGAAAGGTCGTTCTGGTGAACGCGCTCCCCTACCCGTGGGGTGTCAAGGATGCCGGTGACGCGGGTGCCATCGGCGCCATCTTCATGAGCGACTGCAAGAGCTGACCGTCAGTCCCATCTGGGGGACTCCGAACCACGAGAACTACCATGAGCTTCCTGTCATTCCGAGCATCACCGTGAACCAGCCCGACGGCGAGGCGCTGCGGGAAGCGGCGGGCTCCGGAGCGCTCCGAGTCTTCATGCAGTCGGAGGTTGCGACGGGTTGGAAGACGCTCCGTCTGCCGGTGGCGACCATCGAGAGTGCCAGAGATCCTGAAGGTTACGTGCTCGTGGGGGGCCACATCGACGGCTGGCATCATGGGGCCGTGGACGAGGGGGCTTCGAATGCGGCGATGGTGGAGTTCGCCCGCATCTTTCACCGGCACCGGGACGAGCTCGAACGAGGGCTCAAAGTCGCGTGGTGGCCCGCTCATTCAAACGGCCGCTATGCGGGCTTGGCCTGGTTCGTCGATGCCTTCTGGCTGGATCTTCGAGACAACGCTCTTGCCTACATGAACATCGACGGCGTCGGCCAGATGGGAGCCACCCGTTACGGATCGGCAAATATCGCGGAAATGGACGGGTTGTCGAACGCAGTCTTCCGCGACGTGGCCGGGGAAAGCCCGGAGCCGAACCGACCAGGCCGAAACTCGGACCAGGGCTTCTATGGCATTGGCCTACCGCTGCTGCAGTTCAATCACGGCCGTACCGACGAGGGCGGGCGCTACTGGTGGTGGCATACTACCGAAGACACGTTCGACAAGATCGATTTCGAGGTCCTTGCCAGTGATGCAAAGCTCTACGTGTCGGCTCTCTCGCGGCTACTCACCGAACCGGTTCCGCCCATTCGGATGGCCGCCGCGACCGAAGAGCTGAAGGCGCGACTCGAGGAGCGTCAGAAGCTTGCCGCGTCGCACTTCGACCTGTCGCAGGCCATCGAGCGCGCCGGCGAGCTTCACGCGCTGGCTCGTGAGCTGGACGAAAGCCTCCCCGGAGCCGACGCTTCTTCGGCCCCGGAGGTCTCGAGGCGCATGGTGCGTGTCCTGCGCCCGGTGCTGCGCGTGACGTACGAGGAGCACGGGCCGCACCATCAGGATCCGGCGCTTCCGATCCCGACACTTCCAGGCCTTTCCGCACTCGAGTCGCTCGGCGAGCTTTCGCCGGACAGCGATCTTTATGGCTTCACGCTCGTCTATCTGGTGCGCGAGCGCAACCGGCTAGCTACCGCTGGATTCGCCCACGAATTCCTTATATAAAGATGGGCCTTTGTGAAAACCATGTCCGCCCCGACAACCAACGCCGACCTTCTTCAGCACGAACGCGACGAGGTACTCCAGGAGCTTCCGCTTCCCCGGATGAGTGCTCGCGGGCTCGCCCGGCACTTCGGCCCCGGCCTGATCCTGATGATGACCGGCATAGGGACGTCGCATCTCGTCACCGCGCCCGTCGCGGGGGGCCGGTTCGCTTTCGCCTTGCTGTGGTGCATTCCGGTGGCCTACATTTTCAAGTACTACGGCTTCGAGATGGCGTTTCGCTTCACCAACGCCACCGGCAAGAGCATGATCGATGCTTACGCCACCGCGTGGAGACGCTGGCCTCTCTGGTACGTGCTCGTTACCACCGTGCTTCAATGTGCCATCGGGCAAGCCGGACGGCTCATCGCCGCATCCGCGGTGATCTACTACTTCGTCGTCCAGTACTTCGGCGTCGAAGTCCAGATGGAGCTCGTAGGACTCTTTCTGGGCGTGGTTTCGGTGGTTACGATACTCAGTGGGCGGTACGGCGCGCTCGAGACCGTTACCAAAATCCTGGCGGGCATCCTGGTCGTTTCGACGGCGGGCGTCTATTTCGTCAAGCCGGCGCCTTTGACGGCCATGGCCAACTTCTTCGTCTTCCAGGTTCCGGACGGCTCGTGGCTGGTGCTCGCCGCGTTTCTCGGACTGCTCCCCACTGGAATCGACGTCTCGCTCCAGGCCTCGGAGTGGGGAAAAGCGAAGCGGGTCGGGATGGGACGGATCAGAGAGCACCTGGAGAGGATTGGACTGGCGCCTTCCTTCGACCCGCGCACATCGCCCAGGCGAAATCTGGCTGTTCCGATGGCGCCCCTGCCGTCACACGCTCGGGAGTACTGCCGCCGATGGTTCACCATCGGCCTCTGGGACTTCCGTATCGGGCACATCATCTCCTTCGTGCTCGCCTGTGTCTTCTTGCTGCTCGCGGCCGTATGGCTGTACCCCAGCGAGGTCGAGGGTCGGGGGGTCATCGGCGACATTGCCAAGATTTTCACGCTGAGCGTCGGGCCCTGGATGATGATCGTGTTTCTGGCTGGGGCGCTCGCCGCGACGTTCTCGACCGCCTTCAACTACTTCGATGGCTGGCCGCGCGTCGTGGCTGCCTGCGCCCGGAACCTCTTCGAGCCGACCGCGCGGCTTCGTGGCATCGCACGCGCCGACCTGACGAATGAGCACCGGCGTCGCTGGTACTCGGAGTACAACGTCTACCGCATCACGATGTTCTACTCCCTCTTCGCGTCGGTCGCGATCATCGCCGGATTGCCGCGCCCGGTGTGGCTGGTTCTCACCGCATCGGCGCTCGCCCTGTTCGTCGCGCCCGTGATTTACGGCCTGAACCTCTTTTACTGCTTCACGGCCATTCCGAAAGAGAACCTGGATTTCTACCCCTCCGCGTTCGCCAAGTGGTTCAGCTGGGGAAGTCTGGTGGTATTCACCGGTCTCACCGCGATCATCATCGCGGCACGGGTTTTTCGGATCGAGCTTCTCGGCGGCTAGACTAGACGGGTGCTGCTTGTTTCTCCTCTTGCTCGAGGACGGACATCGCTTCCGCCAGGCCTGCCTTCAGATCACTCCCGTGCCCCTGCTCGGCCAGTGCCTGGTGGAGACACGACAGGGCGAACAGGATCTTTTCCGGGGAGGAGTTGAATCCCATCACGCCGATCCGCCATACCTTGCCCGCGAGCGTTCCCAGCCCGCCGCCGATCTCCAGATTGAAGGTCGAGAGCAAATAACTTCTCAGAGTCGCGTCGTCGACGCCCTCTGGGACGCGAATCGCGTTCAACGAGGGCAGCCGGTGTTCAGGGGCAACATGCATCTGGAGCCCCATCGCTTCGATGCCCGCGGCGAAAGCGCGGTGATGCCTCAGATGGCGGGCGTGACGGTTCTCGAGCCCTTCCTCCTCGATGATCGCGAGCGATTCGAGGAGGCCGTAGTGGAGGGTGCTGGAACTAGTGTGGTGGTAGCCCTGGTGTGTCCAGTAGCTCTGCAGCAGAAGCGCATCCAGATAGAAGCTCGGAACCTTGTGTTTGCGGGCCTTGATCGAATCGATCGCCCGCTCGCTGAGCGTGATCGGTGCCAGGCCGGGAGGGCTTCCGATGCATTTCTGGGAGCAGCTGTAAGCGGCGTCGATGCCCCAGTCATCCACACGAACGTCGACGCCTCCCAGCGACGTAACCGTATCGAGCAGGATCATCACGCCGTGCTCCTTGGCCAGTCGCGCGATGTCGTCCATCGGCTGGAGGACACCGGTCGATGTTTCGGCGTGGACGAGAGTCATGAGCTTGAACGGACCGGAGCGGAGCGCCTCTTCGACGCGCGCGGGATCGGTCGGCTTGCCCCACTCGCCCTCGATCAGCGTGATGTCGGCGCCCTGCCGTTCCACCATCTGCCGGAGGCGATCTCCGAAATACCCATGGACGCAGACCAGCGCGCGGTCCCCGGGCTCGAGAAGATTCACGATACAGACTTCCATGCCCGACGTTCCGGTGCCAGGGGATGCGTGGGTCAACGCATTCCCGGTTCGGAACACCATCCTGAGGTGCTCGCCGATGGCGTCCAGCACCTCTGAATAGGCAGGGTCGAGGTGTCCGATAACGGGAGAAGCGAGAGCACGGTACACCCGCGGATGAATGTCGAGGGGCCCCGGCCCCATCAGCGTCCTCGCAGGCGCCGCCGGTCGATTCAAAGCCATTGTAGGTGCGCTCCTTTCGATGGCTCGGTCGGTCGAGCCAGCAAAGAATAATTCGCCACTGTCGCGCTGGCAACCCCGGCACGAAGGCCCGCATCCTCACCACAGAGCACACAGAGACACACAGACAAAAACCACGAAGGACACGAAGCAACCATGGACCCGATTCGGAGACTTCATGAGGGAGGCCCTGGAGAGAGGATTATCTGATACTCAAGAGCAATCCCCGCCCCATTGAGTACCTACCGTCGCTCCCACCGCCGGGCCGAGCACCGCCCCGAACACCGCGAGGCCCACGACGTCTCGGACACTTTCGAAGGAACCCGAGAAGTGTCCGACACGATGGATGAGGTAGCGGGCGGCACCCGCCTCGAGCGTCATGGCGACGCCAAACCCGATTCGCCAGCGCCCGTGAAGAAGAGGGGAGGGCGCTGAGCGTCGCGCCCAACAGAACCACCGGCCAGAATCGGGCACCGAAGACCAGTAGCGCCGCGAGGCTCAGTCCTGATGGCAACCAGGCGGGTGAGGCCAGGCTCCCCGGAATGTCAAACAGGGCGTCGACGCGCACCAGAAGGAAATAGGCAACGACGAAACCGAGGATTTTCGCGATCGTGGACTTGTTCATGGTGGAAACAGAGGCGAAAGGACGTGGCCCTGACCCACGGAAAATATCAAGATTCGGCGCGATCCACTACGTACTTTTTGCCGGATCCCCCGCTTTATCCGGTCCCAGGCTTGTCGACCTGGGAAACTTACCAGGTTTTCGTTCAGGTGGTTCGGAGTTTCCCCCGGAAATCCAGTGGATTTTCGAGTTACGAAGATGGGCTGCCCTTCGCTAAGGTTGCATTGTCCGTGATGAATCGGACCTCGTACTCCCCGGGCGGTGCCCAGGGACCGCGATCCGGACTCGGGCTCTCGAGCACCATGCCTTCGAAGACCGTTGCACCGAAGTAACGAAGGTCCCAGGAGACTCGATTGAGTCCGGCGCGAGCCCGGCGGACCGGCAGCTCGCGAATCAGCGCCCCATCGCGGTCGCGGATTTGAATCTGGAGCGGAGGCTCTTCTGGCTCGTCGAGGTAGATGTCGAAGTTCGCGGAGTAGACCCGCCGCACGGCGTCCGACGGTCGAAAAAGGTGGATCGCTCGCGGGGGCTCAGCCGGTGACAGCTGGCGGAGCGGCGCGATGTCGTCCAGGACGTAGAAGGATCGACCATGCGTTGCGATCACGAGATCGCGCTCTTCCACGACGAGGTCGGGTACCTGAACGTCGGGCAGGTTCAGCGAAAGGGAGCTGAAGCTCGCGCCGTGGTCGAAGGACACATACACGCCGTGCTCCGTCCCTGCGTACAGGAGCCCGGCCCGCCGAGGATCCTCTCGGATGGCGTGGACGAAGTCGTCGCTTCGAATGCCTTTTTCGATTCTCGTCCAGCTTCGGCCGAAATCCTTCGTCTTCCAGATGTAGGGCGCCCGGTCGTCCATCTGATTTCGTTTCGCGGCGACGTAGGCGGTGGCCACATCGTGCGGCGAAGCCTCGATCAGACTGACCCGCGTGTCGGGAACCATGTCTTCCGGTGTCACGTTGACCCAATCCCGGGGTGGGTGGCTATGTAGGCGCTCTCGCCGCCTCCGACCGCGTAGAAAGAGTCCGCTGGCGGACTCCTCGGATTCGTCCACCAGGCACGACGAAGGCTCGATACGGCGGCGGTGGAGTTGTCCTACTGTGCGCCCGCGACGTGATACGGGAAGTCCCCGGTGGTAATCACGTGGTACATCTGAGCGGTCGGATAGTCCTGGGGCGTCCAGCTCGTCCCGCCGTTGGTGCTCACCGTTGCCCCGCCGTCGTTCGCGCTGATCATCCTTTCGGGATCGGCGGGGTCGATCCAGAGGTCGTGGTGGTCCGCATGAGGCGCGTGGATCTCGGAGACGGACTTGCCGCCGTCCGTCGACTTCCAGAGTCCCGACTCGCCTCCGCCACTCCAGAGTTGATAGGCGTTGCGGTACACCTGCCACAGGGAGGCGTAGAGCCGGGCGGGATCGTTCGGGTCGATGACGAGGTCGACCGCGCCCGCCTCCGGGCTGCGATAGAGAACCTTCTCCCACGTGCTCCCGCCGTTTCGCGATCGAAATACCGAACCCGAACACGCATTGCTGGGAGTCATGGACCGCTCGCGCCATCGCCCGAGTGTACGGGCATGACGAGGTCGCCGAGCTCATCGGGTCGAGAATGGAGGAGAAGGATCCTCCCGTCGAGCCGACCAGCGCCGATGACCAGGTGGTGGTCGAAGGCACAGCTGCGGGACTCGTTCCACCTGAGCTCGACCGGCGCGTCCACCCCCGATACACGAGCGAGGCTCGCCGAAAGGAGCTGCAAGGAACAGTGGTTCTGCGCGCGATCGTCTCCAGCGACGGCACCGTGGGCTCAGTGCGCGTCAGCGAGAGCCTGGATCTTGGACTCGACTTGAAGGCGATCGACGCGGTGCGCCGGTGGAGATACGTTCCCGGTTCCATCGCAGGGGAGGCCGTCGATGTCGTGACTCACATCGATGTCGATTTCACTCTCTGGCGCCGTCGCCCCCGGCGTTGAGTGTCAACAGCGGGCCCCGTCCGATTGGACTCGTTGGAATCGCTTTAATGGATCTACCGGCGCTGCCGGGTTGGGTCTAGTGTGCATGCAGACAAAGCCATCCCACGGCACGTGGGACCAAAGGGGATTCGTGCATGCAAGACCTCACGTCCGACCTCCGTATGGCGCTCCGGACAGTCATCAAGCGGCCGGGGTTCGCATCCGTTGTCGTCCTCAGTCTTGCCCTGGGGATCGGTGCCAACACCACGATCTTCAGCGTCGTCAACGCGCTCTTTCTCGAGCCGCTTCCTTACGAAGCGCCGGAAGAGCTCGTCATCCTTCTGGAGGACTACAGCCATGAGGGCCTTCCGAGCTGAGAACGAGCTACGTCAACTTCGTCGACTGGAGAGATGAAAGCGACAGCTTCAGCGGCATGGCGGCGTTCCACGAGTTCATCACGCTGACACTGACCGGAGGCGAAGAGCCGATCACTGTGCGAACGACGCTCGTTTCGTGGGACTACTTCGAGATTCTCGGCGCTCACCCGTTGCTGGGAAGAACCTTCTTGCCGGAAGAAGAACGCGTTCCGGAAGGACACGCGGTGACCGTCCTGAGCTACGGCCTTTGGCAGAACCTGTTCGGTGGGGATTCCGACATCGTCGGAAGAGCGATCCAGCTGAGCGGTCTCAGCTACACCGTGGTCGGAGTCATGCCACGGGATTTCTACGACGTGTCGTCGAACGACCACGACACGGGTCTGTGGATTCCGGTGATGATGTTTCCGCGCTACCTCCAGCCGACGGGCGGAGGCTCCGTTCTGGAGCGCCGCAATACGCGGTTTATCGGAGTGGTGGCACGACTCGTTCCCGGCGTCGATCGCAGGGCGGCGCGCGCCGAGATGGACTCCCTCGCGTCACAGCTTCGCGAGGAGTATCCGAAGACGAACCGCGACCGAGCTGTCCAGGTTGTGACGATGAAGGAGATCTACTACCAGAACGTCTTCCAGGACGTCACCAGCGCGGTGTGGACCCTGGCCGCAGGCGCCGCTTTCCTTCTGCTCATCGTGTGCGCCAACGTCGCCAATCTGTACAGCGTCAGAGCACTCGCCCGACGGCAGGAAGTTGCCGCTCGGCTCGCTCTCGGCGCGAGTCGGTCGCGCGTGCTTCGTCAGTTCTTTGTGGAAGGACTTCTCCTTTCCGTCCTGGGAGGCGGCCTCGGCGTTCTTCTCTCGCTCTTCGGTCTCGAGCCATTGCTTTCGCTCAACCCGGTCCGCCTGCCGGGTTACGTCGAGGTTCGCGTGGATGGAGACGTCCTCCTCCTGAGTCTCGCGCTCTCGACGCTGGCGTCGGTGGTGTTCAGCCTCCTGCCCGCCCTTCAGGCGTTTCCAGGGAGTCGATCGGGCCTGAGAGCCGGACTCGAGCCGTCATGGAGGAACGCGGGCTCCAGCGCCCGGGCGACGGCGCTCCGCCACGCGCTCATCATCGGCGAAGTCGCCGTGACGGTGGTGCTGCTGGTGGGTGCCATGCTGGTGGCCCGGAGTCTCGCCAGACTCCAGGGTGGCGACCTGGGCTTTCAGACCGATTCCCGGCTCACGCTTCGTATGGATCTGCAGTCGACGCGCTACACCGATCCATCCGCGAGAGCGCGTTTCGGCCGCCGCCTGGTCGAAGAGGCCGGCGCGATTCCAGGCGTCGTCTCCGCGGGCCTGTGGAGTCCCAACCCGCCCGGAG
The DNA here is from genome assembly GCA_965237685.1 of Candidatus Marinacidobacterales bacterium. Classification (GTDB taxonomy): domain Bacteria; phylum Acidobacteriota; class Vicinamibacteria; order Marinacidobacterales; family SMYC01; genus CBDEGF01. The sequence continues at coordinate 2,612,631 of CBDEGF010000004.1, forward strand.
AGACGACGCTTTTTACGATGGTGGTGCCGGAGGGACACGCGGGTCCCGTCGAGGAGGCACGGGTGGTGGTACGCTTCAAGACGGTGAGCTCTGGCCGGGCGAGGATGCGGTGGGGAAGAGGTTTCGGCGTACCGCTGCGTTGGACGTCTGGTATCGCGTGGTGGGTGTCGCCGCCGATGCCGCGCACCAGGGCCGATTGACACCGGATGCTAACCCCCGGGATGTCTACTTCCCGCACGTGCAAGTGCCGCTTCCCTGGGTCAACCTCGTCGTTCGCGTCGAGATCGAGCCCACCGTCCTCACCGACAGCGTACGAGAAGTCGTCCGACGGCTGGATAGCGATCTCGCTCTGTACAACATTTCGACGGTGGAAGAGGTCGTTGCGACGGAGACGCTCCCCGTTCGCTTTGCGTCGGTTTTGAGCGGGCTCTTCGCCACCGCGGCCGTTCTTCTCGCGACGCTCGGCGTGTACAGCGTTCTCGCTTTCGGGGTCGCCCAGCGCACCAACGAGTTCGGCATCCGCATCGCCATGGGAGCGCGGCCCGCGGACGTCTTCCGACTTGTTCTCGGCCAGGGTGCCCGCCTCTCGCTGGCAGGGCTGGTGGCCGGCGTCTTTGGCGCTCTCGCCCTGACGCGCTACCTTGGGAGTCTCCTCTTCGAGATCTCCCCGATGGACCCGCTCACGTACGGGGCGAGTGCGACGCTGTTGATGGCGGTCGCTCTCGTGGCCTGCGTCGTTTCCCGCCCGTCGTGCCACGCGGGTGGACGCGATGGTGTCCTTGCGCCACGAGTAGCCGATTCCATCGCCAGCGGGTTGGAGGCGCCAACGCGTTCAACCTTACCGGGAGCTCGGTGGCAGACGATACACAGCCTTCGTTTTCACCCGATGGGAGTCAGATAGCGTTTCGATCGGAAAGGGATGGCAGTGGGATCTTCTTGATGGGTGCGACTGGCGAGTCGGTTCGACGGTTGACCGACTTCGGCTTCGAGCCTTCCTGGTCGCCCGACGGAAGTGAAATTGTCGTCGCAACCGAAGGCATGCGAGGCTCCGGGCCGGAAGGGCGGCTGTCCAAGAGCCAGCTCTGGGCGGTTGATGTCAACAGCGGCGAGAGGCGCCTCGTCATCGAAGGCGACGCGGTGCAGCCGAGCTGGTCGCCTCACGGCGAGCGGATTGCCTACTGGTCGATCGAAGACGCCTCCGGGAGGAGGACCGGTCAGCGAGACATCTGGACCCTGCCGGCCACGGGAGGCGAGGCGGTTCCCGTCACAGAGGATGCTCATGTGGACTGGAGTCCCGTCTGGTCGTCGGACGGTCGGTATCTCTACTTCAGCAGCAACCGGGGAGGCAGCATGAACCTGTGGCGCATTCCCTTCCGTGAGGAAACCGGAGACGTCCTGGGTCCGCCCGAGCCGGTGACGACCGGTGCGGCGGCGGCCGCCTGGTATCCCAGCACTTCCAAAGACGGCGGGAAGATCGCGTATGTCGCCCGGGTGCGCGAGAGCGACATCTGGAAAGTGCCCTTCGATCCCGCGACCGGCCGTGTTGACGGTGAACCCATCGCGGTCACACAGGACTCCCGGGAAGAAGATGAACAGGATGTGTCCCCCGATGGTCTCTGGCTGGCGTATCGTTCGATCGGGCGGCAAGAAGACATCTTCATCATGAGAACCGACGGGACTGGACGCCGCCAGCTCACCGACGATATCCACAACGACCGAGGCCTCCTCGACCTCCAGATCACGAATTACATGGCGTCCGGTATTCCTGGAATGTTTCTGTCGCTATCCACGCTGGCCGTGTTCGTCGCTGGAGGCTTTCCTCGTGGTGCAGGGTCGCTTCACCATGGGAAGCTTCGTGGCTTTTACCGCCTACCAGGCGCGCTTGCTTTCGCCGATCCAGAACCTCATGGGGCTCTATTTGAACCTCCAAGCGACTCGCGCCTCGCTCGAGCGAGTGTTCTTCCTGCTCGACGAGAAGCCGGAGGTGGTGGAGCGACCCGACGCGACGGCTCTCGAGCGGGCACGGGGCGACATTACCTTCAGCTCCGTCGTCTTGAGCTACGACCGCGAGGGCCCAGTGCTCGACGGCATCGGCTTTCACGTGCCGGCAGGGTCCGTCTATGCCCTCGTCGGTCCGAGCGGCGTTGGAAAATCCACGGTCGCCGATTTGCTCTTGCGCCGCATCGATCCCGACGCCGGCACCATCAGCCTCGATGGCCACGACCTCCGGGAGTTGACGCTCGGGAGCCTTCGAGGGCACATCTCGGTGATGGAGCAGGATACGTTTCTATGGAACGCTTCCGTCGCCGAAAATATACGCTATGGAAACTCTCACGCGACGAACGACGAAGTCGAAAACGCTGCCCGTACGGCGATGCTGCATGATTTCATAGTTGGTCTTCCCGACGGATACGAGACGCACGTGGGAGAACGGGGACTGCAACTTTCTTCGGGACAACGTCAGAGAATCTCCATCGCCAGAACCGTTCTCGTCCAGCCGAAAGTGCTGGTGCTGGACGAAGCGCCGTCCGCTTTGGACGGGGAGGCGGAACAAGGTCTCATCGAGGCCCTGTCGGATCCGATGCGCGGTTGTACGACGTTGATTCTCTCGCACCGCTTGAACCTCGTTTCCATGGCGGAGCATGTGCTCGTCCTCGACCGGGGAAAAATAGCCGAGGAAGGCTCCGTTCAGGGGCTTCTCATCAAGGAAGGAGCGTTTCGAAAACTGTTCGCTTCCGAGGCGACCGTGAAATCGTCGCCCTAGCTGATGCTGGATGTCGCGGTCATTGGAGGGGGGCCGGCGGGCGCGAGCTGTGCCATGCGGCTCCAACAATGGGCTCGCGGTGGCGCTTCTCGAGAAAGGCGAGGGCCGAAATCGTCGCCCTAGCTGATGCTGGATGTCGCGGTCATTGGAGGGGGGCCGGCGGGCGCGAGCTGTGCCATGCGGCTCCAACAATGGGCTCGCGGTGGCGCTTCTCGAGAAAGGCGAGGGCCGGCGCCAGCATGTCGGCGAGAGCTTGCCTTCGAGTATCCGCGTTGTGCTCGAGAGCCTCGAGCTCACGCTGCCCGACGAGGTCGTCGAGCCTCGTCCACCGGAGCACTTCGTCTATTGGGGACCGATGTCCGGCGGCGGCGCACGAGCGCATCAAGAGACCTCGCTTCTCGTGTGGCGCGGGCCTTTCGATGCTTTCCTGCGCGCCGCGGCGCCCGAGCGCGGCGTCCGCGTCGTCGAAGCGCCGGTCGGTCGGGTGCGGCCTAACGGAGAAGGTCACGCACTCGACTACGGTGACGGCGAAACGCTCGCATGCCGCTTCGTCGTCGGTGCCTCCGGGCGGGCCGGCATCGTGGCGAAGGCCTATCGCCAACGTGTCGAAGCGCTGCGCACGCTTGCGCTGACGGGACATTTCGAGACCGGGGAAACTTCCCCGCCGACGATCGTGGAGACGTTTGCCGATGGGTGGGTGTGGTCGGCCCCGCTCCAAAACGGGCTTCGCGACGTCACGGTGATGGTCGACGGGGATGCAGTGCGCGATAAAGATAGAGACGCCGCCTACCAGGCTGCCATCGACGGAGCACCTCACGTGCAATCCATTCTCGAGAGCTCTCCGCGTGTGGATCCCGTGCGCGGGATCGACGCGACGCCTTACGGCGCGAGCCGGTACTGCGGGCGCGATTTCCTGCTCGTCGGCGATGCGGCGTCCTTTCTCGACTCGCTCTCCGCGCACGGCGTCCACAAATCGATGGACGGGGCGCTCGTCGCGGCGGCGGTGGCACGGACGATTCTGGAAAGACCTGCGATGGCGGAAGACGCCGCGCGCTTTTACGACGGCCGCGAGCGAGACATCTTCAGCATCACGCGCGTGCGGCTCGCGCGGCTCTATCGACAGGAGACGCGCTTCGCCGCGATACGTTCAGGTCTCGACCGAGGCGCTCTTCGACATGCGCCTTCGGGTGTTTCGGCATCTGCAGAGCCTGTCCCCGCGTTTCTTCGCTCGCGCTCCGATGGGCGATATCTGCTGATTCGCCGGATCGATCCCGACATGGGTCAGGTGCTGCTGGATGGAAACGATGTGAGGGAGCTCGCCCTCCACGATGTTCGTCGCCTCGTCTCGGTCGTCGAGCAGGAAACGTTCCTCTGGAACGCTTCCATCGAGGAGAACATCCGCTACGCTCGGCCGGATGCCTCTCCGCAGGACGTCGAAGAAGCGTCGCGCCTCGCCGCGATCCACGACTTCATCATGGACCTGCCACAAGGCTATCTCACGCAGGTCGGCGAACGGGGGCTCGAGCTCTCCGCCGGGCAGCGCCAGCGCATCGCGACCGCGCGTGCGCTGCTGCAGAAGGCTCCAGTGTTGATTCTCGACGAGTCGACTTCGGCGCTCGATGGCGAGGCCGAACAGAGTCTCTGCGAGGCGCTGGGTCAGCTGATGCGGGCGCGCACGACGATCGTTCTCTCGCACTGCCTTCCGCTGGTTCGGAAGGCGCAGGACGTCCTGGTCCTGGACGAGGTGCGGATCGTACAGGAAGGTACGGTCGACGAGCTTCTCGCCGAAGAAGGTGGCCTTTCGGAGGCTTCGGCGCTGATGCCACGACGACGCCTGACGGACCCTCAGCGGGATAGGATGGGGCGTGCGCCGGAGGAGACTTCGTGTCGGCCTCGCCGACAGCGGCATCAACCCGAGACATCCTCAGGTCGGCTCGGTGGCCGGTGGCGTGGGCATTCGTGTCCGCGACGCCCGGGTCGAGCTCGATGACGACTGGTTCGATCAGCTCGGACACGGCACGGCCGCGGCGGCCACGATCCGGGGCCACGCTCCCGAGGCGGAGCTCTACGCGCTGCGCCTGTTTCGCAGGCAGCTGGCAGTGCATGTCGAAGCACTTCTGGCCGCCATCGACTGGTCCATCGAAGAAGGTCTCCGTCTCCTCAATCTGAGTCTAGGGTGCACCAGCTTCGACTGGAAGGAAACGTTCGAGGAGGCGACGGCCCGGGCCGCTCGAGCCGGGCTCATCATCGTGACCGCGGGCGAGGTGAACGGTGAGCCGTCGCTTCCGGGAGTGTTGCCGGAAACCGTGGCGGTGGGCGCCGATCCTGATCTCGAGGATGGCGAGCTCGGCTATGGGCAGGGGCTGATCCTCGCACCGCCCTGGCCTCGCCAGCTCCCCGAGCTTCCGAAGGAGCGGAACTTCCAGGGCGTGAGCTTCGCGGTGTCGCACGTCACGGGAATTGCGGCGAAGATCCTGTCCGAGATGGAAGACGTGGATGCCGGGGAGCTCGTGGTCCATTTGAGGCGCTACGCCATGCGGAAGTAGGAGAAACGCAAAGGCGCAAATACGCAAAGCCGCCGCAGTCTGCCGTCACGCTCCCACGGATTCTCTTCTCGTGGGTTTTCTCTGCGCCTCTGCGCCTCTGCGTTGAACCTCCGGAAGTGGCCCTTCTACGGTTCGATTGGCCTCCGGGCGGGGTTGATCCTGCATGCTTCTGCCCTTACCATCGATCCATGCGCAAATGTCCAAAGTGCGGGCGTCAGTTCGCGGAGAACGAGAGGGTCTGTCCGGACGACGGGAGCATTCTCGAGGGCTCCGTTTCGGCCGAAGATCGGGCCGTCGGCCTGATTCTCCACGAGAAGTACCGGATCGACGGCTTTCTCAAGAAAGGCGGGATGGGCGCCGTTTATCGCGGCACGCATCTGATGCTGAACAAGCCACTCGCCATCAAGCTCATCAAGCCCGAGCTCGCCGCCTCGGACGAAATCGTCAAGCGATTTCTGCGCGAGGCGCGAGCGGCAGCTGCGCTGGACCATCCCAACATCGTCACGGTCCATGACCTCGGCCAGACGCCCGACGGGACGCTCTACATCGCGATGGAGCTGGTGGATGGCGTGAGCCTCAAAGAGCTGATTCTGAAGCTGGGCCCCTGGGAGGCGCCGCGCGCGATGGCCTTCATCAAGCAAGTCGCCCGTGCACTCGCCGTGGCCCATGGCAAAGGGGTCGTGCATCGCGATCTGAAGCCCCAGAACATCATGGTCTCGCGCGACGCCGAGGGGCGAGAGCACCCCAAGCTGCTCGACTTCGGCATCGCCCGGATGCTCGAGCCGGACGGAACGGCGCTCACCGCAACCGGAATGGTGCTGGGGACGCCCCAGTACATGTCGACCGAGCAGGCCCAGGGTCAGCAAGCCGATCAGCGGAGCGACCTCTACGCCCTGGGGGTCATCCTCTACGAGATGCTGGTGGGCAAGGTGCCTTTCGACGACAAGTCGATTCCGTCGATTCTGGTCAAGCATCTCCAGGAGCCGCCCCGGCCACCTTCATCGATCAAAGGAGATATCCCGCCCGCACTCGAGGCCGTCGTCCTTCGATGTCTGGAAAAAGACCCCGAAAACCGGTTTCAGAGTGCCGAGCAGTTCATCGGGGCTCTCGACGGGATCTCCGATACGGCCGCGCAGGTGGTGATGGACCCGACGGTGGCCCAGACCGCCGCCGGGCAGAGCTCGAGCCCGCCGGCGCAGAACACGATGGGAGCGGATGCTGCCGCGGCCTATGCGCCGCCGCCAATTCCCATGCCCAGTGCCCGCGCCGAGTCTCACACCGGGACGGTTCGCGCACGCGAGGTCGGTGTCGCGCCCCGTCCTTCGCCCGCCCCGGCGCGGGGAGGCGGCGGTCGACTCGGCCTGTGGCTCGGGCTGGCCGGCGTTGCGGTGCTCTTCTTTCTCGCCGCCGCCATTGCACTGGCATTCTTCATCTTTGGTGGGGGTCGGGACGAGACGATTGCCCGGAATACCGGCTCGGAGACCGAAGTCGCTTCGATCGCCGGGGCGCTTTCAGGCGGGGAGGAGACTGCCACCGCCCTGGACGAAACCGCGGCGGCGCCGGTCGAGCCGCCCCCGCCGGAGGTGCCCAACGTGGCGGCCGAGCTCGAACGCGCAGCAGCCGAGATGGAGCGCGCACTGGGCGAGCTCGGGCGCTTGCGGGAGGGATTGCCTGTGCCCGTTCGTACGTCGGAATCCCAGACACCGGCCGCAGCACCGTCGGCACCGCCCCAGGCTCGAGCTCCGGCCGCGCCCGCTTCCACGCCGATCCCGGAGAAACCTTCTGTGAGCATCGATTGCCAGGGGGTGCGTGACGGCTGTGCGCTCCTGCGCGCAGCGTTGAGCCGAACGCTTCGGCGAGAGGGAATGCGCGTCGCGAGGCCCGCCCGCGCCGAGGTGCGCCTTGCCGTCCACGTCGAGGAGATCGAGTCTCGCACCGAGCAGAACTTCGGAACGACCTTCGTGGTGCGGACCTACTCGGTGAGCGGTTTCGGTGAGGTTCCCCGCTTCGACGACTCGGTCGACCTGCCCCCTCGTGTCTTCACCTTCGACGCGCGGTTGGGCCGTGACAAGCTCCGGGGGGAGCTTCGCGTCGCCGCATCCGAGCTTGCCGAGCGCATCGCCGGCTACTGGGCGGACCGGCGAAAGTAGCGCAAGAAAAAAGGTTCTCGAGCCAGGTCGAGGAACCTTCACCGGATCCGCCGCCGCCAAAGGCGTCGTCCGGAAGAAGTAAGCTCCCAGCAGGAAGAGAAAGGGTCATGATGGAAAAACGCGCCTGCACTTCCACAATCTGGCCTTCGCTGACCACGGATTCGTCCTGGCCGAGTACCTGACCGGTGTCAGGATCGACGAGCGCTTCGCCGACCGAGATGACCGTGTACTGGTCGCCGACCTGGACGCCGGACATCTCGCCCATGTTGATCCAGGCGCGGTTGCCCTCGACCTTGATGATCTTGCCTTTCCCCGACTTCTTCGAGGTCGACACCGGGTGGATCTCCGGAATGGAGGCCAACGAGGACGGTTCGGTGAGGGGCTTACCGAGTGGCCCGCCTATACCGCAGAGTGCTGCGTTGGCCTCGACACTGATGAGTAAACAGAGAGAGATGAGCGTCGAAGCTCGATGGGTCACACGTCCTCCAGTGCATCATCGCGCGCTCACTCCTCGTTCGCGCGCGGCGCCTCGCTCGGCGCACGGTGTGCTGTCGGCCCATACGGGCCGGTCTCGCGGCAGACGCGTTCACTGCCGCTCGGCAGGCTGCAGATGCATTTTCAGCAGCCTGCTGTCGAAAGCTCGCCAAGCATTCTAGCGCGGGGCGGGTGGTCGGGTGGCCGGTTGTGCTAAACTTTTACGGAGAGGAGAGAGTCATGCAATCCCAATCCATGAGCATGCCAGTGGCGGCGCTCGATACCGACCGCCGGGCCACGTTTCTCACCCGCACGTACACGCATCTTTTGTTCGCTATTCTGGGCTTCACCGCCATCGAAGTCTTCATTTTCGCGAGCGGCCTCGCCGAGCCGATGGCGCGCGCGATGCTCAGCGTCAACTGGCTTCTCGTTCTCGGCGGCTTCATGGTCGTGAGCTGGCTCGCGAGCCGGGCTGCCCACACCACGTCCTCTCTGAGCGGTCAGTACCTGGGGCTGGCGGGTTACGTCCTTGCCCAGGCCATCATCTTCGTTCCGATGCTCTTCATCGCGAACACCTACGCTCCAGGAGCGATTCAGAGCGCCGCTCTGGTCACGGTGATGGGAGTCGTTGGGCTGACCGCCGTGGCCTTCACGACCCGGAAGGACTTCAGTTTTCTGGGAAGCCTGCTGAAATGGCTGGGCGTCATGGCGCTCGTCCTCATCGCCGCGGCGGTGCTCTTCGGTTTCGCGCTCGGAACCTGGTTCTCGGTCGCGATGATCGCTTTCGCCGGCGCGGCAGTGCTCTACGACACGTCGAACGTGCTGCACCACTTCCCGGAAGACCGGTACGTCGGCGCGGCGATGCAGCTCTTTGCCTCCATCGCGCTGATGTTCTGGTACGTGCTGCGTCTGTTCATCGGAGGCCGGGACTAGGCCGCGCGCCCGGCCAGGGTACCGGCGACGATCAGTCGGAAGCCCTGGCCGACCACTCAGTTCTCCAATATGCGTACAGTCAAGTTCTGTTGAAACCGGCGCGGATACCGTGAAGGTGCTGACGGCGAACGCGCCCTCGGTGATGCGCGTCGGCGTCGCTCCCGGCTCGGAGACGAGGTAGACGTGGTAGTCCTCGTCGCGATCCGACAGGAAGTAGATGGCCCTTCCGTCCGGCGCCCACTCCGCCTGCCAGTACGCGGTGACGTTCAGAAGATTGGCCTCTCGATACCATTCCCTGGACGCGCCGGTGCTGGGGTCGATGGACAAGATGCGTCGATCCTTCACGTAGAGATCCGAGCGATCCACGAGTATCTCTCCACGGCTCGACCATCGGTACGAGAAGATTGGATCGGTTGCCGGTGCCGTCAGATCCAGCCACGCGGTATCACCCCCACTGGCTTCCACGACACCGATGCGCCGTGACGGCGGCTCCTCGCCGGGGTACGGCCGGCGGACCGGAACGATGGTCGTTTCGTCTGCGAGATAGTCCGGAATGCCCTTGATCGGTACTCGGGTGCGGTCGACCTCGAGAAACGCCAGGCGTTTGCCATCGGAAGCCCAGGTGTAGCTCTGAACCGTGACTTCCGGACGGGGATGGTTCGATAGCTCGCGACGACGGACCAGCGTCTCGTCCTCGAGCTCGGCAACCCAGAGCGCCCCGCCGCGCAGGTAAGCGAGGCGCGAGCCATCGCTCGCGAAGGTCGCGTTTCGGTATCCGGCCTCCTCGGTCAGCTCACGCGGGTGAGAGCCGATAACGAAGAGATGGAGCCTTCCGTCGAGCTCGAAAACGAGCTTCTCCCCGCCGGGATGCCAGGCCACCGCCACGATCCCGGGATGGTTCTCGTTCGGAGGGGCCGGAAGCACCGTGAGGCGCTCGGGTGCCTCTGCCTCGACGTCGACCACGAAGAGATCGCGGAAGTTTTCACCATGACCGTTCCAGAGAAACGCCAGTTTCCGGCCGTCGGCGGACCAGGAGACGCCCGTGGGTTCCGTCCCGATGAGGCGCGGCAGCGAGTAGAGGCGGTCGAGGCCCGGCGGCTGGCCGAACAGCACCGCCGGCCATAAAAGCAGCGGGAGCAAGACTCGGACGCGCATGGTAGGGGGCCGATTGTACGGGAATTCACGCTCGTTTTCAGCAAACCTGCCCGGAGGTATTCTGTTGTTTTTTGTTCTCTTTTTGTTTACCCTGATCCGGTCCCCATGTCTTCTTGGCCAGCCTGCGAAACCTGTGTCTTTTTTGCATCCACCTCCGCCTCGCGGGGGCGATGCCGGCGTTTTCCGCCCATCGTCTACTTCGACGCCCAGGCCAAACAGCCCACCGAGCTCTGGCCCGGGGTGAATTCCAATTGGTGGTGCGGGGAGTTTCGCGCCAGAAAGCGCGTTGCGGATCCAGCGCGACCGGGGCGACGATAGTACTTGGGCCTTGCCGTCCACGCCGCTATACTTCCCGGTTCGGAGACGAGGAGAGCGGGGTCCATGAGGAGAGCGGGGAGCATCTCACGCAGTGTTGCGCTGACGGTCCTTCTCATCGGCGTCGGTGCCAGCGAGGTGCTCGCTCAGGCCCGAACGCGAGCCGAGGAGATCGAGCTCAGGCGCCGCGACAAGCAGGCGAGGCTCTGGCCGGAGCGGGAATCTCCCATTGTCACTCGGGCCAACAACCTCCTCGAGCGTGGCCTAATCAGTGGTGCCGAATCAGGCAAAGGGGCCAACGGGTTTCAGATCGCGATGGGCGGCATGCGCTCCGGACAAGGTTTCACCGTTGGCGTCGGCTACCGAAGGTCGGACATCTGGCGCGATCGCATCGGATTTCGCACGACGGCCCGCGCGACCCCTCAGCTCGCCACACTGCTCGACTTCCAGCTCGACTTCCATCAGCTTCGCACCGACTGGACGTTCGTGAACTTCTACGCCAAGTACGAGAACTCGCCGCAGATGGACTACTACGGTCAGCGGTCGGGCTCGAGCCTGGACAATCGTTCCAGCTATCGCCTCGAAGATTTCGGCACCGACTTCCAGTTCGGCGTCAATTTCAGCGGCTTCCGAATTGGCGCGACGTTCGGCACGCTGTACGTTCATACCGGTCCCGGCGATCGGTCGGGCGTACCGTCGGTCGAGGACGTCTTCCCGCCGCCGCTGATACCGGGCTTCGGTGAGGACACTAGCTTCGCGCGCTGGGGCTTTTTTGTCGACTACGACTGGCGCGACCTCAGATCCGGTTCACGCTCGGGCGGCTACTATGCGGTTCGACTCCGCAGCTACGAAGACGTCGATCTGGAAAAGTACGGCTATGGCCAGATCGAGGGAGAGGTTCAGCAGTTCATTCCGTACTTCAACCGATCGCACACGCTGGCGTTTCGCGTGTCCGCTGTGTTCACCTTCGAGGACGCCGGTCAGAATATCCCGTTCTACCTGCAGCCCAAGCTCGGTGGCAACGACGACCTGCGGGGTTTCGCGCGCTACCGGTTCTACGACGACAGCGCGATCATCGCGTCGGTGGAGCACCGCTGGCAGGCCGCCAAGTTCATGGACGTGGCGCTCTTCGTGGACGCCGGCAAGGTCCAACCGGACGCAGAACAAGAAAGTAAGCTGTCGCGAATGTGGAAAGAGCCCACCGCCCGATAGTCCCTCTCGGGATCTCGAGCCACGCGCTTCAGGAACGTATCGATGTCCTCTTCGATGAGGTCCCGGGTGGTGCCAGCGCTGGTGACGTCAGCGGCGTCGAGCGCGTCGCCGGGCAGTATTATGGGCGAGGAGGGGATCAGCAGTTTCGCCTCTACGTGCTGGTTGGGCCAGACACCCGGGAGATTCTGGAGAAATCGCAGGAGTTCTTCCGCTCCCACGAGAACACCGTCTATCACGTCGGTTATCCCACCAGCTATCGCCAGGTGGGAAACGTTCCCAATATTCAGTTCTCCGTTTCCGAAGACGGCACGAAGGCCGACATCGATGTCGACTACCGTACCAGCAAGATGCCGCAATCCATGTTCAATGGGCATCTCACCTCGTCGAACTCCGACGTTCGGGCCGGGGACAACTATGAGAAACACGACGGCCGCTGGTCCGGCTACGTTGCCTGGTGGCGCGGTATCTTCGGAGACCTTACCCACGAGAAGGCCAAGGGCTCGCGCGACCTGCTGTCCATGGAGCCGCCCGAGCCGGCCACGCCACTGCCGCCCGACCGTCGGCCGGGCACACCGATCGTTGAAGTCTATGACGCGGTGCAGGAGTTTCTGACGGATTGGCTGGTGCGGGGGGAGGTCGAGGAATCGCTCGAGTTCATCTCGGATCAAATGCTCGCCTGTGTGGACACCGACGAAGATGCTCGCGACGAGATCCTGAAGGGGCGCGACGCGCGCGACGTGCTGGTCGAGTTCATGGGATATACGGTTGACGAGATGAAGGACCGCGACAATCTCACCGAAGCGATCGATGCGGTCCTTCCCTGGGATCCGAAGTATCGGATCGTCAAGCACCCCTTCGAGGGTGATTTTGCCGTAGCCGAGATGACCAGCGAGGACACCCAGGAGTTCTTGTGCACTGCCGACGCCTCAGTGGTCGGCACCGGTTACGGCACGTACTACGGGGCGCTCTTCCGCTTCAAAGTCGATGGAGGAGGCGTGCTCGGTCTCATCTGGATGAAGGAAGACGGCAACTGGCGGATTATTTCGTACGAAGCCTTCGAGCAGTAATCCGCTTCAAGATCAACGCAAAGCCGCAAAGCAGGTACTCTCCAGGAGGTCCTGTTCTCTCCAGGCTTCGCCGCGCCCTGCGCAAAACATCGCCGGAACCCCGGAACGACCGGAAGCCCGGAACGCTGAGACGAAATCGTCGTCGGCTCACTTCTGGAGAACACATCCTTCGCAAGGAGAATGTCTCCGGGTTTCCGAGTGATCTTTTTTGCAGTTGGTTTTTCGAGGTCTTGACTCGCGCTTTGCGTCTTCGCGCCTTTGCGTTGAAGTTTCCCGAGGCAACTTCTGCGGAGGGCTTGTCTAACGGTTACGTTCCTGGTTTCTAATTGGGTTCGCAGCCATTCGCGTCGCAGCTTACCTTGAGCAGCATACCCGGTAGCAGCTTTCCCTTCGAGTTGCGCCCGCTCAGCTCGATGGCGATCGTTTGCCCGTCGTCATCCACTTTCATCAGCCCGAACTGTTGCTGCTTGATGATGCCGAAGAGCGGCTTCCTGACGTAGGCGCCGTGGCTGTACGGACCGCCTTTCACACGTGGAAACCGATCCAACGGGGCGGCGTGCACGACCGGAAACGCCCGCTCGTCCGGCTCGCGATCCGTCGCGTAGTTCGAATTGGTGCCGTCGTCGATCGCCACCATGTGTCCGTCACCGCTCAGGATGAGCAGCCGGTCGACGAGGTCGAGTGCCTTGATCCGGTCGGCGATGAGCCGGCGTTCGTGGCCGTACGGCTCCCAGCCGTGATCGCTTCCCACCTGGCTCTTCGTGATCCATGGGACGACGTTCACCCAGACGATCACGGCGAGCTCGCGCTTCGCACGTTCGAGCTCTGCGAACAGCCACTCCCGCTGGGCCTGACCAAGGAGCGATTTCTCCGGACCATCCGCATCCTCCACGGGATCCTTCTCCGCCCGCCCGTCGGTCATCACGAAGCGCAATCGACCCAGCGTGAAGGCCTGCTGGATGGTCCGCACCGCGCCCGTTTCGCGGACGAGAGGATAGTGCGGAACGTACTGTTGATAGGTCGCGAGGGCCGCCGGTTTTCCCGGCGAGTTCTTGTCGGCGTCGTTCGGACCGAAGTCGTGGTCGTCCCAGACGTAGGCAATCGGTGCGTGCCGGTACAGAGGCGACTGTCTCTCCGACGCGAGCACGCGGTCGAAGGCTTCCCGGAACTTGCGCGGGTCGTTGTCCTTGATGTTCTCGTAATGGAAATCGCCCATGTGGATCATCAGGATCAGGTCGAGCTCGCGCATCGTGTCGAAGATCTCGTGATTCGAACCCGTCGTCGCGCAGGAGCCGAAGACGAGCTGGAAGGATTTCGGCTCGCTGGTAAAGCTCCGAAACTGCCCACCGAGCGCGCGCTGGCCGCCGAGCTCGACACTATAGAAGTAGAGAGTGTCCGGTCGAAGCGCGTCGAGGGAGAAAGATACGACGCCGTCCGCATCCGGCGCGGCGTAGCCCTTTTCCGGGACCGGGCGCGCGTTCTCGAGATCCGCGTTGTCCGAAACCGCCAGCCTGACGCCGGTGGCGCCGGCCCGCACCTTCGCTTTGACGGTGGCCGAGCGCGCCGTCACCGCTCCCGACCAGACCCACTCGACCGCATCCTGGGATGCTCCCGGAGCGGCCATCGTCAGGACGGCAATGGCCAATAGCAGGATCCTCTTCGACGTCTTCATGCATTAATGCTAGCCCCGAAGCGAAAACGATGTCCAACAAAAGCGAAACCGGCTGGCTCGAGCATGTCGTCCTCCAGGGTTTTCGGTCGGGGCTAGTGCTCGTCTTCCAGCTCGACGTGGTACAACAATTGTAAGGATCCCCAGAAAAATGAGCTTGAAGCCCGCCGACATCCATCAGGTGCTCCAACGCGGGGTAGTCGGTCAGGATCCTGCCCTCCGCGCCATCTCCGTGGCTGTCTTCAAGCATGTGGCGGGGGAGCCGATGGGGAACGTTCTGATGATCGGCAACTCGGGCACCGGCAAGACTTCCATCATGCGCGCCATCGAACAGATGTACTTGAGTTACAAGGCCTTCCAGAAGCACCGCGTGGTCGTTCGCATGAACGCCAACAGCCTGGCCAACGAGGAAGGGGATGTCATTACCGGCCGCCAACTCCTTCGCACGCTCCAGGATCGAGCGCTTCAGATTCTTCGGGGCCGTGCCACCCCCGATCAGGTCAAGCTTCTCATTCAACACGCGACTGTCTGCATCGACGAGGTGGACAAAGTCTCCGCCACGGTGGCGCGCAAGCCGAACCCGATCGGTGTCAACATTCAGCAATCGCTTCTTACGCTCATGGAGGACGAACCGGTTGTTTTCGACACCGAGTTCGTCATCGACGGGAAACTGCGGCCGGTGCAGCTCGAGATCGACACCGGCCGGATGCTGTTCGTCTGCGGCGGCGCCTTCGAGGAGCTCTACGACCAGGTCTACGCGCGGATCGTCGAGGACCGGGGTCAGGACAGTCTCAGTCAAATGGTTCCCGACGCCTCCGGCAACGTCCAGTTTCGACAGGTCTTCACCCTCTCCGAGCACCTCCGACAGGAAGACATGTTTCGCTTTGGGATGCTGCCGCAGTTTCTCTCCCGTTTCGATTCGACACTCATTCTGAGAGACTTGTCGACGGAAGACCTCGAAGCAATCTTCAGCAGTGGTCCGGGCTCGCTCTTCGAGACGTCCAGGCGTTTCTTCCAGCGCTTTCGCATCGAGTTTCAGCTGACGGACGAGGCGAGGAAGCTGATCGCCTTTCGAGCATCTCTCCAGCCGCGCGTCGGCGCGCGGGCGTTGAAGGACGTTTACGGCCGTGTCATCCAGCCGTTCGAGTTCGATCCCTTTCAGAACGACGCGGTGAGACCCGTGGGTGGCGAGGAGCGCTTCTCGCTGGTGCTGACGGAAGACCTGGTCCGCGAGCGCCTGGGTCTCTGACCTGGCCGATTTCGAGGTGCGGGCCCGTCGGCCGGACAAGAAATAGAGCGTGCGCCCCATCGAGGGGAGCACGCTCAGGGTCTTGCTTACTCGCTTGTGGGCGGGTATTTCTCGAACAGTTTCTCCGCAGCCGTTTGGATTTTCTGCGCTCTTTTCTGGGGGTCGTCGGTCATGGTATCCGAAGCCGTCCCGCGCCACACGAGGCGCTTCTGCTTGGCATCCCATATGTCCAGAGCGACCGTTCCGACGTTGTACTGCCGGACGGTCGTGGTGGAGCTCCCCATGCCACCGCCCCAGCCCCAACCGGGACCGTAGCCCCAGCCACCACCCATGTAGGTGGTGTCGAGGGACATCCGCTGGCTCTCCTCCGAGTGGTAGGTGACGAAGACGTCGGGATTGGAGGCCACCTTCTGGAAGCCTTTGGCCGACAGCTGTCCGTCGATGGCCTGAATGAACCGCTCATGCACCAGTGGATCGGGCGCAACCTTTTCGTGATCTTGATCATTTTTCTACTAGAAATGTTCTCTTGACATAAAAGGAAAAATGGGGTGTCCTTCACAATCCTAAATAAAGAAAACGGTCGCAGCTAAGCGGCCGATGGAGGGACACCTCAATGAAAAGCAGTATCACGCGGGAGGAGTTTAGTAAAGAAGTAAGTCGTCTATCCGAGGAGTTCGCGGAGCAAGTGTGGCAGGCGGTCGTGGAAGCGGAAGCTGATGTCGAACGGTGTGACGAGTGGATGCGGGTCAAGGGCAGCGAATACCTGCGTGAGGTACTGGGCAAGGCGCTCAGCCAACGCTCGGAACGACTCGGTGTGTCAGGCGCATGCGAATGCGGCGCGTCGATGGAGTTTCGACAACATCGAGCGTTCCGGGTGCACACGGTACTGGCGGGTCGGGATGTGGAGCTGAGTGTGGTTTACGCTCAGTGCTGTGAGTGTCGTCAAGGCAAGTATCCGCTGCTGGAAGAGATGCGGGTGGACCAGGAGGGATTCACGCAAGCCTTACAAGAGTTGTCGCTGTTGGCAGGAGTGATCGAACCCTACCGCTCGGCGAGCGAGCAATTGCTGCGAAAGTTCACCGGGGTGGTCGTGAGCTCCGAGAAGATTCAAAGCTTGGTAGGCGCCGATGGGAAAAAGGCGGAGGGTTTTTCGAAAGAGCCTGCGAACGAGGTGGAAGCTGGAACGGGCAGACGCCATAAGGGACCGCTGTACATAGGGATAGACGGCGGGATGGTATTCGTGGACGGCCGCTGGCAGGAAGTCAAGCTAGGCTGCCTTTATACCGAGCAAGGGCGTGTGCAGAGCAAGCTCGGACGCGGAGAGTTGACCGAACGACAGGTCGTAGGGGTTCGAGGTAGCCCCGAAGCACTCGGCGAGGTTTTGTGGCCTCGCTCTTGCTCAATGGGGGCGGAGTCTCGCAAGGTCGTCATCCTGGGTGACGGTGCGCCGTGGATTTGGAATCTTGCGGAGGAGCTGTTCACCGATCGAGTCGAGATCCTTGATTGGTATCACGCCGACGAGAATATCAGCCCTGTGGCACGGGTGGTTTTCGGCGAAGGCACCGACGAAGCCGCACAGTGGCGCAAATCGCAACTCGACCGTCTATACGAAGACGCCGTGGATGAGGTGATCGAGGGTTTGCGGTTTCTGAAAAAGCGTCATCGTTCCAAAGACGAAGAGATCGACAAGCTCACCGGCTACCTCGAGAGAAACGGGCATCGAATGAAATACAGAACGTTTCGACAAAGCGGCTACTACATCGGCAGCGGTGCCGTGGAAAGTGCCGTGAGCCACGTTATGCAACAAAGGATGAAGCGAGTCGGGATGAGATGGCACGCCGCTGGGGCCGATGCAATGCTCGCACTGCGCTGTGTCTTCCGAAGCACGGGCGCCTGGGATTCGTTCTGGAACTATCGAAAACAGGTCGCATGAACGGAAGTCGATTGCGCCCAGTGGATCCGTATCCTTGACGTTTGTATCGCTCTCGTGCCATGCGTACGTTTTGTAAGTCGAGAAATCCGCCTGTCGGTCCCAGTCCTGGTTGATCTTCATGCTGGAACAGCCGGGGGCGAGTGCCAGAATCGCCAGCGCGGCGATCCATCGTGTTTTCATGATATTCCTCCTGATTCAATGAATGGTTAAATTGGACCTTCTGACAAGATATCCCCGCGAAGCCGAGAAAATCATATCCCCGCAACGCCGAGAAGATCGGCGCCAGAACTCGAAGCCATAGCATTTTGCACATTGGGTCGGGTTTCGCAAGCCTCTCGTGACTGCAAAACACGGCACCATCTGCGTCTAGCCCACTACCTTGGTGACCCCGAAGGTCATGCTGGCCATCCGGAAAAAGACACTACCCGAGCGGGCGGATCTTCGCTAAACTATTCGCAAACATTGTGTTCTAGCACTGGTGTCTGTAGCTTCCGATCGACAGATCCGTTCCATCGAGAACTTCTCGACGTGCCGAGATGAGTCCTATCCCGAATGCGGAGCAGCTTTCCGTCATCTCCCAGATGACCAGGGGGGACCTTGCCGAGATCTCCTTTCCCGTGCTGCTGCATGCATTTGCCGTACACAAGCGCTCGGTCGTGCTGTCCATCGAGAGGCGAATGCTGAAAAAGGAGATCATTCTCGAGAATGGGGTGCCGGTCGACTGCCACTCCAACCTGCTCCAGGACACGCTGGGAAAGTTCATGGTGGGCCGCGGCGACATCACCGAGGAGCAGAACCAGGTCAGTCTGAGCAAAGCGGCGACGGCGGGCCTGTCGGTCTCCGAGATCATGGTGAAGGACGGCTGGGTGAGCGCGTCGGACCTGTACAAGATCCTTCAGCAGAACCTTGGAAAAAAGCTGCTGGACTGCTTCGCCTGGCGCAACGGGGAGTTCGCTGTGTCTACGAACCTCCCCAACGTCGAATCCCCCTTGAAAGTCAGGGTGCCGCAGCTTCTGCTGACCGGTGTCACCAAGCTGGCCCTTCAGGACGAGGTCGAGCGGGCGATGGAGGCGTTCGGCGACAAGAAGCTCTTTCTCAATCCGAGGGCACCGTTCCCTCTCAAGGAGATCCGACTCGGCAAGGACCACCAGGAGCTGGTGGGCCTGGTGTCGCTGGGCAAGACGATTGCGGAGCTCGAGGCGGAGTCCGGAATGCCCCGGCCGAAGCTCCTCCGGCTTCTGTTCGCCCTGGCGGTCATCAGCACGATCGTTCCAGAGGAATGGCTGGCGACCGAGCGGCGAGGCGGTGCTCGACCAGGATTTTGTCCCGAGCGTCGAGTCGACATCCGCCCAGCCACCCGTATCGAGCGAGGCACCTCCTGCGGATCTGGACAGAGTGAGGAACGAGCTCATGGAGGCCTACCTCCTTCATCGGAAGCAGGACGCCATCGATCTGCTCGGCATCGCGGACGAAGCGGGTCGCGACGAGATCGAGGCGGGCTACATCGCTTTTGCGGAGAAGTACGCTCCCTGGCGGTTCAACCACCCGGGCCTCGAAAGCCTGCAGGAGAAGGCGCGGGATCTGTTCATCGCCGGCGGACGGGCCTTCGGCGAGCTGACGAACCCGGAAACGAGAAACTCGTTGATCGCCAGACGAAACAGCCGGCTGGAGCAGAGACTCACCTCCGAGGAAGCGGCGAACGCCTTCGCCATCAAGTCGAACCTGCTGGACGCGGAAACTCAGTTCAAGAAAGGCATGGAGCTCCTGAAAGCAGGCCGCTACAGCGAGGCCCAGGAGCAACTGGAGTACGCCCACGACTTCGACCCGCAGAACAGTGTCTACCGGGCGGAGCTCGCCCACTGCAAATACCGGAAAGAGCCCGAGATCGAGCGAGAGCGATCACTCGAGGAGCTCCGAGAGACCGTCCGCATCGATCCGGAATGCGGGCTGGCGCTCTACTACCTGGGCATGATCCTCGGCGAGGCGGGCAACTTCGACGAGGCGGAGCCCTGGCTTCAAAGGGCCATCAAGCTCATGGCACCCGACCGCCGCCCAATCGACGCGTTGAAGCAGTTCATGGCCGCGGCGAAGGAAGGGAAGAAGAAAAAGTTCTTCTAATCTAACGAAGAGCCCGGACCGCTAGTGTCTGTTTCCTCACCACAGCCGCCTTCGCCAAGGCTTCGGCGAGCCTCGCCGAAGTCGTTGCCAGGTTCGGATCGGGGCAACGACAAAGGCGGGAGCACACAGAGTTACACGGAGACGGGAGTAGAGAATGCCTCTAGAAAGCGAAAACGAACCACGAAGGACACGAAGCAACATTTGCGTTGAGATTCCCGTAGCCAACCTTCTGCGGATTCGGCCCCTCGCTCTACCGTTTTCGATTTTCCTGGGTTCCTTAGAGAGTTTTTGTTTTTCTCTGCGACTCCGCGCCTCTGCGTTGTGTTTTCTCCCCGATCATCCTTCCACGGATTCGATCCCTCGCAGTCCTTTCTCTATTTCTGCGCGAAGTTCACCACGCACTCGACCTCACTACCTTCTCTCGAGATCGCCACGTTGACGGTGCGTGACTCGTCTTCCGTCGCGGTCATCAGGACGACCCCTTGCGGTGTTTCCGTCCGCACCCGGACCGCGAGGCCTTTCGCGACCAGCTCCCTCTCGTAGAACGACATCACATCCTCCATCGAATCGGTCGTTCGCAACGTGTAGATTCCCATTCGACCTTCGTCGGAACTTGCGGCGAAGTTGCCTTCGGGCTCGCTCCCCGGGTAGACCGGAAGCCATTCGGGAAAGTCCGATGGACTGGTCGCGCCGAATCGCGCCGTGCCTTCGTCCGTAGTGATGGTCAGCCCCCCGGAGCCCTCACCTTCGGCTGCGGGGTCGAACGTGAGCTCCGCCGTCTCGTCACCGGCAGAGAAGCTCAACCGACCTTCTTCGATGTCCTCGAAATCGAAAACGAGCTCCTCTCCGGTCTTGACGTTGCGGAAGATGACGCGCCTTCGTTCGTCGTCGGCCTCGACCAGCTCGATGTCGGGATTCGCTGCCGCGATGAGTCGGGCGGTCATCTCGACCGGGTTCTCCTCGATGTCCTGGGCCATCTCACCGACTTTGTTGGCGACGAAAACGCCAGCCATCACCACGATTCCCCCGATGACCACCATCAGGCCGAGGCATCCGATGGCCACCCAGGCGAGGGGATGAAGACCCTTTCTCTCGGACGACGCTGGTTGTCCTTGTGTCACGACTCCTCCTGGTACACGGAATTCTTACTGACCAATTCTCAGTTTGTCCTCGACCGAGAGCACACCATGGGTTTGCCGGATGATGCTCGCCGCTTTGACTTTCTCGAGCCGTGAGTGAACGACACCCGTCAGCAGCACTCGGCTGTTCTTGACGATGATCCGAATGGGCTTTTGTGGCATCGTGGCGTAGTGCTCGAACGTCGAGTCCCGGTAGAGACGACGCGCCAGAATGGACCGCAGTCGGCGGTCGCTCGACGAATTGGGAAGCACTTCGATGTTGTTCTCGAAGGCCTGGATTCCCAGGATCTTCCTCATGCGCTTCTCGATCTCGTTCTTTTTGTAGGGCTCGGTCACGAAGCCGAAAAGCGCAACGTTGCCTTCCCGGACGGCGGCGCTCGCATCGTCGAACAGGTCCATTCGGGAGTATCCCCGGATGGCTTTGATCACTTCCTCCCCGAGCTTCTTGCCGCTTTCCGCAGCTGCGATCTCCATCTCGCTCTCCACCGCCTCGATACCCGGCTGCTTCAGAGCAATCTCGACCACCTGGTCCCGAACGAAGACGTTTCGCACGCGGCCACTGAGTACGGCGGTGGCGTCGTTGCGGATCATCACTTGAACGGACTTGATCTTCTCCTTCTCGAGCGCCTTCAGAAGGGCTTCCTCTGCAGCCTGGTTCCCCTGCGTCGGGGCGGCGGAGAGTGCACCCACAAATCCAGAGGCGCAAAGCAGGAAACCAATGAAGGCGAGTCCTGGTCGGATCATGTCATCCTCCCGGTGGTCGTCTGGCCACCGCACGAGGTCATTCTAGCGCTAAGGGCCCTGGCAAGAATAGCTTCCCATTTTGGGGCGCCGATCCATCCCGTCTGGCTGCGTTGCTCGTCGGTCATATATCTAGATATTACTCACTCCTCGCGCCTTGCCAGACGGGCGCCTCGACGCCCGAAAATGGGAGCCTATTTTTGCCAAGACCCTAAAGCGGTCAGGAGTGCGGTTCCGGCATGAAGTCAGCGGGCAGTCGGGTCTCGAAGCCGGCCGCTTGCGAGTGGCCGCCGTTCTGGAAGCTCCGCGCGATCTTCGAAACGTCGAAATCGGCCCGGGAGCGAAGCGACCACTGACGGATGCCATCGGCGCGGTCGAAGTACGAGACGGCGAAGGGCGCGTCCGGAAAACGACGAAGCAGTTCTTCGCCCACCTCGGAGCCGTGGATAGCGACGTTGACGACCGGCACCCGGTGGCCCGCCACGGTCTCGAGACGCGCCTGATCGCAGACGAGCTTCACCATCTCCTTCAAGTAGCGGACGATCGGAACGCCTTCCTCTGCGAGAAGTGAGACGTCGAGCCCGCTCCAAACCGCGAAGTCCATCGGATAGGAGCTGAGTGCAGCGAAGACCTCCCGGCTGTTCGAGAGCCTGTGCGACCAGATGTCGCGGTCCATGACGTAGCGCAGGAGCTCCGGTACCGGCTCATCCGGATGAAAGAACTCCCAGCTCAAGACGGCGCCGCTCTTCTCGAGGTCGAAAAGGGCGTAGTCGAGGCCACGAAGCTCTTCTTCGGCCGTTCGGTGATGATCGATTACCTGGAGAGAGGCGTAGCGTTCGCGCATCTCTTCGATGGTGAGGCGCGGGTAGGAAAAATCGAGGATGTAGACCGACGCCGATTCTGGCAGTTCCGGAGGGGGCGCCCCGTGTCGCACGGGGATGTAGCGAGCCTCGTCGCCCAGCTTCCGCCAGGCGGACCATGCGGCCCCGAAGCCATCCGCGCAGTGGGCGTGGTAGAGAACCGCGGTGCGGGGCGTCGTCATAAGGGGCCCTAAGTCTCCTCGGCTTCCTTGTCCTTCAAGAGATCGCTGCGCTCAAGATGGATCTTGTCGAAGCTCTCCGCGGAAATGACGTAGTACCATTTGGCGAAGCGCTGAGTGAGCTCATCGGCCGGCTCCCGACCCTTCTGGAGCTTCTCTTCCCACTCTTCGTAGGCGTCCGCCAGCTCTTTGTTGCGCTTGTCCTCGTCCGCTTCCTTGTCCTCGAAATCGGTGTTCGCCGGTCGGGGAGGCTCGGGGAACAGGCTGGGGTTGAATTCGGCGGTGAGGAACAAGTAGCGGTTCTCACCGGGGCCCGCCGCCTCGTCGTCGCTCTGGTCCGTCCCCGCTGAGACGGCTTCGCCGCTGCCGTAGAGGACTTCTCCGAAGCGGAGCGTATAACGGATACCTTCCGTGGTCCGCACCTGAACCTCACCCTCGTTCGACATGAGATCGCCCGTCTGGGTCAGGTAGTAGCCTTTGGACTGGAGCGCGAGCACGTCGGTGGGAGAAATGGGCAGCCCCTCCTCGACGCGCTGCAGTGTGACCGAAACGCCCGCCGGCTTCGGCCTCACCCCCACGATGGAAAGGTCGGCGATGGCGCGGAGCAGATCGTTTATCTTCGTCGAGTCCACCTCCTGGTTGGAGGGCAAACGATCCATCGTCCACTCGCCGTCTTCCTTGTCCAGAATGACGGTGTCGCGCTGGTCGATCCTCAGCGTTCTCTCGTTGATAGAGTAGTCCTGAAGCACCACGTGGTCGATCTTGCTCTGTTCTACCTGCAGGAGGTCCTTTTCGATCCAGTCCTCGAACTTGGTGGACAGCTCCAGGTCCACTTTGGCAGCGTAGACCCGCTTCTGGTCGGGCATTCGAACGAACTTGAAACCCTCGCGACCTTCGACGTCGTTGCCGAAGATGATATTGGCGAGAATCCTCTCGTTCTCGCCCTTGATGGTGACGCGGGTGCCGCGGCCGACCAGGCTCGTCTCCGTTTCATCGAGAGGATCGATGACTCCCAATAGTTCGTGGTCGGCCACGTTGTCCGATCGGAAATCGTCCTTCTTGATCTCGATGACCCCCGCTGCGGTCTCCGCCAAGCGATCTTCTCCGTCCGCCGGGTAGTCGTGGTGCGACGGGATGGTCCAGATGCCGCCCTCGTTCTGGACTTTGAAGGGGCGGGCCGCCGCCGTCGTCTCGTCGAACTCGATCACCTCGAGCGTTGTGGCGACATTCGGATCCTCGAAATCCGGAAAGAAAGGTTCTCCCTGGTCCAGGAACGCGCTCGGCGTGACATTTCTGGGCGCGGTGGCGATGGCGACGACCGCGAGAAGCACCGCCGCACCCGCAAGGGTCTTCGTTCGCTTCATATCCCCCGTGTCTTCCATCTGTTCTCACTCCTCTCTCAGACGTCGGGCAGCGGCCGCGCCTTCGCGCTCGCGCTGCTGTCGCTTGATGAAAATGTAAACGCCGAGCAGAAAGACCGGAATCGGCGGGAGGATCACGGCGGCGGTCCGGATGCCGCTCTGGATCCGCCGGATCTGCGACTCCATGCGCTCCTGGCTGGCGCGAATCTCCGCCTCTTTCTTGGCTTCGAGGTTCGTTTTGATCACCTGGAACCTACGGTTCTCGACCTCTTGGAGGTTGCGAGCCATGATCTGTTTCGCCTGCTGATCGAGGTCGTCACGCTGCTCGACTTCGGCGACGCGCGCGTCGAGCCGCTGCTGGGCGGCGTCGAGCTCGCTGCGCTCCTTCAGCTCCGCTTCCTCCTCTTCGATGGTCCGCTGCTCGATGAACTGACGCGTCTGATCTTCGACCCGCTGGAGGGTGCGATGCCGCACCCGTCGCTTGCGCAGCGCCACGAAGGACTCATCCCCAATCAGGACGTCCATCGCGTTCAGGAAGAACGAAACGTTGTCGAAGTTGAGGTTCGACGGGCCGATGCGGCGAATCTGGAAGAACTGCTCCGAGATGAAATCCAGATCGGCAATGGCGATGACCTTGACACTTTCGCTGCTCTCGGTACTGGCGCCGTCCTCGTTGCCGTTCCCACTCTCGGCAGCGTCGGGCGCAGAAGCGTCGCCCGCCCCCGCCCCCGGCTGGAACTCCGAATACACCGCAAGCGTGTAGCTCATGGGGTCGGGCCGGTGCGGCAAATTCTGGTTCAAGCCAGCGCCCAGGAAATTCCTCTGCACCATCTGAAAGTAGGGGACGCGTCCGGATAGCTGCCCCGACTCCAACAGGGGAAGAAATGTCCCGCCCTCCTTGTCCACCGTATCGAGATGACCGGGGTAGAGGAAGACCAGCTGCTGGATGCCGGCGCTCGCGGTGAAGTCCTGGTTGAAGACGTTCGGGTTCTGATTGCCCTCCCCGAGGAACACGACCTCGGGCGGCAGATGTGCCAGGTCGGGATGCGGATTGTAGGTATCCCAGACGATGAGGGAAGGATCCCAGCGCACGCCCAGCTCTTCGAGAAACGCCCGGATGTTGCCCTTCGGCTCCGGTGGCGGCTGGCCCTGTCGCATGAACGGATTCTGGCCCGCGCCCGGCTGCTCGGAGGGAGCGAGACCGAGGTTCACGATCGGAAGCGGATCGAGGAGAAGCACCGCCGGTGTGCCCTTCTTGATGAAGGCGAGCACGTTGTCCATCTCCGCCTGTGCCAGGGACGATGGCAGCGCCACGAGGATGCCGTCCACTTCTTCGGTGATCTCGCTCCGCGGCGCAATCTGGACGACCTCGTACTGTTTCTTCAGCTCTGCCACCACGGACCAGGCGGGGGTGGACTGCATCGTATTGAAGTCGAGTCCCCCGAACAGGCGCAGCTGGGTGTTGATGACACCGAGGCGCTTGCGGTTCGTGTTGGCGACGATCCGGATGCTCCGGGCGAGCTCGTACTCGGCGGGTAGTCCCTGATCGAAGAACGGAATGACCTGCTCGTTGCCACCACTGGTAAAGGCGAGCCCCAGGAACACGTCGGAGAATCCAGCCCTTGCACCACCGAGGTTCGGGACCTGTCGGGGCTCGATGCCGAACTTCTCTCTCGCCTCCCGGGCCTCTCCGGAGAACGGTTCGGTGTCCTTGATCAGGAGCTTGACGTTTCCGCCGCTCGCCGCGGACATTTCGCGGAGCAGACCGAGTACGTTTGCGCGCGTCTGCACGAATTGCTCGGGAACCGTCGGACTGATGAATCCCTGGACGAACACCGGTCGGTCGTCCGGGACCTCGCTCAAAAGGCTCCTCGTCTCACGGGTCAAGGAGTGGAGCCTTTCCGCGGTGGTGTCCATCCGGAACCCAAGGCGCCCCACGAGCGTGATGGCGCTAATAATGATGACCGCGACGGAGACGGCTCGAATGACCTGGTGGGTCGTCATCTTCATGCCTTCCGACTCGCGCGGCCAGTGGCGCTTGCTCACGACGAGCACGTTCAGATAGAGGAAGAAGCCGGCCAGACAGCCGAAGTACAACAGGCTGGCCAGGCTGACCACACCGCGCCCGAAGTCCTCGAAGTGGGGAAGAACCCCGACCGGTGCCAGGAATCGACCGAGGCTCTCGCTCAGAATATCGCCGAGCGGCTGGATGAGCACGAGCAGGCCGCACAAGAGGGCACCCACGATGAAGGCGATAGTGACGTTGACGGTCAGGAGCGAGGCCAGCGTTCCGAGCGCGATCATGGCCGCTCCCAGGAGCCAGTATCCGCCGTAGTTCGCGAACATGAGCCCGATGTCCGGACTTCCGAGCCAGATAAGCACGATGACGTGGCTCAGCGAGAGGACGAGCGACGCGGTGTAGACGGCGAGGGTCGCAAAGTACTTCCCGAGGACCACCTCTACCTCCGTGGCGGGCAGCGTCAGCAGAAGCTCGTCCGTGCCGAGATTTCTCTCCTCCGCCCAGACGGACATCGTGAGCGCCGGGACGAAGAACATGAGCAGATACGGGAAGACGGCGTTGAGCTGATCCAGATTCGCCAGGTTGTTCAGGAAGAAGCGGTCCTGCCAGAAGGCGGCCGCCGCGCTCAGAAAAATGAACAACGTGATGAACACGTACCCGGAGGGATTGCTGAAATACATGCGCAGATCCCTCTTGCCGATGGCGAGGACGATCTTGAAGTTGATGTTCTTGATCATTGCTCTCCCCCTGAACCCTTATCTCCTCCCTTTGGCGAGCCGTTCGTCGGCTCGGCTTCCCGAGAGTGTCGAGACCCTTCAACCTGTTCGGTCAGGCGGTAGAAAGGCCCTTCGAGCGATCCGTCTTCCTGTAGCTCTTTCGGGGTCCCGTCGAACACCAGCCGGCCGTTGTGAACGAAAAGCACCCGATCGGCGATCGCGCTGACTTCCTGAAGGATGTGGGTCGAGATCAGGATCGTCTTCGTGCGCCCCAGCTTCTTGATGTTCTCCCGGAAGTGGCGGATCTGGTTCGGGTCGAGACCGGCGGTCGGCTCGTCCATGATCAACACGTCCGGGTCATGAAGGAGCGCCTGAGCAAGCCCCGCTCGCTGGCGAAGTCCGCGCGAGAGCTTGCCGATGGGCTTTTCCATTACCTGGTGAAGCGCGCAGAGCTCCTTGACCGCCTCGATCCGCTTCTGGAGTTTTCCAGGCTCGATCTCTCGAGCCTCTCCGAAGAACTCCAGCAGCTCGAGCGGCGTCATGTCCGGATACAGGGGACCGTTCTCCGGCAGATAACCGAAGCGCTTCGAGGCTGCGATGCGCTCGGCGTGGATGTCCAGACCGGCGATGCGTGCCATCCCTTCGCTCGGCGCCAGATAGCCGGTGAGCATCTTCATCGTCGTCGTTTTTCCGGCCCCGTTCGGACCGAGAAAGGCCACGATCTGTCCCTGGGGGATCGAGAACGTGATGTCTTGAGTGGCAACGAAAGGGCCGTAGAACTTCGAAAGCCCTTCGGCCTCGATCATGTGTATGGAACGCTCGTCCGTCACTCAGACCTCCTGCGACCGAATTCTCAGGTTTCCTGGGTACGTGCGGCAACCGATGGGGGGCTGCAGACCCGCGACCAAAGCCACAAATGTTACCTGTGTCCGTCGTCGGGCTCAAGTCGGCGACCGGCTGCGGTTCACCGTCGAGCCCGCCGGGAGTGTAGCGCACCCCGTCCGTCCGGCCAAGAAAACCGCACGCGTTCGTGCTCGCATCGGGCCGGACAACGAGCGTACCATGCCCGGAAACCCCATGGGAATGTTCACGATGGGCCGGGCCGACCGGCAGGCGCTCGCCGCCGAACGCCGCTTCTTCGTTCCGGAGGTCGTGCAGTCGTCCGCGATGGACTGCGGACCCGCCGCCCTCAAGAGCTTTCTGGACGGTCATGGCCTACCGGTCAGCTACGGCCGCCTCCGCGAGGCCTGTCAGACCGACGTCGACGGCACCTCCATCGACACCATCGAGGAGATCGCGGGCCAGCTGGGCCTCCCGGTCGATCAGATCATCGTTCCAAAGGACCACATTCTCCTGCCGGAAGGGCGAGACCGAAGCCGCCTGGCTTCAGCCGATCTTCGTCAGCCGGAGCGTGCGATAGCTGTTTGACTGGCAAACGTTCGCGGCTCAACCTTCCCGCCTACGGGCTGGCCTTTTTTCTCTCCACACTCTGGGGAGCCAACCCGGTGGCGATCAAGGCGGGACTTCGCGACGCTCCTCCTCTTCGCCTGGGCTGGATGCGTTTCGTTCTCGGCGGCGTTGTCGTGCTCTTGTGGGCCCTCACGACGCGAGAATCCCTGCGCGTGAAGCGGCACGAGTGGCGGCCCCTTCTCACCGTCGGGTGCCTCTTCTCGCTTCAAGTTGGCCTTCTGAACATCGGTCAGGACCGCACGACCGCCGGTCACGCCGCGGTCATCACCATTACCTACACGCTCTGGACGGCCGTGTTCGCGCACTTCTTCGTCCCCGGGGACCGATTGACGCTGACGCGGATCTTTGGAGCGGTGGTGGCCTACACCGGGATTCTGGTTGTCTTCTCGTCGAGCCTCAACGGCACGGGTCCGTACTCCCTGCTCGGCGACATACTGCTTTCGCTGTCAGCCGTGCTCCTCGGCGCGAGGCAGATCGTCTTGTCTCAGTCCGCGGCCAGCGGTGTGTCGATCACGAAGCTACTGCTCGCCCAGGCCGTACTGGGAATCGTGAGCTTCTCCGTCACGAGTGCTCTCTTCGAGGCGGAGCCGACTCAATGGACGTTCCGCCTGGGCGTGGCGCTTTTCTATCAGGGTGTCATCATTGCCGGCTTCTCTTTTCTGGCCCAGACATGGCTACTCAAGCATTTTTTACCCTCGAGGGTGACGACGGTATTTCTCACGCAGCCCATCATCGGCGTCCTGATGAGCTGGGTCGTGCTCGGTGAGCCGGTGGGCTCGGAGCTGTACTGGGGAGCCGGATTGGTGATGGTCGGCTCGTACTTCGCGCAGAGGCACTAACGAACTAGCCGTAGCTGGCGAGCGGGAAGTACAGCGCATTCAGCGCGAACAGGAAGACGGCGCTGAAGAGCCTCCCGAAGAGAAACCAGGCCACCACGATTCCCATCATTCCGAAGCTTCGCGTGAAGTCGAGGAAGTCCAGCGCTTTTTTCTCCGACATGAACACGGTGATGCCGACGTTGCCGTCGAGCGGCGGTAGCGGCAGCAGGTTGAACGTACCCAGAAGAAGGTTCAGCACGAAGAAGATACTCAGTATCATCGCGGGAAGGCCGAAGACCGAAGGGTCCACCGCTTCGACGATCCCCGTGAAGCTGGGCCGAGCGGGCGCCTGAAGAACACCCACCGCAAGCCCCAGACGGATTCCGACCGCGGCGAGCAGCATCAGCGTGAAGTTGGCCGCCGGTCCGGCGAGGGCCATCCATGCGGCGCGGCGCGGGTGGCGCGCCGCCCAGTGCGGATCGTAGGGCGTGGAGGCGAAGCCAATCATCCACCCGCTGAAGAAGTACGCCAGAACCGGGATGACCACCATGCCAAACGGCGTCCGCTGGATGTGGGGTATCGGGTTCAACGTGACCTGCCCGCCATGAAACGCCGTCGGATCGCCCCCAAGCTTCGCAGCAAGAGCGTGGGCGCCTTCATGGCACGTCGTCGAGAAGAGGAAGGCGATGTACCAGACAAGGCCGATGGTGAAGAAATCGAGGCTGAGCTCCTGCATGAGAAATCGGGAACAGGTTATTCAATTAACTGGCGAATGGGAAACAGGAACGACCTGTCCCCCCTTTCCTCACCTGTTCCTACCAGCCTCCTCCTCCCAGCGGGTCTTGTCCACCGTCTCCATGCTGGCTTCGGTGAGCATGCTGTTGATGGTGGTCAGCTCGCTGTCGAGCAGCCCCTGGAGCTTCGCGAGGTGCGCGGTGAGCTCCGCCGAGAGCTCCTCGAAGACCTTGTAGGCCCCATCGGTCGGCCTCGCGTCGCCGTTCTCGACGCTGCGCCTCAACGAAGCGAGCCGGTTGTTGAGCCGGATCGGGAAGTTGAGCGGGTCCTGGTTGCTGCGGTTCTTGACCTGGTACAGGTTCTGCTCGATGTCGGAGACTTTCTCGATGAAATCCCGGCCGGTGCGCTGGAGCTCCACGGCGCCCGTTCCTTCGAGACGTTCTTCGAGCTGAGCCCGCACGTCGCGGATCTGGATCACCGCCTCGTTGGCTTCGGTCGTCTTGTCCCGAATCTGGCTGGCGAGCTCGAACTGCGCCTCGAGATCGGCCATCGTTACGCCTTTGAGTCGCGGATCCATCTCGACGTCGAATTCCACGGTCTGCGACTGGCCGTCGGCACTCACCCTTGCTTGATAACGACCGGGAGGTGCTTTCGGACCACGCTGGGGCCGGCCACTCCAGATAATCATTCCTTCGAAGTCCGTCGCTCCTTCGTAACGGATGTCCCATTCGAAGCGGTTGAGTCCGGCATGGACCGTCGGTGGTGCCGGCGGCGGCGCGCGAAACGATGGGGCTGGTGGTCCTTTCTCTTCGTCCTCCGGCGTTCCCTTCACCGTCCGCACGACGTTGCCACTCGCATCGAGAATCTCGACGGTGACTTCATCGGCCCCCTCGGCCAGGTAGTACTGGATGGCGGCATTTTCCACGCCACGCACCGCCCGGTGGGGCTCGAAGACGTGAAGGGTCCTGTCGTAGGTGTCGGGGGCCAGCTGCCGCAGCGGCTCGATGTCGTCGAGGATCCAGAAGCCCCGCCCGTGAGTGCCGAGCACGACGTCGGAGTCCTTGACCGCCAGATCGCGGATCGGCGTGTCGGGAAGGTTGAGCTGGAGCGACTGCCAGTGATCCCCGGCGTCGAACGATAGATACACTCCGTGCTCGGTTCCTAGGAAGAGAAGATCCTTCCGTACCGGGTCCTCTCGCACCGCGCGGGCGAAGTGACCCGGTCGGACGCCGTCGATGATCTTGGTCCACGTCTTTCCATAGTCACGTGTACGGAAGACGTACGGCTCGCGGTCGTCGACCTGATAGCGGTTCGCCGCGAGATAGGCGCTTCCCGGCGTGTGGCGGGACTCGTCGATGATGCTCACGCGACTGAACTGAGGAAGCTCGGTAGGTGTGATGTTCTCCCAGTTCTTGCCCCCGTCCCGCGTGATATGGACGAGCCCGTCGTCGGAGCCTGCCCAGATGGTATTGATGTCGTGAAGGGACGGTGCAAGGGCAAAGACCGTGGCGTAGATCTCCGGGCCGTTCATGTCCATGGTGATGATGCCGCCCGTCTCGCCCAGGGTCTCCGGGTCTGCGTACGTGAGATCGGGGCTGATCTTTTCCCAGCTCTGGCCGTCGTTGGTCGTCTTCCACACGTGCTGCGAGCACGTGTAGAGCACGTTCTCATCGAGCGGCGAGAAAACGATGGGGAAGGTCCACTGCCAGCGCTCGGGGAGCGCGTCGGCCGGCTCGCCGGAGAAAAAGCGCGGGTAGACCTGAATGTCGCGGACCTGACCGCTCGAGCGGTCGTAGCGGGTCAGAAGCGCACCCTGGCTTCCGGCGTAGAAGACGTCGAGGTTCGAGGGGTGCTGGGTGATATAGCCGCTTTCGCCGCCTCCAGCCGCGTAGTACCAGCCGTGACCGGGTCCCCGCGCCTGCATGTTGGCCCAGCCGTCACTCGGAACGCAGACGGTGGAGTTGTCCTGCTGTGCACCGCACACGTGGTAGGGAAAGTCGTTCGTCACGTTGACGTGGTAAAGCTGCGTCGTGACGAAGTCCTGCTCCGTCCAGGTCTCGCCGCCGTTGATCGAGACGTTTCCACCGCCGTCGTTCGAGTTGCACATCCGCATGGGATTGTTGGGGTCGATCCACAGGTCGTGCTGGTCGCCGTGCGGTGGGCGAATGACGATGTCGAAGGTCTTCCCGCCGTCGACGGATTTGTAGAACCCGGTGTTGAGCGCGTAGACGGTGTCCCGGTCCAGAGGATCGGCGTAGATGCGCGAATAGTAGAAGGCCCGCTGCCTCAGCTTCCGCTCGTCGTTGGTGCGTGTCCAGGTCGCACCTCCATCATCCGAGCGAAAGACGCCGCCCTCGTTGGCCTCGACGATGGCCCAGACCCGCCGGCCGTCGGCCGGCGAGACGGTGACGCCGATCTTGCCGATCGGTCGATCGGGCATGCCCGGGTTGCCGGTGATCTCGACCCAGGTTTCGCCGCCGTTCTCCGATTTGTAGAGGCCCGAGTCGGGTCCACCGCCCCACATCTGCCAGGCCTTTCGGTAGACCTGCCAGATGGAGGCGTAGAGGACGTTCGGGTTCGTGCGATCGATAATCAGGTCGGCCGCTCCGGCTTTGGGGCTTTTGTAGAGGACCTTTTCCCAGTTGTTGCCGCCATCCGTCGAGCGGAAGACGCCGCGCTCTTCGTTGTCGCCATAAGGATGGCCGAGTGCTGCGACGTAAACGATGTCCGGGTTCGTGGGATGGACGCGGATGCGGGCGATGGCCTGCGTCTGTTCGAGTCCCAGGTGCCGCCAGCTCTTGCCGCCATCGGTCGACTTGTAGACACCGTCGCCCTGCGTGATGCTGCCGCGAAGCTCGGTTTCCCCCATGCCGATATAGACGACGTCCGGGTTGGTCTCGGCGACGGCCACTGCGCCAACGGAGGAGCTCGTCACCTGACCATCCGTCACCGCCGACCAGCTCGTCCCGGCGTCGGTCGTCTTCCAGAGACCTCCACCGGTGGCGCCGAAGTAGTACTCGTTCGGTCGCCCGGGGCTTCCGGTGCAGCCGAGCGAGCGCCCCCCGCACTCCGGCCCGATGTTTCGCCAGGTCATGTCGAACCGGGCCGTGTCCAGCTCCAGGGGCTGCGCGTCGAGCGCCGTCGACGCGATTAGCACTACGACAAGTGAAGACACAATCCTTCTCATGAGCTCAACTCCTTAGGATTCGCGCGGTGCGTGCCCGACGCGGCGAGACGCGGGAAGCATATGGATGGGAGCCACCCGTCGCAAGTCTCAACGAGGGGGTGTCCGGCCTCGCTGCATCATTTATTATTGCCGTGCCCGAGGCGCGCGGGCCGAGGAGGAGAGGATGAGTCGCAAAGTGAGTCGTCGGGAGTTCGTTCGGTCCGACATGGCCACGGGCGCAGCGCTCGCCGCGAGCCCGGTCGTCATCACGCAGAAGACGGTCAAGCTCGTCGTCATCTCGGACACCAGCGGGATCCGCTTCAAGAACAAAGGCCCGATGAGCGGCATCGAGACCCGGAGGAACCGGGTGTGGGCTTCGGTGGGCTTCCCAACGCGGACGCCGACGGATTGATCGGCACCGTTTTTGCTTGAGACAGCACGTCTGTACTAGAATGCAGGCGGTTAGAGCTGCGGTGGCAGGTATGCTACCGTTTGTCGAGCGTCCCCCTGTTGTACTTTCCGTCCACCGACGGAGCTTTCAGCTGAGCGCCTGTTGCCGGAGCGGGAAAGCACGTTCGTCGAGCGATGACGTGCCCGACACAGAGCGTCGACGCAAAAGGAGGTCAGCGGTTTGGCAAATCGTAGTCGTCAGACATTCTTGAAACGTCAGAAGGAACGCGCACGTCAGGAACGTCAGAGGCAGAAGGCCGAGAAGAGAGTTCAGCGGAAGGAAACAAAAGGACCCAAGACGGGCTCCGAGGGCGCCGACCCGGACATCGCAGGCATCGTTCCCGGACCACAGCTTCAGGCCTGGGAAATGATGGACGTCCTCACCGAGGACGAAGTGCTCGCCATCGAAGCAGAGGAGGAAGCGGCCAAGAAAGAGAAGAAGGGAAAGGAAGAGGAGTCCTGATTCCCGTTCTCCCATGACCAGCCGTCCGCCGGGGCGGTCCCTCACGAACAGACTGACGCGCAAACGCATCCCAACGCGCGTGGCAGCTTTCTGAACCTCTCTCGAAGACAGAAAAAAGAAGCGGCGGCGCCCGCTCGCTGCGAACGCCGCCGTTCTTTCACTCAGGCAGGGCTTGTGGAGTAGGAGGGTTTTGGCTGTCGACCACCCCGCCCGAGGCAGAAACGTTCTGGGCGGACTCTCTACTCGACCAGCTCGTAGACCGTCTTGATGACGATGGGTTCGCCGCCTCGCGGACTCTTGAAGTTGACGGTCATGATCATGACCTCGCCCGTCGGCGAGAGCTCGAACGTGCGATTCACTTCGACGCCCCGCTCCATCTTTTCCTTGATGACGACGGAGAGCCCCCGGATCTTGGCGGTGACCTCGATCTTGCTGCCGTCGGGCGCGTCGCGCCGATGCTTCTCGCCGTCGAGGTAGTAGATGCTCAGCCGCTCGCCGGTATCGATACGGAGCTCGCCCGCTTCATGCTCGATGTCGAGTGATTCGAAGGCGGCGATCAAGGATCCCATGCGTTCTTGCATTCCTTGAGGTCCGCCGCTTCTGCCGCCTTCCCCGCCTCGGCGCCCGCCGCCACCGGAACCGCCTCGGCGACCGCCGCCTCCGAATCCCCCACCCTGGCGCCCCATTTGCTCTCGCATGCGCGCCATGGCTTCCTGAAACTTCTCCTGCGGATCGTCGCTGCGCTCCGCGTCCCGCTCCCACGTGCCGCTGAAACTCACCGTGTCGGCGGGCTTGCCGGCGGCCGATGCCAGTCGGACGCTCGTTGCGAAGCCGATGAGACCGATACCGATGAGTCCCACGAGCGCGCCTGTAACTGAATCTCGTTTCGTCTTCATGATGATCCTCTCAGCAGACTACAACTCCCTCGGTTGCTCGCCGCCCTCGCGACGTTCGCGGCGGCACTCTTCGGAGCGCCTGATCCGCTCTTCATGTTTCGCCTTCATTTGCGCCTGCATCTCTTCCATCTTCTGAACCTGCTCGGGCGTCAGAATCTCCTTGATGCGCGCCTGGCGCTGGCGTCGCAGCACCGCGACATCCCCCTCGACCTGGCCGACCGTATCGGCCCGCTGCCGCAGCGAGAACTCGTCCACGCTGGGATCGTCGACCGCCTCGTTCAGTGCTTGCCTCGCTTCGCGAAGACGTGTCCTGGTCTCTTCGGCGTAGCCGTCCGTCATGAGCGCCCGAATCTGCTCGCGCTGCTCTTCCGTCAAATCGAGCCCACGGAACATGCGAAGGGCTCCTCGCCCTCCCCGTCCGCGCGGTCCACGCTCGAATTCCTGGGCGGTGTAGCCCAGTGTCGCCACGGGCACGGCGACCACCGCGCTCAGCAATAAGGTCGAAGCGAGGGTCGGTGCAAGCCTTCTTTTCCAGCTCGTCATCGTTGTCTCCTTTTCTGGCCCTCGGATCGCCACCAGACCCGAAGTCGTCTATCGATCCTGACCTGAGCCAATAGTAGCGAATACGTCCTCGGCAGAAATCAAGCTGCTGCAAAAGAGTTGTAAAAGTTGTAAAGATGGGAGTCTGCGAGGTGCTGCCTTTCGCGTCTCGACTACAATGAAATCGTGAACATCCGACGATCCTCGTTCATATCGGTGGGAGCAGCCGTCGTGCTGGTCGGCCTCCTCGTGCTTCTGGCGACGCTCCAGTATCGATGGCTCGGCCGAGTGAGCGAGGCCGAACGCGAGCGGATGACGTCTGGACTCGAGACGGCGGTCCGGCGGTTCGCCGATGACTTCGACGAGGAGATCGCTCGGCTGTTTGCCGCCTTCGTACCGGATCCCAGAGCCTCATCGAGCGCCGGAATCGGTGCCCGGGAACACCTGCTCGCGAGCTTCCGCGCCTGGGAGGAGGACGCGGCACGACCTGGGCTCGTCGAGCAGGTCTATTTCGTCGGAACTGACAGCGGCTCATCCCTCGACGTCGAGCGCCTCAACCCCGAGCGTTCGCTGCTCGAGCGGGTGTCCAACGAGGAGCGCGGCGCACTGCCCCTGGTTGGACTGGAGGAAAGGTTGTCGCTCGGCACGGCTCTCATGGACAGAGGCGGCGCTATTCCGATGCTCATCGAAGATCCACCGGGACTGGTGGCGCCACTGATGCGCTTTCAACGCCGCCAACGACGTTTGATACCCAAGCTGGAAGGCTACGCGATCGTCACTCTCGACCTCGATTACCTCACCACGAGCTTTCTGCCGGAGCTGGTCGAACGTCATTTCGCGACGGGGGGCACGCTCGACTACGACGTGAGGGTTCGCTCTCGCGAATCCAACGAGCTCGTTTATCGTTCGTCGGACGCCGAGATTTTCGGGTCTCCGGACGTTTCGATTTCGCTCTTCTCGATGATGGGGCTTCGACGAGGACGAGGCGCCTGGATGGATTCTTCGCTGAGGACGCCGCGATGGCGGCGCCGGCCTCCCGACCAGAGGAGCCGCGAGGAAGCGTTCCGAGTTGAGCGCCGCCCCCGTCAAGGCGCGGGTGGCTCATTCCGGGAGGCGCTAGCCGAGCTCGGAGAGCCGAAGTGGGAGCTTTCGGTACGTCACCGGGCAGGCTCTCTCGATGCGGCGGTTCGAGGTGCGCGCAATCGCAACCTGGCCGTCAGCTTCGGCATCCTCGGACTGCTCGGTGTCGCCATCGCCATGATCCTCGCCTCCACCCGGCGCTCTCTCGAGCTGTCGCGCCAGAGGGTCGAGCTGGTGGCCGGCGTGTCTCACGAGTTCCGCACGCCCCTGGCAGTGATTCGATCGGCGGGGCAGAACCTCGCGGATGGATCCGTCGAAGAGCCAGAGCGCGTCAAGCACTACGGTGCTTTGATCGAGAAGGAGGGGCTGCGTTTGACGGATCTCGTAGAGAAGGTACTGGAGCTCGCTGGCATCCAGTCCCATCGAAAGCGCCTCGAGCGTGGCAACGTCGTGCTCGCCCATCTCGTTCATCAGGCTCTGGAGGACAACCAGCCAGCCGTCGATGCGCTCGGCGCTGAGGTCGAGACGTCCCTTCCGGAGGGGCCCGTCTGCATCAGGACGGACGGCAAAGCATTGAGACATGCCCTTTCCAATCTGATCTCGAACGCCCTCAAGCATGGCGATGAACCCTGGATCGGGATTGCCGTCGACGTGGATCGTGGCGGCGCGGTTCGCCTCTCCGTTCGGGATCGCGGGACGGGTATCGACGAGAGGGACCTGCCACATATTTTCGAGCCCTTCTACCGTGGGTCGGCAACGTCCGAGGTCGCGGGAAGCGGGCTGGGCTTGAGCCTCGTGCAGCACATCGTGGAGGAGCTCGGGGGAAGGGTCGAAGTGACCACGAGAAACCGCGACGGCAGTACGTTCACCATCGTTCTGCCCGGCGCCGCCGTGGCGGGCACGCCTGGGGTGGAGCGGTGACCGCCGCCCGGCGCATCCTGCTCGTCGAGGACGAGCCCGGACTGGTCCTGACACTGACGGATCGCTTGAAAGCCGAAGGGTACGAGGTAACTTCAGAAACCGACGCTGGCGAAGCCCTGGAGACGACCACCGCGGGGAACTTCGACCTGCTGATTCTCGACGTCATGCTCCCGGGTATGAGCGGGTTCGACCTGTGTAGGGAGATTCGGAAAAAGGACAACGCCACTCCGATTCTCTTCCTCACCGCTCGGGGAGAAACCGTCGACAAGGTGGTCGGGTTCAAGCTAGGCGGCGACGACTACTTGACGAAGCCTTTCGACATGATGGAGCTTCTTGCCCGGGTCGAAGCCCTGCTTCGCCGTTCGCGGGCGCAGGAGCCGACCGGATCGGTATCGGTTCGGGGAGATCCAGGTGGATTTCCGGAAGGCCGAGGTGAGTCGCCATGGGGCACCGGTCGAGTTGTCAGCGCTCGAGTTCAAGCTCCTGAAGTATTTCGTCGAGAACCGGGGCGCAACGCTGTCCCGGGACGAGCTGCTCGAGCACGTCTGGGGGTACGATACGGTTCCCTACTCGCGAACGGTGGACGTGCACGTCTCCGGGCTCCGGCAGAAGCTGGAGGACAACCCGGCGAAACCGGAGTACATCGTCACTGTGCACCGTATGGGCTACAAGTTCACCGGCTGAGCTGTTTACCTCTCCCCCGCTGGGGAGAGGGAGCGCGCTTTGCGCCTTTGCGCCTTTGCGTTGAGTTCTCCGGTGTCATCCTTCCAAGGATTCGATTGAATCGCGGTCTCCTTTCTTGATTCCTCGTGGGTTCCGGGGTTCCGCCATTCCGGGGTTCCATGTGATCTCTTTGCTGTTTGTTTCCGAGGCTTCTCCGCGTTGTCCCTTTTCCTCTGCGTTGAGTTTCCCGAAGTAGCCCTTCCACGGATTCAGCTCGACCCTTGTTGCAGACCTCGCCTTCCTCCTCTATCCTGATTTCGTGAGGAAATACAGCCTCTTCCATCCGTTCATCCTCTCGTTCTTCTCGAGGGATCTGTACATAGACGTCGGCAGGCACTGGAGGGGCTACAGCGTAGTCTTCCTGGCCGTGCTGGCCGCCGTAGAGGCCGTCCCCGGCGTGCTGAGAGTGCACTTCAGCTTCGGCGAGTTCATCGAGAGCGAATCACCAGCACTGACCGGGCAAATTCCGGCGTTTCGGCTCTCGGGCGGAGAGCTCGTTCTCGATGCGCCTCAGCCCTACTACATTCGAGGACTCGATGATACGCCGATCATCATCCTGGATAGCACCGGCGAGGTCTCTTCGCTCGACGGTCAGGAGGCCGCGATGCTGCTGACGCGCACCGAGATGTTCACCAGAAGCGGCACCAACCGCTCGAACGTCTATCCGCTATCGAGCTTCGGCGAGCAGAGCATCGACGGCGCGCGCGTACAGGGCTGGCTCGACATGACCGCACGATGGCTGGCCGTCTTCATCTATCCGTTCGCGGCCGCCTTCTGGTTCGTCCTTCGCCTGGTACAGGCAGCGTTCTACGGATTGATTGGAATGGTGTTCGCGCGCATCGCTGATGCGAACCTCGGGTTCGGAGCACTCTACAGTCTGGCCATCGTGGCGCTGACTCCGGCGGTGATGCTTTCGATGGCGGCAGACCTGGGCTCGGTCGAGATCCCCAACGCGTGGCTGTTCGGCTTCGTGACGGCGATGGTATACCTGTTCTTCGCGGTCAAAGCGAGCGCCGACGCGCCGACGCCCGACTACGATCCAACGGCGCGGGTGTAGGCTTCCCGGTCGAGCTCCTTGTATCCAGCGGTCGGACTCACTTATCATCGGCCGCAGGGAGAGTTCGATGACGGTAGAGCGCAGAGCGTTTCTGAAGTCCATGGTGGCCGCGGGCGTTCTTCTCCCCTGTCGGGGCACCGGATGGGGCAGTGAGCCGGGTTCCGATATCGATCGTCTCTACGACGAAGCTATTGTCATCGACTCGCTCGCGGTGGGTCATGAATGGGACGATGTCGAGTACGATGCCGTCGAGCGCTCCGGCTATGCCGCTATCCAGACCACGCTTCCCAGCACGAATCTCGAGGTCGCCCTGCGGGCGCTGGCGGAGTGGAACCATCGTATCGAGACCAACCCCAACCGGCTGGTCAAAGCGACGAAGGCCGCCCACATCGCGCAAGCGAAGCAATACGACAAGCTGGCGGTCATCTACGGGTTTCAGAACGCCACGATGCTCCAGGGCGATCTGGAGAACCTGGATGTCCTCTATCAGCTAGGCGCGCGCTGCATCCAGCTGACCTACAATTCGAGAAACCTGCTGGGTGACGGTTGTACCGAGCGCACGAACGCGGGTCTCTCCGACTACGGCGTCGCGGTGGTGGAGCGTATGAACGAGCTCGGCATCATCGTCGATCTGTCTCATTGCGGGCGCCAGACCAGCTCCGACGCCGTCGCGGTCTCGAGGAGGCCACCCGCCTTCACGCACACGTTTTGCGAGGCGCTGTACCGGAACCACCCCCGCGCGAAGACGGATGAGTTGATCAAGGCCATGTCCGACCGGGGAGGCATGACGGGAATCGCCGCGCTTGGCTACTTCGTCGGACCAAGTCCCGATGTCACCATCGAGGACTACCTGAACCACATCGACCACGCTGTAAAGATCGGCGGCATCGACCACGTCGGAATCTGTACCGACTTCCAGATCCGTGGCATCGAGGCCTGGGCCACGAGGGAAACCTGGTACGAGCCGCGGCTGAAGACCTTCAAGCCCTCTTATCGCGTCCGCTGGCCTCCCTGGATCGAGGGGTTGGACGAACCGGAGCGATTTCGCAACGTCGCTCACGCGCTTCACCGTCGCGGCTACAGCGACGAGGACATTACGAAGATCCTGGGTGCGAACTGGATGGGCTACTTCCGCGAGATCTTCGGCGGATAGCGACCCGCGTGCAGCGGCAGAAACCTCGAGGCCTCCTCACCGACCTCGATGGCGTCGTCTACACCCGGGATCGGCTGATCGAAGGTGCGGCGTCGGCGGTGCAATGGCTGCGCGCCGAGAGCATTCTCGCTTCGTCACGGAACACTCCTGCCCGCGCAGGCGTCGTGAAGCAACAGAACTTCAGGCAGCGAGTCCGAGGACGACGATGGACACGGTTCTAGGGCGGGGACCGTCCAGCTCCACCAGAAACACCCGCTGGTACGTGCCGAGAGCGAGCTTCCCGTCGACCACGTTGAGGGTCTCCGAGGCGCCGAGCAGAAAAGCCCGCGCGTGGGAATCACCGTTCGGCCGCTCCTCGGGCGCCAGGCGCTGAAAACGCCGCGCCTCCAGGTCGTTGTGCCGGTAGCGGTCTGCAACAGGTGCCCAGACATCCAGTCGCTCTTCGAGGTCTTCCAGCAGAAAGGGCTCGTTCTCGTTCACCACGATGGCGGTCGTGGTATGGCGGGTATGAATGTTGAGGATACCGTGGGTTACACGCGATCGTCGCACCCGTTCCTCGACGAGCTCCGTCAAATCGATGAACTGAAGCCGCTTCTCTGTCTGCAGCTCTACGAGATCGTTTGAGAACCGGAACTGGGCCTGCTCGAGGTCGTGTGCCGGAAACGTGAGTCCCATGTGGAACCTCCTCTCGGCTGAGGCTAGCGCGGGAGGCGGCGTGGAACATGAGCGAAAAGTGAGGTCGTCGTGAGCGTCCGCCGTCGGGGGATTTACCTCGCCCCCGCCGGGGGTGAGTGCCCTGTTTTTCTTTGCGCCTTTGCGCCTTTGCGTTGAGTTCTCCGGTGTAATCCTTCCGCGGATTCGATTGACCGCGGTCCGGGTCCGGTGGGTGCCCCTGTCTCTCTTTGCGCCCTTGCGTTGAAATTCGGGAGTATTCCTCATGTTTGTCTTCTGCGCGGGCGGTGCGTCAGGCCCAGGGCGAGCCCGACTCCAAATAGAAGACCTTCCGAGCTCCCGATGAAGACGCGGGTGACGAAGCCGGGATGCTCCTCTCCCAGAAGGCGAGCCAGCGGATCGAGACTGACCTGGGAGCCCGGAAACGTCTGGGCCAGGAAGTCGAGGCTCATCGCTCCCAGATAGTGATCGGTGGCCGCGAGGCCGAAGCAGGCCGCCGCGCAAGAAGCTCCCGTCACGAGCGCGGCGATCAGGCGAGGCCGCCCTCGAGGAGCCGCCATTCCGCCTTCGCGCACCGGCGTAGCCAGCGCGTAGCCGGCGCCGGCGGCAGCGCCGAGCACGATGCCTTCGAAGCCCCCACCGACCGGGGACAGATCGCGCCCGAAGAGGCTCTCGATGCCGAAGCGGGCCACGAGGTGGGACAACGCCCCCACTGCCCCGCCGCCCGCCGAGCCCAGGACCACGAGGGCCAGACGACGAAACGAACGGACCAGCGCCTCGGCGGCGCCGAGTCCCGCACCGACGCCCGCCGCCCCGAGTCCACCCACCGCAATGCCGACCAGCGGCAGAGCGATCAGCACTCCGCTCGTCGCCGCGGAGCCGGGTCCAAAGCGAAGCACCAGACCTCCCAGGAGCCCGCCCACGAGGCCCGCCGAGGCACCGCCGAGCGTCGCCCCCATCCATCGCCTCCCGACCAGCCGCAACGCATGGCGAAGCCTCAATCGGACCAGTGCGAGCACCGTCCTGGCACTTCGAAGCGGAACCGGCCCGGCGTCTGGAAGATCCCAGCGAGCGTCTCGGAGCAGTGCCCGTGCGACATCGTGGCTCTCGCCGAGCTTTTCGAGCGCCTCTTCGCCGCCGAGTCGCAGAACGGTCCGGGCAGCTTCGCGAAGCTCGTCCTCTTCCTCTTCGTCGACGTCGGCATGCGTGCGGAGAAGTCTCTCCATGGCCTCGTCGAGCGCGCCGTTAGCATCGTTCACCTTCGGCGCCGACGCTTCCCACCCCGCGGTGGTATCGATCGGTTCCTCGTCGGGTTCTTCCGTGATGTCCCCGAAGATGAATCGATACCCGTGGCGCGACATGGTCTTGATGAACACCGGATTCTTCGGCCGGTCGCCCAGGCTCTTGCGCAGCGTTCTCACGGCCTGCGTCAGGGCGCCGTCGGAGACGATCACGTCGCTCCAGACGGCATCGAAGATCTCCTCTTTCGAGACGGCCTCGTTGCGACGCTCGACCAGCAGGACGAGGAGGTCGAAGTAGCGAGGTATCAGGCGGACTTCATCGCCGCGTCGGAGCAGGATCCGACGTGACGGAGAGAGAACGAAGTCTCCGAAGCGGTAGCGCGTTCTCGACACCTGGCTCGGACTCATTGCCTCCATCGGCCCAGCGCGGCGAGGAGTAACTGGTGGCGCTCTTCCGGAACGACGGTCGAGAGGCGGAGAGGCTGCCCCGCCGTTCGGATACGAAGGTGGGAAACGCCGTCGGGCGCGACGCTCCCCTCGAAGCAGCTGACGAGATCCTCGGCGATCGTCGCAGGCTCGGGCGCGCGCTCGCGGAGCGCCGGCGAGTGTTTCCATCCGGCGAGGATCTCCGCGAGGTCTTGTTCGAGGAGCCGCAGCTCGCTTTCACCGGCGAGGGAGAACAGTCTTGCGGCAGCGCGCTCGAATCGCTGGAGCGCCGGATAGGGGAGCGAGCGGCCAACGATCTCGCTGTAGCCGGCGAGCGAGCTCTCGATCGCGGCGACTTTGAGCGGCACGAGCCAGGCTTCCATCACCGCTTCGAGCTTGGCCTGGCGTTCGTGGCTTTCCGATAGCTCGCCCAGGGGGGCCTTCCCGAGAGGCTCGCCGGTGAGAAACGTCCGGCTCTCGAGCGCGTCGACGATGTCCGACAGGTAGTCCGCGGGGCGATAGTAGCGGTTCGAGAGGCAGGCGCTTGCTGCCACCTCGGCGATGTGTTTGAGCTCACCCGTCTCTTCCGCGCTGCCGAGCGTGAAGAGCCGGTCCACCTGAGAGCGAAAGGAGCCGGCGTCCGAATACACCTGCTTCTCTTCGGCGCTGGCGCCGGTCGTCCGGCGGTAGTGCTCTAGACTGGCCTCGATCTCGCGCTGGTGAAACCGACGTCGCACCGATGTGGTGAGCTTGTCGAAAAGGCCCATGGACGCCTCCGGCAGCCTACCACATCGTCCGTCAGAGCTCGCTGTTCGATTTTGGGACGAGCCGTCCGTGAGCGGCCAGAGGAGGCCCTGTCCAGGGAATTCGCGCGGAGGTCTACCGCGAGGTCCTGGAATCACTTACGGGCACAGGGCGGGCTGGTACTGTGCTTGCACACTGCCGTGACGAAGAGCAATGACCGAGGCCAGGATCGCGCCGCAGAGGGAAGAGAATGCTGTGCGCCCGGTGCGCGTACTGCTCGCCGACGATCAGCCCGACGTGCTGACCGCATTGTCGCTTCTACTCAAGGGGGAGGGGTGGAGCACGAAGTCGGTGATGACGCCGGAGGGACTCCTGGATGCGCTCAAAGGCGACGCGTTCGACGCCGTCCTGATGGACCTCAATTATCACAGAGACACCACGTCCGGGGAGGAAGGTCTCGATCTGCTGGATCGGATTGGCCGTATGTCCCAGGCCCCGCCCGTCATCGTCATGACGGCCTGGGGAAGCATCGAGCTGGCTGACGAAGCCATGAAGCGCGGAGCTCGCGATTTCGTCATGAAACCCTGGGACAATCGGCAGCTCGTCGAGACCCTCGAGCGACACGCGCGGTCAAAGGAGGGTACCGCCGACCCTCGGCGGCGCTACGCCTCCGATGAGCTCGACGTGGCGTCACAGGTGCAGCGAAAGCTCCTCCCCGACGAGGGAAAACGGCTCGGTGACCTCGAGGTGGCGGGCCATTGCGTTCCTGCCGGGGCGGTGGGTGGTGACAGCTTCGATTTTCTGGAGCTCACCTAAGCTCTCCATCATGGGGGCGTCGGTTCCGTTTCGGTTGAGTCACAAGATCCGCCTGCAGCCCACACCGTCTCAAGAAAAGTATCTGCGTCAAGCGTGCGGCGTGGCCCGCTTCGTCTGGAATTGGGGCTTGGAGCGATGGCAGCGGGAGTACCAATCGGGCGGCAAACCCTCGGCGATGTCGCTCAAAAAACAGCTCAATGCGGTGAAACGAGAAGCGTATCCCTGGATGTACGAAGTGACCAAGTATGCGGCCGGTCAGCCCTTCTTTCATCTGCAGGCCGCGTTTCAGAAGTTCTTCGACAAACAGGCACGCTACCCGCGGTTCAAAAAGAAAGGGGTGCGCGACAGCTTCTACGTAGGCAACGACCACGTGAAGCTCGAAGGCAAACGTATCCACATCCCGAAACTGGGTTGGGTGCGGATGCGGGAAGAGCATCGATTTCAGGGCAAGCTGGTCTCGGCCACCGTGTCACGTACGGCGGACAAGTGGTTCGTGAGCCTGGCGGTAGAGCTCGAGGATACGCCCCAGCGTTGCGAGAGCCAAGCAGCGGTGGGTGTGGATTTGGGCGTGAACCGTCTGGCGACCTTGTCGAACGGGGAGAGAATCGAAGGGCCGAAGCCGTTGCGGCGAGAGCTCAAGAAGCTTCGGCGATGCTCCCGGCGTCTGTCTCGCAAACAGAAGG
Organism: Candidatus Marinacidobacterales bacterium; assembly: GCA_965237685.1. GTDB lineage: Bacteria > Acidobacteriota > Vicinamibacteria > Marinacidobacterales > SMYC01 > CBDEGF01. The sequence goes on from CBDEGF010000004.1 coordinate 2,657,286, forward strand.
GGTCGAGGCCATCCATGGCCGTTCGGCAAGGAAGAGGACGCACCCGTGCCGAGCCCGTCCTCGTGCTGTCCTACGAGCCCTGGCAGAGGGCTTTCGGTGGTGACCCCGCGGTGGTTGGCGAGGGTGTCGAAGTGAACGGCGTCAGTCAGACGGATCTCGTGACCTTCGGTTCCGTGCCCGCCGTCCTGCTGGTGGTGGCGCTGCTCGCCTGCCTGGTACCGGCCTTTAGAGCCATGCGGGTGGATCCGGTGACCGCGCTCAGACACGAGTGAGCAAGCTTCATTCGCGTTTGCGAAGCTGCCTTGCGCGGACGATGCCCGCCAGGCCCACGAGCGCGACGGCCAGGATGAGATAGAGCACGTCGAGCCCACAAGTCGTGTCGCGAACGAGGCCGTAGAGGAGGAAGCCGGAGATCACCAAGGGCCCGGCCCAGGAGAGCGACTCGAGGAAATCATCCACAGGCCCCTTCGTTCCCAGACCGCGAACCCACCGGTCGATTTCTTCACGGCTCAGTGGCTGGCCGGGGGGAGGCGAGCTCCCGGACGTGTTCGGTGTCGGCCGGGCCTGCGACCCGACTTGGGCAGACCGGAAGATGGCCTCGCGGTCCTCCAGCACCTTGTAGGCCACGTTGATCGCGCGCAGCTGCCGCTCCGCTTCGGCCTGCCCGTCCGGGTCGTTCGCGAAACGATCGGGGTGCCACTTGCGAACGAGCTTCTTGTATCGCCGCCGGACGTCCTCGAACGAAGAACCGACGGGGAGTCCCAGCTTCGCGTAAGCGCGGTGAACTTCGTCGACCACTCCGGTGCTCTCCTTGATTCATGCTAACACCAGAGGCTGGCCGATTCTCTAGTGCTTGAACCCGCTGATACTGTCGGGTGAAGTCCGACGCCATTTTTGGGGCTGACAAGGCGCTCCGACGAAGTCATATCTAGATATTTCGAGCCGCCTTCCGCAGCGAGCCTGTCGAGCGGAGGGCTAGGCCGGAGGCCGAACTGCAACAGTTGCGGCAACGCAGTCAGCGCCGAAAAGGGCCAGGAATTCACGGCAGGATTAGCGGGTTCGAGCACTACCGCCAGCCGAGCTCGATGACCTCGAAGTCGTCGGAGCTCAGGCTTCGAAAGGCAGGATTCAGCTCGTCGTTGTTCCAGCGGGCGTCCATCGTTCCGGTGATGAACATGTCCGAGCCGTTGTCGGCCACGATGAGCCCGTAACGTTTCATGGCCCGAAAGATTCTCTGGATCGGATCGGCAAAGCCCGAGATGTCCTTGCCGGCCTTGAGGCGCAGTCGCGCTCCCATGGGTGGAGCACCGAGCGTTCCCCGGCGGTGTGAGAGGCCGGCCAGACATGGCCGTCGGTGGCGCGGACCGTGACGCGAAAGGCATGGCGAATCTCGTCTGCTCCGAACACTTCGTCGTAGCGAATCAGCCCGGGAAGGATGGCGAGCCCCGCGGCATCGGCAGACGTCCAGCCTTCCGGACGCCTGGCATTCGATCGCAAATCGAAGACGGCGCCGGAGCCGGCCTCCCATCGTCCTGCCGACGCGTTCCAGCGCGTAGCCCAGGTCTCGTAGAGCCACGACCGGTCCCGCTCGAGGACGAGCAAGTGCCGGTCGCCGTCATCGCCCCCACCGGGTACCGCTCCTTCGATGTAGTTGGCCATTGTTTTCGCCTGTTCGGGGATGGGATAGCCCGAGGGCGCTCCGGGTGCTCCCGCATCACTCTCGTCGCCGAAGAAAATGAACTCCACCGGGACGAGCGGTTGGGTCTGGGAGACAGTCACGTAAGGGATCCCGAAAGGCGGCGGCCCGAAATCCGGGTGAAGCGACGCGTCACCGATCCACTCGATGATGTCTCGGGAGCGCAGGTCGGTCGGCGCCTGGGTGATTGTCCCGGTTCCACCAGTTGTCCGGGGTATAGAGCTGGTAGGCGGTCAAGTCTTCGAGCAGCTCGACGGCTGATGAAGCCAGTGAGGGGGGAGGTGGTGAGCTATCGGTCGGAGTAGACGGACTTCCGCCACACGACACGCAGAACAAGACGAGCATCGTCGCCGAAGCGTTACCGGATTGCATGAGTCGGATGAAACGGTTTAGCACGTGTTATCGGTCGTGCCAAACAAAAAAAACGCCCCGTCTCCGGGACGCTTTTCCCTGCGCGACAGCCTAAGGGCCCGCGCAAAAATAACTTCACATTTTGGGGCGCCGATGCATCCTGTCTGGCTGCGTTGCTCGTCGGTCATATATCCAGATATTACTCGCTCCTCGCGCCTTGCCAGCCGGGCGCCTCGACGCCCGAAAATGCGAACCTATTCTTGCGCGAACCCTAAGGCCGTCTGTCTGCGCTCCCCTGAAGAATCAGTCACCTACGCGCAACTGGTTCTCCACGCTGAAGACACCGAACGTCGATCGCGCGATGCTTTCTGCCTTGAACTTCTCGACCTTGGAGCGGACCGCTCCGGTCAAAGTCACGTGTCCGCGCTCCACCAGGATGTGAATGGGTGGGTTCGTACGGTAGGCGTACTCGCGGAACAGCGAGTTGCCATAGATACGATAAGTCAGTGCAATCCGCAGCCGGTCGTCGCCGATATTCGTCGGAAGGACTTCGATGTCGTTCGCGACGCTCTGCACACCCAGAACTTTGGAGACGCGCTTCTCGAGCTCGTCCGACTTGTAGGGCATGGTGACGCGCCCGCCCAGCGTGACGTTACCTTCGTCGATGCGAAGGGTGACGTCGTCATAAACGGTGAAGAAGGAATAGCTCCTGATGCGCTTCGCCACTTCCTTGGCCAGGGCCTTGTCGTTCTCCGCAAAGGCGATGGTGAGCTCACTCTCCACGGCTTCTACACCTTCGACATCCATCGTCCGGCGGATGGCTTCGTCCTTCGCCCAGACGCTCTTCACTTTCCCTTTGAGCGTCACGACGCCGTCGTTGGCCTCGATCGACAGCTCGCCACTCGAAAGGTCCTTGTCCTGAAGCTCCGCCTCCACGGCGTCTGCGATGGCGCCATCGTGTCTCGCGCCGTCGGCCGCCGCCAGGGACGCGAGCCCCATGGCGAGGGCCACAACCACTCCCGTAACGTATCCCGTTCTCATTTCATTACCTCCCTGTAATCTTCGAAATTTGCTTCGCATTCGCGATGTCCGCCATTGCTTCTTGCAAGGCTGGATCCAGGTCGCGCGCCAGCGCCTAAACACAAAAGCGTCTTGCGGTTGCGGGAAGAACGCGGAATGGAGGCCGAAGAACACTGTCCTGTCGAGAGGTCACTTTGGGGGCGGGTTCGAGCACTAGAGCGGTTCGATGTCGAAGAGTTTCAGCTCGGTGGCGTTCTCGAGGGCATAGTTGAGGGACCAGTCGGAGTCGGTGAGAACGACCGGCTGTCCGGTTCGGTCTTCCACCAGGAGATAGCCGTGGGTATTCTCGAGCCATTCCCGCGCCGCTGGGGGCCCCCCGATCCACCGCGCGCGAGTGAACCGAGCGGGCTTGAAGCGTGCGGAGACTTTGTACTCGTTCTTCAGCCGTTCCTTGAGTACTTCGAACTGGAGCAGGCCAACGGCGCCCAGATAGGGATTCTGTCTGCCCCGGCCCGGCAGATAAAAGAGCTGGATGACACCTTCCTGCGCGAGCTGTTCGAGGCCGGTGTCGAGGGACTTCCGTTTCAGCGGGTCTTCGAGCTCGAGCTGGCCGAAGTGCTCGGGAGCAAAGCGCGGAATGCCCGAGAACTTCAGGATTCCGTTCGACGAGAGCGTATCGCCCACACGAAGCTTGCCGGTGTTGTAGACGCCCACGATGTCCCCCGGCCAGGCCTCGTCCACCAGCGATCGCTCGTCACCGAAGAACCTGTGGGGCTTGGCGAGCCGCAGCGTCTCGCCGCTGCTGCAAATCGTGACGTCCATGCCGCGCTCGAACCTGCCGCTTACGACGCGGACGAAGGCGATGCCGTCTCGATGGCGGGGATTCATGTTCGCCTGGATCTTGAAGACGAAGGCGGTGAAGCGGTCGTCTTCGGGCGAGATGCTGTCTCCATCCTCGGTGTCTCGCCGGCCAGGGGAGGCGGCGTCATCGGCCAGATAGTGTAGAAGCTCCTGAATACCGAAGTTGTTCATGGCCGATCCCCAGAAGAGGGGGCTCACGTTGCCGGCCAGGAACGCGTCGCGATCGTAGGTCTCGCCCACCTCCTTGATGATCTCGAGCTCTTCCGAGACGCGCTCGAGGGTGGAGCCGTCCAGGATCTGCTCCGCGTCGGCCCAGGGGATACGCTTCGATGCGACGATTTCGCTTCCGTGCTCACGGGGCTGGTCGTAGAGAACGATCTCCCGGCTCCGGAGGTCGAAGACGCCCTTGAAGTCCTGCCCCATTCCCAGGGGCCAGTTCAGCGGTGCCACCTTGAGATCGAGGGTGTGCGTGACCTGGTCGACGAGCTCGAGGGGATGGAGCCCGAACCGGTCGAGCTTGTTCATGAACGTCACGACCGGCATCTGGCGCATGCGGCAGACCTCGAAGAGCTTCAGGGTTCGAGGCTCGACGCCCTTGGCGTGATCCATCAGCATGACCGCGGAGTCGACCGCAGCTAGAGTACGGTAGGTATCCTCGGAGAAGTCGGCGTGGCCTGGGGTGTCCACGAGATTGAGCGCACGTCCCTCGTGCTCGAACTGGAGAACGGAGGACGTCACCGAAATGCCGCGCTCCTGCTCGATCTTCATCCAGTCGGAGATCGTGTGGCGCGAAGCCCGGCGGGATTTGACGGAGCCGGCGAGATGAATGGCGCGCGCATAGAGAAGGAGCTTCTCCGTCAGCGTTGTCTTTCCCGCGTCGGGGTGGGAGATGATGGCAAACGTTCTGCGTCGCCGCACTTGATCCGATAGCTTCATGCGCCTTTCGTGCGTTCGGGTGAACAGCGGCCCGGGCAGGAGTTACCAGCCGCGCGAATCTGTCAAGGGTGCATCCGGAATAGTATAGCTCAAGCGAGGGAGAGCTGGTCGAGCGCAACGAGCGCGTGGAGGAGCACGTCCGCTCCCGCGACCACATCGTCGGGCCGGGAGAACTCTCTTGGCGAATGTGAGATGCCGTCCACGCTGGGGATGAAGATCATGCCGATGGGCGCGAGAAGCGCGATGCTCTGTGCGTCGTGCCCCGCGCCACTCGGCATCGAAAGGCGGGAGTGCCCGAGTGCCTGGGCCGCCTTGGAAACGAGCTCCTGTAGTCTCGGGTCCGTCGGCGCGGCGCGACTCACGTAGTATTGCTCGAACCGGATGCGCGTCTGATTGCGCTCGCCGAGCGCCTTGCCCTCGGCCTCGATATCCCGGAACACGGAGTCGATCTTCGTCATCTCCAGGTCGCGGATCTCGAGGCTCAACTGGGCGCGGCCGGGGATGACGTTCGGTGCACCCGGGTGGGCCGCGAGGCGGCCCACCGTTGCGACCTGTCGCCCCGGGGTCGCCGTCGCCACACGATTCACCGCGTCGATGAAGCGGCCTGCCGTGAGCATCGCGTCATGGCGCTCGGCCATAGGAGTGGTACCCGCGTGATTGGCAAAGCCGAAGACCGTCACGTTCCAGCGTTTGATACCGACGATGCCTTCCACCACTCCGATGTCGATGCCTCGCTTGTCGAGGATCGCACCCTGCTCGATGTGAAGCTCCAGGTAGCCCGCGACGTCCCCGGGCTTGCGTACGACCTCGTCGAGCCGATCCGGATCCCCACCGAGAAAGGCGATCCCTTCGCCGAGGGTCTTCTCGGTGTGGGATGGAAGCGCGAGCTCTTTGTCGGCGACTTCACCGCTGATCGCCCGGCTGCCCGTTTTGCCGTTCTCCTCGTTCTGAAAAATGACCACCTCGAGCGGGTGGCGCGTGGTAACGCCTCGCTCTTTCAGCGTCTGTGCCACCTCGATCGCTGCCATCGAGCCCACTTGACCGTCGTAGTTGCCGCCGTGGGGTACCGAGTCGATGTGGGAGCCGAACATCAGAGGTGGGAGGTTCGAATCCGAGCCGGCGCGACGACCAAGGACGTTCCCCGCGAAATCGATGCCCACCTCGAGTCCCGCCTCGCGCATGAGTCCCGTCGCATAGTTACGACCCTCGCGGTCGGCGTCGCTGTAGGCGACGCGGCTGATACCGTCCTCCGGCGTACGGCCGAACCGGGACAGCTCCGTCAGGTGTCGATTCAGCCGGGCGCCGTCGACGCGCATCGGCTCTTCGGAACGGGAGGACCCTGGAAGGGCGGCCAGCGCAAGGGTCGACAAAACGCCTTTCGTGAACTCTCGGCGGCTTCGCTGTCGGTCCGTCATTGCACCCACTCTGCGAGTCCCAGGCTCACCAGATTGTCAATGAAATGTGCAACCATGGCGGTGTCCATCGGCTCGAATTCCGCACTCAATGCGTGACGGATCTGAGAAACGCCCCGTTTGCCGTCGATGAAATTTGCGAGCTCGAACATCACCGCTCCACTGATTTCGCGACCAGCTCCTTGCATCCAGTCTCGCTCGTCGGGCGGAAGATTCTCCATGAGGTAGGTCGCGTCGATGGGCCCGCGCTGTATGCGTCTGGGAATGCGCCCGTCCGGGCTGTCCTCGAGCGTTCCGGGGCGAGCGATGCGAAAACCTGCCCGCACTCGATCGCCGAGGATGATGAGGGATCCCTCGAGCTGGCGGTCGGTTTGTTGGCGGAGCGCCTCGAGGACCTGGTCGACGAGTCGATCGCGGTAGAAGTAGCGAACCGAGGCGATCGCCACTTTCTCCTGCTGAGCGGACTGTCGGACGATGTTCTCCGCTTCCGCCCAGACCCTTGCCGCCGTCTCCGGGCTCGCGGTGTCGAGGTGTCTCTGGGCGCGCAGGTTGGCCTGTCCCAGACGTTCGGCGCCCGCCGCCGAGACCGCAAAGGCGGTGTCCAGTGCCTGCTGGCGGTCGAGGTTCGAAAGGTAGAGTAGCGAGCTCGTGGCGATGATCTCGCTCCTTTCGAGCTCGACAGGGTCGACTTTGTCCGGCGTGTCCTCCGACGTGTGGTGCGTGTAGTCTGGCGAGTGGTAGAACATCATGCCCGGAACCTTCCGGTCGATGAACATGTTGTGATCGCTTCCGCCGGAGTAGCTCGAGATGCGATAGTTGAAGCGTGACAGGCTGCCGCGGGGCGTTCGGATCTCCATCCCGTCGACCATCGCCGCCATCGAGGCCACCACGTCGTTCACGGCGGAGGGCAGCGAGGGCGGCGTTCTGGTGATGCGCATGACCGTGTGCAGAAGCTCCAGATTCTCGCCCACCATGTCCATGTTGATGTTGGCGAGGTAAGTCCCGCCGTACTCCGCTCCGACGACCTCCGGGTGGGCATCGATGTAGGCCATCGTGCCGTAGTACTCGGGAACCCACAGGAAGTGGATGGAGCGTTTCGGTCGCGGGAGGCGTCCCGAGTCGATCAGCGCCTTCAACGTGGCGGCCATGTCCAGCGTCGCTGCCGATCCGCTCGCGTTGTCGTTGGCCAATTCCTTGGGATGATCGAGATGCGCGCTCACCACGAGCACCTCCTCGGGTGTCTCCGCGCCGGGGATCTTCGCGACGACGACGTCCATCTCGTACGATTCGAGACCGATACCTCTGACCTGGCCTCGAACCACTACTTTTCGTCCGCTGGCGAGCAGATCTCTCAACGTCGAACCCTGACGGTTGGTGAGGTTGAACCCGAAGGTCACCGCGTCCAGCTCCGAGGAGCGGGGCCACATGCCCGTGTACTGAAGCATGTCGGGGTACTCCTTCGCGCGATCGTCGTCGAGGAAGCAGACGACCCCGACGGCCCCGTGCTCGAGTACCGCGAGTCGGTGCACCGAACCGCCATAGCCGGTGGCGAGAACGAACTTCCCCCGGACGTCCTTTCCCTCGTAGTCGAGCTCGTTCGTGCCGGCGCCGACGTAGACGAGCTCCGCCGTTTCGTCTCCGGCGTTCGAGTACGTGATGACGCTCATCCCGATCTCCGGATAACCGACGATGCGCTCCTCACGAGGCTCGATCATGCGGAGCTCGCCCCACTCGATGTCCCATCCCGAGGGCGACTGCCAGGTTTGATAGGTCTTCTTGCCGTCGGACAGAAAGGACTCGACGAAGGCGTCCTGCTCCGAGTATCCGGCCTCTTTCAGCTGCTCGAGGACGTAGCTCGCCGCATCGCGGTAGCCTCGAGAACCCTGGATGCGGTGATGGCGGGTGATCTGAATGACGTGGTCTTTGGCACGCTCGCCGCTGAGCGCCTCGTGCAGCAGGTCGCGAAGACCGTCGTCGAGAAGCTGCTGCGGCTCGGCACCGAAAGCCGTCGAAGCGGCAAAGAAGCACACCAGAACTAGCAGGCCGAAACGGCGCACGGTTTCCTCCCACGTTCCCGGCCCGAGGCCCGGCCCTAAAGACCCTAAGGCATCAGACGGAAACGGAAACGAACTTGCTCGTCATGGGCGCCTTCCAGCTGGAAGACGATCAAGGAGGGATTCTTTATCAGAAGTGTTCCGCGATCCACCGTCACGCTGGACGGATCGATGCGGCCGTCCGGAAGCTCGAACTTGAGGCTTGCTCCCACTCGGCCTGGGCCCACGACGGCGACCAGGATCTCGTGCAGCGGTCCGGCACCAAGCGGAACGAGAGCAGGGACGGTGTTGTTGGCGAGAGGTATTGAAGCTCCACCGGCGAGGATGCGGGCTCTCAGAGAGCCGTCGGCTGGGGGAGCGAGGAAGTAGGCCGAGAGCTGCACCGCTCGCGGTGATGCTCGAAGCCCGGCACCGGGCACGACGTCTACGCCTTGCTGGATGGAATCACTGCCTCCCGGCCATGAGACGGTCAGGCGGACCGGCCGGTTGAACGTGTTCGGGCGGTTGCAGCGCGGGTCGCCCGTGAAACTGAATTTGAAGCTCGGTGCGTCGGGCGGAATCTGGCTGACCGGCGGTCCGAGCATACGCCACTCGTAGGTAATGCCTTCCACCGGGTGGGTGCAGGCATCGAATTGCACCTCGCAGTTGCCGCGAGCCGCCGCGTTGAAGCAAGCGAGTGTTGCGGGAACGGTAGTTGTCGTAGATCCTGAAGCGTCGGCCGTCGTGGTGGTCGTGCTGCTCGAGGTGGTCGTCGTCGTCGTCGTCTCCGGAGTCGTCGAAGTCGTGGTCGTGGAGCCTCCGCCGCCGGAAGAAGGGCCGTCCGGGGCGGGTGTTCCGCCGCCGCCCTGGTTGTCATCGCCACCAGTGTTGGTCCCGATCACCACACCCACACCCGCGGCTGCACCCGCTGTCACACCAATGACGACCCCGGTGCCGATCCCACCGCCTGCGCCGGCGGCAACGACCCCCGTTGCCAGAAATCCCGGCGGAAACGCGGCTGCCCGCGCGCTCGCCGAACCCACGACGATGACGGCATCTCCGGGGAAAAAGAGACCGCCCGGCCCGGTGCGGCAGCGGTTCTTCTCCGTCACTTCGACGGTGTACTCGGGACTTCTGGCGGTCTGGAAGGCGTCGTCCAGCGCCTCGAGGTAGTAGGCGATTTCCGGCGTCTCGGCGCTCGGGAGCGGAAGAACCGCTTCGAACCCCGTCTCTCCGAGCGTCATATCCACGAAGTAGTACTCGGAGTAGAGCACCGAGCGGAAATAGAGCTTCACGCTCTGCACGTGATCGAGTGGTCGAACCTGCGCCAGGAATTGGGTGAACTTGATCGCGGGGAAGACAGTTCAGCCGATCGTGGTCAATGACGGGCTTCTTGTGACGGTAGGACCGGTCGTATCGGGATTCAGCTCGCCTTCATGGGAACAATGGTCGTCGGAACACTATTCGACGATCTCATCAGTATTGAAGGAGAAAGGGCGAGAGGCGGCCGCGGACTACACGATCGATATCGCGTTCAAGAACTCCGGCGGTGACTCAGCAACTATCTCACGCGTTCGGAAAATAATACGCGACTATGCTTTTTGGAGCTACGAACATGATAGTCCGAGAAAGGGCTTGCAGCCGGTAGCAGCTGGACGCGTGCAGAGTATTAAGATCCCCACCTTGGCAGTGACAGCGGAGCATGATCTGTCGTTTTGTCAGGAGACTGCTGACCACCTTGAGAATACAATTCCGGGAGCCCAAAGGACGGTGTTGGCAACCGCGGGTCACTTTATGATGATGGAGAGGCCGCAAGAGTTTAACGAGGTGCTCTTGCGATTTCTCAACCGGCAATAATGTGCGCCGTCTAACCATGAGTTCGAGCGGACGGCACCGAGCCTCCGTTACGACGGAAGATACATTGGTGGTACGTCGGCTTCGGCGGCGTCATCGCCGTGCCGCCGCTCAACTCAACTGTTAGAAGGCCATCCGACCATGCGGGCAAAGAGCTCCGGATTCATTATCACGCTCTTCGTGAATAGAATTGGCCTGCCACCGAATGACCCGATCCGGCGTGTCGAGTAATTTCTTTCTACCGCCTCGGTCTCGAAGGACGTCAAACTCATTGCGTGCTCCAATTGCAACGAGAGTTCCCGACGCGGTCGTGATAGCGTTGCCCTCCCATGTTCCCTCGGAGCCTGTCGTGAAAACCGAGTCCAGTCTCAACGAAGCGCAGCAGCGTACTGTCGAGATTCACGAGGGGCCGCTCCTCGTCATCGCCGGAGCGGGGACCGGGAAGACACACACCCTCGTCCACCGACTCGTCAGGCTGGTCGAAAAGGGAGTCGCGCCCGAGTCCATCGTGCTCCTGACGTTCACGCGTCGCGCTGCCGAGGAGATGATCGCTCGTGCCTCGTCCCTCCTGGAGGGCCGCTGCGAAGGAGTGGCCGGGGGCACGTTCCATTCCTTCGCGAACCTGCTGCTTCGCCGGTATGGTCGTTTCATCGAGCTCGCATCGGATTTCACCATTCTCGACCAGGCCGATACGTTCGAGATTCTGAGCGGCATCCGGACGGACATGAACATCAAGGGAAAAGGATTCCCGCGTCGCGAGACCATAGGTGCGATTCTGAGCAAGGCGGTGAACCGGCAGCTCGACCTGGACGAAGTGCTGGCGGAGGAGTACCCACAGTTTCAGGAGCACCTGAGCGCACTCACCGAGATCGGAGCGAAATACGAGCGGTACAAGAAAGAGCGCCGGCTCGTGGACTTCGACGATCTCCTCGTGCTCTTCGTCCGGCTTCTGGAGAACGGTCCGGAGGCGGCGGGGCGCATCCATGATCGCTACCGGTACATCATGGTGGACGAGTATCAGGACACGAACATCCTCCAGGCGCGCATCACGCATCTGCTGGCCGGCGAAGCCAGAAACGTCATGGTGGTCGGCGACGACGCACAGAGCATCTACGGTTTCAGGGGAGCGAACCCGCGAAACCTCTTCGAGTTCGAGGAGTCGTTCGACGACGTTGCGGTGGTAACGCTGGAGCAAAACTACCGGAGCACGCAACCGATTCTGGACGTCGCAAACGGATTGATGGGGCAGATGTCCGAGGCTTTTCAGAAGCGCCTTTTCACCGAGCTCGAAGAAGGAGAGCGGCCGCGCCTGGTGACCGCAAGGAACGAGGCGGAGCAGGCTCGTTTCGTGGCTGCCGAGATCGAGAAGCTCCAGCGGGAGGGCATCGAGCTTTCCGAGATTGGGGTTCTCTTTAGGGCGAGCCGTCATGCCTTCGGCCTGGAGGTCGAGCTACAGACCCGCGGTATCCCCTACGTGAAGTACGGCGGGTTCAAGTTCATGGACTCGGCCCATATCAAGGATGTTCTCGCTCACCTGAGAGTCCTCATGCACCCCGAGGACGATTTTTCTCTCGTGCGGATTCTCTGTCTGCGGGAGGGAATCGGACAAACCGGCGCGCGGCGGATTCAGAAGGCGCTCGCTGGACAGCCGCTGATGAAGGGGCTCGAGTCCTTCCAGGCAAAAGGCAAAGTGCGCGGCGGCCTCGACGAGTTGGCGGCGCTCTATCGAAGTCTCGAGCCACTTCGCAAGGCTCCCGCGGAATGCCTAGAGAGAGTCATCGAGGCCTACGAGCCCCTCTTGAAAGAGAAGTACGACGACTGGCCGCGGCGTCGGCTGGATCTGATGACGCTGACCGAGCTGGCGCGGCGCTACCGGAGTATGACATCGATGCTATCCGACCTGGCGCTCGATCCCCCGACGAGCGCTCGCGACGGCAATCTGGTCACGGAAGCGCGGGATGAGCCTCTCGTGCTGTCCACCATGCACTCCGCCAAGGGGCTCGAATGGCCGGTCGTTTTCATCATTCAGGCACGCGAAGGCTACATCCCGGTGAGCTCGGGGTACGAGCCGGACGGCGACGAAAAAGGCATGGACGAGGAGCTGAGGCTTCTCTATGTCGCCGCTACCCGTGCCAAGGATCAGCTCTACATCGTCTGGCCGGTCGAGACAGTGCGCGGCCGTTTCGGCTGGCCGACGCCTTCACGATTCCTCGTAAACCTGCCTCCGGACCTTCTGGACGAGTTGGTTGCTGCCGAGGTGTGGTGATCTCGGTTCAACTGCCCTCCGCGACCTCCCCTTTGATCCACTCGGCCGGACCCGAGAAAAGTCTCTATGCCGCGGGACGGCGCAGCGCCATGCCGGGAAGAGCCCCGCTGTGCTCCGTTCCCTTCAGGACCACCTGTCCATTCACGAGCACGTAGTCGATGCCGACCGCGTAGCGGTGCGGGTCGTCGTAGGTCGCCTTGTCCTCGACTGCCCCGGGATCGAAGGCGACGAGATCTGCGAAGAAACCCTCGGCGATGCGCCCTCTTCCAGCGAGGCCGAAGCGTTCTGCCGGCAGACGGGTCATCTTCCGGATCGCCTCTTCGAGCGTCATCGCCTCGCGCTCACGAACGTATCGCGCCAGCACCCTCGGAAACGTCCCGTAGGAGCGCGGGTGTGGATTACCTTTCTTGAGGGCGCCGTAGTCGGCGAGCGCGGAGCCGTCGGAAGCGGGCATACAGTTGGGGTGCGCCAGGATCCGGGTGGTGTTCTCTTCGTTCATACCGAAGCCCACCATCTGGACGCGGTTGTTCTCCTCCACAATCAAGTTGCGGCAGAAGACCGCGGCGTCGCTGGCTTCGCTCTCGACGATCGCGGCGATCGTCCTGCCTTCGAATCGCTTGTTCTCGTCCCGAGTGACGGAGGTGATCAGGACCGCCTCCCAGGATCCCAGAAGAGCTACCTTTTCTTCGACCGCCTCCCTGATGCGGGGCCAGGCGGCGGGATCCTGGAGCCGGGCCAGAAACGTCTCCGTTCCACCCGCCCGGCTCCACAGGGGCATCAGGCTGGACAGGCCGGTGGCGTAGGCGACGTAGGGATAGCGATCCATCGTCACGGACACACCGCGCGTTTCGGCCGCCTCGATGAGCGTGAAGATCCTGTCGCGCTTTCTCCAGTTCCTCTCGCCCTGGCACTTCAGATGAGAGATGTGGAGACCAGTCCCCGCACCCTCCGCGATGGCAATCGCCTCTGCGACCGCCTCCGCGACCCGATCATCTTCGTTCCTCAGGTGGGTGGCGTAGACTCCCGGCGTCCCGGACATGCTGCTGCAGAGCGCGGTCAGCTCCTCGGTGGAGGCGAATCCGCCAGGCGTGTACTCCAGGCCGCTCGAGATCCCGAGAGCGCCTTGTTGAAGGGCCACCTGGGCCAGTCTCCTCATCGCGTCGATCTCATCCGCACTCGCGTCCCGATCGGTCATTCCCATCGCGAGTCCGCGAATCTTTCCTTGACCCACCAGGGAGGCGATGTTCACCGCGACGCCGGCGCGAACGAGCTCCTCGAGCCCCTCGCCCAGCTCTCTGGGGTCGAACGAGCCGCCGTCGAGCCCGAGGATCTCCGTGGTGACCCCCTGTCGGATCTTGCTCTCGGCTCTGGGATTGGTGCGAAGCTCGTCCTCGCTGTGCGTGTGGACGTCGATGAAGCCGGGTGCGACTGCGAGGCCGGAGACATCGATCGTGCGAGCCGCCGGGACGTCGTTCAACTCGCCAACGGCCTGGATGCGGTCCTCGAGAATGCCGACGTCGGCGACGAAAGTCGGGGCGCCCGGTGCCGTCGACGACCCGTCCACCCTTCAGCACGAGGTCGAGGCGTCGGGAGGCCTGCCACGGGGCGAGGCCGAATACCGCAGCCGCGGCACCGGAGCGCCTGAGGAAGTCTCTACGATTTACGGGCACGCTGGGTGTGGATGGGCTCAGGCTTCGGTGCCAGCGGCGTCCTCTTTGTAGAGCCACGCTCCGAGCGCGGCAGCGATCAGCATCTCCACCAGGGCCCATACCGTTCCCGTTGCCATCAGTCCAACGGCGAAGAGGCCCATGTTGACCATGGCCACCGAAAAAAGAAAAGTCGCCAGGAACCAGACCGTGGCACCTGCACAGAGCGCGGTTTTCAGTCCGGCTCCGTAGCGCGGCCGGATGGCTGCATAGAGCCAAACGGTGGTAATCCCGACCGCAAATCCCCACAGCATCCAGACCGCAATGGCGCCGCCGCCCATGTCCATCGTCTTTCCCATCTCCTCCATCGCTGCCGCGAACGGCGCCTCGAGAACGACCGCGTTCAGAATGGCTTCGGAGACGTTGATCAGAAGGCCCGCCGCGAGCCCGCCGATGAGTACGCGACCCCAGTTGATACTTCCTGCCGGCGGAATCCTCGTGTCGTGGGTGATCCAGGCATCGAGCACGAACTGGCCGAAGCTCTCGGCCTCGCCCCGGTCGAAGTACGAGCAGTAGCGCCGGAGCAGGGGTCCCGGCTCGGGCGACTTGAGCTTGACGTTCTGCAGGACGACCCACTCGAGGATGTCGGGGCTCACCGGCTGACCGGTATCCGCCCAGGTGACTTCCGGCATCAGGTCGAACGGGAACCACGACAGCCCTTGAGGAATGGGCGAGGCGAGACCCTTCGTCGCCTCTTCCAGAAGTCGGTCCCGGTCGAGGAACTGCTCGATGGGAACGCCGAGCTGCTCGAGCGCGCTCATCATGGCGCCTTTGGGAATGTCCTTCTTCTCTTTCTCGAGCGCGCGGGTGATGGCAGGGATGGCCTCTTTGCTTCCGATTCGGCCCAGCCAGTCGGCGGCCGAAGCTCGAATGTCCTGTTTGCCGTTCTTGAGCGCGGCGACGATCTTTTTCTCCTTTCCGGGAACGCTCGCGAGCGCTTCCTGGGCCAAGGGGCGCTCGCGCTTGGATGTCCCGAGGGCGATCTCCCACAAGCGCGGCACCAGGCTCGCGGGAATCGAAGGCAGCGCGCCGAGAACTTTGTAGGCGTTGCGGTGAACGTCGAGACGCATCCAGGTCTCGATGCGCACCGCGGAAGGCTTGACCTCGAAAACTTCCTCGAGCAGAGCCGTCCGCTCTGCGAAGTAGGGCGAGACGGCATCGTCCTCCCACTGAAAATTGTGGTGCCAGGTGGCACCAGTGAGATGCTCCCAGCCGATGACGTTCGGGTCGAGACCGAGAAACGTGAACACCGACGCGAGCTCACGCAGTCCGAAAGCGGGTGGATGGCTGCGGCGGAAGATGCGACAGTAGCGATCGAAATTGTAGCCGATGAAGAACCCTGAACGGCGGGTGCCGCCGCCGACGTGCGGGCGCTGGTCGAATGCGATCTCGCCAATCAAGTGCATCAACCTCACGAAGTGGACGAGCTCGAGCTCGGGTCGCTCCAAAAAGGGGACGAGCTGCTCGTCCATGTTCGACCAGCCGGAGCGGAACTCGAGCTGCAGGCCGGCGTTTTTCGTCCCTTCGAATACGAATGATTGAAGAAGCTCGAAGGCTCGACTCGCCTGGGAGCGAGGGATGGGGGCGGGTCTTTCGAGCCAGCTCATGCGCGAGCGGTTCTTCTTGTAGAGTGCCTCGGCCGCTTCGTTTCTCTTGTCACAGGCGACGACGAGCGCTTCGAGTGTCTCGGGCGGAAGAGGTGTCTCGCGCGCGAAGGTGGGAAGAGGCGGCATGTCGAAGCTTTCGCGCTCGGCTGGCACTTCGACTGCCGTTCGTGCCTCGAGCAGCTCGTCGATGGTTTGTCGGATTTTCTGGGACGTCTCTTCTTCGCGACGCTTCGAGACGAAAGCAGCCTGGTTTGCCGGATCGATTCGCAGCAGGAGTCGAACGGCCAGGTCCCGTTTCGTTGGCGAGCCCGCCGTCGCCTTCTCTCGAGCGATCGGCAAGATCTGTTCTTTGTATTCGAGCAGGAGCGACTCGACCGCGTCGCGTGCCGTCTTGGCGCTTCCCACCGCGAGATCCAGGAGCTCGGGGGTGAAGGAGCGCAGGTCCACCTTCTTGTCGCGCATCAGCTCGATGGCCTCGACCTTGACCCGGGCCGGTGCCGCCAGGGCCTCGCGTATGACATCCGGGTGGCGCAGAACGCATTCCGCAAATCCCTCGAGCTCCGTCAAGAGGTTCTTGACGTACTGGGTGTCCCATTGGTGGGGATCGGCGAGAAGTGCGCCGCGGACCACGTGAGCCGTCGGCTCGTCGTCCTCGCGCAGCATCTCTTCGAGGAGGCGGATGTCGAGTGAGTAACTCGGCTTCTGTGGCGGGAAAACGAACCGGTCCTGTCCTATCGACTCGACGAGGAAGACCTCGAGCCAGACCGGAAAGCCGAGGCTCTGTCCGTGGAGCTGTCGCTGCTCCTGGCGGGAAGCGGCCTCGTAGACCTGAGCCAGTCGCAGGCTGGCGCCGGCGTCCTCGACGGTCAAACCGCGATAGAAGCTGTCCCGGCGACCGGTTCCGGCGATGTGGTAGGACTGCTCGACGCATTCGAGCTTCAGCGCGCGCCCTCCGCCGTGCTTTCCCGAAAGGGCGAGAAGGGCGTCCGCGCCTTCCCCATCCGCAACGTACTTCAAGGCGCGTCGACCGAGCCCCGCACCGATGTTCTCGAGGCGAAGTAGATCCTGGGCCAGGAAGGCCAGCTTGCCGGCGGACAGACCGGCTCGATTCTCCACCTCCCCGCCACTCAGGAACTTCGTCAGCCAACCCAACGTCGATACTCTACCCGGAGAGTTTTTCCCCCGAAGAACCTGTTCCGGATGAACCAGAACATCAGACCGTCAGAGTGAATCTTCAATATCGAATTCCGTTGTCCAGGTCCGTGACCTTGGATGATTGAATCGCCCTGCGTCTCTGTGCCTCTGCGTTAAATTTCCCGAAATACTTTCCACGGATTCGGTGAGCTGCGATCTGGATCGGATGGGTGCCCTGTTTCTCTTTGCGCCTTTGCGCCTTTGCGTTGAATCTCCCCAAACGTCCTTCCACGGATTCGATTGGCCGCAGTCTCCTTTCTTGATTCCTCGTGGGTTCCGGGGTTCCGCAATTCCGGGGTTCCGTGTGGTCACTTTGGCGACTCTCTTCAGACGGTGCAGTGTGCGGTCTTTGCTCTGCGCCTTCGCGCCTTCCGCCTCCGTCGTTGGTCGGCAATGAGATTACCAACGACTTCGGCGAGACTCGCCGAAGCCTTGACGAAGGCGGTTTGCGTTATGTTTTCTCCACAATCGTCAGTCAGGGTTGGGGTCCCATCAGAGACCTCGCCTGATCCCGCAACACTTTGGGCAGTCGCTGGTCACTCTCCAGGTTCTCGAGGTCGGGCTGCTCCAGGCGGTCGACGAGCTTCATCGAGATCTCAGGAGGCGTCTTCGGATTGAGAACGAGCGCTTTCGCCACCGGATATCGCGACGCCCAGGCCAGGTTGTTGCCGATGAGCCGAAGGGTGTCCGGAGTCACGCCTTCCGTGGTCGTCATCTCGACGAGTTCGTCGTCCGTCAAGTCCGGAATGGTCTCGTCGAAGCTCGGCAGCTCGTCGAAGCGAGAGCCGACTTCTTCGCCGCTGGTCTGCTCCACCCGGCCCATTCGTTGTGCCAGCGTTTCTGCCGTCGTTTCGAGCCGCGCCATCACTGCCTTGATGTTGGCCGGGGTTCCATCGAGGGCTTGCTTGGCTTGTTCGAGAATCGCTTCGATCCCGGGTTCGTTTTACGCGGCCGCTGTCGGGACAACAGGGCGTAGCTCTGCAGCACGCTCGTGAGGAGGCTCGAGAGCGATGCCCGGGCTCGCTCGAGCTCCGAACGGTCGCGTTCGGCGGCGGAGTCGAACTCACGTCGGTATCGCTCGACGTCCTCGGCGGCAAGTCCTTTGGGGGGGTAGACCGTTGACTCACGATGCGAGCCGCTCGCGACGGCCTCGGCGGACACCCGGAGCGCTCCACTGCCATCCGCTACGATGGTGACGTCGAGAATGGCGTCCCCGATGCTTTCGTCACCGTTGGGAAGCTCGAGGTCCAGCCCGCCGAGCGTGACGTTCTGTTCGTTGGGTGTTTCTTCTTCCACCACCCACAGGCGGACGCGGTAGCTCTCGCTCGGGGTTGCGGTGAAGGTCTGGCTCGCCGACACCGGGAACGGAGAGCTTCGTCCCACGATGGGGATAAACCGGCCGTCCTCGGTCTCGATTCCCAGAGGACAGGCGGTCACGTCGGTGAGCGAGCGATGCGTCTGATGAGGCTGGAACTGGCCCGCCTGCACGGCGGCGCCCAGCGCGACCGCCTCGTCCGGGTTCACCCCCCGCTTTGGCTCTCGTTCGAACACTCGGCGTATCGTCTCGAACACGACCGGAGTGCGGGTGAGGCCTCCGACGGTAATGACCTCGTCGATGTCGCGCGGACCGAGTCCGGTGGCTGCGAAAACCTGCTCACAAACTCGGCGCAGTCGCTCCAGCATGGGCTCGACCAACGGATCGAAACGCCGGCGGTCGAGAACGGAGTGCAGGTGCTTGGCACCCTCCTTATCGCTGGCGATGAACGGCAGGTCGATCTCGCTCTGGTCGATGTGGGTGAGGTCGATGCGAGCCCTCTCTCCGGCTTCCTTGAGCCGATACAACGCCAGACGGTCTCGAGTGAGGTCGATCTCGAAATCACGATGGAACCCGTCGAGCAGACGCTGGGCGATGAGCTGGTCGAAATCCTCCCCTCCGAAACGATCTCCCCGTGTCGCTAGAACTTTGTAGCTCTCGTCTTCGATCTCGAGGAAGGCGACATCGAGGCTCCCGCCGCCGAGATCGCAGATGGCCAGGCGGCCCTTGACTCGACGTCGAGCACCGTAGGCGAGCGCCGCGGCAGCGGGGGCCACGATCAAGCGCAGCGTGCGGAGTCCAGCGATGCGCGCCGCATCCATCAGGAGCTGGCGCTTGCGCATGTTGAAGCCGGCAGGTACGGAGAGGACCACGTTCTGGACGGGCTCGGACAAGAACTCCTCGGCCGCCACTCTCAGGTCCCGGAGCACGAGCGCACAGAGACCGGCCGGGCTGTAGTCCTCACCCCCCATTCGGAGAAAGGCCTCGCCCTTGGGGCCTCTGACGACGTCGAAGGGCTGGAAAGCGGCCGCTATCTTGATCTCGGGGGAATCGAAGCGGCGTCCAAAGAGCCGCAGGAGGTCGAACGCCGACTGTTGAGGGTTCGTTGCGGCATGGCGTTGTGCGCGCTGACCCACCAGCCACTCGCCGGTCTGCGAGCGCGCCACCACGGTGGGAATGAGGCGCGAGCCGTCACTGGCTGGGATGACCCGTGGGGATTCCGCGTCGACCACCGCCACACATGCGGTGCTCGTCCCGAGGTCGATTCCGATGCAGCGACTCAACGGCGTCTGTCCCCCCGGTTCGGCACTCACCCCCGGACGGCCCAGCTCCGCCGCCCAGGGAGGTTGGGTCTCCCCGGTTACCGTGGTTGGAGGCACACATCATGCCTCAACGAGCCCGCCCCAGTCCAGTGAAGTCCAGCGAGACGTTTGGCCTAGTGCTCGAACCCGCTCGTCCTGTCGGTGAAAGGCCGACGCCATTTTTGGTGCTGTCATCCGGACCGATCCTTTTCCGGCTGGCATGATGTGCGTAACTGTGGGGACCCCAGCGTGCGATCGTGCGATCCGTGTAGCTTGGAAGCGCCACGAGTTGGTGCTACGCTATTCGAGGCCTGCCAAGCAGTGGAGCCGCAAGCACTTGTGGCGGGGTAGCTCAGTTGGTTAGAGCGAAGGACTCATAACCCTTAGGTCGGCGGTTCAAGTCCGCCCCCCGCTACCAGATTCTCTTGGTCGATAAAGACGCGCCTCGACACCGGTGGCCTCGACGCGCACCGCTCGGTAGACTGTCTCTTCGATGCTCCTCTATCTGACCGTCGCATTCTGCGCGTTTCTCGCGGCAATCCTCGTGTATCGCTACGACCTCTACGAGCGGGAGCCGTGGCTCATGCTGCTCCTGGCCGCAGGTCTGGGCGTGCTCGTGATGCGATTCCTGGGAGAAATCGAGATGATTCTCCTTCGGCAGGTCGCAGCCTCGCTGGGCAGCGCGGCCGCCGTAGCGGCCGTCGTCGAGGAGTTGGCGCGGCTGGGCACGGTCGTCGCCATTGCGCTTCTCTTTCGTCGCGAGTTCAACGATCCCATGGACGGGATCATCTACGGTTCTATTGTCGGGCTCGGCATGGGACTCGAGGAATCGTTTCATGTGATTGGACAGTTCCGTCAGCCGAGCTTCTTCCTCAGCTTTCCGGTGGAGCTGGTGCGGCTTCTGGGGCATCTCATCATGGGCGGGATCACGGGGTTCGGCGTGGGAATGGCGCGAATGAGAATTCCTCACTGGCCCGCCCGGCTGGTCGGCTCCGTCGCCTTCGCCGCCGTTCTTCACTTCTCCTGGGACTGGATGGCCCTCGCCGCTCCTACCGCGCAGGTCATGACCTGGCCGCAGACACCTGCTGTCGATATCATTATTGTTAGCGGCATGCTGTTCTACGGCATGCTGGTCGTCGTGGGCTCGGACTGGTCGAAACGCCACTTCGCGCCTCACAGCCAGGCGACGCTCTGGGGCTGGCCCTTCAATCTCCTTCGCAAGCGTCGCAGAGCAGACTGAGAGCTCTCCCGCGCCACGTGGGCTCGTCGTGTAAGATCCGGTGATGGCGAGCGTCGGGCGGGACTCACCACGCAAGGAAGGTCCCGAAAAGCTCTGCGGGCTCGCCAAATATATCGACGCCTACCACCTCCCGAACTGTCTCCACGCTGTTACGCTGCGCTCTTCCATTCCCCGCGGCCGGATCCGCAGCGTCCGCTTCGACCCGGACTTTCCGTGGCATGAGTTCGTCACGGCGAGCGCCAGGGACATCCCTGGCGAGAACGAGGTGTTCCTCATCGAGCGCGACCAACCGCTTCTCGCTGACACAATCGTGCGGCACGCCGAAGAGCCGATACTCGTCGTGGGGCACGCGCGCCGGGAGAGCGCCTACGAGGCGCTCTCGCATATCGAGGTCATGTACGAGCCTCTCGATGCTGTGCTGACCGTCGATGAATCTCTTGCGCGGAAAGCCGTGCTGTATGGACCGGACAACATCTTCAAGCGGTTCGAGATATCCAAAGGCGATCTCGCAGAAGGCTTCCGGCGCGCGGACCTCATTGTGGAGGGGGAGTATCGGGTCCCTCATCAAGAGCAGGCCTACATCGAGAACAACGGTGTCGCCGCCTGGCAGGAGAAGGACGGAACGCTGGTCATTCTCGGCTCCATGCAGTGCCCCTACTACGTACACAAGGCGATGAAGCCGTTGTTCGCCAGGCCCGATGACAAGATTCGCATCGTTCAGGCGACAACCGGTGGCGGCTTCGGTGGCAAGGAGGAGTATCCGAACGTGATCGCCGGTCATGCGGCTCTTCTCGCGGTCCGATCGGGCCGCCCGGTCAAACTGATCTACGACCGTCACGAGGACATGCTGGCGACCACCAAGCGCCACCCGGCGCGCGTGCGACACCGGACGGGTGTGACCCGTGACGGTCGTCTGGTCGCCCAAGACATCGACGTCGTCATGGACGGCGGCGCCTACGTGACCCTGTCACCGGTCGTGCTTTGGCGCGGCATCCTTCACGCGTCCGGCCCCTACGAGTGTGAGAACGTCCGCATCGTGGGCCGCACCGTGGCGACCAACACCCCGCCCAATGGCGCGTTTCGCGGCTTTGGCGCTCCACAAACTCTGTTTGCCGCAGAGCTCCACATGGAGAAGATCGCCGAGAAGCTAGGCGTCGACTCGCTCACGCTTCGTCGCCGAAACTTGTTCCGCGAGGGTTCTCTCACCGCCACGGGTCAGCGTCTCGATGAAAGTGTGGGGGCGGCCAGTGTCCTCGAGAAAACGGTGGCCAGGAGCCGCTTCGAAAAGAAGAAGAAGAACTACGCGCGCTGGAATCGCAAGCGCTCGAATCCCACCTGGCGCGGTGTCGGGCTCGCCACGGTCTTTCACGGCGCCGGGTTCACCGGTGGCGGTGAGGTCTATCTGGCGAGCCGTGCCGCTCTTTCGCTCACACGAGGGAGGCGAGGTCCGGGTCGATGCGGCATCGACCGAGATCGGTCAGGGCACGACGAGCATGTTCGCACAGATCGTGGCCGACACGCTCGAGATCCCGTACGAGTGGGTCGACGTCGAGGCGCCGGATACGAGCAAAGTCCCGGACAGCGGACCGACCGTCGCGAGCCGTACTTGCATGATCGTGGGGAGGCTTCTGCAACGAACCGCAACGGATATGAAGAGGGCACTCTCGGAGGCGGGCCTCGTCTGGCCGGTGGATCGAGCGCGCCTGAGACGCACCGCCAGGAAGTTGTGCGGCGAGCAACCCGCGATCCGCTTCGTCGCACGATACGAGAAACCCTCGGACATCTCGTGGGACGACGAGAGCTATCGCGGCGATGCCTACGGCGTCTACAGCTATGCGGCGATGGCGGTGGATCTGGAGGTGGACAAGCTGACCTACGAGGTGCGGGTGCGGCACATCACGACCGCCCAGGACGTTGGCAAAGCGATCAACCCTCTCCTCGTCGAGGGGCAGATCCTCGGTGGAACCGTCCAGGGTCTCGGCTACGCGCTGCTCGAGAACGCCGTGTTCGACGAGGGTGTCATGCAGAATGCACAGTTCACCAACTACATCATCCCCACGACTCTCGACACGCCGCCCATCTCCGTCGAGATCGTCGAGAGCCCGTACTCGCGAGGACCTTTCGGTGCGAAGGGTGTGGGTGAGCTCCCGATGGACGTTCCGGCGCCCGCGGTCGCCGCGGCCATCCACGACGCGACGGGGCTCTTCATCACGGAGCTCCCCATTCTCCCCGAGCGCATTCTGGAGGGCTTCCTTGATCCGACTCACCGTCAACCGTAAGCGCCGCACGTTCCGGGGGCCGAGCTTCAAGCGCCTGATCGATGTCCTGCGAGAGGACTTCGTTCTCACAGGAACCAAAGAGGGATGTGGTGAGGGTGAGTGCGGAGCCTGTACGGTTGTGGTGAACGGCGAGCCGGTGAACGCCTGTCTCGTACCGGTCTGCCAGGTCGAGGGCGCCCGAATCGAGACCATCGAGAGCCTGGGATCGCCCGAATCGCTCCATCCCCTCCAGGAGTCGTTTCTCGCCGAGGGGGGCGCTCAGTGTGGCATCTGCACGCCGGGAATGATCGTGGCCGCATGGGTCCACCTCCGCGGGGGCGGCTCGGATGACCCCGAAGCTATCCGCACGGTCCTGGCCGGCAACTTGTGTCGTTGTACCGGTTATCAGCACATCGTTCGATCGGTCGCGGAGGCTCTCCAAGATGCGCGCCGAGCCTCTCGCGATGCGATCCGCAGCGGGAGAAAGAAATGAGAGGTGATCCGGACACCATGACGGTGATGCGGCCGCGCAGGCCGGCAGAAGCCATTGCAGCGCTCGACCGTCACCCCGACGCCGTGCCTCTGGCCGGCGGAACGGATTTCATGGTGTCCTGGAACGCCGGTCAGGCGAACAACAATAGGATCCTCGACCTCTCGTCGATCCGTTCGTGGCGCCGCATTGCCGAAACCGGAACAGGCCTGCGCATCGGTAGCCTGGTCACTCACTGGCAGATCCAGCAACACGGGCTCCTGACGAAGAGGTTTCCACTCCTGGTGCAGGCGGCGGCCACGATAGGCGGACGGCAGATTCAGGGACGAGGAACGCTCGGCGGAAATATCGCCAATGCGTCGCCCGCAGGAGATACTTTTCCACCGCTCGCGGTGTACGACGCGTGCGTGCAGCTTGCTTCGGTGCGCGGACGAAGAATGCTGCCCATCCTGGAGGTCTTCGCCGGCGTCAAGCGGACGACGATCGCGCCCGGCGAGCTCATCACCTCGGTAGAAATCGATTTCCCGAAGCCTCGTCCCTACCGCTCGCTTTTTCGCAAAGTTGGAACGCGGGCGGCGTCGGCCATCTCGAAGACGGTCGTCGCAGGTCTGATGTGGCGGCATCGCGATGGTCGAGTGCGCGAGCTCCGCTTCGCACTGGGAAGCATGGCGCCCACCGTTCGCCGTCTACCGAGCGTCGAGGACTACGTTCGAGGAAAGAAACTGACGTCGCGTGTCGTCGAGGGCGCCGTTCGTCTTCTGGAAGAGGACGTTTCACCCATTGACGACTTACGCTCGACGCGTCTGTATCGCCTCGAGGTCTCGAAGAACCTTCTGCGGGACTTTCTGAGCGGTTAGTCAGATGCCAAAAAAAACGGGTGGGACCCATCCGAGCGTTCCGTCTCTTCCTCTTCCACCCGGATGGGCTCACCCGCGAATGGACCCTCGATGAAGACGTTACATGTTGTAGTGGATCCACATTTCGAAAGGAACTGCCTCCGGTGTCTTTTCAAGTTGGCGCGGCTCGGGTGTAGTCGCATTCACCCGGGTTCCCCCATTGCCTCCGACACACCCTTGGTTCTCCCCAACCAGGGTCTCCCGGGCGAATGGCGACTATCCCCAAGCCTTCGAGGGCAGGTTGTGACTGCTTGGATCCGAATCTCTCTCGAGCAGTTCGTCGTAGAATAGCGAGCAGCGGAGAGAGGAGAACCGGCCATGATCAGCGGTGCACATTCGATCATCTACAGCAAGAGTCCTGATGCAGACCGTGCCTTTCTGCGCGACGTTCTCGAGCTGCCGAATGTCGACGTCGGGGACGGATGGCTCATCTTTGGTTTGCCTCCGGCGGAAGTAGCTGTCCATCCATCCAGCAAGAACGACGTGCACGAGTTCGATCTCATGCGCGATGACGTCGAGGCGTTCATCGCTGCGATGAGCAAGCACAATATCACCTGCGGTTCCGGTGCAGAACCTGGGCTGGGGTTTACTCACTCAGGTGACCCTGCCGGGCGGAGTTGAGCTCGGTGTGGAAGAGTTGGAACGGTACGAGTCGCGATCATCCGCCGATGCCGTCGGCGCAGAAGTAGGCGTCGAGCGAGTGAATCTCCTGCGACAGCTCCTCGACCATGTTCCTCAACAGGTGTCGCGTCGACAGCATCCCGGCGACGCGCCCCTCGCGGTCGACGATCGGAAGGTGGCGAATATGGTTGCTCGCCATGATCGCGAGAGCTTCGCGAGGATGCATGTTTCCGTCGGCAACGATGGGCGGCGAGGTCATCACCTTGCGGATGGGGGTCTCATCCAGGCGGCTGCCTTTCGCCACCACACGCTTCAGGAGATCGCTGGCGGTGAAGATGCCGTTCGCCGAGCGGTTCTCAACCACCACGACTGCGCCGGCACCATGGTCGACCATGGTTTCCACGGCGTGTCGGACCGTGGCCTCGGTTCCGATCGTCACTGCCGGAATACGGGCGATCTTGAGCAGCTTCATAAACGGGCCTCCTCGTCTCGCGCCTTCGGCGCGGCGTTGGACGCGATCCCCGTACGGGCGTTCAGCTACGAAACCGAGAAATCAGTTATAGCGCGCCTCCTCAAGGGAGAGGGGGGACCGACTTGTAGAAGCATATCTTATACACTAATAAGGGGTCGGATTTCAACCGCGAGGGGCGCAATCGACTTCCGTTCATGCGACCTGTTTTCGATAGTTCCAGAACGAATCCCAGGCGCCCGTGCTTCGGAAGACACAGCGCAGTGCGAGCATTGCATCGGCCCCAGCGGCGTGCCATCTCATCCCGACTCGCTTCATCCTTTGTTGCATAACGTGGCTCACGGCACTTTCCACGGCACCGCTGCCGATGTAGTAGCCGCTTTGTCGAAACGTTCTGTATTTCATTCGATGCCCGTTTCTCTCGAGGTAGCCGGTGAGCTTGTCGATCTCTTCGTCTTTGGAACGATGACGCTTTTTCAGAAACCGCAAACCCTCGATCACCTCATCCACGGCGTCTTCGTATAGACGGTCGAGTTGCGATTTGCGCCACTGTGCGGCTTCGTCGGTGCCTTCGCCGAAAACCACCCGTGCCACAGGGCTGATATTCTCGTCGGCGTGATACCAATCAAGGATCTCGACTCGATCGGTGAACAGCTCCTCCGCAAGATTCCAAATCCACGGCGCACCGTCACCCAGGATGACGACCTTGCGAGACTCCGCCCCCATTGAGCAAGAGCGAGGCCACAAAACCTCGCCGAGTGCTTCGGGGCTACCTCGAACCCCTACGACCTGTCGTTCGGTCAACTCTCCGCGTCCGAGCTTGCTCTGCACACGCCCTTGCTCGGTATAAAGGCAGCCTAGCTTGACTTCCTGCCAGCGGCCGTCCACGAATACCATCCCGCCGTCTATCCCTATGTACAGCGGTCCCTTATGGCGTCTGCCCGTTCCAGCTTCCACCTCGTTCGCAGGCTCTTTCGAAAAACCCTCCGCCTTTTTCCCATCGGCGCCTACCAAGCTTTGAATCTTCTCGGAGCTCACGACCACCCCGGTGAACTTTCGCAGCAATTGCTCGCTCGCCGAGCAAGGCGGGAACGAGGAGTGAGCGCGCGATGATGCACTAGAGATATCGGGTCTCGAGCACCTCGCGATGGTGGAGCTCGTGGCCGGCCACGATCCACGCGACGGCCCGGACGGTGAACGTGCAGCCGCTCGCGACACCTGCCCGAGCCCATGCCTCCTTGGTGAAGCTCTGGAACATCGCTACGTTCGAGGCCCTCACCTTCCGGTACTCGTCCGCGAGCTCCGGGAGAGCTCGTTCGTGAGCCCCCGCCGTCGCGGCGTAGTCGTCCTGCTCGAAGGACGGCAGCGCGGCGGGGTCCTTGCGAGCGAATGCGAGGGCGCGCAGGGCAAAAACGCGCTCGACGTCCGTCATGTGGCCGACGACCTCCCGCACGCTCCATTTGCCGGCAGCGTAGCGATACGTCTCCCGCTCCGGCGGGATTGCCAGAAGCTCCACCGTCTCTTCGACCTGCCGGCTGAGAATCTCGACGATGTCGCCGTCCGGTACTTTCTCGATGTAGCGCCCGTAGTACTCGGCGTACTCGTTGGGCTCGGGTCGCTGTGACATTCCTTCCTCCTTGTGTTGGACGGAATATTAGCCGCCGGCGGCGGACGGCGGCAGATCCATTTCCGCGAGTTGGGGCCGGTCCAGTTCAGGGCTCGGGTTCCGGTTGCATTTTGGTGATGAGTCGCGCCCGACGGTTGCGGGTGACGTACTTCCATGCCCACTGGATGAGCACGATGAGCCGATTCTCGAACTCGATCAAGTACATCAGGTGCACGAACAACCAGAGCAGCCAGGCCGGATAGCCCCAGAAGGCGTATCCCCCGAGAAGGGCCACCGCGCGCGCACGACCGATGACCGCCAGGCTCCCCCGGTCGCGATAGCGGAAGGGTCTCGCCTCACGACTCTCAATACGTGCTCGGATGGCCTCCGATACGTGCCGTCCCTGCTGCATCGCCACCGGCGCCACACCGGGGAGGAGCCCGTCGTCCTGACGGAACGAGGCAAGGTCTCCGATGACAAAGATTTCGGGATGACCCTCGATGCTGAGATCGGGCTCGACGAGGACGCGGCCGATTCTGTCGAGCCGGGCGCCGGTACGCTCCGCGATCTTTGCGCCGATGGGTGACGCCGCGACACCGGCAGCCCACAGGACGGTGTGGACCGGGAGTGACGTTTCCTCGTCGCCGGATCGGACAACGAGCCGACCGTTCTGGATGTCTGTGACCAGAGTGGCGGTGCGTACGTCGACGCCGAGGCTTCTCAGCGCGCGGGTGGCTTTCTCGGCCAGTGTCTCCGGATAGGTCAGAAGAATTCGATCGGCGCCCTCGATGAGCAGGATGTCCGACGCGGGTCGATGTTGCGGAAATCGTTCTTGAGCGTCTGGTGGGCCAGCTCGCCAAGGGCACCCGCCAGCTCGCATCCGGTGGGTCCACCACCCACGATGGCGAACGTCAGGAGTGCTTCCCGTCTTGCCGGATCGGACTCTCGCTCCGCCAGCTCGAAGCACTCCAGAACTTTTGCTCGGATACCGAGGGCATCCTCCACCGTCTTGAGCCCGGGGGCAACTCTGCGCCACTCCGGGTGGCCGAAGTAGTGGTGGGTGGCACCGGTGGCGAGAACGAGATAGTCGTAGTCGACCGAGCCGTCTCTCAGCTGAACCCTCTTGCGAGCGGGGTCGAAATCCACCACTTCCGCTTTGAGAACGCGTGTGTTCTTTTGTCGACGGAGGATCGATCGAAGCGGCGCTGCAATATCGGCGGGCGAAAGGTCGCCCATCGCGACCTGGTAGAGGAGCGGCTGGAACAGGTGGAAGTTCCGTCGGTCGATGAGGGTGAGATCGACCGGCGCACGCTTCAATGACTTCGCTGCATAGAGTCCCCCGAAGCCGCCTCCGACGATGACGACCCGGGTCTCCTTCACGCACCGAAGCGTATCAGTGCCGACGGTTCATTCGTAGCGGAGAGCGGTGATGGGGTCCACGCGCGCGGCGCGGCGTGCCGGAACGTAGCTGGCGGCGAGCGCCGTCAACAGGAGCACGAGGATCGCCAGCGAGAAGGCCCAGGGATCGTTCCCATCGATCCCGTAGAGCACGCTGGCGGTGAGTCGAGACACGAAGACACTCGCCACAACTCCCAGAATCAGGCCGGAGAGAGCGAGCACCAGACCCTCTCTCACGACCGGCCCGAACACGTCTCGACTCTGCGCACCGAGTGCGCGCCGGATTCCGATCTCGCTCGTGCGCGCGGCCACGGTGAAAGCGAGAACGCCGTAGAGGCCCACCGAGGCGAGCACCAGGGCGAGGAGCCCGAAAGATCCGAGAAAAGCGGCGCCGGCCCTGGCCGGTGCGAGCGCGAATTCCAGGTGCTCCTCCATCGTCTTCACCTTGAAGACCGGAAGTGCAGGGTCCATCTCGTGCACCCGGTTTCGCACCGCGGCAAGAAGCGACTCGGGGCGGGAGCTGGTGCGGATGACGAGCGTCATCTCCAGGCTGGCGCGCTGAAGGAACGGATAGTAGAACAGCGGCTTCGGATCCTCGCTCAGAAACAAGTACTTTCCCGTCTCCACGACCCCGACGACCTCGTACATTCGGCCCGGCTGCCCCACAAACTTTCCGATGGCGTTTTCGTTCGGCCAGAAGCGCTCGGCGAGGGCTTCGTTCACGATGCCCACCGGTGGCGCCTCCGCGTCGTCCTCGTCGGTGAAGTCGCGTCCCGAAAGCAACGGAATGCGCATCGTCTCGAAGTAGGAATGGGTGACGACATTGCGATCGATGACGGGCAGACCCTGGTTCGGTGGCGGTTCGTATCCTTCGGGCGCCATCGAATGCTGCTCGACGTCGAGGTCGAACGGGACGTTCTCCACGAGCCCGACCGACACGACCCCCGGCAGCGTTTCGACCCGCTCGGTCAGTTCGCGAAAGAACAACCGGCCGTCTTCGAGCTCATAGCCCTGCAGGTCGAGGTCGACGGCGGTCAGGACGATGCCCTCGGGGTCGAAACCGACGTCGATGGTCTGAGCACTCGCCAGGCTCCGCACGAACAAACCAGCGGTGACGAGCGCCACGGTGGACACAACCATCTGGGCCATGACCAGCAGACGGAGAGGTCGCGCGCGGCCGGCTCCGGCCAGTCCGGCCGTTTCCTTGAGTGCGGGAACGAGGTCGCTTCGTGAGGCGTGTAGCGCCGGCACGAGACCGAATAGCACGCCGGTCGCGATGCCGAGCAGGGCAGTGAAGGCCAGAATCCGCCCCTCGAGCGAGAGCGGCATGTAAAAGAGGGACCGAGGTGGGCGGACTCAGGGACGTGAGGACCTGCATCACGCCCCAGGCCAGCGCGAGCCCACACAGACTGGCGAAAAAGGACAGCACCAGGCTCTCGGTCAGAAGCTGCCGGAGGATACGGCGCCGGCTCGCACCGAGCGCGACGCGCAGGCTCACTTCGCGACGGCGATGCGCCGCCCGGGTCAGAAGGAGTCCCGCCACGTTGGCACAGGCGAGCAGCAACACGAGACCGCCGACGATGAGTAAAACCCCGGAGAAGCCGACGAATCCCCCGCGCATTGCGGGGTGAACGCTCCCCTGCTCCTCCGGCAGCAACACAAACTCGAGCCCGGTGTTCGAGTCCGGGTAGCTCCGCTGAAGCCTCCTGGCCAGAACGGCGAGCCCGGAGCGCGCTGCCTCGAGGCTGACGCCTCGGGCCAGACGACCGATCACCATATAGCTTCGGTTGTGCCGAATCGTGATGTCGACTCCCGGCATGAGAACCGGCACCATCGTGGCGGGGGCGAACAGCTCGGCGCGCAGCCCGGTCATCGTCCCGTTGAATCCCTCGGGGGCGATCCCGATGATGGTGAAGGGCTTCCCGTTGAGCCGAACGGTTTCGCCAATCGCGTCGGCACGACCTCCGAAAGCGCGCTGCCAGAAGCCGTAGCTCAATACGAGCACCGGACCTTTTTCGGCTACCTCACCCTCATCCCCCTGGAAGAATCGTCCTGCGGCGGGCGAAAGGCCCAACGCCGAGAAGAAGTTGCCGCTCACGAGGTAGCCCCAGATGCGCTCGTTGCCCGCCGCTCGGCCCAGGTTCAACGGGATCAACTTGTCCGCGAGTACGTCGTCGAAGAGGGCTGTCTGCTCGCGCATCTCGAGAAAGTCGGGATAGGAGGTGGCCGCGTACTCGAACCCGCCGGCCGCCTGGTTGCTGTAGAGGCGCACGAGGCGCTCCGGCTCGGTGACCGGCAGGCGTTTCAGCAGGAAAGTGTGGGCGAACGTGAAGGCCACGGTATTGGCGCCAATCCCGAGCGCGAGTGCCAGTGTTGCAAGAAGGGTAAACCCGGGGTTGCCTGCGAGCGTGCGCACCGCATAACGCAAATCCTGTGCGAGACCGAGGTTCGGGCGGCACATGCGCCATGTCGGTTGCGGTGCGGGCCCCACCGCTTTCGAGATGGCTTCCGCTGCCGCCGGGTCGACCTCTTCGAGGGCTCGTACGAGCGCCTCGTCGTGAGAAAGGCCCTTCGCGCGAGCATCCTCGAAAGTCTCCTCGAGATGGGTGGCCAGCTCTTCCAGGATCTCCTCTTCTCGATCCGGGCTCACGTCCAGCCGCGAAAGTCGACCACGGACGAGAGCGAGCCAGTCAGGCATGGCGGAGCCTCGCGATGCGTTCGACGGCGGAGATGAAGGAGCGGAAGCTCGAGAGCTCGTCGGCCAGCGCTCTCTGGCCTTCCGACGTCAGCTCGTATTTCCGTCGCCTCCGGCCTTGCGGTTTGCGCTCCCAGCTTCCGCGGATCCAGCCGCGCCGTTCGAGGCGGTAGAGAATCGGGTAGAGCGAAGCGATGTGAAACCGAAGCTCGCCTTCGGAGCGCTCCTCGATGAGCTTCCCGATCTCGTATCCGTGCCGGGGCGCGTCTTCGAGAATCGACAGCACCAGCAGCTCTACCGCACCCTTCTTGAGCTCTTTGCGGATCATAGATGTTTTGCCCATATGTGGTAGTACCATATATGGGCGCAACCCCGCAACCGGAGATTAGAAGTTAATCCACCGGAGCTACTCGGTTCGCAGAGCGGCGACCGGATCGACGCGACTCGCCCGTCGCGCCGGGAGGAACGCTGCCACAATGGCAGCGAGCGCAAGGACGACGGGGGCTGCGATGAATGTAAAGGGATCGAAGGCACTGACCCGGAACAGGAGTCCGGACAGCAGGCGTGAGGCTGCTACCGCCAGCACGATTCCGACCGCGCCGCCGGCGGCGACGAGCTTCAATCCGCTTCCCATCAAAAGGCCGACCACGCTGCCGGTATTCGCGCCGAGGGACATGCGGATCCCGACCTCTCGCGTGCGCCTCGAGACAGTGTAGCTCACGATCCCGTAGAGGCCGATGCTGGCCAGTGCAAGAGCGAGGCCGCCGAATACCGAGAGAAGAAGAGCGGACAGGCGGGCGGGCAGGAGAACGATGCCCAGGTGTCGCGCCATGGACTTCGCCTCCCAGATCCAGATCTCCGGGTCGAGCTCGCGTGACACGGCCATGAGGTCGAGCGCGGTCCGTTCGGGGTCCGCTGTCGTTCGCGCCACGACGGTCAGAAACGTGGTGTAGTTCTGGCTGTAGGGTCGGTAGACGAAGGCTCTCGGGTCTTCGCCGATGGAGCGAATCTTCGCGGTGGCGGCGATACCGACGACCAGCAGATCTTCGGCGTTGGGGCGGCGAATCATCCGTCCTACCGCATCCCTTCCCGGCCAGAACTTCTCGGCCATCGCCCGGTTGATGATGGCCACCGGTTGGCCGTCCGGGCGGTCATAGTCCTCGAAGTTACGTCCCTCGAGAATGCCTATCCCGGCCGCCTCGAAAAAACCGGCGTCGACCGTGGCCAGGTCCGCGCTGTGGGCCTCACGATCGGGAGGAGGCTCCACGCCGTCCACGTTGACGGCCATCGTTTGGGTGCTGAGCGTATTCAAGTGAAGGTTGCCGGTGAGACCCACCGCTTCGACGCCGGGAAGCTCTCGAAACCGATCCAGCATGCCGCGAACGAAGAGGTGCCCCTCTTCTTCCGAGTAGCGGGTCGTGGGCATCATGAAGGACAGAAGGGCCGAAGGCTCACGGCCGAAGCCCGGATCGACCGACTGGATTCGGTCGAAGCTACGGACGAAGAGCCCGGCGCAGACCAGGAGCACGACCGAGACCGCGACCTGAAGCACCACCAGCGCGTTTCGCAGAAAGAGCTTCTTGCCTCGCTCGTGGCCCGTCGTCTCGTCCTTGAGCGTCGTAGCGACGGCCGGGTTCGTGGTCTGCAGCGCCGGCGCCAGTCCCAGGAACAGGCCAGCGAGAATCGAGATCGCCAGGCTGAAACCCAGTACCGTGGCGTCGAGACTCAGGTCCAGCGTGACGGGAAGCGGCAGAGGCAGGTCCGCCGCCACCAGGACCCGAAGCAGCCCGACCGCCAGCGCGATTCCGGCCAGCCCGCCGAGCAGCCCGAGAAGCGCGGTCTCGGTCAATAGCTGGGCGACGAGGTGACGACGTCGCGCGCCAAGGGCCAGGCGGAGGGCGATCTCCTTGCGCCGATCGAGACCTCGTGCGAGCAGGAAGCTGGCCAGATTGATACAGGCCATGAAGAGGACGAGGCTCACGACGGTCGTGAGTAGCCAGGCGGAGGCGCACACGAACCGATCGAAGGGTGGATAGAGAATCACACTCTCGGTCGGGATCAGAAGAAACTCTGCCCGGGTATCCCAGCTTCGAGGTGCGAGCTCGCTCAAGCGCCCCGAAACACCGTCCGCGGCGGCCTGCGCTTGAACCATCGAGACGCCGGAACGGCGGCGGGCCTTTACGAACAACGAGTGGTTGCCGCGGTTCTCGAGCTCGCTCGAATCGCTCGGCTGGATCTCGTCGACCATCATCATCGGGACGAAGACGACGGGCACTAGCCCCCGGAGGTTCCCCGGATAGTCCGCCGGCGCTACGCCTACGATGGAATACGGTCGGCCACCGAGCCGCACCTCCTGACCGACCGCGGCGGGATCGCCGCCGTAGGCGCTCTGCCAATAGGCATGACCGAGCACGACGACGGGGTGCGCGCCCGGACGAACGTCATCCTCCGGCAGCAGCGTCCTTCCGACCGCCGCTTCGATCCCCAGGAGTCGGAAGTAGTTCCCGGTCACGACTTCGCCGGGCTGCATCTCGACGTTTCCGTTCCGGTCGATCTGCGTCAGGGCGATACGGGAGGCGGAGACGTCCGAGAAAACCTGCTCCGTACCGTCCCGGAAGTCCTCGTAGTCGGGATAGGAAAAAACGTTGTGCTGGAAGTCGGGTCTCGAGATATAGACGTCGACCAGCTCCTCGGGTTGAACGATGGGAAGCTCGCGCAGGAGGATCGCGTTGACCAGACTGAAAATCGCGGTATTGGCACCGATCCCGAGCGCCAGCGAGAGGATCGCCGTGAGCGTGAACCCGGGGCTCTTGGTGAGATGCCGTGCCTCGTAGCGAACATTTCTCCAGAGCTTGTAAAAGATTGAGTCACCACTGGTTGTTTCTCTCTTCTCGGTCGAGCTCATTCGGATGGTCCTTTCGAGTGAAGGCACGGGACATCGCTCTCAGGGAGAACGGAGTTGGGGGCCGGAAGGTTCCATGGGGAGGCCAGGAGGTCCGCGAAACGGAGGGGTCAGGACACTTAGGCGGGGGGCTCTTCGAAGGGGAGAGCTTCGTCGATGAGCATGATGGGAATGGACTCGCGGATGGGATAGAGAAACTTGCCGTCCTCGCGAAGGAGGCCGCCGTCGATCTTCTCGGTGACCGTCTCGCCGCCGCGATTCTTCACCTGACCGGAGGCGATGCGCTCGTTGACCCGCTGAATGGCGGCCTCGTCGATGAGGCTCACCGGCTGCTTCGTCTCGGGACAGCAGAGAATGGCGAGAAGCTGTTCGTCGATCATTGTCGGAAAACTAGCACAGTGAGCGAGCCACTCACAACCCGTCTCGCCGGCTCAGCGACTGGATCTCGCGCCAGAGCAGCAAGACCGCCACGGCATGGATTGCGGCCATTAGCAAGGGGCTCTCGTGACGACCACAGCGACGCTCAACGCGACTGCGGACTTGACGGCGAGGAACCCATAACCGGGGCTTCGGTACAGCCAGGCGTAGGGCAGATAGTGTGAACCGAAGAGGACCGCCATCACAAAGGGGGTCCAGTCGGGTGCGGTGCGGAACACGACGATCACGACCGGCCAGTAGAAAAGCTGCACTGCCGCGAGGAGCATTCCCGGTGGCGGCAGGATTTCACTCCTGGCGAAGAGATTACCGCCGAGAAGTCGCGTGATCAGAGCCCCGACCGGAAAGACGATTGCTGTCGCGACGAAGCTCGAGGCGAGAGCGGTCGGCTGAGGCAGAGACCACAGCAGGGCTGCGACGGCCAGCCAGTACAGAAGGCCGGCCAAAGGCATGCCGATTCCTTTTCGAGTCAGGAGGGCGAGGCGGTCACGCTCCGCTTCGAACTCTGCAAGGGAAAGCTCCACTGGCACTCTGGACATCTGTCGGCCCGGCGAGTTTGTCGCCCGGGATTTGTCTCGTCAACCGAACAGGATGCTTTCGCGACGATAGCGTCTGACGACGAAAATGAACAGGGCGAGCGCGGCGAGAAGGGTCACCCCCGAGGAGATCGCGACGTTCACCAGGCTCAGGACTTCGCCGCGGAAAATCTGGTTGATGAGGACCTGCTGTCCCACCGTGGGAAGCGCCATGAGCCATACCTCGTGGCGCACCGGGAGGATCGCAAGGAAGATCGCAGGGAGAGCGGGTATGAGAAGCATCACGGAGATGTAGTTCTGGGCCTCTTTGAAGCTCTTGGTGTAGCTCGCGATCGTCATCTGGAGAGCTACCGCGAAGAGCATGATCGGAACGGAGATGAGAAAGATCCAGCCGAGCGCGAGAGGCTCGAGGCTCAGGCGTACGCCGAGGTACTCCTCGATGGGGACGAAGTGAAAAATGATGGCGAAGCCGACGAGCGTCTCGAGCGCCGCGACCGCGGTAAAGAGAAGAATCGCGGCGCCTTTTCCAAACACCAGCTCGGTACGGCCGATGGGGTTGATGAGCAGTGGCTCGAGCGAGCCACGCTCGCGCTCGCCGGCGGTCGAGTCGATGGCGAGGTACATGCCCCCGACGAACAGGGAGACGATGATGAGATAGGGTGCCATGTTCAGGATGCGCGCCGCCTGGCTCTGAGGAGTCGACAGATCGAGGATATCGATGTCGAGCGCCCGGCTGATGCGCGGGTCGACGCCGCGTGCCTGCAGACGCAGGCGTCCGATCTGCGTACTGTAGGCGTCCAGGATGGCCTCCGCCCGGCGGATGGAGGCGAGTGCAGCGGTACGCGACTCATCGGCCACGAGCTGGACGCTCGCGGGCTCACCCGACCGGAATGCTTCACCGAAACCCTCGGGGATCAGGAGCACGACGTCCTCGTCGCCTTCCCGCACCGCCGCTTCCGGGTTCGCCGGCGGTTCCAGGACCACGACGTCGTTCTGTTCGAGGAAGCGAAGAAGGTTCGGAGCATGTTCTCGTCCCTGGACCGGGAGCTCGAGCGAACCCCCCGCCTCTTCGCTCACCTTTCCGATCGCGAACACGAGGAGCAGGATCATCACCGGGCCCAGAAACGGATACAGCAGTGCCGCTGCCAGGGATCGACGATCCCGCAGGTTGTCGACCACCTCCTTGCGGAGAACGACGCCGTTGACGAAGGCCACTATTCGAGTCCCTCCTCGGAGCCGATGGCGGCGACAAAAGCGTCCTCGAGACTCTCCTGTCCCGTCTGCTGCCGGAGCTCTTCGGGTGTTCCGGAGGCAGCGACTCTACCCTTCGACATGACGACGATGTGGTCGCAGAGCGCCGAGACCTCCTGCATGATGTGCGAGGAGAATAGGACGCAGGCTCCGCCGTCCCGGAGCCGGCGGATGAAATCCCGCATCGCCCTCGTCGATGGCACATCGAGTCCGCTCGTCGGCTCGTCCAGGAGCACGTTGCTCGGGCGCTGCACCAGCGCGCGCGCAATGGCGACCTTGACCCGCTGGCCGGTCGAGAAGCCCTCGGTTCGACGGTCCGCGATGTCGTGCATGTCGAGCAGCTCGAGAAGCTCCGTCGTGTTTGTCTCGAGCTCGGCACCCGAGAGGCCGTGCAGCCGGCCGAAGTAACGAATGTTCTCGCGAGACGTGAGCCGCGGGTAGAGTCCGCGTGCGTCGGGAAGGACCCCGATGCGTTTTTGAACCTGAGACGAGCCTCTCTCGTGTCGAGCCCGTCCACGAGCGCGATGCCCGAGTCCTGTCTCAGCACGGTGTAGAGGATTCGGAGCGCCGTAGTCTTGCCGGCGCCGTTCGGGCCCAGGAGCCCGGTGATGCGGCCGTCCGCCGCCGAGAAGCTCAAACCCTTGAGAGCTTCGACGCTCCCGAAGGACTTTCGGATGTCGCGGAGCTCGATCACGGTCGTCTCCGGCGCGCTCAGGGAGTCGGGCCCGCGAAGCTCACGAAGAACGCGGCCGGGCGAATGTCCCCGACGCAGATCGTGTCGAGGTGGTCGATACTCGCCTGCTCGACGAAGCTCGCGGCGACCTGCGGAAGGCATCCCCGGAAGATGACGTTGTAGCTTGCCGAGGTGCGCGAAGCCGTCCGGGCAGCGCGTCGCGAGATGGACGCGGCACTCCAACAGGTACACCGCGAGCGACGCCAGGCGATGCTTCAAGCGCACCAAGAGCTCGAGGCGGTGCTCCAGGAGGTCCGCCGAGAGCGCCAGCACGCGCTCGCAGGGGCTCAGCGCGAACTCCAGAGTGCCCTGCAGGAAGCTCAGCGTCAGCGGATGGAGGCGCTCGAGCAGGCTCGAGAGGCTATCCGACAAGCCCTGGAAGAAGCAGAGCGGCAACGCGCCGAGGCCCTACAGGAAAACCGGCGCGTCAAGAAAAAGTAGAGTCCATCGCCGCTTGCCCGCACTCGGGTGGCGCTTGGTGAGAGCTAAGCCCTTGGAAACCGGTTTCTGAATTTCTCTGTGATCTCCCGTCTCGTCGTGGGGCTCAGTTATTGTCCGCCCGCCGATTTCGGCGAGCCGCCGAAGCCTTGGCGAAGGCGGCTGTAGTGCCGACTCGTCCTCGTACGGATTCTGTGAGCTGCGGTCCGGACCGCGTGGGTGCACTGCTTTTCTTTGCGCCTTTGCATTGAGATTTTCCGGGTGTTCTTCCACGGATTCGATTGGGTGCGGTGCTCCTTTTTCCAGGTTCCGGGGTTCCTCTCTTCCGGGGTTCCGTGTGATCTCTTTGCTTTGTTTCGTAGGCTTCTCCGAGCGGTCTTCTTACTCTGCGCCTCTGCGTTAAGTTTCTGGAAATAGCCCTTCCACGGATTCGATCGGGTGCGGATCTCGGGGTGACCGGGCTCAGTCGTCGAGCCGACGCGCAGCGCGTTCGACGCGTTCCCGGTCGAGGTCGCCGTCCTCCCAGAAGGAGTGGAAACGGCGGTAGTGAGAGCGGGCCCGCTCGTCGTCGCCGCGCGCCTGGTAGAGCTCGCCGAGGAAGAAGTGGCTGCGCACGTACGGGACGGGATGAAACAATCGCTCCGCCGTGGACTCCGCCAGGCGTTTGTACCAGAACGCCGCTTCCTCGTTCTCGCCCGACTCCCGGTACGCGGTTGCCAGTCCGTACCAGACGACCGCGTGGATTCCCTGCGGGCCCCGCGGAGCCAGCATCGACTCGGCTTCCTTGAAGGAGGCGATCGCATCGTCGTAGTCGCCTCGAATGCGTGCCAGCTCGCCAGCCAGGTAGTATCGCGAGCGGGCTTCGCCGACCGCGGTTTCGTCGTCGTCCCAGTCGCCGAGCCGCTCGAAAAGCTCTTCTGCAAGCTCGGAGTCTCCGAGGTTCTCGGCGGCGATGGCCTGTATCGCCAGCGCCTGGTCGTCGATATAGGAGGACTTTCCGCCGACTGACTCCGCAACGCGGCCTGCCGTATGAAGCGCGAGCTCATACTCTCCGCGTTCCAGGAGCACCAGCGACTGCAGCAAGCGCGACTGGCTTGCCAGTCTGCTGCCCTCGTCGAGCGAGCGGATGAAACCTTCGGTCTGCTGAATCACCTCTTCCGAGCGGCCCTGGTACAAGAGGGCGACGGCGGCGTTTCGCCCGCCCACCATTCGCTCGACCGGAGAGTCGGCGCGGAGCAACTCCCGGCATATCTCGAGGGCCCCTTCCCAGTCATCACCGACGGCGTGGGCGAGAAAACGCGGGTTCGCCGTCTGAAACGGGCTCGCACCGAGTGCCTCCGCCCGTTCGATCTGCTCGAGCCCCTCGGCACGGCGGCCGTGCAGCAGGAGCAGCTCCGCGAGCGACAAGACGGCCGGGGCACTGTGGGGGTTTCGGCCGATGTAGTCCACCAAGACGGAGCGTGCCTTCTCGAACTGCCCACGGGTCGCGTAGGCGCTGGCGAGGTTCTCGTAAGTGGCGGGAAACTGCATGCCTCGCCGACGGAGCTCCTCGAGCTCCTCGATGGCTTCGTCGTAGCGCTCCAGCGCGAACAGGAGGTTGCCCAGATTGTGCCGCGCGGAGCCGTGGTCCGGGTAGAGCTCGAGAGCCTTCCGGTAGGCTTCGATCGCGCGGGGGCGATCCTCCGCTTTTCGGGAGTAGTAGAAGCCCTCGATGTAGTAGCGCTCGCGGGCGGACAGCCGTTCGACGTGGCGAAGCGCACGCTCCGCGAACTCGTCGGCTTCCTCTTCGCGTCCGAGGTTGCCGAGCACGACGCTCAGCTTGGCGAGCGCCATCGCGAACTCGGGATCCAGCTCCACTGCCTTCTGGAAGAAGGGAACGGCCTCTTCTTCCTTGTAGCGCTCGTGGAGATGGATGCCCTCGGCGTACTGCCGGTAGGCCTCAACCGAAGCGGTGGTGACGTCTTTCAGGTCTCGATCGAGCTCGACAGGTTCGACGGGCTCACGCGGCTCGCCAGGACCACCTGGCTTGGCGAGCTCGGTGAGCGCCGGCGGCTGGATGTACTTCGCGGCGGAGCCTGGTGTCTATCGCACGATAGACCGTTCCCGAGTCGCCGCGTCGGATCTCGGAGCCCAGCTCGTAGTGAGAGATACGCTCACTCATTGGTCATGGCTCTCCGGGGGCAAGGCACCTCTTGGCATACGATGCGAGCGCCCTAGAAGTTTCATTCTACAACGCACCCGAAGCGGCAGTCTCTTTTCTGGGAGGGCGCTGACCAGAGCCCAAATGGATGTTTTCGAGCCCGAGCCCGAAGCTAGCGCTTTGAGCAACGTCGTGGTGCTGCCGAACGAATCTGTCATCCGGGTGCCTCTCCCCGTGAGAGTCGTTTCGGGCACGGGCGTGGGCACGGGCTGGGGAGGGTCGCGTTGCCGCGACAAGAGCAAGTTTAGCCAATGCTGTAGGCGCCGGTCCCGACGGCAATGAGCTCGGAGCGGTCGTTGTGGAGTTCCATACGGATGACCGCGAGGCGGCTCCCTTTGCGCAGAACGAAGCCGGTGGAGTAGAAGTGGCTGCCCTTTCCGGGGCGGAGGTAGTCCACGCGCAAGTCCACGGTTCCGGTCCGGGCGAGACGCGCGCGCGCATCGTCCATCTGTGAGTCGCCGGTCTCGAGGAGCAGGCTGGTGAATGCCATCAGGCCTCCGGTGACATCCAGCACCGCCGAAATCACGCCTCCGTGGAGGCTTCCGTGAACGAAGTTTCCGACGAGATCGTCCCGCATCTCGAATCGGAT
Source organism: Candidatus Marinacidobacterales bacterium (assembly GCA_965237685.1). Classification (GTDB taxonomy): domain Bacteria; phylum Acidobacteriota; class Vicinamibacteria; order Marinacidobacterales; family SMYC01; genus CBDEGF01. Next base: position 2,697,595 of record CBDEGF010000004.1, read on the forward strand.
GCGGGCCCGCTCGGCGCTGAGCTCCTCGATTGAAAGGCCGAGAACGCGATTGAAGGGAATCTGCTCCACGAAGATCCCGCGGACGCTGTCGAGAATCTCCTGTTCGTTCATGTCAACTCCAGAGCGCCGGAAGGTTCTGTGTCACGACGTACAGGCCCGTCAGCACCACGAGAATACTGAAGAGCTGTCGCAGCTGGGTCTGCGGGATCCGAGGCGCCAAATGGCTGCCAAGAACGCTTCCCAGGATGCCCAATGCGGTGAACAGCAACATGATGGAAACATTCAAGTCGATGTTCAAGGTGTCCAGCACGTCCACATATTTGACGTAACCGGTCAGCGACTTCAACGCGATGATCACCAGACTGGTCCCTACCGCAAGGCGCATCGGGAGTCCTCCGAGCACCACCAGCGTCGGAACAATGAGAAATCCGCCGCCCACTCCGACGAGACCGGTGAAGACGCCAACCAGGAACCCGTCCGATGCGATCTTCCAGTACGCTCTCGGAGGCCCGTTTCCCTCCCAGGTCGGGGGCCGATACATTATGATCGCGGCCAGCACCATGATGATCGAGAGGAACGTCAGCTGGAGCGCCGCGGGCACGAACTCCGCCAGCGCCGCGCCGAAGTAGGAGCCGACCATGCCCGGAGCGCCGAAGACGGCGACCGTCCGCCAGGCGATCAGCCGGCGCCTGCCGTAGGGAATCGCGGCCGCGGCGGCCACGATTCCCACAATGGCCAGCGATTCGGCGATGGCCGCTTTTTCGTTCTCACCGACGACATACACGAGAATCGGTATGTTGAGGATGGACCCCCCGGCCCCTAGCAGACCGACACATAGACCGACGAAGATCGCCCCTAGCCAGGCCATCGCTCAGCGGCGAGCGTGGCCCATCGGGCCGACGGGTTCAGGCATAGGTAAGTGGGCAAGGCCGGAGGTTGGTGCCGGAGGAGGGACTCGAACCCTCACAGCCCGAGGACCGCGGGATTTTGAATCCCGTGCGTCTACCAGTTCCGCCACTCCGGCACGGTGAACCGCCTCGCAGAACGGGAAAGTCTAGCAGAATTGACGGTGCATCAACCAGGTCGAGGTGTAGCGCTGCGGTGAGCTCGTTAGTTGCCAAGAAAAACAGGTTGTACGTACTTCGGGTGTCGGTCGCAGACGGCGCTGAGGTGAGCCGCCTGATATTAAGGGTTCTTCGAGCTTCCGAATCGGCTGAATCGTAGATTCTGGCGTAAGTTAGACTAATAAATAGTGATTCTGTGCTTCTGGCTTCGAAATGATCGGCCCCAGATCCCCAGTGAGAGCATTATTTAGTAGCTTTGGAGAGAGCGCTTGTGATACAATCGTAGCCGGCTTTTATTAGAAAGCGAGGTGTTAATGGCCTTTCAAATCGGGGATAAAGTCGTCTATCCCAACCATGGTATTGGAGTTGTTGAAGATATTTTCGATCATCGGGTAACGGAGGATTCAGCGCAATTCTACAAGCTCCGCATCGTCTCCAACGAGACGGTCGTCAAGGTTCCGGTAGCGAACGTCGACGGCGTCGGCCTCAGGCGCCTCATCTCGGGAAAGGACGTGGACCGTATTTTCGATCTCCTGGAGAATCGCAAAATCGAGCAGCACTCCAACTGGAAGGGGCGTTACAAGGACAACTCCGACAAGATGCGAAGCGGCTCCATCTATGATGTGGCCGGTGTTTTGAAAGACCTGTCTTTTCTCAGCAAGAAGAAGAGCCTGTCGTTTCGTGAGAAGCGAATGCTGGATCGAGCGCGCTTCCTCATCGTGAGCGAAGTCGCCGAAGTGGCCTCGGAGCCCACGGCGCTGGTCGAGCAGAAGATCGACATTGCTCTTTCGCGAGGAATGGAGGCGAAGAAGAAAGGCCGAACGAGTCTCAAGACGTTGCTCAAGAGAACGACCCTTGAAGCCATGGGCACCGCAAACGGCAAATCCGGTGCGCGTCGAGCTCGTACGCGGGCAGCCAAAACAAAGGTCGGTGGCCGACGAAAGAAATCGATTTCAATTTCTATCAATCGTTACTGCTGCTAGTACCGTTCCAACTTGATTCGCCGAGCAAGGCCGCTGCGCAACTCCGCGTTTGAGCCACTGCCGGTGGCTACGAGATCTAGGCGGAGATAGTTGGAACGGCACTAGCTTTTTTTTCGCGACAACGCCCTCTCGGCCGAAGACCGGGGGGGCGTTTTCATTTGTCGATCCGTACTACACTCCTGCGGATGTTAAACTCGCTTCTCCTCGCTCTCGTCCTGCCCCTCTACACCATCCTGGCAGGGTTGATCGCAATTCCTCATGCGATCCTCACCGGGAACAGGGCGTTTCTCTATTCGGCGGCCAGGCTCGGTCTCCGGATCGGCTTCGCGGTCATGCGAGTTCGAATCGTCGTGCACGGTCGGAATCGCCTGGCGGACGATCCTCATTTCATCTATATGATGAACCACAACTCGAACCTCGACGTTCCCGCGGTGTTTCTTCATTTGCCTGGAGAGGTTCGTGTGCTCGGCAAACAGGAGGTTTTCAAGCTTCCCGTCCTCGCCACCGCCATGCGAGTGGGCGGGTTCGTCCCGGTCGACCGGAGCAATCGCGAGCGAGCGGTTGCGAGTGTGAAAGAGGCCGCCCGGATAGCCGCCTCCGGGGCCTCGTTTCTCATCGCGCCGGAGGGCACACGCAGCCGAACCGGCGAGCTCCTTCCGTTCAAGAAGGGTGGTTTCCACATGGCGATCGACTCCCAGGTCCCTGTGCTACCCATTACCGTCGTGGGGGCCTTCGAGCTCATGCCGCCGGGGAGTTTTGCGATCCGTTCGGGAACGATAGAGGTTTTCTTTCACGAGCCCATCGAGACGAGCGGCCTCGGGGGCAAGGACCGCTTCGGCCTCATCCGACGCGTCCGGCAACTTATGATCGAGACACTCGTCAGGAGATCGAACCGGGAGCCTGCTGAGCCAGGTCCATGAGCCGTCGTATATAATGCTGTAAGTCTTTGACTTCACAAGGGAAACTCATGCCGTCCATCGTTATCCCGCTCGAAGGTCAGCTCAACTCGCGGAGAGGTGGGTTCGACGTGCCGGAGCTCGTGGCCGACGCCTGTCGCCATCGGCGCTCGGGTCGGCTCGCGCTCAGTTGCACGGGCGTCGAGCGGGCGCTCACGTTCGACGAGGGTCGGGTTGTCTTCGCCGCCTCGTCCTCGCCAGACGACCGGCTGGGAGCTCATCTACTGCGACGCCACTCGGGTCAGTATTCGGGACTTGATTACGTGCAGCGAGGGCGTTCGTCCGGGCGTGAGGCTGGGTGCCCTGCTGGTTCAGGGGGGGCTGCTCGAGCCCGGTCAGCTCGAGGACGCCGTTGCCGAGCAGTTGCGCCACATCGCGCTCGGCATCTTCGAGTGGACGGATGCCTCCTATCGATTCTGCGAGGAATTGCCTCAACCGGAAACCATCAAGATCCGGGTACCGACCGAGCGACTCATTCTGGACGGCGTCCAGGAGATCGGCAGCTGGCGACGAATCTCACGTGCCCTCGGTTCGTGGGATACCACCTATCAGACGGTGAAAGGTAACGAGGAGCTGATACGGACGGTGGACCTGGACACCGAGAGTCTGGAGATTCTTGCCTTGCTGAGCCATTCGAAGACGGTCGAAGAGCTCTGCCAGTCCAACGTACTTCCTGATTTCGAGGTCTGCCGGCGTCTGTGGGCGTTTCGCGCGCTCTGCTGGATCGAAGCAGCGTACGGCGATTCCCCGGGATTGGAGCACCCGGCTGCGCCCGGCGAGCCGGAAGTTGCTCTCGACACCGACCTCGAGGGGCTGGGTCTCATCCTGGGTCACGACGGGACGAAACAGCCCGGATAATGCCTTCCAGCGCAATACCATAGGGCTATGACCGGCTTTGACACTTTGTCGAGCGCCTGCTAGCATGCTTGGAAGGGGTCTTCGGCTTGGGATCCCTCTCGCTAAGAGTCCACTGTGGGAGATCAAGAGCTCCTTGAGCGCTCAGACACACTCGACACCTCCGTCGGCGGGCAGGACGTCGATCTCCGCCAGCTCGGGACCTATCGCGAGCATCTCCCGGAGCTGAAGAAACGTCTCGCTGAAGACGGTTTTCTTGCCCTGCTTCTGATCGATGTCTCCGGCATCAGCGAGGTCGAGCGCAAATACGGCAATCAGGTCTACGACGGCTTGATGCAGGGCGTCAAAGACGTGGTTGGAGAGCTCAAGGGCAGGCAGCTCCGCGCGAAGGATATTGTCGCCCTGAACGAGAGGTCCGGCGACGTGTTTCTCATTTTTCTGGCGCCCAGAAAAGACGACGAGCATCTTCTGGCGGACGACATCGAGAAGATCGGCGAGCGCGTCGAGTCCTTTCTCTCCCGCCGGATTACGCAGCCGGCCTACACGCTGTTGTCCAAGCGCCCCGAGATCTACGTCGGCACGTCCCTGGTGCTCCATAACCCGCTCATTCGCGAAGAGCGCCTCGTTATGAGGGCGATCGCGGAAGCCCACGAAGCGGCTGGGCTGGCCCACCGACGCCGTCAGCTTCGGAAGAAGAAAGAGCTACAGCGAATCATCCTGAAAGAGCAGCTCTCCACGGTTTTTCAGCCAATCGTCGACCTCACGTCGGGGAAGCCTCACGGGTTCGAGGCTTTGTGTCGTGGCCCGAAGGAGACCGACCTGCACAGCCCGGCCGCGCTCTTCGATATTGCCGAAAAGGCGGACCTCCTCTTCGAGCTCGATCATCTGTGTCGAAGAAGTGCCATCACGTCGGCGAGCAAGCTCAGCCGCGAGTACAAGCTGTTCATCAACACGCTCCCGTTCTCGATGCGCGATCCCAGTTTCCAGGGCAAGTACCTCATCGAGCTTTTCGACGAGACTGAGCTCGCGCCCGAGCAGATCGTTCTCGAAGTCACCGAGCGCCTCGTCATCGAGAACTACAATCTCTTCATCGACGCGATGAAATACTTTTCCGACATGCGTTGTCTCATCGCTGTCGACGATGTTGGGGCAGGCTACTCGGGGCTCGAGACCATTGCCCAGCTCCGGCCCAACTACCTCAAGCTCGACATGAGCCTGGTGCGCGACATCGATACGAGCTTTGTCAAGCGGCAAGTGGTCCAGTCCTTCAAGTCGATGGCGCACGAGATCGATGCTCGCCTCATCGCCGAAGGTATCGAGAGCGAAAAGGAGCTCGAGGTCATGCGCGAGATCGGCGTGACCCTCATCCAGGGGCACCTTCTCGCCAAGCCCTCGGCCGCGTTTCAGACCAACACGGACTTCCCGATCCCCGCCTGATCTGGCCTCTGTCTCGAAGCCCAGCATTCTGCTTCGCGGTGTGCCCTAGCCTGAGCCCGAGCCCGAGCCCGAAAACATCCTCTCACACTGCCAGGAACCTCTGAACTTCGTCTTTTGTTCTGCGTCATCGAATCTGTGTTAATTTGTCCTAAGAAACGCAGACAAGTTTCAACGATGCTTGCTAATCAGCCGTCTACGTGTTTTATTGTGCGCAATTGACAGTTTCGTATTGACACTACGTCAGACTCCTTCTATCCTCGTGTGGAAGTCTTCGCGACGGGCGCGAAGCGGAGGAGAACGGAGAAACCATGGCGACGATCATCGAGGACCTCGGCTACGAGCCAAAGACGAGCTGGACGCGATCCGAGATTCTGAAGACCGCGAACGAGCTGGGCGTGAAATTTCTGAGGCTTCAGTTTACGGATATCCTCGGGGTGAACAAGAACGTCGAGGTGCCTGCGCAGCAGTTCGAGAAGGCGCTCGACGGTCACATCGCCTTCGACGGCTCTTCTATCGAGGGGTTCGTCTGTATCGAAGAGTCGGACATGCTGCTGGTGCCCGAGCTGTCCACGTTCCGCGTGCTGCCATTTTCGACCGACAACCAGAACGAGCACTCCGTGGACAAGGTGGCCCGGCTGATCTGCGACATCCATCATCCGGACGGAACACCGTTCGAAGGCTGCCCGCGACTGGCTCTCAAGAACGTGGCCGATGAGGCGAAGAGGCTCGGCTTCACGATGATGGCGGGGCCCGAGGCCGAGTTCTTTCTCTTCCAGCGGGCGGCCGACGGCAGCCCGACGACCGACTCGCCGGATCGGGGCGGGTACTTCGATGTGACGCCCGTGGATCATGGTGAAGTTGCACGCCGGGACATCGTCAATGCCCTGGAGGCGATGGGCTTCGAAGTAGAGGCTGCTCACCACGAGGTGGCGCCTGCCCAGCACGAGATAGATTTCAAGTACGCCGACGCCGTAACCACCGCGGACAACATTTCAACTTTCCGATTTATCGTCCGCAACGTGGCCCTGCATCACAGGCTCCACGCGACGTTCATGCCGAAGCCGATCTTCGGGCAGAACGGCTCGGGTATGCACACGCACCAGTCGCTGTTCCGCGACGACGTGAACGCTTTTTACGATCCGACGACGGAGTGCCAGCTGTCGGAGACCGCACTGCACTACATCGGGGGTATCCTGCGGCACGCGCGCGGCTTTTGCGCCATTACGAATCCGCTGGTCAACTCCTACAAGAGGCTCGTTCCCGGATTCGAGGCTCCCACGAACGTCGCCTGGTCGATGCGCAATCGCAGCCCTCTCGTTCGTGTGCCCGCGAAGCGCGAGAACGGCACGCGAATGGAAGTGCGAATGCCGGATCCTTCCGCCAACCCCTATCTCGCCCTTGCGGTCATGCTGAAGGCAGGTTTAACCGGCATCGAGGAGAAGATCGATCCAGGGCCGCCGGTCAACAAGAACATCTACACGATGAGTCATCGTGAACGGCGTCGTCTCAAGATCGACGAGCTGCCCGGGGATCTGCGAGAGGCGGTGGACGCTCTCGAGAAGGACAAAGTCGTGCGGGAGGCGCTGACCCCGCACATCCTGGATCACTTCGTTCAGGCCAAGCGGGCCGAATGGCACGACTACATTGCTCAGGTGCACGCCTGGGAGGTGGACCGCTACCTGGCCGTCTACTGAAGCGAGCTCTACCTCATCTCCAGCGTTACGTAATGCAACAAGCTCTCCCGTTCGATCACGAGCACCATCGGGTCCCCTTGCCTTAGCCCCGCGACGGCGGCTTTGAGCTCGGCGAGGCTCCGGATCGGCGAACGGTTGATCGAGTAGATCACATCACCGGGCAACAGCAGCTCATCGCCGGCGAGCGAAGCGGCATCTGCAGATCGAGCCGCCACCACCACACCACGAAGCTTCCGTAGCCCGGGGAACAGTTTCGAAGTCTGGTCGTCCAGATCCATGCCCAGAATGCCGAGATCCGGTATCAGATTGCGGTCGGGGTGAACGAGATCGGCGAAGCGATCTGGATCGGTCCTCTCCTCCTGTACGGTCACGGTGAATCGCAGCGTTTTCCCCCCGCGCAGAACGGTGAGCTCTATGCGATCGTCGACGCGATGCCGGTAGACATTGACATGCAGCTGCCGTCCGTTCTCCATCGCCTTGCCATCGAGGCTCAGGACGATGTCACCCTGTTCCAGTCCCGCTTCGGCGGCGGGTCCGGACGGATAGACGTCCGCGAGGATGACGCCGCGGTCCTGCGGCAAGTCCAGCCCCCGAGCCAGCGAGGGTGTGATGGTCTGGGCTCGCACGCCGATTTCTCCGCGTCGTACGCGACCGGTGCTCCGGATCTGCTCGTAGACGGTTCGCACGATGTTGGAAGGTGCAGCGAACCCAAGGACCAGCGCGTAACCGCTGGCGAAGATCCGAACGACTGCCGGGTTCACTTTGTTGGAAAGCTCTTCGCAGGCATCGCTCAGGTCGGTCAACCGTACCGGGACGGCCTGCGCACCCGATGCGGCGCTCGCGATCGCGAGAACGGCGAGGGCGGCCCCGAACCGGCGTGAGGTTTGCATCATCAGGGATTTCCTGGACCGAGCTGTTACCTTGGTCCCGAAATACAGGGACAGGAACACCAAGATCGCCAAGAGCGCGAAGTGCGAGCACGATTTGTCTCTTCGCGTTCTGGTGCTCCTGCTGGCTGGATAACTCCTTTAGCCAAAGAGCCTACACAGGCCTTGAATCGGTAGCGGGGTTCGCAAAGAGAACCCCTCCCCTTTGCGAGCTTTGCGATCTTCGTGTTCATTCCGGGGCATATTTACGGACCGTAGTACTAGCGGCGTGTGATGGCGAGCAGGTTGACGTCGTCGGGCAGTGGGCGGTCCCCGCCAAAGGCGCGGGCGCGCTTCACCGCCTCCTCGATGACTGACTTGCCGTCCCTGCCGGCGAGCTCGCCGAGAGTTTCTCTCAGCGCCCTGTCCTCGAAAAACTCTTCGTTACCGTTATGGATGGAGCCGAGACCGTCCGAGCCGCCGAGCAGTACGTCTCCGGGAGCGAGCTCCAGCGTTCGTGCCTCGTAGGAAGAGAGCGAACCAGGAAAGAGTCCGAGTGGAGAACCCCCCAGGACGATCTCGTCCAGTCGCCCTTCCTTGCGCAGCACGAACGGGTAAGGAAGCCCGGCGTTCGAGAACTGAATTTCCGGCGAACCGTGCTCCAGGACAAAGACCGATGCCGCCGTGTACATGCCGTCCGGAAGAACCCGGCTCAGACGCTCGCTCATCTCGGCGAGGAGCTCGACAGGGCTCGACGAGCGAGCGGCTCCTTCCTGAAACAGACCTTTCAGAAGCATCGTGGAGAGCACGGCCTGAATGCCGTGACCGATCACATCGGCGATGAGAACCACGGTGCGGTCTTCGTGCGTGACGACGTCGTGAAAATCCCCTCCGCCCGCCTCGCAGGGCTCGTAGAACGCGCTGAAGGAGAAATCGTCGAGCTCCGGAAAGCGGTCCGGCAGGAGGCTTCTCTGCACGTTGGCAGCCATTTGCAGCTCCCGCTCCAGGACGAGATGTCGCGATTCCAGCTCGGTGTGTTCGCTCACTAGCCGATCGAGCTCGCGGACCTTCTGCTCCAGCCTTTTCCTGAGCCCCTTTTCCTCGAGCGCGTTCTTGACGATGTTCAGAAGCGCATCGTTGTCCCATGGCTTCTCGAGATAGTGATAGAGCCCGACCTCGTTGATGGCTTTGATGGCGTTCTCCTTGTCCGCGTAACCGGTCAGGAGAAGTCTTGCCGCGTCCGGCTGAAGCTGCCGGACTTCCTTGAGGAACTCGATTCCGTTCATCTCGGGCATCAGGAAATCCGAAATGACGACGTCGATCGACGTCCGTTCGACCTGTTCGATCGCTTTTCTCGGGTCGGTGGCCTCGTGGACCTGATAGTCGGTCTGAAGGGCGAACACTCCCCGTAGCGACGAGATCACCATTTCCTCGTCGTCGACGATGAGGATGGAAGGAGTTTTTTCCGTCATGACTCGGCCCGGATGGATCCACCGGGCGCTCCGCCGGTCAGGCGAAAGCTTTCAGGATCTCCTTTTGCACCTTCATGAGATCCCCGTGGGCCCGATTCACTTCCGCGATCTTGTCCTCGAGGCGCTTCATCAGAATGCGTTTCTCGAGCCCGTTGCGGATGGTGAGCTTCAAATCGTCGTTCTCCCACGGTTTTTCGATGTACTGGTACAGGCCGACGTCGTTGATGGCTTTGATGGCGTTTTCCTTGTCGGCGTATCCGGTCAGAAGAATCCGCGTCGCCTGCGGTTGAATCTCCTTCACCTGGGCGAGGAACGAGATACCGTCGATATCGGGCATCAGGTAGTCGGAGACCACGACGTCGACGCGGTTCTCTTTGATGAAATCGAGCGCTTCCCGCGGCGAGGTGAACCCGTGGATGTCGTAATCGGTTTCCAGCGTCAGGAAGCTCTTGATACTCGTGACCACCATGTCCTCGTCGTCCACGAGCACGATGGTGGAGGATTCTGAACTCTCCATACTCAACCTTCCTCGTTCGAGCCGGCCTCGACAATTCTACTGCAGATGGGAGGAGTTAGCCGCGAGACTCTGGAGCCGGCTCCCTGGTGTTCCGTCCCGGAAGTGAGGTTAGGGTCCGCGCAAAAATAGGTTCGCATTTTCGGACGTCGAGGCGCCCGGCTGGCAAGGCGCGAGAGCGAATAATATCTAGATATATGACCGACGAGCAACGCAGCCAGACGGGATGCATCGGCGTCCCAAAATGTGAAGTTATTCTTGCGCGGGCCCTGAGCATCGAGAGCGTCGAGGCGCCCGGATCGCAAGGCGCGGCGAGGGCGAAATACCGCGTGTATTCAACCGAGGCGCAACGCAGCGAGGCGGGATGCATCGGCACTCGAATGCAACCTGACCTCCGGGACGGGACACTAGTGCACGAACCCGCTGATACTGTCGGCAAATTCCAAGGTCATTTTTCGTGCTGGCAAGGCGCTCCGACGAAGTCATATCTAGATATTTCGAGGAGGAGCAACGCATTAAGGCAGTTCGGCCTTTGGCCTAGCCCTCCGCTCGACTTCGCTCGCTGCGGAAGGCGGCAGCGCGGAAAAGGACGAGGAATTTGCGGCAGGATTAGCGGGTTCGTGCACTAGCTTTGCCCGGGGCGTCATGCGTCGCTGACGAGCTTTCTCAAGCGCCGGACCAGCGCCTTGAGGATACTCTGACCCAGCTCCGGATAGTCCAGGAGCAGGTCGAAGAAATCCTCCCGATCCACCCTGAGCAACAGGCTTTCCTCGAGCGAGCTGGCGCCCATGACCCGGGGCTCGGCCTCGAACAGCGTCCAGGCTCCCAGTGTTTCCGTCTCGCCGAGCTGGACGACTTCCTCATCACCCTTCGTCAGCGCCAGTCGCCCACGGATGATCACGTAGAGGCCATCGGCGGGTTGTCCTTCCTCGAAAACCGTCACGCCCGCGGGGTAGAGAACCTCCTCGGCGATGGAGGCGAGAACGGCCAAATCTTCGGTCCGCGCCGCCTCCAGAAGGTCGACGTTTTGAAGGAGTAGAACCTTCTCGACTACGGTGTAGGCCATTCCAATGCGTGCGGGGTAGTGTAGTGCCTTGGCGAGCCCGGAACAATGTGCGCCCGTGCGGCTAGTGTCCCGTCCCGGAAGTGAGGTTAGGGTCTGCGCAAAAATAGGTTCGCATTTAGCCGTCCCACGGACAGTGTTAGCGAGTGGCTCGTCGGCCAGCGAGGAGCTTCCGGCCTGCCCCGAACGTTTCGAGAGCTCGAGGGTCTTTGTCGAGGAGCTCGTCGTGCAGGCGGCCGATCGCGAGCCGGTGGTAGGTGCTCTGCTGTTCCAGGCCGCGCTGGCGCGCGCGCTGACGCGAGATATCGTAGCGACGCTCGTCCATCCGGGCCTTCTCTTTCACCGCAACGCTGTTGATGACGAGCGCGATGAGAACCAGCAGGGCGGCCGCCGCCAGCAGGAGCCCTGGCGTGCCGATGACATTGACGAGACCTGTGGTCAGTGCGCCCCCGACGATAGAGCCGAGAATTCCTCCCGCCATCAGCACCGGGAACAGTCGCCGTCCCTCGTTGGAATAGAAGACATAGTTAGCGAGTAGCCAGAACACAGACGGCATCAATGCGGTGAAGATGCTCACCCAGACATAGAAGGCGAAGCCCATCCAGGTCGCATCCATCGCCAGCCAGAAAAGGAGCAGGTTGGACGCGAAGAAGAGGGAAGCTCCGACGAAGAGTCGTCGCACATCGGCCCGAGGCGCGAGCCTGGCGAAGCCGGTCGCGACGATCCCGAGGACGATCGCGACCAGGATGTAGACGTATGGAAGGCGCTCGGAGCCGAACTTGCTCAGAAACAGCGAGCTGCGGACAGGCTTGAGGATGTAGCTCGTGGCAATGATGAGACCGATGAGGGAGAACATGCCCGCCACTCGCGACCACTCGCCCTGACGAATATCGAGGAACCGGGCGAGCAGTCTCAAAGTGGGGTGCTACCTTGGGAAATGGGGGACAGGTAATTCATTTTCTCACGCCTGTGCTCGCGAAAATGAAATACCGGTCCCCCATTTCCCAAGCATATCTCGTTTCCGTCACGAGGCCCGCCCGCGGGCGGTGCGATATCATCCCTTCTCATGACGCCGCGAAGAGGTTCGCTTCCGTTGCTGGTATGGCTCGTCGCAAGCTTCGGCTGCAGTCCGGGACAGGAAACGGGGGAAGAGGTCGTCTCAGCCTCCTACGTGGGTCGTGCGACCTGCGCCTCCTGTCACGAAGCCGAGGAAGAGCTGTGGCGCGGTTCCCATCACGACCTCGCGATGCAGGAAGCGGATCGGGAGACCGTTCTGGGAAAGTTCGACGGGGAGCAGATCACTTACGCCGGGATCACGTCCACGTTTTTCCAGCGCGATGGCGCGTTCATGGTGCGCACGGATGGAGCGGACGGGGAGCTCGAGGAGTTCGAGATCGCCTACACGTTCGGAGTCGACCCCCTGCAGCAGTACCTCGTTGCCTTTCCGGACGGCCGCTACCAGGCCTTCAGCCTCTCGTGGGACAGCCGGACCGGGGAAGAGGGAGGCCAGCGCTGGTTTCACCTTTATCCGGACGAGCGGGTCGACCATAACGACCCGCTTCACTGGACGCGCCGGTTCCAGAACTGGAACCTGATGTGTGCCGACTGCCACTCTACCGATTTACGCAAGAACTACTCGGCGGCAGAGAACAGATACGCGACGGAGTTCTTCGAGATCGACGTGTCCTGCGAGGCCTGTCACGGGCCAGGCTCGGAACATGTGACGTGGGCGCAGTCCGTCGTGGCGGACGACGGAACACCCGGCTCGTCCGAAGGGCTCGTCGTTCGACTGAAGGACGGCGACCAGGGGGTATGGGTCATCGACCCGGCCACCGGGCTCGCGAAACGCGACCCCCCTCGCCGGGACTCGCGAGAGGTCGAAGTCTGCGCGCGCTGCCACGCCAGGCGCTCGCTGATCCGCGAGGACTATCAGCACGACGAGCCTTTCCTCGACGCCTATCGGCCGGCTCTTCTCGATCGCGCCCTCTACTATGCGGACGGCCAGATTCAGGACGAGGTCTACGTCTACGGATCGTTCCTGCAGAGCAAAATGTACCGCGAGGGTGTGAGCTGCAAGGACTGCCACGATCCCCACACGCTCGCCGTGAAGGGTACCGGCAACAACCTTTGCGCCGGTTGCCACGCGCCCGAGAAATTCGACCGACCGGCCCATCATTATCATCCCGAGGGCTCGTCGGGCACCGAGTGCGTCTCGTGCCACATGCCCGCGCGTCTCTACATGGTGGTGGACGAGCGACGCGATCACAGCTTTCGAATTCCGCGCCCCGACCTGACGCTTTCCATTGGCACGCCCAACGCCTGCAACGGCTGTCACGAGGAGGAGACTGCCGAGTGGGCGGACGCCGCGGTGCGGGACTGGTACGAGAACGGTCGGGCCGCGACGCCTCACTACGGTCAGGCGCTCGCGGCGGGGCGCGAGGCTCGTGCGGGTGCAGGACGGCGTCTCAGCGAGCTCGCGGCCGACGGCTCGGCTCCCGGCATCGTTCGTGCGAGCGCGCTGAGCCTTCTGGCAGGACAGTCGGATCCCGCTACCGAGGCAGCCCTTCGAGCGGCGGTGCGGGACCCCGATGCCCTCGTTCGGCTGGGGGCGATTCGTGGTGGCGAAGCGCTCGATCCATCGGCGAGACACGTCCTCTTGACGCCGCTTTTGTCCGATCCGATCCGCGCCGTTCGCATCGATGCGGCGCGCGCCTTAGCGGCAGCCCGTGACGTCATGACGCCCTCTCAGCACGATGCCTGGAGGAGGGCCGCCGAGGAGTACCGTCGGGCCCAGCAGGCGAATGCCGACTGGCCGGAGTCCCGCCTGAACCTCGCTCTTCTTCATCTCGATCTGGGCGAGCTCGACGAGGCTGAGCAGGAATACCTGGCCGCGATTCGACTCGACTCCTTGTTCACGCGCGCCTACGTGAATCTGGCGGACTTGTACCGCTCCCGAGGCAGGGACGCCGAGGGTGAGCGTCTGCTTCGCGAAGCGCTCGAGCTGGCTCCGGACGATGCAGATGTGCGTCACACGCTCGGCCTGCTCCTCGTCCGTGACAAGCGGCTTCCGGAAGCCGTCGAAGAGCTCCACCGAGCAGCCGCGCTGCGGCCGGACGAGCCACGCTACAGCTACGTGTACGGTGTCGCTCTCGATTCCACGGGAGAGCAGGACCGCGCCCTCGTCGTGCTGCGAGAGGCGCACGAGCGCCATCCCGGACATCCAGAGCTCCTTCTGGCCCTCGTGACGTTGAACAGGGACGCTGGCCGTCGCGATGACGCCATCGGCTATGCTCGAAAGCTCACTGAGCTCGTGCCGGGGGACCCGTCGGTTGCCCGCCTGCTGCAAGAGCTGGAGGCCGGACAATAGAGTGCCCAGTGCGCCTCTACCGGTAGCTGAAACCGATGAACCCCGTCGCGGACGGAGCCGTATGAAAACGTTGGGAGCGCGTCGCGGGCAGGTTATGATGTCGGTCCTGTCCGTGTACAGGAGAGCCTTTCGATGAACGAACAGCGAGTACGGGTGCCTCTCATCGTCATCTTTCTGTTCTGCATGGGTGCGTTTGCCAGCCCGCAGGAAGACGACGAGCAGGCGGAGCCCGAGACTCGGCAGGAAATCCTGCTGCGGGCGCGCCGGGAGAAGGCGGAGTCACTGGAGCCCGAGCGCGTTTCGACATGGGAGGCACGCCTACGCGGCTGGGAGAAGGCGAAGTTCCCCACTAACTGGCTGGTCAAGGGCTGGCGCGGTTTTCGTCCCGTCATCGGCGGGATGCCGTCCGGCTCGGGAACGGTCTTCGGCGGTGGTTACATCCACGGCCTCGAGAACCAGTACTTCCAGTTTCAGGCGAACGCCCGCTTCTCGACGAAGACCTATACGGCCTTCGACGCCGAAGTGGTCTTTCCCCCTCCCAACGCGGGTCGGCGGATCGAGCTCCGAGCGAAGGGAGAGGCTCGAAATCTGAAATCGCTGCGTTTCTTCGGTCTCGGAAACGACTCGAGCGACGAGGACTTGTCGACCTACTACCTGGAGGATACGGGCGTTCGAGGCTTCTTGTGGCTGAACCCGCGAGGACTGCTGTCCTTTGGCGCTAACGGGGGCTATTATCGTGCCGATACTCGAAGCGGGATCGACGCTCCTTCCGTCGAGGACTTCTTTCCCGAGGAAGAGATTCCTGGTTTCGGCTTTCTGACCAACTACGGAATCGTTGGTGGATGGGCCGAGTTCGACATTCGGGACAAGTGGGAGGACCTTCCCCTGGGCATCGTTTTTTCGCATCAGCGGAGAGCGCTACGAGGATCTCGACCATAACCGCTTCGCCTTCACCCAGTACGTGGGTGATTTGAAAGCCTACATTCCGCTCCCCTATCGCAGTCGCATCCTCGCGTTGAGAGTCCGGACGTCCCAATCCGAACCCGACGATGAGGACTCCGTGATTCCCTTCTACTTGATGGAGACCCTCGGCGGGGCGAGGACAATCCGCGGCTACTCCGAGTGGCGATTCCGGGACACCCGAAATCTCCTCGTCAATGCGGAGTACCGCTGGGAGGTATGGACCTTTCTGGATTTCGCCTTCTTCTTCGACGCCGGCAAGGTTTTCAGCGATCCGAGCGATTTCAATTTCAAGGATATGCACACCGGCTATGGTTTCGGTCTGAGGTTTCACGGTCTCGGCGAAACCTTCGTGTTCCGTACCGACCTCGCGTTCAGTGCCGAGGGGTGGGTGCTTCACATTGGTTCGGGGCCGACCTTCTGACAGGGCGACCGGGAGACAACGGGAGACCAGGAACCGGGGAGGCCAGGAAACTCGACATGAGCCGAATCGCATTCGTCCTCGCAGCAGCGGCAATCGCACTCGGCTCCTCTATCGGAGAAGCGCAGAAGTTTTATCGGGATGATCCACTGAAGGAGGACAACGACCGGCTCGACGTTCCCGAGAAGCCGGAAGAGATCCGCCTGTCAGACTTCTACGACCGCTTCGGGCATATCTTCAAAGACTGGGGGGCCTCTGCCATAGGAAGCGAGGCGGTCAATGTGAACACGCTCGACGAGGTGCCGAACAGCAGCTGGTTCACGAATCGGCACGGCGTGGAGCGCATCAGGGTCGAGGATCTAGCTCGCGGACCCAACATCAGCGGCGGCCCCAATCCCGAGTCGCAATGGAGGGTCTTCAAGGGCAAGAGTCAGGGACTGACACCGGGTTTCGAGGTGTTCGACACAAAGGCGACCACTATGTCATCAAGCTCGACCCGATTGGGATCCCACAGCTGGCGACCGCCGCGGAAGCGATCGCCACCCGGATCTTCTACGCCATCGGTTATCACACTCCCGAGAACTACATCGTGAGCGTCGATCCCGCGAATCTTGTCATCGAGCCAGGGACCACGGTCGAGGACAGCTTCGGGGACGAGATGACTCTGACCGAGTGGCGTTTTCGGCGCATGATTCGTGAAGTACCGCTCGACAGCGAGGGGCGCATGCGGGTCACCGCCAGCAAGTACATTCCCGGGACGCCGCTCGGTCCGTTTCGCTACTACGAGACCCGCAGCGACGACCCGAACGACGTCTTCCGCCACGAGGATCGTCGGGAGTTGCGGGGTTTGCGGTTGTTTGCTGCCTGGCTGAACCACGACGACACACGGGCGCAGAACTCCCAGGATTCGTGGATCGAAGAGGGCAACAAACATTACCTCCGGCATTACCTGCTCGACTTCGGCTCCACGTTCGGAAGCGGCTCGGTCGACATGCAGTACCCGAACCTGGGCTTCTACTACTGGCTGGATATGCGCGAGGTCAAGAAGAACACGTACACCTTCGGCGCGCGAGTGCCCGTCTATCGCAAGGTGCAATGGCCGGATTTTCCGGAGTTCGAGCCGGTGGGACGATGGGAAGGCGCGGTGTTCTCCTGCGAAGGGTGGAGGAACGACTACCCAAACTCGGCGTTCGTCCGAATGACCGGACGCGATGCGTTCTGGGCGGCCAAGATCATCATGCGCTTCCGGACGGAAGAGCTTCGCGCCATCGTCGCTACCGGTCAGTACCGGAATGAGACGCACTCGGACTACTTTCTCGAAGTTCTGCTGGAGCGTCAGCGGAAGTGCGGTCAGTTCGGTATCAACGGCATCAATCCCCTGGACGGCTTCCGGATTTCAGGGGGCGTCCTCGAGTTCACGAATCTCTCGGAGACCTATGGTTTCGTCGATTCCGAGACGCGCTACTCGGTGAGCTGGTCGCTCTTCGACAATCGAACCGGCGACCGCGAGGTGTTGCGCCCCGGCGCCACTCAGGCCGAGATGAGAGCGGAGCTTCCGGAACACCCTCGCAGAGGGCCGAACGATTTCCTTCTCGCCGAGATCCGCTCCCTCAACCCCGATTTCTCGCACTGGAACGAGCCGGTCTCCGTGTATTTGCGCCCGGTGGCGAGCGGCTACGAGGTTGTCGGCATCGAGCGGGGCTCCGGGGAGGGCGAGCCCAATCCTTGACCGGTCCCCCCGCTCGCCCGCGGTTTGATCCCGCCCGCCACGGAAAGTAGAGTGTCACGGACTCGGGCCGTTCCTTGGTCTGACCTTCGTCGTCTGGAGGGGATCGTCGTTCGCGGTGAGGCCTGCGCATCCATTCGTGGAGACGAAACGAGCATGCAAGATCAGGGTAGAGCCCGTAGCTCCTACGGCCTCGATCAACACGGCATCATAAACGCGAGTGTCTGGTGGAATCTCGCCACACCCGCCCTCTACGAGCACGCGGTCCAGAGGCGCGAGGGCTCCATTGCCCACCGGGGACCCCTGGTTGTGCGCACCGGTCAATACACCGGCCGCTCTCCCAACGACAAGTACATCGTCAAGGAGCCCTCGAGCGAGTCGAACATCTGGTGGGGCCCCTCGAACAAGCCCTTCGACCCCGACCAATACGAGAAGCTCCGTGCGCGTCTCACCGCTTACCTTCAGGGCCGCGATCTTTTCGTCCAGGATTGCTACGCGGGGGCTCATCCCGACTATCGAGTGCCCATTCGCGTCGTCAACACGCGTGCCTGGCACAACCTGTTCGCCCGAAACATGTTCGTCCGGGAGCATGACCCGGAGAAGCTCAAGACTCATGTTCCGGAGTTCACCGTCATCGACGCACCGCTGTTCAACTCGCAGCCGGAGCTGGATGGAACCCGGTCCGAAATTTTCGTGATGCTGAACTTTGCCCGGAAGGAAGTCATCATCGGTGGCACCGACTATGCCGGAGAGATCAAGAAATCCATCCTCACCGTGATGACCTATCTCCTGCCGCCGATGGACGTTCTCCCCATGCACTGCTCGGCGAACTACGGTGTGGACGAGAACGACTTGGCAATCTTCTTTGGGCTCTCCGGTACCGGCAAGACCACGCTCTCCGCCGATCCGGAGCGGACGCTCATCGGTGACGACGAACACGGGTGGGCCGAAAAGGGAGTCTTCAATTTCGAAGGCGGCTGCTACGCGAAGGTCATTCGGCTGTCGGAGGAAGGCGAGCCGGAGATCTACGACACGACGAGAATGTTCGGAACCATTCTGGAAAACGTAGTGATGGATCCCGATTCGAGGCGGCTCGATCTGGACAGCGACGTCTTCACCGAGAACACGCGGGCCTCCTATCCGATCTCCCACATTCCCAACGTCGCTCGCGACGGCACCGGGGGGCAGCCGACTTCGATCGTCATGCTCACCGCGGACGCCTTTGGCGTGCTGCCTCCCATCGCGAAGCTCACCCCGCAGCAGGCGATGTACCATTTCCTTTCCGGCTATACGGCGAAAGTGGCCGGCACGGAGCGTGGCATCACGGAGCCGCAGGCGACGTTCAGCACCTGCTTCGGGGCGCCCTTCATGTCGCGCAAGCCTGCCGTCTACGCGAAGCTTCTGGGCGAGAAGATTGCGAATCACGAGGTGCGGACCTGGCTCGTCAACACGGGCTGGAGTGGTGGTCCCTACGGCGTCGGCAGCCGCATGAAGCTCGGCTACACGAGAGCCATGGTACGAGCGGCGCTCACGGGAAGCCTGGACGGGGTGGCAACGAGGGAGCATCCCGTGTTCGGCGTGCACGTGCCGGTGTCCTGCCCGGACGTTCCTTCGGAAGTCCTCGATCCTGGAAGCACCTGGGAAGATTCGAGCGCTTATGATGCGCAGGCGCGCAAGCTGGCCGCCATGTTCGACGAGAACTTCGAGCAGTTCGCAAATGACGTTTCCGAGGACGTGCGGGCGGCGGCGCCGACGTCGGCTTGAGACTCGGGTACGAAAACGGGCACGGGAACCGGTTTCATGCACAAGCTCGTACTGATTCGGCACGGGCAGAGTAACTGGAACAAAGAAAACCGTTTCACGGGCTGGACGGATGTCGGGCTCACGGCCCAAGGAGAGTCCGAGACTCTGGAAGCAGCGCGAGCCCTCCGGGCGGAAGGATTCACGTTCGACGTGGCCTATACCTCCGTTCTGAGGCGGGCCATCAAGACGCTCTGGATCGTCCTCGAGGAAATGGATCTCATGTGGATCCCGGTCAACCGGGACTGGCGTCTCAACGAGCGGCACTACGGCGCGCTGCAAGGTCTGAACAAGGCAGAAACGGTAGAAAAGCACGGGATGGATCAGGTCCAGATCTGGCGGCGAAGCTATGAGACGCGGCCGCCACCGCTCACTCCCGACGACGAGCGATACCCCGGCAAGGATCCGCGCTACGGCGGGCTGTCATCGGACGAGATCCCATTGACCGAGTGTTTGAAAGACACGGTCGCCCGCTTCATGCCTTACTGGGAGCAGACGATCGCTCCTGCCGTTGAGGCGGGCAGAAAGGTTCTGATCGCCGCCCACGGCAACAGCTTGAGAGCTCTGGTGAAGTTTCTGGACGGAGTGTCCGACGAGGACATCGTCTCACTCAACATCCCGACCGGCGTTCCGATGGTCTACGAGCTCGACGAGGGCTTGAAGCCGATTCGTCATTATTACGTTGGCGATCCGGAGAAAATCGCCGCGGCAACGAACGTCGTGGCGAATCAGCTGGAGCAGAAGTAGTCAGCATTCAGGAAGATTAGGGGCTAGAAGCCCGGGCTCGTTCTGGATCGTATGCGCGCGATGGCTTCCTGGGCGTACTCTTTTTGTCTTCCCGTCGTTTCCTGCTCAATCTTTTCCAGTTGGGCAACGGAATCCATGTTTGCGATCCGGCCCAGGCCCTCGATCGCGTTCAGCCGGGTGAGCTCGTCCCTGTCGCCGAGCCGCGCTTCCATGTGCGGTCTCGCCCAGGCGCCACCGACCTGACCCAGGGCGTAGACCGCACAGGCCCGCATCCAGGGTGTCCGGTGCCGGGTGAGCTCGGTGAGCATCACGTCGGGCTTCTTGGTGCGTAGCTCGAACACGACGCTCCCGTGCTCGGCCACGATCTTGGGATTCTCGTGCTCGAACAACGGAAGTACGCCCCCCAGCTGAGAGGCGTCGACTCGCGTTTCGAGCGCCTCGATGGCGCTCGAACGTACGTAGGCGTCGGTGTGATTCAGATTGCTCAGAATCAGCCGCATTCCGGGTGCTCCGATGAACACGGAGTGCAGGATCTGGTAGGCGTTTCGTTTTCCTCTCTGCACCCGCTCCTGGATGGAAGTACGCAGTAGCTCGACGGCGTTCGATTCGGGCAGCTCGCAGAGACAGTCGAGTCGAACGAGGTCGTAGTAGGCTTCTTCGGCCTCGAGAGAGAGTGCTGGTAAGAGCGCCTGGTGAGCGCGGGGTGAGCCGATGCGCGTCAACGCCTGGATTACGTAGCGTCGCGCCTCCACGTCGGCACTCCAGAGAGCGACCGTCAGCATATCGACCGCCGACTCACCGCATCGCTCGAGCGCGCGAGCGGCCAGGTGTCGGGTCGCGCCGTCGCCGTCCTCGATGAATTGAACCAGGCGGTCGATAGCGTTCTTGTCGGTCCCGCCGGCGAGCTGCGCGATAGCCTCGCGCCCTACGTTTCGCTCTCCCGGGCTCGGTGATGGATCCGACTGAGGTGCTCGATCGGGCTGCCCGCCGTTCGGTGGCCGCTTTGCCTCCGGGAGCTCTTCGATCTCTTCGTCGGCGATCCCGATCTGAGCCAGCGACTCCATGCCGCTCGCCCGAACCAGCGGATCGGTCTCGCTGAGAGGGTCCGCGTCGACGACCTGATGCTGGGCACGGACGAGCTTGCCGAGCGCCGCCACCATCGTGGCTCGCACTTCGGAGTCCTTTTCCTCCCGCACCCGATCGACGAGCAGGGGCGCCGCTTTCGGCTCGTGCAGCTCCGCGGCCACCTGGACGGCGAGCAATCGGACCGCGGCCTCATCATCCTCGAGCGCGCGTCTCAGCCCGGACACCATTCCTTCCCGCTCTCGCCGCTGCACTTTGACCTGCCGCATGACCATCGAGGGAAAGGCGAATCGGAATCGACTCTTCTCCTTGAGCACTCCCACCAGCGTGTCGACGTAGCCCTCTTTGAGGCGCATGGAGAGAACGAAGAACACGATGGAGAGCGCCAGCGCTCCCGCCACCACGTACAGCGTCGGGAGGCTGCGCGACAGGATCAGGACCAGCCCACCGAGCAGAACGCCCAGCGGCTCGATGACCGTCTCCTTGAAGGCTTTGGCCCGGCCCCGCCGCTCCGAGGGGATGGCATTGAAGATGAGATCGGTAGACGAGCGGAAGATGGAGATCCTCAAGACTCTCTGGACGGCGCGTGCGGCCAGAACCGCAAAGAATAAGGAAGCCATGCTCGCATCGCCGCTCGTCATCGCGACAACACCGATGAGACCGAACCCCAGGACGAACGTCAGGGGGGCGGTCAGCTGTACGCGCGTGATGCCGATGGAGTTGATCAGTCGATTGGCGAGCGTTAACTGGACGAGAACGCCCACCGCGATGACTCCCAGGTTCAGGAGCGCGTAGAAGGTCGTCAGTGAGTCGGCGCTGGCAGTGCCGGAAGCATCGACAAAGAAATCGTTGGCCGCGCGTCCCATGAGGAAATCCAGAACCTGGGCCAGAAAAGCGAGCAGAAGAAGAGAAGCGGAGATGGTCCGCAGGAGCGAGGAGGATGACGAGATGTCGATATCGGCCCGCAGTCGTCCCAGTACGCCGGCAGGCCGGGCCGATTCCCAGGAGCTTCGAAACCGGCGGGAGTAGCGGGTTGCGATGACGTAGACAGGAACCAGGGCGAGAAGAAGCAGAACACCCGCGCCATACAGAAGGTTCTCCGTCGACAGCCACCGCGGCAGCAGCGAGGCACCGAGGGACGAAGTCAGTCCACCGACGAGGCTGAACCCGAGCAGGAGGGGGAACAGTCGTTTCGCCTGCCGCACGTCCACGAGGTCTCCCGCCAGAAGCCAGAACTGAAGGAAAACGAGTCCCTTCATGAGGTACGCGAGAACGTAGAGGCCCCGGTAAACGAGCTCGGGCTGACGCGCGCCGAGCTGTGGCGAGGCGATGAGGCAGATGGCGAAGCCTACGATTATCAAGGCGAACAGCTTGGCGCGGTTGAGTCGGTCGATTAGCGGAATGGCGAACAGCCCGAGGAGGATCAGAAGGAGGGCGCTGGCCACGTAGACCTGAGGCAACGCCTCGGGTCCGAGGTTCGCGATGAGCAGCGAAATCGCGCCGATCTCGAACAGGCTGTGAGCCGCTGCCACGAGGAAGTGGAGCGCCCCCAGCGGCTCCAGCAGGCGCCGGTCCGATTCCAGAATGTTGAGCGCTCTAGCTAATCTCAATGCCCTGGCGTCGGATTTCCTCGAGGAGTTTGCGGTAGCGCCTGTCGGTCCCGCGCAGTCGCGTCGTGAAATGCCGGAAGACTTCGAAAGCGATGTCCGGGTAGTCGTAGACCGAGGAGCGGAAGTCGCTCTTGTGCAGGACGAGGAGAGAAGACTCGACGTCCGCGCGAGCGCTCGCCGAGCGTGGTAAATCGTCGATGATAGCCATCTCCCCGAAATAGCCACCGTCCTCGACCGTGTCGAGGACGACTTCCTTTTCCTCGATCTCGATGTAGATGCTTGGGCATGAGACTTGCTTTGTACGGCCCGGGGGGGAACGATCCAGGTGCGAAGCGATCCGGTCGTCGGGGAGAGCCGGGCTGACGAGGAAACTCAGCGAGCGAGCGAGCCTCGGAACGGGGGGAGCCAGGGGGCGATCCTCGGCTCCATCTTCACGGAGGAGGAGCGCCAGCGCGACAAGGAAGAGCGTGCCTCACGAAGGCTTCACTGGGGCGACGTGCCCTCGTACCGCGACAAGATGGACGAGATCCGGCAAATGCTTGCCGAGAACCGTTCGCTTGCGCTTCTCTATGTGGACGGATCTCCGCTCGCCCAGATCGAGCATGACTACGGGACGCAGATCTACGAAGAAGTTCTGAACGCCCTGACGAACCTCATCGTCGAAATGCAGGGCGTTCAGACGCGTCGCGATGATCTCGTAACGATCAACGAGCAGCACGGAGACATCTTTCTCATTTTCCTGAGCAAGAAGCGGGAAGACCGTCCGTTCGGTCGTGGCGATCTGGAAACGATGGCCGATCGGATCCACGCCTACTTGACGCGACGCATCTATCGGATTACGAGCTGTTACCTTCGTGGTCGGCCGAAGCTGGGGATCGGCTACAGTCTGGTGCTTCACAATCCGCTCATGAGCGACGATCGGCTGGTGCTGAAGCTCATCGAGGATGCCCGGCGGATGGCGCGAATCCAGTCCTACCGGCTCGAGGTCAAGAACAAGGAACTGCTGCAGGAGATCATCCTGAAAGAGGATATAAGCACAGTGTTCCAGCCGATCATCGACCTGAACACGAGAAGAACGCTCGGCTTCGAGGCGCTCTCGCGTGGTCCTCAAGGCACCGAGTTCGAGAGCCCCTATATGTTGTTCGACATCGCTACCGAGTCCGATCTTCTGTTCGAGCTCGACCGGCTTTGCCGGCGGAACGCCCTGGGTAGGGTCAAACCTCTCAAAGCCGAGCACAAGCTGTTCATCAATCTGCTTCCCACCACCATTCGGGATCCCGAGTTTCAGGGTGAGCGAATGCTGAAGCTGCTCGAATCCGTGAACCTGTCTCCCTCACGAATCGTTCTCGAGATCACCGAGCGGCTTGCCATCGAGAACTACCACCCTCTTCCTCGAGGCCATGAAGAGCTTCATCGATCACGGATTCGAGATCGCGGTGGACGACATGGGAGCCGGCTATTCCGGTCTCGAGAAAATTGTGCACCTCAACCCGAACTATCTGAAATTCGACCTCATGATGGTGCGCGACATAGACACGAGCTTCGTCAAACGCGAAATGCTGAAGGCGATCCACTCACTCGCGGAGAACGTCGGCGCGGACGTGATTGCAGAAGGCATCGAGCGAAAGGAAGAGCTCGAAACGCTCAAAGAGCTCGGTATCCGGTACGGCCAGGGCTTTCTTTTCGCGCGGCCGAACCCGAAACTGG
Organism: Candidatus Marinacidobacterales bacterium; assembly: GCA_965237685.1. Classification (GTDB taxonomy): domain Bacteria; phylum Acidobacteriota; class Vicinamibacteria; order Marinacidobacterales; family SMYC01; genus CBDEGF01. Next base: position 2,721,920 of record CBDEGF010000004.1, read on the forward strand.
TCGAGATACCGACCACCGTCAGCGATCGCCTGGTGACGGAAGTGCCTGGGCTGATCGTGGATTGATCAGCATCCGGCAGAGTCTCTGCCAGTCCCCTGCCCCAGCCCCAAGCCCGAGCCCGTGCCCGAAAACAACTCCGACAGAGAGAGATTCCCCTGACGGATTCGTTCAGCGGCGCTTCGTGCTACTCAATGTTTCGAGGCGCATTCGGGCAGGGGCTCGGGCTCAGGCTCGGGGCGAAGCAGAAGGCTGATTCTCGACACGGAAGCTACCAGGCTTTCCTAGTTCGCTGCTTCCTCCGCGGCCTTTTTCTCGGCCTGTCTGCGGAGTGCCCTTATCGTCTCGTAGGGAACGCTGACCGACACTTCGACTTCGTCGTCGAGCTGCCCGATCTGGACCGAATCCACGAGGGCGCTCATCTCGGGTCGGTTGCCGGACTGCAGGCTTCCCAAAGCGACCAGGCCCCGAACAACTTCGGCCAGCTTCTGCGCGGCCTCGGCGTCCGCAGCCTTCCCGCGCACGCGGAGGTTGACTTCCGCGTCGAGTCGCCCGGAAAGCGCGAACGATCGCAAGGGCGGAAGCTCCGCTCCGTCGGGCGTCCTCCACATCTGCCCGAAGTGGTTGTTCGTCTCTCCTGCGACCCAGAAACTCTTGTCGGTTGGCAGGTCGCTCCACTCCTGCAGCACGCCGGATTGCACCGACTCACTCCGTCCCGCTCCGACATCCAGCATCGTGCGAACAAATTCCGGCGGGCCGAAGAGTGCGATCGTAGCCTGCGGGAAGGCGAGAGCATGTTCCTCGCCGCTTCTCGTGCCCGAGAATCGGTACAAGGCGGTACCCTCGTGAAGCTCTTCGCTGAGGGCTCCGTGCTCCCCGAGCTTCGCCACGAGGCGATTGCTGTCGAACTCCCCGTGCATGGCCAGGCCCCATTGCTCGGACCTTTCACCCCCGGTCTCCGGGGTCTTCATCGCAAAGCTGATGGCGTAGAAATCCGTCAATGGATCCATCCCCGTCATCGCCCGGAACTCTTCGAGCTTTTCCGTCTGTTCCTTCTGTCCGATTTGCTCCTCCCAGTCGTCACGAGAGGGACTCGAAAGAAAGGCAGCGATGTCCACGTAGCCCACCATGTCGGCAGATGCGGGCATAAAGGCCACGGTGTCGGGCACCGAGCTGCTCTGGGCGCTGACGCCCGAGCTGGCGAGGTAGGCGGCGGTCCCCACTACGAGACCGGCAGCAACCACCGCCAGTGAGAGGGTGAGCATCCAGCGTGATCGTTTCATTGTCTGGTCTCCTTTGGTCTCCGCTCCAGAATGGCGGCCGGCTCCTTCATCCTCTGGATAAACGGAACTGGGGCGTCCCAGGTTCCATGATACGGACCACGGTACTACACCTTTTCCACAATCTCCTTCCGCTCGATCCACCACATCGCGAGCCCGTGGCTCGCGATGCTGATCCCGAGCAGGGCGCCGACGGAGACGAGGGGTGAAGAGCGGCTCCCGAGCACGCTGGCCATTGCGCCCTGGAAGCTCTCGTGGGGAAGAAGGGATTGCAGGTAGTGCGCGACGGTCAGCTGACGAACCACTCCCGGTACGTAGGTCGCGGCGGCCTGCCAGCCGAACACGAAGAAGAGGCCGATGAGCAGAGGCCGGCGCAGAGCGGCCCCGAGGAGTGCGAACAGGCCGTTGTAGGCGACGGCGCCCGCGACGGCGGCGCCGATGTCCCGGGCGAGCGTCGGAAAGCGGCCTCCGACTTCCGCCCAGCCAGTGTGGGCCAGGCAGACGTAGAACGAGAGGACGAGCGCGGGCAGGAAAAGGGTCAGCTGGCAGAGCAGGCTCCCCAGCATTTTTCCCGCCATGAGCTCGGAGCGACGCCGCGGGCGGGTCGAGAAGTAGTTGATCGTCCCTGACTCGACGTCGTCGCTCACGACGCCCGACGCATAGAAAAGAGCCAGCATCGGAGAGACGAACTGGAATCCCAGGGTCGCCGTGATCACCGAAAAAAAGGCAGAGCCTGCGATCGTCATCTCGAACCCGAACCTGAGCAACGTCTGATAGAGAGCGGCCAGCAGCACCGGCACCGAGACGACCGCCAACATGACCAGCGTGCGGGGTGAGAAAAACAACTGCTCGAAGCTCCAGAGAGCCATCAGCTTGATTCCGGAAGCTCCCCTCACGCGTCCACCAGATAGTGAAAGACCGATTCCAGGTTGTCATCCGGCGACGTCAGCTCGTTGACGACGACACCTTCGTCGACCACGAGATCTGCGAGGTCGCTGTAAAAGCGGTCCGGCTCACGGGTCTCGAGCTGTACCGCCTGCTCTTCTTCGGAGAAGGATATCGACAGAATTCCGTCCAGGCTCAAAAAGCGGGCCGCTAGGACCTTTGGCTCGGGAGTGGAAACACGAATGCGATGAGGGTGGGCATCCAGCAGGCGCCGGATATCGTGGAAGTTCCCGTGTGCCATGATCCGGCCCGCGCTCATCAGAGTGACCTCGCGGGTCATCATCTCTACTTCGTGAAGGATGTGGCTCGAGACGACGACCGTTTTTCCCGCTTCCCCCCAACCTCGAATCCAGTCCATGACCTCGCGACGGCCCACCGGATCGAGTCCGGTCAAGGGCTCATCGAGTATGAGGACCTCGGGATCGTGGGCGATCGCCTGTGCGATGCGGAGCCGTTGCTTCATGCCCCGGCTGTAGCCGGAAACGCGCCGCCCTCCGGCGTCGGTGAGACCGACGTTCTCGAGCGTCTTCCGTGCCCGGTCGAGCGCTGTCTCCTCGTCGAGGCCGTTGAGCTGCAGCAGGAACGCCAGCCAGTCGAGGCCGTTGACCCTGACCCGGAACTCTTCCTCCTCTGGAACAAGCCCCAGCCGTCGGTAAACCGCGGGGTTCGCAAACGGGGGCATGTCGAACACCCGCACGGTACCCGAGCTGGGATGCAGGAGGCCGGTGACGAGCTTGAGGAGGGTGGATTTTCCGGCGCCGTTCGGTCCGAGGAGTGCGGTGACGCCGGGCTCGAATTGGAGACTCACACGGCTCACGCCCAGAACACTCCCGTACCAGCGGGAGACATCGTGGAGCTCGATGACACTCACGAGCTCACCTCGACCGATCGGAGTCGGGTCCGGAGAATCGAGGCCGAGGCTGCCATGGCCAACGCTGTGACCACGAGAGAAACGTAGGGCGTCTCACCGGACCCGCTGTTCATGAAGAACACGTGGCCGCCATCGATGACCACGTCCATCATCGAGATGTAGACCGGGCGAGCTCCCAAAGGGAGAGTCGCGGCCACCCGGTACAGGGAGAAACTTCCCAGCGCTAGCACCGCGAAGCCGGCGCCGGCGATCCTTCCGCTGGGGGACAGGCTCGAAACAGCAAGCACGATCAACCCGAAGTAGGCGGCCAGCCAGAGGCTGTAGGCGATGATTGCGAACGGGAGCCACGGTGCTTCCTGCAGAATCTGAGAGTTGCCGGCGACGCTCATGTGCAGCAACAGCAACAAAAAGGCTGGTGCCAGAGTAACGGCGGCGATGGCACCGAGAACCGGGAGCGCTTTTCCCATCACATAGTCGAACCGGGAGATCGGCTTCGACAGGTAGGTGACGAGGGCGCCCGAGCGGAGATCGTTCGCAATGGCGCCTGCACCCGTGAACAGGCTGACAAGGAGCACGATGAGGAAAAGAACCTGCTGCGACAGAAACTCCTGCCAGAACAGCGGTGTGATCTCGAGGAGCTCGAAGACTTGAGGAAACCGGAGCGCGAGGTAGAGGATCACGCCACGGACGATGACGGGAATCCAGCTGATGGCGAGGATCAGGAGGAAGCGACGCTGTTTCAGAAGGAGGTTCGCTGCCGAGCGGGTGAGGGCCCAGCTCCGATGGAGCCTTGCCGTACGCGGACCGTCGAATCGCTGGTACTTGAGATCGTAGAGCGGCATTGGTGTCAGGCGGTCTCCGCCCCGGCCGTGGAGCCCACTGCGTCCAGGAACCGGTCCTCGAGGCTTTTCTCGAACCGCCTAAGATGTCGGATTTCCGCCTCGGCGGCGCGCGCGACCTCGAACAGGAGGTGCGTCGAGGGATCGTGGAGCGTGATGCGTAGAAACCCGTCTCTGTCTTCGGAGAGATCCTGAACGTGTGGCGCGATGTGCTCCTTGAAAGCACCCGCGCGAGACTCCCGCACCCGAAGCTCGAAGACCCAGCCCGGCTCGCGCCTCAGGGCGGTCAGCTCGCCCTCGAGGGCCAGCCGGCCTTCTTTGAGGACCGCCACCCGCTCGCAGACCTGCTCCACATCGTGGAGCAGGTGAGTGGACAAAAGGACCGAGACCCCGCGCCCGGCCAACTGGCGGACCAGCTCCAGCATCTGGCGACGGCCCGACGGGTCTAGACCGCTCGTCGGCTCGTCAAGCAGCAGAAGCTCGGGGTCGTGGACGAGCGCCATGGCGAGCTTGTTGCGCTGCTGCATGCCGGTGGAGAAGCTCTCGACCGCCCGATAGCGAGCCTCTCCAAGTCCGGTGAACCACAGGACGTCGTGAGCGCGCTCCATGGCGTGCGTTCGATTGAGCCCACCGAGCTCGCCCGCCAGCGCGACCGTCTCGACCGAGCTCAGCCCTGGCACGATCACCGAGCGTTCCGGGAAATAGCCGACTCGTTGCCGCAGCGCGATCGACGCCGTCGTGGCTGGCGCTCCGAGGAGCTCGACCCGCCCGGATGAGGGCCTCAGGAAGCCGAGGACGGTCTTGAGAAGAGTCGATTTCCCGGCTCCGTTGGGTCCGAGCAACCCCACCGTGCCCGCCGGAATGGACAAGTCGAGGTTGGTCAACGCCCGCCGCCGCCCGTAGCGAACGGTCAAGTCCTGCGCAAGGATGCTATTCGACACAGCGATCGAGTTTAACGGATCTCGACGTGCGAAGGTTCCGCGACCCGACGAGGCTGCGGCGAGACCAGAAAACCCGTGACTGGTGACTGAACGTTTGACGCGGTGGTCACGGCCGAGCGAATGCCACTAGAATGCGTCTGGAGTGCGGGAGATGCGCGAGCGACGTCGAGACGCCGGTGGCATCCGCCTCCGCTCTCTCCTGGAGTTCGCAGTCCTCTTTGCGGTGGGCTACATCGCCATCAACGTCGGGCCGGCGGTCGCTTTGCGCATCAGGTTCGCCGGCGAGCTGGAGATCGTGGCGAACTCTCCCATTCAGGATAGTGACGCGGAGCTTCGCCAGAAAGTCATCGATCTCGCGGAAGAACACGGCCTCACGCTCCTGGCGGACCGGCTCCATGTCGAGCGCGACCGTGCGGCGAAGAGGACCGTGATCGAGGCCCAATATCAGATTCATATCCTGTTCTGGCCGAGCTTCCGCTATGTCTGGATCGTCCAGGAGCGTGTCGAAGCGCTGTTGTTGTGACACGGTTTGTTGAGCCTAAGTGCGTTTGATATGATTACTTAGGACTGAGCTGGATCGAGGGCCGGAGTGTCTTTGGAATCGGACGAGAAACTGCGAACCCTGGTGAGGAAGCTCGAAAAGAGCATCGAGCGGGCGATCTCGAGCTCACCGCAGGTGGAAGAGTGCCTCGAGCAGGTTCGTCACGAGGGCTACGAGATATCGCTAGTCCTACAGGCCACTCTGGCGTTCGCTCCCAGGGGCGAGCTCGATCAGAAACGGGTCGACGAGCTCACGGGTGTGGACAGCGATGCCGAGACCGCGTTTCGTATGAGCTCTCTGGACAAGAAGTTCCTGCGCTCCCTGAAGATCGCCGTCGACGAAGAGAGCGCCGGCTAGTCCTCCTTCCTACCTGCGTGACCACGGAAGGCTGCCGCTCCAGCGAACACCGCTGCCTCGGAAAGCTCGCTCTCGATCCGCAGCAGCTGATTGTACTTGGCCACCCGGTCGCTTCGGCTGGCGGAGCCCGTCTTGATCTGGCCGCTTCCGGTCGCAACGGCGAGATCGGCAATCGTCGTATCTTCCGTCTCACCGGAACGGTGCGAGATCATCGTCGTGTAGCCACTCCGGTGCGCGCGCTCGACGACGTCCAGCGTCTCGGTCAGCGTCCCGATCTGATTGAGTTTGACGAGGAGGGAGTTGGCCACTCGGCCCTCGATGCCTCTCGTAAGCCGGACGATATTCGTGACGAACAGATCGTCTCCGACGAGCTGCACCTTGTCTCCGAGTGCGGCGGTGAGCTCTTTCCACCCGTCCCAGTCGTTCTCGTCGAGGCCATCTTCGATGGAAACGATCGGATAGTTCCGAACCCAGCTCTCGTAAAGCTCGATCAGGGAGGAAGGGTCGTGTTCCGATCCGTCGGACTTGTGGAACACGTAGTGTCCTTCGCGGTGAAACTCACTTGCCGCTACGTCGAGAGCGAGAAACACATCCCTGCCAGGTCGATACCCAGCGGCCTCGATCGCCTTCATGATGAGGCCGAGCGCCTCTTCGTTTGTTTTCAGTGACGGTGCGAAGCCTCCCTCGTCACCCACCGCAGTCGTCAGACCGCGGGCCTTGAGGAGTGCTTTGAGGGCGTGGAAACACTCGGCGCCGGACCGAAGCGCCTCCGCGAAGCTCGGCGCGCCCGCCGGAACGACCATGAACTCCTGCACGTCGAGGTTGTTGTCGGCGTGCGCTCCACCGTTGACGATGTTCATCAGGGGCACGGGAAGCACCCGCGCCGCCGGACCTCCCAGATACCGATACAGCGGCAGTTCCATGGCATCCGCGGCGGCTCGCGCAACCGCGAGCGAGACAGCGAGAATCGCGTTCGCTCCGAGGCGGGATTTGTTCGGCGTGCCATCCAGTTCGACGAGGAGCCGGTCCACGAGGGCCTGCTCGAGCGCGTCTTCCCCTGCGAGCTCGGGCGAGATGACTTCGTCGATATGGGCGACGGCCCGGGTGACCCCCTTGCCGTTGTAGCGTGAGTCGTCCCCGTCCCGCAGCTCCACCGCCTCGTGCTCGCCGGTCGAGGCTCCCGACGGCACCGCCGCCCGTCCAGAGCCTCCTCCGACTAGGAAAACCTCCGCTTCGACCGTAGGGTTACCCCGTGAGTCGAGGATCTCCCTCGCTTCCACTGCTTCGATCGTCGTCATGGGCGCCTCCACCGTTCGGGGTCTTCGTGGCTCGTCCCGGCACTGTCAGCCCACCCACTGTCATTCTGGCGACTCGGTGAGATCCTGCCCGGAAGGGAGTTCAGTCTACCTCGATCCGACACTGCTGTGGACCCCTCGATGGGAAGGGCGCAACCTTTTCGTGATCTTGATCATTTTTCTACTAGAAATGTTCTCTTGATATAAAAGGAAAAATGAGGTGTCCTTCACAATCCTAAATAAAGAAAACGGTCGCAGCTAAGCGGCCGATGGAGGGACACCTCAATGAAAAGCAGTATCACGCGGGAGGAGTTTAGTAAAGAAGTAAGTCGTCTATCCGAGGAGTTCGCGGAGCAAGTGTGGCAGGCGGTCGTGGAAGCGGAAGCTGATGTCGAACGGTGTGACGAGTGGATGCGGGTCAAGGGCAGCGAATACCTGCGTGAGGTACTGGGCAAGGCGCTCAGCCAACGCTCGGAACGACTCGGTGTGTCAGGCGCATGCGAATGCGGCGCGTCGATGGAGTTTCGACAACATCGAGCGTTCCGGGTGCACACGGTACTGGCGGGTCGGGATGTGGAGCTGAGTGTGGTTTACGCTCAGTGCTGTGAGTGTCGTCAAGGCAAGTTCCGCTGGGTAGTGTCCTAATTTGCCGCCGCGACGAGATCCCGAAGTTCCAACGGCTCGTTTGCGATACCTGCTTCCATCGCTGGCGTAACGCGAAGGCTCTTGTGAATGCGGCAGAAGTTGTAGTGGGCGAAGTGAAGGCTCACCGCCGCCTTCAAGTTCTCGACTTTTTTGCTGAAGGCGTTCGTGAGTCGAGTGAAGCGCCTCATCGACATTCGCATGGTTAGATTCTGCCTCTCGACGTGCGACGTACATATGCCCTTCGGGTTACCGACAATTTGCTCTGTACTGATGCTGGCGACCTTGGGCGGACTGTACCTACCAGGGCCGACCGGCGTCGCTTCGAAGTGCTTTACGATGCGGCCGTAATCAACATCTGAGCCGAAGCCTTGTTCAACAGCATCCACGTAGGCTTCCATAGCATCTGTGGACAGTTGCACGCGGCCTGCCAAGCGCGAAGCCAGATCACCCACAAAGGCTCGGGTGTTCGCTCCGTCGCGTTTTCCCACTCGATACGAAGGGACAAGCTTGCTGTCGGTATCGAGTGCAACATAGGTCCAGAAGTCACCATTCTGAGCTGGATCATCGGTAGGTCTCATGTGGCGCTGCTTCTTTCCGACGTAGCACCAGATCTCGTCCATTTGGAGGTGACGGCAACTAAGCCCACGCATCTCCGCGTCCATGAACAGTTCTGATATCTCGCCAACCCCAACCAAGAGACGCGTGATCGTGTCGCGGTGAACGCCTGTCATCCGTTCAACCGAACGTATTGAGCATCCTTCGATCAATGCGGAAATCACTGCCGTTTGCTTTTCGAGATTCAGCTTGTTCACGACAAACTCCTATCTAGCCTGATATGCTATACTCGGTGGTGGAGCGGCTGGGGATCGAACCCAGGTGGGACAGGCTGTAGGGACCGCCCAGGACTCCAGTCCTCCGCCCCATAATTAGATCCAGGGTTCGCTCACCACGCCCCACCGCTGCACTCGCGATGCAGCGGTGGGGCTTCTTGTTTCCGCCCCCCACGCCGGTAAGCTCCACCTGGCCGGATTTGTGGGCGCGAGGGGCTACAGCTCTTCTCATTGGTCGCCTTCTGCAAATGTCGTCATCATGTCGGTGATTTCGTAAACAAGTTTTCGCTCCTTATCACGAAGCAGAAAGGGATCGAACGTACCGCTCAGAGTCAGAGTACCGCCAGCAACGGGGAGAACGATCGACTTCGAGTAACGCTCCCCTTCGTTCTGTTCTTGTGGTGGTGGTGATGCCGTTGACACAGGGCTCTTTTTTTGAGTGCGCCGTCGACTACGCCGCCGTTTTGTCACCCGAGTCTTGCGTCCCAAAAGGGGCGACATTTCTATCTCTGACCAACGCGCTGCGTTCAGAAAGAAGCTCTTCGCCTTTATTTTCGTTGCGCCTGAGACACCGTATTCCTCAATTAGCTGATCGAACTGGGACGGGGTGATTTTCTTTAGATTCGCATTGAACAGCTTGTGGTATTGGCGTTTCAGAATATCGCCAAGTATTTTTTTCCTTTTTTCTGTGTCCCCACTGACAAGTTCCTCAAAGGCTGGCTGCGGAATACCATCCCCGTTGATGAGCGCCAAGAAACGGAATGTTACCAGCAACTGCGACTTAACCACGCCACTAAAGGATGGGAACACCGAGTGATCGACTTTCGTTGGCAGGCCGTGAGAAGAAATACCGTTCAGAGCGTCCATGAATGTGGTAAAAGACACATATGACGCTGCCGGTGCCCGCTTTTTCATTGATTCCACAACCAATTCGTTTTCTACCATAAGCTAATTATACCATAAGCCCATGCCACGAAACAAGCAGAAAGAGTAATCCTCCCGGACTTTTTTTGGAGCTACATTTCGCGTATGCTAGTATTGCCTTTATCGGAGGATAAGTCACTATGAATAAAGGAGATACCGTTATTGTTTTGGCTCATGGCGGGGTTAAGCTACGGCGCAGAATCGTGGAAGATAAAGGGGATGTTGTGTTACTCTGTTCGGATGACGAGTTCCTGGAGGCTGAGAAAATCGGTAGGGTGCCATCATGCATTGGCTTCCCTTCAAAGGATATAATTAATGTAACTGCGAAAGTGAAGAAAAAATGAACGAGTTACCGCTGTCGGAATTTGAGAAGGCGATTCTCACCACTCACGGCTCGAAGGCGCGGCTACAATCGCGGTCCGTTGTGCGGGAGCTTTTCAAGGGTGATATCGCCTGGGAGGGCGAGGTTCTCGTCTTCGAGCTCCAGGACCATCCGACCGCGACCCAATGCTACGCCTGGTCAGTCAATGGCCGCGTAACTGCCGTTCTTCACGAAGGCCCGATTGACTCACCTAGAGCTGCCGTCCGTGCAGCCATCGTTGCCGAGCATCGCTCATCCTGAGCAACATTCATTCAAATTAGGACACTACCATCCGCTGCTGGAAGAGATGCGGGTGGACCAGGAGGGATTCACGCAAGCCTTACAAGAGTTGTCGCTGTTGGCAGGAGTGATCGAACCCTACCGCTCGGCGAGCGAGCAATTGCTGCGAAAGTTCACCGGGGTGGTCGTGAGCTCCGAGAAGATTCAAAGCTTGGTAGGCGCCGATGGGAAAAAGGCGGAGGGTTTTTCGAAAGAGCCTGCGAACGAGGTGGAAGCTGGAACGGGCAGACGCCATAAGGGACCGCTGTACATAGGGATAGACGGCGGGATGGTATTCGTGGACGGCCGCTGGCAGGAAGTCAAGCTAGGCTGCCTTTATACCGAGCAAGGGCGTGTGCAGAGCAAGCTCGGACGCGGAGAGTTGACCGAACGACAGGTCGTAGGGGTTCGAGGTAGCCCCGAAGCACTCGGCGAGGTTTTGTGGCCTCGCTCTTGCTCAATGGGGGCGGAGTCTCGCAAGGTCGTCATCCTGGGTGACGGTGCGCCGTGGATTTGGAATCTTGCGGAGGAGCTGTTCACCGATCGAGTCGAGATCCTTGATTGGTATCACGCCGACGAGAATATCAGCCCTGTGGCACGGGTGGTTTTCGGCGAAGGCACCGACGAAGCCGCACAGTGGCGCAAATCGCAACTCGACCGTCTATACGAAGACGCCGTGGATGAGGTGATCGAGGGTTTGCGGTTTCTGAAAAAGCGTCATCGTTCCAAAGACGAAGAGATCGACAAGCTCACCGGCTACCTCGAGAGAAACGGGCATCGAATGAAATACAGAACGTTTCGACAAAGCGGCTACTACATCGGCAGCGGTGCCGTGGAAAGTGCCGTGAGCCACGTTATGCAACAAAGGATGAAGCGAGTCGGGATGAGATGGCACGCCGCTGGGGCCGATGCAATGCTCGCACTGCGCTGTGTCTTCCGAAGCACGGGCGCCTGGGATTCGTTCTGGAACTATCGAAAACAGGTCGCATGAACGGAAGTCGATTGCGCCCGGCGCGAGTGGACGGTACAAATCCCGTTGCATCAATGCTATGCTTGCCAATTGTGGCGCGTTTCGGTATAAGTAGATTCAAACCCGCTGTTCATCATCCCTAAGCGCAGTCAGGTCTCGGACGGAGGATATTGGAGTCATGGCGACCACTGACGTGGTGATGTATGACGAGGAGTTCAATCAGATCAAAATGATTCTGAGCAAGCTCCGCGTCGACGCCAATGCAAAGCTCGTATTCCTGGTCGACAAGAACGGTCAGCAAATCGCCGCCCACGGCAATATCGACAACCTCGACACGACCTCGCTGGCCTCGCTAACGGCAGGAAACGTTGCTGCGACGGACGCCCTCGCCAAACTGATCGGCGAGAAGGAGTTCTCCATCCTCTTTCACGAGGGGGAGAAAGACAACATCCATATCTCCATCGTCGGGCTCCGCGTCATTCTGGTCATCATCTTCGACGAACGCTCCTCCCTCGGCTTGGTCCGCCTGCGCGTGAAGAAGGCATCCCAGGAGCTCAACGGCGTCTTCGACAGCATCATGCAGAAAGTCGAAGCGGAGAAGGCCTCTGGCGGTGGCGCGGGCTTCGAATCGCCCTTTGCTGAGATCACCGACGAGGACATCGACAGCCTGTTCAGTGAATAGCGGGTACGGCGGGCGATGACATTCATCAACTACGCGTCACGTGAGATCAACTGCAAGATCGTCTACTACGGTCCCGGACTGTGCGGAAAGACGACCAACCTGCAGTTCATCTACAACAAGACAAACCCCAACGCCAAGGGAAAGCTGATCTCGCTGGCAACCGAGACGGACCGCACCCTGTTCTTCGACTTCCTGCCCCTCGAGCTCGGAAACGTCCGCGGATTCAAGACGAGATTTCATCTCTACACCGTTCCCGGACAGGTCTTCTACGACGCCTCCCGAAAGCTGATCCTGAAGGGTGTGGACGGTGTGATCTTCGTGGCCGACTCCCAGCGCGAGCGCATGGACGCCAACGTCGAGAGCCTTCGCAACCTGGACCTAAACCTGAAAGCTCAGGGCTACGACATGCGCAGCATCCCCTACGTCCTGCAGCTCAACAAGCGGGATCTCCCGAGCGCCGTCCCGGTGGCTGAGATGAAGTCCAAGCTCGGCATCGACGCCGAGCCGGTGCTGGAAGCCATTGCCGCCTCCGACGAAGGAATCGGCGTTGTTCGACACCCTGAAGGCGGTGGCCAAGCTGGTCCTTCAGGACCTCACCAAGAGCACCTAGTGCCCGGGCCTCGCCGCCTAGCCTCAGAACTCCCCTATTGAGAGCAGGCCAAAGGTGCCTGTTCTGTTAACGAAAGTACGAGGACGTTCATCCCGTGCCCGTTACCGATCCCGAGCCTGAGCCCGATGGACTTTGATTGAGGACCATTCGCGTCAACATCGCTACGATGCGAAGCAGCAGCTACGCGGCTAGTTTGTGCTTCGACTGGTAGACGTCCAGCTTCTCGTGATCGAACCGCCTCATTGGTTGTCCGGCTCCGGGCTCGGGCATGGGCTCGGGCTCGGAGCGACTTTGTGAGTTAACCGCAATTATGTTACACGACGTGAGTCGGTAACTACCCGTCGGCATTCGTGTTGTAGTGACACCACCGTCGTAGTAACGGAGCTCTGAGCCTAGAATAACAAGGGCTCGTGCTATACTTCTGTCCCTGCTTCTGGTGTTCCCCGGTAGCTCAACGGTGGAGCGACGGACTGTTAATCCGTAGGCTGTTGGTTCGAATCCAACCCGGGGAGCCAATCCACTCTGACACTTCCGAGCGTTCGCCTCTCTGAGATCCTGCGGTTGCTACCGCCAAACCGAGTAACCAAATCACCACGCACCTCCCACCGCGTTGCCGGCGCGATGAATCACCCGGGCGTCTAGAACTTCCGCGTCAGATTGAAGCCGATGAACCAGTCGTCCGGTCCCTGCTGTTCCCGAGCCACCTGCGCCGGAGTGGTTCCGATATCGTTCGAAAAATTGATCTGAAAAACATGGCCGCCGTACGCGAACTCTACACCGAAGGTGGCGTGGAAGTCGGAAGTGCCGCCACCGCTGAGCCTCCGGTCGAAACCCGCTACTCGTGGCGAAATCTCACCGACCGCCGCCACCCTGTCCGTGAGCTCGAGTCGCCCGCCCAGTCCGAGAACGAAGGTGTCGTTGTCGCCTTCCATTTGAGAGATGTTCGTGTTGCCGACCCAACTGGGCACCGCATAGAGCACCGCCCGTTCGCGAATCTTGCGCGAGAGGACGAGCGCCACGCTGGGCGAGTACTCCTCGCGAAAGTTGTCCAGTCCCTCCACAGAAAGGGCGAGCTCGAAGCCCACGGGACTCGTGCCCTGCCGAAGGATGTTTTGTTGCCCGTGAAGCTGGATTGTGCGGTTGCTGGTTCGATAGATCCCGATCTGCGTGCTATCGAAGAGGCCGAATCGGAAATCGAGGCCGATCTGGGCGCCGCCGGCCAGTCCGAAAAAGTTTTCCAGTAGATCGCCGAAGTCTCCTTGACCCAGGGGGCGGGCGAAGCGATGGGTGAGCCGGAAGGCCATCTTGTGTCGCGGCAGCCGGAGTGTCGTGGGGAAGTGCACGTTCCTTTACGTACCATGTAAGGGCTTACCATCTGTGAAAGGCCTGTTGGAAGACCGCCCCCTTTTCGGGGCGCTGTAAGTACATGTAACTAGTTGGCGGGAACGAGGCGTTTCAGCTCGTCGCCCCAGTTGAGGATGACGATGATCTGCGGCGCAGGGGCTGAGGCGTCCTCGGTCGTCGCGGCTGGTTTGATCATCAGGAAGCGCTCCCCGTCGGGAGCGACCGCGTAGTTTCGCGAATAGTTGAAGGTGTATCCGTCGAGAGCGAACAACACCTCGGGATTACGCGTCGTGAAGGCGGGCTCGGTCTCGATGCCCGATTCGCCCTCCCCCGCGTCCACCGTCGTCAAAACCTCCGGCTCACCCCCTGCGGCGGGAACGCGTAACAACGCTCGGCTTTCGACGGTCGCGAACACGATCGTATCGTCTGGTCCCCAACTCATACCAATTGTAGTAGCCGCGTCCGTGATCGTCACCGGGGGCCCGCCGAGGACGGAAACCTTCTTGAGGCTGCCATTGATAACCTCAGAGAACCCCACCCATTCCCCGTCGGGTGAGAAGAACGGGCTGCGAGCGCCCTCGCTGCCCTGGAGGAAGGTGGCTTCGAGCTGGTCAACGGTGCGGAGATAGAGCTTCGCGCCGCCGTGCCCAGGATCACACCCGCCCGTGTGGCGGCGGCGGTCATCGTGGGTGACTCCGACGGATCACTACCCTCTTCCACTCCTAGCGCCTTCGCCAGACCGAAGTCCAGTATCTTCACTGTGCCGGCTTCGTCGACCATGACGTTGGCCGGTTTGAGATCGCGGTGGATGACTCCCTTTTCGTGCGCGGCTTCCAGCCCCTCGGCTATCTGGATGAACAGAGGTAGTGCCTCAGCAACCGGAATCGGACCTTCTGCAATCCTCTCCGCCCAGGTCTGACCCTCGACCAGCTCCATCACAAGGAACTGCTGGCCGTTCGAGTCCTCGAGCCCGAAGACACGAGGTGCTACTTGATGCGCTTGTAGACCGCGTGAGAGACGATCTCTTTACCGTTCTCGTCGTTGCGACGGTACTCGTTGTTGATCGTGTTCCCGTCTTCCGACAGCACGTTGAGGATGATGCTCACCCGCTCGCCCCTCTTGTTCATGATCTTGTTGGTCCGTTCATCGACGACCTCGACGGCCGTCTCTTCGGTGTTCGTGTCCCCGGTGACTGGCCGGTACTTGCCGTCGAACAGCGTCACGTAGCTCCACTTCCTCTTCTCGCCCTTCGCGTTGGTGGACTCCACCGTGATTCGCATGCCGGTTTCTTCGTAAGGCTCGTAGGTCATGATGTTGACGGCCGGTGGTGGGGCGTCCGATTTGAGCTTCCACACCCCGAATCGCGGATTATTGTTCTCGGCGGAGGCAACCGTGACCATCGCCACCGCGGCAATGACGCCGATAATCAATACCAGATTCGACTTCCGCATGTTTGAGACTCCTGTGTCTGTGGGCGCGCCGGCGGATCGAGTGCGGGTGCGCTCGGACCGCGACGCGCTGCCATAGGGCCGGCCCGGATTATAGAACCAACGCCGGGACCAAGCGAGGGACAGGTCCCAGCCTGAGGTTACACAGTTCAGCCAGCGTTTGTCCAGTCCTTTTTTCCCTCTCTCTCTGCCCGCGAGAAAAACGACACACCCGGCGTTCAGCTTACCGAATCG
Source organism: Candidatus Marinacidobacterales bacterium (assembly GCA_965237685.1). Classification (GTDB taxonomy): domain Bacteria; phylum Acidobacteriota; class Vicinamibacteria; order Marinacidobacterales; family SMYC01; genus CBDEGF01. The sequence continues at coordinate 2,737,313 of CBDEGF010000004.1, forward strand.
CCCCCACGTTCTCACGCACTACTACCGCAAGGACACGAATGACCTGCTGGTTCAAGAGCCACCTGCTACGCCACCCGCCAGGCATCTGGGGGTAGAGCGTCTGACGGGCCAACCGCTTCCGGGACTCCCGCACAGGAACCCCGTACGAAATTGGCATACAGACGACGCCGAAGTCGAAATATGCACGACCCGTACCAGAGGTCACTCCAAAAGGCGGCCCGGAGCCCGCCCCGTGGAAGAGCCGTCTCTTCGACGGGTCAAGTGGTCAGCGAACCTAACCAGCTACTGGAGCTTCATTTATGCGGGCCGCATCGGAGCGGATACGACACCATGGCGTCAGGGTGGGGGTAGCGCCGCGTGCGCGAACAGGCCGGCCTGTGGGATTCTGGACGCACCCCATGGGAATCTCCCTTCACCGACTGTTCCAGAGTGGTTCAGCGGACGGATAGCCGTTTTCGGAGGGCCGGCTCGTTTTTCTCGAGCCATTCGGAGATCGACTTGGCGAGTCGGCTCAGGCTGCGAGCCCCCGATCCGTCGACGTCGAAGGGTTTCGCGAAATCACCGACCCGGACGATGGCCCACATTCCGGGTGCATCGTCACTGGGGACCCAAAGGTGCCTCGCGGGCATCCCGCTCGCGTCGAGCTCTACCGTGAGCTCACCCTGTCCGAGGAATTGCACGCTGACAAGAGCGGTCTCCTTCGAGTAGCCGAGCTCCATGAACTTCTTCACGAAGTCACCGAGATCGCGGCGAAAGCTCTCCAGGCGCTCGTCCTCGAAGCCGGCATCGCTGTCGGAGCTGAACGTGTAAAGGCTCGGGCGAGGCGCCTGGGCGAGCGCCACCGAGCTGGCAAGGGCCAGGCCGCCAAGAACGAAGACGGCGAGGGCAAGACACTCCCGGCGGGAGAGTTGGGGGCCTGCTTTGTTACCCGGGCGAGGCATCCGAACCGTAGCGACCTTGACGCGACGACGACATTCTACAACAGTTAGGCTGCACTCATGAAGACGGTTCTTCTCATCTGCGCGCTCATCATCGGCTTTGGCGTCGTTTCCGAGCGGCTTCACAAGAGCATCCTCACACCGCCGATGGTCTTCGTCAGCGTCAGGCTCCTAGTAGCGGCGGGCTGGCTCGGTACGTTCGAGTCCATCGATGGCCTGGAGCTCACCCGCCTTCTCGCCGAGCTGACGTTGATTCTGGTGCTCTTCCTCGACGCCTCACGGATCGGCCTTCGAGATTTCCGTCGCGATCTCTCCCTTCCGTTTCGATTGCTCGCCGTGGGAATGCCGCTGACGCTCCTCCTCGGCGCCGGCCTGGCAGCGTTGCTCTTTCCCGCTCTGAGCTTGTGGGAGGTGGCGCTTCTGGGTGCGATTCTGGCACCGACCGACGCGGCACTCGGACAGGCAGTGGTCAGCAGTCCCGTCGTGCCAGCCCGGATTCGCCAGGCGCTCAATGTGGAAAGTGGACTGAACGACGGCCTCGCGCTGCCGCTGGTCGTCATCCTCCTCGCCGTTGGGGGAATGAGCGCAGAGCCATCGAGCGCCTCCGAATGGATCGCCTTCGTGGTGAAGCAAGTTCTGCTCGGACCGCTGGCGGGCATCGCGGTGGGTCTTGGGGGAGGCAGTCTCGTTCGCCGCGCCGCCGAGCGGGAGTGGATGAGCCAGAGCTTTCAGCAGCTCTCCGCGGTCGCGCTTGCGATACTCGCCTACGGGGTGGCCGAGCTCATCGAGGGTAACGGCTTCATGGCCGCCTTCTCGGCAGGTATCGTCGTTGGAACGACGGCGCGCTCGGTCACGCCGGTCCTTCAGGAGTTCGCCGAAACGGAAGGCCAGCTTCTCAGTCTGCTGACCTTCTTGTGCTTCGGTTCGCACCTTGTCTGGTCGACGCTCCCCGACATGAATGGTGAGGTCTTCTTGTACGCGATGGGAAGCCTGACCGTGGTTCGCATGCTACCGGTCGCGGTGAGCCTGATTGGCTCCGGGCTGATGCCGGTATCCGGCGTTTTTCTCGGATGGTTCGGCCCTCGCGGCCTCGCGTCTATCTTGTTCGCGCTTCTGGTCCACGAGAGTCAGCTTCCCGGCCGAGAGACGATCTACGTCGCCGTCCTTGCCACGGTGCTTCTGAGTGTGTTTGCCCACGGGCTCACCGCCTGGCCCGCCGCGAACGCCTACGCGAATCGGTGCGACATCGCGAGCGCGGAGGAGCAAGCAGAGATGATGGAGCTCCAACCGGTGAAGGAGGAACTTCCGGCACGGATAGCGTTCCGGAACTGGTCTTTTCGATCTCTGCGCCTCTGCGGCCGTTCGCTGAAGCCAGGAGTTCCGCAAACGATTGCTTCAGGAAACCCGGTCTAGCAGGAAACCATGAAGCTCAGGAAAGCAGGAATCAAACAAGGCCCGGTCTTCTTCTATTCGTGGCTTCCCTCTTTCCTGGCTTCGTGCTGTGACCTGGTTTCCGCGAACGTCCGAGTGCGGAACTCCGGGTTTCGACGAATTCTCTGTGGATCTCTGTGAGCTCTGTGGTGCCACCCATTCTCTCGCGGTCTAGTCGCCGTCGAAGAATCCCCCGATGCCTCCCAGCTTCCCGAGAACCGAGCCCTCTCCCGTGGTCCGCCCTCCGGTCTGAGGCGCCGCTCTCCAGATGCGGCCCGCCAGCCTGCTGAAGGGCAGGGACTGCAGCCAGACATGGCCAGGCCCGGTGAGGCTCGCGAAAAAGAACCCCTCTCCGCCGAAGATCGCGGACTTCACCCCGCCGACGAACTGGATGTCGTAGCTCACCGTGGGTTTGAGCGCCACGAGACATCCCGTATCCACGCGCAGATTCTCCCCGGGCACCAAATCCCGCTCGATGATGGTGCCTCCGGCGTGCAGGAAAGCCATGCCGTCGCCCTCGAGGCTCTGCATGATGAACCCCTCTCCGCCGAAGAGGCCAACACCGATCTTCTTCTGAAAAGCGATGCCAATGGAGACGCCCTTCGCCGCGCACAGAAAAGCTTCCTTCTGGACAATGAGCTTTCCACCCAACTTGCCGAGATCGGCCCATCCTGGCGTCGGCGATCTGAATCGCGACGAGATCTCCTTCTCCGAGCACCGCGCGCAAACGGGTGATGAGCGCGCCCAAGTGCTCCAAACCTTCCTCGGTATCGAAGACCACGTAGGCCCCGTCGACGCCAACCGGCACGTCGATCGATCCATCGTCGAACGGCGCTTCGATGAGCTCGGCGCCGTTTCCGAGCGCCGCCTCCAGGCGATGCACAAGCTCCGCTGGCGGTGTCGATGTGTAGACGAGAGCGATGCGACCGGGGGCGTCCAGACCGATGTTCGTGGCCCACTCACCGGTACCCGCGGCTCGCTGATAGAGCCACAGCCCGACGAGCGTCAGCATCGCCAGAACGATGGGCGCGGTGGCAAAGGCCATGTAGAGGGTGGGCGGAAGCTTTTTCGGACGCGAAGCGTCGTCCTCAGACGGGCTCTCGTGGGGCGCGACCGGTCTCGTCATGGCGTTTCGCCTTGGCGGAACCGTCAGATTAACCCTAGAGCGGAAAAAAATCACGTGGGATAGAAGGGAAAATCGTGGAAGACGGAAGAAAATTGGCGCTCGTGGGCGAGCCGGGTGACAAGAGGTGCACAATACCTTGTATAAAGGGGCTGCATCGGTAGGTTTTTTCAAGGAGGAAGCAGATTGGCGACACGCGGTAAAGACAAGACGACGGCTGGTATCTTGGGGATTTTGCTGGGTTGGCTCGGAGTCCACCAGTTCTATCTGGGCTCGATGGGAACCGGGATCATTCTCATCGTGTTGACACTCGTAACCTGCGGCCTCGGCTCGCTCGTGGGCCTCGTGGAGGGGATCCTGATTCTCACCATGAGCGATGAGGACTTCAACAAGCGGTACAACGAAAGAGAGCCCGAGAGCGTCGAGTTCGTCTTCATGAAGCCGAAATAGCGAACGGCCCGTCGGGCCCCGGAAGCGCCATGTCGCCCGATCTACGCGAGGAGTGTCTCGCTATCTACCGGGCGGGTCTGAACGCGGCCGACCCCTATCGTTTGACGCGCGAGCATCTCGCAGGCGACCCCGCCCGCGGATGGCAGTACAAGGACGAAAGCGTGCTGCCACCTCCCGGGCCAGGGGGACGCGTCCGCGTCTTTGGTGCGGGAAAGGCGGCCGCCTTCCTCGGACGGGCGCTCACGGAATCGCTACCCGACGCACCCCTCTCGGGTCGCCTCATCGTGAAGTACGGGCACGGCCTGCCTCTGCGCGGCGTCACGGTAGAGGAGGCCGGCCACCCGCTGCCCGATCCCGAGGGACAGATGGCCACCGAGCGCCTCCTGCTGGATCTGGAGGATACCGATTCGGACGACGTCATCTTCTTCCTGCTGACCGGCGGCGCCTCGGCCCTGCTGGTGGCGCCGGCCGAGGGCATCACGCTCGACGACAAGATCGAGACAACCCGGCTTCTTCTATCTTGTGGCGCCACCATCCAGGAGATGAACGCCATCCGCAAACACCTCTCGCGCGTAAAGGGGGGGCGCCTGCTCGAGCGCATGGCGCCAGCGTCGGTTTTCGGCGTCGTGGTCTCGGACGTCGTAGGCGACGATCTGTCCTCCATCGGCTCCGGTCCGGCCGTGCCCGATCCCACCAGTTATACTGATTGCCTGGCGATTCTGGATCGCTACCGGCTCACCGATCGCGTGCCGCGAGCGGTCCGGGACCGGCTCGAGCAGGGCTCCCAGGGCCTCGCCTCGGAAACCCCCAAACCGGGGGCACCCCTCTTTCGACAGGCCAGTCACATCATCGTGGCAAGCAACCGCCTGTCGCTTGCCGCGGCCGAAGAGAAGGCGCTCTCTCTCGGCTTCGTGCCGCGCATCTTCGGCCGGGACATGGAAGGGCCCGTTCCGGAGGTGGCGAAACGGTTCGCTCGAGAGCTGGCGGACGTCAAGCGGAGCGCGGGGCGACCCGCCGCCCTCCTCGCAGGCGGCGAGCTCACGCTGCAGGTCACGGGCCCCGGCCTGGGGGGACGCAATCAGGAGTTTGCTCTGTGGGCGGCGCTCGAGCTCGATGGATGCGGTGGCGTGAGCCTTCTCTCGGCGGGAACGGACGGCACCGACGGCCCGACCGACGCAGCGGGGGCCTTTGCGGACGGAACGACCGTTCGCCGGGCGCGAGAGGCCGATCTGGATCCGCAGCGCTACCTGGTCGACAACGACTCCTACCATTTTTTCGATCGGCTCGGCGATCTCCTGCGAACCGGTCCCACCGGGACCAACGTCATGGATCTGGTGATCGGGCTGGCAGCCTAGCCTACCCTACCCGAGCGGCAGCCGCCGCGGAGCACGAAGTTGCGGAGCGGCAGCGAGCCGCGAGGAGCGGCGAGCCTCGACGAGGCGAGGAGCCGCGCGAACGAGTGCCGTTCCAACTATTTCCGCCTAGAAAACACCTGCCTTCCATGGCCACTCCATAGCTGGTGAGCGACGCTTTACGCAGGCGAAGCAAGTTGGAACGGCACGAGGAGTGAGCGCGCGATGATTCAGTGATGACCGTCGTCCGTCAGTTCTTCGAATTCTTCGGGATCGCGCGGACCCGCGCAGTCCGGAGTCGCTCAGGTAGAGATGCCGAAGCGGGGAAAGACAAAGACCGACAGGATGAAGAAAAGGCCCACGACCCCCGCGGTCAGAAGCAGATCGACCATCCTGTCTCCAGTCTAGTGCCGTTCCAACTGTTGCGCTAGTGGACCGTAACACCCGAATCGGCACCACCTGGACGGCGCCTCGGGCCGGTTCCAGTGAGCTACCGCGCTCATCGTACAGCTCCAAGCTGTTCCAGGTGACGGATCGCCTCCTCACCCCACTGCGTGCCGGGATCGCGCTCGAGGTAGCGTGACCAGGCGGTGGTCGCGGCCTGGTCCATTTTCAGGGCCTCGTAAAACATCCCGAAGTTGTACTGGATCATGAGATTCTCGGGATCGGCTCCCTGGGCCTGACGTAGCACGGCGAGCCCCTTTTGCAGGTGCGAATATCTCTGGTCTGGCTCTCGTTCCGAGCGCGCATAAAAAAGGACAGCCAGCGCATTATTTGCTTCCGCAGAGTCCGGGTCCGCTTCGAGAGCGAGCTCGATGACACTCTGGGCTTCCACCAGTCGGGCGGTGTCTAGAAGGTAGATCCCGAGCGCCAGCAAGGCCTCCGGTTGCGGCGAGCGATCCACTGCTTCGCGCAGGCTCGACTCGATCTGTTGCTCCGCCTCCGGGACATCGTCGAAGCCACTCCTCGTCACCCGCGCCTGGTCGAAGCCTTCGAGGTAGCGCAGCGGAAGACTTGCCGCTCCCCGCCGAAGCTCCACGAGCGCGTCAAGGGCCTGCTCGGCCGCCTCGCGGCTCGCGGCCGGGTCCAGAACCGCCCGGGTCAAGAAGAGGCCTCCGGCCACGACGACCAGCACGCCGGCCGCAATCGAAAGCGTCTCGGTCAGGCCGAAAGCACCCGGAACGGGTCGGCTCGGCGGGCTGCTGCCCACTATCGCCGGCCGGAGCCGCTCGAGGCGCTCCTCGGGTGTCGCCACCCTCAGCCCGTCCAGCGCTCGCTCCTCCTCTTCGGTGGCTGGGCTCATCGCTCGCACGAGGAGCGCCAGGCTCGACGTGCACTCGCCACACGCGGCAAGGTGCTCCTCGGCCAGCCGCAAACGCTCGGCGCTCAAACGATTCTCCATGAAATCGCTCAGAGTCTCCGGATCCAGATGCTCTTCCGTTCGTGACATGCTTCGTCTCCCGTCAGGAAGGGCAGGGGAAGCGCGAAGCCAGGCTTCGCACAGGAATCCGACGACTCGGGCGGCTGGGAATCAAGGCGTTCACCCGACCACACGCCAGGGGCGGCGCCGGCCCGGCGAACGACTCTCTGTCCCGGCCGTCGACCGAGACCTTGCCCTCCATCCAGTGAAGACGACTTTCTGGCAAGTCAGCCTCCCTCTTCCGGCAAAAAATATTCGCGAAGTGCGTCCCGCACCTTCCGCAGTCGCTTCTCCACCCCGCTCGCGGTCAGGCCGAGCGAGCCAATCGAAGCGATTTCCAACATGGTGAGCCCGTCGATGAAGTAGAGTCGGAAGATCTCCTGGTCCCGGCGCAAGGCCCCTGGGTCGCGGGAGCCTGCCTCCAGCGCTTCGGCCACACGCTCACCGAGCTCCCGGACAAGAGGCACTGCTCAGGGTCCAGGCCGTCGGATCCGAGCAGCCGCTCGAGCGGATCGGGGAGACCTTCGACCGGCGAGACCGCCTCGGGAAGCGGGACAGTGGCCCGCGGCTTCTTCAAGGCGCGCAGTTTCTTCGCGTGATCGCGGACCAGGTTCACGGCAATCGCCGTGAGGTAGCTATGGATGGAGTGCTCGCTCCGTCCCTCGAAGCTCGCGAGCGCTTTCCTCTGAGCCTCGAGCAGACGGACATAGACCTCCTGCGCGAGATCCTCTACCACCTGGTCGAGGGAGCCGACGTGGAGGCCCGGAGTGCGATCCGACTCCGCCCTCAACGTGCGGTACACGGCGAGACGGATCCGTCGATCGAAGCGCGCGATGAACTCGGGCCACGCCGGATCGGTTGGAGCGGCCTCGATGAGCTTCCGAACGAGCTCTCGATTGGAAAGTTCCTTCGTCTCCACAGCACCACCAACGTCGAGAGAACAGGCTCGTTGGGGGGCGATCGGAGCCTCTCACTCCCTCGCGTGCGGGACCACGCGTCCGGGGGATCATAGCGATGGGGCGTGAGACTGCAAACAGCTTACCGAAGCCCGACGGCGTCCGACTTCGCTGAAGCTTCGTCGGACCCGCCGTAGCCTTTGTGCGAAGGCGGGAAGCCGTCGATCCCGTTTCCCTCTCCCTGGCTCGGGCTCGGGCTCGGGCTCGGGTTTGCAGTCGAGGTATACTGCCGCCGTGGTGGTTCGCAAGAGCGTACGATCGACGACGGTGCTGGCGGTGCGCCGGGATGGCCACACGGCGCTCGCGGCCGACGGTCAAGTGACGCTGGGCGATACCGTCGTCAAGCACGGGGCGCGAAAACTGCGGCGTCTGGCGGACGGCAAAGTGGTGGCGGGGTTCGCGGGAACGACGGCAGACGCACAGGCGTTGTTCTCCAAGTTCGAGGGGAAGCTCCAGGAATATCAGAACAATCTCGAGCGCGCAGCGGTCGAGCTGGCCAAGGACTGGCGGACCGATCGCATGTTGCGTCGGCTCGACGCCCTTCTGGTCGTGGCTGACAAGAGCCATATGTTGCTGATCTCGGGCAACGGCGACCTGATCGAGCCCGACGACGGCGTTCTGGCCATCGGCTCCGGCGGGCCCTATGCGCTTTCCGCGGCAAGGGCACTCATCCAGCATACGTCGCTGTCCGCGGCGAAGATCGCCGCCGAAGCCATGCGCGTCGCGGCCGATATCTGCGTCTACACGAACGACCGGGTGGTCCTCGAAGAAGTTTGATTTCCGACCGCACTTCCGCCGAAGATGACGCCTGGCGCGGGCCGATGACAGAATGCGGCTCCGCTGAGCGTTCGTACCAGAGGATCGATTGGAACGACAAAAGGACAACATGGTCTTCCATCTTCCCGAAACAACGGAGAGCGAGGGCATGCTCGACCAGCTGACACCTCGCCAGATCGTCGGCGAGCTCGACAAGTATGTGGTCGGCCAGCAGCTCGCGAAACGCGCCGTCGCCGTCGCCCTTCGGAACCGGATGCGCCGCCTCAAGCTGCCGCCGGAAATGGCGGACGAGGTCGCGCCCAAGAACATCATCATGATCGGGCCGACCGGCGTGGGCAAGACCGAGATCGCCCGCCGCCTGGCGCGGCTCTCAAACTCACCCTTTATCAAGGTCGAGGCATCGAAGTTCACCGAGGTGGGCTACGTGGGCCGCGATGTCGAGGCGATGGTGCGCGACCTCGTGGAGATCGCCGTCGACCTCGTGCGCGAGGAGAAACTCTACGAGATCCAGGACAAGGCCGAGGAGAACGCCGAAGAGCGGCTTCTCGACGTGCTGCTGCCTCCCATCCGGCCGGTGACACCGCCTGCCGGCGAGGTGGTCGAGGGGACGCGAACCTCCGCCACGACTGCGGCAGCGCCGAGCCCGACTGACTTTCGGGCAACTCGTGAGAAGCTCCGCGCGCAGCTGAGGAGCGGAAAACTCGACGAGCGGACGGTCGAGATCGACGTGCGCGATCGAGCCTATCCGTCCTTCGAGATCATCTCCGGGAGCGGCGTCGAGGAGATGGACATCAACCTGAAGGACATGATTCCGGGGCTCTTCGGAAACCGCACTCGCAAGAGGCAAATGAAGGTTCCGGAGGCACTCGAGTACCTGATTCAAGAAGAAGAGCAAAAGCTCGTCGACATGGAACAGGTGAGCCGTCTCGCCGTGGAGCGGACCGAGCAAGCCGGAATCATCTTCATCGACGAACTGGACAAAGTCGCCGGCCGTGAGGGCGGTCACGGTCCCGACGTATCGAGGGAGGGTGTCCAGCGGGATTTGCTGCCCATCGTCGAAGGGACTTCGGTGAGCACCAAGTACGGCATGGTGCGAACGGACCATATCCTGTTCATCGCCGCAGGCGCCTTCCACGTCTCGAAACCGTCGGATCTGATCCCGGAGCTGCAGGGCCGGTTTCCGATTCGCGTCGAGCTGAGCTCGCTCGACCGCGATGACTTCGTTCGCATTCTCACCGAGCCCAAGAACGCTCTCGTGAAGCAGTACCGGGCTCTTCTCGCCACCGAGGGTTTCGCGCTGACGTTCAAGGACGACGCGGTGGACGCCCTCGCCTCCTACTCGATGGTAGTGAACGAGCGGACGGAGAATATCGGAGCCCGGCGCCTCCATACGCTCATGGAAAAGGTGCTGGACCAGCTCTTGTTCGAAGCTCCGGAGCTCACTCAGAAAAAGTGGGTCATCGACGCGGCCTACGTCGAGAAGATGCTCGACGACGTCGTCAACGACGATGACCTCTCCCACTTCATTCTATGAGCCGGGCTAGCGCGGCTCTTGCGCTGGGCCTGATTGGCATCGGCGTCTGCGCGAGTTGCGGCAAGCGTGGCGATCCGCTGCCGCCTTTCCGGCGAATCCCTGCTACGGTGGACACCCTCTTGGTGCGTCAGCAGGGCGGGCAGCTGGTCCTTTCGTGGCACGCGCCGCGAACCAACCGCGACGGAACGACGGAGGATGTCGGGCTCGTCGAAGCTATCCTGATCCGGCGCGTCCTCGATCTGGATACCCTTGCCGAGGAGCATCGGCAGGCAGAGCTTCTGCTCCGGGCTGAGCGAGCTCTGACGGCCACGCTGGTGGGCACGGTCGCCACGTCGACCGTCGAGGAAACGGCGGCGGAGCCCCCTGGAACCGAGACCGAGGCGGAGACGGCGAGCGTCAGCGGCGTTCCGCCTCCCACCGAAGAGGCGTCGACCGATGAAATGCCAACGCCCTCTGAGACAAGCGACCCGACGCCGGTGTCGCCGGCAACCCCTGGTGCGTCTCTACTCCGCCAAGCACTGGAACACGAGCAGGAGAGCGGTCTGAGCCTGTCGGTGCCGCTCGGTCCAACCCCGATCGCCCTCAGGGTTCCGCCGTTCGAGCTCGAGGGAACGGTCGTGGCGACCGTGATGTCGAGCGAGCCGGGCGAGTCGCTGAGCTACACAGAAGAGGTCGGCCCGAGCTGGATCGGGATGCGCGTCGAATACGCGGTTCGCTACCGCAACCGCAAGAAGCGGGAGGGTGCCCTTTCGCGCATCGTGGCCATCGAGCCGGTGCCCGCGCTTCCTAGCCCCGGGGCGCCGGTCGCAGAAGCGGAAGACGGCTTCGTGCGCGTCGGATGGGGCACGGTCGAAACGGAGAGCGTGCCAGCGCTTGGTTACAACGTTCTGAGGCGCTCCGCGGCGAACCCCGAGTACGGCGAGGTGCCCCTCAACCCGATGCCCGTGGAGGAGCCAGAGTTCCAGGACACGACGGTGCCGTTCGCAGAGGAATCCTGCTACGTCATCAAGACGGTGGCGCTCGTGGAAGGTGCCCCAGTGCCCCTGAGCCTCTCCGGTGCAGCCGAGGAGGGACTCATTGATGAGCCGGACGCGCCACCGGACCTCGCGGATGAGCCGGACGCCCCGCCGGATCCCACCGACGAAGCTCAGGCACGGCCGGAGCCCATGGATGTGGCAGAGGCACCGTCGGAAACCTCTGAAACGGCAGAGCAAGAAGAGCCGGGTTTCATGATCGTGGTGCCTCCCCTGGTGGAGGCGTCATCTATCGAGAGCGACCCCTCGAGTGAAGTTTGCCTCACACCCGAAGACCTCTTCGCGCCACCAAAACCGGCGGATCTCGTCGCGGTGGCGTCCGCCTCCGGGGTTCTCCTCTCCTGGGACGAAGTACGCGCCTCGGACCTGCGGGGCTACCGTGTTTATCGGGCGGATTCTCCGGACGGACCGTTCACGCTGTTGACATCCGAGCCGGTTGCAATCTCGACCTATTTGGACCACGCCGCGCCCGCGGGCGCCACGTTGTACTACGCGGTGAGCGCCGTAGACGGGTCTCCCGTCGAGAACGAGAGCGAGAAGACCGGCCCGGTCAGGGCGAATGTCCCTTGAGGCGGGCAATGTTGTAGTATCTTTGGCCAACTCGAGGAGCAACCATGAGGATTTTTCTGGACACTGCGAACGTGGACGACATTCGTGAGGCGGCCGAGATCGGCGTTCTGGACGGAGTCACGACCAACCCCACCCTGCTCTCGAAGGAGCCGACTCCCTATCCGGAGACGCTCGAGCAGATTTGCCGTATCGTGACGGGAGACGTGTCGGCGGAAGTGGTCGCCACGGACGCCGAGGGCATGATCCGTGAAGGTCGAGAACTAGCGAAAATCGCGCCCAACATCGTCGTCAAGGCGCCCCTGACGATCGAGGGGTTGAAGGCCGTCCGCGCACTCAAATCCGAAGCCATTCGCGTGAACGTGACGCTCTGCTTCTCCCTTCCCCAGGCGATCTTCGCCGCCAAGGCCGGTGCCTATATCGTCAGCCCGTTCGTCGGAAGGCTCGATGACATCGGGACCGAGGGCATGGAGCTCGTCCAGGACATCAAGCTGGCCTATGAGAACTACGGCTACGATACCCAGATCCTCGTCGCCAGCATCCGGCATCCCATCCATGTGATCGAGTCTGCGCGCATCGGCGCCCATATCGTCACCATGCCCGCCAAGGTTCTGAAGATGCTCTTCAAGCACCCCCTCACCGAAATTGGACTGCAGCGTTTCCTCGACGACTGGGAGAAGGCGAAGAGCAAATGGGATCGAGCGACCGTTTCGCAGAGCTAGACGAGCGGAATCGCCGCGCCCAGGTGGGGGGCGGCGACAGGCGCATCGAGCGCCAGCACGCCGCCGGCAAGCTCACCGCCCGGGAGCGGCTCGACATCCTGCTCGACGACGATTCCTTCGAAGAGCTCGGTCGCTTCGTCACCCACCGCTGCCGCGACTTCGGAATGGAGAAGAAAGTCATTCCGGGCGACGGGGTGGTGACCGGCTACGGGAGAATCGACGAGCGCCTCGTCTACGTCTTCTCGCAGGATTTCACCGTGTTCGGAGGCTCGCTCTCGGAAGCCTATGCCGAGAAGGTCGTCAAGGTGATGGATCTGGCCATGAAACAGGGCGCTCCCATCATCGGTCTCAACGATTCGGGTGGTGCGCGAATCCAGGCGGGCGTCGTCTCGCTTGCCGGCTACGCGGACATCTTCCTGCGGAATACCCTGGCCTCCGGGGTCGTGCCCCAGATCTCCGCCATAATGGGCCCCTGTGCGGGAGGGGCCGTGTACTCGCCCGCCATCACCGATTTCACTTTCATGGTCCGGGACACGAGCTACATGTTCGTGACCGGCCCCGACGTGATCAAGACCGTCACGCACGAGCAGGTCACGATGGAAAAGCTCGGCGGTGCCATGACGCACAACGAGGTCTCGGGCAACGCGCATTTCATTGCCGAGGACGACCGGCACTGCGTGAAGCGCATTCGCGAGCTCATGTCGTACCTTCCCTCGAACAACCTCGAAGAGCCTCCGCAGATGACGTGCTCCGACCCCACCGACCGGGAGGACCCGTCCCTGGACCGGCTCGTCCCCGACGAGCCCGACCAGCCCTACGACATGAAGGAGCTCATCGGCACGGTCATGGACGACGGCCGTTTCCTCGAGGTACACGAGCACTTCGCTCCGAACCTGGTCGTCGGATTCGCCCGACTCGGCGGCCGCCCGGTGGGCATTGTCGCCAATCAGCCGGCATTCCTCGCCGGGGTGCTCGATATCAACGCTTCCATCAAGGGCGCCCGCTTCGTGCGCTTCTGTGATGCGTTCGGCATTCCTCTGGTCACGTTGGAGGACGTCCCCGGCTTTCTTCCCGGGACGGACCAGGAGTGGGGAGGCATCATCCGGCATGGGGCCAAGCTCCTCTTCGCCTTCGCCGAGGCGACGGTTCCCAAGCTCACCGTGATCACCCGGAAGGCTTATGGGGGCGCCTATTGCGTCATGGCCAGCAAGCACATCCGGACGGACTTCAACTACGCCTATCCGAGTGCCGAGATCGCCGTCATGGGGCCGGAGGGCGCCGTCAACATCCTGTACCGCCGCGAGCTCTCGGAGGCTGAGGATCCGGAGGCCCGGAGGCAGGAAAGAGTCTCGGAGTTTCGTGCCAAGCTGGCGAACCCTTATGTGGCGGCCGAGCGGGGCTATATCGACGAGATCATCGAGCCTCGGCGCACACGACGAAAGCTCATCACCGCACTCGAGTCGCTTGCGAACAAGCGCGATCGGAACCCTCCCAAGAAGCACGGCAACATTCCCCTCTAGGGTCGGCCGGACCTTGTTCTCGAAAATCCTGATCGCAAACCGCGGCGAGATCGCGGTACGGATCGCCCGGGCGTGTCGGGAGCTTGGGATTCGGACCGTGGCAGTCTACTCGGACGCCGATCGCGAGAGCCTGCACGTCCGTTTTGCCGACGAGGCCCGTCATATCGGCGCTGCACCGTCCTTGGAGAGCTATCTGCGAATGGACCGCATTCTCGAGGTCGCGCGGGAGACAGGAGCCGAGGCGATCCACCCCGGCTACGGCTTCCTGGCAGAGAACGCGGCGTTTGCCCGAGCGTGCGAAGACCAGGGGCTGACCTTCATCGGCCCGCCGTCGGAGGCGGTCGCCCTCATGGGGGACAAGTCGAAAGCCCGCGAGACGGCGCGGAAGGCGGGCGTGCCGATCGTTCCGGGAACCGAAGCCTCACTCGAGGACGAGCGAGTGCTCTCAGAGGCCGGGGCAATCGGGTTTCCGCTGCTCGTAAAAGCAACGGCTGGCGGCGGCGGCAAGGGGATAAGGATCGTCGCCTCGATGGATGCCCTTCCGTCTGCGCTCGCGCAGGCCCGCTCCGAAGCGGAGGCGAGCTTCGACGATCCGTCGGTATACCTGGAGCGCTACGTCGACCGGCCCCGTCACATCGAGTTTCAGGTTCTGGCCGACAAGGACGGCAACGTCGTTCACCTGCTCGAGCGAGAGTGCTCGGTGCAGCGACGCCACCAGAAGCTCATGGAGGAGGCGCCTTCTCCTTTCCTCGACGACGCTCTGAGGGAGCGCATGGGGGAAGCGGCGGTGGCCATTACGCGCCAGGCAGGCTATCGAAATGCGGGAACGGTGGAGTTCCTGGTGGACTCCGAGCGCAACTTCTATTTCCTCGAGATGAACGCGAGGCTTCAGGTAGAGCACCCCATCACCGAGCTCATCACCGGTCTCGACCTCGTTCAGCTGCAGCTCGAAGTGGCGGCGGGGCAGAAGCTTCGTTTTCGCCAGGAAGACGTTCGCCCTCGGGGCTGGGCCATGGAGCTCCGCATCACGGCGGAAGACCCTTTTCAGAACTTCCTCCCGTCGTCGGGCCGGATCGAGTACCTGCGAGCGGCCGGAGGGCCCGGGGTGCGCAACGATAGCGGCGTCTCGAGCGGAGGGGAAGTATCCCCGCACTACGATCCGATGATTGCTAAACTGGTCCTGTACGGCGAGAACCGCGAGCAGGTGCTGGCCCGGGCCCGGCGCGCCGTTCGTGAGTACCGGGTGGAAGGAATCGCGACCACGTTGCCGTTCTTCGACCGGATGCTCCGAGACGAACGCTTCGTGGCGGGAGACGTGGACGTAGGGTTCGTCGACCGCCTCTGGATGGCCGAGATCGCCGGGCGGACCGCGCCGGAGCGATCGACGCTTTTTCCGGCCGCACTGGCCGCCGCGGCCGTGGCGGCTCTTCAAAGCGCCCCCGAGCGTCGGCAGGAAACCCGATCCCGGGGGCCATCGGCCTGGAAGCAGGCCGGGCGTGACGACCAGCTCCTGAACCGATTCTGAGTCCGGCGGGCGGAGAAGACGCCCGTTCGACGCAAAACGTGACGCGACCGAAGACGATTCGACTCTCTTTCGAGGGTGAGCCGCATGCCGTCGAGGTCTCGCGCGACGAGCACGGCTTCTACGTCCGGGGCGACTCCATGACGGCTGAACTCGGCGCCACCGGGCGCGGGGGCTGGTCGGTCCTCACGAGCGGCCGAAGTGTCGAAGCGCAGGTCACGCGGCTCGACGACGAGCTCCTCGTGGACGTCGGCGGCGAGCGCTTCGTGTTCTCTCTCGAGCAGGACGGAAACGCCGCCGCGGACGGACGGACCGTGACCGGCCGAGCCGAGGTCAAGGCGCCCATGCCCGGCAAAGTCGCCAAGCTGCTCGCGGGCGAGGGTGACAACGTGGAGGCGGGGCAGGGTGTCCTCCTCTTCGAGGCGATGAAGATGCAGAACGAAATCCGAAGCCCCCGGGCCGGCGTCCTGTCCTCTGTCGCGGTCCGCGAAGGTGATGCGGTCGAGGCTCGGGAGATTCTGTTCATCGTCACTCCAGTTTAGGCAGATTTACATAAATGGCTCGTCGCATCCTTCGGTCCATCGGGTGGGTCTTGGGCCTCTTCGCATCCCTGGCGGCGATCGCCCTCATCATAGTCGCAGCCTACCTCCTCCTGTTCGACTATCCTCAGGAAGTCCGAAAGACACTCGAGACGCGGATGACCGAGGCCATTGGCCGAGAGGTCAAAGTGGGCCAATTTTCCATAGATCTACCTAAATATGCCTTTTCACTTCGGGATCTCGAGATCGCCGCCCGAGACCCGGAGGCCGCACCGACCCTGGAGGTGGAAGAGATTCTTGGGTCCATCGCCCTAAGCGACCTCTTCCAGCTGCAACTGCACCTTGCGGAGATCCGGGTGACGGGCCTGACGCTTCGGCTCCCGGAGAGTGGACCCGAAGGTATGCTCGCGCGCCTTCCGTTCGGAGAGGGCGATCGGGGCCGCGTGTCGGTCGAAGCTGACCGAATCGTCCTCGAACAGGCGAACCTCGTCTACGCGGATGATGCCATTCCCTGGAGCTTCGACGCCGGTGACGTGAGCTTTCAGGTGGACCGCATCGGGGCACGGCGCTTCCGAGGCAATCTGTCCTACCAGAACGGGCGACTCCTCCTCGAAGACGGCGCCGCGCTACCGGCCTCACTCGATGCCCGCTTCGAGCTGGACGCCGGTGAGCTATTGCTGGAGGAGCTTCATGCGACGACCGATGTCGGCGAGCTCTACGCGCTCGGGAAGGTACGCATGGTGGGGATACCCGAGGGGCGATTGAACGTGTCTGGCGAGGTGCACGTCGACAAGCTCGCCTCCGAGGCGACGGACCTGGACGCGGGAGCCATACGAAGCAACCCGCTTCAGTTTCGCGGGCAGTTGGAGATCCTGGGGGAGCGTCGCGTTTTCCGGGGCCGGGCGGCGCTCACGGAGGCTGAGCTGTTCGGGGTGCCGCTCGAGGACTGGCAGGCCAACCTGTTCTGGGATGGCAGCGTCCTCCGGCTCTCCGAGGCGACGGGTCGACTGGCCGGGGGTAACGCAAGCCTCGACATCCATCAAAGCTGGCCACCTCAAAAAGCCCCGGCGTCGGTTCAGCTCGAAGTTGGAGAGGCTTCTCTCGGCTCCATCCTCTCCGCACTCTCCGATGCGCCGGTGCCCTGGACGTCAAGGGTGGGGGCAAAGGCGACCCTGTCCGTCTCCCTAACGGAGCCAGCGATTCTCGACGCCCGCTTCCAGGCCCAGGGGGTCGCGCCCGAGACACCGGAAGAAGGTCGGGAGTCCCTCGCCTTCGCTCTCGGCGGCACCTATCACGAAGGTGATGTGGAGCTTTTCTACGGACGTTTCGAGACCGAACACACGACGCTCACGCTCGAAGGCCACTATCCCGGAAAGGGACCGGTAGAGTTACTCCTGCAGCTCGAATCCAGCGACCTGAGCGCAACCGACCGGCTCCAGCTCGACGTGCGCCGCCTGGCCAACGTGGAGCAGCCAGACTTGCCGGAGCTCTGGGGCGTCGAAGGAAGGGGAAGCGCGAGCGGGCGGCTCACAGCCCGATTGCCGCACCTCACGTTCGAAGGGGAGCTCGCCGGCGAGGATGTCCGGTTTCGAGAAGTCGACTGGGGGCAGGTTCGCGCCCGGGTCGAGCTCGGTGGGGGCACCTTGCGGATCGACACCCTCAGCGCGCGACGAGGCGAGTCCCTCGCGGAGGTGACCGGACGCATCCGGGTCGGCCGCGGGGGGGCCGGCGCGACCGACTTCGAGGTCACGGCGTCGGTCGGGCTCTGGCCAGCTCGAGACCTGCTTACCTTTGTCGGATCGTCGCTGCCCGTCTCGGGCAGCCTCTCAGGCAAGCTGGATCTGGCCAGCCGCCTGGGAAGCCTCGACGGAACGGGCTCCGTGAGTCTCGAGGGAGTGGAGATCTTCGGCGAGACGGTGGCATCGGCAGCGGCTCGACTGACGTTCGATGGGTCGAGGATGCGAGCCACCGACATTTCTCTCAGGGGTGACGATCTGCTGGTCGAGGGTGATGCGGAGCTCGACGTGGCGACGCGTGACATCGCCGGCTCGCTCAGAATCGAACGCTATCCGGTGAGGCGGCCCGAGCTGACCCGTTGGGGTATCGGCGGTCTCGGCAGTCTTCTCAGTGGCACGCTTTCCATCGACGGCACACTGGATCGCCCCGACCTGAAGCTATCGGCCTCCTCGGACACGCTCGAGCTCGCCGGGCGCACCGCCAGTGACACGCGGCTCGAGGCGAGAATTCTCGGGAGCGCGCTCGAGGCCAACGTTCGCGTCACGGGTGAGGGCTTCGACGCCAGCGCCGACGTCGCCGGGGAGCTCGAGCCGGGCGGTGTGATGAGCGGCCGCGGTCGGTGGAGCGGTTTCGACGTCAGCCCCCTTGTCTTTGCGGACGGACCGGCCAGCTTCCGGATGCTTTCCGATGGTGACTGGCGCTTCGAGCTTCGCCTCTCCGCGCCGGAAAGCCTGTCCGTCTCTGCCCGGGTCTCGAATGTCGTCGTCGAGAACGAGAATCTTCGGTTCGTCTCGCTGAAGCCCGTCGACTTGCAGCTGTCGGGAAGTCAGCTGACTCTCGACGAGCTCGCACTGAGTGAGGCATCCGGGCAGCTTCGACTCGGCGGCACCTTCGACCTGGAGACGGAGCGAGTCGATCTAAAGGCCGGTGGAACCGTCAATATGGCGATTCTCGAGTCCTTCTACCCGTGGCTTTCGCCGAACGGGGACGTGGACGTGACGGCTCACCTGAGTGGAAGCTGGTCGCGGCCATCACTCACCGGTAGCGCCGAGGTCAAGGGCGGCTCGCTCAGACTCACGGGGTTTCCGCAGGCGATCGGCGACATCCGCGGGAGCGTGGTGTTCGATGCGCGGACGGTGCGCTTGGCCGAGTTGAATGCCGTGTTCGGTACGGCACCGGTGACACTTTCAGGGACCGTCTCCCTGGACGGGATCACCCCCGATGCCCTTGAGCTCACGATGAAGGGCGAGGGCATGCGGTTGCGCTACCCCGAGGGACTGGTGGCCACCGTCGATGCGGATTTGACGCTCGCGGGTACGCGCGACGGCCAGCTCCTCAGTGGAGACATCGTCGTACAGGATGCCGTCTGGACGCGGGACTACGAGCTCACGTCGGGTATGTTCCGGGAGCGCGAAGAGGTGCAGCTTCTCGATGAGCTCGAAGGGGAGGTCCCGCTGGAGAACCTGCGATTCGATATCGATATCACCGCACCGGGTACGCTCCGCATCCGGAACTCCTTCGCCACCGTCGAGGCCCGGGCCGAGCTGGAGCTAGGGGGTACTTTCCAGAAGCCGGTGCTCATGGGACGCACCGAAGTCGAGCGAGGCGAGCTGTTCTTCCTGGGCCAGCGCTACAACATTACGACCGGCAAGGTCGAGTTCGTCGACCCGACGCGCATCGAACCATTCATCGACCTGTCGGCGGAGTCGAGAGTCCGGAGCTACCGGGTCATCCTGAGAGTGAGCGGTACGCCCGATCGCTTCTATCCGGAGCTGAGCTCGGACCCACCGCTGCGCACCGTGGACATTCTTCGACTGCTCTCGGGCGCCTCCGAGCGGGACATCCTCATCGGCACCGAGGAAGAAGAGCTCGCCGGTGTCGGCGCCGCCAGCCTTCTGACCGAGCGGCTGACCCAGGAAGTGGGAAAACGCGCGGAGCGGCTGTTCGGACTCGACCGCTTCAGCATCAATCCGTTTCTCGTCGGACAGTTCTCCGATCCCACCGCGCGGGTGAGCATCGGAAAACGTTTCCGCCAGGACTTGAGCGTCAACTACTCCACCAATGTAAACCGCACGACCGAGACCCTCATTTTGATCGAGTACACCCCGGAAGGCCCGGTTACGTGGATCGTCTCTCGCGACGAGTTCGGTCACCTGGGTGTCGACCTGACCTTCCGAAAAACTTTTTGAGGCGCCATGACGTCGCTTCTTGCGATCGTGCTCTTGCAAGCCGCCGTGGCGTCCGGTCCGGCTGACGGCGATGAACGCGAGGTGAGCATGCGGGCGCTTCGCGAGCTTCCCGTCTCGTCGATCGAGCTTCAAATGGAGGGCGGTCCCGTGCCGGAGGGGGCGCGGGGCCTGGTTGCGATCGAGCCCGGACATCCCTACAGCCCGCGGGCGGTGCGCCGCGCGATCAAGCAGCTCTTCGCCCTCGGAAGCTTCAGCGACATCAAAGTCTATGCGGAGCCCGCCCCCGAGGGAGTGGAGCTCACCTTCTCACTCTTTCCGGTCGTGGAGGTGGACGCCATCGAGATCGCAGGCATCGAGAGCGCTCCACCGGCCCTGAGAAACCTGGAAGACGAGCTCGTGGAGGCGAGCCGGCTCCGGACGGGAGACGTCCTCGACGTCACCGAGCTCCCGGCGGCGGCAAGCCGTCTCGAGGAGAAGATCGAAAGCGAGGGTTTCCTGTGGGCAGAGGTGGAGCCCGAAGCCCGGCTCGCGCCACCCTCCTCGACCGTCGTGTTTCACGTCACTCCGGGCGCCCGCGCACGGATCGGCAATGTCACCATCGAAGGAGCTCTCGCGCACATCGAGTACAACGTGCGCCGAGAGCTCGACCTCTCCGAAGGGGCCCTGTACTCCCGCATCGAGCTTCAAGAGGATCTCGAGAGTGTCGTGGCCGAGTGGAAGAAGAACTACTACTACGCGGCCACACTCGAGCTCTCGGAGCATCCCCGGCCGGACGCTCGGGTCGATCTCCATCTTCTAGCCTCCCTCGGTCCGCGGGTGCGTATCGAGTACGAAGGCGCCTCGCTCAAGGACAAGACCTTCCGGAGCCTGGTTCCTCTCTTCGAAGAGGCGAGCCTGACCGAGGATTTGATCGAGGAGTCGCGGGCAAATCTGGCGCGGCACCTGCGCGACGAGGGCTACATCGACGCCCAGGTGTCGGTAGAGCGGGAATCGGAGCGCGACCAGCAATATCTGACGCTGCGTTTCGTCATGGAGCCGGGTCTGCGCTTTCAGGTCGCTTCTGTCGCGGTTGCCGGTCTCAGCTCGATTCCCGACGAGGTAGGCGCGCTTCTGGTGACCACGCCCCGAGGCCGCTTTCGCCCCCAGCCTTTTCGGCGAGGGGTCTGGGAAGACGACCTCAAGGAGGTCCGGACGTACTTCGAGCGCCAGGGGTTCCACGCGGCGAGCGTCCGTGGCATCGAGCGGCCGGCGATGGATCGCGAAGGATTCCTCGATCTCACGATTGAGATCGAGGAAGGTCCCAGGGCGAGCGTCGAAGCGGTCGCGGTCGAAGGAGCGGAACAACTCGGGACGTTTCAGGTCCTGGAGGCGGGGCGCATCGAGCCCGGAGTCGCCTTCGATCGCTCGGAGATCATCGCGGCGCGCGAGCGCATCATCAACCTCTACCGGAACGAGGGCTTTCAGGAAGTTCAAGTGGAATCGCAAACCCGGCTCGACGAGACCCGGACCGCCGCGGACATCGCGTTCATCGTCGACGAAGGCACCCGCACCCGCGTCGGCCAGATCATCATCTCGGGCCTCGACGTCACGAAGGACTCCACCGTCCGGCGCCTCCTGGCATTTTCGTCCGGCAAGCCCCTCTCGCCGAGCAGCGTTCTCGAGACCCGCCAGCGCCTTCTCGGAACAGGAATCTTTCGGGACGTGGACATCGAGGCCTTGACTGCGGACCCGGTCACGCAAACGAGCGACGTGCTCGTACAACTCGAGGAAGGACCTCGTACGACCTTCGGTTACGGTTTCGGCTACAACGAGCGCGAGCTGGTGCGGGGCAACGTGGAAGTGACCAGACGCAATCTCCTCGGGTCCAACCGCACCATCAGCACGTTTCTCAGGGCGAGCTTCCGTGGAGGACGGTTCATTACCACTTACCGCCAGCCGGAGTTCTTCGGGAAACAGTATCCGATCTTCGTGAGCGCCTATGCGGAACAGGAGGATCGAACCGGTTTCGATTTCACCCGGCTGGGCGTCGGTGCCCAGGTCTCGAAGCGGATTTCCGACAACCAGACCCTGGTCTTCCGCTACCGCTTCGCGCAGACCGATGTGGAGAATCTCGAAGTGCCGATCGAGGATATCGACCGGCGCTTCCGAGAGATTTTTCTCTCCACCGTCTCCGTTGCTTCGGTCGTCGACACCCGGGACGATCCTATCCAGCCCACGAGGGGACAGTTTCGAATTCTCGATCTCGAGTGGTCGGCAAAGGTCCTGGGAACTCGCTCTCCCTATCTCCGAGGGCTCGCCCAGCAGTTCTTCTACTTTCCGTTGCCCGAGCGCATGGTGGCCGTCGTGGCGATGAGGCTCGGCCTCGGGGAGACCTTCGGCGAGGCCAGCGAGCTGCCCATCACCGAGCGCTTCTTCGGCGGCGGTTCCACGACGCTCCGCGGCTTCGCACTCGATCAGGCAAGTCCCAAAAGTGACCTGGGAAACCCGGTTGGTGGCAACGTTCTTTCGCTGTTGAATCTCGAGCTGCGGTTTCCGATCTTCGGAGATGTGCGCGGCTCGGTGTTCTCCGACAACGGAAACGTGTACCGGCGCATTCAGGCCATTCAACTTCTCAACTGGCGTTACAACGCGGGCATCGGCTTCCGCTACGAAACCCCGATTGGCCCGTTGCGCGTCGACTACGGCTGGAAACTCGACCGCCGTCCCAACGAGACGGCGGGCCAATTGCACATTACGCTGGGGCATGCTTTCTAGAACTTTGTTCGCGATCGGAGCCCTCGGGCTGGCGGCAGGCCTGTCCGGAGCATCGGAGCTGGTGGATCGTGTGGTGGCGGTGCTCGACCGCAGCGTGATCACGCTCTCGGAGGCGGAGCAGGCGCAAGCTCTGCAAAAGCTGCAGTGCGAAGCGTGCGAATCCAACCTGACCCAGGTGGTCGAGCGGCTCATCGAAAGGCGTCTCATCGAGCGCGAGCTCGCGCGCTACCCGCACGAGAAGCTCTCCGACGAGCTCGTGGAGGAGGCGGTCGAGGGCTTGAGGGAAGTATTCCCGGACGAGGAGAGCTTTCGTCTCACGCTGGACGAGCTCGAGCTCGAGGAGGCCGAGCTCTACGATCGATTCCAGCGCGAGCTCCGAATCAACCGCTATCTCGAGCGACGATTCCGCGGGCTCGTCTACGTCACCGAGGAGGAGATCGAGACCTACTACCGCGAGGAGCTTCCCCGGGATGCCGGAGCGGTGCCCGAGCTTTCGGCGGTCGCCGAGCTCATCCGCCGGCTCCTCGAAGAGAAGAAGTTCAACGCCCGCCTCGACGCCTGGATCACCGAGCTCAAGTCGGAGGCCCAGATCAAACGTTACGTGTGGTAGACCGAGTCTCAACCGTACCCGTACCCGTCGACCTGCCGTAACAACGCCGCGTGCTTCGTCCGTTCGATCCGTTACCATCCCGGTGCTATCCGGGAGCAGGTGTCCGGGTGCACACCCGCCTACTACGTTCCCGAGAACGCTAAAGCTTCCGGACCGTCCTCGCTTTGCATGCTTCAGATCGATGAGCGGCCCGCTGCGCAGGAGCCCGCATAGCTCGCAACGAAGTGGCGCATCATCCTTCCCTCCTGAGCGAGCGCGGTACTCGTCAGCAGCTCGTGAATCGTCCATCGTTTCATGTTTTTCCCGGGCTCCGAGCCCTCGACGAGCACGAACGGGCGGAACGCGGACGGCTGCCACGTCAGCCCTTGATGGCGGCGCTCCTTCCCAGACGATGTGCGCATCCGCGGGATAGTCCCGAATGACGGTTTCGGCAGAGATCAACCTCGTCCCCACGTGAGCTCGAAGGATGAGATCGCGAAACGCATCTCGAGAGCGCGCGCGACGACCGAGCGTGGGAATCAAATCCTGCAGGGTCCGGTATTCGGGTGGGAGATGCGCGGCATCGACTTCGCCCTTGAAAAGGGCGTCCAGAACTCGAGACGGGTCGCCACGTCGAACCCGAAGGCGCGCGGCCGCTGCTTCCGACGCCTCCTCCCATCGCAGCTCGCGTTCGCGTTTCCACTGGTGCGTAGTCTTGACAAGCTTTAGCGCGAGACCGCGCGATCGACACCACGCCAGGTAGGCGTCGATGTCGTCGAAGCAAAGCCGTCGGACATGCTGCTCCAGCGAAAAACGGTCGTGCTCCGACAGGTCGGCAAGGTCTTCCTCCTTTCGTTTGCGTTTCTTCGCCGGCACCGCGTTCAATCTCAACCGCGTTGCTTATTCTAAATGGGGTTCGGTCATGGAAGAATCTAGCCCAGAAACAAGATTTCGGCGCCTTTTGTCCGACTGGTCTGTCGAGGGCGGGTCCTTCCATGTCTTCGAGGCCAGAGATGACAGCGCACGTGCCGTCCGGCTCGGGATCGTCACCAACGGCACTGGGCTTGTCGGCAAAGGAACGTAGTCGTAGTATGAGCCTATGAAGGTCTTCCTGAGCTATGCCCATGCGGACGCACGGCTCGCCAAGGTTCTTGCGGCAGTGCTGTCAAGCGCGGGCTATCAGGTCTTCTCTGGACAGGACCTTCTTCCGGGCGACAACTTTGCACAGCAAATCGGCGAGGCTCTCGAGGAGTCCGAGGCCATGGTCGTATTGATCTCGCCGGCTTCCGTTGACTCACCTTGGGTCAAGAAGGAAATCGATTTCGCCCTCGGCTCGCCCAACTATGCCGGGCGGTTGATTCCGGTGGTCGTTCGGCCCACCGCCGAGATGCCCTGGATACTTCGCCGTTTGGATCCGGTGCGGGCGGGGAAGAGTCCTGCCGAGGTGGGAAAACGCGTGATCGAGGCTCTCGAGGAACCCAGGAAGCTCGAGCGCGCTGGAAGCTGAACGGCGCGGTGGCTTCATCCCGTTCTGACTCTCCCGCCGAAGTCTTCCTTGCGCACTCCAGCCGCAACCGCACTTTCGTAAAGAAGCTGGCCCGCGTGCTGCGGCAACACGGGGTTCCCGTTTGGTACAGCAAGAAGAACATCGTCGGAGCGCAACAGTGGCACGACGAGATCGGTAGAGCCCTCGCGAGGTGTGACTGGTTCGCCGTCGTGCTGTCGCCCTCGTCCGTAGCTTCGAAATGGGTAAGGCTGGAATACCTGTACGCTTTGAGAAGATCTCGATATGAGAATCGAATCATTCCCATCAGCTACCGACTGTGTGATACGACGAAACTGTCCTGGACCATCGACTCGTTCGAATTCGTCGATTTCACCCGGAAGTTCGCCGACGGTTGCCTGGAGCTGCTGCGTATCTGGGGAATCGGTTACGACACTTCCTCCACGGCAAAACGGAAGAAAGCTCGGCCACGGAAATGACAGGCGGTGCGCGACGCCACCAGCAGCCCCTTAGGCGGGCCAGCCGAGAGGGGTCTGGGCGCTCATGAGGCCGCGTGAGTTGGTGGCCCGTTTTCTCGACGAGGCGTAACACATGGCTACTCTCTCACTTCGCATTCGTGATGACTTGAAGGGCAAAGCGCAGGAGCTCGCGAAGCGTGAAGGTGTTTCGTTGAACAACTGCATCAATGCCACGCTCGCGGCGACGGTCGCGCAAGCGGAAACTCTTGCGTTTTTCGAGGATCGGCTAAAGGACGTCGATCTGGAGGCGCTTCACGAACGGGTGTCGACGTTCATGCGCGAGACCGAGCCCGGTGGCGAGCCTTCCATTGAAGAGCTGAACGATGCGATGGGAGACCATTTCTAGCTCCGGCAAACGCGGCGACGGTTGCGTCGCAGCTCGAGGCGCGCTCGCAGACCGAAGACCCAAATCGAGGTCACGTCCGTGTTGAGTGCCGGGTGGATGAGAAACTGAATGTCGGGCGTGACCGCGAGGTGTTACGCGGGCTCGTCTACGTCACCGAGGAGGAGATCGAGACCTACTACCGCGAGGAGCTTCCCCGGGACGCCGGAGCGGTGCCCGAGCTTTTGGCGGTCGAGGGGCGAGTTCAGCAGCGGGAAGACCGTGAGCGAGCGACCATCTTAGATAACCACCGTTTCCTCGCCGTAGCTACGCTTCGTCCGCGACGCGAAACTTCGAAGGCGAGCAACCAAAGTGTTCCTGGAACGCACGCGAGAAATGGCTGCGGCTCGCAAACCCCATGATCGCGGACCGCGGCTGGGGGCAGCCCAACACGTATCGAGAGGCCTTCACGACGCTTGCTGAGAAAAAGGTACTGCCACGGCCGCTTTCCGAGCGTATGGAAGGATGGGCTGGGCTGCGCAACATCCTCGTCCATCTGTATCTCGAAGTGGGATCACCAACGGATATACGAGGTCCTTGAGGGGGAGCTGGACGATCTCGACAGCTACGCCCGTTCCATGACGGTGTTGCTCGACGAGTGATTCGGGGAACGATCGATCAACCTCGACTCTTTCTCGGCTGTTTGAATGAACCGAAGCGGAGGTGACGGTACTGTCAAGTTGACGTTGCGCGAGCAAGCCGGGCGCCGCCGGAGTGACGTCTCCGTTCGAGTCACTGCGGCGCACGTGACGGCGTCCCAAGCGAGGAACGCGCGACCCGGTAGCTCTCGGTGATGGCGAGCCTGCAACAGTTGGTGCCCGAGCAGGCCAGGGATGCCAGAACAGGTGCGCGCCAGAGTCGTCGAAGCATCGGAATCTCCTTCTTCGATAGCGGCGGATTGTAGCTCTGTTGATTGCGTCCGGCGGGCCGAGACGTCCGGTTGCCGGAGCCCGAGCGGTCCCGTACACTGAAAAGAACCATTACACAACTACATCCGTCCGGCGCGGCTCGCACGCGAGCGACTCTGTGCCGGGGCATCTCTCGACTCGTCTCATGACTGCAATCCACAGCCGTACAAGTCCGGTGGCGGCAGGACTCACACTCCTGCTGGCTCTGTTCGCGAACGCAACCCCGGCGCTGCCCGCGGCGGTACGAAGCAACATCTCCGACGAGGTCATCGAGATCAACGGAAGTGACTGGACGCTGCGCTACGGCACCAATTACATGATGGAAAAGCGCTTCGTGGTTGCCGGCGACGACCGGGCCTGGCTCGCTCATGAGTGTTGGCTGCGCCTCATCGACACCACAACCGGCACGGTGATCGGGCGATGGAGATTTCCCGGTTTCATTGTGGACTTGACTCCAATCGGAACCGAGGTCGAGCTCACCTTTCGATGGGATCCAGATCCAGGGGCGGGAGCTGACGACAGGACGACGTTGACTTTCGATCCCAACCACCCGGTGGTGCCGAACTGGCCGGGCACAACTGGGTGGTCCTATCGAGTTCCGGAGCAGGAGTCGGAGCTCCCGGAGTCTCTCGATGTTCGCGGGAACGAACGCTACGCGTCCCCGGAGCACGCTCGAGCTCTAATCGTGGAGCTGGAGAATGCCGTCCGGCGCGATCCGCTATCACCATGGCTGCAATTCGCCTTGGGCAAAGCTCTGCAAGAGGCAGAAGATCCGCGGGCGCGGACGGTTCTGGAGGGGGCGCTTGATGTTCCGAGCACGGACTTCGCCGAGTGGTTTCCCATGTCGAACGGGCTGGACCGACTGGGAGAACCCGAGCTGGCGCGGCAAGCCTTCGAACGAGGATATCGTGACTTCATCGAGTGCGGAAACGACCCGCGGCTTTTCATCTCGCTCGTGGCGCGCCTTATCGTGTACGGCGGCCCGGGAGAGCACGATTGGGATAGTCTGCCGCCGGATAACCACCTGGAGAGGGTGGAACGCATCTACCGTTTGAGCCCCTACGCAAGGGGCGCCGAGATCGCCTGGCAGCATCTCGCGGACTACTTCGAGCAACAGGGTCGAGCGGAGACGGCCGCACTCTGGGCGGCGAGAGCGCACGAGGCTCGCGAGAGATCCTGGTACTTGCCGGGCATCCGCCTGGCCGTCCTCGTGGATCGGAGTGTCCTGTGGATCCGAGCCTCGCTGGGGGCGGCAGCGCTGTTCGTCATCGCTCTTTTCGCTCGTTCTTTCAAACGCCAGCCCGCTTACTCGTTCCTCGCCATCGAGTCCTGGAGCCGAGCCGAGCGTCTGGGCTTCTTTCTGATCATCTTCATCGGCTGGATGGGCGTGGGCGTGCTGGGGGAGTTTCGGGGGAGGGCCGATCAATTCTCGGAACCCTTCACCGTTACCGTGGGTGGAAGTCTTTCGGGAACACCCAATATCGAGTACCTCGAGAAGCTCCCTCCCACATCTGAGCGCGACCTCCTTCTGGCCACCGCCTACCATCAAAGTGGAATGCTTGCGGAGGCGGAGCCTCTGTACCGACCCCTTGGTTTTCCCGAGAGCTGGAACAATCTCGGCGCATTACTCTTGCAGACCGGCCGCAGCGAGAAGCGCGGCAAGCTTTCGAGAAAGCGCTCGAGCTCGATCCGAGCTTGGCAGAGGCGGCGTTGAACCTCGGCGGCCCGGCCCAGGACTTATGGACCGAAGCCCATCAACGGTTCCGCCCCTCGCT
The DNA here is from genome assembly GCA_965237685.1 of Candidatus Marinacidobacterales bacterium. GTDB lineage: Bacteria > Acidobacteriota > Vicinamibacteria > Marinacidobacterales > SMYC01 > CBDEGF01. Next base: position 2,765,554 of record CBDEGF010000004.1, read on the forward strand.
GCCGATGCTGACTCCTCCACGTCCGGAGCGCCTCCACCGGGGTCGCCTGGGGGGCTCCGAGTGGCAGTTGCTCCTTCATGCCCTGGCCGGCCCCTTTGCCAGCCCCAATGAGCGGAGCACCCACCGGGGGGGACGTCAGCTCTGGAAGAGGGGTGTTGCGGACGCGCAAATCCTCTTCGTTGCTCTGGCGATTGTTGCCGTCGTCCTCCTGCTCGCGCCTTGCCGCAAGGAAAGCCCGCAAGCGGGGAGAAGACACTGGCTCTGGGAAATGCTCTTGCCCGGAACGTCGCGAGCCTGGAGTCTTTTTGGCGGAGTTCTTCTCGTCGCCTGGTGCTACTTCCTTTTGCAGGGAACGTATCAACTCCTGACCGGTACTCCGTATCTGACTTTCTGGGAAGAGCTCAGGACTTACGACGCCTTGTCTAGATCCTACGGAACCCCGAGCTCGTCAGCGCATTACCGGCACCACATCAATCCCGGCTGGTTCTGGCTCTATGCGGCGCCGGTCCTTCTGTTTGCGGTGAACGGGGCGCTGGTTTGGCGTACGAGACGGACGCCGGCGGCGGCGCCCTGAGGCGAAGGGAAGCACGAAGGAGGAAATCCGATGCGGTCCAAGACGCGCTCCGCGCTCAAGCTTCTCGTGCCCGCGATTCTCGTCGGGTTTGCGCTCGAGCTTTGGTACGTCGGAGCGCTACCTCGCTCCATGGATTCCCAGCAAACGTTGATATTCAGTTCGGAGCGTTTCGTTCCGGGGACGGAGGCTTCCCTGCGTCTTCTCGTCAACGACGTCGGCATGGACAAGCCGGTGGAAGGCGCGGCGGTGACGATGAGCCTCCGTGCCGATGCCAGCGACGATGGGATTCTCCTTTTCGAGGGGGTTTCCGATGCCGCCGGAAATGTGCCCGTGAGTTTTCGTGTACCGGCAGAAGCGTCCGGAGCTCACCAGCTGATCCTCGAAGTGGAATCCGATGCGGGACGCGATCGTATCGAGCTTCAGATCCAGATCGAGCCTCATTTCCGCTTGTCCCTGGCCACCGACAAGCCGCTTTACCAGCCCGGTCAGACCATCCACATGCGGGCGCTCGCCTTCCGAAGCTTCGACGTCACTGCCGCCCGAGATGCAACCATCGACTTCCTCGTCCGCGACCCCAAGGGAAACCGCGTGTTTCGAAAGTCGGTGAACGCCTCGGAGTTTGGAGTCGGTGCCGCGGATTTCGACTTGGCGGAGGCGGCCGCCCACGGAGCCTACGAGCTGAGCGCGAGCCTGGGCGAGAGCCGCACAGTGACAACCGTCGAAGTGCGGCCCTATGTTCTTCCCAAGTTCCGCATCCTACTCTCCACCGACCGGTCGTTTTACGCTCCTGGCCAGCGCGTCGAAGGAACTCTCGAAGCAACCTATTTCTTCGGCAAGCCGGTGGCCCGCGCTCGCGTCCAGTTGGAAGCGGTGCGTTATGGTGCCAAGAGGACCGCCATCGTCGACCTCCACGGCCGCACCAACGCAAAGGGTGTGTATCGATTTGGGTTCGATTTTCCACAAGCCGTCGTGGGTTCGGAAAGCCCAAGCGACAGCCGGGAGGCGGTGCTCGAGGCGACCGTCATCGACCAGACGGAGCATACCGAGCAGACGGTGGCGCCACTCTTGGTGAGCGACCAGGCGATTGCCATCGAAGCCGTCGCCCTGAGTGGCAGGCTTTGGCAGGGTGTGGAGAACGAGATCCTCGTCCGGACCACCTATCCCGATGGCGCCCCAGCCCAGACGGATCTCGAGATCGACGCCGATTTTGACTTCCACCGCTCTCTGTCGACCAGCCCGCTGGGCGTGGCCGTCCTTCGTATCGAGCCTCCGCATCGCTTCTCCGAGTTGACCATCGAAGCCCACGATGGGAGGGGCGCGACAGCCAAGCGTAAGATCGCGTTCCGCATCGAGAACGGCGCATTGGCGCTTCGAACCGACCGGGCGGTGTATTTCACCGGCGAGACCATGAACTTGACGATCCGCGCCAAATACGATGGCACCGTTTACGTGGACATCGTCAAAGATGGTCAAACGGTTGGCACCTATTCGGCGGGAGCCAAGCTTGCCGTAGACGTGAGCTCCGACTGGTACGGCACCATGGAAGTGCATGCTTACATGATCACGCCGGAACGGATCGTCCACGACTCTCGGGTCATCGTCGTCGACAGAGCGAATGACCTCGGCGTCGACGTCGCGGCCGACAAGGATGCTTACCGTCCGGGCGCGAGCGCTGCCATCGAGCTACGCACGACGTCACGCAGTCACGATTTGCCCGTCCAGACGGCGTTGGGTTTGAGCATCGTCGACGAGTCGGTATTCGCCGGGAAGGACTGGGCTCCCGGCGCTGCCAAGCTCCCGTTCCTGCTGGACACCAGGCTTTTGCAGCGGGCCCGAAAAACCCAAGGCTTTCGATTGCCATCGATCGATGCCGGCGCCCAGGAGCATCGCAGGGTCCAGGACGCCATCGCCAAAGCGCTGTGGACCGATGTGTACGGGATCGGACTGGCCATGCGGGTGGACACGTACGAGGAGAAAAAGGAGGCGATCACCCAAGCACAGGCGAACGGGCTAGGACTTCTGGCTGGCATGGTGCTCCTCGGTGTGGCCGTCACGCTCCTCGGGGTCTGGTGGACGGTGATCTCGGATCTACGTGGCTCGGGAGTCGTCCTGCGTTCGCTCGTCGGTACAGCCAACTGGGCGGCTTGTTGGTGCTGGCGCCGGCTGCGGTTTTTTCTTTTTGGCGAATTCGCCATGGAGATGCCTTTTGCGCTAACCCTTCCGGTCGGCTTTGTCCTGGTCTCGATCGCGCTCGCGGTCTACGCGCGGAAAAGGGAGACGGAACCGATCCGCGCTCTGTCTCTCCTGATGGGCGGTGTGTCGGCGTGGTGTCTTCTGTTCCTTCTCCTGGCATTCGCGGGCGGGCACTGGGTGCACCGGGACCCGCCCTTTACTCCGGTTCTCGAGTCTATCCTGGAGCCGTTTATGGTCTTAGCCACGGTCACGCCCCTCGCCCTCATTCTCTATGGTCAGAAAATGTGGGCCGAGAGCCGGCGAGCCGCCGGCTGGTTGGTGGTCCTCTTGGGAAGCTTTCCCTTGCTGGTCATCCCCGGGAGCTTCCTCGCTGAGATCACAGAAGGTCTGAGCAACCAGATGGTTTTCCACCTCATCGTGCCGGATACGCCAGCGGAGTCCTCTAGCGGCGCCACCCCGCTCGAAAGCGAAACGCCCCCTGTCCGCCAACACTTCCCGGAAACTCTCTACTGGAATCCGGAACTGGTGACCGATGCGAGCGGCACTGCCCGGATAGAGATCCCGATGGCTGACAACATCACGACCTGGAGGCTCACCGCGCTTGCCACCTCCGCGGACGGGCGGCTCGGCGTCACCACCTACCAGATTCCTGTTTTCCAGGATTTCTTCGTGAACGTCGAGCTTCCGCGCGCGCTTACACAAGGCGATGAGGTCCACGTTCCCGTCTCCGTATTCAACTACCGGCAAGAGGCCCAGCAAGTACGGCTCTCACTCGACCCGCAATCCTGGTTCGAGCCCCTGGGAAGCTCGGAGCGCACGCTCACATTGAAAGCAAACGACGTCGGCGTTGTCCATTTTCCCATCCGCGCGCGGGAGCTCGGCCGCCAGCGCTTCCAGGTGACCGCCCGGGGCCCGAAAGCGAGCGACGCCGTCGCTCGCGAGCTCCAGGTGCTCCCCCAGGGCAAGGAGGTACGGGGCACCGAGAGCGACTGGCTCGACCAGGATCGCACCATCGCGATCACCGTCCCGCCCGACGCCATCCCCGGAACCTCCCGTGCGGAGGTCAAGATCTACCCGGGGCCATTGGCCCAGGGCGTGGAAGGACTGGAGAAGATCCTGCGTTTGCCTCACGGGTGATTCGAGCAGAGTGCGTCGGCGACGTACCCCAACGTTCTGGTCCTCGATTTATTGAGATCCACCGGTCAGGAGCATCCCGAAGTGGAGGCTGCGGCCTACCGGTACATCGCCACCGGCTATCAGACCCAGCTCACTTACGAAGTGCCGGGGGGCGGCTTCTCCCTCTTCGGCAAAGCGCCCGCGGATCCGTTCCTGACGGCCTACGGCCTCATGGAGTTTGCCGACATGGCCGGCGTCTATGACGTCGACGAGGAGATGATCGACCGCACCGCTCGCTGGCTCATGTCGCAGCAACAATCCGATGGCGGCTGGAAAGCGCCGGTCGGGTTTGCCAATCAACGCCCGGACGCCGATCTTCTCACCGCCGCGTACGTCACATGGGCTCTCATCGAAGCCGGGTACCAGGACACGTCCGAGGTGAGGGCAGCCATCCGCCGCATCCGACGTCTCAACCGTCGGGAAGAAGATCCCTATGGTCTCGCCATCATCGCCAATGCACTCACCGCTTACGACAAAAGCCCCTCGAGCACCCGTACCATCCTGAGAAAGCTCCATGGTCTACGGAACGAAGATGGCGACACCGTCTACTGGCAGAACACCGAGCCTTCCTACATGGGAGCCTCGGGCCCGAGCGGCAGGTTGGAGACGACCGCCCTCGTCGCGGCAGCGCTGATTCGGGCTCAGGCTTATCCGGAGGATGTTCGGGGAGCTCTGTCCACACTGATCCAGAGCAAAGACAGCGAGGGCACCTGGGGAAGCACCCAGGCTACGATTTACGCTCTCAAGGCATTGCTCATGGCGGCTCCGTCGGCTACCTCGCCGGCCGAGAGCTCAACGGTGCGGGTGAGCCTCAACGACGACCGGAAGAAAAGCCAGGAAATCGTCATGGAGTCTCGAACGGCGGATCTCGTCCACCTCCTCACCTTCGACGACGGCCTTCACGCTGGAACGAACGAGCTTCGGCTCGACGTGGAAGGCAGACGCGACACCTTGTACCAGGTCGCAACGACCTACTACGTTCCGTGGGAAAGCTCCTCTTCCCGCGGGCCGGAAGGCCCCATCGCCCTCGAGCTCGACTACGACCGGACCCGCCTGATGGTCCACGAAGTCGTGAGCGTGCGGGCCCAGGTACGGCCGAAAGACGAGGGATGGGTTCGTATGGCGCTCGTCGAGCTGGGCGTGCCTCCTGGGTTCACGCTCCTCGAGGAGGACCTGAGACAAATGGTGAAGAGGGGAACCGTCGCCCGGTACGAATCGACGGACCGACACGTCATCCTTTATATAGAGAATCTCTATGGCCCGATAGAGCTCCGCTATCGAATGCGTGCTGATCTGCCGATACGGGCGCAGGTACCGCCGTCCAGGGCGTACGACTACTACAACCCTGGCGAGCAAACGACGTTACCACCCGTGGAGCTGGTGGTCAGCCTTCAAGAAGGAGACCGGTGATGCTCCGCACAAGAACGGCGTTTCTTGCGGCCTTGTCGTCGAGTTTGTTCGTTAGCCAGGCCGTTTTCGCGCAGCTGAGCCCTACTAAAGATGTCGGCGGCACGTGGGTCGGGTGGGGCACTTTTACGAACCAGTGGAGTAGCGAAACCTGCCACTATTCGGGAGAGATGAGCCCCGCCTCACAAGCGTTTCCGGAAAGTCTTCGCGCAGCCGAGGCGTTGGAGTGGCTGTACTTGCGGGGCTTTCCGGCGGCGGCGACGAGTCGAGGGGACGGCTCTCGGGCGGCGCGAAGAAGTCCAGCGATTCGCCCGTCACCGTCTCCGCCTGGGGAACGTCGTTGATGGCGATCAGGTTTACCCCGAGCCACGTTTCGCCATTCGGCTGGAGCGGCACCTCGGTAACGAGGACTCGATGGAAGCCTGCTCGCTCGAGCCGAACCTCGTAAAGCCCGGCGGGAAGCCCGTCGAAAACGTAGAGCCCGTCGTCGTCGCTGGTGGTCGTGTGCTCCAGCTCGATTCCCGGCCGGGAGGCGGTAACAGTGACCCCGGGGAGTCCTGCCTCGGATTCATCCCGGACGGAGCCGTCGATGGAGCCCGTCGAGTCCGAGTCTGCGGGGCCAATGAACCAGGCTTCCTCGGCGCTGGCGCGCTCCTGGAGAGGGTGGCGGAGCTCACAGACATCGAAGTCGTCGTCCGTGTCCTCTTCCCCGTCGGGTCCCGCACTACGCAGTTGCACCACCGCCACCCGTTGGGTCACCGGGATCCGCCGAGGACCTCCGAATGGACCATCGGAATCGCCTACGTCGACCGAGAGACGGATCGCCTCCGAGTGCGCATCTTCCGCCCGAAACCTGGCGTAGTAGCGCCGTCCCCAGGGGTCTTCGAGCTCGTCGACGATGCCGGATCGATGAAAAGCTTCTCGAAGCTGTCTCTCGTCCGTGGGCCAGCCGTTCCCGTTGTGGAAATCCGTTTCGAGAGACGCCTCCAGACGAGGCTCTATCTCGGTGAAATAGTCGATGAAGTTCTTCCAGACGACGTCCTCGCTTGCGCGCACTGTCGTCGTGAAGAGGCGCTCCTCGATACCGAATTCGACCGAGTAAAGAGCTTCCCAATGGATCTCGGAGCAACCCGAGGTCGACCCCCTCGCGCGAAAGCACTTCCCGGAGCGTTCGCTCGTCCCGGAGGAAGCCACCGGTGCGCTGGTGATAGTCTCGCACCGCTCGGTCGATCGCCTTTCCCGGACCTGCAAAGGGCTGCCACCAACGCGTCAGACCGGCGAAATCGTCGGTCGTACCGGCGCGCTCGTCCGGTCCGGCGGTCATTACTTGCAGCCGCGTGACCCGGGGGGAGGATTCGAGCTCCAGCCGGTAGGGCATCTCCCACGAATCCAGTAAGGACTCGATGTCGATGTCGGCTTCGCGAATGGCGGCGCGTAGAGCCTCGTGGGTCTCGGGATAGCTGTCCCCCGGATAGAGCTCATCGAGTGCTTTCTCCACGGGCGCGAGCTGCGCTTGCATCCCGTCGTCGAAGAGCCGCGACGCGTTGGTCCGATAATGACCGGTCCGCGACGTGCCGCCGAAGTGGCCTTGGCTGCGGAAGAGGATCTCTGCGACCAGATCCAGCCCTTCCGGAATCGGCTTCGCGAGATCGAGGTACTCGAGCTCGGACTTCGTCACCCCTCCGAGCTCTTCGTCGAACCGTCCGGATGGGACGCTGGGTGGTGAAGCTCCGTCCGTCCTGTCGAGTCCAAGGAGCCCTTCGTCGACCACCACGACGCCGAGGATGCTCTCCACCGGCCGTCCCTGCGCGGTGCGAACCGTGAAGCGAACCTCCGCCTCGTCCCCGGGTCGGTAGCCGTCTCGGTCCGCACGCACGCTCAGGCGGAGCTGGTCGTTGTCGAAGGGATAAAGGACGGGACGCCGCTTTCGATCCAGCCAGACGTTGTCTTCCACGGGGTAGGCAACGACGGTGAGGGCGCCACCAAAGTCAGACTCATAGGGGAAAGTGACCGAGCCAACGCCATCGCTCAACGTCACCACCTCGGAACGGAGCACCTCCATCCCTGTGGCGACATCGACGATGAGCCTGCCAATGGCAGGAGGAGCTTGGATTTGCACCGCGATGGGATCCCCGGGCCGATGGATCGTGCGGCCGGTCTCCACCCGGATCGTTCCGGCGGTTCCACGCCGCCGGAGCCTCTGTTGCCCGTGTCCCGTCCGGCCGCGATCGTCTCGGGCGGTCACGTCCAGCTCCTCGAGCGCTTCTCCGCCGCGCGCGCTGAGAGGGGCGACCTTCGCCACGCCATAGCGATTGGTCCGCACTTGTCGCAGCACCTCACCGTCCTTGCCCCGCGGCGTGTCGGATGACGGAGCGCGGCGGATGGTGACGTCGCAGGAGATCGGCCTCCCGTCAGCGGTGAAGGTCGCCAGGTAGAAATCAAGCCTGTCATCGATGTTGCCGAAATGGCTACCGATGAAGTAGATGTGAATGGGTGCCTCACTGATCCGGAGGGTGAATGGCCGCTGCTCGGTCCGGCCGGTGGAGATGTCCGTCACGTAGGCGGTGAAATCCAGGCTCCGGAACCGCGCATCCTCGTTCTCCGAGAGCTCGTCATGATGTCGGCTCAGGTCGATTTGTGCGGTGAAGTGTCCCGTGCCATCGATCTCCCCGGTTACGGTCTCCCCGTCGGCCGCCACCGTCCGAACCTGGCCGTCGGTGACCGGCTCCCCGAAAGGGTAGTCCGCCCGGACCTCGACCTTGGCGATCTGACCTGGCAAGTAGTGGGGGCGATCGGCTCTCACCGTGACCGAGAACGCAGGCAGCTCGTACCGGCTGACGCGGACGTAATCGCTCGCTGTCAATGCCCCGCCATCCACTTTTTCATCGAACGCCACTTCGACCCAATACAGTCCCAGCCGTGCGTTCTCCGGAATCCGCCAGTCGGCGCTCGCCACACCGAAGCGTGATGTCCGCACAGACAAGGAGAAGAGTAGCTGCCCCCCCGGAGCGAGGACCTGGATGCTCGCGCCGGCATCGGCGACGGCACGATTCGATCCGTCGAAGGCCAGGAGACGAATATGCAGCACCTGGCCGGGCTGGTAGAGAAACTTGTCGGTGAAGATGAATGCGCTGGAGCTCCTCGTGGGCTTGGGGATCTTCACTTCCTCGAGAACGTCGAGAGTGATGCCGCCGCGCCGGCTGTTGATGGCCAGGCTTGCCTCCTCGGCCAGCACGTCTTCGGGCAGCCGGACGTCCAGGATCGCGAGGCCATCGCTTCCGGTGACCGCAGAGGCAACCGGAGACTCTCCGCCATCGACAAGGAACGAGCTCTCGATCTCCACTCCCTCCATGGGCAACGACGAGAGGGGATGGCTGGCAAGAACGCTCACCCTGTTGAGCCTCCCCGGGCTCGTTTCCGCGGAGTGTGCAATCCGTAGCTCGTAGACATCGTCCATCAACTCGGAGAGCGAGACGATGCCCTTGATGGATGCGACGCCATTGGCCATCGGGAGCTGGGCTCGGACGTGGTAGCGGAGACGGTAGAAGAGCATCCATGCCTGCTCCCCTGGGTCTAGTTTCGCCAGGCCCGGTTCCAGGCGGAGCGTCGGGACGCTCGCTCCGGTGTTCAGTGTGACGGTGCGGCTTGCTCGCGAGTAGACGTTTCCCAGCGGGTCGAGCAACTCGAGCTCTACTACCACCGCCAACTCCTGCGCCGAATCGTTGTGTAGTGCGAGGGCCACCTCGGTCCGATCCTGGAGCCACCGCAGCCGGGTGGCCGTTTCGTCCACGCGCAGATCCCCTGCGGCGGCCGTGGGAACGGCTACGAGCCAAAGGAGGCCGGCGAGAAGACCGAGCCCCCGATTTGAGCCTTTCATATCGGGTCCGGAGCTTCGTGATTCAGTGATTCAGTTGGTTGAAAATGGTTCTTATGAAAGTAGCACAGTATTCGGGTCGCGGTTAGCGGGATTCAGGTTGGTGCCAAACGTAGGGAACCCAACCCAGCATACTCACCGAGTGGTTCGCGCCAGCCGGCAATTGCGCTGCTACTCAGGCAAGGCTAGAGTGACCGCATCGCACAGGCAGACACCCGACGGCAGCCTGAACCTCACCGGAGCCCGAACAGGAAGATAGTCCGTCCCGTTTTCCTAGGCTAGATGTGAGCAGCACAGATCCGCCGAGCGCGTCTCGAGGCCGGCGCGTTGGCTATTTCAGTTTCGCATGGCTCCTGGGCTTCTTCGTGATCCGCCACCTGGTCCCGAGGTTCCGCACAGAAGCTATCAGCATCTATTCTTCCGCCTCTTCGTCGTTTTTGAACGACTTGGGGCCCATCGTGAGCCAACATAAATCACCATATGAATATGTGGTACAATGCCAACATGGCGATGCAAGCGATACAGGTGTCTATGGACGAAGACCTTTTGAAGCGAATCGACCGGGAGCCGGAAGTCCAGGAGCGGGGTCGGTCGGCTTTTATTCGTTCGGCCATTCAGGTCTATCTCAAGGCCAAGAGGCGCCGGGAGATCGACGACGAGATCAGCCGCGCCTATGAAGGTTGTGCGGACGAGATGCTCGATGAGGTTGCGGATCTCGTGGGCGCTCAGGCATGGCCCGAAGACTGAACCGAGGCGAGCTCTGGCTTCTGGGCCGTCCCAAGCCGGACAAACGCCGTCCGGTTCTCATCCTGAGTCGCCCGTCGCTCATTCGGTCTCTGCATACCGTAACCGTGGTGGCGGTCACGTCGACGCTGCGCGGCGCACCGACGGAAGTTGAAATCGGTGTGGACGAAGGGCTGAAGAAACCTTCGTGCGTGAACTTGTGCAACCTTTTCACCGTCACTCAGCACGAGCTGGTTCGGTTCGTGGGTTCTGTGACCGCGGACAAAATGGCGAGAGTTTGCCGCGCGCTGGTCATCGCGTGCGGCTGCGACTGACAGAAGGCTACTGCCCGATCGGGAAGAGCGTCACTGCATAACCGGCCATCACGGGAGGCAAGCTGTTTCTGCGGGGAGAAAATCATCTCCACGCTATCGGCTATCCCGACTAGGTCCTAGCGTTCGCCGGCGGGGTCAACCAGTTCCAGCAGGATGGGATAAAGGCGGGCGGCCTCAATCCTGCCTCCGTCTTCGCCCTGAGCACAGAGCGCGCGCCGCCCGCACCGGAACCAGTGCCCTCCGCGCTTGCGGCGAAAGGAAGGTCTGGTTATGGTTTCCTTCGCGGATTGCTGAGACAGGGTCACGTTCATGCCCCAAACACATTCGCTGCCTCCCCCAGCTCACGAGACGCTTCCACCATTCTTGCCTGGCCTTCAAAATGCGATCAACCATGCGGCTCACGGGATCCGACGACGGGGTTGGGACGAACGCCGAACGTTTCCGCCGGAAAAGCTTCTCGACCTCGATGAGATCGAGAGCTTTCTGTTTAGTCACGGTCGCCGGGAAATCCGTCGCGGGGCAACCGCGCAGCAGGCGGCAACCGCCACGAACTTCGTTGCCCACCACGTCCACGTTCTTCTCAATTTCGAGCTCCACCACCGCAAGCTATTCTGGGTCGACGAGTCCGTCGCCTGGCTGCTCCGAAACACCCGGTTGAACATCGTAGGGCGTTGTCTGAAGCTGCCCTTTCCCAGCTTCGCATACGTCTTCACCGATGGCCCTACGCTCGAGGTCGGGGAAAAACTCCTTTCCCTTGACCCGGAGTGCAAGCTTCGCGGCAGGCCCCTTCGAGTCTTGTCCGTCTACTTGACCGAGGGCTCCGGCGACGACGAAGCGACGCCTATCACCCTGAGCTTCTACTTCGATGCCGGAACGGGATTCGAGCCGTACCTCGTCAGTCGGGATCTGTTTGTGCGCCCCGAGGACATCTTCACGAAATACTCGAGAGCCACATTCCCGACGTGGATCCCGCGAAACTCGACCCGTTTTTCAGCAGCTTCCGAGCTGAGGCAACTCGTTCACCTGGTCGTGAACTCGATTCTCTATTCTACGTCGGCGGACGTAGAGTGGAAGCTGCTCTTATCACCCGTCCAGAAAGTGGCGCGAGCCGCTCGCCAAAGAGGCAAGGCCAAACGGCAGAGAGTGACGCAAAAGGTGCAGCTCTTGAAAAGGGAGCATTGCAGCCAGGAGGTCTTCTACCTCCCGAGTCGAATCCCGATCTCGCAAGTCCGGAAGCTCCACCGTCTGGAGCGATCGCCCTCCGGCCAGAAGCTCATGAGTCGATTCATTGGTACGAGGGCACTGGAGAAGAGCCAATCCTTCTTGGAAAGACCAGGGAGTGCGGTGGGTCCAGCCCTATTGGAAAGGTCCTGATTTGGCGGTAGCGATCGAGCGCGAATACCGCTTGAAGCGGTACCCGTCGCGCGGCAGATTGCCGAAGCACTCGATACGGCACACGCCGGCGCGATCACGTGATCGTCGCCTCACTCAGTACCCTGTTTCATAATTATGGTGACGCACCGAGAACGCCGAGGCGCCCGCCTGGCAAGGCGCGAGGAGCGAGTAATATCCGGATATATGAACGACAGCAACGCAGCCAGGCGGGCTGCATCGGCGTTCGAATGCCACCGTAATTGTGAAACAGGGTACTCAGGCCGAGATGGACGCAAGGGCGTCTCTGAGCTCGCCCTGAAACGCGGGAAAACGCTTGTACTCACGACGGAGCTCAGCGGCCCACTCCGACACGGCGTCCTTCTGGCCCACGAACGGCGCGAGCTCGAGGCAGCAGGCAATGAGTGTCGCGGCGTGGCCATAGTGGCCGACGGCGTTTGTTGCCGAGTATACCCTCGGCTCGTCGCGTGGCGGCGCTCCGCATGGCCTCGAGCATCAGGGCGAGGTCGCCGGCGTCGATGCGTGCACCCGACTGAGCGAGCTCGATCAATTCCGCAACACTCGGCGTGGTGAGTTTCGGCCTCGCGGATGTCCCATCGCCATCGTCCCAATCCATCGAGAGAATGTCGAGGGGAATTTCCTGCAGGCCATCGAACAGCTCCTTGCTGAGCTTCGCTCCGGTACCGTCTGCAAGGATCCCAGCGAATGCAGGGAAGAGCAGATGACCCGGGTGGTCCTTGCTCGACCAGCCGAGTCCCGCCGCTTTGGCAAGAAGCTTTGCCGCGGCCTTCACGTCGCCGGTCAGGATGTAGAGCAGGCCGCGTTGTCGCCCGGCCTTGGCGGGACAACTCTGGATCGCTGCTACGGAGCGCTTTCCGAGCTTCGCCGCTGTCGGCGTCCCGGCGCCGAGCCAACGCAGGAGGCGAACCAGAGACGGCGCGCCGAGCCACGCAGCCTCGAGACACTTGGTGACGTCGTGCCGCCCGAGCTCCTGCGCAGCAAGCGCCGCACCGTCGAGAAAGTCACCTCGCCAGTGCGACTTCCCGACAACCTCCGCGGCCTCCTTAAAGGCACCGAACGCATGGGTCCACTCTCCTCTGTCGGCGAGTGCTGAGCACCAAGCGCGAAGTGCCTCTGGCCTCTTTGTCTTGCGGGCGATCCGTTCGAGACCGGCCACCCCTTCGAGCCGCTGTGCTGCTTCCCGCAGCCATCGGTCACGATCGCTCTCCCAATCGCTCTGGGAGGTAGGCTCCCGCTCGACGCGCGCTAACCAGTGCGGAAGGAAGGCGTCCAGCTCGGGCAGCGGTCCGGTCGCGACACGCTCGATTTCTCTGAGCGGCTCCCAGAACGTGGCGATGCCGCCAACCGCACCGATCGCCTCGACGAGCGCCTCCGGACGGGCTTCGAGGGGCGTGGTCGCGTAAACCGTCACCAGATACTGGGCAGCGCAGTCGTGCACGCTGACTGTCAATACCTCGTCGACCAGCTCGTGCTGCCCGAGGTCGATCTCGGCCTCGGCGATTGGCAGCAAGAGGGCCTCGAAGATCGCCCGCGCTGTCGCGTAGTCGCTCCCAAGAAACGCCTTCGTTCCCTGGCGAAGGTAGTCATCGACTTGGTGGGGCTCTGCGTACCCGATGCGGCGCACGGCGTCGGTGAAGGTTTCGGCCTCGTGGATGATCTCGCGAGCTGGCCCGGTCGGCTTCCAGCCGGAGGTTCCTTTTGCGGCACGAGAGATGATGGCATCCACGAGCGCGGTCTGCGGTTCGTCGTCGAGCCGCTCGACGGCCTCTCGCACAAACGAGCGGAGCTCCTCCGCACTCATGGCCGCGAGAGCTCCCTCGAGGTCAGGCTCGGTCCGTGAACGACCTACGCGGTGATGTCGACGTGCGTAGCGCATCTTTGCTCCTTATTGTTGTGGCGAGACTTCTCTCCAAGGAATACGCGGCCGAGCGTCGCGCGCTGATCGACCCGAACCGGGCGATCGAGGGCGCGTGTTCGGAACACCGGGCGCGGACACCCAGCCCCAGACGCAGCTCCAGTTCTTCCTCAACGTGGTGGAGTTCGGAATGGGCGTCCAGGAGGCCCTGGAGCAGCCCGCTGTGATGAGCACGAGTTTTCGGGCCTCCTATTATCCCCATGACGCGGCGGAAACTTTACTGACCCCGACGTGCGAGTTCCCCAAAACAAACAGCGAGCGATCGGGTGACGCAATCACGTACTGCACGTAGCCCGCTTCGTCAAGCGCCGCGGTCTGTTCCTGCGAGAGCTCCACCGACACAGCGTCGACGTGTTGGTCGGCCGCTGTGTGCATAAGCTCTGGATGTGAGCACCTTACGCTCCCGCAAATCGCATGCCTTTCGGACGGCAGCCAGTCCGCCGGGACGGAGGCTGGATCCAGGCGTGAATTCCGACTTCTTGGGTCAAGATGATGGGGCCATTTTCACACGGACGTGTAGGACTTTTCCACATAGCACCCGCAAGGTTCGAACGGCACGGTTCAAGGGCCTATTGGGACTCTTTGATGGCGGCGTCGGCACTGATGTACCACTCGATCGCTGAAAAAGGCGAACAGTATCCTGGTACGCTCATTGCAAGACCGAAGATCTCCATGGCGAATTCCCCTTCCCGGTCCACGAAGGCGACCCAAGAGTCGGTCGAGCAGCACTCGCCTGCCGATGCCGACACCGCTGATAACACTGCAGTGTCCAACGCCCTGAAGGGGCGCTACCAAGTCACCAAACGTCTCGGAAAGGGCGCCTTCGGAGAGGTGTACAGGGCGCGCGACTTGCTGCTCAACCGCACCGTCGCGGTCAAACGGATTCGGCTCGAGCGGTTCGCCGATGAGACTCGATTGGCTTCGCTTTCGAAACGTGAACCTCAGCCCCGAAGAAGCCTTCATTCTCTCCCGCGTCGCGGAGGGTGGACTCCCGAGTGAGATTTTTTCGGTGAGCCCACTGCCCGAAGACGAGACCGCCCGCGCACTTCTCGGCTTTTTGAGAACGGGCCTAGTCTGTTTCGAAGGCGAGGCCACCGACGGTACGCCGGCGATCTCCAGCGGCGGATCGGCAGAGCCTGGCCGGGCGGCATCGGGCGCCAACAGGCTCGAACCGGCGGAGATACGGAGCTTGTTCGAAAGCGCACAAAACCAGGACGACTGGGAGATATTGGGCCTTCGCGCGGAGGCGAGCGGAGAGGAGCTCAAGAAGGCGTTTCAGGCAAAAGCCTTCCGTTATCACCCAGATGGCTACGCCGACAGCGAAGGGAGTGACCTTCACGAGAAGCTCTCTTACCTTTTTCGGCGAGTGATCGACGCTTTCGCTAATCTATCCAGCAGGAAGCCAGAGAAGTAGCCTACGAAAGCGAACATGAAGACGGTATTGGATTTGATTGGCATGGATTCCTGTCCCTTACGTTGATCGACGTCTCACTCCCAGAACGTCTTGACCGGATACTCGAGGATTCTGGCGTCGGAGGTCACGAGCAGCATCTCGTGCTCGATGGATTGGCAGATCAGCATACGATCGAACGGATCGCGGTGATGCTCCGGAAGTTTCGGCAAGTGAACGAGCGCTCGCTCTTCGAGCGGCAACGTGTCGATCGCGTGCCGTTCCCGCTGTCTCGGAATGTAAGTCGACGGTGGGGCTGGAAGAGGAAGTCTTCCGAGCTGGTGTTTAACTACGATTTCCCAAAGCGAGACGGCGCTGAGCCGGACGTCGTTCTCCGGCGAGCGCACGGCCGACACGACGTTTTTGGGAAGCTTCGCGTCGCCGTTCAGGTACCAGAGAAACACCGAAGTGTCGAGCAGCAGCTTCACTTTCCTTCGAACTCTGCCAAGACCGACTCTGGGAGAGGCTCGTCAAAGCTCTCTGGAACGTCGAAATCGCCGGCGCACAGGGCCGCGGGACGGGGACGCACGATTCGTCGCCGGACGGGCTTTATTTCTGCGATAGGCTGGTTCCTCCTCGCCAACACCACAGTCTCGCCACGCTCAACCAGCTTGAGGTACTCGGAGAGGTGCGCCTTCGCATCCGCGATATTGACCTTCTTCATGACCATATACTAGATCATTTAGTTGGACCTATCAACGGTCGTGTATCCCCCCCAAACCCGGATCCCGTGGTACGATTTCGCGCTTCTGATCCGGCAGGTTCTCGACAACGTCGCCAGCTTCGCGCGCGGGGAAAAACCAAGAAACGTCGTGGAGTAGAACATGAGCACTTTGGCGGTCGGATCCATCCGATGCGAGCCGGGCGAGAAGGCCTCGGGCTTCGTCAGCGCCGTTTCCCGGGTCGACGGCACGAACCTCGGCATCCCGGTCGTCGTCGTGAACGGCAAGAAAGACGGTCCCGTTCTCCTCTTGGACGGCGGCATCCACGGCGACGAGCAGGAGGGAACGCTTGCCATCGCGTCGTTCGCGAAAGAGCTGGATCCTGCGGCGCTCCGAGGCACCGTCATCGGGGTTCCCGTGATGAACGTGGGTGCCTTCGAAGCGATGGGGCGGGGCAATCCCCGCGATACCCACACTTACGATATGAACCGTATCTACCCCGGAAAGCCCAAGGGCTATCTCACCGATCGGATCGCTCACGTTCACGACGAGCTCATCGGCGCGCTGGCCGACATGGAGCTCACGATCCACTCCGGCGGCAATATCTGCTACCTCGGCGAGACCATCTTCACAAGCTCGGGCGACGAGAAGAGCTTCGAGCTCGCACGCGCGATGGGGGCCGATTGGTCCATCATTCTCGACACACCGCACCCCGTAGGCTCTCCCATGGCCGCCATGCTGGAACGCGGCAAGGTCGCAATCACGGTGGAGCTCGGCGGAAGCGCCGCGCTCATGCCCGACGCCCTTCAAACGAACGTCGATGTTTTGAAGCGTGCGCTCGTGAACGTGTGCCGACACTACGACATGCTCGACGGCGAGCCGACTTGCGCGGAGACCGTTTGGCGCGGGAGCCAGATCGCGGTCCTCGCGTCGAGAAGCGGCATCCTCCTCCCCAACCCCGAACTTCCGAGTCGGAAACTCAAAAAACCGATTTCCGAAGGCGAAGTGCTCCTGACACTCGCCGATCTGTTCGGAGAGCCGATAGAGCTTCTGAAAGCGCCTTGCACCGGCGTTCTCTTTGGTTTCCGTACCTACCCGAGCACCACCGCCGGTGACTGGACGCTCTTCTGCGGCAACGCCGAGCTTCGGTCCATGGAGCCTCGCTAGCGACGATGATCGGAGACCCCGCCGCCCTTCTGGCCTTCATGTTTCTCGTGGTGGCCTTCGCGCGCTTCGATTGAGCGCCCATACTATTCGAAGCGATAAGATGAGCACCTCATGTCCATCCTTCGCTTGCAGCACATCGGAATGGCGGTTCCGGATTACGAGCACGCCCGCCGGCAGTTCGAGAACCTCGGGCTTCGATTGCGCGATTTTCGCAACAATCAGGGCAGAGGATTCCAGCACGACGGGCGGATTCTGCTGGGAAACGAGTGCTGGCTGCACGTCGTCCACAACTGGAATCCGGAGTCGCGGGTCAACCACTTCTTGCAGAGATACGGGCAGAGGCTCGAGCACCTCGCCCTCGAGACGAACGACATCGAGGCCGACGTCGCACGTCTGCGCGCTCGGGGCATCCCGATCTTCGAGGACGAGATCTTCGATGCGAACGACGGCTACGAGGCATTCGTCTACCCGGAGAACGCCATCGGATTCACGGTGGAGCTCATCCAGCCGCACGCGCGTAGCTGGGGCTACCCGGAGGACGCGGACGACGATGTCGCGGTCACTCGGCTCGATTGGGTGAGAGCCGTGGTGAGCGACGTCGACTCAGCATCCCGCCGTTTCGAGGATCTCTTCGGTGTCGCCGCCGAGCATCTCGAGGACGACGCCCGGATCCGCTTCGGGAACGGCTGTGCGCTCGTCTTGAAGACGGCCCCGGCACGCGAGACGGGTCTGGACGCGATGCGCCTCGAGCTTCGAAGCGGCGGCTTCGAAACCAGAGACCGCGGCTTCACGCTCGTCGCCGGAAACTGATATGTTCGCGCCCGATCAACTCCGCACAGGTCATGACTGAATGCCTCTGTTCTCGCGTGCGCCGTCTACATATTAGGGAGCCGCCCCACACTTTGATGCCGCGGGCGGCAGCGGGGTTTCAGGAGAGTCACTCCGGATCGTTCAGGTTGGAAGCGTCTACGAGGGGTATGGGCTCGGGGACGCGAAACAGCTGCTCCAGGGTGTCGCGCGCCGCCACAGAATCTCCCCGGGCCCGATATTCTCGAGCTAGCTGACCGAAAACGTCGAGGTTATGGGGATCGACCGCTGCGACCGCTACGAGGTAGCCGATAAGAGTCGTCTCATCGAGGTTGTCGGGGATGGAAAGGCACGCCGATGCTCGATGTAACCGAGGGGATACTCGGATTCGAAGGACGACCGGACCTGGACTTTCGATGGCGCCGCCTCGTGGTCAACCTTGGCTTTTTCCTTTTGCTCCCCATAGTGGCGCTCGAACACTCTCTCCCATCGGTTCGGTGATGGCAAGGAGTGGAGAAAGAATGTCTCCGGAGAAGGGTTCGCCTCTTATGCGGATGCCTTGGATTGCAGTCCATACGATGCTCAGCGAGCACCGACCGGGGTTTCCTGCTCGTCACGGCTTCTCCTGCCGATGCGCGCCGGATACAATCCTTACGATTGGCAGTCTATGAAAAGCCTTGCGAGGGTGCTCTTCACTGCAAATGCCGTCACCTTGGTTGTGCTGTTGATAGGTGCTGTCTGGTCGGTGGCATTTCCAGAGAAGCGGATCTGGCCTCCACCACGTAAGCATTCTTGGCAACATGTGCTGACATGGGCATGCTTCTCTTTGGTATTCATATTCAACGCCGCCCTATTTGTGCTTGATTGGAACTCATGGCTTTTTGAGAGCGAAATTCGGCTAGTTCTCGGCATACCACTTGCCCTGATCGGCGGACTCTTGGTTTCTTGGGGTGTTGCGACTCTTGGCATGAGGAATACCTCTGGGCTAAAGGAGGGCTTTGTTTCTTCTGGGCCCTATCGGTTTACGCGGAATCCGCAATACTTGGGAGATATGATCCTGTTTGTAGGTCTTAGTGTGATCGTGAACTCGCCGTATATCTGGATTATCCACGCACTGATGATTCTGGTATTTGCCGTCGCTCCATTGGCAGAAGAGACCTGGCTGGAAGATCAGTATGGGGAAATCTATCGCGAATACAAGCGACCGATTTCCAGGTTCCTGTGATCTTCAGGAAGAGACCGCCTAGCAACTCGTCAGAAGGACCCGATCGATGCGGTCCATGGTGGATGTTCTAGAATGAGTTGCGGTTTCAAGGAACAGGGTGCGGCCCTGAAGGCACGAGCCGCCCGTTCATGGAATGAGCTGCGAACACGGCAGGCTTCTATGCTCTACGGCGCGTGCTGAGACGCGCGATCTCATCTGGTTGACCCCGGTCGCTTCTTTCTTTTTGCCACTCGCATCCGGCCGAGCTGAACTCTATTCGCCGTCACCCGCGTCCCCGCGTCTCGAGCCGGAGGCCCAGGTCTCTTCTGTTCAACGAGTCGCTCATTCTGCAGATCGACCGGAACGAAGGCGAGGGGTCGTTTCTCGTGGCGCTGGACAAGAAAACGGGAAAAGAAATCTGGCGGACACCCCGGCGCGAGCGTATCAACTACTCGAGTCCGATCCTGATCGAGGCTCAGGGCCGCACCCAGGTGGTGACGACGAGCTACCACGACGTCATCTCCTACGATCCATCAACGGGCAAAGAGCTCTGGCGGAGCGGGGGTTTCCTTGGAAACGCCGTTCCCACCGCGGTGGCGAGTGAAACGACCGTGTTCGCCGCCTCCGGCTATCCCGACAAGCTGACGCGGGCCATCCGTATTCCGGCATCCGGCGAGCCGCCCGAGCTTCTCTGGGAGTACAAGAAAGGAAGCGGCTACGTCCCGTCGCCATTGCTGTACCGCGATCACCTCTATCTCGTTTCGGACAAGGGGATCCTGACCTGTCTCGACCCTGAGACGGGAAGTGTCGTCTACGAGGGCGGGCGCATTCCCGTTCCAACCTCCGTCAGGGGCTCACCGGTCGCCTGGGACGCCAAGATCCTTCTGTCCGGTGCGGATGGCGATTACTTCGTGATTCGAGCCGGTCCGGTCCACGAGGTGCTGGCGCACAACTCGATCGGAGAGAGCGTCACTGCATCACCGGCCATCGCGGGAGGCAAGCTGTTTCTGCGAGGAGAAAATCATCTCTACGCTATCGGCTATCCCGACTAGAGATCCTGTTCAGAAATCTTGCCCGGGCAAGATTTTCTCCGCGGATGCCTCTCGCTTGCACCGTCGTGTCCATATCTCGCTCATTATCATGGAGCACGAAACCATCAAGGCAAGGAGAACGTCATTCTCTTTCCGTCAGAGTCTGTAGAAGGCAGCGATCGCGGCGAAGGGCCAATCCGCTGTCGGGCAAGCCTCGGCAGGCTGCTGAAATATTACTACCGGGACGCCGCATGAGTCTTCTTGACTACACGACGATCCTTCGCATCTGGAACGCCTTCCATGAGCGACGCTCCTAATTCAGTTTATTCGCCATCAGCCTCGTTGCCGGCTACACTGTTCGCGTGAGCGAAGTCAAGAGTCTGGTCCGCCTTTCGTCTGCGTCGCGTTCTCGGATTGCCTGATTAGCTTCGGGAGCCTGTTTTGGTAGTGTCCTAATTTGCCGCCGCGACGAGATCCCGAAGTTCCAACGGCTCGTTTGCGATACCTGCTTCCATCGCTGGCGTAACGCGAAGGCTCTTGTGAATGCGGCAGAAGTTGTAGTGGGCGAAGTGAAGGCTCACCGCCGCCTTCAAGTTCTCGACTTTTTTGCTGAAGGCGTTCGTGAGTCGAGTGAAGCGCCTCATCGACATTCGCATGGTTAGATTCTGCCTCTCGACGTGCGACGTACATATGCCCTTCGGGTTACCGACAATTTGCTCTGTACTGATGCTGGCGACCTTGGGCGGACTGTACCTACCAGGGCCGACCGGCGTCGCTTCGAAGTGCTTTACGATGCGGCCGTAATCAACATCTGAGCCGAAGCCTTGTTCAACAGCATCCACGTAGGCTTCCATAGCATCTGTGGACAGTTGCACGCGGCCTGCCAAGCGCGAAGCCAGATCACCCACAAAGGCTCGGGTGTTCGCTCCGTCGCGTTTTCCCACTCGATACGAAGGGACAAGCTTGCTGTCGGTATCGAGTGCAACATAGGTCCAGAAGTCACCATTCTGAGCTGGATCATCGGTAGGTCTCATGTGGCGCTGCTTCTTTCCGACGTAGCACCAGATCTCGTCCATTTGGAGGTGACGGCAACTAAGCCCACGCATCTCCGCGTCCATGAACAGTTCTGATATCTCGCCAACCCCAACCAAGAGACGCGTGATCGTGTCGCGGTGAACGCCTGTCATCCGTTCAACCGAACGTATTGAGCATCCTTCGATCAATGCGGAAATCACTGCCGTTTGCTTTTCGAGATTCAGCTTGTTCACGACAAACTCCTATCTAGCCTGATATGCTATACTCGGTGGTGGAGCGGCTGGGGATCGAACCCAGGTGGGACAGGCTGTAGGGACCGCCCAGGACTCCAGTCCTCCGCCCCATAATTAGATCCAGGGTTCGCTCACCACGCCCCACCGCTGCACTCGCGATGCAGCGGTGGGGCTTCTTGTTTCCGCCCCCCACGCCGGTAAGCTCCACCTGGCCGGATTTGTGGGCGCGAGGGGCTACAGCTCTTCTCATTGGTCGCCTTCTGCAAATGTCGTCATCATGTCGGTGATTTCGTAAACAAGTTTTCGCTCCTTATCACGAAGCAGAAAGGGATCGAACGTACCGCTCAGAGTCAGAGTACCGCCAGCAACGGGGAGAACGATCGACTTCGAGTAACGCTCCCCTTCGTTCTGTTCTTGTGGTGGTGGTGATGCCGTTGACACAGGGCTCTTTTTTTGAGTGCGCCGTCGACTACGCCGCCGTTTTGTCACCCGAGTCTTGCGTCCCAAAAGGGGCGACATTTCTATCTCTGACCAACGCGCTGCGTTCAGAAAGAAGCTCTTCGCCTTTATTTTCGTTGCGCCTGAGACACCGTATTCCTCAATTAGCTGATCGAACTGGGACGGGGTGATTTTCTTTAGATTCGCATTGAACAGCTTGTGGTATTGGCGTTTCAGAATATCGCCAAGTATTTTTTTCCTTTTTTCTGTGTCCCCACTGACAAGTTCCTCAAAGGCTGGCTGCGGAATACCATCCCCGTTGATGAGCGCCAAGAAACGGAATGTTACCAGCAACTGCGACTTAACCACGCCACTAAAGGATGGGAACACCGAGTGATCGACTTTCGTTGGCAGGCCGTGAGAAGAAATACCGTTCAGAGCGTCCATGAATGTGGTAAAAGACACATATGACGCTGCCGGTGCCCGCTTTTTCATTGATTCCACAACCAATTCGTTTTCTACCATAAGCTAATTATACCATAAGCCCATGCCACGAAACAAGCAGAAAGAGTAATCCTCCCGGACTTTTTTTGGAGCTACATTTCGCGTATGCTAGTATTGCCTTTATCGGAGGATAAGTCACTATGAATAAAGGAGATACCGTTATTGTTTTGGCTCATGGCGGGGTTAAGCTACGGCGCAGAATCGTGGAAGATAAAGGGGATGTTGTGTTACTCTGTTCGGATGACGAGTTCCTGGAGGCTGAGAAAATCGGTAGGGTGCCATCATGCATTGGCTTCCCTTCAAAGGATATAATTAATGTAACTGCGAAAGTGAAGAAAAAATGAACGAGTTACCGCTGTCGGAATTTGAGAAGGCGATTCTCACCACTCACGGCTCGAAGGCGCGGCTACAATCGCGGTCCGTTGTGCGGGAGCTTTTCAAGGGTGATATCGCCTGGGAGGGCGAGGTTCTCGTCTTCGAGCTCCAGGACCATCCGACCGCGACCCAATGCTACGCCTGGTCAGTCAATGGCCGCGTAACTGCCGTTCTTCACGAAGGCCCGATTGACTCACCTAGAGCTGCCGTCCGTGCAGCCATCGTTGCCGAGCATCGCTCATCCTGAGCAACATTCATTCAAATTAGGACACTACCGCCTGTTTCACTGCAACTGAGCGTCATGCCCGCATCTCACACTGTCGAACACCCCGCGGAACTTCTAGCCTTTCTTTTTGCCTGTCGCCCTGAGGTGAAGAGGACAAAGGTGCGGCAGTGGCTCAAGTACGGGTCGGTTCGAGTCAACGGACGGTCGATCACACGCTCCAACCACCCTCTGCAGACCGGGGATTTGGTTTCGATTCGCGCCAAGGGCGAAGTGCTCGCAGAAAGTCTGTTGCCACCCGGAATGAAGGTAGTGTTTGAAGACGCGTCGCTAATTGTCATCGAGAAGCCGGAGAATCTGCTGAGCATGGCCAGCGCGACGGAGCGGGACAAGACAGCCTATGCCTTTCTGACTGACTACGTGCGCCGCGGCAATCCTCAGAGCCGGGAGCGGGTGTGGATCGTCCACCGGTTGGACCGCGAGTCGTCCGGGCTAATGGTTTTTGCGAAGACGGAGGCGGCGAAGCGCGCGCTGCAAGCACATTGGTACAAGGCCGAGAAACGCTACCTTGCAGTGGTGGAAGGAAACCCACCGGCTGACCACGGCGTGCTGAGGTCACACCTGGATGAGAGCAGCCCCTTCAAGGTCAAAAGCGCCCCTCCCAGCGAGCGGACTCGCCATGCGGTAACCCACTACCGGGTGGTGAAGCGAATCGCGACCCGAGCGTTGATCGAACTGACACCAGAGACTGGTCGGCGCAATCAGATCCGGGTGCATCTGGCCGATGCGGAATGTCCGATCATCGGCGATCACAAATATGAGGCCCGCACGAATCCCGCCCGGCGACTGGGATTGCACGCTTGTTCCCTGCAATTCGAGCACCCGTTGTCTGGAGAACTTCTAACGTTTGAATCACCTCTGCCGCAGGATCTGGCGCGGCTGCTGTGACCTGGAGGCCTCGTCGGATTATTCGGGGGGCGACTCCATACTTGGCACGTCTCGGCAGGATCCATTCCCGGGAGCCACCTGAAGTAGGCACGATTGCGCGTCAAAGTTCCAGGACGGCACGAGATGTCGATTCAAGGAACAAGCTGCTGATTTCAGGCCATGAGATGCCGATTCAAGGAACAAGCTGCAAGGGGGTCCGTCCTTTGAAGATCAATACAAGACCCAGCCCACGCCTTGTTCGACCGTGAGCCTCCCCCCACCTGACGCGCCGTGCGCGTCGACGTCGCCCCCCATTTGGGCGAGATGCCATTTGCAACCATGGTAGGTTGATGGCGTGAGCTCGAACGCTGTCGCGTGTCCGAAATGCGGCGACAAAACCGTTGGAACATTAATCGCGTCATGGCCGCGAGCGAGCGCGGCGATACCGTGGAGGCGCGACGGTTCGCCCCGATGGCGCTCGAGGCCTACGGGCAGCTGGGGACGCTCGACAACGACGCTCACTACCACGTCGGGCTCGTCCATGTCACCGTCGACAACACCGAGAGCGCGCAGGCCGAGCTCGACGCCATCCGCCGCTCGGTTTCGGATCACCTCCTGGGGATCCTGTTGGAGCACGCCATCGCCGAGTCGAAGGGCGATGACGAGAGTGTCGCCCAAGCCTATTTGCGGTTTCTCTCCGCCTACGATACCGAGATACTCAGGGATCGAGACGAGTACCGCGGCCATCGAACGGGCATCGATGGGCTTCGAGCTCGAGCAAACGCGGCAGTAGCTGTTCGCTGACCGAGGGCGGTCCAAAGAGGTCACGTGGATACGTTCCGTTAGGGACTCGCGGTCAACCCCATGTTTGGTAGTTGAGAGAAACCGAGCTGTCCTCTGCTCTCTCCGCCTATGGGCCTTTCCCTATCTTCCGCAGCTAATTCCCCACAGTGAACGAGCGGCGGCTTATGTCAGCCCGCCGTAAGTTACTGATTTCACTGCCACAAAGGTGAGGCGCGGCTGGCACGCCCTTTGCGTTTCTACCGGCGGGGGATGGGTGTGTTCGCCGGCGGGTCCGCAGAAACAGCGGCAGTCCGTCCTTCGCTAATCGGGGGAAAGGTATTGGAATGAGTGAGTTTCGATCGGGTGGAGGCATCGGGCGAGCGCCTGGACTCCGGAGCGCGGTTGTCCTCTGCTTCGCGTTTTTTGCTATACGGGCCGAGGCGGAGCTCGTCACCTATCAGAAGGGCGACGGCAAGGGCATCATCTCCGAGACCGACGACACCACCTTCGATCAGACCGTCCCGAATACCACCTGGATCGACGACGGCCAGGACGTCACGCATATCGAGGTCGATCTAAGCCCTGAGAGGCATACCGTCCTGAAGTTCCCGAATATCTTCGGGGGTGGCGCCAATCAGATTCAGCCGGGCTCGGTCATCATCAGCGCCACCCTGACGTTGCGTCTGGACAACGAAGGCACGGATTGCCCGGACGTCTACCAGCTCACCGAAGGATGGACGGAGCTCGAAGCGACCTGGAACTCGCGGAAGACGGGCGTGAGCTGGTCCGACCCCGGGGCCGACGGGACCACCTCTCACAAGACCGTGGCGGAGGGCACCTTACCGTGTCTTCTTCCCCTCGGTTTCAAGAACGTGGATGTGACGACCAGCGTTCAGAACTGGTCCGACGGCGAGCTGAATGAGGGCTGGGTCTTTGTCGACACCGGTGCCAGCACGAACGGTGCGAACTACAGGTCCAGCGAGCACGCGACCCAGGGCGACCACCCGCAGCTCACGGTCGATTACATCCCCGCGGTCTTCTACTCCGTGGGGACCGACGCGAGCGACCTGAAGACCGGCTCGCCCATGATCACGATCGCGAGCGGCGTCGCCACCCTGGACGTCGCGCAGACCAACGACATCGGCGTCGGGGACGTGATCGATTACGACAGCCCCAGCTCGCTGGTCTACATCTTCGGAGTCATCAGCCCGACCCAGTTCCGCGTCCAGACCGCCACCGGCGGCTTGCCCGGAGACGTCGGCGCCGCGGTCTCGGTCAACTCCATCAAGCGGGCCTTCAACTCGATCGCCCAGGCGGTTACCGAATCCTCCGATGGCAACCACCTGAACAATACCAGCCTGCCGGCCGTGGCCCGCGGTCTCACCTGGGTCTGCTACGACGACACCCCCTTCAACGTCTCCACAACCACTACCATCAACGGCTACACCACCGACACGACCTACTTCATCACTCTGACGGTTGCGGGAGCCGACCAGGTGGCCACCGGCAACTCTCAGCGCCACGGCGGCGTCGCGGGCACCGGGGTCTCGGTCCAGGCCCAGGCGGCGAGCATGGCGGGCGGTGCCATCCTGATTGTTGACGAGCCCTTCACCGTCGTCGAATGGCTGGAGATCGACGGAAACAGCTTCGTCGATCAGGACGGGATTCTCCTCGACACCGGCGGCACGGCGTCGCTCTTGCGCCACCTGCTCGTTCACGACATCGGAGCGAACAGCCCATCGTGCCCAACGTCTCCTACCGTTTGTATCGGAATCGATATCCAGACCAACACCGTGGAGGTGCGCAACTCCTTCATCTACGACTACGGCCAGGACGGAATCGACGTGAACGGTACCGGGGTGGTGATCGCAAACGTCACCCTCTTTCGCAGCCTCGCGATCGGCAACGTGGGGGAGGGGCTCCAGATCTCGGGTACCTCTGTCGTCACCGGCGAGAATGTCATCGCCATCGGCAACGGCCCGGACTTCTGGAACAGCGGCGGGACGCTGACCCTGAACAACTGCCTCTCTTCCGATGCCACCTCGCAGAGCTGGCTGGGGAGCGGCAACCTCATCGGCGCGGACCCCGCAAAGGAGTTCGTCTCGCTTGCCGGTCCCGTCGACCTGCACTCGAGGCCCGGCGCCGATGCGATCGATGCAGGGATCCCCCTCTCGGGCCGCTTCAGCGACGATATCGACAGAGATGCCCGTCCCCAGGGCACCGCCTGGGACATCGGCGGCGACGAGAGCTTCTCCTCGGGAGCCACGACGCACTACCGCTCGATCGGTGTCGCGATGCCCCACGGCACCGGAACCGTCAACGTCAGGAACCTCGCGCAGGCGGTGGCCGGCGTCGGCACCGGCTGGAGCGCCAACAACCGAGGCCGCGGCGACGTCATCACGATCCCGTGCCCCGACCCACCGACCTGCTCCGGAGGCACCCACTACACCATTCTCGCGGTGGACACCGACAACTCCCTGAGGTTGACCGAGTCCTATCCAGGCGCCACGACGTCCGGGCTCACCTATCTCGTCCGCCGCCAGTACTCGACCTTCGAGGCATGGTGGCACTGTGTCGACAGCACCGTCGCCTGCGCCTACTTTCCGGCATCGGTGACCGACCCCAGCTTGATCGTCGACGACCGGAGCGAGGTGGGAGTCGCCTACGACGACGCGAGCCCTTCTTTCACCCTCACCACCGACGTGAGGATGAACGGAGCGACAACCGACGCCCTTCACACCATCCGTCTCACCGCGGACGGCGTGAACCGACACTACGGCGTCCCAGGCGCCGGCGTCGTCGTCGACGCGAACGGACCCCAGGAAATCAGCATTCGGACCGGCTACTTCACACTCGAGTGGCTGGAATTCGTGGGGTGCAGGGGAGGCCTCAACCTTTCCCCCGTCGAGGTCTGGGGCGATCCCGCGGATTCCACAAACGACGTCGTCTTGCAGTATCTCCTCATCCACGATTTCAACGACGGAAACAACGGCGCTTCCGGCATCGACATTACGGGTGCGGCCGGCTCCAACACAAACGCTCGTCCGAAACACGATGATCTGGGACGGCGACCAGCGCGGGATCGAAGGCGATAACGCCGGCACCTCGGCGACCCTCGAAAACGTCACGATTGACGGGATGGTCCAGAACGGCATCTGGGCGGACGACAGCAGCTTCACCGTCAACAACACCATCGCGACCCGTAGTGGGACTGATTTCTCCCCAGGTCCTACGGGGACCCTTACGGGAAGCAACAACACGTCCTCCGATGGAAGCGCTACTCCTGGCGGGAACGTGTTCCTATGACTTCAAGGACATCTTGCAGACCGGAGTGATGAACCGCGTGCCTCCTCGCATGGTGAAGACGAGCTATCTGTGGACGGCGTCGGACCCGAGCTATGCGGCAGTGAACGGCGAGGACCTCCTTCCCGATCTGGCGATAGGACGCCTGCCGGCGGCGACGGTCGAAGAAGTACAGACGATGGTCCAGAAGATCGTGGCTTATGAGACCACCGACGCAGGCCTGGATCGCTCCGCGGTGGTGCTGGTGGCGGACAATGCCGACCGCGCCGGCAACTTCGAAGCCGATGCCGACGCACTGGCGGCAACCGTCCTGGCTTCGAAGAACCCCGACAGGATCTACCTCAGCCGGCTCGGAGCCACTGCCACTCGAAACGCCATTCTGCAAAGCCTCGACCAAGGTGCCTCGCTCGTCAGCTACATCGGACACGGAGGCATTCACCTGTGGGCGGACGAGAACGTCTTCAATACCGCAGACGTCGCTTCACTCGGTGCCCAACCCCAGCAGCCGCTCCTGCTCACCATGAATTGCCTGAACGGCTACTTCCACTTTCCGTACTTCAACTCGCTCGCCGAAGAGCTCGTCAAAGCCACGGACCGGGGCGCGATCGCGGCCTTCGCGCCCAGCGGGCTCAGCCTCAACGATCCCGCCAACCTCTATCAGAAGGTATTCCTGGAGGAGCTTTTCTCCGGGCGACACCCTCGTCTCGGAGATGCGCTACTCGCTGCTCAGGAGAGTTACGCCCAGACCGGCGCGTTCCCGGAACTTCTCAGCATCTATCACCTGCTCGGAGACCCGGCGCTCAATCTGCGTTGACGCTGCTACCGGCGCGCCCGAGACGCTCTCGAATCGCCGGTGGCGTCATCTCCTGCGATCCTGTTCAGAATTCTTGCCCGGCAAGATTCCGCCGCGCATGAGCCTCGCCTGCGCCCCGTCGCGCAAGAAAAGCCTTAGGGTTCGCGCAAGAATAAGTTCGCATTTTCGGGCGTCGAGGCGCCCGTCTGGCAAGGCGCGAGAAGTGAATAATATCTAGATATATGACCGACGAGGAACGCAGCCAGACGGGATGGATCGGCGTCCCAAAATGTGAAGTTATTTTTGCGCGGGCCCTTAGTGCCCAACGCCTGAACTCCCTGTTACACTGAAGGGAAACCTCGAACTTGCCGGGAGGATCCCGCCCCGACTGGTTGCGGTCACGGCAAAGTCTCGGAAATTCCCCGACAACAGGTGCAGCTGTTCCAAAGTTGTCTGGATGCCTACGCACAAGTAGAGTGCAAGTAGGCACTGCATCGACTTCGACTCGACGAAACACCGTGTAGCGATGAAGCCCTACGATCGGAGGGGCCCATCCGCTTCGAATCGGCCGGGCGGCCGAAACGCGGTCGTAATCCGTCCTGCTATGCGTGAGAGCTGGCAGATGTCTCTGGAGCGGCAGCGCGGTCGTACTTTCCCGTCCAGGACGCGAGACGAATCCACAGGACTTCCGAGAACACGCGCAGCGCACCGCGTGCGGGGTGGACGCGGCTGGCCGGGTCGTGGCGCCAGGCGACGGCGACTTCGCGACTGGGGTAGCCGAGCCTCTCTGCGACATGGAGAAGCTCCACGTCAAAGGTGAACCCGTTGATGCGACAACGCGCGGCAATGTCGCGCGCCGCGTCCCCGCGCAGTAGCTTGAACCCGCACTGCGTGTCCTTCAGGCGGGTCAGGCCGAGCAGCCTCACGAAGCTGTTGAAAGCGCGGCTCATCGTCTTGCGGTAGGTCGGATGCCCGTTTTGCGGCCGGGAATCGGGGAGCGCTTTCGACGCGCATGCAATGGCCGTGTCGTCTCTCAGCACGCTCTCGAGATTCTCAAGCTCCTCGATCGGAACAGCGAGATCGGCGTCGGTGAACAGCACGCGCTCGCCGCGGCTCGCCAAGAGGCCCCGCCGCACCGCAGCGCCCTTTCCTTCGTTTCTTTCGCTGCGAAGCAACGAGAGCTCGGCGTCGTTCCTTGCTTCGACGAGTGTCCGCGTGCCGTCGCGACTTCCATCGTCGACGACGAGAATTTCGAACGTTGCCTCGCGCGACCGAAGGTACTCCAGCAGCCGGTCGAGCGTCGGATCGATACGTTTCGCTTCGTTGTACGCCGGGATCACGACCGACAGCGAGGGCGTCATGCGACGCCCTCTTCGGTCGAGCTCCGAAGAAATTCACGCACGTTCTCCAGCCCGAAGGTCTCGCCGAGAGGCATGTCGGAAAGTGTCGACATGATGGCCGAGGCGAGATCCGCCTGGTCGAAGGGAGGCGGCGGGACGAGCTCCCCCCGACGCCTGGCCTCCGCGACCTTTCTGAGAAAAGCCATGTAGGCGTCCGCCTCGTCCTGCAGCTTGTAGGAGGCTTCGACGTGCTCCCGGGCGAAACGACCCATGGCCTCCCGAAGGCGAGGGTCGCGATAGAGCCACATCAAGGTTTCGGCGATCTCCTCCACCTCCGGCGGCCCGAAGTCGATCCGCGCCACCGTGGATTCCGGGAACTCCACGAATGGACCCGTGTTCGAGACCATCACCGGCTTGCCCATGCCGAGCGTGCGGATGAGGGTACCCGAAAGCTCGCCGGTGGAAGGAAACCGAAGGTTGACCACGACGTCCGCGGCGAGCATGTAAAGGTAGAATCGATCCATAGGCTGGCGCCCGGTGAGCGTGACCTTGTCTTTCAAGTCGTCCATCGGAACGAGCTCCGCGAGAGGATAGCTCTTCTGCACCTCGCCGACGACCAGAAAGATTCCGTCCCCACCGCGGCCAAGGAAGCGGCGAAAGCCTTCGAGCGCGCGGTCGATACGCTTGGCGCGTGTCACCAGACCGAACGACGCGACCACGAACGTGCCGGGGTCGATCCCCAGAAGCTTTCTCGCCTCGTCGCGTGTCTTCACGGGAAGCGGTGGCGGTGGTGCATAGTGATGCGGGGCTCGCTCGATGAACTTCCCCACCGGAATGCGCCCGAATCGTCGCTGAAGCCAGCGCTGCATGAACTTCGTCAGAACGAGAACGCCGTAGCTTCGCTCCACCAGGCGCTCCGACAAGGGGAACTTCGCGGTGAGAAGCTCGCTACCGAGCGCCGCCGCGATCTGGCGGCCGAGCGCCGCCCCTCGCTCACCATAGGCGCGTTTCATCTCCGAAACGTAGAGCGCGACGTCGCCCTTCTCCACCGAGAAGCCGAGAAACAAGTGCTGCAGCACGAGGTCGTGCAGCACCACCACGCCGGGAAAGCGAAGCGCGGCGTTCAAGGCATAGCGGTGAAACGAGCTGTTACCGATCTGATACAGATTGAGGTCGTAGTTCTCTTTCTCCCTCAGCTCCTCGAACTTCCGCGCCGGGAACCAGCGAAAGCTCTCCAGTATCATGGGAGAGGTCGGCTCGTAGTCATCGACGAAGAGATGAAGCTCCGCCTCCTTCGCAAGATAGGGCAGGAGCTCCTCGCTGTAGTCCGCGATGCCGGTTCCGGCGGGAGTGAGCGGACTCCAGTAGGCGATTTTCATCGAAGCGGCTCGGTCAAAGCGTCGATGACCCGATCCCACCCAATTCCGCGCACCGTGGGCCCGCCGGCCGCCCCGAGCTCCCTGGCCTTCCTCCGGTCCGTGTAGAGCCTGTTCACCGCATCGGCCATCGCCTCCGGCTCGGGCTCCACGACGCATCCCGACACCCCGTCCTCGACGAACTCGAGCGTGCCACCGGAGTCGGTGCAGGTGACGACCGGCTTTCCGGACAGGAAGGCTTCGACGGTCACATAGCCGTAGTCTTCGTCAACGGGAGCGTAGAGAACCGCGAAGGCGCCCGCGTAGAGATCGAGGAGCGTCTCTTCG
The DNA here is from genome assembly GCA_965237685.1 of Candidatus Marinacidobacterales bacterium. Lineage (GTDB taxonomy): Bacteria > Acidobacteriota > Vicinamibacteria > Marinacidobacterales > SMYC01 > CBDEGF01. Next base: position 2,797,142 of record CBDEGF010000004.1, read on the forward strand.
GGTACGAAGCCGGCGAACTCGACCCGGTCCTCGAGGCCGAGACGCTGGGCTTGTCGCTTCAAGTTCTCGAGCTGGGGTCCTCGGCCCGCAATGACGAGACGGGCGGGCGGGTCGACGTGACGGAACGTTTCGACGAGCAGATTGCACCGCTTGAGCGGGTCGAGGCGACCGGCGTACAACGCGTAGTCGCCAAACTCACCGGAGCGGTATCGCCCGGCAAGGTGAGGGGGCGGGTAAAGATGTGTCGAGCCGATCCCGTTGAAGCGATTGAGTCGCGCCGAGACGTTCTTCGAGATGGTATAGATGGCCTTCGACTCGCGGAGGGTCTTGTTGTCCATGCGGATGATCGTCTGCCGGATCTCCTGCTCTTCGGGATCGTCGGTGAAGCTGCAGTAGTCGGTCCCGTAGAGGTCGTAGACTTCACGATGCTGGTGGAAAAGCCAGGTCATTTTCACCGGATGGCGGACCAGGTAGGAAGGAAACTTGGTGGAGATCACCATGTCGACCGGCATTCCGTTAGACTCGGTCACCTCCATCATCCGCCAGATCAGGGCTTGCTTGATCATGTCCCGTACCGGGTACCACTTGAAGGGGACGTTGACCACGTCGACCTGGTAGCCTCGAGTGCGGAGCTCGCCGGCGAGCTCCGAGACCAGGATCTCCGCACCGCCGATGACGAAGGGCGCCTGGACGGCACAGACACAGATGCTGCGGCCGGCCATCTATGTGCGCGCGTCGCTTTCGGGCACGGATTCCTCGACAGCCGCTCTCAGCTTTTCCAGCTCTTCCTTGAGCTCGCGCAGCATTCCCTCGAGATACAAGTGATTCTGTTCCGCATTCTCGAAAACGAACTCGATGCGCTGAACGAGGTCATGCACGTGACGGATCAGCTCTTGCTCCAGAATGAGGTGACGCTCGTCGATCTCTTCCATCCGTTTGCCGTGGAGGCCCAGCACCCGGTCGTAGTTCGCGCACATGCGGTCGAGCCGCTCGTCGAGATGGGCCACCAGCTCGTTGTCGAAACGCACCTGGGCGGAGTTCCATCGGGTCTGTTTCTCCACGAGGGGCCCGAGCCCGAAGCGATGAACACGCTGCAAGAGCGCGCGCAACGGCGACAGGAGCCTCCCGAGGGCGCTCGCCGGAGGATCGCGCAGCGCGGCCGCCACGTCCCAGGCCTCGTTCAGCTCCGAGCGGTCGGGAGAGACGGGAGGACTCGCAGCGGCGCTCGCCTCGAGTGACGGGAGCGGGCTTCGAGCCTCTCCGCCCGCCTGATAAGGATCAAGCGCCGGTCGTTTCTCAAGGGCCTCGGGGCGGGCACGCGCCTTGTCACGTACGCCTTTGATGCCGGCCTCGAGCTCTCCCCTGAGCGCATCGTCGGGGTCGCTCACTCGGGAAGTTTCGATCGGAACACATCAAATGTCAATCCGCCCCGGGCACGCGGTTCACCGCGGCCGACGGCCCCGGGGCTGACAGAAGCTTTGACTTGCACATACTTATGCCGGCCCCGTATAATTATGACCTGTTTGATGAGAGTTGTGAGCTTCTTCTGCACGAGTCTCGGAGCCGACAAGCGGGGTAAAAAGTGGACACAGGGTGTAAAGTTTCCGATCTTTTGGTCACTAGCCCCTGGAAGAGGCTTTCCACTAACCTCTTTGTTTTAAATCGGTTGACGAGAACCGTGTTTCTGGCACGAATATTGATAATGGTTTCAGTGTCATAGGGAGTAGGAGCGAGAAAGGAAGCAGCTTGATGAGCGCAGCAACTGATACCGACATCATGGATGAGGCTCGAGAGCTCGATCTTTCGGGGCCGGGTAGACGGGAACGGGCCCCGCAGCCAGCGGAGGAGACTGGAATCGAGCTCGATGTGCTGGGGCAGTACCTCAAGGAAACGCACCGGTATCCTCTGCTGAACCGGGAGCAGGAGCAGAAGGTCTCCCGAGCGATGCGTCACTCCGAGTCGGTGCTCGCGGGCGTCCCTTCGGGACCCGATCGGCGCGTCGCCCGGCGCGAGTTCGACGACACGCGGCGCAAGATGATCGAGAGCAATCTGCGGCTGGTGGTCTCCATTGCCAAACGCTACAAGAACATGGGCATGGAGCTGAGCGACCTCGTTCAGGAAGGCAACATCGGGCTCATGCAGGCGGTCGAGCGATTCGATCCGCGCCGCAACCTGAAGTTCTCGACCTACGCTACCTGGTGGATCCGACAGGCGCTCACCCGGGCGCTGTCGCAGAAGTCCAGAACCATCAAGGTTCCGATCAACAAGCTCGAGATGGTGCGCATCGCGACGCGCGCCAAGAACAAGCTGACCGAGAAGCTGGGCCGCGATCCCTCAATCACGGAAATTGCCAAGGAAGTGGGTGCCCCCGCTCAGCAGGTGGAGACGGCGATGAAGTCGATTCCCCACCTCGAGTCGCTGGACGCGCTTGCGGTCGAGGACGGAAGCCCGAGATGGGAGCTCCAGTCTGACGAGCGCTCGGAATCGCCCTGGCAGGTCGTGCTCGACCGCGACATGCGCGAGAAGGTGCGCTCGGCTCTGGAGCTGCTACCGCCGCGCCAGCAGCTCATCGTGCGGATGCGCTTCGGAATCGGCTTCAACTCCGAGTACAACCTCGAGGAGATTGGCAAAGTACTCAACCTCACGCGCGAGCGTGTGCGGCAGCTCGAAGTGGAAGCACTTCGCCGCTTGAGAGCCGCCGGCAACCGGCGTGCCCTCCACGACTTCATTTAGCGTTTACTCTTCCTGAAAGGGCCGGCGGAAGCCGGCCCTTTTTTTTGTCTCGAAACCCGGAACTGTTCAAGTAGGTTCCTTGTCTCCCGTTTGACCTGGTCTCCGCTTATCGGAAGGCCGTTTTGACGTGGTCCTTTGTCAGAACCACGAGGCACCAGATACCCACCGGCAATCCCACAAAACAGCACGGGCTCAAGCACGGAACCATCGCCAGGATGCTTCCGCCCATCGCCAGGCCCCAGCTCTCCAGCTTCTTCATCTGCAAGGCAGCGTAGAGAATGAGACCTGCGAGAAGCAGCGCGATGATCCCGGAAACGATCCCGATGCCTCCGGAAAGCATCTGCATCATCTGCTCCTCAGCATCCTGCGACATGGTGGTGGCGAGCCCGGCACCGAAGATGTTGACCAGCAAACCTACGGCCTGCACCATCGCGCCGAGAATCGCAGTGATCATGAGTCCGGTCGCCGGACCCGAAACCTCATCGACCGCGCTGGGCAGGTGGGCGGGCATGGGCGGGCGTCCAGCTGCCACGGGTGTCTTGTAGGGATTGGGCGGTTGACCGGGTGGTGGTGGTGGGGTAGTCGACATCCGAGCCTCCTCGTTGGTCTGGAACCGAAGACAACATGTTAGCATGCCGCATGACGGTTACCACCGTTCATCGACAGATTCGAACCAGCGGTGACGGCGACATCGTGGACATAACGTCCGATGTCCGCGACGCGGTCTCGCAGGCGGACTTCGCGAGCGGCGTCGCGACTGTTTTCGTCACCGGTTCGACGGCCGGGCTGACGACGATCGAGTACGAGCCCGGACTCGTACAGGACCTCACGGCGGCCTTCGAGCGACTGTACCCTCGTGATCTGGACTACCGTCACCACGAGCGCTGGGGCGACGACAATGGCCACAGTCATGTTCGCGCCTCCATGCTCGGACCTTCGCTGGCAGTCCCCTTCGTCGACGGGGCCTTGACGCTCGGAACCTGGCAGCAAATCATTCTGGTGGACTTCGACACTCGCGCGCGTGAGCGAGAGTTCGTGGTACAGCTCACCGGGTGAGGGAAATCACGATGGAACGCTTGATGGACGAGCGGCTCGAAGCCTACGCGGCCGAACACTCGAACGACGAGCCCGAACTGTTGCGACGGCTGGCCCGCGAGACCCATGAGCAAATGGACCTTCCCCAGATGCTCACGGGCTCTCTCGAGGGAAATTTTCTGCGTCTGCTGGTGCTGATGCTCGGTGCCCGACGTGTCCTCGAGGTCGGCATGTTCACTGGCTACAGCGCGCTCTGGATGGCCTCGGCGCTTCCCGACGACGGGGAGCTCCTCACCTGCGAGGTCGATCCCGAAGCGGAAGCGATCGCCCGTCGCTATTTCGACGAGAGCCCGCACGGCGCGAAGATAACCGTTCGAATGGGGCCGGCCCTCGCAACGATTGACACCCTGGAAAGACCATTCGATCTCGTCTTCATTGACGCGGACAAGGAGAACTACCCCCGCTACTACGAGAAGTCGATGGGGCTCCTCCGACCGGGCGGACTCATCGCCATCGACAACGTTTTGTGGAGCGGCCGAGTGCTCTCACCGGAGGACGAAGAGACGCGAGCCATCCACGAGGTCAACGAGCGGGTTCATGCCGACGAGCGCGTCGACAAGGTGCTGGCAACGATCCGCGATGGGATCCTCCTGGCGAGGAAGAAATAGCCTTTTTTGGGCCCGCTCTGCGCCTCTGCGACTCTGCGTTGTGTTTTTCCCGAAACAACCCTTCCACGGATTCGGCGAGCCGCGGTCCGGAAGTGGATGGCGGGTTTTCTTTGCGGCCTGGCTTCAGTTACCGGTCAGGGCTTCTTCCTTCTTCTTCCGCGGGTCGACCAGCTCGTAGTCCCTGATCTTCTTGTCCAGGATGGGACGGGTGATGCCCAGGATCTCGCTGGCGCGCGATTTGTTCCACCGGGTGTGCCTCAGCACGTGTCCGATGTAGCGCTTCTCCATGTTCTTCAGCGTGGTGAGCTCTTCGGTGACCGGAGCGGCGTCCGGGCCCCGAAGCGGAAGGTGCTTTGCGAGCAGTACATCGCTGTGCGAAAGGGTGACGGCGCGCGTCAGGGCGTTCTCGAGTTCCCGGACGTTCCCCTTCCATTCGTAGGCCACCAGCTTTTCCATGACGCCTTCGGGCACCTTGCCGACGTTCGTATGCAGCTGCCGGTTGATCTTTTCCAGAAGGTAGACCACCAGAAACGGAATGTCCTCACGGCGCTCGCGAAGGGCAGGCAGGCGAATCTCCACCACTTTCAGCCGGTAGTACAGATCTTCGCGAAACTGTCCCCGACTGACCACGTCCTCGAGATCCCGGTTCGTCGCTGCAATGATGCGCGCCTCGGTACGCTGGAGCTTCTGGGCACCGACCCGTGAGAACTCGCGATTCTCCACGACCCGGAGTAGCTTCGATTGAAGGTTCGGTGAGATGTCCCCGATCTCGTCGAGAAACAGCGTGCCGTTCTGCGCGACCTCGATCTTGCCTCGATTGTCACGGATCGCTCCGGTGAAAGCGCCCCGTACATGGCCGAAGAGCTCGCTCTCCAGGACGCCTTCGGCAAGCGCGGTGCAGTTGACCGCGACGAACGGCTCCTGGCGATTGTCCGAGTTGTAGTGGATGGCTCTTGCGACCAGCTCCTTGCCTGTGCCCGATTCCCCTCGAATCAGGACGGTTGTCTTGAACACCTCGCGCATTTCCGGCGCGCGTCCGACGATGTTGTCGATGCTCCATTCGCGAGACGCCTCGGTCACCAAGTAGTCGAGCTTGGTGTCCATCTCCTGCATTCGGATCGCTTTGCGTATGCTCAGGAGAAGCTCGTCGTAGTCGATGGGCTTGCAAATGTACTCGAAAGCTCCCCGTCTCATAGCCTCGACCGTGGTCTTCATGTCGTCGAAGGCCGTTATCATGATGACGTAGGACTTCGGATCCGCTTCCCGGATCTTCTGAAGTACTTCGATTCCGTCGATGCCGGGCAGGTGGATGTCGAGAATCACCAGGTCCGGGCCCACGTCCTGGAAAGCCGTGACGCCCTCCTCGCCATCGGCCGCAACATGGACTTCGAACCCTTCGCTGGTCAGGTGGGTTTTGAAGGTCTGCCGGATCAGGCGGTTGTCATCAATAACTAGAATGGATTTCATTCGCCTCTACTTGCCGGGCCCCTACCGAATCCTCATCCGGGTACGGGAATCGCAACGTGATCGTGGTTCCCGCGTTGGGCCCGCTCCGTACCTCGATCGTGCCGTCGTGCAACTCGAGGGCCTTGCGCGCGTTGGTGAGTCCGAGCCCGGTCCCCAGGCTCTTCGTCGTGAAGAACGGATCGAAGATCGACTGACGGTCTTTTTCCTGGATCCCGGCGCCGTCATCCTCGATCTGCACGACGGTCCAGTCGCGGCCGTCCTCCTGCACCAGGCGTGTCCTCACGACGATGGACCCACCCTGGCGAACCGCCTCCGTCGCATTCAACAAGGTGTTGAGAAAGGCCTGCCGGAGCTTGTCGCCATCGACGGAAAGGGGGCGTAACTCGGAGCCGAGCTCCGTCGTCAACCGGATGCGCTTCTCCTCGATCTGCTCGTCCACGAAGCGGAGAGCCTCCTCGACGAGACTGTTGACCTCGAAAACGTCCTTCTGAAGGGTGGGTGCTCGCGCGTAGCTGAGAATGTCCTTGACGAGCTTCTCGACCTGGAGAATGCCGGCCTCGGCAATCCCCATAGCGACGACGCAAACAGAACCAGCATCCAGCATGCGGAAGCCCAGTTTCCTCCGCTGGATGCTGGATGCCGGATGCTGGGTCTAAAGCCTCAACGTCCCTTCGGCCACTTCGACGGCCTGGCCGCCGACCCGGACCTCGACCGGCCCCTCGGCGCCACCATCCACCTCTACGTGAATGGCACTCGGACGGCCCATTTCGTAGCCCTGTTCGACGAGGATCCGGGCAGTCGGCTCAGCACTCACGATGCCGTGGTGGACGAGATAGGCGCCGAGCGCCCCGGAGGCGCTCCCGGTGGCGGGGTCCTCCGCCACTCCGAGCGACGGAGCAAACATGCGTGCGTGCACGGTACTTTCCGGATGGACGCACTCCCGCGTGAAGATCATGAAGCAGTCGGATTTGGTCTCCTGCAGCACGCGACGCATCGTTACCAGGTCGATCTCGATTTTCTCGAGGTTTCGCAACGAACGCGCCGGGACCATGAGCTGAGGTACCGCGGTCGAGACGAGCTGAGCCGGAAGGTCGTCCGGGAGGAGCTGGTCCTCTGCCAGCCCGACGCTGTCCGCGAGAAGCTTCCGGTCGCGATACTCGTCGAAGAACCGCGGGGGCGACTGTGTCATCACAACCTGCTCTACGCTCCCCGCCCGGACATGGATGTCCACCGGGAGCACGCCGGCCCCGCACTCTTGAAAGATCCGGTTCGAGCCATCCTCCAGCTGGAACGCGCCACGCCCCGCCAGGACGTAGAACGTTCCCACGACGGGGTGTCCCGCGAGCGGAAGTTCCGCCCGCGGCGTGAAAATGCGCAGCCGGCGCTCGGCTTTCAAATCGGTCGCCGGGAGCACGAACGTCGTTTCGGAGAGGTTCATCTCCTTGGCGATGGCCTGCATCTCCTCGCTGCTCAGCCCCTCGGCATCGGGAAAGATAGCCAGCGGGTTTCCGGTGAAAGCCCGATCGGTGAAGACATCCGCGGTGATATAGCGATACTCTCTCATGGGAGGACAATCATACCCAACCTGGTAGCGAAATAAAGCGCCCCGCGGCGACCATGCCCCGAAGGCATCGGATTCACCACAGAGAGCACACAGGTCCACAGAGGAAGACTCAAGAGGGCTCCATGAATCTCTGCGTTCCGGAGTTCCTCTCTTCCGGGGTTCCGTGAGATCTTTCTGGCGGTCTTCTTCAGAGGCAGCTGAGTACGGCCTTTGCTCTGCGTCTCTGCGTTAGATTCCCGGTGGGATCCTTACGTCCAGGGCGGCGGGAACGATGTCGACGGTGACGGGAGTCTCTTGAACGAACTCGCCGTCGGCGAAGACCTCCGCACGTTCCTCTGTTTCGATGCGTACGGAGGCCGTCTTCGTATAGAGCACCCGCGGATGCGACACGTGGGTGCTGGAAAACACCGTCGGAAACATTCGGACGAGCGTGGTGCGCGAGATGTCCTTGACGAGACAGAGATCGAGGAGCCCGTCCGCCAGGTCCGCATGAGGGGCCATGAGCATTCCGCCACCGTAGCGCCGGCCGTTACCCGCGGCGACGAACGTGACGAGTCCCTCGTAGCTTCCACCGTCGTAGGTCACTCGAGCCGGAATCGGGCGAAAGCGCAGAAGCGTCGCGAAGACCGCATAGCTGTAGAGCACGCGCCCCGAGAGAAGCGGCACGTGCTGTGCGCGGCGGGCTACCTGTGCATCGAAACCGGTGCCGGCAATGGCGAGAAAGAACCGCCGGTCGGTTCGACCCACGTCCACCGTCCGTACCGAGCCTCGCGTCAAGGCTTCGGCGGCCGCCCGCTCGTCTCCGATGCCCAGCTCCGCGGCGAGGTCGTTTCCGCGACCCATCGGCAGGATCGCCAGCTGCGGCCGCTCGGCTCTGCCAACGGACATCAGGCCATTCACGACGGTGTGAACCGTTCCGTCGCCCCCCGCGGCGACCACGATGTCGTAACCCGTCGAATCACGGGACGAAGCCTCCATATCCTCCGACGAGGACGTTCGGACGAGCTCGACCGAGAAACCCTGCGCGCGCGCGTTCTGTGTGAAGGCTTCCAGATGGCGGCGCCGGCGCTCCGTTCCGGAGACGGGGTTCGACAGAACGAGAACCCGCGAGCTCACGTCTCCAGCTCGAGCCCGAGTCCCTGCGCGACGCGGTTGACGTAGGCGTAGTAGGCGGTCACCTGACAGAGATCCAGAATTTCTGAATCCTCGAGACCCGCCGCGCGAAGGCGCTCGACGTCCTCCCTGACCATCGACCCGGGAGCGCGCGTCAGCTTGACCGCGTAGGTTACGAGCGCCCGTTGACGATCGGAGAGTTGCGCCGTCTCGGGATCGTCCTTCACCGCCCGCACGAATCCCTCGTCCCGGCACCATCGGAGGAGACCCCTCCCGTGGTGCTCGATTCAGTAGTGACAGGCGTTGGCGCGCGAGACCGCCACCGCGACGAGCTCCCGCTCCATTCGAGAGAGTTTCGAGCGCCCACGCATCAGGTGCGCATAGAGATCGAAATGGGTCTCCATCGAGCGCGGGTTCAGGCTGTGAATCTTGAGGATGTTGTCGACGACGCCCGAGGGCTCCTGGTAGCGCTGATAGAGCTCCTTCAGCTCCCCCTCTGCCTCGTCCTCGGGAATCACCCTTATCCAGGCCATCGCTATCACTCCTCTATAATGATCGGGCTCGCCACCACCGAACGCATGCTCGAGCTCTTGAGAACCAGGCGTCGTGAATTCCTCGCCGCCAGTGTCGCCATCACCGCCTACCTCTGGCTCGGCCTGTCCTGGTTCGATCACGACATCGATACCGCTCTCTCGCGCGTGCCATCCGCCATCCCGGCGCTCGCTTTCGCGCTCGCACTCGCTTGGTGGTTCGTTCACCGTCGGCGGCGGCCCCTTTTCGAAGAGCGAGCCGATCGACGATGGCTGGTGGCACTGAGCGGCACGGCACTCGTCTCGCGTCTGCCGTTCCTCTTCGGTGCCTACGGCCTCTACAGCTCGGACGCGGCCGTTCAAGGCGTCATGGCACTCCACATTCTAGAGGGAAAGCACCATCCGGTGTTCCTGTACGGCTGGTCCTACATCGGAAGTGGAAAGGCCCATCTCACTGCGCTCGTCGACGTGGCGGTCGACGAGCCCGTCTTGAGCTTCACCCTGGCGGCCATCCTCGTCTACGCCGCTTTCACCGGTGCCCTTTTCGTGCTGGCGCGCACCGTGCTCGACCGACCCGCGGCCATCGCCGCCTGCGCCTACGTCATCGCCGCGCCCGGCTTTCTCACCGCGTGGGGCATCCACAACGAGGGGAGCTACCTGGACGTTCTCTCGCTCGGAACGTGGATGCTCGCCATCGGGGCGCGGTGGCTTCTCGCCGAGGACCGCCGGGAGCGTCTCGCTCCCGCATTCTGGATGGGCCTCCTCGGAGGAGTTGCCTTCTGGACGCACATCCTCGCGACGTACTACCTGCTCACGGCGGTGGGACTTCTGGTCGTCGCCGATCTCAGTGCCAGGCTGTTCCGCCGCATGGGAGCCTTCGCCGCGGGGTTTCTTCTCGGCGATTTCCCGGGAATTCTCTGGAACGTCACCCACGAGTGGCTCAGCTTCCGGTGGTGGAGTGTCGGTGCCGGCCCCTCACAGGAGGGCGATCGACTCGAGCGCGCCGGGACACAACTCACGGAGGTCCTCAGGAGCTCGCTCGCTGTTCTCGGTGGCTGGTGGCCCCACGACCAGCGTCCCTGGCCGGAGGCTTTCTGGAGATGGGCGCTTCTCGCGACCGTACTCCTCTCGTTTCTCGCCTTCGTCGTGGGGAAACGCGCGCAGATCGTGGCCAGCTTTCGCCCTCGCCGATCGCCCGAGGCGCTCGCGGTAGCCTTTTCCATACTCGTCGTTCTCGTGTTCGTCAACAGCAGTTTCGGCTGGATGACCGAAGAGCCTCGCTACCTGCTCTTCCTCTATTCGGCGCTTCCCCTCTTCGTGGCCTTCGCGTGGAGCCGGCTCTGGCAGCGATCGCGCGCTCTCGGCATGCTCGCCGCCGCGGCACTGCTCTACGTCAACCTTCATGGATCGATCGTCTACCTCTCTCGCGCCGTCGAGAGCGACGCCACGAACCGGGAGTTTCTCGAGCAGGTCGTGCAACTGCCCGTTCGCTATGCGCATACCGACTACCACCTCTCCTACAAGTACATCTTTCTCTCTCACGGCTATCTCGTATGGACCTCGGAGCTCGGCCCGGAGCAGAAACAATGGTACGAGCCCTTCCGCGAGATCGTCGCCGAGCAGCAGACGATTGCTCTCGTCCCCAGAAGCAACCGTTTCGCAAGGCGGCTCGGCCTAAGGATGGACGAGCGAGGGATTCGCTACCGACGCGCCAATCTCCTCTATCCGATCCTGTACGACTTCAGCGAGCGGCCACGCCTGTCGGATCTTCGGCGACGACGGCCGCCCTCATCCCGGCCGTGATTCGGAAAAAAACACCGCGACAACAATGGTGGCACTGGTGGCAGGTGAACCGAAGCCCGTCCGCGTACCAGGGAGCACTGGTTTGCTTGGGCGACATGCCGCGCGCCATTGTGTGGGGGACCTTCGGGCGAAGACAACCTGGTGAGCGTTAACACCTATCGCAGATACGCCCGAACCGTCTTCCGGCCACGACCGGTGGCTGCCGCTATCCGTCGCTGGCTCTCCCGGCGAACCAATGGAAACTGGAACATCTTGGAGTCATTCGGCGTGTCCGGCGACGCGAACGTTGTGCCGCGGCCCCGCACCCTACACCTCCCCGTCACGCCGCATCCACAACTTTCCCAACCAACCGTAAGTAAGCGAAGCCTGCTGGGGACGCCACCCTCTCATCACCACCGGGCGAATCTGCCAGCTCGAGCCGCGGACGTCGCCGCCATCGATGCAGGTGCGGGGATCGTTCCGTGCACCGTAGCGATTCTCCCCCACAGAATCCGCCACGCCTCTCGCTGGCAAATCGGAAAACCTCTTGTTTGCAGGATGTTCACAGGTTGCCTGCGTTTCTGATTAATTGGAACGTGGTTTGCACGAAGACGCGCTACTTGCTTCTGCGAAACAGAGTTTTCAGAACGTCCGTATGTGAGGAGGGACCGAAGATGAAAAAGAAACTCGTGTTCGTGCTTGGGATCGTTGCGCTCGGCAGCATGCTTTTGTGGGCGGGCGACGATCAGGGAACGCTTCAGTCAGCGAGATTTGCCCAGTTGACGGATGCGCCGCTGGCTCAGACCTCTAACGCCGGTGAGTTTTCTAACGTCAATATTCGAAACCCGAGCGGTATCAGCGTGGTGACCGCTGGTTGGTTCGCTGAGACGACTGCCTTCGCGAATAGAGGAGACAGAGTGATTCGGGTGGGAGATTTCAACGGCAATTTGCGGACCCAGGACGTGAGAAAAAATTAGTTATTGACTAGCGGTACCGCTATGTTATAGAATTGCGAGTATGGGATACGTAACGAAGCTGCAGGTGATCAAACGAGCCAACGACACCCGTCAGTTCTATGTGATTTGCCCGTCGCCTTTAGCGCAGGCGCTAGAGATGGAGCAGGGCGAGGAGCTGGAGTGGGTGGTGGAGGATCGAAACACCCTGATTGTGCGTCGGACGCCAAAGGCGAAGCGAGGGAGAAAGCGGGGTAGACGTGGGTGATAACCAAACGTCGCTTCCCGGCTTTCCGAGTCCGCGAAAACGGAACGATGGTGATGACGGCGATGAGGGAGAACGCGCGACACAGGCTCGGTTGAAGGTGGTCGATCGCGCGCAGCTGCTGCTGCGGACGGTGGACGTGGAGCGATTGATCCCAGAGGATGACCCAGCGCGTGCGATCTGGGAGTTCGTGGGTTGGCTGGATCTCAGCGGGTACACGGAGCAGATCCAGCCGGGCAAGATCGAACATCGACATGCGGACGCCGCTCCCGAAATATTCGATCATTTCCGGACAGATCTTTTGGATGGCCGGATCGTGGCTAACGAAGGCGCTCGAGAAAAAGTCGCCGAGCTCGAGCTCTCGACGTTGTTGAACTGGAACTCTCCCTTCGAGTACGTGTCGAGCCAGTGCAGTGCGTTTTCGCGAATGTCAAGTACGAGCGCAAGATAGATGCCGTGCTCGCCCTGCAAATCGAATTTGAGCTCGACGCTGCGCGGATCGAAGTGCTTCCCCTCGGTGTCCTCGCGGAACATCAGCCCGGCGAAAGCCCGTTCCAGCAAACTGAAAGGCATTCCGGCATAAGCATTGACGACCATGACCGCGTACCGAATACCATGTTGGACCGCGGGTTGATGTGAAGATCGACAAATTCGGTGGCTCCGTCTGGAAACGGTGCATCACGAAGATCGCCCGCGCTCTGAGCGATGACGCGCCCGGCGGGGTTGCGGAACTTCAGCTCATAGTACGAGCAGACACCGACGTAGCTCCACTCATCGTCGTAAAAAGCAACCGAGAGGTCGAGATCCGTCCTGTCGCCGTCTTTCTCCGGCTGGCACCAGTGCAGAAACAATCTCGCGACTTTGCCCGCTGGGATGCGGATACGCGAGCCGCGCGGCAACACGACCGCCGAAGGGCTCGCGGTGCGTTCGTTGAAAGGCATAATGATGTCGCGCAACGCGTCGTCGATCGCGAAGTCCCGAAATGCTGGCTTCGTCACGAATCTCTCGAGGAGCTCGGCCTCGACGGCCCGAACCGCTGGTTCGATCGCCCGAAGGGGAAGCACCGGGCGCTCATCCGGGCTCGAGACGCCTTTGGCAAGCGCCCCCTTGGGCCAATAGATGCGTACCTTGGCTTTCCTGGCGCGGGTCGGCAGGAGCTGGAGCAACGTCAGCAGGACGGGCGTCGAGAATGCGCCGGCGGACGAAGCAAAGGCTTTTACCAGCCGTTCGGTCGCCCGGGCGTCGTCCCCCGCGATCCGGAGCGCATGGTCGAAGCGGCGCGCGAGCTCTCCGGGCCGCTGCATCAAGAGCTCGGTCATCGTGCCGGCGTCTTTCCGCCGCGCTGCCGCCTCGAGCCTCGAGTAGAACGTCTGGAACTCGGGAGGGGGCTCCCCGTGAGGCCCCTTCTGGCGAACGATGGCGAAAGCGCGCGCAACCTTCGGATATCGTTTGCGGTACTCGTGCGGGTGGAGGAACTCGCCGACCCAGACCCAATACGAACGGTGACGCAGCATGTCCTCGGCGAGTAGATCGGGTGCCATCGCTTCCATGAGCGCGAGGAGTGCCCGGCGGACCGGCCGCCCCAGGCGAGCGACTTTGAATCGGCGGACACGAATCGGCACCGAGACCGTCATCCATTGCGGGGGGCTCGCCCCGAAGACCTTCGCAAGGTTAGTCCAGACCGGACTCACGGGCTCGCTTCGTTTGACCGCCTTGTAGATCGTTTCACGCTGCAACGCCGGGTCTGCTCCGGAGAAGGTTGCGATCAGTCGAAGCACATCGGTGGCCGTTTTGAGATGTTTCTTCGCCGAGTGGAGCACGGGGTCCGGCTCACCGATTTCAAACAGCGTGCCGAATACGGTTGCGACGTTCTCTTTGAGTGGGATCGTCTCGGGAAGCCACGGAAGGACCCGTTCGCCGTACTCGCGAGTCAGCGTGATGAAATCCGTTTTGTCCTGGGGAGACATCGCCTGTTTGCGCTCGCAGAATGAGACGAACAGCGCACGAGCCTCAGCCTCCACGCTCTCGCCGAGGTCCAGGAGCTGGAAGCGAACCCTCTCGTTGGGAAGCTTTGTTTGCTCGGATGAAGAGGGTTTGAAAAACGGAGAGGTGGTGTCGACGTGGTGCTCGCACACCGGACAGGCGCTGTAGTTCTCGCCATCGAAACAATTGTCACAGACGACGTGATGACACGGACTCAAGACATGGGTCGTGCCTGTTTTGTGGCAGAACAGGCACGCCTGATCCGTGGTCTGCAGAAAATGGCAGAGTACCTTCCGGAACCAGAGGTCGAACGTGTCGTCCGGTATCCCTGTCGGGAACTTCCGGAACAGCGGTCGATGCTTCCGGTTGGCGCCCAGTTTGGCTGCCAGGACTTCCCACATCCATCGTTGAAGCTCCGTGAGGTGGTTCACGGAGAGGCTCTCGAGACGCGCGCGCAGACGGTGCGAAAGAGCGAAGCCGAGCTCCGCGAGCTCGATCTCGATCGCTCTCATCTGATTCCCGGAAACATCCGCGACGCCGCGCTCGACGAAAACGAGCCCTCTTCGTTTGAGCAGGACTTCCCGGGTGGCGGCGAGATCTGTGGGCATAGGGCCAGCTGCAAAGGCGGGTGAGAACGGAAACCCACCCGCCTCTCAGAGTCGAAGGTAATCGCCCAGGCTGTTTCGTCGATGAGAGAAGGAAGCCTGAGCTCAGCCTTCGCTCGATGGTCGCATAGTCCGGTGCTTTTCGTCCAATTCGTGAACCGCTTTCCTCCGCGATCCGGCTTTTCGTTTGATAACTGGCTTGCTTGGGCGACATACCGCGCGCCATTATGTGGGGCCCTTCGAGCGAAGACAACCTGGGCTTCTGAGCGCTAGAATATGATCCGTTCGTGACCCCATCCAGATCGGTTGCTTCCGTGGCGCTCGGCTCCGCACTTCTGGGCGGCAGTTTGCGCGTTCAGGACTTCCTCGAGCTCTTTCTGCGACAGGATTCCGGTGAGCCCCTCGTCGCGGCAATGATGCGGAATCTTCGCATCTGGAACGTCTTCGGAGGGATGTTCCTCTGGGCGCTCGTCGGCCTGACGCTCGCGGGCGTCATCACCGCCCTCGTCGCGTGGAGAGCTCGTCGTTCGGCGTGGGAGGTGCTTCCCTCCGTAGCGCGGGCGTTCGTGGTGGCGTTCGTGCCAGCGATCGCGACGGGGGCAGCGTTGCTCTCGCTCTCGATCGCTCCCACGTTCCCCTACGGAATGAACCTGGCGGTGACGCTGGCCTTGGAAGGACCCTTCCTGATGCTCCTGACGGCGGCCCTGTTTGTGGCCGCCCTGACGCAGGGACTCGTTCCCGTTTCCGGAGCACGGGACGCGATGAGCACGAAACGGCGGTTTGTCCCCGCAGCCGTGGTCCTCGCCGCGATGCTCCTCTTTGTCCTCGCGACACCGACGCGCTTCTACCGGGACGGCGAAGGCCAGGGCAACATGTTCAAGTACGTCCGGATGGCCGCCGCGGTCGCCGCATCGGGCAGTCTGGACATTCGGCAGGCCGAGGGCGCCGACGAGCGGGCCACGCTCTCGAGCTTCCTCGGATCACTGCCATCGATCGTGGGCACCTATGTGAGGGAGAGCGGTCGGCTCGTCGGAAACATCCTCGGAGCGGCCGCCGAGGGGAAGCTCTATACGGGTGAGCTTCGGGCAAGCCGCGGCAACCGGTCTATCTTCCGAAGTGTCGGCGGGGGCAACTACTACATCAATGCACCGGGGCCGGGCCTGCTCCTCGTCCCCGCCTACCTCGTCGACCGGTATCTCAACCGCTGGCTGGGCACCCGGCGTCAGCTCTCCATCATCGTGTTCTGGCAGTTCCTGAGCGCCCTTCTCGTTTTGGAGATGGTCCGCGCGTCCGAGGAGCTCGCCGGAATTGGCGCCGCGGCGACGACCGCGTTTTCGGTGGCAGCCTCTGTGCCCGTTCTGTTCTACTCGTTTCAGATCTATCCGGAGCTTCCCGCAGCACTTCTTCTCCTCTTCGCGTTTCGAAAGCTCGTCATGGACCCGATGCCGGCGACCGCCGGGGTCCTTGCCGCCTCGATGGCGCTCGCCTTTCTCCCCTGGCTCCATCAGAAGTACTCTGTCACGTCGGTGGTTCTCGCGATCTACGCTACGTCGCGTTTCCTGCGACGCGAGGCCGGACGGATCAAAGTCGAGCGTTCGAAGCTCCTCGTGCTCGGCCTGCCGCTGGCCTTCTCCGCCTACTCGATCTTCCTGTACAACCACGCCCTCACCGGAAGCCTCAGTCCTCGCGCTACCTTCGATGCGGCGGCTCGCTCGTCCTTCGAGCCACTGAACGCGCTGAGCGGACTGGGCGGGCTGCTCTTCGACCGCGAGAACGGCCTCTTCGTATTCGCGCCGATCTACCTCCTTGCGCTCGTGGGAGCGAGCCGCCTTCGCTCCGAGCATCATCGTCTGTGCCTTCCGCTCCTTCTCACCCTCGCGTCCTACGTGGCGGTCGTCGCGTCTTTCCCGTATTGGCCGGGCGCGGTGAGCACCATGGCGCGCTACATTCTGAGCATCCTGCCCTTTCTGACACTTCCGATCGCCCTGGTGGTCCGACGCTCGTTCCGGGACGGCGCGCTGGCCGGCACGGCGCTCGCCCTCGCCGCCGCAGCATGGGCCTACAGCCTGAGCTTCGTGAAGGACCTGGTGCCGAGCTACGGCGCGAACCTGCTGTGGTCGCGCGTGCTCTACAGCGACCCGAATCAATACCTTCCCGACTTTCTCGGTGAGTCGTTCACCGGTGTCGAGGCCCTCAGGCTCGGGGCCGCGCTGTTGGGCGTTTCCCTGCTGGTCCTCTTCGCGAGACGACGACTCCACCGGCAAGGAGGCCCTCCGGACACTCGCTTCCCATCGGGCCTCGTCGTCGGCGCCTCGGGATTTCTTCTGGTCGTGAACTTGCTCGCGGCGATTGTCGAGCTCGTTCCGGCGAATGCGTCGACCGCAGACAAACCAACTTTCCGCGAGACGCTCACACTTTCCGGTGAACGGGAGATCTCCGTCTTCGGGGTGCACGGCTTCGAGCGTGGCGGTGTGTGGATACCGGGAGGAGGCGAGAGCCGCTTCGTACTCGTGTCCTCTCGCTCGCTTCCCGGCCTGCTCGTAGAGATGCACAACGGCCCCGAAAGAAATATCGTCGAGCTCAGAGAAGAAGGTGGCGATCCTCTACGGCTGGCGCTATCCGCCGGTGGCCCCCACCGCGCCAGGCTCTCCCTCGGCAGAGCCCACACGTTCACGGGACCCCGGGGTGAGCGGTTCGTTTACCAGATCTACGCGCGCTCGCGCGGCAGCTTCGTGCCCGCCGACGACGGCCTGAGCGAGGACCATCGCCGACTCGGGGTGTTCGTTCGATTTCCGTGATGTTCCTTTAGCTGAAGGCGCACGAACCTTCTTCTACCAAGGCAAGGCCTCGAACGACGACACCCCGTTGAGCTTGTTCAACCATCCCGACGGACAGACCCTCCATGTCTTCGAATTTATCGCTCGCCTCCTAGAGGCGAAAGAACGGGTAAGCGCCGTTGCCGTTCTTTCTACGTTTCCTCCGTGTTTTGGCACCAAGGTGGCACCAGTTCATGCCTCCCCATGATTAATCGGCTTCAATCGACGCCCTAGGGCTAGGCCGAAGGCCGAACTGCCCTAATGCCGCAACGAAGCCAGCGCGCAAAAGGCCATCGGTAATCCATAGCACCAAGCAGTACGAGAATAATCGCGCCGAAGTCTCGCACCAGGGCCGAGATTTAGGTGACGAACTACTGAATACTGATAGAGGGCACTAGTCCGTTTCGCCCTTTTCCAGCGCCTCGACGTCAGCCAGGTCCTGGAGTCGTCCAGATGCCTTCTTGTTCTGTATGAGATGGTGGCGTGACAGAACCTGGACAGTCTCGTCGGCGTATTCGGAAGCCAGCCTTTCAGGCCACGCCTCCTCGAACTCGACGCCGTCGATAGAGGTGATGATATCGACACGGACGGGAGCAACACCTATCTGGAAGATCAGATTGGGGGAGGCAAGGTCGTCGACGGTCAAATCCTGAAGCGGCGCTCCGAAAGAGGCTAGAGCACGGTAAACACGCTCGGCATTTTCCGGAGTTGCCCGAACCCATACATCGAGGTCCTTGGTCGCCCGTACGTGGCCGTGGGCGGCCACGGCCATAGCGCCAACGACCAGGTATTTAGCGTCGACGGCGTTCAACGCGGCAAACAGATCTCTGAAGTCTGGGTTCGTCTGCATCCGCACCCTTCCAGGCGAGGCACTCGAGGGTTAGCTGCCAGACCAGGGCCATACGGGCGGCAGGAGACAGCGACGCAACCTCTTCATCTCTTCGCGGCTCGCGTTCGTTACGAAGTACACGCGTCACTGATCTCTGCCGCCTGGAGCGGCGCCTTTCTTCGGGTGTTGTCTGGTAAGCCACTTGTTAATTTTACCATGGCATCGTGCTCGCCTCGACGATTCTGGGAAGCATTCTCCCCGTGGGCACGGTGGCGCGGCTCCTGGCAGGAGAAACGCCTGTGTTCGCGATTATGGGACGACCGCTCGTGCCGGTCCTCGAAGTGCTTGGCTTCCCCGGGGCCGAGATCCTCGCCCCCGCCACGCGCATCGGACGCAGAGCCCCCGGTCGACACATCCCATTTCGCTCATGTGGCCTGGCGGAACATCGGACCGGTCAACATGGGCGGGCGGATGACCGACATCGAGGGTGTTCCCTATTCCGCGGCCCCCGCCCGTGACTAGAGCTACGCGCCCTTCGACTCCAGCCATGCTTCACATACTCCTTGCGGAATTTCGGGGCCGGTATATAAAATTGCAGACGCTTCCTGATCGGGACAAAACGACCGAGAGCCGGCTCCGCCATCCGAAGAGCTGTACGGGTACATGCGCGGCGCAACGCCCACTTCGAGCTCTGATCCGGATGTAGTGGGAAATCCGGAGGCGGCGCTCGAGAGCGCAGCGACGGTTGTCGAAGCCGAATACGATTTCCCTTTCCAAGGGCACACTGCCTTCGGTCCAGCCCATGTCCTGGCCGACCCGTCTGACGGTCAGATGACGATCTACTCCAATGACATGAGATCCTACGGCATGCGGAACGGGGTCGTTGAGTTTCTTGGGATGCCAAGGGATCAGGTGCGCGTGGTATGGCTGGAAGGCCCTCAGGCCTATGGACGCACGGCCGCAGACGATGCCGGCTTCGAGGCGGCGTTTCTGGCGAAAGAGATCGGCCGGCCGGTTCGCGTGCAGTGGATGCGGGACGAGGAGACTGCCTGGGACAGGAAGGGTCCCGCCTATACGTTCAGGTTGCGTGGAGGATTGGATGCCCAGGGCAACGTCGTTGCGTTCGATTACGACGCTCAGAGCGCTGACTACAATCACGTCGGATACAACGAGGTCGAGACACTCTTGATCTTACAACTCATTGGGAGAGGCTAAAGACGCCGAACAGCGGCCGGGCGACAACGCCCTCGGACTTGTACGCGATCCCGAATCGGCGCACGTCGGCGCAGGTCGTGCGCCTTCCCGAGGTCTGGGAAGTGTCGTCTTGCTCCAGAATCGGACCGTCATACGAAAGGACGAAGCATCCCCGGTGCAGCGGTTGAACTTGGCCACGGAACCCAGTCGGCGTCGGCGCCCGCCACGCTGGAGGCAGATCGGCTGAAGGCGCCGCGGCCGGTGGAGGCAGAGCCCCGGGCGGCGCCTCCTGGTCGCCCCTCTATATGATTGCGACGGATCCCGAATACATCGACAGCTACCGTCGCTCCCGGAACTCGTGGGGTGTCGGGGCTTTGGTGCACGATAGCTCTTGACTCCGGCAACCGCTTCGACTGAGCTTCTCGATACATCGAATATCGAGAATGAGCCGATGGCTGCGCGCAAGTCCAGCAGAGTGACCCCCAAATCCAAATACAAGACGAAGTATCGCGTGACCAATTGGCCGGAATACGAGCGCGGCCTCAGGAGTCGTGGCGACATCACCGTCTGTTTTCCGAGGAGGCGGTCGGAGCTTGGACGCCACCGAAGAACGGCCGCCGCGGTGGCCAGCCGCGCTACTCGAATCTCGCAATCGTGACGGCGTGACGTTGCGCATGGTCTTTCACCTTCCGATGCGACAGACCGAGGGATTCCTCGACTCGTCGTTGCGGTTGATGGAGCTCGACCTGAAAGCACCGGACCACACCACGCTGTCGCGGCGGAACAAAGACGTCGACGTGCCTCGTCCCACGAGGGCGCATGACGGCGCGCTCCATCTGATCGTCGACTCTACAGGACTCAAAATCTCGGGCGCCGGTGAGTGGCACGCCCACAGGCACAAGAGCTCGAAGGCGCGTCGACAATAGCGGAAGCTGCATGTCGGCGTTGATGACGACGGCTTCATCGTGGCAGCGAAGCTCACGAAGAGCAGCGTGGACGATCCGTCCACTGTCCCGTGTTTGGTCGAACAGGTCGACTCTCCGATCCGACGTTTCACAGCCGATGGGGCCTACGATACTCGGTCGGTGTACGAGCTGCTCGGTGAGGTCGGCACCGCGAACATCAAGATCGTGATCCCACCTCGACGAGGGGCGATGCCTTCGGACGGCGCCGAGGGCACGTGGGCGCAGCGGAACGCGACCCTTGAGACGATTCGCAATGTCGGGCGCCGAGGCTGGCAGCGGGAGTCACGGTATCGACACAGGGCTCCGTCGAGAATCTCTTCTTCAGGTACAAGCGCACGCTCGGAAACAGCCTTCGCGCGCGCGGCTACGAATCGCAGAAGCGGGAGGCAAGGATCGGGTGCAATGTATTGAACCGGATGGCTGAGCTGGGTAAGGCTGAATCCCAAGCGATCGTCGGGGAGTAAGCCGGGCCGCCAAAGGGTTCCGTGCGCGCCCCGAACTGATTCATGCACCAACGCCGTTTTCTTCTAGTCTAGTATTACGGGATGAAGCGCGTGGAGCTGTACACCGACGGAGCCTGCCAAGGCAACCCCGGGCCCGGAGGTTACGCGGCGATCCTGGACGAAGACGGGTCGCGCCGGGAGATCGCAGGGGCCGAGCCTCGGACCACGAACAACCGCATGGAGCTCATGGCAGTCATCAAAGGACTCGAGGAGCTGGACGAGCCGTCCCAGGTCAGGATCGTCACCGACTCGCAGTACGTCGTGAAAGGGATGACCAGCTGGATTCATGGCTGGCAGCGCAAGGGATGGCGTAACACCTCGGGCCAGCCCGTGAAGAACAGGGATTTGTGGGAGAGGCTCCTCGCCGTCGCCAGCCGCCATCGCGTCCAGTGGGAATGGGTGCGCGGCCACGCCGG
Organism: Candidatus Marinacidobacterales bacterium; assembly: GCA_965237685.1. GTDB lineage: Bacteria > Acidobacteriota > Vicinamibacteria > Marinacidobacterales > SMYC01 > CBDEGF01. Next base: position 2,818,563 of record CBDEGF010000004.1, read on the forward strand.
TCACCCGGAGAACGAGCGCGCCGACTACCTGGCGAGAGAAGCCATCGGAGAGCTTGGGGACAGGGGTGTCATATTCTCAGAGTGACATTTGAATATGACTTGCCTGTCCCCAGGCTAGTCCCCGAGCTCTTCCCATGCGACATACAGCTTCTTGAGCTTCTCTTTCAGCTCCTGGTGCGTCGCGACGACCTGGGCAGAACCGTCCGCGTCATCATAGAAACCCGGCACCGCCATGCGGCCTTCGAGACTGTCCACCGCCGTTTCCGTCTCTTCGATGGTCGCCTCCAGCTCATCGAGGCGTCGCCGAAGCTCCCGGGTCTGATTCTTCGAGAGGGATCGCCGCCCCACGGGTTGTTCGGGCTTGTCCGCCACCGGTGGTTTTTCTTCGATCTCGACCGACGGCTGGTCCTCCTTCTCCTTCGCCGCGAGGTAGTCCTCGTAGTTGCCCCAGTAGAGCCGGATCTGGCCGCCACCGACCTCCGCCACGCGCGTGGCCAGCTCGTCGATGAAGTAGCGGTCGTGAGAAACGAAGACGAGCGTCCCCCGGTAGGCTCTGAGCGCGTCGAGCAGGATTTGCTTCGAATCCAGGTCCAGGTGATTGGTGGGCTCGTCGAGTACGAGGACATTGGCAGGCCGCAACAACATGCGCGCGAGTGCCACCCGGCTCTTCTCACCGCCCGAGAGCACTTTGACCTTCTTTTCGACGGCATCGCCATGGAACAGAAAAGCGCCGAGGATGCTCCTCAGCTGCGGAACCATCTCCACCCGCGCCGCTTCGGTCATGTTCTGCAGAACGGTCTTGTCGTAGTCGAGCTCGTAGCGCTCCTGGCTGAAGTAGCCGACTTGCACGTTGTGACCCAGCTTGCGCTCACCACCGTCGGGCGGCTCCACTTCCGCGAGTAACCGGCTCAGCGTGGACTTGCCCGCACCGTTCGGTCCGACCAGAGCCAGGCGCTCGCCACGCTCGATGAGCAGATCCGCACCTTCGAAGACTGTGATCTCGTCGTAGCGCTTGTCGATCGCTTTCATTTCGAGAACCACGCGCCCGCTTCGCGCCACCTCCGGTAGTCTGAGTCTCACGCGCTCGCGCTCGGGCGGGAGCTCGATGAGCTCCATCTTCTCCAGCACCTTGACGCGGCTTTGCACCTGCCGGGCCTTGGAAGCTTTGTATCGGAAACGATCGATGAATCTTCTGGTGCGCTCGATCTCTTCCTGCTGTCGTCTGGCACGCGCTCTGAGCTCCTCAAGCTGCTTCTCCCGCGCCGACACGTACGTCGTGTAGTTCCCGGTGTAGTCCACGAGGCGGCGGCGATCGATCTCGGTGATGCGCGTGACGATGCGGTCCAGAAAATACCTGTCGTGAGAGACCATCGCCAGCGCATAGGGATAGCCCTGGAGGTAGTCCTCGAGCCAGTTCCGGGCTTCGAGATCGAGATGGTTGGTCGGCTCGTCGAGGAGCAGCACGTCGGGCTGCGAGAGCAGCAGCTTTGCGAGTGCGATGCGCATCTGCCAGCCGCCGCTGAAGGTCTCCGTTGGTCGTTCGAGCTCCTCGGTTGCGAAACCGAGACCGTGGAGTACTTCCTCCGTCCGGGCCCCCAGACTGAAGCCGCCGCGACGCTGCCATTCCTCCTGGCATTCGCCGTAGCGTGCGAGAACACTCTGGTGCCTGTCGCTTTCGGGGTCCAGGCGGCTCATCTCCGCCTCGAGCTTCCGCTGCTCCTGCTCGAGCGCCAGGACTTCCTCGAATGCCGTCAGCGCTTCCTCGCGAAGCGTCCGGCCGGCGTGCAGGAGGCCCTCCTGAGGCAAGTAGCCGACGGTCGTGTTCCTCGGCCCGCTGACCGTTCCGGCGTCGGGCCGGTCGAGGCCGGCGAGCATCCTCAGGAGCGTGGTTTTTCCCGACCCGTTGGGGCCGGTCAGGCCGACACGGTCCCTGTCGGACAGGTTCCAGGTCACCTCTTCGAAGAGAACCTGGCCGGCGAACGCCTTGGTAAGCTTTACGACCTGGAGCATGGGGAAAGGGAGAAGGAAACCGGAGCGACGGCTTCGCCGTCTACAATTATAACACGCTGATTTCGGGGCGCTTACAGCCGCGGCATTTGATGCCAGGCGCATCGCGTGACAAAATCGTGCATCATGCGTCTCCAAAGATCCGGGCTCACCCTGACCACCCTAGCGATCCTCACCGCCGCGCTGGCCTTGCGTTCGGATACGACGGTACGGGCGGGGCAGATGTCTGCCGCAGGCAAACGTCACGCGAATCGAGGCGTCGCCCTCCTCGAACAGTTCGACTTCGACCAGGCCGCGGTGGAGTTCGAGGCCCTCGTTGCCATGGAGCCGGACTCCGCTCCAGGCTATATCAACCTCGGGATCGCCTATTTCAACCAGCGGGATTTCGAGAGAGCCAGGCTGGCCCTCGAAAAAGCGCTCGCCCTCGCCCCGGACATTCCCCACGTCCACTACAATCTCGGTCTCATCTACAAGCTCTCGGGAGAGACCGAGCAGGCCGTGGCGGCTTTCGAGCGCGTCGCGGCCATCGACCTTGACAACTCGATGACGCATTACTATCTCGGCACGCTCTACGCGAACCTCAATCGACTGGACGACGCTGTTCGAAGCCTCGAGCGCGCGATCGCACTTCAGCCGAACAACGAATCCGCTCACTTCAGCCTTGGAAACGTTCTCATCCGCCAGGGGAAACGGGAAGAGGGACGGCGAGAGCTCATGGCGTTCCGGGAGCTCAAGGAAAGCTTTCCCGCCGAAGCGGCCTCCGCAGGCTTGCAGTATACGGAGCTTGGCAAGTATGCCGAGGCGCTCGAGAGTAGTGCCGAACCCCTCCAGCCGCTGCAACCCGAGGAGCGTAGCGACGCCAGTGTTCGCTTCGTCGAGTCGACGGAGCAGGCAGGGCTTTCCGGCTCACCCCTCGAGGCGCTCGAGCCTTCAACGGGCGAGGTGAGCGCCGAGGCTTACAACGACGAGTGGATCTTCGATGCACTTCGTGTACTCGGTACCGGCCTGGCCTTTCGAGATTTGAACGGCGACGATACACCCGACCTTCTGTTCGTGCGCGGCGGTGCGCCGAGACTCTACTGGAACCGTGGTGCCCGATTCGAGGTCGCGAGCGAGTCGGGACTTCCCCGCAGCGGCAAGTACGTGGGCGCGGCGATCGGCGACGTAGACAACGACGGCGATGGCGACGTCTACCTCAGCGGCGTGGGCCCGAACGCGCTCTACCTGAACGATGGCGGGCGCTTCACGGAAGCCTCCGAGGCGGGAGTGGCAGGGAGCGACGTGTCGGTGAGTGTCTCTTTTGCCGACGTCGATCACGATGGCGACCTCGACCTGTACGTTTCCAACTTTCTGGCCTCCGAGCTTCCGATCGGTGCCACCGTACGCGTTCCCGAAGATCTTCCCGGAGCGCCCAATCGCCTCTACCGTAACAACGGTAACGGGAGCTTCGCCGAGGTGGCGCGCGAGACGCGCACGGCGGCAGGAGCCCATCGAACCCGCGGAAGCCTTTTCTCCGACCTCGACGACGATCGGGATATCGACTTCATCGTCGTGAACGACGGGCATCCCGCTCAGGTCTTCTCGAACGACCGCGTGGGGACCTTCACCGAGAGCGCACGGGTCTGGGGCCTGGAAACGACTCCCCGCATCCGGGGAGTGGACGCCGCGGACTTCGATCGCGATGGCAGCTTCGACGTTTTCCTGACTGCCGGAGGCTCGGCATTGAACTCCTTGCTGCGCGGGCCCGCGCGCGATGGCCTCCGGCCCGACGTGTTGTCACCGGGCCTCCTTGCGGCTGGCGTGACCGGCGCGCGCTACGGCGCGAGCTTTTTCGACGCGGACAACGACACGGACCTCGACCTCGTCCTGGTCGTCAACGAGCCCGGAACCATCGCCGCCTATTACCAGAATACCGGCGCCCGGTTCGAACGGGCCTTCGATCTTCCCGCTGACCTGGCCGAGGTGGGTGAGGGACGCGCGCTCGCCATCGCCGATACCGACCAGGACGGGGATCTGGACGTGGTGGTGGGGACGGTTCGTGGCAGCCTCCTCCACTTCGCCAACGAAGGGGACGGCGAAAACGGGTTCCTGCGGGTCCGCGCCCGCGGGCTAAGAAGCAACCTGGACGGCATCGGAGCGAAGGTCGAGGTCAAGGCGGGAGACGCCAGCCTTCGCCGGGAGGTACGCTCCGCGAGCGGCTATTTTTCGCAGAACGATCTCCCGCTGCACTTCGGTCTCGGCGAGGTCGGTCAGGCAGACTACGTTCGCTTCCTCTGGCCGGGCGGTGTCAAGCAGATCGAGATGGATGTGGCGGGCGGCCAGACGGCTTCCGTCGAGGAGCTCAATCGCAAAGGCACGTCGTGTCCCATCCTCTACGCCTGGGACGGGGAAGGGATTCGATTCGTCACGGACTTCCTTGGCGGGAGCGCCATCGGCAATCTGCTCGCCCCGGGCCAGTTCAACTATCCGGACACCGCAGAGACGATCAAGATGGAAGCATTTCCTCTCGTGGCGCGCGACGGGCGCTTCGAGATGCGGTGGGTGAATCAGCTCGAAGAGGTCATTATCTACGACAAAGCCTCGCTCCTCGTCGTGGACCATCCGGGCGACATCGACGTGTTCCCCAACGAGCGTCTCATGCCCGGACCGCCGTACCCGGAATCGCGGCTCTACCCGGTTCGCGACAAACGACCCCCCGCAGCTGCCACGGATCATCGCGGCTCGAACGTCCTCGAGCTCGTCCGTCATCGGGATCGGCGTTTCCCGAGCGACTTCGAGCTCTCGAGCTTCAAGGGCTACGCGGGGGAGCACTCGTTGACGCTCGACCTGGGGGTGCTCGCGGAGCGAGCGCATACGGTGCTGCTGCTCTACGGCTGGGTAGACTACGCGGATTCGAGCAGCAATCTCGCCGCCTCTCAGGCGGAGCTCCGAGCGGTCACCCCCTACCTCGAGGTCGGTGACCGCACCGGAAACTTCTCCCTCGCCATCGAGCAGATGGGCTTTCCCGCAGGGCTCCCCAAGACGATGATCGTGGACCTGGAAGGTATCGTCGGGCCCCACCGGAACGTCGTTCGCATCACGACGAACATGCGCCTCTACTGGGACCAGATCCTCGTCGCGACCGTGGCTCCCGGTGCTTCGCTCGAGCTCAGCGAGCTGTCCCCGAGCGAGGCGCGGCTCCGCTTTCGAGGCTACCCGGCACCGTACAACCCGGATGGCCGTCAACCGTCGCTATACACGTACTCGGAGATCCTTCCCGCCGAGCTCTGGGGCGCGCACGAGGGCTACTACACACGCTATGGGGACGTTCGCCCGCTCCTCGAATCGATCGACGACCGCTACGTCGTGACCCACCACGGTGACGAGGTTCTGCTCACCTTCGAGGAGAACGAGCTGCCGAAGCTTCCCGACGGCTGGTCGCGCACGTTCCTGGCCTTCGCCGACGGCTTCGGCAAGGACATGGACCTCAACTCCGCACGTCCTCACGCCGTCGCACCACTTCCGTTTCACGACATGTCGTCCTACCCGTATCCATCGGACGAGCACTATCCTCGTTCGGCGGAGCATCAGCGCTACCTCGAAACCTACAACACCCGGTACGTCGGCCCGGAACGAAGGACTCCGTTTCCGGCAGGCCCACCGGCACGGCCGAGCTCTGGCGCGCCGGAACGAAACCCCCTGATTCGATGATTCGTTGATTCGATGATTCGCCTCCTGCGCGCGCTGGCGTGGACCGTCCTCGCACTCGGCGCCTGTGGCGATCACCGTGCGACGGAGGCGCCGGTAACACTCCTCGCGACACCATATGTCGTGATCTCACCGGACTCCGGCGGTGGTCTGGACTCACCGGTCACGCTCGCCGGCGAGTCCCGCTCCGTGCTGTCGGCGCCGCTCCCGGCAGAGTTTCGTTTCCGCCTGCGCGTCCCGCCCCGAGCGCTTCTCACCTTCGCCGTCGCCATTACCGAAGTACCTGGCAGAGATGCCACCGATCTTCCCGGGGACAGGCTTCGCTTCACCATCGAAGCGGGTGAGACGATTCCGGATACGGAGATCTTCACCCGTAAGATCCACGTGTCCCGGCGAGACGAGTGGATCGAACAGGTCGTCGACCTGCGGGCCTTCGAGGAGCGCGAGATTTGGATGTCCTTCGAGATATCCATGCCGGGGGCCGAGGCGGAGGAGCTGCCTGTGGCGGGGCTCTTCGCCGATCCAGTCCTGCACGATGGCGCCCGTTACCGCGAAGGGCGCGGCGTGGTCGTCATTTCCATTGACACCCTGCGGCGTGACCACACGAGCCTCTACGGCTACCGACGTCGCACGACCCCCGGGCTCGATGCGCTCGCTCGCGAATCGGTGGTCTTCGAGGATGCGGTCAGTACGTCCTCGTGGACGCTCCCCGCTCACGCATCCCTGTTCACATCTACCTACCCGAGCGTTCACGGTGCGGTGAATCTGGACGTGGGCCTGCCCGAGAATTGGATCGGACTCCCACACCTGCTCAGCGACAACGGCTTTTTCTCGCAGGCGATCGTCACCCATGTCTACCTGTCGCAACAGTACGGTTTCGACAACGGCTTCGACCGGCATCGCTATCTTCCCGAGACGCGTGCCGAGGAAGTGTCGAGCCAGGCGATGCAGTTCCTTCAGGCCAATGGAGATCGCGATTTCTTCCTGTTTCTCCACTACTACGACCCTCACTGGCATTACGATCCCCCACCGCCGTACGACACTGCCTTCGATCAAAACTACCAGGGCTCCGCCACCGGCGTGTGGTGGGAGTTCAAAGAGAAGACCAGAGAGACGATCGACCCGGAAGAGCTCAATCACATCATCTCTCTCTACGACGGCGAGATCCTGTATACCGACCGTCACGTAAGGGAGCTCGTCCGCGAGATGAAGCGTCTCGGCGTCTTCGACAAGAGTCTCATCATCGTGACGTCGGACCACGGCGAGGAGTTTCTCGAGCATGGAAGCTGGGAGCACCAGAAGACCCTGTACGAGGAGCTGCTGCGGGTCCCTTTGCTGATGAAGCTTCCGGGGAGCAACCACGGAGGCAGGCGCATCGGCGGGCAAGTCAGTCTCATCGATGTCGCGCCGAGCGTTCTCCGGGCGCTTTCGATTCCCGTACCGGATGTCTTTCAGGGTGCGAGCCTGCTGGGGCGAGTCGACTCCGATTCCGTCGGCGGCGGCGCTCGTGAGGCGTGGGCGGAGACCGAGCATACGCTCGACGGCTCGCACTTGCTCGCCCGGCGCATCGGATTCAATGACGAGAAATCTATATTCAAAATGGCGAGCGGCGTCAGAGAGGTGGTTTTCTTCGACCTGCTGCGCGACCCGATGGAGCACCATCCTCTGCCCGGAGAGGGCGTTGCGGAAGCCGTCAGGGCCCTCGACGCGTTCTTGGAGGCCGCTCGGCAACGCCGAGGCGGCGAGGGGATCAATCCGGGGGTCGAGCTTTCGCCCGACGAGGAGGAGCGCCTCCGCAGCCTGGGCTATGTCCGGTAGTGCTTGCACGAGGCAAGTTTTGATATCCTACGAGAGAGGCGTTCGACCCGGGTGGCCGTGTCGAACGCAAGGTCTTGAGGACGGGGTCTTGACGGACTCGAGAAAATGGACGACGAGAGACTTCAAATTCGACGAGAGCTCTATCGCCTTCTGCTCGACGAGAAGGCGGGGGCGGCGCCCAGCCTCGTGCCGCGCATGCTCGCCGATCCCGTCTCTCTGACCCCGGAGATCCGCTGGTGCCTTCTCTATCTGATCCGGGGTATCGGATGCCTCGCCGGTAGAAACGGCCTTCTCGGCCAGGATGGCCTGCTCGACACGCTGGTCGAGGATTTCGAGATGGCGCGTTGCCGAACCCAGCGGCTCGACTGGCTGTGGTTCACGATCATCCAGGAAGATCCGAGCCACTGGCTCCAGCGCTACGAGACGACCGACGTCCGCTACTCACTCGATGAGCTCTTCTGGCTGAACGAGCAGCTGGGACGCTTGTGGATCGTCGAGCGTGAGCGCCTGCGGCTCGAGGAGCCGCCTCTACCTCCCCTCGTCATTCGAAAACGCCTCCAGGCGCTCGAACTCACGGAGCCTGGCTACTCCTGGGCGGCCCTCCTGCGACACACCACCTCGATGGGCGACAGCGAGACCGAAGTCCACTGACGTAGCGCCGCGAGCCGCCCATAGAGAGGTGAGAGCGGCGCCGCGTTCATCCCGTGCCCGAGCCCGGGCCCGAGCCTGAGCCCGATGGACATTGATTCGGGACCGTTCATGTCAAGATCGCTTCGAAAGGAGCCAACAGCGCGCCGCCAGGTGGATGCTTCGACAGGATCGGCTCGGACGCCTTTCGCGATCGAAGCCGCCTCATTGTTGGTCTGGCTCCGGGCTCGGGCTCGGGCATGGGCTCGGGCTGGGGAGTGACGCTACGTAACACCTGTTGCGATTTCCCGATTCTCCAGGCATCCCTGTTTCTTACAACTCAAAACGTAACTTTTGGAGATGCGCCGCGCACCCGGCTGGCACGTCGGAAGAGAGCCTCTCCTGCCGGCCACCCTGCTGCAGATCGCCGGCGAGTATCTCGGACCCTCAGAGCTCGAGGGGTTGCATCGGTCTCCCCGGCACGTGACGCGACGCCATGGAGAGGAGGACTTCGTTCTGGAGTTCAGCCAGCCCAATGGAGCGCTCTCGATCACGATTCGCCGGAGCGAGGCACCGGAAGCCACGCCGCCGCCAGCATCACCCCAGCCCGTGGCTCCCCATCCCGGGCTCGCAGCGAGCCCGGCCGTCGCGGCGCCACCGCCGGTACAGACTCCAACTTCAACCGCAGAAGCACCTGCACCAGCGCAAGCACCCAGGACGGAGGCCATGCCGAACGCAACCGCAGTGACCGAGAGCACGATCGCTCCCCCGCAAACGACCGCCCCCCCAGGGCGTCCGCGGCCATGGAGGAGCTTCTTCGCCTCATGGTGTCGAGCGACGCCTCCGACATCCATCTCTCATCCGGCTCCTATCCGGTGATGAGGGTTCACGGGGAGGTCGGGTTTCTGACCGACCGAGGTGTCCTCGGCAAGGATGACGTTCGCAGCCTCGTCTACGGCCTCATGAACCCGGGCTTGCGACAGGAGTTCGAACAGTGTCGCGACGCCGACCTTGCCTACGAGATCCCCGGCCTTTCGCGATTTCGGGTCAACGTCTTCGAGGATCGCAAAGGTATGGGTACTGTCATCCGCCGAATCCCCATGGAGATTCTGACGGTGGAGCAACTCGGGCTTCCCAAAGCGTGTCTCGATCTGTGCCAGCTGAGCAAAGGGCTCGTTCTCGTCACCGGGCCAACCGGCTCCGGCAAGTCGACGACCCTCGCGGCCATGGTCGACCACATCAACAAGACGCGAAAGGAACAGATCATCACCATCGAGGACCCCATCGAGTTCGTTCACGAGAACCAGCAGTGTCTCGTCAACCAGAGGGAGGTGGGCAAGCACACCGAGTCGTTCAAAGCAGCGCTTCGCGCGGCGTTGCGGGAGGACCCGGACATCATCCTGGTGGGCGAGCTGAGAGATCTGGAGACGTTGCCATCGCGATCGAGACCGCGGAGACCGGTCATCTCGTATTCGGGACTCTTCACACCACGACGGCCGTTTCGACCGTCGACCGCGTCGTCGACCAGTTCCCTCCCCATCAGCAGGAACAGATTAGGGTCATGCTCGCGGAAGCGATGAAAGAGGGCATCGCCCAGGTTCTCTGCAAGAAGAAGGAAGGCGGCCGGGTCGCCGCGCTCGAAATCCTTCTCGGCTCGTCCGCGGTCGCAAACCTCATCCGTGAAGGAAAGACGTTCCAGATTCCCTCCATCATGCAGACCGCCAGACGGCAAGGCATGGTGACCATGAACGACAGTCTCTTCCACCTCGCGAAGGAAGGACAGGTGGAGCCGCTGGAAGCCTACATGAAATCCGTCGACAAGACGTCGCTTCTGGGGCTCATCCGGAGCGCGGGGATGAACACCGATTTCGCGAACAGGGAAACTGCTTAGTGCCCCGGTTCATAATTTCTGCGGCGTCATTCACCCACTGCGGCACTGGTGCCCGAAAGCAGACAAGCCCGGCCGCCACAACGCGACCGGGCTCTTTTCCGTTCCGAGGACGTGCTACTTGGCGCTGTTCTTGAGGTCCTCGAGGAACTTCTTCGCCTCTTCGGCCTGTTCTCCGGTCGGCTTGAGCTCAAGGTACTTCTCGAAGTGGACTTTTGCCGTCTCGTTATCCTCCCGCTGGGCGGCCGCGACACCGAGAATGAAGAGCGCCTCCGGAGCCTGCGGCGCGTTCGGTTTCGCCGCCAGGAACTTGCCCAGGTGGTCGACTGCATCGCCGAGATCGGCCGAGCCCTCCTCTTGTCCCTGCGCCTTCTGCGCCGCCATTCTGCCCACCATGAAGTGCGCGTCGGCCGCCGAGTTGCCATCGGGCTCGAGCTCAAGGTACTTCCTCAGCCTCTGGTCGGCTTTGTCCCACTCCTTGTCGTAGAAGTTGGTGCGGCCCGCATAGTAGTACGCTGGACCGATGCTCGGGTCGAGCTGGATGACCTTGGCGAACACCGGCTCGGCTTCGGCTTCCCGTTTCGCCCGCGTCAGGGATATACCGAGGCGCCACTGCGCTTCGGTGTCGCTCGGCTTGGCCGCGACAGCTTTTTGAAGGTAGGGGATCGCCCTTCTGTGATCGCTTCCGCGCGCCAGGCAAACCCCACCCTCCCGCGTAGCGTTTCCCTTCATATCGCCGGCATCCTGGCTGCCGAGCTTCGTCAGGAACTTGGAGAAGTTGTCGCCGCACTTGTCGTAGTTCTTCTTGGCCCGATAGGCATAGCCGAGATAGTAGTGGCTCAAAAAAACGTCTGGATTTGCGGCGACCGCCTTCTCGCATGACGCGATCATACCGTCGAAGTCGTTCGTTTTGACCGCCTCCTCGCAAGCGCGGAAATCGCTCGCTCCCGGTTGTTCCTGTTGAGCGGCGACCCCACTCGCCAACATCGAAAAGACGGCTAGCGCTAGCCACTTGTTCATGCAAAATCTCCTTTGTCCTCGGTCTAGGCGTATTGTCGAGCCAATGCCCAATCTGGGAAATTACCACAAGCCGTCGGGCCGGGCAAACGATAGCTCTTCGACCTACTTCTCCGCAGGGGATTTGACGAGATCGGCCTGGCGAGCCCTTCACGGGCCCGCGCACGAGGCACTCCAATTCTAGCCCAACTCACAGCAGAGACAAACGGCGAGCTTGCCCCGCTCGCACGAGCGGCATACATTCTGTGTCAGTGTCCCGTCGCGGAAGTGAGGTTAGCATCGAGAGCGTCGAGGCGCCCGGATCGCAAGGCGCGGCGAGGGCGAAATACCGGGGTATGCAACCGAGGCGCAACGCAGCGAGGCGGGGTGCGTCGGCGCTCGAATGCAACCTGACTTCCGGGACGGGGCACTAGAGATGACAACCGTCGGAGCAACTGAGAATCGGAACGGAAAGCGTGTTGCTTTCGTAGCTGGCTGCCGAACGCCTTTCGCCAGAGCGGGTGGTGTCCTGGCCGATCAAAGCTCCCTCGATCTGGCGCGCCAGGCCATCGTCGAGCTTCTGCACCGCGCCGGGATTCGGCCTGGTGACGTGGACCAGGTCGTCCTCGGCACGGTGGTCCCGAACGTTCAGGCCCCGAACCTGGCGCGGGAGGCTGCGCTCGCTGCCGGGCTTCCGCCGTCTACCGAAGCCTACACCGTCTCCCGGGCCTGCGCCTCGACGAATCAGGCCATCGTCAGCGCGGCCGAAGCTATCTTCACTGGCCAGGCGGATACCGTCATTGCCGGTGGCACCGAGTCGCTCTCGAACGTCCCGATTCTCGTCTCGAAGCCCTTGAGTCGGTCGCTGGTCTCGCTCACCAGAGCGAAGACGTTCTCCAGAAAGCTCAAAGCGTTCTCGGGGTTGCGTCTCAGAGATCTCGCGCCGGTGCCTCCCGCCATCGTCGAGTACTCGCCGGGGCTCACGATGGGAGCCTCCGCCGAGAAGATGGCCAAGCTCAACGCGATCTCGCGCGAGGATCAGGACCGCTTCGCTCTGCGCAGTCACAAGCTCGCCGCGGCGGCAACCGACGACGGTCGGCTCACTCGGGAGCTGACCCGCGTCTATCGACCTCCCCGCTACCGCGATTCGCTCGGAGAGGACGACGGTATTCGGCGCGACACGAGCCTCGAGTCTCTTGCCGCCCTGAAGCCGGTCTTCGATCGACGCGACGGCACGCTGACCGCCGGGAACTCATCGCCTCTGACCGACGGCGCCGCGGCGCTCCTTCTCATGCGCGAGGAGCGGGCGAGAGCGGAAGGCCATCAGCCGCTCGGCTACATACGATCCTATGCCTTCGTGGGAGTCGACCCTTTCGATCAGCTGCTCATCGTCCCAGCCTACAGCACACCCCTCGCACTCGACCGGGCGGGGCTCGGCCTCGAGAACATGACCCTCGTCGATTTCCACGAGGCCTTCGCCGCCCAGATGCTCTCGGTGCTCTCGGCGCTCGATTCCGAGTCCTTCGCGCGGGAGAAGCTCAACCGCACCCGCGCGGTGGGCCCCGTGGATCCTGACAAGCTCAACGTCATGGGTGGCTCGATCGCCATTGGTCATCCGTTCGGAGCCACCGGAGCACGCATGACGCTCAGCCTTCTCAACGAGCTTTCCCGCAGGAACGGGGAGTTCGCCCTCCTGGGGCTGTGCGCCGCGGGCGGGCTTGGTTTCAGCATGGTATTGGAGCGGGAGTGAGCACGGGCTCACTGGAATCGGAGAGCTTCGCGCCGCTTCGCGGCGTCCACGTGCTCGACGCCAGCCGCTACGCTCCTGGTCCGTTCTGTACGCTGATCTGCTCGGGGCTCGGTGCGGACATCTGGAAGCTCGAAGAGCCACGCTACGGCGACCCCCTTCGGAAGCTGGACTCCGCTGCCTTCGAGCAACTGAACTTCGGAAAGAAGAGTGTGACGCTGAATCTCAAGAGCGCGGAGGGACAGAGCATCGCGCGAGACCTCCTGAAAGCGATGGATGTTTTCGTCGAGGGTTTCCGCCCCGGCGTCTCGGCGCGGCTGAGCCTCGATCACGCGAGCGTTGCCCCCATCGTGCCTCGACTGGTCTACGTCTCGATTACCGGCTACGGCCAGGACGGGCCGCTCAGCGATCGCGCCGGACACGATGTGAACTACATGGCGCTGGCAGGGGCGCTGGCGGGCGCCTCGGCGCCGCCCCCGATTCAAGTGGCGGATTTCGCGGCGGGTGGGCTGTTCTCGGCCATCTCGATTCTCGCCGCTCTGCTCGAGCGGGAGAGATCTGGTCAGGGGCGCTACCTCGATGTGTCGATGCACGACGGGCTCCTCTCCTTTCTGCGGATCGCGACGACGAGCTCCGGCCAGAAACTCTCGGGTCGCTTCCCCGCCTACGGGATCTACGAAGCCAAGGATGGCCGCCGAATCAGCGTAGGCGCCCTCGAACCCAAGTTCTGGGAGCGATTCTGTGCTGCCATCGGGCGGCCCGAGCTGAGTCCTCGAGGGTTCGATGCGAGCGCGCGCGCCGAGATTGCCGGGGAGATTGCAAAACGGGACCGGGCCGAGTGGGAGCGGGTTTTTTCGGAGGTGGACGCCTGCGTCGAGCCGGTGCTCGAGCCCGTCGAGGCCCTTGGCCATGCCCACACAGCCCAACGACGGATGGCGGGTCGGCTCATCGGGCTGCCGTTTGCGCGAGGCGAAACCAGCGATAGAAGCGCTCCCCGCCTGGGCGAGCACACGGAGGAGGCTCTGAGCTCGCTGGGCATCTCCGCTCACCGGATCGCCGAGCTTCGCGAGAAGGGAGTCTGCTGACCGGATCAGCATCCAGCATCCAGCATTCAGGAAGCTCAGTCCCCTCACCTAGCCTCAGAGCTCCCCTACTACGACGGTGGCGCAGTACAACACGAATGCCGACGGGTAGTTACCGACTCACGTCGTGTAACATAATTGCGGTTAACTCACAAAGTCGCTCCGAGCCCGAGCCCATGCCCGAGCCCGGAGCCGGACAACCAATGAGGCGGTTCGATCACGAGAGGCTGGACGTCTACCACTCGAAGCACAAACTAGCCGCGTAGCTGCTGCTTCGCATCGTAGCGATGTTGACGCGAATGGTCCTCAATCAAAGTCCATCGGGCTCAGGCTCGGGCTCGGTAACGGGCACGGGATGAACGTCCTCGTACTTTCGTTAACAGAACCGGCACCTTTGGCCTGCTCTCAATAGGGGAGTTCTGAGCCTCTCCCGGCGGGAGAGGCTCAGAAGGAAACTTTTCTCGCGCGTTGGACGGTGGATGACGCATAGTCTGAGCGCGTCGGGTGATATCATCGGTCGCCAACGGTGCTCAGACCTCGTAACATCGGACGTCTCCGAGACGTGGCGGCGGTCTTCATTCGCTACGGCTTCGAGGACGTCCTCGACACGCTCGGTGTCCTGCGATGGCTCGGGCGCAAGCGACGGCGAACCCGAACGCCCGAGACGCGGGCTCAGAAGCGAGCCGAGAAGCTTCGTCACGCCTGCGAAGAGCTCGGACCAAGCTACATCAAGCTCGGCCAGCTGCTTTCCACGAGGCCGGACCTTCTCACAAAGCCCTTCATCGACGAGCTCTCGAGGCTTCAGGACCAAGTGGAGCCGCTGCCGTTCTCCGCGGTGTGCGAGGTGGCGGAGGAGGATCTCGGCGGACCGCTCAGCGAGATCTTCGAGGACTTCGACAAGAATCCCGTCGCCTCCGCGTCACTCGCGCAGGTCTACCGCGCCCGTCTGCGAGAGGGCGTCTCGGAGCACGGCGGCGTCGAAGTCGCCGTCAAAGTGCTCAAGCCCGGCGTGCGCGAACTGGTCGAGACGGACACGGAGATACTGACGGAGGTGGCCGATCGGCTGAGCCGCTCCGCTCTCGGAAAGCGCTACGACTTCAAGGCACTGAGCGCGCAGCTCGAAGCCACGCTCCTCGCCGAGCTGGATCTGCGTCAGGAAGGGGCGAACGCGAGGCGTCTCGGAAAGTCTCTCGAGGAGTTTCCGGAGTTACGGGTGCCCCTCGTGATCGAGGAGCTCACGGACGAGCACCTCCTCGTCGAGGAGTACATCCACGGAGAGAGGCTGTCGGAGACGGACGAGCGGCGTCCCGAAACGGCCGAAGCGCTCTGGCGTGCCTACCTCAAACAGGTCCTCGTCGACGGCGCCTTTCACTGTGATCCCCACCCCGGCAACTTCCTAATGGACGGGCAAGGGCGGCTCGTCATCCTGGACCACGGCATGTTCGCCTTCATGTCGCGGGAGAACCAGCTCCGGCTCATGGCCCTCATGATTATGCTCGTCGAAGGCGATGGGGATCGCGCTGCCCAGGCTTGTGTCGAGCTTGGCATTCCGGGAAAGGATTTCCGGGAGAATCGCTTTCGGTCCGATGTAGGTGTCCTCGTCGCCCGCTTCGAAGGAGCCACCCTAAGGGAGATTCCGTTTGGGGAGCTGGTGCGGCAGGTCTTCGCCGTCTGCTTTCGCCACGACATTCAGATAGCACCAGAGATGGCGCTACTCGCAAAGACCCTCTTCAACCTCGAGCCCATTTGTCGCCTTCTCGATCCGGACATGGATCCGGTCAGGACGACGCGCGAGATGGCGAGCCGGCTCCTCGAAGAACAGATTCATCGGGACGTGAGTGCGGAACGCCTGGTTGGCGCGATCCTCGAGCTTCGCTCGCTCGTCAACGATGTGCCGCCCAGCTTCCGGCGCGTGCTCACCCGGCTCGCCAACAACGAGCTTCGCATCGAGATCGAGCTCGGACGGGCCGAACAGATGCACTCCGCCGTCCGGCAGGTGGCGGACCGCATCACACTGGGCCTCATCACGGCCGCTTTGATCCTGGGCTCGGCCGAGCTTCTCAACCTGGATGCAGGCATCAAGATATACGGCTACCCACTCTTCGCGCTGATCGGGTTTTTGCTCGCCGCAGGGCTCGGGATCTATGTCGTCGCGAAGATCCTGCTGCCGGACCGGGCCTGAGAACTTACTGGGCGCCCACCGCGGCGGGGGCGTTCGTGGTCGGAGCCGAAGCCGTTCGCGAGTAGCGCGAAGTCCGTCCCAGAAGCTTGCCGTCACGGTTCTGGTCTTTGTGCATGGGCTCGAGCCTGACTTCGACGCCGAGCTCGAACTTGTTCTTCAGTCGCTGGTAGACCGTGTCGACTTTCTTCACGTACTCGCGGGTCTCCACGGCGGCGCGGCTGCTGCCCGCCCGGAGATAGCCGGCATTGAGAGGCCCGCCGTTGTACTCGGCGAGGACCATTCTCTGATCGTTGTACGTCGCGTACAGAATATCCAGATAGAGCGCTGCCATCTCCGTGTTCGTCACCGGGTCGTACAGCATGTCCTCGGTGTATTCCCAGTCGAGGGAGCGGGCAAGGAGCCGGCCCGTCGAGGGCCAAATCTGGTAGAGCCCTTTCGCATTGGCGTTGGACGTGGCCAGTCGATCGTAGCCGCTCTCCACCATGCCAATTGCGAGGATCACGAGTGGATCCACCGACGGATACTTGTCCGAGGCCTGCATGATCAACGTGGAGTACTCGTAAGCCTCGTTGAGGCTGACCTGGGGGTTCGCCCGCATGATCTCGTCGCGGATGCCCAGATGGAGCTGCTGCCTCTTCGAGTCGAAAGCGATGCCGGCGTCCAGGTTCTGAATCTTGCGCTCCACCCGTACCATCGTGTCGGTCATCTGAGTGTTCAGCACCCCGACTCGATGGAATGCGTAGAAGGCCACGGCGATGATCGAGAGCAGCATGGAGACGACGACCAGCGCTGTACTCTGCCAGCCCGATCCATGTCGCACGATGATCTGCTGCACCTCGGGAGGAACCGGCGTGGCGGAATCGACGTCCGGGGGAGCCCCCGGAAGCGCCCTCGCGTTTTCGAGGGGCGCTACGGGCGGAGGCTCGGCAACCTGAGGCTCGTCCCGGCCCACGGCTACCACTGTGTCTGCCTTCACGTCGAGAATACTCGTAACTTTTCTTGAACTAGCCATTGCCGTTGTTACCTCCCATCCAAGAGGTCATTCATCAAAGCGGTCCGGGCGGCCATCCGCGCTGGACCATCAAAGTGTTTTCGAGGCCGCCTGACGGGCGACTGGAATGTGTCGGGCCTCGACGTTCCGTCCTGGTGCTGTCTCTCTGTCGTCATCGAGACCATCCCAGGCTCGGGGGCCCGCACACCCCGTCCACAGGCAGGAGCTCTAAAGCGTCCAATTTGCTCCACTCCGGTGTAGCGCGCAACGTCCCCCCCGTCAAGGTAATCTCAGTACGGGCACCAAATAATGTGCTGCCGGCGTTCCCACACCCAATATGTTGGAGTGCGGGGAGTATAGCACCTGCTTGGATCCCAGATCTACGGGAAATTTTGTCGTGTGTCCCGTACCCCACACCATTGCGATTTTTGGCAATTCCAATAACTTCTTTGTTTGCAGTCTTTAGATCCGGCACCGCTGGCGCTGTGGGAAACCTCCTACGGGTCATTTTTTCGCGCCGGCTTTTCTCCTGTGCAATCTCACTCTACTAAGACGACAAAAACGCGCCCCGACCTCCCCTGAAAGCCTTCGTTTTGTTCCCCGGAAACCGCCTGCACACGACGAAAGCGCCTTCCCCCGTATAGACGGTGTCTGCAGTGTAGAATTCGCACCCACGGACGAAAATGGAGCCCGAAGAATATCGTTACCTGTTCGAGCTCGAGGAGAGCCTCTGGTGGTTCCAAGGCATGAAGAACATCACCCGGTCGCTCATCGAGCGTTTTGGCCCGGACGAGCGGAACCTGCGCATCCTGGACGCAGGCTGCGGGACGGGAGGCATGCTGGGCTTTCTCGGACAGTACGGATCCGTCGTCGGCATCGACGTCTTCGCCGAGGCGATCGACTTCGCCCGGCGCCGTGACGGCGCCCGACTCGCTCGAGCCTCTGTCACCCGGCTGCCTTTTCCAGACAAGAGCTTCGACGTGGTGACAGAGTTCGAGGTCATCAACCACTGGTCCGTCGACGACGACCAGGCCGCGTTCAACGAGATCGCAAGGGTGCTCCGCGGTGGAGCCTGCTCTTTTTTCGGGAGCCCGCCTACCAGTGGCTCTTCGCCAAGCACGATCTCGCGGTCCACACCCGCGAGCGCTACGCGCAGAAGATGCTGGGGCAGAAGCTTCGGGAGGCAGGACTCACACCTGTCTATCAAGGCTACGCGAACTGTCTTCTCTTTCCGGTGGCGCTGGCGCGACGTCTCGCCGGAAATTTGCTCCCGGGCGGGCAGCGCTCGGACGTGCGTCGCATTCCCCGACCCTTGAACCAGTTGTTGGCGTCAGCTCTCTCGTTCGAGGCGAGGATCCTTCGCAAGGGGAAGCTTCCGTTCGGCCTCTCCCACGTGGGCGTCGCGAGAAAAGACTGACTTTGAAACCAGGATTGTGCTCCACGCCGAGCCCGAGCCCCTGCCCGAGCCCGAGCCCGGAGCCGGAGAACAATGAGGAGGTTCGATCACGAGAAGCGGCCGAGCTGGACCACGTCGAAGCACGGAACTGGGCCGTGAGTGCTGCGAATCGGAGCGATGTTTGAATGGTTCTCAAGCGAAGTCCATCGGGCCCAGGCTCGGGCTCGGGATAGACGCGGTCCTATCCCATGGTGCCCATTGCGGTGGCGAGAGCGGCCCGCCCGCCCAGACTCACGAAGTAGACGAGGAGTGCCACCGCAAGCCCGCGCAACCACGCTTTCCGCGCGATCATCCCGTCCGCCGCCACGGCCACGCCGACCGCCACCGGCACCATCACGAAGTAGTGGTGTTTGAGAATGAAGTTGAAGAAGAGATCGAACCCGCTGAAGAGAACGATGATGGCGCTCCAGGCCACCAGGACGTAGCGCCACGGCTCGCTCGATCGACGAACGACCACACCCAGCCCGACAAGGCCAACGAGTGGAAGCAGAAACGAGCCGAAGCTGTAGTCGAGCTTTCCGGGGATCGCCGCCAAACGTCCCGCCACGGAGACCGCGCTTCCGTCATCGTCACCGAGGAGCATCGGAACCGACTCGCGCAGGAACGGCGGGATCCAGTGCATGTAGTAGAGGACCAGCGAAGCCGCGACCGCGCCGAGCGTCGACGTGAAGAGCGGTCGGGCAGAGCCCCGGCCCTCGCGAAACAGCAGTGGCAGCGCCAGCGCCAGCGTGATTCCGGTGAAGAAAAGAGACGCGGTGTAGGAGAGAAAAGCGAGGGTCAAAAGAGCGACACCGCCCCACCAGAAAGCGCGCTCTCCCAGGCGGTCGATGAAGAGAACGAGGTATCCCAGTGCCATCGAGGATGCCCAGCAGCCGAATACCGTTACGAAATGAGAAAGCGACACGAGCTGGAAGGTCGCGGACAGACTCATCGTCACGAGAGCAGCCAGTACGGCCGCCCGGCCTCCCCCCAGGCGCCACGCCAGCACCGCCGCAGCGACGGCCATCGTCGCCAGTAGCCACGCCTGAAGAACCTTGTGGAGGAAGTGGAACCACCGCGACGGAAGCGCCGCCAGGGGCGCGACGATCGTGTGATAGAGGCAAGGGTAGGGCACGACGAGCCCGCCCCACTGTGCCTCCCGGCTCAGAATATTGTCGGGGTTCGGAAGGTAGAACGTCAGGAAATTCCCCTTCCAGATCTCCTCGGCGATGTTGGAATGGTACACGAAGTGAAGTCCCCGATAGAGTGGAAAGCTCATCGCAGAAAGCCAGACGGTGAAGCCGATCGCGACGATGACAACCACGGCCGATCCGTTCTCGATCACCAGATCCCGACCCTGAAGGAGAGCGAGCACCGCGGCCAACGAAGCGGCGAAGAGGACACCGAGGGCGACGATGCCGGCAAACGATGGCGCGAAGGGAATCGACAGCACCGGATCGGCGAACACCGCGAGCACCTGGGCCACGAGCAGCGCAACGCCAGCGACCAGCGACGCGCGCCAGCCGAGACCGGACGCGCCGCAGGCAACGATGAGCAACAACGCCGCGCCCGTCACCGCAACCACGATGGCCAGCGAGGGCAGGCTCCGACCGCGGTCGATCTCCACGCGATCGATACGCAGCGGCAAGCTCCGGGAAGCCTGCGGCAGCTCGACCCTGAGGCCGGAGCGCCAGCCGAGAGGGGCCCGCGCGGCAACCGTGGTGGTCGTCCATGTCCGATCGATCACCGCATTCACCGGTTCCTCACCGGCCCGAGCGAGCACGATCTCCCGCGCGTCTCCCTCGGCAAGTGATGCGGTGATGGCGACGCTCCACTCCGAGCCGCCCCCAAAGTCCCGCAGATTCAGCGCGGCCCCGGGCAGTGCTCTTCGAAAGTTCGTTCCCCCTTCCGCATCGAACGAGGCGAATCCTTCGACCAGCGTCGTCTCTCTCCCGGAACCGAGGTCGATCACCAGGCTCGGACGCGCCAGGTAGGCGGCGCCGAGCAGCAAGGCACCAGCCAGGACCAGGGCCAGAGACGGCCATCGCCAGGCGACGTCGACACCACGCCGAAGGGACCCGAGCGCAGCGTCGAGATAAGCCTTCACGAACCTCACCAGTCCCGGCAGAAAGCGAGCGAACAGATAGGCGCCCGAAGTCACCACCAGCAACGGACCGGCCCCGGCGGCCGCATACGGGCGGGCGAAGGCGTAGACCGCGGCCAGGCTCCCGATCAGCAGGAACGTGACGGCTCGGGCAGGCGGCGCGGAAATCCCCCAGCGACGAAGCGCCAGGAAGAAGACGACGGCAAGCAGGGTCGACCACACGAGCTGACGGAGAGCGGGCACACCGAGTCCCAGCGGTCCCCCGTCCGGAACGAACCGCACTTCGTGCACGCGCACGCCAAGGGCCCGGAGATCCCCGGCGCCCGGTGTGAAGGTCTCCCGAACGAATACAGACAACGAGGTCTGAGCTCCAGCCCCCGCGAGTGGTTGCGGGGATCTCGACGGTGTGGATCCGGCGTGAGAGCGTCCGGCGGTGCGAAGCCTTGCCAGCCTCCAGGATGGCGACCGGCTCCGCCTGACCTCGAGGGCGAAACCCGGCCAGATCGAGCTCGACGGTGCCTTCGATCCCGGCGCCGGGATCCGGGAACGTCAGGCAGCTTCGTGCCCGCGTCCAGCGATAGCCGCGCTCCGCGTCGTGAAAGTTCGCGACGAACGGCACACTCAAGAGTCCCGATCCTGGAGCGATACGCATGGGGACGCGGACCTGATAGGCGAGGCTAACGGCGACCAGCGTCGCCACCGCAGCCAGCACCAGAGTCGAACTCGAGCGTCTCGGAGTGTCGGAGCTCATGGGTGGGACGGGGCGATTCTAACCCCGGACCGAGATAGCTGCATTCGCCTTCGATGTGCTCGTCGTGTCCGGTCCGTCTCGGGACGGGCGAACAAACACCGCGCTCTACCAACGGCCGGATCAAACGTGCTAGTCTCCATCTCGGCTTGGCAGAGAAGACCCGCTGGTATCCGTCGACAAAGGTGGGCGAGTGGGCAAGCTTCGTGACGACCCTGCTGGCGGTCGCCGCCCTCCTCACCAACGGCTATTACCTTCGCTTTCTGGAACCCGCGATCTCACGCGGGGCGCTGGTCGTTTTGTCCATCGCCCTCGCTTTCGTGGTCGTTGCCGCCACACACTTCGGCGTTCCCCGTACGCGAGCGGAGTTGATGGCGGCTCTTCGCGCGCTGGTCGTACCGGCGCTCCTTGCAACGATTCTAGTGCTCGCCTTCGGTCTCCGGGAATGGGGGATCTCGTCCGGCCTCCCGCAAAGCTACGTCGCGGACGAATACGACTTCGTCAGCTCCGCCCTCACGCGACTCAAACGGGGCGATTTCAACCCGAGGTGGTGGTACTACCCGTCGCTTCAGACCTATCTCGCCTCGGCGACGTACCTCGGCGTTTTCCTCGCGAAATTGCCGAGCGGCGCCTGGGAGAGCATCCACCAGGTCCACGAGGAAGACATGATCTACTGGGGGCGCTTTCTGAGCGTCGCGTTCGGGACCCTCACCGTCTTCCTCACGTACGTACTCGGAAAACGCCTGTTCGGCTCCACCGTGGGGCTCGTGGCGGCCGCGCTCATGGCGGTTTTCCCGGGCGCGATCGAGCACTCCCAGTACAACAAAGCTGACGCGGTCCTCTATTTCACCGCCGTCGCGAGCGTCCTGGTGACGCTTCGCTACTACGAAAAAGGCGGCACGAAGCTCGCCGTTGCCGGCGGAATCGCCATCGGCGCGGTGGTCTCATCGAAATACAACGGTGTCCTGGTGGCGGCACCGTTCGTCGTGGCGGCCGCGCTACGCCACGGGAGAAAGCTCCTCGTGCGCCCCGATCTCTACCTGGCGGGGATGGCCTCGGTTCTGACGTTCGTCCTGATCAATCTCTACTTCCTCGCCGATTTTCCGCGCTTTATCGACCACGTGGCTTTCGACATCTACAGCTACTCCTATTCGGGACGGGGCGGGGCGGAGGGCGAGAACAACTGGCTGCATCATGCGATCTACACGTGGCGGTTCGGCGCGGGGCGGCTGGCATCCATCTTCGGTCTCGCCGGGCTCGCTCTCGCGCTCTATCGCCCCGACGGCCGCATGGCGATCTTCCTGAGCTTTCCCGTCATCTTCTACGCCCACTACAGCTCGCAGAAAATCAACTGGCCGGACAACCTGATCACCATCTACCCGTTTCTAGCCCTCCTGGCCGCCCACTTTCTCGATGAGGGCCTGCGCTTTGTCGGCTCACTGAAGTGGGGTGCGCGCTACGCGCGATACCGTCTGGCGGCGGTGGGCGTCGTGCTCGCTCTGATGATGTGGCAGCCCCTCGGGACAACCATCCGTTTCAACGAGCGGCTCACGCTTCCGGATACCGGGAACCTCGCGCGGGAGTGGTTGAACGGCGCTTTCCCTCCGCGCACGCACTTTGCGGTCGAGCGTCACGCACCGGTGCCGGATCGCCGGAAGTACGACATCACCATGGAGGCGCGGATCGTCCGGAAGGCGGTGCGGGACTACCGGGAGCTCGGCGTCGACTACCTCATCGTCTCGTCCCAGGTCTACGAGCGATTCGGCCCCGAGCACCGGACGACGAAGGCCTACGACAAGCTCTTTCAGATCTGTCCACTAGTGAAGGAGTTTCAACCGGTGGAGGGTAAGCTTCAGGGGCCCACGATTCGCGTCCTTCGCATCCCAACGGAATAGTTACTTCTCCGATGTCCGAAATTCATCGCGCGGGAACAGATCCCGATTGATATCCGTCGCGCAGCAGGGTGCCGTCGAAGTCGGCGCCGAGAAAGACCCCGATTTTTTGACCGTTCGTACTTGACCGTGGGTGCGTGAACTTCTAACGTGAGTCATCCGCGAGCAATGCATGGTTAGGAAGGTCTTCCCTGGAGCTTTGGCCCTTGCCGCCCTCTCGGTCTCGGCATGCCAACGAGTCCCGGAAGCGCTCCCATCGTTCTTGTTGGTAGAGCACGTCCCCTCAACAACCAAGGCGTTTACTCGGAGTGAGCTCCCCGCCCTGAGCGCCGACGGCCACGTTGGGGCGCACGTGGTGCTGAACGGAGAAGGTCGCCCGGCATTGGTCCCCCCCTTGCCGTCACGATTGTCATTCGCCCTTGGAGGTGCCGCCGAGCGCTCGTCTGCGCTTCGCCGTCGCTGGCGTTCCGTTGAACGCGCCGGGCGCCGCTCCCGAGATTCAGTTTCATGTCTCGGTGCGTTCCTCGCTCGGTATAGAGACCATTTACTCGGAAACGTTGGATGCCCGAAAGCACAATCGATGGCTGGAACGGGAGATCGATCTGGCAGCATGGTGAGGTACGCACGTCGAGCTCGCTCTGGAGACACGCGTCGCTGCCGCGAGTTCGGCATCCGACCCTGGAGAGGTGTTCTCCGTGTGGGGCAACCCGGTTGTCGCAAGCGAGCCCGCGCCCGACGATCGACCGAATCTCGTTCTGATCTCGGTAGATTGCTTGCGCGCCGATCACGTCGGAGCCTACGGCTATCCGCGCCCAACGACTCCTCGCCTCGACGAGCTCGCCGCGAAGGCGGTGGTCTTCGAGTCGGCGACCAGTACAGCACCGTGGACGATTCCAGCCCACTATTCGATGTTTACGGGGCTACCACCCTCCTTCCATGGCGTCGCGGGACACGAAAACACCTTCTGGGCCGGCAAGGCGCGGGCGCTTTCGACCTCGGTGCCGTATTTGCCCGAGCTCCTGGCGCGTGCCGGTTACGTGACGGACGCGGTCGTCTCGAGCTCTCCGATGTCCACAACCTTTGGTTTTCATCGAGGCTTCGGTGCCTACCGCCAGTTGTCCCCGGACGCCAGCGCGGTCATCGATGCCGCCTTGGAGCTGGTGCGCCGAGCAAGGAACAAGCCGCAGTTTCTCTTCGTTCACCTCATCGATCCGCACGCCCCCTACCTCCCGGTGGTGGAATTTCAAGACTACTCAAAGAAGTTCATCGAACGGTTCGGGCCACGACCCAATGACATTTCAGATCTGCTCCGGATGGTCGGCGGCAGAACGCCTCCTCGTCACCGGAAGGACATCGCAGACGTCGTTCAGCTCTACGATGCGGCTGTCGCCTACGTCGATCACCATTTGGGGAGACTTTTCGACGGGCTCCAGAAAATGAGCCTGTTCGACCGGACACTGATCATCGTCACCTCGGATCACGGGGAAGCCTTTTACGAGCATCGGGACTGGCAGCACGCCGTTTCGCTCTACGAAGAACAAATTCGAGTCCCGCTCATCGTTTCCTGGCCCGACGGAGTGGCGCGCACCGTGGAACAGCCAGTGGGCATCGTCGATCTCTTTCCGACGTTTCTGAGCGCCGCCGGCCTGAGGGCACCGACCTCGGAAGGGGCGAATTTGAAAAGCTATCTAGACGGCACCACGGTCGCCAGCCCATTCGTCGGTGCTGCCGAGGTCACGGTGGCCGAGGCGGATGGGATGAGGACGTTGATCTCTTTGCGTGCCGGAGATGTGAAGTACATCGCCAGGCTCGCGGGCTCATTCGAGGAAGCCTCCTGGGACAATATTCTGAGCGAGGAGATCTACGACATCGTTCGAGACCCCGCTGAAAAAGACGAGCTTCTGCGGAAGCGGGCTGCGTCGGCCGGAGAGTTCAGAAGAACGCTTCGCGACTACATCGAGACTGGCAGGAGGCGACGCGCGCTGTGGGAGACTGGCTCGCAGGTGCTCCCAGGCGAGGAAACACGGCGAGAGCTGGAAACACTCGGGTACGTGAAGTAGCCCGCGTGCCAGTTTACTACGGGCAAGGGAACCGGCGGCCCTTAATGGATGCTGATAAAGGGGGAGGTCCCCTCGTGAATCGTTGGGGGACGGGTCAAGTTGGGGTTGGGTTGGTTCTATGTGCGTGCGCGCTACGCACTCGTGGCGGAGCTCGCTTTTTGCGAGCCCGATTTTTTGGATGAGCTATCTTTCTTAGAAGAGCCGTCCGGTTTCGAAGAACTTTCTGTCTCTTTGGATGATTCCGCGGACGCTTCAGATTGCCCTTTTCGCGCGTAGTCGGTTACGTACCAACCCGATCCCTTGAACTGAATGGCAGGAGAGGAAATGAGCCGCTCGGCCCGCCCCTTGCACTTTTCGCACTTCTTCACCGGCGGGTCGCTGACCTTCTGAATGAGCTCGAACTCGTGGCCACATCTGGCGCATCGATATTCGTAGATAGGCACATACATAGTTAAGCAAAAATATGGGGCGGCGTCAACGAATTCTTCTACTCACCTTCTTCCCGTAGGGCCTTCAAGGGGGATTCCAGGACCGCATCCAGCTGCTTGTCGAAGTCGGCCACCGTCTGGTTGTCCAGCGTCCCATCGAGGTGAATGGTCTTACTAAAAGATCTATTATCTTCGATTCGAATAGTTAGCTGCATTGGACTCTGTTGCTCCTTCCCCGTCGGGACCACCACGCCAGGAAACCCGCACCGATCCCCACCGCATCCATGGGAGTCGTGATTATACGCTGCGGCCAACCTTCTTCACGAGCCGCAGAACGTTCCGATCCTGGTCCCGGGAGTACGAGGCCTCATCCGTCATGGCCTTCATCAAGGGGATCCCCAGCCCCCCCTCCTCGCGATCTTCGATCGGCGCGTCCAGATCGGGCGGTGGTTGATCCAGAGGATTGAACGGTATTCCGTCGTCGACCAGCTCGAGACGAATCTCTTCGTCCGTCCGCTCGAGCGAGACGCAGATGATGTGCTCGCCATCGTCTTCGTAACCATAGAAGATGATGTTGGAGAGCGCCTCCTCGGCCACGAGACGCATCTCGCCCGCCAGCTCTTTGGTATGACCTGCCTCGTAGAGGGCTGCTTCGATGGAATCGAGGGCGGATGGGAGCTCCGTGATCTCGTTTCGGAGCTCGAGCGATCGCTTCACTTCGCAGGCGTGTACTTCAGGGTCATGACGGTGATGTCGTCCGACTGGGGTGCCTCACCGGCGTATTCCTTGACGGACTTCATGACCCGAGCCGAGATGTCTGCCGCTTTGGCTCGACCGAGCCCGGAGAGCGTCTCCAGAAGACGCTCCTCGGAGTAGAAGCCTCCTTCGATATCCCGCGCTTCATGCACCCCGTCCGTGGTAATGATGATGGCATCGCCGGGACCCAGCTCGACGTGGTTCGTCGGAAACTCCGCCTCGTCGAGAATCCCCATGAGCGGTCCGCCTTCCATCTCGAGGAACCTCGGTGGCGTCCCGTCGCCAGGCAGCACCGCCGGTGGATCATGCCCGCCGGATGCGCAGGCGAGCTTCCCCGTCGAGGGGTCGAGGACTCCGGCGAAAACCGTCACGAACATCCCCGCCTCGTTGTCGCGGCAGAGACTTCCGTTGACGGCAGCCAGAGCTTTCCCGACGCTCCCCGCCGAGCGAGCGATCGTCTCGAAGAGCGTCCGGGTACGAGCCATGAAGAGCGAGGCCGGGACTCCCTTCCCCGAAACATCGCCGACGAGAAAAGCCACGCGACCGTCCGCAGTGAAATGGTAGTAGAGGTCGCCTCCGACCTCGCGAGCGGGAACCAGTCTCGCCGCCAGCTCGTATCCGTCGCCGTCGCCTCCGCCAATGTCGCCCTCCGGAAGCATGTCCATCTGGATCTTCCGCGCGATCTGGAGCTCACTTTCCAGACGTTCCTTCGCCGCGGTCGTTTCCTTCAGTTCGTGGATGTAGCGCTTCAGCGAGTCGCGCATGTAGCAGAAGGCACGCGTCAGCGCTCCGATCTCGTCATTCGACTTCGCAATCGGAAGGTCGAGGTCGAGATCGCCGGTGGCGATCTTGTCCGGCGCTTCCGGCCAGCGCTTTGATGGGCCGCGTCAGGCGCCGGGAAAGCGACACCACGACCGCGACCAGCACCAGGAGTCCCATCACGAGAAGCGCAGCCTGGCGCCGCAGGACGGAGTCGACCTCCGCAAAGAGCTCATCTTCCGGGTAGACGACGGCCAGAGACCAGCCGCCGTGACCAACAGGCGCGTAAGTGAGGCGGGTCATTTTTCCGAGCACGCGATCCCGAAACGGCCGGAAGCCCGATTCCCCGCGCATCATGTGCTCGACGATCTCTCTGGCCTCGGGTGCTGTCTCTCCATCGTCCATCCCCATCACCGTCTTGGAAGCCCTCATGAGCTCTTCGTCCGGATGGGAAATGATGTGGCCTTGCCTCGACAAGATGATGCCGTATCCGTTCTCTCCGACGCGGATGGACTTCACGAGATCGTGAAGCCAGTCGAGCGCGACGTCCGCGGTGACGACACCAATGAGCTCGGGAGTGTCGCCCGCTTCGCGAAAGAAGGGGACCGAGTAGGTCACCATACGAACGTTGCCCCCGCCCTCGTCGAGGTACGGTTCCGACCAGCTTGGCTCTCCGGACTCCACCGCGGCGGTGAACGAGTCCGACTCCCAGTAGCGGTAGGAGTCATCTGCCAGATCGGCGAAAACGATGGCCTCGCCCCCGCGATGGTAGTAGGGCGAGAAGCGCTCCATGGAGTCGCGAAAGGCGCCCGGAAGATAGGCGGCCGCGGAGCCATAGATCTTGTCGTTGCCGAGCACGAACCCTCGAACGATCTGCTCGAGCTCCCGCTCGGTGAGAGCTAGCTTGCCCAGCACGTGAGACAAAAGCTCCGCACTCTCCTCGACGGAGCGCAGAACCTCCTGAACGTCGTTGATCGCGGCGCGGGTCACATTGACCGCTTCTTTCTCGGCACTTCGCACGATCATGTCGCGAGACAGAAAGTGCGCGTAGAGAAGCGTGCCCAGATAGAGGAGGCCGACACTTCCCAGGACCCAGCTAACGAGACGCCAGGTGAAACTCCGCCGCCCGAAACCGCTGGTCTTGACCGCTTCATTCCGGGAGGGGTCGGTTTCGCGTGTGCTCATCCTGGATTCACCTCCGCCGCTCCTGGCGAGTCGAGCCGGGGCTATTCCGCGAACTGTCGCACTCTACATCATTCTCGGCACACCCGGTCGACATTCCCGAATCCGGTGACTACGATGGGCCGAGACTCATCTTCAACGGGAAGCCGTCGATCGTGCCGAGACAACAAGGCCCTCGAGCCTATCGCGCGCTCGTTAGCGTCCTTCGTTTCCTGGTACGCCTGTTCTTTCGCCGCGCCGAGGTGAGCGGCCTTTCGAACGTTCCCGAGACGGGGGGTAGCATCGTGGTCTCGTGGCATCCCAACGCGCTGATGGATCCCGGGCTCATCCTCACGCACTTTCCGGGACAGATCGTCTTCGGTGCGCGTCACGGCCTCTTCAACATCCCGCTTTTCGGCTCGATCCTGAGGGCGATCGGCACGGTTCCGATCTACCGAAAACAAGATCTGAAAACGATGGACGAGAGCGGCCGACGCGGGGCAAACGAGAAGAGCCTCGATGCGCTGGCGACGGCGGTCGCGGGAGGAGCGTTTGCCGCTTTGTTCCCGGAAGGCGTGAGTCACGACGAGCCTTACCCGAAGGAGCTCAAGACGGGAGCTGCGCGGCTGTACTACCGGGCCGTCGAGCTCACACCGGAAGGCGAGCCGCCGCCGGTCATCCTGCCGGTGGGGCTGCACTACGACAAGAAACGTGTCTTCGGCGCGAACGTCCTCGTCGCGTTTCATCCCCCACTCGAGCTCGAATCGGAGCTCGCACGGGCGCCGGCGGGGGAATCGGACGATGCGAGGCGCGAGCGCTACCGCGCGCTCACCGGCGCGCTCGAGGAGGCTCTGCACGAGGTCGTGCATGCCACCGAGAGCTGGGAGCTTCATCACGCCATGCAACGCGCCCGGCAGCTGGTCCGCGCCGAACGCGCGCACCGCGCCGGAGCCAGCCTCGAGCGGCCGGACATGAAGGAGCGGGTCCTCGGGTTCTCACGACTGTGGACTGGCTACAAGGCCCGCATGGAGTCTCATCCGGACGAAGTCGAGGGGCTCACTGAAAGGGTGAAGCACTACGACACCGAGATGCGGGCGCTGGGCGTCGAGGACCACGAGCTCGACGCCGCACCGCGACTCGTCTCGACCCGGCTCGCCGTCCTCGTCTTGTTGCAGGCGCTTGTCGTCTACCTCGTTCTGCCACCGATTCTCGTGATCGGCTATGTCGTCAATCTGCCCGCTGCATTCGTGGTCTGGCTCGTCGCCCGGTGGGCGGCGGGTGCCAAAAAGGACGAAGCTTCGCTCAAGGTGATGATCGCCACGGTCGCCTTTCCGCTCAACTGGCTTTTGGTGAGCCTGCTCGTTGCGTGGGGCGGCAACAGCCTGGCGGCGCTCTACCCCGCGTTTCGGGGCGCACCGCTCGGGACCGGTTTGACCGCCTTCGCCCTCAGCGCGCTCGGAGCCTACGTCGCGGTCCACTATCAGAGACTCGCCGAACACACGCTCAGAGCCATCCGGGTGCGGCTCACTCGACTGACCCGCTCGCGCACCGTCGAGCGGCTGCAGGCCGAGCGCTCCGAGCTCCACGATGCCCTCACCGCTCTCGCCGAGGGACTCGAGCTGCCGGGGAAGATCAGGCGCGACGGGCGCGTGGTGGAGCGGCAGCCCTCCTGAACGTGATCTCAAAGACGCACGCGTGGGCGCCAACATCAGCGAGAGCGGTCTCGCCTAGGCGGCTTTTCGGTGGGGAGGCAAACAGGCCCTGCCTTATCTGTGGCCGCGCGTCGTTCTCGGCAACTGATATTGGTCGGCGAATGTGGAGCCGGGTGAGGGTGCTCGCCGGACCGGCTGACGGAACCGATGTTTCTCTTCCGCCGTATCCCATAGCAAGCGCCCGGTTACGCCAGGTCACCGACCGACAACCAAGGGTCCGCACAAGAATAAATGCCCATTCTTGGGCGTCGAGGCGCCCGTCTGGCAAGGCGCGAGAAGTGAATAATATCTAGATATATGACCGACGAGCAACGCAGCCAGACGGGATGGATCGGCGTCCAAGAATCGGTAGTTATTCTTGCGCGGGCCCTAAGGTTTGACGAATCGACGAGGCCGGATCTGTCTTGGACGGGACAGCTGCGTGCCGGCGCAAGCTGTGGTACAAAGGTCCATTCGCTGAAGCAAGGAGGCCCCCATGCGTTATGCCGTCTGCTTAGTGCTTTCTTTTCTTTTCGTCGCCCCACTCCTGGGGCAGCCCCCCGAGACCGAGGTGACCGACTGGAGCACGGCCCGGGTGGAGATCGAGCAGTGGCTCAACGACGCGGAAGTCGTGGAGATGAAAGAGATTAGCCACGGCGTGACCAACCCTTACAAGGTCACTCTGGAGATCGACGGCAAGACCCTCTACGCCGCCTTCAAACCCATCGAGCGGGGGCGCCATCGAGGCTTCTGGGAGAGCTACCAGGCCGAGGTGGTCGCCTACGAGCTCGACAAGCTGGTTGGCCTCGGGATGGTGCCGCCGACCGTCAAGCGCACCATCAAGGGAAAGACCGGCTCATTGCAGTACTGGGTCGAGGGCTGCGAGAGTTACGGCGATGCTCAGTCCAAGTTGCCGCAGACGGCCGCCTGGAGCCATCAGCTCTCGCGCATGAAGATCTTCGACAATCTCATCTACAACGAAGACCGGAACGCCCAGAACTTCCTGGTCGATCCCGAGTGGAACATCGTGCTCATCGATCACTCCCGTGCTTTTCTCGACCGCAAGAGGCTGCTCAAGAGCGACCACGCCCTTCCGGTTCAGTACGACCGCAAGCTGCTCGAGAATCTGAAGGGCTTGAACAAAGAAGCGCTCGATGAGGTGTTAAAAGGTATTCTGATGGGTGGTCAAGTCAAGGCCATCCTGGTGCGACGCGATGATCTCGTGGAGCACGTGAACAAGCTCATCGCCGAGAAGGGTGAGGCGCGCGTTTTCTTCTAGTGCACGAACCCGCTGATACTGTCGGCAAATTCCAAGGTCATTTTTCGTGCTGGCAAGGCGCTCCGACGAAGTCATATCTAGATATTTCGAGGAGGAGCAACGCCGCCAGCGCGGAAAAGGACGAGGAATTTGCGGCAGGATTAGCGGGTTCGTGCACTAGTACCCCAGTACCCTACTAGCGTCCTTGCATCATCTTCTTCAGCAGCACCATCTGTCCGAGGTGGTAGGCGTTGTGGTCTGCCACCATCATGGCTTCACGGAGGACGGTCTGGCCGGTTCCGTGAGGGATCTTCGCGAAGAGATCCGTCTCCGGATCCGCAACGAAGGCTTTCAGGGCCTCGAGCTCTTTCTTGAATACGGCCAGGTTCTCCTTCCACTCGGCCTCGTCCGTCGGAGCCCGACCTTCCGGCCAGTAGCCCTCGGGATGGTCGGGAGACTCGTGTTTCGCATCACGGCTGAACTCCAGGATGTCCCATTGGGCGATGCGCATGTGCTCGAACAGCTCCCACGGCGTGTAGGGTGCGCCAACCGGTTTCCGACCGAGTAGCTCGAACGGAAAGTCGTCCAGAACGTCGTGGACCGTCAAGTGCGCCCGACGAGCGTCGAGGAGCTTCGACAGGTGGTCGCGAAGTGCTTCATCGTTGCTCATTGGGAGCTTCCTTGTCTCCACAGCGGTGGTGCGCTGCTCGGTGGACGGCGATGCCTGGTCGCCTGCGCGTAAGCGTACGTCAGCTTGAACAGCGTCGGCTCGCTGAACGCATCTCCGAGAAACTGCAATCCAGCGGGTAGCTCACCGTCAACGAAGCCCATCGGTACGGTGACGGCGGGAAACCCGGTCGGTGGGGAAAGGATCGGGCTGTTGTTGCCATGAGGCGTATTCAAATCACCGAGAAGCCGGGGGGGATTGCTCCACGTTGGATAGACGAGCGCCGCGAGCTGGTGCCGATCGATCACCGCCTTCACGCCGTCGCGGAGCTTTCCGGCGTTCGCCTCCGCCTCGCGACAAGCCTCTTCGGGCGATAACTCGACCTCCTGGCCGCTTTCGAGTCTCCCGCGGATCGACGGATGGAACTTCCCGGACTCGATGATTTCCGCGAGATTCTTGACCGGAGCATCCGGCCCTAGGCTCTCCAGGTACGCGTTGAGTTGCTCCTTGAACGGATTGCACCAGACCCCACCACGCTCGTCATCATCCAGAGATGGGATCTCCACAGGGTCGACAATGGTGGCCCCGCGACGCTCCATGTCTTTCAGAGCCTGCTCGAAGAGAGCGAGGATCGCAGGGTCCGCGGTCTCCGTGTCGGAGATCTGGCGGACGACTCCGATACGCGCACCCCGAAGGCCGTCCCTCGCCAGCGGCGAGGAGTAGCTTCGAGGACGCCGATCCTCGACGGCTTCGGTCACTGGATCCGCGGGGTCGTAGCCGGCGATCACAATCGAAGACCGTCACCGCATCTACGACCGTCCTGGCCATGGGACCTCCGATGTCACGATACAGATTGAGCGGCACGATGCCGTCGCGACTGGTGACGCCCATCGTGGAACGAATCCCCACCAGCGCCGCGTGCGACGAAGGACCACGGATGGAGTTCCCGGTGTCCGTCCCCAGGCCCACCGCACCGAAGCTTGCCGCCACCGCCGCCGCCGTGCCCCCGCTCGAGCCGGCGGGAACGCGGTGGATATCGTACGGATTGCGCGTGTGTCCGGGACGAATCGAGCTCAGCGTCTCGTACGGCGTGAAGGCGTACTCCGCCATGTTCGATTTGGCGACAACGATGGCGCCCGCCTCCCGGATCCGCGCCACCTGAAAGGCATCGTCGGGTGGAACTGATTCCGCGAGGACGAGCGAGCCCGCCGTCGTCGGCATGTCGGCGGTGTCGTAGTTGTCCTTGACGATCATGGGCACGCAATCGAGCGGTCGGGTGATGCCGTCGCGGGCGAGCCGTCGGTCGAGGGCATCGGCCCGCTCGAGGGCTTTCGGGTTGACCCGCACGATGGCGTTGAGCGCCGGCCCCTTCTGGTCGTAGGCCTCGATACGGTCGAGGTACATCTGAACGAGCTCGCGGCAGGTGAACCGCCCGGACTCGAGGCCGGCATGAATGCCGGCAATCGTCAACTCCTCGACGTGGAAGAGGGGCGACTGGGCGGAGACGGCCGTCGCGAGAAACAAAGTGGCTAGCATGATCGCACCTCGGCCGGCAACGATATCACGAGCCATTTGACGCTCGGGGGCGTTGGCGGTATAACATGTGCTCATCATGCGAACGTCGGACCTCCGCTCGGTTATCGCTACCCATTGGTGGTGGTGGCGCTGAGCGGGGTGGCCCTCCCGGCGTTCTGATCTGAAGGAGAGGCAACCCCAGCAACGGAGGTTGCCTTTTTTGCGTTTTACGGGCACCTTCCAAGGGGTAAAACGCGAATCATGAGCTCGACGACCAGCAAAAAGGAGGCGAGTCGTCCCTTCGGCTCCCCGGCCTTCCGAGCACGCACGAAGACCACGGTTCTCGACGCCGACGATTGTCTGGCACCGGTGGACTTTGTTCAGGCGATCTCGAGTCGCAGCGAGATTCGAGCATCGGTGTTGATGGAGAGTGCCGCCCAGGGTAGCCCCGTCGGCACCCAGAGCCTGGTGATCCCGGGTGGCGCCGTGCAGCTTCAAACCCGCGGAGGGGAGGCGAGCTTTCGGCCCCTGGCAGCGAATGCGTATCGGGTCCTGGAGGCCCTGACGCCGCGCCTGCCCGAGGCCTCGGCCAAAAACTATGTTCTGGGCGCGCACTACCCGACCGGAGCGGGGGATCCGTCCCGACCGGACGAAGAGCGTCTGATGGCGCCATCCGTTCTCGATGCGGTGCGAGCTCTAACCGGTCTCGTGGAGGACGAAGATCCAGGTCTCGTGCGGCCGCCCGGTGTCTACGGGGCTTTCTCGTACGAGCTCGTCGACCAGTGGGAGGACTTGCCGCGCCGGCGGCCGGATCCCTGGAACGAGCCGGACCTCCATCTCGTCTTTGCCCTCGACGCCGTGTTGTTCGACCACCTGCGGGGTGAAGTGCGCGTCATTACGCGTGCGCTCGACGCCTCGGATCAGGGGGAGGCGGATGCCAAGCACCGGCTGTTCTGCGAAATCTTGGGTGACGGCGCCCGGGCATCCGAAGCTCCTTCGGACTCGTTTGTGGAGAGCGTCGAGGAAAAAGCGGCCGAGGCCGACCTGGCCGATCCCGTGTTTCTCGAATCCGTGGAGACGTTCCTCCGCCATATCTGGCGCGGCGACATTTTTCAGGGAGTGCTCTCTCGCGGTCTCTCGATGAAGAGCAAGGCCGACCCGCTGACGGTCTACCGCGTGCTCAGACGATGCAATCCCTCGCCCTACATGTTTCACGTCGACGTGGGTACGGGTATCCTTCTCGGCGCCTCCCCGGAAACCTGTCTCAAGGTGGAGGGCGGCATCGTCGAGATCCGGCCCATCGCCGGAACCGCTCCCCGGGGTTTTCGAGAGGATGGCACCATCGACCAGGAGCTCGATTCGCGCTTGGCGGTGGGACTGCTGCTCGATCACAAGGAGCAGGCCGAGCACGCGATGCTGGTCGACCTGGCCCGCAACGACGTCGCGCGCGTCTCCGTCGCGGGAACGCGACGGGTGGCGAGTCCTTTTTCGATAGAGAGATACAGCCACGTGCAGCACCTCGTGAGCGGCGTCCAGGGAGAGCTTCTTCCGGAGCTCGACGCGCTTCACGCCTACCGGGCGGCGGCCAACATGGGTACGCTCTCCGGGGCACCAAAGCTCCGTGCGATGGAGCTCATTCGGGAGACGGAGCCGACGTCTCGAGGTTTCTACGGCGGCGCGGTGGGCTATTGCCTTCAGGACGGAACGTTCGACAGCTGCATCGTGATTCGCTCGCTGCGTTACCGAGACGGCCACTATCTCACGAGAGCCGGTGCGGGCATCGTGGCGGACAGCGTTCCCGAGCGCGAGCTGGCCGAGACGTCCCACAAGGCGCGTGCCTGTCGCGCGGCCGTGGCGGCCGCGGAACGGATGGTGTCGGCGTGAGCGACGGGCGGCGGGTGCTGGTGCTCGACAACCGTGACAGCTTCGTCTTCAACCTGGTGGACGAGTTCCGCTCTCGAAAAGCGCGCGTGGAGACCCTGCGCGCCAACCTGACGCTCGCGCAGCTCGAAACGCGCCTCGTGTCTTTCGACCCGGACCTCGTCGTCCTTTCGCCGGGTCCCGGGCGGCCCGAAGAAGCAGGCGTGATGGTGGAATGGCTCGAGACCGGGCCCTCGGTGCCGGTCCTCGGCATCTGCCTCGGACACCAGGCGCTTGGAGTCGCTGCGGGAGGCGAGGTCGCTCCGGCGCCGCGACCGATCCACGGCCAGAAAGATCAAATCGACATCGACGCGGACGAGCCGGTGTTCGAGGGACTGTCCACGCCCCTCGTCGCCGCCCGCTACCATAGCCTCGTCGTGACGGAGGTCCCGGATTCGATGCGCGTCATCGCGACGACGGAGGACGACGGCCAGACGATTGTGATGGGCATGCGCCACCAGACCCGCTGCCAGCTGGGGCTCCAGTTCCATCCGGAATCGATACTGACGCCCTGCGGCGGACAGATCTTGCGGAATTTCCTCGACGAGGCGGTTCGTTATCGTTCGCCGGATAACGGGAAACGAACATGATTGTCGAACTCACCGAGAAGCTATTGTCCGGTCAGCCGGCCGACCCCCAGGCGCTCGAATCGGCGCTCCACCGCATCATGGTCGGCGACGTGCCGCAGGTCCAGACCGCCGGCCTGCTGGTGGCTCTGCGGTTTCGGGAGCCCGACGGCCGAACGCTTGCCGCCTGCGCCCGCGCGATGCGCGCCCATCGGGTCGCGGTTCAAACCGAAGTGAAACCGCTGATCGACACCTGCGGCACCGGAGGGGACAAGGCGGGGACCTTCAACATCTCGACCGCGGCCGCGCTGGTGGTGGCCGCCGCGGGTGGGGCAGTGGCGAAGCATGGAAACCGGAGCGTCTCCTCGAAGGCGGGAAGCGCCGACGTCCTGGAAGGGTGCGGGGCGGCCCTCACCGTGGGAGCGTCTGGCGCCAGGAAGCTTCTCGACGCGACCGGCTTCGCATTTCTCTTCGCTCCGGAGTTTCATCCCGCCATGGCCAACGTCGCTCCCGTCCGGCGCGCGCTCGGAATCCGCACCTTGTTCAATCTGCTGGGGCCGCTGGCGAACCCGGCGCTTGCGGAGCGCCAGCTGTTGGGCGTTTACGAACCGAGCATGACTAAAGTCATGGCAGAGGCATTGCTCGAGCTCGGAACGGAATCGGCACTGGTCGTTCACTGCGAAGGTCTCGACGAGATCGGCTTGCACGGCATCACTGAGGGGCACTTCGTCACCGACGGTCGGGTCGAGCTCTTCTCCCTCGACCCGACGGAGCTCGGCCTCAAGAGCACGCCGCTCTCCGCGCTGAAGGGAGGCGAGGTGGAGGAGAACGCAAGGATTCTGCGAGCGATCCTCGACGGCGAGACGGGACCGCGAGCCGACGTGGTGGCGCTCAACGCGGCCGCCGCGCTGGGCGTTGCCGGGCTCAGCAAGGATCTGAGCGAGGGACTCAAGGTCGCTCGCGACGTTCTGAAGAATGGCAGCGCGGCTCGTGTGCTGTCGCGATATGTGGAGTCGAGTCAACGGGTCGCGAAGGAGCATACGGGATGACTCGCAAACGGACGTGCGCGCGGCGCGATGGCCCCCCTCACCCAGTCCCCGTGTGGGAAAGGACCGACCTCTCCTCCCAGAGGGGGGAGAGGTAAGAAGATGGGCTTGATCGAGGATCTCGTCGGGGCCGCGCGGACGCGCGCGAAGAACCTCCCGACGGGTGAGCCCTCGCGGCGGCCATCCGGTACCGGCCTTCGAGAGGCAATCCGGGGCAAGGAGCAGTTGAGCGTCATTGCGGAATACAAGAAAGCGAGCCCGAGCCTTGGCTTCATCGCCGAGCGCCCGCTCGCGAAACAGCTCGAGCTCTACGCCTCGGCGGGAGCGAAGGCGGTGAGCGTTCTCACCGAGCCGACGCGGTTCAACGGCTCCATCGACGATCTGGAGAAAGCGGTCGAAGCGGTTGAGATTCCCGTTCTCATGAAGGACTTCGTCGTCGACCCGGCGCAGGTCGCGCTTGCCGCGAGGCTCGGAGCCGGCGGGGTGCTGCTCATCGTTGGCTGTGTGTCGAACGCTCAGCTTCACGAGCTGTACGAGGCCGCGCGCGAGCTCGAGCTGGACACACTGGTCGAGTGCCACTCACCGAAGGAAGTGGATCGTGCCTACGTGCTCGACGATGCGGTGCTCGGCATCAACAACCGGAACCTCGACACACTGACGGTCGACCGCTCGCTCGCCCCGAAGATTCTGGAAGAGATTCCGGACGAGCGCGTCGTCGTCGCGGAGAGCGGCTACGAGGAGGCGGAAGACACCAAAGAGGTCCGCGGACTCGCGGACGCCATCCTCATCGGCTCGGCGCTGATGAAACGAGACGATCCCGACGCCGTTCGGGCGTTGATCGAGGAGATCGGCAAGTGACGCCGCGCGTCAAGATCTGCGGGCTCACGAGAGCCGAGGACGCCGAGCTGGCCACACGACTCGGCGCCAGCTACGTCGGTGCGGTTCGCGCGCCTTCGTCCCCCCGGCGGGCAAGTCTGTCGGAGGCGGAGCGCGTCTTCGAAGCCGCCGGCGAAACGCCGGTCAAGGTGCTCGTCTATAAGGGAGTGGATGCCGACACCATTTCGGAGGAGGCGGAGCGCGCGGGGACGCTACACGTACAGGTATACGATCTGACGGAGGAAGAGCGTGAACGACTGGAGTCGCGCGGGCTCACGCTCTACCGTGTCCATCACGTGGCACCCGGGGCCAAACGCGTTCCGCCGCTCGTACCAGAGCCGAGTGAGGCGCGACCGGCGATGCTGGACGTCGGCGGTGGTGGATCCGGGCGGACGTTCGATTGGAGCGTGCTCGGTGAGTATGCCC
This sequence comes from Candidatus Marinacidobacterales bacterium, assembly GCA_965237685.1. Taxonomy (GTDB): domain Bacteria; phylum Acidobacteriota; class Vicinamibacteria; order Marinacidobacterales; family SMYC01; genus CBDEGF01. The sequence goes on from CBDEGF010000004.1 coordinate 2,856,896, forward strand.
CGGACTGGACGTTCATTGCCGGCGGCGTCCGGCCGGAGAACATCGCCGATCTGGTAGCGCATCGCCCTTTCGGGGTGGATCTTTCGAGCGGCATCGAGGCTTCGCCCGGCATCAAGGACCCGGAACGACTCGAGCTTTTCTTCGAGCGCTTCCGGGAAGCATTGCAAACCGCATGACGAAGACGATCACCGAATCGGTCCGCCCGAGAGTCGGCGCTTTTGGCGCATACGGCGGACGATTCGTCCCCGAGCTCCTGGTTCCCACTCTCGAGGAGCTCGAGCGCGCGTACAAGGAGATCGTCCCCTCCATCTCCTTTCAGAAAGCGTTCAAAGAAGCCTTGCGCGATTGGGCGGGACGTCCCACGCCTCTTGCACCGGCTCCGCGCTTCTCGGAACGGGCCGGACTCGAGGTCGTTTTCAAGCGAGAGGATCTGCTGCACGGGGGAGCGCACAAGACGAACAACGTTCTCGGTCAAGGGCTTCTCACCCAGTTCATGGGCAAAAAGCGCGTCATTGCGGAGACGGGTGCGGGACAGCACGGCGCCGCGACGGCGATGGTGGCGGCCCGACTCGGTCTCGAGGCCGTCGTCTACATGGGTGAGAAAGACATCGAGCGCCAGGCTTCCAACGTGAAGCGAATGGAGCTGTGTGGTGCCGAGGTGGTACCGGTCAGAACCGGCGCGCGAACGTTGAAGGACGCCATCAACGAAGCGCTCCGGGACTGGACGCGAAATCCGGAAACGACTCACTACCTGCTCGGGACCGTGTGTGGACCGCATCCCTTCCCGCGCTTGGTCAGAGACTTCCAGGCGGTGATCGGCAGAGAAGCAAAGGCTCAGTGGAAGAAGCAGCTCGGTGGACTCCCTGATGCGGTGGTGGCCTGTGTCGGGGGTGGCAGCAATGCAATGGGAATCTTCCACGCCTTTGTTCCCGAATCGAGCGTTCGGCTCATCGGGATCGAGCCGGGAGGTCACGGCATCGACAGCGGAAAGCACGGTGCGACGCTCGTCGCCGGCACCGCGGGACTCCTTCACGGTGCACGCACGTGTGTGCTTCAGGATTCGGAAGGACAGATCCTGGAGACGCACAGCGTGTCGGCCGGACTCGATTACCCCGGCGTCGGCCCGGAGCACGCCTACCTCCGCGATTCGGGGCGGGCCCGCTACCTGGCCGTGAACGACGATGCGGTGCTCGACGCTTTCGAGCTTTTCTCGCAGCTCGAGGGCATCATCCCGGCGCTCGAGCCCGCACACGCCATCGCCTTTGTCGCGAGTGCGGTGGCCGACGGTTCGCTTCCGCAAGGGGCGCGCGTGCTCATCAATCTTTCCGGGCGAGGTGACAAGGATCTCGAAACCTATTTCGAGAAGTACGCACATCGAAGGGAACCGAACCTCTCGTGAGTCGAGCGCTGCTGAAGAGAGTGTTGAAACGAGGCCCTCAGGTCAGCCCGTTTCTGGTGCTCGGCGACCCGACGCCCGAGCTCTCGGTGGTTCTGGCCAGAGCCGCCGTCGATGCCGGCGCCGGCATGATCGAGATTGGCTTCCCCTATGGCGATCCGGTCGCCGATGGCCCCGCCATCCAGGCCGCCGATAGGCGGGCGCTCGCGGCAGGCACTTCGACTTCGCAAGCCATCGACATTCTGGGGCGCATCCGCGAGACCTGTCCGAAGACACCGTTGAATCTCCTTGTCTATGGCAATCTCGTTCACGCGCGTGGCTACGACCAGTTCTGCGAGGACGTCGCCGAGGCAGGTGCTTCTTCACTCCTCGTCCCCGACATCTGTCTCGAAGAGAGCCAAGCGCTGAAGCGGGCTTGCCGCCACGCCAAACTCGGCCACGTGCAGCTCGTCGGGCCTTTGACCTCTCCGGAGCGGCTCCAGCGCATCGATCGTCTGGCGGACGCGTTCGTCTATCTGGTCGCTCATCAGGGTGTGACCGGAGTTCGAAACGGGGATTTCGGCTCCGTCGAGCAGCTAGTCACCCGCACCGCCACCGCGATGAATGCACCGGTCTGTCTCGGCTTCGGACTGTCACAGCCCGACCAGATTCGAAAGGCGTTCTCTGCCGGCGCCCGTGTGGCGGTCGTCGGCAGCTATCTCGCAAACATCATTGGCGAGACGTGGAGGCAACGCCCGTCCGGAGACGGCCAGGAGCTGGTCAGTGCTTTTGCTTCTGCGCTCCGTCCTCTCACGTCCGCAAACGGCTAGGCACTAAGGAAAGGAATCAACGCATGCTCGTCATCATGAGGAAGGACAGCACCAAGGAGCACTGCCACGAGGTCGAAGAGGCCATCCGGCGCATGGGCTTCACACCGCTCCCGGTTCCGGGAGCGAACCGGACAGCGATCTGCGTGACGGGAAACAAGGGGCCGGTGGAGTCGGCCCACCTCGCACAGCTCCCGGGCGTTCTCGAGTGCATCCCGGTGACGAAAGCCTACAAGCTGGTCAGTCGCGAGGTGCACCCTGAGGATACGGTCGTAGAAGTCGCCGGGGTGCGCATCGGCGGCGAGAAGCCGACGCTGATCGCCGGCCCTTGCAGTGTCGAGACGGAATCCCGCACGCTCGAAGTCGCGAAGAAGGTCAAGGCGGCGGGCGCGGTCATCTTTCGCGCCGGCGCCTACAAGCCCCGAACCAGTCCCTACTCGTTCCAGGGACTGGGCGAGGAGGGTCTTCTCACGCTTCAGAGGGTTCGCGACGAGGTTGGGCTCCCTGTCGTGAGCGAGGTCATGGATACCGAGTCGGCGGAAAAAGTCGCCGAGCATGTCGACATCCTTCAGGTCGGCGCCCGAAACATGCAGAACTTCTCGCTGCTCAAGAAGCTCGGCGAGCTCAAACGTCCGGTCCTCCTCAAGCGCGGCATTTCCGCCACACTCGAAGAATGGCTGATGGCGGCGGAGTACCTTCTCGCCTCGGGCAACCACAACGTCGTGCTCTGCGAGCGGGGAGTCCGCACCTTCAACACCCACTCGCGGAACACGCTCGACCTCAACGTCGTCCCGCTCGTGAGAAACAGCTCCCATCTCCCGATACTCGTCGACCCCTCCCACGGTGTCGGCAAGCGGGATCGGGTGCGTCACCTGGCGCGTGCCGCCATCGCTGCCGGAGCTCACGGCCTCATGATGGAGGTGCACACCCATCCCGACACCGCGTACTCCGATGCCCAGCAGACCATCAAGGTCGAGACCTTCTCGGGCATCGTTAAGGATGTCGAGGTTCTCGGTCGGCTCGAGTCGTTGTTCGACGTGAACGTAGCTCAGCCAGCCGAAAAGGCCTGACTATAGCGTAGCGGGTTCGAGCACCAGCGTCGCGCTTCTTGACGTTGGCGTCAATGGCCGTAACTCTCTGCCGCACTTCGCCTTACGACTATTCATCCCGGGCATGGCGACGGATCACCTTACAGATGCAGAAGGCCAATCGCCGGGCGGCGCAACGATAACACCTTTGTTTTCAATGATCTGAGAAGAAGCTGCCGTTACGGCACGAACCTTGCTGTAACGAACAGCAAATCCGGCGCTCCCTTCGCCGGCGCGAGAAGGTAAAAAACGACAACCCTGATTCCTAGAGTTCCTCCCCCTCGCAGTCATGCATCCAGGAGAGACACGATGAAGCGAAGAGAGTTCCTCGCAGGTTGTTCAGCTGCCGTCGTCGGTGCGGGCGCGCTCGGCTCCCAATCGCCGGACGCGAACCACGCCGAGAGAATGACACGTGCCCGATTCCAACAGCTGATCCACTCCCGACTATGATCGGAGTGGCGGTTCGTCGACGATCTCGAGCTCGTCGGTATCGAAGACGGACCCGCCTGCGAGGGACTCTCCAAGCTTTCACTCGTCTTCCGGAGCCCCTATTCGGGGGCGCTTCCGAAGGACCTCTATCTGTTTTATCGGGCGACGTTCAGCCTGGTGATGAGTTAGGGAGATTACCGAGCGCGAAGCTCATCACGCCCTTCGCGGCGAGCACCCCGTCCCGCGTGGCGTTCACTTCCAGCGTTCCGAGGCGCGAGCGCATCCGTTTCACGTGAGCTTCCACACGAAGCTCGACACCTACCCCGATTCGTGTGAAGAACTCCGTTTCGTCGATCGAGCGGAAGTAGATAGCGCGGCCCCGATTGTCCTCGGGGTAGAGGACGAGAATGGCACCGACCTGAGCCATGGCCTCGGCAAGCACGGTCGGAGGCAGGTACGAGCCCATGGCGTCCCGGGCGAGGAAGGTCTCGTCCTCACCAACCCGTACCAGCCCGACGATGCGCTGGCCGGGCTCGATCTCGAGGACTTCGTGGACGAACAGAAACGGCGACCGGTGCGGAAGGATCTCCTCGATGCCGGATCGGTCGAGCAGCGTTGTCACCGCCCCTCGCCTCCGGTCGGGGCCAACTCGAAAACCAGGAAGTACTGATACGGGAGAAAATCGTGCGTCTTCTGCAGGCGGAACCCGGCACGCTCTGCCTCGGCGACGACGCGTTCTTGTGGGACACGATGGCTCAGTGGCGGACCGACTGGCTCCGCCATCCTGTCCACCCGGTAGTCGATGATCGCCAGCCGCCCTTCTGTCTCGAGGACCTCTGCGAGGTTTTCGAGTAGTGCCCCGGGAGCTCCGAGCTCGTAGTAGACGTTCGCCATCACCGCGAGGTCGACGGACCGCGGCTCGAGTCCGGTATCGGTTTCTTTGGAGAGGACCGTATCGACGTTGCCGAGGCCGAGCCGCGCCGCCTGACGCTCCACCAGGCTGAGCATTCCCGACTGGATGTCGACGGCGGAAACGCGACCGCTGCTCCCGGTGGCTCGCGACAGATAGGGAACGAAGTAGCCGGGACCGCAACCCACGTCTGCGATGCGAGCACCCGGGCTCACCTCGAGCGCCTCCGTCACGCGATCGGGCAGCTGCCACGTGTCTCGCGCGTTTTTTGTGCGGTCGTCGCCCGGGGCTTCCTGAACCGCACCAATGCCCACCGTTCGATGGGCTGGGACAAGCCCCAGCAGGACGACAAGCAGCGGCACGCTCATGCTAGCCCGGATTATTCATGAAACGGTCGCGCTCGACGCTCTCGATGCTAACCTCACTTCCGAGACGCGACACTAGCGGCTGGACTCCCGAATACGGGCTGTCTCCCCGAATCCGCGCGGGTTGACGGTTTTCGGTGTCCGTCACTATAGCACGCGGCGGGCCGAGGCTAGTGGGTGCGCGAAAGGGCTAAAGATCCTTCCGATCCGGTCGATTCTAAAGGGGATCCCTCTCTTCGCGCGATCCGATGAGACACACGAAACGGGACGTCAAGCTCGCCATTGCCGCCGGCCTGGCCGCCAGCGCCGCCTCCGCGCTCGTCCTGTCCGGGGTCCTCTCGCTCTGGCCGCCTGCCGGCTCCGCGTTGCTCTGGGGGCTGGATCTCCTGACGGCCGTAGCGGCCGGCACGGTGGTGGCGGTAACCGTCCTCCGCGCACTCGCCAGGCGCACGGCGCCACAAATCCCTGGACCCCCCGAGGCCAGCACCAACGTGAAGTCGGAGTTTCTCGCGAATATCAGCCACGAGATGCGCACGCCCCTCAACGGGATTCTCGGGCTCGTGCAGCTGCTCCTGGCGACGAAACCGACCGCACAACAGCGGGAGTACCTGGACCTCGCGAAATCCTCCGGCGATTCGCTCCTTCACATCATCAACGACATCCTGGCCCTGGCGAAAATCGAAGCCGGAAAGATGCACTTCGAGTCGGTGGGGTTCCGGCTTCGCAAGACGATCCGGGAATCGGTGAAGCCTCTCGCCCCGCAGGCGCATCAGAAGAATCTGGAGATTGCCTACTGGGTCGCGCCGGAGGTACCGAACGAGCTCGAGGGGGATCCGAGTCGTCTGCGCCAGGTTCTCGTCAATCTCGTCTCGAACGCCATCAAGTTCACGGATCGGGGCGAGGTTGTCCTGAAGGTCGATCTCGAAAGTCATAACGCCGAGGACGTCACGCTTCACTTCACGGTCGCGGACACCGGTATCGGGATCGCCGCGTCGCGCCACCAGTTGGTCTTCGACTCCTTCGCACAGGGCGACCGCTCGACGCGGGGAACGGGGCTGGGGCTCGCGATCGCCTCCCGCCTCGTCGAGCTCATGGGCGGGAGAATCTGGCTCGAGAGTGCCGAGGGCAAAGGAAGCAGGTTTCACTTCACGGCGCGACTTGGGACACTCGAGACGCAGGCCGATGAGACAGACCCCTCGGAAGACGAACTTCGTGGCCTGCGAACCCTCATTGTCGAGGACAACGAGACGCATCGCGACCTTTTGCTGCGCCAGTTCGAGCTCTGGGGCGCCGACCCGGTAGCCGCCGCGGACGGACGGGCCGCGCTCGCAGCCATCGAGGCATTGGCTCGCGAAGACCGGCGGTTCTCGCTTCTTCTTGCGGATTCGCGACTTCCTGACATGAGCGGTGTCGAGCTGGGAAGGGCGATCCTCGACCATTGCACCATCCCTGGAATTCTGATGACGCTGTCGCACGAGGCCGTCGATCCCGCGGAGCTGCGCTCTCACGGCTTTCTCGGTCATCTCACGAAGCCCATGGCAGCCACCCACCTGAGGCGAGCCATCGGGATCATTCTCCGCGGTGCGACGGTGGAACGCCCGGAGGATGTTCAGACCCAGCCGCTCACGCGCCTCCGCATCGGCGGCTGCTGTGTGCTGCTCGCAGAAGACCATCCGGTGAACCGCACGGTGGCAAGCCGTATGCTCCAGGGCATGGGCAGCCAGGTCGTCGAGGTCGTCAACGGCCGCGAAGCCGTGCGGGTGAGCGCCAGCGAGCACTTCGACTTGATTCTCATGGACGTGGAGATGCCGGAGATGGACGGTATCGAGGCGACCCGCGCGATTCGTGCGCGCGAAACCGGCGATCGGCGAACGCCCATCCTCGCCTTGACCGCGCACGCGCGCCCCGAGGACGAGCTTCGTTGCCGGGAGGCGGGCATGGACGCTTTCCTGTCGAAGCCTTTCCAGGAGGAGGATCTCGTGGCGGCTATCGACCGGCTGCTTGCGCCCGGCGACGCACCAGCTACTTCGAGCGCGGAGGCCGGTGCTTCGCCCGATCCCTTCGTCTTCGACCGCAGAGAAGCCCTCGCACGAGCGAGCAAGGAACCCTTGTTACTCGCCGAGCTCACGACGCTGCTGCTTCAGGAAATCCCCAGAACGAACGCGGGTCTCCGTCGAGCGATTGCCTCCGGAGATGCGACCACCATCGAGCGCGGCGCCCACCGTCTTAAGGGCTCGCTGGTGATGCTCTCCGCGAAGCGGGTCGCGGGTGCCGCCCGGGCTCTCGAACAAGCCGCGTGGCCGGTCAGCTCGACGCGTGCGACGGTCTGCTCACCGCGCTCGAGCAGGAGCTCGAACTGCTGGAGCCCGAGCTCCGCGCGGTGGCGGCGGAAACGAAGAGTTGACGCTCGGCGGGGTAGTATGAGCTTTCGACATGAGAGCTCAGCTGACCCCCTGTCTGCTCCTCGGAGCGCTACTCTTCCCGACAATCTCGCTTCCGAACGATCTTGACCTTCCCGGCGAGGAGCTCGCCGCCCTCGTCGAGGGATTCTTCGAAGAACAGCTGGACACCTATCGTGTGCCGGGTGTGGCGCTGGCCATCGTCCGCGATGGATCGGTTCTGCTGCTCCAGGGCTACGGCTGGGCCGACCCGGAGAAGCGCGTCCCCATCGACGCCGAGAGGACGATTTTTCGTATCGGGTCGGTCTCGAAGCTCTTCACCGCCGTGGCGGCGTTGAAGCTCGCGGAAGAAGGGCGACTCGACCTCGGCGAGGACGTGAACCGCTACCTTGGAGACTTCCCAATGGTGGGCGATCCGCGCCGTCCTATCACGGCACACCACCTCATGACCCACACCGCGGGACTCGACGACCGCTACGTGGGCATCGCTTCTCTGGAGCGGCAGCTTCCCCTGGAGGTCTACCTCGAAGACCGCCTCCCTCGACAGGTGCGACCGGCGGGCACCTTCATGGCCTATTCGAACCACGGCTACGCGCTTCTCGGGCTTCTCGTAGAGAAGTTGCACCGCGATCGGTTCGCAGATGTCATCGAGCGTGAGATCCTCGACCCACTCGGGATGACGTCGAGCTCCTTCCGCCTGCGGCCCGGAATGCGGGAGCGACTGGCGTCCGGTTACGAGTCTCGCAACGGCCGCTACGAGCCCGTGCCGTACGACTATTTTCACATCGCACCCGCCTCCTCGCTGCATGCGACGGCCTCCGACATGGTGGTCTTCATGCAGGCGTTGTTGTCGGAGGGGGGAGATCTCCTTCGACCCGAGACAGCTTCCGCCATGATGGGCCGACAGTTCACACACGACCCTCGCCTTCCCGGCCGCGGCTACGGCTTCCACGAACGATTCGTGAACGGCCGCCGTGCGGTGGCCCATGCGGGTGGCCTTCGCGGCTTCTCGAGCTACCTGATCCTCTTTCCGGAAGAGCGCCTTGGCGTCTTTCTGATGATGAATCGATTCGAGGACGGGCTCCGGGAGGCCTTCGTCAAGCGATTCACCCAGCGCTTTCTTCCGGCGGTGGAGACGCGTTTCGATGCGAAGGCAGAGGCGGCTACCGCGCGCCTGGACGGACTCGCCGGCTCGTACCGATCGCTGCGCTTGCTGTCCGAGAGCTCGTTCGAAAAGCTCATGATGCTCTTCTCCACCTACCGTCTCGAGCGGCGGGATGACACCGTCGTGCTGCACGCGCCACAAGAAAAGCCCCGGACGTTTCGTCTGCTGGGTGACCAGTACCTGGAGAGCCCGGACGACGAACAACCGATGAGCTACCGGACCAATGGGAAGGGTGACGTCACTCACATGTTTCTGGGCGCCGAGGCCTATCAGAAGCTCACGTCACTGGAAGAGCCGGCCTTTCACCGATCGCTCTTCAAGTGGTTCACGCTTTTTTTTCAAGGAGCCGTCCTGTTGTGGCTGGGCCTCACGGCCGCGAGGCGATGGCTGGCGCGCTCATCGAGATCACCGAGGGGGGCTCGCCTGAGCCGCGCCTGGCGGTGGACCGGTCTCGTACCGATGCTCAACGTCGTCTTCCTCGTCGGTCTCGGAGCGATCGCCTCGTCGATGGATCCCTATGATTTCCTCTACGGCATGCCGTCCGCGCTCGCGTATCTGCACGCGGTGCCCCTCGTCGCCGTCGCGCTCACTCTCGTTTCGGGCTACGAGCTCGGCCATGGCGTCGTTCGCCGTGAGAGCGGCTGGAAGGTCGAGTTCCTCTATATCCTCAGCGTCATCGGCGCCGCTCTCGCCTTCGCGGTCTTCCTCGACTACTGGAATCTCCTCGGCTATCGGTTCTGATAGAGTCGGTTCCACCGACGTCGCGCCACCGGTCATTCCGAGCGACCGCTAGTCAGGAGGAAGGGATTTGAACCTGCGGATTCCCGGTCCGACCCCGTGCCGCAAGGAGATTCTCGACGCTGTGTCGCGGCAAATGATGAACTACCGTGGCCCGGAAATGGGGGTCCTGCTCCGGCGCATCGTCGAGCGGCTGCGGCGTTACCTCGATACCGACTACGAGATCCTGCTTCTCACGGCGAGCGGAACCGGCGCCATGGAGTCGGCGGTCGTGAATCTGCTCTCGCCGGGCGAGCGAGTCGTGGGCGTCAGCGCGGGCGCCTTCGGCGAGCGGTTCTGCGCCATCACAGAAGCCTGCGGGGCGTCGTTGCGGCGTATCGAGGTGGAGTGGGGTCGAGCGGCCGACCCCGATGCGCTGCGGCAGGTCCTTCGGGAAGAGAAGGATTGCCGGGTCGTTCTGTTGACACACAACGAGACCTCGACCGCCATCCTGCACCCGCTCGAGGAGCTTTGTCGCGTCGTGCGGGAGGAGACGGACGCTCTCCTCGTCGTGGATGCGATCTCGAGCCTCGGCGCGGCGCCGCTCCCGATGAAAGCCTGGAACGTGGACGTCGTCATCACCGGCTCGCAGAAAGCCTGGGGCGTGCCACCGGGGCTCGCGATGGTTTTCGTCGCACCACGCGTCTGGGAGGCGACGGAGCGGGCGACGCTTCCGCGCTTCTATCTGGACTGGCGGCGGTACCGCAAGGCGGCAGAGCACCGCACGTTTCCCTTCACGCCGGCGCTCTCGGTGCTCTACGGGCTGGACGTCTCGCTCGGGCTGATGCTCGAAGAAGGTGCCGAAGCCGTTTTTGCGAGGCACGCCAGTATCGCCGCACACACACGCGAACGACTCGAAGCCATCGGCTTTCCACTCTTCGCCGATCCGATGTTTGCCTCTCCGACGGTGACCGCCATCGACATGCCGCAAGGGGTCGAGGCCGGCGCCCTCGCCGATCGGCTGCGCACGAAACACGACACCACGCTCGCGGGCGGGCAGGGCAAGCTTGCCGGGAAGATCCTTCGCCTCGGGCATCTGGGCTGGGTAACCCAGGCCGAAATGGACCAGGCCCTCGACGCGCTTCAGCAAGCCCTGGCAGAGCTCACCACCGACGTTGCCGCCTCGAATTGACGGTCTTCGCACACACCCGAGAGAAGCTCGTCCGACTCGTCCGGCAGGAGTGGAAACCCACACTCCGCCTCGCGGTTCCAGTTGTCGTTGCCGAGATCGGCTGGACCGCGATGGGAACCGTCGACACCATGATGGTCGGCCGCCTGAGCGCGGAAGCCATCGGGGCGGTGAGCCTCGGAACGGCCGCGTTCCTCGTGGTCACGATCTTCGGCATGGGGCTTCTGCTCGGCCTGGACACGTTGATCTCTCGGGCCTTCGGAGCGGGCCGGCTCGACGAGTGTAACCGCTCGCTCTTCCACGGCATCTACGCCTCGCTCCTCCTGGCGGTGCCGCTCACGGCGCTTCTCCTTCAGGCGGGACCGGTGCTCGAGCGCATGGGACTCAATCCGGACGTGGTCGCGCTCACGATTCCGTATCTGAGGCCGGTCGTCTACGGGCTACTGCCGCTTTTGTTCTACGCGTCCTTGCGGCGCTATCTACAGGCGACCGGGCATGTCCTCTCGGTAATGATGGTGCTCGTCTCGGCCAACCTCGTGAACGTCGTTGCCAACTGGATGCTCATCTTCGGCAACCTCGGCGCCCCGGCGCTGGGCATCGAGGGGGCCGGCTGGGCCACCTTCATTTCACGGTGTTACCTGGCGGTTGGCATGCTCGGCTGCATCCTCTACTACAACCGACGCCAGGGATATGGCCTCTTCACCACTCGTCTTGGCTTCGAATGGCAGCGACTGCGCCGTCTCGTGGGGCTCGGGCTTCCCGCCGCTCTTCAAATCACGATGGAGTTCGGTGTGTTCGCAGCGGCGACAACGCTCGCGGCCTACCTGGATGCCGCATCGCTGGCGGCGCACCAGATCGCGCTCACCATCGCGAGCACGACCTTCATGGTTCCGCTGGGCCTCTCCTCCGCAGCGGCGGTTCGCGTCGGCCGCTCGGTCGGGGGCGGCGACCCGAGGGCCGCTCGCCGCGGCGGCTGGATGGCGATTCTTCTGGGCGTGGGTTTCATGTCGCTGAGCATGCTCGCCTTCTTGCTCTTCCCCGAGCTCATCATCCGGGCCTTCACGTCGGATCCGGAAGTTATCGCCGTGGGCGTCTCCCTCCTCTACGTCGCCGCTTTCTTTCAGCTCTTCGACGGGCTGCAGGCGGTCACGACCGGAGCGCTCAGAGGCCTGGGCGAAACGCGACTGCCGATGCTCGCGGCGTTCTTCGGGTTCTGGGTGGCGGGCCTCCCGGTGGGATACTTCCTGTGCTTTCCGGCCGGCCGCGGGGTCTGGGGGCTCTGGATAGGGCTGTCGCTCGGATTGATCGTCGTGGGAGCGCTCCTCCTGGTCGTGTGGTCGAAGCGCTCCAAGTCGCTTACACTGGCTTAATGACGGGAGGCCAGACGCAGTGGCCGGAACGCCGGTGCGCGCTCCGACTTCGAGGGAGGTGGAACGGGAAAGCGTCAATCCTGTTCGTCGGGCGCTTGTTGGAAGGCGTTCCAAAGCCGCACGTACTCGGAGCGGACGCTCTCGTCGAGCTCTTTCGCAAACTCGAGCGGCAAGCGCAAGTGCAGGATGAGCTCCTGAACGTCTGCAAGATCCTTGAGGCGGTGAGATGCGGAGAGTCCGGACGCGAGCTTCAACTCGATCAGCGTCTCGAGCTCAACCACCCAGAGCTGGTCCTTGTCGACGCGCGCCTGCACGGGATCGGGAAAAGCGACGGGCTTTGGTTTTCCGTCTGCCGGGAATTCGCCCGTCGTCATGACTTTGATCTTGACACCGGTGCGCGTGTCTCGGAAAGACTTCCTCGCACCAGAGAAGGCGGGAAGGTAGCCGAGTCCGACCAGCTCTTCACGGAAGCGTTCCAGGGTTTCCGGCCTCAGGAGAATGTCGACGTCCTCGGTGAAACGGCGATAACCGTGAGCGGCCAGCGCCATCGCGCCGGTCACGGCGTAGTCGAGTCCCTCTTCGTCCAACCGCTTCGCGACACCTCGGAGGGTTTCGTAGACGTCTCCCTTTTTCGTGAAGAACCTGCTCCCTTCGCGGAAAACATCCCAAACCGACGCGGCCATACCACGATTATAGGGACGACGGCAGCTCTACGCGAGCCAGGAACGGCCATGGAAGCCACGGAACATGGTGGTCGACGGCCCGAGAGAGCGCGCAGGCAAGTGCATCCGCGAGACAATCTCGCCGGGGCAAGATTTCCCCGGAACGAGGCGCTCGGCGGCGCTACCATGCGCTCCTCCCGCTCGTGTGGTCAAAGCGCTCCAAGTCGCTTAAGCTTGCTTCATGACGGTGGTCATCACCGGCGAGAGCTCATCGATTCGCATACCCATCTTGTCTTCGCCGGAACGCGGGAGAAGGAATTCGTCCTTCGCTCGTCCGGAAAGACGTATCTCGAGATTGCGGAGTCCGGGGGAGGCATCCTGAATACCGTACGGGCGACTCGCTCCGCGAGTCGGGAGGAGCTCGTCGAGCTGGCCTTGCCGCGCCTCGAGCGTATGCTGTCGAACGGAGTGACCACTCTCGAGATCAAGAGCGGCTACGGGCTCAACGTGGACGACGAGATCAAGATGCTCGAAGTGGTCCGGATGCTGGACCAGCAACAGCCGATCGAGCTCGTTCCGACGCTTCTCGCGGCGCATACGATTCCCCCAGAGTTCGAGAACGACCGGGCGGCTTACGTGGACCTCGTGATGAGCGACGAGCTGCTGGGTCGGGTGGCGGACGACGTCCTCGCCGAGTTCTGCGACGTGTTCTGCGAGGCGTCGGCCTTCACGGTCGAGGAGTCGCGGTGGATCTTGAAGGCAGCCGCGGACCGGGACTTGCCTCTCAAAGTGCACGCCGATCAGATCACGCAGATGGGAGCGTCCCGCCTCGCGGCGGAGCTGGAGGCGATGACCGCCGAGCACCTCGAGCACATCGATGAAGATGGCATCGAGGCTCTGCGCGAAGCAGGGGTGATCGCCGGTCTCCTGCCGGGCTGCTCCTTCTACCTCGGCGTGGCGCAGGCCCCTGCGCGTCGCCTGATCGAGGCGGGGGTTCCCGTCACCATCGCCACCGACTACAACCCGGGCTCGTCGATGGTCGAGTCGCTTCCGCTCGTCCTGTCCATCGCCTGCACGCAGATGAAGATGAGCCCATCGGAGGCTCTCGTGGGCGCCACGGCGAACGCCGCGGCGGCCTTGCGGCGGGAAGACGGGCTCGGCCGCTTGCGCGTCGGGATGGAGGCCGACCTCGTGGTCCTCGACGTGCCGAGCGTCGATCAGTGGTTGTCCCAGGTGGGGAGGCGCGCGGTGTCGAGGGTCATCAAGGCCGGCAACGTCGTCTTCGAGCGGTGATGATGACGCGCCTCCTGGAAGCCGATCTGACGTGGACCGGGCGCGCGTTCGAGCCCGGCCTTCAGGTCGAGCTGCGGGACGACGGCACGATCGGCCGGGTGGGCCACGGAATAGGAAAGAACACCGAGCGCCTCGAAGGAGAGGCGCTGCTGCCGGGGATGGTGAATGCCCACTCGCACGCGTTTCAGCGAGGACTGAGGGGTCGGGGTGAGAGCTACCCGGAGGGAAGCGGTGACTTCTGGAGCTGGCGCGAGGCCATGTATCGACTGGTGGAGACGCTCGATGAAGAGAGCTTCTACCGGATGTGCTGCACCGCGTTCCGGGAAATGCTGCGCGCCGGCATCACGACGGTCGGCGAGTTTCACTACGTGCACCACGAACAGCGCGAGGATTTCGCCTTCGATCGGGTCGTGCTGCGCGCGGCCAGCGACGCCAGGATTCGGCTCGTCCTTCTGGACACGTGCTATTTGACCGGTGATGTCGGGCAGGATCTCGCCCCTTCGCAGAAACGGTTCGACTCGAGCTCGGTGGAGCGGTTTCTCGAATCCGCGGAACACCTCCGCTCCGCTCTCGCTCCCGGGCAGAGTCTCGGTCTCGTCGCACACAGTCTGCGAGCCGTCCCCATCGAGTCCATCGCCCGGTTGCACGAGCGTGCCCGCGAGACCGGTGTGGTGTTTCACATCCATGTAGAGGAACAAGAGCGGGAGATCGACGCCTCGGTCAAACACTACGGGAAACGGCCGCTCACGCTCCTGCTCGACGAGCTCGACGTCGGTCCCGAGCTGACCGCCGTCCATTGCACGCACAGCACGCGCGAGGATCTGGACCGGCTGGTGGCGACGGGAGCCAGCGTCTGCATCTGTCCCCTCACCGAGGCCAACCTGGCGGACGGCATCGCCCCCGAAGCTCTGGCGACGGCGCCCAACGTCTGCATCGGCACCGACTCGAACCTGCGCGTGAGCTTCCTCGAAGAGCTGCGGCTTCTGGAGCACAGTCAGCGGCTCGGACGCCAGCGGCGCGGCATCTACAAATCTCCTTCCGGAGACGTGGCCGAAAGGCTGTTTCAGATCGCAACCGAAGGTGGCGCCCGCTCTCTCGGCCTGCGCTCGGGCCGTATCGCCGAGGGCTACTGCGCGGACCTTTTCACCATCGACCGCCGGCATCTCACGCTCTCCGAAATCGAACCGCCGGATCTTCTGACCGGCTTCATCTTCGGCGCGGACGAAGGGGCCATCCAGCGCGTGGCCGTCGCCGGCACCTGGGTCGTGTAGCCGAGCCTCGAGCCCCGATTCCAGACCCGGGCCCTGCGAGCGCAGCTCCTTCTGCTCGCTTCGGACCGTCGTGTACTCTGGTTCGCCGGCGGCACGCTTCTGATGCTTCTCTTCGCCTCGCCCACCCTGAGCTTCGACGTGAACCTGGAGCCGGGTGGACGAACGTTGCGGCTGGGCGATCAGGGGCAAGAGTTATCAATGCGCGACAAAGTCCACCCCAAAGGGGAAGAGCCAAAGTCTCAATGGAAGGTGAGGATTGCGGAGATCGTGACGATGCTGTCGAATAAATGCCCCAGCCGGACGTTCTCGTTGGGACTGTGCTGGTTGTTGTCGAAGTTCACCGTGGGAACGGCCATGGCCGGAGAGCCCAGTGCCTGGATGAAAGGAGAGATGGGAACGGTCCCTCCCATCGTTCGCATACGCACCGGGGAGGCGTTCCACATTTCGCTGATGGCCTCGACGAGGCGCTCGGCCACCGGGTTGTCGGGCTCCGTGCGAAACGCGTTCGTTCCGGAACCTCGACGTTGCACCCGGACGATGCGCCCATAGGCGGCGCGCGTTGCATCATCGGGGTCGTCGTACACGACGTGATACCCCTGGGCCCGGATGTGCCGGAGCATTTTCTCGTACATCACATCGGGGTCCGTTTCCTTGACGAGACGTACATCGATAGCAGCGATGGCCCGATCGGGTACGATCGTCCGCGCTTCGCGGCCCACCCATGCACTTCGAAGCCCCCGGACGTTCAAGGACGGATACTGGATCGCCTCCTGAAGCGAAGAGCCCACCTCGTCCGGCTCCGAGAAACCGAACAATCGTTGCAGGGCCTCGTGGTCGTCGGGAACCGAATCCAGCATCTCTCGCTCCGTAGAACTGAACTCGATGCCCTCGTAGAAACCTTCGACGACAACGCGGCCCTTTTGATCCTTCATCGAGGCGAGAAGCTGCGCGAGCCGCATCGCGGGGTTGGGGGCCCAGTTGCCGTAGTGGCCGCTGTGCAGGGGGAACTTCGGGCCGTAGACCGTCAGTTCCAGCGTGAGAATACCCCGCGCCCCGTACGTCACGGTAGGCCGGCCGCTCGGATGAAGGGGTCCGTCGAGTATGAGCAGAAGGTCAGACATCAGCTTGTCACGGTAGAGCTCGATTGCCGGGACGAGGTTCGGAGAGCCCGCCTCTTCCTCACCGTCCAGGATGACGCGAACGTTGGAGCTCGGCTCGACGCCGGCGGTCTTCAAGGCATCGAGTGCGGCAAGCAGCGCAATGATGGGCGCCGTGTCGTCGGACGCGGAGCGCGCGTAGATGCGCCAGTCGTCTTCGAATCGGCTTTGCGCATCCAAGTCGAGGAGCGAGGCACCCTCATCGAGCTTTCCGTCTCTCAACACCGGCTGGAACGGGTCCGGTTGCTCCCATCGCGACGGGTCCACCGGCTGGCCGTCATAGTGGAAATAGAGAAGGATAGTCCGCTCCGCCCCGGGAGCGCGGAGCTCCGCCCACACGAGGGGATTTCCGTCCGTCTCCAGCAGCTCTGCCGTAAAGCCGCGCTCGGCGAATCGTTCCCGAAGGAAGTAGGCCTTCTTCCGGATGTTCTCCCGGTCGGCTGCGACATCCGGGATCGACAACGCCTCCCACAGCTCGACGAGAATCTGTCTCTGGTGCGAGTCGACGTAGCTCTCGACCTGCCGGCGAAGCTCCTGCGCATCGATGCGAACGGCAAAGACGACGGCCAACAACAGCGTCGCGACGGTTCCCTTCATCCTGGCTCCTCGAGGATCGCCATTGTACCGGCTAGTGCACGAACCCGCTGATACTGTCGGCAAATTCCAATGTCATTTTTCGTGCTGGCAAGGCGCTCCGACGAAGTCATATCTAGATATTTCGAGGAGGAGCAACGCCGCCAGCGCGGAAAAGGACGAGGAATTTGCGGCAGGATTAGCGGGCTCGTGCACCAGGCCGCCACGCCCGATCCACTATACTAGTACCCTCGAAGAAAAGATCTCGCTTCGTCGACGGATGCCCAAGCTCTGCCCTGCCTGTCAACGTCCGAATGGGGACCTCGCCACGGAGTGCCTGTACTGCACGGAGCCGTTGCCCGAGTCCCCGGAAGCGGAACCGTCGGAGCAGGCGATTGCAACGGCGGCGCAGGACCGAGCGGAATGGCATCTCGTCATCGTCCTGCCACAATCCGGCACCTCCGACGAGGCCCTGTCCGCCTACGCGAACGCGATGAACGTGGTCCTCTATGACGCACGCCTCGCTCTGGCTGCGGACCGGCCGCGTCTCGCCCGGAGGATCGACGATCGTGAACTGGCGCAGGATATGTCTGCCGAGCTCCAGTCGGCCGGCATCGCCCACTACGTGGTCCCCGAATCGGAAGTGCTCGCGCAGCCCATTACTTCCGCCCCCTCCGCCCGTCTCCACGAGCGGCACCTAGAGCTCGAGCTCGAGGGGGAGGCGGTGAGCATTGCCTATCCCGACCTGCTCTTGATCGTTCAGGGAGACATCCACCGGGAGCGACACCACGAATCACGCATGGCAACGACCAGGGGGGCGAGCTACGCGCTGACCCCGGGCGTTCGATTCCACATCTACTCCCGCGCGGCCCCGGTGGCGATCGAGATCGATCCGGATGAGTTCGACTGGTCCGTGCTCGGACCGAGCCAGACCAGCTCCGTGCACCTCAATGTCCGTCTGCTTCTCGATGCCATCCTCGAGCGCTCGCACACCCTGGAGCTCGACCGAGGCTTTCGACTCGAGCCAGTGGTCCTTTCCCGCTCGCAATCCGCGGCAGGGCTGGACGATGCCCTGGCGGCCAGCACGAAAGGCCCGGGCGGGGTGGTCTACGACAACGAGCCGCAGTTCCGCTTCTACGCCCGCTGGCGTTATCGGGTGGCTCGATTCGTTCGAAAGTGATGCACCTCACCCGGCCGCACTCCTGAGAGGGAAGCTCGAGCCCCGGCTTCGCCGGAGGTACACCCTCACCCGGCGGCACTTGGCGCCGCCACCCTCTCCCAGAGGGAGAGGGAATCGGGACGTCGGCTTCGCCGACGGCATCTGTAAGACTTACACAGCCTCAGTAATTCTTGCGCGGTTCTTCGCCTTCACCCTGCACCGGGAAACACTCTTAGCCCTTTTCGAGGAATGGTTTACCTGGACCAGCAGGGCCTGGCAGAGCTTTTGCAATCCGCGATCGACGATGAGGCAGCGATGGATAGCGGGCGCGATGTTCCTGAGCCTGGCCGGCTACACTCCCCTCTCCTCCCAGACCGCCGCGCGTGACGACAGGGATCTCCCTGGCGGTTTCCGCTTCGGCGCCTCGGTCAACGCCGTGCATCTGTCGGTTTCGGTCGCGAAGAAAGGCCGTCTCGTCACCGATCTCGAGGAGAAGGACTTTCGCGTTCTCGAGGACAACGTCATTCAGGAGATCACCTACTTCTCGCGCGGCACGGACGCGCCGGTCGACGTCGTGGTTCTCGTGGATGCCAGTGGCAGCATGGACATCACCACCAAGGTGGCCAATGCGCGCACCGCTGCCACGCTACTGATTCATAGCCTGGGACCGGAAGATCGCGTTGCGGTCTATGCATTCGATCGTAATCTCATGAAGCTCTGTCCTTTCACCGAGGACAAACGGCAAGCCATCGACGCTCTTGTTCGCATTGAGCCCTTTGGCTCGACGGCCATCTACGATGCGATAGCGGAGGTCTCCGACGCCGTTCTCCATGAGGGTTTCGGCCGGCGTGCCATCGTCGTCATTACGGATGGTGTGGACACGTCGAGCGAAACACCCATCGACGAGGCCGTCAACAAGGCCAAGGGGGTCGACTTTCCCGTCTATGCCATCCGCGTTCTCTCACCCGTGGACGATCCGGACAGCGATCTGTTTCTCGGAGTACACGGACAGCGGTTCCAGGGAGAGGATACGCTCGAGCGATTCACGGCGGAGACGGGGGGAAAACTGTTCGAGGGCAGCGAGCTCGGGCGACTCCGGCTTGCCTCTGCCCGCATCAAGGAAGAGCTCAAAACGCAGTACCGGATCGGCTATGTCCCCTCCAACCAGAGCCGAGACGGCCGCTTCCGCCGTATCGAGGTTGCCACGCGCCGGCGCGGGGTCGAGGTTCGTACTCGTAAAGGGTATTACTCGCAAAAAGCGAGTGCATCCCGGTCTATCTCGCACCGTGTCCGGAGGGTTCATATCCAGGGAGGTCCGTAATGAGAAGGAACGTTGTAGTCGTTCTCAGTTTGCTCACACTCGCGGCATTCGCGACAGCTTGTGCCAGCAAGAAATACGTCAGCAAGGAAGTCGGCGCCGTCAATCAGAAGGTCGAGACGCTGAGCGATTCCGTCGAGAGGAACCAGGAAAAGATCGGGCGGAACGAAGCCGACATCGCGCGTCAGGGTGGTGAGATTCGCGAGGTGGATGCGAAGGCCGACGAGGCCGGACAGCTCGCTGCCGGCGCGTCCGACGAAGCGGAGCGAGCCTTCAACGAAGCGCGCAAGGCGATGAAGGGCAAGCTCCTCTACGAGGTGACGCTCTCCAACGACAAGGTCAATTTCGGATTCGCCGCCACCGAGTTGAGTGCAGACGCCCAGGTGCTGGTGGACGATCTCGCCGAGAAGATCAAAGCGGACAACCGCGGTCTCTGGATCGAGATCGAAGGCCACACCGACGCCGCCGGCGACCCCACTTACAACAAGACGCTCGGCATGCAGTGAGCGGAAGCGGTCCGGGACTATCTCTATCAGGCGCACGGCATACCCCTTCACCGCATCACAAAGCGGTCTACAGCTTTGGTGAAGACCAGCCGGTTGCGGACAACGCCACGTCAGATGGTCGTGCCCGCAACCGCCGCGTTGTTGTGAAGGTTCTCGAGTAATCAAGAGACCCCTAGCTCGGCAACGGGCAAGTGGGAGCCCGGCAGGTCCCTATTTCCGGCGCGCGGGGGCCTGCCGGGTCTAGTCATTCCGGCGGCTAGTTTCCGGCTTCCAGCTACCAGCACTGCCAGTTCCCCCCGCCTGAGCCCGAGCCCGAGCCCGATTCGGTTTCACCCCTCCGCTTCCCTTCTCCCTGGTAGCTGGTAGCCTTGATTGACATGAATGTCATTGCCCGATAAGGCCACCGGGTACGGATCCAAGGACGGGCAGGGGCAGGGGACCTGCGGGCCGTTACTGGATGCTAGAATCTAAGGAATATTCCCACGCCCAGGCAGTATGCCTGGAGGAGACGAGGCTTTTGGGAAGCCTGGCCTACGCACAGAGCGTTGAAGAGCCACACGAGGTGGATCGCGAGCTCGTCGTGCGCTCGCGTGAGGGGGACCACGATGCTTTCGCCGACATCGTGCGCTCCTATCAGCGACGCGTCTACGGGGTCGCCCTCCGAATGACGCGTCGTCATGAGGTGGCTGATGACGTTGCCCAGGAAACCTTTATTCGTGCCTATCGGAACCTCGACCGTTTCGAGCTGGGACGACCGTTGGGACCGTGGCTCGTTCGGATCGCCGTGAATCTGGCCATCAACCATCTGAACGGTGTGGCGAAGCGCGAGCAATCCCTGTACACGGAAGACAGCCCGGAAGGACCGGCACACCTTCAGGAGGGGTTCGACGAGGAGCAGAGCGAGCCCAAGCCACTCCGGAAGCTGCTGCGCTCGGAGTTTCTGGGCGCCTTCGACAAGGCATTCGCGAAGCTGTCCCCCGATCATCAGGCAGTGCTCGTCTTGAAAGTCCAGGAGGGGATGCGCTACGAGGAGATTGGCGAGGCGCTCGGTGTCTCGCTCGGGACCGTGATGTCTCGATTGCACCGGGCCAGAGCCAAACTCAAGGCGATGCTCGAGGATCACCTATGAACTGCGCGGAAGCGACCCGGCTCGTAGAGAAACTCGCGGATGGTGAAGCGAGCGCCAGAGAGAAGGCCTCGGTAGAGAGCCACCTGGAAGGCTGCTCGAGCTGCCGCACCCACCTCGAGTTCGTGAGTGCCCTCCCGGCAGTGATGGATCGCTCGCGCCTCGCCGAACCACCCGTGTCCTACTGGGACATCCTGCCGCAGAAAGTCGTGCGGCGACTGGACCGCGAGGCTCGCCGTTCCCGTTTCTGGACTCCGGCGAAGATGTCGTGGGCCGGTCTCGCTGCGGCCGCTATGATCGTGCTCGTCGTCGGCCGAAGCGTGTACCGCGACTGGCAACACCAGCAGGCAGCGCTGGTCGAAGAAACGGCCGCCTCCCGGGCGCCGCAGGCGCGGTCGCTTCCATCGCAGACAGCGGAGGCGGCGAAGGAAGAAGACTTCGCCGGCGCCGATGGAAGTATCGGAGCCAGTGGAACCGTGGGAGCCGTGGTAGAAGGAAGACCAGAAGAGGCCCGGGCGTCTGAGCCGCAAGCGGCCGGGGTTGTCGGTGAGACCGCCCGTCGTCCGAGTCCCCCGGCGTCGCCGCCAACCTCGACTCCGGAGCCAGCCGCGCCGCCCAGGGATGGCCCCGCCGACGAGGCACCGCAGCGTCAGCCGAAGAGTGCCGTTCTGGCAACCCTCGATTCCCTCGAGGTCAGCGCAGTGGCCGAGACCGTCGCCCCCGACGAGGAAGCTGAAGCCGAACCGGCCGACGCCAGAGACGACGCCAGCGCGAAGGCACTCCGGAAGTCGTCCACGGCATCGGGTCCCTCTCGACCCAACGAACCGAGCGCCCAGAGGACGCGGGCCTTCGCCGCCCGGAGCGCCGCGGCCCCTGCCGAAGCGGATGCGTCTCCCGCACGCCTGCAACAAAGCAACGAGATGGCCGAGGCCGATCCCGGCGCGCCCGGCGCAGAAGATGCTTTCCGGACGATCCTCGCCCAGTATCGGGACGAGACGGCAGAGGTCGACGCCGAGCGCCGCTCGCGAGAGTGCGATGCCTGGCGTCAATTCGTCGAACGCCATGGCGAGAGCCCGACCGGCAGCGACGGTCGCTATCGTCTCGCCCGTTGCTCCATCGCTCTGGCCGAGGCTCGCCCCTCCGAGAGCGCTCGAGATCAAGCCGTTCGAGATGCGGAGGTCTTCTTGAGCCGTGAGCCGACGGGGGAGCGCGCGGACGAAATCCGCGAGGCGGTCGGGCGACTACAGTAATCCGGTGACGCCCATATCGAGCCGAAAGACTGAGCTCGTTCCCGCCAGCACGAGGCCTCCGTTGTCGTCGAAGGCGAGCCCTACGAGTGGTGGGCTCGTGACGACACGGGTCATCGACCCGTCCGTGGCGACGCGGTAGACCCCGCTGTCGCCTGCGAGCGCCTCGGTGACGTAGAGATTGCCGTCGGTCCCGAAAGCGAGGCCCTGGGGGCGTCCGAAACCGCGCGAAAAGACCCCCACCGTGCCGTCTCTGGCCACCCTGTAGATCGGATCCTGGGTCGACAGGCTGGGCGCGGTCACGAAAAGGTCGCCTCCGCGGTCGAATGCCAGGTGATAGGCCGCCACCGAAGGCTCCAGATGGCAAAAGGCCCGAGGCTCGCCGTTCGGCTCGATTCGGAACACGGTCCCGCGACGGTCGCCGACGTACAGGATTCCTTCGGCGTCGAAGGCCAGGCCGGTCGCGACGCCGAGCTCGTCCGCCAGCTCCTCCACGTTCCGGTTCTGGCCGACCCGATAGACCGTTCCTTCCTCTCGGCTGGAGATGTAGAGACAGTCGTCGGGGCCCCACGCAAGCCCGGTGGCATTGACGATGTCACTCACGAACGGCGTCACTTGGCCGTCCACGCCGATGCAGTAGATCGAGACCGGCGTCTGCTCGCCCCGCGCACCGCTGAGCGTCACGTAGACGCTGCCCTCCGGGTCGATGACCGGGTTGGCGACCGGATGGAGTTGGTCGGCGAGTGTTTCCGCGATCGACACCGGTACGGGATCCGTTGCCACGCCGTTCATCTCGATCCGAAGCAGGGGTTGGGCGCCGTCGGGAACGATAACCGTTAGAGTGTCGCTGGAGACGCGGGTGACCTGCCCGCGGACGTCTCCGAAATAGACACGACAGGCGTGTGCCTGTTTGGGATCGAAACCCTCTCCGCGGATGACGAGACGCCCGCCCGGCACCGCGTGCTCGGGACGTGTCTCTCGGACTCTCACGGTTGAGGGAGTCAACGTTGTCTTCCCACTGTCGCTCGATGGATTCATCATAGCATGGGGAATTCCCGAGGAACCTCTGTGGCAGAAACCCGTACGCGTGCCCGTACCCGTCGGAGATCAGACGGACCGCAGTACTAGTGCACGAACCCGCTAATCCTGCCGCAAATTCCTCGTCCTTTTCCGCGCTGGCGGCGTTGCAGCATTGGTTGCAGTTCGGCCTCCCGGCCTAGCCCTCCGCTCGACAGGCTCGCTGCGGAAGGCGGCTCGAAATATCTAGATATGACTTCGAGACAATTCGGCCTTCGGCCTAGCCCTCCGCTCGACAAGCTCGCTGCGGAAGGCGGGTCGGAGCGCCTTGCCAGCACGAAAAATGACCTTGGAATTTGCCGACAGTATCAGCGGGTTCGTGCACTAGGCCTCGTCGGCGAGCTCGATGAGGTTCTGATCGATAAGCCTATTGAAGATGATAAGGACTTCCTGGCGGTTCATCGGACAGATTTTGATGATGGAGTCGATATCCCACTCGCCATTGACGCGCGAGAGCACGAAGCCGTCCTGGGGATCGAGCGCCAACTGGGACAGCTCGACCACGGTGAGCTTGAGTCGGGGTACCGCTTCCAGGGGGATCTCGGCCACCTTCTCGAGATCCTCGAAGACTTTCTTGAGCTTGAGCTGGAACAGCCGCGCGTACTTGTTCTGTGGGTCCAGCTCGAGCGCCTCGCCGAAGGCGGCCCCTGCCTCTTCGTAATCTCCGTCGTTGTAGGCGGCGACGCCCTTTTCGAGCTGCACCTTGAGCTCTTCGACTTGCTGATCGAAGTCCATCTCCTCGGGCGTCTCGTGCACTTCGATCAGGCCAAGCCCGTGAAGCTCCAGGAGTCGAGACGCGGCGTAGAACTCGACGGCATGGAGCTCGAGCGAGATCTCCGCCATGCTCTTGCCGCGCTCGACCAGATCGAGGATTCGGTGCGCCTCGTCCCGAAGCTCGCCTGCCGCGTCCACCGCGTCCTGCTTGACACGGAACGTCGAAAGGCGACTCGGGAAGGCCTCGTGAATGCGCTCCCACTCGTCCGTTCGGCGTGCTCCCTCCAGGATGACGCCGGTGAGCTCCAGTGGCAGGAAGACGGGAATCTTCTCGGGCAGAACGTTGTCGTCGAACGCGAAGCTCCCTTCCATCCAGAGGAAGCAGTCGTAGATCGATTCCTCGGTCTTCACGCGCAGCAGCTCCTCGAGCTCACTCTCGGTGATGAGCTCGGCACCGATCAGGATCTGTCCCAGCGGCTCCTTCGTCGTGTCCTGCTGGATCAGCGCGGTGAAGAGCTCTTCCTCCGTGATCTTGCCCGCGCGAATGAGAAACTGTCCCAGTGTTTCGCGAGGACTCGACGACATGGAGGAGAACAGGCGACCGTCTTTGAAAAACAGCGCCTTCTCGATCGGCCCTCGCTTGATCCGGAGCGTGCCGGTCTTGAGGTTCGACCCACACCACTGCAGCAGGTCCCCGAGCACCATGGTCTTGAGACTGCCGCTGAGACTCATTTCTTCCGGGAATTACGTTGTGGCACCACGCCGCGAGGCAAATCGCCCCTGGCCTCGGCCACTGCCCTCGACGGAAAGATCCGCCGCTCACCGACTCTGAGGGCCCTTAGGCCGGGGATTCCTTGCCCCAGTACAGGTAGTCGCGCCAGGCCGCTGGGACGTCTCCCATTCCGAGTGTGATATGAAGCGCTGGCAAGAAAGACGGACGCCGAGGTCTTCTCTGGAGGGTGAGACCCGCCTGTTGCGGCGTCTTCCCTCCCTTGCGGCGGTTGCAGTTTACGCAGCAGGTGACGATATTGTCCCAGTCCTTCCGCCCTCCTTGCGAGACCGGAATGACGTGATCGAACGTGAGCTCCGTCACGGAACGCTTCTGGCCGCAGTACTGACATCGGTACTTGTCTCGAAGATAAATGTTGACTCTCGAGAAAGGAGCCTGGTGAAACTGACGGGCAGCTCGAACGTGGCTGATCAGTCGCAGCACCGAGGGGAGCTCCAG
This sequence comes from Candidatus Marinacidobacterales bacterium, assembly GCA_965237685.1. Taxonomy (GTDB): domain Bacteria; phylum Acidobacteriota; class Vicinamibacteria; order Marinacidobacterales; family SMYC01; genus CBDEGF01. The sequence goes on from CBDEGF010000004.1 coordinate 2,882,061, forward strand.
TGATATCGAGACTCCCCGAATCAGACGATCGTGGGACGTGATCACTTCGACCTTGCCCTTCACGAGCAAGATGATCGCTTTCTTCCAGGTGATCACCCGCAACGGCTCGTACGTTGCGTTCAGCAGCAGGCTACGGTCCACCGAGCGCCTCCTGCTTCGAGACAGACGAGGACCCCGACTCCGACTGCCTGGCAACGTTTTGCGCCGCGCCCGGCAGGCTCGATCTGAAACGTTCTAAAGCTGGGATGACCCTCCGGCGTTCGATTTGACGCAGACGCGTAACTTCATATTTTAGTATATGTTCGACCAAAAATAACACCCTGTCAAGAACGGGGTCGCAAAAAAGTGAGGCGCGCGGAAATGGGGAAAGCGAAACAGATCGGCGTGGTGGGAGGCTCCGAGGCAACGGAAGACACACGACGAATCGCGGCGGTGCGGGCATCGCCCGGGCAGGCGTGACGCTTGTCTGCGGGGGACTCGGCGGCGTCATGGAGGCGGCCGCGCGCGGCGCGCGCACCGCCGGAGGCTTCACCCTCGGCATCCTGCCCGGCACCGATCGCGCCTCGGCCAACCCGTTCATCGAATGTGCGGTGGCAACCGGACTCGGCGACTTCAGAAACTACCTCATCGTGAGAACCGCAGACGCGTTGATCGCCCTCCCGGGCCGACACGGCACTCTCTCCGAGATCGCGATGGCGCTAACGCTCGGAAAGCCGGTGGTCGGACTCGGCACCTGGGACATCGAAGGAGTCGAGCCGGCAGAGACGGCGGAGCAGACCGTCCAGAAGGCACTCGCTGCCATCCGGTAAATCACCCGATTTCACTAGAGCATTGACATCGTTCGGGCCGGGCGCTAGTCTGATTCTGTCCCCATCCGACGGTCCGTTTTGTTCATCACCCTGCCAGAGGCCCCGTCACGATGAGCCCACGTGTCTTCGAGCCACCGCCCACCCTGCGAATTCCTTTCGTACGCCGGTGCACTCTGAAGACGAACTCGAAGAGCTGGGACGGCATGCTGCTCGACCTCTCGCTGAAAGGTGTCTACGTCGCCTCGGACCACCTGCTGAGCGTCAACGATTCGCTCGTGCTGAGCTTTGGCGTTCCCGGAAACATTCTCCAGCTGAACCTTCCGGGCACCGTCGTCTGGGTTCAGGAGCAGCAGACGCACCCCGTTCACGGGCTGCCACCCGGCTTCGGCGTCAGCTTCGAACGAATGGAAGTCGAGGACGTTCGCATGATCGCGCGCGCCATCCAGCAGTACTGCCTGTCCAATCCCATCTACCGTCAGTATCTGTAGGCACGCACCCCGTGCTACGATTCGTGCCCTCTACGGAGGCGAGATTTGTCCACGGCGGGCTTTTCCGACCGGCAAGCAGCATCGATCGAGCGCCAGTCCATCGTCTGCCTCGAGGAGCTTCTTCGCGAGCTCAAGGGCGAGCGCGCCCTCGCCGCGATGAAGCCCAGCGCGTCCCTCGAGCGTGATCTGGGACTCGGTAGCCTCGAACGCGTCGAGCTCCTTTCTCGACTGGAGCGTCACTTTCAGCTCCGGTTTCCGGAAACCGCGCTCGCGGAAACGGAGACGGTGCAGGATCTCGCCGGCCTCGTCCTTGGTGGTGGGAGCTCCGAAAAGGCTTCGCCCGCGCTCGAGCTCGACTGGACGCCGACGCGACTCGCTCCGCCGTCCCACGCCCGCACGCTCGGCGACGTGTTGAAGCGTCGTGCCGAAGTCGAGCCCGATCGTACGCACCTCGTTCTTCGCGAGGAAGGGGGCGCGGAGAGAAACGTCACCTTTGGCGACCTGTTCACCCAGGCGCTCACCGTCGCCGGTGGCCTTCGCGCTCTGGGTGTCGAGCGTCACGATACCGTCGCTTTGATGCTCCCCACGAGCGAGGCCTTCTTTCAGGTGTTCATGGGGACTCTCCTCGCAGGAGCCATACCGGTACCGCTCTATCCGCCGTTTCGCCTGAATCGCATTCGGGAGTTCGCCGGACGCCAGGCGCGCATCCTCGCGAACGCCGCAACGAAAGTCTTCGTGACCGTCGAGCAGGCCCGGGGCGTCGGAACCCTCCTGAAAAAAGAGGTGCACGCCCTCGAGCACGTCGTGAGCGTTCCGGATCTTCTGGAGGCTTCCGCCGTCTCGCCCGAAGAGAGTGACGCCTCGGATGGGGCGCTGATTCAGTACACATCGGGGAGCACGGGCGATCCGAAAGGCGTTCTTCTCACTCACGAGAACCTCCTCGCGAACATCCGCGCGATTGGCGAGGTGTTGGGCATCGAACCGACGGACATCGGCGTGAGCTGGCTTCCGCTCTACCACGACATGGGACTCATCGGCGCCTGGCTGACGCCGCTCTACTTCGGGATCCCGACAACGATTCTCTCGCCTCTGGCATTTCTCACGCGACCCGAGCAGTGGTTGTGGACGATTCACACGAGACGCGCCACGATTTCGCCCGCTCCGAACTTCGCCTACGAGCTCTGCACCCGCAAGATCCGCGAGGAGGACGTCGAGGGTCTCGATCTCAGCTCGTGGCGATGCGCGCTGAACGGCGGCGAGCCGGTCTCCGAGCGCACCGTCGCGCGCTTCCTCGAGCGCTTCGGGCGATACGGCTTCCGGGCCGGGAGCATGCTGCCGGTCTACGGCCTCGCCGAGAGCTCGCTGATTCTGTCCGCCCCGGAGCGGGATACCGCCGTTCGCGTCGAACACATCGCGCGCGAGGCTTTCGAAAGCGAGGGCCTCGCTCGCGCCCGAGCGGAGCAGGAAGCGCATCCTCTCGTCTGCGTATCGATGGGAGCCGCGGTTACCGGACACCAGATTCGGATCGTGGACGACGATGGACGCAAGCTCCCCGAGCGACAAGTGGGGCATCTCGAGTTCCGTGGCCCCTCGGCCATGCAGGGCTACTACCGGAACGAGGCGGCAAGCGATTCGATCCGACGGCCGGGGGGATGGCTCGCCTCGGGCGACCGCGCCTTCCTTGCGGACGGTGAGCTCTTCATCACCGGTCGGGAGAAGGATCTCATCATTCGAGCCGGCCGAAACCTCGTTCCGCAGGAGATCGAAGAGCTCGTCTCGACGGTGGAGGGCGTCCGAAGCGGCTGCGTGGTCGCTTTCGGGGCACCGGATCCTCGAGCCGGCAGCGAAAAACTCGTGGTGGTGGCGGAGGTGCGCGACACTGACGACGTGTCCAAAGGACGGATCCATACGTCGATTCAGGCCACGCTCACCGATCTGCTGGGCTCTCCGGCAGAGGACGTTTCGCTCGTGCCGCCGCGAACCATCCCAAAGACCTCGAGCGGAAAGCTTCGTCGCAGCGCGGCCCGGGAGCTCTACCTCGAAGGGGCTCTCGGCGAGAGCGCGGAGTCTTCGTTTCTGTTCCTCTGGCGCGTGACCGCTCTCGCCCTCCCCGGGAAGGTGGGCCGCGGGCTTCGACGGCTCGGTCGGTTCGCCTACGGCCTCTACGCCTACGCGCTCACGGCAGCCTTCGTACCACCCATGTGGGGACTGGCCAAGATCGCTCCCCGGCGGCTCCTGCAGCGAAGTCTCGTCGGTGGCTCCCGGCTCTACCTTCGCCTGAGCGGTCTCCGCTTCGAGCTCGACGACCGGGTCGGACTGGGCGAGAGGGCGGGGCCGTTCGTCTTCGTGGCCAATCATGCGAGCTACCTCGACCCCATACCGCTCATGGCCGCACTCGACATCGACTACGCTTTCGTCATAAAGGACGACGCGGCGGCGTGGCCGTTTGTCGGCACTTTCATCGACAAGCTCGGCCATCTTCCCGTGGCGCGCTTCGACGCGCGGGAAAGCGCGAAGGCCTCGGCACGCATGCGAGAGCTCATCGAGCAGGGTCGATCGCTCGTTCTGTTCCCGGAAGGAACATTCTCCTACGCCGCCGGCATCCGACCGTTCAAGATGGGTGCTTTCAAGCTGGCGGCGGACACCGGACTTCCGGTGGTTCCGGTAGCCCTCATCGGAACCCGGCGCTGGCTGCGCGACGGCACGTGGCTCCCGCGCCGTGGCCCGCTGAAAGTCGTCTTCGCCGAGCCGCGCGTCGTTGGAAAGAGCCTGCCGGAAATGACGCGCGTCCGGGAGGAAGTCTCAGAGCTCTTCTCCCGGCTCGTCGCCGAGCCCCGCCTGGACCTGGTCGCAGCGGGCCTGGAGCCGCCGGAAGCCTAGTGCACGAACCCGCTAATCCTGCCGCAAATTCCTCGTCCTTTTCCGCGCTGGCGGCGTTGCGGCATTGTGGCAGTTCGGCCTTCGGCCTAGCCCTCCGCTCGACAGGCTCGCTGCGGAAGGCGGTCGAAATATCTAGATATGACTTCGTCGGAGCGCCTTGCCAGCACGAAAAATGACCTTGGAATTTGCCGACAGTATCAGCGGGTTCGTGCACTAGCCCCGATCCGAATGAACCTCGTACTACCCGGGAATTGGAAAGAGACGCCCAGTATGAGATAACCGGGGCAAGATGAGGCCCCGGCAAAAGTCCGGCTGGCGATCGAGACGACCCACCGGCTACGGCCCGCGTCTGCTCGATGGCGACGTGCCGGAGGGCCGCCCCCCCCCGGGCGGACTCGCCTCGAACTTCTCGTGGCGCATCGCGCTCGGCATCATCGCCATCGGTGTCCTGGCGACGCTGCTGGCGCAGTACGCCTGCTGAGCGGCGTTGGTGCATGAATCAGTTCGGGACACGAGCGGGGCCTCCTGACGAAGCTGGCTCCGAAAAACACCGCCGAGATACCGGATAACGCCGAGGACCTGGTCAAGGCGATCTATCATCCCCTGTTAAAAAAGGCTTCGCCGAAGGAGCCCAAGGAACCGGACGCCCTGCGGACCACGGACGACCTACTCGCCTCGCTGGCGGTCTCGGGACCGTTCGCCGACTACTCGCGGAAGGTGCGCGACCCCGACCTCCAACAGCTCTCGAGCCCGGGGGAAGACAAGCTGACGGAGGAGGATTACTGTATCGATCTCATGGGGGACCTGGAAGCCGTTCAACATGCTCCTCGAAGGCGAGCCGTTCCGGGCCACCGACGAGAGCGCTCAGAAAATAATGGACGGCTACCTCCGCGACCTAGGTTGCGCAAAGACACCGAATGACCAATGGCCACTCGCGCTCGCCGGTTCGCTTCTGTTCGCGCTCGGTGGCCTGCTCTTTTGGTCTCTCGCCTCATCCGAGTCGCCCGGGCCGCGACCCGTCACGCGTTTTTCCATACGTTTACCACCGGGCAGCTCCATTTCCCCTCGGGGTCGTCATGCCCTTGCGATGTCCCCCGACGGAACACACGTCGTGTACACCGCCGACGATCAGCTCTACCTGCGTGCGATGGATCGCGAGGAGCCTTCACCGATCCGCGGCACCGACGGAGCCCGAGGTCCCTTCTTTTCGCCGGACGGCCTGTGGGTGGGCTTCTGGGCGGACGGCCAGCTCAAGAAAGTAACAATCGATGGTGGCGCACCGGTTGCTTTGTGCCAGGTCGGGAATCCTAGGGGCGCGAGCTGGGAAGCCGAGGACACGATTGTCTTCGCGCAGAGTGGAGGGGGCATCCTGCGCGTTTCCGCCAACGGGGGCACCCCGGAGGTTCTAGTGCCCCTGGAGGACTCACATGACCTTCTGAGCTTCGGACCCCAATTGCTGCCGGGCGGGAAGGCTGTTCTCTTCAGCCTTTTGCCATCGCGTGCACAGACTGCACAGATCGTCGTCCAGTCTCTCGAAACGGGGGAACGACGGGTCTTGATCCAAGAAGGCACGTACGGGCGCTACGTTCCCACCGGGCACCTGGTCTATGGCCTGGAGTCGACACTTTTTGCGGTGCCGTTCGATGTGGACCGGCTCGAGATCACGGGCGGCCCGGTGCCTCTCGTCGAGGATATCTGGATCTCACCGTCACCCCTAGGCGGTGTGACTCAATTCGCCTTCTCTGGCACTGGAGCGCTTGCGTATCTCCCGCGAGAGACCCGGGAAGGTCTTGCGCTGGTGTGGGTGGATCGGGAAGGCAACGCCACGCCCATGGCGGAGCCGCGGCGGCCCTATCAGCGGCCGCGTCTTTCTCCGGATGGCCAGCGGCTGGCCATCGAGATCGGCGCTGGGGCCGCCGACGTCTGGCTGTTGGAGTTGGACCGAGAGGTCCTGACGAGACTGACGTTCGAAGGCGGGCGCAGACCCATTTGGACACCGGATGGCAGCCGGATCGCTTTCGCCTCGACGCGAGCTGGTGGAGACTACGATATCTTCTGGAGGCCGTCGGACGGTAGCGGCGTCGCGGAACAACTGACGGAGGGTGCCTACCGTGTCCCGGACTCTTTCTCGGCGGACGGGAAGACACTGGTCTTCCGGGAGAGGGCGGAAACCGGGAGAGATATCGGAGTTCTTTCTCTCGATGGCGATCGAGAGACAGCGATTCTGTTGGGAACTTCGTTTGATGAGCTCCACGCGAGCGTCTCGCCAGACGGTCAATGGGTCGCCTATACCTCCGACGAGTCGGGAGAGCGGCAAATCTACGTGCAGTCGTTCCCGGAGCTGGGAGGTAAAAAGCAGATCTCCGCCGACGGCGGCGACGAGCCGGTGTGGTCGCGCGACGGGACGGAGCTCTTCTATCGCAACGGTGACCAGATGTTGGCGGTGGCCATTGCGGCCGAACCAGTGCTCACGCCCTCTCGACCCGTGTTGCTATTCGAGGGTTCCTATGAGCGGATGGGCGGGGGTGTATCGGCAAACTACGATGTCGCGAGGGATGGTCGTTTCGTGATGCTGCGACGCGAGGAGGAGTCTGCTGTCACCGAACAGCGGATCCATGTCGTCCTGAACTGGTTCGAAGAGCTGAAGGAGCGTGTTCCTTCGAATTGACTCAGTACGCCATCGCGTAACAATCGCGCCTCGGGTCGGCGCCGGCGATGCGGTTTCCGGTTGCGGGGTCGATCATCACCGCGGTCGAGCAGCCGGAAACGGCGAAATCCGGTACGACCTCCACGTCATGACCTCGCGCTCTGAGGGCCTCGATCACATCCTCCCCGACACCCTCCTCGATCCGTAAACGGTTGAGAGCGATCTCGTGCGGCCAGAACGAGCCGTACTGGTGGAGTGTCTGTACGCGCGGCATCTCGATGGCGGTGTGAAGGTTCGGATACCACTCGTCCCAGAACTCGACGATGTTCAGAAACGTCTGGACGATGGTCTGCTCCTGGTTGTCTCCGCCCGGTGTACCGATCGCAAGGAAGGGCTCACCGTCCTTGAGAACGATGCTCGGAGTGAGCGTGTAGCGGGGGCGCGACCTCGGCCGGAGCTGGTTCGCCCTTGTCTCGTCCAGCCAGAACTGCTCGCCACGAACGCTCATGCCGATGCCCGTCTCGCCCAGGATCACCGCACCCCGGGTCCAGCCGCCACTCGGCGTGGCATCGAAGATGTTGCCGTCGCGATCGATGATGGCGATGTGCGTCGTGTCCTTGAGGCTCGCCTCCTCGAGCGCCGCCTCGTCGACGGGTCCATCGCTTGCGACACGCGGTCCGGCGATCCAGAAAGGCCACTCAGCCACGTCCGGGTCGAAGGGCAGTGGGTTCCCGGCTCGCATGAGCTCGGAGGCGCTCGTCATATCGATGAGCTTCGCCCGCTCCCGGGCATAATCTTTCGACAAGAGGCCCTTCGCCGGTACGTTCACGAACTCCGGGTCGGCGTAGTAGCTGTCTCGATCGGCGTAAGCGAGCTTGAGCGCCTCGACGAGGACGTGCAGGTAGTCGGCGCTGTTGTGGCCCATGGAGCGGAGGTCGAAGGTCTCGAGGAGATTCAATGTCTGCAGTAGCGACGGTCCCTGGCTGTTGAACGATTGCTTGTAGACGGTGTAGTTCCGATAGGTGACGACGGCGGGCTCCTCGACACGCGCAAAGTACTCGGCGAAATCGTCGAGCGCGAACGGTGTGTCGTGTTTTTCGAGAAACGCGACCATCTCCCGCGCAATATCGCCTTTGTAGAATCGATTCCTGGCGGCGACGATGGCGGCCTCGCGGCCTTTCGACTGCGCCTGTCGCTCGGCCTCGACCATCCGCGAGAGCGTGCGCGCGAGCGTCGGGAAGGCGATCGTCTCGCCCGGTTGATAGAGCGATCCGTCCGGCTTGATCCAGAACCGCTCGTTGTCGGGCCACTTCTTGATGAAGTCGCGTCGGCTCTCGATGGCCGTGGCGGTGCGGGGACGGAGCGGAAAGCCGTCTCGCGCGTACTCGATCGCACGAACCGAGACTTGCTCGAAGCGCATCGTGCCCCACTTCTCGAGCACGGTGAGCGCCGCGTGAAGTGCGCCCGGCACGACGGCCGGATCCAGACCCGAGCCCTCCAGCGTCTTGCCGCGTTCCTGGTACCACTCGATGGTCGCGTTCTTGGCCGCCCAACCCTGGCCGACGATCGAGGTGACCTTTCCCTCGTCTCGGGGATAGACGAGCACGAGGCCTTCGCCGCCGAGGCCATAGAGATCCTGCTCGATGACACCACCGACCAGAAGCGCCGCGACACCGGCATCGAAAGCGTTTCCGCCCTGTTGCAGGATCTCGACCGCGGCCGCGGTGGTCAGCGGATGCCCCGCCGAAACGGCGGCATTTCTTCCGGCGACCAGTGGCCTCTCGGCCGCGAGGGACGAGCTCGAGAGAACGGTTGCGAGAGCGACGAAAACGACCAGCGGATCCGGACGGCACATGGGTTGCTCCTTTCCAGAAAATCGAAGCTATCTTACCGCTCCTCGTCGCTCGCCGCTCCGCGTTCATGGGCGTTGACGGATGCCGCCGCCGCGGCTAGATTCCTCTGTATTAATAAAGGAGGTCCATAGCCCTCGGTCCCGCTAACTTAAGTGTCGGTGATATGGGCTTGGACCGACGACCCGATCATGAAACTCACCGTCCGCGCCATCGTGCTCCTCCTGATGTGTGCCGTGGGAAGTGCCTCGCGGTAATTGTCAATGACTTTGAGACACCGAGATCGTGTATTTAGTGAGCAACCGCTTATGTGTCGCCGTCGGTGAAGGGGCCCACGTGCGGTGGGCGGCGGACGAACCGTCACGCCGGGTTTCCCTGAGTACCCGCGTGGTTCTGTTGCGTGCGGGTCACTGAGGCGGCCGAGTCGGAGACGACGGGATCCCCGTAAACGTTGCAAATCAGGGGTACCTGCAGGTCGTCGAAGGCCTCGGACGTGGCTTGTGCGCCAATCTGAGGCGTCGTTTTCGTCGCCGGCGGATTGATCCACGCCGCTGAGGGTATTTCGGGCGGTTTCGGCGTTCCCTTCACAAAACGCTCTGGATGGGCTTCGAAGAAGTCCAAGAGCATCTGTTGGCGACCTTCGACGATCGTCGCCGCCCGGCCGTAGTGCACCGACTCGGGTGTAAGCAGGCCGATGCCGGAGTGATAGTGCTCGGTGTTGTACCAGCCGAACAGATCTCTACAAACGTCGCGAGCGTGTTGGGCCGACCCGAACCGCTTGGGGAACTCGGGACGGTATTTGAGTGTTTTGAACTGACTCTCCGAGTAAGGATTGTCGTTGGAAACGTGGGGACGGCTGTGGGTCTTCGTCACCCCGAGGTCTGAGAGGAGCATCGCTAGCGGCTTGGATTTCATCGACGTGCCGCGGTCGGCGTGAAGCGTCAGCTGCCCTGAAACGATTCCCTGCTTCGAACAGGTCTCGTTGATGAGACGCTTCGCAAGCTCCGCACTCTCTCGCTCGGCCACCATCCACCCCACGACGTAGCGGCTGAAAATGTCCATGATCACGTACAGGTGGAAGTACGCCCATTTCATGGGACCGAGAAGCTTCGTGATGTCCCAGGACCAAACCTCGTTGGCTCCCGTCGCCACAAGGACCGGCTTTTCGTAGTTTGGGTGGCGGAGCTGATCGCGCCGCTCTCGCAGCTCGGCATGCTCCTCGAGGATGCGATACATGGTGCGCACTGAGCACAGGTACTTACCCTCGTCCAGTAACGTCGCGTAGACCTCTGTGGGGGCCTGGTCCACGAATCGCTCCGAGTTCAAGGTATCGTGCACCGTCTGGCGCTCCTTGGGCGCGAGGGCTCGCGGTGATGAACCCATCCCGGTCCAGCTCATCACCAACGGCGGAGAGCGGATTCGATCTTACGATCCGATGACCGGGAAGGAGCTCTGGTCGCTCTCGGCGGGGACGCGGAACGTCACGCCGACTCCGGTCGCCGGGCACGATCTCATCTTCGTCACCAGCGGCTACAGCGGCATTCAGCCCATCTACGCGATCCGATCGAACGCCGTTGGCGACATCAGCCTCGGGGAGGGCGAAGACACCAACGGGTTCGTCGCCTGGAGCAAGAACCGTGGCGGCTCCTATACGCCGACGCCCATCGTGTATGGCGAGTACCTCTACGCGGTGAACGTGAGCGGCATTCTCGGGTGTTACGAGGCCAAGACCGGCAAGCGCGTGTATCGTGCGCGTCTCCGGCACATGGGCGGCGGATTCAGCAGCTCACCGGTGGTGGCGGACGGGCGGCTCTAACTTCTCGAGTGAGGATGGGGACGTATTCGTCGTCAAAGCCGGCCCCGAGTTCGAACTGCTCGCCACGAACTCGATGGGTGAGGTCATCATGGCGACGCCCGCCATATCGGATGGGAGGATCTTAATCCGGACGCTGCACCATTTGTTCAGCATCGGCGGAACAAGTATTTCACGATAATAGCTTTAAGAATCACACCGATGTCACATAAAATAATGTAAAAATGTAGATGTTCTCCACGGCGGCGGCGTGTGAGCGGCGCGTCATATTCGCAGCCCGAGTGACGCGGGGAGGGTAGCAATGAGGACCGCTCTGATCGTGACGTGCCTGCTGGTGGCCCCGTGCGCCGCTAGCGCGCAAGACGGCCGGATAGCGGGCACGGTCACCGACGAAACCGGTGGTGTGCTGCCTGGCGTGACCGTCGCAGCCGCGGGACCCGCGCTGGCCGGCGGCCCGCACGTGGTTGTAACCGATGGGGACGGGAGTTACGCGTTCGAGGCGCTGCCGCCGGGCGCGTACACCATCACGTTCACACTGCCAGGCTTCGAGGAGCTGGCGCGTACCGTCGAGCTGGCCGCCGCGTCCGCGCCGACGGTGGACGTCAGCCTGCGGGTCGGCGGCCTGTTCGAGGAAGTGACCGTGACGGTGACAGGCACCGCCATCGACGCGCCCGCGATCAACATGCCCCACGCGGTCGTGGTGGTCAGCCGCGACACGATTGAGCAGCAAGGGTCCACGCAACTCGTCGATCTCTTCAAGAACCTGAGCGTGAGCCACGGCGTGATCGGCGAGCGGAGCAGTTGGTACAACTCCAACCAGCCCTCGACACTCACCGAGAACGTGGCCAACGTCAACCTGCGCGGCCTCGGCGCCTCGCGGACGCTCGTGCTGATCAACAGCCGCCGTCACGTGCCGGTCCCCGCGCGTCTCATCGGCGGGCGTTTCGTCGACGTGAACACTATTCCGGCGATCGCGGTCGGCAGGCTGGAGGTGCTGAAGGAGGGCGCGGCGGCGACCTACGGCTCCGACGCGGTCGGCGGCGTCGCCAACTTCGTGACGCGCAGTGATTTCCGGGGGTTGGAGCTCAACGTCTCGCATGACTACTTCGACAGCGCGGGGGATACGACCGTCGCCGGCATCTGGGGCGGACGGATCGGCAATTCCAGCGTGGTACTCGCCGCGGAACGGGTCGGCCGCCAGGAGCTGCAGATGGCGGAGCGTCCCTGGACTCTTGATCGGCTGAGTACGCACGTCGGGGGGAACCGCGCCGGATGGTCCAGCATCGGGAATCCTGGCACGTTCGCCGTCGGGGCCCCGGTTCCATGGACGGCCGATGTCTTCGATCCCCGGTGCACGGAATTCGGTGGCCAGGACGAGGGCTGGACCTGCCGGTTCCGCTACGCGCCGTACGACAATCTAATCGACGAGCAGCAACAGACCCGCGCCTTCGTCGAGCTCAATGGCCCCCTGAACGCGCGGACTAATTACCACGTCGAGGGTCTCTGGGCCAATGCGACGATTCCGAACTGGTACACGACGCCATCGTACCCGCCCTTCCCGCTGACGAGCACCACCATCATGGAGGTAGCGCCCGACCACCCGGGACGGCAGGCGTTCTGCTCCGGCTACGCAGGTGACGGGAAGGCCGACCCCAGCAGCGCCTGCGCCAGCAGCGACCTCTGGTATTTCAACGGCCGTCCGTTTGGGAACTCAGGTCCCGGGCGCAGGCTGAGACGAGAGTCCCGAACCCAGCGGATCGCGGGGTCGGTCGACGGCGACTTCCTGCTCGGGGGACGGGATGCTCATTGGGACGTCGGCGTCTCCTACTCCCGGGCCAAGGGCAATCTGAACCTGCCGGCGGTATACACCGACCGGGTCTTCCGGGCCTTCCGCGGCTTTGGCGGGCCGGACTGCGCCGTCGGCGTCGTGGCGGATCAGACCTCCCCAGCTGGCATGGTGCTCGGAGCACTCAACGGCGCCGTGGCGGGCCAGGGCCCGTGTATGTATTACAACCCGTTCAGCAACGCCGTCCAGTACTCCGACCAACCGGACTCGCCGTTCGAGAACACGCCGAATCCCGACTACGTCGCCGGCCTGGCGAACCCGGAGCAGTTGCGACTATGGCTCAACGAAGAAGTGAACTTGGTCAGCACGACCGACCTGTTCGTGGCGGACGCCACGCTGAGCGGCAACCTGGTCGAGAACGTGGCCGACTTCGCCGTGGGGTACCAGTACCGCGCGATGCGCGCCGACGGCAATCCAAACGATGCCGGCGACGCCACACTGAACCCCTGCTCGGTGGCGGGCGATGCGGGCTGCGCGGCGGGCGACCGGTTCGGCCCCTACCTCTTCACCAACATCCACCGCCCCTATGACGCGGACCAGCAGGTGCAGCGGTTCTTCGGCGAGCTCGCGCTGAGCGTTGGGCCCAGGGTCGACACGCAGATCGCTGCGAACTACGAGTTCTACAACGTCGCCGGCCGCCACGTCAGTAGCTTCGACCCGAAGATCGGCGGGCGCCTGCAGGTCGCCGAAAACCAGGACTACTCCCTGGCGCTGCGCGGCTCGGTGCAGACCACCTTCCGGACGCCGTCGCTCGACGATCTGAACCTCAGCCCACTGACGACCCTCGAGTGGATCTCGGAGACAGGCGCCTACCAGGCAGTGGACCGTTTCGGGCGCCCTGACCTCCTCCCCGAGCAGGCGTTCACCTACAACGTCGGCGCCGTGCTCTTCCTGGAGGGGAGCATCGAAGCGACGGTCGACTACTGGAGCTACGACTTCGAGAACGTGATCGGCTCGATGCCCTACGATGCCATCACCAGCCTCTACAACAGCGACAATCCGGCGATCCAGGAGGCCGTGTCGCCATTCATCATCTGTCCGGGAGGCAGGGCCTCGGACCTGATGCCTGAGAGCAGGTGCGCCGCCGCGAACCTTGAGCGCGTCCAGATTGACCTCGTGAACTGGCCGGGGCTCACGACCTCCGGGATCGACACGCACTTCGCCACCCGGTTCGACGCGGGACCGGGCCAGCTATCGGCCAGTTGGGACTCCACCTACACGGTGGAGTACGAGACAAAGGCCCTGATGCTGGAGGGTACGGACCTGACGCTCTACGCCAAGCGGAACACGGCCGGCTACCTGAACTTCGCCCACCCGATCGCGGTGCCGCTGCCCCGCTGGAAGAGCCGGTGGTCGGCTTCGTACACCTGGAACACATACACTTTCGCGAACTATGTGAGCTACATCTCGTCCTACGGGGACCGTGGCAGCAACACCACCGTCCCCCGCATCGACCCGTTCCTGACATGGGATGCGAGCTTCCTGTGGCGCTTCCCAGGCAGCGGGATCGACATCACGCTCTATGCGCTGAACCTGACCGGCACTTTGCCGCCATGGGCCAACATCGAGCAGTCGTACGACGGCTTCACGCACGACCCGAAGGGGCGCCGGTTCAAGGTGGCACTGACCTATCGCTTCGGAGACTGACAGCTCGCCACCCCTCCCTTCCATAAACTCGAGCTGTATGAGATTGGCGAACTTGTGATCCGCAAAAAAGAAAACCGGCCAGAAGCAGTCGACTATGGTAGGTCGTGTCCTTGCGGCAGCAGTGCGTGACTTAGGTGCTGTTGGGTTCGTAAGCTGAGCGGAGAGATTGCTCAAGGAGGCCATCGATGCGCTCAAAGAAGGCAGAACTCGAAGACGTTGTGAAACAGTTCGAAGCATGGCGGGCGAAGCCACACGGACGGCTGATCCCGGAGGAGTTGTGGAAAGCGGCGCTGGGGTTGCTCGATCGGTATGCGCCGAGCACGATCTGCAGTCATCTCCGAGTCAATGCGGCGCGATTCAAACAGGTCCGAGAGAGTGGAGGGGCTGTTGTGGGCGAGAAGCGTTTCAAGGGGCACGGGCGAACGGGTGCTACGGGTCGGTCCCCGCGCACAGTACAGGATCGGAGCGCGGCGGAGCGGGTCACGGCGTTAGCTCCAAGTGGCAACGCGTTCGTCGAGCTGCCGCAGTTCGGCATGGGCTTAGGGGGCGGCATGATGACACCGCCGCTCGGCGAGGTTCAGCATGGAGCGAGCAGATGCCGTCTGACGGTGGAGAGCGCAGCGGGGAGCCTCACGGTCGTGACGGCGAGCGGCGAGGGTGAGAATGAGTTGGTCGAAGCCGTGTGTCGTTTCGTGCTCGGCGCGCTGGAAGGCAGCTCCCGAGCATGATCCAGCTCGTTCCCCAGCTGAAGGTGCTGGTTGCCTGCGAGCCCGTCGATTTCCGCAAGGGCATCGATTCTTTGGCTTGTGTGTGCCGGCAACAGTTCCAGCTCGACCCATTCCTCGGAACGCTATTCGTTTTCCGCAACTGTTCAGGCACGGCCCTCAAACTATTGGTCTACGACGGCCAGGGCTTTTGGTTGTGCCAGAAGCGTTTCTCGAAGGGGCGCCTGCAGTGGTGGCCGCGTCAGACGACGGATGGCGTTGCGGCGCTACCCGCCGAGCAGTTGGCGGTGCTTATCTACAACGGACTTCCGCTGCGAGCGGGGATGGCCGAGCCGTGGCGGCGGGTCGGTTGAGCCTTTCCAACGTCTTCTGGTAGCTCCAAGGCAGCCACGACTCGGGTGCTGCTCTAGCGTCTCGAGCGTGCATGGAGATGTTCGTCAGATAGTGCACCGGGTCGACACCGTTTTTTACCGCGGTGCGGATCATGCTCAGGAGCACGTCGCCCACGTCGGCGCCTGCCTGGGTCTTGAAGAAGAGCGAGTTCTTGCGATGCCGTTGTGAGGGCTTCAGCTCCTGCTCGACCTCGTTGTTGTCGAGGGGCACGCCCGGCACTTCGCGGAAGCGGGTTAGCCCTTGCCAGTGATTTTCGACGTAGGAAAAGGCTTTTCCAAGGCGGCTGTTGGGCTCCACCACGCGCTCGCGGAACTGCTTTTCGATCCACTCGTAGAGCGCATCCATCACCGACCGGCTGTGTTGCTGGTGATATGCAAGCCGCGCATCGGGGGTCATGTCGCGCGTTTCGTCGTCGTTGCGGTAGATGGTCGCGATGTCCTCGAGCACCCGCTCGCAGTGTTCGGGGAAGGCTGGCTCGGCCTCGAAGAAGTAGCGGCGTGCGTGCACCATGCACTTGGCGGTAATCCGTCGCGGCGAGCGCGGTGCCATCGAGGAGGCGTCGGCCATATGGATGACATCGCTCTCCTGAACGGTGCGCTGATTCAGGAGCCGGTCCATGTTTTCGCCCGCATGCCGTCGTCCGCTCGCGTACAGGATGATCGGAGCAAGCGTGGCGTCCAAGCCGCGGGCAACAATGCCCGTGGTGAAGATGCCCGTGCGCTCGCCTTTGCCTTGAGTCAAGGTCTCGTTCTCCGCCATCAACGTGAGGATCCGTGCGCCGGTGTCGTCACTGTGAACCAGCGGCCGGTTCGCGGCTATCGTCTCCATGTGGCGGAAGACCGGGAACACGGCATTCGCCATCGCTTCGACCCGCTCGAACTGCGTGGAGGCGGCAAACGGAACCCCCGCCCACTTTTGCCACTGCGCCAGGCGGTGGTGGGGCATGCCCATGGCGTAGCGCAACACCGAAACGACCGCGTTCACACTCGGATGGTACTTGCTCGCCCAGGCCTGAGACGGAAGTGGCGCTGTGAACGTCTTCTGGCAACTTGCGCATCGCAGCATCTGGCGCTCGTACACCGTCGCCTGGATCGGCGGCTGAGCCTTCAGCTCCACATCCTTGTTCGCCGCATGGGTGTCGTAGAGCTTGCCCCGGCACAGTGGCTCGGGGCAGGGGCCGCTCGCCTTCAGCTCGGGATGCGAAACCGCTACGTGCTCGGCACCAGGGTAGTCCTTGGCCCCGTTGCGCCCGTGGCCCTTGTTCTTCCCTTTCCCCTTTGCCTTCGTGCGTTTCGCGCGACGTTCCGTTGTCGCCATGCCAGCGCCTCGACGATGGCGACATCGCAGCAGATGACGCACCGCCTCGAGCAGCACCGGACACGCATCCTCGGGAATCTCCCCTTTCGACAGCCGCTCTTCCAGGCGCAGGAGCTCGGCCCGCTCGAACCTTCATCGCGAAACGCCGAGCTCTCGGCGAAACTCACGCACCAGCGGATACACCAAGCATGTTTTCACCGCTTCGGCTTTTCTCTTGTGCCGGTCCATCCGGCCCCGGCCCGAAGTCACTCCCACCTCCACCCAGTTCGCTGCCAGATAGCACGTCCCCTCGTAACGCTCCCTCTCCACAAACGTCTCGAGCAACACCGGCCTCACCCCGTAGGCTTCCTCCCAGTCATCGACCACCACTCGCGCTGCCAACGACAGCACGTGACTCGCGAGGCCTTTGATGGAAAGCCACGGCAGGATCAGGAACCGACTGTTGTTGACCACCCGGGGAAGGTTCTTCTGCCGCGTTGCGTCATCCCAACCGATGAAGCCGTCACGCGCCTGAAGCCACCGCGCCGCCGAGGAGAACTGCACGCACCCACAGAGCTCCCGCCGAGGATTCGACATCCAGACCAAGTACCGCAGGTGCGCGCCAAAGGCCACCTTGTGGCCCAGGTAGTGGTAACGCGCGACCAGTTCCCTCCATAGCGCTCGCTCCTCAGCGTTCGCCACCAAGCCCAGCATCACCGGAGCGACGTCCGATAGCTTGCCCTCACGCCGTGGCCGCTCGCGACCAGCCTTCGTGTAGTGGATGCTCGTCGGTCCGCGGCGCCGCTGCTCGTGACGCGGGGGCAACGTCACCAGCCCCTTCGCTTCGACAACCTCCAGGTACTCGTAGCATTCCCGGGTCTTGAGATTGCCGTCCGACGAACCCACCCCAGGCCCTCACAGATCGTGCGCGCCAGCTCGTGCCGGGACAGACCACACGTGGCGATGATCTCCGTCAGCACGCTCCATTCCTCGGCGGTCACGGTCGTGCCGCAAAAGGTGGGTCGCTTGGCTGCGGTGTCGAGTGCAGCGTTTCCTGCCTGGGTCACTGTTTTCCTCCCAGCCTGAGGTTACACAGTCAGCCAGCGTTTGTCCAGTCCTTTTTTCCCTCTCTCTCTGCCCGCGAGAAAAACAACACACCCGGCGTTCAGCTTACCGAATCGCCCCCACGTTCTCACGCACTACTACCGCAAGGACACGGTAGGTCTAACCCGCGCAATCAACGCCGGATAGACTTTTTGCGGAGCACAGGTCTCGGAATGGGTGTCGATAGCAGGTGCTAAGTCGGGGTGTCGCGATCCGGATGACGACAAGCTGCTTGAGACGGCGCTGATGGGTGAAGCGGATTGTCTGATCACTGGGGACCGGGACCTTCTGGAGATGTCCCCGTTTCACGACATTCCGATTTTGAAGCCAGGGGACTTTCTGGATCTTCGGGCACGCCAATAACGGCCCTGGGATCCGTAAGGTTCGGCGAGACTCCGCTATTCCGCAGCATCCGGGTCGCGGTCGGTGCTGTCGCCGGAGGCCTTGACAGTATCGCGGGCGAGGTGGGTGTAGTAGGCCGTGGTCGGTTGTACCTTCTATTTATTCATCCGCCAGCCCATGGGTCGGAAGTCAGCCCTGCGGCGCGAAATACCCTGGATTCTGCGCGGATTCCAAGGGCGTCTAAGCTGCTGATTTGTGGTCTATTTCAAAAGGTTCGAGTTTTGGCACAGGACGGGATCCGGCGAAGCGTGCACTTTCGGCCGCCTCCCGGCTTTCCGTGCTCGGGCGCTCTCTGAGAGCGTCGCGGACAGGAGTAAAGTGCGCGGTTCGAAACCGCGTGGACTAGCCTCGATAAGCTCCAGCTGCAGTCCTGCCAACTATCTGCGGATCGGTCTAGGGACTTCTTCTTAGGCGTCGTGTCCAAAAACACGAACGAGTTCAAGACCCGCGCTCACGATGGTGCCGCAGACTCGGGAGTAGAGAACGGCGCGCCTGTCAATCGGTCTCCATTTCTCAGGCTGCCGTCTCCAAGTATACGGTTCGCCATCGCACCCCACCGTCCCCATACTTGGCGGAGCTTTCTCGATAATCATCTCTTGAAGTCCTTCGACTTGATCCTGAAGCTCCTTGCGTTCAGTCTAACTTCCTTGTGGGTGAGCCAGCCTCGGATTGACGTCCGGCGCGCAACACGCAGATCAGCGGGTAGCGGTCCCTGTTGGGAAGCCGGTCGCCATGTTGGCCATGCGCTGGAGGACGCCCGGCCCAACGTCTTGAATGTTCATGTCCACCAGCGGCTTCAACGTGAAGGGTCCAGGACTGTCGTCCGGATCTGGTTCGATCGACACGACGGCCTGATAGCCGATCAGCGAAACCGGTGGCATGATGAAGTCCTGCCCTGGGAATGGCGGCGTGCTTCTCCGACCGGCCGTCGGTCCGCCCGCGTCCGAGTCGGCACCCATCACCTGAGTGAATCGGCCCGTCGACACCGGGCCTTCGGGGCCGACCACCCAGCCCTCGTAGATCCAGCCCGCCGGCAACGCCGGCAACACCAGCGACGCGCCCGGACCAGCAGCAGGGTCGAGCCACCAGATACCGGACGCGTAGTCACGCGTTACACCAGTGGAGGGTGATTCCAAGATGAAGCTCCCGGACGCGGAAGCGAAGGTGGTGCCCAGCGCTGTAGCGTCCGCCACAGAAAGCGCTGCATTGTTTCCAGCGAAGTCACCAGCGAGATACTTCGTCGCCGACGGCGCGGGGTCGGAATCTGGCGACGGCTCGATGGTCAGGATGAACTTCGTCGCAGACGAGAGCGTGGCCTCATCGACGGAAAAGTTGCGTTGACTCAAGCTGCCATCGTCACCGACGGTGAACGTGCCCGTCGAGACGGGATTGCCGTTCACCAGGATCCAGCCCTCGTAGACGAACCCAGGACCCAGATTCTGGAGTCCGTTGAACGACCACCCGAGACTCTTCTGGCTCGGTCCGGTGGGACTGTCGGTGTCGCCACACGCCGCGGTGACCAGCAACGTCGGCATCAACATTGCGCACACCGCGTTCCAACTACGTCGTCGAGTCATCGAAACCTCCTTGTTGGGCGACGCCGACAACAACTAGCCAGCCTGCTTCGTGGGCGCCGCGCCAGCATAGGCTAGCACAGAACTCGCCGACGTGCGCCCTTCCCGCCCTGTGCCAAAACTCGGCCTTTTTGAAATAGCCCATAAATCAGCAGCTTAGTGTCTGTGTTTGCGACCGGGCCGAGGGCGCCAATGTGCCTTCCGGCCGGACAGGCAAGCGCCGAGCCGCTCCAGGAACGGTGCACAGTGTATAGTGTATAGTGTATAGTGTATAGTATGTAGTATATACTATATCCTATGACCAACTTCGGTACTCACGTTCGGAGGCTGAGAGAGGCCAAACGAGAGAAGGACTCGCAGTATTCAGTCCGTCGGGTCGCCGCCCGGATTGGAGTCCAACCGTCATATCTGAGCAAGGTTGAGCGCGGCTATGAAGCCCCGCCCTCCGAGCCCAGGATTCGAGCGCTGGCTGAGGACCTTGGCGAGGACCCGGACATACTGCTGGCTCTGGCTGGGAAGGTGTCCCGGGACCTTCAAGACATCATCCGTCGCCGGCCAACTCTCATGGCGCAGATCATTCGTGAGCTGAAGAGCTTGCCGGACCACGCGATCCTCGAATCGTACGCGAGGTACGTGACGGAGACTGGTAAAGAAAAGGAGAACACTCAATGGTGGAATTGATCGATGACGGTCTAAACTTCTCGTTTCCGGAAGTCCATCCGGAGGCACAACTTCGCATCGAGTTCCAGCGCACCCTGCGTATCCCTGACGACGGAGAGGTGCACTTCCTGCCGCCCGGCTTGGGAACCTTTCCGCTCAAGCATGTCGATGACTTCGGGACGCATGTCCCGTCTCCGTGGGTAACCCACGGGGGTGTGCTGTTGCCGATGTATCAGTCCGAGGCCTTATGGATATACCTCGACGGGACCTGGGTCGATGGGCACGGCACCGAGTACCCGTTCGCGGTGAAAGTCGCTGTGGGAAAGATCGACGCGGTCACGGGGAAGACGTGGACGAACGCGCTGGGCACGAACCCGCAAAACTACATGGTCGTCCCGGAACAGCCTTGGCTCGACGGCTTCTGTGTCGACAAGGGCATCATTCGGCAATTCGTGGCAATGCCACTGGGTGGTGGATACACAGCCGAGGAACAAGTGACCGGGAAGGCTGAGTATGGTGGGCTCCAAATCCTCGTACATCCCATGCGACGAGACGTGTTCGAGCGCCGATTCCCAGAGCGCCCCGAGGTAGTGTATGCGCGCGAATCAGAGGACCACGTTTGCTCCAGCCCCGCGAGCGCTGACATGGGGCTGGCCCCGGGTGGGCAGATGAAGCAAGAGATCTTCGAGGATCCCTTCGGCATCGACGAGTGGGATAGAACCGCGGGCAGTCGCTGCTACGTGCACATGGCCAACTCACTGGTGTGGGAAGCGATCACCGGAGAGAAGCCTCCCACACCCCCGCCGACCGCGAAGACCTATACGGACAATGGACTGCCTTGGTTCGACTACTACGCGGAGGGAAGCAAAGCGCTCGACGGCGCCGAGGAGCTCAAGCGACTCAAGAGCGTCCTTGAGATGGGGAATCAAAAAGGCGACACGCCCCTCCCGGAGAACGAATCCGTCACGCCGGACCGGGTGATACGGTATCGCGGCGGCCGGGCCAAGAGACAGGTACGTGACGGAGCGTTTTAACGGCCACTCCCCGATATCCAGTCACTGGCATCCCTGATCCCAGCTGGATAGAAAACGCAATTTGGGATACGCGCAGGACTCACAGCCAAACTTGACAACGGGCTCAGTCGTACCAACGTTGAGCCGACCTCTGAGCCGGTGCCACCTCCAGAGACTACCGCGTTTCATTCATTCGGGGTGGCCGTCAGGCCGTGGAAACTTGACAGTACCCGCACCGGCCCTAGGACGTAGTCTGGAAGCAGCCCGGCCCATGCGGAGCACGGCGCTCTGCGCGAGGGTGTGGGACTTCGATGAGCCGCGTCCGCCACGCGCCGATTTGTACCGCGCCGACCGGAGGAACGGCTTAGCCCACCTTGGGCTCGTCGCTCGGCCCAGGCCGGGGGCCGTCGGTTGCGCCGCCCTCGGCCGAATCGACTGGGTCGACGATTGCAATTTCGAATCGCTCCTTTAGCTCGCCCGAGTGCTCGGTCCAACGCGCAAAGCCCTTCGCTCTCCGTTCGAGCCACCACAATGCGCCCTTAATCTCCGGGGTACGGTGCTCCATAGTAACTTCTGTTTATTTTCGTTCCGTCAAGAATCTTGCGAACGTGCTTTGGCGTCGAGACAAAGCTCGTGCTGGGCGATTCACCGAAATCCGTCGACCGAACACTGAAACACTGTCATACTTGCCCCCGCAGGTCTGGGCGCTCCAGGGTCCCGCCCGAGATGCCCCGCCGTCATACATCTCCTGCAGAAACAGCAACAACAGTTCAACCTATGCCGATCTGCTCGGGCGGGTTCGCGATGATCTCCCGCAGCCTTGCCGCGGTCAGGTCGACCTCGTTCCTAAGTTTTTTCCTCACCGTATTTTTTTTGGCGACTTTGAATTCTTCCTCTAGCTTCTCAAGTTTCGCCAGCAATTCTTGCTCTTGCGCGACCCAAAGATCGTAGACGACGTTCTCCTCCTTCGTCATAGGACCGACGATGCGCGCGGTGCCGACCCGCAGGTCGAGCTTGATATCATCGGGATGCGGCAGGAGCGGCTCGGCATCGGTGATGCCGAGCCGTTCACGGCGCTTGAGTTCCTCTTCCCCAGCGATTTTGTAGTCCATAGCTACTTGGACGAACTTGTCGCATATCTCCATCTTCTCTCGCTCGATCGAGGTCAGCATCTCGGTAAAGAGCCGTTGGGCGCGAGGCTTGCCCTTGGCGGCCTCGACGGCCAGTGAGCGGATGATTACCTGTGCAGTCGGCAGCGTGACGGTGCGGTCTCCGTCGCGGACGGTGATCGTGCGATAGGCTTCTTCGAGCACGATGGCCTTCAGCCGCTCTTCAGGCCGCACGGGCTTGCGGGACTTCGCGCCCTTCGGTCGGCCGCGCGGATTCCCGGACTGGCCCTTCTTGAAGCGGTGCGCCGTTGGTGGCTTGCCATAGCCGACCTCGTCGTCGCGGTGGCGGCCGGACGGACGGGTGTCGCGGTCGTTGCTCACTCCGCCGCCTCTAGACACCGGGCGTCCACCGACTGACCATCAACCAGCCGCTCAGCGTCGTCTCTCGCATAAGCTTCCCAGCGGGCGAGGATGCGGTCGCAATAAATTGGGTCGAGCTCACAGAGCCGGGCCCTCCGGCCGGTCTTCTCCGCCGCGATCAGGGTCGAGCCAGACCCGTCAAACACATCGAGCACGATCTCGCCCCGGCCCGAGACGTCGCGGATGGCGTCCGCGATCAGCTGCACCGGTTTGACCGTCGGGTGCAGCGCAAGTTCCTCCATCCGGTCGGAACGTTATAGGGAGGATCGGTGAAGACCATCCGGGCCTGTTCGCCCGCCATCAGCGTGGTCACCACGCCCCGTTCGAGCGCATCGCCACAGATTAAACGATGCGCGCCGAGCTGCCAGACGTCACCCGGGTCGACACGGGAGGGTGCCCCGTCCGGGATGACATCGTCCCGCGGATCACCCGGCTCCTCTGGTTTGACCGTCGCCAGAGTTCCATCAATTTCAGGGATCGAGAAGCCGGTGAGCCCAATGTCGAAGTCGAGGTCCGCGGACACAAGCGCACCAAGCTCGGCCGCGAGCAGGTCCTCGTCCCAGCCGGCGTTCAGCGCAAGTTTGTTGTCGGCAAGCACATAGGCGCGCTTCTCGTTCTCGCTCATGTGCTCGATCCGAGACAGGGCACCTCAGTCATGCCCAGCAGTTTCGCCGCGGCTACGCGACCGTGGCCGGCCAGGATCGTCCCCGCCTCGTCGATCAGTACGGGGTTAACCGGCGTTCACGTTGCCTGGAATCCGTGTTCACCTTCCCCGGAATCGATGTTCACGATCCCCGGAATCCGTGTTCACGATGCTTTGGAATGGATGTTCACCTTCGGCTGGAATCTGCGTTCACGATGCCCCGGAATACGCATATAACCGTGTAGCTACGGAATCCGCACGGAGCTGGAGGCCACGAGCCGGATCAATCGGCATCTGAGCGACGCCACCTTACGGAACATCGTGTCCTTGCGGTAGTAGTGCGTGAGAACGTGGGGGCGATTCGGTAAGCTGAACGCCGGGTGTGTTGTTTTTCTCGCGGGCAGAGAGAGAGGGAAAAAAGGACTGGACAAACGCTGGCTGACTGTGTAACCTCAGGCTGGGAGGAAAACAGTGACCCAGGCAGGAAACGCTGCACTCGACACCGCAGCCAAGCGACCCACCTTTTGCGGCACGACCGTGACCGCCGAGGAATGGAGCGTGCTGACGGAGATCATCGCCACGTGTGGTCTGTCCCGGCACGAGCTGGCGCGCACGATCTGTGAGGGCCTGGGGTGGGTTCGTCGGAACGGCAATCTCAAGACCCGGGAATGCTACGAGTACCTGGAGGTTGTCGAAGCGAAGGGGCTGGTGACGTTGCCCCCGCGTCACGAGCAGCGGCGCCGCGGACCGACGAGCATCCACTACACGAAGGCTGGTCGCGAGCGGCCACGGCGTGAGGGCAAGCTATCGGACGTCGCTCCGGTGATGCTGGGCTTGGTGGCGAACGCTGAGGAGCGAGCGCTATGGAGGGAACTGGTCGCGCGTTACCACTACCTGGGCCACAAGGTGGCCTTTGGCGCGCACCTGCGGTACTTGGTCTGGATGTCGAATCCTCGGCGGGAGCTCTGTGGGTGCGTGCAGTTCTCCTCGGCGGCGCGGTGGCTTCAGGCGCGTGACGGCTTCATCGGTTGGGATGACGCAACGCGGCAGAAGAACCTTCCCCGGGTGGTCAACAACAGTCGGTTCCTGATCCTGCCGTGGCTTTCCATCAAAGGCCTCGCGAGTCACGTGCTGTTCGTTGGCAGCGCGAGTGGTGGTCGATGACTGGGAGGAAGCCTACGGGGTGAGGCCGGTGTTGCTCGAGACGTTTGTGGAGAGGGAGCGTTACGAGGGGACGTGCTATCTGGCAGCGAACTGGGTGGAGGTGGGAGTGACTTCGGGCCGGGGCCGGATGGACCGGCACAAGAGAAAAGCCGAAGCGGTGAAAACATGCTTGGTGTATCCGCTGGTGCGTGAGTTTCGCCGAGAGCTCGGCGTTTCGCGATGAAGGTTCGAGCGGGCCGAGCTCCTGCGCCTGGAAGAGCGGCTGTCGAAAGGGGAGATTCCCGAGGATGCGTGTCCGGTGCTGCTCGAGGCGGTGCGTCATCTGCTGCGATGTCGCCATCGTCGAGGCGCTGGCATGGCGACAACGGAACGTCGCGCGAAACGCACGAAGGCAAAGGGGAAAGGGAAGAACAAGGGCCACGGGCGCAACGGGGCCAAGGACTACCCTGGTGCCGAGCACGTAGCGGTTTCGCATCCCGAGCTGAAGGCGAGCGGCCCCTGCCCCGAGCCACTGTGCCGGGGCGCTCTACGACACCCATGCGGCGAACAAGGATGTGGAGCTGAAGGCTCAGCCGCCGATCCCCCGTCCTGTGCCAAAACTCGGCCCTTTTGAAAAACCATGTCTGTAATTTAATGCACCGTAAAGTCTTAGTGTCATTTTACCAACACTTAATGGCGGAAGCACCCATGAGGTCTGTGTGAGCGGCAGGGCTGCCCGATCGAACAACGGCTGCCTGACCAACAGTAGGAATTGCACATGGTACGTCATGATGGATCCGAAGATAACACCCTCGGGCCAGACGATTGTAAAGCCCACGGCTCTTGGCACCATCGCAAAACACAGACGCTAAGCTGCTGATTTATCGGCTATTTCAAGAGGGCCGAGTTTTGGCACAGGACCTCCGTCTCGCTCGGGCATAGCCTCGAAAACGACAACGCGCAGCACTTCCGAGAGGCCGTGGAATTCCTCGAGGACAACACCCACGGCAAAACGAAGATCCTGGCGAAGGGGCCGCCCCAAGAAATCCGTAAGAATTGGAAGCAGAAGAAGGGGCCGCGCGTGGACTTAAATGAGGAGTACGAATACAAATATATGACTAAGTTTTACTGGCACGCGGGCTTCAAGCGGCCGACCGACGTGCTGAGTAAGGACGGCATCCACAAGTTTGACGGGACCGAGCTTACCTCGATGGCGCTCGAGAAAATGGGCGGGGACTTCCCCCACTATTTCATCGAGGACGCGCCGCAGCTCTTCGACTTCATCTTCCGGCGGGTAGTGCACCCCATGGAATACGCGGTGCCGGCGAAGGTCAAGAAGCGGTGGAACCTGGCGGGTACCGATACGCGCTCTTGGGCCAGCTCGGGATGAAGAGCAGCCGCCCCCCGCCCAGTTTCCGGATCACGGCGCGGGCGTAGGCTTCGGCCATCTCGAGCGCGAGCGGGCCGCCACCGCCGCCAGGGGCGCCGTTGGTGAGGACGTCTTGCAGCCGCCCGGCCGCAGCCGAGCTCGAGGCATACCAGACGCCGGCGTCGTCGACAAAGACGCGCTCCCCGTGAATCTCCACCGGGAGCTTAGGCCGGCTCACCTGTTCGGGAGTGGGCTTTCCCATGGCGACCCGAAGGCCGGCAGGCTCGCGCTCGAGCATCGCTGTCATGCGCGCGCGCGCCTCACTCGGTTTCTCTGCCATCGTGTAAGATTACCATCGTGGGGGGGACCATGAACGGAAAAGCGAAATATATTTTACTCGGGAGCGCCGCGACGCTGGGCGTCATCCTCATGCTCGGCTTCCAGGACCCGGAGCGGCAGTACTTCCCCTTGGTCTCAGTGACGGGGAGCGACGTGCGGGCGCTCTACGTAGCCGGCGGTGTCGCCGTCGACGGGGATGTCGCCGTCAACGGCCGCATCCGCGGCATCGGGACGATCCCCCAGGGGACGCTCCTCTTCTTCCCGGCGCTCAGCGACTGCCCGACCAACTGGACACGCTACGCGGAGGTTCAAGGCCGCATGGTCGTGGGGCTACAGGACGGGGGGACCGTCGACGGCACGTCCGTTGCTCACCTGGGCCACGCTCCTTTCCTCCCAGGCTGAGACTACACAGATGGTGTGCCTTCTATTTATTTCATCCGCGCGCACCAAACTTGATTAATCTCCGGTCTGCCAGCACCATGCCGGCATGATTTCGTCGTTGGTTCGCGCTCTCATCTCTGCCTTCAAGGCTCGTCGCGAGCTGGCTCTCGAGAATGTCGCTCTTCGCCAGCAGCTCGCCGTCCTCCGCCGTTCCGTGAAACGGCCGCGGCTCTCGAATGTCGACCGCGGGTTTTGGGTGCTGTTGCGCAGAATCTGGACTGACTGGGAGAGCGTCCTCGTCATCGTGAAACCTCAGACGGTCGTCCGCTGGCACCGTTGTGGGTTCAGACGATATTGGACTTGGAAGAGCCGACGGCGTAGGCCCGGACGACCAGGCGTCGCTCCCGAGGTGCTTCCGCCATTAAGTGTTGGTGAGATGACGCTAAGACCCTACAGTGCATTAATTTACAGCCAAATTAGCGTTCGTGACCTTCGCTGCGCGCTAAATGGAGCGTAAGCGCCTTTTTTGCAAAGGGATGCGTACACATCACCAACAGTAAACGGCGCAAGCACCCGCATTACTCAGTGGTCTGGGAAAGCCCCGGGCCGCGGCTCCACCCCTACCCGGGGGCGTCCACTGGGACAACCCCGGAACGGGACGAATACAATGCTTCCGCTACTTCGGTTGGGGAACGATCCGGATGTAGGGTAGCGGCGACTGCCAACCGGCAGGATACTTCTTCTTGGCCTCGTCGTCGGACACGGCTGGAACAATGATCACGTCGTTGCCCTGTTTCCAATTGACCGGTGTTGCCACCTTGTGGGTCGCTGTGAGTTGGCAGGAGTCTAGGAGGCGGAGGATCTCATCGAAGTTGCGGCCCGTGCTCATCGGGTAAGTCAAGGTCGCCTTGATCTTCTTATCGGGACCGATGATAAACACGGACCGGGCCGTCGCGTTGTCCGCCGCCGTCCTTCCGGTGGAGGTGTCGCCCTCGTCCGCCGGCAGCATGTCGTAGAGCTTGACGACCTTCAGTTCTGGATCCCCGATCAGCGGATAGTTGATCGCGTGTCCCTGGGATGCCTCGATTTCCTTCGACCACCTCTTGTGGTCGCTGACCCCATCGACGCTGATGCCGAGAACCTTGCAGTTGCGCTTTTCGAACTCAGGCTTGAGCCTCGCCATATAGCCGAGTTCCGTCGTGCAGACCGGCGTGAAGTCCTTTGGATGCGAGAACAAGATGGCCCAACCTTCGCCAATCCAATCATGAAAGTTGACCGTCCCTTCTGTCGTTTCTGCGTTAAAGTTCGGCGCTTCGTCATTGATTCTGAGCGTCATAATTCCCTCCAGAGCAATGTGAACGACCCGTTAACCGGTTTGAATGTGAAAAATCTAAGGCGATGACGTTGTTGAAATACTCGATTCAACTCGGCTCCCAAGACAGCTTTCTCCTGAAGACTCGACAGACCTGGGTAGCCCGGAACTGCCAAGAGAGAGTTCGTCCCCAAGGTGCTTAGTCTCAGATCCCAAACGCTATGAAGTACGGTTGCACGCTTAAATGCTACTCAGTTTCAACGGGTCGGACAAGTGCAATCGCGCGTCGGGTGCAGAAGGAGCACACTTTCTTAATTATTGGGATGTGTCCCGAGGTCCGTGGAAAAAGAACGGCGCCCTCCCGTCCTGTGCCAAAACTCGGCCCTTTTGAAATAGGCCATAAATCAGCAGCTTAGTGTCTGTGTTTGCGCCTGGGCCAAGGGCCGTAGGCTTTACAATCGTCTGGCCCGAGGGTGTTATCTTCAGATCCATGATGACGTACCACGTGCAATTCCTACTGCTCGTTCTAGCTGGCTGGGTCAACCGCCAGCAGCAGGATGTGATCGACTACCAGCAAGAGGAGAACCGTGTGCTCCGAGCCGGGCTTCGGGGCAAGCGTCTCAGTCTCTCGGACGACGACCGGCGCAGGCTCGCGGTCAAGGCCCAGGCTTTGGGCCGCGAGGCGCTGGCCCAGATTGCGTCCGTTGCCACACCCGCTACGCTTCTGCGCTGGTACCGCCACCTCATCGCAGCCAAGTACGATGGCAGCAAGAACCGGAGTCCAGGCCGACCTCCGACGGCGAAGGACATCCGTGAGCTCATTGTGCGCGTGGCGCGGGAGAACCCGACGTGGGGATATACGCGCCTGCGAGGCGCACTCAAGAACCTAGGACATGAACTCGGACGCAACACTATCAAGAGGATCCTCGCCGAGCACGGTATCGCTCCTGCGCCGGAGCGGGGCAGGAGCATGTCGTGGAGCACCTTCATCAAGGCTCATTGGGGCGCCATCGCTGCGACAGACCTGTTCACCGTCGAGGTTGTGAACCCGTTCGGGCTCGTCCGCTACCATGTCCTGTTTGTCATCGATATCGCCACTCGCTGCGTGTGCATCGGTGGGATAACGTCGGACCCCACCTGTGGGATGGTTTCCTCCTTGGCAAGCGATACCTCATCCACGACCGGGACCCGCTATTCACCGAGGCGGGTACGTGGGCTGTTGAGAGATTCAGGCGTGAAGCCCCTTCGCCTTCCCGCTAATAGTCCGAATCTGAACGCATATGCGGAAAGATTCGTTCTCTCCATACGTCGAGAGTGTCTCGACCGCTTCGTACCTCTCAGTGAGCGACACCTGCGCACAGCGGTAACCGAATACGTAGTGCACTATCACACAGAACGGAACCACCAAGGTCTCGGCAACGAGCTCCTCACACCTCTGCCGGCAAGCGCGAATGACGCTGGCCCCATCGTGTCGCGAGAGCGCCTTGGGGGCATTCTCAACTACTACTGCCGTGCCGCGTAGATGGTCGCCGGCGACGGTAGCCCCTCGGCGGGCTCGACCGGCGTAGCGTGGAAACAGCTTCAGGAACACGCTTCGATATTCGCTCTCGACTAAGGTGGTCATCTAAGTTACGCTTGCGCCCCAGGAAGTTTCGAGCTATCGAAATTGCGCTTTTCCCCTTCATGAAGCCCACCTTGCATGGTGACGACCCGCCCGCCCAAGACGATTGTAAAGCCCACGGCCCTTGGCCCGGTCGCAAACACAGACACTAAGTTGCTGATTTATGGCCTATTTCAAAAGGGCCGAGTTTTGGCACAGGACGCGGAGCTCTGAAGTTCGGACGTGAGATCCGAACTCCGGCCATGCAAGCCGGTCTGACCACGCGACGGCTCACCTTTCGAGACATCTTCTTGGCGACGACGATTCCTTTGTGGTCGCGGATCGAGGTTTTCCTGCTCACTGGGGCGCGCAACCCGCTCTCTTCCGCACCTGTACCACTGCCCGCAGGATCTAATGGAGGTCATCGAAGACCGCGCCGAGCGTGGCTCACACTCATCGCGACCCAGATTCCGCTCAAGCAGTGGCACGAAGCGACACTAAGTTGCTGATTTGTGGTCTATTTCAAAAGTATGCGTCCGGTGTCCCCATGACGCATTCGCCCCGGAATAGGGGGTTTATGGCACGGGAACTGCTAAGGGGTGGAGGCGGGAGTAGGCTGCCAGCGGTCGGGTAGAAGCTCGTGGATGCGTTTTTGTGGCCATCCGTCGGCGAGCTTGCGGAGCACGTCAGTGAGGTACGGGAGAGGCGGGACGTTGTGCTGTGCGCAGGTGCGCATGAGGCTGTAGAGAACGGCGGTGCGTCGCGCGGCGTCGTGAGAACCGCAGAAGAGATAGTTGCGTCGACCGAGTGCGATGGCCCTCATTTGTTGCTCACAGATATTATTGTCAAGGCTTAAGCGTCCATCGTCGACGAAGCGAGTGAGAGCGGTCCAGTGGTTGAGTGGGTAACCCGTGGCCATGGCAAGGTCCGAGCTGGGCGGTTCGCTTCGATGCGTCAGCACAAACCACCGTTTCAGCTTCTCGAGTGCCGACGCCGAGCGCTCCTTGCGAAGTAGCGTCCGCTCGTCGACCGACAGCTCCCTCGCATCGGCCAGGCGTTCGATGCGATACATCCTTGCGATCAGCTTGAGCGGGTAGGCGACGCGGCAGTCCATGTCTTTGAGGGCAACCAGCCTTCGTCGTGCATGCGCCCAGCACCGACTTCTTCCGCGGAGGCCACCGTGCCGTTAAACACGCGATCGAACACGCTCGCGGCGTCGGCCTGCACGTATCCCGTGCGGCCCGCCAAAAACTCCCACGGACCCGTCGCTCCTTCGCCCGTCGGCGCGTAGCGAAACACCACGTCTCGGTCGTCGCCCATGTAGCACCACATCGTGCCTCGCTCGATGTTCTCCGGGCTTTGCGGATCGAGCACTTTCACTCCGGTGGCATCGGTTCGGATGACATCGGCCTTCAGGACCCGCTTCTCCAACTGGTCCACAAGCGGCTCCACAAGGTTTGCCACCTCGCCCACCCAATCCGACATCGTGGAGACCGCAATCCCCGCGCCGCTACGGGCGTAGATACGATGCAAACGGTGAAAGGGAACGTGGTCTACGTACTTGCTCACCACCACATGAGCTAAAAGCGAGGCGTCAGCGCTGCTCCGCTCGATCACCGGGGCCGGGCCCTCGGCTCTCGTGACGCCTTCCCGGCACTTCCCGCAGGCGTACTTCTCCAGATGGTACTCATGCTCGATGAAGTGCCCCGGCACGTACTCGAGCCTCCGTCTGCGTATTCCAGCCACCGCCAGGATCCAGCGCTGCGCCACCTGCACTGCCGACTCCACCTTCGCTTTGTCTTTCGGCTTGAACACCCGAGCCGGGACCACAACCGCACCGTAATGCGTCGCCAGCTCTTCGTACGTCCGGTTGATCCCTGGCTCGTAACGGTCCACCAAATCCACGCCGCTCTTCAAGTTGTCCGGAACCCAGATCTCCGTACTGCCACCGAAGTAATCCGACATCCCCTTATGGGCCTTCGCCCACGATTCCAGCGACTGGTTCAGTGTCGCTTCGACGTAGGTGTAACTGCTCGCGCCCAACGTCCCGACGAACAGCTCCATTTCGACGAGCTCTCCCGTTTTCGGATCGACGATGTGAGGCTTCTTCCCCCGAAAAATCGACGAATGTCTTCTCGCCTGCTCGATGCCGTTGACGCATCGTCGGGTTCAGCTTCTTCTTCCACTGACCGTACAGCTCGCAATAACGGCTGTAGCCGTACGCTCCCGGCTTATTCTCCGCGTACTCCACCCACAGCTGCAGCAACGTCAGCTCTCGGTGACGCCTCAGCTCCTCGTGGATGTGGGCATAGTCCAGACCCGGCCGTGCGCCAGACGAGCCCGGCGGCGGAAACAGCCCTGCCTCCAGCTCCCCGTCGCTCAGCTCCTCCGGGAGCGGCCAGCTCAGACCACCCTTCTTCGCCTTGGCCAGGTACTCACTCACCGTTCCAACCGCCACGCGAAGTGCCTTTGCGATCGTGCGGTGAGTAAAACCCAGCTCGTACTTTAACCTTAGAACCTCTCGTATTTTTCTCATCGATAACCTCTTAGCTGCCATTTCCTAGATCGTCCTCCTTCCGGGTACGACCTAGAGTGCCTTGAAACGTGCTATCGATGAGCGTTCGCGATGCCGGAACCGGCGTTCACGTTGCCTGGAATCCGTGTTCACCTTCCCCGGAATCCATGTTCACGATGCTTTGGAATGGATGTTCACCTTCGGCTGGAATCTGCGTTCACGATGCCCCGGAATACGCATCCGTCGGACGTCTTTACCGAGAGGCTTCTTGAGTTTGCCGCATCGAGAGCAGCCCCGCTCCTCTTCAGGTATCTCGCGCAAGTGAACCTGGCGTTCGATCCCGTCCGTTCGGATTGTTTCGCGGCGCGGTTTGTTGCCCTTGCCTCGTGGCCGAGTCTTTTTCGCTTCTTCGATCTGCTGTTCCAGCTCCGCGTCTTCCCGAGCCTCGGTTTGTGGGTCGAGCTCCGGCTCCAGCTCTTCACCACCGCTTTGGCTCATCAGCTGCTCGAACATCAGCTGGAGCTGTCCGGGGTCCACCTTCTCGGAGCGCTTGCCTACTCGTTCCCTCTGAAGCTTCAACACCATCAGCTCCAGCTCTCTCGATTTGCGCAACACCGCATCCAGCGCCGAGACCAGCAGGTCGAACGCTTCCTCCGTCTTGCCCTCGCTTGCTAGACTTCGGGCCGAATCCCGAATCTGCCCCAGAGCGTTGGGCGCCCTCGTACTGCCAGCGCCCTCTCGGCGCGACTGGGTCGATTCGGAGCTCGTGTTCACTACTTACGCCTTTGACGCAGCTGTTTCGCTAGCCCCTTGCGATTCTGATTGCCCAACTGAGCCACCGCCTCTCGCATCTTCGACCAGGCCTCGACTCCACGACGAACTTCCCGTTCGTGGCTTCGCGGGATGTACAGCGATGTCGACCGACTCTCCTCGTTGCGAAACTTCAGGTACAGGTGGGGACCATGGAGACGATTCGGGTCGGTTCGGCACCCGCAGGCGGTTTTACCACAGCGAAACATGACCTCCGTAAGCGTGCCCGGTACAGCGTTCTCGCCGAGGGTTTGAAGCCGTTGCAGTAGTCGTGTCTTAGTCATATATAGAAGATTAAGACTAATCGCAAAAAGCAAGAAAGTCAAGTCCCTGCTGCGTTCTTGGGAAGAAAATCAGCCCTTCAACCGTGAAGGGCGACTCTCTTCTCCTCAGCTCGCTGATACCATCGCTTCCGGCGTCGAGCGCCACGAAGGTCCAACCCCTCCAGCATCAGTCCCAGCTCGCCAGAGTCCAACTCAACGTGCCTATCACCCGGACGCGGTGACGTCGGCAGTTCAAAGGTCCCTCGCTCCAGCCTCTTGTACAGCAAAACGTACCCCGTCCGATCCCAAGCGAGGATCTTCACACGATTCTGACGCCGATTCAGAAACACGAACAGATGACCGCTCAGGGGCGATTGACCGATCACACTCCGCGTCGCTGCAGCCAGCCCGTCAAAGCCGCGACGCAGGTCCATCGGCTCCGCCGCAACGTAGATCCTCACAGACGATGGGAGCATCCACATCACGCTCGACCTTCTAGAACTTCGAGCACCCGACCCAGCTCCTCAGATGAGAACCCCTCACGCACTCGTACGCGCCTGCCGTCCAACAACACCACCTCGATCGCGTCCCTCTCGCCTCCTCGCTCGCCTTCTCGCTCGCCTCCCACCAGGCGAACCGGATGAAACCGTACACTCCCCCTCGACCCGCCTTGCAGTCGCTCCGACCACCGAACCAGCCGCTGGGAGGTCAACCCGTACTCCCTGGCGAACTCCGAGACACGCTTCCCACTACGCTGCCATGACGACACAACATTCCGCGCATCCGCCTCTGCCCAGCGCCGCTTCCCTATCACTTTCGATATCCCCGCTGTCCTTCGCTTCGACATCTCTTGCCTCCTTCGTCCCCCGCCTCCAGTGGCGAGCACACAAAGGATGCCTCGGGAGCGACGTATCGGGAACATGGTGGGAGCGGACGCTTACGGTGCGAATTCGCGATCAAAGCGCCGTTCTCGCCGTGGCTGGGGTTGAAGGACACGGTGGCACGCCGGAAACGGTGGAGTCGAGTGAGCGAGGGAATCGACGCTTTCGCAATCCAACACCACATCGAGCCCTGGAATATCACGCTACGGATCGTGATCTACCGCAAACGTGTTTGGCACAAAACCGCGAAGAATTTCCAGCTGGACCTTTTTTCTCCCGATGACGGCTATTTCGAGTACTCCGCCGTCGCGACCAACAAATCGCTCACACCGAAAAATCTGTGGGCGTTCGCCGCTGGACGCGGCGCGCAAGAAAAAACGCTCGCCGAGCTGCGCGGTCAGTTCGCACTCGACGTCGTACCCACCAACGACTATGCTGCCAACAACGCTTGGCAGCAATTGAACATCCTCGCTCACAATCTCTGTCGAGGATTTCAACTGGATACTATCGCCGAGAACAAGCCGCCCTCACCAAAACGGACCTACATGTACGTTCTACACAGCGTGAGAACGTTGCGGTTTCTCATTATTTCCAAAGCGGGACGACTCGTTCGTATCGGGGGCCGCAACGTCCTCCGAATGTCCAGAAACTCGGACACTCAGCGGCTATTTGAAGATCTCGAACTTGCCTTGGCGTCTTAGATTTATTTGCGATTAAGGTTAAATTACGGCCAAAATAGCGCTCACGACCTTCGCTGCGCGCTAAATGGAGCGTAAGCGCCTTTTTTGCAAAGGGATGCGTACACATCACCAACAGCAAACAGCGCAAGCACCATTTTGTCAGTAACCAGCTCAAGTTGACAGTACCCTTATAACCATTTGTTTCAATCAGTTGGATCGTTGAACGGCTTTCAATAGATGCTCTAACCGTTCGGCTCGGTGCTCCCACGCAAAGCCATTAGCGTCCTGGAAAGATTTTTCAGCAATTCGAGTTGCCAACGAAAGGTCATCTACAACACGATTTATGCCGTCAGCGAGCGCGTCTGCATCTGACGGAGTCACAAGAACTGCATTACGCCCATCCTCAAGAACTTCACGCGTGGCCTGTAAGTCAGACGCAACAATTGGCTTTCCTGCAGCAAGATACTCAAATAGTTTGAGAGGCGAAGTATAGCGATCTGCAGATTCAGTCGACGTGGTCGGAAGGACCAACACATCAGCAGTCCCTAACCTCGTCTGTACATCAGCCACCGAAATCATCCCAACAAAGTCCACCCGATCACTAATGCCAAGAGACCGTGCTAAATTCTGCAGTCGGAGACGGTCCCCCTCTTCAGGATGGCCACCGACAATAACTGTTCGAACCTTTGGTAAACGGGTAACGGCACGGAGTAATACCTCGACGCCCTTCCATGGATACAGATGTCCCGCGTATAGGACGACCGGCGACTCAAGCCAACTCGGTGGTGTAAATCGCCTATTTGACGAAAGGCGAACACCGTTCGGGATAGTAATAATGTCATCTCTCCGACCAAAACGCGTCTCGAGCTCACTTGCGAGAGTTCTTGTCGTGGTCACATAACCATCCGCAAGCTTCCATACTCGCTTTTCACGCCTAAAAAGACGGTCCTTTTGGGGCGGCCTTGCACGGCGCCCCCCAGACACGAGTTCGTCCATTGTCGCGGCAAACACCGGAGCAAATCCGTGAGACTCAAACACAATTGGTGGACGCAGCCACCGCGGCAGGTCCAAAAGTAAGGAAGCGATGCCAAGATCACGAGTCAGAATTACGTCGGACCGATGGCATACCGAACGTTCGACAGCGAACGCGAAATAGAGGGCCCGACGGACTGCCGGTGGACCGACAACACGTAGACGGTCAATGGTCAGTGTTGAAAGAGCTTTTAACCCGTAAAACTTGAGCGGGTCCCGTGAGGGTCGTGCAGTATCCGAACGCACGCCCAGAAAGACTTGGTGCCCACGCGCGGCGAGAGCGTGACACGTTTCCATCGTTTGTACGCCATTGGCTCGCTCAAGTGGAAATCGGATGTCCGAGAAATAGCGAATTCGCACGTCAAGTCACTGGCTTCCGCTCGGACGCGCCCTGTCGGGCGGGCGGCTTTGCGTTGGTCATTTCGATGACACGGGTGCTTCCGCAATTAGCGGCTGCCACGAGAGGAAATCCCGCAACAGGCGTTCGACGGCCTGCGCGTCCTGGAGCGTGGCGGCGTTGCTACCGTCAGCAGCAACATCACCCGACAGCCGGACGACTCGGTCACAGAGCTGACCATCTCGGTAGAGTGCCCATTCATTGCCGTCGGTGTAGAGAATGTTTGGGATGGCCGAGAAACGCTTGAATTGTTTGCGATTGTGACCCTTGAACCGACTGGCGGTGGCGCCAACCCCGGGTGCCTTGAGTTCGGCGTATCCGGCGAGCAGTTGGTTGAGATGAACGGCGTAATCAGGTCGCCCGATGCGCCCAGGCAGGAGCGTCTCACCCGTGCAAACAATATTCCAATTCAACGCCTCAGCGACAGCGTCCATAAAAGCCTCGAACGGGCCACGCATCTGATCTTCTGGTGCGCCAGCGATGACCTGCGTACTTTTGGTTGTTACGGCGTTGGCGAAGGCTTGCAGAGCCACGTGGAAGCAAGTCAGATCCATATCATCTCGACTATTGTCGATCCTTGTCCTCTTTGGCAATTCGCAATATGAGATTGTCTCAGGCGAGGCCCGAGGCATCAGCGAGCTCGGCTGGCATCCCGCCGGCCGCCGTGATCGTGTTCCTAACAGCCCGTGGAAGAAGTCTGTTCGCTGAGCCGGCCTGTTTCAGGCAGCTTGGCGATGAGCGATTGAGTTGACGAGCGCCGCCGGTGTCCCTTTGGATCCTGGCTCGCTCTTGCGACTGTTTTCGAATATCCGGCCTATTGTTCTGAACGCCAGGGCTGCCCCTAGGCGGTCGTGGAGATCCTCGCCCATTCGAACGAGGTGACACCAATGCCCTGGGAGGGTGACGTTGTGGCCGGCGATTCGGGTTCCCCGTACGCGCAGGGAAACACCGTCCAGAAACGGGATGCCACGCTCTCTGGGGGAAGACCTGGATCCGGGTCCTGGGCAAAGATGGACATCAAGGAGGCCCGGGCCGCACCTGGATCAGAACGTGCTAGCCCGCTGCGCCGCGGTAGCCCCGGCCCCGATTCTGGGCCTCTCGGGTGGCCTCTTTTCCCGCCGCCCGCATGGCCCGGTCAGCGCCCGCTCCCCTATTTGGGGCAAACGTGTCCCTCGGAAATCGAGATTAGAGACGAAAACGAATATGAGACCCTTTCAGCCCTTTTAGCGCGTCCCTGGTGACACCTGTTCCTGCAAAACCCCGCAAACCGCGCGGAAAATCTCACCCGTCTCTGCAGTGCCGCAATTGGCCGGACTGGTTGGCGGATGATGCAGTTTGGAGCTATCCGGCCTCCGCTGGATTCCAAAAAATAGGGCATTGGGAGGTCCGAAACCCGAATAAGTGGCCTCAGTCTGCCGCGGCCGAACCCCGGGCGATGTGGGGCTGGTTTCGGGGGGTTGCTGGGGTATGGCCTGGCTCGAGAAGACGCTTCCTGAGGCATTCTCGCGCGTCGTTTTGGCGCCGCATCGTCTGGTACCCCGGGTTTGGCGGTTTCACCCGTTTTTATCGCATCGACGCTGTGGTCCCTCGCTCGCTCATGCATCGGCGTTGTCAGATGCCTTTGGCGCAGCCTTGGTCTTTCTCAGAGAAGCTCCTTTGAGAGTGATGCGGTGCGCGCTGTGGAGAATGCGATCGCAGATAGCGTCTGCCTGGTTTGGGTCGCCAATCGCTTCGTGCCACTGCTTGAGCGGAATCTGGGTCGCGATGAGTGTGGAGCCACGCTCGGCGCGGTCTTCGATGACCTCCATTAGATCCCGTCTCTCCGATTCTTTCAGCGGGTGAAGCAGCCAATCATCGATAGCCAGTAAGTCCAGCTTGGCGAGTTTCGTCAAAAGCCGGGCGTAGGAACCATCACCACGAGCGACCGCGAGCTCGTGGAGCAAGCGCGGTGCTCGCACGTAGCATCCGGTGAAGCGGCGACGACAGGCCCGCTCCACGAAGGCGCAAGCCAAGAACGATTTGCCAATCCCCGTCGGGCCGGTGATGAGCAGGTTATGGCGCTCACCGACAAAGCGGCAGTTGCCCAGGCTCAAGATCTGTTCGCGGTTTAAGCCTCGAGGCGCTTGGAAGTTCACGTTCTCCAAACATGCCGGATAGCGGAGCTTTGCCGCTCGCAGTCGTCGAGAAAGCTTACGCTGTTCGCGGGCGGTCCACTCGGCATCGACCAGGAGTCCCACACGTTCCTCGAAGCTCAGCTCCTTGTATTCGCTCGAGCTCAACTGGGTTTCGAACGCGGACACCAAGCCGAACAACTTCATGGCGTTCATCTTTTCTATCGTTTCGGGTGTCAGCATCGGGACTCTCCTCCTTCGTAGTGATCCGCGCCTCGGATGTTCTCGTGCTCCTCTTGGTCAACGGAGGTCGAAATGCGCGCATCCAGTCTTTTGGAACACGTGGATCCGAGCGAACACCGGGAAACGGATTCCGTTTCCCGACTCGAGGCCGACGTGACCGTTACCGAATCAGCGGCAACGGCTTCTATGGCTCGATGCCCATAGTCGACTTCGAGCTGGTCTTCGACGATGAAACGAGCCGGATCATCGTTCGGGAGGCCCGACTTCTTCACCATCGCGATACGCTACCTCAGGACGCGGCAGTGCTCCGGCACGCTGTGGGTGGAGAGTTCCGCGATGCGCTCTATCTTCGAAACGGGGGCGTCGCGGAAGCCGACTTGAGCTTCACCAAGGACAATCGTCTCACGTTCGCTCTCGCTTCCATGGGGAACACGGCGGTCAGGATTTCTGTCGTAGACAAAACGTCCGAGGATAGAGTCCTCTTTGAAACGAGCGAGTTCCATCCGGAAGTCTGGCGTGAGGAGTCATTGGATTTCACCGCCTCACATTCCAGACGAGGCGTGCTCCGCTTCGAGGCAACGGGGAGCAATAGCAACGGTGGAGTTTTCATCGCCAGTCCCGTCGTCGGAGAAAGAGTGGCGAGGGACCCACGGCCTAACGTCATTTTCCTGGTCGTCGACACCTTGCGCGCTACCCAGTTGGGCACTTATGGCTACGCGCGAAGGCCCACTTCGCCTTTCATCGACGAGCTGGCGTCCGACGGCACAGTGTTCGAACGGTGCTTTGCAGCAGGAACAGCAACCTATGTGGCGGTTCCTTCACTCCTGACAGGCAGCCTACCGGAAGTCATCGGGGTCAATGACCCGGGCGAACGGGTGCCAACTTCAATCGTTACTCTGGCAGAGGTCTTCGGCCGGGCCGACTACGTAACCGCCTCGGTGGTGGCAAGTGCTTATGCGGGGCGTTTCGTCGGTCTCGATCGCGGCTTTTCGAGCACGACTGAGAATTTCGCCTTTGAGCGCAAGAGCGCGGAGGAGCTCTTGGGTCGGGCAGCCGATCTGATCGATCGCTCGCGTGCCCGCCCGTTCTTTCTCTATATCCACCTCATCGACCCCCACGACCCTTACGTGCCCCCTGACGGTTACCTTGAGGCTGTGGGCTTAAGGGGTCACCGGACCCGGACGACGAAACTCTCTATGACGCCGAGGTGCGCTACGTGGACGAGTCGCTCCGTCAGTTCATGGATCGCGTGCAACGACTCCATGGCTCGAACATGCTCCTCGTGCTCTCTTCCGATCACGGAGAAATGCTGGGTGAGCGTGGCCTCCAGTACCACGTCGGGCATCCATACCAGCAAGTTCTTCACATTCCGCTAATCTTTCACTCTCTCGGCCAGGGCGTCCTACCGAGACGAATTGCTTCGCCGGTCCACGCGGTCGACATCGCGCCGACCATCCTACGGCTCGTGGGACTGACGATTCCCGAGACGATAGACGGTAAGGACCTAACTCGCCCCGAAACCCTGCGATGGAATCGACTACTCCACAGTGCTTGGCCAACAACGCTGATCCAATGGCCATACAAGTACATCGCGGATGACGGGAAGATAGGACAACTCTTGTTTAACCTGGAGCGCGACCCGTGGGAACGAAAAGACCTCTCCAGTCTTGAGCCCGAGATCGTCGCCGAGATGCGGAAAGCGTGGCGGAAGGAATCCCGCAGGTTAGCACAGAAGCGGAGGAAGCTGGCACCCGAAGGCGCCGATACACTGCTCATCGATCCCGAATCGATGCGTCTTCTCCAGTCTCTTGGTTACATCGATTGAGATGCCCCTGTGCTCCGCAAAAAGTCGATCCGGCGTTGATTGCGCGGTTTGGACCTGCCGCAATCGGCTGTTTCGTACCGGCCGACCCGACGATGCCACAACGTTGCTTGTCCCTTCCATAAACTCGAGCTGTATGAGATTGGCGAACTGCCTACAACCAGGATGCTTTGGCCGTCTTCATGTAGGACGTTTTAAGAGCCGGCGTCGGCTCTACTCAGGGGTAGAGGTGTAAGCTGATGCGAAGTCAGGCAGCCGTTCCGAGCGGATCGGCTCAAGCAGCGCGTCGAGTGTAATAGTGATGGAAACCGCCGACCTTTGGAATGGGAATTATATACAGTAGTGACGAAAACCACTAGATTTGGTCGGCGGGATCAACTGACCTACAAAATCACTTGCGGCGTGGGGCGCCTCCTGAAAGCAACGCTTTAGCCACCTCTAGCGGCGTAGCGTTAATGCTCATGTCGGCCTCAAGCTCAGCCTTGCTCGGCTGGTAGGTCGACGGCGGGTCAGGTGTCTCACACTCTACCGGACGCCCGCGCCCGCGCTTCATAGATTGCTGAATGCTCGGTTTTTTTCATTGGCTTAGCCTCCGTACCCATTATAATCAACTTCTATTTCTCAGCTAGAACCATGAAGCCGCTCGTCGCAAACCGCCGGAGGCTCAGTCGGTCGAGTGCGTTCGCAAGTGGCATTAACGGCCGTGAGAACAAAATCCGGTTGATGAACGCTGGAGCGAAAGCCCTAAAAACAAAGACAGCTCCTCCGGATCGGAATATCTGTGTTTGCCTGAAACGCGAAAAGAGTAGTTCCAGTCCTTCGTGAGTGAATCGCCAGTAGTCTGGGTTATTGGGTCCGCCATGATAGGGGTGCAGAAAGGGCACCGAGCAGTAGAGCAAGCCTCCTGTCTTCAGGGTGCGATACATCTCTCCTACCGCGGTTGCCGGAGCCTTCACGTGTTCTAGGACGTCCTTGCAGATGATCGCGTCCACCGAATCGCTCCTCAGGGGAAGGGCACAAATATCTTCATCCAGATCGGTACGCGCCCCAGAGGTCGCCGTTCGGTAGCCCATCACCAGATAATGCGAGTCCGCGAAAAGGTGCTTGAATCGACTCAGCTCCTTACGGAAAAAGTCGTAGGACCCGAGGTAGAGGATCAGCTTACGAGAAGCGATTTGAGCAACGAGCCGCGCGAATTGGGGATAGAAGTGGGCTCCCGTCCTGTGCCAAAACTCGGCCCTTTTGAAATAGGCCATAAATCAGCAGCTTAGCGTCTGTGTTTGCGCCGGGGCTAAGGGCCGTAGGCTTTACAATCGTCTGGCCCGAGGGTGTTATCTTCAGATCCATGATGACGTACCACGTGCAATTCCTACTGCTCGTTCTAGCTGGCTGGGTCAACCGCCAGCAGCAGGATGTGATCGACTACCAGCAAGAGGAGAACCGTGTGCTCCGAGCCGGGCTTCGGGGCAAGCGTCTCAGTCTCTCGGACGACGAGCGGCGCAGGCTCGCGGTCAAGGCCCAGGCTTTGGGCCGCGAGGCACTGGCCCATATTGCGTCCGTTGCCACACCCGCTACGCTTCTGCGCTGGTACCGCTGCCTCATCGCAGCCAAGTACGATGGCAGCAAGAACCGGAGTCCAGGCCGACCTCCGACGGCGAAGGACATCCGTGAGCTCATTGTGCGCGTGGCGCGGGAGAACCCGACGTGGGGATATACGCGCCTGCGAGGCGCACTCAAGAACCTAGGACATGAACTCGGACGCAACACTATCAAGAGGATCCTCGCCGAGCACGGTATCGCTCCTGCGCCGGAGCGGGGCAGGAGCATGTCGTGGAGCACCTTCATCAAGGCTCATTGGGGCGCCATCGCTGCGACAGACCTGTTCACCGTCGAGGTTGTGAACCCGTTCGGGCTCGTCCGCTACCATGTCCTGTTTGTCATCGATATCGCCACTCGCTGCGTGTGCATCGGTGGGATAACGTCGGACCCCAACGGGGAGTGGATGAAGCAAGTGGCAAGAAACCTCACTGACATGTGGGATGGGTTCCTCCTTGGCAAGCGATACCTCATCCACGACCGGGACCCGCTATTCACCTAGGCGGTACGTGGGCTGTTGAGAGATTCAGGCGTGAAGCCACTGCGCCTTCCAGCTAATAGTCCGAATCTGAACGCATACGCGGAAAGATTCGTTCTCTCCATACGTCGAGAGTGTCTCGACCGCTTCGTACCTCTCAGTGAGCGACACCTGCGCACAGCGGTAACCGAATACGTAGTGCACTATCACACCGAACGGAACCACCAAGGTCTCGGCAACGAGCTCCTCACACCTCTGCCGGCAAGCGCGAATGACGCTGGCCCCATCGTGTCGCGAGAGCGACTTGGGGGCATTCTCAACTACTACTGCCGTGCCGCGTAGATTGTCGCCGGCGACGGTAGCCCCTCGGCGGGCTCGACCGGCGTAGCGTGGAAACAGCTTCAGGAACACGCTTCGATATTCGCTCTCGACTAGGTGGTCATCTGCATGGTGACGACCCGCCCGCCCAAGATGATTGTAAAGCCCACGGCCCTTGGCCCGGTCGCAAACACAGACACTAAGTTGCTGATTTATGGCCTATTTCAAAAGGGCCGAGTTTTGGCACAGGACGGGGACCAACGAACGGATCATCTCTACCTTCGAAGCCTGGGTTGTACGTCGGTGTTCGCTGCCACCCTTGCTGTTGACTCTCCCTCTCAGTTTTCCGTATTGGTGGAATCCGGCGACGATGGATCGTTACTTCGACCGCTCGCGCCCCCGATTCCAGACGAGTAGTTCGTCTTTCAGCTGTCCCGCAAGCCGGATGAGCGTGTCGAAACCCTTCCATGGAACCAGTCGGCTGGCCGAGAAAACCACCGTGTGGTCGTTCCAGCCAAGGCGATTCCTGGCCTGTAACCGGTACAGTGGGGAGCGATCCGTCTGCGGTAAGCTGTTGGGCACGATCTCGACCCGGCCCTCCGGAACCCCCCAGTTCGTCACGACACCTCCAAGAAAACGGCTGGGCACGATAACTCCGTCTGCGCGACGGGCCACGAGGCGCTGTGCCCTGCGGATGAGCTCGACCCGTGATCCGTAGACGCTCTTCTGAAAGGTGACGAAATCATCGTCGACCAAACCGCGCACGACGGATACCTCCCAAGCAGCATCGCCGACGACCTTGAGCAGCACCGGTTTGCGTGCAAGCCTCGCTCCGAGCCAGCCTGGCAGACCGGAGCTCAGGGGATCCTGGAGATAAATGACATCGGCGTCCAACGCCTCGCGGTAGACGCCGGCGAGATAAAGCGCGTAGCGCAGAACCAGGGGTGAGTCTCGACTCACGTGACGGACGGGAACCGTTGTGCTCGTTTGATTATTTGCGCCGTAGGTAACCACGCGCGCTTCGACACCCCTTCGCGAGAGGTCATCGGCGAGCCGGCTCACATAAGTAGCGGGTCCACCAATGTCGGGGGGAAAAATCCCGGTCGCAAACAGCACTCTCATGTCGGGTAGCTCGTTCGAAGTTCCTCGGAGCCCTCTGGCCCGCTCAATCAAGTCCTTGCCGCGACGACGAGGAGCATATGGCCCGCCAACCTTCGGACAACGGGATTCTCGAAGACGGCGTTCTGGGCGTGCCAAAAGAGCTTTCTGGAAGCCGAGATGGGGGGAATGACGCGGCGAGCAGACTTGTCGCCCGAGCTTCGTACGTCCGTCCCGGAGGTTGGGCCGTTTGTTCGGGGAGCCGCCTTCCCCGTTGGCTTCTGTCCCAAACTCCAAAGGAAGTTGCGGCGTGTCTTCATGGCACCGTAGTGGGCGTATGCCACCGGCCGGAAACCGCCGGCCGTCACCAATTCTCCCAGCTCTTCCGTTTCGAAGAAGTACTGTTAGAAAAGACTCTCGTTGCGAACAGGACCGTCATCAAGTGATTGAAGACGCCCCGCACCTGGAATCCGGTTTCAGCTAGCAGCGACACCCAGTAGCCCAGTCCCGCTCCCGCCTCGGGCACCTCCCCATATCTCGGCAGGAAACGGAGTAGAGTTTTGTAGATGACAGAAAAACGCCTGTAGTACTCCATCACGAAGTGGATCGACTCTGGCGTATAGCCTTGCCACTCCTGGCCCCAGATGTGGGTTTGCGCGGTCTGGAAGTAGACGAGTCGATTGGGAACTCATTATATCATCTTCATCGTGCAGCCGCACAACCTAGCCTGAACAGATGCGGCCGTGGTAACGTGAGCAGTTGACGTGAAAAACATCCTGATCTTCAGCTGGTTCTACCTTCCGTACATCGGTGGCGCCGAGCTTTTCGTTCGAGAAATCGTGTCGCGGCTTTCGAGTCGGTATCGTTTCTTCATCGTGACTGCTCGCAGAGACCGCGCGCTGGCGCGGCGGCACGAAGACTCGGGCGCCGTAGTCCTCCGAGTTGGTTTTGGCGGGAGCATCGACAAGTTCATCTACCCTCTTCCTGCTCTCGTGCGCGCCCTGGGTTTGAAGGACATCAGCCTAATACACGCTATCATGGTCAATGCGTCCGCGGTAGCTGCTTATACCTATCGATTGCTGACACACTCGCCGTCGATCTTGACTCTTCAGAGCGGCGATACAGAAGAATACGTGCGTGGCCACCTGGGGCTGTTGTTCCCAGTCTACCCGCGGCTCCATCGAAGTTTCGACCGCGTCCACGCAATCAGCCACCACCTTCGCGAACAGGCTATAGGATATG
The DNA here is from genome assembly GCA_965237685.1 of Candidatus Marinacidobacterales bacterium. Taxonomy (GTDB): domain Bacteria; phylum Acidobacteriota; class Vicinamibacteria; order Marinacidobacterales; family SMYC01; genus CBDEGF01. Next base: position 2,927,010 of record CBDEGF010000004.1, read on the forward strand.
GAGCCGCCCCCGACCGCATCGTGACAATTCCAAATGGGGTGGATACCGATCGATTCTCGCGGGAAGCGCATTCGTGGCAGGAGCTAGAAGGCCTGAAGAAACAGTTCGGTCTGATGGGGAAGCGTATCCTGGTGTCTACATCTCGCATGTGTCTCAAGAACGGACTGTCCGATCTCCTCAAGGCAATGCCCTCGATATCAGAGCGACACCCGGATGTCGTCTTGCTTCTGGTCGGAGACGGAGAGGAGCGACCGCGTCTCGAAGGGCTGGCACGCGAGCTGAGGGTCATGGATCGCGTGCGATTCCTCGGGAGTATGGACAACCAGGAGGTGGTGAAATTTGTATGCCTCGGCGAAGTCTTTGTACGCCCTTCGGTCAGCGAAGGACTGGGAACTGCCTTCTTGGAAGCGTTATCTTGTGAAGTTCCCGTCATCGGCACTCCGGTGGGTGGAATTCCCGATTTTCTGATACCCGAGTCAACAGGGCTATTCTGTGAACCCGAGAACCCCGCGAGCATCGCGAGCTCGGTAGCCCGACTCCTCTCGAGCCCGACGCTTGCGCGAGACTGTGCTGTCCGGGGCAGAGCGATGGTGAAAAGAGACTACCGTTGGGACACGGTCGCCGAGCGTATCGGCGCCCTTTACGACGAGTTGCTCACTCAGGTTCGGGACTCTTCTAACCCTAATCGCAAATAAACGTCACCGTGTCTGAGGTCTTTGGCCCCGTGAATAGCACCTTTTCCAGGTTCTGCATACACCGTGCAGAATCACCTATAGTGGCGGCGAGCGGGTGCCCCAGCACGAGCTTCTCGCCTGCGCCCAGTGCGGCTGTTTCGCGTTTTCGTGCTTCGAAGATTTTGCGATTAGGGCTAAATACCTATGATGGACAAGGACTCCAGCTACTTGAATCGTTTTTGTTTTGGGAAGGGCCGAAGATCGGGCTGCAATGGAAGCACAAGGTCGCTGCGGAGTTCGTCGCATCCGGGCCCGTGGTGGACATCGGCTGCGGATCTGGACTTCTGCTGGAACTTCTTTGACAACGAGGGCAACGGAGCCGAAACCCGTCGCGTGACGACGTCGGTGGGAACTCGCGAGCTCCGGGTGCCACGAGCCCGCGTGCGAGACGAGGAAACGAGAGAGACGACAGAGTTCAGGAGCGAGCTGTTGCCCCGGTATGCACGCCGGACTCGTGAGGTCGACGAGGCGATCTTGGGGACGTACTACTCCAGGCTCAAGGACTCCGGGCTCCCAAGCTAGTGATTAGCGATGGCCACAAGGGGCTGACGAAAGCGCTCGAGAAGTGGCCGGGGTGGAAAGCCGGATGTGATCGGAGATATGGATGCGTCCGGGCCGATCAGCTCCGGCGCCTTCGACCTGATCGTGTCCTCCTATGTCCTCGAACATCTCCGGAAACCGAGACCTTTTTCCGCGAAAGCTTCCGCGCTCTCAGACATGGCGGAGTTCTCGGGTTGACGACGGTGTCGACTCACCGGAAGCATGGATCTCCCCGAGACTACTTTCGTTTCACCGACGACTGTCTGGTGATGCTCGCGCGAGATGCGGGCTACGAGGTGGAGACAACGGCCCTTTTGGCTGGGCCGGGACAGTGCATCGCGTCACTCCTTTCATCGTTCCTCGTTCTTCCCTGGATCCGGATTGTCGCCCTCCTGGCGGCCCGGGCTAGCGACTGGCTGATCAAACGGGTCCTGCCTTCCGTACAGGAGAACTGGTGCGCCGGCTACGTGGTCGTGGCCAGAAAACCGTTCGAAACCCTCTCCCGAAAACCATGAACTTCCTCGGTCTCGACGTGACGGGTCTCGACCTGGAGCGTTTCCTCGAGTCGGGAAAGGCAATCTATCTATGCCTGTACGCCCTGTGGATTGCACTGGTTTTTCGCGGCGGGCGTCGAATGTGGGTCTGGGGTCCGCCGGTGCTCGCGCTCGTCTGCTGGTTCGTGGCCACGTTTCCCCTTCAGCAGAGTTACGGACTGGCCGCGATTAGTGATCGGATGAGGAATTTGTGGTGGTGCGCGACGGTGGCCGCGGGGCAACCGATCTGGGAATCCGGGGTCTTGGACCGGATGTCGCTTGAGCCATTCTGGAGTCTGTTCGTTTCGTTGCTGTCGCTTCGCAACCCCGCACGCGTCATGACCGTTTATCCTTTCCTTCCTGCGCTGGCGATCGTTCTCGTCGGATGCGGGCTCACGGTGAGTGCTCTCAAGATCCTTCCGGATGACGCCTTCGAGGATCAGTTCCCGGCGGACCGGTGGCGTCTGGCGCTGTGGTGCAGCTTCTTCGTTCTTTTGGCTTCGACGGGACCCGTCGATTATCTGAATCCGTATCGAGGTTTCTGGGCCAAGACTTTCATGCTCAAACCGAACCACGCTCTCGCCTTCACCGTCGTACCCGTCTCAGTGGCGATGCTGAGCAGGGCCATGAGCTGGCGGCGCTCGATCGCCGTCGCCGTGCTCCTCGGTCTCCTGGGTTGGGCGTTCATCGTCTATTGGGCTCTGACGTGTTGGGGCATCGTCCTGTACACGGCCTGGACCTTCGCAGGCGCCCCGCCCAAGCGATCCGAGGCAGTCCGAATCGTCGGGGCTCTCGCCGGTGGATTGCTGATTGTGCTGCCCTACGTCTATTTCCTCATCCACCAGTTTCCCGAAACGGTGAATTTCGCGCCGGGAGTGTCCGCCGATGACCCTCTTCGCAGTGTGTGGGGCGAGAGTCCTCCGCGTGCTCAATCGTTGTTCTTCCTTTCGACTTTCGACCTCGGCGCCAACTTCTACATGGCGCTCTACGGGTTCTGGACGTCGTTGTTTCGTGGCTCGCGATTCGATCGGCTCTGCGTGAGCCTCGTCGCAGGGGCCTATTCAGCCTGGGCGGTCGGCGGTCTTCTGCTCCTCACCGGCAGGGGCAGGCAATCGGACGAGATCTACTACTTTCTCGTTTTTGTTGTGTCGATCCAGGCCGGCGTGGGTACCTATCGATTCCTCGAACGCGCCAGTGGGGTCATTGCGAAGCTCGCTCAGCCGCGACTCGCGCTATTCGCGCAACCCCGAAAGCTCACGGCGGCCGCGCTCGGGCTCTGGCTTCCACTCACGCTGGGCTGGTGGTGGAATCCATTGATCATGGACGCTCACTTCCGCCGGGGGCTCGCGCCGCCACCTCGGGTCGTGACCGTCATCGGCGATTGGATTATCGAGAACACGAACGAGACGGATGTCTTCCTCGCCGGCGCGGAGCCCGCCCTTTGGATCCCGGCCCTATCCGGTCGCAGGATCGTCTTCGAGCATGACCTGGAGCAGGTGCAGAACGCCATGGACCGCAGAGTGCTGACACACGTTGCACTAGCGCCACTGGCTGCTGGCAACGAGCCGGAGAGAGCGGCTCGGCTCGAAAACCGCAGGGAACTTCTCGAGATTCTAAACGAGAACAGCCGCCTAGAGACCGTTTTCACGGCAGGCTCCGTCAGCGTTTATTCGCTGAGCTATCCTGAGCGATGAATCGCCGATACCAGAGCTCGAACACGAGGACGCTCCAGAGCTTCTGGGCGTCGTAGAAACGCGAACGGTAGCTGCCCGTCTCGCCCGCAAATCGTTTCAGCAGCTCCATGAGCAGACGCGAGTCGTAGAGGTCGTGAGCGGGCTCCCGGAGAAAATTCATGAGTGACTCGTACAGGGGACCCGCGAGCCAGCGGTCCATGGGCACGTCGAAACCATGCTTGCGCCTCCGCAAGATAGGAGCCGGCAGCCGGCCGGCAAACGCCTTTTTGAGAAGGTACTTCTCGTTCCAACCGCGGAGCTTCAACGCCGACGGAATCCTGAAGCTGAACTCCACCAGGCGCGGGTCGAGGAAGGGGAGCCGCATCTCCAGACTGCAGGCAGACGACATTTTGTCCGCCTTCATGAAGAAGTCGTTAGGAAGGACGGTCTGCAAGTCTAACGTGAGCGCGGCGGCGAGTGGATCTTTGTAGAAGAGGCTGTCGACCGAAACGTTACCGCGCCAATCCGCGTCATCGGCAACTCTGAGCTCACGCATGTCGTCGGCCGAGAACAGTCGAATGACTTCGAGGTAGCGTACCGCGGCATCCGGCTCTCGCAACAGGTGGACAATGCGAGTCAGATTCTCGCCGCCGAGCCTACGCGGGATCCATCCCCTCAGCCCGTCGGGCACGAACCGCGCCATGCAGTTGCCGTACAAGAAGGCCTTGTACCGGTCGTAGCCGGCGAAGAGCTCGTCGGCTCCCTCGCCGGCAAGAACAACTTTAACTTCCTTGGCCGCGTGCTGGCTGAGAACCAGCAAAGCAAGGAAGGCCGCGTCGCCCACCGGCTCGTCCATGTGATAGACCATCGTGTCCAAGAGATCCAGGGCATCGTTCCCGATGAAGACTTCGTGATGTTCGGCGTCGAAATGCGTCGCCGCCAATCGAGCGAAATCGAGCTCGTTCGTGGTCTCGAACCCGGCGGAGAAGCTCCGAACGTCCGCCCCGAGCTCATTCGCAGCTGCCACCACGATGGAGGAGTCGACCCCTCCGGAGAGAAAGAACCCGAGCGGTACGTCGCTCACGAGCCGCATACGCACGGAATCTACGAAGAGCTCTTCTAGCTCCGCTGCGAGGACGTCGGGGTCGGTGTGGTCTTCGACAACCTCTGGAACATGCCAGAAGGTGCCGGTTTTCTCGATTCCCCCTTCGCGGAGATCGAAGATGAGGAAAGTGCCCGGTTGGAGCTTGTAGATGTTCTCGAACAGGGTCTGCGGTCCCAGCGTGAAACGGAACGTGAAATACTCGGACAGAGCGCGCGGGTGAACTCGCCGAGGAATGTCATGCTCGAGGATAGCTTTAATCTCGGACGCGAAAATGAAACGGTCCGAATCCCAGTAGTAGTAGAGCGGCTTGATACCGAAGGGATCCCGAGCCAACAGCAACTGTTTCTGTTCGCGATCGTAGATCGCGAACGCGAACATCCCGTTCAGACGGCTCAGGATGTCCAGACCATACTGCCGGTAGCCGTGGAGGACAACTTCACTGTCTCCGCGGGATCGAAAACGATGCCCCCAGGCTTCGAGCTTGGAGCGAAGCTCTTGAAAATTGTAGATCTCGCCGTTGTAGACGAGCTGAAACCGGCCTTTAGAATCCGACATCGGCTGATGGGATTCTTCCGAAAGGTCGATGATGCTCAGCCGCCGGTGACCCAGGCTGATGTGGTCATCGATGTAATTGCTTGCATAGTCGGGGCCCCGGTGAGCGAGGGTGCGACTCATCGCTTCGATCAGGGTGTCGTCTTTGAAGTTGAACCCACAGATGCCGCACATGTTCGGCTCCCATCGTAAGCACGCGACCCAGAGGGGGCAAGTGGAGGACCGTGGGTCGCTCAGCGGACGACGACATAAACCGTGACCCAACGCCGCTGTCGGTACTCCTCACGAAAGAGTGGACTGGTGCGAGGGAGCTCACCGTCGAGTCTTCCCCATGCCAGGTGAGTGACTCCCCACGCTTTCACTGAGGCGCGGAACCTCCGCTGGCTCTCGAGACTCCAGAATGGTGCTCTGGGCCTCGCGGCGCGCCCACGAATCCACACGGGAATCCTCGACCAAGAGGGACGCGCCGCCCGGCAAGGGCGCCAATCCAAGGGCCGTAGGCTGGACCGGCGACGAATGCTGCATCGGACGGAGGTCGTTTCTATCTTGCGGGCGAGCATTCTCACGGTGCTCACGATGCTGCTCGTCCCGCACGCGCAGGCGGTCGGAGGTGCTATCGCGTTGATGGTCGCCACCGCCTGCAGCTCCGTCATGCTCGTGATCGCGAACCGCCACGGGGTACTCTGGCAGTTGCGCGACAACCTTCATTACTTATTGGCGATGTTACTGGTGGCGACTCTGTGGTACGCGGAGATCTGACGAATGACTCTCGCAATCACGTCCCAGTCGCTCTCCTCGTGGATCTTTTGGTTGGACTTGAGCGCGATGATGCTGACGAAGAGAGTCGCGTGAGGTGGAGGGCGGCGAGGAGGTGAAGAGGCCAAGTCAGCAGGGCGTTGGTGCACGAATCCGTCTTGATTCGGTCAACGGTTTCGACTCGGCTTCTCGATACATCGAAGACGTGAAGAGGTACTGTCAAGTTTTCCACGGCCTGACGGCCACCCCGAATGAATGAGAACGCGGCAGTCTCTGGAGGTGGCACCGGCTCAGAGGTCGGCTCAACGTTGGTGCGACTGAGCCCGTTGTCAAGTTTGGCTGGGAGTCCTGCGCGTACCCCAAATTGCGTTTTCTATCCAGCTGGGATTGTTGAGCGCGTCTATTAGCCCTAATCGAACAATAATTCATGACGCTAGCGCGAGTTCGATTCTTTCAAAGAGTGTCTGAGTGGAGGAGTTTGTGGCCATTCGGGGCGCGTTTCGACCACTAACGCGAACGAGGCGGCCGGCTTTGTTGATGATGCGGAAGCGGATTGTGCGGATGGTGTGCAGCAGATGGGTGCATGTACGCTTTCGAGAGATGCCTTTCGTTTCAGCGATGGTGTCGAGCTGAAAGCTGCGACACAGGTTGTGTGCGAGCACGTTCAACTGTTGCCAGGCGCTATTGGCGGCATAGCTTTTAGTGGGCACGACGTCGAGAGCGAACTGGCTGCGCAATTCGGCGAAGGTTTTCTCTTGGCCGCCTCGCCCAGCAGCGAAGTACCAAAGGCGTTGGACGGTGAGCGATTTGTTGGTGGCGACGGCTGAGTACTCGAAGTAGCCGTCGGCGAAGAACTTCCAGCTCGACCTGTTTTCTCCAGACGAAGAGAATCGTCCTCGCAAACGGGATGTGCATTGGAAACGGGCCGCAAGAATCGAGGATGTCATCTTAGATGACGATATCGCTTTCCGAGTTGGCGTGGCGCTGCGCTGCGCGTGCGTGTACATAATGCACTCACGGCGGCGACAGCCCGAGGTGTTGGCACGCCAGGACGTATTTCGACGAACGAGTTACCCAGGGTTCGAGGGGGTGGAGGATCTCCCGGATGCGTTCTTGGTGACCAAACGGGGCTTTCCCTTCGAGGATCGTCAAGCCGGGGACACGCGCTGGAAAGCCGCGGTTCGGATACAGCCCGCCCTGTCCCCAGAAGGTGAGGCCACGATCAAGCGTGATGCGGATAGGGCCATTCAAAGCTTCGTAGTAAGTGCGCTCGTACTCGATCAGGAGCTTGGGCTCCGAGCGGGCCATCAGGTGCTCCCGTAGGCGCGCCGGAAGAACGCGCGCGAGTCCCACGACGATCTCGTGAAAGGACATCGAAGCGAGCGAGGCGCTAGCCACTATCGGTGCTCTCTCTTTGAAGATCGCGTGATCCTCGCGACGTTTGACTTCGAAAAATAACCTCTTTTCCGGAAACGGGGTGTCGTACCAACGGATGCGGGTCTTCGTGCGCCGCGACGTGCCGTCGAGGTTGGCTCGGAAAGCGCTCAAGGCCGCGTCGTCGAAATAGATGCTGCACACACGCGACGTCGCGCCCGCATAGCTTACGCGGCGGCAATTGACGTCCAGTATGGAGCTAAATTTCCCGGCGTCCACATTTGGAAGTGAGAACTTGACCTCGCGGCGCCCAGGTGCGGCGACGCTCGCGGACTCTAGAGCAAACGACGGCGCTTCAGGGGATCTCATCGGCCTCGACAAACGAGAACTGGAACGCGGGAAGCTTTTTCCGAATGTCGGCCACGAGTTGGGCCACGCCCCGCGGACCCGTGACCGTGACCACGGCCGAAAGCTCTATGCGGAGGCCTTCCCGCTCGAGTCTTCGCACCCGGAACTCTTGGACGACGTGCCGTAGCTGCTCTAGAGCATGCTCCTCAAAGAAACGGTCGGCGTCGCCGGAAACGATGAGAAGGAGCGTCCTGTCTGGCATCTGCGGCCACAACCGTTGGCGCACAACCACGAAGAGGGAGACGAGCACGACGACCGCGACGGCCAGAGGGCCTTGGCGCGCCCCGAGGGCGACACCCACGGCGATGCAAAACAGCAGATAGGCGATCTCGTCCGGCGTCTTGACGGCGGTGCGAAAGCGAATGATCGAAAGTGCACCGATGAGCCCGAGCGACAGAGCGAGTGACGACTCTACGACGACGATGACAAGAACGGTCGTGAGGGTAAACACGGGAAACAGGTTAGCGAAGGCGTGGCGATTCGATGGGACGGAGGCGAAGCGGATATAGAGCCCGCGAATGACGAGCGCAAACAGGCCAGCCAGGATAAGATTCGTGGCGAGACTCACGCCTTGGTTGTAGTCGACGGGCGTGACTCCACCTTGTTCCAGAAGCCAGGATTCCGCATCGCGTGTGAGGTCGTCCGCCGCTTTCGCGAGCATACGTTCCGGGTTCGAGACAAGCGCGAGTTCGCCCCAGACCGCCCGGATCCGGTCGGCCCACAGAATATCGGCACTACGATCCTCGGGCGTACGCGTGACGAGCACGAGCGTGACGCGCTCTTCCGACCACGCGCTCAAGTCCACAACGCGCGAGTGCCAGCGGTTGGCGTCGCCGAATCGAAAGATCTCGTCGAAGACCTCGACCGAGTCGTTTTCCGTTTCGACGATGACCCGAAAGGAAACGCGAGCGCGGCGGACGTTCTGCTCGGTGACGAGCGCCGGTGAAACACGGAGAAAAGCCGCACTTGGGAGATCCATCTCGAAACGGCGCTCGGCGGGAAAAGGAAAGACCAAGGCATCACGTGCAGCACCCGAGAGCTTGAGCTGCGCGCGTTCCGCCGGAACGCCGCGCTCGACGAGCGATGTCCGAGGTCGGTCACATCCGGAAAGCGCCAGGACGATGAGGATGAATGCCCGGTTCACGAGGTCTCCGAAACAATGCGCAATGCGCTCCATTCTATTCCGTCCCGGGCGCGCGCCTTGAGCTTCCTCCCGCCTTCGAGCGCGATGCTGTCACCGCTTCGCACGTGTTCTGCCCGCTTCGAGACAACCCCGCCGACCGCGCGAGGATCGCTACCATCACGAGTCACATAAATCTCGGCGCCTTGGGTTTGGAGCAGCGTGACCGAGGATGCGGAAATCCTCGTGGGCTCGGGCGGGTCGATCCGAGGATAATAGTCCTCTTGTCTCAAGACTTCGATGAAGTGCGAGACGTTTCCCGTCATCACTTCTTCGACTCTTCTTACCTGTGGCAAGAAAGTGTCGTTCCGCGTCCTTGTCGGCTCGCCGAGCGCTTTGCGTGCATCACCCCAGCGGGCGGACTCCGCGACCACCGCCAACTCGATGAAAGCCACCAGTCGCCTCCAACGGGCAATCGAGCGCTCTTCGGTGAGCGCGCCCCGGAAACAGTGTTGATAGACTTGATCGGCGAACAGCATCATGAACTCGGGACTCTGTACGAGCGCGTTCCAGAGCCCGACCATATCCCCCGATCGCGTCGCCGCTGACCGAGTGAAGAGTTCGTGCACCCATGCCATAGGCGTGGCCCCCGAGAACAACGTGTATTCCGCATCCCACATGAAGAAGCGGAAAGGGCCCGGCGGGTTGTTTCTATTACCCCCATACCAGTTTCGATCGGGTCCCCAGTCGTAGAGTCTCGAGTACCACGCGAGAATGATGTAGTCGGCGAAATGCTCGACGTCCAGATATTGCTGAAGCTCTCGATAATTCTGGAGGACCTGCATATCTTTGTCTTTCAACGGCCCGCGAAGGTACTGCCATCGCCTATCGTCACCGTGCAGCACGCCGTTGTGATTCACAGCCATCCAGTCTGACTTTTCACCGCCCAAATGCGCCGAGGTGAACCATCCGTCCGGACGCTCGGCCGCGTTGTAGAGACCCCAGTAGAAGCCATTCAGATACAGGTGGACGAAGGATCCGTGCGCGCCGAGCCCGGTCATCGCGATCTCTGTATCGCGTAACCACTGATCCCTCGCGTAGGTCGTCTTACCGGCGTCGTAGCCCGCGAAGGAGCGCGTGTGGCCCGAACGCAATACGAGCCGGTCGAACTTGGTCTTGGCCGATTCTCCGTTGAGAGGAGCGTCCTGCATGAGCTTCGTGCGGAGCTTGCCGACCCCATACTCGTTCTTGAAAACCAGTTTGAGCGCTCGTTTGACGCCGTAGCCTGCATGCGATTCGATGGCGCAATCCACCTGGAATCCACGATCGGGTGCGTGTGGATAGATGAGCTCTACCGATGCGGGGCCTCTACCGGGCTTCTCCTGGCTCCGGAAATAGACGCCGCTTTCCGAGCGCTTCAGCTCACCGTCATCGGTAAACACTTGGCCGAATAGATCTTGCTTGTCCATCACGATGGAAAGCGACGGAATCGCCTTCATAGCGGAGAGGATCTCGCGACGATAATCTGCATGATCCACGATTGCGGGGTCCATCTCGTAGTCGAATTCAGTCAAATCGCCCATGCCGATCCCACCTATCGAGGTCGGAAATCCGCTCGGGTAGCGGGGCTGTCTGACGACGTGCTTCGGAAAAATGTAGGTGTGGGTGTCGACATTACTCGGCGTGAGCCCTGCCTTGTACGCCATCGCGCGTAGCGTCGTCGTGCTCTCGATCCTCACGACCACGGGGTTCTCGTCGCCGAGACCATGCGTCGGGCTCGGTGAGCTTCCATCGGTGGTGTATCGAATATGTGCGCCAGCGGTGCGGGACTGGATGACGACGGCAAAACCCGAGTCATAGAAACCGCGCTCGCGATTGAAGCGCGTATCGGCCACGACGCCCTGCGTGGTGGCGCCAACAAGTGACGACAGGACGACGAGAACGAAGGCCATCGTGGCGGGAAGCATCTTTTGCATATCGATCAACCTCGGGAGTTTCGCAGGTTATGTGGCTTCGGTCCAGCACGACTTCCTTGGGGAAGCCAAGGTGAGATAGAATCGCCGGGCAATGTGGCCACAGAATCTAGGACCCGAGTCCACCTTGGTGCTCAACTGCGCCGCAAATATGCTCATCGGCGGAGTTCTCGCGCTCTACATCCGAGAGCTCTATAAGCGCTTCGGCACCTCCATCTCCAACCGTGACAATTTCTCCGGTGTGTTCCCGATGCTCACCATGGTGACGGTCGTCATCATCTTCGTCGTGAAGGCCTCGCTGGCACTTTCCCTGGGATTGGTCGGGGCGCTCTCGATCGTCCGCTTCCGCGCGGCGATCAAGACATCGGAGGAGCTGGTTTATCTCTTTTTGTGCATCGGGGTCGGGCTCGCGCTCGGCGCCGAGCACCGATTGCTCGCCGTGGTCGCCGTGGTCATCGTCACGATCTTCATCGTCGGCCGGAGCGTTCTCGGTTGGGGCGCGTCGCGGCAGAACCTTCTCCTGACCGTCATCGGCGATGCCCAGCTCTTTCTCGAAACCGCCGACGAGGCTAGTGTCGTCGAAGCTCTCGAGCGATTAACGGGAGGGATGACGATTCAGAGATTTGATATCGAGGATGACCAAGTGCAGATTCGAGCCAGGATCGTCCCGGGCAGCTCCAAAGAAACGACCCAGCTGATAACTGAGATCAAGAAGGAGTTCCCCCACCTCCAGGTTTCCTACGTGAACTTGGACTCGCTCGTGTAGGAAGCGGGTGCCACAATTCTGGCGATTCGTTTCGGCCGAGGAAGCGGCTACGGATTCCCGGTAGCGAACAATCCTGTGCTCCGCAAAAACTCGGTCCGTCGTTGATTCTGCAGTTTAGACCTGCCAGGATTGGCCGTTTCGCGGCGAACGGATGAGGTGATCTGACGTCATTGTAAACGTGGAAAGGTTCGCTCTTGCGTCTGCTCTCGAATATTGTGCCCGCTTTCGTCAACGCCGTCCTGTGTCAAAACTCGGCCTTTTTGAAATAGACCATAAATCAGCAGCTTAGTGTCTGTGTTTGCGACCGGGCCAAGGGGGGATGTCCCGGCCGCTGTTGAATTTGGTCGGGTAGCGGCGGCACCTGTGAATACTCTTAGGCAGCAAACTCATCGCTGGCAAGAGATTTCTGTTTGCTTCTAAGCGCGTGAACGAGAGCGCCCATATGGCGATAGCCTTTGATACGCCGGAACTCTTTCTGCGCGGTGACGACGCCAAGAGCGGTCCATCGGCGAACCATGGAAGGACTCTTCCAACGCTTGACGTTTCTCGATACTCTGCGAATGGTTTCGTCGTTATCCGAAGGGCGTGTCTTGAAAACGGGAACTTATTTTGTCGCCGGCCCTTAGCTCGCAAGCAATCTTGTCGGTGGTCCGCCGCGTCCATTTCACTCCCGTCATCGGATCGCCCGCGGTGTCGTGCTTCATGACTTCTTCGATCTTGGCGATGACTTCTGGCGTTTTTTTTGCACGGCGCGCCGTCCGCCACCCTTTCGCCGAACTCCGTCGAGCTCAACATCTCTCATTAGCAATTCCCTGCGACCTCTGGCTACCGCGTCCTGTGCCAAAACTCGGCCCTTTTGAAATAGGCCATAAATCAGCAGCTTAGTGTCTGTGTTTGCGCCGGGGCCAAGGGCCGTAGGCTTTACAATCGTCTGGCCCGAGGGTGTTATCTTCAGATCCATGATGACGTACCACGTGCAATTCCTACTGCTCGTTCTAGCTGGCTGGGTCAACCACCAGCAGCAGGATGTGATCGACTACCTGTAAGAGGAGAACCGTGTGCTCCGAGCCGGGCTTCGGGGCAAGCGTCTCAGTCTCTCGGACGACGACCGGCGCAGGCTCGCGGTCAAGGCCCAGGCTTTGGGCCGCGAGGCGCTGGCCCAGATTGCGTCCGTTGCCACACCCGCTACGCTTCTGCGCTGGTACCGCCACCTCATCGCAGCCAAGTACGATGGCAGCAAGAACCGGAGTCCAGGCCGACCTCCGACGGCGAAGGACATCCGTGAGCTCATTGTGCGCGTGGCGCGGGAGAACCCGACGTGGGGATATACGCGCCTGCGAGGCGCACTCAAGAACCTAGGACATGAACTCGGACGCAACACTATCAAGAGGATCCTCGCCGAGCACGGTATCGCTCCTGCGCCGGAGCGGGGCAGGAGCATGTCGTGGAGCACCTTCATCAAGGCTCATTGGGGCGCCATCGCTGCGACAGACCTGTTCACCGTCGAGGTTGTGAACCCGTTCGGGCTCGTCCGCTACCATGTCCTGTTTGTCATCGATATCGCCACTCGCTGCGTGTGCATCGGTGGGATAACGTCGGACCCCAACGGGGAGTGGATGAAGCAGGTGGCAAGAAACCTCACTGACATGTGGGATGGTTTCCTCCTTGGCAAGCGATACCTCATCCACGACCGGGACCCACTATTCACCGAGGCGGTACGTGGGCTGTTGAGAGATTCAGGCGTGAAGCCCCTTCGCCTTCCCGCCAATAGTACGAATCTGAACGCATATGCGGAAAGATTCGTTCTCTCCATACGTCGAGAGTGTCTCGACCGCTTCGTACCTCTCAGTGAGCGACACCTGCGCACAGCGGTAACCGAATACGTAGTGCACTATCACACAGAACGGAACCACCAAGGTCTCGGCAACGAGCTCCTCACACCTCTGCCGGCAAGCGCGAATGACGCTGGCCCCATCGTGTCGCGAGAGCGACTTGGGGGCATTCTCAACTACTACTGCCGTGCCGCGTAGATGGTAGGAGGCGCTGGAGTCGCTGCGGTTTGAGTTGAACGCCGCGCTCGGCTGCACCTGGGAGGAGTGGGAGGTGCCCCGGGAGCCGGACGATCGATGGAGCGCCGCCGCCACCGATCTGCACGCCCGGTGGTGGCAAGCGCGCATCGCCCGACAGTAAGAGATCGACGCCTCCATCGCCGCCAAGGCCGAGTTTGAGTATCTCTACGACAAGCCCTACGAGAACAAGAAGACCGTCCGTGTGGCCGGCCCTTTCACGGTCGAGAGCCTAAGCCCCCACCGTGTTCTCGGCGTGGATGAGAACGATGAGTTGGTCGACACTTTCAGGGAGGACAGTCCAGAAATCGGCGCCAAGCAGTCCTTTCCTCTGATGACTCTGGAGAACTTGAAGACTGCCGGCGTGCAGCAGGCACACAAGGACGACCGGATCACCTTCACCGCCCTGATTCCGTGGCCGGGAGAACTGGTCTGCGCCGAGGGCCGATATCTGGAGGGCACGACCGAGAAGCGGGCTGCCATCTTCATCGGCCCTGAGTTCGGCACCGTCCAGCGCGCCGATCTCGTCGCTGCTGCCCGTGAAGCCGGCGATGCCGACTTCGATGCGCTGATCGCCTGCGCCTTTAACTACGAGGCCCACGCCACGGAGTTCAGCAAGCTGGGACGCATCCCCGTGCTCAAAGCTCGCATGAACGCGGACCTGCACATGGCCGAGAACCTCAAGAACACCGGCAAAGGGAACCTCTTCGTTATCTTCGGCGAGCCAGACATTGAACCCCTGCTGGAGCCGGACGGCCAGCTACGCGTGAAGGTGAAAGGCGTCGATGTCTTCGACCCCAGCACCGGCGAAGTCCGTAGCGACAACGCCGACGGTATCGCTTGCTGGTTAATCGACACTGATTACAACGAGGAGAGCTTCTTCGTCCGCCACGCTTACTTCCTCGGCGCCAACGACCCCTACAAAGCCCTCAGGTCTACTCTCAAGGCTGAAATCAACCGGGAGGCTTGGGAGACGCTGCACAGCGACACCTCCCGGCCGTTCGACAAACCAAAATCCGGGCGGATCGCCGTGAAGGTGATCAATCACCTTGGCGATGAAGTGATGAAGGTGTTCAAGGTCTAGTGCCCGATGGACTTCCGTATCGCTGACACCTTCACAGACAGTCTCGCCAGATTAACGAGCAAGGAGCAGAAGGCCGTCAAGACGACGGCCTTCGACTTGCAGCTCAACCCCGTCAACCCAGGCATGAGCTTCCACAGGCTCCACAAGGCCAGGGACAAGAATTTCTGGTCGGTGCGGGTTAGTGGCGACCTCCGGCTGATCGTTCACAAGAGTGAGACGAGCCTCCTGCTCTGCTATGTCGGCCATCACGACAAGGCGTATGACTGGGCGGAACGGCGCCGACTGGAGACGCACCCCAAGACGGGTGCTGCCCAGCTCGTGGAGATTCGAGAAACCGTTCAGGAGATCCTCATCCCGACCTATTTAGAGGCACCGAAGTCAGCGACGGCCAAACTACCGCTGTTTGCGGAAATGTCCGATGACGACTTGCTGACCTACGGGGTGCCACCGGAGTGGCTGTCAGATGTGCGCCAGGTCGATGAGGACAGTCTCCTCTCGCTGGCCGACCGACTACCGGGCGAGGCCGCCGAGGCGCTCTTGGAACTGGCCACTGGCGGCAGGCCGCTTCTGCCTCAGCCAGTCGCACAAAGACGCGCCCGAGCAGTCCCAACATCAGAATACATTGGCGGCAGGCCGATTCCGCCTGAGCCGACCGTACCGGTGATGAATCCGTTCGAGCATCCTGATGCGCAACGCCGATTCCGCGTGATGAGCAACGTCGAGGAACTTCAGCGCGCCCTGGAGTTCCCGTGGGACAGGTGGTCGGTGTTCCTCCATCCTGAACAGCGGCAGCTGGTTGAACGGCACTACACCGGGCCCGCGCGGGTTTCCGGCTCCGCCGGCACGGGGAAGACGATTGTGGCGCTGCATCGCGCCGTCTTCCCGGCCCGCGCCAACCAGAATGCGCGCGTCTTGCTGACGACGTTCTCGCACATGCTGGCGAATGCCCTCAGCACCCAACTCAGGCGACTCATCAGCAACGAACCGCGCTTGGCGGAGCGACTGGAAGTCCATTCGATCAACGCTACCGGAGAGCGCCTCTACAAGTCCCACTTCGGGCAGCTCAATCTGGCGCCGCCAGAGGTCGTCCACGAGTTGTTGCGGGCTGCCAGCGAACGTGGAGAGAGCCACAAGTTCAGTGGGCGGTTCTTGCTGACCGAGTGGGAGCAGGTCGTTGATGCGTGGCAGTTGGACACCTGGGAGGCGTATCGAGATGTCGCGCGCCTCGGCAGAAAAACGCGGCTCCCAGAGGCTCAGCGGGCAATCCTCTGGTCGATGTTCGAGCAGGTTCGCGCGGGCCTCGCGTCGCAGAACATGATCACGCGCTCAGCAATGTTCACAAAATTGGCGGCGGCCATTACGGAAAGTAGGAACCCGCCGTTTGACTTCGCCGTGGTCGATGAGGCGCAAGATATCGGCGTGGCCCATCTCCGATTCTTCGCGGGGCTCTGCCGGCATCGTCCCGACGCGCTTTTCTTCGCTGGCGACCTCGGCCAGCGCATCTTCCAGCAGCCGTTCTCGTGGCTGGCCTTGGTGCAGCCAAGGCGAGGCCTTCTGTAAAGCCGACCTGGCCCACCGGTAGGTTCGCCAGCGCGTGAAGACCGAACACCTGTGCTCCGCAAAAAGTCTATCCAGCGTTAATTGCGCGTTTTAGACTGACCATAGTCGACTGCTTCTGGCCGATCTTCTTTTTTGCTCCATCGCGTCTCCTCTCGAGAACTGGAGTAACATACTGGACAGCGACCTTTGATTCAAGCGACCCGACCCACCAAGAACTCGCCCGCCGAAACCGCGATGGCGTCGAGGACAACGGGCACAATATTCGAGAGCAGTCGCAAGAGCGAGCCTTTCCACGTTCAGAATGACGAGTCACCTCGTCGGGCCGGTCGGCGCGAAACGGCCCGTTCCTGGCAGGTCTAGACCGCGGAATCTACGCGGGATCGAGTTTTTGCAGAGCACAGCTGGTGATAGCGGCCATTCTCGGTGGGCTTTTGTCGCCTCGTCCTTGGATTGCCCCGTGGTCTATTTCGACAGATTGTTCAGCGTCCAGCGGCCACTTATGGCGGTTTCATGAAGCGCGCTCCACTCGTCGTCGGTGCGGATGTGCGGATGCGCGCCTTGAGCACTTGTCCTGCTTCCGCCTCGATGGCGCCGCCATCCACGACGGTGAGGGCTGACGGTGCGACTGCACCGCCCGGCGATCGTGGATCGGTTCCTTCGAGGGTGTAGTAAATGACGCCGGCGCGATTCGGATTGACCACGCGCGGTTGTGCATCCCCACCCTCGGCTCCGTCTATCTCGGGGGGATCGCTCGTGGGGTAGTAGCCTGCTTGTCTCAAGACGTTGATGAAATGCTCGGCGTTGCCGGTCATCATGCGGATGACACGCTCGACTTCGACTCGAAAGCTTCTGTCACGCGTTTGCGTCGGCTGTCCGACAGGCGCCAGCGTATCTCCCCAGCGTGCTGACTCGGCGATGACGGCGGAATCGATGACATCAACGAGGCGACGCCAGCGAGCGATCGAGCTCTCGTCCGTGAGCGCGCCACCGTGGAAACAGTGTTTATTCACGCGATCCGCGAACAGCGTCATGAAATCGCGATTCCGCGTAAGAGAGTGCCAGATTCCAATCATTCCCGGGGATTTGGAGAACGCATCGGGGCGAAAAAACTTGTGGATCAACGCCGAGGGCTCAGGACCCGCGTTCCAGCTGTACTCGGTGTCCCACATGAAAAACAGGGCCGGCTCGGGGGGCTGGGTACGGTGCCCGGCGTACCAGTTTCTGTCCGGCGCCCAATCGTCCAGCCTCCCGTACCAGGCAAGGATCAAGTAGTCGGAGAACTGGGTGACGTCGAGATACTCCGTCAGCTCGCGGTAGTTCTCCGGATCGCGCA
The DNA here is from genome assembly GCA_965237685.1 of Candidatus Marinacidobacterales bacterium. Lineage (GTDB taxonomy): Bacteria > Acidobacteriota > Vicinamibacteria > Marinacidobacterales > SMYC01 > CBDEGF01. The sequence continues at coordinate 2,944,587 of CBDEGF010000004.1, forward strand.
TGTCTTTGTTCTTCAGCTCCCCGCGCAGATAGTCCCAGCGGCGGCTGTCGCCGGAGAGGGTGCCGTGATGACTCACAGCATGCCAGTCCCCTCTCTCTCCACCGAGATGACCAGACGTAAACGACGCATCAGGACGCTCGACGGCGTTATAGAGCCCCCAATAGAGACCGTTGAGGTACAAGTGCACAAAGGTGCCGTGAGACCCGACGCCACTCATCGCGATCTGGGAGTCGCGAAACCACTGGTCGCGAGTGAAGGTGACGTGAGCAGGATCTTGCTTCGCCCAGGAACGCGTGTTTCCCGAGCGCAATACGATGCGGTCGAACTCCGTGATCGCAGAATCACCGTTCAGTGGCGCATCTCTGAAGATGGACGATTCGAGCTTGCCGGGGCCGTACTCTTTCTGGAATTTCAGCCTCAAGGCCCGCTTGGCGCTGTACGTGCCGTGGGGCTGGAGGGCGCAATCGATCTGAAACCCCCTGCCGGGCTGTCCGGGATAAATCAGCTCCACCGAGGCGGGCCGCGTCGTGCCGACCCCAGGTCTGCCGAAATACACGCCGCTTTTCTCGTAGTCATGCCGGCGACCGTCGGGCGTCATCACCTGCCGGAACAGGTGCTCCTTGTCGGTCACGATCGATATCGTGGGTATGGACTTCAGTGCCGGTGCGATCTCATCGCGATAAGCCGGGTGATTGACGATCGCCGGATCCATTCCGTAGTCCATCTGCACCCAGCCCGCACGTCCCTCGATATCGATGATGGGGTAGCCTTCGATCTCGCGTGGCTGTTTCAAGACATCGGCGATAAAAATGTAGGTATGGGTGTCGACGTTGGTCGGCTCCAACCCCTCCTTGTAGGCTATGGCGCGGAGCGTCGTCGTCGTCTCGATGCGGACGGCAACGGGGTTCGAGTCCCCGAGCCCGTGAGTCTCGCTGGGGGCGCTGCCATCCGTCGTATATCGGACCTTCGCACCCGGGGTCTTCGATCGAACGAGCTGGAGGAAAGGTGCCGAGTAGAACCCGCGTCGATACTTGAAGCGCGTGTCCTTGACTTTCTCCGCTGCCGCGGGCCCCGGCGACAGAAACGCGGCGCAGGCGACGAGGAGCAGGAGAATCGGCTTCACTAAACAGATCCGAAGTGGCTTCCGCGAAGAAGCCCGAAATAGTGACATCCATAATTCCGGGTCATTAGTGAATTATATCCTTTGACTTCATCGAGACAAGTTGTTGGTAATTACGTAAGAGTGTCTACCGTCGTGGGTTGTGCGCCGGGCGTGTAATCTTGGCCCGAAAAGGCTTACTATTCTGGCTCCGACATGGCCCGCTCGAAAAGCCGTCTCGTCCCAGAGGTCGTACAGTCTTCGGCTATGGATTGCGGCCCGCTGCGCTCAAGGCCTATGTCGAAGGCCACGGCGTCTCGGTGAGCTATGGGCGTCTGCGCGAGGCGTGCCAGACGGACGTCGACGGGACGGCGATTGAAACGCTCCAGGCGATCGCGGTCGAGCTTGGCGTGCCGGTCGAGCAAGTGCTCCTCCCGAAAAAAAGATCTCGTGCTTCTAGAAGAAGCGGGATCGCTTCCCTGTATCGCCGTGACACGGCTTCCAAACGGCAACACGCATTTCGCGATCATTTGGAGCCTTGCTGCGGGCGTCGCCCAGGTGATGGATCCGGCCTCGGGCCGACGGTGGATGACACGCGGCCAGCTTTCGCACGAGCTCTACGAGCACGCGATGTCGGTTCCGGCGGAAGATTGGCGGGAATGGGCGGGCTCGGAACAGGGGCGGAGTCTGGTCGCGAGCCCGTCCTGTGCCAAAACTCGGCCCTTTTGAAATAGGCCATAAATCAGCAGCTTAGTGTCTGTGTTTGCGCCGGGGCCAAGGGCCGTAGGCTTTACAATCGTCTGGCCCGAGGGTGTTATCTTCAGATCCATGATGACGTACCACGTGCAATTCCTACTGCTCGTTCTAGCTGGCTGGGTCAACCGCCAGCAGCAGGATGTGATCGACTACCAGCAAGAGGAGAACCGTGTGCTCCGAGCCGGGCTTCGGGGCAAGCGTCTCAGTCTCTCGGACGACGAGCGGCGCAGGCTCGCGGTCAAGGCCCAGGCTTTGGGCCGCGAGGCGCTGGCCCAGATTGCGTCCGTTGCCACACCCGCTACGCTTCTGCGCTGGTACCGCCACCTCATCGCAGCCAAGTACGATGGCAGCAAGAACCGGAGTCCAGGCCGACCTCCGACGGCGAAGGACATCCGTGAGCTCATTGTGCGCGTGGCGCGGGAGAACCCGACGTGGGGATATACGCGCCTGCGAGGCGCACTCAAGAACCTAGGACATGAACTCGGACGCAACACTATCAAGAGGATCCTCGCCGAGCACGGTATCGCTCCTGCGCCGGAGCGGGGCAGGAGCATGTCGTGGAGCACCTTCATCAAGGCTCATTGGGGCGCCATCGCTGCGACAGACCTGTTCACCGTCGAGGTTGTGAACCCGTTCGGGCTCGTCCGCTACCATGTCCTGTTTGTCATCGATATCGCCACTCGCTGCGTGTGCATCGGTGGGATAACGTCGGACCCCAACGGGGAGTGGATGAAGCAGGTGGCAAGAAACCTCACTGACATGTGGGATGGTTTCCTCCTTGGCAAGCGATACCTCATCCACGACCGGGACCCGCTATTCACCGAGGCGGTACGTGGGCTGTTGAGAGATTCAGGCGTGAAGCCCCTTCGCCTTCCCGCTAATAGTCCGAATCTGAACGCATATGCGGAAAGATTCGTTCTCTCCATACGTCGAGAGTGTCTCGACCGCTTCGTACCTCTCAGTGAGCGACACCTGCGGACAGCGGTAACCGAATACGTAGTGCACTATCACACCGAACGGAACCACCAAGGTCTCGGCAACGAGCTCCTCACACCTCTGCCGGCAAGCGCGAATGACACTGGCCCCATCGTGTCGCGAGAGCGACTTGGGGGCATTCTCAACTACTACTGCCGTGCCGCGTAGATGGTCGCCGGCGACGGTAGCCCCTCGGCGGGCTCGACCGGCGTAGCGTGGAAACAGCTTCAGGAACATGCTTCGATATTCGCTCTCGACTAGGTGGCCCACGGCCCTTGGCCCGGTCGCAAACACAGACACTAAGCTGCTGATTTATGGCCTATTTCAAAAGGGCCAAGTTTTGGCACAGGACGGGGTCGCTCCCGTCCAAATTATCCCTGCGGGAAGGCGGAGGAGTCTATGAGGAATCCAGAGATGCGGTTGTCCCGTGACGTGAGGCCGGCGGCGCCGATGCGGATTAAGGTAACGGCGATCTGTTATGATGCTCATGTTCTTGTCATCTTCCGCGTCAAACAAAGGGATACGGGTAGAACGGCCTGATATTTGACGTGATGTAATGTCGCAACTTACCTTCGACCGATGCGCCTTGTGTGCCGGGACTTCGGATCTACAGGCGAGCCATATCATTCCAGGATTTGTCTTCGACTGGTTTCGGGAGACGTCAGCCACCGGTCATTTCCGTTTTTCGCAATCCCCCAACCGGCGTGTCCAGGACAGCTTGAAGCCTCGAATGTTGTGTTGGGATTGCGAACAACGGTTTTCTTCTTGGGAGGCAAAGTTTGCCGAGAAATGTTTTGTCCCGATCAACAATGGCCGCGTTAGGCAAATCAGCTATGAACCATGGATGCTGAAGTTTGCGACCTCCGTATCATGGCGGGTGCTACGAGTTTTCGCTGCTACTTGTGGCCTTTCCGGATTCCCCGATCACATCTTGACCAAGATCGATGATGCCCTTCAAAATTGGGCACGCTTTCTTCTGGGTCATCAGCCCGATCCCGATCCTCACGAACAGCACATGTTCTTGGCAGATGTGCTCGAGGGCAGTTCTATTGCAAATGTGCCTCCCAATCTCAGCCGATATCTCGCTCGTGGGATTGAATTCTACGTAGCTCACACTCAGGACTCGGCGATTTCCTATGCGAAGATGGGTAGATTCGTCCTGTTTGGCTTTGTCGCGATGCAGTACCCGCGCCGCTGCAAAGGAACGAGATTGAACGTTCAGCACGGGCTGTTTGGCCAACACGACATAGAGTTACCGTCGAATGTTGGAGATTTCATCTTCCAACGCGCCCGATTGGCCGCAGAGCAATACTCTCAGATTTCAGAACGGCAACAAACGAAGATTCGACAATCTTTTGAACGGAACCCTTCCGAGCCATGCATCACGACGTATTGACGTTCGGAACAGACGCCTTTAGGGCCACGCAGCCGACTATTCTGGAGAGCACCAAGAAGAATAAAGGAATAGAGTCAACGCTAAACGACCGTAGTCTGATCGACCAGTATTGCCTGCCAGAAGAATCCCGTCCTGTGCCAAAACTCGGCCCTGTTGAAATAGGCTATAAATCAGCAACTTAGTGTCTGTGTTTGCGACCGGGCCAAGGGCCGTGGGCTTTACAATCGTCTTGGGCGGGCGGGTCGTCACCATGCAGATGACCACCTAGTCGAGAGCGAATATCGAAACGTGTTCCTAAAGCTGTTTCCACGCTACGCCGGTCGAGCGCACCGAGGGGGCTACCGTCGCCAGCAAACCATCTACGCGGCACGGCAGTAGTAGTTGAACTCCCGGCGACTCTGCCCGCCCTCCGGACAATCCCTCGTCATAAACGAGTCTTGTGTTGGCATCTTTCATGGCGCGAAATGCTCGGTCGTGGCAGAAATGCTCACGCCCTCGACTCGCAGGCTCGCTACTTGGTCGAACTCCCCGCGAGTGCAGCGAAGGCCGGAATACGCTGTGCCCGTGTTCGTGCTAACGGTTCCCCCGCATATCTTGCAACGGTAACGCCGTCGGCGACCCGACTTGGTGGTAAACCAGCCGTGGCCACCGATGTTGATGCCCCGCTTTCCACAGTTCTCGCACCCTGGCTTGGAGCATGCCTGATTCTGGATGGTTTTCATCATTCCAGTGTAGCGGCGTTGAAAAATAGGCTGTTATACTCATGATTTCATGGGCTTGCAGTCGATCGATCAACAGCGAACAGGGCAAGCACCCCGTGCGGCAGCGGGTCAGCAGTTTGCACCTTCCCAAAGGCCGCTTGAATTCGCCATCGCGGTGGGTTACGTGTTCCAGTTCAGCGGAAGGAGTCGCGATGGACTGGAAGACTTAGTTGCTGGAAGGGAGCTTTGTGAGAGACTAAAGAGACCGTCTCCAATCACATCTTCCCGCCTTCCACCAGCCGGCCGTGGACGCCATCGTCGGCAAGTCATGGGGTCACCGCGGCCACAACTTCCCCTGAAATCGATTTCCCCTCGCGGTGACCAATACAGATCAAGAGCTCTTCTCAGTCCCACACCAGATGGCGTGGCTGAAATATAATGCCGCTCATCTCAAACTAAGGACGTCACTTCTTTGACTCTTTGGAAACCCGTCGGCCTCGTAGCGGCCATGGGTTTTCTTGCCGGCATCAGCGTTCTCGCCGTCACGTCTTTTCCTTTCCGCCTCGGGCCAGATTCCGCGGGTTGGCCACGTCTTGTAAAGGGGGTGAGCGCAAAAGGAAATGTGGACCAAAGAGCGGTAGTGCTCCTGCCTGGAATCAACCGACGCTCTGCTCCCAACATCTTCATCAACTTCGAGCAGGAGCCTCTCGCCCGAGCCACGCTAGCCGTCTCGGTGGATCAGGGTCCGGTGTACCAACTCCCATCAGACAGCGGCGGAACGGCAAGTCTCACGCTGCCCCGTGCTACCAACCCGGGAGCGCGCCTGGACATCTTCCGCCTCGAGGGGACTCCCGCAATCCGGCTTCGGTCTCTCTCGGTCACTCCCACGGCCAGTCCGGCTTGGAACTCCATCCTTGCTGCAAGCGGCCTTGCCAGCGCTCTGACGCTTGTCTTTCTCGTGTGGAGGGGGCGCGCTGTGGCGACCGGTCTTGGACTCTGCTCTGCAGGCCTCCTCACTCTCGCTTACTCGCCGGCCATGGTTTTCTTGCTCTTCCCGGACCGGCCCTCCTCTCTACGTGTGCTCCTCATTGGCGGGCTGCTGCTCGCGGGCTTCGAGGCCGGGCGCCGTCTCGAAACGGGCGCTCGGCCATCTTATTGGTTGGCGGTAGCCCTTCTGATCGCGGCCGTTTTCGGATCTTGGGTTCGGGTGTACTTTCTGCCCTCTGCCGGCTCTTGGGATGTGGAGTTCTGGCAAGCTTGGACCGCCCGCGCTACCTCTCACGGCATCACAAGAGTCTACGGCGATCCGGACGCGGTTCCTCCAGGGCATTTCCTTTCCCAGCTTCGCGGAGAAGAACCTCTGTGGGAAGTACAAAGCCGCGACCGGAGCTTCTTGATCGACTATCCCCCACTTGCCATGGTCGCCTGGCGCCTCTCCTGGGGCTTCGTACAGAGCCTACCGCTTCCTCTCGACCGAGCCGAGGCGCGCAACGTGGCGGCCAAGCTGCCCGCCGTAGCGGGAGACGTTGCGATCGTCGCTATCTTGCTGTGGCTCTTCCGGCACCGACCACGCCGTGCTGCGGTCCTGGCCGCGCTCTTTTGGGCGCTCCCCATTTCCTGGCTGAGCAGTGCCGTCCTCGGTTTTCAGGACCAGACCTACTCACCTCTCGTCATGGGAGCGGTCATTGCGGCGGGTCGATCTCACGCCCTCTCGGCCGGAGCACTTCTGGTCATGGCTTCGATGACGAAACTCCTGGGTGCGGTCGCGACACCCAGCGTGTTGGTCGCATTGCTGGCGAACCAAGCGCGTCTTAGGAAGACGATCGGGAGGGCGATCGCGGGCGCGGCAGGTGTGACACTGATCGTTCTACTCCCTTTCACCATCGCAGGGACCCTCCCTGCCATGGTTGCGCAGCTCGTTCGTCAACTCGTTCCTGGAAATCTATCGAGCGGGTACCCCAACCCTTGGTGGATCTATGGCCACCTGGCAAACTTGGCAACGGTGGTAACGGATTCGATCGCTGGCCCCGTTTCCCGTCTCTTACTCAGCGACGTTTCTTTCGCGGCAGGCTCTGTCGGAACCGCGATCTTTGCTTTAGTCTTGGCATGGATTTGCTGGCAGCAGTATCGGTTTCCCGGAACCCTCCCGGCACTGCTCTCCAGCGCTACCGTTTTTCTTGCCTATGCCACATTCTCGGTTGGCGTTTTCGAAAATCATCCGCACGTTGCATTCCCGCTTCTTTTCGGCACCGGTCTGGGCTCGCGAGGGTTGAAGATCCTCTGTGCCGGGGCCATGACGAGCTACATCTTGAATCTTCTCCTGCATTCCGGTATGGGACGCTTGTACGGTACTCGCTACATGCTCTTGGAGCGCCTTGCCTCGGGCCTATCAGAGCTGCGTATGGCGGCCGGTTTCGATCTTACCCTCCTCCTGGCGGTGATCAACACGGTCGTGATGGTCGTGCTTTTTGCCATCTTGCCGCGAGAGCTAGAGACTCTGCAGCAATCGGCAAAAAGGCGGTCGGAATGAGGCAGGGACTTTCGACGTGTTGGCTCCCATCTTTGCTCGTGCTGGCGGGACTCCAGGCTTGTCTATTCCCCCAATCAGGCAACCCTCACAAGGGAATCGTGGTCGGTCCTGATATGAGCTGGCGATACTTTATCGGCAATTCCAAGCCGTCTGCCGACTGGCGCAAGCACTCCTTCGACGACAGCCATTGGGCCGAAGGCACTGGTGGCATCGGCTACGGGGACTCCGACGATGGTACCGTGATCGATCACACCATCTCTGTTTATCTGCGACGTACCTTCTCACTTCCGGATCCGAGCCAACTCACGTCCATGGAGCTCTACGTGGATTACGACGACGCTTTTGTCGCTTATATAAACAACGTCGAGATCGCGCGGTCTGCAGGCTTGCGCGGGGCGCATCCTGCGCACAATCAACCATCGAGCGTTTCGCACGAAGCGTTGCTCTATGAAGGTGGGATCCCAGAAAGTAGTGATGTCCCCCTGAATGTGCTCCAGCCCGATGATAACGTCTTGGCTCTGCAGGTTCACAACGTAAGTGAGAGTTCAACCGATCTCTCCTCCAATGCTTACCTCATTGCCGAGATGATGGATGATGGCCAGGACTTTCTTCCTTTGCCAGAGTGGCTAGCAAGTACCATCGAAGTGGCAGGGTCGAATCTCCCGATCGTCGTCATCACCACCGAGAACAGTGCCGACATTCTTGACGAGCCCAAGGTTTCCGCGCACATGGGCATTGTCAACAACCAGAACGGGCGACGTAATTACTTAACGAACTCTTACAACGGATACGACGGATTCATCGGGATCGAAACCCGTGGATACTCGTCCCAAATGTACTTTCCGAAGAAGTCGTATGCTGTTGAAACCACAGACCAAGATGGAAACAACCTAAGTATCTCGGTGCTCGGCCTTCCTAAAGATAACGACTGGATCCTAAACGCATCTTACTACGATCGTACTTTTCTACGTAACTCGCTTGCCCATCAAATGTCGCGAATGATGGGTCACTATTCGAGCCGCACCGTCCACTGTGAGTTGATCGTCAACGGACGGTACCAGGGCTTGTACGTTTTCATGGAGAAGATCAAGCGAGATCAGAATCGTGTGAATGTGTCGCCTCTTAGTTCGGCTGACGTTTCTGGCGAGGCAGTGACCGGAGGATATATCTACGAGTACAGTAAACGTGGTGGCGTCTCGGGCCAGAATGCTCTCAACTTGATTTATCCCCGACCCGACCGGGCCCGCAACGAGCAGGTCGAGTACATCAAAACGTACGATGGCCGTTTCCGGGAGTTCATGCGTCAGAGCAACTCTGGGGCTCCCATCATGCAGTATTCAGGATGGATCGACATCGACAGTTTCGTGGATGAAATGCTCATCCAGGAGGTAACGAAAAATGTCGACGCGTACGTCTATAGCAGTTTTTTCCACAAGGATCGCTCCGCGAAATTGAAAGCTGGACCGGCATGGGATTTCGACCAATCCTTTGGGAACTCCACAAAGTGGAGGGGGGATCTGGCCGGTGGGTGGTTTGTCAAGAAACATGACCTCTTTTGGCGCGTCCTCTTCGAAGACGCCGATTTTCAACGGATTTTGAACAAGCGGTGGTTCGACTTGAGGAAGAGCCATTTTCGAACCAGGACCCTTCTCCAAAGCGTGGATGAGATGGCTCAAGATTTACAGGAGGCACAGAAGAGAAACTTCGGGTATTGGCCCACCATCGGCGACAAGATATGGCGCGAACCTCCGGGCCTCGTGGGCTTGGTGTCCTACCAACAGGAAGTCGACTACCTGAAACAGTGGATCGTCGAACGAATGAGTTGGCTCGACGAAGACCTTGCCCGCCGAAGATAGGACAGGCTCTAATCGGTGCTTCTGCCATCAAGCGTTGGTACACGTGTGATCCGCAAAAAAGAGGATCGCGTATCGACGGGCAGACAGCCATGAGAGCAACGTCCTGCCGACTCGTCTTCGTCTTGGTGGAAATTCTGCACGCTGTCGCCGCCGAGCCACCGACGCAATAACGTGCTCAAGAAATAACGCATTATTCGCCGCGAGAGGCTAGCTCAGTCAGGCGACGCGTGACAACCGGTAATCGTGATGGAGCCCACCAAGGACCGTCCTCGAGGCAACGACGCGCTGGGCGGGTAATCGATGCGAAGGTCGGAAAAACCGCAGAGAACTTGATCATCCGCAAGGGCAAGGACAACCTGGCCTCCGCCCGCCTCAAAGACGTGAGCCAGCTAGTATTGTGCGGGAACGTAGGCGTCAGCGCCCAAACCATTCATCTTCTCTCTGAACCGAATGAAAGATACGACGATCGCTGTGGATCTTGCAAAGAACGTCTTCGAGATTGCCATCTCGCGCGAAGCGGCGAAGGTGTCCAAGCAACTCCGTGTGAGTCGACCCAAGTTGGTGTCGTTTTTTGCGAAACAGAGCGCTGCCACCGTGCTTCTCGAAGCCTGCGGCTCGGCTCACTTCTGGGCAAGGACGTTGCCTCGCGGCCCAAAGCCTGGGCCTTGACCGCGAGCCTGCGCCCGTCGTCGTCCGAGAGACTGAGACGCTTGCCCCGAAGCCCGGCTCGGAGCACACGGTTCTCCTCTTGCTGGTAGTCGATCACATCCTGCTGCTGGCGGTTGACCCAGCCAGCTAGAACGAGCAGTAGGAATTGCACGTGGTACGTCATCATGGATCTGAAGATAACACCCTCGGGCCAGACGATTGTAAAGCCTACGGCCCTTGGCCCAGGCGCAAACACAGACACTAAGCTGCTGATTTATGGCCTATTTCAAAAGGGCCGAGTTTTGGCACAGGACGGCCTTGAAACGTGCTATCGATGAGCGTTCGCGATGCCGGAACCGGCGTTCACGTTGCCTGGAATCCGTGTTCACCTTCCCCGGAATCGATGTTCACGATCCCCGGAATCCGTGTTCACGATGCTTTGGAATGGATGTTCACCTTCGGCTGGAATCTGCGTTCACGATGCCCCGGAATACGCACCCTGGCAGACAAGCTGAGAATAAGCCGCTTGCATACCCGGTCTTCGAGGCAATCGACGTCAGCGACGCCCATTGCGATTCGTACTCGTCCCGATGCTCCAACACCATCCCGACGGCACGCTCACGAACTTCTGAAGAATATCGCGTTGATCTTCCCATAATGACTCCCATCCTCTCAAGAAATAGAGCCTCCGGAAAACCCGGAGCGGATCACCGGGCGCGGTACAATGTACGCATGAGTATTTCGACAAAAGTGAGAGGGACTTTCATGAACAAGTTTTTCCAGTCTGTAATTTTGATAGTTATCTTCATTACATTCTGGATAGGCGCCCCGGCGCACGCCCAATCGGGGTTCTATTTCGGCAGCGAGTGGGGAGCGAATTTCGGCTCGTCGTTGGATATGGTCGGATTCAGCAACGACCGGGCGAGTGTGTGTGACGAATACATCAACCCTGCGTTCGATACAGTCATGGGCACTCTGGGGTACGAGAACTACAACTGCACCGGCGCAAATCGCGGTCAGGGTGACGATTGGCAAAACGCATTCGATTCCGCCAAGGGCCCTCTGTTCGGTATGGCGCTCGAAACCAGGCAGACGCTATCTGCGATCGCATTCTCCACAGCGCGCACCGCATCACTCTCAAAGGAGCTTCTCTGAGAAAGACCAAGGCTGCGCCAAAGGCATCTGACAACGCCGATGCATGAGCGAGCGAGGGACCACAGCGTCGATGCGATAAAAACGGGTGAAACCGCCAAACCCGGGGTACCAGACGATGCGGCGCCAAAACGACGCGCGAGAATGCCTCAGGAAGCGTCTTCTCGAGCCAGGCCATACCCCAGCAACCCCCCGAAACCAGCCCCACATCGCCCGGGGTTCGGCCGCGGCAGGTCGGTGCCGGAGGGAGCGGGCGTAAGGAAAGACGCGAAGCGACCTTCCCGCTCCCGTAGGCAGCGACCTGCCGCCCCTTGCTACACAACACGCAGTAAGATAGGTTCACGTTTTCAATCAGTGGAAAGGAAGGTCACCCAACACTTCATCGCTTCGATGAGCGTTCGGCTTCACCGGATTCGCTGTTCAGCTTGCTCTGGATTCGGCGTTCACGATGGCTGGAATACGCAGCTGATTTATGGCCTATTTCAAAAGGGCCGAGTTTTGGCACAGGACGGGGAACAATGGTCGAGAATCTGCTTCTTGAGCCCCGAACAGCAAGTTTCGGAACTGAAATAGGAAGCCCACAGGATGTCGGCAAACCCCTTGCCCGGCATCGTGGCTCCCTGCTGCTCCCGGTTCTGCATTAGCGCCGTACCCCACGCCGGGAACGTAGGTCAACTCCATGCTGTCCCCCTTCTCCAGGTTCTTTTCAAAGTAGCCTAGGAATGTATCGATCTGAGATCGGATACCGGGGGAGCCGCCGGGCGGCAAGTTCTTATCGAGAGCATCTTCGAGCGCGTCGGCCATATTCTTCACGTCGACGTCGCGGAGCAGATCGATACGGAGAGATTTTGCCCCATCCATCGAGATCAGCATCTGCGGATCGCAGGTGCGGTTCTCGGCATACGCGCCCATCGTGTAGACGTCAAGCCACCACCGCTCACGAAGTCCGGCACCGATCAACATGAGAGTCCGGACACCTACCTCTGCCGTGTCCGCGTATGTGTTTCCCTTCACCGTCTGGGTTTTCGCCGATAGGGGCACTATCGACGACGCCATCAGCACGATGGCGCCCAGCTGCGTCACGGTTCGATTGCTCATGGTCTTTTCCTCCGAGGCTTAGTCAACCTGTCACACCTCGCTCAAAACCACCAGTCGTCGTTGTCGGCGACTCCCCTCTAGGGTTCATCGGTCGGCGCCGACGTGTTGATGTCTGGGTAGAGCCACGAGTGTTCGAGTCCGGCGTGTCGCTTCCCGTATCGTTCCGGTATGTTCTGTGTCCAGTTGCTGGGCAACGTCAGACAGCACACCAGTAAAACAACGAGTACGATTCTCTGTAACACGAATGGCGCTTTTTCAGGCGGGGCTTCCACCTCCAGTGCCTCTCTGGCACCACTTCGCAGCCGACCCAGACGCCGAATGCGCGATCGGATCAAAAAAACGACACCGATCGACACCATGATGAGGTTCAGGGTCTGCCCGGTCCCGAGAGCCAGACGGTGAGTCGGATAGTCGCGAAACAGATCAATGAATACACGCAAGAACGCATACCAGAAGACGAAACGAGCTGCGGTTGCCCCCGGCGTTGGGTTCATCTTTCGAACACGGAGGAGGAAAGGCACCAGCAGAATATTCTTGATGCCGTCATAGAGAACCACCGGATGCCGGATTCCAACTGCGTCGGGAAACCGCACGCCCCACGGCACATCGGTGAGAGCACCCACGATCTGGCCGTCGATGAAGTTCCCGATCCTTCCCATTCCCATCAGAAACGAACCGGGGATCACGACTGCATCGAACAGCGCGAGCAGGTCCTTTCGATAGAGCAAGGCGAAGGAGGTGACAGCTACAGTCGCTCCGAGAAGGACCCCGTGAGACGCCAGGCCCCCAAGCCAGTATGCCGGAATGAGGGTAGGGTGCGCGCTGTAGAAGGGCCACTCGTCGAATGCGACTTCGATGAGACGCGCCCCGACCAAAACGCCCACCACGATGAAAAGGGTGAGGGTGTATACGTCTCTGGAAGTGAGTCCGAGCCGAAGCCTGTGGCGGCGCAGAAACAGATGCAAATGCAGGAATCCCAGCGAATAGCTAAGCCCATACCACCAGAGATAGACGCCGCCCACTTCGGCAATGATCGGATCGACATTATGGACATAGGGGCCGAACATCTTTTAAGCTCCCCGTCCTGTGCCAAAACTCGGCCCTTTTGAAACAGACCGGCCCCCCCCTTGAGACGATACCCTTAATGGCTTCTCTGAAAGTTGTAGTGAGCGGGCCGCGAGCCCGAGCTCATAGGGTCGGCACCCCAGACTCGACGGTGAACAGGTCTGTCGCAGCGATGGCGCCCCAATGAGCCTTGATGAAGGTGCTCCACGACATGCTCTTGCCCCGCTCCGGGGCAGGCGCGATACCGTGCTCGGCGAGGATCCTCTTGATAGTGTTGCGTCCGAGTTCATGTCCTAGGTTCTTGAGTGCGCCTCGCAGGCGCGTATATCCCCACGTCGGGTTCTCCTGCGCCACGCGCACAATGAGCTCACGGATGTTCTTCGCCGTCGGAGGTCGGCCTGGACTCCGGTTCTCGCTGCCATCGTACTTGGCTGCGATGAGGTGGCGGTACCAGCGCAGAAGCGTAGCGGGTGTGGCAACGGACGCAATCTGGGCCAGCGCCTCGCGGCCCAAAGCCTGGGCCTTGACCGCGAGCCTGCGCCGGTCGTCGTCCGAGAGACTGAGACGCTTGCCCCGAAGCCCGGCTCGGAGCACACGGTTCTCCTCTTGCTGGTAGTCGATCACATCCTGCTGCTGGCGGTTGACCCCGTCCTGTGCCAAAACTCGGCCCTTTTGAAATAGACCATCAGTGTCATGAATTGACGGACACGAGCTACCCTCAAAAGGAGTGGAAATGAAGTAAAGGAATTGGAATCCTTCGTTCAAGGGGAAACCGTAGTACCCTAAGAGCGTCTTTCAATGCAGAAGGGGGCAGTGCCATTTGGAGGGGGACTATGGCCAAAGCGCGAGTGTTGACGAGGTCGGAACTAGCCGAGCATTTGGGCGTCGATAAACAGATGGTAACAAAATGGGAGCGGTCTGGGATGCCGGTCCACACTAGAGGGCGCGGCGTGGCGTCTCAATTCCGTCTGCGGGAGGTCCGGGCGTGGCTAAAGGTGCGGGAAGCCAAGGCCAAAGCGGCGGAGAAGGCAAAGGTGCGAGAAGCCAAAGCGGCAGAGAAGGCGAAGAAGACAGCGAAGCAATAAGACGCGGCGGCGATGAGATGAGACAAGTCTGACTGCGCGAGTCCTTGGAACTCGCTAGTCTCGCGGTACCGGTTGCCAACGACGCTGCTCGGGGAGCGCGATGACGTCGTACTCCTGGTCTTCGGTGACGAGTGCCTCTTCGAAACTGCGAAAGCTGTCGACGGCTTGCTTGCCCAGATGGGACAGCAGGGGGCGGCCTTCCATGGGATCGTGAGCTTGCTCAGGGACTTGAGGCTGACTTGCTTTCCTTTGATAGGGAAAAGCGCTCTATTCCTGGAATCCACAATTCTACGAGTCGGTCCCGCTTGGCCCGGGCCGGGAGGCGACTCGGGTCCTTTTCTCGGGCTTTGTGCTCGTAGTAGAGCGAAGTGGCGATCGGCAGCATCCGGCAGACCGGCTCGTCCCCGTCCTGTGCCAAAACTCGGCCCTGTTGAAATAGGCTATAAATCAGCAACTTAGTGTCTGTGTTTGCGACCGGGCCAAGGGCCGTGGGCTTTACAATCGTCTTGGGCGGGCGGATCGTCACCATGCAGATGACCACCTAGTCGAGAGCGAATATCGAAACGTGTTCCTGAAGCTGTTTCCACGCTACGCCGGTCGAGCGCACCGAGGGGCTACCGTCGCCAGCAAACCATCTACGCGGCACGGCAGTAGTAGTTGAGAATGCCCCCAAGTCGCTCTCGCGACACGATGGGGCCAGCGTCATTCGCGCTTGCCGGCAGAGGTGTGATGAGCTCGTTGCCGAGACCTTGGTGGTTCCGTTCTGTGTGATAGTGCACTACGTATTCGGTTACCGCTGTCCGCAGGTGTCGCTCACTGAGAGGTACGAAGCGGGAGTCAAGCCCATTCTTAGTTGAAACTCTCCACGGCTCACGATTACGCGACCTTCTTCTTCGATACGGTTGATGTCTTCGCCTCGATCTTCAGTTCCCGCTTGAGAGCTTCGCGAAGCTTCGGGAGATGGCGGTAGCCCACCACCTTCCTCAAGCGCGGTTCGATGTCCACGAGCGCCGTCGCCAGCCAGCGCTGGCGTTGGCTCGAGTTCTTCCAGTGGTCGACCTTCGCGCAGCGTTCCTCCACCAGGGCATTGACGGATTCAAGGCAGTTCGTCGTCTTGAACGAACGGCCCAGCACCCCGTATACGCCGAGTCGATGCACGCTCAGCGTCTCCTCGAGTCCTTCCTCCAAGCTGCCAGCTGCGGATTGGTTCCGCTCTTC
This sequence comes from Candidatus Marinacidobacterales bacterium, assembly GCA_965237685.1. Lineage (GTDB taxonomy): Bacteria > Acidobacteriota > Vicinamibacteria > Marinacidobacterales > SMYC01 > CBDEGF01. The sequence continues at coordinate 2,960,166 of CBDEGF010000004.1, forward strand.
TAACTCACCGTGAAGTTGCTCGAGCGCAGCGAGGGCGTCTTTGTACTCCGGCCTGTTGTAGGCCCTCTGAAGCCGCTTGCGCCACGACCCCTGCTCGCCCTTGGACAGGTAGCTCACTACGTTTTCACGTTTGTGCCACTGGCAGCGTTGTATCAGGGCCCGCTTACGGAATGCCTTCTTTACTGCCGCTTGGAGACCCTTGCCGCCGTCGATGATCACCAGTAGACCCTGGGAGATATCGAGTCCCCGCTCGAGCAGTGAACGCAGAAACGGCGTCAACACCTGCGCGTTCTCCGTGTCCGTCTCCACGAAGCCCAAGAAGCGTTTTTCCCCAGAAAGCGCAATGCCCAGCGCCACAACCATCGTGGCGTCGGCGAACGTCTTCCCGTCTAGAAACAGCGCCACCACATCCTCGCCGGATAGATCCCGTTCCTGCATCTCTCGGAGCTTCGTCGCGCTTGCTTCAACGAACTCTCGGGACACCGTCGAGCTCGACAGCCCGATGGCGCCCGGAATCGCTTCCGCTGCCGCCTCGTAGTTGCGACAGGAGATTCCGTAGAGAACTCGTTTCAGCAGTAGATCATTCACCTCACCGCCGTGGCTCAGCGCCTCGTACGACCGCAGCGGAATCTCTCCTCCCTCGATGCTCCGAACCCGGGGCACACGGATCGGTACCCGCTGGCCGGCAAGCCCTACCGTGCCCGGGTTGGTTCCGTGACGGCGACCACGCACCGACTCTTCCTTGCGAGCGTATCGCCCCCCGGCCAACGCCTTCACTTCGTCGTCGAGCAACTCGTGAACGCGCATTAGCCCCAGGGGGACCAACGAACGGATCATCTCTATCTTGGCATCCAGCTCGAGCTCCGCGTACTCCTCGCGACTCACGAGCGCGACCTCACCCAAACGACGTGACTTCTTGCGTTTCTTGACTGAACGTAGCAGACTTCCCATCTCGGCTCCTTTCTCTTGCCGCTTGATGTTGTTCGTTCAAACGTCATCAAACCACGGAGTTTGGAGCCGTTTCAATTCCCAACTAAGATTGGCACACTTTCCGAAGCGGTCGAGACACTCTCGACGTATGGAGAGAACGAATCTTTCCGCATATGCGTTCAGATTCGGACTATTAGCGGGAAGGCGAAGGGGCTTCACGCCTGAATCTCTCAACAGCCCACGTACCGCCTCGGTGAATAGCGGGTCCCGGTCGTGGATGAGGTATCGCTTGCCAAGGAGGAAACCATCCCACATGTCAGTGAGGTTCTGGTTGATGCCGGACAACGGGTCGGCCGGCGAGTTGGAAAACTTCATTGAGCGATTAATACCCGCCGCCGATCCCATCTGGCCACGGGCTCAGTGCTACATCGACGCCATCCCGGTGGCCGAGCGCAAGTTTGCGCCTCAGAAGATCCTTCGGGCGAAGATCCACGCCTGGTTGGCGGCGCGCGCCGAGCCACGGAAGATGGGTGCGGCCGTCGGCGCTGGTGACCTGAATGCAACGGCACCGCTCGCGATACGCTTCACCAGCTGGCTTCAACAACTGTTCGGCTAAGCTTCCGAAATTTTGCTGTAGACCATTGTGTTCCGCAAAAAAGAAGATCGCGTATTGACGGGCAAACGCGTCCTGTGCCAAAACTCGGCCCTTTTGAAATAGACCATAAACCAGCAGCATAGTGTCTGTGTTTGCGACTGGGCCAAGGCGGCGCGAGGGCGGTAGGGTCGAGAGCTGGCGTGGTGCTCCGTAGGCGCGGCCTATCTGTTTCTCCCCGTTTCCTGTGGGAGTTGTGACCCGCAAAAAAGAAAACCGGCCAGAAGCAGCCGACTATGGTAGGTCTAACCGGCGTAATCAACACCGGATCGACTTTTTGCGGAGCACAACTCTTTTGAACGGAGAGGCAGAAAACCACTCCGTGTGCTCGAATGGAACTCCTCACGTGCTGCTCTGACATTCCCCTATTCGTTCATCTCAATTCCCTGTTCTTCCCGAGCAATTCCCTGTTCGCCAATTTCCAATTCCCTGTTCTTTCATCAGAAATTCCCTGTTATTTCGGAACAGGGAATTGCCATCTAACCATTTGAAATATAGAGGGTTGCCACGTCAAAAAACGGCCGGATCTGCACAAAAATGGCCCAAATTCCCTGTTATTCCCTGTTATTCATGGTTACCAGCCGAGACCGGATAGCTCCAAACTGCCTCATCCGCCACCCAGGACGTGAGAAAAAATTAGTTGTTGACTAGCGGTACCGCTATGTTATAGAATTGCGAGTATGGGATACGTAACGAAGCTGCAGGTGATCAAGCGAGCCAACGACACCCGTCAGTGCTATGTGATTTGCCCGTCGCCTTTAGCGCAGGCGCTAGAGATGGAGCAGGGCGAGGAGCTGGAGTGGGTGGTGGAGGATCGAAACACCCTGATTGTGCGTCGGACGCCAAAGGCGAAGCGAGGGAGAAAGCGGGGTAGACGTGGGTGATAACCAAACGTCGCTTCCCGGCTTTCCGAGTCCGCGAAAACGGAACGATGGTGATGACGGCGATGAGGGAGAACGCGCGACACAGGCTCGGTTGAAGGTGGTCGATCGCGCGCAGCTGCTGCTGCGGACGGTGGACGTGGAGCGATTGATCCCAGAGGATGACCCAGCGCGTGCGATCTGGGAGTTCGTGGGTTGGCTGGATCTCAGCGGGTACACGGAGCAGATCCGCTCCGTCGCGGGTGGCGCAGGCCGGCCCGCGTTCGATCCGCAGCTACTGGTGAGCCTGTGGGTCTACAGCTACAGCCAGTCCGTGAGTTCGGCCCGCGCCATTGAGCGGCTGTGCGAGCATCATCCGGCTTATCAATGGCTCACCGGAATGCAGAGCATCAGTGCGCACACGCTATCGGACTTTCGGGTGACCCATTCGGAGGCCCTACACGAGTTGTTTGTGCAAACTTTGGGGCTTCTGAGTGCAGACGGATTGATCACGCTCGAGCGAGTCATGCTGGATGGGACGAAGGTGCGCGCGAATGCTTCGTCGAGTGGATTTCGCAGCAAGCCTCGTGTGGAGGCGTATCTGAAGGATGCGCGTGAGGCGGTCGAGGCTCTCGAAGCACAGACGGAGGAGGAATCGAGCCGGCAGATGCAGGCAGCACAGCAACGCGCCAGGCGAGAGAGACAGGAGCGTCTAGAATCAGCGTTGAAGGAGTACGACAAGCTGGAAGCCGCCAAAAGCCGCGTAAAACGCGTGAGCACGACCGATCCCGACGCGCGGGTGATGAAACAAGCCGAGGGCGGCTCCGCACCTAGCTACAACGTCCAGGTCTCAACGGATGCCGCGCACGGCCTGATTGTCGACATCGATGCCACGCAGGCCGGCAGCGATTATCAGCAGCTGACGCCCGCCATACAACGGCTTGAGCAGAGCATGCACCGCGCGCCCGAGCAGATGGTCGTAGATGGGGGCTACATCAGTAGCAACAACATCACGGAGATGGCGAAGCGCGACATCGATTTCGTCGGTCCCCAATCCGAGAACAAGGCAGCAGAGGCTAATCGGCGCAAGTCGTATAAGCACCACGGCGTGAGTCCGGAATACGAGGCGTCGAAGTTTGTCTTCGATACGGAGACCAACACGTATGTGTGCCCGCAGGGCAAGCACTTACGCTACGACGCCAAGCAGGAAAGCCATGGCACGATGTGCTATCGATACAAGGCGTCGGAGCAAGACTGCCAGACGTGTCCGGCCAAAGATCAGTGCTGTCCTCGTACGCGGCACGGCCGCTCGATCGAGCGGCGCGAACTCTTGCCCGACATAGCCGCGTTCCGCCAGAAGATGCAGACCGACGAAACCAAGGCCATCTATAAGACACGCTCGCAAGTGGCCGAGTTCCCGAATCTCTGGATCAAAGCCAAGTTTGGCCTGCGGCAGTTTAGCGTGCGCAGAATTGCCAAAGTACGCACTGAATCTCAGTGGGTCGCCCTCACCTACGATATCCTGCAGTGGATTCGCCTCCGCTGGAGGCCAAAGATGGTATCGGCGCTCGCGCCGACGTGAGCGCATTGAGCACACGCAGCCCGATTCGTTTAAGCACTAGTTAGAAAGCTAGTCAAAGAGCAACAACGAAACGCCGATACGATACCGGGTGAATCCGCACCACGCGGACCCGCCCCCCCTAGTTGACACAAGTGCGGACCAACCATCCCCATCTCCCTGGGGAAACGCGATTTTTTCTCAGGTCCCCAGTCTGGCAAATTGTGGCACTGCAGAGACGGGTGAGATTTTCTGCGCGGTTGGCGGGGTTTGGCAGGGGTAGGTGTCACCAGAGACGCGCTAGAAGAGCTGAAGAGGCCTCATCTTCGGTTTTGGTCTCTAATCTCGATTTTCGAGTGCCACGTTTGCGCAAAAGGGGGGAGCGGGTCGCTGACAGGGCCGTGCAGCGTCGGAAAAGAGGCCGCCCGAGGGGTCTAGAATCAAGGCCAGGGCTACCGCAGCGTAGCCGGCTAGCACGTTCTGGTCCAGATGTGGCCCGGGCCTGGACCCAGGTCTCCGCCCGGGAGCGTGGCATCCCGTTGCTGGACGGTGTTTTCCCTGCGCGTACGGGGAACCCGAATCGCCGACATCGCCTCCGACACGCCCCAGATCTGGGGCTCGCCACGGGGCGATGACGATCGAAACGGCCCGGCGCGCCAGTCTTGAGTTCGTTTGTGTTTTTGGACAGGACGACCGCAGAGCCAGTGCCGCGTCGGCTGGTCTCCGCGAATTTCGACAACACCTCTAGGATTCGAGATCTCGGCTCCGTTCGCATTTTCGGACACGACGGACACATCGCCGATCGACGTGAGGAGCCTCCGGTTGTTGAACCAGTCTACCCATTCGAGCGTCCGCCTCGCGCAGAAGCGCTCGCCGTTCGAGAGCTCCGTTCCCCATTCCGCTAAGATACGGGCCGGTTCACCGCCACTGCATAAGTTTACTCTCTTCTGCGCCGCGTCATTTCATCGCGCGCCGCAACGTCTCAGTCAACCGTTCCGCGAGAGCCAAGCTATCGGAGATGGACCGGTCGTGTGGCAGCAGGTGGCTGGTATCGGCAGCCACGAGGTTGGCCACCGGTGTTTGGAGGGGTGCGAGCTTTTGCGTGAAACCCACCGGGCAAACCGGCTGCGCATAGGGGGCGCGAAAAACGCGGTAGTCGACCACGAGCGACGGATCGAACCTCGGCGAAACGGCCGCCATGGCTTTCACGGTATCGGCGAAGACTTCCTTGGAGGGTTTTTGGTATTCCAGGCTAGCAGAGGACGCGTATAGCGGAGAATAGACGAGGTGGTAGCCGCCGACCGCCTCGGGCGGGTGCAGGTTGGTCAGCTCGATCAGGCCACAAACCGCGTGGGTCGAATCGTTGACATTGATCCAGAAGTAAGGCGTGAGGCGGGTCGACAACTTCACAATGATACAGCGTACTCCGTAGTTGTCGAGGGCTATGGCAGCCCGCCGATAGTCCTCGGGAAGATTGCGCCCGATCGCGACAAGGATCGGGAGTGGGATGGTCGATAGGACCGCTTGGGCTGGGTACTCGGTACCTCCGGTCCGGACGCCCGAGGCCACCACCGGTTCTCCCGGCTCGAGGAGGATCTCGTCCGCCGGAGCGTCGCAGTGGATGATCCCACCCGCGGCTTCGACGGCTTGCGTCAACGTCTCGATGAAGACGTCCGTACCTCCTTCCAAGTATCCGAGAAACTCTCGAAACAGACCATCTCGCGAGCTAGCGAGACGGCGAATACGACTCCAAATCCACGCGGCGGAGAGAGACTCCGTTGCATCGTGAAATTTGTCACGTAGCAGTGGCTCCCAGATCACGTCATAGGGCTCTTTACCTTCGCCTCGAATCAACCAGTCCTTCGCCGTGACGTTCTCGAGCGTGGACCAATCTTCGAGTCGCTTTGCCGACCAGACGTGAAATCCGTAGCGGAGTCGTGATGTAAAGCTCAGTGGAGAGAATCGCAGAAGCGAAAGAGGCGAACCGAACGCATGCAGTCGACCTTCGTGGTAGCTTCCCATGTGCGTCTGTCGCCAGCGGAGGCGTTCCGCGAGCCCGAGTCGTCGAAGCCACTTTCGGTAAACATCGTCGCCGCCGCAGATGAAATGGTAAAAACGCTCGGCGCGAACGTCGCCGAACTCGAACGAGCCCGCCAGCCCGCCGGTGAAGGGTGCTGCTTCGAGTACGGTGACTTCGTGTCCATCCTCGATTAAATCGAGAGCGGAGGCCAAGCCCATGACTCCGGCCCCAAGAACGACGACTCTCAAATGCGGCGTCTCCAGCGTGGGTCGATCCGTGTCGCTCCCAGCGCCAACCGGGCGAAAAGGTGGCTAACTGTGGTGCCAGGCGCCAAGAAAGTCAAGCTAACGGCACCGCTATACCTCTATCGAGCAAGTGGGAATTTTTCTGCGATGGTGCCCGTATAGTACCAGAGACCGTACAAGGCAATCGCGACGTAGTAGAGCGTTCCCGCCCATCGCCAGGGTGGCCGAAGTCGCTCTGCTGCACCAAGAGCTTCGCCGCCCAGGAGACACAAGAGGGGAGTCACCCAGAGAATCTCCTTGACCCTGCTAAAGAGGTCGGGCATGGCGGTACGGAAGAGAATCAACAAGCAGAATACAGCCGCCCAAGCGGATAGGAAGCTCGCGATGAAGGCGGGTGGTCGACGCTTCCAGATTGTCCAAGAGCCGAGCATGATCAGCGGTATATACAGCAAGCCATAGAACGTGTAGAACCTGTTTGCCAGTGTAAGTCCCATCGCACCCAAGCTCCAGGTTCCCACCCGGGATTCGCTGGACCAGAAGTGCGGCAGCATATCGGAAAGAAAAACGCCCAGGAATTCTCGATAGATGGTGCCGAGCACCACGGCGGCCGCCAGGAGCGAGCCACCCAAGAGGTGGACGGCCGTCTGGCGCTGACGTGCCACCGTAAGAAGCAACAAGCCGAACAGCGGCACGAAGAGCCCGAAGTTGATGAGGCTTCCCGCGTAAGATCCCATCGAGAGGATCAAGAGCGCCGCTACAGCTATGATTGGAATGCGGGTCTTCCGGCTACCGGCCGCCATAGCCGCGAGCACCAGCGTATCGAGAAAGTGCGCGAAGATAGCGGCAAGAAAGGCATAAGAGAGACGGGAAAAAGCTGGTGGCGTCACGACGGCCAGGAGAGCAGCCCAGGCAGCGACGCCGTCGCTGCTCAAGCGACGACCCAAGAAAAAGAGCAGAGGAACCTCGAACGCGGAGAGCAAACAGGCGACCAGCTTCATCCAGTAGATCGCCGAAGGAAGGTCGAGATCGAAGGGCGCAAAGAAGGCGTGAAAGACCGGGGAGAAAGGAAAGGCATACTCCTTGCCCACCGCGACCGCCGTCCAGACGCCTTGTTCGGCAATGTAATGGGCAGGGTGTTTCCAGAAGTCGAGCCCGGCCTCGCCGACGATGCGCGCCATGTCGGCATGTGCGCGCAGATCGGGATGATAAAAGCGAGGGTGGAAAACCCCGCCGACCCGGATCAAGAAAGCTAACGCCGTCACTAGGGGAATCCAGCCGCTACGACCGCCACGGCTTTTCCAAACCGTGACGCGAATGACAATCGCCGCACCGAGCACCGCGAGCGTGAAGGGACCGATCGAGGTGACCATGTGAGCTAGCGGGAACGATCCGGCGAAGCCTCCGTAGAGGGCTAACCCGAGCGGTACGGCGGCTCCCGCGACCGTTGCCGACCGACGTTCAAAGGTGACCAACGCGAGAAACGCGAACGCCGCCGATAGCAATGCGGACCACAGCACCGTGCGCCCAACCGGGATGAATCGGGATCGGCCGTCCACAGCTTCGAGCTCGAGCCAATCCATGCGTAGGCCACGGTTGCGGCGCTCGTGCGAGTCGGTCTGGATATCGATCGCGAGCGGCGATGTTTCCAGAACGCTTCGGGACAGCTCGAATGAGCGTTCCACATAGTCGCCACCTTGGACCCGAAACCAATCCGCGGTAACGCCGTTCACTCGGATCTCTACGTCGGCGGTCTGCCCGTAGACGCGCGAAAAGTGGTAAGTGAGTCTCGCCCGCCCGCCACGGAAACCCAGCGGTAGCCGAATGGTGCTTTCGTAGCTCGTCCAATGGGTGGCACGGCCGTCGGGATCGATCTCCCACATCGGCTCGAAGCCCTCCAAATACGCTAGGTCGCCCGGGCCGAAGTTGAAGTGCAGCGCCGTGTTTCCATAGCCCGCTAGGTAGGGAACGAGAGCACCAAACGCCGTCACGGTCGCGAGCAGAAAAAAGCTACGGGTGCTCCGTTTCACCGCGCTATTGTAATGAGAAACGAAGAGCACCGGGAACGACTGTTTCTGCAAACTTGAGCCGCGCCGGATCGCATTGCACCCTAGGCTGCGGCTGAAAGAGAATAGCCCATTTGAACGGGCAGTAAACTTCAATGAAACCTCTGCGGAAGCGCGTTTACTCTTTAGTACAGGCGGTTGCCGCCTCCCTCGTGCTCGCCGTCTTTTTTTGCCTGTGCTTCGCTTCAGCGAGCCGCGTGAGCCTCGGCTTTGGGCCGACGCTTCAAGGCTACCTTTCCAACTTTCTAGAGAGCTGGGAAAGTGAGGGAGCCGATGTCTATCGTTGGAGCCGCCTTCGCTCCGCGGTGAACCTACCCATTTTAATGGTCGGACCAGTTCGGCTTCACATCCGCGGCTCAGTTCCCGGCGACACGAGTAGAGTAGAAGCCAGCATGGATGACCGGCGGCTGGGCGAGACTCGCTTCGTCTCCGTGCCTCGCGAGTGGGTCCTACAGGACGATGGCGGGGTGCGGCCGTTCAAACTTCATTTGCGTTCGTTTTCGCAACAGGGAAGACGAGGCTTTCGCGCTCATCAGCTGACGATCGTGCCGATTGAGGGATACCTGCTACCGAGCGTGCCGGTGGTTCTCAACCTCGTCGCCGTCTACCTCGCCACCTGGGCGCTCCTGGTTTTTCTTGGCAGCTCGGCGATGTCCGCTCATCTCTTTTCGAGCGTTGCTCTCGGGCTGCCCGCAGTCGCCCTCGCCCTGTTGGATCCGTTTGCTGCTGTGCATTTGAGCCTCGTGTTCCTCGCGTGGTTACCCGTCGCCACCGCCGTCGTATTTGGGTTGTTGAGGCTCTTGGCGCGTCGCCCGTTGAAGACCATGCTGACTCCGGGCAACATCCGCATGGGGTGCGCGATCTTTTTCGTGACGTTCTTGTTTCGAGGCGGATGGATGATGCACCCCGACTATGCATACAAAGACACCGAGATTCACAACAGCATCACGCGCATTGGCTTGCACCGCGGGCTTGCCGATTTATGGCGGAACATCGAGCGCTACCAGGCGCAGTACGACCTCGGCACGACCTACGTCCCGGGCGGTTTGAACGTGATTCGATACCCACCAACTTTTTACACCTGGAGTCTATTTCCGAATCATCTTCAACGCGCCCTATCGGGGACTTATGCGGAAGACTATTGGAATCGTCTGCTGGGAGCGCTGGCCAGCGCGATGCAGTCGGTGCCGATCTTCTTGATACTGCTCAGCCTGTGGCCTCACCGTGGTGCAGCTCTCTTCGGTTCGATTCTCAATCTCTTCTGCTCGATCGACTTTCATTACCTGGCACAGGCAGCTTATCCAGCCACGATGGGAAAGCTTGCCGATTTGAGTGTCATTGCGTTTGCCGTCCTAGCGGTGGGCGTTCGCCGTTATTACCTGGGCATTGCCATTCTGGTTTGTAGCGCTTTGATGACCTATCCGGCGAGCTGGACCAACCAAGGGCTCTTGATCGGCTTCTTTTGCCTCATTGAACTCTTTCGACGAGAATGGAAAGATTTGCTGCGGATTGCTGCCGCCGGGCTGGGCGCCCTCGTCGCGGCGCATCTGTTGTTTTACGGAGACCTCGTGCTCGCCTTGGCGACCGTCCATCTTCCGGCAGGCTTGGCTGCGGGCTCTTCCTTGAGCGGTTTCGGAGACCTCTTCGATCTTCGGGTATGGTTTCTCGGCGAAGTGTTGACTTATTTCTCCTGGCTGAATCTGGTGGTTTTGCTCGCTGGATTCCTGTTTTATTGGCGCTCGTCGGCCTTCGGAGTTCCGAAGGCCTGGATGGGCGCGTGGATGGCGTCCCTCTTCGGCTTGTTGCTCTTGTCGCACGTGGGCGGTGCCCTCCTCATGTACATCCGCCCCTTCTTTTTCCCCGCCGCACTCTTTGGAGTGTTCGGTGGCATCGCGCTGGCCTATCTCTGGGACGATGCGCCGCTCTGGAGACGCGCGGTCGTCGTGGCGCTGTTTGCGCTACTGCTCGTCGGAGAGCTGTCTCGCATCGCAGCAATCGTCCCCGGATTTTTCGATGACTTCAGCGGACGGATGGGTGTCGGTTGGTTGTAGCTGTACGTCGTCAGAGTAATTCGGACAGAAACGCTCTATTTCTAAGAGACGGTTTTCAAGTTATACCTGTGCTCCGCAAAAACTCGATCCGTCTTTGATTCCGCAGTTCCGTCGATATGCAGAGATGTACAAACGTGCCGCGGAACAACCGGGAAGGTACCCATGCCCCGGAATTTCCATAGTTATCGAGCAACCCGTCGGTGATCTCTCGTAAGCGTCGCTGCCACGATGAAGCCTTCATCAATCCACGCCGACATGCAGCTTTCGCCTGTTAGCACGATGGGTGACGCCTTCGGCAATACCGTTACCACTAAATCCGACCTCGCCGGTCTCGAATCGCTGTACCGTTAATCTCGTTCCCAAGTCCCGTATTCGTTCAGAGCACTCCACTCGTCGCCACGCCTTGAACGTCCCTTGAGATTGGGAGAGAAAGGAACCGTCGAAACGGCTTCGCTGAAACTGTGTGCTGTGGGGTTTCGTGGGTCGCTTCCATCGAGAGTGTAGTAGACCTTTTCCGCTCCCGCTGGGCGCCGGATGGTGATGCTGTCAGAAGCTCGCTCGAACCCCGGCGGGTCGAGCGTGGGATAGTAATCATGGTCTCGAAGCGTTTGAACGAACCTTTCGACGTTTCCGTCCATCAAGTCTAGAACATAGTCCCGCGCTCGCTTCCAATGCACATCCCGCGTGCGGGGACGATTCCCCCTTCCGGGGCTCGCGTCGCCCCAACGGGCCTCAATACGAGGACCTCGCCTGCGCGATGTCTCGATCGAGATCGAGTCGCTCTCGAGCCAAGTGCGAGCGGATGAACTTTCAGTGTTCCTCGTGCCAGCCCGGAACCGCGGCACTGTCAGCGATAGCGGGCAAGCAGCGAGGGTTGATTTCAAGGAGATTCCGGAAGATATCTATCACGTTCTCGTCGCGGATGGGGCTGGACATCACTCTCTGCTTGAAGACAGGTCGGTAGCGGGAGCGACCTCTGAGCTGAAACCGATCCCGAGATTCCCCGCGGAGGCTTCGGTAAGCGGCGTTGTGAGGCAACTGGGGGAAATGGATCGGTCGGGGACCCTAGTCGTGGTTAACGACGAGTTGGCATGGGTTGACGAGAACAGCCGCTTCGACGTCTTCGGGTTGGAGCTTGGCAATTCATACAGCCTGAATGTTTTCGGCAACAGTATGGCGAACCGTAGCGGGAAGCTGTCTGACTACGAGGAGAAACTAGCTACAGTGATCTATGCGCCGGATCCTGTTCCGATCGCCCGGATATGCGAGGAGATGGAGATTCGGAGCCGGGAGGGCGATCGGGACGAATGGTCCTGCCGTGAATGGGACTACAACCGATACCCAGCGGATGTGGGCAAGCTATGGTTTTACACGAGGATTCAAGCTGTCCCGCCGACCGAGGTCGTGCATCGCTGGCGCTACGGAAACGAGGCGGTCGATGTACTCCTGAAAATTGGATCCCGAGACTTTCGGACAAGGAGTTCCCGGCAAATCGGAGGGAAGACCGGGCAGTGGACAGTTGAGGTACTGGGTCCGGACAAGAAGACCGTCCTGCGTTCCGAGTCCTTCGAAGTCGGTTAGGATTAAGCAGGACCTTCGGTCAATTGTCCAGCCAGGAGATCGGCGGCCAACATGTTCGAGTCACGGCTGAGGGATACGACAAGTACGGCCGGCGATTCGGGTTCCCCGTACGCGCAGGGAGACACCGTCCAGAAACGGGATGCCACGCTCGCTGGGCGAAGATCTGGATCCAGGTCCTGGGCAAAGATGGACAGGACATGGTAGCGGACGAGCCCGAACGGGTTCACAACCTCGACCGTGAACAGGTCTGTCGCAGCGATGGCGCCCCAATGAGCCTTGATGAAGGTGCTCCACGACATGCTCCTGCCCCGCTCCGGCGCAGGAGCGATACCGTGCTCGGCGAGGATTCTCTTGATAGTGTTGCGTCCGAGTTCATGTCCTAGGTTCTTGAGTGCGCCTCGCAGGCGCGTATATCCCCACGTCGGGTTCTCCCGCGCCACGCGCACAATGAGCTCACGGATGTCCTTCGCCGTCGGAGGTCGGCCTGGACTCCGGTTCTTGCTGCCATCGTACTTGGCTGCGATGAGGTGGCGGTACCAGCGCAGAAGCGTAGCGGGTGTGGCAACGGACGCAATCTGGGCCAGCGCCTCGCGGCCCAAAGCCTGGGCCTTGACCGCGAGCCTGCGCCGGTCGTCGTCCGAGAGACTGAGACGCTTGCCCCGAAGCCCGGCTCGGAGCACACGGTTCTCCTCTTGCTGGTAGTCGATCACATCCTGCTGCTGGCGGTTGACCCAGCCAGCTAGAACGAGCAGTAGGAATTGCACGTGGTACGTCATCATGGATCTGAAGATAACACCCTCGGGCCAGACGATTGTAAAGCCTACGGCCCTTGGCCCAGGCGCAAACACAGACACTAAGCTGCTGATTTATGGCCTATTTCAAAAGGGCCGAGTTTTGGCACAGGACGGGGAGTAAGTTGGGCCGCCAAAAGGTTCCGGGCGCGCACGAACGGATTCATGCACCAACGCCGATTCGAGAAGGCGAATCGTTCGACTACGCGCTGCCCCGTGGACTCTGTCGGAGCTTCGCGTTTGCCGCTCCTGTGAGCCATTAGATAAACTTGCTCGTGCGCAGCCGCGGGAAACTCTTTTGTTGGGTTCTGCTACTCCTCTCCACTGGGACCCTGCTCACGAACGCCTACTATCTGCGTTTCGCCGAGCCCACCGTCTCGCGGAAGACTGTGGCGGCGGTGCTCCTCGTCGTGACGGGGCTCTTCTTTCTGGCACGCCACTACGGTCTTCCCCGGAACAAGGACGATCTCGCGGCGTGGCTCGGCCGTGCACGCGTACCGCTGATCCTGGGCGCGATTCTCGTGGTGGCGGCGTCGCTGCGCTACCCCGGGCTCTCAAGCGGACTTCCGCAGAGCTACATCCCCGACGAGTACGACTACGTTCACTCCTATCTGCAGATGATCAAACGTGGCGACATGAATCCCCGATGGTGGCACCATCCGAGCGTCCAGCCCTACGCGAACATCGCGACCTATCTAGCGGTCTACTACCTCGAGGCGGGCAAGGGACGGTGGGAGACGATCCACCAGATGCAGGTCGAGGACATGCTGTTTTGGGGTCGCTTCGCTGCGGGTTTCGTTCCGGGGATGCTGACCGTGATCATGGCCTTTCTCCTCGGGCGATACGCTTTTTCCGAGCGCGTGGGCCTCGTCGCAGCGGCCCTCGTCGCGGTCGTGCCGGGGCTCGTCGAAGTCTCTCAATACAACAAGCCCGACGCACTGCTCGTCTTGTTCTGCACGACGAGCCTGCTGGTAACGCTGAACTACCTCGACCGTGGTGGTCGGTCCTTGGCTTTCGCCGCCGGAGTGGTAGTCGGCTTCACGGTGGCCGTGAAGTACAACGGTGCGCTCGTTCTCTTGCCATTCATCGCTGTGGTATTGTTCCGCCACGGCTTCCGCTCCTTGGCTCGGCCTGACCTCTACCTCGGGGCAGTCGGCACCATCGTCGGTTTCACGGTGGGCTGTCCCTATTTCTTCGCGGATCTCGCGCGGTTTCTCGATCACGTCGGGAACGGGCTCTACACCTACGGCTTTCGAGGGCTAGCGGGCGCGGAAGGCGTCGACAACTGGTTCACCCACGCGAGCTACACCGTGCGTTACGGCGCGGGGCTGCTCCCGTTTCTGGGGAGCCTCGCCGGTCTCGCCCTCGCGCTCTACCGGATCGACCGGCGCATCGCGGTATTTCTGATCTACCCCCTGCTCTACTACAGCTTCTACAGCTCCCAGAAAGTGAACTTCGCGGGTAATCTCATGCCCGTTTATCCTTTCTTCGCCATCCTCGCCGGCTTCGGTCTCACCGAAGGCCTGTCCTTTCTCTTGGAGCGAGGCCCTCGTCTCGACAGGGCCCTGCTCCGCCCAGTCATCCTCATCGCGGCGAGCGCGGCGATGCTCTCGTTTCCGGTCTCGATGTCGCGGATGAGAAATCGATTGATCACACTCCCCGACACCGGCTCGATGGCAGCGCAGTGGATCGAGGCGCGCTTGCCTCCCCGAACTCACTTCGGCGTGGAGCGACACACCCCGGTTCTCGATCGCAGTCGGTTTCGCGTCACGGAGCACGCGCGGGCGATCGATATGGGCGTCGGGCATTATAGGGAGGCAGGCGTCCAATACCTCATCGTGACGTCGACCGCCTACGAGCGCTTCGGACCCGAGCATCGACAAACGAAGAACTACGAAAGGCTGTTCCGCATTTGCCCCACCGTGAAGGAGTTCCTCCCCGAAGAGGGCAAAGTCATGGGGCCGACGATTCGCATTCTCCAGATACCCGGCGCTCCGGGCTAGTGGGCTGTAACACCCAAATCGGTACTGCTTGGAGGAGTGCATCGGTTCCGAGGTCGAGAAGCGCTGACGACAGCATATTGGACGGTATTGTCAAGTTGACGTTGAGCGAGCGAACCTATCGCGTCGAGCTGACTTCCTTTGCTCTCATCGGACGGCACAGGTTACCTCCTGCCAGACGATGAAAGCGCGGTCTCGTAGCTCCCGATGATGATGCGCTTGCAACAAATGCCGTCCGACGCGAAAGAGATTTTGCACGAGTCCATGCACGGTCAAGAATCGTTGCGCCTGCCCAGGAGCTTTAAACTTCCGCATCTGTCGTTCCCGTTGTCGCGTCGGTTCGTGCGAGACTTCGGCTAGGTTGTTTCTGTACTGGTCAGTGTCGTGGACGACGGACGGCATGACCTCGCGGTGAGCGGCGCTGTAGCTTCTCAGTTTGTCGGTGACCAGCTGCCAGGGCGGACGGCCTTGCCCCTTCAACAGCTTGCGGAAGAATCGTTTGGCGGCTTTCTGATCACGGCGAGGCTGGACGAGGATATCGATTACATCACCATCTTGGTCTACCGCGCGCCAGAGGTATTGGCGTTCACCTTGTATCTTTATGAAGACCTCGTCCAGGTGCCATGTGTCACCGAGACGACCCTGCCGACGCTTCAGTCGTCGAGCGTATTCCGGCCCGAACTTAATGCACCACAGTCGGACCGCTTCGTAAGAATGTTCTGGTTCACCGTGATGCCTCGCTGAGCGAGCAACTCTTCGACGTTTCGAAAGCTCACGCAGAATCGGTGGTAGAGCCAGACGGCGTGGCTGATGATTTCCGGTGGAAATCGATAGCCGTGGTAGCTTGGCGCATCGGTCTTCATTGGACCATTCTGTCAGTCACCAGCTCAATTTGACAATACCGTTCAGAAGGTTGTCGGAGGCGATCCAGGTATGGCCGACGACCAGCGACTTTCGAGGGATGTCCTGATCCCAGCCCGACCGGGCCCTGGTTCCGCCGCAGCCCTGGCAGGTGCGGACAGCGTCCTCCTGGGAGTAGCGGGCGAAGAGGGTCTGGGTGTTCGAGATCTGATGGTCGACCCTTCCGAAGTACATGTTCGTGAAGCCGGGGTTCTCGAAGGTGCCTTCTACCGACGAGTAGAGATCCGGCCGGCCCGTGTTGACGGTGTGGAACTCCGCCAGGTCCGTCCGCTCGACGGTGAAGAAAAAGTGGGTTCGGTCCCGAACAATGGGTCCTCCCAGAGAGGCACCGAACTGGTCCCGGTGCATATCGGGCTTCTCCTCCTCGAAGTGATTCAACGCGTTGAGCGTCTTGTCCCGGACGTACCAGAAAGCTTCACCACTGAAAGAGTTGGTGCCGGACTTGGTCACCACCTGCACGATACCGCCGGTGGCCAGCCCGTAGCCGGCCGGGTACTGCGACTGGTTGATCTTGAACTCCTCGACGGCGGCCTCGGGGAGGTTCTGACGGGGCTCGCCGTCCTCGGCCCAGTTGTTCATTACGCCGTCGACGGCATTGACGGTGCTGTTGAACGTATAGGATCCGCCCACGTTGACGGTCTCGAAGAACGCCCGTCCCGAGTCCTGGCTCGTCCCAGGCAACAGCAGGGCCAGGGAGAGATAGTTCCGGGAGTTGATCGGGAGCGTTTCGATCTGCTCCTGGGTGACGACCGCGGAGACCTCGATCTGGGTGACGTCGACGACCGGCGTCACGGCAGTCACCGTGATCGTCTCCTCGACGGTTTGGATCTGCAGCTCGAAATCCTGGGTGACCACGAATCCAATGGTCAGATCGATACCCTCGATCGACACCGGGGTGAAGCTGGTGAGCTCGGCCGAGACCCCGTAGCGTCCGGGCTGGAGCTGAGCGAACCGGTACTGCCCCGCCCCGTCGGTCACGTCGACCGTCGTGACGCCGCTCTCCAGGTTTCGTAGACTCACCGTGGCACCGGGCAAGACGAGGCCCTGCTCGTCCATGACCGTTCCCCGGACCTGCGCACCCTGTGCCTGACCGAACGCGGTTCCACCAAGCAGCAGGAGCACTGCCAGGGTCGCCGCAACGCAGGCGAGCATTCGATTGAGAAAGAGTTTCTCGCTTCGTTTCCTCATTTATCTCTCTCCTCCCTCATGCTCCTCCCTATCTAGGGAACCTGGGAGATGAACTCGGCGGGTAATTCTAGGAGACGTGCATCAATGGAGTGCCTATCGGTTCCGCCGATTCGAGCAGCATGGTTATGACGTTCGGGACCCTTTTTAAGTGATGCTTCGGTTGAATTTACGCAAAAACCGCGCCATGAGCCCATCGGGCGGCCGACGTTATCAACATCAATCCGTTCAGTACTTTGTGGTCAATAGACCAAGCGTTGAACAGCTAAGAAGACGCGTTCGATCCATGCTCCTGGATCCCGCTCCATGACATTGAATCCGGAATCGTTTCGTAGTCCGATCCCACCCCATCGTCATTCTTCGGTGCTGCTCTCCTCGGCATCGACCAGGCGGACGGCCCAAAGACCACTGTGGAAGTCCGAGAAGAAGATGTGCCCTTTGTGCGGTTGGGCACCCCAGACGAACGGGGCGTTCGGCACGAAGCCGACGCTGTCGTCGGGGTAGAATTTCGCGATCTCCCGCCCTTGACCGTACAAGTCGCCCAGTAACTCGCCGGAGACGTCGACCACGCGAAGGCCGGCATTGAAGTGGCCAACGTACAGGACCTCCTGCTCCCAATCGATCCAGTAGTTGTGAGGCCCGGCCTCCGGAACTTGGTAGCGAGCCACTTCCCGCGGCCGCTCCATATCGGTGAAGTCCGCGATATGGATCCACCCCATCGCGCGGCTGGGTACCCGCTGTTTCCAGGAAATGATCTCCCCGGGCACGCGCGGGTTGAACGGGTGGGCTTCGTCCCCGCCGAAGACGTAGAACTTGCCGGCCGACTTGCTCTCAAAAGGCCATACGGAGTGGTTCCAACCGGTGAGCTGAGGCAACCGGCTCATCTCGACGGGCCGTGCCGGCGAGCCGCCCATGCCGCCGCCGCCGACGTCCACGAGAATCAGCGAGTCCGTGTTGCCTGCCTGGTAGGCGATGCCGTCGTGTACCCAAACATCGTGCACGGATCGGCCCGGCGTCGAGGTCTCGAAACGAGCCGCGCGAGCCGGACTCGTCGGATCCTCGATGTTGATCACGTCCCACCGCCGGCCGTTGTTCAGCGCGTAGACATGATTCTCGTGAATGAAAACGTTGTGCACGCCACCGGTGAGCTGATCGTCGTATCTGGATAGAATCGTGACGTTACGCGGATCGCTTACATCCAGAATGACGAGCCCGTTGCGCCGGTTGGAAGCGCCTTCGCGGCTGATCACGCAGATCCGACCGTCCTTGGAGACCTTGACGTCATTGACCGTTCTCGCGTCGACCTGCACGATGTCGATCCTCTGCATGTTGGCGGGATCGGTGACGTCGTAAAAGTAGGCGTGGCCATCGGCGTTCCAGGTGCCGTGCACCGCGTAGTCTCGCCCGTCCACGCCCTCCCAGACCCAGAGGTCCGAGGTGACGCGGTCGCGTACGGGGGCGTGACCCACAAACTCGATCCTCTTCTTCACGTTTCGAGGAGTGATCCGAACGGTTTGCTCCGCGACGAGAGTTCCGGACATGGCCACCACCGTGTAGAGGCCCGACTGTTCCGCGACGAACCGCCCGTCTGGAGTTACCTGCGCCGGCGCCCCGGCCCCCACGGTCTCCGGCCGACTCGGATCGGACCAGGCCTGGAGCGTGTAACGGATGGGCGCCTCGGCAACAGTCCTTTGCTCGCCGTCCCTGGCCAGCGCCTCGAAATGGATCACGTCGC
This sequence comes from Candidatus Marinacidobacterales bacterium, assembly GCA_965237685.1. Taxonomy (GTDB): domain Bacteria; phylum Acidobacteriota; class Vicinamibacteria; order Marinacidobacterales; family SMYC01; genus CBDEGF01. The sequence goes on from CBDEGF010000004.1 coordinate 2,978,758, forward strand.
CGGTGCGTGCCTCGTCTCGAGAAGCGGTCAGCTCGAGCGAGCGGGCTGGATTCGCCTCGATCCTCAGATCCATTTCCGCCGAGACGCCTTCGGCCGTGGTCGCGGTCACCGTTACGTTTCCCGGTGCCAGCGCCGTCAAGATTCCCGTTGCGTCCGATGGAAACAGCTCGGGTCGAGGACGACGATACTGCGGGTGTGCGTCTGCCGAACCCTGAAAGGCGGGCCCGAAGCTCACAGCTCTTGCGATCGAAGGGTCGCTCACGGTTAGCACCGCACGAGCGTCTTGTCGATTCTGGTTGACATCGGTTCCCGTGACAGCCACGGGCACCACCGCGCCCACGTGGAGCCTTGCCGGGACGCCACCGAACTCGAGTCGTGCAAGGGGAGACGGCGTTACTTTGACGGGGATCGAGACGCGGATCCCGGGAACGCCGCGCAGCGACACGTCGGCTTCCAGAAGTTCCGAAGGTAACAACGCCACGACGGTGTGCTCACCGGCGCGGCGGGCCTCCACCCTGCCCGCCGGCGTCACCGTCACCGAGGAGCGGCCGGTGGAGAAGAAGATCACCGGGGCATCCGGTAAGACGTTGCCGCTGGCGTCTTTGACCAGGGCCGTCAGTTGAGCCGTCTCGCCGGCCCTGAGCTCCAGTGAGCTCGGCGACACTTCGATGGAATCGGGCGGGCCGGCGGGCTGTGTCGGCGCTGGTGGAGCCGCCGCCAAGCCGCTCGGCATCGCCGCCAAAATCAGCCAGCAACATCGCGTCACAGCGGATCTCATCGTTCTGCCGTCCGACTTCATCGCATGCTCATCGTTTCCGCTTCCGAATCTTCCTTGGGAAGCAGCCGGACTGCCCAAAACCCACCGTAGAGGTCGGTGAAGAAAATGGTGCCCTTGTGCGGTTGCGGTCCCCAAGCGAAAGGGGCGTTCGGTATGAACCCCTTGGAGTCGTCGGAGTAGAACTTGGCAATCTCACGCCCTTGCCGATAGAGATCGCCCATCAGCTCTCCGGAGATGTCGACGACGCGAAGGCCGGCGTCGAAGTGGGCGACGTACAGGATCTCCTCTTCCCAGTCGATCCAGTAGTTATGTGGACCCGATTCGGGGACTTGATAGCGGGCCACCTCCCGCGGGTTCTCCGGGTCGTCGAACTCCAGGAAGTGAATCCAGCCCTTAACCACCTGGGCCCCGGGCACGACGTTGCCTTTGGCGTCCTTCACGACCGCTCGAATCTGCAACTTCTCGCCCACCTCGAGCTCCAACTCTGGCGGGTCGACCTCGATGGACGCCGGCTCACTCTCCTGAAGGCCGGTTGGTGACGCGGCCGTTCCTTCTGCTGGGCCGGGAGCCAGGGCCAGACACAGGAGCCCCGGGATGAGCGCTAGCCGGATCGTCAGCCTCCGAATCACTTCTTGCATGACTTCATTCCTCCAGGTCCCGTTCTTGCCGTGTCGATGTTCCCTCAGCGAAGGAGGACCTAAATAGATGTGAAAGTTCACCAAATCACCGCTCGATCCACACGCGCTCCGTGTTAACACGCGGTCGCTTCGAATGTCAAACCGACAAAGGGAATAGGGCGCCCGAATGCCATGAACGAGCTCGACGCTGGAGCTGGCTGCAAGGTGGCGATCGAACAGCTTGATGGAGTCCGGAGGGACGCGCTTCCTGTCGCCCGCACCGGCGCTCAGGCCCTCGTCGTCTTCTCTCGGTGCTGACGACCTGTTCGTCGAACGCCGACTCTCACTTCCCGAAGCAGTAAAGCGTAGATAGCGTTCGGATATAGATGCGCCCGTCAGCGATGGCCGGTGTGGCGTAGCTGTCCTCTCCGAGATCGTTGACCGCAAGGACCCCCAGGTTGCCATCTGGGCTCAGCACGGCCACCTTGCCGGTCTCGCTCACCATGAAAATCTTGCCATCGGCCGCCACCGGGGAGGCGAAGTACTTGTCGATGGCCCCTCGAAGCCGTCCTTGCTTGACCAGCGCTCCCGTCGAGGGGTCGAGCGAGGTCACGATCCCCCCGTCGTTCGCCATGTAGAGCACGTCCTTGTAGAGCAACGGAGAGGGGAGCTGCGGCACGGCTTTGTGGTATCGCCAGAGCAGGTTGGTCTCGGTCATGTCGCCGCGGCCGCCCAACCGAATCGCCAGGATCCCGTTCTCCGAGGCCATCGCAGCCCGGTAGTAGCGCCACTCGTTCACGCCGACGTATCCGTCTCCATCGAGATCCATGAACCGCAAACGCCGGCGGGTCCGATCGTCCGGTAACTCCTCGGCGCTCAAGCGTCGGTCCTCGTTCGCGCCCCGAGTCCCAAAGACCTCTTCCACCGTGCCGAGGGCGACGTGCGTTCCCGACTGATTCTCAGGGAACCCGAAACCGTTGATGTAGACCGTGTCGTCCGACATCACCGGTGTGGACTTCATCTCGAAGGACAGGCCCTGAACCCACCAGATCTTCTCTCCCGTGTCGGCCGCATAGGCCGTTAGAAAGAACGAGCCCGGGACGACGATCTGCGCCGGACCCTCCGCCGGCCGATAAACGACGGGTGTCGAGTGCCCGCTCGTGGCCTCCGGACGAGGCGTCTTCCAGCGAACCCGACCATCCGCCTTGCCGATCGCGATCAAGAACGAGTGGGTGTTCTGGTCGCAGACGAGCACCACCTTGTCGTCGACCAGAATCGGTGAAGCGCCCATGCCGTAAAGGTTGTTGAAAGGCCCCAGGGGGAATCGCCAGCGCTCCCGTCCATCGAGGTCAAAGGACACCAGCCCCAGATCGGGGAAAAAGACGTACACCGCCTCGCCGTCCGTGACCGGTGTGGGAGAGGCGGGGGTGTTTCGGTCGTCGACGGCCTCGGTTCGATCCCGCCTCGCCGCCCGTTCCCATAGGAGCCGGCCGGTCTTCCGGTCCAGAGAAAGCGTCAAGAGGTTCTCACCTCGCGCCGCGGTCAGAAAGACCCGCTCGTCGGTCAGTACCGGCGAAGAGTGACCAGGGGGAAGCGGCGTCTTCCAGATCAGGTTCTGGTTGGGGCCGAACCGCAGCGGCAATCCTTTCGTGTCCGAGACGCCAGAGCCGTTGGGACCGCGAAAGCGCGCCCAGGGTTGGTCGCCCGAGTCGGTGCCGGCGCTGGCCAGGCACAGGGTGAGAGGCATGAGAAAGACGGCCGCCACCCCTCGAGAGCGCTGAGGATGGTAGCCGACGCATCTGACGATCGAGCCGATTCGATTGCTCATAACTCTCACTCCTCGAGAGGGTGTGATGGAGGCTCGAGATGACCGCACGCGCGGTTGAATCCCCGAGACTCGAGGAGGATAATGCCAATCGCTGCGGTTTCGTACCGTAAAATTGGGGCTGGCTCGAAAAAGATGGACAAGGCGACGGACGCTCGATGAGTTTTTGGACTTTCCTCTGGATCGCGCTGGCGATGTCGACCGCGGCGGCGACGGCGGACGAGCGCCTCAAGAAGCTTCCTCCGGAGCACCGCAAGTGGCTGGAGGAGGAAACCGTTTACATCATCCTCGATCAAGAGCGCGAAGTCTTCCTCGCGCTCAAGACGCGAGAAGAGCGGGAGCGCTTCATCGAAGCGTTCTGGAGAAAGCGCGATCCCAACCGGACGACACCGGACAACGAGCTCCGGCAGGAGCACTATCGCCGCATCGAGTACGCCAACAAAGAACTGGGGAGAGGGAGCGCCCGGCCAGGTTGGATGACCGACCGCGGGCGGATGTACATCCTGCTTGGGCAGCCCGTCTCTATCGAACGCTTCGAAGGCTACAACGAAGTGGTAGCGAGCCACCTTTGGTTCTATAACGGTGACGTCAGCAAAGGACTGCCCGCTTTCTTCTATCTGCTCTTCTTCCGGCGCGACAATACCGGGGAGTTTCTGCTCTACGACCCGCTGACGGACGGGCCGAGCTCGCTTGTCGGGCCGCAATACGTTGCCACGTCGGATCGCTCGTATGTTTTCGAGCTGCTCAATCAGGTCTCTCCCGAGCTCAGGCGCGCCTCGCTTTCGCTCGATCCCGCGGATCCCGGCGAGCTCGATGGAACGCCGTCGCTCGGCTCCAGCTTGCTCATCGCGAAGATACACGACCTTCCAAAACGTTCGGTGCGGAGCGACTACGTTGAGGCCTGGCTTCGCTACGGCCGCAAAGTCTCTGCGGACTACTCTTTCAATTTCGTCCCTAACCGCAGCTTCTTCGTCGCGCTCATCGGGCCGGATCGAACTCCCTTCGTCCACTACAGCATCGAGATAGACCCGCAGGATTTTGCTCTCGAGACGGACGAGAACCGTACCAAGTTCTATACCACGCTGGACGTGAGCCTCGAGGTTACCGACGCCGAGGGCAGGCTCATCACCGGTGGAAGCAACGAGGTTTACCTGGAGTTCAATCCGGTGGAGGTCCAGCCCGTTCTCGTCTCGCCCTTCGCCTACCAGGACAGCTTTCCCCTGATTCCCGGCGACTACGGCGTGAGCGTGGTCCTCAAGAACCGCGTGCTGAAACGCTTCACGGTCGCCGAGACCCAGCTGCACGTGGCGCCGATTCCGAGCGAGGGACCGTTCGTCAGCGACATCGTGCCCGCATTCGGGATGGCGACGTCACCCGGGAGCGCGAAGAGGGACGAGCTCAGAACGTTCCAAGTGGGCGAGCTCGTCGTTAGCCCGGCGACAGACCGGGTCTTCATCCTCGGCGACACGATTCATGCTTTCGTGCAGGTGCTCGGCGCGCGGGCCTCCAACAGGCTTCGTTTCGAGCTCTTGTCAGGGTCCGACACACCGCAGGAGCGCATCGTCGAGTTAGGGGAGGTACGGGAGGTAGGGGAGGTAGGGGATGACGACGGCGGTCCGGTGGTGGAACGTTTTCCACTGACAGGCATGACGGGCGGGAATTACGTCCTTCGGGTTCGACTCGAAGATGCCGGCGGCGACGTGCTCGCCGAGAAAACGACGGGCATCGTCGTCTCACCCCGCTCCGCATTGTCGCGACCCTGGACTTACCGTCGAAGCTTAGACACCGGCCGGCCGGGGAGCGTCGCGCTGGCCAAAGGTGAACAGTTTCTCGCCCTGGGACGTGCCGGCGAAGCACGGCAGGAGTTCGAGAAAGCGGTTGCCGCTGATAACCCTGATCTCCCATCCGCAAAATGGCGGCTGGCCGCGATGCTCGTTCAGACTGGAGAGGATGCCCGGGCGCTCGAGCTCCTCGCCCCCCTCGAGAAAGACTTTCCCAACCAGTTCGAGGTCATCGCCGGCCTTGGCGTCGTTTACTACCTCAGGGGTGATCTGGCCCGCACCGTGGATTACCTGGAGCGCGCCATCGCGATCCGTCCTCCCAACGATGCCTTGCTCAATTCACTCGCTGACAGCTACGAGCAACTGGGAGATTCGGAAAAGGCCCGGCAGTACTTCGAGCGCTCGCTCGAATTGAATCCCGACCAGCCGGGCATACGCGAACGTTTGACGGGTCTGAATAACTAGGCCCCTACTTTTTAGGACACCTACTCTTCGGAGAAAGGTGGACAACCCCCTGGGCGGATCCTTGACGACTTTCGACCTGGATCCGGCCTTCGCCGGGCAGTTCAAGCGAGCACTGGACTGCGGTCGTCATGGCGCTCGCTGCCGCGCACATTTTTCTTCTTTTAGATAGAATAGAGATCCAACCCAGAATCCAGAAAGAGAAACCGACAACCCATGGACATCGTCACCCATGGAATGATGGGAATAGTGATCGCCGCCCCATTCGCGCAAGACCAAGATTTTCAGCGCGGTTGGCGGGGTTTTGCAGGATCAGGTGGCACCAGAGACGCGCTAGAAGGGCCGAAGGGGCCTCATTTTCGGGTTTTGTCTCTAATCGCGATTTCCGAGGGACACGTTTGCGCCAAAGGAGGGAGCGGACCGCTGACAGGGCCGTGCGGGCGGCGGAAAAGAGGCCCCCCAAGGGGTCCAGAATCGAGGCCAGGGCTACCGTGGCGTAGCGGGCTAGCACGTTCTGGTCCAGGTGCGTTTCCGCCTATATGATGTCCTTACTTGTCTCAGATTTGGCCTCTATCTTGATTTCCGAACGGAGATCGATCATTCACCCTGTTGCCAGCCGCCCTCTGATTACGGTCTACGAGACAGGGCAACGGAGGCGCACAGGTTGGCCGACCGTCCGGCTCGTGATATGAAACTGAGCAAGCCCGATGGCAGTGCGCAAGGTCCTGGGGATGGATCATCCGTAACTTACGACGTGCAGCGAATGCCGTCGATGGCGTTGGGGGGGTAACCGTCGTCGTCTTTCGAACAGTCCATTTCAACAATAGCCCGCACCCGGATTGGCGCCACGTCGGGGTGGCGACGCTTGAGGGGCCGTTCTACGACCGCGCCTACCTCAAGACTCGAGCGGTAGCAGACGCAATGCTGGCCGTCCATCTCGATATCTGCAGTGCTACCAGCGAGTTCAGCCACCCACCGGACTGCACGACAATCGGCGGATGTCGATGAGGCTTTCCTGGAACGAGATTCGAGCGCGCGCCGCCGACTTCGCCCGTGAATGGGCGGACGCTACGTACGAGAAGGGCGAGACGCAAAGCTTCTACAACGAGTTCTTCGACATTTTCGGCGTCCGGCGGCGCACCGTCGCGCGGTACGAGGAACACGTCCGGCGACTGGACAACACCTCCGGTTTCATCGACTTGTTCTGGCCGGGCGTCCTGCTGGTCGAGCAGAAGAGCGCCGGTCGCAATCTAGCCATTGCGCGCCGTCAAGCTGGCGGGTACTTCGATGCGCTTCCCGAGCGGGACCGCCCCCGCTACCAGCTGCTGTGTGATTTCCAAACGTTCGAGCTGCTCGATCGGGAGGAACGCGAGGAGACCCGCTTCGCGCTTGTCGACCTGCCCCAGCACGTCGAGAAGTTCGGGTTCATCATCGCTTCCCATAGGCGAAGAGAACGTCTACTACGAGCCGGTCGACGTACCGAGCACCCTGCCCGACCCCGCGATCACGATACCATCGCCACCAAGGCCGATATTGTCGAATCGCCAACACCACGAAGACGGATCCGGCGCGCCTGGAAGCACGGATCTACCTCAAGATGCTTGGCCCACATGCCGTACGTCGCAGCGGCGCCGAGCAACGACAGACGCCGCACGAGCTCTTGCGGCTCGCTTCGGTAACGTAGCACATTCCTCACGAGCGCCAAGAGTGCGATCCAGTGGATGGCGTAGGCGTGAGTCACGTCGTAAAGGTAGTAGATGCCGTGGCGCAGCGGATTGTCGATGCTGGTTTTGGCGAAATAAGTGTTGGGCAGAAACGACGCGTACAACCACACTCGCATCGCCACCGTCACGATGTTGGGTATGCTGGCGGCGGCGACCACGAGGAGTGCGGTCTTTCGATTCAAGAAAAAGAAGGTGTGAACGAGAATCACAACGCTCAAAAGCGTGAGATCGGGACGAATCAGGGGTCCGGCGGCGACGAGGATGCTCAGCCAGGCGACGCTGGTGCTCGGGATGAGGAGCTGGCGTGCCGTTAGAACCGAATAGAGAAGCACGAGCGGAGTTTCGAGCCCCGACGAGGCGAACTGGCGTACCGCGCTCGTACCAACGATGAACAGCAGCGGAAGGTTGACGTTGTACGATTCCAGTCGAGTCGCGTCGATGCCGGTGCCCCGCACGACCGCGGACCGGTTGATGTCGAGCACCAATGCTAGGGCCGTCAAGCTCAGCGCGTGACTCAACAGCAGCGTGAGCTGGCGAAAGCTCGCACTTGAGCCGACGAGATCCGAGGTCACGCGGGCGATGGACAAGAGCCCTAACCAGGCGATGCTGGTATAGCCCTCGACAGATTCGCTCTCGTTGAATACCGTGCCGACTCCGTTGCGAACGAAGTTATCGGCGTAGGTGAGGTAGATGAAGCCGTCGTCCGAGATCCATTGTGTGGCAATGAAAGCCGCCATCCCGGCGCTGAGAACGACGTACTGGTGAAATGGATAGCGGTGAAGAAGGGACGACATGTCAGGTCGAATGGCTCTATGGCGCCGCAGTCTCATTGCGAAACATAGCTGAGCCCTTCCAATAGACGTTTCGTCTCGTCGTCGAGTGTAACCGGTGCCGTCCGACGCGCTTTTTCCGAGAGCGCCGAATCTTTCAGGTAGCGACGCAGCATCGCGCGAAATGATTGTTTTTCCTGCGTCAACTCCAGAGCAAGATCTTCGAGCTCGCCTCTGTCGTTCTCCAGAGCATAGAGCTCCTCTCGTATCATCGTCGGCTCAACGACTTCGTCGCCCAGGGTTCCCACCAAGAGTCGCAATGTATTTCAAGCTCTCGCGCCGGAAAGAAACCATGAGCGACGTTCCCCGAGGAGGCCACGCTCCATGGCGCGTTTCTGATGTTACGTGATACTCGCTGATGATGGGGTAGCCCAGCTGGCGTCATCGTACCAAATCTAGTAACTTGTTGCCCAGATGCCCACCGAATCGGCTGCCACGTCATAACCGATCCCGTCCTGTGCCAAAACTCGGCCTTTTTGAAATAGACCATAAATCAGCAGCTTAGTTGTGATCCGCAAAAAAGAAGATCGCGTACCGCTGGATCGACTTTTTGCGGAGCACAGCCATTTCTGGCCCAGCCGTCGCGGCGGCGGCACAGGCGAAGGGCTCGGTCGTTCTTATTGACGGTCCTCGCTTGGCCACATTGATGGTAGAGCACGGCGTGGGTGTCAGCATCAAAACACTCGAGGTGCCACAGATCGACAGCGACTACTTTGAAAACGACTAGCCTGAACTACGGGTTTGAAGACCGGCAGGCGTCAGATCGATTCGCAGGAGGGGCTCGAAGCGCTCGATCTCGTCGGGGCCGAGTGTCTCAAGCAAATAAGCGAGGAGGTCGTCTTGCCGAGGCTGGCCGAATACCATTCGATAGACGACGAGCGAGCGGCGCAGGTCCTCCAGCTGAACGCGATCGCGCGACAAAGGAAGTGCTGGCACGTGGCGCTCCACTCTCGCTCCCCCTTCCGGTGAAAACACCCAGAACGGAACAAGACCATGGTCGCCTTCGCCAAGCTCCTCATTCGCCAGCTCGAAGGTGCGCTGCCAAGGATCCGAATCTCCGTCCATGGCCGCCATCGCTGCTCGCCCGAACTCCCGCGCCACGTTCTTTCGGATGGCGTGGCCCTTGTAACGGTGGACACGCCCCTCCCGCTGCTCGAGGTCAACAGGATTCGACGGTAAGTTCCAGTGAACGACGGCGTGGCAATAGGAGTGGAAGTCTAGGCCTTCCTGGCCCACCGATGTGGTCGCCAACACGAAGGGCCAGAAGGGTGAGTTAAAGGCTGCGCGGACCTGGTCCGCGCGTTGTGCCGCCTCTTCGGCCTCCCTCTTGTCGCTACCGAAGCGCATGGCGAAGTGGGCACGAAGTGAACGGTTCTCGATACTTACTTCGCCGCGCGCTCGGTTCGCACGGATTTCGTCAACGTCGAGCCGAGAGGTACGAAGTGCGAGTGTGTTCCGCATGGCTTCTGCCAAGTCTTGCGTCGTTTCCTCAGAAGGCTCTCCAAACAAACCGAGCGAATCTCGCAACACGTGGGCGTACTCATCTAGCACAGCGCCGAACCCACCATTCGCGGCGTGCCGTACCACGAGCCGCCAGTACGGCCAGGACGCTTCTCGAGTACCCTCCTCGACGCCTCCCCGGATTAACGCCGTTGCCTCAGGCTGGCTGAAGAGGGTTCGGGAGCTCCATGCTACCCGCGCCGCCCCATCACGGACCACCGAGGAGGCCAAGCGCTCTCCTCCTCCGGCTACTCGGGCCAACGCACGCAAGGCAGTCGTACCTGGGCCGGCCAAGGCGATCTCTGCCAACACCTCGTGCAGGTCTGCCGGCGGTCGACCGAGCTGAAGCTCGTCGCGAACCACCTTACGCGCTTCGCCTCGTACGCCTCGATTCGATTCCACGGCAGGAGAAGTTCGTTCGCCTTTTCGAGCAACTGGGCGAGGTTGGTTCTGTTTTCGTGTGACTCAGCTTGCTCGCGAAATTTCTCCTTTAGTTTGTACTGATGCATGAAGTTCAGAAGAAAAGGGGCCGATTTCCAATACTCGACGACCTGCGGCTGATCGAGCGCCGACGCTACCCGCTGCAGCTGTGTAAAAGCGTGCACGTCCTCAGCTTTCAAGGTGACACCCTGTGCGGACACTTCCTTCAGCATGTCTCCGCGAGTGCCATCCTCACCTGGCTCGACGATTCTCTCGGTTCGCGACATCACGCGGCGAAGGGAGTCTTCGATCTCGTCTCGCAGGGCTGAGATCTCGTACTCCCCGCCCTCACCCAAGCGGTAGAGCTCTCGGCGAAAGTGTTTGAGCTGAAGCGCGAAGCGCGTTGTGCTCTCGGAAGACTGCTGCAAGAACTCGACCGTACAGAGGAAATCGACGTGGTGATCGTCCTCATCTCGCTCGTGTCGAAGCGTGTACATCTTGTAAGGAGTGGAGCTCACGCGCAAGCCGCCCCGCGTCGCTCTCTCCGGAGAGCAGATGCTTGAAGCGCTGGAATTCATCGAGAATGATGAGGTCCGGCTCTAGAGCCTCGAGGCAGACGGCCGCGAGCAGTGCGCGAAGCTCACCGATCAAGTGCGCACGCATCTTGCGATCTTCGCGAGGCCGCTTGCTCTTGCGAGCGTAGGAGAAGCGATCGCACAGCTCCTCGTACCGCGCACGGAGGCCCGGCCGTCCATCCCGAGTACCGCGGCACGCATCGCCGAGGGCCTTCGAGAACGCGACTTGGATTTCTTGATCGATCGAGCTTTGCTCGAACGCACGAATTCGCTTCCGAAACCCACCGGCGTTGCCAACATTTCCCTGGAAAAGGTTCAGCGCTCCGGCGCCGTAGTTTCCCCAGACCTCGCGAATCATCCAGTAAAGGAGGATGCGTGCGCACGCATCTGCGATCTTCGCGAGGCCGCTTGCTCTTGCGAGCGTAGGAGAAGCGATCGCACAGCTCCTCGTACCGCGCACGGAGGCCCGGCCGTCCATCCCGAGTACCGCGGCACGCATCGCCGAGGGCCTTCGAGAACGCGACTTGGATTTCTTGATCGATCGAGCTTTGCTCGAAACGAATTCGCTTCCGAAACCCACCGGCGTTGCCAACATTTCCCTGGAAAAGGTTCAGCGCTCCGGCGCCGTAGTTTCCCCAGACCTCGCGAATCATCCAGTAAAGGAGGATGCGTTCTCCGCTGCGGCCAAGGCTCGACTTCAGGTCGAATGAGGTCCCTGGCGTGAAAGAGACGAAGTTTAGTGGACTGTTTCGAAGGTCGTGCAGAATAGTCGGCAGCAGCGTGATCCGCGTCGCGAGCTCAAAACGTCGGTCCCTCGTCAGATTCAAGCGATTGATGTTTTGTCGAGCGATCTCCGCGTTCGAGCAGATGTAGAGAACGTCGATACGCTCGATGCCTTCTTTGCGGAGATGCTCCACCGCCTTGGCGATCACGCCGCGGGCCACGAGTGTCTTCCCAAGGCCCACTTCGTCCGCCACAAGGAAGGGTAGCTCTGCTCAATGGTTGTCGCGGGCCCCACCGTCCACGCCGCGTCAACTGCTCGCTTGTAACGTTGAGGAAACAGAAGCCTGGAGACCAAGAGTAGTATATAGTAACAGCGCTAGATCAACGCGCCCTTCAGAATCTGAAGGAGGACAAGCAGAATCAACGGCGAGAAGTCGATCCCCCCCGCCGACGGCACCAGCCTACGAATCGGTGCCAGAGCCGGCTCGGTCAACATCCGGGTGATGCGAACTACCTGGTTGCTCGGCGGGAGCTGAAGCCAGCTGAGGATCACCGCGACGATGACGACAACGGAGTAGTAGTCGATAAGTTTGGCAATCAGTAGCATGAATGGACCAGAGTTTATCACGCAGGTCAATCACATCCTGCCGCTGGCGGTTGACCCAGTCAGAACGAGCGGTAGGAATTGCACGTAATACGTCATCATGGATCTGAAGATAACACCCTCGGGCTAGACGATTGTAAAGCCCACGGCCCTTGGCCCGGTCGCAAACACAGACACTAAGCTGCTGATTTATGGCCTATTTCAAAAGGGCCGAGTTTTGGCACAGGACGGGGCCGGTGTCGTGCGGCTCGATCACGCCAGAACTGACGTCATTCGGCTGCCGTACCGTTCGCCGAATCTGAACGCTTACGTCGAAAGGTTTGTTTTGTCGATCAAGAGCGCGTGCCTGGAGCGGATGATATTCTTTGGTGAGCAATCGCTCCTTTCTCAATCGACTCATGTTGGGAGAAACCTACACCCGCAGCCGAACCAGCCGTGACATCATTGAGCGGATGCTACCGAAGAGAGAGCCATGAAGAGCGGACTCATGAACAAAGCTTTCCTGATAACCGGTGCCTCCGGTGGCATCGGGCGAGCGACTGCCCAGGCCTTCGCTGAGGAGGGCGCTCGCCTCGCACTTCACTACCACACCAATCGAGAGAGCGTCGAAGAGCTATCGCACTCTCTCGACGTCGATACGGTGCTCGTCGGGGGGAACGTGGCGAAAGAAGAGGACGTCGAGACGATGTACCGAGACGCTCTCTCGTCGCTGAAGCGTCTCGATGGGATCGTCGTCAATGCCGGCATCTGGATCGCGGAAGAAACACCCCTGCAGCGCATGTCGCTTGAACAGTGGAACACGACGATGGCAACGGACCTGAGTGGAGCTTTCCTCACTTGCCGGGAGTTTCTGCGCCATCTGGAGAGCGATGCCCGTGACGAAGCTTCGATCGTCTTCGTCGCCTCGACCGCGGCCCTCTTCGGCGAGGAGAACCACACGGACTACGCCTCCGCCAAGGCCGCCATGGCCTACGGCATGACGCGAAGCCTGAAGAACGAGATCGTACGACTCGCACCGCTCGGACGGGTGAACTGCGTCAGTCCGGGATGGGTCGACACGCCCATGGCGGCGGCCTCGATGGAGGACCCCGAGGCGATTGGGAAGGTCACCGCGACGATGGCCCTAGAGAAGATCGCGACGGTGGAGGATGTGGCGAACGCTATCGTATTTCTCTCTTCTTCCGGGCTGGCCGGACACCTCAGCGGCAGCATTCTTCCGATCGCGGGCGGTATGGAAGGTCGCTGGTTGCACTGCGACTAGTTGTGCCTTCTATTTATTCATCTGCGCGCACCGAAATCATCGAACGCGCGGAACTCCTGGGATTATCCATCATTGATAACCCAGTCGGTCGTAAACACAGACACTAAGCTGCTGATTTATGGTCTATTTCAAAAGGGACGAGTTTTGGCACAGGACGCCATCGCGTTCTCTGGTACGCAGATTGCCCTAATAGATGTTGGAGTTTCCGAGAGATCTGTTTGACAGACAAAGGAGATGGACCGGTGGAAAACGCCCCTTCTGTTTCGATAGGCGAGCTCGGACCGGTACTCCGGCGGACCGCAAGGTTCCCCAGCGAATATGAAATGGCTCCGCGGAGGTCTCGCCACCGTCATCTGGTTCTCGAACCGATCCATTGCCTCTATCCATCAGAGAGCTGCCACCGCGCTGACCCATCTCCATCAGGCCTCCAAACGCGTTTCTGGGTTGTCGTCGCGACCCGGATGGAGGAGCTTGTGCTGCATCCGACGGTGAAGCCGGTGCAGATGATTGCTTTTCGTCAACTTGACAGTACTGCTGTAGGTGATACCGGGCAGGTCAGTCATCGTGCTCGCCACGATGATCCGCGCGTTAGTTACACAGTGGCTGTTAGAATCTTGTAGGCGGGAGGTACTTGCAAATGGACAGCACGTCATGGCGCTCGGCAGGAATGCTTGTAGCCGCGGCGGTAATGCTCGTCGTTCTAAGACCGGTACTTGGCGTCGCGGAGGTGCAGGCCGCAGAGCTATCTGGCACGGTTACCGACGTGACCGGCGGCCGGCTGACCGGCGTCGCTGTGGAGGCGCGACCCGTGGGGGCTGCGGGTCCAATCCAGACCGCCTCGACCGACGGCACTGGCATGTTCACGCTGAGCACACTCAAGCCTGGTGTCTACGACGTGACGTTCTCGCGGCCCGGATTCCGGGAAGTCGTATACGCTAAAGTGGAGGTTGGAACTGATGCGGCGACCATCCTCAATGTCGAAATGGTGGTCGAGTTCGAGGAAGAGGTCGTGGTCGTTGGGAGCCGCGCCCAGCCGCGGTCGGTGACCGAATCACCTGTCCCAATTGATGCCATCCGGTTTCAGGATGTCGTCAGCCAGGGCTCCACGACGCTCGATTACCAACTGCGGACTCTGGTCCCATCATTCAACGTCGCCACGCACCCGATCAGTGATGCGGCGACGCTCGTACGGCCAGCCAGTCTGCGCAATCTCGCGCACGACCATACGCTGGTGCTGGTCAACGGCAAGCGCCGGCACCGCTCGTCGGTCATTGCCTGGTTCGCTGGTGTGACGGATGGGGCGCAGGGACCGGACATCTCAACCATTCCGTCGATCGCCCTGCGGCAGGTGGAGGTGCTGCGCGACGGTGCGTCGGCGCAGTACGGTTCCGACGCCATTGCGGGTGTGATAAACTTCCTGCTCAAGGATGCCCGCGAGGGGGGCAGCTTCGAGTTCCACACCGGCACGTATCGGGCGGGCGACGGTGATGCGTACACCGTCGCGAGCAACGCCGGGCTGCCGTTCGGCGACACCGGATTCGTCAACCTCAGCTTCGAGTACGGCAACGCCGACCCGACCGACCGCAGCGTGCAGCGCGCCGACGCCGCCGCGCTCATTGCGGCCGGCAACACCGCCGTGGCCGACCCGGCGCAGGTTTGGGGCAACCCGAAGGTCGAGGATGACCTGAAGCTGTTCGCCAACTTCGGCAATCTGTTCGCCAACGGTGTGCAGTTCTACGGGCACGCCAACTACGCCGACAAGAAGGTGACGGAGGGATTTTATTTCCGGAATCCCAACACGCGGCAGAACATCTACACGCTCGACGGCGGACAGACTCTGCTCATCGGCGACGTGCTCAAGGCCAAGGGCATGGGCTCGGCCAACTGTCCCCCCGTGAAGATCGCCGACAACGTACCCGATCAGGAGGCGCTGTCGCACGTGTTCGCCGACGACAACTGCTTCTCGTTCCAAGAGATCGCGCCGGGCGGCTTCACGCCACAGTTCGGCGGCGTCGTCACCGACATGTCGGTGCTCGCCGGGCTGCGCAGGGTGACGGCCAACGGCCTGACCTGGGACGTCAGCGCCAGCTACGGCTCCCACCAGTCGGACTTCTTCTTCAAGAACACCGTCAACGCGTCGCTCGGCCCGGAGACGCCGCGCGACTTCGACCCCGGACTCTACCGGCAGGAGGACGTCAACTTCAATTTTGACGTCTCCTATGCCGCCTCAGACCGCGTCAACGTTGCGGCCGGCGCCGAATGGCGCAACGAGGGTTTCACGGTGGGAGCGGGCGGGCCGCCGTCTTGGGAGGTGGGGCCGTACGCAGCGCAAGGGTTCGTGCCGGCGTCGAATGGCTTCCCCGGATTTGCTGATTACACGGCCGGCACATGGAACCGCGTTAACGTCGCGTTCTACGGCGACGTAGAACTGCGGGGCCGCGAGGATCGATGGTTGGTCGGCGGCGCCGTCCGGGTCGAGCGCTTCGACATCTTCGGCGCGACGATGAACGGCAAGCTGTCGGCCCGAATTGGACTAAGCGACATCGTCTCCCTACGGGGCGGCGTAAGCACCGGGTTCCGCGCGCCGACGCCGGGCCAGCAGAACACGATCAACGTGCAGACGACGCTCAACGAACAACTGGAGCTTACCGACAGCGGTACCGTCCCCTCCACGTTCGCAGCGGCAGAGCGCCACGGCGGCGTCCCGCTCCGACCCGAGACATCGCGAAACGTCACCGCAGGGCTGGTGATCGACAACGGTCCGTTCACGCTGACCGCCGACTACTTCCGCGTCGCTATCGCCGATCGTCTGGCCCTGTCCGGGCTTATCAGCACCGATGCCGAAGATCGCGCACTCCTGCTGGCCGATGGCATCACCTCCGCCAAATCGCTGACCCTTTTCCGGTTCTTTATCAACGACTTCTCCACCCGAACCCAGGGGATCGACATCGTCTCCACCTGGACACCGCCCGCGTTCTCCGGCGCCACGGTCCTCAGCTTCACAATGAATCACACGGACACGAAAATGACGGAGGAGTCAGATCTACTCGGCCCGGGCGACGTGCTCGCCCTTGAGCGGGGCGTGCCCAGGACCCGCTGGAACGTCGCCCTCAACCAGCGCGTGGGGCGGGTAGGTCTGCTGGGCCGCCTGAATTACTACGGCGACTGGGTGGATCTTTTCGATGCGAGGTTCGTCAGCGGCACCGATGCGCCGATCCTGAATGGTCGCCCCATCATCGACCTGGAGATCAGCGTTCCGTTGGTCGAGGAAGTGACGCTAGCAATTGGCGGCCAGAACGTCCTCGACACGTTCTCGGACCGGAACGATCCGCTGGCCGGCGCGCTCGGCGTCCCCTACAGCCAGTTCACGCCGTGGGGCTTCAGCGGCGGGTACTACTACGCCCGCATCAACTATCGCTGGGGCCAGTAGGTGGCGCAGCCGTGCTCCGCAAAGAGTCGATATAGCGTTGATTGCGCGTTTTAGACCTGCCATGGTCGGCTGCTTCTGGCCGATCTTCTTTTTTGCGGATCACAGTGGTGATCTTCGCCCGCGGATACTTCGCCTTGACCTCGTCCTGTGCCAAAACTAGGCCCTTTTGAAATAGACCATAAATCAGCAACTTAGTGTCTGTGTTTGCGACCGGGCCAAGGGCCGTGGGCTTTACAATCGTCTTGGGCGGGCGGGTCGTCACCATGCAGATGAACCACCTAGTCGAGAGCGAATATCGAAGCGTGTGCCTGAAGCTGTTTTCACGCTACGCCGAGCGGGCCCACCAAGGGGCTACCGTCGCCGGCGACCATCTACGCGGCACGGCAGTAGTAGTTGAGAATGCCCCCAAGTCGCTCTCGCGACACGATGGGGCCAGCGTCATTCGCGCTTGCCGGCAGAGGTGTGAGGAGCTCGTTGCCGAGACCTTGGTGGTTCCGTTCTGTGTGATAGTGCACTACGTATTCGGTTACCGCTGTGCGCAGGTGTCGCTCACTGAGAGGTACGAAGCGGTCGAGACACCTTGTGGAGGCTAGACTCCGAGAGAGAGCCCCGTATGCTGAGTTCCTCGTCCTGCATCATCATGTCATTAGACGAGGCCACGATCCGACAACGTCCCCCTTACGAAGAGCCACCCTTGGCCCGATTCAAGAACTCCTGCATCAGCTCGATCGGAAGTGGGAATATGACCGTCGAGTTCTTTTCGGTTGCGATTTCGGTAAGAGTCTGTAGATAGCGTAGCTGGATCCCCATCGGGTGTTGGCCGACGATCTTCGCCGCCGCCGCCAACTTATCAGAGGCTTCGAACTCACCGTCGGCGTGGATGATCTTGGCTCGCTTCTCCCGTTCCGCCTCCGCCTGCTTGGCCAGCGCGCGCGTCATTTCGGCCGGCAGATCGACGTGCTTGACCTCCACGGAGGTGACTTTGATGCCCCACGGGTCGGTGTGTTTGTCTAGGATATCCTGGAGCTGCATGTTGAGCCGCTCCCGTTCGGATAGGAGACCATCGAGCTCCACTTGACCGAGGACGCTGCGGAGCGTCGTTTGCGCAAGCTGAGAAGTCGCATGGAGAAAGTTCTCCACCTCGACCACCGCTTTGATCGGGTGAACGACGCGGAAAAAAATCACCGCGTTCACATTCACCGAAACGTTGTCGCGCGTGATCACATCTTGGGGCGGAACGTCGAGCGCGACCAGGCGAAGACTCATCTTCACCATGCGGTCGATGGGACTGAAGACGAGAATGAGGCCCGGCCCCTTCGGGTAGGGCAGGAGCTTCCCCAAGCGAAAGATGACTCCTCGCTCGTACTCGTTGAGAACCTTGATCCAGTTGAGGAAAAAGATTGCGAGAAGAATGAGACCAATAAACCCACCCAAAGGTAGCCCGAACACCGCTCACTCCTTTTCTGATTCCGCCGAGTTCCCCAAAAAGGGCTCCACTCGCGTGTTCCCGCTACAGCCCACGGCAGCCAGCGCGCACGCAAGAGCCAGTATCCATCTCATGCCACCTCTTCTTCTTCGGTTCAGTATGAAGACTATCACGGCTGGGCGCTGGTAGCTCCTTATCCGAATCTGTCCGAACCAGAGATGCGCACGCCTACGTTCAGACGCACTCGGGCGCAAGTTCCGCTACTCAAATCCTCAGGAGTTCACTCGTGCACACCTGTGCTCCGCAAAAAGTCGATCCAGTGTTGATTGCGCGGTTTAGACCTGCCATGATCGGTCGTTGCTTCGCGCCGGTCGACCCGACGACGCCACCGATGAGTGTTTCCGCAGTTAAATGTTGGCGGCCGTCATGTAACCCTTTCGCGGGCGGAGTTTGATCCCGATTTCGAGAGGCGCAGTTCTTTCGTCGATGCCGGCTGGGCCGAGCTTTGGCACAGAACGGGTTGGGATACGGCCACTGATGAACTCGAAGCGTTGCTCGAATCGCTTAACAGGCACGGATTCGAATTTACTCGTGACTTCGTCCTAAGGAGTCGCCCAAGAATTATTTCGACATTCTTCTTGGCCTGATGGTATAGTTCCATTGTGGGAGCGCCCTTCCTTTCCGTATGGATAGAGACTTCATCCTTTCATCGGAGATCTTGGCGCCGGTGGGATAGGTCTTGGTGTTGAGAACGGCCCGCACCCTCAGGCCCATGTCGGTTGTTGTTGTTCGAATGAACTTTAGCATTTTCTCAAAACTTTCGAGCGGTTCACCTTCCCCAGTTGCGACTGATGTGGTTGAACAGAGAATGCTCGACCGGATTCCATTTTGATGCCCCGGGCGGGTAATGGCATACCGTGACGGTTAAGCCATATCTAGCGCAGAGTTTTTTCTGAAGGTGCGCGCGCCAAACACGAGAGCTTGGGCGGTTACCGCCGCCACCATCGGCGAGAATCAGAAGGCGTTTGCTCTGCTGGTAGCGTTTTTGGCCTTCGTGTTGCCACCACGTGACGACACCATCGACGGCGAACGTGGGAGTTTCTCGCGACGTTCCGACGACAACAAGGCCACGGTTTGCAACAGGGTCGTAGAGACCATAGGGAATGGCGACGCCTTTGGCGTCTGAACGAAAATCAGTGGCCAAAGTATGTATCGCCTCTTGCTTCCAGGCCATGCCCGCATTGCGGAAGTTGCTCTACCAGTTCCCTCTTCTTGGTGTCTACGCTGACGATGGGGTCCCCTTGGCGGATGAATTCGTTCCGACGACCGCGAATGAGTCGGAATTGCCTGTCGTGCTCACGTGGAGACGCCGTCGAGCGTTTCTTATGATTGACACGCAACCGGAAATCCAGCTGTTGGAGGAGTCTGCCCACGGTGTTTCGACTCACCTCAATTCCACGCTTAGCGAGTGCGCTGGCGATCTTCTTTGTCGTCTTGCGCGTCCACTTCAGGCCGCCGATAGGCTCACCAGCCGTTTCGTACTTCATCAGCTGCTTGATCTCCGCAATGACTTCCGGTGTTTTTTTTCCACGCGCGGGCGGCCAGCACCCTCCTTTCGGATACGATTGAAGTCTATATTTTTGTCCAGCCCGCCCTTTCCCCCGAGGGTGAGCGAATTGCTTTCATCTCCGATCGGGGCGGCCAGAACAACCTCTGGGTCATGAATGCCGACGGCTCCAACCCTCGGGTGGTGGAGCAAAACCTCAAAGTACGGCACTCCCTTCCCCGTCCTGTGCCAAAACTCGGCCCTTTTGAAATAGGCCATAAATCAGCAACTTCGTGTCTGTGTTTACGACCGGGCCAAGGGCCATGGGCTTTACAATCGTCTTGGGCGGGCGGGTCGTCACCATGCAGATGACCACCTAGTCGAGAGCGAATATCGAAGCGTACTCCTGTTTGACCGAGCGCACGAAGCGCTCCGCGTGAGGATTGCAGTTCGGAGATTTGGTCGGAATCGGGACGATGTCCACGTCGTTTTCCTTCAGGACTTCTCGAAACTCCGTTGTGTATTTCGAATCTCGGTCGATGATGAGGTGCGAGTAGCCTCGGAGAAAGCTGTCGTCGAACGCGGCAAGGTCGAGCGCTACTTGTTTCATGAAGACTCGGTCCGGGTTTGGTGTGGGTATCGAGATATGGACCCAGCGGGTCTTCAGCTGAATCGCGAACAAGACGTAGAACGTAACCAGACCCGCGGGAGCCCAGATTTCGGTGGTGAAGAAATCGGCAGGGTGTCCCAGTGACTCCGAAGAAACTGCGCCCATGTCGTCCTTCGCCGGCGAAACGGTGCCGGTTCGATACCGTGCTCCTTCAAGAGCCGCTTCACCGTGTTCGGCGCGATCTTGTGGCCCAGGTTGGCCATAGCTCCTTGGATTCGAGCGTAGCCCCAAGACGGGCTCAACTTGGCCATGCGCACGACCAACTCCTCGATTTCCGACGAGATGGGCGGACGCCCCGCCGATCCAGTTTTTCGTGCATTTCGGTATCGAGGAGCTGAGTCGGGGCGGTTGCCGGAGTCAAGACGATTCATGCACCAACACCGTTCTGGCTTGCTAACTTCGTGTAACGCCACTAAAATAGCGCCGTTTGAGTTTCGCTCGAAGCTTGAGCACCAACCTCCGGTCGCCCACGCGGTGGGTGCACCGCCTAACGTTAAGTTAGCTTCAAAACGAAGGAGACTTGAGGAATGGCGAAAAAACCCATGACCAAAACACAAATCGTGGCCCAGATGTCGGAAACGATGCAGGTTCCGAAAAAGCAGGCCGCGGCATGGTTCAAGTCGATTGCCGATCTCGCGGCGAAGGAGACGAAGCGGACGGGCCAGTTCATCATTCCCGGAATCGGAAAACTCGTGAAGGCGCAACGAAAGGCGCGCAAGGGACGCAATCCCCAGACCGGCGAACAGATTCGAATCCCGAAAAAGACGGTGGTCAAGTTTCGAGTAGCGAAAGCTTGCCTGGACGCCGTCGTCTCACCGAGGAAGTAGCTCACAAGCGACGCCTCGGAATGTCCTACCGAACGACGGATGCACGCTGGCGACGTGCCCGGCGTAAAAAGCGAGCGAAGGATCGGGCGAAGGTGGACACTGAGAATCCGACGGAAACCAAAGCATTGCAGGTTCCAGAGCCCCCACCAATTCGGCCGGAGGAGCCAACGGGCGAGGGAGATGTTGGCGAACGGGTTGCTACCCTTGGACATTCCTTCGCCAGCGAGTCGATGATGCACCACTACCACCTATCGACGCACCACGTGTTCCAGATGCCACGCTCGGATGTTCGCTCCGAGACATTGGCTGCGTTGCAGTCCATCATCGAGGTGGCCACCGGCGGGCAAGCGGTGCCGTTACCCGGATTCCCCGAATACTTTCTAAGGTATTGTCAAATTGAGCTGGTGACTGACAGAATGGTCCAATGAAGACCGATGCGCCAAGCTACCACGGCTATCGATTTCCACCGGAAATCATCAGCCACGCCGTCTGGCTCTACCACCGATTCTGCGTGAGCTTTCGAAACGTCGAAGAGTTGCTCGCTCAGCGAGGCATCACGGTTTCTTACGAAGCGGTCCGACTGTGGTGCATTAAGTTCGGGCCGGAATACGCTCGGCGACTGAAGCGTTGGCAGGGTCGTCTCGGTGACACATGGCACCTGGACGAGGTCTTCATAAAGATACAAGGTGAACGCCAATACCTCTGGCGCGCGGTAGACCAAGATGGTGATGTAATCGATATCCTCGTCCAGCCTCGCCGTGATCAGAAAGCCGCCAAACGATTCTTCCGCAAGCTGTTGAAGGGGCAAGGCCATCCGCCCTGGCAGCTGGTCACCGACAAACTGAGAAGCTACAGCGCCGCTCACCGCGAGGTCATGCCGTCCGTCGTCCACGACACTGACCAGTACAGAAACAACCTAGCCGAAGTCTCGCACGAACCGACGCGACAACGGGAACGACAGATGCGGAAGTTTAAAGCTCCTGGGCAGGCGCAACGATTCTTGACCGTGCATGGACTCGTGCAAAATCTCTTTCGCGTCGGACGGCATTTGTTGCAAGCGCATCATCATCGGGAGCTACGAGACCGCGCTTTCATCGTCTGGCAGGAGGTAACCTGTGCCGTCCGATGAGAGCAAAGGAAGTCAGCTCGACGCGATAGGTTCGCTCGCTCAACGTCAACTTGACAATACCGCTCGAGAGCGAATATCGAAGCATGTTCCTGAAGCTAACGCCGCTCAGACCAGGGTTTCGAGACGCAGTAGCTGAATCATCGGCTGTCCTGCCTCGCGCGAGGTTTCGAGATTTACCCCCAGCTCCGCGATCCAATCATTGAGGTCCTCCAGATCCACGAGCATCTGCTCGACGCGCCATGTAGTCCGATCGTCCGAGAGTTTCACGTGCGTGTGGCGGAGGTTCCGCGCCTCGGGGTCGAGGCGCAGGCCCGCGTGGTCTACGCGAAAGGCCTCGCGAGCCGCGTGCAGGCGCTCCGGGCTCCAGAGCTCTCCGTCAGCATCAATTTCCGAGTCGATGGTACGAAGCGCCGCTTCGTCGTCTCCGATCGACCACGCACGGAGGAAGGCGAAGACACGCGTGCGAATGGCGGCAGTGAAGGCTTTGGTATCGTGCGTGACGCCCGGTGCCTCCTCCGAAAGTGGTGGCCGCGACTCCTCCCGCTCCTCCGGCCGGTAGTTCGAGTCGCGCATCCTCTCCCACTCCTCAAGAAGGCTCGAGTCCACCTGACGCAACATATCGCGCAGGTAGAGTTCCATCTCGACGACCTCGTCGGTCTTCACCTGGTCTGGCACGGTCTGCCGGAGAACCTTGTAGACGCTATTGAGGTGGCGCAGGAGGAGCCCCTCGGCCCGCTCGAGGTCGTACTCCTGCACGTAATCCGAGAACGAGCGAAAGCTCTCGAACATCTCCCGCGCGATCGACTTCGGCCGGATGTTCTCCTCCTCGACCCAGGGGTGCCGGTCGGCGAAGGCGTTGAACGTCGCGTAGATGAATTCCCGCAGAGGCTTCGGGTACTCGAGCTTTTCGAGTTCTTCCATGCGCTGGTCGTAGTCGAGGCCCTCGGCCTTCATCTCCGCGACCGCCTTCCCCTTCAGCTTGTCGAGCTGTCGGCGCAGGATAAGCTTTGGGTCCTCGAGAATGCTTTCGACCAGCGTGAGGATGTCGAGCGCGTGGATCTCCGACTCCGGGTCGAGGAGCGGGAGCGTCTCGAGAAGATAGAGCGAGAGGGCTTGATCCATCGAGAAGTCCTCTTGAAGCTCGACATTCACACGAAGCCGCGAGCCCTCCGCCGTTCTGGGAACGATTTCGACGATGCCGCGCGCCAAAAGGGAACGGAAAAGCTGCCATCCCCGTCGAAAGTGACCTCCCTTGGCGCGGTCGGGCTCGTGGCTCACCCGGATAAGCCTCCGCATCGCGAGGCACCCGTCGCTCTGACGCGAAAGGACGTTCAAGAGCATCCCGTGCGACACGTCGAAACGGGAAGTGAGTCGCTCCGGGGGAGCGACGATGAGCCGCTCATAGGTCTGCCGGTCCCAGTTGGCGAAGTTGTGCTCGGGGGGCTTCCTCTTGACGACCTTCTTGCCCTCTTTCGCCTTCTCCCCGAGTTTCAAGTTCTCGATCACATGATCCGGGGCCTGCGCCACCACGAAGCCTTCCTCGTCGAAGCCCTTCCTGCCCGCGCGCCCGGCGATCTGGTGGAAATCGCGGGCGGAGAGGACCGCCGTCTTGTGCCCGTCGAACTTGCAGAGCCTGGTGAAGAGCACCGTCCGGATCGGCACGTTGATGCCCACACCCAGCGTGTCCGTGCCGCAGATGACCTTGAGGAGTCCTTGCTGGGCGAGTTGTTCGACCAGCACTCGATACTTGGGAAGGAGTCCCGCGTGGTGCACACCTATGCCCTGCCGGAGCCACTTGCGGACCTTGGGGCCGTAGGGGCTCGTGAAGCGGACCCCTTCGATCGCCGCCGCTACCTGGTTCTTCTCCTGACGGGTCGAGAGCCTGAGGCTCGTGAAAGCCTGCGCGCTGTCCGCGGCGTCTTTCTGCGTGAAGTGAACGATGTAGATCGGCGCCTTGTCCTCGGAGGCGAGCTTTTCTACCGCCTTCGCCAAGGGGATCTCGGAATAGGCGTGGTCGAGCGGAACGGGTCGCTCAATGGACTTCACCGTGACGGTGGGCCGACCATTCCGGCCGGTGAGCGCCTCCTCGAAGAAGGCCACGTCACCGAGAGTGGCGGACATGAGGAGGAAGCGTGTCTGGGGCAGGGTAAGAAGCGGTACCTGCCAGGCAACCCCGCGATCGCGGTCGGCGTACCAGTGGAACTCGTCCATCACCACGTCGTCCACCGCCGCATCTTTCCCCTCTCGTAAGGCCATGTTCGCGAGGATCTCCGCGGTGCAGCAGAGGACTGGTCCTCCGCGGTTGACGGTGGCGTCGCCCGTGGAGAGGCCGACGTTCGTAGGACCAAGCTCGCGGCAGAGTGCCATCCACTTCTCGTTGACTAGCGCTTTGATGGGACAGGTGTAGACGGAGCGTCGCCCATGAGCGAGAGACATGAAGTGTAGCGCGGAGGCGACCAGCGACTTCCCTGAACCGGTAGGGGTGTTCAGGATGACGTTGTGCCCCTCGAAGAGCGCGAGGATCGCGTCCTCCTGAGCTGGGTAGAGTGTGAGACCCAGGTGCGAGACATAGTCGAGGAAGCGACCGAGAAGCTCGTCGCTCCCTGCCTCGCCGCGGGGCAGCAACTCGTAGAGGGGACCCGTCATCGTCCGGCTATTGTGGGCCAGGTCGATAGGAGCTGGCCACGGGGCAGTCGGCGTTCATAATCTCAGGAAAACTTCCTTGTGGGTAAAACGATCCCGTCCTGTGCCAAAACTCGGCCCCTTGGAAATAGGCCATAAATCAGCAACTTAGTGTCTGTGTTTGCGACCGGGCCAAGGGCCGTGGGCTTTACAATCGTCTTGGGCGGGCGGGTCGTCACCATGCAGATGACCACCTAGTCGAGAGACTACCTCCGACCGATGGAAAGCCATAAATCCTTCAGAATAAGACCCTTCCACGCCCCATGTGGAAATCGCTGTGGGAAACTCAGGCTCGGGATGCCAGATCCGCGCAAGTCCCGGCCCTCATTGAACTTTATCGAAGCGTCTCGGATTAGATTTTGTGGAAAATACGGTCCTCAAGCGATGGCTTCTCAGGCGAAACTACCCGTTGGTCGAATAAAGTGTGGCTGGCCCGAGCGGGCCGTTTCAGAGCCCATGATTACGACGGCGAGAAGGCGCAAGCCTGCCTGGGCGTCGTGTCCGAAAATGCGAACGGAGCCGAAAGCTCGAATCCTGGAGGCGTTCTCGAGTTTCGCGGAGACCAGCCGACGCGACACGGGCTCTGCGATAGGCGCTCCCGAGCAGACCTCTCCTCCAGACCATCCGTTTCGTCCAGCTGGCGCGCCCGAACTCCTATGCGGCGGCGCGGTGGTAATAACTGAGCAAACCGCCCAATCGCTTACGACATCGCACCTTCCCGTGAGGACTGCCGACGCATTCTTCCGCTTCGAGCAACGAGTTCCCAAGCCCTTGATGGTTGCGCTCTCCGTGATAATGATGGATGAACTCAGTGACGGCACGACGCAGCGATGGCTCACTGAAGAAGATCATCCGCTCCAAGCACTCGCTCTTGATCGACAAAACAAACCTTTCGACATAAGCGTTCAGATTCGGCGAACAGTGCGGCAGCCGAATGACGTCAGTTCCGGCGTGCTCGAGCAACTCGCGAAACTCCGTAGTGAACTTCCTGTCGCGGTCCAGGATGAGGAATCGCTTGCCGCGCAGAAAGCCGTCGAATGGGTCGGTGAGATTCCGACCGACCTGCATCATGAACGGGCCATCTGGCCCCGGAGTGATTCCGGCAATGTGTATCTTCAAGCACAATATAACGGAGTTGGTCCAGATCTCTATTGAGCTCGCTGGCGTGTTGGACCGATGGGTAGAAAGGTACAAATCAACCCCTGCTGATTCACAACTACGGTTTGCCGCTCATACTCTCCCACGGGCATTGTGAGTTCTATTCCGAAAAGATCCTTATCAACGTGTTCCGATTCCTTGTACAAAGGCATCTCGAATGAGAAATGTTGTCCGAATTTCGCATCACCCCGAACGATTCGTTCGCGGAACCCCTCAACCTCCCGTTTTGCCTCCTCAGGCCTGGATCAACCCTCCGCCGGAAAAAACAACGCACCAGGAGGCTGAAACAGCGACTTGCTCGGGGTGGTCCATACCTGAGCTACCCCCTGTTTCCACTCCTTGTGGCGCGTTCGCGATCGAAGCGGACGTGGACCGCGACGTCGTCATGAGCCCGGCGACACCAATCGAGGCTCACTAAATGCAACACGCGGGTGTCTCAATGTCGTTGACACGTTCCGCAGCGTGGAGCCTACGAACTTGTAATCTAATAAACTTGCGCCGCAATTCCGATGATTTGCCGAAACCCTGCGTATTCCGGATTTCGATGCCGCGATGCGGCAGGCGCTCCTCGACGCGAGCCGCTTCGACTGGACGGCGATTTCACCAGCCATCTTTGGTGCGCTCTTCCAAGCGGTCATGGAACCGGCCGACCGGCGCGCGCAGGGTGCGCACTACACCACCGAGAAGAACATCCTGAAGGTGATCGAGCCATTGTTCCTCGACGATTTGCGCGCTGAATTCCAGAACCTTCAGAAACGCCGGGACGGCCGCAGCATGGCCGATCTGCGGAAGTTTCGGGACAGACTTGGCACGCTGCGCCTGTTCGACCCGGCGTGCGGTTGTGGCAACTTCCTCATCATCGCCTACCGAGAGTTGCGCTCTCTGGAAATCGAAGTGCTGCGGGCGATGGCGTCGCGCACGGACGCCACCCAATTGGAGCTCGAGGTGCAGTCGGTGGTCGACGTGGATCAGTTCTACGGCATCGAGATCAGCGAATTTCCGGCCCGCATCGCCGCGACCGCACTCTGGATGATGGACCACATCATGAACAACCGGCTGAGCCTGGAGTTCGGCAAGACCTACGCGAGGATTCCGATCGAGAAGTCGCCGCACATCCACCACGCCGACGCGCTGGAGATCGACTGGAGTGAAGTGTTGTCGCCGAATGAGTGCTCGTATGTCTTCGGCAATCCGCCATTTGGTGGAGCCAAGTTCCAGTCGGCAGGTCAGCGGGTGCAGGTGCGCCACATCGCGGCGCTTGGCGGTAGCGGTGGCACGCTCGACTACGTGGCCGCATGGTTCATTCGTGCCGGTGAGTACGTGCGGCGCACGCAACGGGAGAACAGCAGTCAGCCACCGAGGATCGGCTTCGTCGCAACCAACTCGATTACCCAAGGCGAGCAGGTCGCGCAGCTCTGGCGGATGTTACTTGACCACCACCGTTTGGAGATCGCCTTTGCCCACCGGACGTTTGCCTGGGGTTCTGACGCCCGCGGCAAGGCCCACGTGCATGTGGTCATCATCGGACTGGACACGACAGAGCATGCGTCACGGGACAGGAGGCTGTTCACCTACGAGGACCTCAACGGGGAGCCGCTCGAAAGCCGCCACGCCGTGGTCACGCCTTACCTGTTCGACGGTGGGGCATTAGCCAATCCCCACCTCGTCGTCCGTGAAGAGGGCAGGCCGATAAACGGACTGAGTCAACTGATCACCGGCTCTAAGCCCATCGACGATGGACTCTACATCTTCGATGCTGAGGAGCGACTCGCGTTCCTGGATGCCGAACCAGACGCAGCGCCGTTTCTACGCCCATTCGTCGGCGCTCGTGAGTACCTGCAAGGTGGCGAGCGTTGGATTTCTTGCGTTGCATGACGCTTCGCCGGCTACTCTGGCGCAACTACCACGGGTCAGAGAACGCATCGCCGCCGTTCGCACCTACCGCCGTGCGAGTAAAAGCAAGCCGACGCAGAAACTAGCAGAAACACCCACGCTATACCACGTTAACGTGCTGCCGACCGCCCCGTTTTTGGTGATTCCGCAGGTGAGTTCCGAGCGGCGCGAGTACGTCCCCATCGGCTGGCTGGAGCCGCCGACCATTCCCAGCGACAAGCTTCGGTTGCTGCCGGACGCGACTCTCACCGATTTCGCACTGCTCACTTCCGCGATGCACATGGCTTGGATGAGGGCGGTGACAGGGCGGATGAAGAGCGACTACATGTATTCCGTCGGCGTCGTATACAACACCTTCCCGACACCGCCCGGCTTCAAGAGCGAGAATGCGAACATGTCGGCGCTGGAGCCGCTGGCGCAGGCCGTGCTCGACGCCCGCGCTGCTCACCAGGACGCGACGCTGGCCGAGATCTACGATCCAGACCTGATGCCGCCAAACCTGCGAAGAGCACATCACGCGTTGGACCGCGCCGTCGACCGTCTCTACCGCCGTACCCGCTTCACCTCCGAGCGCGAACGCGTCGAGTACCTCTTCGCTTTGTACGAGCGAATGCAGGCCCCGCTGGCCGCAAAGGCTGCGAGCAAGGGCAAGCGCCGACCCCGAACACGAGGGGTTCGCCGTCGCGAATCGACGTGACCTTTCACGTAAACGGCGGGGTGGGTCCTAGCTGAACCGAGGAAAAGGAGAGTGCGCAGAGCGGCTTCCCAGCATGCCCTGTGATCCGCAAGAAGAAGATTACGTATTCATCGCAGCTAAGTACGATGGCAGCAAGAACCGGAGCCCAGACCGACCTCCCACGGCGAAGGACATCTGTGAGTTCATGGTACGCATGGCACGGGAGAACCCGACGTGGGGATAATGCACGCGACGGGATCAAGTTTTGGCACAGGACAGGATGTGGAGGAGAGGTTAGAAAGTCGAATGCTGCAACCGTTCAAGCGACTTCCGGCGTGTCCCGTAGATCCTAAAGTCGCTTATCGTTCTTTTGAGTAGCAAGCGGAATAAGTACTGTCAGAGAAGAATGCCCAACCCGGCTCTTTTTTGTGGCTATGTACGACTGGAGCAGATGATCAATCGCAGATGCGATGGATCGGGTGCGGGCAGCCGAGGCGCGGGTTGGACACCTTCCCCGCTTCGCGCGAGATGGCAATCTCGAAGACGTTCTTTGCAAGACCCACAGCGATCGTCGTATCTTTCATTCGGGCTCCTCCTTTTTCGATGCGTTAGTCCATCCCATCACTTGATGGCGGAAACACCGGTTTTCGTCTCGAATCTCGATTTTTGAGGGACACGTTTGCGCTAAAGAGGGCAGCGGGCGCTGACGCTCAAGCTGGTCGGCCTCTATCTCATCAAGACCGCGATCGACGACTACATCGCCGGGCCTGCCGCTGGACGATGTTCGCCGCCGCGCTCGGTGGCGTGAACGTGTTCGAGAGTTAGCTGGTACAATGGGTGAATCATGGTCAAGAGGTGGATGTTTTTTTGTCCTCACGGCGGGGGGTTTCGTATCGGCTCAACAAGAAGAGGAACCTCGCTATTTTGTTGATGGCTGTGAGGTACAAGTCCCGCCTGAGATAAGAAGCAATCCGGATAAGGTTTTGGAGTACTTACGAAAGACGTATCCTCCAGGCGTGCAAACTGGTCGAGGCCGGTGTCCTGACGGACTTGAGCGTCAACAAGAAGACGACACTCAACAAGAACCCGATTTAGATGCTGCAAGTCCGTGGGTGTTACGTGCATTAGGCTATACGGCTTACTCTGGTTTGAACCAGCGAACAGGGGAGCCCGTTAAAAAGGATTACGGTAAGGCGGTATTTTTCTTTCAGAAAGCCGCCGCGCAGGGCGACGCGGTTTCCCAGGCCATGCTTGGGTTGATGTACTTCCACGGTGAAGGCGTCAGACAAGATTTTGTTGAGGCGGCGTCCTGGTATCGGAAAGCCGCGGAGCAAAGTGAGGCCTACGCGCAGGGCATGCTCGGTGGGATGTATTTAAGAGGCAAGGGCGTTCTACAGGACTACATCGAAGCCCACGCGTGGTCGAATCTTGCCGCCGCCTCTGTGACGACTGACGAGGCCCGCGAGCTGTGGGTGAAAAACCGCGATGACGCCGCAGCGCAGTTGACGCATACGGATCTAAAAGAAGCGCGAAGAAGGGCGCGGGAGTTGAAGGCGGCGCTGGCGCGGAACTAACCCTAATCGCAAAATCTTCGAAGCACGAAAACGCGAAACAGCCGCACTGGGCGCAGGCGAGAAGCTCGTGCTGGGGCACCCGCTCGCCGCCACTATAGGTGATTCTGCACGGTGTATGCAGAACCTGGAAAAGGTGCTATTCACGGGGCCAAAGACCTCAGACACAGTGACGTTTATTTGCGATTAGGGCTAACTAAGTCTCGTGGTCCTCTTTACTCGCGCAATGTCAAAAAGCGCTCGATGTCCGCGGCGATCCGTTTCGCCTGCGTGGAGGCTTTCTTGTCGAAGTCGACGATTAGCTGTTCAAGCCCTCGACAGCTTTTGCAGTTGACGCCAAGTGCCCCCGTCTCTAATTGAGCGACGTTGGTATCCAATCAGGAACAGGTACATGTCCTACGACCGTCACAACGGGGCAAACATCGATCGTGAGCATGTCCTCGTGTTCGAGCGTCCTAACAAGAAGAGCCGTGCGCAGTAGACATTTTCCCTAGCCTCCCCAACTGCAGCATGCAAGGGTCGTCGGCTATCCGGCCTTGGAGCCATGCGGAGCCAGATCGCCGACATGAACGCGGCGCATTTCGAGGATTCGGTTTCGAGGTTCCAAGCTAAGAAAACTTTCCTTTTTTTCTTTGTCGCCTCAGCCACGTGCGTTGACAGCAGCGGTGAGAGCAGAATTCTCGCGGTCGGCGAGGACGGAGTTGAGGTTCGAAGAAATGCCCGCACTCGGCGCATGTTGTTCGTCGGTGAGGTTTTACGGCGCGGCTACATCGGTCGCATCGTGTTCGTGGGCGTCCGGGCTTTCCCTCCAAAGTCTCGGGAGGTTTTGAGAATCGGGCGCGGCACTTCGAGCAAGCTGGCATCACGCGGATGCTAGCATACCTGCAATTTTCTCACAAGTGCTCAAGAAGAAGGGGCGCAATCGACTT
The DNA here is from genome assembly GCA_965237685.1 of Candidatus Marinacidobacterales bacterium. Lineage (GTDB taxonomy): Bacteria > Acidobacteriota > Vicinamibacteria > Marinacidobacterales > SMYC01 > CBDEGF01. The sequence goes on from CBDEGF010000004.1 coordinate 3,009,795, forward strand.
CCGTTCATGCGACCTGTTTTCGATAGTTCCAGAACGAATCCCAGGCGCCCGTGCTTCGGAAGACACAGCGCAGTGCGAGCATTGCATCGGCCCCAGCGGCGTGCCATCTCATCCCGACTCGCTTCATCCTTTGTTGCATAACGTGGCTCACGGCACTTTCCACGGCACCGCTGCCGATGTAGTAGCCGCTTTGTCGAAACGTTCTGTATTTCATTCGATGCCCGTTTCTCTCGAGGTAGCCGGTGAGCTTGTCGATCTCTTCGTCTTTGGAACGATGACGCTTTTTCAGAAACCGCAAACCCTCGATCACCTCATCCACGGCGTCTTCGTATAGACGGTCGAGTTGCGATTTGCGCCACTGTGCGGCTTCGTCGGTGCCTTCGCCGAAAACCACCCGTGCCACAGGGCTGATATTCTCGTCGGCGTGATACCAATCAAGGATCTCGACTCGATCGGTGAACAGCTCCTCCGCAAGATTCCAAATCCACGGCGCACCGTCACCCAGGATGACGACCTTGCGAGACTCCGCCCCCATTGAGCAAGAGCGAGGCCACAAAACCTCGCCGAGTGCTTCGGGGCTACCTCGAACCCCTACGACCTGTCGTTCGGTCAACTCTCCGCGTCCGAGCTTGCTCTGCACACGCCCTTGCTCGGTATAAAGGCAGCCTAGCTTGACTTCCTGCCAGCGGCCGTCCACGAATACCATCCCGCCGTCTATCCCTATGTACAGCGGTCCCTTATGGCGTCTGCCCGTTCCAGCTTCCACCTCGTTCGCAGGCTCTTTCGAAAAACCCTCCGCCTTTTTCCCATCGGCGCCTACCAAGCTTTGAATCTTCTCGGAGCTCACGACCACCCCGGTGAACTTTCGCAGCAATTGCTCGCTCGCCGAGCGGTAGGGTTCGATCACTCCTGCCAACAGCGACAACTCTTGTAAGGCTTGCGTGAATCCCTCCTGGTCCACCCGCATCTCTTCCAGCAGCGGATACTTGCCTTGACGACACTCACAGCACTGAGCGTAAACCACACTCAGCTCCACATCCCGACCCGCCAGTACCGTGTGCACCCGGAACGCTCGATGTTGTCGAAACTCCATCGACGCGCCGCATTCGCATGCGCCTGACACACCGAGTCGTTCCGAGCGTTGGCTGAGCGCCTTGCCCAGTACCTCACGCAGGTATTCGCTGCCCTTGACCCGCATCCACTCGTCACACCGTTCGACATCAGCTTCCGCTTCCACGACCGCCTGCCACACTTGCTCCGCGAACTCCTCGGATAGACGACTTACTTCTTTACTAAACTCCTCCCGCGTGATACTGCTTTTCATTGAGGTGTCCCTCCATCGGCCGCTTAGCTGCGACCGTTTTCTTTATTTAGGATTGTGAAGGACACCTCATTTTTCCTTTTATATCAAGAGAACATTTCTAGTAGAAAAATGATCAAGATCACGAAAAGGTTGCGCCCAGAAGAAGCTGCTCGAGCAAGACGTAAAGCCTTTTGCAACAATGCGTAACGGCCGGAGCCGCCTCCGGAGGGTTTACGACACGGCCCTCTTTCAGGCGTCCAGGAGTTTGAAATTGCCGTATAGAAAAGCTGATTAAAATTCCGGCTCGAACGACCACCCGTCGATGATGCGTGCGGGGGCCAGCACGTGACAGCGGCCGTTAAATCACTGTAGAAAAATAGGATAGAACGAAATTGGCACCAAGGTTGAAACCCGAGAGCACGTAAAACAGCCTTCTCCCAAAACCTGTGCGTACGCATCCATGAATTCTAGAAATGCGCGAAGCTAGAAACCTCCTGAATCTCCACTGGCTTTTCTGTTTGAGGATTTCCGCCAAAAGCTGGACCACCTTTTGCCGAGACCGGATAGCTCCAACCTGCACCATCCGCTACCCCGTCCTGTGCCAAAACTCGGCTCTTTTGAAATAGGCTACAAATCAGCAACTTAGTGTCTGTGTTTGCGACATCCCCAAGGGCCGTAGGCCGGCGCTTGGGGATGTTGTGGCTGTCCGAGTTTTGGCACAGGACGGGGTCGAGTTTTGGCACAGGACGCGGTCAAGTACAAGTACAAGGGCGGCAAAGTTCTGACCGAAAAGTTATTTATTCGGAGATAGTTATAGAGATTCGGCCTCCCACGACGAAGGGCGCCGGAAATGATTTAGTTGAAACTGGCTCCGCTCCGCCGGCTTCAACCAGCCCTTGTCAGCACCGAATTACGGAGATACAACGTGGTACTAACCGTGGGCTCAGGTCAGTAGTTGTCCTCCACGCAGGAGCGCGTCTGGAACCTTGTTGGCGCGAATTCGACGACCGACGAGCTACCGCTCGAGGTGCTCTCGGGTAATCTCAACCTCAGGAAGCTCTGGCATGATCATTCACCCAACGTCCCAGACTTCGCCAGCAGCGAAGCATGTCGTCGTAGCTGTAGTGCGCATTGCGACCACTAGGGTTCGGAAGAACGAACAACCGTGAGCCTCCCAGAATTTCGCCGCGCGGTCCGCATTCGATTGTCTTCGGTACGCGACCGGCGGAGAGTTCAGGCCAGAACCCTCGAAAAACGGTGACCCCGAGGAAGCCGACGGCCTTCGGACTGTAACGCATCACCTTCTCGGCGAGAAGCCTACGCCCTTTCTCGAAGTCGACCCGGTCGAGTTCCGAGCTCCCACGCGACGCCCTCGCGACGATACTGGTCAAACCGATACCGTACTCGGGCAGACGCAAGTCATCCTCGTAGGTCATGAGCCGCGGGACCAGTCCAGACTCGTGCAGCAACCTCCAGAACTTGTTTCCACGGCCGGCAAAGTGATGGCCAAGCTCATCGGATCGCTTCCCTGGATTGATCCCGACCAGCAGGACGTCGAGGCCGTGGGAAAGGTAGTCCGGTAACACTCGGAAAGCATAGCGCAGGGCGGTGTGCTCCGTAAAAAGTCGATCCAGCGTTGATTGCGCGGTTTAGAGCTGCCATGCTCGGCTGCTTCGTGCTGGTCGACCGGACGACGCCACCGGCGTCTTAGGGACGTGGAGAGGCTCGCTCTTGCGACTGTTTTCGAATATCCGGCCTATTCTCCTGGACGCCGTCGCGTTCGCTCGCAACGTATGCTGCTCGCGCAGCGCCCTCGCCGCAGAGAACTTTTCCGGAAGACGATTGCGTGCGAGCACGACTGCAAACGTGGCACAGCGGTCATTACCAAGGGGCTGAGGGATCGTCGTTCCAACACGCGCGGGTAGGATGTGTCTGCGGTATGCGGGCCAGCGTGTCGGGCAACGTGAGGCCTAGAGCGTGTCCTTCGATTCCAGCCTCTTCGAAGAGCTTTGCCAGGAACTTGCCTATCGCCTCCAGCTCGCTGAGGTTCGGGGTGAGCATCTAAAAGTGCACCACCCCCGGTGGGAGGGGCGCACGCACGCAAAGATCCATGTCCCCACGCCCACTGTCGGCGAAGCGGGCAACGACCATCTCGTCGGGACGGAGCTCGATCCCCACACCGGGTGGGGCCGGCTCCAAGAGCCAGCGCTTCAATTGGCTGAGTCTAGACAATAGTGACCTTGTTGATCTCCTCTAATGTCGTTATGCCATCGAACTGTGCTCCGCAAAAATTCGATCCGGCGTTGATTGCGTGGGTTAGACCTACCATAGTCGGCTGCTTCTGGCCGGTTTTCTTTTTTGAGGATCACACCCGGCAAACCGGAGACTAATCAAGTTCGGTGCGCGCGGATGAACAAATAGAAGGTACACCACGAAATCCGTCGACCGCACACTCCTGCGCAACATCGCCAACGCTCTCTCCTGGCTCGACCGAATCAAAGCAGGCAAAACCTATGAGGAGATTGCCACCGAAGACGCCATCCCAACGGACCGCGTGCGCAAGGCAATCCGTTATGCCTTCCTGGCCCCCGACATTGTCCGCGCCATTATCGAAGGCCGTCAGGTGCTTCCGCCATTAAGTGTTGGTGAGATGACGCTAAGACTTTACGCTGCATTAAATTACAGCCAAAATAGCGCTCACGACCTTCGCCGCGCGCTAAATGGAGCGTAAGCGCTTTTTTTGCAAAAGGATACGTACACATTACCAACAGCAAACAGCGCAAGCACCGCTGTGATCCGCAAAAAAGAAGATCGCGTATTGACGAGCAGAGAGCCATGAGAGGCCTGCGAAACTCCGTAGGTTCTTCCCAGAGGCTTTGAAAAGCGGGGTCGGGAGGATAGGATTTGAACTTGTGGCCGTCAAGTTATGAGTCATTCCGTTCGCAACCACCTTCGCCTCGAGATCGATTCCTACGACGAGACCATTCGCCAGTTTATCCCGGGCTACGAGGAAGGATTGACCTGGGCTGCCCGCGAAATCGCCGGCATCCGGCCCACCCTAGTGCTAGACCTCGGTGCGGGAACGGGGGCTCTGGCAGAGGCGATGCTGGAACATGAAGGCGTGGGCGTCGTCGAGGCCATCGATGTGGATGCGGAGATGCTGGACCGGGCACGTATCCGACTCAAGCGATTCGGAGCCCGCGCGCGTTTCCAGAAGTGTTCCTTCGAATCTCCGCTCCCGGAATGTGACGCCGTGTCCGTTTGCCTGGCCCTGCACCACGTTCCCACGATGGAACGCAAGCGTGCACTGTACAAGGGCATTTTCCGGACGCTTCGCCCTGGCGGGGTGTTCGTGAATGCCGACGTGACCATGAGCGCACACCCGGTAAGGCAGGAGCAGTGCTACCGCATATGGGCTGGCCACTTGGTTTCGTGCGGCATAGACGAACGGCGCGCTTATGAGCACTTCGACGAGTGGGCGTCCGAAGACTGCGTATTCCAGCCATCGTGAACGCCGAATCCAGAGCAAGCTGAACAGCGAATCCGGTGAAGCCGAACGCTCATCGAAGCGGTGAAGTGTTGGGTGACCTTCCTTTCCACTGATTGAAAACGTGAACCTATCTTACCTGCGTGTTGTGTAGCAAGGGGCGGCAGGTCGGTGCCGGAGGGAGCGGGCGTAAGGAAAGACGCGAAGCGACCTTCCCGCTCCCGTAGGCAGCGACCTGCCGCGGCCGAACCCCGGGCGATGTGGGGCTGGTTTCGGGGGGTTGCTGGGGTATGGCCTGGCTCGAGAAGACGCTTCCTGAGGCATTCTCGCGCGTCGTTTTGGCGCCGCATCGTCTGGTACCCCGGGTTTGGCGGTTTCACCCGTTTTTATCGCATCGACGCTGTGGTCCCTCGCTCGCTCATGCATCGGCGTTGTCAGATGCCTTTGGCGCAGCCTTGGTCTTTCTCAGAGAAGCTCCTTTGAGAGTGATGCGGTGCGCGCTGTGGAGAATGCGATCGCAGATAGCGTCTGCCTGGTTTGGGTCGCCAATCGCTTCGTGCCACTGCTTGAGCGGAATCTGGGTCGCGATGAGTGTGGAGCCACGCTCGGCGCGGTCTTCGATGACCTCCATTAGATCCCGTCTCTCCGATTCTTTCAGCGGGTGAAGCAGCCAATCATCGATAGCCAGTAAGTCCAGCTTGGCGAGTTTCGTCAAAAGCCGGGCGTAGGAACCATCACCACGAGCGACCGCGAGCTCGTGGAGCAAGCGCGGTGCTCGCACGTAGCATCCGGTGAAGCGGCGACGACAGGCCCGCTCCACGAAGGCGCAAGCCAAGAACGATTTGCCAATCCCCGTCGGGCCGGTGATGAGCAGGTTATGGCGCTCACCGACAAAGCGGCAGTTGCCCAGGCTCAAGATCTGTTCGCGGTTTAAGCCTCGAGGCGCTTGGAAGTTCACGTTCTCCAAACATGCCGGATAGCGGAGCTTTGCCGCTCGCAGTCGTCGAGAAAGCTTACGCTGTTCGCGGGCGGAGGTCATCGGGGAGTGACCGAAATCGTTCGTTCACTCGAAAGTACCAAATAACTACTATCTCGTACGATTAGCGCGCGGGTGTGTAGAGTGCTAATATGTCGAGGTTGATGAATTACACATGCCACTCGCCCATTGGGATCCCGTGCGTGAGCTTCTTGCGCTCCAAGAACGGATGAACCGGCTAATCGATCAGACGCTGTCGCGCACGCGCTCCGAGGGGGAGTTCTCGACCACAGGGGCATGGTCCCCCGCCGTGGATCTCTACGAAGCCGAAAAGAGCCTCGTTCTCAAGGCCGAGCTCGCCGAAGTAGATCAAGACGACATCGAGCTTCACATCGACGACGATCGAGTGACGCTGTAAGGCAAGCGCCCGGTTAACGAAGCCATCAACGAGAAACGGTTCGTACGATGGAACGTTCCTACGGCCCGTTCCATCGTGCGTTCGAGCTCCCGACGAGCATCGAAACGGACAGAGTAAAGGCCGATTTCAAGAAGGGCATTCTGCTGACGGTGACCATACCGAAGAAGGCGAGCGAGAAAAGCCGTCAGATTCCCATCAGTAGTTGACCGCCGTCGGGAGCTCGACCCCGCCGACAGGTCCTGAAAAACAAGGAGGAGTAATCGAGAAATGAAGATCACACCGATCACGGACAACATCGTCGCAAAGCGGATCGAGGAGAGCGACGAGAAGAAAGTCGGATCCATCATCATCCCCGACACCGCGAAGGAAAAGCCGACGACGGCCGAAGTCATAGCTATCGGATCGGGCCGGACCTTGAAGGACGGAAAGAAGGTTGCGCTCGAGGTGAAGGTGGGCGACAGAGTGCTCATCGGCAAGTACTCGGGCTCGGAAGTGAAACTGGACGGAACTGAGTACCTCATCCTTAAAGAGGACGATGTACTCGGCATCGTGGAATAGCTTGGAGGTAGTTTAAGAAATGGCAAAGCAGATTGTTTATCATGAGGAAGCACGGCAAGGGATCCTCCGCGGTGTCAACCAGCTCGCGACCGCTGTGCGCGTAACCCTCGGCCCCAAGGGCCGTAACGTCGTTCTCGAGAAGAAGTTCGGCTCGCCTGTCGTCACCAAAGACGGCGTCACCGTCGCCAAGGAGATCGAGCTCGAGGACGCCATCGAGAACCTGGGCGCGAAGATGGTGCGCGAGGTCGCATCCAAGACATCGGACGTGGCCGGTGACGGCACCACCACGGCGACCGTCTTGGCACAGTCCATTTTCCGCGAGGGGCTCAAGAACGTTGCCGCCGGCAGCAATCCCATGGAGCTCAAGCGGGGCATCGACACCGCCGTCGAGTCGATAGTTGGCGAGATCCAGAAGATCTCGAAGCCGGTCCGGGGCAAGATGATCGGGCAGGTCGGGACCATCTCCGCCAACGGTGACGACACCATCGGCAGCATCATCGCGGAGGCGATGGAAAAGGTCGGCAAGGACGGCGTCATCCAAGTGGAAGAGGCGCGCACGCTCGAGACGACCCTCGACATCGTCGAGGGTATGCAGTTCGACCGCGGCTACCTCTCCCCCTACTTCGTAACCGACCCCGAGCGGATGGAATGTGTGCTCGAAGACTGTCTCATCCTCGTTCACGAGAAGAAGATCTCGAACATGAAGGATCTCCTGCCCGTGCTCGAGAAGGTGGCCCAGTCCGGCAAGCCGCTGGTCATCGTGGCCGAGGACATCGAGGGCGAGGCTCTCGCCACGCTCGTCGTCAACAAGCTCCGTGGCACACTGAAGGCCGTCGCCATCAAGGCTCCTGGCTTCGGTGACCGCCGCAAGGCCATGATGGAGGACATCGCGATCCTCACCGGTGGCAAGGCGATCTTCGAGGACCTCGGCATCAAGCTCGAGAACCTGCAAATGCAGGACCTCGGTAAGGCCAAGAAGATCATCATCACCAAGGAAGACACCACCATCGTCGAAGGCTCCGGGAAGAAGTCCGACATCGAGGGCCGCATCAAGCAGATCCGGACTCAGGTCGAAGAGACGACGTCCGACTACGATCGCGAGAAGCTCCAGGAGCGTCTCGCGAAGCTCGTCGGCGGCGTGGCTCTGATCAAGGTCGGCGCTGCCACCGAGACCGAGATGAAGGAGAAGAAGGCCCGTGTCGAGGATGCGATGCACGCCACCAAGGCAGCCGCCGAGGAAGGCATCGTTCCCGGAGGCGGGGTCGCTCTCCTTCGCGCCAGCAAGGTTCTCAAGAGGCTCCAAAAGGACGAGCGCCTCGGCGATGACGTCCGCATCGGTGTGGGTATCGTCGGGCGCGCGGTCGAAGAGCCCATGCGCTGGATCGCCCAGAACGCCGGAGAGGAAGGCGCGATCGTCGTCAACAAGGTGAAGGAGCTCAAGGGCGAGCAGGGCTACAACGCGGCCAAGGACAAGTACGAGAACCTGGTGGAAGCCGGAGTCATCGATCCCACCAAGGTTGTTCGCTATGCACTCCAGAACGCTTCCTCTATTGCGGGGCTCATGCTTACCACCGAGGCTCTAGTCTCGGAGCTGCCTGAGAAGGAAGACAAGAAGGCCGTTGGTGGCGCGCCCGGTGGCATGCCGGGTATGGAAGGCATGGGCGGCTACTAGGCTACATACTTCCCGAGAGCCCGGGTCGCTCACGCGGCCCGGGCTTTTTTTTCGTTCCCGTCCTGTGCCAAAACTCGGCCCTTTTGACATAGGCCATAAATCAGCAGCTTAGAGTCTGTGTTTGCGACCGGGCCAAGGGCCGTAGGCTTTACAATCGTCTGGCCCGAGGGTGTTATCTTCAGATCCATGATGACGTACCACTCGCCGCCGCGAAACGGCCAATCCTGGCAGGTCTAAACCGCGGAATCAATGACGGATCGAGTTTTTGCGGAGCACAAGGGTGCTTGCGCTGTTTACTGTTGGTCATATGTACGCATCCCTTTGCAAAAGCGGCGCTTACGCTCCATTTAGCGCGAAGCGAAGGTCGCGAGCGCTATTTTGGCTGTAACTTAATGCAGCGTAAAGTCTTACGTCATCTCACCAACACTTAATGACGGAAGCACCGTACCACGCGCAATTCCTACTGCTCGTTGTGGCTGGCTGGGTCAACCGCCAGCAGCAGGATGTGATCGACGACCTGCAAGAGGAGAACCGTGTACTCCGAGCTGGGCTTCGGGGAAAGCGTCTCAAGCTCTCTGACGACGACCGGCGTAGGCTCGCCGTCAAGGCCCAGGCTTTAGGCCGCGAGGCGCTGGCCCAGATTGCGTCCGTTGCCACATCCGCTACGCTTCTGCGCTGGTACCGCAGGCGCACATGCATCTCCTCGAAGGCGTCCGAATGGCTCGCTCGCGTCGTCTTGGGGCTCTCGATAACGGCCTTCGCCGCGACGAGCGCGGGCGAAGATCTGTTCTCGGGTTTCGACGACGGGTGGAGGAAGCCGTGGATGGAGCGCGTCTTGGCGCGTCGCTCCAATACGTTTCGGCTCGAAACCGAGGCCGAGAATCGTTTCCTTCGCGTCGATAGCCGGAACTCTGCGTCGGCGCTTTGGCGGCGAGTCGATGTCACCGGCGAGCTCATCCTTTCGTGGCGATGGCGGGTGTCGACGAGCCTCGGGCACATTGACGACGTGCGGCGGCGGAGAAGCGACGACTATGCAGCAAGGGTCGCCGTCATGTTCGACGGGACGCCGTTCGCGCGCACGACGCCGCTTCTCATGTACGTGTGGGCGGGGAACGAGAGTGTCGGGAACGTGTACCCGAGCCCTTACAGCGACCAAGCGGCGACCATCGTCTTGAGAAGCGGGGACGTGGATAGCGGCGAGTGGTTCATGGAAGAGCGCGACGTGTCGGCGGATTTCGAGCGCTACTTCGGTCGACCTGCAGAGCGAGTCACCGGGGTCGTGCTCATGGTCGATACCGACAACACGGACTCGCAAGCCACCGCTTGGTTCGACGAGCTCGTGCTCCACCGCGACGCCGAGCCTTGACCGCGCGTGGCGTTGTTGCACCGCTCTTGGCTGAGAGCGAAATCTGCCTATCGTGGTGGCCGGGGTCCGAGAGCAGATGATGCAAGAGGTAGCTTGAGGTCAGCCCAACAGGCTGGCGGCCGTCGACAATGGCACGGACGATGTCGGGTGCCAGGAAAGCATAGCGGATTGCCTCGATATTCGCTCTCGACTAGGTGGTCATCTGCATGGTGACGACCCGTACGCCCAAGACAATTGTAGAGCCTACGGCCCTTGGCCCAGTCGCAAACACAGACACTAAGCTGTTGATTTATCAGCTATTTCAAAAGGGCTGAGTTTTGGCACAGGACGGGGTCATGATCCTGAAAAATCACAATTGCTGCCACGGCAAGTCAGCGACAATGGTAAAATCAAATCGATCATTGAGTTTCTTTGTGCAGATTCGGGAAGCCACGATTATACGATTGATCGGCGAGAAGCTGCAGAGTTGGGCCTCAACATCGAAAAGCCGTCCGACGCGTTTTACAAACTGTTAAGGAAAATCCATCTAAGCTACGTCGAAGAACTCAAGCTGCTTGAGCCCTACGCAGCACAAGCTTTTCTAGTTGACGCTGCCATAGATGAACCTGTCCAGTTTGCCATTACCCGTGCCCTAGTGGGAGGAACGGTTGGCGGGTGTTATGGTTTCGTGTCCGAAGGAACTCTCATGCGTGTCCAAGTGCAAGTGAACAATGTGCTGCAAGAGGGGGTTAAGGACGAACGAACCTTTGAAGGCTGGAGGAAATTGAAATGACGCTTAAGAACGATAGTGCTGATGCTAGCTTCTATTATCACGAAGACGCAACAGCGGATGTCGCTCGTATGGACTCATCGGCAGTGAACGGCAACCTCGCTGACGCGATGAAAAACGCCACGGTGCTGTTTCCATCTCCTCAGATTGTCCAGATAATGATGATCAGCTCGCCGTCTGAGAACGGCAACGAGTCACGCGGTCGCCCGCAAGATCAAGATTGACGCGGTCTATCGTTACAAAGTGATCATCGAGCCCGAATGGAGTGCGAGATACTCAACAAGATGACCGCGCTCGGCGTGCCCGATACGTACTGCGCCGGGTGACTCGGCGACCGGCACAGGGAGGTCAGCCATTTGCTCCGGTCCGTGCAACAACGCCGCGCAACCTTAAAGCCCGCCTTGGGACACCGAAACGGCCTCCCGCAGTCCGACCATCCATATAGAGACGAGAAATACGCCGACCACCACCCTTCCCCAGCGCCCTCTTTTTTCGAGCCAGCGAAAGGCGAGCGCGACGCCGATGGCAATGGCAGGGAATGAATAATAGTGGTGTTTCAAGAGGAAATTGAAGGCGAGATCGAGAAGGCCAAAGCCAACGATCGCCAAAGCCCAGGAGCCGAGAAGGACTCGATCGCGGCCCCGGAGGCGATACAAACCGGCGAGACCCGTCAGAAGCACGAGTGGCGAGCCAAGGGTATAGGCCAACTTTTCCGGTTGCGCCGCGATTCGAGAAGCGAAGTCGATGCTGTCCGAGCCCAGGTCTGATGCAAGTGAGGGGATGGTTTCCCTCAAGAAAGGCAGGATCCAGTTGCCGTAGTAAAGGACCAGAGCCACCGCCCATCCCGCGATCAAAAGGGTCCATAGGCGTTTGGCGAGCTGCGGCTCCTTTCGAAGCAGAAGGACCGCCGCGGTCGCGAGGCTCAGGGAGGTGAACAACAAAGAGCCGGTGTAGGAAAGGAAGCAAAGGGAAAGGAGCACGAGCGAGATGACAAAGATCAACCGCTCGGAAAGCCGGTCCGAGACGAGGATGATGAACCCTAGAGCGAGGGTCGCGGCCCAGCATCCGAAAAGCGTCATGAGGTGTCCCAAGCCGAGGAGCTGAAACCCAGTGGGAAGCCCGACGACGATCGCGGCGGCATAGGTGCCGGTTCGAGGATCGCAAATGCGAGTCGCGAGGAGGGCGCTCGTGGTGGCGATAGCGAACAGGAGAGCGGAGAGGAAGAGCTTCGTCAGCGTGTGGAACCAAATCGACGGAAAGGCGGCGAAGGGAGACACGATCGTGTGAAATAGACAGGAGTGGGGCACGATCACGTTGCCCCACTGCGGCTGCCGGCTCAGCATGCTTCCGGGCTCCGGCAGGTAGTAGAGCAGAAATTGACCATGCCAAATCTCTTCGGCGATGGCCGTGTGAAAGCCGAAGTGGCCACCGGCGTAGAGCGGAAAGGCCATGGACAGGAACCACAAGACGAAGCCGAAGCTCGAGATCGCGAGAGCCAGCGGGCTGAGCTCCGGCATGGAAACTTCCGTCGAAAGTGTTTCGAATGCTCCCCGGCCGAAGGCCGAGAGCAACAGGCTCGCGAAGGCCGCCAGGAAAAAGCTCGGAAGGACTCGAGGGAGAATTCCTGGCTCCAAAATCAAACCGGCGAGGAGCACCGCCAGAAACAGCGCAGCGCCGACGCTTGCGAGCCGGGCGGACAAGCCGCTCGCGGCGAACGACGCCATCACGAGCCACGAGGAAGCCAGGATCCATAGGAGCGCTCCGAGAGAAGGGAAGCTCCTGCCTCGGTCGATGACGAGCGAGTCGATTTGCAGCTCCCTTCCCCACTCGAATACAGGAAACTCGAGCCAATGACCCGATCGCCAACCGAGAGAAGCAGCGGGGAGCGTCGCTCGGTGGAGGCTCCAATCGGAACTCAGAGCTCCCGATAGCTCGAAATCATCGGCGCGGAGTAACGTCCCCCGAACCGTCTCGTCGGACACGACCCCGCTTCGAGCCCGAAGCTCCACGGTCCAGGGCGAGAGTGCGCCGAAGTCTCGCAAATCCAGCGCCGCACCGGGGAGCGCCCGGCGAAACCTGACGCCACCTTCCTGGTCGAGCCCGGCGAAGCGGTGACTCACCGCGTCCGCGCGCCCCGAGCCGAGGTCGAGCTCGAAGCGAGGTCTCGACCAATAGGCCAGGACGGTCCCTGAAATGGCCAGGACGGCCACGTAGACAGCCCAACCGCTCGCGAGGGTCGCGAGACCATCCACAAGCGCACTCCCGGATCGTGAGATCGTTTCCGCGATCACCCGGGTGAATTTCGGCAAGAGCCATCTCACGATGAGAGCGGCGCCGAGCGTGACGGCGAGGCCCGGGACGAGAATCGTCGCCCAAACCCGAGCGAAGGCGAAGGCGACTCCCGCGAACACGGCGACGACGCCCGACGTGACAAGGCCGCACGCGGTCGCGTCCCGCCATCGAGAGCCGGCGAGAAGGCCTGCGAGCACGATCGCCAAGGCCGCCGCGAGCTGACGGAGCGGCGGTCTCGACCCGTTCGGCAATACGAGACGCGCCTCGTGCACGCGGACCCCCAGGGCGCGGTCGTCTCCCGCTCCAGGTGAGAAGGTATCCGAGCGGAGCGAGACCTCGAGCGTCGAGCTCCAGATACCCTCGGTTCGGGTCTCGAGCTCATAGAGCGCAGCTCGTCTTCCCGGGCTTCGTCGAAGGGTTTCGCCGCCGGACTCGATCACGAGAAGCGGTGGGGGAGTGCCGCGCGGTCGAAATCCGGCAAGGACGATCTCGACACGAGCGGTCGGGCTGGCGCCAGGATCCAGGAAACGCATGCGACTCGTGCCGCGGGTCCAGCGGTAGCCCTCCTCTGCGTCGTGAAAGTTGTCGGTGAGGAGTGCGCCGACCACTGCGTCGCCCATGTCGACGACCAACGTCGTGGGCAATCGGTAGGCGAGCGTTAAGAGGAGGATCGTCCCGAGCGCACTAGCGCCGGCCGCCTTCCACACGCCGGAACACACGGAAAGGTTGAACACTCTGGCCGACTAATCGCGCGGTGCCGCGCGTTTCGTTTTACCCGAGCTCAGCAGCCGCAGCTTTACCCAGAGCCTCATGAGGGCTAGAAAGGTACGGGGAACGTCGGTCGGGCCGACCGTCGACTTCCCCGCGGTGCGGGGATAGTGGCGAACGCCTTTCTGAATGTAGCGGAATCCAGCCCGGTGAAGCTGGACCACGATTTCGGTATCGATGAAGAAGTAGTCTTCCTCGAGGTGGAGCGAGGTCAGGGCTTCGCGGCGGAAGAGCTTGAACGAGCAGTTCAAATCTCTGACCGACATCCCAAAGGCGAGCGACGCGAGAGCGTTGTACCCGTTGGAGACGAAGAGACGGAATCCACCGTCCTGCCGCCCGACTCGATAACCCAGAATGGCGTCCTGGCCCTCCATCAAAGGGAGGAACTTGGATAGCTCGCGAAGATCGAACTGATTGTCCGCGTCCGTGTAGAAGACGAGACGCCCTCGGGCTGTATCGAAGCCGGTGCGCAGCGCTCCGCCGTAGCCGAGGTTCGTCGGCTGAGTGACGACGACGAGCGCCGCTCCCATCTCGCGCTCAAGCTCGTGAAGGATCTTCGGGGTCTCGTCTCGGCTCCCGTTATCGACAACGACGATCTCGTAGGAGGAAACGAGGGGCGCGACCGCTTCCGACGCACGCCGCACGGCTTGCTCGATACTGCCCTCTTCGTTGAACGCCGGCAGAATGACCGTAAGAGCGGGAGCGGTTGGGCTCATCCGGGCAAAATCTTAGCAGAGAGCGAGTCGCGCTCGCCACAGGATGCCGCCCCATTGGACCGTACCAACGGAGTTGGTACCATTGTTAGTCCGATTTCTTGCTGGTGTAGTCGCGAATACGACGTCGGCATTCTCACTCCCGTCCTGTGCCAAAACTCGGCCCTTTTGAAATAGGCCATAAATCAGTGCCTTGGTGCACAACTCGCGATCTCGGTCCACAATTGTCCTTTACTCACGGATTCGAGGTTCCCCATGAGCATTTTCAAACGCACTCAGCGGAAGTATGTGAAGAAGGCCTATCGCGTGAGGAATTGGCGTGAATATGAGGCGGGTCTACGCAACCGTGGGAGCCTGACCGTCTGGATCTCGCTCACCGCCGGCAAGCTTGTGAACTGGGACGCGCCCCGGCCGAGGAGGAGGAAACCGGGCCGTCAACGCAAGTACTCGAACCACGCCATCGAGACGGCTGTCACCCTGGGCATGGTGTTTCATCTGTCATCTAGGCAGAGCGAGGGATTGCTGCGGTCGTTGTTCGCTCTGATGAAGCTAGACAATGATGTGCCCGATCACACCACGATTTCGAGGCGCAAGGCGAAGCTGGGTAAGGTCCCCTTCTACCAAGACAAGCAGAAGACGCCGTTGCACATCTTGATCGACAGCAGCGGTCTCGCTGTCCACGCCGGCCAGCTGCGCAGAGCACCAAAGAGCAGGGACTATCGCAAGCTCCATCTGTGTGTCGACGAGCAGAGTGGCGAAGTCGTCGCCGGCGAGCTGACCGAGCAAAAGAGCCCGCGATTCATCGCGGGTTGCATCGCTTGTCGGACAGATCGACAGTCCCATCTCATCGGCCAGAGCTGACACCGCATACGACGCCAGCGGCGTCTATGAGGCGATCGAGAATCACAGCGCTCATCGCTCGCCGAGGGTGCTGATACCGCCGCGCAAGGGCGCCCAGCTCGCATCGGGGCCGGCGAGCAGCCGACAGCGCAATCGCAACATTGCCGCACAAGCTCGGCTCGGCAAACGAAAGTGGCACACAGAATCGGGCTACAGCAAACGGAGCAAAGTCGAGACAACGTTCCATCGCTACAAGGCTATCGTGGGCTCAGCGATGCGAGCGAGAGGGTTGGCGGCACAGAGAGTCGAGGCAAGGATCGGGTGCAAGATTCTGAACACCATGACGGCGCTCGGGATGCCTGATAGCGAGATGATCGGATGATGGGAGTCGGGGCCAAGCGAGCTATCGGCCTCTATCGGAGTTGTGCACCAAGGCATCGAGCCACAACCTCTTGATCGGAATCGCGGGCAAGTTCGCCGACGCGATCCGATATTCCTCGAATCCAGGCACCTCCAGGCGATACGCCCCGCCGTCCACACGCGTCGCAAAGAAGCCGCCGGTGACGAGCTCGATCACCGCCCCGTTCGGACCTCGTTCGAGCACTCGCAGGGAGACCTCGGAGGGATCGCCGTAGGCGACGCGTTTCTCCGTTTCACGCGTCCTCTCCTCCTCTTCCGGCACGGACTCTTCTTCGGGGACGGCGGAGACCGGTCCATGAAGCTCGGTCCTCCCGGAGGTCTCGATGTCTTTGAGCTTGTAGAAGTAACGAGTTTTGTTGGTCAACCCGGCGTCTCGATAGTTGTAGCTGGCGCCAACCGGCGAAGAGCCCAGGCCCGGGATCACGGAGTCGGTGATGCGTTCGTACGGGCCGTTCGCCGCGAGGGAGCGGTAGAGGTGAAACCCGAGATTGTTCAGCTCCGAGCCTGTCTTCCAGAGGAGATCGACGGCTCCGTCTCGTGCAACGGCATCGAACGACGTCAGCTTCACCGCGGTGGTCACGGAGGTGACGGCGTTCGAGAACTCCGATGTGCTTCCGCAGGCTGCGCAGGGGGGGCCGTCGGTGCAAAACGTGGTGGTTGTCGTGACCGCGTCTCCGACTACGCCCGGAAAACTATGATTGAAGTCCGCCGGCCCGCCGCCGGGGTGAGTGATGTTCCTCGTGGCTACGAAAACCTCGCCCTCTCCGTTGCCGCTGGGATCCGCTCCCGAGGGGTTCTTGAAGAACTCGATCCGGTAAGAGCCCCCCGGAAGGTCGAGTCTGAGGTTCGCGGTCAACAAACCGCCCGCCTCCAGCACCGACAAGACGAAAGGGAAGTTCAGGAGATCGTTGGGGCCGGTATCCGCATCGTTGACGTCGTTGGCGGTGACGCCGTCACCGTTCAAATCGATACCCAGGCCGTCGTTGCTGTAGATCGCGTTCTGGGTCAGCGTTGTCGCCGTGGTGCTCGCGCCGTTGATGCGCACGCCGTCGAGGTCGTTGAAGCGGATCACGTTGTTCTGGATCGTGTTCCCGCTGGGAAAGAAGCCTCCGGCATCCATGATCTGGACGCCGTGCCCGGTGTTGCCGAGGTCGATCGTGCCTCCCGAATCGGTGCCGATGAAGTTCCCGTCGATGAGGTTGTTGTCCGCGGTGCCGGAGAGGCGGATGCCATGCTCATTCGCGCCGGGCGCGGCGGCAATTACATTCCCCCGGATCGTGTTGCTGCTCGCTGATGAAGCGGCGCTCGAGCTCGCGAACGCGATGATGCCGTAGGAGGTGTTTGGCAGCGGGGCGGTGCCAGTGCGATCGGTGCCGATCAGGTTCCCCGCGATCAGGTTGTTGTCGGCCCCCGTGCCGGCGCCTCCGTTGTTCCGATGTAGTTGAGCTGGACCAGGTTGCTGTTCGTTCCACCGTCGACGATGCGGACGCCGTGCTGGTCGTTACCCGAGATGATGTTGCGGCCTCCCGGTTCGCCAATGATGTTCCCCGTCGCTCCCACACCCACCGCCACACCGACCAGCGTATTGCCGAGATCCGCGCTCCCCGCCGAATCCAACCCGACGATGTTGCCCGCCACCCGGTTGGCCGACGTGCCCCCGTTGATGATGTTCACACCGTTGACGTCGTTCCCGGAGATCACATTGCCGTCTGCCGGCGCGCCGCCGATGAGGTTGCCGCTCGAGCCGTTGCTCACCTCGATACCGTGGATCGCATTGCCGAGGTCGGCGGTGCCCGCTGCGTCCGTGCCGATCCGATTCCGCTGGATCGTGTTGGTGTTGGCACCGTTGATGAAGATGCCGTGGTTGCTGTTCCCCGAGATCACGTTCCCCGCGTTGGCGGCCGTCCCGCCGATCGTGTTGCCGCTCGTCGAGCTGAGCATCTCGATGCCTCGGAGGTTGGGGATGGCAGCGGTGCCGGCGGCATTGGTGCCGATGCGGTTTGCCTCCACGCGGGTGCCCGTCGTCCCCGCGCCGGAGATCCCGACCCCATTGTTGTCGTTCCCCGAGATCACGTTACCGGCGTTGGCCGCGGTACCGCCGATCACGTTGTTCGTGTTGTTTCCGAAAACGGCGACGCCCGTGCTCAAATTGGCCAGGGGCGCCGTGCCGTTCACGTCCACGCCGATGTAGTTGTTCTCGACGACGTTGTTCGCGGCCCCGCCGCTTGCGCCGTTGATCTGGACGCCGTCGACGGTGTTTCGACGCCGAGCTCCTCCGCCACGATGTAGGCGAGGACCGAGTCCGAGCCCTGCCCGATGTCCGTCGACCCGCAGAAGGCGGTCACGCCGCCTCCGCGATCGATCTTCAGCTGGACCCCGCTGTGGGGGAGTTTGTTCCAGTAGATAGGAAGCCCGGCGCCCGTGATGTAGCTCGAGCCCGCGAGCCCGATGCCGCGACCGGAGGGGAGCCGCCCGTGCTTGCTCCGATAGCCGGAGCGCTCCGCCACTTGCTCGAAGCAGGCCTTCAGACCCACGGTGCGGATGCGCAGATGATTGGCGGTGACGGAGAACGGCTCGACGACCTGCTCGACGCGAAAATCGAGCGGGCTCTTGCCGATCTCTTCCGCAATCTTGTCCAGGTGACACTCGATGGCGAACCGCGGCTGAGGGGTCCCGTGGCCTCGCTTGGGGCCGCAGGGCGGCTTGTTGGTGAAGACACGCAGTCCCTCGAACTTGTAGCGCTTCACCTTGTAGGTCACCGTCTGAAGTGCACCCGTGTAGTAGAGGCTTGCCACGCCGTAGCTGCCGAAGGCTCCGCCGTCCAGGAAAGAGCGGAAGTGAAGTGCAGTGATCGGTGCCGTCCTTCTTGACCCCAGCCTTTACCCACATCTTGACCGGATGACGGCCGCGGTGGCAGTAGAAGACTTCTTCGCGGGTGAGCGTGACCTTGACCGGCCGGCGCGTCTTCATAGAGAGCTTGGCCACGACCATCTCGTGGTTGAACGGATCGCTCTTGCCGCCGAAGCCGCCTCCGTTGGGACAGGCCACGACGCGGATGTGCGACGGTGGCATCTCGAGCACTTTTGCCATGGCTCGATGCACGTAGTGCGGCGTCTGCGTGGACGACCAGAGCGTGAGTTTGCCGTCCGGCCCGAAGGCGGCGAGCGCCACATGCTGCTCCATCGCAAGATGCGTGTTGCCCTCGAAGAAGTACGTGCCCTCCCGAACGACATCAGCTTCGGCAAAGCCTTCGTCCAGATCGCCGAACGCCAGGGAAACGGCCTTCTGGACGTTGCCGTCGAACTTCTCTCCTTCGTGGATCGGCTCACCCTCTTTTTCGAGTGCCTCCTCGATGCTCATATAGGAGGGCAGAACCTCGTAGCCGACCTCGATTTTCCGGAGCGCTACGTCCGCCGTCTGCTCGTCGACGGCCGCAACGGCGGCCACCGGATCCCCCACGAAGCGAACCTTGTCGATGGCAAGCACATGCTCGTCCTGAGACACCGGGAGAATGCCGAACGAAATGGGACGCTCCGAGCCCACCAGAGTCGCCACGACGCCCGGCATGGCCTCCGCTTTGCTCGTATCTACAGAGAGGATACGCGCGTGGGGGTGGGGACTCCTCTTCATCTTGCAAAAGAGCATCCGGGGAAGCGCCATGTCGTCGGCGAAGATCGTTTCGCCAGTCACCTTCGCCATCGCATCGATCTTGACGTTGGGCTTGCCGATGATCGACAGATGCTCTTCGGTGCGCGCGTCGTCGGCGCGACGCCGGCTCGGCTGGGATTTCGTCTTGGTCGGCATTACATCTCGATACTCAGTGCGCTAGACCTGCAGGGGCGGCGGCACGTCGATCGGCTGCCCCACTTCACCCCGGGCGGCTCTTTCCACAGCCTGGAGTATCTGGATATATCCCGTGCATCGGCAGAGATTGCCGGCGAGCGCCTCTTGTATCTGTTCGCGACTCGGATGCGGATTGCGGTCCAGCAGCGCTTTCGCCGCCAGCAGTATCCCCGGCGTGCAGTAACCACACTGCGCGGCCCCGGTTTCCGCAAAGGCCCGCTGGAGAGGGTGCGCTTCGGCGCCCTCGGTCATCCCCTCGACGGTGAGGATCTCGGCCGAGCCCAGCTCGACGGGAAGAACCAGGCAGGACAGGACGGGCTCTCCGTCCACCAGAACGGTGCAGGTGCCGCACTCGCCGAGCTCGCAGCCGTGCTTCGTGCCGGTGAGCCTGAGGTCTTCGCGCAGGACCTCGAGCAGCGTTTTGTTTGCCGGCACGGCGACTTCGAGCGGCTCGCCGTTCACGCGAAGGCTCAGGAGGTGTTTTTCGGCCATCGTCGTCTAGTCTATATTCTAAGATATAAGGGTGACTCGTATCGTCCTTTACTGCTCGCTCGCGCTCGGCATCGCGCAGGGTGAAGAAGACATCGGAGCTCTGGAGCGTCGGATGGTGGAGCTCGTCAACGTCGAGCGCGAAGCCCGCGGCCTCCCGGTGCTCGCAGCTCCTCCTGCCCTTTCGGCGGTGGCCCGTGAGCATAGCGCGAAAATGGCGGCCAGCGGGGAGGTCTCTCACGAAGCGAGCGGGATGTCGATGGAAGAGCGCATTCGAAGCGCGGCCCCGGACACGTGTTTCTACGGGGAGAACCTCTCGAAGAACACGTCGCTCGAGTATGCGCTCACCGATCTCATGTTGAGCGAAGATCATCGCAAGAACCTCCTCAACGCGCGGTTCACGCGGGTGGGCGTAGGGATCGCCAGGGACGAGGACGGCAACCTCTATATCACCCAGAACTTCGCCCGACCCTGTCAAAAGCCACCAAGGATTCGGTGAGATGCAGTCCGGATCGGTAGGTGCCCTGTTTCTCTTTGCGCCTTTGCGTTGAGGTGTCCGGGTGTCACCCTTCCGCGGATTCGATTGACCGCGGTTTCTTTCTCTGCGTCTCTGCGCCTCTGCGTTGAGTTTCCCGAGATAGCCCTTCCACAGATTCGGTGAGCTGCGGTCCGGATCGGGTAGGTGCCCTGTTTTTCTTTGCGCCTTTGCGTTTAGGTGTCCGGTTTTTCCAGTTGCGGTTCCCCGCTCCGTGCTTCTGGAACGTCAGCCCGCGCCAGCGGGCGCGGGCGCAGGCTCCGCAGCCAGCAAATCCTTGATCTCACCGAGCAGATAGATCGAGCCGGCGACGACGACCTGGCCCTGGTTTCCCGCCACCTCACGCGCCCGTTTGAGCGCCGCGGTGGGTGGGACGATGGCCTCAGCGCTCGTGCCGCTCGTTCGTGCCCAGGCGGCAATGGGCTCCGGCTGGCTCGCCCGCGAGGAGGACGCACGGGTGGTGATGAGGTGCTCCACGTGAGGCAACAGGTGCTCGAGCATGTGGCGCGCTTTCTTGTCCTTCATCACGCCGAAAAGGAGGACGCGCCGGTGCTCTCGATGCTCGCCAAGATACCGGGCCAGCCGGGCGGCAGCCATCTCGTTGTGCGCCGCGTCGAGGAGCAGGGAAGGCTCTCCGCCCACCATCTCGAGCCGGCCTTCCCACCGAGTGGCGGCGACGCCACGCGCGACCGCCCGAGGATCGATGGCCCGGGCGAGGGAAGGAACGTGTCCCGCCGCCACTTCGGCGACGCGGACGGCGAGCGCCAGATTGTCGACCTGGAAGCTTCCCCTCAAAGGAAGTTGCAGCTCCTCATAGAGGCGTTCGGGGGTCTCGAGCCAGACGGTCTGACCCTCCGGGGTTTCCTCCCGTCGGCATCGCACCTCCTCCGGAACGACGTAGAGAGGAGCTCTCGCGCGCTCCGCTTCCCGGCGGACGACGGCGAGTGCCTTGGGCACGAGATCGCCGACGACGACGGGTAACTTGGTTTTGATGATGGCGGCTTTTTCAGCGGCGATCGATGAAACCGTGGCCCCGAGGATTTGTTCGTGATCCAGTCCGATGGGAGTGATCACCGACACGGAGGCGGGAGCAATGTTCGTCGCGTCGAGCCGGCCGCCCATCCCCACCTCGAGTACCGCCACGTCGACGGCCTGCCGCCGAAAGAACTCGAAAGCGCACATGGTCACCGTCTCGAAGAAGGTGGGCTCCTGGGAGAGCGCCCCTTCCCGGACGAGCCTCTCTGCGACCTGGGCGATGAGAAACACGACATCGGCGAGATCGCTACGACCGATGGTGTTTCCGTCGACGAGAATCCGCTCCTCCAGAAAGCGGAGATGTGGCGAGGTGAATCGTCCCGTTCGATAGCCGGAAGCGCGGAGAATGGACTCCACCAGGGCCGCCGTCGACCCTTTGCCGTTCGTTCCCGCAATGAGTATGGAGGGATACGCGCGCTCCGGGCGTCCCAGCGCCCCGGCAAGACGGTCGATGTTCTCCAGACCGAACTTGACCCCGAACCGTTCCCGCCCCTTCAAGTACTCGAGTGCTTGTTCGTAATGCATGGAACTCCTGTCAAACGAACGGGCCTCGACGCCCCGCGATTCAGCCGTACAGCCGGAAGCGAGTGACGCGGACGGTATCTGTCACAATCTGTCGAAGACAGATGTGACGCTCTCGGAGCCCCGAACCATTTTCGCGTCCGTGAGCTGCTCGTCGCCCGAGCCGGCCTCGGAAGAAGCCGGGAGTTCCCGCACTTCCTTCGAGGACCCGCCATCGGACGGTCGTGTTTCGGTGAAAAAACGCAGAAGCTTGCCGAGCGTTTCCTTCATGAGGTCGCGCTCGAGAATCATGTCCAGCATGCCGTGCTCGAAAAGATACTCGGATCGCTGGAAGCCGGCGGGCAGTGGCTGCCGGATCGTCTGCTCGATGACCCTGGGTCCGGCGAACCCGATGAGAGCCTTGGGCTCCGCGATGTTCAAATCGCCGAGCATTGCGAAGCTCGCCGTCACTCCGCCGGTGGTGGGGTCCGTGAGAATCGAGATGTAGGGAACGGCGGCTTCGTCCAGCCGCGCGAGCGCCGCGCTGATCTTGGCCATCTGCATCAAGGAAATGGCGCCTTCCTGCATGCGCGCGCCGCCGGAGCGGGAGACGATCACGAGGGGTGTTCGCCGCTTCAGACACGTCTCGATGGCCCGGGTAATCTTCTCGCCCACCACGACACCCATGCTGCCGCCGATGAACCCATACTCCATGGCCACCAGGACGACGTCGATGCCCGAAAGCGTACCCCGCGCCACCAGGATGGCGTCCTCCCGGCCCGTTGCCTGCTTGCCCCGCTCGAGCCGATCCCGGTATTTCTTGGTGTCGGCGAAAGAGAGCGGGTCGTTCGACCGCAACGGGATGTCGATCTCCTCGAAGCGTCCCCCGTCCAGAAGGGATTTCACGCGCTCCACTGCGGAGATCCCCATGTGGTAGTTGCACTTCGGGCACACGCTCAGATTTCGGACGATCTCCTTCTTGTACAGGATTTCCGAGCATTCCCGGCATTTGGTCCAGAGCCCCTCCGGCATGCTCCTCTTGTTCTCTAGCGGGGCCAGAGGGGTTTTCTCTTTCTTGAACCAGCTCATCGCAGAACGCGCATGCTAGCAGCGCGGTCCGGAGGGGTCAATGTCCGCTTCGGGAGGCCCGGAACCCGGTAGACTGCTTCAATAAGAAAGGAGGCCAGGAGAGAGAACCCGAGGCTTGCTCGGTTTTCCGCTGGAACGAGGCGAGGCGGCTAGTGCACGAGCCCGCTGATACTGTCGGCAAATTCCAAGGTCATTTTTCGTGCTGGCAAGGCGCTCCGACGAAGTCATATCTGGATATTTCGACCGCCTTCCGCAGCGAGCCCGTCGAGCGGAGGGCTAGGCCGAAGGCCGAACTGCAACCATGCAGCATCGCCGCCAGCGCGGAAAAGGACGAGGAATTTGCGGCAGGATTAGCGGGTTCGTGCACTACTCTTTGTGCTCGTTCTCGATGCCGAGCATCGTACAAGCCGCGTCGTACATCTTCAGGATATTCTGGCGCTTGGCCTGGAGGGCGTCGATGCGCTCTCGTACTTCGGCCAGCTCACGCTCGATATGCTCGTCGATCTCCCCGAGCTGGCGACGGGCCATATCGAGACTCTTCTGATAGAAGTCCGTCTCCTCCTGGGAGAGAGGCATTTTCGAGGCGTCCGGGTTTGCTGACATGCCTGCGCCGTCGATCAGTCGCTGGACGATTCGGAATCGTCGGAATGGAAGAGACGATGGACGAAAAGCGACAGCTCCACCGGGCCGACCGCCGGTCGGCGCCGAAGGTAGGAGTCGAGGTCCCGAAGCATCTCGGAGGCGTCCTGATAGCGCTTGTCGGGATCCTTCTGCAGCGCTCGCGTCAGGACGGCCTCGAGCTCGATAGGCACCGCGGGGTTCAGGGACGACGGTGGAACAATTTCCGTCTTTCGTACCCGTTCCAGGATACCCATCTCCGAGCCACCCGCGAACAACGAGTGGCCGGTCAGCACCTCGAAGAGAACCGCACCGAGCGAGAAGATATCGGAGCGTTTATCGAGGGATTTCCCCCATGCCTGCTCGGGGGACATGTAGAGGAGCTTCCCTCGAAGCGAGCCGCTGTCGGTGTGCGACGCCTTGACCGCGGCTTTCGCGATCCCGAAGTCGGTCAGTTTGATCTCCCCCTCGAGCGAGATCAGGATGTTCTGTGGACTCACGTCCCGATGCACGATGCGGAGCTCGTTGCCCTCGCTGTCTCGGTAGCGGTGCGCGTACTCGAGCCCCGAGCAGACCTTGGCCGCAACGAGGGCTGACAAATCGACGCCGAAATCGAGTCCGCGCCGCCGCG
This sequence comes from Candidatus Marinacidobacterales bacterium, assembly GCA_965237685.1. Classification (GTDB taxonomy): domain Bacteria; phylum Acidobacteriota; class Vicinamibacteria; order Marinacidobacterales; family SMYC01; genus CBDEGF01. Next base: position 3,034,118 of record CBDEGF010000004.1, read on the forward strand.
TTTCTGTCAGGATCGACCTCAGGTCGCGGCCGTCGACGAACTCCATCGCAATGTAGTAACTGTCCCCGATCTTGCCAAGGTCGAAGATCTGAACGATGTTCGGGTGCGACAGGCCCGCCACCATCTTGGCCTCCGCAACGAACATATCGACGAATTCCTGGTTCATCGACAGATGAGACAGGATTCGCTTGACCGCAACGACTTTCTCGAAACCCTCGACGCCCTTCCGCTTGGCCCGAAAGACTTCCGCCATGCCTCCAGCGGCAATGGGCTCGAGAAGCTGATAGTGACCGTAGTCCGACTCTTCCTGTCCGGGCGGCCCCGCCGGGGGGTCGTCGACGGAGATCCGGTTCACTTCCCTGTTGAGCCGGGGATCTTGAAGGAGCGCGGAGTAGGCGGCGTCCACGGGGGAATCCGCGTCTCCGCCTGGCGAGGTCTTGACTTCGGCGGTGTCAGGATTGGGCGGAGCCGTGCTCTCGCCAGGCTCGCGGCCTGCGGGTTCCGGGACCGCTTTGCCGGTCTTGATATCCTCGATGATGTCGCCGAACAGGTCCCTCGACGTCAGAAGCGAGCCGGCCCCGGACGGCGCACCCCGTCGGATCTTCTGGCGGATGCGATCCCGGTCCATGCCCAGGATCTTGTCGTATGCCGCACCGTCGTCGAACGGGTTGTCCTGATTCGCCATTGTTTTGGGTTGGATCGCTTCCGAGACCAACCAGTATAAAGAAGTGCGGCCCCTGTGATCAAAGCGGCGCCGGGCCGTTCCGAAACCTTCGGCTCGAGGCCCGCCGTAGCTCTGGGCCCTGGGGAAGGCCGCCAGTCTAGTGCACGGCCAGTGAGAGCTGTTTCTGTTCCTGGCCCGTGCCGGGCTCAGCATGGGCGGCGACGCCCAGCTGCACTTCCTTCCTCTCCCGAAGGGCGCTTACCAGCGTTCGCGCCTTGTCGTTGTCGGCCACCATCTCCTCGATGGCTCTCAGTTGTTCGACCTCCGAGCGCGCATGATCCCGCAGCCCGTCGAGCATCCCGTTGAACACGTCTGGAATATTGCCGATGAAGTCGCCCTCGCGAAACCGGACTTCGAAGTTCCAGTCTCCCTTGCCCATGCGCTGCAAGTACAGCTTCATGCGATAGAGAGGTCCGGCGACCTGATTGCTCAAGTAAAGCCCCATGAGGCCCACGATGATGATGCCGAACGTCACGACGAAGCCAATGGCAAGCACAAAGAGCGTCGGCAGCGGCACGAGCGGATCTTGGCCGGCGCGGGGAATCAGCTCGTAGAATCGGAGCACGTGCCCTTCGTAGAAGAAGTACAGAACGAGAGTGAAGAAGACCGAGTTCGCCAGCCAGAGGCACAAGAGCGTGGCCACCAGCCGCAGCTGTACGGGCCCGTCGACGATATACTGGCGCCGGTGAAGGGGCGGTCGGTTTCGCTTCTGCTTGGAAGCGGCTTCGGGTTCTTGGCTCATGGAAACCTCCGCGAGCTCGAGGGTCGCGACTCACAGGGTTCGCCCCCCGAGAAATGACTGAAAAGTTAGCAGTCCGGCCCGACCTCCACCCGGCTCGAAGGCCGCCGGAGGACTCAAGAGTACGAACGAGCTATGTAATTGAAATTACGGGATTAGAGTAGCATGCTGACGCGGTGCCAGGCAACCTTTTGGAGCTGGCCACGTTCCCTTGCCCCCTGCCCCTGTCCCGCGCCCGATGCGGCCACCGGGCTCGGGCTCGGAGAATCCGAGAGTACTCGAATCGCTACTCTGCGGGCACGAAGTACCGGGTCCCTCCCGACGTAGCCTCGATTTCATGCAGGAGGTCGTCCAGACTCGTCTCGGGATCGGCAAAGTCGATTTTCGAAGCGTTGACGACCAGCAGTGGTGTCGTCGAATAGTGGAAAAAAAAGTAGTCGTAGGCGCGAACCAGCTCTCTCAAATCATGCTCCGCGAGCCCAATGTGGCCCGAGCGCTGCCGAACCCGGCGTATCAGAGCGTCCGCCGGTGCCTGCAGATAGACCACCAGCTCCGGCGAGGGGACTTCCGGGGCCAGAACCTGGTAGATCTTCTGGTAGAGCATGAGCTCGGTGTCGTCCAGATGCAGATAGGCGTAGATCTTGTCCTTGGCAAGGATGAAATCGGCGAGCTTGAGCTGATAGAAGAGCTCGCGTTGCGCGAGCTCTCCAAGCTCGCGATAGCGATTCAGCAGAAAGAACATCTGAGCCTGGAAAGCAGCACCGGAGCGGCCGGCGTTGCAATCCTCGAGAAAGGGATTATGCTTCTTCTCGAGGAGACTGCTGCCTTCGAGCCGTGCCGCCATGCGCTCGACCAGCGCGGACTTGCCGACCCCGGGTGGGCCCTCGATCCCGATGTAGCGATATTTCATCGTCGCCGAAAAGTCTCTATCTCTACATCTCGAGATCCCGGCCCGGAACGACGGCACTTTCGTCAGGGCAGCGTTCGAGAAGCTCGCGCATCGAGAGGCCGAAAACGGGATGCACCACGTCGGGTGCCAGCTCTACCATCGGAACGAGTACGAACCGGCGCCGATGAAGCTGGGGGTGCGGGACGGTGAGCTCGTCCGATTCGACGATCGTTTCGCCGGCGAGAAGCACGTCGAGATCGATGGTGCGCGGAGCCCGCACCGTTCGCCGCTCGCGGCCTTGAGCCGACTCGATCGCCTGGCATATCCGTAGAAGTGCTACCGGATCGCCGTCGAAGCCGACGCGAGCCACGGCATTGCGGAACCAGGGTTGAGGCGGAGCCTCGACCGGCTCGGATCGATAGACACGGGAGAGCCCCTTCAACGAAACGGCTTTCCGGAGCCGTCGGACCGCCTCTGCGAGCTGAAACATCGGATCCTCGAGGTTGGACCCCAATCCGATGAATCCGTCGCTCGAAAACACGGCTGATTATAATTCAGCGTCTCCTCGAGCGCCGACGGGGGGCGAAAGCCTGTTCCCGGTGGCAAGAGTGCACGAATCCGCTGATACTGTCGGCAAATTCCAATGTCATTTTTCGTGCTAGCAAGGCGCTCCGACGAAGTCATATCTGGATATTTCGAGGAGGAGCAACGCAGCCAGCGCGGAAAAGGACGAGGAATTTTGCGGCAGGATTAGCGGGTTCGTGCACTAGCGTTAACCCCGATCCGAAATCGTCGGCGGCGCCGTGGGATCGGTCGCACTATGGAGAATTTCGGATCGGGGTTAAGATTTCCCCGCAGTGCGTCACATGTCCCGCCCCGAGTTGTTCTCATACCCAGCCTGGCTAGTGCCCCGTCCCGGAAGTCAGGTTGCATTCGAGCGCCGATGCATCCCGCCTCGCTGCGTTGCGCCTCGGTTGAATACCGCGGTATTTCGCCCTCGCCGCGCCTTGCGATCCGGGCGCCTCGACGCTCTCGATGCTAACCTCACTTCCGAGACGGGACACTGTTTCCACAAAATCGAGGTGCGTAATGGAGATTCGGAACCTCAATCAGCTTCTCTCGAGCGCGGCCAAGAAGTACGACAAGCCGGACGCCCTTCTGTACAAGAAGGCGGGGGAGTGGCGACGGATCTCCTCGCGCGAGCTGCTCGAAAAGGCGGGCAACCTGGCCCTCGGGCTAAACGGGCTGGGTATCGACCGTGGTGACAGGGTCAGCCTTCTCTCGGAGAATCGCCACGAGTGGTTCCTGATCGATGCCGCCCTCCAGATCCTGGGGGCGGTCAACGTTCCGATCTATGCGACGCTCCCGCCTCCCCAGATCGCCTACATCGTCTCGAACTCCGAGTCGAAGGTCGTTATCGCCTCGACCGCCGACCAGCAGAGGAAGGTCGCCGCCATCCATGCGAACCTCTCTGCGGTCCGACATTACATGACCATCGACCCGCCGACGGACGGCTACGAGGCGCTCACCCTGGACGAGGTAATGAAACAGGGCGAAGAGATCCGGAAGGCAAAACCCGATCTCCTCCGAGAGCTATCGGATGCGGTCGAGCCCGAAGATCTCGCCAGTATCATCTACACGTCGGGAACGACCGGAGATCCGAAGGGCGTCATGCTCACCCAACACAACCTGGTCTCGAACGTTGTGGCCGGCCAGAAGGCGCTCCCGGTCGAGGACACGGACGTTGCGCTCTCGGTGCTTCCCTACAGCCACGTCTTCGAGCGCATGGTGGCACACTACCTGTACGCCAACGCGGGCGCCACCGTGGCGCTCGCGGAAAGCCAGGAGAAACTCGTGGAGAACCTCGGCGAGATCCGCCCCACCATCATGACGATGGTGCCTCGATTCTACGAGAAGGTCTACGCCGGTGTGATGGCGAAGGTCGACGCGGGAAGCAAGCTGAAGCAGAAGATCTTTCACTGGGCGGTCGCGGTCGGACACGAGCACGGGAAGTACCGGCAGCGCGGCGAGCCGGCACCGGCGTTCCTGAACCTCAAGTACGCGCTCGCCTCGAAGCTTGCTTTCGCCAAGCTGCACGCTCGCGTCGGCGGCCGGCTGCGGTTCTTCATCTCCGGCGCGGCCCCGCTCTCGAGAGAGATCGCGGAGTTCTTCTGGGCGGCCGGGCTGCAGATTCTGGAGGGCTACGGGCTGACGGAGACCTCGCCGCTCATCGCGGTTAACCGTCCCGATGCCTTCAAGTTCGGGACGGTGGGACAGCCCGCCGAGGGAGTCGAGGTCAAGATCGCGGAGGACGGAGAGATCCTGGTCCGCGGGCCCAACGTCATGAAGGGCTACTACAAGAACGAGGCCGCCACTCGAGAGGCCATCGACGAGGACGGCTTCTTCCGTACCGGCGACGTAGGGGTTCTCGACTCGGACGGCTTTCTTGCCATCACGGACCGCAAGAAAGATCTCATCGTCACCGCCGGAGGCAAGAACATCGCGCCCCAGCCGATCGAGGGCCGCGTGAAGACGAACGCTTACATTGCGGAGATCGTCCTGGTGGGCAACAAGCGGAAGTTCCCGGCAGCGATCGTCGTGCCCGACTTCGAGAAGCTCGTTCCCTGGTGCAAAGAGCAATCCATCGACGCCTCCGACCGGGATTCGATGAGCAGCCATCCCGACGTGATCGCTTTCATCGAGAAGCAGGTACAGTCGATGACCTCGCACCTCGCGCAGTTCGAAAAGATCAAGAAGATCGCCCTGGTAGCGACGGAGTTCACTCTGGAGGGTGGGGAGCTAACCCCGACGCTCAAGGTGAAACGAAAGGTCATCGAGGCTCGCTACAAGGACGTCATCGATCGGATGTACGAGTGACGATGTCCGGGTACGAGACCGTCATCGGGCTCGAGGTGCACGCGCAGCTCATGACGGAGACCAAGCTTTTCTGCGGGTGTCGCGCGCGCTTCGGCGACCCACCCAACACGAACGTGTGCCCTGTGTGTCTCGGTCTTCCCGGTGCGCTCCCGGTACTGAATCGACGGGCGGTGGAACTGGCCGCTCGCATGGGCTTCGCGGTGGGCTGCCGGGTGAACGAAATCTCCGTCTTCGCGAGAAAGAACTACTTCTATCCGGACCTGCCCAAGGGCTATCAAATCTCCCAATACGACCGGCCCCTCGCCTTCGGGGGTGGAGTGACGATCGACCTCGACGGTTCCGCGAAGACGATCGGCATCCATCGTATCCACATGGAGGAGGACGCGGGAAAGCTGTTGCATGAAGGTTTTCGCGACGCGGAGACGAAGAGCGGCGTCGACTTCAACCGTTCGGGGGTGCCCCTCATCGAGATCGTGAGTGAGCCGGAGCTCAGGAGTCCGGAGGAAGCGGTGGCCTACGCCCAGGCTCTGAAGGTCATTCTCGAGTTCACCGACGTCTCGGACGCGGACATGGAGAAGGGCAACTTGAGATGTGACGGCAATATCTCGCTCCGCAGGCAGGGCGAAACGGAGCTGGGTACCAAGGTGGAGCTCAAGAACCTCAACTCGTTTCGCTTCCTCGGCCGGGCCCTCGCCTTCGAAGCCGAGCGGCAGGCCGCTGCGCTGGAGGCCGGAGAAACAATCGTCCAGGAAACGCGCCTGTTCGATGCCGACCGCGGGCGGACAGAGACGATGCGCACCAAAGAGGAAGCACACGATTATCGATACTTTCCCGAGCCCGATCTTCCACCACTGGTGCTCGAGCAGAAGTGGCTGGGCCGGGTAAGGGACGAACTGCCCGAGCTCCCCGAGGCCCGACGCAGCCGCCTCGTCTCGGAGTATGGAATTCCCGCCTACGACGCGGGCGTTCTCACTAGCTCACGTCCCCTCGCGGACTACTTCGAGGCGGCGGCAGCGACCTCCGCCAACGCCAAGGCGGCGAGCAACTGGATCATGTCGGCAGTCCTGCGAAAGGTAAACGAGACCTCGACTCCCATCGAGGCCGTTCCCGTCACTGCCGCCTCCCTCGGCGAGCTGGTAAGACTCATCGATGAGGGCGCCATCAGCGGAAAGATCGCGAAAGAGGTATTCGAGAAAATGTACGCCTCTGGGGAAGCTCCGCGGGCCATCGTGGAGCGCGAAGGGCTCGCACAATTGTCGGATGAAGCGGAGATCGAGAAGCTGGCGCAACAGATCGTGAGTGATAACCCGAGTCAGGCAGAGGAGTACCGTGGCGGCAACGACAAAGTACTCGGCTGGTTCGTCGGCCAGCTCATGAAGGCGACCAGCGGCAAGGCGAACCCCAAGCTGGCCCGCGATGCGCTCACGAAAGTGCTAGGTTGACGAAGAGATCAACGAAAAAAACAAGTGGCCCAGGAACAATCACAAGAGACCCGCAGTCAATCGAATCCGTAGAAGGGCGGATTCCGGAAATTTAACGCAGAGGCGCAAAGGCGCAGAGAAAAACGAGAGAACCATAACGAACCCAAGAACCCAGGAAGGGAGTCCCAAGGACATCAAACCACGAAGATCACGAAGGCCACGAAGAAGAACGCCAGACGGGTTGCGCTTCAAAGAAAGTGTTGGCAGGGCTTCATGCCCTCCTCTTCCAGGGCCTCCCTTATGGGTGACGACCAAGTTGGAATCGTGATTGATTTACTTCGTGCTCTTCGTGTCCTTCGTGGTTTGCTTTTTCTCGCTCTGTGTATCTCTGTGAGCTCTGTGGTGAGGCTCGGACAAAAGCGGTTCCGGATCTGATAGCGGGATGATTCAGACTTTCCACGTCTACAAGCAGTATGGCCGGCAGTCGGTCGCGCTCAGTGACTTAACACTCCACATCGACAAGGGCGATTTCGTCTTTTTGACCGGTCCGAGCGGTGCCGGCAAAACGACCTTCTTGAAGCTCATTTTTCGCGAGGAGCGGCCCTCGCAGGGACAGATCCTCGTCAACGGCCGGAACGTTTCCGCAATCCCGGAAGCCAAGATTCGTTTTCTGCGCCGCAGCATCGGTGTCGTCTTCCAGGATTTCAAGCTTCTGAGGCGGAAAACGGTCTTCGAAAATGTCGCCTTCGTGCTCAAAGTGATGGGAGTCCACAAGTCGGAGAGGAAGAGGCGCGGGTTTCAGATCCTGAAGCAGGTGGGACTCCATCACAAGATGCACACTTATCCCATGCAGCTGTCCGGGGGTGAACAGCAGCGCGTCGCCATTGCGAGGGCCCTCATCAACGAACCGGTCCTGCTGCTCGCCGACGAGCCCACCGGGAATCTGGATCCGGAGCTCGCTTTCGAGATCATGTCCCTTTTTCAGGAGATCAACGCGCGGGGAACCACCGTGCTGGTTGCCACACACGACCGCGAGCTCATCACGCGCATGGGCAAGCGCGTGATCTCGCTGGAGCGCGGCCGGCTGGTGGAAAGCTGACGGAAGAGCAGGATCAACAGGGAAAGCAGGAGACCAGAACAAAGGTAGTCTCGGAACTTCCGAGCCCGAGCCCATGCCCGAGCCCATGCCCGGAAGTGGACAGTGGTAGCGATGTTGACACGAATAGTCCCCGGTCGAAGTCCATCGGGCTCCGGCTCGGGCTCGGTAACGGGCAAGGAATGACCTCGGTTCTCATCGGCATCGCTGGCGGCACCGGTTCCGGCAAGACCAGCTTTGCGAGAGCCATCGCGGAACACGTAGGCCCGGAGAATGCGCTGCTGATTTCCCAGGACGCGTACTATCACGACCCGTCGGATCTCCCGATGGAGGAGCGGGCGCGCGTCAACTACGATCACCCCGACGCCTTCGACACGGAATTGCTGCTCGAGTACCTCGACGAGCTCAAAGCAGGGCGAGCCGTTCCACGCCTCACTTACGACTACGCGAGGCACGTGCGCGTTCATACTGGCGAGCAGCTCGAGCCGAGGAAGGTCATGATCCTCGAAGGAATCCTCGTGCTGGTGGAGGAGCGACTGAGGGATCGGCTGGATGTCAAGATCTACATCGACACCGACGCCGACGTCCGGCTCCTGCGGCAGCTCTCCCGCGACATCCTCGACCGGGGCCGAACGCTGGAGACGGTGACGAAGCAGTACCTGGAGTTGGTACGACCCATGCACCTCGAGTTCACGGAACCGTCGAAACGCTACGCTCACCTGATCGTCCCCGAGGGAGCAGAGAACAAGGTCGCTCTCGACCTGGTCGTAGCACGGATTCAGGAGTTCCTTTAGCGGTGAGGTCATTTAGTACATCATCGCGCGCTCACTCTTCGTTCGCGCGTCGCGCCTCGCTCCTCGCTCGGCGTTCGGTGTGCTATCGGCGCATTCGCGCCGGTCTCGCAGCAGACGCGTCGGCTGCCGCTCGGCAGGCTGCAGACGCGCTTTTCATCAGCCTGCGAGACCCCACGAGCCCGGTCTGAACGATGCGGCACCTCCGCACCCTCGTCTATTGCTTCGAGGAGGCTTTCGTAGAGTTGTGGCGCAATCGTCTCGTGAATCTGGTGTCCATCGGAACCATTGCGGTGTCGCTCTTCATTCTCGGAGTTTTCGTCTCGGTGTCGGCGAACCTGAACGCTCTGGTGGCCGATTGGTCGGATCGCGTTCAGCTGACGCTGTACCTGTCGGAAGCCTGCTCCGGTGAGGATGTCGCACGGCTCGAGGCCGATCTCGACTCCCTGACCGCGGTGGACGGCTTCGAGTTCGTGTCGAAGGATGATGCCATTACACGATTCCGATCCTATTTTCCGGAGCTCGATACGTTGCCGGCGCTCCTCGATAGCAACCCCTTGCCGGCATCCTTCGAAGTCCAGGTGGCGGCCGCGTTCCGAGAGCCCGAGCAGGTTCGCTCGCTGGCCACCCGGCTGAGCGGAATGGAAGGTGTCGCCGAAGTCGACTACGACCTGCTCTGGATCGAGAGACTGTCGGCCATCATCAACCTGGTCCAGATCCTCGGGCTTGCCCTCGGCACGGCGCTCGTGGTCGCATCGATCTTCACCATATTCAACGTCATCAAGCTCAACGTCTACGGGAGGCAGGAAGAGATTGGCATCATGCGGCTGGTCGGAGCGACCCACGCCTACATTCAAGGTCCGTTCCTCGTCGAAGGGATGCTGCAAGGCGGACTGGGAGGGGTCGCGGCGCTGGCGTCACTGTTCGGAGCGTATCGGCTCCTCCTCACCCAGCTTCAATCTCTGAGCTTGCTGGGCACCGATACCTGGATCCAGTTCCTCTCCCCGGACGCGGGGGCGGCCATCGTAGCGGGAGGCATGATCGTGGGGCTCATGGGCAGCACGCTCTCGGTGAGGAAGTTCCTCGCGAGCCCGGTATGAACCTTCGTGGACGCCCGCAACCCAAAAAGATCAACGCTAGAAAGTGTACTCGCGGCCTTCTTCGAGGAGCTCGACTTTTTCCAGGCCGAGTGCGTCGAGCTGTTTCCGGATGCGCTCGACGTGGCCGGGCTTGGTATGGGTGATCAGAACAGGAACCTCACGGGTCATCTTCCGGAGCTCGCCGGCCAGCATGTCCGGGGTCATGTGGCCGCTGGCGCGAGCAAGCGCATCGTCCTCGTTCGCGAAGGAGATCTCAGTAATGATCGCCCGAACGCTGGCGTGCCGGGACGCCAGCTCCCACACCCGATCGGTCGGGCCCGTATCGCTGGTGTGCACGATCGCGCTCGAACCTTCCTCGACGAGGAAGCCTACGGTGGGTGTCAGGTGGTGAACGGGAACCGGAGTCAGGCTCAACGAGCCGATCGCGAAGCTCTTTTCCACCTCGACTCGCTGAAAGCGGAGGGTGGGCTTCTCGGGAGAAGGCAGCCTCGTGAAGTCAGGCCAGATCACATCGTTGAAAATGTGGCGCTCGAGGCCATCGACGACGGGGTCGGTAGCATAGACGACGACGGGCTCGTCGATGTGGCCGAACACGTTGTCGATGAAGAACGGGAGTCCTCCGTGGTGGTCGAGATGCGCATGGGTGAGGACGACGTGCCCGATGCCGCGCTGCTCGTCCAGAGGGAGCGACGGAGCGAGACTCCCTGCGTCGAGAGCGACCGCATCGTTGAGGAGAAAGCAAGACAGGTGACGCCCGCGAACACTGCCGCCGGAGCAGCCCAGCACACGAAGCTTCATGGCGTGGCGGCCTGCGACTTCAAGTCGCCTCGAAGAGCGCCGCGCATCGGGAAGATCCGTACAATCGTAAGTCTTCTAAGGATTTATCTTTACCTGATTCGAAATATATCCCGTAGAAAGAACGCTTGTCAAGGCATTGGCACTCCGCGACCGGGCTCGCTCGCCGGTCGCGGATGCCTCTAATTCGTTGAAAAATGACCGCTTTCGTCCTCGCCCTCGGTCTCCTGAACGTTGCCGTCGGACTGTACTCGCTGCATGCCAGCTGGCGCTACGCGCGCTACGCCGGGCGCAGCCACGCGAAGGAGGAGAGGCCGCCGGAGGACCCGAACCTGCCCTCCGTCACGCTTTTCGCGCCTTGCTGCGGCGACGAGGCGGGTCTGTTGGACAACCTGACAGCACTGGTCGAGCAGGACTATCCGGCGCTTCACGTGTGCTTCATCCTCGAGAGCGAATCGGATGGGGCCGCTCCGGTCGTCGAGCGACTCCACGAAGCCTTTCCGGAGAGGACGAGCCGGGTCGTTGCCGGGCCGGCCAGTCACTGTGGACAGAAAGTGCACAACCTGATCGCTGCTCTCGAGGGGCCCGTCACAACCGAGGTCTTCGCCTTCGCCGATTCGGACGGGCGACCGGATGCCCGGTGGCTTCGACGACTCGTCACCCCGCTTGCGGAGCCGGACGTTGGAGTTGCCAGCAGCTACCGATTCTACTTCCCGGAGCCATCCGGTTTCGCCGCGCGGCTTCGCACCGTCTGGAACGCCTCGGTCCTGACCTTGCTGGGCGAGCACGATCACAACTTCGCGTGGGGTGGCTCGATGGCCATCCGTCGTGAGGTCTTCGACCGGCTCGGTGGCACCGCGCTCTGGAGCGGCGCTCTCTCCGACGACTACGCCTTGACCCACGCGGTCCGGCGGGCCGGGCTGCGCGTGGAGTTCGTGCCCCGCGCAATCGTCGCTTCCAGCGGGACCGTCGGTCTTGCCGCTCTTCTCCGCTGGTGCACGCGGCAAATCAAGATCACGCGCGTCTACTGGCCCGCCCTGTTCCGCGTCGCCGCGGTGACACACCTTCTCTTCACGATCTTCGTCGCATCCGCGAGCTTTCTCGCTCTCGGGGGGCACCGGGGAGTCGGGCTCGTTCTGGGTGCGGTCGGGGTCTTGAGCTGGCTGAGCGCCTGGCTCAGGACTGTGGGGATACGAAGCCTGGCACCTCGATGGGACCGGCGCCTGAAGCGTGATACGTGGTGGATGGTGGTGCTGGCTCCACTGGCGAGCTTCGTCACCGCTCAGGCCGTCATCCGCGCCCTGGCGTCACGCCGCATCCAGTGGCGCGGTCGTATCTACGAGATGCGCTCGCCGAACGAGACGGTGATCGTGGGGAAGGGAGGGGATTTGTTCTGATGAGGCGAGCACAGCGTACCGCCCGCGATCAACCCCGCGCAAACATGGCGCCATTTGAAAGTCGATGAGATAATTCCGGCGCATGACCGCCCGAGCACTCGACACCCTCATCTTCTTCGTGACCTCTCGCTGCAACTCGAAGTGCCGGACGTGCTTCTACTGGGAGGAGCTCAACCGGAGCGACGACCTCACGTTCGACGAGATCGAGCGGCTGGCCCGCTCGATGCCGCCCTTCAACGAGATCTGGCTGTCGGGCGGCGAGCCGACGCTGCGGGCAGAGCTTCCCGAGATCCTCTCGCTCTTCTACGACATCAACGGTGTGCGCTCCATTAACCTGCCCGTGAACGGCATACGGCCGGATCGGCTGGCGAACGTCCTGCCCTCGATTCGTTCGCGCTGCCCCGATCTGCGGGTCAACGTGAACCTGGCCCTCGACGGCCTCGGGGAAACGCACGATCGCATCCGTGGCGTGCCCGGGAACTTCGACCGGGCGATGGAGAGCCTGGCTGTCCTGGAAAGGCTTCGAACCACGGACGACCGTTTGAGGATTCACGTCAACTCGGTCGTTTGTCGCGAGAACGTGGACGAGATGCTGCCACTGGGAAACCTCGTCCGAGAGCGTTTCGACCTCGATGGCCACTACTTCCAGATCATCCGTGGCGCGCCGATGGACCCGGCGCTGCTCGAAGTGCACAGGGGAACGGTCAAGCGCCTCTACCGGGATTTGCGGCCGCTCTACGAGCACTACGCCGAGAAGATCCGGCACCGCAAGGGAGGGCTCATGGGAAGCCTGGGAAAGGCCTCCTACATGGGCGTTCTCGGGCTTCAACACGAGATTCAGGCGGCGAACCTGGATCGCCACCACCGTTGGCCCATGCCCTGCACGGCCGGTCAGAACATCGTCGTTCTCGATGCCAACGGCGACATACGCGCCTGCGAGCTGCGGGAACGCCTCGGTAACATCCGTAGGCTCGATTGCGACTGGACTCGCTTCTGGAGCTCGCGCGCGCGGCAGGACGAACTGGACGCGATCGTGCGCGACGGTTGCTGGTGCACGCACATTTGTTTCATCCACGCGAGCCTGAAGGCGAGTCCGAAGGCGATGGCCCTCGACGTCCCTAACGCTTACTGGAAGCACCGAATGCGGAGCCGCGGCGCCGCGCTGGTCCCGGATGTCGCGGAGCCGGTTCGTCGGCCCATTCGGGCCGGTCTCGCGGCAGACGCATTGGCTGCCGCTCGGAGTCCGCTACAACGGGAGCGCCGAGCGAGGAGCGAAGCGCCGCGCGCGTCCGCCTCCGTTGAACGCCAACTGGCACGACAACTTCGGCGGACCCGCCGAAGCCTTGGCGAAGGCGGGAACGAGGAGGGCGCGCGCGATAATACGCTGAAAACAGAAGACGATGACAAACAAAGTGCTGCGCGTGGGGCACAGCCCGGACCCCGATGACGCGTTCATGTTCTGCGCCCTTTCCAACGGCGCGGTGCGGATCCGGGACTACCGGATCGAGCACGTCCTGGAGGATATCGAGACCCTGAATCACCGCGCGATGAACGAGGAGCTCGAGGTCACTGCGATCTCCGCCCACGCGTTCCTTTCCGTGGCGGACAAGTACTGGATCATGGCGACCGGCGCCAGCATGGGCGAGGGGTACGGTCCGGTGCTGGTGTCTCGCGAGCCGCTCGAGATGACCGATCTTCGCGAAAAGCGGGTCGCGATACCGGGTGAGCGGACCACCGCAGCGCTCCTCGCTCGCATCTATCTGGACGCCTTTGAGCCTGTCGTCCGGCCGTTCGACCAGATCTTCCAGACTGTCGAGGCAGGCGAGGCGGAGGCCGGTGTCATCATCCATGAAGGACAGCTCACGTACGCGAGCCACGGTTTCCGGAAGATCGACGACTTCGGAGAGCGCTGGCAGATTGAGACGGGACTGCCCCTTCCGCTGGGCCTCGACGTAGTGCGCCGTGACCTGGGCATCGACTTCGCCCGCGAGATCAACGCCGCGATGCGAGCGAGTATCGAGTGGGCTTACGAGCACGAGGACGAGGCTCTCACCTACGCCCTCCAGTTCGGACGAGGGCTCGAACGAGAGCTCGGTCGCCGTTTCGTCAAGATGTACGTCTCGGAGCTGACGCTCGACATGGGCGAAGCGGGCGAGAAAGCGTTAAGGATGCTTTTCCGGCGCGCGCGCGACGCTGGTCTGGTGGAAGAGGCGCTGGACTTCGAGCTAATCCGATAGCTCTGCGAAAGAGCGAAACCCAAAGGCCGCAGCTTCACCGAACCCGTAGAACGTCTACTACGGAAAATTTAACGCAGAGGCGGTAGAGACGCAGAGCAAAAGACAGCGCGGAGAAGCCTCCGAAACAAACAGCAAAGAGATCACACGGAACCCCGGAAGAGAGGAACCCCAGAACCAAGGAAAAGGAACACCGCGGCCAACCGAATCCGTGGAAGGGCTATCTCGGGAAATCTGACGCAGCCGCCTTCGCCAAGGCTTCGGCGGCCCACCGAAGTCGGCGGTGGGAATACCGGCCGACGACGAAGGCGGGAGGCGCATAGACGCAGAGAAAGACAAGAAATATAAGGAACAGGAAGAATCGAAAACGGCAGCACGAGGGGCCGAATCCGCAGAAGGTCTGCTACAGGAATCTCAACGCAAAGGCGCGAAGGCGCAAAAGGAACAACCCTACCCAACCAGACTGCGGACAACCGAATCCGCACAAGGACTGGCCCCGGAAACTTAACGCAGAGACGCGGAGGCGCAGAGAGAGCTGGCCAGTGCAACGCGAGGTTTCCGTTCCGGTCTCTGCGACTCTGCGTTGATATCTCCCTGAACATTCCTTCACGGATTCGATTGCGCGCGGTCCCGGTTTTTCCCTAGCCACTTTGCGACTTTGCGTTGATTCCCTCTACTTCTGGTTCAGTTCGTAAATAATCCGGAGCCCTTCGAGAGTCAGTCGCGGGTTCACGATGTCGATCACCTTCGTCCAGTCGGCCACGATCGCGGCCATCCCTCCGGTCGCGATCACGCGGGGGTTTCCACCCAGCTCCGCCTTCAGCCTCGACACGAGCTCCTTCACCAGTCCGATGTAGCCCAGCACCAGGCCGGACTGCATCGCGGAAACCGTATTGCTGCCGATCGCCTTCGCGGGAGGCATGAGCTCCACTTTGGGCAGCCGCGCCGTTCGGCCGACCAGCGCCTCGGCAGAGATGCCGAGTCCGGGAGCGATCGCGCCGCCCAGGTACTCCCCCTCCTCCGAAATCGCGTCGAAGGTGGTGGCAGTTCCCAGGTCCAGCACCACCGCCGGACCGCCGTAGAGCTCTTTCACCGCCGCGGTATTGGCAATGCGGTCGGAGCCAGGCTCTTTCGGATTGTCGACCCGGATGCGAATGCCGGTCTCCACACCGGGACCCACCACGAGCGCCGGTTTACGGGTCATCCTCTGGACTAGCTCCTCGAAGGTGATCGTCAAGGGAGGAACGACGCTGGCGATGACCGCGCCGGTCAGCTGGTCCGTGGACAGTCCGGCACGGGAGAGGAGCGCCTCGAGCAGGACGACATACTCGTCGGTCATGTAGTCGAGGTGCGTGGTCACTCGCCAATCGGCGAGCCACTTCCCGTCTCGATACACGCCGATGGCGGTCTTGGTGTTTCCGATATCGAACGCGATCAGCATTGTTCCCGAACGGTTCGATTCTATCGCGGTTTGCCGGATGCGCGAGCCGGACCATAGAATCGACCCCGATGATCCCCATCGAGGCGATCGAACAGGCCAGACGAGCCATCGACGGCACGGTGATCCGGACTCCGCTCGTTCGCCTGAACGTCGAGGACGCCCCGGCGGAGATCTATCTGAAGCTCGAGAACCTCCAGCCGATTGGCTCGTTCAAGCTGCGGGGCGCGGCGAACAGCCTCGGCAGAATCCCGGCAGATCAACTCGCCAGTGGCGTGCTCACCGCAAGCGCCGGCAACTGGGCGCAAGGGCTCGCGTGGATGGCCAAGCGCCTCGGCATTCCTTGCACCATCATTGTTCCGGACACGGCGCCCGAAACGAAGCTACTGGCAATCGAGCGCCTGGGCGCGAGACATATTGCGGTTCCCTTCGAACGGTGGTGGCAGTGCATGCAGGAGCATCGCTTCGAAGGCGTCGAGGGCCGCTTTTGTCACCCCGTCGAAGACGAGGCGGTGATGGCGGGCAACGGCACCATCGGCCTGGAGCTCCTGGAGGACCTTCCCGACGTCGATACGGTGCTCATCCCCTGGGGTGGTGGTGGTCTCTCCACCGGTATCGCCAGTGCCCTTCGTCAGCGGTCGCGGGACGTCAGAATCTACGGCGTCGAAGTAGAGACCGCCGCTCCTCTGCACGCATCGTTGAACGCGGGCGAGATGAAGACGGTGACTCGCACTGCTTCTTTCGTCGACGGGATCGGGAGCGAACGGCTTCTTCCGAAGATGTGGCCCTTCGCCCAGGAGCTTCTCGATGGCGCCTTCACCGCATCCGTCGAAGAGATCGCTTCCGCCATCCGCCTGCTGGCGGAGCGCAACCGCGTGATCGCCGAAGGCGCCGGGGGATGTCCCGTGGCGGTGGCACTTGCTGGAAAAGCCGGACTCGGGAAGGTCCTCTGCGTCGTCTCTGGCGGGAATCTGGACTCGAGTGTCCTGAGACAAATCCTGGCCGGCGTCTCGCCGGGGTAAGCTGCGATCATGGAGATAACGAGCATCGAGCCCTTCCTCGATTATTACGAGAAAATCCGTGGTCGGACCCGTCGGGTCATCGACTGCATCCCCCCTGACAAGACGGACTGGGCGCCCGGCGAGGGCCGCTTCACCTTCGCCGACCTCATCCGACACCTGGCCGCGATCGAGCGCCACATGTACGCGGAGACGGTTCGGGGCGGCCCGAGCCGCTACGCGGGTTGTGGAAAAAAGCTGGCGGACGGACATGAAGATGTGCTGCGCTTCTTCGACCGGTGCCACGCCGAGTCCGTCGCCATCTTCCAGACGCTCGGCCCGAAAGAGCTCCAGGGCAAATGCCAGACACCGGCGGGAACGCCGATCACGGTCTGGAAGTGGTTACGGGCAATGGTGGAGCACGAAATCCACCACCGCGGTCAGCTCTATTTGTACCTGGGTCTGTTGGGAATCGAGACGCCGCCCATCTACGGGCTGACTTCGGAGCAGGTCGCCGCCCGCGCCGCGACGGACTGAGCCGCAGACAACGCCTCAGAATAAACACGAAGATCGCAAAGCTCGCAAAGGGGACTCGTTCTCTTTGCGATGCTTCATACCGATTCAAGGCTGTGGTGGCTCTTCGGCTAAAGGAGTTATCTAGCCAGCGCGAGCACCAGAACGCGAAGAGCGAATCCCGCTCACACTTTGCGCTCTTTGCGAACTTGGTGTTCTGGTCCCTGTATTTGCCTCCCGGTTAATGGCTGATCGCGCGCGATCCCCGAAGAGGAATCGTTGGGCATCCGAAGACGACATTCCGAGCGGACACGCGCTTCCCGCAGTGGTGTTCGGTTCGGGGCTAGCCTATCATGTGATCGGCTGCTCCTTCGTCGTGGAACGCGGACCGGAAAGGGGGCTTCGGATGCCTGGCAAGGATTTCAATGTCGTCTGTCCGTGCTGCGATACGAAGATCCTGGTCGATCACAAGACGGGATCCGTCCTCTCTCACGAGCTGCCGCCCAAAGGCCCGGCCAAGTCGTTCGAGGAAGCCTTCGCCGACGACAAGAGGCGACGTATCGAGGCCGAAGACCGTTTCTCCCAGGCGGTCCGCGAGCACGAGAACCGGGACGAGCTTCTGGAGAAGAAATTCAAGGAAGCGCTCGAAAAGGCGGAAAAGGACGACTCCACGCCACCACCTCACCCGTTCGATTACGATTAGCTGCTAGCAGCCAGTTTCTTTCTGGAAACCCTGCTCCACACCGCGCCCGAGCCCGAGCCCCTGCCCGACGGTAGCTCCGAGTAGCATTGAGTAGCATAAGACGTTGTGGAACGAATCTATTGGTGGCAGCTCTCCCTGTTGATTGATCTGTTTCGGGCACGGGCGTGGGCTCGGGCTGGGGAGGGACCAGTGCGGCAGCTCCGCGACAGAAACTAGCTAGAGCCTGTTGCAAAAGCCCGTTAGCGCCAAAGAGGGGAAATATACGGTAGCGGGGGGTAGGACTACTTATTAACGCGAGCGCTGTTTCGGGCTTGTTCCAGAATGTTTTCCTTGTTCATGTCGCTCAGTTTGCGGAGAGACTTCTGAAGGCGCTGCCAGGCCTGAACGCCGTCGCGGATGCTCTTTTGAGCCGCTTTCGGCACGTAATAGCCGGTGGTTTTGGCCGCTTCGCCGCGGTAACTGATGTATAGGTGAGGGCCATGTTTGGGCCCGGGCCCGTGGCATCGACAACTGGGCGTGCCGCACGTTCGATAGCTTTCGGCGGGCGTGCCGAAGATAGCTCTACGAGCGTCGGATTGAATCTGGCGTAGGAGTTGATTTCGGCGCTTACTCCACGAGTCGGTTTTTGCGGGCATCCTGCTTGTCCTTGTCTTTTTTTCGCTTTGTCCGCGCGACGGATATGAGGTTTTGGCTGATCACACACCAGCCGACGTATCGCTTGAATCCGCTGTCACCTTTGTAAGTGGCGCGGAACATAGCAAAGCGATGCTTGAGAGTGGCGATCCGGGACTCGATACCGCCGCGCCATTTGAGCGCTCTGCGAAACCAGCGCTGTTGTTGCAGCTCGACCCGCTTTTTCGATCGACCTGGAGCTGGCAACGCGACTCTTTTGACACCGAGTTTTTTCGCCTGCTGCTCATTGTTCGCCGAGAAAAATCCCCGGTCGGCTGTCGCCATCTGGGGCGGCTGACCGAACTGCTCCGTGTGTTTGTCGAGCGCAGGCATCCACTGCGGTTGGTCAGCGGGATTGCCATCTGCGACGTCGTAGTGGCTGACGATGCCGTTTTCCACCTCGTCGATGCGGACCAGTCGTCCAAACTCCGTCGGCTTGGATGCCTTCCCTTTGCGGATCACCGCCGTATGTTCCTCAAAGATGCTCACGATCTTGTCGGGATAGTGACGCTCGCCCTCGAAAACGCGTGCCCGCGTCTGCGCTAACACTTTGCTGACGAGCGGCAAAAAGTGCTGTAGTTCGTACTCGCTCCGGGTGACGCTCAGCAACGAGCCCACGATGGGCAGCGATCCATCTTGAAGTGCCTGCATGACGGTTTCAGCTTGGCGAACCACGCCGCGAGCAATGCCCATCAACGTGCCATAACCGTCCTTGAACTTCTTTCGACTCGACTCGGTAAATGACTTACTGGCTCGCTCGATCTCGATAAGCCGATGTTTCACCGTCCGGCGGTGGTCGACCACCTTGAGCGCACCCTCAGTACAAGCCTTGGCGATACGCTTGAGGTTGCGGGTTATCACCCGAATACCATCACCAATCAGCGAGCTGTCCGTCGGGTAGTGAATATTGCTCTCGACCACAGTCGTATCGGTCCGAAGCTTGCGCCCCCTCGCAACACCCTCCTCATGCGCGATACCTACCACGCGAGCATGAATCTTCTCAGTTAGCTCTGGACTCAGCAGCGCGAGGTTGCGGCTGAAAGTGGAGAAATTGGGTACGGGGGCGTCGTCGAATCGGGTAAAGCGGCGATACAGGAGGTTCGAGCGCACTTCACGTTCCAAGTCTCGGAACGACCATCCCTTGATGTGCTTGAGCACACAAGAGCGCAACAACCAGTCGGGCGCGATGCCGGTTCGATTCGAAAGCGGGTAACGTTGCGCGAGTGATTGGTGGACCAGCTCAATTATCCCGGTGTCATCAAGAAGAGTGTCAACAGATTCGAGGAGGTCATCTTTGATAAGCGAGGCCTGCTTGCCGAAGTTTGACATAGAAGAGCGAGGACTGCCTTGTGAGCGTCCCGATCATGCCTAAGAGATCTCCTCTCTTAGGTATCATGTCAAGAAAAAAATCCAAACAATCACTAATAACGGCTTTAGGGAGTCAATCGCGGAACTGCAGGAATAATCAGCAGATCGGCCACGGGCCAGACCGTCCGGGCGTTGAACCCAAAGGAGGAATGAGCTACGTTTTGCAACAGCCTCTAGCTACTCCAGCAAATCCCTCAGCACGGTATGCAGGATGCCGCCGTTGCGGTAGTACGTCACGTCGACAGGGGAGTCGAGCCTGGCAACGACCGCAAAATCCACACCGGTTCCGTCCGCTCGGGTCATCGTGACCTGGAGCTCCTCGCGCGGCTCGAGCGAATCGGATAGACCTTTGATATCGAACACTTCCTCCCCGGTCATCCCCAGCGAATCCGCGCCCTCACCTTCCTTGAACTGAAGGGGAAGCACTCCCATGCCCACCAGATTGCTCCGGTGGATGCGTTCGTAGCTTTCTGCGAGCACCGCTTTGACGCCCAGGAGCATCGTTCCCTTCGCGGCCCAGTCGCGCGAGGAGCCCGTCCCGTACTCCTTGCCCGCGACGACGACCAGCGGCGTCCCCTCCTCCTTGTAGCGCATCGCGGCGTCGTAGATTGCCATCTGCTCGCCCTCGGGAAAATGACGCGTGTAGCCTCCCTCGACGCCGGGGACCAGCCGGTTGCGAAGGCGAATATTCGCAAAGGTACCCCGCAACATGACGCGGTCGTTGCCGCGCCGCGAGCCGTACGAGTTGAAATCTTTCTTCTCGAGTCCGTGCTCGGTGAGGTATTTGCCCGCCGGTGAATCGAGCGGTATGTCGCCGGCCGGCGAGACGTGGTCGGTGGTGACGGAATCCCCGAGGAGAGCGAGAACACGGGCTCCGGTGATGTCCTCGAGAGCGGGAATCTCGGGCGTCAGCTCCGCGAAGAACGGTGGCTCCTGGATGTAGGTCGACTCCGGGCGCCATTCGTAGAGGTCGCCCCCGGACACCGGAATGGCGTTCCAGTCCTCGTTGCCGTCCCACACGTTGGCGTAGCTCTTCCGGAACATCTCGGGCCGTATCGCGGAGTCCATGGCAGAACGGACCTCCGCCTGCTCGGGCCAGATGTCATTCAAGTAGACCGCGTTGCCCTCTACGTCCTGACCCAGTGCTTCCTGCGTCAGATCGATGTCCACGGTACCGGCGAGCGCATAGGCGACGACGAGCGGCGGCGAGGCCAGGTAGTTCGCCTTGACCAGAGGGTGGATGCGACCTTCGAAGTTCCGGTTGCCAGACAGCACCGAGGCAGCGACAAGCTCCCCGTCGCGCACTGCCTGCGCCACCGGGTCCGGCAAAGGTCCGCTGTTTCCTATGCAGGTCGTGCAACCATAGCCGACGAGCTGGAATCCAAGGTCCGCCAGCGACGAAAGGAGTCCCGCCTCCTTGAGATACTCGGTCACGACCTTCGAGCCGGGAGCCAGCGAGGTCTTCACGTAGTGAGGCACTTTGAGACCGCGCTCGGTAGCCTTCTTCGCGAGAATCCCTGCCGCGAGCATGACCGAAGGATTCGAGGTGTTGGTGCAGGAGGTGATGGCAGCGATCACCACCGAGCCATGGCCCAGGTTCTCACGCGTGCCGTTGAAAGAGACCATCGACGTGCGTGAAAGGTCGTCCGCTTCGAGGCCAAACCCTCTCTCTCTCGGCGACATCGTCAGAGACTTTCGAAACGCGTCCTTCATGTCGACGAGTGAGATTCGGTCCTGCGGCCGCTTGGGACCGGCCAGGCTCGGTTCCACCGTCGAAAGGTCCAGCTCGATGGTATCCGTGAACTCCGGATCGGGAGTGTCGTCGGAACGGAACAGGCCCTGCATCTTCGTGTAGGACTCGACCCGCGCCACCAGCTCATCGCTGCGACCCGTTCGCCTGAGATAACCGAGAGTCTCCTCGTCCACGGGAAAAAAGCCCATCGTAGCGCCGTACTCCGGAGACATGTTGGCGACCGTCGCGCGATCGGGAAGAGACATCTGGGACAAACCGCTTCCATAGAACTCGACGAACTTCTCGACCACGCCTTTCCTGCGCAACATCTCCGTCACCGTGAGCACGAGATCGGTGGCGGTCACCCCCTCCGGGAGCTCACCATGAAGCTTGAACCCCACGACTTTGGGCATGATGAGATACGACGGCTGGCCCAGCATTCCCGCTTCCGCCTCGATTCCGCCGACGCCCCAGCCAAGCACACCGAGCCCGTTGATCATGGTGGTGTGAGAATCCGTACCCACCAGGGAGTCGGGCCAGAGGAAGAGCTCGTCGCCGATCTTCTGGCTCATGACCACGCTCGCCAGAAACTCCAGATTGACCTGATGAACGATGCCGGTAGCCGGCGGCACCGCCCGGAAGTTCGCGAAGGCAGTCGTTCCCCATCGGAGAAACTGGTAGCGCTCCCGGTTCCGCTCGAACTCGATGTCGGCGTTGCGCCGGAGCGCGAGCGGCGTGCCGAAGACGTCGACCTGAACCGAGTGATCGATGACCAGATCCACCGACACGGCGGGGTTGATCTTCGCTGGGTTCCCACCGAGACGCTTCATGGTCGAGCGCATCGCCGCCAGGTCGACGACCGCCGGCACTCCGGTGAAGTCCTGCAGAATGACGCGTGCCGGCTGAAAGGGAACTTCGCTGTCTCCGGGCTCGGCCGCGTTCCAGCGAGCGAGCCTTTCGACGTCCGCCTCGGTAACGATCCCGCCATCACAGTTCCGCAGAACCGTCTCGAGAAGCACTTTGATGGAGAACGGATGACGGGAAATCGTTCCCAGCCCTTGGCTTTCCAGAGCCTCGAGCTGGAAAACGGAAGCTCTGCCTTCCGGCACGTCGAGGTGCCCCTTCGTCCCGAGCGGGTTATGGACAGGTTCGTTCATCGTTCTCGCCTTTCCTGAAGCCCTACTTATTCTTGCGCGAACCCTAAGCTTTCTAATGTAAGTGCGAGCGAGCCCGGAATCAAATGACTTTCTCGTCCTCGAGGCTGGCTTCTCGAACGCTCAATTGTTATAAGAACCGCATGTCCGAAAACGCCGTTTCCGGCCCTGAGCGTAGGCCCGGCGAAGGCTACGATTTCGCCAACGCCCTGCAGTTCGTGTTCCACGATCCCGACTGGATTCCGAAAATCCTGATTGGCGCATTGTTTTCGATCCTTTCTAGTCTGGCCATCGGATCGATCTTCATCATGGGGTACGTCATTCATCTGGCGCGCCGAACCATGAAAGGTGAGCAGTATCCGCTGCCGGAATGGGACGACCTCGGCGCTATCTTCGTCGATGGGCTGCGAGGACTCGCCGTCTACCTTGGTCACACGCTGGCGGTCGCTCTGATCTTCATCGTGCTCGTCCTCGCGTTCGGCGGTGCGCTGGCGCTCGGAGAGCGCGAAGACAACGTACCCCATGGCATCGAGGTGCTCATAACGCTCGCTATCCTGGCGGGCTACGGCATCTTCTTTCTGCTGTCGCTTGCGATGATCTGCTACGTGCCTGCGGCGATGGTTCGCTTCATTCGAACGGACAGCGTCGGAGCCGCTTTCGAGTTCGGAGCCAATGTCGAGTTCATCAAGAATCACAGCTCGGTCTACGTGCTCGCGCTGCTCACCATCGTCCTGGCGAGTTTCCTCGCGCAGCTCGGCATCTTTCTTTTCTGCATCGGTATCTTCGCCACGACGTTCTGGTCATCCTGCGTGGCGGGCTATGCGCTCGGCGAGCTGGCGCGACACGACTCGGGCGAGAGCGTCTGAAGTCCGAGCCTTCTAATGCATCGATCACTCCTGCCAACAGCGACAACTCTTGTAAGGCTTGCGAACCCTACCGCTCGGCGAGCGAGCAATTGCTGCGAAAGTTCACCGGGGTGGTCGTGAGCTCCGAGAAGATTCAAAGCTTGGTAGGCACCGATGGGAAAAAGGCGGAGGGTTTTTCGAAAGAGCCTGCGAACGAGGTGGAAGCTGGAACGGGCAGACGCCATAAGGGACCGCTGTACATAGGGATAGACGGCGGGATGGTATTCGTGGACGGCCGCTGGCAGGAAGTCAAGCTAGGCTGCCTTTATACCGAGCAAGGGCGTGTGCAGAGCAAGCCCGGACGCGGAGAGTTGACCGAACGACAGGTCGTAGGGGTTCGAGGTAGCCCCGAAGCACTCGGCGAGGTTTTGTGGCCTCGCTCTTGCTCAATGGGGGCGGAGTCTCGCAAGGTCGTCATCCTGGGTGACGGTGCGCCGTGGATTTGGAATCTTGCGGAGGAGCTGTTCACCGATCGAGTCGAGATCCTTGATTGGTATCACGCCGACGAGAATATCAGCCCTGTGGCACGGGTGGTTTTCGGCGAAGGCACCGACGAAGCCGCACAGTGGCGCAAATCGCAACTCGACCGTCTATACGAAGACGCCGTGGATGAGGTGATCGAGGGTTTGCGGTTTCTGAAAAAGCGTCATCGTTCCAAAGACGAAGAGATCGACAAGCTCACCGGCTACCTCGAGAGAAACGGGCATCGAATGAAATACAGAACGTTTCGACAAAGCGGCTACTACATCGGCAGCGGTGCCGTGGAAAGTGCCGTGAGCCACGTTATGCAACAAAGGATGAAGCGAGTCGGGATGAGATGGCACGCCGCTGGGGCCGATGCAATGCTCGCGCTGCGCTGTGTCTTCCGAAGCACGGGCGCCTGGGATTCGTTCTGGAACTATCGAAAACAGGTCGCATGAACGGAAGTCGATTGCGCCCCGCGCGGCGCCTCGCTCCTCGCTCGGCGCTCGGTGTGCTATCGGCCCTTTCGGGCCGGTCTCGCAGCAGACGCGGTGGCTGCCGCTCGGCAGGCTGGCGTTTGGCGCCGGCAGTGCGTAATCTAGGGATATCCTAGCAATAGGGGGTGATATTCAAAATGCGAATCTGGCTCGGTCTGCTGTGTCTCGCTGTGGCGGTACCGTCTTTCGCCGACAGCAAGGAAGAGGAGCGCCTTCGCAAGAGTGCGGAGGTCATCCAGGAGATCCTGGATCTGCCCGACGGTGTTCCCCAGGAGCTCATCGACAAGGCCGAGTGCCTGGTTATCATGCCCTCGGTCAAGAAGTTCGCCCTCGGAATCGGGGGGAGCTACGGCAAGGGTGCGATGCTCTGTCGGGGAGGCAAGGATTTCGACGGACCTTGGGGTGCACCAGCCATGTATCGGCTCGAGGGTGGCAACATCGGCTTTCAGCTCGGCGGGCAGGCCACGGATTTCGTGTTTCTGGTCATGAACCTGAAGGGCGCCGAATCGCTGCTGAAGAGCAAGGTCAAGCTGGGTGCGGATGCTTCGGCAGCCGCTGGGCCCAAAGGGCGCGCGACGGGTGCCTCCACCGATGCCGCGATGCGGGCCGAGATTCTCACCTATTCCCGCTCGCGCGGTCTCTTCGCCGGCGTCTCCCTGGAGGGCTCGACCCTCAGACCCGACGGCGGAGCCAACAAGAAGCTCTACGGAAAGAAGCTCGAAGCTCGGGACATCGTCATCAAAAGCGTGGTCGAAACACCGGCCGCGGCATCGAGGCTCGTCTCGCTCCTGCAGACCGCCTCTCCTAGGAATCTTTCGGATTGAACCGCGCCTTTCGCTCCTCCAGCTCTTCGAGGCTCTTCGGCCAATCTTCCTTCAGAAGCCTCGACAGGGCGCGATCGGCCACAAGGCGTCCTCCCGTCTGACATTGCGGACAGTAGTTCGTTTCGTTCTGCGCATGGACGATCCGCTGCACGGGACCTCCGCAGTCCGGACAGGGTTTACCGTAGCGACCATGCACCGACATGGTCGGTCGAAAAGCGGTGACCTTTTCGGGGAAAAGGCCTTTCGTCTGCTCCCGCAGGAGCTCGAGCCACTCCTGTAGCGTCGCGCGAGTCGCCTGGTACAAACGTGCGATTTCCTCCTCCGTGAGCCTTTTCGTCCATTTCACCGGTGAGAGTCGGGCGCGGTGGAGGATTTCATCCGAGTAGGCGTTTCCGATGCCGCTGAACAAATGAGGGTCCGTCAATGAGCGTTTGAGCGTGTGGTTCTCGAGCGCCAGCCGCTCGGCAAACGCCGCCTCGCTCGATGACAAGACTTCAAGCCCTCCCGGATCGAGCGGCCTCAGCTCGGCGGCACCTTTCACGAGATGAAGGGATGCACGCTTCTTCGAGCCCGCTTCGGTCAGCGCGAGCCAGCCCGAGGAAAAGTCGAACCGGGCGAGGCCGCGCCTGGCCGCGAGCTTCGGCGGCGGGCCACCATCCAACCGTGGCTTCCAGTGAAGCCGACCCGCAATCATCAGGTGCAGCACGATGTAATACTCGCCCTCGAGCTCGGTAACGATGCGCTTGCCCATACGGCGCAGGCCGACGACGCGCTTCCCACGAAGCTCCGCGGGTGCCGGCGCGATCGAGCGAAGGAGAAACGGCGTCCGAATGAGAATGGACTCGAGAGCCTCGCCCTGAATGCGTTCGCGTAGCGCCTCGATGTAGATCTCGACGTCGGGCAGCTCGGGCATCAATCAGCATTCCAGCAATCAGCTACGGCATCGCCAGTTCCCTTGCCCGTAAACGAGCCCGCGCCTGAGCCCGAATGCTGAGAATCGTCCTTGTCGATCCCTCGCAAAGGAGAACGGGCTCGGGCTCGAAACGAGGCTTCGTTCAGCGACGGGCACAACCTGTACAGGATTCTCATTTCGGGCCGGTTAGCGGCTAATTCCGGACAACTCCGGACCTGAAGAACATACAGCGTCCCACGGGAACGTGGTAGCTTGACGCCGAGATTGGAAGCGCTCCCGCCTGGATGCTGGATTCCGGATACTGGATGCTTCATTGATCGGGAGGAACGCAATGACAGACAAACGCTTCGAAGGAAAGATAGCGATCGTCACCGGGGCCTCGAGCGGCATTGGCAAGGCCACGGCGACAGGGCTCGGTCGTGAGGGCGCGCGGGTGGCTGCGGTAGCACGGCGTCAGGATCGACTCGATGAGCTGGTCTCAGAAATCGAACGCGACGGCGGATCGGCCATCGCGGTTGCCGCGGACCTCACCAAAGAGGACGACCGACGCCGGATCGTGGACGAAACGCTGGCTCGCTGGGAGGGGCTCGACATTCTGGTGAACGCGGCGGGCATCATCGCCTTCGGCACGATCGAAGATACCTCCCTCGAGGACTGGCAGAAGATGTTCGACATCAACGTGGTCTCCGTCTTCCACCTGACGCAGCTCGCACTTCCAACGCTTCTCGAGCGAAAAGGAAACGTGGTCAACGTCTCGAGTGTGAACGGACTCCGCTCGTTTCCGGGTGTCCTCGCCTACTGTTCGAGCAAGTCCGCCCAGGACCAGCTCACGCGCTGCGCCGCGCTCGAGCTGGCGGCCAAGGGTGTGCGCATCAATTCCGTCAATCCCGGCGTGGTCGTCACCGAGCTTCACCGGAAGGGCGGATTGGACGAAGAGAAGTACGCCGCTTTTCTCGAGCACAGCAAGACGACGCATCCGATTGGCCGGGTGGGGCAGCCAAAGGATCTGGCGGATTTGATCCTGTTCCTCGCTTCGGATCAAGCGGGATGGATCACCGGATCGACGATGTCGATTGATGGAGGGCGACATCTCACCTGCGCACGGTGACGACACCCTCACCCACCGTCGCCGGTGGAATCGATGTCGGCGACGGTCCCCCCTCTCCCGCAGAGCGGGAGAGGGCAGGTTCCGCTATCAATAAAACGCTTCCCGCACCTCGGTCATAGCTTCCTCTCGTGCGCTGGTGAAGCGAAGCACGCCCTCGATGATCAGCCACACGGCAAGGACCAGGAGAATGCTTCCCACGGTCAAGAGCAGATAGTTCCCCTGATTGAAGTAGAGCCTCACGTTCGAGACCATGGCCACCACCGTCGTGACCAGCATGAAGACCATCGGAATCAGGGTGTAGAAGTAGTTTCGCCTCCGCAGTACCAGGTACAGCGTCACCGTCAGCAGAGTCAGACCTGCCATGATCTGATTGGTCGTTCCGAACAGCGCCCAAAGCGCCAGTCCAGCCGGTTGGCCGTTGATCTCGAGAAGCGCGAAAAATCCGATGGCGCCCACCGCGAGCGCCGAGGCGACGTAACGATTCCCGAGGGCGGGGACCTTGATGGTCTCGGAGATCTCCTCGATGTTGTAGCGGAGGAGCCGGGTCGAGGAGTCGAGTGAGGTCAGCGCGAACGAAACGGCGACGAGAGCGACGAAGGCCTTCGCCAGGTCCTCTGGTATGCCGAGCGTCGCAATGAAGACACCGGAGCCGGAGATGAACGCATCCAGCTTGGCCGCCAACCCCTGGGCAGAGTTCCAGTTGGAGTAGTGGGCGCTCCAGGCCGCCCGGCTGGCGAAACCGGCGGTACAGGCGAGAACCGCCGCGAGCCCGAGAAGGCTCTCGCCGACCATGCCCCCGTAGCCAATGAACAGAGCATCCGTTTCCTTGCTGATTTGCTTGGCGGTGGTCCCCGATGAGACCAGCCCGTGGAAACCGGAGACGGCACCGCAGGCGATCACGATGAACACGAAAGGATAGAACGACGGTGCACCGCTCGGCGCCGGGTCGAAAGCGGGCGCGGCAAAGCTCGGCTTCAGGAACAAGAACCCGACGAAGATGCCGCCGAGTCCCAAATAGAGGATGAGCGAGTTCAGGAAATCACGTGGCTGGAGCAACAGCCAGACCGGAAGCACGGATGCCAGGAACGCGTATCCGAGCAGGATATAGCTCCAGGAAGGGATGGAGAGATCCGGCTTCACCATCACCACGCCCAGAACGACGGCGCCCAGCGTCAAAGCGAATCCAACGGCGGTCAGTGGCCCGAGAGCGAAGCCCTTCTTGTAGAAGAGAATCCCCATGCCGACGGCCAGCCCCATGAGGGCAAAGGTCGGAAAGACCGCCTCGGGGTAGAACGCTGCCGAGAACAGCTGCGCGACCACCTGTACGAAGACACCCATCGCGAGCGCGATGAGGAAAAAGATGATAGCGTGGAACAGGCTCTTCGCGCGGGGGCCGATGATGTTCTCCGCCACCTTTCCGATCGATTTTCCCTTGTTCCGCATGCTCACGACGAGGGCGCTGAAGTCATGAACGGCGCCGATGAGTATCGTCCCAACAACGACCCACAGCATGGCCGGAACCCACCCCCACATCACGGCGATGGCGGGCCCGAGCATGGGTGCCAGGCCCGCAATGGAGGCGTAGTGATGGCCGAACAGCACGTATTTGCGGGCGGGGATGTAGTCCTGGTCGTCCTTGAGCTCGTGGGCTGGCGTCGTAGCGTCCGGGTCGAGCTGGAAGACATTCCGCGCGATGCGCTTGGCGTACAGGTTATAGCCGATCAGGTAAAGGACGAGGCAGCCCAAGGCCGCCGCGACTGGACTCATCGATACCCCCTTGACGACATGACAACGTGCCTCGCAGGCGAGCGATTATAGAGAACACCGGTGGTCCGGAACAAACAGCCTCCGTGTGAGCCAGCTCTCAGCATCCAGCATCCAGCATCCAGCCCAGGAAACCAAGGACGGGCAGGGGCACGGGCTCGGGCTGGGGCAGGGGAACTGGCGGTACAGTTACTGGATGCTGGTAGCTGGATGCTGAGTTGCTTACAATCTGTGGATGCAAGCCCTCAAGGGTTTTCGTGACTTCTTCCCACCGGAGATGGCGCGGCGCACACACGTGTTCGAGGCCTGGCGACGAGTGGCACGTCGATTCGGCTTCGCGGAGTTCGACGGACCGCCGGTCGAGTATCTGGAGCTCTACACACGAAAGTCCGGTGACGAGATTGTTCGGCAGCTCTACAACTTCCAGGACAAGGCAAGCCGCCACGTGGCTCTCAGGCCGGAGATGACCCCGACCCTGGCCCGTATGATCGCGGCCCGTGCCGGAAATCTGCCCAGACCGATCAAGTGGTTCTCCATCCCTCAACTGTTCCGCTACGAAGAGAAGCAGCGGGGACGCCTGCGGGAGCACTTCCAACTCAACGTGGACATCATCGGCTCGCGGGCCATCGAAGCCGACGCCGAGCTCCTGGCCGTCGCGCTCGAGATCCAGCGTGAGCTGGGCCTCGGCAAGGACGACGTGCTGGCACGGGTGAACGACCGGCGGGTCGTCGCCGGTGTCCTCAAAGCCCTCGAGGTCACCGAGGACAACATTCCGGCCGTCTACACCGCGATCGACAAGTTTCGGAGGGTCTCACAGGAGACCTTCCGGGCCCTTCTCGGCGACGCCGGCGTTCCAGGGAACGCGGTCTCCGAGCTGTACGATCTCTGCTCCGGAGCCGTCTCCGTCTTCGACTGGTACCGGGAACACCCCGATGCCGACTCGGTCTCGCGGAAGGCCGCGGAAACGCTGGAAACCTACCTCTCGCTGCTCGCCGAGCAGGAGCTCGAAGAGCTCGTCGAAGTGGATTTCTCCATCGTTCGCGGCCTCGCCTACTACACGGGCATCGTCTTCGAGCTCTACGACCGAAAAGGAAAGGAGCGCGCCATCTGCGGTGGCGGCCGCTACGACGATCTGATTGCCACGATGGGAGGACCGGCCATGCCGGCGCTCGGATTCGGAATGGGCGACGTCGTGCTGTCTCTCATGCTGAGCGACCGGGGGTTGTTTCCCGAGCAGCCGGCGCGCGTGGACGTCCTGGTGATTCCGGTCGGCGAAGAGCTCTTCGAAGCCGCGCGAAAGGTCACCCGAACGCTGCGGCTCTCCGACATTTCCTCGGAGACGCCCTACACGCCGGCGGGCGTCGGAAAAAACCTCAAAGCGGCAAACCAGGCCGGAGCGCGTTTCGCCGTCATCGTGGGTCCCGACGAATGGAAGGAGAACGCGGTCATGCTCAGGGACCTTCGATCCGGCGAGCAGGAGCGCATTGCGGTGGACAAGCTCGGCGATCTCCTTCGCGCACTCGAGGACTAGTCCTCGACACGTTCCAGGAGAATCCAGTCTCCTTGTCGATCCACGCGGAAGCGGACGCCGGCGGCGAAGAACCTGGGGTTGCGAAACGGTGGGAGCGGTCTCGATGGGTCGCGTTCGTAGAGCTCGCCCCTGCGCACCATGGCGCCGACGAAGAGAAGCTCCCGCCACTTGCGGTATGGCAGTCTGAAGGAACGCTCGTCGCCCTGGACGTTGTTATAAGGCGTATCATCGACCACGATCAGCATCCCAGTAGCTGCACCACGGGTCCCGTGCCCCTGCCCGTTCTTTTTTCCGTTCCCGTACCCGGTAGCCGCCGTGGCGCGACCGCTTCGCTCTTGACCTTGGAAGCACGTAGTTGGAAGCTGGTAGCTCTGGTTGATGATACTTCGGGCTGGATGCCGAATGCTGGATGCTGATGTGATGCCTCGCGTTCGTGTCGTTCTCGTCCGCCCGGAACGCTCCGCCAACGTCGGAGCGGTCGCACGAGTCATCGCAAACACCGGTCTCGAGGGGCTCGACCTCGTCGACCCGTGTGACTGGCGCACGGTCGAAGCCTGGCGCATGGCCTGGCGTGCGGAAGACGTTCTGGAGAATGCCCGCGTCTTCGAGACCGTTCCCGAAGCCGTCGGCGATGCGGTCTACGTGGCCGGGCTCGCCGGTCGCGAGGGAATGCGAGTGGAACCGCTCACACCGCGCCAGATGGCCGGGGAGGTGGCGGCGCTCGGTCCCGAGGCGAGCGTCAGGCTCGTCTTCGGCTGCGAATCCAAGGGGCTCACCGAAGAGGAGCTTCTCCAGTGTCAGAGGCGGGTGAGAGTTCCCTCCCATCCTGCACAATCTTCCCTGAATCTGGCGCAGGCGGTGATGGTGACCGCGTACGAAGTCTTCCTTGCCGGCAGCGTTCCGGTGGAAGAAGAGAGCCTACCCGAGCGCGCCTCGGTGAAAGACATCGAGCGCGCCTACGCGCTCCTCAAAGAGGGAATGCTGGCGATCGGATTTCTTCCGGTGGAGAATCCGGAGGCCCGCTTCGTTGAGTGGCGCGAGCTCTTCGGGCGTCTCGGTCTCACGAGCCGCGAGGTCAAGCTCCTGCTCGCGCTCGGCCGGCGGATGCGGGGCGTCGGGCGCTTCGCTCAGCGCTTCAAGAATTCTTGAGATATCTGTCGAAAAAAGCCTGCACGCGGTTCCAGGCATCACCCGCCGCGCTCTCGTCGTAGACGTCACTCTCATCGTTGAAGAACGCGTGGTCGACACCGGGGTAGATGTGAAAGTCGGTCGCGACCCCGGCGGCCTTCAAATTGCTCTCGAGCTCTCGCACCACGTCCGGATTCACGAATCCGTCGTTCTCCGCGAAGAGGCCCAGAACCGGAGCTTTTAGGGCTTTTAGATCGGGCTTTACATTGGGATGAATGCCGTAGAAGTTGACGCAGGCCCCAATGTTCTCGTTCTTGCTCGCCGCGTACAATGCCAGCTGACCGCCCATGCAAAAGCCGACGACGCCGAGCCGGTCTCCCGAAGCCTGGCCCGCGAGGTAGTCGGCCACACCCCGGAGATCCTTCTCCGCCCGATCGATGTTCAAGGCCATCATGAGCTTCCCCGCGTCGTCGGGCGACGTGGTCTCCTCTCCGTGGTACAGATCCGGCGCGAGCACCACATAGCCGGCCGCAGCGAAGCGATCGGCAACGTTCCTGATATGGCCGACCAGACCCCACCATTCCTGGATCACGATGACCCCGGGACCGCCGCCATCGGGCTTGCTCAGATAACCACGAGATGAACTGCCGTTGGCCTGCAACTCGACGATCGTACCTTTCTCCGACATGGATACCCCTCTTCTGGATGCCGTCGTGCGAGCGGGGATCCTACCGCTGATGGTGGAAATTGCAACCGGCCGGTGTTCGCACTTGACGCGACCCCTCCACCTTCTGGACAATTCACCCTGCGCGTCCCGCTGAGGGTCCTAGGCACCAGGGCCCTAGGTACAGAGCAGCGTGGTCGTTCGCGTAACGCCACGCAGGCCACCGATGGTGCCAGCCACGACATGAGAGAGTTCCCGAAGTGCCGCGACTTCTATCAAGGCAACGATGTCGTAGGGGCCAGTCACGGAATCCACGGTGAGCACCGGGGGCATGCGTCTCAAGGTGCGAATGACCCCTTCGACTCGCCCGGGTACGGTCTGGACGAGCACGAAGGCGCGATAGCGCTCACCGTCGGATTCGGTTTGAACCGACTTGGTTTTACTGGTTTTCTTGGGCGTCACTTTGGCTTCCTCCTGGAACCAATGGCGTACTGACACGAACGGAGCGCGCAGGGTCTCCTGAAGGCGTCCCGAGCCCCCGCTGGGCGGCCGCCCGGGCGACATCGAGATTGGGCCATATGGAGTTTGCTTCGAGCCGAGAATCTGATAACATGCCTGCTGAGAGTTTTGAAAGGACCTGTCCGATCTTCCCAGGCAGGACCGTTGCTAACCAATCAGCTCTTTTCCTGACGGTAAACGATTGGCCGCAACGCTCCATAAGAAACACATGAATCGCCAAGGTGCGTCTGCGTCGGTGGCCGAGGGCGTGCTCGAGATCGAGCAGCAAGGCAACGGTCATCTTCGGCAGCCAAAAAACAACTTCCTTCCGGGACCCGAGGACGTGCGGGTTCCCGGACGTCTTATCGCCAAGCACTACCTGAAAGAGGGCCACTATATCTCTGGC
This sequence comes from Candidatus Marinacidobacterales bacterium, assembly GCA_965237685.1. GTDB lineage: Bacteria > Acidobacteriota > Vicinamibacteria > Marinacidobacterales > SMYC01 > CBDEGF01. The sequence continues at coordinate 3,067,459 of CBDEGF010000004.1, forward strand.
CCCTCCGGGCAGGTGCGCTCGCGGCGTAACCACCGGCGCGGTGGTGGCGGAGCACCAATGCGGGAGCTGACGGCGGTGAAATCCATCAACGGTTTTCGCCTCGACGAGCTGCCGCCGCCGCGGACCTACGCGGAGCTCGTGAGCGAGCATCCGGACAAGCGTCTGAGGATATCGCAGAGCCCCGACGCGCCCCTGTCCATGCGGGTCGTCGACCTGATAACCCCCATCGGCCGTGGTCAGCGTGGCCTCATTGTAGCAGCTCCGAAGACCGGCAAGACGATCCTCCTGGAGCAGATTGGCTGCGCCATCGCCGAGCACTACCCCAAGATCCACCTCTACGTGCTGCTCATCGATGAGCGGCCCGAGGAAGTCACACACATGCGCCGCACCGTGAACGCCCAGGTCGTCGCCTCGACGTCGGACGGTACCAGCGCCAATCACCTGCGGGTCGCCCGACTGGTTCTCGAACGCTCGCGACGCCTGGTCGAAATGGGCGAGGACGTCGTCATTCTGCTCGACTCCATTACCCGGCTCGGACGCGCATCGAACCGTGAACAGAGGGGACGTGGCAAGACGATGAGCGGAGGCATCGACTCACGCGCCCTCGAGTTCCCTCGCCAGTTCTTCGGCGCCGCCCGCAATATCGAGGACGGCGGAACTCTCACGATCCTCGGCACGGCTCTCGTCGATACCGGGAGCCAGATGGACGAGGTCATTTTCAATGAGTTCAAAGGCACGGGGAACATGGAGCTCGTTCTCGACCGGCGGCTCGCAGAGTCGCGAATCTTCCCCGCCATCGACATCTCTCTCTCCGGCACCCGGCGCGAGGAGATGCTGCTGGATGACGATGAGCTCCCGAAGGTCCGACTGCTGCGGCGGGCTCTGGCCGGACTCAAACCGACGGAACAGATGAATCTTCTTCTGGAAAAGATGAAGAAGACGAAGAACAACAAGGACCTGGTGGACAGCATCAAGGTCCGCTGAACCCGTTCCCGTACCCGGCGAATCCGCTATCCGCTTCCCGCCAAGCCCACGATCTTCTTCACGCTCTCGGGCGCGAGGCCCTCGTCATCGTGCTTCACATAGAGGTAGGTGTCTTCGACCTCTCCTGATATCCGCTCGAGCAAGCGATACACTTTCGAGATCTCGTCGTCCGTGTACGGCGGGGGTTTTCGCAAGCGCAGATAAGCGAACGGTGCGGTGCGGGTGAACTCCGTCTCTCCGATCTCCACCTCGGCGGCACACAAGGCGACGCCGGCTTCCTTCAATCGGTCGACGACGGTCGCGTCGTTCCAGGATTCGTGGCGAAACTCGAGCGCGTAGCGGTGGCCCGAGGGGAGCTCGGAAAGAAACGTGTCCAGTCGTTCCAGATCGAGCTTGAAGAACGGAGGACACTGAAAGAGAACGGCGCCGAGTCGCACTCCGAGCGGTACGAGTGCCTCAATGAAATCCTCGACCGATTGTGAAACCGCCTTGAGCCGTGCCATGTGCGTCACGCTCCGGTGCATCTTCACGGAGAACTTGAAGTCCTCCGGCGTGGCCTCGGCCCAGCTGTCGATAAGCTCCATCTTCGGGAAGCGCCGGAACGTGTAGTTGATCTCGACGCTATTCAATTCGGAGGCGTAGTAGGCGAGAAAGTTTTTCGAGGAAGTCTTCGGTGGGTAGAAGTTCCCCACCCACTCCTTGAAGCTGTATCCGGAGCTGCCGGCGAAGAGCACGTCGGCTTGCCCTCACCCACAGGGACGGGGTCCAATGACCCAGCGAAAGCCGAAATCCGAGTAGTGGAACTCCGGGGGCAGGCTCGAGCGAGCGGCACAAGGCGTCACGACACGATGGTGACGCCACGAGCCACCGCGCGCCGCCCGGCGTTTTCGAGGCGGGGCGCAAGGATCCTGGCGCGGCGAGCGCGCGTAGAAACTCTGGTCGTACCCGTCGAGGCACCACTCGTGGACGAGGTCGGCCATATTGTAGAGGCCGTAGTCATTCGGCGCCAGGAGCGCAACGCGGTCCGGGCCATCGAGCGGGCCCACGATGTTCTCGTGTCCTCCATCCTCGGGGTCGTCGCCCCACGGAAAGGCCGTTCTCTCGCGGCCGCCGCGAGATGCCTTCTCTCGCTCGGCCTCGGTGGGAAGCCGGATCGCAAGCCCGCTCTCGCCCGCGAGCCAGCGACAGAATGCGCGTGCTTCCATCCAGTTGACACCGACCACCGGCTGGTTCGGGTCGTCGAACCGCTCGTCCTCCCACCAGAGCGGAGGCTCGGTTGTCGTGCTTCGCCGATATCTGGCGTAGTGCTCGTTCGTCACCGGCGTCAGGGCAATCTCGAACGCCGAGACGAAGACGCGATGGGGCGGCTCCTCGTCATCGCGCCGTCCTCGCGAACCCATGCCGAACGAGCCAGCGGGAACGAGCGCTCGAGCGAGAAGCGGATCAGCGGACGGAATCACCTGGCCCTCCCCGCGCCAGCTGTCGACCATCGATCGGGCGGTCAGCTCTTGAACAGCTTGTGGAACGCGGAACGCGCGTCTTCCGTGGTATCGGCCCGACGCGCCGTCGCGTCGATCGCCTCCGCCGGCTTGAACTGCTCGCAGGCATTGGCCGCTCCCTTGTCAGCGATACGTTCTTCGATGGGGGCGCGACATTCGAACCGGGCATGCGGATCGAAACTCTTGCAATGCCGACACGAATGAAGCGGTGTCTTGCACTTGCTGCAGGTCGTGTTCTGGTCGATCTCGAGCTGGCGCCGAGGAACCTGGTGCCCGCACCGGCTGCACCGCACCACCAGCGTCACGTTCCGATCGATGGCGTGCCGAAGCATTCGAATCTGCTCTCGGTTGCCGAGATCCGGCTCGCGCGGCTCGCGTCGTTTCTGTTTGCGCTCGTCGTCGTGCTCGTCTTCGCGGTAGCCTCGCTGACGATATTTCATTGATCTCTCCCGTAGATCGTTCCGCAACCCCGACGCGCTGAGAGACTCCGAGCCGCAGGTGTTGACTTCCTTCAGGGGAGGAGGGCTTGACGGCTTTGGGTTTGAGAGCGAACCCCAACCGCAGGACCCAAAATAGCATGGTTTGGGGTACAGAAGCTACACGAACTTCAAAGCCTCATCGATGTCCGCGATCAAATCCTCAGGGGCTTCCACCCCCAGCGCCAGACGGACGAGCCCATCGGCGATGCCAGCCCGCTCCCTCTGCTCGGGCGTGAGCATGGCGTGCGACGTCAGACACGGAATCGACAGCAGAGACTCGATTCCGCCGAGACTCGGGGCGACGCGGATCAGCTGGACGGCATTGGCGAAGCGCCGGGCGGCGGGAAGACCACCGTCGACCTCGAAGCTGACGACGCCACCACCACCGGTCATTTGCTCCCGAGCCAGCGCGTGCTGCGGATGCGATACGAGCATCGGGTGAAACACCGCGTCGACTTTGGAATGGCCTTCGAGGAACCGCGCCACTGCCAGTCCGTTGTCGTTGTGGCGGCGAACTCTCATCCCCAGGGTCTTCAGCCCTCGCAGAAGAAGGTAGCCGGCATGCGGGTCGAGAATACCTCCCAGCACCCGGAGGTGTGATTTGACCCGGTCAACGAGCTCCCGCGAACCGGCCAGCGCCCCAGCCAGGAGATCCGAATGCCCGCCAAGGTACTTCGTTGCCGAGTGAAGGACACCATCGATACCCAGCTCCGCCGGGCGCGTGTTGTAGGGCGTGGCGAACGTGGAGTCGATGAACGTGAGAGCACCCTTGTCCTTCGCCGAGCTCGCGACTTCGCGAATGTCCACCAGCTTCAAGGTGGGGTTCGTCGGCGCTTCCACATAAACGAGACGGGTGCCGTCCACGATCGCCCGCCGAAAACCGTCGGTGTCTTGGGCATTCACCCAGCTCACATCGACGCCGTAGCGAGGGAGAATCTCGCTGGCAAAACGGTGCGCCCCCCCGTAGATCTCTCGCTGAAACACGGCGTGGTCCCCTTTCTCGAGAAAGGAAAGGAGCGACGTGGTGATGGCCGCCATTCCTGAGCCGAACAGGGCGGCCGACTCCGTCGCCTCGAGCTCGGCCACCATCTGCTCTGCCACGCTCAAGGTAGGATTCCCGTAGCGTGTGTAGAAAGTATCGGCCTTGTCTTCCTCGAGCTGGACCTGCTCCTCGACGTCGGTCGCCTCGAAGGTCGACGACAGGTGGATCGGCGTCGTTACCGGCTCGTTCTTCCGCGGTCCCCTTCTGTGACCGTGGACGACTCGCGTCTCGAGACGCCACTCATCGTGCTTCATTTCTTCCTCATTTGGGGTTCGCACAAGAATAAGTTCGCATTTTCGGGCGTCGAGGCGCCCGTCTGGCAAGGGGCGAGAAGTGAATAATATCTAGATATATGAGCACCTTTCCACTTCGGCCGCTGACGCGGCCTAGCCCTCCGCTCGACAGGCTCGCTGCGGAAGGCGGCGAGCAACGCAGCCAGACGGGATGGATCGGCGTCCCAAAATGTGAAGTTATTCTTGCGCGGGCCCTTAGCTCACGGCTGGTTCACTTCTGGCACACCGGGCAAAAATAGGTCGGCCGCCCCCCCTGAACGAAGCGCCTCACCACGTTTCCGCAAACGCTACAGCGCTCCCCTTTCCGACGGTAAACGTGAAATCGACTGGAGCCGCCCTTGTCCTGAACGTAGCGTACCTCTTCGGAACGCGCTCGCCGAAACGTCTCGCGAATCGTCCGACGGATCGCCCGATGCAGGCGCCGGAGCTCTTCGGCGCTCAGTTCACAGGCGATGCGAGAAGGGTGGATCCCGGCAAGGAAGAGCGCCTCGGCAGCCTGGATGTTGCCGATACCAGCGAGGCGGTTCTGGTCCATGAGAAAGAGTTTCACCGGGAGCCGCGTCTTCGCCGCCAGCGACTGCAGCGCTTTCACCGTGAACGCGCGCCCGAGTGGCTCGATTCCGAGCTTCTCGAGCCGCTTTGCCTCGGTCTCGTCGAGGAGACGAAAACGTCCGAGGCGGCGCACGTCGGACATCAGGACGCGCTCGCCGCGAGAGAGCGACAGCTCGACGCGGGTCGCGGGCGGATTGTCCTCGGAGCCCTCGCGCTTCAGGAACTTCCCGCTCATTCCCAGGTGAGAGATGACGGATGGTCGGTCCCCCGCCAGCTCCAGAACGAGATACTTGCCGCGTCGCTTCACCGCGCGCACCTGCGCACCGCCGAGGGCTTTCTCGACGCTGCGACGGGACTGGCCGCCCAGCATCCGCGGGTCGTGGATCCGGCAGCGACGGATGCGACGTCCGTCGAGCCATCGCTCCAGGTTCTCGCGAGCGATCTCGACTTCTGGCAGCTCCGGCATCAGCACCCCGGGAAAAACATATCAACGCAGAGGCGCAGAGGCGCAGAGTCAAGAAATTGCGCACACCCTGCCCGGCTCTGGAATGCCGGGAATCTCTCCGTCACGGTTCCTCTCCGCGTCTCTGCGTCTCCGCGTTAAATTTCCCGAAACTTCCTTTCACGGATTCGGTTGATGGCGGTCCCGGTTTTGTGATTCTCCTGTTTACCGGTGCGACTCTGCACCTTCGCGACTTTGCGTTGATCCTTTGTCCTGTTGTTTGCGATCCACTCCGCCAGTGCCCTCCAGTGGACCAGCATCTCCTCGAACGAGTAGTGGGCGTTGCGTCCGCTCGGATTGGGAAGCACGAAGAACAATGCGCCCTTGAGCACCTGGAGCTGACGTCCACAACGGACTGCCGCGGCGGGACCGAGCGCCTCGAACTCACGGTAGACGGTCACCCCCAGGAAGGCCACCGAGCCCGGCAGATAGCGCCGTATCTTTTCGCGGAGCGCATGCCGGCCTGCCTCGTAGTCGCTTCGCGTCAGCTCGCTCACGGAGCGGCTGGAACGTGCAACGATATTCGTGAGACCGATACCCAGCTCCACGAGACGGGAGTCTTCCTCGTATCGGTAACGGCGCGGAGTCAACCCCGAGGCCTCGAGCAGTTTCCAGAAACGGTTGCTCGGGCCGGCAAAGTGATGACCCACCTCGTCCGAGCGCAACCCCGGGTTGATACCCACCAGCATCACGTCGAGCCCGGGAGCCAGGTAGTCGGGCAGCACAGCGGAACTCTAGACCGGACTGCACGTATACCCAAATGAATGAGCTGAAGAGACTACCTCTCGAGCTCTTCTCCTGCGTCACTGGAAGACAGTGACGCGTCCCTTGGGCACGGCGGGGCCACCCGTGGGCGCGGGTGGCCCTTTTGCTCTTGCCCCTCCCCCGCCTTTGGAATTGCGCAACCGCGCGCTCCTGTGACAAAAATGGAGGCTCATGGCAAGCCTCATCGCCGCTGGTCGCCCCCCATCCGGCACGTGCCGAAGAAGGGCGCGCGACCCGTTGGGAGTCACGAGAGAATGCGATTAAAACGTTTGTTCCTTTTCGCTTGCGCCCTCGTCCTCATCGTAGTCCCCGTCGCGCTCGCACAGAATGAGGAGGCGGAGGAGGGTCCCGTTCCGTCCGAGCTGGTCGTCGAGCCGTCGGAGCTCACGCTCGAGGTCGGCGAGAAAGCCACACTCACCGCCACCGTCAAAGACGCCGATGGAACCCCGATGGACCGCACGGTCGTTTTCTACTCTCGCGCGCGGCGCAGGCTCGGCGTGAATCCGGCGGGTGGCGTCGAGGCGTACCGGCCGGGAGACCATGTCCTCGTGGCGATGGTGCCCGAAGATCCGGAGCGTACGGATCGACGGGCGGAAGCGTTGTTGAGCGTCGAAATCGAAGTGCACATTCCGAATCCTCCAGTCGCATCGGTCACGTTCGTCGAGCTCCCATCGAGGTTCTACTCGGGCACGACGGTTCCCGTCGCGACCGAAGTCGTCGATACGTCGGGCGCGACCCGAACAGACGTGGAGGTGAGCTTCGAAAGCAGGACGCCTAACGTCGCCGACATCGACGCTCTCGGACAGCTCACGTTGAAGTCTCCGGGCACGGCGACGCTCGTCGCGAGGGCCGAAGCGGCGTCCACCGAGACGAGCATCGAGGTCTCTGCTGACCCCGTCGTCTCCTTCGAGCTCGAAGTCAATGCCGCCGAGGCGCGAACGGGCGACGTTCTTCACTTCGCGGCGATCGCGAAAGACCAGAGCGGAGCTGCTGTTCCGGAATACCCCGTCCAGTTCGGAACCTTCTCGCGACCGGAAGAGACGATCATCGCCCCGGGAGCGGCAGCGCTCATCGAGCCAGACGGAACGTTCGTTGCCGAGCGACCCGGTCTCCACACGGTGGTGGCGCTAGTAGGTCCGCACTCTGCACGGCGAACGATCTCGATCACTCCTCGTGATATCCGGATGGACGTCGAGGTCGTCGGCCACGGCACGGTTCGCGATCGAAAAACGTCCGATCTCTGGGTCTGGGAAGCTCCCGATGGCAGGGACTACGCCATGACCGGTACGTGGGGAGCCGACGGCCACGCGTATTTCTGGGATGTGACCGAGCCCAACAACATCCAGCTGGTCGACACTGTTCGGGTCGACGCGCGTACGGTGAACGATGTGAAGGTCTCGGAGGATGGCCGCACCGCGGTCATCAGCCGCGAGGGCGCTTCGAACCGGAAAAACGGTCTCGTGATCCTCGACGTGTCGAACCCCACGGACGGCGTTCTTGTGCTGTCCCGTTATGACGATCAGCTGAATGGCGGTGTCCACAACGTCTTCATCCACGAGGGACACGTGTTCGCGCTCTCGAACGGTCGTCGCTACGACATCGTCAACATCGAGGACCCGAAGAACCCCTATCGCGTGGGGCGTTTCGAGCTGGATACGCCCGGCCACGGCGTTCACGACGTGTGGGTCGAGAAAGGGATCGCTTACTCCTCGAACTGGGGAGACGGCGTGGTGGCCGTCGACGTGGGAGGTGGGGGCAAAGGTGGCGCGCCCAACAATCCCGTCAAGCTCGGAAGCTACCCCTACCCGAGCGGATGGAATCACGCGGCGTTTCCGTATCGAAGCAAGTCCACCGGCAAGTTCCTCATGTTCGCCGCCGATGAAGCTTTTCCTTATGGAGCCCAGGGCTTCGCTCCGGACGCCAAGGTGCCCAGCCGCGCGGCCGGGTGGATCCACGTGATCGAGTGGGACGACTGGAACGAGCCACGCGAGGTCGCACGGTACCAGGTGCCCGAGGCAGGTACGCACAACCTGTGGGTCGAGGACGACATCCTCTACGTGGCGTACTACAACGGCGGGCTGCGCGTGGTCGACGTCTCTGGAGAGCTCCGCGGCGACCTCTACAAGCAGGGGCGCGAGATCGCCTTCTGGCACGCCTACGACCCGCAAGGCTTCATCAAGAACGCGCCCATGGCCTGGGGGCCCCAACCCTACAAGGGCCTTGTTTATGTCGCCGACTTCAACTCCGGACTCTGGGCGGTAAAGCTCGTCGAGCCCGAGAAGAAGCGAAACATGGGAGAGCCGCAATGACCGCTCGCTCCATCGGCGTCGGCCTTGGCATCGCTCTGGCGGTGAGCTCGACTGCCGCGGCCGCCTCCGCGCCCCAGCGCAACTACTTCGTCTACGTCTGCGCCGAGTCGGAAGATACCGTTCACAAGCTCCGCTTCGGACCGAGTGGGTTCGAGGTGGCGAAGACGATCACCGTCGGAAGCTTCCCCGCCGACACGGAGGGTCCTCACGGAGTCAACATTTCCCCCGACGGGAAGTACTGGTTTCTGTCCATTGCCCACGGCATGCCTTTCGGTTCGATCCACAAGTTCGACGCCGAGACGGACGAGTGGCTGGCCGACGTCCCGGTAGGGATGTTTCCCGCTACGATGCAGGTCTCGCCCAGCACGGGTCTCCTCTACGTCGTGAACTTCAACCTTCACGGCGACATGGAGCCGGGCAGCATCTCTGTCGTCGAGACGGGCACGATGATCGAAGTGGAACGCATCGACACCGGCATCATGCCGCACGGGGCCCGCATGAACGGCAAGGGATCAAAACTGTATTCCGTCAACATGATGGGGGACAACCTCGTCGAGGTCGACACGTTCAAGTTCGAAGTCGCGCGGGTGCTGCCGCTCGGCCCGGTCGAGGACGCCCCTCTGGACAAAGCGCATCTCCACGGAAGCGGACCGGGCGGAGATGACTCCGTTCTCACGCGCATGTCGTCGAAGGTGAAACCCACCTGGGCCACGTCGCCGACGCCCGGAGGCAAAGTCTACGTGGCCGGCAACGGCGACAACTTCATCTACGAGATCGACCTCGAGGCGTGGGAGGTGTCGCGGAAGCTCGATGCCGGCGCGGGAATGGGCCCGTACAACCTGGCCGTCACGTCGGACGGCAAGACGCTCGTTGCAACGTACAAATCCGGGGCGCACGTGGGCTTCTGGGACCTCGAAAGAGGAAAGGAAACGTCGCGCGTCAAGACGACGCGCCGCGTGCCGCATGGTGTCGCGATCTCCGATGATGACAAGTATGCCTTCGTCAGCATCGAGGGGGTGGGCGGAGAGCCGGGAAGCGTGGAGGTTTACGACATCGCCGGGGGCGAGCGCCTGGAGGTGGCCGACGTGGGCAAGCAGGCCGGCGGAATCATTTTCTGGAAAGGCGTGCCTTGAGGCGGCGGCGCTTCGTACGGCAACGCCGCCGCCGAACCCTAGCCCCTGCCCGTGCCCGTGCCCGGGACGGTCGGTGCTCTCTTCTTCGTAAGGAACGAAATCGATGAAAACAAAGATTCTTGCTATTGCATGCCTCGCCCTCGCAACAAGCGTTCCGACGTTCGCCCAGGACGAGGAGGCGACCGGAGGCCCCGCCGAGCTCGTCGTGGAGCCCACCGAGCTGACGCTCGAGGTAGGTGAGAAGGCCACACTCACCGCAACCGTCAAGGACCACGACGGCAAGGTGCTCGACCGTCCCGTGATGTTCTACTCCCGGCGACGGCGCTACGTGGGTGTGAACCCGGCTGGCATCGTCGAGGCCCACCGTCCGGGCGAGCATGTGCTCATCGTGATGGTTCCGAAAGACCCAGAGGATCTCGACCGGCGTGCCGAAGCGCTGCTGACGGTGGAGATCCCGGTCAATATCCCCAAACCCCCGGTGAGATCCGTGGCCTTCGTGAACCTTCCGTCGGTGTTCTACGAAGGAACCGTCGTCCCCATCGCCACCGAGGTTCGCGACATCACGGACACGAGCCGCCCCGATGTGAGCGTGGGCCTCCGCTCGGACAACCCGTCCGTCGCCGGCCTGGACGAGCTCGGCAACCTGACCTTGAAGGCGACCGGGCGCGTGAAGCTCACCGCTACCGCAGAGTCCGTCGACGGCTCGATCACCATTGACGTCATCGAGAACCCGGTCGTCTCCTTCGAGCTTTCCGCGCCGCACGACGAGGTTCGCACCGGAGACGTGGTCCACTTCGAGGCGAAGGCGCTGGATGAAAGCGGCAGGGAAGTTCCCGAGTTCCCCGTTCAGTTCGCGCCGTTCGCACGGCCGGCCGACGGCATCATCGCTCCGGGTGCCATGGGCCAGGTGTTCGAGGACGGTGCCTTCGTGGCCGAGCGTCCGGGTCTTCACACGATTATCGCCGTCGCCGGCTCTCACTCCGCGCACAAGACCCTGAAAGTGGGGCCGCGAAACGTCCGGAAGAACGTCGAGATCGTGGGACACGGTGCGGTGAGCGATCGGCACACCTCGGATCTCTGGGTCTGGGAGGCACCGGACGGTCGGGACTATGCCATCACCGGGACCTGGGGCGCGGACGGACACGCCTACTTCTGGGACGTCACCGATCCGCACAACATCCGGCTCGTCGATATGGTTCGTGTCGACGCGCGGACGGTGAACGATGTCAAAGTCTCCGAAGATGGCCGCACCGCCGTCATCAGTCGTGAAGGTGCCTCCAACCGCAAGAACGGCCTCGTCATCCTCGACGTCACGAATCCCACGGACGGCGTGCGGGTCATCGCGCGCTACGACGATCAGCTGAATGGTGGCGTCCACAACGTGTTCATCGCCGACAACCACGTCTACGCACTCTCGAATGGTCGTCGCTACGACGTCATCAACATCGAGGATCCCACGAACCCCTACCGCGTGGGGCGCTTCGAGCTCGATACGCCGGGCCACGGTATCCACGATGTCTGGGTCGTGGACGGAATCGCCTGGTCGTCCAACTGGACCGATGAGGTCGTCGACGTCGGCGGGGGCGGCAAGGGTGGGGCGCCTAACAACCCGGTCATGCTCGGGAGGTACGCCTACCCGAGTGGCTGGAATCACGCCGCGTTCCCGTACCGCAGTCAATCGACCGGTAAGTTCTATGCCATCGCCGCCGACGAGGCTTTCCCGTACGGGTCGAACACCGACCCCGATGCACTGCCCGAGCGCGCCGCCGGGTGGATCCACGTAGTCGAATGGGACGACTGGGACAACCCGAAGGAAGTCGCGCGCTATCAGGTGCCGGAAGCGGGGACGCACAACATCTGGGTGGAAGACGATATCCTCTACATCGCCTACTACAACGGCGGCCTCCGTGCGGTGGACCTTTCGGGTGAGCTACGCGGCGATCTCTACCAGCAGGGTCTCGTGGTTCGGCAGCCCCTCGTAACCTCCGTGGTCGTCGGTGTACACCTACGGTCCGCCACTCCGTCAAGGAGTACGTCAACGGGCAGGCCCACACGAACGGCATCGAGTCATTCTGGGCAATGCTCAAGCGCGGCTACGTCGGCACGTACCACCGGATGAGCCCGAAGCACCTTCACCGCTACGTGGACGAATTCGCCGGACGCCACAACGTCCGAGAGTCAGACACGATTGACCAGATGGTCGCTCTCGTCCGCCAGAGTCATCTAGCTAGACTGAAGTTCCTGACTGAAAAAACCAACATCCCGTGTTAATCCACAGGTATAGGCCAGGCGGGTGGTACGCGCTTCTGTCTACACGGCGATACCCTTCAGCAGTTCGTAGGCCCTGCGCTGCTTGGAGTCTGGTGTTGTGGTCACGTCAAAGGTCATCTCGCTCGGTGCCGCCCCCGGTCGCCGACACTTGTTTCGGACGATATTGGTGAGAAGGAGCAGCAGCGTGCGGAAGCTGTAAGCTCGACTCCCATCGTCAAGCTTCTTGGTTTGTATCTTGCGCAGGGCTGCCTCGGAGCGCTTCGCCGGAGCAACCGGGTCACGCGTGGCCTTCGCCTGCTGGTCCTCGTCAGAGAATAGCAGCGGCCGCCAAGCCTCCATCATGTGCCACTGGACGTAGTAGGCGAGCATGCACAAGAAGATGTGCGCCCGGACTCGGTTTTCGCGCCGGTGACGAATCGGCCGCACCTTCAGGTCCATGCTCTTGAAGGAACGAAACGCCCTCTCGACCTGGGTCAGCAACTTGTAGCTGCGCACGGTGTCGTCGGTGTTCATCCGCTGCTTAGCAAGACTGGTGCGGATCACGTAGATGCCGTCAACGGCAGCTTCCGCAGCGACCTTTGTGTCGTCGATTTCGAAGCTAAAGCTGTCGTCGCGAATGTTCAGCTTGAAGTGCTTGCCGACTTTGTACTTGTTGAGAACTCTGCCTACCCGCACACCGATTTCACCTTTACCATACAGCTGACCCCGCCCGATCCGTTGGCGAATCCGTTCCAACTGCTTAGCGATGGTCTCCATGTGTCGCTTCCACCGCTGGAGCCGTTTGTTGGCGAGCTCAGAGTTGCCGTTGGCGATGCGCGAGGCGTCGGCGGCCATGGTTGTCTCGTCGAGCGCGAAGTCGAAACCGTCGTCACGGATGTCGAGCCTGTAGTAGCTGCCGACCTTGTAGTTGTTTAAGGAGCTTCTCCACTGCAGCACGGATGTTCTCCGTGCCCTGCAAACGGCCCCGTCCGACCATCCCACCAACCTTCTCCAGCTCCTTGCAGGTCGCTTCGAGCAGAGCGCGACGCTTTTGACGCCGCCTCTCGGCCAGCTCCGGATTGCGGCAAGCGACCAGCCTCTCGCTGGGGAAATCCGGGTGCGTCACCTCAAACAGATTCCGCTCGTCGAATAGCCCCATCTGCAGCACCCCATCGTTGATGAGCTTGCGAATCGGCTCGGGACGCAGAGCGGTAATCCAGTCGATACCGTCCATCTCCCGCAACTCGTCGATCTGGGTTTGGGTGAGCATCCCCCGGTCGCCCACCATCACAAACTGCTCGATGCCGAAGCGCTCTTGCACCTTTTCTACCTGAGGCAACAGCGTTTTGGGATCGCCCGTGTTGCCCTCAAAAACCGACACCGACACGGGGATTCCGCGTTCGTTGGTCAGCAGACCGTAGTTGACCTGCAGCTTGGCTTTCTTGCCGTCACGGTTGTATCCGAGCCTGGCCAGCGGACAACTCACACCCTCGAAGTAGCTTGAGGTTAGGTCATAGAGCGTCAGGCCGTCTTTTTGGAGATGGCGCGCCGCGAGTTTCTTTTCGATGACCTCCTGGCGTTTGAGAACCCAGTCCATGGGCATAGAGATCGTCTTCTTGGGCCTCGCCCACCCGCAGGATTTCGGGCAGTGTGGTTGTGTGCCACCACTTGTTAGTCGCCAGCTTCGACTGCGGTTCGAGGATCCGGGCGACTACCATGGCCACGACCAAATCCCGCTGTGGTGAGTGTCGAGAGCCAACGAGGTTTTGGAAACCGAGCTGTCTCATGGCGCTGAGCACCGCCTCGACGTGGCCATGGTTCCGGGAGCCGTTCTCGACGATTTCGAACGTATCGCTTGAATCCGCTGTCACCTTTGTAAGTGGCGCGGAACATAGCAAAGCGATGCTTGAGAGTGGCGATCCGGGACTCGATACCGCCGCGCCATTTGAGCGCTCTGCGAAACCAGCGCTGTTGTTGCAGCTCGACCCGCTTTTTCGATCGACCTGGAGCTGGCAACGCGACTCTTTTGACACCGAGTTTTTTCGCCTGCTGCTCATTGTTCGCCGAGAAAAATCCCCGGTCGGCTGTCGCCATCTGGGGCGGCTGACCGAACTGCTCCGTGTGTTTGTCGAGCGCAGGCATCCACTGCGGTTGGTCAGCGGGATTGCCATCTGCGACGTCGTAGTGGCTGACGATGCCGTTTTCCACCTCGTCGATGCGGACCAGTCGTCCAAACTCCGTCGGCTTGGATGCCTTCCCTTTGCGGATCACCGCCGTATGTTCCTCAAAGATGCTCACGATCTTGTCGGGATAGTGACGCTCGCCCTCGAAAACGCGTGCCCGCGTCTGCGCTAACACTTTGCTGACGAGCGGCAAAAAGTGCTGTAGTTCGTACTCGCTCCGGGTGACGCTCAGCAACGAGCCCACGATGGGCAGCGATCCATCTTGAAGTGCCTGCATGACGGTTTCAGCTTGGCGAACCACGCCGCGAGCAATGCCCATCATCCCGAGCTACCGGACACACCGGCACCAGCTATTCGGGAAGCAAGAGGGACGGTGCGGAGGGTGTCGCGTGGCCTTCCAGTTTCGCAACCTCACGGTGGACCACGTGGTGCCACAGAGCCAGGGCGGGTCGGACCATATCGATAACTTGCAACTTCTGTGCGGGGCGTGCAACTCTGTGAAGGGCGACCGGCCACACGCGGCGCTACTCGCTACGCTGAAAGAGAGGGGGATCTTGTGAAGGATGAACCGACGAAAGAACCAGCCGTAGAATTGAAGCCTTCGGACTACCAGCCATCGAAGGCCGAACTTGAGGCGCATGCCGTCGTCCGCTCGCGTACAGGATGATCGGAGCAAGCGTGGCGTCCAAGCCGCGGGCAACAATGCCCGTGGTGAAGATGCCCGTGCGCTCGCCTTTGCCTTGAGTCAAGGTCTCGTTCTCCGCCATCAACGTGAGGATCCGTGCGCCGGTGTCGTCACTGTGAACCAGCGGCCGGTTCGCGGCTATCGTCTCCATGTAGCGGAAGACCGGGAACACGGCATTCGCCATCGCTTCGACCCGCTCGAACTGCGTGGAGGCGGCAAACGGAACCCCCGCCCACTTTTGCCACTGCGCCAGGCGGTGGTGGGGCATGCCCATGGCGTAGCGCAACACCGAAACGACCGCGTCCACACTCGGATGGTACTTGCTCGCCCAGGCCTGAGACGGAAGTGGCGCTGTGAACGTCTTCTGGCAACTTGCGCATCGCAGCATCTGGCGCTCGTACACCGTCGCCTGGATCGGCGGCTGAGCCTTCAGCTCCACATCCTTGTTCGCCGCATGGGTGTCGTAGAGCTTGCCCCGGCACAGTGGCTCGGGGCAGGGGCCGCTCGCCTTCAGCTCGGGATGCGAAACCGCTACGTGCTCGGCACCAGGGTAGTCCTTGGCCCCGTTGCGCCCGTGGCCCTTGTTCTTCCCTTTCCCCTTTGCCTTCGTGCGTTTCGCGCGACGTTCCGTTGTCGCCATGCCAGCGCCTCGACGATAGCGACATCGCAGCAGATGACGCACCGCCTCGAGCAGCACCGGACACGCATCCTCGGGAATCTCCCCTTTCGACAGCCGCTCTTCCAGGCGCAGGAGCTCGGCCCGCTCGACCTTCATCGCGAAACGCCGAGCTCTCGGCGAAACTCACGCACCAGCGGATACACCAAGCATGTTTTCACCGCTTCGGCTTTTCTCTTGTGCCGGTCCATCCGGCCCCGGCCCGAAGTCACTCCCACCTCCACCCAGTTCGCTGCCAGATAGCACGTCCCCTCGTAACGCTCCCTCTCCACAAACGTCTCGAGCAACACCGGCCTCACCCCGTAGGCTTCCTCCCAGTCATCGACCACCACTCGCGCTGCCAACGACAGCACGTGACTCGCGAGGCCTTTGATGGAAAGCCACGGCAGGATCAGGAACCGACTGTTTGTTGACCACCCGGGGAAGGTTCTTCTGCCGCGTTGCGTCATCCCAACCGATGAAGCCGTCACGCGCCTGAAGCCACCGCGCCGCCGAGGAGAACTGCACGCACCCACAGAGCTCCCGCCGAGGATTCGACATCCAGACCAAGTACCGCAGGTGCGCGCCAAAGGCCACCTTGTGGCCCAGGTAGTGGTAACGCGCGACCAGTTCCCTCCATAGCGCTCGCTCCTCAGCGTTCGCCACCAAGCCCAGCATCACCGGAGCGACGTCCGATAGCTTGCCCTCACGCCGTGGCCGCTCGCGACCAGCCTTCGTGTAGTGGATGCTCGTCGGTCCGCGGCGCCGCTGCTCGTGACGCGGGGGCAACGTCACCAGCCCCTTCGCTTCGACAACCTCCAGGTACTCGTAGCATTCCCGGGTCTTGAGATTGCCGTTCCGACGAACCCACCCCAGGCCCTCACAGATCGTGCGCGCCAGCTCGTGCCGGGACAGACCACACGTGGCGATGATCTCCGTCAGCACGCTCCATTCCTCGGCGGTCACGGTCGTGCCGCAAAAGGTGGGTCGCTTGGCTGCGGTGTCGAGTGCAGCGTTTCCTGCCTGGGTCACTGTTTTCCTCCAGCCTGAGGTTACACAGTCAGCCAGCGTTTGTCCAGTCCTTTTTTCCCTCTCTCTCTGCCCGCGAGAAAAACAACACACCCGGCGTTCAGCTTACCGAATCGCCCCCACGTTCTCACGCACTACTACCGCAAGGACACCATGCTCTACATGATGTACGACGTCCAGCCGGTCAACCCGGAGGACTGGGAGTCGCCTCCTTTCGCGGCTGAGCTGGTGGAGACCGAGCTGGGCACCGTGCTGATGGCACGAGGTGCCACGAATCAGAAGGGGCCGGAGCGTGCCTTCTTGAATGCGCTCGAGTCCATCATCAAGGTGGAGGGCAAGCTTCCCGTCAACCTCATGGTGGCAGCGGATGGAGAAGAGGAGCTCGGCTCACCGAACTATCCCGAGGTCGTGGACAAGTACGAGGGTCGGCTCAGAACCTGCGTCGGGGCCTTCTTCCCGTTCAACTCGCAGAACGGACGGGGCGCCTCCACGCTGAATCTGGGCGTCAAGGGGATCCTCTATTTCGAGATGGAAGCGATCGGTGGTGCGTTGGGGGGGCCGAAAAACGCCGAAATCCACGGATCCTACAAAGCCATCGTCGACTCTCCGTTCTGGCGTCTCACGAAGGCGCTCTCGACGCTCGTTTCCGAGGACGGGAACAGCATTCGGGTGCCGGGCTACTACGACGATGTGCGTGCGTCCTCCGTCGAAGAGCAGAGGCTCGTGAACGGCGTCATCGCGAAGTGGAACGAGGAGCTGATACGCGAGAGTCTCGGGGTGGACCGATGGATCGACGGGATGTCGGGCACCGATGCCATCCTCCGATACCTCTATGAGCCGACGCTGAACATCGACGGCATATGGGGCGGCTACACCAGTGAAGGCGTCAAGACGATCCTTCCTCACAAGGCGACGGCCAAAGTCGACTCCCGATTGCCGCCCGACATTCGTCCGGACGAGGCGCTGGCCAGGATTCGCAAATACCTGGACGAAAACGGGTTCGACGACATCGAGATCCGGAAGCTCGCGGGCTACCCCTCGTCTCAAACGTCCGTGGAGGCCGGTCTTACACGGGCGGCGATCAGTGTCTTCAACAAGCATGAAATCGTTCCGACCGTCTGGCCGCGCCTGGCCGGGAGTGCTCCCTTCTATCAGTTCACCGAGCGACTGAAACTTCCGCTCGTCCTGGCCGGGCTCGGTCACGGCTCGGGCGCTCACGCGCCGAACGAGTACATGGTGATACGTCCGCGGGAAGGGGCTGCCCATCGCGAATCTCGCCGAGATCGAGAAGGGCTACGTCGACATGCTCTACGCGCTTGCGGAGCAGTGACACCTTACAATTGGAGTTGAAACCGTGCGTTTATGGACTGTTGCGCTTTCGATCCTGGCCATCACGGTAACCGCTTCCGCCGAGAACTGGCCCCAGTGGCGGGGGCCCTTCGCCACGTCGACGTACCCGACGATTTCTACGTGGAGGACCTCTTCACCGGAGAGCTTCCCAGCTCCGACAAGCTGGGGGAATGGCTCGCACGGCTCAAGGAAGATGCCTCTTCGACCTGGAGCGCCGCTGAGCTTCCGCCGACGCCGGATGGCGGGCTGGACAAGACCTCGCCATCGCTGAAGGCCAAGCTCAAGAAGGTGAAGGCGCCTGCGAACAAGACGCCGGCCCCACCGGCGGCCTCGCCTCCACTCGACGCCAATGCAACTCAGATGTTCTCCGCCGACGAGGTGGCCGAGCGAGTTGGCAAGGCGCCGGCCCCGGCTCAAGGCAAAGCGAGCCCGTCGACCGGCAAGACGATCCCAGCCGTTGTGGAAGCCGCGCCAGAGCCCACTTCCCCCACGCCGGAGGGGCAGTCGACGTCGCTGCGCGCCGAGGGTGGCGAATGGATGTCCTATCTCGCGGAGATGACCGAGAAGCAGGGGAGTCGGCTCGAGACGGGTTTCGCGGGAATCGATGCGGCGTTCGGTGGACTCGCGGCCGGGCTCACGCTGATCGTCGACGAGGAGAGTGAGCGCGGTCTCGACTTCATCAAGCAGCTCATCGACCAGATGGCGATGGGCTCGGAGGTTCCCGTCCTGTTCCTCTCGTTCGAGCGGGCCAAAGCAGCTCTCCGGCTGAACACCCTGTCGCGCCTGTCGGGAACCTCTTCCAAGGACATCGAGAACGGACGCTTCGAGAAGGACTCCCCGGAGTGGCAGAAAGTCGTCGAGGCAGGCAAGCAGGCGGTCGGGTGGCTCGAGCGCATCTATGTCGCCGAATCGCCACCGCCCAGGGTCGAGGCCATCGACGCGATGGCCCGGCAGCTCGTCGAGAAGAGCAACGGCGCCGGGTGCGTTCTCGCCATCGACCGCATCGAGCGCGTGCTCGACCCGAGCGACATAGGAGGATCGGCCGTGAAGCTCGTGCGGTCCTTGAAGATCGTGACGGTCGCGGGGGTGTCGAATCCCGATACCCCGGCCCAACTGCAGGCAGACCTCGTCGCTTGGGCGGGCGGAACCCATCAAGAGCCCGTACTCGAGCTCAGCGCGAACGACACCAAAGCGGTCCACGTCTCCTTCGAGTACCAGCCCGAGCGACATCGTTTCGTCGAGCGAGCAGATTGATGCATCATCGCGCGCTCACTCCTCGCTCGGCGCTCGGGGTGCTGTCGGCCCATTCGGGCCGGTCTCGCGGCAGACGCGTTGGCTGCCGCTCGGCAGGCTGCAGACGCGCTTTTCAGCAGCCTGCTAGTCCCCTGTATCAGAGGTTCGTTGCCTAAGGCTCGAGGCCATTTTGTGTGCTGGCGAGGCGCGCCGACGAAGTCATATCTGGATATTTCGAGGAGGCGCAACGAAGCCAGCGCGCAAAAGGGGCCGAGAATTAGGTGACGTACTTCTGATACAGGGGACTAGGCCTTCAACCCAGCTCGCGAGGGCCTCGCTGCGTGTGTCCCAGAATCGGATGCGGCCGGTACGGCTTCTCGAGTCGTACGATGATCTCGTCCTCCAGCTCGAGCTCCACCGCCGCGACGAGATCCTCCAGATGGCCGAGCTTCGTGGCGCCGACAATGGGACTGTCGACACCAGGAACGGACAGTAGCCAGGCCAGCGCCACCTGAGCCGGTGTCTTGCCGAGCTCGTTCGCGACCTCGACCGCCACGTCCACCACGTCGAAATCTTCGTCGCGAAAGTACATGTCGTCCGCGAAGGGATCGTCCCTGGCACGAGCGGTTTCCCCTTTGCCGGCCCGAGAGCGCGAGCCGGTGAGAAAGCCGCGCGCCAGAGGGCTCCAGGGAATAACGCCAACGCCCTGATCGAGACAGAGCGGAATCATCTCCCTCTCTTCTTCCCGATAAGCGAGGTTGTAGTGGTTCTGCATCGAGACGAACCGATGGTAGCCATTGGAGTCGGCGAGAAACAGCGTCTTCGCGAACTCCCAAGCCGCCATGCTGCTCGCACCCAGGTAGCGCACCTTCCCGGCCCGGACGAGCGTGTCCAGGGCGTCGAGCATTTCTTCGATCGGCGTATGGTGATCCAGGCGATGAATCTGGTAGAGGTCGATGTAGTCGTGGCCCAGCCGCTCCAGCGAGGCATCGCAGGCGGCCATCACATGCTTGCGGTTCAGGCCGCGACGATTGGGACCCTCTTCGACGGGGAAGAAGAGCTTGGTCGCAAGGACGTAGTCTTCGCGATGGGCCGTTTCCTTGAGGAGCTTCCCGGTCACTTCCTCGCTGACTCCCTTGGAGTACATGTCGGCAGTGTCGAAGAAGTTGAATCCGAGCTCGAAGGCCTTCTCGAAATGATCCCGCGCCTCGCTCTCGCCGAGAATCCAGGGGCGCCAGCCCGGGTCTCCGTACGTCATGCAGCCGAGACACAAACGACTCACCTCCAGACCGGTCGTTCCCAGACGTGTTGTTTTCACGAAGTTTTCTCCTGGACCGGTTGACCAAAGATATAGAGGAAACCAAGGAGTGCGCCCGAGCCCACCAAGAGCGAGATCCACGGTGAGAGACCGAAGGCGGTGGGAATGTCACCGACGAGCATTCCGACGAGCGCTGCGAGAAGGGCGTACGGGAGCTGTGTGCGCACGTGATCGATGTGGTCCGCGCCCGATGCCATCGAGCTCAGGATGGTGGTGTCCGAGATCGGCGAGCAATGGTCACCGAAGACCGCGCCGGCCAGCACCGAGCTGATGACACCCACCAGGATCATCTCGCCGCGCGCCGGTGCGATCCCCGAGCTTGCCGCCAGACTGTCCGCGAGGGGAATGACCAGGGGCAACATGATTGCCATCGTGGCCCAGCTCGTCCCAGTGGCGAACGCCATTGCTGCGGCGATCACGAAAGTCAACACCGGAAGCCACACAGGATCGAGCATACCTTCGAGGACTTGAATCAGGTAGTTGGCCGCGTGGAGCTCCTCGGTGACCGATCCGATGGACCAGGCAAGGACGAGGATCACGATGGCCATCAACATGGCCTTCAGTCCCTGGAACCAGGCCGCGACCGCGCTCGCGAGGGTCATGATGCGCTGTGCGATCGCAAGCCCCATCGCGACGCCGCAGCCGGCGAGCGAGGCCCAGAGGAGCGCAACGTAGGAGTCGCCGGCGCTCACGAGCTGCCGGAGCCCGTACTCCGTTGCACCCGAGGCCCGAAGCGACTCCGTTCCCGTATGGTACAGACCATATGCGGCTACGATCAGAATCGCGGCGATGGGCCCGAGGCCGTTCAGCCATCGGCCGGAGATGCTCTCGTCGTCTTCCAGGGTCTCGGTAGCGGGCTCCGCGCCATCCCGGATGACCTTGCCTTCTGTCCGCGCCCGCCGCTCGGCGGCGAGCATGGGCCCGAAGTCGCGACCGGTGATACCCACCAGAAAGGCGAGGACCATGGCCAACAGGGGGTAGAAGCGGTATGGGATCGTTCGGATGAACATCTCATACGGGTCGATCTCCGAGCCGATGCTCTCCAGTCCAGCGCCGATGAGACCGACTTCGTAACCGATCCACGTGGAGACGAGAGCGGTGCTGGCCACCGCCGCCGCGCCAGTGTCAACGAGAAACGAAAGCTTCTCCCGCGACACCCGAAGCTTGTCCGTGATGGGCCGCATGAGGTTCCCGCGAACGAGCACGTTGGAGTAGTCGTCGAAGAACATGACGAGGGCCATCAACATCGTCGAGACTTGACCACCTCTGTCGCTCTTGGCGTAACGGGTGATCAGCTCGGCGATGCCTCGCGCTCCTCCGTTTCTCGTCATCACACCCACCATGCCGCCGAACATGAGGCTGAACACGATGATTTGAGCGTTCGTCGTATTCGCGATGGAGTTGATGACGAAGTGCGTCACGGCGCCGAAGATGCCCGCGATCGGACTGTAGTCGAACACAAAAGTGGCACCCAGCCAGATGCCGGCAAAGAGGGAGACGACGACCTGTCGAAACACCAGCGCGAGGGCGATCGCGAGAGCCGGTGGGAGGAGGCTCAGGATTCCCGGGATCGAGCGGACCTCGAGCTCGCCACTGGCTTCACCGTCGGACAATCGGAGGAGTGATCGGCCACTCTCCTCGACGACGACACCCTGGAGAGTCGCCCGGCCATTCTCGAAGGAGATGGCGCCATCCGAATCGGCGCGCGCACCGCTGAGCCCCGGGAGGCCCTGATAGGAGGTATCAGGATTACCCGCAGCGTCGAGTGCCTGGACGGTGAGATCGAACGGAACGTCGGTGAGAACGAGAGGGGGAGCTTGCAGCTGAAAACGGACGGCCGCCTGCTGTGCGGAGGCGACTCCCGAGACGGCGAACCAAGCGCTGAGAGCGACGACGGGAGAGAAAAAACGGTGCCTACCCATGAGCCTCCTCGATGGACGGAGCGCCATGATTCGGAAGAAGAATCCCGAACGGATCTTTCAGGACACGGTGCCACGCCTCGCAGAACCCTCCACGACGGCGGTTTACGATCTTGTCGACGATGCGCTCCTCGTCGAGAACGATGCGAATTCCCTCATGGATATCCAGGTTCTCGAAAGGCACGCGAAGCAGATGCTGCTCATGGAGCGCCTCGAGGGCCCCGAGCGAGGGGCGGGAGGGATGCGTGACGTCGAGTCGCGCGAGGCAGTCGTCCAGAAGTGACACGGGCGCCCGATCATACTTGGCGCCTTGGGCGGTTCCAACTGCTTCTTCGGCCGGGCAGCATCCCTGGGCCATCCCAACCTAATGCCGCAGTAGGGACTTTGCGGGACCGGCGAGCGTTGGAACGGCCCTTGCCAACCGTCCATCTCCGCAGCCGATCGGCCGGTTGCGCTAGAATCCGTGGGCCACGGGACGGGAGCCGAGCATGTCAAAGAACGGGCCGCGTACGGTCGTTTTTCTCATCTTGCTTCTATTCGCTGCGACCACCAGGTTCGCTCAGCGCGGAGGGGTCGACGCCGAAGAAACGGCGGACATTCTCGCCGCGCTCGACGTCGAAGAAGGCGATGTGGTCGCTGACGTGGGGGCCGGACGGGGAGCGCTCACCGTCGCCATCGCCAAGAAGGTCGGCCCCCCAGGACAGGTTCTTTCTACAGAAGTCGATGACGAGCGTCTCGAAGACATCCACGATCGCGTCCAGACGGAAGGGCTCGACAACGTCAGCGTCGTCTGGGGATGGGCAAAGGCGTCCGGGCTACCCCCTTCCTGCTGTGACGCGATCCTGCTGCGCCGCGTTTATCATCATTTCGTCGACGATCCCTCGATGCCCGAAAGCCTCGCCCGCGGCCTTCGCCCGGGCGGCCGGATCGTGGTCGTCGATTTCGAACCGCGCTCCGGCTCCGACAGGCGCCGGCCGGAGGGGGTTCCCGATAATCGGGGCGGCCACGCTGCGTATTCCGGGGCATCGTGAACACGGATTCCGGGGAAGGTGAACACGGATTCCAGGCAACGTGAACGCCGGTTCCGGCATCGCGAACGCTCATCGATAGCACGTTTCAAGGCACTCTAGGTCGTACCCGGAAGGAGGACGATCTAGGAAATGGCAGCTAAGAGGTTATCGATGAGAAAAATACGAGAGGTTCTAAGGTTAAAGTACGAGCTGGGTTTGACTCACCGCACGATCGCAAAGGCACTTCGCGTGGCGGTTGGAACGGTGAGTGAGTACCTGGCCAAGGCGAAGAAGGGTGGTTTGAGCTGGCCGCTCCCGGAGGAGCTGAGCGACGGGGAGCTGGAGGCAGGGCTGTTTCCGCCGCCGGGCTCGTCTGGCGCACGGCCGGGTCTGGACTATGCCCACATCCACGAGGAGCTGAGGCGTCACCGAGAGCTGACGTTGCTGCAGCTGTGGGTGGAGTACGCGGAGAATAAGCCGGGAGCGTACGGCTACAGCCGTTATTGCGAGCTGTACGGTCAGTGGAAGAAGAAGCTGAACCCGACGATGCGTCAACGGCATCGAGCAGGCGAGAAGACATTCGTCGATTTTTCGGGGGAAGAAGCCTCACATCGTCGATCCGAAAACGGGAGAGCTCGTCGAAATGGAGCTGTTCGTCGGGACGTTGGGCGCGAGCAGTTACACCTACGTCGAAGCGACACTGAACCAGTCGCTGGAATCGTGGGCGAAGGCCCATAAGGGGATGTCGGATTACTTCGGTGGCAGTACGGAGATCTGGGTTCCGGACAACTTGAAGAGCGGCGTGGATTTGGTGGACCGTTACGAGCCAGGGATCAACCGGACGTACGAAGAGCTGGCGACGCATTACGGTGCGGTTGTGGTCCCGGCTCGGGTGTTCAAGCCGAAAGACAAAGCGAAGGTGGAGTCGGCAGTGCAGGTGGCGCAGCGCTGGATCCTGGCGGTGCTTCGTCATCGCACGTTCTTCAGCCTGGCGGAACTGAACGAAGCCATCTGGGAGAAGTTAGAGGTCCTGAATGCGCGTCCGATGCAGAAGCTCGGTGTGAGTCGGCGGGAGTTGTACGAAAGGCTAGACCGGCCCGTACTGAAACCGCTACCGCAGGAGAGCTACGAGTTATCGACGTGGAAGCGGTGCAGAGTGAACATCGACTACCACGTGGAGGTGGAGAACAACTTGTACAGCGTTCCCTATCAGCTCATTCACGAGAAAGTCGAGGCACGGGTGACGGCCTCGGTGGTGGAGGTCCTGTTCAAGGGAAAGCGCGTCGCGTCGCATCCCCGCAAGAAAGGAAAGGGGCACTACTCCACGAACCCGGAGCATATGCCACGTTCGCATCGGGAGCACCTGGAGTGGACGCCGTCGCGGCTGCTCCACTGGGCGGAGCAGTCAGGTCGCGCCACGGGAAGGCTGGTTGCGGGGATTCTAGAGAGTCGGCCTCACCCGGAGCAGGGATTTCGCTCTTGCCTGGGAGTCATGCGACTAGGCAGCCGCTGGGGCAGTGAGCGTCTCGAGGCCGCTTGCGCACGAGCGGAAGCTTTGAGCTCTTACAGCTATCGCACGGTGAAAAACATTCTCTCGGCTGGTCTGGATCGTGTGGTGCTCGAATCGGACGCCGAAGCGAAACCGCGAGAGGAGCACGAGAACATCCGAGGCGCGGATCACTACGAAGGAGGAGAGTCCCGATGCTGACACCCGAAACGATAGAAAAGATGAACGCCATGAAGTTGTTCGGCTTGGTGTCCGCGTTCGAAACCCAGTTGAGCTCGAGCGAATACAAGGAGCTGAGCTTCGAGGAACGTGTGGGACTCCTGGTCGATGCCGAGTGGACCGCCCGCGAACAGCGTAAGCTTTCTCGACGACTGCGAGCGGCAAAGCTCCGCTATCCGGCATGTTTGGAGAACGTGAACTTCCAAGCGCCTCGAGGCTTAAACCGCGAACAGATCTTGAGCCTGGGCAACTGCCGCTTTGTCGGTGAGCGCCATAACCTGCTCATCACCGGCCCGACGGGGATTGGCAAATCGTTCTTGGCTTGCGCCTTCGTGGAGCGGGCCTGTCGTCGCCGCTTCACCGGATGCTACGTGCGAGCACCGCGCTTGCTCCACGAGCTCGCGGTCGCTCGTGGTGATGGTTCCTACGCCCGGCTTTTGACGAAACTCGCCAAGCTGGACTTACTGGCTATCGATGATTGGCTGCTTCACCCGCTGAAAGAATCGGAGAGACGGGATCTAATGGAGGTCATCGAAGACCGCGCCGAGCGTGGCTCCACACTCATCGCGACCCAGATTCCGCTCAAGCAGTGGCACGAAGCGATTGGCGACCCAAACCAGGCAGACGCTATCTGCGATCGCATTCTCCACAGCGCGCACCGCATCACTCTCAAAGGAGCTTCTCTGAGAAAGACCAAGGCTGCGCCAAAGGCATCTGACAACGCCGATGCATGAGCGAGCGAGGGACCACAGCGTCGATGCGATAAAAACGGGTGAAACCGCCAAACCCGGGGTACCAGACGATGCGGCGCCAAAACGACGCGCGAGAATGCCTCAGGAAGCGTCTTCTCGAGCCAGGCCATACCCCAGCAACCCCCCGAAACCAGCCCCACATCGCCCGGGGTTCGGCCGCGGCAGGTCGCTGCCTACGGGAGCGGGAAGGTCGCTTCGCGTCTTTCCTTACGCCCGCTCCCTCCGGCACCGACCTGCCGCCTCTTGCTACACAACACGCAGGTAAGATAGGTTCACGTTTTCAATCAGTGGAAAGGAAGGTCACCCAACACTTCATCGCTTCGATGAGCGTTCGGCTTCACCGGATTCGCTGTTCAGCTTGCTCTGGATTCGGCGTTCACGATGGCTGGAATACGCAGCAACGGAGTACCGAAGCCGCTTCTCATCGAAGAGATGGCGAAGTCGGGATTCCGTCTCCTGGAGGAGGTCACCCCTTGGCACGGCAGAGACTACTGCATGGTCTTCGAGAGGGACACCTCACGCTG
The DNA here is from genome assembly GCA_965237685.1 of Candidatus Marinacidobacterales bacterium. Taxonomy (GTDB): domain Bacteria; phylum Acidobacteriota; class Vicinamibacteria; order Marinacidobacterales; family SMYC01; genus CBDEGF01. The sequence continues at coordinate 3,093,651 of CBDEGF010000004.1, forward strand.
AGAGATTGACGGCCTGAGAGATTACCGGCCTAACCGGAAAGACGACTGAGATCCGAAGCGCACGCAAGCGATTGGGAGAGGCTTTCCGACCGGGAGCTCCTCGACAGCACGTTCTCGTCGCTTGGTCTGAAGCTCGACGGCGGCGGGTTCCTGGAACGGAGTCTGAATCGGCTGAGTGGCGAGCTCGAGGCGAAAGGCTTTCGATTTCGACCGCACGTCTGGCTGTCAGATGAGTTCTTTTGCCCGGACGGTGTCCCCGGCTTCGCGGTTCCCTTCTACCTGGCGCACCCTCGACTCGTTATCCTGGAGCGACAGCAGATGCTCGAGGTCGAAGGCGGTACCGAGCACGGCTGCTTGAAGCTTCTCCGGCACGAGACCGGACACGCGCTCGACAACGCCTACCGACTCAGGCGCCGCTCGAAGCGACGGCGGGCCTTCGGTGACCCCCAAACCGAATATCCCGAGTTTATAACCCGCGGCCGTTCAGCCGGCGCTTCGTGAAAAATATCGGATGGGGCTACGCCCAGAGCCACCCTTGATGAAGACTTTGCGGAGAGGTTTGCGGTGTGGCTCGACCCGGGTTCGAACTGGCGCCGCCGCTATGCGGGCTGGCCAGCCCTCGAGAAGCTGGCGTACATGAACGAGCTCCTGAAGGAAGTACGTGGCGCGCCTCCGCCCGTGCGAAATCGCTCGAAGCCGGGACGCTTGTCCACGCTGGATGAGTCACTCGGCGAGCACTATCGAAAGAAGCGGGAGCGTTTCCGGGTCGACTTCGCCAAACTCCACGACGACGATCTCTCCGACCTGTTCTCGGTCGGGAAGGCGAAAGGCACTCGCGCCGCCGATGCCTTTCTCCGCTCGAACACATCGGTGTTGAGACGACGCGTGGCTCGTTGGACCGGCATCCACCAGTACACGGTGGAGCAGGTTCTCAAAGACTGGATCTCCCGTGCGCGGGCACGGAAACTCGTGCTGCGAAAAGGCGAGGGTGAGACGATGCTCGAGGTGGTGGCGGCGCTCACCGCCTGCACGATGCAATACGTCCAGGGTGGCCACCACCGGATTGCACTTTGAAGCTGAGAATATGAAGCCGCTTCGAATCCTCGCGCTGCTCCATCAGGAGCTCATGCCTCCCGAGGACACCAGCGGTCATGACGTTCGAAACGCCGAGTGGAAGATGGAGTTCGACGTCATCGAGAGCCTCGAGTGCATGGGGCACGACGTGCGCCGGCTCGGGCTCGACGCGGACTTGTCCGTTCTCCCGAAAGCGATTCGCGAGTTCCGGCCGCACATGCTCTTCAACCTGCTCGAGGATTTTCACAACGTCGCCACGTTCGACCAGCACTGGGTGAGCTATCTGGAGCTCCTCAAGATCCCCTACACGGGCTGCAACCCGAGAGGCTTGATGCTGGCCCGGGACAAGGCGTTGTCGAAGAAGATCCTCGCCTACCACGGAGTCGATGTCCCGGGGTTCGCCGTCTTCCGGGACGGCGAACCTGTTCGAAAGCCGGAGAGCCTCAAGTTCCCCCTCATCGTGAAGTCGCTGACGCACGACGGCTCGGTGGGGATCTCCCAGGCGTCGGTGGTCGGCACCGAGCGCCGGCTGGCCCAGCGCGTTCGATTCGTTCAGCGAAGCGTCGGCTCGCCGGCCATCGCCGAGGAGTTCATCGAGGGACGGGAGCTCTATGTGGGGGTTCTCGGCAACGACCGGCTCTGGACGTTCCCGGTGTGGGAGCTGCATTTCGATCGTAGGCCACCGACGACCCGGCTCATTGCCACCGACCGCGTCAAGTGGAGCGACAAGTACCAGAACAAGGTGAAGGTTCGCACGCGCAAGGCCCGGCTGCCCGAGCGGGAGCTTCGCACGGTGCAGGGCCTCGCCAAGGGGGTCTATCGACTCCTCGAGATGAGCGGCTACGCCCGCATCGATTTCCGCCTTGACCACGAACGGAGACTCTTCTTTCTGGAGGCGAACCCGAATCCCCAGCTCTCGTACGGTGAGGACTTCGCCGAGTCGGCGGAGAAAGGCGGGCTGTCCTACGAGGCGTTGCTGCAGCGCATCCTCAACCTGGCTCTTGCGCGACACTACAGCTAAGCCACGTAGGCGAGTCAAGGAAGGAAAGCGTGGACAGCTGTTCAGTCAGCTTCCGTCGCGGGTGAGCCAATCCATGTCCGGGCGGCTCGGAGGCGGTGGGTGCTCTCGAGTCAGCTCGTCCTGAAGGTAGGGCGGGAGCGCGAAGCAGGAGGGAAAGTGCTCGGGTACGAGAGAACGAGGCGTGCCGCGAAGCCGGCCCGCCCGTTCTTCGGTGACCGCCTTCGGCTGAGCGCGGAAATCGACAGCGTCGGAGGCGAGGAGAAACCCATAGGCTCCCGAGAAGCTCTCGATCGCGGCGCGGTGCATCTCGAGATATCGGAATCGTTCCTTCAGTGCGCGATAGACCGGCAGGATCGAGAACAGGGGCCGGGCCAGATCACCGAACGCACTGACGACCGCCCCCCGTGCGAGAACGCGCTGGGTGAGCGGCAGAACCTTCCGATACAGGTCGACGGATGCCTGGTCGTAACCGTCGATCAGATCCACCAGTACGACATCGAAGGTCTGGCTCGTAGTCTCCAGAAACAGGAGGACATCCTGGATCAGAATCGTCGCGCGGGCGTCGTCGAAGCTGTCCCGATGGAGATGCGCGAGGTGCTCTTTGCAGCTCTCGACCACCACCGGGTCGAGCTCGACCAGCACGACTTCCTCGACGCGTGGATCGCGCAGGATCTCGCGGAGGGCAAGGCCGTCTCCGCCCCCCTGGATGAGCACGCGCCGGGGCGACGGATGGAAGAGCAAGGGCGGCAGTGCCAGAGCTTCGTGATAGACGAACTCGTCGTGCGCAACGAACTCGACGACACTATCGAGAAAGAGGCCGCGACCGTAGGCGGGAACCTCTGCGATGGCGACTTCCTGGAAGTCGGACTGTTTACGAAATGTCCACTGCTCGATGCCTAAGAGAATGTGCCGGCCGGGGCTCAGTTTGTCCCACGAGGCCGCGATCCAGTTCTCGAACCTCCATGCGTTCGACATCGAGTCTCCGCTCCAGTTCCTCGAGCGCCTTCCTCGCGTTCCCACCGCACGTGAAGATGTCCACGGCCGCATAGGCGTACTCCGGCCACGTGTGAATGGACATGTGGGATTCGGAGAGCAGGACCACGGCGGTGACGCCGTGTGGGGAGAAAGCGTGCGTGCTCAAGTTGAGCACCGAAAACTTGCCGCGCTTGCAAGCGGCGACGAGAGAGTCCCGGATGAGCTCCGGGTCGTTCAGGGAAAGTGGATCTCGGACCCACAACTCGGCAATCAAATGCTTACCCAGGGCGTTGGTCAATCCATTAATCCTCCATTGCCGAAGGCATCCGGGGTCATCCCCGCTTCGAGCCTTCGAACGCTACGTAAATGGCTGCATAAAGCCTCGTTGTTGTTGTCCCGCCCGACGGTCCACCCGGGGTCGCGGATTACAAATCGTACATTACAATGGAGTTACGTTCAAGTGAAAATGTCGTGAGAAAACGGACCAACGAAAAAAGCCCGACCGCCGCTGCCAGCGTGTCGGGCTTTTCTTAATTATATTCCCGGCAACGACCTACTCTCCCACAGGGCTGCCCCTGCAGTACCATCGGCGCTGGAGGGCTTAACTGCCGTGTTCGGAATGGGGACGGGTGTGGCCCCTCCGCTACTATCGCCGGGAAACTGTTTCGAGTATCTTCCGCCTTCGCCGCCCTCCGTAAAATACGGTGTGGCGGCTACGGCGAGACCTCGCCGAAGCGGTTGGCTCCCTCTTTGGAGTCTTGCCAACTGCGTCGGCGGGGGCGATTCATGGGCTCACTGCGAGCGGCGAACCCGTGCTCTGCTCTCAGAGAATTCTATGGTCAAGCCGCACGGCCGATTAGTACCCGTTAGCTAAAGCGATCACTCGCCTTACACACCGGGCCTATCAACCTGGTCGTCTTCCAGGGGCCTTCAGGGACCTTACGGTCCGGGAGATTTCATCTTGGAGTGGGCTTCGCGCTTATATGCTTTCAGCACTTATCCCTTCCGAACGTAACTACCGAGCGGTGCTCCTGGCGGAACAACTCGTAGATCAGAGGTCCGTCCAACCCGGTCCTCTCGTACTAAGGTCAGCTCTCCTCAAATCTCCTGCGCCCACGACAGATAGGGACCGAACTGTCTCACGACGTTCTAAACCCAGCTCACGTACCGCTTTAATGGGCGAACAGCCCAACCCTTGGAACCTGCTACAGCTCCAGGATGCGATGAGCCGACATCGAGGTGCCAAACCTGGCCGTCGATATGAACTCTTGGGCCAGATAAGCCTGTTATCCCCGGCGTACCTTTTATCCGTTGAGCGACGGCCCTTCCATACGGAACCGCCGGATCACTAAGCCCTGGTTTCCCACCTGCTCGACTTGTAAGTCTCGCAGTCAAGCTCGCTTGTGCCTTTACACTCTACGGCTGGTTTCCAATCAGCCTGAGCGAACCTTCGGGCGCCTCCGTTACATTTTGGGAGGCGACCGCCCCAGTCAAACTACCCGCCTAACAGTGTCCCCGACCCGGATAACGGGCCTAGGTTAGAACTTCAGAACGATGAGGGTGGTATCTCACCAGTGGCTCCCCCAAAGCCGGAGCTCTAGGCTCAAAGCCTCCCACCTATCCTGCGCACAACGCACCAAAATTCACTGCTAGGGTATAGTAAAGGTGCACGGGGTCTTTCCGTCTTGTCGCGGGTAACCGGCATCTTCACCGGTACTACAAATTCGCAGTGCCCCTCGTCGAGACAGCGCCCAGATCGTTGCGCCATTCGTGCAGGTCGGAACTTACCCGACAAGGAATTTCGCTCGGTTGTTCCCAACTGTTTCCAGAAGGGCCGGACTTTACCTTGACCTGCCTCGATTCATCTTCGCCGCGATACCGCGTATTTTCTCGATACCTTGCGGTGTCAGATGATCGCCCGCCTCCATTATCAGAAGCACTCTCCTGAACTTCTGAAAGTCCAGACGCTTCTTGGTTTTCAGCGGGTGCTTGACGAAAAACGGAACGATGCGTTCGAACAAATGCTTCTGCGATCGCACACGATAAGCCAACCGGTCGCCGTGGTTCGATCGAACCACGCCGCACCCGAAATAACTCTTCAGTGCGTGAAGCAGCTGCACATCGCGTTCGTGCTGCACGACGGTGAACTCAGGAAGAACCTGATAGCCAGCCTTCATGTCAGCATGTTCGTTGATGCCAACGTGAAAGCAGCCCTCACCATCCACGAAACCTGTGATCCATTGTGCGTCGAGCTTCATCGGCAGGTCCCAAACGTCAAGTCTCTGAGGGTTCCCGATGCAGTATCGGGCCTTCCCTGCGGATTGTCCCCATGTCCGTCGGATTTTTACTGCCAACTCCAAGAGTCAACGAGTACCGAACGGCTGTGGGAGGAGTTTCCCGCATATGGTTCAGTTTTACTAAGGCTAGCGTCACGTTAACCTTAGGACCGTTCTTGTTGTTACTCCACGACTTGCGTCGCGTGGCACGGTCATTTCTGCCGTGCTCTGCATGTCGCCATGCAGATCGGACTGTCTCATCCGCCGCACTCGATGGATTTCTCGAGGGACGGTCCGGCGTACAGTCTCTGAGGATCCGGCAAGCGTCGCGCTCGCCGTTTCCTGCTGATTGTCCGCACTTCGCGCATTGTCACTCCCGAAGGAGTAGCGGAAGATACTCGGAGTTCCCAGCATACAGCCGGATTTATTTGCGTAACTACAACGGCTTTTCTTTATAGTTACGGCCGCCGTTTACCGGGGCTTCGGTTCAGAGCTTCGCAATAAATTGCTAACCCCTCCCCTTAACCTTCCGGCACCGGGCAGGCGTCAGACCCTATACGTCGTTTTCGACTTTGCAGAGTCCTGTGTTTTTAGTAAACAGTCGCCTGGGCCATTTCTCTGCGACCTCCTCGAGCTCAGGGCGCGAAGCCCATCACCCTAACGAGGCACCCCTTCTCCCGAAGTTACGGGGTTAGTTTGCCGAGTTCCTAAACGAGGGTTCTCACTTGCGCCTTTGGATTCTCTCCTCGCCTACCTGTGTCGGTTTGCGGTACGGTCACCCAGAGATTCACTAGAGGTTTTTCTTGGCAGCGTGGGGTCGATCAGTTGGTTTGTCCGAAGACGCACTTCCCCGCAGCTCTCGATGTATATGAGGCCCGGATTTGCCTGAGCCTCCACCTACGACCACGGCCGCGCATGTCCAACAGCGCGTAGACCTACCCTTCTGCGTCACCCCATTGCTCAAACACCTCTGAGGTGGTGCAGGAATATTAACCTGCTACCCA
>CBDEGF010000004.1:3105000-4025502 GCA_965237685.1 Candidatus Marinacidobacterales bacterium
GCCGGTGAAACGATTCGTCTTCGACGCGGGCGCGCCTCTGGGGGGAGCGAACCCGGGAAGTATGGTGGCTCTCTCTGCGCATGGAAGCCAGCTCGCCTATCTGGCGATGGAGGAAGGAAGGCAGCATCTCTACCTCCGTCCGATGGACGCGTACGAGGGCGCTCTCATCCCCGAGACCGCGGGCGCCTACGCACCGTTCTTCTCGCCCGACGGGCAGTGGCTGGCGTTTTTCAGCGGCGCTACCGTGAAAAAAGTACAGCTCCCGGACGGCCGTCCCTTGAACATCGTCGGAGTCGGGGCCACCCAGGCAGGGGGAACGTGGGGACCCGACGATACGCTCGTTCTGGTCAACGCTCCGCAGTTGCTTCCCGACGGCGACTCCGTGTTGTTCAGCGTGACAACAGGCTTCGGCCCGGGAGGCTCGGGCCGGTGGGACAACGCGCAGATCGTGGCTCAGTCGCTCAGCTCCGGCGAGCGGACGGTGCTTTTGGAAGGGGGCAGCGACGCGCGCTACGTTTCGTCCGGCCATCTCGTCTATGCGCTCGACGATGGGTTGTTCGCGGTGCCGTTCGATGCCGCGAGCCTCCGCGCAGTGAGCGGGCCGGTGTCGATGGTCGAGGGGGTCGTCCGAGCAGGTTTTGCGGCTTCGGCCAATTACGCGGTCTCCGAAGACGGCACTTTGTTCTTCCTCGCCGGTGCTGCATCCACCCATCCTTTGAGTTGGGTAGACCGGACCGGCAGGGTCGAGGTGATCGAGACCATTCCCCCAAATGACTTCGAAAGGCCTCGCCTCTCGCCGGACGGCGAGCGGGTGCTGGTCTTGGCCGAGGGCGACGCGCGGATCTACGATCTCGCGAGCGGTCGCGAGACCCGCCTGACGACCGATGGTGCGACGGACTACGTCGGCTGGACTCCTTCGGGTGCCGAGGTCACGTACACGTCGGCCCGTGGGTCCCAGGGCGGTGACGTCTGGATTCAGCCCGCGGACGGAAGCGGGCCTCCCCGGCAGTTGACCGCCCTCGACGGCAGCGTCCACTTCGACGCGTGGGCGCCGGACGGCCGGACCTTCGCGGCGCACCATCATATCGGTGGAACGACGAACCAGCTCATGGTTGCCTTCGATGGGGAAGACGCGGAGCCCGAGACGTGGCTCGAGCACGAGCATTCAGATTCAAGCGCCGTCTTTTCTCCCGACGCACGCTACGTCGCTCATGTGTCTTCGCAAACGGGGCAGACCGAGATTTACATCCGTCCGTTTCCGGGGCCAGGTGGGCAAACGACGGTGTCGGTGGGGGGCGGGAGGGAACCGGTGTGGGCACCGACGGGGGAGCTCTTTTATCGGCGGACGCGCGACTACATGATGATGGTGGTCGAGGTCTCGACGGATCCCGTGTTGACGGTGGGCCCACCGGTCGAGTTGTTCGCGGGACGCGGCCCCCGCGGGGGCTCACCGACAGCTCGGTATACGGTGACCGCCGACGGCCAGCGGTTTCTCATGAGCGCGAACCTGCTGCCATCGGGCGAGGCGGGCGCCGGCAGCGGCCAAGGCCCGCAGGTCATCGTCGTCCAGAACTGGGTGGAAGAGCTCAAAGAGCGGGTACCGAACTGATGTCGCTCGAAGCCGGCCGTGAGGAGTGCACCTGGCCACCTTCCCCACTCCCGAACGCCGTTGGCAGTCCAGGTCGTATTGAACGGGTTCGAAGAGCTCGAACGCCTCGCGGTCTCGTTTCGAAGGAGGACCCGAGCGCGATCCGATTCGATTACGTCTTCGTGAGCGGTAAGAGCGTCAACCCACAGCTACGAGCTGCGTTGTTCAACGGCTCGTCGTAAGCGACGAAGAGGATCTCCGCCCCGCTCTGCGCCTGCAGATAAACCGCCGAGCCGAGTTGTGTGGCGTCACCGGCTCTTAAGGGATAACTCAGGAGGAGCTCGCAGGCGAGGGCGGTGATTTCCGGATCGAGCTCGACGACGAACAGCCGCTCCAGGTCGAGCACCATTGCCGAAAGAGCTCGATCCCGCTCGGCCGTCACCAGGGAGCCCTCTCGCTCGCGACGAGCCAGCGACGACGCGATCTCGACCTCGGAGAGCCGGCTCGTGCACGCCGTGTGCTCGTCGAGAAGGCGCCGGACTGTGTCGCTGCCAAGCTCTTCGACGTAGCGCTTCACGATGGCGCTGGCGTCGAAATAGGCAATCAGAACCGATCCTCCCGCCCCTCGATCACGGTTTCCGATATCGGCTCGCCTGAGAAGCGGATCGGCGCGAACTTCCCGAGCTTATCGCGAGACTTGCGTGTCACGATGCCCAGCGCGAGAAGCTCGGCGAGCGGAGCTTCATCGGGTTCCGCCTCCTTAGGGATTGGCCTGAGCTCCGCAACCGGCTCGCCCCGGTCGGTCACCACGATCGTGGCGCCGCGTCGGACCTTGCGAAGGTAGGTTCCGAGGCGGGTCTTGAGCTCTCGGACGCCTACTCGGCTGAGCTTTGCCACAATGTGGTCATTGTGACCACATTGAGAGGGCATGTCAAGCGAGGGATGGAGTAACTGGCAGCACTCCGCGCGCGGTGCGTAATTTGTCCTCCGAAGAAACGAAGATCGCGGCTCTGTAGAGAGAGCGGTGGCCGCAATTGAACCGCGTCGCGTTGTCGGTACGACGAGATGGGCGCTCGCGCTAGAACGTGAGCTGTTTCCGGCTGAAACTACCGTTCTCGTAAAGGTCGCGTGGGCGTGCTACCGCACTCGCAGCAGGTGGTAGTTCTTCTTGCCCGCGCGCAGGACGACCATCGAGCCGGCGGCGACATCCTCGAGCGTGATGCGCCGGTCGGTCCCGTCGGAGCGCTCGTTGTTGACATAAACGCCACCCTGACTCAAGAGCCGCTTCGCCGCGGCTTTGGATGAGGCCAGGCCGGTGCTCACCAGGGCATCGATGATCGCCAGCCCCTCCTGGAGCGCGGTCCGGGCCACGTCTGTCGTGGGGGTCTCTTCGGCGAGAAGCTCCAGAGCCTCGACCGGCGTCTCGGAGGTAATCGTGGCGCCGAACAGGATCTTCGAAGCCTCCTCGGCGGCGCGGGCGGACTCCTCGCCGTGGACCCACGCCGTCACCTCCTGTGCGAGGCGCTTCTGGCCGAGCCGCTGGCCCGGATCGGAGGCGTGCTCTTTCACGACCTCGTCAATCTCCGCGAGTGGCACCGCGGTAAACATCTTCATATAACGCTCGACGTCGGCATCCTCGGTGTTCATCCAGTACTGGTAGAAGCGGTACGGCGACGTCATGTGCCGATCGAGCCAGACGCTCGTCCCCGCCACGGTCTTGCCGAACTTCGCCCCGGACGCCGTCGTCAACAGCGGCCCCACGAGGCCGAAGATCGACTCGCGCCCCAGCTTGCGCTGTAGCTCGATGCCGGCGGTGATGTTGCCCCACTGATCGGAGCCTCCCACCTGAAGACGGCATTCGTGGGCCTCCGCCAGGTGAACGAAATCGTAGGCCTGGAGCAGCATGTAGGAGAACTCCGTGTAGCTGATGCCCTGGTCACGATCCTCCAGGCGGGCGCGCACGCTCTCCTTGGACATCATGTAGTTCACGGTCATGTACTTGCCGACATCCCGCAGGAAGTCCAGAACTCCGAGCGTCCGCGTCCAGTCGGCGTTGTTCACCATCACGACACGGCCGCCGACTAGTTGCTCGAGCTGTCGTCCGATTCCTTCGACGTTTTCTTGAAGCGTCTCGTCGTCGAGGAGATTCCTCTCCTCCGACTTCCCCGACGGATCTCCGACCATCCCGGTTGCGCCACCCACCAGAGCGATGGGCCGGTGGCCGCCTCGAGCGAGGTGACGCATGAGCGACAGGGGAACGAGCGAGCCCGCGTGAAGTGAGGTACCGGTTGGATCGAAGCCGCAGTAGTAGGAGATGGGCGCGCTCGCGAGGAGCTTGCCGAGCTCCTCCCGGTCGGTCACATCGAAGACGAGACCGCGTCGGTCCAGCTCGTGGAGGATGTTCCGCTCAGTCTTCATCGATGACGGCTCTTCGCCCTTCCACACGAACCTTGCCGTCGAGAACGAGCCCGATGGCCTCGGGATACAGCCGGTGCTCCTGCTCGAGGATCCGCGCGGAGAGCGTCTCGTCGTCGTCGTCCTCGTGAACCGGCACGGCTTTTTGAAGCAGAATCGGCCCGTGATCGAGCTCCTCGTCCACGACGTGCACGGTGACGCCACTCACTTTGACGCCATGCTCGAGGGCCTGGCGCTGCGCCTCGAGCCCGACGAACGAGGGCAAAAGCGACGGGTGAATGTTGAGAACGCGACCGGGGTATGCACGAATGAGCACCGGGGAGAGGATGCGCATGAACCCGGCCAGACAGACGACGTCGACCTCGTGCCGGCGAAGGACTTCGACGACGGCGCGGTCGAACTCCTCGCGCGAGGAGAACTCCTTGTGAGAGATGACGGCGGTGGGAACTCCCGCTTTCTCTGCGCGCGCGAGTCCCGGCGCGGAGCCGACGTTGCTCAAGACAACGCCGAGCCGCGCGTTCAAAGCACCGCCAGCCACCGCGTCGAAAATCGCCTGCAGGTTCGAGCCGCGCCCCGAGATGAGGACGCCGAGTGTTCGCCCGTCGGTGCTCACAGGGTCCCCTCGTAAGTGACTTTGCGCTCGCCCGAAGCGACCAGACCGATGCGGAAGGCAGACATCTGCTCCGCGACCTGCTTCTCATCGGAGGCGGTGACGAAGAGCACCATACCCACCCCGTTGTTGAACGTTCGCAGCATCTCGATCTGCTCCACCTCGCCCTTTTCCATCAGATAGCGAAACAGGGCAGGCAGTTTCCACGAGCTCAAGTCGATGCGCGCGCCGCAGCCTTGCGGCAACACCCTTGGGATGTTGTCGGTAAGACCGCCGCCGGTGATATGGGCGAGCGCCCGGATCGTTCCGCCCTCGAGCAAGGGCTCCAGAACGGGCAAATAGCAGAGATGTCTCTCCATGAGCACGTCGGCAACCGTGCCGTTCAGCTCATCGACGCGCGCATCGGGAGTGTGCCTCTCCTGCTCGAAGAAGACTTTCCGAGCCAGGGAGTAACCGTTCGTATGAAGCCCTGATGACGGCAGCGCGAGAAGCACGTCGCCCGGCTCGATACGCGATCCGTCGAGAATCCTCTCCTCCTCGACGACGCCCACGATCGTGCCGCTGACGTCGTATTCGCCCGGTTGATAGAAGCCGGGCATCTCCGCCGTCTCTCCACCGAGAAGCGACACCCCGAATTCCCGACAGGCCTCCGCCATTCCAGCCACGACGCCGGTAGCCACCTCGCTCTCGAGCCGACCCATCGCCAAGTAGTCCAGAAAGAACAGCGGACGGGCCCCCTGGACGAGGATGTCATTGATGCAGTGGGAAACCAGGTCATAGCCCACGTCCGCGTGGCGGCCGGTCGCGAAGGCAATCTTGAGCTTCGTCCCCACGCCGTCGGTACTCGCCACCAGAACCGGCCGTTCGTACCGCTCTTTGTCCAGACGGAACAGCCCCCCGAAGCTTCCGATATCGGAGAGCGTGCCCTCGGTGAACGTGCTCCGGGCCAGCTCGCGGATCTTGTCGAGCGATGCCGTGGCGGCGTCGATGTCGACGCCGGAGGATTTGTAGTCCATCGCCACGCATTATACAGGCGTAGATTTTGGGGAAGAGCTTCTATGGCTCGAGGGCTCGGCGGGCTTTTTCCAACTGATCGGCGATCGCTTCGGCCGCGACTCCACCTTCGCTCGTTCTCCGGTCGACCGAGGCCTGCGGGTCCCAGACGGAGCGAACGTCGTCTTCGAACCGATCGGAGAATGCGCGCAGAGCATCCGTCGCGAGCTCGTCCGGCCCGACGCCCTCCGCAGCCGCGTGGGCCAGCACTTCGCCCACGATACGGTGCGCGTCCCGGAACGGAACCGCTTTGAGAACCAGGTAGTCCGCCAGATCGGTCGCCAGAAGTTCCGGGGACAGGGCGGCGGCCATCGCCTCGCGACGCACGATCAGCGTGGCGATCGTTCCGGTCATCACCGGCAGTGCCAGCTGGAGCGTATCCACCGAGTCGAAGAGTGGCTCCTTGTCTTCCTGTAGATCCCGCTGGTATCCGGTGGGAAGGCCCTTCACCGTCGTCAGCAGAGACACGAGGTTTCCGACGAGCCTTCCGGATTTCCCGCGAATGAGCTCGAGCCCGTCCGGGTTCTGCTTCTGGGGCATCAGACTGCTTCCGGTGGTGAAGCTCTCGTCGAGCGAGACGAAATCGAACTCGGCAGTAGACCAGAGGATGAGATCTTCCGACATGCGCGACAAATGGGTACCCAGGATCGCGGATGCGGCGAGGAACTCGAGCTGATAGTCGCGCGAGGAGACGGCATCGATGCTGTTCGGAAGCACACCGAGGAAATCGAGCTCTTCGGCGAGCCGCTTTCGATCGATGCCGAACGGGTTTCCTGCCAGAGCCCCCGCCCCGAGCGGTAGCCTCAGGGTCCGCGTCCGGGCGTTCGAGAGCCTTTCGCGGTCACGTTCGAGAGACCAGAAATACGCGAGCAGGTACTGCGCAAAGACAACCGGCTGGCCGCGCCGCAGGTGCGTGTAGCCGGGCAGGAGGGCCGTCCGATGGGAGTCCGCTTTGTCCACCAGCGCTTCCTGCAAACGACGGAGCTCGGTGAGCGTCTCCTCGATCGCGGCCGCCAGATACAGCCGGACGCCGGTCGCGGAAAGATCGTTGCGACTGCGCCCCATCGGAAGCTTGGAGGCAACGTCTCCGATCGCCTCGCGAAGCAGGCGCTCGACGGCGGTGTGGATGTCCTCGTCGGGAAGATCGCTTGTCGTCTCCAGGCCCCGACCAACATCGGCCAGGCCGTCGTCGATGAGCGACAACTCTTCCTCGGTCAGATGTCCCTGCCGCTGCAACTCACGGGCGTAAGCCCGGTTGGCACGGATGTCCTCCCGAAAAAGACGGCGGTCGAAGTGGATCGAGTCTCCGAGCGCCTCGAGCTCACGCGCCGTCTTCTTTCGAAAGCGGCCGCCCCAGGTTTTCATGACTTCTTGTTGTGCTGCGTGTAGTGGCGGATGCGCAACGGTAACCCGAACAAGCGGATGAATCCCTCCGCGTCGGCCTGGCGGTAGACCTCGTCTTCACCGAACGTGGCGAAGGCCTCCTGGTACAAGCTCTCGTCCGAGCGACGCCCCACTGCATGCGCCGACCCTTTGAAGAGCTCCACGTCGACACTTCCAGTGACCGTCTGCTGCGTCTGGTCCACGAAAGCATCGAGTGCTTCCCTGAGAGGCGTAAACCACAACCCGTCGTAGACGATCTCCGCGTAGCGAAGCGCGACGATCGATTTGAAGTGGGAGGTCGTCCGGTCGAGCGTGATGCTCTCGAGAGAGTCGTGCGCCTCGTGAAGGATCGTGCCGCCCGGCGTTTCGTAAACGCCGCGCGACTTCATTCCGACCAGCCGATTCTCCACGATGTCCACCCGGCCGACACCGTGACGACCGCCGATCTCGTTCAGCCGCTCCAGGAGGTCCACCGGATCGAGTCGCCTCTCGCCGACCGACACCGGCACACCTTGCTCGAAGCCAATCGTGACGCGCTCGGGCTCTGCTGGAGCCGAACGCGGGTCCTCGCTCAACTGGTACAGATCGGCAGGAGGGGCGTTGGCAGGGTCCTCGAGCACACCGCCCTCATGGCTCAAATGCAGCAGATTCTGATCGCGGCTGTAGAGATTCTCTTTCGTCTGGCTCACCGGAACGCCGTGCGCCTCCGCGTAGGCGAGCGCGTCCTCGCGCGATCGAATGTCCCAGATGCGCCAGGGCGCGATGATCTCGAGCTCCGGCGCCAGGGCCTGATAAGTGAGCTCGAAGCGAACCTGGTCGTTGCCTTTTCCGGTGCAGCCGTGCGCCAGGGCTCGAGCGCCCTCCTGTTCAGCAATCTCTACCTGACGCTTCGCGATGATGGGACGCGCGAGCGACGTACCCAGCAGGTATTTGCCCTCGTAACGGGCTCCAGCTTTGAGCGCCGCGAACACGTAGTCGCGGACGAACTCCTCCCGGAGATCCTCCACGTAGGTCTTCGAAGCGCCGATCGCCTCCGCTTTCGCCGCCGCAGCCGCGAGGTCTTCTCCTTGACCGACGTCCGCGAGCATGGCCACGACGTCGCAATCGTAGTTTTCCTTGAGCCACGGAATGGCAACGGAGGTGTCCAGCCCCCCGGAATAGGCCATCACGAGTTTCTTACGACTCATAAGCCCCTCGGTCTCTCTTCATTTGTGCATGAATATACATCCTCTATGCATAATCATGCAACCTCACCGTGTGCGGCGCACGAAGCGTTCGAGAGAGTAGCGGCCGCCACCCATGAGGACCCGGGCGACGAAGTCAAGACGAGAAGCGCGACGTCTTTGGTCATCCAACCTCCCTGGCAACGGTCATTCTACCGGAGCGCACGCCAAGCCTGCGTAGCGACGCATGCTACACTCCACGACGAATCATGCCACCCGAGAGCTGCGAAAGTCTCAGGGGGGTTCACGCCTCCAGCCCGGAGCGGTTCCGTCACCCGTGAACTTTGAGTCCAGCCTCCCACCGCCCGGCGCGCCCGCGGACGCCGTCCCCGTCATCAAGGAGACCCACTTGTCGCGCAAGCCTGCGAACGGGAGCGGCGCCGTCGCGATCGCGAGCATCTTCGTTCTTCTGGGTACGTCCGTTCTGTACTGGACCAACGCGCTGGGTCTCGCATCGCTTCTACCCGCCTCGCGCCAGTCGGTTTTCATCGAGGGCGAGTACTGGAGGCTTCTGACGACGCTCGGGGTTCACGCCAGCTTCGAGCACTTTCTCTCGAACGCGATCGTCTTCGCGGTACTGGCCTATCTTCTTCACGGCTACTACGGCCCGGTGGTCTACCCGGCGTGGAGCGTCGCGCTCGGCGCGGTGGTCACCGCCATCGCGCTCACCACTTACCCACCTCTCACCGACCTCGTGGGAGCATCGGGCCTCGTCTACCTCATGGCCGCGTTCTGGCTCACGCTCTACCTTCTCGTCGAGCGTCGCCTCAGCCTCGGAAAGCGGCTCATTCGAGCGGTGGGCTTCGGCCTCATCGTGCTCGCGCCCACCGCCATCGAGCCTCAAGTGAGCTACCGCACGCACGCACTGGGTTTTGCCGCCGGGATACTGCTGGCGCTCGCCTATTTCTCGAAGAAGAAGGAAATGCTACGTGCCCACGAGCGCGTGGAGTGGGAATAATCGGGGACAGGTAAGTCTTTTTCTCAAGCGTTGGCGTTTGAAAAAGACTCACCTGTCCCCGGATTCTCGGCTCGCATACGCCAGCGCCATCGCGCGCTCGGTGACTTTCTCGTAGAGCCGCTCCAGTGAGCCACGGATTTCCGGGTGCGCCTTCCAGAAAGCGGGAAGCCCGAGCCGCTTCAAGAGGGAAGCCGAGACGGTGGGCGGGCCGATGGAAACGGAGACCGACCGGCCCATCTTCCAGAAGCCGTCGAGATCGTCTTCGAGCTCGACTGGGGATTGCCCGGGAACCGGGCGCCCCGACGCTTCCGCGGCGCGGCGCTGTCTGAGCGCCTTGAGAATCTGCTCACGCGAGCGGCCACGCAACAGAAGAAGCAGAAAGGGGTCCTGGTCGATTCGATCCGCAAGTACTTGATGGAGCGCCACGTTGTGCTGGCACGGAACGACGCTGTCCGGGCAATCGCATTCCATGACGAGCTCCCCTGACGACTCGGGAAACAGGGACAATCCCGCCTGGCGGAAGGCCTCCTCGATATCCTGCGGCATTTCACCGGCGAGAAGCTTCGCCGAGAAGAGGGCCTGCGATCCCAGTGCGGCGAAGGCCTCTTCCCACTGAGCGTCGCTGAACGCGGGAATGTGAAACGTCACCGTGTACGGCTCGTAGCGAGAGCCCTGCACTCCGGCGCGGACGAGGCCCGGCTCCACATCGACAGACAGAACGCGCTCTGCGCGCGCGTATCGTCTGCCCCGCTCGATCCGGCTCGTCAGACCGAGAGCCGTCACCGACGACCACCACCGGCGGGACCACCATCGGCGTGAGCTCTCGCGCTCGGGCGCCTTGCCACCCTGGCTGCCGCCGTTCTCACCCATCCGAGATCGCCTCCGAGCGCAGCGCAAAGAGGTCTTTCAGCTCGTCGGTCGAAAACTCGGTCAACCAGCCCTCGCCTGTCTGGATGACGGTCCCCGCGAGCTCCTTCTTCCGCTCGATGAGCTCGTCCACCGTCTCCTCGATGGTCCCCGCGCAAACGAACTTGTGCACGGCCACCGCGCGCGTCTGGCCGATCCGAAAGGCGCGATCGGTCGCCTGATCCTCCACTGCGGGATTCCACCAGCGGTCGAAATGAAACACGTGATGCGCTCGGGTGAGGTTGAGACCGAACCCGCCGGCTTTGAGCGACAACACGAAAATCGGCGGGCCACCCTCTCCCTCTTCCTGAAACCGGGCGATCATTCGCTCACGCCCCGAAGCCGGAACGCCGCCATGAAGGAAGAGAACCTCGACAGCGAGCCGGCGTCGCAGATGACGCTGGAGCAGCTTTCCCATCTCGGCAAACTGGGTGAACACGAGCGCCCCGTCCGCTTCGGCGAGGACCTCCTCCAGCATCTCGGTCAGGCGGCTCAGCTTGCCCGACCGCCCCGAAAGCGAGCTGCCGTCGGCCAGGTAGTGCGCCGGGTGGTTGCAGACCTGCTTCAAGCGAGTCAAAGCGGCGAGCACGGCGCCTTTTCGGCCGATACCATCTGCGGACTCGATCCGTGACAGGCTTTCTTGTACGACCGCCTCGTAGAGCGTGGCCTGCTCACGCGTCAGTCCGCAGTACACCTTCATCTCGTTCTTCTCGGGAAGGTCGCGAATGACCGTGGGATCGGTCTTCAAGCGGCGCAGCACGAACGGCCGCACGAGTCTCTGAAGCTCTTCGGTCGCCTCCGGATCCCGGTAGCGCTCGATGGGCAGGGCGTAGTTGCGACGGAAGGTCGACTCCGATCCCAGGTATCCCGGATTCAGAAACTCCATGATGGACCAGAGCTCGGATAACCGGTTCTCCACTGGTGTTCCCGTGAGCGCGACGCGGACCGGCGCTTCGAGTCTCCGTGCCGCCCGCGTCTGCTTCGCCTGCGAGTTCTTGATGTTCTGGGCCTCATCGAGAACGAGGCCCTTCCATCGAACAGAGCTCAATTGCTCGAGGTCCCGGTCGACGAGGCTGTAGGTCGATACCACGAGGTGATGGTTTCCGGCCTCCTTGATGAATCGTTCTCCCTCGTGACGGTCGAGACCATGGTGAATCAGTACCCGCAACGAAGGCGCGAAGCGCTCCGCTTCCTTGCGCCAGTTGCTCACCACCGACGTCGGGCAGATCAACAGAAACGGTCCATCGAGCTCTTTTTCCGACTGCATGTGCAGCAACAACGCAAGCAGCTGAATGGTCTTGCCAAGACCCATGTCGTCGGCGAGGCAAGCTCCCAGCTCCCAGCGACGCAGGAACTCGAGCCAGGTCAGTCCGGTGACCTGATAAGGGCGAAGCGTACCGTGAAAGCCAGCCGGTTGCGCGATCTCGGGCATCCGCTCGCTGCCCGCGAGGCGTGCCAGCAGCTCTTCGACCCAGCCTTCGGCCGTAAAACCGGTTACCGGGAGCGGCACCTCGGGCCCGCCGCGTCCAAAGGTCAGCTGCAAGACATCGCGGAGGCTCATCTCCGAATGGGGAGGCCGATCCCGGACCGCTGGCAACAACTCGGCCACCTGCTCCGAGCGCAGCTCGACCCACTGGCCGCGCACGCGCACAAGGGGGAGCTTCATCTCGGCGAGCTCCAGGAACTCCTTGCGACTGAGGCTTTGATCCCCCAGCGCTACTTGCCAGTCGTACTCCAGGATCGCGTCGAGACCGACGCGACTGGACGAAGAGGAACGGCTCGCCGAGGGACTGAAGCGCACCGTGAGCCCGAGCCCCGCATTCGTTCTCCGCCACCACGAAGGAACGAGAACACCGAAACCGCTTTCCTTGAGCAGAACCGCTGCCTCCCTCAGGAACCGGTAGGCCTCGTTGAGATCGAGCTCACAAGTCTCGGGGCGTGCCGCCTTCAGACTCTCTTCGATGGGCGGGAACAACGTCGATGCGTTGGCCAGGTCTTCGAGGACTCGTTCCTGTGGACGGTCCATGCGCCGGGAGAGATAGTGCCATGTGGCACCGGAGTGCTCCCAGATACGCGCCAACGGTACGAGAAGGCTCTCGTCGTCGACCGCCTGCAAAAAGTACCGGACGACCCACTTCTTCACCTCCCCTGCGTCTTCGTCCTCCGTCTCTCCGGTCGGGGGCTCGAGCCGGAAGGCAATCCGAAACGGTGACTCTCTCTCTTCGTCGAGTCTGGCCTTCCAACTTTCGAGCTCCGCGGACAGGGATGCGACACCGCTCGGCAGCTGCTCGAGCTCTCCAACTTCATCGAGCAGAGACGCCGCGAGACGCTCGCCGCTCGTCTCGATGAAGCGCGGTCGAAGCCTCAACCGGAGCGCCGCCTGGCGCACGAAGCCATCGACCAGCTCGGCAATGAAGCTCTCCAGCATCTCCCGGGGACTCCCGTTGGTGCCGGCCACCGCCCGGCACGCAGGAGGCATCGCCGCCTGGAGATGCTCCATGCGCTCGTGCTCGTCCTCGAGTAGCGGTTCCCATCGACTCAGAGCCGAGCCGTCCTCGCCGACCACTCCGGGAAGAAACCGCTGCCGAGCGAGGATCTCGAGTGCAAAGCGGGCGGCCATCGCCCAGTAACGAAGATCGGAACCGAGGCGCAGGGGGCTTCCGTTGAGCTGATCTTCCATCGGAAGCGCCACCAGCCACCGCAGCGCGAGCTGCGAGGGAAGTGACAGTCCGGAAACCCGCCAGGGAGCGAGCCGCACGTTCTGCCCGGCGGGCCTTTCTTCGTAGAGCAGCTCCGGTGACGGCAGCGGGTCCCCTTTCACGGAGGGAAGGGAAATGAGTCGCGAAAGCGACGGCACCTCCACCTCCACCGCCTCGCTGGTCAGCCGTTCCAGAATCTCCTGGCGCACGCCCGAAGGTTCCACATGGAACGGATGCGCGAGCTCCTCGTCACTAGATCCGTTCCTGGTTGCGGGCGTGTCCGACTCACCCCAGAGAAAGAATCGCGCCTCGCCCGGGAGCCAGGTGCCGTGCGCAACGATCATCATATGCTCAATGCAAGAAGCAGGCGGGAAGATCGTCTCCGCTCTGTGGCATCCTGACGTCGGGGAAGGGAGCGAGCGGTCAGGACCTCGAAACGAAACTGGCGGAGAGGGTGGGATTCGAACCCACGTGCCCAGCTATTAACCGGACAAAGCGCTTTCGAGGCGCCCCCGTTACGACCACTTCGGTACCTCTCCGTGAAATGCGTCAACCGGACGTGTCAGGACCGGTCACGCCGGTACTTGAAGAAATCCTGAAGTACTTTCTTGCACTCCTGTCCCAGGATGCCCGAGATGATGGAAAGCCGATGCGGCAGCCTCAGCTGCTGCAGATCTACGATCGACTCGATCGCGCCGAACTTGGGCTCCGACACGCCGTACACCAGCGTGCCGACTCGAGCCTGGACCAGGGCGCCCACACACATCATGCACGGCTCCACCGTCGTATACAGGGTCAAGCCGAGCAGTCGGTAGTTCCCCGTCTCGCGGGCCGCCTTCCGCATGGCCACGATCTCGGCATGGGCCGTAGGGTCCTGGGCATGAATCGGCTGATTGAATCCGACTGCGACGACGTCCTGATCCCGAGCGAGGACGGCACCAATTGGTACTTCCCCGAGATGGAGGGAGTTACGGGCCTCCTCGAGGGCAAGCCGCATCATCGTTTGATGGGTGCCGATGGCATCTCACCTCGTTCACACGAGAATAACTCGACGCGCGCGGCACTGGCAAGGGCTTTACAATGTACGAGGGCGTCCGACTTCGCTGAAGCTTCGTCGAGACCTCGCCGAAGCCGTGGCCACTCACAAGGTCACGGCGAAGGCGGGAAGCCCTCGCTCCCGCCTCCGCTAGCTCAATCGCAGTTTGATAGGCTGGCTACGGCGGGCTCGCCGAAGCCTTGGCGAAGGCGTCCGCTTTCCCTCTCCTAACAATGACCACTCCAACCCCCTTCATCGACACCTGGATCGAGGCCCTTCGCGAGCGCCACGCGTCAGGACTTCGTTTTCCTGAGATCCGCAAGGGCCTCCAGGCCTTGTCGGGTACGTATGTCGAGAGGCGGGATCGTCTGGGAGGAGAGCTCCTGTCCGGGGCGGGAAAGAGGGCGGCATTTGCGCTCTACTACGGCCCGATCCACTTCCTCCTCACTCAGCGAGTCGTACAGGCTCTCTCCGCAACCGACCCGCCTCCCCGCCGCCTCGTGGACCTGGGGTGCGGTCTTGCCGCGGCCTCCTGCGCCTGGGCTCTCGAAGCACGAGAGCCGCCCTATGTGCTCGCCCTGGACAGCCACCCGTGGTGCGTTGAAGAGGCGCGTTTCACCCTCGCGCATGCGCGGCTTTCCGGGAGGGTTCTCCGCGGCGACATCGCTCGGGGGGATCCGCCCGGCGGAGACGCTCTCATCGCTGCCTTCGTCATCAACGAGCTCACGTCCACTGCCCGCCAGTCGGTGCTGGGCCGGCTGTGCGCTCGGGCCCGACACGGGGATGCGGTGCTCGTCCTGGAGCCGATCGCCCGACGTCCGAGCCCGTGGTGGGACGACTGGGCGCGGTGTTTTGCCGAGCAGGGCGGCCGGGCCGACGAGTGGCGCTTCGCCGCCGAGCTTCCGGGCTACGTCGCCGAGCTCGCCCGGGCCGCCGGGCTCGACCCGCGCGAGCTCACCGCCCGTTCCTTGTGGGTCTCGAAATCGACTTGACGCGGCCCATCCCGTGTGCTAGTTTTCTAGCATAATGCTAAGAAACCAGCACCAACACGGAACTTTCCCACACATTTTCGGGTAGGAACAATGAAGAAGAGCTACCTCGCGCTGAGCGTTCGGGAGCGCCAGATCATGGACATTCTCTATCGAGAGGGCGAAGCGACAGCCGCCGACATCCAGGCCGCGATGCCCGACCCCCCGAGCTATTCCGCCGTTCGCGCGACGCTCCACATTCTGGAGGAAAAGGGACAGGTAAAACACGAGCTGGACGGACCGCGCTACCTCTACCGCCCTGCTGCGGGGCGCGAAAAGGCCAAACGGACAGCCGTCCGGCACCTGGTCTCGACGTTCTTCGACAGCTCGGCCGAGCTCGCCGTGGCCACACTGCTCGAAGATTCGAGCTCCCGCCTCTCGCGGGAAGAGATCGACCGACTGGCGGACGTGCTCGAAAAAGCCCGCAAAAACGGAGGCCGCAAATGATGACGACTCTGGTGGCAAAAGTGACCCTGGTACTGCTCGCGGCCTTTCTGCTCGAGCTCGTGTTCAGGAAGGCCTCCGCCTCGGTGCGACACCTTCTTGTGGAGCCTTGCCGCCTTCTCGTGCTCGCCGCGCTCTCCTGGACCTCGAGCCGCTGGGACGGTGCCCGAATTCCGGTACCACTCCCCTTCCTCTCCTCACAGAGTGCGCAGCTGACGGTGAAGCACCCTCACCCGGCTGCACTGCGTGCAGCCACCCTTCCGCCTACGCCCTCCGGGCTTCCGCCTACGCACGAGGCTACGGCGGACCGGTCCGGAGCTTCACGCGAAGGCCGGTCGAGCACTCGTTCCCGTTACCTGCGGGCTGTTTCGCCCCAATGTTCTCGTTCCCGTCGAAGCTCAGACGTACTCCCCGGAGCGGCGACGCGCAGTGCTCGTGCACGAGCTCGCTCACGTCCGACGCCGCGACGTATTGACGCAGCTCGCTGCCCAGTTGACCTGTGCCCTTTACTGGTGGCACCCGCTGGCCTGGATCGCCGCCCGGAAGATGAAGGCGGAAAGCGAACGGGCCTGCGACGATGCCGTTCTCGGAGCTGGACTGTCCGCATCCGACTATGCCCACGATCTCCTCGACATGGCGCGGGCACTCACTCGCCGGGACCGCTTCGTGGCAGCGAGCGTTGGCATGGCCCACCACTCGCGCTTCGAGGAAAGACTACTCGCGATCGTCGAGCCGAAACTGGCTCGACGCGACCTCTCGACGACTGCAGCAATTCCGTTCGCAGCCCTCGCAATCGCAGTGATCCTGCCGCTGGGTCTTCTGACCCCGGCCGCCGCCACGATGGCAGAGGCCTTCTCGCGTCGTCCGGCGCCGCCGCCGCCCGTACCGGCTCCACAGGAGGGCCCGCAGACGGCCGCGGAAACAGAGGTTGCACCCGAGAGCGAGTCGCCTCCATCCGAGGTGCAGTCTCGCGAGCCAGACCCGTCAGCCGATGAGAACGATGACGCCCGTGCCCGCGCGCTTGCCGCATTGCTCGCCGCCCTGGATGACCCGGAGCCCTCCGTGAGAGCGCAGGCGATGCAGGCGCTCGCCGAAGCAGAGGACCCGCGCGCGATTCCACATCTGGCCGAGGCGCTCCGAGGCCAGGACGACCCGGAGATGCGAAAGCAGGCAGCCTCGAACCTCGGCCGGATCGAGAACGAGGGGGCAATCCCGTACCTCATCGATGCGCTCGCGGATACCGACGCCGGCGTGCGGGAGGAAGCCGCCGAGGCCCTCGGGAGGATCGAGAACGTCCGGGCCGTGGATCCCCTCGCGCAAGTCCTTGCGAACGACGCCTCACCCGGCGTCCGTGAAAAGGCTGCCGGGGCCATCGGCATGATCGAGAGCCCCTCCGGTGTCGAAGCACTGACGAGGGTCCTCGAGACCGAAACCGAAGAGGCGGTTCGCGAGCAGGCCGCCTGGGGGCTCGGGATGATCGAAGACCGCTCGAGTGTCGCTGCCCTGACCCGGGCACTCGAAACAGAGACGGCGCCGGCGATCCGTGAACAGGCGGTGTGGGCTCTCGGCATGATCGAGGACGAGAGCGCCGTTCCGGCTCTCCTCGGTGTCATCAGCGGAGAAGACGCGCCGCCCGTCCGCGCGCAGGGCGCCTGGGCTCTGGGAATGATCGAAGAGGCATCGGCGGCGCCCGGTCTCGCGTCCCTTCTCCAAAGGGACTTCATTCAATCCCTCGCGGACTCCATTCCAGCATCAGGTCGGGACCACGCTGCGCTTGCGTTCCGGGTCGTAGAACGGGAGTGGCACCACCCTGGCCCGCGCCCGCCGGCGCACGTACTCGATCGTCATCTCGAGATCGACGCGACTCCCTGGCACCTCGTAGCCCCGGTCGACCGTCGCCAGCGCAATGAACTTCTTGAGCAGCGGTGACCAGCAGCTGCTCGTCGCCTTTCCGATCTGCCGCCCGCCCGCATAGACCGGAACCCCGATGCGAGAGGCTTCGTTGCCCAGCTCGGGCGCCAGATCGTCGATCGCGTAGAGTCTCTGGATCTCTTTGAACGCCACTTCGAGCCCTACGAAGAACCGGTCGTGACCCGCCCGCTTTTCTTCTGCCAGCGCCGGTTTTCCGACGAAGGACGGCTTTTTGAGATGAACGGTCCAGCCGAGACCGATTTCGTACGGCGACGATTTCTGGGATTCGATGAGAGCTTTTTCCGCGTTCCAGAAATCGACGTCGATCAGAGGAAAGCCGGCCTCGATGCGGGTTCGGTCGAGCGCGAGCATCCCCGCGGCCAGAATCCCGAGCCCCTCGCCGGCCTCCATCAATTGATCCCACAAGCGCCCGGCCTTCGATGCCTCCACCCAGAGCTCGTAACCGAGATCCCCCGTGTAGCCGGTTCGCGTCACGACGACGGGAGTATCGCCCAGCTCGGTGCGGGCGAGCCAGAAGAAACGGAGTCCGCGGATATCGTCGCGCGCGAGCCGGTGCAGGATCTCGCGCGAGCGGGGGCCCTGAACCGCCAGAGCTCCCATCGACTCCGAGACGTCCTCGATCGCGACGTCCATACCCTCCGCGTTGAGCTCGAACCACGCAAGCGCCGGATCGACGGCGGCGACGCGGAAGTGCGTCTCTCCGAGGCGCTGGATCGTTCCATCCTGGAGGACTTTTCCCGATTCATCACACCAGCTCGCGTAGAGCACTTGCCCGATCTGGCACTTCCTGGCGTTCCGGGTGATCAGCCGGTCGACGAGCCTGAGGGCATCGGGGCCCGTGATGTCGTACTTGAACAACGGTGAAACGTCGATCAGACCGGCCCCGTTGCGAATGGCGTGGTACTCCGGGTCGTGGAAGTCGTCGTAGGCGTTCGCCACGTAGTACCCCGACCATTGCTTCCACCGCAGACTCGTACAAAGCGGGGCGGTGCGCGAGTGAAACGGTGTACCGATCGCCATTCCGTGGGCTCCCCTTTGGTGTATTCTCCCCGGTGCCCGCATGCCGAAGCAACACTACGATGCGATCGTCATCGGGGCCGGACACAACGGTCTCGTGAACGCCTGCTACCTCGCGCGGGCGGGAAAGCGAGTCCTGGTCCTCGAGAAGCGCGAGCTTGTCGGTGGTGCTACCGTAACCGAAGAAGTCTTTCCGGGTTTCAAGTTCTCCGTTTTCTCGTATGTGGTGAGCCTTTTGCGACCCGAGATCCTCGAAGATCTCGAGCTCGCGAGCCACGGTCTGCACCTTCTGGCCCTCGACGGCACTTTCACACCGCTTCCCGACGGCCGCTACCTCGCCCGATGGCACGACGCGGCGAAGACGCGCCAGGAGATCGAGCGGTTCTCACGCCGGGACGCGAGTCGTTACGAGAAGTTTGGTCTTCACATGCACCACATGGGCCGGGCGGTGCGCGAGCTCCTGACGATGCGTCCTCCCGAGCCTACATCGCTCAAGCCCTCGGAGCTCGCCGGCCTGAACCGCCTCGTACGCCACTTCCACAACATGGGCACCGAGCGTTTCTACGATCTCGTGCGTCTCATGACCGCGAGCTCTGCCGACTACCTGGATCGGTGGTTCGAGTGCGATCCCTTGAAGGCGACCATGTCCGCGAGCGGCATCATCGGCACCTTCCTGAGCCCGCGCTCACCGGGCTCTGCCTACGTATTACTCCACCACTACATGGGAGAGATCGACGGTGTTTCGCGATCGTGGGGCTTCGCTCGCGGCGGGATGGGGGCGGTGAGCGGCGCGCTCGCTTCGGCCGCCCGCACCCTCGGCGTCGACATCCGCACGGATGCGGCGACCGAACGTATCCTCCACCGGGATGGCCGCGCGAAGGGGGTCGCGCTCGAATCGGGAGAGGAGATCGAAGCCTCGCGGGTCGCCTCGAGCCTCGACCCGAGGCGAACGTTCCTGAAGCTCATCGAGCCCGAGGCTTTGCCGAGCGAGTTCGTCGCCGACGTGCGCCGGTTCAAGATCCGCGGCTCCTCGGGAAAAGTGAACCTCGCTCTCGATGCACTTCCCGACTTCACCTGCCTTCCCGGCGACGGCCCGCACTTGCGCGGCGCGATCTCCATCAGTCCGAGCATGGCCTACCTCGAGCGCGCCTACGATGACGCCAAGTACGGCCGGTTCTCCCGGCGCCCCTACATGGATATCCTCATTCCCTCCACCATCGATCCCACGATGGCGCCGCCAGGCAAGCACGTCATGTCCATCTTCGTCCAGTACGCGCCCTACCAGCTCGCGGAATCGGACTGGGAGAGCGAGCGGGAAGCGTTTGGAGATGCCGTCATCGACACGCTGAGCGAGTATGCACCCAACTTGAAGAACACCATCCTGCACCGGCAGGTGCTGAGCCCCTGGGACATGGAACAGAAAATCGGGCTGACCGAAGGCAACATCTTTCACGGAGAGCTGTCGCTCGACCAGCTCTTCTTCCTGCGGCCCGTCGCGGGCTGGGCCCAGTACCGAACGCCCTTGAAGAACCTCTATTTGTGCGGCTCGGGAGCCCACCCGGGCGGGGGCGTGATGGGAGTACCCGGAAAACTCGCCGCATCGGAAATGCTCAAGGACTGGAGCGGTTGACCCGGTGGCCGAATCCTTCGACGCGGTCGTCATCGGAGCCGGTCCGAACGGGCTCGTCGCAGCCTCCTGTCTCGCGAAAGCGGGCATGGAGGTGGCGGTCGTCGAGGCGCGGACCGAGCCGGGCGGTATCGCCTCGAGCGTCGAGTTCGCCCCCGGCTTTCACGGATCGGTTGGTCCCGATCTCTGCCTCCTGCAGCCGGCCGTCATCGAGGAGCTCTCTCTCGCCGACCACGGCCTCGCGCTGCACGCCCCCGACCCGCTCGTCTTCGCGCCGACGAAGGGCGGTGAGGCGCTCACCCTCTGGCGCGATCCGGCGAAGACGCGGGAGGCGATCCAGCAATTCTCCTCCGAAGACGCCGATGCCTACGAACGCTTCTCCGGGCTGGTGCGCCAGCTCGCAACCTTCCTGAAGCCTCTGGCAACGGAAGCTCCTCCCGTTCCGAACATCCGCGGCCCGGGCGATGCGCTGGGCTTTCTGAAGCTCGGCTGGGATTTTCATCAGCTGGGCAAGCGGTCGATGCACGAGCTCCTCCGGACGCTGCCGATGTCCATCGCCGACTTCCTCAACGAGTGGTTCATCTCGGAACCCTTGAAAGCTTGCCTGGCAGGGCCCGGCATTCGAGGCGTGAGCCTCGGCACGCGTTCGGCCGGCACGGCGGCGAACTTCCTCTACCATCAGCTCGGGGAGGACCCTCGGCCCTGGTGTTCGGAGCGGGCTCCTCGAGGTGGCATGAAGGCTCTCGTGGGGGCGCTCGTCGCCTGTGCGAAGGCGAACGGAGCCCGGCTGCGCACGGGGACAAGAGTCACAAAAGTCGATGTCCGGGCAGGAACGGCCACGGGCGTCGTGCTGGATTCCGGCAAGGAGATTGCGGCCTCCATCGTCGTATCGAGCGCGCCACCGAGAACCACGTTCTTCGAGCTCATCGAGCCGGGCTGGCTCGAACCCGGCTTCGTCTCCGAAGCGCGCGCCATCCGCTACCGCGGCGTGAGCGCGAAGCTTCTGTTCGCACTGTCCGAGCTTCCCGACTTCCGTGCACGTCCAGGAAAAGATGCGGCCCCTCACCACCAAGCCGTCATCCACATCGGCGACAGCCTCGACGATCTGGAGAAGGCATCGGACGGCGCGAAGTACGGCGAGGCGTCCGGGCGACCCTTCCTGCTCGCAACGATCCCCAGTCTCCTCGACAACGGCCTGGCGCCGCCGGGCCAACATGTCCTCAGTGTGACGATGCAATACGCGCCGTACCGCCTCGCTGGTGGGAGCTGGAGGGAGGAGCGCGCATCACTCGCGCAGACGGTCGTTGCAACCCTTGCCGAGTACGCGCCCAACGTCCCCGGCGCCGTTGTCGATCACCACGTCATCACGCCTGCCGATTACGAGGCCGAGTTCGGACTGCCCGAAGGAAGCCTGCATCACGGGGAGATGGCTCTCGATCAGATGCTCTTCATGAGGCCGGTGCCAGGCTGGGCGGGGTACCGAACGCCGCTCCACCGCCTCTACCTCTGCGGATCCGGGACGCATCCAGGCGGAGGTGTCACCGGAGCCCCCGGCTACAACGCCAGCCAGGTCATACTCAAGGACCGCTAGCAGTCTACCGGACCGTTGTTGTCCGTTTCCTCACCACAGAGCACACAGAGTTCCACAGAGAGGGATTAGAGAATAGATAGGCTCCAGCATTGATATAGCATAGCCTCCCTGTGCCTAAGCTTTCCCGGATGCTACGAAGCCTTGGCCCGGGTCTCCTCGTGGCCGCCGCCTTCATCGGTCCCGGGACGATCGTCACCGCCTCTCGTGCCGGCGCAAGATACGGTTTCACGCTTCTCTGGGCGGTCGTCTTCTCGACGATAGCGACCGCGGTTCTGCAGGAGATGGCGGCACGCCTCGGCCTGGTGAGCCGATCGGGATTGAGTGAAGCGATCCGGGAAAGCTTCCGTCGGCCGGCCCTGCGCTACGCGGCGCTCGGCCTGGTGGCGCTCGCGATCACCGTCGGCAACGCCGCCTACGAGGCGGGAAACCTGCTCGGCGCGTCGCTGGGCCTCGAGCTCACAGTAGGCTGGTCGCCCAAAGCCTGGGCCGTCGTCATCGCAGGAGTAGCGTTCGCGCTTCTGGCGACGGGCACCTATCGCGTGATCCAAAGCGTGCTGGTCGCGTTGGTGGTGCTCATGAGCTCGCTCTTTCTGTTCACGGCCGTGATGGTCGGGCCTCCATTGACGGAGCTGGCCAAGGGGATGGCGGTGCCTCAGATCCCGACCGGCTCGCTTCTCACGATCATCGCGCTCATTGGCACGACCGTCGTCCCCTATAACCTCTTTCTGCACGCAAGCGCCGTTCAGGAGAAGTGGCCCTCGGAGATTCCGACCGACGAAGCCCTGCCGGCGGCTCGGCTCGATACGTTCTTGTCAGTGACCCTCGGAGGTGCGGTGACGCTTGCGATCGTCGTGACCGCCACACCACTTCTGGGCCGGGGCATCCAACAGGCCGACGCACTCATGGTGGCGGGGGAGCTCGAGCCCATCCTCGGCTCCGCGGCGAAAGTCTTCTTTGGCCTCGGCCTCTTCGCCGCCGGGCTCACCAGTGCGATCACCGCACCTCTGGCAGCGGCCTACGCGACGACGGGTGCGCTCGGCATGGATCGCGACATGAGGTCCACCGGCTTTCGCAGTGTATGGATCATCGTCATCGGTCTCGCCCTGTCACTCTCGGGCGGCAGTCCCACCGAAGCCATCCTCCTCGCGCAGGCTGCCAATGGTCTCCTGTTGCCTCTCATCGCCATCTTTCTGCTCGTCGTCGTCAACGACCGCACCATTCTCGGAAACTACCGGAACGGATGGTTCGCCAATCTTCTTGCGGCGCTCGTGGTCCTGGTCGTCATCGGTCTGGGAGGATTCCAGCTGTTGCGGGTCGCCGGCATCGTTTGAGCCTCCGCGCCAACAGGCATTGACAAGTCCCCACCACAAGTGCGACGATTCGGTTTACCCTCCAACGACAATGGCGCAGCATCAGCCTCCAAGAGAGGCGCGTGGAATAGACCTCAACCGCACGCGCGTGGTTTGCGTGCTTCTCGCTGCAATCCTTCTCCCTTCGACCTCACTCGCCGCCGAGATCCAGCACGAGCCCATCACCTGCTGGCCGCGCGATGCTTTTCCGGTGGCGCGCGCCGGGTTTCAGCCGCGCTCCGACATTATGATGGCGAAACTCTACTTCCGGGCGGAGCATGAGGTCGATTTCCATTTCGTCGAGATGGCACTGGACGCCCAGGGGAACGGAAGGGCGGTTCTCCCCCAAACGCTGGAAGGAACCGCGGGTGTCACCTATTTCATCGAATGGGTGACGCTCGGCTACGCGGCCTATCGCACCGACGAAAGGAACGTGCCGGTGGCCGATATCAGCGAGTGCCGACAGCGGGGGGGGCCACCTCCCGTTTTCACCGGCCAGGAACCCAATATCGCGGTCGGTTCGACGCGCGCCGGGGCGAGTCAAATTCCCGGCGGATTCGGCGCGAACGGGATCACGCAGTTCATCAGCCCAACCGGAGGACCTGAGAAAAAATCGCGTTTCCCCAGGGAGATGGGGATGGTTGGTCCGCACTTGTGTCAACTAGGGGGGGCGGGTCCGCGTGGTGCGGATTCACCCGGTATCGTATCGGCGTTTCGTTGTTGCTTTTTGACTAGCTTTCTAACTAGTGCTTAAACGAATCGGGCTGCGTGTGCTCAATGCGCTCACGTCGGCGCGAGCGCCGATACCATCTTTGGCCTCCAGCGGAGGCGAATCCACTGCAGGATATCGTAGGTGAGGGCGACCCACTGAGATTCAGTGCGTACTTTGGCAATTCTGCGCACGCTAAACTGCCGCAGGCCAAACTTGGCTTTGATCCAGAGATTCGGGAACTCGGCCACTTGCGAGCGTGTCTTATAGATGGCCTTGGTTTCGTCGGTCTGCATCTTCTGGCGGAACGCGGCTATGTCGGGCAAGAGTTCGCGCCGCTCGATCGAGCGGCCGTGCCGCGTACGAGGACAGCACTGATCTTTGGCCGGACACGTCTGGCAGTCTTGCTCCGACGCCTTGTATCGATAGCACATCGTGCCATGGCTTTCCTGCTTGGCGTCGTAGCGTAAGTGCTTGCCCTGCGGGCACACATACGTGTTGGTCTCCGTATCGAAGACAAACTTCGACGCCTCGTATTCCGGACTCACGCCGTGGTGCTTATACGACTTGCGCCGATTAGCCTCTGCTGCCTTGTTCTCGGATTGGGGACCGACGAAATCGATGTCGCGCTTCGCCATCTCCGTGATGTTGTTGCTACTGATGTAGCCCCCATCTACGACCATCTGCTCGGGCGCGCGGTGCATGCTCTGCTCAAGCCGTTGTATGGCGGGCGTCAGCTGCTGATAATCGCTGCCGGCCTGCGTGGCATCGATGTCGACAATCAGGCCGTGCGCGGCATCCGTTGAGACCTGGACGTTGTAGCTAGGTGCGGAGCCGCCCTCGGCTTGTTTCATCACCCGCGCGTCGGGATCGGTCGTGCTCACGCGTTTTACGCGGCTTTTGGCGGCTTCCAGCTTGTCGTACTCCTTCAACGCTGATTCTAGACGCTCCTGTCTCTCTCGCCTGGCGCGTTGCTGTGCTGCCTGCATCTGCCGGCTCGATTCCTCCTCCGTCTGTGCTTCGAGAGCCTCGACCGCCTCACGCGCATCCTTCAGATACGCCTCCACACGAGGCTTGCTGCGAAATCCACTCGACGAAGCATTCGCGCGCACCTTCGTCCCATCCAGCATGACTCGCTCGAGCGTGATCAATCCGTCTGCACTCAGAAGCCCCAAAGTTTGCACAAACAACTCGTGTAGGGCCTCCGAATGGGTCACCCGAAAGTCCGATAGCGTGTGCGCACTGATGCTCTGCATTCCGGTGAGCCATTGATAAGCCGGATGATGCTCGCACAGCCGCTCAATGGCGCGGGCCGAACTCACGGACTGGCTGTAGCTGTAGACCCACAGGCTCACCAGTAGCTGCGGATCGAACGTGTCCTTGCGGCAGCAGTGCGTGACTTAGGTGCTGTTGGGTTCGTAAGCTGAGCGGAGAGATTGCTCAAGGAGGCCATCGATGCGCTCAAAGAAGGCAGAACTCGAAGACGTTGTGAAACAGTTCGAAGCATGGCGGGCGAAGCCACACGGACGGCTGATCCCGGAGGAGTTGTGGAAAGCGGCGCTGGGGTTGCTCGACGGTATGCGCCGAGCACGATCTGCAGTCATCTCCGAGTCAATGCGGCGCGATTCAAACAGGTCCGAGAGAGTGGAGGGGCCGTTGTGGGCGAGAAGCGTTTCAAGGGGCACGGGCGAACGGGTGCTACGGGTCGGTCCCCGCGCACAGTACAGGATCGGAGCGCGGCGGAGCGGGTCACGGCGTTAGCTCCAAGTGGCAACGCGTTCGTCGAGCTGCCGCAGTTCGGCATGGGCTTAGGGGGCGGCATGATGACACCGCCGCTCGGCGAGGTTCAGCATGGAGCGAGCAGATGCCGTCTGACGGTGGAGAGCGCAGCGGGGAGCCTCACGGTCGTCGGCCATATGGATGACATCGCTCTCCTGAACGGTGCGCTGATTCAGGAGCCGGTCCATGTTTTCGCCCGCATGCCGTCGTCCGCTCGCGTACAGGATGATCGGAGCAAGCGTGGCGTCCAAGCCGCGGGCAACAATGCCCGTGGTGAAGATGCCCGTGCGCTCGCCTTTGCCTTGAGTCAAGGTCTCGTTCTCCGCCATCAACGTGAGGATCCGTGCGCCGGTGTCGTCACTGTGAACCAGCGGCCGGTTCGCGGCTATCGTCTCCATGTGGCGGAAGACCGGGAACACGGCATTCGCCATCGCTTCGACCCGCTCGAACTGCGTGGAGGCGGCAAACGGAACCCCCGCCCACTTTTGCCACTGCGCCAGGCGGTGGTGGGGCATGCCCATGGCGTAGCGCAACACCGAAACGACCGCGTCCACACTCGGATGGTACTTGCTCGCCCAGGCCTGAGACGGAAGTGGCGCTGTGAACGTCTTCTGGCAACTTGCGCATCGCAGCATCTGGCGCTCGTACACCGTCGCCTGGATCGGCGGCTGAGCCTTCAGCTCCACATCCTTGTTCGCCGCATGGGTGTCGTAGAGCTTGCCCCGGCACAGTGGCTCGGGGCAGGGGCCGCTCGCCTTCAGCTCGGGATGCGAAACCGCTACGTGCTCGGCACCAGGGTAGTCCTTGGCCCCGTTGCGCCCGTGGCCCTTGTTCTTCCCTTTCCCCTTTGCCTTCGTGCGTTTCGCGCGACGTTCCGTTGTCGCCATGCCAGCGCCTCGACGATGGCGACATCGCAGCAGATGACGCACCGCCTCGAGCAGCACCGGACACGCATCCTCGGGAATCTCCCCTTTCGACAGCCGCTCTTCCAGGCGCAGGAGCTCGGCCCGCTCGAACCTTCATCGCGAAACGCCGAGCTCTCGGCGAAACTCACGCACCAGCGGATACACCAAGCATGTTTTCACCGCTTCGGCTTTTCTCTTGTGCCGGTCCATCCGGCCCCGGCCCGAAGTCACTCCCACCTCCACCCAGTTCGCTGCCAGATAGCACGTCCCCTCGTAACGCTCCCTCTCCACAAACGTCTCGAGCAACACCGGCCTCACCCCGTAGGCTTCCTCCCAGTCATCGACCACCACTCGCGCTGCCAACGACAGCACGTGACTCGCGAGGCCTTTGATGGAAAGCCACGGCAGGATCAGGAACCGACTGTTGTTGACCACCCGGAGAAGGTTCTTCTGCCGCGTTGCGTCATCCCAACCGATGAAGCCGTCACGCGCCTGAAGCCACCGCGCTGCCGAGGAGAACTGCACGCACCCACAGAGCTCCCGCCGAGGATTCGACATCCAGACCAAGTACCGCAGGTGCGCGCCAAAGGCCACCTTGTGGCCCAGGTAGTGGTAACGCGCGACCAGTTCCCTCCATAGCGCTCGCTCCTTGAGCGAGAAAAGCTGCCTCCTGCGGAAACGAGACGTTGCCGGCGGTGTGGTCCCCGTGGTCGGAGCAGATGACCACATGCGTAATGGGCTGGTCCGTGATCTCGGCGATCTCGTCCACCAGACGCGTGGTCTCCTCCGGATTGCCTTGTCCATCGGCGACGAGGACACCTTCGTTCGTGACGACGAAGAGGCTCACCGTGGTGAACTTCTCCTCTCCTGCCGAGCGAAGCTGCTCGTAGGAGTACACGCCGTCGGCAAGCTCCTGGATCCGGGGAAAGTCCTCGTCGGTATATCCGCGCTTGTACGGATCCGCGGTGCGGACGACCTCTTCGGCCGCGGATGTCTCCGGAGAGGCACCCTCTTCCGCCGCGGGCGGTGTGCAGGCTACAATCCCCATAAGAAAGGGAACGATCCCGGAAAAGGCGAGTCGATTGGCCATGGCGGTCCTCCTTCGCGTTGAAGACGGCGGATTATACAGCATCGCGGCCTGTGGGAAATTCCCCCCGGCAGACCGTTGGGAAACTCCCGCTCGCCGGCTCACAGCTTGTTCGGTCCGACCTGGCGTATCGTTGTCCCTCAAAACGAGTCATCGACCAACGAGGCGAACGAGGAACGACCATGTGGCTTGTCTTGGGTATCGGGGGACTTGTCGTCCTCGCCTGTTGCGCGGGACTGACGCTCCGCGAGCTCCTTCGCAGCTTTTCCAGTTGAGCCCGTCGGGCGGCGCGACGAGAAACACGAACTCCCTATGACGTTTGGACTGCGGCTCCGCACGAGGTCGAACGGTTCCTCTACAAAGGATCCCCCGGCCGAGAAGCACCGCTCGGTGGCCCTCAAGCGCATCCTGTCGCGCTGCAACGAACGCACGCGGATCCTCGACCTCGGTGCGGCCCGGCGCGCAAACTTCGACTTCTTCGCCGAATTCGCCGCAGAGCTCACGATCGCGGATGTCTACGCGGCCCTGCGGGAACAGCGCGCTCGCCAGTACGAACCGACGGAAGAGGCAGCGGAGGGCACCTGGCAACGGGAGGCCTACCGGGCCATCTTTCCGTACGCCTCCGGAACGCGTTTCAACCTCGTTCTCGCATGGGACCGGATCAACTACTTTTCCCGACAGGAGATCCGCGGGCTGATGGAGCGAATCAGCGCGTTCTGTGAACCAGGCGCATCACTCTACGCCCTCATCGCAACGAACCGAAAAATGGCGGCGCGACCGATCCATTTCAATATCGTCGACGACGAGACCCTGTTGTATCAGCAGAGTGCAGGACGACAACGGCCCGCTCCCCTCTATCTCGAGCACGACCTGCTCAAGCTCATGCCCGGCTTCGCGGTGGAGAATCGCGTTCTCCTGCGAAACGGCTTGCTGGAATACTGGTTCACCTACCGACATTCCCAGGCATAGTGCATCATCGCGCGCTCACTCCTCGTTCCCGCCTACGCCCTTCGGGCTTCGGCGAGGTCCCGACGAAGCCTTGGCGAAGTCGGACGCGCGCGGCGCCTCGCTCCTCGCTCGGCGCTCGGTGTGCTGTCGGCCCATTCGGGCCGGTCTCGCAGCAGACTCGGTGGCTGCCGCTCCGCAGGCTGCAGTCGATTTCTCATCAGCCTGCTAGCAACCCCTGCCGCTTGCGCGCTCCGCCCGCTCCGTGGACAATGTCCGGGGCTCACATACACGAAGCCAAGGAGGTCGCGCCATGATCGCGAACCGGTACCGAATCCCTTTGATGGTCACCACGGCTCTGCTGACGACAGTGCTCGTCGCAGCCGGCCAGCCCGCGGCCGAAGTCTACCGGATGCCACCGCAGGCCATCGCCGACATCGCCGATGCAGCGCCGAGCCCGAGCGTCCGCCTCGACCCGACCAGCGAGTGGATGTTGATCCTCGAGGAGCCAACTCATCCGTCGATTGCCGAGCTGGCCGCTCCCGAGCTTCGGCTGGCCGGGATTCGAATCGCTCCGGCGACCAACAGCCGCAGCCGGCGCCGCGTCTTCGCCCAGTTGACGCTCGAACGCATTGCCGACCGGTCGACGAAGCCGGTTACCGGTCTTCCCGAGAACGCGCGCATCGATGATATTCACTTCTCGCCGGACGGCACCACCTTCGCTTTCTCGCTCACGACCGACTCGACGATGGAGCTCTGGCTCGCCGACGTCGATTCGGGCAGAGCCCGGCGACTGGCGTCGGGGCTGAATGGCGTCTACTACGGCGCGCCCTTCGCGTGGATGTCGGATTCCCGCCACGTCCTTGCGAAAGTCGTACCGGAGAGTCGCGGTGGTGCGCCCGCCGAGCCGAGCGTCCCCTCGGGCCCGGTCGTCCAGCAAAGCACGGGACAGAAGGCAGCGGCTCGAACGTACCAGGACCTTCTCGAGAATCCTCACGACGAAGCTCTCTTCGCGCACTACCTCACCGCGGAGATAGTCAGGCTCGATACCGACAGGGGCTCGTCGACGACACTCGTCGCCTCCGCTCTCATCGGAAGGGTCGACTCGTCGCCCGACGGCCGTTATGTTCTCGTGGAAAAGATCAAGCGGCCGTTCTCCTATCTCGTGCCGGTGCGCCGATTCGGCCGGACGATCGAGATCCGGGACGCCGACGGAAGGCTGGTGCGCGAGGTTGCCAACCTCCCTCTCGCGGAGAATGTACCGATCGGACGCAACGCCGTCCGTACCGGACCCCGCGACCTCGAGTGGCGTGCCGACGAAGATGCCGCACTCTTCTGGGTGGAAGCGCAGGACGGGGGCGACCCGAAAGCCGAGGCGGGCGTTCGCGAGAAGCTGTTTACGCTCCGCGCCCCCTTCGACGGCGAGCCGCTCGAGCTGGCTTCCCTCGAGCTCCGTTTCCGCGGAATCTACTGGGGGAACGGCGAGTTGGCCCTCGTCCGGGAATGGTGGTGGGGGAATCGCCGCGAGCGGCTCTCGCGACTTCGTCCCGCCGAGTTGGGTGCCCGCCCCGAGCCTCTCTTCGACTACTCCTACGAAGATCGATACAACGCGCCCGGTTTTCCTCTCATGCGCTCGACCGACAGAGGAACCCGAGTCATCGAGACCTCGCGGGCCGGTGACAAGATCTATCTCGTCGCGGAAGGTGCCTCGCCGGAGGGGAACCGTCCTTTCGTCGACGAGCTCGACTTGAAAACGAAGGAGACCACCCGGCTCTGGCGCTCCGAGGCGCCGTACTACGAGTACCCGACCGCCTGGCTCGACCTCGACGGGCGAAAGCTGCTGACCCGGCGGGAGTCCAGGATGGAGCCACCCAACTACTTCGTGCGGGATCTGGGGAGTGGCGAGGCACGAAAGCTCACGACCTTTCCGCATCCTTATCCCCAGCTCCAGAACGTCGATCGCGAGCTCATCCGTTACGACCGCAGGGACGGCATGAAACTGACCGCGACGTTGTACCTTCCCGCCGGCTACAAGAAAAGCGATGATGCGCTGCCGACGCTCGTCTGGGCCTATCCCCGCGAGTACAAGAGCGCGGATGCCGCGGCCCAGGTACGGGACTCGCCGCACCGTTTCTCGCGGATCAGCTGGGGCTCACCACTGTACTGGTTGACGCAGGGCTATGCGGTCGTCGAAGGCGCGACCATGCCCATCGTGGGAGAGGGGGACGAGGAGCCCAACGACACCTACGTGAAGCAACTCGTCGCGAGCGCCCAGGCTGTGGTCGACGAAGTGGTGCGCCGAGGGGTCACCGACCGCGACCGCGTTGCCATCGGGGGACACTCCTATGGTGCCTTCATGAGCGCGAACCTTCTCGCTCACTCCGATATTTTCCGGGCCGGCATCGCCCGAAGCGGCGCCTACAACAGAACGCTAACCCCCTTCGGTTTTCAATCCGAGGAGCGCACGTTCTGGGAGGCTCCCGAGATCTACTTCGCCATGTCTCCATTCATGCACGCGCAGAAGATCGACGAGCCGATACTGCTCATCCACGGGATCGCCGACAACAACTCGGGGACCTTTCCCATTCAGAGCGAGCGGCTCTACCATGCGCTCAAGGGGCATGGGGCGACGGCGCGACTCGTCATGCTGCCCCATGAAAGCCATGGCTACCGGTCGCGAGAGTCCGTCATGCACACGCTCTGGGAAATGCACACCTGGCTCGAGACCTACGTGAAGGACGCCG
Source organism: Candidatus Marinacidobacterales bacterium (assembly GCA_965237685.1). Classification (GTDB taxonomy): domain Bacteria; phylum Acidobacteriota; class Vicinamibacteria; order Marinacidobacterales; family SMYC01; genus CBDEGF01. Next base: position 3,136,029 of record CBDEGF010000004.1, read on the forward strand.
CGGCGCGAAAGTCGACGACAGACGACAACCCGGGTCATTGAGACAGGCTTGAGCGACGCCTCCGTCACGCGACCGATCGTTCGGTTGAAAACGGGCGTCCAGCACTACGCATGGGGCGACCCGCGGTTCATTCCCTCGCTCCTGGGTATCGACAACCCGGGCGAGGAACCCTTCGCGGAGTTGTGGATGGGGGCACACTCCGACTTTCCGTCCGTAGCGGTGATGGAAGGGACCTCCACGCCTCTCGATGTGCTCATCGCCGGTGCGCCCACCGATTTTCTGGGTGCTCCGGTCGCCGAGCGCTTCGACAACCGGCTTCCGTTTCTTCTGAAAGTCCTAGCGGCCGCAAAGCCGCTGTCCATCCAGACGCACCCCAGTCGCGAGAAAGCGACCTCCGGCTTTGCCCGCGAGAGCGCGGCCGGCGTTCCACTGAGCGCCCGGCATCGGAACTACAAAGACGCCAACCACAAGCCGGAGCTTCTGGCGGCGCTCACGGAGTTCCACGGGCTGCGAGGGTTCCGACCGCTCGTCGAGATCGCGGCCGTCCTGGACGACACGCCCGAGCTCGGAACGTGGGCAGAACGTGCGGGAGTTTCGGCCGACGACCTCGAGAGTCTCTACGGGGCCTTCATGAAGCTGCCTCAAGACGAGGTCGATGCGGTGCTCCATCCGCTGATGCATCGTCTCGAGGAGGAGACCGCAAGACGAGCGCTCACGCGTACCGATCGGGAGTACTGGCTCCTCCAAGCCGACCGGGAGTTCTCCACCGACGGACACCACGACCGCGGGCTGTTCTCGGTTTTCCTGTTGAACCTCGTGCACTTGAGGCCAGGGGAGGCGATGTTCCTTCCGGCCGGCGTCCTTCACGCCTACCTGGAGGGTGCGGGCATCGAGATCATGGCGAGCTCGAACAACGTGCTGCGCGGCGGCCTCACGTCCAAACACATCGATGTCGCGGAGCTTCTCGACAACGTGACCTTCGAGGGCAGGGAAACGGAGGTTCTTCGACCAGCGCCCGCCGGGAGGCCTCACGAGCTCTGCTACCGCACTCCGGCAGAGGAGTTCGAGCTTCGATCCGTGCAGCTACCGGAGGGAGGCGCGTACGAGCTCGATGGATCTCACTCCGTCGAGATTGCTCTCGCCGTCGAAGGCGACGTTCGCATCCACACTGCATCAGACCAGCGACTCGAATGGGTGAGTGGGGAAGCGCTGTTCATCCCGGCGGGAGTCCCCTACCGGGTGGAAACAACCGCCTCGGCGATGTTCTACAAGGCCACCGTCCCTGACCCCCGCGACTAGATGCTTTTCAACGCAAAGCCGCAAAGGCGCGTAAGTCGCCAAAAAAAACGAAGACCTCCTCCGCAGAACTCGTGTGAAGACCCCGTTCTTCGCTCTCTCCACTGACTTTCTGGACTCAGCCCTTCTGCGATTCGATTGGGCGCGAGTTCCCGGCTTTGCGTCTCGGCACGTTCCTGTCGAGAAGGCAGCGCGTGCCAATCGCTGCATCGCGGTTTTTCTGAAGTTTCCTGGGCTCTTGGGTTCCTTATCGTTTTTACGGGGCAGGCTCCCACGGATTCGGTCCCTCGTGCTGCCGTTTTCGATTCTTCCTGGGTTCCTGGGTTCCTTATATTTCTTGTCTTTCTCTGCGTCTCTGCGCCTCCGCGTTAAATTTCCCGAGATAGCCCTTCCACGGATTCGATGGAACGCGGTCCCCGATCGAGTTTCGGGGTTCCTCTCTTCCGGGGTTCCGTGTGATCTTTTTTCATCCTACGACGGCGGCTTCACCGGCAGCGTCACCGTGAACGTCGTCCCGGCACCTTCGTCGCTTTCGACCTCGATGACGCCGTGGTGCGCCTGGACGATCTTGTAGCTGATCGACAGACCAAGGCCGGTGCCAACCCCTACCCCCTTGGTCGTGAAACCCGGGTCGAAGATCTGCTTCAGGTTCTCCGACGGGATGCCCGCCCGGTGTCGGATATGGAGATCGAGACCGTATCTTCGATGGAGCCGGTCTTGATCGTGATCACACCCCGCCCGTCGATGGCGTGAACGGCATTCACGAGCAGGTTCATGAAGACCTGATTGAGCTGGCTCGGATAGCAGAGAACCGGCGGAAGCTCGCCGTAGCTCTTGCTCAGCTCGATGCGGTCGGAAAGCTCGTGTCGCAGAAGCGCTATGGTGCTCTCGAGGTCCTTGTTCAGGTCGGTCTCCTGACGCTCCGCTTCGTCCAGGCGAGCGAAATTGCGAAGGCTTGTCACGATCCGCGTGATGCGGTCACTGGCACTGCGGATGACTTTCTGGTTTTCGTCCAGAATCGAGAGCGCCTTCTGGAACTCGCGGTTCTTTTTCGACTCGCCGAGCGCCCCTTCCGAGATGGCTTCCTTGAGCTTGTGCACCAATCGCGTGGTGGTGTCGGCGGAGCTCGCGACCGCTCCCACCGGGGTATTGATCTCGTGTGCTACGCCGGCCACGAGGTTTCCGAGCGAGGCCATCTTCTCCTTGAAGACGAGCTGCTGGTGGGCCCGCTTGAGATCGGACAGCGCATGCTCGAGCTCCAGGTTCTTGTCGTTCAGATTCTGGGTGCGTTCGCCAACACGCTGTTCCAGCGTTACGTTCGCACGCTCAAGAGCCCGGTTGGAGTCGCGGAGCGCTTCCGAGGTGGTTTCGAGGCGCTCGAGATTCTCCGTGAAGCGTCGCTCGAGCAGGTAGCCAAGACACAGCACGAAGCCGAGGGCACCCCAGCCGACGAGGTGTCGCCAATCGGGAAGGATTCCCGTCGTCGAAAGGACATCGTGAAGCGCCCCGGCAACCAGAGTCGCAAGGCCGACGTTGAAGATTTTCGTTTCTTCGCTGCCTTTGCGGGCTGCCTTCCATCCGATCACCAGCATCAGAACGAGCTCTACCGGGAGAATGAACAAGAGCAAATTCTGTGCTGATCGGAGCCAGACGACCTCGAACAGATCCAGCACAAGAGCCAGCGCTCCGGGCGCCCGAAGCCCGAGGGCTACGCGGAAAGACGCCGGTACTATCACCGGCTGATCGAAGCCGCTCGCTCCGCCGCCAAGTACGCCGAAGCGGAACACGACGAGCGGGCAAACCTGAAAGTCTAGTGCCGTTCCAACTTGGATCCGCTTAGTGACGAGCGACCAAAGCGTTGCGTTGCCGTTCCAGTCAGTTTCCATCTTAGGCGCAATAAGTTGGAACGGCACTAGCGGAAGACCGCACCACCAAGAAGAGGGCCCGCCCAAGGCGCGGGCCCTTTCTCTATCTAGGGCCGCGAGCGCCGCCGGCAGGCGAGACCGAGAAATCCGGCACTCAACAAGAGGAGCGTCGTCGGCTCCGGGATCTGCCGACGGCCAGCCAGTGACATGATGTTCTGCTCGTCGTCGAAGTCCACCACGTTCAGACCGAACGTTCCGTTGAAGATATTGTGGGAGAAGCTCCCGTTCACGTCCGCGTTCGTGAGGCCCAGACTCGCGCCGAAAGGCGTTACGGTGAAACCGCTCTCGCTCTGGTTGAGTTGCTGACTCGCCACGACGAACGGCAGAAAGCCGAAGTGCCCACCGTCGGGAGTGAGCTTCCCCTGTGAGTTGCTCTCGGCCATGGCGTAGATGCCCCCTCCGGCGTTCAGAAAATTGATGATGTCGCCCGATCGCGCATTCAGAATGTCGAGCTCGGCCTGTGTGAGAACGCCCCCAAAATCCGAGGCAACCACGATACCGTTGTACTTCGACCCCAACTGGTCCAGCTCGGCGTTGAGCGTCCCGGCATCATGATGCTCGAAGTCGGTGCCGGCCGTATAGCCAGACTGCACTATTCCGACGACACCGTTCTTGTGACCGCTCGGCGGCGAGATCTTGGACTCCACGAAAAGGAACTTGTTGACCCCGCCCGCGGTGAACGGATTGAACGCAATATCGGTAATGAAATCGATGGCAGCCGGCGGTCGACTGGGAGACCTTCACAAAGCCTCACATCGTCGACGACTACTGACGAAACAGCCTTTTCTTCTGGTCAGAAGAAGACGCCAGAGAGTACCGAAGCACAAGGTCTCAGGTGGACGGGACGTACCTGACGATCGAACAGGCCTTGCATGGCGTTCCCATCGGCCAGGCGGCCCTCTTTGCGGTCGACCCTGAGACCGGCCTGCCCGAGCGAGATCATCTATAGACCTTGAGCGACGACGGGCGCTCGGCCCGAAGCTCGGCGGCAACGCGCTCCATTTCCCGCATCGCGCGGAGAAGGTTCAGCCCGATGATCTTCTTGAGGTCCTCGTCGCTGTAGCCCCTCTTGACGAGCTCGGCGATGAGAACGGGAAACTTGCTCAGATTCTCCAGACCGGCCGACATCGAAGGTCCACCCGGATCGTAGAAGTCGGAGCCGATGCCCACGTGGTCGACTCCGGCCACCTGGCGAACGTGGTCGATGTGGTCGGCAACATCACCGACCGTGCCCCGGGGTGGCGGGTTCTCCTGAAGCCAGGCCTGCATGCGCTCGGCGATCGCCTCCTCATCGTCGAGCTCCCGCCGCAGCTTCTCGCCCATCTCGAAGCGGCGGTTGCTCCACGACGGCTCGTCGATCCCCTGCCGCGCCTGGAGACGACGCTGCTCCGCCTCGACGCCCGGCTCGGTGCGCCACGCGGAGGGCGTGGGAGGCACGTAGCCGGCGATGAAGTTCACCATCACCACGCCACCGTTCTCCGCCGTGCGCCTCAACATGTCGTCGGGGACGTTCCGCGCGTGAGCGTTGACCGCCGAGGCGTTGGAGTGCGAGAAGATGACGGGCGCCCGAGTGACACGAAAGGCGTCTTCCATCGTCTCCGGGCTCACATGGGAGAGATCTACGAACATCCCCATCCGGTTCATCTCGCGAACCACCTCTTCTCCGAACTCGGTGAGGCCGCCGTGGCGCGGAAAGTCGGTGGCGGAATCCGCCCAGTCGTGGGTCTCGAAATGGGTCAGGGTCATGTACCGAACGCCGAGTGCGTGAAACATGCGCAGCGCCGAAAGAGAGTTCTCGATGGCATGTCCGCCTTCGACGCCAATCATCGAGGCGATCTTCCCCTCGCGGGGGATGCGCTCGATGTCCTCGGCGGTCCGCGCCAGCTCCAGCTCCGGGTAGCGAGCCACGAGCCGATGCACGAAATCGATTTCCCGCAGGGCCTGCCGGAGGGCCCCTCCGCTATGGATGAAGCTCACGTCCACGTAGGCGGCCCAGAATTGACCTCCGACCATTCCTTCGCGGAGGCGCGGGAGGTCCGCTGGAAGCTCGTTCTGTACCCGTGTCAGATCCACCCGCTCCAGATCCCCGCCGAAGAACTCGAGCATTGCCGTTGGGAGATCGTTGTGGCCATCGATGAGCGGCACTTCCGCGAGCAAGGCCTTGGCCTTCTCGAGATGTTCCGGCTCCGGCGGCGGCCAGTAGTCCTGGGCATTCATGAGCGTGGCGGCGGCCAGACTGACCAGAAAAACGGCTGTCTTTTTCATTGCTACTCCATCGGGCGAAGGCCCTGCAGCATGGTCGGGATGAGCTCCGACACCGTCGGGTGGATGTGGACGGCACGCGAGATCACCGTATAGGGCTTTCCGGCGTACATGACATCGGTGATGCAGTGGATCGCCTCGTCGCCTTCCACGCCCAGGATCGCGGCACCGAGAATTTCTTCCGATTCGGCGTCGACAAGGATCTTCATGAAGCCCTGGGTCTCCCCTTTCTCCTTTGCTCGGCTGACTTTGGTCATCGGTCGAAAGCCGCGCAGCGCCTTTCGACCCGAGGCTCTCACCTCGCGCTCGGTCATGCCGACCCGCGCGAGCGGCGGATCGATGAAAAGCCCGTAGGTCACGATACGGTCGCTCACACGGCGTGGATCGTCGTCGAGAAGGTTGGCCGCCACGATCTCGAAGTCGTTGTAAGAGGTATGCGTGAACGCACCCTTGCCGTTCACATCGCCGAGAGCCCATACCCCGTCCACGTTCGTCCGCAGCTGGTCGTCTACCTTTATATAGCCGCGCTCGTCGGTCTCGATCCCGGCGGCGTCGAGACCAAGCGCATCCGTATTCGGCACCCGTCCCGCGGCGAGAAGGAGATGGGAGCCCCGCACTTCTTTGTCACCACGCTCGCAGTCCACGTTGACGACGACATCGCCACCGTCGTTCCGAGCGCTCAAGCAATTGGCTTCGAGCCGGATCTCGACGCCTTCCTTCTCGACGATCTCCTTCACCGCATCGGAGACATCGTCGTCCTCGTTCTTGAGGACCCGCGCACCTCGCTCGACGATAGTGACCTTGCTCCCGAAGCGGCGATACATCTGCCCGAACTCGAGAGCGACGTAGCCCCCGCCCACGATGATCAGGTGCTCGGGCAGGAAATCGACCTCCATCATGCCGACGTTGGTCAGGTAGTCGACGTCCTGGAAGCCGTCCGGAACTCTGGCGCGACCCCCAACGTTGAGAAAGATCTTGCCCGCCTCGAGATGCTCGTCGTTCACGCGAAGCTGGTGGGGGCCTTCGAAGCGGGCGTGACCCTCGAACACGGTGGCGTTGTCCAGGCCCTTGAGCCAGGACTCGACGCCCCGGTTGGACGCCCCCGCCACTTCGTCCTTGCGGGCTTTGACCTTCTTCATGTCGACCGCGATGGGGCCATCGATCACGACCCCGTAGTCCGCCGCCCGTCGCGCCATATGCGCGGCGCGGGCGCTCGCGACCAGGGTTTTCGTCGGTGTGCATCCCGTGTTGACACAAGTCCCGCCGAAAAGCTTTCGTTCGATAACGGCGGTCTTCATGCCAGCCTGGGTCAAGCGGTACGTCAGCGTTGGACCTGCTTGCCCCGTCCCGATAACGATCGCATCGAAGGTGCGTGCCATGATTTCGTCCTCACTTCCGTCCAGGCTGTCCTAATGCTCGTGAATGCCTGGGAACCCGAATGAAAACGGATTCTAGTTTCACTTCGAGTCGACAGCAACAGGTTGCCCGCGCCACTCTGTCGAACTATGCTGTCGGTGCCATCGAGGCGGGCATATCGAAAGAACTCTTTCTTTCGACGACCGTACGCTCCCTTCACTCGAAGCCATTCCTTGAGGAGAAGATCGATGAGGCAGCTCCTTCGAACAGTTTTGATTCCCGTTCTGGTACTTGCAGCAGCATCCGCCACCGCCATTGCACAGGCTCCGGACGACTCCCCCGAGGCCAAAGCAATCCAATCTCTCGAGTGGCGCTCCATTGGCCCCGCCAATATGGGCGGGCGAGTGAGCGCCATCCTCGGCGTTCCCGGCGACCCCAAGACCTTCTGGGTAGGAGGCGCCGATGGCGGCGTCTGGAAGACCACTAACGGCGGCACCACCTTCGAAGCACAGTTCGAGAACGAAGTCGTCTACTCCGTGGGGGCGCTGGCTCTGGCGCCTTCCGACCACAACGTCCTCTGGATGGGAAGCGGCGAGGGCGACCCGCGGAACTCGACCTCCTACGGCAACGGTGTCTATCGCTCGACCGACGGCGGAAGCACCTGGACGCACCTCGGTCTCGAGGACACCGAACGTATCAAACGTGTCGCTGTCCATCCCGCAGATCCCGATACCGCCTACGTTTGTGCTCTGGGCCACGCCTGGGGACCCAACGAAGAGCGCGGCGTCTTCAAGACGACCGACGGTGGCGAGAGCTGGGAGAAGGTGCTCTACATCGACGAGGATACCGGGTGCTCCGATCTGGACATCGACCTCTCGAACCCACGCATCGTCTACGCGGGCATGTGGACCCACCGCCGCCGGCCGTGGCGACTCGACAGCGGCGGCAAAGAGACGGCAGTCTACAAGACCAAAGACGGCGGAAAGACCTGGCAGAAGAAAACACCGGGCCTTCCCAAAGGACCGATGGACCGCATCGGCGTCCAGGTGGCACAGAGTCACCCCAACATCGTTTACGTCATCACCGAAGCGGTGGACGAAGGCTCGCTCTTTCGGTCAGAGGACTACGGCGAGTCCTGGAAGATGGTGAACGACGACGCGCGCATCAACTTCCGGCCCTTCTACTACAGCGACATTCGCGTGGACCCGACCAACCCGAACGTTCTCTATTCGCTTGCGGGCGGCCTTTCCAAGACCACCGACGGAGGGAAGACCTTCGAGCGCATCGCCAACGGGGTGCACGGCGATCACCAGGCCTTCTGGATCGACCCCGTCGACTCCGATCGGCTGCTGAGCGGAAGCGACGGCGGATATCAGATCTCGAACGATGCGGGAGCCAACTGGGACATTCTGAGAAACGTCGTCCTCTCGCAGTTCTACCACATCTTCTTCGACGACCGGGACCCCTACTACGTCTGCGGCGGACTCCAGGACAACGGTAACTGGTGTGGTCCGAGCCGGAGCGGCCACGCGGCTGGACTTCTCGAAGACGACTGGTACACCGTGTCGGGAGGCGACGGCTTCTACGCCGTTCCCATCCCGGGTGAGCCGCACCTCGTCTACTCGAACTCCCAGGGTGGACCCATTACGTTGACCGATACCCGCTCCGGAAACGCCCGGCGGATCCATCCCTACCCGAACAAGACCGGATCGGCGGGCGATGCCATCGCCGATCACAAGTACCGCTTCAACTGGGACGCGCCCATCTATATCTCGCCGCACGATCCGAAGACCGTCTATTACGGCGGGAACGTTCTCTTCAAGAGCGACGACTACGGGTTCTCGTGGGACGTGATCAGCCCGGATTTGACCACCGACGATCCAGACAAGCAGTTGTCGTCTGGCGGCGAAGTGGTTACCGACAACACCGCTGCCGAGTTTCACTGCACGATCTTCACCATCGCCGAGTCACCGGTGGAGGCCGGGGTCATCTGGGTGGGTACCGACGACGGCAACGTCCAGCTGACCCGCGATGGCGGGGCAAACTGGACGCTTCTCAACGATCGAATCCCCGGGCTTCCCGCGGAAACGTGGATTCATAACATCGAAGCCTCGTCCCACGCGGCGGCAACGGCCTTCGTCGTGGTGGACAACCACCAGATGGACGATTTTCGCCCGTACGTGTTCAATACCACCGACTACGGACAGTCATGGACGTCTCTGGCCGCGGGGCTACCGCAGGACGACTACGTGAAGGTGCTTCGGCAGGACCCGAAGAATCTCGATCTCCTCTATGTGGGCATGGAGCGCGGCATCCAGGCCTCGTGGGATGGCGGCAAGAACTGGACCTCCATCCGCAACAACTTGCCGCCGGTCTCGGTCCGCGGTATCCGGATCCATCCGCGGGAGAACGACCTCATCATCGGGACCCACGGCCGCGGCGCCTTCATTCTCGACGACATCGGGCCGCTACAAGGGTTGACCGCAGCCATGGACAAGGACTTCGACCTGTTCGATATCCGTCCGGCAGCGAAGTGGACGAGCTGGAGAGACGGCTCGAGCCTCGGTCAGCGCACCTTCGTGGCCCGCAACCCGCCCACCGGGGCCTACATCAACTTCTACCTGAAAGAGGTCCCGGACCGCCCGATCACCATCTCGGTCACCGACGCGACCGGAACGACCATCCGGGATTGGGAGGAGAAAGATGTCAAGCCCGGCGTCAATCGCGCTATCTGGAATCTCCGCTATGACGGAGCAAAACCCTTGCAGAGCCAGCCAGCCCCGAGCGGATTCTTTGCCCGCTTCGGCAGGTTCGGACCGGGAGCCGTTCCCGGTAATTACACCGTGACGGTAAGCGCCGGTGACAACGAGCTTTCGAGACCGGTCACGGTGCGGGCCGACGCGCGCATTACCGAAGTCACCCAGAGCGACTATGAGAAGCAGCTCACCGCCTCGCTCGAGCTACGAGACCTCACCACAGAGGTGCACGGCGTCATCGATACGGCGGCCAATCTCGAGAAGCAGCTCGAGCATCTCGAGGACGTGCTGAAGGATTCCGGCCGGGACGACGTGGAGCTCGTCTCCGAGTCGGTCGGAACAGCGCTCCAGGAGGTCAAAGCGTTTCAAAACAAGCTGCAACGCCCCATCCCCGGACTGGGTTACCGGCAGTACCCGCGGCTGAGAGAGGAGCTTCGCTCTCTGGGTCGTGAGATCGGAAGCGGAGTTTCACGGCCCACCGATCCGCAGCTTCTGAGACTGGGCGAGCTCGAGGAAGAGACCGCTCAGATCGTGAGCGAGCTCAACCACCTTCTAGCGACCACCATTGGGGACCTGAACAACTCGCTGGGTTCGCTGCCCAAGATTCTGGTCGAGGAGCCCGAGACGGAGCTGGAATAGAGAAAAGAGGACAACTGCACCCCTCACCCACCCGCCGAAGCCTTGGCGAAGGCGGGCGACCTCTCCCCCAATGGGGGAGAGGTAATTCCTTTCCTAGTACTTCGGGAAGCTCGGGTCGATGCGATCCGACCAGGCGAGGATGCCGCCCTCGAGGTTGCGGACTTTCCCGAAGCCCGCCCCTTGCAGAAACTTCGTTGCTTTCGCGCTCCGGGCACCGCTTCGGCAGTGCACGACGATGTCCTTCGCCGAGTCGAGACGGTGCACCTCCTGAGGGAGCTTCCCCAGCGGAATCAGGGTCGCGTCGTCGAAGTGTACGATGTCCCACTCGTGCGGCTCCCGAACGTCGAGAACAAAGATGTCTTCCTTGCCGTCCTGGAGCCTCTTCAGCTCCTCCACGGTTAGCGTGGGGACGCCGTCCCGGTCCGTCTGCTCCTGCTCCTGCTGGCGCGGAATGCCGCAGAACTCTTCGTAGTCGATGAGCTTGGTGATCGTGGCCTTCTCGCTGCAGATGGGGCAGTCAGGATCTTTTCGCTGCCGAAGCTCCCGGAACTGCATGTTCAACGCGTCGAAGACGAGGAGCCGTCCCACCATCGGTTTGCCCTTACCGAGCACGACTTTGATGACCTCGAGTGCCTGAAGACTTCCCACGATCCCGGGAAGCACGCCGAGCACACCACCTTCCGCGCAGCTCGGCACCAGACCCGGCGGCGGGGGCTCCGGATAGAGGCAGCGATAACAGGGCCCTCGCTTCGCATCGAAAACGGAGACCTGCCCTTCGAAGCGAAAGATGCTCGCGTAGACGTTCGGCTTGCCGGACAGTACACAGGCATCGTTGACGAGGTAGCGGGTCGGAAAATTGTCGGTCCCGTCCGCAATGATGTCGTAGTCCCGGAACAGCTCGAGGGCATTCTCGGAGCTGAGCCGCGCCTCGTACGTCTCGATCGTGATATGAGGATTGATGCCGCTGAGGCGTTCCTTTGCCGCTTCCAGCTTGGGGCGGCCGACGTCGTTCACCGAGAAGGTGACCTGCCGCTGAAGGTTCGAGTGATCCACGACGTCGAAGTCGACCAGACCCAGCCGACCGACGCCGGCAGCGGCCAGGTACATCCCGAGCGGAGCGCCGAGCCCTCCGGCACCGATACAGAGCACGCTCGCTTGTTTGAGCTTCTTCTGTCCTTCCATGCCGACTTCCGGCATGATGAGATGCCGGCTGTAGCGCTCGATCTCCTCGTTGGAGAAACGGACCTCATCCTCCACCGCAGTCGAACCGCCGGCGATGGATGGAACGATGCTCACCACGTCCGATTCGGAGACTTTCGTCTCGCCCCGGTCGAGCGAGCGAATGTCGTCCTCGTTGACGTAAACGTTCACGAAGCTCCGGAGCTCGCCGTCGTCCCCGAAGAGATGTTTTCGCAGCTCGCCGTACCGGGTGGAGAGCTGCTCGAGGAGCTCGGAGACCTTGGTGCCTTCGATCTCGACCGCTTCCTTCTGTTCGGTGTACGCCCGCAAGGGCGTGGGGATCAATACTTTAACCGGCACGGTGAGTGGCTCCTTTCAACGCTCGTGGGCGAACCCTAAGGGCCATAGTAGAAACTCTGACTATTCCAGTCAAATTAACTTGGCGTTCAGCGAGCCGCGCCAAGTGATTGGGCGAAGGGCGGTTTCTGCTTCTAGAGCGCATCATCGCGCGCTCACTCCTCGCTCGGCACACGGTGTGCCTTCGGCCCATTCGGGCCGGTCTCGCGGCAGACGCTCTCGCTGCCGCTCGGCAGGCTGCAGACGCATTCTTCAGCAGCCTCTTAGGGCACGAGCCGTTCGGGCATGTCGGCCAGAACGTAGCCGAGCACCGCCAGGATGGCGGTGGCGCGGCGGAGATTCTGTGGGTCGACTTTGTCCAGGGTATCGGCCTGGGTGTGGTGCCAGTCGAAGTAGTGCTCACCCACCGTGCGGAGCGCGAGGCCAGGAACTCCATCCTGCATGAGAGGACCGATGTCGGCGCCACCGCCGCCCCGCATCATTTCGCCGGCTTCGATACCTTCCAGAAGACGCCCAATGGGACGAAGCTTGGCGAGCGCCAGCGCGTAGGCCGCCTCAGCGTGCTCGTCGTCGATACCGCGGAGGCCCAGGCCGAAGCCGATGGGCCGCTCCGCCCCGCCGTCCATCTCGATGGCTGCCACATGATTGTCGATGTCCGCTCCGACCAGCTCGCGATAGGCGCGTCCTCCGCCGAGCCCGTTCTCCTCGTTGGTCCACAGCACCACGCGGAGCGTTCGACGCGGCCGGAGCCCCAGGCGATGCAGAATCGTGAGCGCGTGCCAGGCAGCCATGCAGGCGGCGCCGTCGTCGTGGGCACCCTGGCCAACATCCCACGAGTCGTAGTGACCGCCCATCACGACGACTTCTTCGGGTGCCTCGCTGCCTCGAATCTCGGCCATCAGATTGAACGAGGTGGCGTCTTCCAGTGTCTTCGCTTCCATGTAGAGCTTGACGCGAACCTCGTGGCCGGCTTCGGTCATGCGACGCATCCAGAGTGCGTCCTCCACGGTGATCGCGGCAGTGGGTATCTTCTCGATGCCGCCGTCGTAGCGCATGGAGCCGGTATGCGGCGTGTAGAGACTCGCTCCGGTGGCGGAGCGAACCAGAGCGGCCACTGCTCCTTTCCCCGCCGCCCGAGAGGCGCCGCTTCTCCGATAGGCGACGGTTCGCCCGTAGCCCATCCACGGCACGGCGTAGACGACGATCCTGCCTTCGACCTCGCTGCGATCGAGGGCCGCGAGCTCGTCGAAGCTCCCCACCACGACGGTGGGTGCGGAGATTCCCGCGGCGGGAGTCGCGATGCTGCCACCCAGGCCGAGAATCTGAATCCGTCGTCTTGCGGGCGAGAGCACCTCCGCGTACTCCTCGCCGCGCACCCAGTGGAGTACCTGCACCGGCTGCTTCATCACGCCGTCGAGACCTTCGGCGCGCATCTCCTCGTAGGCCCAATCGATCGCGCGCTCGAGCCCTGGCGAGCCGCTCAACCGGTGCCCGATCTCGGTCGTCAGGTGGACGAGCTTCTGCCAGCCGTCGGTGTCGGTCATGGCCGCGCCGAGGATGCGTCCGGCCACTTCCCGGTAATCGTCGGTGAGCTTATCGTCGTCGGCCGCCCGGGACGAGGAAGCCGCGAGCGTAACCGACAGCCCGATGGTAGCCATCCAGAGTGTCCGCAAGTGCATGAGGCCTCCCTAGGAGAATCTGAATCCTAGCACCGGCATGGGTCTGATGGTTTGCAGAGATTTCGAATGTGAGCATACTAATGCTCATGACCAAGCGACTTCAGGTCGTCATGCGAGAAGGGGAGATCGAAGATCTGCGCCGTGCGGCCGAACGTGAAGGGCTCACCTTGAGCGAGTGGGTACGAATCGTATTGAGAAATGCCCGGCGCAATCCAAGCGATCCGACCCCGGCGCAAAAGATTGCAGCGCTGGATCGAGCACTCAGGCTTGGACACCCGACCGCGGATATGGACGAAATGCTCGCAGACATCGAAAACGGACGTGATCTTCGTTGATCGCGATAGAAGATCTCCTTTCCGTCGCGCGCGAGCAGGACTCGAAGGGGTGCGCGCGCTGCAGGGCGGAACTTGGAAAGCTTTCCGGTGGTCGAACGGGAAGATTGTAGTGAACGGAAAAACGAGGTACCAACCCCAAAGCGAAAACAGGTTTGGGCGGTAATGCTGCGCTTTGGGGGCCAACTCTGGGCGAAAATGGTCCGTCGCGCAGACATCCGAGGAGGCACGAGACGCATGCGAACGACAACCGTCTTGTTGATGATGACGTGGGCGAGCGTCACCCCCGCCCAGGAAGCCCGGGAGGAAGTGTACCTGCTTCGTCCGGCAATGGTGTTCGACGGCGAGAACCTTCACCGAGGTTGGGGCGTTCTCGTTCGCGGCGAGCGCATCGAAGCCGCCGGTCCGACAAGTGAGCTCACGACGCCCTCGAGTGTGCGCAGGATCGACCTCCCGAATCTGTGCCTGCTGCCCGGACTCATCGATGCCCACTCGCACGTGCTGCTTCACCCGTACAACGAGACATCCTGGAACGACCAGGTGCTCAAAGAGTCGCAGTCCCTTCGTGTCGCCCGCGCCACCGTTCACGCAAAGAACACGTTGATGTCTGGGTTCACCACGCTTCGCGACCTCGGATCGGAGGGCGCCGGCTATGCCGACGTCGGGGTCAAGGAGGCCATCGACCAGGGCATCATCCCCGGACCGTGTCTCATCGTGACGACCCGCGCGATTGTCGCCACTGGAAGCTACGGGCCCAAAGGATTCGCCCCCCACTTCGACGTTCCGCTCGGCGCCGAGCCCGCCGACGGAGTCGACGACCTCGTGCGCGTCGTGCGCGATCAGATTGGAAAGGGAGCGGACTGGATCAAGGTGTACGCCGACTACCGCTGGGGAGCAGCCGGTGAGGCCCGGCCTACGTTCTCCGTGGACGAGCTGACTTTGATCGTGGCAACGGCTGCAAGCTCCGGACGCGCCACGGTGACTCACGCTTCGACGCTCGAAGGCATGCGACGTGCGACGCTGGCCGGCGTCAGGACCATCGAGCACGGTGACGGGGGCACCGCCGAAGTTTTCGAGCTCATGGCGGAGCGGGGCGTCGCCTTCTGTCCGACGCTCGCGGCGGGTGATGCCATCCTTCAGTATGGCGGCTGGAAGAAGGGTACCGACCCCGAGCCCGAGCGCATCCGCCAAAAGCGCGAGAGCTTCCAGCGCGCACTCGACGCCGGGGTCACCATCTGCAACGGGAGCGACGTCGGCGTCTTTCCGCACGGCGACAACCTGCGGGAGCTCGAGCTTCTGGTGGCCTATGGAATGAGCGATCTGGGGGCACTGCGCGCTGCGACCTCCGTCAACGCACGCGTGCTCCAGATGGACGACCGCATCGGCCGGGTGGCTCCGGGACTCTTCGCGGATCTCATCGCTGTCGAGGGAGATCCCACCGGGAATGTCTCGACGCTTCGCAACGTCCGCTTCGTCATGAAGGGTGGAGCGGTTTATCGCTCCCCCTAGTGCCTAGATCAGCGTTGAGCGGCGGCGGCGTCTGCGCTGTCCTCGACGGCCTCGGGCGGAGGCATCAGTACGATCTCGATGCGGCGATTCTTCTGTCGCCCTTCCGGCGTTTCGTTGTCCTCGCGCGGATGGAACTCCGAGAGGGCAGAAGCCGCGAGCCGTGTCGGATCGAGCGCACCCTCGTCCTGGAGAAAACGAACGTGTCCTTGCGGCAGCAGTGCGTGACTTAGGTGCTGTTGGGTTCGTAAGCTGAGCGGAGAGATTGCTCAAGGAGGCCATCGATGCGCTCAAAGAAGGCAGAACTCGAAGACGTTGTGAAACAGTTCGAAGCATGGCGGGCGAAGCCACACGGACGGCTGATCCCGGAGGAGTTGTGGAAAGCGGCGCTGGGGTTGCTCGATCGGTATGCGCCGAGCACGATCTGCAGTCATCTCCGAGTCAATGCGGCGCGATTCAAACAGGTCCGAGAGAGTGGAGGGGCCGTTGTGGGCGAGAAGCGTTTCAAGGGGCACGGGCGAACGGGTGCTACGGGTCGGTCCCCGCGCACAGTACAGGATCGGAGCGCGGCGGAGCGGGTCACGGCGTTAGCTCCAAGTGGCAACGCGTTCGTCGAGCTGCCGCAGTTCGGCATGGGCTTAGGGGGCGGCATGATGACACCGCCGCTCGGCGAGGTTCAGCATGGAGCGAGCAGATGCCGTCTGACGGTGGAGAGCGCAGCGGGGAGCCTCACGGTCGTGACGGCGAGCGGCGAGGGTGAGAATGAGTTGGTCGAAGCCGTGTGTCGTTTCGTGCTCGGCGCGCTGGAAGGCAGCTCCCGAGCATGATCCAGCTCGTTCCCCAGCTGAAGGTGCTGGTTGCCTGCGAGCCCGTCGATTTCCGCAAGGGCATCGATTCTTTGGCTTGTGTGTGCCGGCAACAGTTCCAGCTCGACCCATTCCTCGGAACGCTATTCGTTTTCCGCAACCGTTCAGGCACGGCCCTCAAACTATTGGTCTACGACGGCCAGGGCTTTTGGTTGTGCCAGAAGCGTTTCTCGAAGGGGCGCCTGCAGTGGTGGCCGCGTCAGACGACGGATGGCGTTGCGGCGCTACCCGCCGAGCAGTTGGCGGTGCTTATCTACAACGGACTTCCGCTGCGAGCGGGGATGGCCGAGCCGTGGCGGCGGGTCGGTTGAGCCTTTCCAACGTCTTCTGGTAGCTCCAAGGCAGCCACGACTCGGGTGCTGCTCTAGCGTCTCGAGCGTGCATGGAGATGTTCGTCAGATAGTGCACCGGGTCGACACCGTTTTTTACCGCGGTGCGGATCATGCTCAGGAGCACGTCGCCCACGTCGGCGCCTGCCTGGGTCTTGAAGAAGAGCGAGTTCTTGCGATGCCGTTGTGAGGGCTTCAGCTCCTGCTCGACCTCGTTGTTGTCGAGGGGCACGCCCGGCACTTCGCGGAAGCGGGTTAGCCCTTGCCAGTGATTTTTGACGTAGGAAAAGGCTTTTCCAAGGCGGCTGTTGGGCTCCACCACGCGCTCGCGGAACTGCTTTTCGATCCACTCGTAGAGCGCATCCATCACCGGCCGGCTGTGTTGCTGGTGATATGCAAGCCGCGCATCGGGGGTCATGTCGCGCGTTTCGTCGTCGTTGCGGTAGATGGTCGCGATGTCCTCGAGCACCCGCTCGCAGTGTTCGGGGAAGGCTGGCTCGGCCTCGAAGAAGTAGCGGCGTGCGTGCACCATGCACTTGGCGGTAATCCGTCGCGGCGAGCGCGGTGCCATCGAGGAGGCGTCGGCCATATGGATGACATCGCTCTCCTGAACGGTGCGCTGATTCAGGAGCCGGTCCATGTTTTCGCCCGCATGCCGTCGTCCGCTCGCGTACAGGATGATCGGAGCAAGCGTGGCGTCCAAGCCGCGGGCAACAATGCCCGTGGTGAAGATGCCCGTGCGCTCGCCTTTGCCTTGAGTCAAGGTCTCGTTCTCCGCCATCAACGTGAGGATCCGTGCGCCGGTGTCGTCACTGTGAACCAGCGGCCGGTTCGCGGCTATCGTCTCCATGTGGCGGAAGACCGGGAACACGGCATTCGCCATCGCTTCGACCCGCTCGAACTGCGTGGAGGCGGCAAACGGAACCCCCGCCCACTTTTGCCACTGCGCCAGGCGGTGGTGGGGCATGCCCATGGCGTAGCGCAACACCGAAACGACCGCGTCCACACTCGGATGGTACTTGCTCGCCCAGGCCTGAGACGAAAGTGGCGCTGTGAACGTCTTCTGGCAACTTGCGCATCGCAGCATCTGGCGCTCGTACACCGTCGCCTGGATCGGCGGCTGAGCCTTCAGCTCCACATCCTTGTTCGCCGCATGGGTGTCGTAGAGCTTGCCCCGGCACAGTGGCTCGGGGCAGGGGCCGCTCGCCTTCAGCTCGGGATGCGAAACCGCTACGTGCTCGGCACCAGGGTAGTCCTTGGCCCCGTTGCGCCCGTGGCCCTTGTTCTTCCCTTTCCCCTTTGCCTTCGTGCGTTTCGCGCGACGTTCCGTTGTCGCCATGCCAGCGCCTCGACGATGGCGACATCGCAGCAGATGACGCACCGCCTCGAGCAGCACCGGACACGCATCCTCGGGAATCTCCCCTTTCGACAGCCGCTCTTCCAGGCGCAGGAGCTCGGCCCGCTCGAACCTTCATCGCGAAACGCCGAGCTCTCGGCGAAACTCACGCACCAGCGGATACACCAAGCATGTTTTCACCGCTTCGGCTTTTCTCTTGTGCCGGTCCATCCGGCCCCGGCCCGAAGTCACTCCCACCTCCACCCAGTTCGCTGCCAGATAGCACGTCCCCTCGTAACGCTCCCTCTCCACAAACGTCTCGAGCAACACCGGCCTCACCCCGTAGGCTTCCTCCCAGTCATCGACCACCACTCGCGCTGCCAACGACAGCACGTGACTCGCGAGGCCTTTGATGGAAAGCCACGGCAGGATCAGGAACCGACTGTTGTTGACCACCCGGGGAAGGTTCTTCTGCCGCGTTGCGTCATCCCAACCGATGATCGTCGACGACCAGGATTCGATCCTTTGCCATTTTTCCGAGAGGAACTCTTTTAGTATTGTAGCCAAAACAGTTACGCGATGGGTAGCTGCAAGATGACCTCCCGCGAAGCGGGCGCCCCGTTTTCCCTCTCCCTCTGGGAGAGGGTGGCGGCACGACCAGCCTTCGCTGAAGCTTCGGCTGGTCCGCCGTAGCCTCGTGCGGAGGCGGAAGTGCCGCCGGGTGAGGGGCCGGCAGACCGGCCCGGAAAGGGATATCGACCATGAACCGACGATTCGCCCTTGCCATAGCGGTTTTTTGCCTGACTCCCGCCGCCCCGGGAGCCCCTCAGAGCCCGATTTCGGTGGAAAAACGCGTTGCCACCGAATGGCTGGACCGCCACGCCGGGGAGCTCAACGACCTCAATCACGAGATCTGGTCCCTCGCCGAAACCGGCCTCGAGGAGGTTCGCTCGGCCAGAGCCATCATCGACCTCCTGGGGGCCAACGGATTCACCATCGACGAGGGGGTGGCTGAGATGCCCACTGCCTTCGTGGCCAGCTACGGCTCGGGCCGGCCCATCATCGGCATCCTGGCGGAGTACGACGCGCTTC
The DNA here is from genome assembly GCA_965237685.1 of Candidatus Marinacidobacterales bacterium. Taxonomy (GTDB): domain Bacteria; phylum Acidobacteriota; class Vicinamibacteria; order Marinacidobacterales; family SMYC01; genus CBDEGF01. The sequence goes on from CBDEGF010000004.1 coordinate 3,154,939, forward strand.
CCGGACTTTCGCAGGACACCAGGCCCCAGCGAAAGCCCCGGGAGGGCATCGATGCCGGCCACGGCTGCGGGCACAGCGTCTTCGCTACCGCATCCACCGGAGCCGCCATCGCGGCCAGGGAGTTTCTGTCCTCCGGGCATTCCGGCACCATCCGGCTCTACGGGACCCCGGCGGAGGAAACGGGAATCGGCAAGACTTTCATGCTGCGGGCCGGTCTCTTCGACGACGTGGACGTCATCTTCTCCTGGCACGCCAACGACGAGACCGCTGTCAGCTTCGCCTATACGAAGGCGCTCACCAGCGTGAAGTTCACGTTTCGGGGACTTCCCGCACACGCCTCGACCTCACCGCACGATGGCAGAAGCGCTCTTGACGGAGTGGAGCTCATGAATATCGGCGCAAACTACATGCGCGAGCACGTCAAACCGGATGCGCGGTTCCACTACGTCATCACTAGCGGAGGAGGCCAGCCGAACGTGGTACCACCGGTAGCTTCGGTCTGGTACTACATCCGCGCCAACAAACACGACGACGTCGAGTTGTACTTCGAGCGGATGAAGAAGATCGCCGAGGCCGCTGCCTTGATGAGCGGCACGACGTGGGAGATGGAGGTCAAGACCGACAACCATGAGCAGGGACCGCGAGGAGAAAGATCGGATAGGCGGCGCGACGAACGATCGGCTGCGGCTCCAGCACAGAGCCCAGAACCGGCGACGGGTCCATCGCGCCGGAGGCGAGGTAGGCCACTCGATCGTAGGCGAAGTGTCGCTCGACAAGCATGCCCTGAGCGATCCAAGCGGACCGGCGTCATGCGCGGGCCAGCTCCGGTTCGTCACGAAGACCGATGAGCTCCTCGACCCTTGGCAGGAGCCACTCGGCTCCGTCGCCCCACGCACGAGCCTGGACGACGTCGTCGTGAACCAGCTCCAGAACCGACCGGTCCTTCCGGCGTTCGCATCGCCATCCGGCACTCGGTGTCGGAGAACTGGAGGGACGGATCGTAGCGACCCATCCGGAGAACGGACAGCGTGCGGCCGAGGTGGTAACCGTCGGGAACGCGGATGCTCGAGGCCGTGGCACCACTCATCGGAGCGCACCCGCACAGACCGCCTGGACGTCCACCGGTTGCTGTTCTGCGTCGAGCCGTACGGTGACGACACGAACAGCTTCCCTCGCGCTGCGAGCGAATCGGAGCACCGGTGCCACCGAGACCTCGAGACTCGTTGCGCGCGTCGATGGCACCCGCAGTGCGCGCTGGAATCCCGGACCCCGAACGGTGACGTCATGCTCGACGCCGGTTCCCTGGAGTCGAAGCCGTGGTGCGTAGGCGCCACAGTCCGGAAGCTCGAGCGCAACCGCCCGCGACCCACGGACGCGCGTCGACCCCTTCCCGCGGCGATGGATCCATTCCTCCGGCCCACTCCATAGAGCCGCCGAAGAGCCCGCAACGAGGATCAGGGCGAGCGCAGCCACCCATACCCGCACCGGCGTCATCGACCAGCCGCGACGTTCCCACAACAGAAGGAGGGAGAACGAGCCGGCCGCAGCGATCGCGAGCGCCGTCCAGCGAAGCGTACGATCGCCGGCGTCTCCCAGCCATGCCGCCAGGAAAAGCGCGAAAACGGGCAGCAACGGCACCATGTACCGCGTGGTGGGCGACCAGGCGCCCGCACCCCCCTGATCGTGAGAGGCGGCGACCAGGAGGTAAGGCACCGCGATCGCAAGACTCAGTACGAAGGCAAAGCGGGAGCGCCGTCCGAGCGCGAGCGCTCCGGGTACGGCGAGGACATACATGGGAGCGTAGACGAGAAATCCCTCTGCACGGTCGACCAGCGTGTAGTAGAGCCCCGGGAGTGTGGAGGCGCTGGCCACCGTCGCTTCGCGCGCGTAGCCGCGCGTCACCCAGATCGCATCCGGCATCAGGCTTCCGGTGATGTGAAAGCCATAGAGACAATAGAGTCCCAATCCGACGCAGGCCACCGACAACGCAAAGCCTACTTGCCTGAAGTCGGCCTTCTCTTGCCAGCCCTTCCATGCGAGGGCGAGGACCGAAATGCCCCAGATTGGGAGGTATTTGGCGTGAAGCCACGGGAGGAAGGCTCCTGCCACCGCAAACGCCAGGAGGCCGGATCTCGTGAGACGAGTCGAAAACAGAACAAGAAGCATCGCGGTCAAACAGACCGCCGCCGGCACTTCCGTGTAGATCTGAAAGTGATAGAAGAAGAGCGGCAGCGTCAGGCTCATCGCAACGGCGAGGCCGCAGGCCCGAACGCGGCTCCCGATGAGAGGCTCGACGAGACGGGCGAGGAGCAGCGTCAATACAACGCCGAGCACCAGACAGGTGTAGAGCGTGAGGGTGAGTCGCTCCGGGTGTAGCCAGGAGTCGATCGCCATCAAGGGAACGAGAAGCAAAGGAAGGCCGGGCAGAAAGACGTAGTAGGTACCGCCTTTTCGGCCCTCGATCACCGGTCCGCCGAGCCAGGTCGCGCTGCCCGCGGGCTCGCTCCCCAGGAGCGAGGACACTGCCTCGCCCGCCGTCCGAAAGCTCGCCGGTATCCAGCCGAGCACGTGGAACAGGAACTCGAGGGGCTCTGCCCGTCGTCCGATGAGCTCCTCCGCATTTTCGATGTTCGCATCACCATCGTGCAGAAGACTCGCCGTCATGCGAACGTAGCGGGGCTCGTCACCCGTACCCCATCGCTCGTCGTAAGGCTGCGTGAATCTCCGGCTCGGCGTCAACGAGGCCACCAGCGCAACGAGCGCGAGGGCGAGGACTAGTGTGGTGACGCGCCATCGGACAATGGCCTCCCACTCGATCACCACCGATGCTCGCTCGCCAATGAACGCCACCTTGCGCCAGACAACGCACGCGACAACGAGGGTGACGAGCCAGGGAGCGGCGTCGAGAACGAGCCACCAGGCGATGGTCGGGACGAGCGGGAGGCCGGGGATGAACAGGAGCACGGAACCCCACAAGACGGCAAGCGGCGTATACGTTTCGAGATTTGCGGTCAGGCCGTCGCGGAGCGGGAGCCGGAAGAGACGCGTGTAAAGAAGCGATTCGAGAACCCACACCGCGAGGAAAACGAGCGCCACCTCGACCGCGGCGTGCCCGGCGTTCGGCGGGACGAGAAGAGCAAGGGGCTCGACGAGCATCTGGGGCCGAGCCCGAAAGAGAGGCTCGAGAGGTCGGCTCAGCCAGAAGGCAGACAGAGCTCCGAAGACCAGAAGCCATCGCACGATCACGTCGTGGCTATCTTATTGGATGTAGCCGAGCGACCTCAGCTCCTCGAGCGTTCGCCTGTCGAGCTCGGAGTCCCGCCGGTTCGCTTTCGTCCGGAGAAGCTCACTCCCGTAGCGCTGGCGGGCGAGCGAGCGCTCGAGATCGAGCGCCGCCCGGAGCGGTTCTCCGTCCATGTTCTCGCCGAGCGGAAGATCGTAGAGATATAGAAGGGTAGGAGCGACGTCGTAGACCGTCACCGAGGGAAGGCGACCCGCTCGCGTTCCGGGTCCTTTCATGAGGAAGATGCCGTCCGGCGCGGGCTGGCTCTCGGGAATGTGGTAGTGGTCGTAGCCGCCCGCGTGCAGGGCAAAGCCGTGGTCGGAGAGAACGACGAAGTACGTGTTCTCGTGTCCCGGGGCGCTCATGAAGGCTTCGACCGTGCGATCCATGTTCCGGTAGAAGGGCTCGAGAACCGCCGCCATGGCCTCACGAAACTCGGCGGCGTTTTCCTCGGTAAAGCTCCCGTTCTTCAACGCCGATAGCGTGGCCTCGACCTGGCCGGGCTCGAGGAGCTCGAGCGCGAAATGTTGAACGATATCCGGAAGCCGAAAATAGGCGGCAAAAAAATCGAAGCTCTCCGTTTCGTACAGGTCGAGCGAGACCTCCTCGTTGAGCGTCTCCTGAAGGACGTAGATCCCGAAGTCTCGCAAGACCGCGATGTCGTCGGGGGATTTCCCGGGATGAAGCTCCCGGTAGCTCTTCGACAGGTCCGGCAACGCCTTGGCCTGTCGAACAACCTCGTAGTCGAGATTCACGTGTTTTTTGAGCGCGTCGAAGTACTCCGGAGGGTGAACCGAATCTCGCATGCGCTCGCGCCGTTCGCCTTGGAGCAACAACGTCTTCCGGAACCGGTTCGAGACCATCACCCCGTTGATGTCGTCGGGCGGGTAGGTCACGAACCAGTTGATCACCACGGAGCGCTTGCCGAAGTGGTCGAGGATCTGCCAGATCGACGGCTCGCGCTTTTCGGAGTTGCTGTAGGGAACCTGGATGTCGTTCTGCTCCAGGTAGACGAAGTCGAGGATGCCGTGCTTGACCATCGACTTGCCGGTGGCCACGCTCGTCCAGATGACAGGAGACTTTGTCGGTTTGAACGTGGTGAGAGGTGCCCAGGCCGCTTCTTCTTTGAGGCTCGCCAGAAACGGCAGCTTGCCCGACTCGATGAGGGGGTCGATCGTCTCCCAGCTCGCCCCGTCGAAGCCGAGCACGACGACCTTGACCGGCTTCTCCATCGCCGAGTCGCAGGCGGAGAGGAGTAGCGTCGTGGTGTAAAAGAGCCGCCGCAAGAGGGTCATCGGGCCTGGGGGATACTAGCACGCAGGGTCTCCTCCTCCCTGCACCCGCACGGCGGGTCTAGTGCTCGGCGTCATCCCGCGAGAAAACCGGCGGGCTTCGCAGCCCGTTCCATGAATGGGCAACTCATGCCTTCAAGGCCGCAGCCTGTTCCCTGGAGCCGCAACCCCATGCTGGACGAGCCACCCAATGGGACGCGGCGGTTGCCCCCTCACCCCGCCAGATTTCTCTTGACAACGTACAAATATATTTGTATATTTAAATACAGTTGTACGTAGCATGCAAGACCTTCTATTTGTGGAAGAAGCGGGACGCGCCGGGGCACTCCTCCATCCGTTGCGGATCGAGGTCCTGAGGCGGCTTGCCGAGCCCCGCTCCTGTCCCGAGCTGGCCAGGGAGCTCGATGAGACGACGCAGAAGGTCTACTACCACGTCAAGATCCTCGAAGAGGCCGGACTGGTCGACAAGGTCACCGAGCGTCGGGTACGCGGGATCATGGAGGGGCTCTACCAGGCCCGGGCCCGCTCCTACTGGCTCTCGCCCGAGCTGGTCGGGCGGATCGGAAGCCGTGAGCGGGCACGCGACCAGATGAGCCTCGGTTTTCTCCTGAACCTCGCCGAGGAGATCCAGGCCGACGTGGCCCGTCTGGGCGAGCGGAGCAACGGTGAGGAAACACCCTCCCTCGGGCTTTCCGCTCAGATCGAGCTCGACCCGAGCCAACGCACCGCGTTTCTTGCCGAACTCCAGGAGCTGTTCCAGGGTCTCGCCCGCAAATACGGCGTGAGCTCCGCCGACAAGGCCGAAGACTTTCAACTATCGCTTGTGTGCTACCCGAAGAGCACGAACCAGGAGGAAATCCCATGACAGAGAAGATCGAGCTGAACATCGAGTTCGAGACCGGGCCCCCGAGAGTCTTCGACGCGCTGACAAGACCCGACGCCCTCGAGCAGTGGTTCGCCGAAAGAGCGTTCGTATCCGAGACAGAGAAGCGATACGACTTCTGGGGACGCTTCACTCCGGACGCACCAGGCGAGGAGGCCGGCCGCCATCGGCTGCGTGTCTATCAGCCGGACGAGAGGCTCGGCTTCGACTGGCGGCTTCGAGGTGAGGACACCACCGTCGAGATGAGGCTCGAGGAGGCTGGCGGCAAGACGCTCTTGCGATTCGAACAGGACGTACCCGCGCGACCGAAAACCGAATGCGCGGTGGGCGATTTCTGGATGCTCTCGTTCGAGAACCTGCGTCGCTGGCTCAAAGACGGCTCCACGCCGGTGCGCTGCGATTACTCGGAGATTCCGCGTGGAAGCGTCGAGCTTTCGATCGACTTCGAGGCCGACCGCGATGCCGTCTTCGGAGCGCTTCTTGGCCCGGACGAGCTGAACCGATGGATCGCGGCGAAGGCGGAGGTCGATCCCGTGCTCGGTGGCCGCATGAGCTTCGGCTGGGAGGGAGAGGGCCCGGTCAAGATTCTCGAGATCGTTCCCAGCGAGAAGCTCGCCTACTCGTGGAGGCACGGCGACGAGCCGGAGACGGTGGTCAGCTGGAGTCTCGAGGGTTCGGAGGGCAAGACCCGGCTACTGCTCGTTCACAGCGGCTTCGGCGATCGCGCCACCGAGGACTTCCGCACCGGCTGGCTCAAACACGTCCTGTGGATGAAAGCGATGCTCGAGCAGGGCGAGAGCTGGACGGGCCCTGAGCTCGTCTCGATGGACCACCAGGAAGTGTAGCTGCCGCAGCGGAGGGAGGCTTTCGGCGCCGCTTTTCGTCTCTCCATATATGATGATGAGGGACGAGTGCCTGTCCGCAGGCTGACCGCGCAGAGCATCACGGCATTGCCCGCCAATGAGGGCAAGCGAACGGAGTACTTCGATGCGTCGCTTCCCGGATTCGCGGTGCGGGTGAGCGCTTCGGGCCGAAAGAGCTTCTGCGTTCTCTACCGCCGGGGGAGGCGTCTGAGGCGCTACACGCTCGGAAAGTACCCGGCGCTCAGTCTCTCGCGCGCGCGGGCGCTCGCGAAAGAGGCCCTGGCGCAAGTCGCCCTCGGAGCCGACCCGGCCGCCCGCAAGCTCGAAGCACGGCGCGCGGAGAGCTTCGAAGAGCTTGCCGAGGCCTACCTCGAGCGCTACGCGCGGCCGAACAAGAAGAGCTGGAAAGAGGACCAGCGCATCATCCGCAAGGAGTTCCTTCCCGTGTTTCGCTACTCGCTCGCAACGGACGTAGCGAGCCGCCATCGATTTTCGCGGCCATGATCTCCGGAGAACCGCCGCCTCGTGCATGACATCGATAGGTGTGCCGCGCCTCGTCGTCTCCAAAATCCTGAACCACGTCGAAACCGGTGTAACCGCCATCTACGACCGCCACTCGTACGATGGCGAGAAACGACGGGCCCTCGGCTCGTGGGCCCTCAGGCTTGGAGAGATAGTGGACGAATCCTGTTGATAACAAGGCACTTGAGTGGGTTCACAGACTGATGCATGATGTAATACATCATGCATCGAACACAGATCCTGCTCGACAAGTGGCAGTACGAGATGCTGAAAGCCATGGCAGAAAGTCAGGGCAAAAGCCTTTCGAGCCTCGTGCGGGAGGCGGTGTCTGCCTTTCTGGACAACGCGAAACGCCGGCAAGCCGGTCTGCGCTTGGCAGACATTGAGGGGATCGCCGAGGACCAGGATGTAACCGGCCGAGACCACGACCGGATGTTGTACGGACCCGAGGGTCGCCGTTCTTGAAGGATCGACTCTTTGTTGACACGGGCGCGTGGTTGGCTTTCGCCAACGGGGCCGATCCCGGCCACGAACGCGTCCGGGCTCTTCTGCGCGCCTTTGATCAACGCCTGGTGACCTCTAACTTCATCTTCGACGAGACGGTCACGCTCGTTCTCTACCGAATGGGTCATCACAACGCCACCAGAGTCGGAAACGCACTGCGGGATGGCAATGTCACTGGCTTGGTGCGGGCTTCCGCCGAAGACGAGGCGCTGGCGTGGGAGCTGATGTGCAACCGGCCCGACCAGACCTACAGCTTTACAGATTGTGTTTCCTTCGAAATGATGCGGCGGCTGACGATAACCAAGGCGGCAACGCTCGACGACGATTTTCGACGGGAAGGCTTCGAAGCCCTCCCGTAGGCGACAGAATGATGAGAGCTGGTGCGATAACAACTCTGAGTGTGCGACTTCCGAATTCCTTTCATCGGCAGCTAAAGGAACTCGCCAAGCGAGAAGGTGTGTCCATCAACCAACTCATTAATTCTGCCGTCGGGGAGAAACTGGCTGCCTTGACGACCGCGGAGTATCTCGAGGGGCGCGCCGAAAAGGGCAGCCGAAGGGAATTCGAAGCGGTGCTCTCCAAAGTCCCGGACACGGAGCCGGAAGCGCATGACAGGCTCCCGGAGAGCGGAGCTAGTCGGGGGCGTGCGCGTCGAGGAGGGAAGAACAACGGCTGACTCGCACCCCTCCGGCGCGCCTGTCATTGAGAGCACCTGGGCGATGAACGCTCCGAGTTCGCGGGGGACCATATCGGCTGCGCCAGTGTTTGCGCCAAGCCGAAGGCGTGTTACACGGAGTCACACGATGGTGAACTTAACGATAACGATCGACGATGATGTCCTTCGTGAGGCGAGGTTGCGCGCGCTACGGGCTGGAACTTCCGTCAACGCCCTCCTTAAAGACTATTTGGTCGCCTACGCTAGCAGCGACTCTCGGCACAAGGCTATCCGAGAGTTCGCCTCGATTGCTCGAAAGTCTCGAAGCGGAAGCGGCCCAAAAGGTCGAACGTGAGAGCCGCGAGGAACTTTAGGAACAATAGAGTGTTCTTGACGATTCGTAGACGAAGCCCGAAGGGCTCGCTCTCGCGGTGATCGTTTCCCGAGAATACGCACGATGGCGAAAACCAAGGTCTCCGTAAAGATTGACGAGGCCATTCTCGAACGCGTCGACCGCCTCGCCAGTGAAAGTTCACGGAGCGAGATCTTCGAGCGCGCATTGAAGGAATGGCTCAACGAGCGGCGACGCAGGGATTTGGAAGACGAGATCGGTGCGTATTATGACGAACTCGAGGAATCCGAGCGCCAAGAAGACAGAGAGTGGGCGGGATTTGGCGCACGGCAGGCCGGAAAGACCTGGAGTTGAACCCTTTCCAGTCGAGGTTGTCTCGGCTAACGTCAGGAACACACCCGCTCGACGTGCTCGTCGTCCCGCCGATACTACCCGTCGAAACGCTCCCACGCACGCGGCACCAACAGCGCGGGGAGTCTGATTCTTGCCAATGCGACGGGTCCTTGCACTGTGCCCTTACTTATTGTAGGCTTTTGCTATCTAGTAAGGAAATATGGGGCACTCCAAAGTAACGTCCAAAGGGCAAATCACCATTCCGAAGCCGATCCGAGATCGGTTCGGACTCGACGAGGGCGATACCGTCGAATTCATCGTCGATGACGAAGGTCGGCTCTTCCTGCGCCCCCGAATAAGCTGCGATCGAACCTTCGGCCTCCTGAGTGAATTCGCTCGAGAACGACCGGTAAGTGTAGAAGAGATGAAAGAAGCAGTCAGGTCTCGAGCTGCACGGAAGGCCCGGTGATTGGTCTCGACACAAACCTTGTCGTCCGCGTCCTCGTCGAGGACGACGCAGAGCAGGCCCGCCGTGTGCGCATGCTCCTGGACGAAGCCGCCGAACACTCTGAGCCGGCATTCATTAGCGACATCGTTCTGAGCGAGCTTGAGTGGGTATTGGAGGATTCCTATGACGTCCCGCGGCGTCAGATCGTCGAGGCCCTCCAGGCGCTCGTCTCGAATGAACGCTTCCAATTCGAGGATCGTCGTCGCGTCGTCCGAGCCATCGATCTTACGGGGTCAAGAAGGGACACTTTCTCGAGGAGGCCCTCCTGCACTGCGTATTCCAGCCATCGTGAACGCCGAATCCAGAGCAAGCTGAACAGCGAATCCGGTGAAGCCGAACGCTCATCGAAGCGATGAAGTGTTGGGTGACCTTCCTTTCCACTGATTGAAAACGTGAACCTATCTTACCTGCGTGTTGTGTAGCAAGGGGCGGCAGGTCGGTGCCGGAGGGAGCGGGCGTAAGGAAAGACGCGAAGCGACCTTCCCGCTCCCGTAGGCAGCGACCTGCCGCGGCCGAACCCCGGGCGATGTGGGGCTGGTTTCGGGGGGTTGCTGGGGTATGGCCTGGCTCGAGAAGACGCTTCCTGAGGCATTCTCGCGCGTCGTTTTGGCGCCGCATCGTCTGGTACCCCGGGTTTGGCGGTTTCACCCGTTTTTATCGCATCGACGCTGTGGTCCCTCGCTCGCTCATGCATCGGCGTTGTCAGATGCCTTTGGCGCAGCCTTGGTCTTTCTCAGAGAAGCTCCTTTGAGAGTGATGCGGTGCGCGCTGTGGAGAATGCGATCGCAGATAGCGTCTGCCTGGTTTGGGTCGCCAATCGCTTCGTGCCACTGCTTGAGCGGAATCTGGGTCGCGATGAGTGTGGAGCCACGCTCGGCGCGGTCTTCGATGACCTCCATTAGATCCCGTCTCTCCGATTCTTTCAGCGGGTGAAGCAGCCAATCATCGATAGCCAGTAAGTCCAGCTTGGCGAGTTTCGTCAAAAGCCGGGCGTAGGAACCATCACCACGAGCGACCGCGAGCTCGTGGAGCAAGCGCGGTGCTCGCACGTAGCATCCGGTGAAGCCGCGACGACAGGCCCGCTCCACGAAGGCGCAAGCCAAGAACGATTTGCCAATCCCCGTCGGGCCGGTGATGAGCAGGTTATGGCGCTCACCGACAAAGCGGCAGTTGCCCAGGCTCAAGATCTGTTCGCGGTTTAAGCCTCGAGGCGCTTGGAAGTTCACGTTCTCCAAACATGCCGGATAGCGGAGCTTTGCCGCTCGCAGTCGTCGAGAAAGCTTACGCTGTTCGCGGGCGGTCCACTCGGCATCGACCAGGAGTCCCACACGTTCCTCGAAGCTCAGCTCCTTGTATTCGCTCGAGCTCAACTGGGTTTCGAACGCGGACACCAAGCCGAACAACTTCATGGCGTTCATCTTTTCTATCGTTTCGGGTGTCAGCATCGGGACTCTCCTCCTTCGTAGTGATCCGCGCCTCGGATGTTCTCGTGCTCCTCTCGCGGTTTCGCTTCGGCGTCCGATTCGAGCACCACACGATCCAGACCAGCCGAGAGAATGTTTTTCACCGTGCGATAGCTGTAAGAGCTCAAAGCTTCCGCTCGTGCGCAAGCGGCCTCGAGACGCTCACTGCCCCAGCGGCTGCCTAGTCGCATGACTCCCAGGCAAGAGCGAAATCCCTGCTCCGGGTGAGGCCGACTCTCTAGAATCCCCGCAACCAGCCTTCCCGTGGCGCGACCTGACTGCTCCGCCCAGTGGAGCAGCCGCGACGGCGTCCACTCCAGGTGCTCCCGATGCGAACGTGGCATATGCTCCGGGTTCGTGGAGTAGTGCCCCTTTCCTTTCTTGCGGGGATGCGACGCGACGCGCTTTCCCTTGAACAGGACCTCCACCACCGAGGCCGTCACCCGTGCCTCGACTTTCTCGTGAATGAGCTGATAGGGAACGCTGTACAAGTTGTTCTCCACCTCCACGTGGTAGTCGATGTTCACTCTGCACCGCTTCCACGTCGATAACTCGTAGCTCTCCTGCGGTAGCGGTTTCAGTACGGGCCGGTCTAGCCTTTCGTACAACTCCCGCCGACTCACACCGAGCTTCTGCATCGGACGCGCATTCAGGACCTCTAACTTCTCCCAGATGGCTTCGTTCAGTTCCGCCAGGCTGAAGAACGTGCGATGACGAAGCACCGCCAGGATCCAGCGCTGCGCCACCTGCACTGCCGACTCCACCTTCGCTTTGTCTTTCGGCTTGAACACCCGAGCCGGGACCACAACCGCACCGTAATGCGTCGCCAGCTCTTCGTACGTCCGGTTGATCCCTGGCTCGTAACGGTCCACCAAATCCACGCCGCTCTTCAAGTTGTCCGGAACCCAGATCTCCGTACTGCCACCGAAGTAATCCGACATCCCCTTATGGGCCTTCGCCCACGATTCCAGCGACTGGTTCAGTGTCGCTTCGACGTAGGTGTAACTGCTCGCGCCCAACGTCCCGACGAACAGCTCCATTTCGACGAGCTCTCCCGTTTTCGGATCGACGATGTGAGGCTTCTTCCCCCGAAAAATCGACGAATGTCTTCTCGCCTGCTCGATGCCGTTGACGCATCGTCGGGTTCAGCTTCTTCTTCCACTGACCGTACAGCTCGCAATAACGGCTGTAGCCGTACGCTCCCGGCTTATTCTCCGCGTACTCCACCCACAGCTGCAGCAACGTCAGCTCTCGGTGACGCCTCAGCTCCTCGTGGATGTGGGCATAGTCCAGACCCGGCCGTGCGCCAGACGAGCCCGGCGGCGGAAACAGCCCTGCCTCCAGCTCCCCGTCGCTCAGCTCCTCCGGGAGCGGCCAGCTCAAACCACCCTTCTTCGCCTTGGCCAGGTACTCACTCACCGTTCCAACCGCCACGCGAAGTGCCTTTGCGATCGTGCGGTGAGTCAAACCCAGCTCGTACTTTAACCTTAGAACCTCTCGTATTTTTCTCATCGATAACCTCTTAGCTGCCATTTCCTAGATCGTCCTCCTTCCGGGTACGACCTAGAGTGCCTTGAAACGTGCTATCGATGAGCGTTCGCGATGCCGGAACCGGCGTTCACGTTGCCTGGAATCCGTGTTCACCTTCCCCGGAATCCATGTTCACGATCCCCGGAATCCGTGTTCACGATGCTTTGGAATGGATGTTCACCTTCGGCTGGAATCTGCGTTCACGATGCCCCGGAATACGCAACTGCACCACCTTCAGGCCTTGCAGCAGCTCCACCAGAAGTGATCATTCCCCCCCGCATCGTGGTCAGCGAGGAAACCGCCAGAGCACTCCACGAACGGATCGACAACCCTCGTCGCCCGACCAAAGCGATGAGGATTCTGCGGCTGAATTGACGTCAATGGACAGCGAATCGCGGCTCCAAATAATTCATTCCCGAGGCTTTCTCTTTGCGAGTACACGAGGGTGACGCATGGGCTGGTGCCCGTCGACCGATCTCCGGAGTCGCCCGTGAAGGCCGCGGCGTTGGACAGCCACCTGACATCTGTCGCGGGCACCAGCGCTTGACCTTCCGCTCACGTCTCAGATAGCGTCACCAGGATCCGCACATGCCCGGCTTGATCGGCCCCGAAAAAGCACTCCTCTTTCGCATCGTTCATCGCGACAATTTGCCTTGGATCTTCGAAAACGGCTTGCACTGCCGGAATTCAGAGATACGTGATCCAGATTTCAAGATCATCGGAAATCGAGACTTGATCGAAAAACGGCAGGATCGGGAAGTGCCCATCAGTCCGGGTGGAACCCTTGAGGATTACGTCCCCTTCTATTTCACGCCGTTTTCCCCGATGCTATACAACATCAAGACTGGTTATGGCGGGATCGACCGGCGCCCGAATGACGAGATCGTCATGTTGGTGTCTTCCTTGCCAAAGTTGATCGAGACCGAACGGCCCTTCGTTTTTACCGACCGTCATGCTTACCTGTACTACGCAAACTTCTACTCTGCCTTGTCAGAGATCGACAGGGTGGATTGGGAGTGTCTAAGGGCTCGGGATTTTCGGAGGGACGCCGAGGATCCGGGGAAAATCGAGCGATACCAAGCCGAGGCGTTGGTCCATCGCCACGTGCCAGTAACGGCGCTTCTGGGAGTAGCTTGCCATTCCGCCGCCGTGAAGACAGAATTGGAGGCGACGCTCGGGCGCGATAACCCTCTGCCGATCCGAGTAAGGTCTGATTGGTACTTCAGATGATTCGCTACACGAAAGGTAATCTCCTCGACTCCGAGGCGGAAGCTTTGGTCAATACGGTCAACACCGTCGGCGTTATGGGCAAGGGTGTCGCCCTCATGTTCAAGGAGGCATTCCCAGACAACTATCGCGCGTATCGCGCAACCTGCAAGAAAGGCGAGGTTACGATTGGGCGCATGTTCGTTTACGAGCGGGATGCCGTGGTCGGACCTAGATGGATCATCAACTTCCCCACGAAGAAGCACTGGCGCCATCCATCGCGCGTGGAATGGATTCGGGACGGCCTTCAGGACCTCCTTCGAGTGGTGAGAGAACAAGGGATCCGCTCCGTGGCGATCCCGCCGTTGGGCGCGGGGCAAGGAGGTCTGCTCTGGGCCGACGTTCGACAAGAAATCGAACAGGCATTTTCGAACGTCGAAGACGTAGACATCAGTGTTTACGAACCCACTGCCGCATACCAAAATGTGACGAAACGGAACGGCGTGGAGAGGCTAACGCCTGCGCGTGCCCTCGTTGCGGAACTCGTACGGCGCTATTCGGTGCTCGGTATTGAATGTTCACTGCTTGAGATTCAGAAACTCGCGTGGTTCCTCGAACGCCACATCGAGCTTGCTGGGTTACCCAACCCGTTGGAGCTTCGATTTGTTGCAGATCGATACGGTCCCTATGCGGATAGGCTGAAGCACCTGTTAGACAGCCTCGACGGTAGTTATCTCCACTGTGACAAACAGTTGGCGGATGCAGGTCCGCTGGATGCCATCCGTTTCGATGACTCCAAGAGAGAGCGCGTGGCCGCTTACCTGAAGAGCGGAGAAGCGCAACCATATGAGGAGACATTGGAGAAGACCGCGGACCTCATCGATGGCTTCGAGTCTCCCCTGGGAATGGAGTTGTTGGCTACCGTAGATTGGCTCATTCATCGTGAGAATTGTGGGCCGCTGAAAGACAGCGTCCGAGAAGGCTTGTGTGCGTGGCCAGGCGGCGACCGGGCCGGTCAGAGAAAGCAGCGGCTGCTTAACGAAGCCCTTATCGAGGCTGCTCTGAAGCGCCTTGCAACTCTGTATGAACATGCGGAGTGCTAAGCGGGGTCGAGACAAGAGCTTCACCTGAAACGACTTTGGGCTGAGTGATTCGGAGGGGCTCCACCGGCTTGTTCTGCCCAATTTCCAAGAATCCATGCACCGCCGGCCTGTGCACGAAATGCCTTTGTCCTCGCATCGTGTTACCCGGTGCTACCCCAGCCGCGCTGCCCGCTCCTTCGGCAAAATAATTGAAGTCAGTAGCCGATCGTCAGCAAGTAGGTTTCTAGGAAACGTTACGGCTCTTCCGTCTCGTCCAGAATGATCTGGAGACGAGGCACCAGCGCGGCGAGATCGTTCTGGATCGTCGACCAGAGGATATCGAAATCCACCCCAAAGTACTCGTGGATGACAATGCTCCGCATCCCGATGATATCTGCCCACGGAATATCCGGATACTGCTGACGAACGTCCTCCGGGACGTGCCGAGCGGCCTCGCCAATCACCTCCAGATTTCGCACAACGGCGTCGACCGTTCTTCGGTCCTGACGGAATGCAACTAACTCGGCGTCCTGGACGAACGTGCGGATCGCCTCGGTGGCATCGAGCATGTCCTCAATGCGAAGTCGCCAGCCCCTAGGCGGCACGAACGGCTTCTTTCAGTATCCGATCGCGAAGCTGCGGTTTAAGAGAGGCTGGGGTGGCCAAGTCCACGGACCGGCCCAGGACGTCTTCCAGGGCCCGCTTCAAACTCACAAACTGGAAAAGACCGATGGGTTTGGCAAACTCAACGAGCAGGTCGACGTCACTGTCTTGGGTGGCTTCTCCACGAGCGAACGATCCAAAGAGTGAGACTGAACTCACACCGTAGCTCTCCAAGAGCACACGCTCCGCCGCGATTTTGGACAGGATCTCCTCACGTGTCGGCTGGCTCATTTTCCTGATTATGTGAATTATGCCACGCGTAGCTACTGAATTCACATGCCCCGCCCGCCCTGCAAGGAATACCTTTGTCCTCGCATCGCGTTACCCCGGTGTTACCCCAACCGCTCTGCCCGCCCCTTCGGTAAAATGAATTGAAGTCAGTGGGACTTGCAGGAGTAGGCGTCAACCGCTTGACCACACGACAGTTGTGCACCACGGTCGCCGTGGGTAACCTTGGGGCATCGCCGGTACGCAACCAGTGTTGCGCGTATTCAGCGCTCTTGCCGCGCGATGAGTGAGAATGTAATGAACATAGAAGACCTTGACGATCTAGTTGCGTATTCCAGCCATCGTGAACGCCGAATCCAGAGCAAGCTGAACAGCGAATCCGGTGAAGCCGAACGCTCATCGAAGCGGTGAAGTGTTGGGTGACCTCCTTTCCACTGATTGAAAACGTGAACCTATCTTACCTGCGTGTTGTGTAGCAAGGGGCGGCAGGTCGGGGGCGCAATCGACTTCCGTTCATGCGACCTGTTTTCGATAGTTCCAGAACGAATCCCAGGCGCCCGTGCTTCGGAAGACACAGCGCAGCGCGAGCATTGCATCGGCCCCAGCGGCGTGCCATCTCATCCCGACTCGCTTCATCCTTTGTTGCATAACGTGGCTCACGGCACTTTCCACGGCACCGCTGCCGATGTAGTAGCCGCTTTGTCGAAACGTTCTGTATTTCATTCGATGCCCGTTTCTCTCGAGGTAGCCGGTGAGCTTGTCGATCTCTTCGTCTTTGGAACGATGACGCTTTTTCAGAAACCGCAAACCCTCGATCACCTCATCCACGGCGTCTTCGTATAGACGGTCGAGTTGCGATTTGCGCCACTGTGCGGCTTCGTCGGTGCCTTCGCCGAAAACCACCCGTGCCACAGGGCTGATATTCTCGTCGGCGTGATACCAATCAAGGATCTCGACTCGATCGGTGAACAGCTCCTCCGCAAGATTCCAAATCCACGGCGCACCGTCACCCAGGATGACGACCTTGCGAGACTCCGCCCCCATTGAGCAAGAGCGAGGCCACAAAACCTCGCCGAGTGCTTCGGGGCTACCTCGAACCCCTACGACCTGTCGTTCGGTCAACTCTCCGCGTCCGAGCTTGCTCTGCACACGCCCTTGCTCGGTATAAAGGCAGCCTAGCTTGACTTCCTGCCAGCGGCCGTCCACGAATACCATCCCGCCGTCTATCCCTATGTACAGCGGTCCCTTATGGCGTCTGCCCGTTCCAGCTTCCACCTCGTTCGCAGGCTCTTTCGAAAAACCCTCCGCCTTTTTCCCATCGGCGCCTACCAAGCTTTGAATCTTCTCGGAGCTCACGACCACCCCGGTGAACTTTCGCAGCAATTGCTCGCTCGCCGAGCGGTAGGGTTCGATCACTCCTGCCAACAGCGACAACTCTTGTAAGGCTTGCGTGAATCCCTCCTGGTCCACCCGCATCTCTTCCAGCAGCGGATACTTGCCTTGACGACACTCACAGCACTGAGCGTAAACCACACTCAGCTCCACATCCCGACCCGCCAGTACCGTGTGCACCCGGAACGCTCGATGTTGTCGAAACTCCATCGACGCGCCGCATTCGCATGCGCCTGACACACCGAGTCGTTCCGAGCGTTGGCTGAGCGCCTTGCCCAGTACCTCACGCAGGTATTCGCTGCCCTTGACCCGCATCCACTCGTCACACCGTTCGACATCAGCTTCCGCTTCCACGACCGCCTGCCACACTTGCTCCGCGAACTCCTCGGATAGACGACTTACTTCTTTACTAAACTCCTCCCGCGTGATACTGCTTTTCATTGAGGTGTCCCTCCATCGGCCGCTTAGCTGCGACCGTTTTCTTTATTTAGGATTGTGAAGGACACCTCATTTTTCCTTTTATGTCAAGAGAACATTTCTAGTAGAAAAATGATCAAGATCACGAAAAGGTTGCGCCCCAGGTCGGTGCCGGAGGGAGCGGGCGTAAGGAAAGACGCGAAGCGACCTTCCCGCTCCCGTAGGCAGCGACCTGCCGCGGCCGAACCCCGGGCGATGTGGGGCTGGTTTCGGGGGGTTGCTGGGGTATGGCCTGGCTCGAGAAGACGCTTCCTGAGGCATTCTCGCGCGTCGTTTTGGCGCCGCATCGTCTGGTACCCCGGGTTTGGCGGTTTCACCCGTTTTTATCGCATCGACGCTGTGGTCCCTCGCTCGCTCATGCATCGGCGTTGTCAGATGCCTTTGGCGCAGCCTTGGTCTTTCTCAGAGAAGCTCCTTTGAGAGTGATGCGGTGCGCGCTGTGGAGAATGCGATCGCAGATAGCGTCTGCCTGGTTTGGGTCGCCAATCGCTTCGTGCCACTGCTTGAGCGGAATCTGGGTCGCGATGAGTGTGGAGCCACGCTCGGCGCGGTCTTCGATGACCTCCATTAGATCCCGTCTCTCCGATTCTTTCAGCGGGTGAAGCAGCCAATCATCGATAGCCAGTAAGTCCAGCTTGGCGAGTTTCGTCAAAAGCCGGGCGTAGGAACCATCACCACGAGCGACCGCGAGCTCGTGGAGCAAGCGCGGTGCTCGCACGTAGCATCCGGTGAAGCGGCGACGACAGGCCCGCTCCACGAAGGCGCAAGCCAAGAACGATTTGCCAATCCCCGTCGGGCCGGTGATGAGCAGGTTATGGCGCTCACCGACAAAGCGGCAGTTGCCCAGGCTCAAGATCTGTTCGCGGTTTAAGCCTCGAGGCGCTTGGAAGTTCACGTTCTCCAAACATGCCGGATAGCGGAGCTTTGCCGCTCGCAGTCGTCGAGAAAGCTTACGCTGTTCGCGGGCGGTCCACTCGGCATCGACCAGGAGTCCCACACGTTCCTCGAAGCTCAGCTCCTTGTATTCGCTCGAGCTCAACTGGGTTTCGAACGCGGACACCAAGCCGAACAACTTCATGGCGTTCATCTTTTCTATCGTTTCGGGTGTCAGCATCGGGACTCTCCTCCTTCGTAGTGATCCGCGCCTCGGATGTTCTCGTGCTCCTCTACGTTGTGACTGCGGGCGCCCCCACTACGAGGTCGGGGGCCGCCTCTCGTCGCAAAGATTCGAACTTTGCCATTGTGAAGTTCGCAGGAGGCTGCCAGTCAGCGATCCTCTCGATCGGAAGACAGAAATAGATCTCGTGCCCGGCATCAGGGTAGCCAAGTCTTTGCATCTGATTCCTGCTACGCAGCTCCGGTTCGTCGACAACACGCCACAACTCGACCGGGATAGACTCGCGGCCGTAAAGCAAAACCAGTTCCGCCGAGAGTTCCCGGCCACGCAAACCAACCCGTCCCCGTTTTCCACTGGCGCGAAGATTGTAGAGATTGTGTTCGTGAATCCAGTCAAGGTGACTTCGGTTCTTGACGTAACCGAGCAGCACCGGAGTGTCGGCGGGCGGTTGGCTGGGAACGGCGCCCAATTGGCTTGATCCTCGATTGGATCTCCTCGGTCATAGACGACGCTTCGCCAGTGTCGGCCTCGGCCGCCTCAGTGACCCGCACGCAACAGAACCACGCGGGTACTCAGGGAAACCCGGCGTGACGGTTCGTCCGCCGCCCACCGCACGTGGGCCCCTTCACCGACGGCGACACATAAGCGGTTGCTCACTAAATACACGATCTCGGTGTCTCAAAGTCATTGACAATTACCGCTGGGCGAGAAACCGGAGCGCGTGGAGTTTTCGCCGATGGACTCCGAATCCAGGCTCGAAGCCACGTTAGTAAGCGATATTTCCATTCTGTCGCCAAACCTCATGGTGCTTGGACGGCAAGTGCCAACCGGATACGGGAAGTTCATTGACATCCTCGCTATCGATGCCGAAGGCAACCTCAGTATCGTAGAGCTTAAGCGCGATCGAACACCTCGGGAGGTCGTAGCGCAGATCCTCGACTACGCTTCCTGGGTCGAGAGCCTCTCCTATGACGAGATCGCTGCAATCTATGCCGAGAAGAACAACGGGAAGGAGCTAGAAGAAGGGTTTGCCGAGGTCTTCGAAGCCAGTCCTCCCGACAAGCTCAATCAGAGCCACCAACTCGTGATCGTCGCCTCTGAGCTCGATCCGAGCACTGAGCGCATCATCAACTATTTGAGCGACAACTATGGTGTTCCGGTGAACGCGGTCTTTTTCAGGCACTTCCGGGATGACGAGAAGGAATATTTGACCAGGAGCTGGCTCATCGATCCCCAGGAGGCGGAATCTAAAGCCAGCCGCGCCGGTGACCAGAAGAAGCGGGAGAGCTGGAACGGACGCGACTTCTACGTGTCTTTGGGGGAAGGTCCACGGAGGACCTGGGAAGATTGCAAGAAGTACGGTTTTATCTCCGGCGGCGGTGGGCGATGGTATAGCCAAACGCTGGAAAGTCTGTTCCCTGGTGCCCGTGTTTTCGTCAATATCCCCAAAACGGGCTACGTCGGCGCCGGCAAGGTGATAGGGAAGTCGACACCCGTTACCGAGTTTATGGTGAAGGTCAATGGTCGGGATTTACCGATTCTGGAAGCTCCGCTCGCCGCGACCAACATTCGCCAACCCGGAGACGGGCCCGACGAATACGAGTATTTCGTGCCTGTGGAGTGGATCAAGACGTTACCGAAGGATAAGGCTTACTGGGAAAAAGGGCTGTTCGCGTCTCAGCACACGGCCTGCCGTCTGCGAAATCGTTTCACGATAGAACGGCTTGTACGGCATTTTGAGCTTGATGACTAGGCGGCTCGGGTCCGTAGAGTTGGCGCCGTCAAGAGCGTGGGCACCGGTTTGCACCACTCCGGCCGCGACGCTCGAAAGGCCGATTCTTTGAGCGGGTGACGTGAAGCGCCCGCGTCAACGAGTCGCCGCGCCACAGAATAGGTCGCGCGTCTCGTGATTCTGACGACCTCTGATCAAGATGCTACGATAATCTCAACGGAGACAACCCAGCTTCCCCTCGCGGGATCCGTTACCGCCCGTGCTACGCGTCTACTACTCCAGCCGGACCGAGGAGCTCCTCGATGCGCTCGTGGCGAATATCGACGAGGAGCGACGGCGCAGTCAGTGCAGCCTGTTTGATCCCACCCATCTCATCGTTCCGAACCGGAACATCGAGACGTTCGTCAAGCTGGGGATGGCCCGGCTGACGGGCATTGCGGCCAATATCTCGAACCCAACGAGTCGGCCTTTGAGCTTGAACTTCTTCATCCTCTTCGGCCTCCCACAATTGACCTCGATCGCGTCGCCCTTCTTCGGCGCACCAGGCAGACGAATATTAGCAAGATTGCTCAGCGCGAGCGCTGGCGACTCTGGGGTTGCCGGCGCGCCCGTCTTCTTCTCGGCAAAGGTAAGCTCTCCCACTGCGCCGTATTGGAGCATGGGCGACGAGAGCGTTCTTACACTGGGGATAGCCCTTGGTGTGAAGAGAGAGATTTGCACGAAGGGGATTCGCATCGCCTCGGAGATCGGTATCTCGGCCTTCCCGGCCTTCTCGATGTCTTGATCCTCGTCATCTTGCTCATCCTCGTCGTCCACAGTGTCTTCGCGTTCGACACCCTTGACGTAGACGACCATCGCGGTGGCGAGCAAGCGCCGCGTCAGGTTCCGAATGTTGAACGTGCCGGATCGCAGTCTGTCGCCCTTCGTCGTATAGCCGGCTCGCTCCATGTGGCCAAACAGGATGGCGAGGAACGTCTCGATCTTGTCATAGAACTGGGCCAATGTATCCGTCGCGTTGAAAAGGTTCTGCTCTCGTTCCTCGATGCTGAGCATCCGTGAACTCCTTTATAAGCTTGAGCACCAGACTCGCGTGGCAAGGCCCGCCGGAGCGTGGTGAAGGAAGCCGTTGAATGGGCCGGACGCGAAGATTGGAGAGGGCTGTGCGCGAACGGTTGGCGCCGTCATGGAGAATCCTCCGAATCGATTCAGGAAGACGAGCTGGCTGGGAGCGCTCACGCGGACGATGGACGACGGGAGGAACCCGACAAATGCCGCCGGGCAGAATAAGCCGTCCAGCCTCTGCATGACATTCATGATGCTCGGGAAGGTGAATCCTGCGAAGAGGATTGATCTGCGCCGCCTCAGCGATGCGACGAGATCCTCAATCAGACGAGATTGTCCGGCCTCTAGAGATGGGCCGTCGATCCGGTCAGCGTGCCAGGAGTCGATGAGCGCCGCTGCTTGCCACCAGCTCAGAAAAAGCGTCCTGCTGAGCAGCTCCTCTCGCTCCTCCGCTTCGCGGTCGGCAAACGTCTGACCTACATTCAGTTTGGAGCGGGCGACGACGAGGTAGTAGACCGCGTTGCGCGGGAGTCCGTGTTCGCGTGCGATGGACTGCCCTGCCTGATACTCGCGCCAGGGCTGTCGGACACCCAGCCCACTGTCGAGCTTGACTTCGATTACGATGGTCCAACGATTAGAGACTACAACGACATCTGGCTCGACCTGCTCCTCGTCAAGCTGCACTCTAGGCCAGAACAGCAGCGTGACGTTGCTCCAGTCGACCTGTGACAGCTCGGGTGATCGGGCGGTTTCATTGAGTGCGACCACTCTCTCAAGGAAGCACGAAAGGAAGGGGTCGCGTGGCAGGTAGTCGAGTGCTCCAAAGAAGTCGCCCGTCAGTATGTCCTCCACTCTGGCCCAGTCAGGGTCGAGCTGGAGCATCTTGGCTCGCAACTCGGCTTTAAGCACGGTGAGGCTACCTCTCTAACACTCCTCTGCAAGCTACGGAGATCATCCGGAGCCATGCGATCGCGGTTATGTATACCTCCGGGAAGTCTTCCTCGGCAAGCTGAGGCTGCAGTAGAAATAGTGGCATAGTCCTTATTGGTGACGCGTTGTCGGCTGACGTGATATATAACGCAGAACTTTCGGTGGCAGGAGATGGCTATGATCTCGGGCGATTTACTTAAATAAAGGATACATTCGACCAGGGACAATGTCTTCGCCGTCGGGAGTCAGTCGCGAGTATGACTATTCCCCACGTGGCCGCGAAAGGGGTGTAGTACTTGTCGGCGTTGACTGTGCGACGGACCACGCGAAAGTCGGAGCCGCTCTGGGCAAGTGGCGGGATGGGTCGACCTCGGTGCTCGAGGTCGCGGTGTGCGGAGCAAGGCCTCCAGCGCAGGTTGTTGGTGGCTGGATACAAGGGCTCGGCAGGCCTGTGCTTCTGGCCCTCGACGCACCACTAGGCTGGCCGGTTTCGCTAGCTGAAGCTCTTCAGCAACATTCCGCAGGTGAAGAAGTCACGGTCGAGCCCAACCGAATGTTCCGTCGTGGGACGGACCGTTTCGTCCAGAAGGCCGTTCGCAAAACCCCCCTGGACGTCGGAGCCGATAGAATCGCTCGGACTGCCCACGCCGCTCTGAAGTTCCTCGGTGAGCTTCGCCGAATTCTGAACTCCCGTGTGCCTTTAGCTTGGTCCCCGCGGAAACTCCCCGACGTCTCGGCGATCGAGGTTTATCCAGCGGCCACTTTATTCGCTCGCGGGATTCGGTCCGTAGGCTATAAGAAGCCTCAAAACGTAGCAGTGCGCAAGGAGATTATCGAGGCTCTACGCGCTCACCTCAGTTTGCCTACTGACGTCGCGACGCTCGAGGGCAATGCCGATGCCCTCGATGCGGTCGTGTGCTTACTAGCGGCAAAGGACTTTCTTGAAACTCGAGCAATGCCCCCTCCTGATCGAGGGTCGGCCGTGCGAGAAGGATGGATCTGGGTATCTACGCCTCAGGTGCCTCACTCTCGCCCCTCGTAATGTGGTGTAACCGGTTTTCGGGGGGAAGGGTACTCGCTGCCGCTTTCGAGAACGAACGGTGCGAGGATGTCGGCGCGGTCGGTCGTGTGGGCTCTGCGAGCAGCGATTAACCTTGGGCTGAGAGATGCCACAAAGGCCGCTTCCCTTTCTTGGACTCAGAATGGCCTGGGGACGGGGAAGCTGAACTTCTATATCACCCAGCTCGCGCGTGATGAGGTGGATCGGTTCGAGTACCTGCTGACAGGAAAGGACGTGCACTGAATGCAGACGTAAGACTTTTACGTTCCCTCGAGCCCGTTTCGGAACTGCTCCAACAGACGTTCCGCTTCGAACGTTGCGTCTTCCGTGCGGCCCCAGGCTCCGGCCATAGCGATGGTGAGACGGTCGCGCTGTCTACGATCTCCTAGAATGCCGGCCAAGCGCTTGCGGGTATCTTCCGCAATCATGTGCCGTGCGTCACGTCCCAGGAGGCGCGCGCCGGCCAAATCGATCTTAAAATCGACTACCTCCATAACGTCGATCGCATCGTCGTACAGCCGTTGCTGATTTCCTGCGTCGGGGTAGCTTTGGAGAAGCGTCGCGAAGTCCAGTGCATCCTTAGAGTCTTCATGACCTCGGTCGCCCCAAGCGAAGAGCTTGAGGACGGCAAGCCCGGGCAGGGAAACCACGCGGAGCACCAGCCCGGACTCGATCCGCACCTTTTCCGCAGCGTCGAATGCCTCCCGGTAGCCTGCTACGTTCATGACGCTTGTCAGTTCGGGTGGCCACGCAATGGTTTTCTCGGAACTTTCTACGCCTCCGAACGGTATGATGTCCACCGGGTATTCGTTCTTATACAGCCGGTGCGTCAACGCTGTGTCCCGGACGAACTGTCTGTCCTCCAGTGCGGTCTTGGCCGCTTCGAACTCGTCCCAGTCCTTCACAGCCACAGCAAAGTCCACGTCGGCGGTGGCTCGATGGACGCCTAGATCGAAGATGTGCGTCAATAGGATGTCCCGGGCCATGGCTCCAGCGACGAAATACGGCAGCCCTAGCGCGCTCATTACTCCGTCTACTTCCCGCAGCAGCGCGAGAGTAGCATTCTCGATCGGCCGGTCAGTTCGTACGGAGCGCATCGTCGATATAGCGCTTTCGGATCATCCGCGCTACTTCCAGGTTGCGCGGATCCAGAGTCGCAGCGAGGTCGGCGTAGATGAGGATCGGGGGTACTACGTCAAGCATCGCAGGATCCACCGGGAAGGCCCAAAACTTTTCCAGGACGTCTATGTCGCCTTCAGGCTCAGCGCGGAGTCTGTGCTGGACGACCAGGCGGGTCATCGGATCGCGTTTTCTGCCGGTCGGAATGTAGAGAGTGACGGTGGCCGGTTTGAGGTGCTTCGTGAGGCGCTGAGCAGCGACCTCTCCACCCCACTGGGCGTTCAGTTCGGCGACGTCAGCCGTTTTCCACCAGCCGGGATCCTGGGCTCGGAACCGGCGGGGATTGAGCTTCGGTCGAAGCTTGATGGGATAGTTGGTGACCCACTCCTCGAACAAGCGATCTGGATCTAGGAGCCGGCGATTCCGCTTGCGGTACCCGCCGGCGAGGTGGCCCCGTTTCCGCAGATCTCGGAATACTCCGCCCACGGCTCCGAGGGCGACCCCGGTTGCATCCCTGATGTCCCGGTAGGGGGCATTCAACAGCTCGGGCCGGCAGAGGAGCGCGAACACCATGCGCAATGCGGTCACTGTGCCCAGACCCCGTACATTGAGAGCGGCGTGGGCCCCGCCTTCCGGTTTTTGCCCTGTGATGAACACGTACAAGCCTGGCCGCCGAAGGTAGGCGTTTCCGGCCGCGTCCAGGAAAAGCACGTCGAGCTCGCGGCACTTTTGGGCGATGGTGTGGGTGATATAGGGGGCGAACAGTAGTCCGGGGTGGTCAAAGCGATTGAGTCGGTCCTTCATTGGCCAAAGTGCTTCGACTCGATCGACGGCAGTCTTCGCTTCGACTGCGAAGCGATGGGCTCGCTTTTCTACGCGGAATTCGAGGAGGGCATCAGCACGGTGACCCTGCCGGTCCCGAGGTTCTGTAACAACCACTCTGCCCTCGAGGCCGGTGTTCTGGCGCAGAGCTTCGAGAGCCAACTCCAAGTGATGGCGCAACAGGTTTGTTTTCGGGGGCACTGGATACAGTCCTCAGGGGGCTCAGTTCCAAGTTCGTTCATTATATCAGAATGTTCACGTAACGTGAACAGAGATTGTTCATGAACATCTAGTGTTCACGTTTGGTGAACAACTACTGAAATTGAACAAAATGCTCACCTTTGGTCTATGGTTCCTAATTTCAACAATTTAGAGGCACGGCGACAAAAACAGCCCACGGACGAATGCGGGCTAGTGGGCCCTGGCCGACCTTGCCGTTCGGCGTCGTTCGGTTCTGGCTCTGCCACTGAAGGTGTCGCGAGAACATCCGTCGCGACCGCGGAATCCGCTCATCGCCGACGCGTTCTATCGGCGCGGGCTCATCGACGTACGCCCACGCGTCGCCTCCAACGTGGGACGGCGGTCTTTCATCGCAGAAGTCGTTCTATGAGCGATGAGCATAGACTTTGAGGACCAATCGGTCCTGTATGACGAGAAGCCGACGTTCGGTGGTGATCCTGTCCAGCCGGGAACGTCTGATGGAGGGAATCCACTGGCGCGTGCACCGATTCAGCCGCGTGATTCGCTGACGAGAACACCCAAACAAGTGCGGGAAACCGCTTGAAAATTCAGAAATCGAGTGTTTTCATGTATGACAACAAAAACGTTTAATTCCAGGTGCGCGGAGATCCCCCAGGGCTTTCACGTTGTTCTTCCTGACTGAGGTCGACCCCCGAGCCGCCATCAAGGGCTCACGAGACGCTCTAGGCTTCACCCCTGTCTGGGCGCGGTTTGGCCGCGAGGTCGTCGGAAACCTCACGACGGTGACGAGCTCTCTCCGCGGGTTTACGACCCTTTTGTTGGGGCTCTACTTCGTCGAACGGGTCGTCTCTTCGGGGAAGGCATCTGAAGAAGAACGCTCCAATCTCTTTCTGAAGTTCGAGCAGCTTGCGGCCTACGCGCGACTTTCCTATGGCAAGGGTAACGGTGAGGCGACGGGTCTGCTCGGTCTCGTTCGAGCGACGAGGCGCCTCCGAGATGGCCAGGGCAGCGCTCCGATCTCGGCGGGCGTCGACGGCCAGATTTTGAGCAATCAGAAGACGAACGGGCTTTGGGGACTCTACACCGTGGCCGCTAGAGAAAGCGGCATGGTGGAACGCGATGGCCACGCCCTCACGCCCTGGGCGCAGGAGTTCATCGAGTCCGAGTATTTGCCCAGGAGGCGTCGACGTTCGAGCCGAAGGGGGCCCATCGAAAGTTGGGAAAAGCCCTTGGCGGTATCCTGGGCTCAAAACTGGGGTGAAAAGAAGCTCGTTTCTACGAAGAGGGTCTCGTACGCGGGGGGGCCGCAGGCTTCAATGGTACTTACGGCCGACAGGCGGAGCTTTGGGAGCTTCTGAAAGAGCTCAATGACGGAGGCCCCTTCGATTGGGAAACGCCGTTCGACTTCGACGAGTTGAGGGAGGCCCGAAAGCGCGCTTCGTCGCCAGCTCATGAAACCCTCGCATCGGCGCTCGATCACATTACGGTCCTAGAGCCGTTCTTCGTCGCGATGGCGCAGCTCTTCGGATATGTTATTCGTCAGACCGACCGCCAAGTGAAGGAGGTCGAAAAAGACGTCCGCGCGGCGTGGGGAAAGCGGCTTTCCCATCTGCAGCCGACACGTATCGAAGAGCTTCGCGAGCGGATGGCGGCCGCGTCGTCCCCCGACGCGGCAGACCGATCGTTCGGATGGCGGCAAGCCTTCACGACGGAGGCCGCGTGGGATCAAAGCTCCGCCTCAACGGTGGTGTTGATGTAGAGCTTCCATTTCTGATCGCGCGATGACTTACCGCCAGGAGCGCCGGGCAGTAGCGAAATCGTCTTCCTGACATGTTGATGGACGTAGGACTCGAGCTCGGACGTCTTCTCGCCCGCGCCCACGTGGTCCAAAAGGTAGCCGAGGCGTTGTGCCCATGGAACCGGGGCGGTCTGAGCGACGGCAGCAATCTTCTCCGCGTCCAGCTTCTCTGCAAGCTCCGAAAGGAGCGTCGCGACGTTATCGAGCCCGCCAGAGTGCCTGTGATAGCCGACAAGATCCAACGCCGTGGCTTCGGGTGTGGAGACCGCGATCGGGCCGCGCGGCGTATTGAAACTCTGGAGCGGAACCTCGGAGATTCGCTTACGGACGATGAAGGCAACCCGTACGGAGCCGCATTCGATGGGGCGTCGGCTTTTCCCGAGCAGAACCTGAAACTCCTGTGGACGATGATGGGCGGCACCGTGATACTGCGCTGCGGAAAGAAGCCCGGCGTAGTAAGGCTGCCCCAGGCGCTCCATCAACGCCGGGACGAACTGGTCGGCCGGTAGACACCCCAGATTCCGGTACTCGGGCGGTACGATGACGTAGAAACCGCGGGCTGGAGAAGCGACCACGTGACGTTTGAGGAGTCGGTTGAGCGTAAGCTTCGCCGCCGGGGCTGAGACTCGGAGCGCCGACCGGGCCTCCGCCGAAGCAAAGTGGTGTCGGCTTTTGGCGGCGAGGGACTCCACGTACTCCCGAGCGTTCGAGCTCTGCGCCTCTCCTTTCATATGCATAAAGTATCACAAAATGATACTTTGAGCGAAGGATTGCGGCAAGGCATCGAGCTCTCAGATGTAAGGGGCGAGACGAGCGGATGCGGGATCTAGCCAGGTTCAGGCGACCCGGCTCGTCGCAGCGGACGTGATCCCGGTGGCGGCTAACACTGCAGGGATCTGATCTGCTGCCGAGAATACCCACAGGTCCTGGTTTCCCCAAGAGGCGGGCGTCGCTACTGAGCGCCGCGTGTGAGCGCTCCAGCGCATCGCCGGGCTGCGCTTGCTCGACTACGCCCCACACCAGGAGCCGTCCCACCCCCTCCTGGCGGAGCCGCACGGTAGCACTTCAGCTGGTAGACCGAGGCCGAGTGGTCCTGGGAGCCGCTATTGGCTTCAACGAGGATTGCATCTGAGCCGGATCGTGGACGATCAAACGACAGCAGCTCATGACGATCCACAACGGGAGCCCTGGGCGGCTCGCCTCGCCTTATGGTGTCTCAGCGTCTAGACTGCCGTTGGTATCGGCGCTGAATCTCGCCCGCGATCGACTGGAAACAATGTGAGGAGATGTGTCATGTGGCCGATGGGTCAAGGCTCTTGGGTGCACCTTCCCATTCAGACAATAGAAACCGTGATCTCGAGACTATTCCGGCGGCTACGGCCTGCGTCTGCACTTTTCGCAGCACTGTTGTTACCCGCCATCACAACGTCCACAGTGGCTCACGCGCAGCAGACGGAACGTCCCAACATCGTGCTGATGTTCCCCGACAATCTGGGAGTCGGAGAGGTGAGCTCCTATGGCGGCGCACGCGGCGTCCCCACACCGAACATCGATCGCATTGCGGACGAGGGAATCCGGCTCACAAACTTCAACGTGGAGTACTCCTGCGTCGTCTCCCGCATCGCGTTGCTCACGGGTCGTTATGCGGTGCGGACGGGTGAGGGGCATCGCGGGGGGATGACGTTGTGGGAGGTGACGATCGGCGAGGCGCTTCAGTCGATTGGCTATGCGACGGCGCTGTTTGGGAAGTGGCATGTGGGCGGCGACGATTGGGAGGGTCGGAGGGAGCCGACACACCAGGGATTCGACGAATGGTGGGGAATTCCCGGGACGAGTCACACCGCGCAATTCAGCTCCTTCGAGGGCTTCGACTCTACGAGGGCCGAGCTCCCTCACATCTGGGAGGGAAGAGCGGGTGAGCCTTCCCGACGCGTGAAGCCGTACAACCTCGAGACCCGCCGTACGATCGATCGTGAAGCAGCCGAGCACGGGATCGCGTTCATGGAACGGAACGTCGAACAGGGGCAGCCGTTCTTCTTCTTCTATCCCATGACACAAATTCACTTCCCCGCCTTGCCGCATCCCGACTTCGTCGGGGCGACCGGAGCCGGCGACATCGGCGATGCCATGGCCGACGTCGACCACAACGTAGGCCTGGTGTTGTCGGCGCTCGAGCGACTGGGCATCGAGGACAACACACTGGTCTTCTGGTGCACCGACAACGGAGCCGAAATGAGACGCCCGTGGCGGGGGCATGCGGGCCCGTGGCGCGGCTACTACAACTCCGCCATGGAAGGGGGGATTCGCACTCCCTGTGTCATCCGCTGGCCCGGACGGATTCCTGCGGGCCGCGTGTCCAATGACATGGTGCACGAGGTCGACCTCTTCCCGACGATCGCGGCGGCTGTCGGAGCGCCCGAAATCGTGCCGGAGGACCGGATCCTCGACGGTGTCAATCAGCTTCCCTTCCTCGAGGGACGACAGGCTCACTCCAGCCGCGAGAGCGCCTTGTTCGTTGCTCGAGAGGGGCACGTCATGGCCGTGAAATGGCGCGACTGGAAGATGTGGTACCTTTTCCGAACCGAGCTCGAGCCCGATTCGGACAACCTCGTACGACTGTTCGATTTGCGCGTCGATCCCAGGGAGGAAATCGACGTCAAAGACTTCTATCCGTGGGTCATCAACGTCATGGATCGGATCGTGGCGGACTACGAGGCGACTCTCGTACTGCACCCGCGCGTGCCCGGCGGCGTTGACGATCCGTACACACCGCCACCGCGCGGTTCGGGGAGTCCGTTCGCAACCTATTCGCGGGCAGACCGAATGCCGCTTGGCGAACGCTCCGCGGCGGTTCCGCATCCGGACTTTTCGGGTACCTGGTCGGCGACCGTCCTCAGTTCCACACCGCCAACGGGGCAAGCGGCTCGTCCTCCGGTTCGATCCCTCGGAAGCGGCTGGGGGGATCGGATTTCGATCGTGCATACGGCAGAACGCCTGGAGGTCGAGCGGGTGATCTTTGTCCCACGAGAAATCCAACCACTCGTGCGATACCGATTCGCGCTGGATGGATCCGAGACCGAAAACCCCGTGACCCTGGGTCGAACGGGTCCTGCCCCCGTTTCGACCACGGCGTGGGACGGAGACCGGCTGGTCATCACGACGCGCTACCCGTTTCAGAATCCCGATGACGGAGGCTGGCTCACGAGTGAGGTGACTCAGACGCTATGGCTACAGCCTGCGGGTGGGGCCCCCTTTGAGCCGTCGTTGGTCGTGGAGACCATGCGAGGGGGAGTGTTGAACGGGCCATCGTCGACAACGCGGACGGTGTATTCCAGGGGGCATCGGTAACGCCCGCCGGTTCCCCCCTCACCCGGCTCCGCGCAATAGAATGAGAGCCGACCTCCCGCCTTCGCCTATGGCTTCGGCGAGGCTCGCCGGAGTCGGCTTCGCCGACGAAGGCGGCTCCCCCGGTGGGGGAGAGGTACATTAGACTCCCGCGGCCTGGAGCGCCGCGAGCACACGTTCATCCCGGAACGGCACTCGCCGGATGCGCACGCCGGTTGCGTCGAAGATGGCGTTCGCCACGGCCGCGAGCGTCGGCTTGCAGGTCGCCTCGCCCGCCCCGTAGTGCGGGAGGTCGGGCCGCTCCGGGTTGGGATCGCCGTTCACCAGCACGACGTCAATCCGCTCGGGCGTATCGGCGTGGGTCAGAGTCGGCGATGACAGCCAGTCCGTGCTCGTCACCATCTCGGTGTCGAATTGCACCTCTTCGTGCAGTGCCCGGCTGAGCGAGTGCAGCGTCCCGCACTCGACCGTGCGTTTTAGCGCCTCGGGGTTGACCACCAAGCCGCAGTCGTGGGCACACACGAGCCGCTTCGCCCACACGTGCCCCGTGCGGCGGTTCACCTCGACCTCGGCGATCTGAGCCACCATCGTCTGGCTTCGGTACGAATACGCGATGCCCCGGCCGGTGAGAATGTCGCCGCTCGTGATCGACTTTGGCGAGCGGCGGGGCTCCCAGCCATAGGCCTCGGCCGCGGCTTTGACCACCGCGAGCGAGCGCGCCCGCCGGAAACCGTCGTCGTCCTCCTCACCGCTTGCGGAGAGAAGGCGCAGCCGAAACTCCACCGGGTCCGCTCCGGCCGCCGCGGCGAGCTCGTCGATGAACGACTCGAAGGCGAACGTCACCTGCGGGCCGTCAGGATCTCGGAGGTTCCCGGTCCGAACGGGGGTCTCCCACACGAGCGGTAAGGCGACCACACTCCCCTTCAGACGTTGATTCGGGATCGCGTACTTGTGGCCCGAGGGCCAGGAGGCGCGGCCGCGGGCCGGCTCCGAGCGTCTTCTGCCGGTGAGCTGCGCTATGAACACCGAGTCGTGCTCGTTGTAGCCCAGATGATTATGGTCGGCGGCGCGGCCATCGTACTCCAACGCGACGAGGTTCCCCTGCTCGTCCAGGCCGCCGCGCAGCCTCATCGCGTACGCGGGGCCCTTGGTATCCCACGCGGTCTCCTCGTCGCGCATCCACTGCACGCGCACCGGCCGGCCGAGCTCCTTGGCGAGGAACGCGGCCTCGAAGCCCGCATCGTCTGCCGCGGTGCGGCCGTAGGCCTGCGGGCCGTCCATCCAGACGACGCGCACACGATCGCGGGGCATCTGGAGAAACTCTGCGACCCCCCTGCGGAGGCCGTACGACTTCATGTCGTTCGAGTAGATCGTCATCTGGTCGTTCGAGGGATCCGCGGTGGCATGGGCGGGGCCGATGGCCGTGTGGCCTTGAAACGGTACGTCGTAGTCGGCGTCGATGAGCTTGGCTGCAGCCGCAAACGCGGCGTCCGGATTCCCCACGACCTCCGGATCGCGGGTGAACGTCGGTGTGGCGCCCCGCATGTAGGTAAAGAGATCCTCGGAGCGAGGAAAGGCAGCGGTGGCGGGCTTCTGCCATTCGACCTCGAGCGAGCGCGAGGCGCGGATGGCTTGCTCTTCGCGCTCGCAGACGACGGCCACGTAGTTGCCCTCGGTGACCACGCGGATGAGCCCGGGAATGTCGCGAATGGAGGATTCGTCGACGCTCACGAGCTTCGCCCCCGCGACGGGGGGCTTCACGTTGCGCGCGTGGACCATGCCGGGGAGCTTCACGTCCACGGCCCACTCGAGCGAGCCGTCCACCTTGGCGGGAATGTCGTCGCGAGGCTTGGACTGGCCGACGTTCGGGAGCTCCTGCACCGGTTTGAGCGTGGCGCGCCCGGTCACCGAGTTGATGTTCTCCCCGGTCAGCGTCACGTTGAATCGCCCTTCGCCGATGAGCTCGCCGTAAGTGATCGATTTCGAGGGGTCGGCCGTTACCGAGACCACGCCGGCGTGAACGGTGAGCGCCGCAACGGGTACGCCGAGCTTCGCCGACGCCATCTCGAGCAGGACGCGACGCGCCTCGGCGGCGACGCGCCGCATCGGCCAGCCATCTCTTTGGAGCGCGTCCGAGCCCCCGGAGCCACCCTGATCCACGGTGACATCGGTGCTGCCCATGACGCAGCTGGTCTTGTCGTAATCGATGTCGAGCTCGTCCGACATGACCTGACGGAACGCGGTCCCCGTACCTTGTCCGAGGTCCGTCTTGCCGACGTAGAAGGTCGCGGTGTTGTCCTGCCGGATGACGATCCAAGCGTCGAGCTGGTGGAAGTCGGGATCGGGATAGGGGCCCGGGCCAAGCGCCTGCCCAGGGCTCGGCGTCTGAGCGGCTTCGGCGAGAGGGCCGACCACCGAGGACGCGCCCACTCCGACGACGAGGAAGCCCGATGTCTTGAGGAACTCCCTGCGAGACGACTTCGTTGTTACGTTGCCGTTTGTCATGGCTCTACTCCTCGTCAGCCGCATTCGCCCCAGGGGGCGTCGACGCCTGTGCGGCGCGCTTGATGGCCGCCTGGACGCGGTAGTAGGTCATGCAGCGGCACAACACTTCCTCCATCGCCTCGCGGATCTCTGTGTCGGTCGGTGCCGAGTTGCGATCGAGCAGCACTTTCGCGGTCAGCATCTGCCCGTTCTGGCAGAAACCGCATTGCGGCACCTGCTCGTCGATCCACGCCTGCTGTACCGGATGCAGCGTCCCGTTCTCGGCGAGCCCCTCGAGAGTCGTGATCTCGGCGCCGCCCACCGTCGAGACCGGTCTGAAGCACGACCGCACCGCCTCGCCCTCGATGATCACCGTACAGGCTCCGCATTGACCGAGCCCGCAGCCGAACCGCGGTCCGCGCAGATCCAGATCGTTTCGCAAGACGTACAGCAGCGGCGTCGAGGGCTCGACGTCGACAGTGTGCGCCGTGCCGTTTACCTTGAGTGTGATCCTGCTCATCGGAAGCGCCTCCGATCGAATAGCGTGATTTGGGAGAAGCTAACACGATGCTCGAGGCACCGGCAACCCGAAGCGTTCACGAGCTGCTCGGACACCTCCCCTGCCGAACCGGCCGCTTCCACCACGAGCCCAAACCAGTTACGCTGCCGGTCGGACGGCACCATGAAACCCAAGTTCTTCGCCACCGCTGCCGATTTCCGCGCCTGGCTCGAGAAGCATCACGCCTCGAAGACCGAGCTTCTAGTGGGGTTCTACAAGAAGGGAACCGGCAAGCCGAGCATCACCTGGCCGGAGTCGGTTGACAAGGCTTTGTGCTGCGGTTGGATCGACGGGGTGCGGCGCAATGTGAGCGACGAGGCCTACTCGATCCGTTTCACGCCACGCAGAGCGAAGAGCAAC
Organism: Candidatus Marinacidobacterales bacterium; assembly: GCA_965237685.1. Taxonomy (GTDB): domain Bacteria; phylum Acidobacteriota; class Vicinamibacteria; order Marinacidobacterales; family SMYC01; genus CBDEGF01. The sequence goes on from CBDEGF010000004.1 coordinate 3,188,764, forward strand.
TGGAGTGCGGTCAACGTGGCCCGGGTCGCGGCGCTGAAGAAACTGGACAAGGTGATGCCCGCCGGAGCGCGCTCGCCGGAAGTGAACGAGTTATCCTTGAACTCATGCGCGTCGCGACGTGGAACGTCAACTCGCTGAAAGCCCGTCTCGGGAAGGTCACCTGGTGGCTCGAGCGTGCGAAGCCCGACGTGCTGTTGCTGCAGGAGACGAAGCTCGCCGACGGCGACACGCCGATGGACGTATTCCAGGAGGCCGGGTACGAGCTCGTCCATCACGGTGAGGGCCGGTGGAACGGCGTCGCCATCGCGAGTCGCTCCGGGATAGAGGGCGTGGTCACCAACTTCGACGAGCCGCTGCGGCCTCCCGCTGCAGACGCGTCTGACGTCGAGCCCTTTGCCGAGGCTCGGATGATCTCCGCCGTCTGCGGTGGCATCCGGATCGTGTCGGTCTACGCGCCCAACGGCCGCGTCGTCGGCTCTGACTTCTATCATGCGAAGCTGACGTGGTTCGATCGTCTCGCCCGATGGCTGGAGGAGGCCGTCGATCCCGAAGATGCGCTCATCGTCGGGGGAGACTTCAACATCGCTGCGGCGGACGTTGACGTCTGGAATCCGCAGGCTTGCCATGGAGGGACCCACGTCTCGACGCCGGAGCGGCAGGTGTTCGTGCGGCTGTGCCGGTGGGGACTCGTCGACGCCTACCGCCTCCATCACCCGGAGGCCGGAAGATACACGTGGTGGGACTATCGCGCGGGCCATTTTCACAAGAACTTTGGTATGCGCATCGATCACCTGCTTGTCACGGAGCCGCTTCGCGAGCGGACGCTCTGGGCGGAGATCGATCGCGAAGCGCGGAAAGGCAAGCCCGTGCCCTCGGATCACGCTCCGCTCGTGATTGACATCGACGAGCCGGGACACCCATTCGAGGCGGGCTGGGAGGCCGCGGAAGCGCGCATCGCCGCGCGCCAGGGTCGCTCGTGATGGTTCCCGTCCACAAGAGCCAGGGCTCGGAGTACGACCACGTTGCTCTCATCCGTGTCCTTGCGGCAGCAGTGCGTGACTTAGGTGCTGTTGGGTTCGTAAGCTGAGCGGAGAGATTGCTCAAGGAGGCCATCGATGCGCTCAAAGAAGGCAGAACTCGAAGACGTTGTGAAACAGTTCGAAGCATGGCGGGCGAAGCCACACGGACGGCTGATCCCGGAGGAGTTGTGGAAAGCGGCGCTGGGGTTGCTCGATCGGTATGCGCCGAGCACGATCTGCAGTCATCTCCGAGTCAATGCGGCGCGATTCAAACAGGTCCGAGAGAGTGGAGGGGCCGTTGTGGGCGAGAAGCGTTTCAAGGGGCACGGGCGAACGGGTGCTACGGGTCGGTCCCCGCGCACAGTACAGGATCGGAGCGCGGCGGAGCGGGTCACGGCGTTAGCTCCAAGTGGCAACGCGTTCGTCGAGCTGCCGCAGTTCGGCATGGGCTTAGGGGGCGGCATGATGACACCGCCGCTCGGCGAGGTTCAAGATACCTGACTCCCAGGTAGCTGTCACTCCCTTCTTCAAAGATGATGCTCTGCACTTTTCCCTGGAGATCGATCTGAAAGGCCGGATCTCGCATGTCAAAGTGAACTTCCCAGTCGGGACTGGTTGTCTCGATTCTGACCTCGCAATCCTTCGCGTTGCCATATATATATTCCTTCTTCATAGCTCTTTCTTCGTGCGAGTGGCCTCGAGATCGTTCGGACTCGCGATAGGTCAAACGCGCGCGCTTTTTCGGCCGGGGTGTCTCGCGGCGGACGCTGTACGCCTTGCGCGACGCGGGAATGGTCGAGCGCATCAGTCGCGGTCTGTACCGGCTCACAGAAATGGAACCGCTCGGGAACCCGGATCTCGTGACCGTGGCCCTGCGGGTACCCAAGGGGGTCATTTGTCTGATCTCGGCCCTCGCCTTTCACGACCTGACCACGCAGATACCGTACGAAGTGAGTGTCGCGATCGCACGCGGTGTGGAAAAGCCTCGCATCGCTCACCCGCCGGTTCGCTTCTACGGGTTTTCTGGGGCTTCATTCGATACGGGCGTTGAGATCCACAAACTCGATGGCGTCGACGTTCGAATCTACAGTCCAGAGAAAACCGTGGCGGATTGTTTCAAGTACCGAAACAAGATCGGTCTGGAAGTGGCGCTCGAAGCGCTACGGAGCTGGCGAGAGCCAAGCAGGGCAAACCCGGATGCGCTACTCGAAATGGCCAGGGTGTGTCGCGTCGAATCGGTGCTGCGACCCTACCTACAGGCGATTATATGACCGCGAAGAAGAATCTCCCCGCGTCCGTGCATGCGCGGCTTTTGAACCACGCTCGGAGCACCGATCGTCCCTTTCAAGAAGTGTTGCAGTACTACGCGATGGAGCGCTTTCTCTATCGACTCTCGTGCTCGCCTCACGTGCGAAGCTTCGTCCTCAAAGGTGCACTCATGATGCGCGTATGGAAGGCTCCGTACGCGCGGCCCACAAAGGACGTCGACCTTCTTGGTCAAGTACCCGACGAGCTCGATCCAATCGCGAATACTTTCAAAGCTATCTGCGCACAAGCCGTCGAACCGGATGGAATGGTCTTACATCCAGAAACGCTGCGTGCCCAGCGTATCAAAGAGAACGCGGACTATCCGGGCGCGCGTTTGGAGACGTCGTTGTTCCTCGGATCGACGCCATACGATACCCGACGCTTCTGGAGTTCCCGGAGCCGCGCCTGGATGGGTATTCGGCCGAGAGCGTTGTCGCCGAGAAATTCGAGGCGATGGTCTCGCTCGGCTCCTTGAACACTCTGGCTCCTCGCGAGCCAACGAGACTTCGATGGTACGACCCTACTCCAGGCGATTACGAAAACGTTTCAAAGGCGCTCGACCGAGCTTGTCAGTGACCCGATCTCGCTGAGCGCGTCGTTTGCCCCCTCGGAGAACACCCATAAGCTCTGGACTGCGTTTCGAAGCGGCGGCGGAGGGAGTGCAGCGCCAGAATCGTTCCGGGATGTCGCCGCGGCGATTACTGGATTTCTTCAACCTGTCGCAGTCGCGGCTCGTGATCGGAAGCCGTTCGAGATGACGTGGAAGGCACCGGGTCCTTGGCTGCAACAGTAGCCTTATGGCGGGCTGAGAAGAGCCTGCCCGTTTCGCAGGGAGCACAGGCGGTTGTCATGCTAGCCAGCTAGGCGAACTGCCGACTTTGCTAACCCATCGAGAGGCAATGGTAATTGTTCTGGTGCGTAAAGATCGGCATTTCTGGAAACGTGAACTCAAGTGACGGGAGGAGGAAACACATGGTCAAACGGGTGAGCATTCCACCGCGCGGGTTCGACGACCTTTCCGTCGAAGAGCAGATTGACTACGTCCAAGACTTGTGGGATTGGATCGCCGCCCGGCCTGAGGTCCCGGTTCCCGATTGGCAGAAAGCGCTGATTGACGAGCCCTACGTGAACACGAAGCCAATCCGGAGGACACAGTTCCCTGGGAAGAGGTCCGGGAACGTCTTTCGGAGAAGTACTCGACAAAGAGTAAGTGAGCCGAGCAATGGAAGAAGAAATGAACAGCCAGAGGATACCGAAGACAGACTCTATTGAAGAGCTCGCCCGTTTCTGGGATGAACACGATGTCACCGATTTTGAGGAGGAGCTCGAGGAGGTCCCAGAATCGGTGTTCGCGCGTCGTGAACACCAGGTAACGATTCGTCTTGATGAGTCTGAGTCGGAGGCCGTACGACGGATCGCATCTGCTAGAGGCATCGAAGAGGCAACCGTGATCCAGGAATGGGTACGAGAAAAACTCACTCAATCGTAGGCTGGAGCCGCTCGGGAATCCGGACCTCGTGACCTGGCTCTGCGCGCAGCCAACATCTGACTTCGAGCAAGTTGGTGGGCTAGTGCCGTTCCAACTTGTTGCGACGGAGTCGCTTACCGGCACCGTCCTAGCCACGGTGGGTATCGCCATTCTAGGTCCAGATAGTTGGAAGGGCACTAGCAGGATCCGTGATGTTGCCTCATGATGGGTTAACATAGATGACGAGGGGTCGGAATGACTGAAATCAAGTTCTCGGTACCAGATGAAGCCCTGTTGGCCTTGAAGGCGACACCCGAGGAGCTTGGTGCCGAGATTCGTCTGGCGGCAGCGGTGAAGCTGTACGAACTCGGACGGATTTCGTCCGGTGCCGCCGCGAAGCTCGCGGGGATCCCGCGCACGGTCTTCTTGACGAAGCTCACCGACTACGGCGTGGACACGTTCGGCGACACGAAGGAAGAGCTTGCCGAGGACACGCGGCTTGCGTGAAATCATCTGCGATACGTCCCCGCTCCTATACCTTCACCAAATCGAGCAATTAGAGCTACTTCAGCAACTCTCCAGCAAAGTCGTTGTTCCACCTGCTGTCGTTTCTGAGCTTCGGGAGGGCCTTGCTGTCGGAGTAGACGTTCCTGATCCGAATGATATCGACTGGATCGCCGTTCAAGCTCCCGGCGGCACGACTGCTCTGGATTTGGTCACGGACTTGGGTCGTGGCGAGGCGGTTAGCGCGCGCTTTGGGCATTCCGCTTACGGGTACGCTGGGGGTCCTATTGGACGGAAAGAAAGCCGGATTGGTCGACAGCATGGCCTCACTGATTGACCGGCTTCAAGCCCTCGGCTTTCGGCTCGCTCGGCACACCCGGCGAGCGGTCCTCGAACTCGCGGGTGAGGACTGACGGTGACTTCATGACAGCTCGTTGCTCACAGGGAGCCTCGCGGCCTTTGCGGCCGCATCGCCACTTGCTACCGGCGACGACGCTCGTCGAACCGTGGGGCAAAGACTTAGACCCTTTCTTTGCCTGTCCCTAATACGGCAAGAAGAATTGCTTTGTTTCTGCCTTATTACCATGGGGCGGGTTGCCCGCCGTCTCGCCATGTTGACACTATGCCACGCTAGATAGGCGTGCTACGCGGCTCTACAGGAGCTCCGTTTCCCGGCCTCCATAACGGCCGTTTGGTCGCGCCCTCGGCGTGGCTTCACACTCGGCTCGCCGATGCAGATTTCAGGAATGCCGAGGCCTCTGGTTCGACCAGCGCTCCCGTGCGGCGTCCAGAAACGAAGGCTCTTTGGTAGGCTTGCCCTGGACGAGCTTCTCGAATCCCGGCATGAACGACGTCTTTCGGTGGTGTCGCCGTCGGACGTCTTCAACGAGGGCGTCCCACTGCTCGACCCGCCCCGCTTCCTCGTAGCACTTCCTGGCTTTCCTCAAGTTGGAGAGCGCAGAGCGGTAGTGTTTGCTCTTCCCCTCCTCGACGATCTGAAGCCCAACGGTCCGAAAGAGTCGCGCCGCAAGCTCCGGGTGTTTGCGCGTAAGGTGTTTTGCGGCCTCGCCGAGGCTGTAGTGGCTCACGTCCGATAGTTCCTCGTCCGAGGCGCGCTGGATTCGATCCGCCAGGCGGGTCGTCTCTCGGGTCTCGACGTACAGATCGATCGCTGAGTGAAGATCGGCGGTTGCGACCCGGTCCATCGCGAGCTCGTGCCAGCGAGCGCGTTCGGCCTCGGGAGCGTACTCCATGAGCTCTTCGTAGCTGCCGGAGCCCGGGCGGGCATCGAAGTCTTTCCAGGCCAGGTCCAGGGCTTCCTCGGGCGGCCGAGCTTCGTCAGGAGCGCGCGCTCCCGTTTCTTCAGATCGTAGGTCGCAAAGTCGCGCCTCTCCCCGATCTCCAGACCCTTCCGGACCCAGGAGAGCGCCTGGCCGGTTTCGTCCTTCGCCTGGAAGATATCGGCGATCACCAGGCATTCCTTGCCCCGCATCCCCATTCGCTGGCAGAGGCGGATATACGAGAATGCGTCTTGCTGCGCCTCGTACAGGGCGCGTAGCACGTCGGCACAGTCCTGTTGCGAAGCGTCGGCACCGAGCTCTCCTTTTCTGCGCTCGGCTTCCTTCGAGGCTTGCTCGAAGCGCGCTTTCGCCGTCTGCACGAACGCTTTCCGGCCGGCATCGTCGAGGGCTTCGGCGAGATGGCGCTCGATCTGGTACGTATAACCATAGTCGTCAGCATCCATCCAGCGAACCAGGGTCTCGACCGTGTCCTTGGCCGGCTGTCTCGCGGATTGCTGGGCTCGAACCCAGCGACAACAAAGCCGCTGCATGAGGTTGCCGAATTCACCGCTCGAATCGTCGATCTCTGCGGTCTTGGCATAGCAGCCGGCCAGAAATGTCTCGTAGAGTACCGACGCGCGGTCCGGATCTTCGTCGATGAGCGGATCGATTTGTTGCACGACGTGCTCGAGGGCCTTCACAAAGGAGAAGCTTTTTCCGTACCTTATGAACTGCCGCAGTATAAGGGCTGACTCGATAACTGTGGTGCTAGGGCGTGAGAGACCAGTCGCCCGCGGCTTCCAGAATCTCCTCTCGAGAGATCATGGCTGTTTCGGTTTCCAGCCGTCTGGAATCCAAAGACGCCATCTGGTCGAGAGGCACTCGGCGGGGAGGGAGGGATCGAGCTTGGCGTGTTCCCTCGAGATCGAACGAGTCGGCTTTGGCAAGGCGGTCCCCGAGCTTCAGTTCTTTCTGCGTGTCGTCCCGTCGTTCGCGGCATCGGCCTCCGGCGAATCAGACCCTGACGCTGGCGAACCTCCGTGGACCAGGGGTCCGGAAGATGGCGAATCTGGTTGTCTCCCTCGCCGCGACCGCAGAGCAGAGGAGAGCAGAAATCCAGTGAGACGATTCGTTTTCGCAGGACGGCCTGAGAGCCTCGCTTGTGGAAGAGAGTCAGCTAACGTGCTAGATTCGCTGAACCGGGAGAGTCGGCGAACCCTGCCCACGGGTTTCCAGACGGCTCGACTGGGCTTGGCTTCGCGCGTCATCAGAGTTCCGAACCACGAAACTGACGGACTTTCACTGGATGCGGAGGGTCGTATGCCTTCTCAAGAGAATAGATCACAACGATCCCTTTTCGAAGCCGACCAAGCGGACTTCCCGTTCGAAGAATATGCGCCGAAGCCTCCTGCCCCCCCGACGCGGGCTGAGGAGCAACTCAAGCTATTCGAGGGCATGGCCCCTCTTATCGGTGAGCTGGAGGCAGCGCTGCGCGAGGCTGACTTCGGAACTGCCATCAGAGTCCGCAGGAAGCTCGAGGAGGAATACGGTGAGCTGAAGACGGTTCCCGGAGAGTTCCCCCTGGACGAATTTGGCGCAGACTTCTGGGAACGGGGAGCTGCTCCAGCGGAACAGCTGGCCACTTGGAACCGATTCGCCGTTTCCCTTGGTCGGGGAACCCCACGGCACAAGGTCGTACGGAAGGCTTTCTTCGAGCGCTTGTTCTCTCAGCACAATGCTGCGGAGGTCTCGAGGTCGCATCCGGACATGATTCCCGAAATCGCGAATGCGCTGTACAGCTCCGACCGAACGTCTGAGGCTCGCGAAATCGTTCGCGATGCCCTGCTAGCGGGCCACCTATGGCGTCCGCGGGATTTCGAAGACCCCGAGCTGGCGGATATTCTGGGCGAGGATTACGACGAACGATGGCTCGCGAGCCTCGGGGCCATTCGGGGCCTTTGGCCCAGAACCCAACTGGATGAAAACGAAATCGAAGAGCTCGAACAGCGTCTCTCTGATCCCGATCCGGAGGACGACAGCGAACGTGCCATCTCGTTCTGGTCCTGTCTTTGCCTGGCGCGAGCTGGGACGTCCGTTTCGGAGTTGGCCGTTCACGAGGCGCGAAAACGAATGAAGCGGCTGAACCAGGAACTCCACGCGGAGTTTATGAGGAAGAGCTTCGCGCGATAACGGAGAAACTTCCGCTCGCAGAGCGGATCCCTCCACGGCTGACACGTGAAGCGATGGCTCGCGGGTTCGAGCCCTGTGGGCTACCGCCCGAGCATGACTCGCGTCGGTTTCACGAAGATCGTTGCGATAGGGCGGCCTGCGGACCGAATTCGACTGCACCCGGCGCGTAAACTGCCGTCCGTGCTAGCCGACAGAAGCCGCTCCGGGGGCGCCGTTCGATGAGGCGCGAGGTCCGGTAATCCTCGAGTTTTGGCACTTGCTTCCGTGGCGATCTCACGCGGGCCGAGCGAGCTTGCTCGCCGCGGGAGTGGCCTTCGACCGAAGAAGCCTCACTCAACGGTCAGTCTGTTCTGGAACCGAGAGTTTCATTCGGTGTGAATGACTGGGCCGGATGTCTTCAAGAAGGGGTGGAGAGTCAAGGTTGTCAAGTATATCAAGTATACTTGACAAGCGTTGGTGCAAGAAGTACGATGACTGTATGCAAGTGCGGACGCTCGAAGCGCTACTCAAGGCCCGCGGCCTGTCCCGCTCGGAGCTCGCCCGTCGTGTCGGTGTGAGTCGGCAGGCGGTTTCATTGTGGTTTCAGAAGGACGAAGCCAACCTGCACGGCCGGCACTTGATTCGCCTCGCCGAAGTGCTCGGGATGTCTGTCGAAGGTCTGGTCGCGCCGTTGCCCTGCTTCGAGCCCGATACGCACGCACGGTTGCGTGCGACGTTACTTTGGGATCGTCTGTATCCCGATCTCGATGACTTTGCCGTCGCGTTGAATGCTTCGGATCCCAGAGCTGTCGGCCGTTTCGTGGAGGTCTATGGTCTCTACGCAGCGGAAAAGACGCTCGGCAAATCGGTCTGGAAGAATTTCCCGAACTACAAAAAGCACATTCACCCCGCGAGGCGGCGAGAGCTCGAGACGCTATGGGCCTGGCACAAGAGCCGCAAAGCAGCCTAGCGGCTCAGGTCTTGCCGGCGGCACTCTACCGGGCGCTCACGCACGTTTTTGCGCAAAGGCTTACCGGCTGCATGCTGGTTGGTGGTACCGCCCTCGCCGGGTACTACGCAGGACACCGCCGCTCGGACGATCTCGACTTGTTCACAGCGGAGGATTTTTCGCAAAGGGCCTCCGTCTTTGCCGTCAAATCGCTTCGTGAGGTCGGAACCACCTTCGCGGAAGAGCGCAACACAGCCCACTTCTACCACGCGACCTGCCGCCTAGAAGGCCACGACTTCACGGCACAAGTCGTATTGGACGCGAACCTGTTCCATATAGGCTCGGGCCTGAGAGCCGACGACAATGTCATCGTCGCCGATTTGAAGACGCTGTTGAAGATGAAAGCGGCAACGCTGGTCAGCCGGGGCAGCGAAAAGGATCTCTACGATCTGATCTGGCTGTTCGATCAGGACACTGAGCTGGACATTCCGGGACTTATTTCCCTCGGATCGGAAATCGACGGAGGCATGAACGCCGAAGCACTTCTCACCAACCTTGTCGCAACGGAGCTGCGCGAGTCCGCCTGTGACTTTTCTCTTACGAAGAAAGCCGGCGACGTTTATGCCGACGTCTCTCGACTCCAGAAAACTCTCGTCCGCGGTACCGAGAGTTTCCTTCGCGGACAGCCTGCTCCTCCGATTGCCGCTCTTATCCGAAAGCTCCGATAACGAACTCTGAACTGAGTCGTTCTGCGGCCTCGTCGCGCGAATGTTCCTTGGCGATCGCCCACTTTCATGGTCATTTGCGGCTCGGACAAGGTGCTCTTTGGAGTTGACCCTCATGTTAATCCTCTCCCCAGAGGGGAGAGGAAACGCGTCTTGTCGTCAGTGAATTTTTGGACTGCTTAACGGCGCAGCTCTTCGCGCAAAGCCTTCACCGCCTGGAGCGCCGTGGGGCGATCGAGCAACGAACACAGGAGTTCAGGTCCAGGTCCGGGAACAGCGTGCTCTTGTCCGCCTGGCGGTAACGTTGGTCCCGCAAGACGTGAACCTCGATCTGTGAGTCCTTCCAGATCCAGACCTCACCCACGCCCAGGCGGCGATAGATCTCGAGCTTGTCGATCCCGCCGCTCGTCCACACGACTTCAATGACCAGGTCCGGGGTGTCCTTGCTCTGGTCACCGACGAGGTAGCACTCATCCGGCTCCAACCCGCTCTTCTTTGGCTGGCTCTTCAGTGTCCAGGAACCGTAGGGCGACAGATCGATGCCTCGCTCGAGCGCGTAGGCCTCGACGAGGCGGCCGATGTAGGACTTGATACGCTCGTGCTCCTTTGACGGGCTCATCAGCTCGAGCTCTCCTTCCAGATAGGAGATCCGGGGCACGGCTTTTTCGCCGCGCAGGGTGAGCTGGGTTCTCGTAGTGGCTCCAAGGCACGCCGTAGGTGACGACGCGCTGATCTGCGGTCGAAACGTGCTCTCCTGCCGGAGTCGTCACATGAGCGGACATGACAAAATGCTAGCACGCGGCAAACGGTGGCGCTATTGGGGAGGGTGCAGTCAACTCGCTCTGTCGAAGTCCATTTGACTTTGTGTAACCGAGAAATACGTGGTATACGTATATTACGTGGTCCACGCTTTTTACGTGGTGCTTGGGGGCTGACACGGCTGACCGACAAAACATTACGGTTCAACTCGATCGGGAAACCATACGCAAGGCGAAGGTCCTTGCTGCGAAGAAAGGAAGCTCCGTGAGTGCTCTCTTGGCGGCGGAGCTGGAGCGTCTCGTGGGTGAGGATGAGGCGTACGAGGCTGCTCAACGCGCTGCGCTCGACCTTCTGAGGAAGGGGTTTCATCTTGGTGGCGACATCCGCGTGAGCCGGGAACAGCTCCATGAACGCTAGGGTGTTCGTCGATTCGAACGTGCTCATCTATGCGCACGATATCGATGCGGGAGAGAAGCGTGAGAGGGCGTCGGGTGTTCTGGAGACCCTTTGGGAGAGTCGCATGGGTGTGCTCAGCACCCAGGTACTGCAGGAGTTTTACGTCAACGTCACTCGCAAGATACCCACGCCTCTCGAGCGGACGACGGCGCGGGAGATCCTGAGGCACTATCGGTCGTGGCAGACCGAGCGGATCGATCCTGCCGATGTGCTGCGCGCCTCGGAGATCGAGGAGGCCCACGGGCTGAACTTCTGGGACGCTCTCATCGTCGTCGCCGCAGCGAAGGGAGGAGCCGAGAGACTTCTCTCTGAAGACCTCAATCCGGGGCAAGTGATCGAAGGCGTGGCCATCGAGAACCCCTTTAGCAGAGCCTCGGGTTGAGGCCGTAAACCATCGGTTACCCAGACCGCACGAAGCTGGAGTGAAGACATCGAACTCTGCCCGGACAGTATTTACCTCGAGCTGACCGGGAAAAACCCAGAGGAGTTCCGAGATCGAGCCGACGAGACCGGCAGTGGCTCGAACGGCATCTTATTCGACCGAAACGATCCCTCCATGAATATTCAGATCGTAGAGAAAGCAAATGACGAAATACAAGGTTGTTCTCCACCACTCTGAAGAGGGTGTAAGTGTCTCTGTCCCGGGACTCCCTGGTTGCTGGTCGCAGGGCGCGGCGGAGGAGGAGGCGCTCGAAAGCATACGGGATGCGATTCACGAGTACCTCGCCGTCGTCGCGGAGCAAACGAAAGGATCCGAGGTACGCGAGGTTGAGGTCTCCCTCTAATTGCCGAAGATCTGCATCCGGCCGTTACCCACAGGTTTACCCGTACGGCGCGAGATGCAGCATTGAGAGCGCTAAAGCGTTGAACGCCAATGCTGACCGACGACGAGAGCCACTGATTGCGATCAGCGGGCGGCGCGGTTTTTTTCGAGACGCTGGTCCACCAGAGTGACGATCTCGCCGACCGTCTCGGAGGGGAGTCCTTGTTGGAGAGCGATCTGCCGAACGAGACAGTCGACCCGCTCGATGTGCTCGGCACCGCCGAAGAGCGCACGCGCCGCCGAAGAGGGGTTGGCCAGCCCTGCGGCAGCCTTGGCGTATTTGTCGAAAGGAACCAGGTCGGCGTCGGCGGCTCCGAGTCGAAGGCACAGCTCGCGAGCCCAGTCGTAGATCTTTCGGGAGGCGTCGACGTCCGCGTGCACCGCCTCTTTAATGGGGATCATGTCATCGCGCCGGATACACCGGTAGTTTCCGGCGATCAGCATGGGCCACTTGGCCAGCGGCACGAAGATGGAATCATGCACCTTGAGCTTGACCGGAATCTCGATAGCACCGTCGCCGGGGTCGAATCGGATAGCGTCGATGTCGGTCTCGAGGTTGCGAAGCATCGTCGTGGGCTCTTCGGCCTCGAACCGCGCCGCCTTGAAATTCGTGGGCAAGCCCACCTGGAGCACGTTCTTCGGCTCCTCCGGCGGGCGAAACGCCTGCGGATCGGGACTGGCGAGTGTGACCAGCCCCGGCTCGAAGCCCTCCCAAATGCCGGGATCGGCATAGCACCGTGTGAGCGTGCCGGTCGAAAGCCCCGGAATGCGCTCGAGGTACGGCAGCGGAGGCATGTTCATGATCGCCAGGCAGGGCACGCCCGCGGCTGCGACACGCCCGGTCAGCTCCCGAACACCTTCCGCGCTGTACTGGGATTCCTGCATGCCGAGCACGACCAGGTCGTACGCGGCGGGGTCGACGCCGTCCGGGGCACTGGCGGACAGCTCGCCCTCGAGCCCTTTCGATGAGATCTCGACCGCCGTCTCGCGGCCGCGCACCGGAAAGCGCACCATGGTGCCTTCACGGTTGATCAACTCTGCAGTGGGCGGCGTGCAAACCAAAGTCACCGAGTGTCCGGCCAGCAACAACTTCGTGCCGAACAAAGAGCCGTAGGAGGCCCCGAGAACAAGCACGTCATAGGTAGGCTTCACGAAAACGCTTGCCTTTCTCGAAAACCCGCGTCAGATCGCACCCTGCTCACGCGCCTTCTCTATCTCATCGTCATCGAGACCGACGACGCTCTTGAGGACCTCTTCGGTATGCTCGCCCAGAAGCGGCGAGCGATGGACGTCCGACGGCGAATCCGAGAGCTTGATCGGATTACCGACCGTCAGATACTTGCCGCGTTCCGGATGGTCGACCTCGACCACGGTTCCGGTCTGGCGCAGGGCTTTCTCCTCGGCCAGCTCCTTCATGGACAGGACCGGACCACAGGGGACGTTCAGCGGATTGAGGATGCTCATGACCTCCCTCTTGTCCCTGGTCATCGTCCACTTCTCGATCTCCGCGAACACCTGACCCAGCTTGGGCAAACGCGCCTCGGTGGTGTTCCATTCCGGATCATCGTTCCACTCCTCATGACCGATCACTTTGGCCAGCTCGGGGAACGCCTTCGCCTGCGTGATGACGTAGATGTAGGCGTCGGGGTCGGATTCCCACCCCTCGCATTTCACGATCCAGCCCGCGTGCCCGCCACCGGAGGCGTTACCCGCCCGCGGCACGGTGTCGCCGAATGTGCCGTTGGGGTATTGCGGATATTCCGTGAGCGGGCCATGGGCGAGCCGCTGCTGGTCACGAAGCTTCACACGACAGAGGTTGAGGACCGCATCCTGCATGGCACATACCACGCGCTGGCCCTTGCCGCTGCGCTCGCGGTGAAAAAGGGCGGCCAGAATACCCGCCACGAGATGAATGCCGGTGCCGGAGTCACCGATCTGGGCGCCGGTCACCATGGGGACACGGTCGATCTCGCCGGTGGTCGACGCCGCCCCTCCGGCGCACTGGGCCACGTTCTCGTAGACTTTGCAGTCCTCGAGGGGGCCCAGGCCGAATCCCTTGACCGATGCGTAGATCATGCGCGGGTTGAGCTCCTGGATCTTCTCCCATGGAAAACCCATGCGATCGATGGCACCGGGCGCGAAGTTCTCCACCATCACGTCGCATTCTTCGATCAGCCTGGTGAAGATTTTCTTGCCTGCTTCGGTCTTGGGATTCAACGTGACGCTGCGCTTGTTCGCGTTGAGCATGGTGAAATACAGGCTGTCCACATCCGGAAGATCCCGCAATTGGGTGCGCGTCGCATCCCCGGCGCCGGGTCGTTCGATCTTGATGACGTCGGCGCCGAACCACGCCAGGATCTGGGTGCAGGTCGGTCCCGACTGCACGTGGGTCATATCAAGGATGCGGACACCCTCCAGAGCTTTTCCCATTGCTTATCCTTTTCTTCGACTGGTGTCTGGCTTACTTGTACAGGATCTGGCTTGTTGGCCCGGCGAGCGAGGTTCTGATCACGTCGGTAACGATGTTGGGGTGATAGAGCGCACCGCGGCTGATTTACTCCAGGGTCTAGTAACGAGAGTTGGTTCGTTCGACCAAAGTCGACGGTCCAACCCCAAAATTTAACGCCGGAGGCGATTGGGATCAAGGACGAAGCCCAATGAAGCTCGGCGCTGGCTCGGAAGATGCTGTCTCTAGGGCGTGATCCCGTTCTCGTCGAGAAACCCGAGGACCGTCTTCTTCCAGTCGGGGTGCAGGATAGCGCCTACATGGTTGACCCCGTCGGCAACCCACAGCCGATTCGGACCGGCATGCGCATCGACGATGCGGCGCACGACTGCTTCTGGCATGCGTGGGTCCTCGCCGTCCACGATCGCCAGAATCGGGGCGTCGATACGCCGGGCCGCCGCCACGGTGTCGATGGCGTCCGCATCGAATCCGGCGCGCAGCTCCGCGGCCTTGATCGAGAGCGGAATGATGGGCACCCAGCTCGGCAGGCCGTAGAGGAGCCGAGCATGATGGGCCACGGTGTTCCGGTAACTGTCGAAAGGAGCCTCGGCGATCACCCCGCGCACGTCCGGTTGGTCCGCTGCCGCGAGCAGCACGGCGACGGCACCCATCGAGTGGCCCATCAGCACGAGCCCGCCGTCCGCGAGCCCGGCTTCTCGCAGGTAGCGCATGGCGGAGCGCACATCCTCGCTCTCTCGCCCGCCCAGGGTGGTGTAGCTGCCTTCGCTGCCGCCGTGGCCACGCAGATCGAGCAATAGGACGGTGTGACCCCGGTCGACCAATGGCCGGGCATGCATCTGGTAACTCTCCAGGGTGTCACCGAGACCGTGGACGATAACGAACGCGGCTCGATCGGGTTCTCCCTCGGCGAGCCAAGCGCGCAGGCGGAGGTCTTCCGAGAGGAGCTCGACGGTCTCGTAGCTCCGAGGCGGCTGGGCGGATACCGCGCTCCGGTGGGTGCTGGTCATGACGTGACAGAAGGCGATCGGCAGCCCAACGAACACGGCACCGCCGTAGAGCAAAACGCGGGCCAGGAACCGCCGGAGTCGAGTACGCCGAAAGGGATTCACGATGAGTTGCGAGTATTCCAAGAATAGTCTGTAACTCCCGGAGCTATGCGCCGGGGTCAGAGTCGCTTCCTACTTTCCAACGAGCAGTAAAGAGTACGGCAAGGAAAACCGAGAAAAGCGAAAGCGTGGAATCATGAGCCCATCTTCGAAAACGCTTGCTCCGTCGGCCCATTATGGCGCAAACTGCGAAGCCCTTCTGGTCGAATTGAGCGGCTTCGAGAATCCCGGTTTGAAAGGACCTTGCAAGCGGTGTTGAGCGTCGAGGAATTACTGCCGCAGCTCGCGGCAATGCTCGCCGTGATCGCGGTGCCGGTCGTCTTCGGCTACGCCGCGGTGAGATACGGGGCCCGATTCCTGTCCGCGGTCAGGCGTGGCGAGGCCGCGAGCTTCTGGCAGAACGAGAAAAGACGCCTCAGCTTCATCGGCGGTGTGAATCTGCTGTTCGCACTGCTTCTGGCCTACGGATGGCTCATCGAGGCCAAATGGGTGGAGAGGGTCGATGCCGCGATCGACCTCGACGTTCCCGGTCCGATCCGGATCGTGCATCTCTCGGACCTCCACGCCGAGAGTTTCGGTGAGAGGGAGCGTCGCGCCCTCGACATCGTTCGTTCGGCCGAGCCCGATATCATCGTCCTGACCGGAGACTACACCTCCAAACGAACGGGGCTCGCCGGCACGGAGCACGCGCGCCGGTTCGTCTCCGAGCTCGACGCGCCCTCCGGCATCTTCGCCGTCCCTGGCAACTGGGATTCGAGTCTCGGTCCGCTGTTCGAGGGAACGGAGGTTGAGCTTCTGGAGGGGCGCTCGACGCGCGTGCCGGTTCGAGACCTGGACGTCTTCATCGCGGGCACCTGGTTCGACGCGCCGCCGCCGCCGGCAGACACCTCGGCCGATCTCGCCGTCTACCTTCAGCACTCGCCCGACTTCCTGGCCGAGGCATCGCGCGCTGGATACGACCTCTACCTCGCGGGTCACACCCACGGAGGTCAGGTTCGCATCCCGGGCTTCGGAGCCGTGATCACGCTGAGCCGGTTCTGGAAACGCTACGAGTCGGGACTCTACCGCGACGGGGACACGTACTTGTACGTGAACCGTGGGCTGGGGCTCGAAGGCGGCTGGGCACCTCGGGTTCGCCTGTTCTGCCGGCCCGAGGTGACGGTCCTCGAGCTCCGGCCCCGCACGACCGCTCGCTAGTGCTCGAAAGCGGATCAATCAGCGGGTGGCCAGCTTCGCGCTCGCGACCGCGAGCTGACCGAGCGACAGACCCCCATCGTTCGGCGGCACCCTTCGATGCCGGAACACCTGGAAACCCCTCTCCCCGAGTGCGTCGCTCACGCCCTCGGTCAGGAGCGCATTCTGAAACACACCCCCGCTCAGGGCCACCCGATCCCACGACGTCTCTTCCCGCAGCCGCTCCGAAATATGAACGACGATGGCGATCATCGTGGCGTGGAACCGGCTGGCGATCTCCGAGCGATCGACGTCGCGGGAAAGGTCGTCGACCACCCCCCGGATGACACCGCGCGTGTCGATGGTGCCGTCGAAGTCAAATGGATAACTGCTGCCGCTCCAGAGCTGGTCCGGGCTCAGCCACTCGAGCTCCATCGCGGCCTGCGCTTCGTAGCTAACCCGGTCGCGCAAACCGAGGATGGCTGCGACCGCATCGAAGAGCCGGCCAGCACTCGAGGTGAGTGTGGCGTTCACCCGTTTCTCGATCGCCTGCATCACGCCGGAGCAGCGCGTCTCGCCGACGCGTCGCACGATGAGTCCGGGGTCGAGCCCCGCATCGAGGAGGTAGGAGAGCGCCATGCGCCATGGCTCGCGCGCCGCCGCATCCCCGCCAGGAAGAGGCACGCTTCTCAGGTGGGCAGCTCGTTCGACCGACGTCTCGTCGCCGACCAGAAACTCGCCACCCCAGATCGTCCCGTCCGTGCCCAGCCCCGAGTCGTCGAACATCACACCAATCACCGGTCCCGAGAGCTCGTTGTCGGCCATCACGCTCGCCAGATGAGCGTGGTGGTGCTGAACGGCAATCACCGGCAATCCCTCGCGCGACGCGCGGGCCACCGCGTAACGGGTGGAGGCATAGTCGGGGTTGAAGTCGTGAGCGATCACCTCCGGAGCGAACTCGAAGAGCTCCTCATAGAGTGCCAGGTCCCTCTCGAAGGCCGAGCGGGCACGAAGCTCATCCAGATCTCCGATGTGATGACTCAAAACGGCTCGTCGTCCCATTCCGAGAGCGAAGGTGTTGTCGAGGTGCCCCCCCACGGCCAGAATCTTTTGCGCGGCCGGTTTTGCAAGCATCAACGGCTCGGGAGCATAGCCCCTCGAACGGCGGATCGGCATCTCCGAGCCAAGGAGCACCCGCGTCACCGAATCGTCAATTCGCACGTGGATCGGACGGTCATGGGCAAGCACGATGTCGGCGATCGACGACAGCTGCTCCAACTCCGCGTCGCGATAGACGATGGGCTCGTCGGAGAGGTTCCCGGTGGTCATGACGAGAGGACGCCCCGACACCGCATCCATCAATAGAAGATGGAGGGGCGTATGCGACAACATCACGCCGATCGCCGGGTTCCCGGGTGCGACCGCGTGAGCAACCGGGAAGGGTGAGCGATCCCGCAGCAGGACGATCGGCCGGCGGGGCGAAGACAGAAGCCTGGCCTCCAACCGCCCGACGACGGCGAGCGAGCGGGCCACTTCGAGGTCGCCCACCATGACCGCGAACGGCTTTTCGTAGCCCTCTTTTCGTCGTCGCAGACGGGCGACGGCAACTTCGGAGCTGGCGTCGGCGACCAGGTGGTAACCGCCGAGGCCCTTGAGCGCACCGATTCCTCCCGCCAGGATCGCCAGCACGAAGTCGGACAAGGGCTCATCGGTCTCGACGACGTCGCCCGTTGGAGTCATCAGCATGAGTTTCGGACCGCAGGCCGGACAGGCAATCGGCTGAGCGCGAAACCGACGGTCTGTCGGGTCCTCGTACTCCTTGCGGCAGGCGTCACACATGGTGAAGGGGGCCATCGTGGTTCGTTCGCGATCGTAGGGCGCGCCTTGCACGATCGTGAGCCGCGGACCGCAGTGCGTGCAGTTCAGGAACGGATAGTGGAAACGACGGTCGGCCGGATCGAATAGCTCCTGCTCGCATGCGGTACACGTGGCCCGGTCCGCGAGAAAGAGCGGGCTCGCCCTGGTCTGACGGCTCTCCTTGATCCGGAATCCGGCCTCGCCGACGACCGACGTTCGCTCCCAGAACATCCGCTCGATGCGCGCCTCAGGCGGGGTGAACCGGCGCAGGTCGCTCAAGAACCCTTCGAGCTTGCGCCTGTCGCCCTCGACTTCGATGCGAACGCCGTCGGTCTGGTTGGCAACGAATCCCGAAAGCTGATGACGCCTCGCGAGCGAGTGAACATAAGGGCGGAATCCAACGCCCTGGACGAGACCCCGAACCGAGATCGCGCGGCGTTCCATCGTTCTAACTCCTCCCGCGGTGGGCCATCACGTCGGTCACGCGCTGGCTCTCCCCGAAGTGTTCGCCCGCCGCTTCGGCTCGCTCCCGATCCTCACGATCGGCCGGGGGAGCGAAGCGCCGGGCTCTCGCCGAACCGTCCGGAGTAACCGCCTGCCTGTCAGGGGAGGCCAGCGTAAGTCAGGCGGGGATCCGTGTCAATCGAAGCACAATAAGGCCTCCCCTGGCGGCACGGCCCGCCGCGCCACGGATCCTTGGACGTCACGTGATCCGGAGCGCTGCGAGACCGGTTCTGGCCGCGGCGCCACTGGTGGCGAGCCGGGCGATGCTGACCGAGGCGGGACTGAGTTTTCTTGGGATCGGCGCGATGGGGGAGGTGAGCTGGGAGTATCTCCTGCACAACGCCCAGCCGTTTCTATGCGATGCCAGGTGGATGAGGTTGTTTCCCGGGCTCGCGATCACGTCGACGGTCCTCGTGCTGGGTCTGACCACGCTTGTCGGCAAAGAAGACATCTGGAAGGTGCTGGGGCTTCGTGCGCGCTAGTGCCTCGAACTTCGAAGCTCCACATAGCGACGCGAGGCGACGCGCGCAAACACGCTGGTGCTCTCCCGACGAGGATATCCGGAGGACCAACGCGAACGTCTGGCCGCATCATTATGAAGCGACCCCGCTCATGGTCGACGGCGTGCTCTACACGTCCACCTCCCTCAGCCAGGCCGCCGCCATCGACCCGGTGACGGGCGACACGCTCTGGGTGTTCGACCCGCAGAGCTACTTGTCAGGATCGCCGCCAAATCTCGGTTACGTCCATCGCGGGGTGGCCTACTGGGAGGAAGAGGAAGACCGCCGCATCGTCTACGCGACAGGCGATGCTCGGCTCTTTGCGCTCGACGCGACGAGCGGGCGGCCCATGCCGGGCTTCAACGGCGGCGAGCCCATCGACCTGACCGAGGGACTTCGCCGGCCGGTGAATCGCCGCCTCTACGGCGTGAGCTCGCCACCGAGCGTATGCCGGAACGTCGTTGTAGTGGGCTCTTCCATTCTGGACTTTCCCTCCGAAGAGCCGATGCCACCGGGCGACGTTCGCGGGTACGACGTGCGGACGGGCGCTCTTCTGTGGACGTTCCACACCGTGCCTCTCGAAGGCGAGCCCGGGAGCGAGACCTGGGAGGAAGGCTCTTCGACCTCGGGCGGCAATGCGAACGTCTGGGCTCCCATGAGCTGTGACGAGGAGCGCGGCTACCTGTACCTTCCGGTCGGCACCGCGGCCAACGATTACTACGGCGCGCGGCGGCCGGGCGCCAATCTCTACTCCGAAAGCCTGGTGGCGCTCGAGGCGACGACCGGCCGGCGGCTCTGGCACTACCAGTTCGTCCACCACGGCCTATGGGACTACGACCTGCCGGCACCGCCAAACCTGATGGACATCACCGTCGATGGGCAGCCCATCGAGGCCGTCGCACAGGTCACGAAGCAGGGATTCGTGTTCGTCTTCGATCGGGAGAGTGGCGAGCCGGTCTGGCCGATCGAGGAGCGGCCGGTTCCCCCGTCGAGAGTCCTCGGTGAGCGCGCGGCGCCGACCCAGCCGTTTCCCACGAAACCACCGCCGTTCGACCACCAGGGCGTCACCGAGGAGAATCTCATCAATCTCACGCCCAGTCTTCGCTCCCAGGCCCGGGAGATACTCACCCGTTACGATTCGGGGCCGCTCTACACGCCACCAACGGAGCGAGGCACCGTGATCGCACCGGGCATTGCCGGTGGCGCGAGTTGGGCCGGCGCCAGCGCGGGTCCGGATGGAATGTTGTACGTTCCCTCGATCACGCTCCCGTTCGTCATCCCACTGACGCGCCAGGGCTCGGGTGCGCACGTCTTCATCGGCCTGCCCTTCGTCGCGAGCGGCCCCCAGGATTTGCCGCTTCTCGAGCCGCCGTCCGGACGCGTCACCGCGATCGACCTCAACACTGGCGGTCACCGATGGATGAGCGCGGTCGGCGATGGCCCGAGGAGTCACCCTGCCTTGAGTGGACTCGACCTTCCGCGCCTCGGCTGGAACCGCCGGAGTTTCACGCTGCTCACGAGCACGCTCCTGCTGGTGGCGCAGGAAGGGGCGACCGCCTTCCGGGGAAATTCCACAGAGCGCAACGCGGATACCTACCGGTTGACGAACCACCAACCCGCTCTCTTCGCCTTCGACCCGGGTACCGGCGAGCTCCTCGCGACGGTGTCACTCCCGGGTAACGCCTCGGGCGCACCCATGACCTACGTCGTCGACGAGGTTCAGTTCATCGTCGTTCCGATCGGCGGCTCCGGGCTCACGGCAGAGCTGGTGGCACTCCGTCTTCCGTAGCCTGCCTAGTTGTACCGCTTGTCCATCAGCGGATCGTCGCGGACCTTCAAGCGCCCCCGGTAGCTTTCGCCGCCGACTTTGAGTGTGACGAGGTATTCCCCCGCCGGGGCGTCGACGGGTCCCAGCTTGCCGCCGAAGAAAGGCTCTCCTCCAGCATAGATACCGAAGTTCTGAGTGAGCTCGCGCCGGATCTCGTTGAGCTGGCGGATCGGATCCGGTGCTTCCTCCTCTTCTGCGTCGTCCGCCGCCGCCTCTTCGTTCAGCTCGGGCGGATTCACGATGAGCTCGCGAACTTCCTCCAGACGCGCAGATAATCCGGCCAGCTTCTCCTGCCCGTCCTCTTTGGCCATCCCGGAGAGCGTCTCGAGGCGCTCCTCGAGATGGGAGGCGAAGACCAGCTTCTGCTCTTCGGTCACTTCGAAGCGCAAGTTCCAGTGGATGCGATGGATCCCGGCGCCGGCCTCGGTGCCAAGAACCTGGCGGTGCTCTCCGAGGAGATCCTGCACTTCGATCTCGACCTCCCCCTCCGGCTTCGCTTTGAGATAGAAGTTGATGGCGGCTCCCCGGGGCGGGTTCTCTCCGCGAAACAGGAAGAAGGACTGTTTCCGCCCGAGATTGATCCGTCTCCACTTCGTAGCGGTCCGAAGCTCGAAAAGGTGCGCGTCGGAAGCGAGCACCTCGTCGGTCAGTTGCTGGAGTGGCGTGATGTCATCGAGGATCCAGATGCTCCGTCCGTGGGTGCCGGCAACGAGATCGGCGTCGCGAGGATGAATCGCCAGGTCGTGGACCGCGACGGTTGGCATATCGCGCATGATCCTCGCCCAGCTCGCCCCTCCATCTACCGAAGCGTAGACCGCGAACTCCGTTCCGACGAACAGAAGGTTCGGCTTCCGGAAATCCTCCCGAATCACGTAGACGCTGCCCCCGTCCGGAAGGTTGCTGGCGATGCTGGTCCAGCTCTTTCCGTAGTCGGTCGTCTCGAAGACGTAAGGCGTGTAGTCGTCGTAGCGGTGGTTGTCGAAGGTGACATAGGCGGTCGCCTCGTCGAAGTGGGACGCCTCCACCCTGCTCACCCAGATTTTTTCCGGGATGCCCGGGATGTTGGCCCGAACGTTCTCCCAGTCGACACCCCCGTTGCGGCTCACCTGAACGTTCCCGTCATCGGTACCGACCCAGAGGAGTCCCTCGAGGAGCGGTGATTCGGCGATGGTCATGATGTTGAAGTGGTTCTCACCACCGGTGACGCTGGTCGTCAGTCCTCCCTCAGTCGAGGGGTTCCTGAGCTGCGGGTCGTTGGTGGTCAGATCCGGACTGATGATCCGCCACGTGTCGCCCCGGTCCGTCGATTTGAACAGGTGGTTTCCGCCGAAATAGACGGTGCGGGGATTGTTGGGGGAGATGATGAAGGGGCTCGACCAGTTGAATCGAAACTGCGGCGGGAGCAGCGGTCGATCGGGACGCTCGCGGAAGAACCAGTGCTCACCGGGGGCAATCGTGTAGACGGTGGGGGTCTCCTCATAGATCGGATCGGCGTAGTCGTCGAAGTTCGCGATCGTCTCGGGAGTCGGCGTGATGAAATGGTATTGCCTCGTCTCGATGTTCTGCCTCGCGACGAAACCGACGTGGTTCACGGTGTAGACGGTCCGCCAGTCGGTCGGATCGACCTGGGAGTGAAAGCCGTCGCCTTCGGCAATCCAGGTGTTGTGCATGTTGAGAATGCCGCGGAGCTCGCGACTGTTGCTCGGTCCCATCCAGATACCGTTGTCCTGCAGTCCGCCGACGACCCAGTACGGATCGCGCATGTCGACACCGATCGCGTAGTACTGACCGATGGCCATGTTGTCGAAGGCCAGGAAGTTCTCTCCTCCGTCCAGTGTCAGGTAGGCGCCCTGGTCGGTAGCTACGTAGAAGGTCTTCGAATCGTAGGGAGCAATCCACATGTCGTGGTCGTCCCCTCCCGCGCCCCGCCAGGGTTTGCGATCGAAGGTCTTCCCTCCGTCGCGCGAGACCCGGTAGTCGCGGGAGACGACGTAGATGAGCTGGTCGTCCAGCGGGTCGATCTCGATCTGGCCGTGGTAGAACGGGCGCATGTTGTGCCGCAGAAGATACGACCAGCTCTCCCCGCCGTCATCCGAGCGGTAGACACCGGGCCCCGGAACACTCAAATCGTCGGGGAGATTCTGGTCGGCCTCGACGTTGGCCACCAGGATGCGCGGGTCCTTGTGGTGGATGGAGATGTCGATCATGCCGGTCTCTCCAGTGGGCAGGCCGCCCGTGAGCTCGCGCCAGCTCTGGCCGGCGTCGGTGGACTTGAAGATCCCGCCGTTCGGTCCCCCGCTGGTCATCGTCGCGGGCTGGCGCAGCCGGTGGTAGAAGCCGGTGTAGAGGACATCCGGGTTGGCCGGATCCATGATGATCTCGGTGGCGCCGGTCCGGCCATCGTCCGGCAGACCGTTCGTCAACTTCGTCCATGACTGGCCTCCATCGGTCGTCTTGTACAGACCGCGCTCGCCCGAATAGCCCCAAAGGTGCCCGACGGCTGCGGCATAGACGGTGTTCTTGTCGGTCGGATGGACCGCGATCTCCGCGATGTTGTGGGTCTCTCGAAGCCCCATGTGGTCGAACGTTTTCCCGCCGTCCGTCGATTTGTAGATGCCATCGCCCCAGCCGCTACTGTTCCGGTTCGCCGACTCGCCCGTGCCCACCCAGATGATGTCCGGCTCTGGCTGGAAGAAAGCGACGTCGCCAATCGAGCCCGCGCCGGAGTGATCGAAGATCGGCTCCCAGGTGGTGCCGCCGTTCGTCGACTTGAAGACGCCTCCCGAGGCCGAGCCCACGAGAACCACCCGATAGTCGTCGTTGAGGGCATCGATCGCTGCGATCCGCCCCATCATGTTGGCAGGGCCGATGTTTCTCCATCGAAGCTGGCCAAAAAGAGGGTGCTCGGCGTCCTCTTCAGGAAGGGCGCCCGCGCCCTGGGAGAGTCCCAGGACCAGACTCGCGAATACCATCAGAATCGTCTTGGACATCGTCAGGGCCTTTCTCACTCGAAATTGGGTGAGCCTATCGCGGAAACGAGCGCGCTGCCACGCAGGAAATGGTCTCCTTGGGGCGTGTGACGGCACGGACCTATCGGGTGTAGATTACCGTCCTCAACGGGTCCGAATTCCGCGAGTGTCCCGTCTCGGAAGTGAGGTTAAGCATCGAGAGCGTCGAGGCGCCCGGATCGCAAGGCGCGGCGAGGGCGAAATACCGGGGTATTCAACCGAGCCGCAACGCAGCGAGGCGGGATGCATCGGCGCTCGAATGCAACCTGACTTCCGGGACGGGGCACTAGTCAGGGAGTTGTGTGATGAGACAAAGAAGGTCGAGTGGGACGAACGCTTTCGGTTGCCATCCTCGCGGTGTTCGCCCTGGTCGGCATGCTCGAAGTGGCCGCAGAGGCCCAGAACAGTGCCCCGAATCCGTATCGTACGGTCGAGAACTGGGCGACGCTGCCCGATGGGAGGACGTGGGGCGCCACCAGCGCGATCTATCCGGCCGCGGACGGCAATATCTGGATCGCCGAGCGCTGCGGTGCGAACATCTGTGTCGAAAGCGATGTCGACCCGGTCCTCCTGTTCGACCCATCGGGCAAGGTCGTCAAGAGCTTCGGATCGGGGCTCATCGCCTGGCCCCACGGCATCTTCGTGGACAAAGACGGCAACGTCTGGATCGCGGATGCGGTGGGCTACGCCCCGGTGCCGGAGGGATGGGGTCATGTGGTCTACAAGTTCAGCCCCGACGGCGAGCTTTTGATGACCCTCGGACAGAAGGGGGTCGCCGGGGAAACGGAGACGACTTTCAACAAACCGTCGGACATCCTGGTGGCGCCGAACGGGGACATCTTCATCGCAGACGGTCACGACGCGGGCGGTAACAACCGCATCGTCAAGTTCTCGAGCGACGGCAAATTCATCAAGGCCTGGGGCTCCACCGGATTCAACAACGGCGAGTTCCGGGATCCGCATGCGCTGGCCATGGACTCCCAGGGCCGGCTGTTCGTCGGTGACCGCTCCAACAGCCGTATCCAGATCTTCGACCAGGAGGGAGAGCACATCGCGACCTGGACGCAGTTCGGGCGGCCCAGCGGGCTCTTCATCGACGAGAACGACATCCTCTACAGCGCCGACTCGGAGTCGAACGCACGCCGCAACCCGGGCTGGAAGCGGGGCATCCGGATCGGGAGTGCCAAAGACGGCTTCGTAACCGCGTTCATTCCCGACCCGGAGCCGGATCAGGACAACTCAACCACGAGCGCAGCGGAAGGCATCGCGGTCGATGCCGAGGGAAACATCTACGGGGCGGAGGTCGGCCCGCGCGCGGTCAAGAAGTACGTCAAGAAATCGACCAGCAACGAATAGTTAAAGGATCCGCGAGTCCACGAAGATAGTGTTCACGAAAGAGCCTCCGCGGGCGACGTAGCCCTTGGTCTCCATGAAGGCCGGGATCTCCGGGATGGTGTCATTGGTTCCCGACACGAGAGTCTCGACACAGATCGCCTTCGGACGAAACCGCTCGTAGTCGTGTCCTTGCGGTAGTAGTGCGTGAGAACGTGGGGGCGATTCGGTAAGCTGAACGCCGGGTGTGTTGTTTTTCTCGCGGGCAGAGAGAGAGGGAAAAAAGGACTGGACAAACGCTGGCTGACTGTGTAACCTCAGGCTGGGAGGAAAACAGTGACCCAGGCAGGAAACGCTGCACTCGACACCGCAGCCAAGCGACCCACCTTTTGCGGCACGACCGTGACCGCCGAGGAATGGAGCGTGCTGACGGAGATCATCGCCACGTGTGGTCTGTCCCGGCACGAGCTGGCGCGCACGATCTGTGAGGGCCTGGGGTGGGTTCGTCGGAACGGCAATCTCAAGACCCGGGAATGCTACGAGTACCTGGAGGTTGTCGAAGCGAAGGGGCTGGTGACGTTGCCCCCGCGTCACGAGCAGCGGCGCCGCGGACCGACGAGCATCCACTACACGAAGGCTGGTCGCGAGCGGCCACGGCGTGAGGGCAAGCTATCGGACGTCGCTCCGGTGATGCTGGGCTTGGTGGCGAACGCTGAGGAGCGAGCGCTATGGAGGGAACTGGTCGCGCGTTACCACTACCTGGGCCACAAGGTGGCCTTTGGCGCGCACCTGCGGTACTTGGTCTGGATGTCGAATCCTCGGCGGGAGCTTTGTGGGTGCGTGCAGTTCTCCTCGGCGGCGCGGTGGCTTCAGGCGCGTGACGGCTTCATCGGTTGGGATGACGCAACGCGGCAGAAGAACCTTCCCCGGGTGGTCAACAACAGTCGGTTCCTGATCCTGCCGTGGCTTTCCATCAAAGGCCTCGCGAGTCACGTGCTGTCGTTGGCAGCGCGAGTGGTGGTCGATGACTGGGAGGAAGCCTACGGGGTGAGGCCGGTGTTGCTCGAGACGTTTGTGGAGAGGGAGCGTTACGAGGGGACGTGCTATCTGGCAGCGAACTGGGTGGAGGTGGGAGTGACTTCGGGCCGGGGCCGGATGGACCGGCACAAGAGAAAAGCCGAAGCGGTGAAAACATGCTTGGTGTATCCGCTGGTGCGTGAGTTTCGCCGAGAGCTCGGCGTTTCGCGATGAAGGTCGAGCGGGCCGAGCTCCTGCGCCTGGAAGAGCGGCTGTCGAAAGGGGAGATTCCCGAGGATGCGTGTCCGGTGCTGCTCGAGGCGGTGCGTCATCTGCTGCGATGTCGCCATCGTCGAGGCGCTTGGCATGGCGACAACGGAACGTCGCGCGAAACGCACGAAGGCAAAGGGGAAAGGGAAGAACAAGGACCAGGGTAGTCCTTGGCCCCGTTGCGCCCGTGGCCCCGAAGCCAGGGCCCGCTTCGAACGGGAGGCCAGGACCATTTCCACGCTGAACCATCCGAACATCTGCACGCTCCACGACGTGGGCCATCAGGACGGCGTGGATTTTCTAGTGATGGAGTACCTGGAGGGAGAGACCCTTGCGGAGCGTCTTCAGAAGGGTGCCCTCCCGCTCGACCAGGCTCTCGATTTTGCCACGCAGATGGCCGATGCCCTCGACAAGGCGCACCGCCAGAGCATCGTGCACCGGGACCTCAAGCCGGCCAACATCATGCTCACCGCCTCCGGACCGAAGCTTCTGGACTTCGGACTCGCGAAGCAGGTGTCCAGCCCTGTCGTCTCCGGCGATTCGGAAGGCGCCACCGAGCAGAAGGATCTGACTCGAGAGCGAGCCCTTCTGGGAACGCTCCAGTACGTGGCCCCCGAGCAGCTGGAGGGCGAGCCCGCCGACGCCCGATCCGACCTCTTTGCTTTCGGCGCCGTTCTCCACGAGATGGTGACCGGCAAGAAGGCCTTCGAGGGGAAGGCTCCCGCTACCGGACGAATCCGCGAAAGGTCTGTCTCCAGAATTTCAACGCAGAGGCACGGAGACGCAGAGAAAGAAACAGCGGTCAATCGAATCCGCGGAAGGATGACACCGGAGAACTCAACGCAAAGGCGCAAAGGCGCAAAGTGCGCTACAAAGTGACAGGGAACAGGGCAAAACCGGGACCGTGGCTAATCGAATCTGCGGAAGGTTGGCTCCGGAAATCTAGCGGTAGAGCGCAAAGAGAAAGGGCCTCGGCGTTGCCGAGGCCCCATCCAAATCGAATCCAAAGGCTAGTGTCCCGTCTCGGAAGTGAGGTTAGCATCGAGAGCGTCGAGGCGCCCGGATCGCAAGGCGCGACGAGGGCGAAATACCGCGGTATTCAACCGAGGCGCAACGCAGCGAGGCGGGATGCATCGGCGCTCGAATGCAACCTGACTTCCGGGACGGGACACTAGGCGCTCAGCACGAAATGCACTTGTTGTTGTTCTTCGCGCCGAGGCTGACGAGCAGGTCCCGCGCTTCGGGAAACGGCTGAATCCGCTGAACCGGACCGTTCGCCATGTCCGCCGTGGTGTAGCCTTCGCGGTTCACCGCCGTCACGTCGGCGCCCTTCGAGACGAGATACTTGATCATCTCGACGTCTCCGCGGGCGGCAGCGTTATGGAGCGGCGTATTGCCCTCGTGGTCCGCCGCGTTCACGTCGGCGTTACATTCCTCGATCAGATAACGGACCGACGGCATCCAGCCCGCAGGGTGATTGCGGTGCTCGTTTCCAGCGAAGCCCTCGCCATAGCCGGTGCCCGAGCCTGCAACGAGCGGTGAGATCGCCGGTCCCCCGACGGGGACCTCGGGCAGCCCAGAGACATCTTTGAGCTCACGAGGGTCCTCGTCCGCGATTCGGGGTCGGCCTGTGGTCGAATATCATCGCGACCGCGTCCGCACTCCCCGACGCCGCTGCCACCATGAGAGGGGTCGCTCCCGTGGTCGAAGCCGCGTTCGCGTCCGATCGTGCCTTCAGCAGCACTTCCACCATCTCGGCGGCTCCGCTCTTGCTCGCGAGGAACAAGGGCGTATAGGCGCCGAGCCGCGTCGTGGCCTTCACGTTCCCGCCGGCGTAAAGGAGCATCTCCGCCATCGCGACATCGTTCTGCAGCGCCACCCAATGCAGCGCCGTCATGCCATCGCCCTGTGCCGCATTGACATCGGCACCCTGCTTCAACAGGGTGCGAACCGTCTCAGAATCGCCCTGCATGGCCGCGTCGGCAATCGGAGATGTGCTGTTGGCGAGGTCGCCTGGAGCTGCAGCGACGAGCAGCAGCACACACAAGACTCCGATGGCACTCCTCAGACGAAGGTCCCTCATCGTTATCCTCCTACCCGACGGTCGCCGGCGTCGCCACGGAGCTGCCGCTCAGATCGAACGCACCGGTGCTGTTACCAAATGATTCCAACTCCAGCCCCGCCTGTTGCATCAGCGTCAGCATGACGTTCGCCATCGGCGTGCCGTCGGCCGAGGTCGGACGACATGTGAAGATCTTGCGGCGGCTGGCTGTATCCGAAACACCGGTCACGTTGTGGGGACCGCTGACGAAGAAATCACGCAGATGCGGCAGCGTTGTGATGCCGTAGGCGATACCGATATGGCTACCGGCCAGGGTGTGCTCGATCGGAGCCATCACGTCGTCGACCGGACCTTCCGCTCTCGTGAGGAACGTCGCGGACACTCTTTGCGCGCCCGCTTTGACGAAGATCGGGTCGGTCTGGATCACAAGGCCGGTCGGATCCCCTTCCGATATCAGCGGGTCGATGTCCAGAAGCGCAGCCCTCTCGCCGTTGATCGAGATCTCGAGCTGCTCGTTCCCCGCCATCTTGCCGTAGAGGTATCCCTGCGGCGAGCCATGAAGCTCCACCTTGAAGATGTACTGTCTCTATGCAATCTCGAACGCGACCTACAGACGCACCCTTTGCACGGACGAGGCTCTCTGGGGAAGAGAGCACGCTCACTCCCATATATTAATGAGTTGGCTGGGCTTCCGTTGTCAATCCCCTGTTCGGGGGAACCGGACCAGCTGCGCCGGAACCGGGCGCAGACAAAATTAGCCCCTTTGTTTCAATGGTTTAAAAGGTTTCCGCCCACCAGGAGGACCCCTTCAGAGTAGACCCGGCTGGGCCGAAGAACCTCGGCCCGCTTGGACTACGGCAATCGCCCCTTTAGAGCTAGAATCTCGTCCTCGCCGGCTGCAACATGGGCAAGAAACGAAAACGATCCCGACCACGACTGGAAGTCACTTTCGACAGTGCCTGCGAGCTCGTGGAAACGATCCTGCAAGGCACCACGCGGCGCGAGATTCTGACCGGGATCTCGAGCGCGAACAGTTTCCACAAAGCTCTGCTACGTCTGCGCGAAGGAATGCGCACCAACCGATTCACGGTCGGCGGAGACCAGATCTCCCTCGAAAGGGTCGTCAACCGGCTGGACAAACGGAGTCGCGAGGAGGGTTTTCACGTTCTTCACGACTGGGACGGCGTAGCGGCAAAGCTGAACGAAGAGACCATACCCGTGGATGTCCTCAACTACATGATCGGCCGGGACATCGCGGAAGCTTCCAGAAGGACCGTTCTCGCCGTTCTGCTCGATTACTATTTCCTCTACGTCCTGGCGCTGTTCTCCATGAGAGCCTGGGACGAAGGCGACAAGAACGAGAATCTGGACCGGGTGACGCGACTTCTCGACGACCTGCAGGGCCCGAAAGGCAGCGGCCAGAAATTCGCGGAAGACGCCGAGACGCTCATTCTGATCGCAACGTCTCACTTCGAGTACGACGAACAGGCGTACGAACGACTGCTCGACAAGATCAAGGTTCTCAATCAGGCGCATCGAACGCGGGCCGCTCTCGCCCACGCACCCATTCTCGGATGCCACTTGAGATTCGGATTCGAGACGACGTACCGCAGAGATATCGTCAAAATGCGCGACGACAATATCGCGGACTATCCGTGGCTTTGCTTTGCACTCGCCACGTTGATGGCCGACTACGCACGCATGCACGACGAGGGCTTTCAGGGCACCGAGCGGGAGTGCGTTGTGGAGGGTCTGCTGAACGGACTCTCCCCCGATGCCAGGGCCTTCGTCGGCAAACCACCGGCCTTTCTCTCAGCCTACGAAGCGGAGCGGGCCGAGTTCGGTGAGCTGTTTCAGCAATACAGTCAAGTTCTAGTCGAAGAATTCGAGCAACATCGCCCTTCGGATCAGAGGTACTCGGCGATGTCTTTCTATTTCAACTTCGCGCACAACCTTCTCAAGGCAATGGTGGTGGACGCTCTGCTCCGAGGGGAAGCCTGGGATTTGACGCTGAACGATCTGCTCACCGGGATTCGCCACGCCGAAGCGAGAAACGAATCGAGAGTGAAACTGGCAGAGACGCTGATGGGCTATGCGCGTCGCAATCCCGACACGATTCGAGGTCGCCCCACACCGGTCATCGTGTACGACCCTCGCTCCGGTCTTCGCGCCTTTACCAACACGGTGAAGAAAATCGAAGAGAAGCCGCCCGAAGCGAAAGCGGCGCCGTGACTCGGGAGATGTGATGCCAGTGCCCATGACTTCTCAAAATATCGTCTCCCCCGAGGACCAGAGCGCGACCTTCATCGAGCTGTTCTTCGATCTCGTGTTTGTCTTCTCGGTGACCCAGGTCGTCGGCCTCTTTCACCACGGCATCCATTGGCCCGTCGTCGGCCGGGCGATCCTCATCTTCTGGCTCGTGTGGTGGGCGTGGAGCCAGTTTACGTGGGCCTTGAACGCGGCCGATACCACGCACACGCTCGTCCAGCTCGGCACCCTGTTCGCCACCGCGGTAGCGTTCTTCATGGCGGTCGCGGTCCCGGACGCCTTTGGCGAATCCGCCTGGTTCTTTGCGGTTGCCTATGTCCTCGAACGCGCGATCGGGCTCATACTGTACGCCTGGGTGGCGTCCGAAGATCCCTCTCAGCGCGCCGCCGTTCGAATCTTCACCACCGTGTCGGCGGGGGGGCTCGTCGCGGTGCTCGTCGGCGGCTTGCTCGGGGGCACAGCGCAGTACTGGTGCTGGGGGCTGGCGATACTCCTGGATGTGCTCGCCGCCGCCATCGGCGGTCAGATGGAGGGGTGGAACCTTCATCCCGAGCATTTCGGAGAACGCCACGGCCTGTTCGTCATCATCGCCCTCGGTGAGACGCTGATCGTCGCCGCGGGCGGAATGACCCAAGCCCTGTGGACCGATAATCTCATCGGCCTCGCGGTTCTGGTAGTGGCCATCACCTGCGCCCTCTGGTGGAGCTACTTCACACGGGCGAAGCCCGCGCTCGACCATGCGCTTTCGTCAGCCGACGGAGCCACTCGATCGCGCATGGCGCGGGACGTCTACAGCCTCGTGCACTTCCCGATGCTCTGCGGCGTCATTGCCTTCGCCGCGGCAGTGGAAGAAGCCATTGCCCATCCGGGAGTGCCACTTGCCCTCGCCGGGCGGAGCGCGTTGGCGGCTACCTTGATTCTCTTCGTCGGCGGAATGGCCCTCGCCCTCTGGCGCGCAACCGGCCGCCTCCCGCTCTCTCGGGTTTTGCTTTCGGTTGGAACAGCGATCGCGATCGTCACCGTGGCCGGCTATCCCGCGCCGGTGAGCCTCGCGATCGCGTTCATCGGGATCGTGGCTGTCGCCACGCGAGAGCAGAACGCGGAAAGCTACCCGTGAGAAGCTATTTAGCCATGTCCTTGTAGGCGGCTTCAATAAGCACTTTCGCGCTGCCGATACGTCCTTTACTTTCCCAGCGCTCGGCGTACTCCTTCGTGAGTCCGGCGGCCTGCGCCTCCTCGAGCGTCTTGCCAGCTTTGACTGCGGCCGTGACGCGATCGCGGATAACCAGAAGCATGTCGCGCCAGGCTCTTACCTCGTCAACGTCGAAAGGACACCGATAGGCAACGGATGGCTACGTTTACTTCAGGCTCTATCAGAGCGAGTGGTCCCATAGCTGGTCGGCGTACGGCTCGGCCTCCCCATTGACGGAACAAGGGCTCCGACGAACGTTGGTTCGGTAGCGGATTGCCTTTTCAGCGGCTTTTCGACAAGCTTGCGCACCGGAGGGACAGATGATGACAAATCCGGTTCGCGCAGCGCCCGGTTGGAGGTGCGTCAGTGCGGGACTGATCACCCTGTTGCTGCCTGCCGGCGCGACGGCGCAGTCGTCTACGGAGCTCATCATCCGCAACGGCGTCATCGTGAACGTGGATGGACGGACCGAAGCGGATCTGCGAATCCGGAACGGAAAGATCGCCGAGATCGCCAGCGATCTGGCCGCTGGGCCGGGCGCTCGCGAGATCGACGCCACAGGACTACTGTTGCTTCCAGGCGGCATCGATCCTCATACCCACCTCGGTCCCAGCGACAACTACCACGACGACTACACGAGCGGTTCGGCGGCGGCGCTGGCGGGTGGCGTCACAACCATCTCCAACCAGGTGCCGGCAGCGCCCGGTGAGGACCTGACGGACGCGGTGGATAGGGCCGCCGAGCTCGTACGCGCTCAAGCTATTGCCGACGTGTTCATCCATCCGATCGTTCTCGATCCAGAGGCGGAAAGCCTCGAGGGGATGCGGGCGCTCGTCGACCGGGGTCAACCCAGCGTGAAAGTCCGCCTGCACCGTGGCGCGTTTACGACGGATCCTTACGGCTACACGACTGGCTTCGCGAACGCGGCCGCGGCCGGTGTTCTAACCATGGTGCATGCCGAGGACGGGCCGATCAACAACACGAGAGCGGAGCAGCTGATCGCCGAGGGACGGGGCTCGATCCACAACCTGATCGAGAGTCGGCCGGATGTATCGGAGGAAGTTGCGGCTCAGCGCGCGGTGGCGATAAGCGAGGCGACCGGTGCCCCCGTCTACATCGTCCACCTCGCCGCGGGGAGAGCGTTGCGCGTGGCCGAGGAGGCGCAGCGCCGTGGCCTGCCGGTCTACGTCGAGACACGCCCGGTGTACCTGCACTACACCGCGGACGTGTACCAGCAGGCGGACGCGGCGGTCTACCTCGGGGTGCCGCCCATCCGCCCGCAACGGGACCAGGATGCCCTCTGGGAGGGGATCGCGAAGGGTAGCGTTCATGTGGTCGGCACGGATCACGTGCCGTACACCCGGGAGCACAAGCTCGATCCGTCCCAGACGGTGGGCCAGGGCAATTTTCTGGGGGGCATGCCCAACCTTCAGGAATACATGCCGATGCTCTTTTCGGAGGGCGTTGGAAAGAAACGCATCACGCTGGAGCGGTTCGTGGCGGTGACGGCAACAAACCCGGCGAAGTTGTTCGGCCTCTACCCTCGCAAGGGGACCATCGCGGTCGGCTCCGATGCGGATCTGGCGTTGTGGGACCCGAACGAAACGCGCACGATTCGCGACGAGGAGATGCTATCGGGTTCGGGTTTCTCGGTCTACGCGGGCTGGGTGGTGACCGGATGGCCTCTCGTAACGATTCGGCGCGGCGAGGTAGTCTACGAGGACGGCAAGGTGACGGGAAAGGCCGGAAGCGGACAGTTGATCGAGCGGCAACGGTGGCAACGACCCACGCTGCCATAGGAGGGGCATCGTACAGCGAAAGTCGGGGTCGCGTGCAGATCGAGGCGGGAGAAGGTGAGCCTTCGTCCTGGTACACGGAGGACTCGCCTGGTCGTCGGGAGAGGCCAACTACGGCGACGTCCTCGGCCCGCTGGGCGAGCACTTCCGTGCCATCGCCCCGGATATTATTGGCTTCGGCAAAACGACGCCCCGTGGACCTCAGGACTACTCCGGCCAGGCCCAGGGAGATTTCCTCATCGGCTTTATCGAAGGCCTCGGAAGTCGTCACGAACTGGTTGAAGAACGCCCCGCGCGGCCTCCCAACGTCAGAAAATGAGTCCAAGGAAGACAACAAGGAGGATTGCCTATGACGATAGAGCGTCACGAAGTTGGACCTCGCATGAGCCAATGCGTCGTTCACAACGACACGGTCTACCTCGCCGGTCAGGTCGATGGTGATGTCTCACCCACGGCCGGGGAGCAGACGAAGCGTATTCTCGCGCGGATCGATGACCTGCTGGCGATCGCGGGCACAGACAAGTCGAAGCTGCTTACCGCCACCATCTGGCTGTCCGATATGCGGTTCTTTTCCGAGATGAACGAAGTGTGGGACGCCTGGGTGAGCCCCGGGAACACGCCCGCCCGCGCGTGTGTGGAGGCCCGCCTGGCAACCACCGATTTTCTCGTAGAGATAAGAGTCACTGCCGCACGGTAGAGACACGGTAAAGGAGACTCTGGTGAAACATACCATACTGACGCTTGTAATCGTTCTGTGCCTGCAATCTTTCGCCTTCGCGACCTGGTCGGTCATCGCGGTCGATCGGAGCACCGGCCAGAGTCATCATCGCTTCTGCGACCTGCGTGCCGCAGTCCCGCTTTCCTCCACGGCCGTCGCGGGATCTGATGGATGTCCAGGCGGTGATCGTTCCCGGCATCGGCGTCGCCGCTTGCCAGGCGGGTGTCGACAACACCCGCGCCAACCAGATGATCGTCTACGCGGAATTGAAGAAGGGAACCGACACCGAGCAGATCATCGAGCTCCTCCGGGAGCACGAGAACAAGAAGGAAGAGCCCCTGATGGAACGCCGCCAGTTCGGCATCGTGGACCTGCAGGGCCGGAATGCGGGATTCAACGGACAGAACAACAACCCGGCGTCGCTCTACGTGTCGGGTAACGTCGGCGATGACATCTTCTTCCAGGTCCAAGGGGAACATCCTGTTCAGCGACAACGTCGCCGAAAACGCTGCCCTCGCTTTCACTCGGGCCAAGGGGACCCTCGCCGACCGGGTGATGGCCGCGATGGAAGGCGCCGACGAGGCCGGTGGCGACAAACGTTGCACCTGTGAGGAGGAGCCCAAGCCGGCGGCTCCATGTGATGGCAAGACGTCTCACGTCGCCTACATCGCGATCGCGAACAAGGATGACACGATGGACACCTCGCATAATGACGGCGACTACTATGCCTACATCAGCGTGACCGACGAGGACATCCAGCCGCACGAGAACGCCAACCCGGTGAAGAGCCTGCGCCTTCGCTACGATGCCTGGAAGAACGCGGGAAGCGCGCGTACCGGCGTGCCGCCGTCCGTGATTCCGCGCTAGCCAAAGGGTGTGGAGATGCTCCCGGACCGCTACGAGATCACCGTCGATGATCTGGAGCAGGCCCTCCAGCGGCAGGAAGCGACACTTCAGGCCGGCGACGCGGTACTGATCCACACGGGCTGGGGTGCGCTCTACGAGAGCGATCCCGAGCGCTTCTCCAGCAGCGGACCCGGGATCGGCATTGCAGCCGCCGAGTGGCTCGTCGAGCAAGACCCGATGCTCGTCGGTGCCGACAACGTACCCGTCGAGGTGCTCCCGAACCCCGATCCGCAGCTATCTCTTCCCGTGCATCAGATCATGCTCGTCGTCCACGGGATCCACCTGGTGGAGCGGATGAAGCTGGATGAGCTGGCCTCGAGACAAGCCTACGAGTTCGCCTTCGTCGTGCAACCGTTGAAGCTGCAGGGTGCGACCGGATCGACCGTCGCCCCAGTGGCGATCCACTGACCAACAGGCTGTAGCTCTTCTCGGGCGCAGCTTTATTGCTGCGTCGAAGACGCCTCCCCGATCGCCTCGCGGATCAACTCCACGGTCCGATCGACCCGCCACTGCATGAGCTTTCGGCCCACTTCGACGGTTTTCTCCATCGGCGCGATGCTGACCCCGTTCACCGACGCCTTGTCGGCTGCGACGCGCTGCTCGTAGCGGACCGTCGCTGGGTCGGTCACCATCTGGAGAGCGGTGATCCAGTAGGAGTCGTGGACCCCGTCGCTGGCAGACTCGACGATCCCCAGCTCCTCGTTCATGTAGGCGATGACACCGTTGTTGTCGTAGAAACCGGCGATGTGGTGTGCACGCGCATTCGTCCACTCGGCGTTGAGCCGTTCGGCGACCGCCGCCTGGCCGCGCTGATTACCGCCGCTGTCTCCTAAGTAGATGATGTTCTCGAAGCCGTGCGCCTTGAGGCTTTTCCCGACATCCTCCAGCATGGCCTCGAACGTCTCCTGCCGGACACTGATCGTGCCCGTATAGCGCATGTGACCCGATGGCTCATCGATATTGCCCTCGGGCACGAGCTTGATGATCGGGGCGCAGAGCGCATTGCCCAGCTCACGGGCGATGTCTTCGCAGGCGGTCTGCAGGATGTAGTTGTGCTTGCCCATCGCGACGTAGGGACCGTTCTGCTCGATCCCACCGGTTGGGACGATGGCGCTCGTCTTCCCCGCGGCGATGGCATCGCGGATCTCGATCCAGGTCAGCTCCTCGATCCAGACCGAGTCCAGAGCCTCGATGGGCCGGGTCATCGCCAGTTCCGCCTGGAGCCGCCGCTCTCTCTCGGCTCGCTGTTCCGGCGTGAGACTACGCCGCCCCTGAGCCCCAGCCACGGTAGACAGCCCGACCAGCGCGGTGAATGCAATAAGAAAAGACCTTCTCGCTCTCATTTTCGTCCTCCGATCGCGTAGATTCACACGGGCGCCATCCTGCCTGCAACCCTTGATCTACAATCCCAACCAGTGACGGGATGAGGGCATTCGTGACGCAAGACGATGACTCCGGATTTACCCTTCACTGCGGCTGTGTTCTGGCAGTGCTCATCGTTCGTCGGCGCCACCGCCCTCGTCTTTTGGTGGCGCGGTTGCGATGCGCTCTGGATCGCAGGTCTCGTCGCGCTCGTCGTCGTGGGCACTCCGGTCGTGATGACGCTGCTCGAAAGCCGGTGGTTCATCGTGGCCGACGCGGATCGCGATCGCGGCGTTCCAGGCACCTGTCCGCGGTGCGGCAAGGAGCTGACCGCCGTCGTCGGCCGGAAGCGATACAGGGTTCGCTGCGGGATCTGCGGCTATCACCACCGAGGCCGGCTAACGACTTGAGCAAGACGGCCGCGAGCTCCCCGAGCCTTTGACGACCGTTGCGTCTGACCTGTCCTCTGATCCGGATCGAAAATCCCGCTTTTACATCTATCGCTTGAGATACTTCGTCAATCCACCCTCGGCGGTATCACGGGAGTTCGGCCCTTCCGCCGCATACACGTTGCCCTCGAGGTCCACCGCCACGCCCTCTCCCGCGGCACCGTGGAACTCGCCCGTCTCGTGCGGTGGTAACATGACCGTCGGGGTCAATATCGACGCCCGCCGTCGATCCCCACGTCCTGCCGTCGGGCAGGGGCGCCCAGTTCTTGACCCCGGTGGGATTGGGATTGGGCAGGTCGTTACTGGCCGGATCGACGACCTCGCTCTGCGTGAACGCGTTGCCTGCCGACAGTACGACCGCAACGCTGCCGACAACGAAAGCGAATCTCGAGACACTTGATCGCGGCTATCGTCTCCATGTGGCGGAAGACCGGGAACACGGCATTCGCCATCGCTTCGACCCGCTCGAACTGCGTGGAGGCGGCAAACGGAACCCCCGCCCACTTTTGCCACTGCGCCAGGCGGTGGTGGGGCATGCCCATGGCATAGCGCAACACCGAAACGACCGCGTCCACACTCGGATGGTACTTGCTCGCCCAGGCCTGAGACGAAAGTGGCGCTGTGAACGTCTTCTGGCAACTTGCGCATCGCAGCATCTGGCGCTCGTACACCGTCGCCTGGATCGGCGGCTGAGCCTTCAGCTCCACATCCTTGTTCGCCGCATGGGTGTCGTAGAGCTTGCCCCGGCACAGTGGCTCGGGGCAAGGGGCCGCTCGCCTTCAGCTCGGGATGCGAAACCGCTACGTGCTCGGCACCAGGGTAGTCCTTGGCTCCGTTGCGCCCGTGGCCCTTGTTCTTCCCTTTCCCCTTTGCCTTCGTGCGTTTCGCGCGACGTTCCGTTGTCGCCATGCCAGCGCCTCGACGATGGCGACATCGCAGCAGATGACGCACCGCCTCGAGCAGCACCGGACACGCATCCTCGGGAATCTCCCCTTTCGACAGCCGCTCTTCCAGGCGCAGGAGCTCGGCCCGCTCGAACCTTCATCGCGAAACACCGAGCTCTCGGCGAAACTCACGCACCAGCGGATACACCAAGCATGTTTTCACCGCTTCGGCTTTTCTCTTGTGCCGGTCCATCCGGCCCCGGCCCGAAGTCACTTCCACCTCCACCCAGTTCGCTGCCAGATAGCACGTCCCCTCGTAACGCTCCCTCTCCACAAACGTCTCGAGCAACACCGGCCTCACCCCGTAGGCTTCCTCCCAGTCATCGACCACCACTCGCGCTGCCAACGACAGCACGTGACTCGCGAGGCCTTTGATGGAAAGCCACGGCAGGTTCAGGAACCGACTGTTGTTGACCACCCGGGGAAGGTTCTTCTGCCGCGTTGCGTCATCCCAACCGATGAAGCCGTCACGCGCCTGAAGCCACCGCGCCGCCGAGGAGAACTGCACGCACCCACAGAGCTCCCGCCGAGGATTCGACATCCAGACCAAGTACCGCAGGTGCGCGCCAAAGGCCACCTTGTGGCCCAGGTAGTGGTAACGCGCGACCAGTTCCCTCCATAGCGCTCGCTCCTCAGCGTTCGCCACCAAGCCCAGCATCACCGGAGCGACGTCCGATAGCTTGCCCTCACGCCGTGGCCGCTCGCGACCAGCCTTCGTGTAGTGGATGCTCGTCGGTCACACGGGGCACAGGTTTGCTGCCTAGTTCTGGCCCAGGGTATTCTGACTCTGGAGGAGGAATGAAGAAACTATTCTTTTTTGGTCTCGCGTTTTTCTTGGCGGCCAGCTTGATCTTCGCCGCACCGGGGGAAAAGACATTCGTTGGATACATCAGTGACTCCGTGTGCGGCCTGAAACACGAGATGGCGCCCGGAATGCCTGACGAGGAATGTACCGTCATTTGTGTGAGGGGTCAAGGCTACTATGTGCTTGCGGATAGGGCGAACAAAAAGGTGTACAAGCTCAGCGACCAGTCCACGCCCGAGAAGTTTGCTGGGGAAAAGGTGAAAGTGACCGGAACACTGGATGGCGACACCATCAAGGTGGCGTCCATTGAGGCCGCTCACTAATACCGCGCTTTCCCATTTGAACGCACTCGGGGCCCTTCTCTCCCGCACTACGGTGCGCGAGGGCTCCTCGAAGGAGCATGTCCTACGGGCCGAGCGTCCTCGTTTCACGGAGTTTCATTAAGTAATGTTGCAGCGTTCCCCGTGTGTTCCCCCAAAGCAAACCGGCTATGAGGTTGGTTCTCCAGTTGTTTAAAAGAATGGCGCGCCCTGGGTGATTCGAACACCCGACCTACAGATTCGTAGTCTGTCGCTCTATCCAGCTGAGCTAAGGGCGCGTATGGTGCCTGGCGAGAGCAATATGCTAGCAAGTACCTTCGGGGGCGTCAAGATCCCCCTCACCCGGCGCGAACCGACTTCGACCGAGCGCCGACCTCCCGCCTTCGCCTACGGCTTCCGCCTACGCTTCGCTTCGGCGAGACTCGACGAAGCCCGAAGGGCGAAGTCGGTCGGCGAGGCTCGCCGAAGTCGGCTCTGCCGACGGAGGCGGCTCCCCCCAAAAGGGAGAGAGGTAAGAGCCCGCTAGATTCCCACCGCGGGTTCGGTCATTCCCTTCGTCAGATAAGCATGCGCCATGTACGGCGTGTTGAAGGCGTAGCCGAGCTCGCCCTCGGGGTCGACGAGGATGATGCCGCCGCGTCCACTGGTGCGGGATTCGAGCACACCGATGGCCTGCTGGGCCGCTTCGGAAGGCGCAAGATTTTTTCCCATCGACTCGACGGCGCGATGCGCCAGCACGACGCGCAGGATGCCTTCGCCCCAGCCGGTGGAAGCGGCAGCGCCGCGGCGATTGTCGGCGAAGAGGCCGGCGCCGACGAGAGGCGAATCCCCAACGCGACCCGGTGATTTGAGGAGGGAGCCACCGGTCGAAGTGGCGGCGACGAGGTGGCCTCCGGCGTCGCAGGCGACCGCGCCAACGGTGTCGCTGGGTTGGCGGAGAGCGCCCGGGGGTCGTTTCCTGGCCCTCTCGAAGCGCTGGCGCTCCCGCTCGACGATATGGGTCTCCGGCGGGCAGGTTTCGATGCCACGCTCGACGGCAAAATCGACCGCGCCCTGCCCAACCAGGAGAACATGCGGGGAATGGTTCATGACCTCGCGGGCAAGCTCGATGGGATGGAGAACGCCGGACACGGAAGCGAGCGCTCCCGCCTCGAGCGCGTTACCCTCCATGATCGCCGCATCGAGTGCCACCTCGCCGAGCGCGTTCAAAACGGAGCCTTTTCCGGCATTGAAGGTCTCGTCGCTCTCGAGGTGGTGGACCGCGCGGTAGACCGCATCGCGAGCGGTGCCGCTGCTCAGGAGCACTTCGAACCCCACCAGAGCCGCCCGGTGGACACCCTTCAGATGCGGGTCTCGCTCGTTCCCAGGGGTGGCCCAGGCGCCACCGTGAACGAGTATGCAAGGTCGCAAGAACACGTTCCCGCTGCCAGAGAGGCTAGTGTCCTGTATCAGTGGTTCGTTGCCTAAAGCTCGAGGCCATTTTGTGGGCTGGCGAGGCGTGACGACGAAGACATATCGGGATATTTCCAGGAGTCGCAACGAAGCAAGCGCGCAAAAGGAGCCGAGATTTAGGTGACGTACTACTGATACAGGGCACTGGTGTCAGCCAGCCAATGGAGCAACAAAAAAGGGCGCCCGGCGCCCGAGATGATGGCTTGGTAGCGCTACGGGGATTCGAACCCCGGTTTGATGGCTGAGAACCACCCGTCCTAGTCCCCTAGACGATAGCGCCACTTGCGGTGGCTCGAAAGTCTTCAAAATATGTAGCATACCGACTCCGCGCTGTCAAAACATCCCGTACTTGAGCCCGCTGATCCTGTCGGTGAAGTCCGACGCCATTTTTGGGGCTGACAAGTGCCGTTCCGACCCGCCTTCCGCAGCGAGCCTGTGGAGTGAAGGGCTAGGCCGAAGGCCGAACTGTCTCGATGCCATATCCAGATATTTCGAGCCGCCTTCCCCCGGGTATCCCGCGCGAAACCCCCCTGTGTTACCATAGTCCAAAGCAAAATATCTCCAATCGACAAGCATATTTGGTCGCGGATTCTCTCGGGAAAAGTACGCTTCGAATGCTGAATCGTCTCCGCAAGCGAATCGGGAGCCTCCTCTCGGCCCCCCAGACCCTGGTCGTGGAGGAGCCGACCGAAGAACCGCAAGAGGAGCAGAAGTCCGATCTCGAAGAGGCCATCCTTGCACGCAAAGAGGCCCACAAGCGCGAAGCCCGGCTGATTCTCACCGAGCGCATCCACAATCGCGCCGGTGTCCTCCTGGGCGAGGTCCGCGACGAGCTTCTCCAACGGATCCACCATAGCCTCGAGGAAGAAGTCCAGACGCAGACACTGAAGGGCGCAATCGACTTCCGTTCATGCGACCTGTTTTCGATAGTTCCAGAACGAATCCCAGGCGCCCGTGCTTCGGAAGACACAGCGCAGTGCGAGCATTGCATCGGCCCCAGCGGCGTGCCATCTCATCCCGACTCGCTTCATCCTTTGTTGCATAACGTGGCTCACGGCACTTTCCACGGCACCGCTGCCGATGTAGTAGCCGCTTTGTCGAAACGTTCTGTATTTCATTCGATGCCCGTTTCTCTCGAGGTAGCCGGTGAGCTTGTCGATCTCTTCGTCTTTGGAACGATGACGCTTTTTCAGAAACCGCAAACCCTCGATCACCTCATCCACGGCGTCTTCGTATAGACGGTCGAGTTGCGATTTGCGCCACTGTGCGGCTTCGTCGGTGCCTTCGCCGAAAACCACCCGTGCCACAGGGCTGATATTCTCGTCGGCGTGATACCAATCAAGGATCTCGACTCGATCGGTGAACAGCTCCTCCGCAAGATTCCAAATCCACGGCGCACCGTCACCCAGGATGACGACCTTGCGAGACTCCGCCCCCATTGAGCAAGAGCGAGGCCACAAAACCTCGCCGAGTGCTTCGGGGCTACCTCGAACCCCTACGACCTGTCGTTCGGTCAACTCTCCGCGTCCGAGCTTGCTCTGCACACGCCCTTGCTCGGTATAAAGGCAGCCTAGCTTGACTTCCTGCCAGCGGCCGTCCACGAATACCATCCCGCCGTCTATCCCTATGTACAGCGGTCCCTTATGGCGTCTGCCCGTTCCAGCTTCCACCTCGTTCGCAGGCTCTTTCGAAAAACCCTCCGCCTTTTTCCCATCGGCGCCTACCAAGCTTTGAATCTTCTCGGAGCTCACGACCACCCCGGTGAACTTTCGCAGCAATTGCTCGCTCGCCGAGCGGTAGGGTTCGATCACTCCTGCCAACAGCGACAACTCTTGTAAGGCTTGCGTGAATCCCTCCTGGTCCACCCGCATCTCTTCCAGCAGCGGATACTTGCCTTGACGACACTCACAGCACTGAGCGTAAACCACACTCAGCTCCACATCCCGACCCGCCAGTACCGTGTGCACCCGGAACGCTCGATGTTGTCGAAACTCCATCGACGCGCCGCATTCGCATGCGCCTGACACACCGAGTCGTTCCGAGCGTTGGCTGAGCGCCTTGCCCAGTACCTCACGCAGGTATTCGCTGCCCTTGACCCGCATCCACTCGTCACACCGTTCGACATCAGCTTCCGCTTCCACGACCGCCTGCCACACTTGCTCCGCGAACTCCTCGGATAGACGACTTACTTCTTTACTAAACTCCTCCCGCGTGATACTGCTTTTCATTGAGGTGTCCCTCCATCGGCCGCTTAGCTGCGACCGTTTTCTTTATTTAGGATTGTGAAGGACACCTCATTTTTCCTTTTATATCAAGAGAACATTTCTAGTAGAAAAATGATCAAGATCACGAAAAGGTTGCGCCCCCGGGCCTACCGGGTGGGCAAGTCGTTCCAGCTCGTCGAACCAGTTGGGAACGACTTCGACCGGATAGGTCCGAAAGCCGGTTGAGCCCGCCGCCCGCGATGGTAGACAATCAGCGGACGATGCCGACATCGAATCCTCTGGCCCGCTCTCAGAGCGACAAGATGCTTCTGGGCGTTTGTGGAGGCATCGCGAGGTGGCTTGGCTGGGACCTACCGTCGTGCGCCTCGCCTACGTTCTCCTCTCGATCTGCTCGGCTGCCTTTCCGGGGATTCTCGTCTACGTCATCCTGGCCCTTCTGATGCCCCCCGCCGACTGACCGTGCTACGATCACTGGTTTGTTAGTGCCGTTCCAGCTAGTGTCCTGCATCAGTGGTTCGTTGCCTAAGTACCCTGTTTCACAATTACGGTGGCATTCGAACGCCGATGCATCCCGACTGGCTGCGTTGCTCGTCGGTCATATATCCAGATATTATTTGCTCCTCGCGCCTTGCCAGACGGGCGCCTCGGCGTTCTCGGTGCGTCACCGTAATTATGAAGCAGGGCACTAAGGCTCGACGCCATTTTGTGGGCTGGCGAGGCGTGACGACGAAGTCATATCGGGATATTTCGACCGCCTTCCGCAGGGAGCCTGTCGAGC
The DNA here is from genome assembly GCA_965237685.1 of Candidatus Marinacidobacterales bacterium. Lineage (GTDB taxonomy): Bacteria > Acidobacteriota > Vicinamibacteria > Marinacidobacterales > SMYC01 > CBDEGF01. The sequence continues at coordinate 3,232,563 of CBDEGF010000004.1, forward strand.
GGAGGGCTAGGCCGAAGGCCGAACTGCCCTAATGCCAGCAACGAAGCCAGCGCGCAAAAGGGGCCGAGATTTAGGTGACGTACTACTGATACAGGGCACTTGTGTCGCCCAAGGAAAACGTCGCTCACCAGCTATGATGTAGCCATCGAGCGTACGAGTTTCTAGGCCGGAATAGTTGGAACGAGCAGTGAGCGCGCAATCATCCAGGTAGATGCCGGCGAGCACTAGCCCCAAAGCCAAGAGTCGCATCGAGATCTCCCGTCGAGGAGCAGCAGATCACGAAGCGCTCGAGGACCTGTACGTGGACGTGTTCGGGGCCGAGGCCGCTGAAGAGAACCGCGCCCGGTGGAAATGGCAGTACGACGACAGCCCCAACTGTCCGGAGGAAGGTCCCGAGATCTGGGTGGCCAAGGAAGATGGCGAGATTCTCGGCCAGTACGCGAGCATGCCCGTACGTCTCAAGGTCACCAATCGCATCCTGAAAGCCTCCTGGGGGATGGACGTCATGGTGCGCCCGGACCTTCAGCGCAAAGGTGTCGGCTCGCGTCTGTTCCTCTATTGGGATCAGAACGTGGAAGCCTCGCTGGGGCTGGGCCTGTCGGCGGCCTCCTACACGCTCTTCAAGAAGCTCTCCTGGCACGACGTGGGGCCGGTTCCGTGCTACTCGAAGATTCTCGACCCGGGTGCGCTCCTTCGCCGTCGGCTGGGGGCTCTCGCTACCGTCGTCTCTCCGTTTCTGCGCCTCGGCCTCTGGCTCACCTTTCCGGAGCGCGGGACCAGGAACCCGGACGGCATCGATGTGCGGGCCCTCGAAGGTCCTTTCCATCTGGCCTACGACAATCTCTGGAAGAAAGCTTCGGTGGGGTATGATTTCATCGCCGAGCGCACCGCCACGTACCTCGAATGGAAGTATCGGAAAATCCCGTACGTGAGCTATGACATCTTCGAGGCCTGGAGAGGAGACGAGCTCACCGGCTACATCGTCCTTCGCACGACCGAGCGAAACGGTGTGCGGCTGGCGCTTCTGGTCGACTGGCTGGCGAATCCGGAAGATCGCGCGACGCTGGGTGCCCTTCTCGACCGGGCGTTCTCGTGGGCTCGCGAGCGGGGCGCGGCGCGGATGCAGACGTTCACGTTCGATCGGCGCCTCGCCGGACGACTTCAGCACAAGGGCTTCATGAAGATCGCGAGCCCGATGCAATTCTGCGTTCGCATCCACAGTGACCACGTGGACGAGAGCTTCTTCGCCGACACGCCGCACTGGCACGTCACGTTCGGCGATTCGGACCAGGATCGGGAGATCTGATGACTTTCGTGTTGCTCGGCGTCGACACCGAGGCGGACAACCAGTGGGAGGCCGAGGCTCGCCGGAACATCACCGTCAAAAACGTCCATGAGCTTCCGAGACTTCAAGAGCTCTGCGATCGCTACGACGTTCGGCCCACCTATCTCATCACGCACGAGATGGCGGTCGATCCCGACGCGAAGCGGGTGCTCCTGGATCTCGCGGAGACCGCTCGGTGCGAGATCGGAACGCATCATCACCCCTGGACCTCGCCGCCCGAGGTGGACGAGCACCTGTATCCGCTCAACCTGACACCGGATCACTTCCGCGAACAGCTCCGGCGGCTCACCGATGCGATCGCAGAGCTCATTGGCGAGCCTCCGGTCTCCTACCGGGCGGGCCGCAACGGTTTCACCGGCTGGCAGGTGGCCATCATGGAGGAGCTCGGCTATCTCGTGGACTCGAGCGTCGATCCGTTCTTCAACGAACGGCGCAAGGGTGGACCGTCCTTCGCCGGAGCGCCACGGACACCGTACTTTCTCAGCCGGGAGGATCCGCGTCGTGCCGGCGACAGCAAGCTCCTCGAGATTCCGATCACCAGCGCGCTCGATCGGCGCTGGCCCCGCTGGCTCGAGACCGCCTACGCGGACGCGACGCGAGGCTACCAGTTCCGCCGCGCGCTTCGACTTCTGAAAGTGGCCCGGCCCATCTGGCTGCGACCGTCCTACTCGAGAACCGAAGACATGCTTGCCCTCGCCCGGCGCGTCGTGGACGCCGAGGAACCCACCGCGAACATCATCTTTCATTCGAGCGAGCTGATGCCGGGCGGAAGCCCGTACAACCGAACCGCTGACGACGTCGATCGCTTCTACGCGGAGCTGGGGAAACTGCTGTCGTTCCTGTCGGAGCGATCGGTCAAAGGGGCGACATTTCGCGAGTTTCGAGACCAGTGGGTCCGGGAGAAGGCGTCCTGAACGTTCTGATGGTTACCCCGCACCTGCCGCCCGAGCAGGCGGCCAATGCCTTGCTGCCGGAGCTCCTGTCGGTTGGATTGAAACGCGAGGGTCACCGCGTGCGGCTCATGGCGTTCGAGCCGAGAAGTGGAACCGATGCCGCGCGGGACGACGTGCTCTACGTATCCCGCACCGCGAACGGCTGGGCGCGGAAGCTTCGGCTGGCTCAGCTTCGGACCGCCCTCGAAGTCTTTCGGCGCTCCCGCGATGCGTTCCGCGACGTGGACGTGGTGCACGTCCACAGCAACACACTGATGAATCAGGTTACGGCCGGCCTCGCACATCGACGGGGATTGCCGTTCGTGCTCACCCACTACGGTACCGAGATCTGGCACTACCGTCGCCGTCGCCCCGTGGATCCTTTCCTGTGGATGAACGAACGGGCCTTCGGTGTGACCTATTACAGCCAGCTTCTCATGGAACGATCCCTCGAGCTCGGCGTGGCACCCGGGAGACGATCCGTCGTCTACCCGCCGGTGGTGGAGCACTTCCGTACGGCCTCGGCCGAAGCACGCGACGAAGCTCGATGGAAGCTCAGAGTCGGCAACGGACCGGTGCTCTTGAACGTCAAGAGGCTCCACCCCCTGGCCGGACAGCGCTTTCTCGTGGAAGCGATGCCGCAGATCCTCGAGCGACATCCCGAGGCGAAGCTTTTGTTCGCTGGCGAGGGGGAGTCTCGGTCGGAGCTCAAAGGCCTGATCGAGGAGCTTCGCCTCGATGGGCACGTGAAGCTTCTCGGGCTGGTCGACAACGAGACCCTCCCCCGCATCTATCGCGCGGCGGATCTGTTCGTGTTGCCGTCGCGACTCGAGGCTTTTCCTACCGTGGCCGTCGAGGCGCTGGCTTCGGGCCTTCCGGTCGTCTCGGCCGATCACCCCGGAGGGCTCGAGTTGAAGGAGCTCTTTCCGGAGGACGTCACGCTCGTACCGAAGGAGACGGTGGAGCCACTCGCGCAGGCGATCTTGGAAACGCTGGACGGGCACCGGGCTGTGTCCAGGAAAACGCTGTCCCGCATCGAGGGGGAGTTCCGACCGGAAGCCGCCCTTGCCAGCTATCTCGAGCTCTACGAGCAGGCCATCGCGCATGCGCACCATTGACAACGACGCCATTCGCGAGCACGCCGAGATCCGGTTCCGCTCCGAGTATCATTACGGCGTTTTCGAGTACTACCGAAGCGCGAAGATTCTGAAACGGCTCGAGTGGGACGACGTCCAGGTGAAGGGTCGTGTCCTCGATGCGGGTTGTGGCGGTGGCGGGGTGGCTGTCTCCTTCGCGGAAGAGTGCGAGCTCGCGGTGGGGCTCGACATCAAGAATCGATTCGGCGACGCCGGGGCACGGCTGGCTCGCGAGCGAGGTATTTCAAACGCCGAGTTCGTGCAGGGCGACGGCTGCGCACTCCCGTTTCCGTCGGAGAGCTTCGAGCTCGTGCTCTCGCATTCGGTCATCGAGCACGTCGGCTCGGCGGAGCACTACCTGGGCGAGTGCCACAGAGTGCTGCGCCCCGGAGGCGTTCTCTTTCTGTCGACGCCGCCATGGGGGAGCTTCGCCGGATCGCACCTCTCGCGCCTCAGAATCCCGGTCCCGATTCACCTTCTTCTTCCCCGCCGTTGGGCGTTTCAGCTCAACTTCTACATCGCCCGCAAGCGGCCTCAGTGGCTCCAGGAACCGCGGGAGTCGAACTCACTAAAGATGATGGCCGAGCGAGGAGAGACGAAGGAAGACGACCTCATCCAGAGAGTGACGGTCGGGGGTGTCCACCGGTGGCTCGAGAAAACGGGCTTCCACGTGCTCCGGGAGGAGCGTCATGTGAGCGGATTCTTCACCCGCAACGTCCCTGGTTTCCTGAGACGCTTTCTGGAACACAACGGGTTCACCCAGAACATCATCATCAGCAACTTGGAGCTCCTGCTGGCCAAACCGGAGCGATGAAGTACACGCCGTACAAGCCATTCTGGCCCTTTCGCGAACGTGCCGAGCTCGTTCTGGCCATGCTCCTCCTTGGCTCGATGATCCTCGTCCAGCCCCGCGTCGAGGAGTCCGACGCCATTCAGTACTTCTCCTATCTACCCTCCCTGCTGATCGACGGCGACCTGGATTTCCGCAACGAGTACGAACGCTTCTATCGGGAGGATCCCGAGGGGCGTCAAGGATTCAAAGAGACGTTTCTCGATCGCAGGACCGAGACGGGGCTTCAGATCAATTTCGGCCCGATCGGAACCGCGTTGTTGTGGTCGCCTTTCTACCTGACGACCCACGGGGTGTTAAAGCTGGCCGGAGAGCCGGCGGACGGCCTGTCGCTGCCCTACCGCCGCGCCGTCACAATGGCTTCCGCCTTCTATGCCGCGATCGGACTGTTTTTCTCGTTTCGACTGGCGCGTCGCTGGGCGACGACCGAAGTCTCTTTTCTCGCTGTGGTGGCGCTCTGGTGGGGTACCCCCGTCGCCTACTACATGTACGTCGCTCCCGGCATGAGTCACGCCGCCTCGCTCTTCGCCGTCGTGCTTTTCTTCAGCCTCTGGCCCTGGGCCGCGCGCGGTGGCTCCGGACGTTGGGCGGTGTGGGGAGCCTCGGCCGGTCTCATGGGTCTGGTGCGAACGCAGGACGTGTTCATTGCCCTCGCCGCTTTCGTCCCTGCACTCTCGCCGTCGCTCGAGGCCGACGTACGAGGGCGTCTCTCGCGGCTTCTCGCCTTCGGCATCACCTCCATTCTCGTCTTCGCTCCTCAGCTCGCGGTGTACCAGGTGCTCAACGGCCGGCCGGCCCCCTCGCAGCATGTCGAGAACAAGATGTACTGGCTCTCGCCCCACTTCTTCGAAGTCCTCTTTTCTCCCCGCCACGGGCTCTTCTTCTGGACGCCTCTGCTCCTCTGCTTTCTCGTCGGCGGGCTGTTGTTTCTTCGTCGACAGCGCGAAGCCGGCTTGGTTCTCCTGATTGGCTTTCTGTCTCAGATCTATCTGTCGGGTGCGGTGGATTCCTGGACCCAGGCGGGCGCTTTCGGGGCACGGCGGTTCGTGGGGACCACCGTCATCTTCGCCGTCTGGGGTGCTTTTCTCATGGATGCGCTCCGCACTCGTCTTCGACTCTGGGGACTCGCCGCTGTGACGAGCCTGTTTCTCTTCTGGAACGTTTCGCTCATGGTGCAGTTCGGCCTGGGGCTCATGGACCGCCAGCGCCTCGTGTGGAGCGAGGTGATGCACAACCACGTCTACGAAGTGCCCCCGCGACTGTTCGGCGTCGTCGGGCGCTTTCTGGTCGATGCCGACGGTCTCGCGGAAAGCGGGCGAGAGCCGGAATGATCTCTCACTACCTGCGCAGTATCGTTCGCTGTCCAGCCTGTCTGGGAAGCCACGATGTGGCGACTCGAGACGGTGCGACGGCCACGCGCCTCAGATCGGACGACGGCGAGCTGAGTTGCCCGTCCTGCGGGCGCGCGTATCGATCGCTGGGAGAGCCAGCCTATCTGGATTTGCGCCCTCCATCGGATGCCTTCTCCGATCTGACCGAGTATGCGGAAGAGGAGTTCCACCACCGCGAAGGTTCCCTGCGTCCGCTGTTTCTGTCGGCCCGCGTCAAAATGGACATGATGCGCAAGATGCTCGCGCCCTCGCCGGACGAGGCGGTTCTCGACATCGGCTGCGGTAACGGTCGCTTCGTGTTCTTCACCCGACCCAGCTGCGGCGAGGCGGTCGGGATCGACGCCGGCGCCCACTTCGCGACCGAGCCCCTGGCGACGGTCGACCTTACGCGAGGTGACATTCGGCGCTTGCCGTTCGCCGACGCGAGCTTCGACAAGGCGTTCTCGCTCGATGTTCTGGAGCATCTCACCGAAGACGGCGTGGTGGCGATGCTGTCCGAAGCCCGGCGGGTTCTGAAGCCGGGCGGTCGTTTGTTTCTCTACTCGCACGTGATGATGAGCTCACGGCTTGCCTTTTTTCAGCGCGGCGTGAACCGGCTGGTCCACTGGCTCGACCGGAGAGGTCTGGTAGACAACGAGCCGGAGCGGGAGCGCAAATCGGACCACCGAAACACACTCCGGAGCTACCAGCGGCTCGAATCGATTCTAGAGAAGACCGGGTTTCGCATCGAAGACATCCGGTACTACAACGTCTTCTTCAAAGCACTCATCGAAGACCTGATGCTCCCGCTGGTCGAGCACAATTTCTTTGCTAAGGCGAAGACGAACGGTGCGTCCGCGAGCGCTGAGGAGGCCGGAGCGCACGAGCAATACTACGATCAGGATCATCATCGCTCGACGAAGCCCGACGTCGGACGCTGGGCGCACGCGCCTCTCCACGTGGCGTCGTATCTGATGAAGCTCGACGTGGCGCTCTTCGGCAGGGTGCGGACCGGTCCGTTCTTCCTGTTGCTGGAAGCGGTCTGAAATGGCGCTCTGGCGCACATGAAGATCCTCTACGTTGCCTCTGATCAGCGCGTCCCCGGGACCACCGGAGGCTCCGTACACGTCGAAGAAGTTGCGGAAGGGCTCGTGGGGCGAGGCCACGACGTACACGTCGTGGCACTGCCCGAGAAAGGCTCGTCCGACTACTCGTTCGCGGTGCACGAGGCGCAGATGCTGGTGCCTCATCGTTTTTTTCGCTGGACGGCGCGTCGCGGCATCGACGCTCTCATCGACCGGACAAAGCCCGACGTGGTGATGGAGCGCTACTACAACTTCGGGGGTGAAGGCGTTCGTTCGGCCCATTGCCGCGGCATCCCATCGGTGCTCGAGGTGAACGCGCCGATGCGGGAGCCCGAAGGCTCTCGGAAGGCTCGGCTGGACAAGTTTCTGCTCGTCGAGCCGATGCGCCGGCTTCGCGAAGCGCAGCATCGAAAGGCCGCGGCACTGGTCACACCACTTGTGTCGATTCTTCCGGAGGATATTCCTCCGGAGAAGATCCACAAGGTCCACTGGGGAGCGAACGTGAACCGTTTTCAGCCGGGCGTTGGCCGGATTGGCACGTCCTTTCCCGAGGACGCCAGAGTCGTTGTTTTCTCGAGCAGCTTCCGCCCCTGGCACGGGGCCGACGTGCTGGTTCGCGCTGCCCGGCACGTCCTCTCCGCCGCACCAGATGACAATGTCCAGTTTCTTTTCATCGGAGACGGGCCCGCCGCGCCGGAGGCAAGACAGCTTGCACGGAGGCTGGGGATTGCCCGGCACGTCTTCATGCCCGGCGCGGTCTCGTACCGCGAGATGCCTCACTACCTTGCGCTCGGCGCGCTCGGCGTGGCGCCCTATCAACCGTCGCGTCTGCCGCAGATGCGGCTCGGGTTCTTCTGGTCACCGCTCAAGATCTTCGAGTACATGGCGATGGCCTTGCCGGTCGTGACGCTGGACGTGGAGCCGTTGCGGGAGATCGTCCGGCCCGGACAGGACGGTCTTCTCGTGGCGGAAGACGATGCGGACGCGCTCGGCGAGGCGATTGTTTCACTCCTCCAGGATCCGGAACGGTCGAAGGCGATGGGTGCCAGCGGGCGCCAGCGAGTCGTCGACCATTTCAGCTGGGAGCGTCATTGCGAGCAGCTCGAGGAGGTGCTCCGCTCGGTCGTGGCGAACCGATGAAGATCCTGATCCCGACCGACGCCTTTCCGCCGGGAGCGGGGGGAAGTGGACAATCCACCGCCGCGCTGGCCAGAGCGCTTCACCGTCACGGTCACGATGTCCATGTGATGGTGGGCCGCCTGCGGGCGACGGGGCAGACGTCCTGGGAAGCGATCCGGGTCTCCGAGGTAGCGCTCCTGGGGAGACGGTACCAGCGCGAGAACGTTTTTGCAGAGGCGATCCGCCACCAGTTGAGCTCGGAGGCGGCCGATATCGTTCACGCGCAGCACTGGCTCTCGGCACGCGCCACCGCGATTGCCGATCCGGAGAGTGCGGTCGTGGTCACGGTGCGCGACTACTGGCCGGTGTGCATCTGGACCACCATGTTGTCCGGGAGCGAGGCCTGTCCCGGATGCACCTACAAGCGACGTGTCCTGTGCGCCGGTCGCCATCGTCCGTGGAGCTGGCCGGTGACGCCGTTTCTGCCGCCCGTGATGGGACGGGAGATCGGCCGCCGTCAGATGGCGCTCGAGCGAGCGGAGGCGATCGTCGCGGTCAGCGCGCACGTGGCAGGCACCCTTCCTTTTGCCGGCGTCGACGTCATTCCGAACATCGTGGACGCGGATGGACTCTTCCGCATCGCCGAACAACCCGGGCCAGCGCATCTGCCGGAGTCTTTCGTTCTGTTCGTGGGAAAGCTCGAGCCGAACAAGGCTCCCGATCGTCTGCTGCGGATTCTCGATCTTTCGGGAACGGACCTGCCGCTGGTCGTCGCCGGCTCCGGAAGCCTCGAGCCGTCGCTTCGCTCCCGGGCCGCTCGCTCGGGGCGCGACGTGCGCTTTCTGGGTTGGGTCGACGAGACGACGTCCCTTCGATTGTTGCGACAGGCGCGAGCGGTTGTCTTTCCCTCGCGCTGGCACGAGCCCTTGTCGCGGGTACTGCTCGAGGCACTCGCGGTCGGTGCGGCGCTGGTGGTCGAGCCGACCGGCGGCACCGCGGACATTGTCCTGCACGAGGCGAGTGGGCTCGTCGGTCCATCGGAGCCGTCCCTGGCCGCGGAGCTGAAGCGTATCGTTGACGACCGAGCGCTGTCCGAGCGGCTGCGCCAGGGAGCTCGCGATCGAGCCAGGGCGGTCTTTTCCGAGAGTGCGGTGGTACCGCAGCTCGAAGCCCTCTACCAGGCAGCTTTGAAATGAAGGTGGCCGTCGTCTCCCGCGTGGCCTTCCCGTTTCACGGCCACGGCGGGCTGGAACGTCACGTCGGTGCGCTCCTTCGTTATCTGGCGAGAGAAGGTTGCGAGGTGACGCTCTTCACGACGCCGGTCGAGCGGGCGAGCGACAACGATGCCCGGTTGGTGCAAATCCGTTATCGCCGCTGGCCGTGGCCCGGGCGACGAGGCTTCGTCGTGGCGGATCGAAACACGAACTACATCGGATGGAGTCTGAGGGCGGGTCGCGCGGTGCTCGAGGACGGAAGCTTCGATGTCGTTCAGGCGGAGGCGGGTGCCGGCTTCGGCTACGCCTACCATCGGCGTGGCGCCGGTGACGCACCGCCGCTCGTCCTCCATCCGCACGGGATGGAGGAGTTCAAGACGGCGGGATTGAAACACCTGGCCTATCTTCCCCTTCGCTTGGCCATTCGTTACGCGTCTCGCCACGCCGAACGGGTTCTCGTTCCCGACGCGTCGATGAAAGATGACGTGGCCCGCTATCTGGGCTCGGCACCGGAGCGTCACGTCGTGATACACAACGCCATCGACCTCGAAGCGGTGAACCGCTCACCCGATCCCGAGCTCGCGCGTGCGCTCGAAGGCCGACTCGGTCTCGCTCCGAACCACCTCATGCTCCTGTCGGTCGGCCGGCTCGAATCGAACAAAGGGTTCCTTCATCTCGTTGAGGCGCTGAGTCGACTTGGTGCGCCGGAGGTTCCCTGGCGCTGGGTGCTGGTCGGCGAGGGGCCCGAGCGCAAGCGCCTGCAGGAGGCGATCCGCGCCCGGGGACTCGGGGGCCGCTCGCGCCTGGCGGGAGCCGTCACCGATGAGGAGCTGGCGGCTCTCTATGAGCGTGCCGCGCTGTTCGTCCATCCGACGCTCTTCGAAGGTAGCTCCCAGGTCACGCTCGAGGCGATGGCGCACGCCCTGCCGGTCGTGGCCACGCGCGCCGGGGGCATCCCGGACAAGGTCGAGCACGAGAAGACCGGGCTCCTCGTCGAGCCCGGCGATGCCGGTGGCTTGACGACGGCGCTCGGCCTCTGCCTGATGGCGCGGGACACGCTCGAAGTGTGGGGAGGGGCCGGCCGCCGCCGCGTGGAGGAGCGCTTCAGCTGGGCGACGCGGGTGAAGAAGCTCCTCGCGCTCTATGAAGAACTAATTCGAGAGAAAAGAACTCAACGCAGAGGCGCAGAGGCGCAGAGAAAACAACAATAAAGAACCCAGGAACCCAGGAAAAAGAACCACGACGAACCACGAAGGACACGAAGAGCACGAAGTGTCGCGGTTTGTTCTTTCCGGGGTTCCGCTCTTCCGGGGTTCTGTGTGAGGCGTCTTTGCGTTTATTTGTTTTGATCAGGGGCCGGCAGGCGGTCCCAATGAGCGCAGCATCGCTTCCACGAAGCGCCGTCCGCTCGGATCCCCACCCGCTGCAAGAGCCCGTCTCAGAGCCTCACGCGCCTCGTCCTTTCGACCCAGACTCTCCAGCACCTGTCCGAGAAGCTTCTGAGATTCGAACGACGGACTCATCTCGACGGCACGCAGAGCATGGTCGAGAGCCAGCTTCTTGCGGCCGGTGGTGAACAGAGACGCCGCGATCTCGATCTCGACCCCCGCTCGCGAATCGAAGTCCACCAGGTGTTTGAAGATCGAGGCAGAGTACTTCGACATGTCGGCCAGGATGGCGTCGATGCGGTCCTGGTACAGGCTCTTCGGAGCCGCCAGCTCGATCCGCATGTTGTCGTCCGTGTTCAGTGGTGCACCTTCTGAAAAGGCATAGGCGCCGTCCTCGTCCAGACGGAGCGTGACCAGAATATCCGCGGGATACTGGATGGCGGCCTCCTCGAGGCTTTCACGAATTCCCGGCTCGTCGAAGAACGCTTGGAGGCGTCGCATCGAGAGCTCGAGGGGCTGGCGCGAGCCGAGCATGATGAGATCGCGATCCTTGAAGATCATGACGTGAGGAAACACTTCGCGGAACGTCCCGACGAGCGATCGCGTCGACTCCTCGGTCATTCCGTAGAGGTGAATCCACTGGCAGACGACGCCGTCCGGTGTGAGACGATCCGCCATGATCTGGAAGAAGTCCTCGGTGAACAGATTCGACACACCCGTCAACCAGGGGTTCGACGGTTCGTTGATGATGAGGTCGTAGGTCTCGTCCTCCCGGCGGAGGAGGTTCCGCGCGTCGCCCATGATGAGCTCGACGCGCTCGTCCGCGAGTGGGTTTCCGGTCTCCTCGTCGAAAAACCGCGAGGCCTCCACGACGGCAGGCTCGATCTCGAACGCGCGAACCGAGCTCACCGGATGCGTGAGAACGGCCGCGACCGTCATCCCGGTGCCCCAGCCGACCACGGCCAGGCGTCGCGGGTCGGCGGCGACGAAAGGCAGGTGCCCCATCAGTCGCTGGGTCTGCGTGTCGCCCGGACCGTTCGAAGCGTCCGTCTTGCCGTTGATCTTCAGCAACCGAAAGCGATCGATTTGCTGGACCGCGACGGTGGCGGTCGGCCCGTCCCGGTAGTAGAGGAGCTGGTGCGCGGCCAGCAAGCTTCGAAGCTCGTTGGGCTCGAAGCGGGAGTACGTGCGCACGTCGCTGTAGATACCGAAGGTCTTGAGGGCGCGCTCGCCCGCGGGATCGAGCGCCAGGATGACCAGGGCGATAGAGGCGGAGATGGCGCTCGTCACCATGGAGAACTTCGGGATCTTGTAAACAAGAATGAGCGCCGTGCCGATGGCCCCGAGAGCTGCCACACGTACGGAGAACTCGAGCCCCAGACTCGCCAGCAGCAGGACGGAGGCGCCGATCGCGCCGAGGGCCGAGCCGAGCAGATTCCACGCGTAGAGCCTTGCCACCTGCTGACCCACGTCCGCCGACGTCGAGGGTAGTGCCAGCACCGCGATCGGCAGGGTGGCTCCGAGGATCATGGTCGAGGGGAGCATCAGAAGGGCAGCGACGACGAACTGGGTTGCAAAGAGTGCGGTCGTGCCCTGCACCGACGTATAGAGGTTCAGGAACAACAATGGAAGACTTCGCGCGAGAATGAGGCTCACGAAAGCCAGGCTCGCCGAAGCGACGAGCGCTTGTGTCAACCGGAGATAGGGCTCTTTCGGCGTGCGGCGACGGATCCACACCGAGGCCAGTGCCGAGCCGACGGAGATCCCGAAGAGAAACGTCGAGAGCATGATCGATACGCCGTAGAGCGAGGAACCGTAGACCATGGACAAGGTGCGGCTCCAGGCGACCTCGTAGATCATTGCCGAAGCGCCCGACACCGCGACCGCGACAAGAAGGCTCCGGGGAACCGGCGCACGCTCGGTGACGGACGCCACGGGAGCTTCGAAGCTCGGGAAGCTCTGTCGCGACACCCAGACGGTGCCGGCGACGAGAAAATTGAGGGAGGCTCCGATCACCAGGGTCACGGTCAGGCCGAACGACGGGAAGAAAACGAAGACGGCGAGCAGCGGACCCGCCACGGCGCCCGCGGTATTGGCGGCGTAGAGACGACCAATTCCTACCGCGAGCCGCTCGGCGTCCCTCGCAAGAACGCGCGCCAGCACCGGGAGCGATGCACCCATGGCAACGGTCGCGGGGAAGAGCAGAGCCATTGCGAGCGCAAACTGCGCCGGTCGCGCGCTCACATCGCCCACCGTTCTCAACAGAGTGGGAGAGAGAAGCGCATAGATCCCGATCCAGGCTTCGAGCCCGGCGAAAACGCGTACCGGGTCCCGCCGAGCGACGATGGGCATGCCGGCAAGGGCGCTCCCGATCGCCATTCCGCCCATGAAGGCGCCGAGCACGACGCCCACCGAGGCCGCGGACGTGCCGATCGCGAGGAGCAACAGGCGTGTCCAGACGAGCTCGAACAGAAGCCCGGCGAGGCCGCTGACGACGAAAGCGGTGAGGAGAAGAAGGCGCGCCCCGAGGTGTCAAAGCACCTTCGGCAGGAGGGGACACGGCAAATCATAATTCGGAATCGAAGCCCAATCAACACATGTATTTACCTCTCCCCCTCTGGGGGAGCCGCCTTCGTCGGCAGAGCCGACTTCGGCGAGCCTCGCCGTCCGACTTCGCTGAAGCTTCGTCGAGACCGCGACGGCCCTATAGAGCGAGCGGAACCGATCTTCGAGCGCGCGGTAGCCATTCCGGTACTGGGCCGAGACGAGCCGCTCGCGAATCGTCGTCGAGTCGAGCCGGATTCCCTCCCGTGCTTCCGTCCATGAGAACCATCTCGACCGAGCGAAAGAACTTGTCGAGGGCCTCGCGACAGGTTTGCCAATATTCGGCGATGCGCTTCTTGAGCTCCTCGGAAGAGACTTTGCCCTCGGGGAAGGCCTTCGACAGGGTCGGCAGGGCGAAGACCTCGATCTGCTGGAGAAGATTCGTGCAAAGGATCTGGTCCCGGTAGGACTTGAGCTCTGAAGTAAACTTTTCCGCCGAGGGCAGCAAGGGCCCGGCGTCGGGCTCCGAAGCGAACTCCGATTTCAGCTTGGTGAGGAGCTCGTTCACCTGGAGCTCGACGTTGCCGTCGACCCGGGAAGTAAAACCTGGATCGAGCGTGACCTGGAGCAGATCGTTCAGTGTGGGCGCAACCTTTTCGTGATCTTGATCATTTTTCTACTAGAAATGTTCTCTTGACATAAAAGGAAAAATGGGGTGTCCTTCACAATCCTAAATAAAGAAAACGGTCGCAGCTAAGCGGCCGATGGAGGGACACCTCAATGAAAAGCAGTATCACGCGGGAGGAGTTTAGTAAAGAAGTAAGTCGTCTATCCGAGGAGTTCGCGGAGCAAGTGTGGCAGGCGGTCGTGGAAGCGGAAGCTGATGTCGAACGGTGTGACGAGTGGATGCGGGTCAAGGGCAGCGAATACCTGCGTGAGGTACTGGGCAAGGCGCTCAGCCAACGCTCGGAACGACTCGGTGTGTCAGGCGCATGCGAATGCGGCGCGTCGATGGAGTTTCGACAACATCGAGCGTTCCGGGTGCACACGGTACTGGCGGGTCGGGATGTGGAGCTGAGTGTGGTTTACGCTCAGTGCTGTGAGTGTCGTCAAGGCAAGTATCCGCTGCTGGAAGAGATGCGGGTGGACCAGGAGGGATTCACGCAAGCCTTACAAGAGTTGTCGCTGTTGGCAGGAGTGATCGAACCCTACCGCTCGGCGAGCGAGCAATTGCTGCGAAAGTTCACCGGGGTGGTCGTGAGCTCCGAGAAGATTCAAAGCTTGGTAGGCGCCGATGGGAAAAAGGCGGAGGGTTTTTCGAAAGAGCCTGCGAACGAGGTGGAAGCTGGAACGGGCAGACGCCATAAGGGACCGCTGTACATAGGGATAGACGGCGGGATGGTATTCGTGGACGGCCGCTGGCAGGAAGTCAAGCTAGGCTGCCTTTATACCGAGCAAGGGCGTGTGCAGAGCAAGCTCGGACGCGGAGAGTTGACCGAACGACAGGTCGTAGGGGTTCGAGGTAGCCCCGAAGCACTCGGCGAGGTTTTGTGGCCTCGCTCTTGCTCAATGGGGGCGGAGTCTCGCAAGGTCGTCATCCTGGGTGACGGTGCGCCGTGGATTTGGAATCTTGCGGAGGAGCTGTTCACCGATCGAGTCGAGATCCTTGATTGGTATCACGCCGACGAGAATATCAGCCCTGTGGCACGGGTGGTTTTCGGCGAAGGCACCGACGAAGCCGCACAGTGGCGCAAATCGCAACTCGACCGTCTATACGAAGACGCCGTGGATGAGGTGATCGAGGGTTTGCGGTTTCTGAAAAAGCGTCATCGTTCCAAAGACGAAGAGATCGACAAGCTCACCGGCTACCTCGAGAGAAACGGGCATCGAATGAAATACAGAACGTTTCGACAAAGCGGCTACTACATCGGCAGCGGTGCCGTGGAAAGTGCCGTGAGCCACGTTATGCAACAAAGGATGAAGCGAGTCGGGATGAGATGGCACGCCGCTGGGGCCGATGCAATGCTCGCACTGCGCTGTGTCTTCCGAAGCACGGGCGCCTGGGATTCGTTCTGGAACTATCGAAAACAGGTCGCATGAACGGAAGTCGATTGCGCCCAGGCCCGGCACAGGCTTGACACCGGTCGGTCACTGGAGTACTGAAAGGTATAAGGGGAAAGCCCATGCGTTTGCCTAGACTCTTTCTTGTGATCTTCGTCACTACTTTCGCGGTCTTCGCCCTCGTCGCGACTGCGACGTCGCAGACGGGGCGCCAGGAGCAGGACTCCGCCCAGACCGGGGCAGAGGAGAGGGTGAGCAGGCACCGGCCGATGAGCCTCCATTGGAGGTCGAGCAGGTGCCAGACGCCATCGAGCTGACCCAGGGAAGCGGCTTCGCCTACGATTCCGCGGGCCGGAGAGATCCCTTTGTCAGTCTCGCCCAAGGCGTCGAGGTCCTTGACCAGGGCATGCGACCACCGGGGCTCCAGGGGATGCTCATTCAGGAAGTCACACTGCGTGGCATCGTCAAGACCCAGGACGGCTACATCGCCATGATCCAGGGAACGGACAACAAGAGCTACTTCGCGAGACTAGGCGAGCGTCTCTACGACGGCGCCATTTCTACGATCGGCGACACGAACGTCGTCTTCCGCCAGGAAATCAACGACCCTCTGCGCATCGAGAAATTCCAGAACGTGGAAAAGTCGCTCTATCCACTGGAGGAAATCAGAAGGCGATAAACTGCCAGGTGGGTTGCTTCGTCGGCTGTCTCGCGCTCTCCTTTCCGCGCTTCGCCCTTGTCCTCGTCGTCATCTTCAGCGACTACATCGGTCACCGTGCCGTTGGCGTTCACGGCCCAGGCATAGGCAAGTGTGGTCAGTGGCATGAGGAAAAAGCCGAGGATGGGCCAGATGTTGGTCTGGTAGGCCTGACCGATCTCTATCTGGTCGTGGTGGTCGCCGCGGTGATTCTCGATCTGGGGCTCACCGGCAAGGGCGCCCACGAGGGACACAGGCGGTGGGAGTGAGTGCCACTAAACTAACCCAGAAGGCGTATTCCTGTTACGAGCGACGCAATGATCGAGATCGCGGTCAACACCAGGCAGACGAACGCGATGGTCAAGTGGTCGCCGCGCTCCGGCTCGAGGGGGTCCAGGAAACGCGCAACGTAGTACCCACCCACGAAGCCCCCGAGGTGCGCCTGATTGTCCACATGCTGAACAACGAGTCCGAAGATGGCGATGAAGACGGCGTAGCTGATCATCTGCTTCTCCACCCGCTGCTGACCCGTTCGCTTTCCGTAGTAAAGCACCGCCCCGAGGAGCCCGAAGATCGCAGCCGAGGCGCCCTCCGTCAGATCCGCTCCCCCTAGAAACGGGACGTTCGGGATGAGGCGCCTCGCGTAGGTGCTGAAGACGAACCCGGTTACCGACGAGACGGTATAGATGATCACCGTGCGGCCGGGACCGTAGAGCTCCGCGGTCGCGCCTGCAAAGAACCGCACCATGTACATGTTGAACAGCAGGTGAAGAACGCTCCCGTGCAACCAGCCGGCACTGAGAAACGTCCACCAACGGCCGAAGGAGAAAACAGGGATCGCACCACTCGCCCCGAACAAAATGAGCCCCACATTGCTCGGCGAGAGAAAGGACAGGATCCCTTCGTAGCCTATGTTGCTCATGTCGATGAGCAGCGTCCCGACGTACAACCCGACGCAGGCGGTCATCACGAGCTGGACGAAGCCGAAATCGGCACCGAGCGAGCGAATCGCGCTAGCGAAGCCCCACATCGCCGGGTTCTTCCGGCCGCAGTTCAAGCACTCCTCGTCGTTCACCCCGACGAGCTTCCCGCAGGACGGGCAGAGAACGGAACCCTCGGTTTGACGCTTGAAGAACACCGAGCGCCATTTTATCCCGATTCGGCCGAGACGGGGGACCGGGACCGGCTACGAAATCAGCTTCCGCGGAATCGCGGGGTTGATTCTCGCCAGCACTTCATAAGGAATCGTGTCCGTCCAGGCGGCGAGATCGTCCGCGGTCACGGCGCCACCCCCCTGCTCGCCCAGAAGCACGACCTCGTCGTCCGCTTCGGCCTTCGCGTCGGTGACGTCGAGCATCGTCATGTTCATCGCGACCCGCCCCACGATCCGAACCGGACGGCCCCTCGCCAGCGCCCATCCGCGATTGGAGAGCTTGCGGTCGTAGCCGTCCGCGTAGCCAACCGGCACGATCCCGATGCGGCGCTCGCTGGTCGCGCGATAGGTCAGATCATAGCCAACATGCCCGCCCGCAGGGACCGTCTTGACTTGGGCCAGTCGCGTTTTCCAGGTGAGAACCGGCTTCAACGTCGGAGCCGTCTCCTTTGACTGCGAGAACCTCGCGAGTCTCGCGCGAAGGCCAGATGCCGTAGATACCAACGCCCACCCGCGCAAGGTTGAGGAGCGTCTCCGGCCGCACCAACGCTCCGGCAGTCGGGGCGGCGTGGACGATGGACGGCGCGTGGCCGGACTCGGTGAGGATGGCGACCGCCTCTTCGAGCCTGGCGATTTGCTGGTGATAAAAGTCGGCCGTCGGATCTTCGATGTTCGCGAAGTGCGTGTAGACGCCCTCGACATGGATACCGGCGAGCCGGGAGAGCCATCGAGCCCAGTCGGCGATCTCCGAAAAGGGCACACCCAGTCGATGGAGCCCCGTTTCGACCTTGAGATGGACGAAAGCTCTCTCCTGGGCCGCCTGGGACGCCCTCGATAGTGACTCCGCCACGTCGCGCCGGAAAAGTGCCTGGCGAAAACCGTGGCGCACCACGCGCATGGCCTGTTCGGCTGGCGTGTGACCCAGAATGAGGATGGGGTGTCGTACCCCGAGCTCCGACAGATCCAGGGCTTCCGAGAGCGCATCGACGCCGAGCCAGTCGGCGTGAGGCGCCACCACCGGCGCCGTTTCCCTCAAGCCGTGCCCATAGGCATTTGCCTTCACGACCGCCATGAGCTTCCGCTCCGGACCGATGAGCATTCGAAACGCCTGCAGGTTCGCCAGGAGCCGGGCAGTATCGAGCTCGATCCAGGAGCCAGCCATCGTCGTCTCCCTCTCAGTCGTTCGATGCGCCTGCGATGGCCACGAAAGAGGCCACCGTCAGGAGGACGATCAGGTCTTCGAGAACCAGCTCTGTCTCGCTCATCTGCTAACTAACAGGGGCGTTATTGTACTCGACCCCTCCACTGGATCGATCCGCTCGCGTCCGGCAGGCGGGGTTCGCTAGAATCGGTTCTCCTTGAAATATCCTGGCCCGAAACGGACGACCGTCGCCTTCGTGCTCCTGCCGGTCCTCGTTGCCGGGTTTTCCACGTATCTGACCTACCGCGATCCCGGTGTCGCTCTCGTCGACTTCGAGCACCGCTACGAGTCCGCTTTCATCTCCGGCTTTCACGACCACGAGAGAAGCAACGGTCGCGGTCTCCGGTGGACGGCCCGGGACGCGTTCCTCTCTCTCGAGAACCTGCCGGCGGGAAGCCACTTGCGTATCGAGGCCAGGGTGAAAGGACTTCGGCCAAGAGGGATTCCTCTTCCTCGCATTCGCTTTACCGCCAACGGGGTGACGGTCTTCGAGACCCTGTGCGACCCCGGCCTGGTCACCTATCGATTCAGCGTGCCGCTTCGGGGAAGCAGCCTACGTCTCGGTATCCACCCCGAGATCTGGGTCCCTACCGACCACGGTCGCGAGGACGCCCGGGTTCTGGGAATCCAGGTCTTCTCGGTGCGGGTGGAGCCACAAGGCGGAACGGAAATCGCCACTACACCGGTGCTCTGGATGATCCTTGCCGCTTCAGCGCTCGTCGCAGCGGGTCTCGTCGCCGGAGTTTCCCTGCCGGTCGCTGCCATCGCCGCAGCCCTTGCGGCGGCCGGATTCGCCCAACTGCTTTCGGCAGACAGCGTTCGGTATCTCCCCTATGCCCAGAGCGTCGCTCTGCTGGCCGCGTCGTGTCTGGTGCTGTCTGTATTGCTGAGAGTCCTTCTGGCACGGCTGGATTGGCTGCACGCGAGGGAACGGCCGGCGGCCATCGCTTTGCTGGTGGGAAGCTTCCTCTTGAAGATGGCCGTCGTCTTCTTCCCGCTCTTCGTGAGCTCGGACGCGGACTTCCACGCCAACCGTCTGATCCACGTCCTCGACGGTGACTTCCACACGACCTCTGCCTCGCAGCACGATCCACCGTTTCGTATTCCCTATCCCGTGTCTCTCTACCTGCTGGCGGCTCCATGGGCGGCCAGTGGGCTCGACAAAGTCGCGGTCATCAAAGCGCTCGACGTCCTTTTCGATGTGGCGGCCGGGCTCGTGCTCATCTACCTCGCCCGACGATTTCTGAACGATTTCCGGGCCGGCGTCTTGGCCGCCTTGTTGTACCAGCTCGTTCCTGTCAACTGGCTCGTCTTCTCCGCCGGAAACTTCACCAACATTTTCGGCCTCGCCGCGAGTGTTTTCTTCGTGGGGTTTCTGCTCGGCGCCTATGCCGGCGCCGGCCGACTCGCGCTTGTCGGGACGTTTCTCTTCTCCACTCTGGCCCTGACCGCACACTTCGGCACCTTCCTCTTCGCCATCGTTGCCTGGCCCCTGCTCCTGGTGATGGTTCCGATGATGGCGCCGGGGATCTCCGCCGGAAGGACCCGGGTCGTCACGATCGTGGTCGCGGCAAGTATGGCCGTCGCGGTCATCTACTACGCCGGTTACTGGGATCTGGTCGCAAGTCAGTGGGAGCGAGCCCTCGGTCGGGACTACATGTCGGGTCAGGAGAACCTCGCGGGTCCCCTGGCCAAGCTCGGTTTCAACCTGCCGTTCTACCGGCAACAGCTCGGGCTCGTGTTCGCGGCGGTGGCACTCGTGGGGGCGATTCTGATGCTTCGGCGGCCTTCGGCGTCACCGCTTCATGCCGCCTGTCTCGCGTGGACCGCAGCGACACTGGTGTTCTTCCTGGCGGATCTCTTTACCGCGGTGGAGGTACGTTACGTGCTCCAGGCCGTTCCGATCCTGGCGATCTTCGCCGGGAGCTGCCTGTCAGGCGGCGTCGAGCGAGGCAAGTTCGGGAAGCTTCTGACCGCGGCGGTGCTGATCTACCTGGGCACGGTGGCCGTCGACATCGCCTATCAAAGCGCCGTCATCCGCTACCATTGAAGTCAGTCCTTCCACGGATTCGATTGGCCACGGTGTCCTTTTTTGATTCCTCGTGGGTTCCGGGGTTCCGGAATTTCCGGGGTTCCGTGTGATCTCTTTAGCAACCCGCACCTCAAATGCGCGGCTCCGACAGCAGCGCCAGCGTGTTGCCCTCGGTGTCGTCGAAGAATGCCATCCAGACCTCTCGATCGGGCAGCCGCGCAATCAGGTGTGGATCCTTGCGGAACTCGACGCCGCGCGACAGCAATACTTGATGCATCTCCCGAATGTCATCGACGCTCAAGTAGAGGATGGAGCCCGGGCGGTCGAACTCCTTGTCCTCCGGGACCTCCACCAACAGCCGCACACCGGCGCAGTCGAAAAACGCCAGCTGGGGCGGCGCGGTGAAAAGAAAAGGCAGGCCGAGTGTCTCGCGGTAGAACTGCACCGCGCGGTCGAAATCGCGTGCTCTCATCGAGATCTGGCCGATTCGCGAAAGGCCAACGACTGGTTTCACGAAGTCCCCCCTTTTATTCTAGTGACCACACTTCCACCACCGGTCCCTTGTAACGATGTCGCGAGCTCACCGGCCAATCTTCGTTGTCGAGATACGGGGCCGGTTCCTCTCCGTCGCCGACAAACGGCGTCACTCGATGAAGGAGGTGGCCCTCCCTCTGCACCTGCTCGAAGAGCCTGGCCACGGCGGGCGGCGGCGGTCCGGGCGGATGCCGCAGGACAACCTGGCGCACACCCATCGCGCGCAGCGGCTCGAGTCCGCTCGCGAGCGCTTCGTAGCTCACGTAGATGCGGTTCTTCTCGTCGCCCTTGCCGAAGAAATACAAACGAAAACTCTTCGTCTCCTTCTCGGCGACCGCGAGCAGATGGGAGAACTTCCCCCTTCGATCGAGCTCGTCGAGAGCATCGTTTGTCGTGAGGCCTTGCCGAAAGCTCTCCGGCGATTGCGGCAGCGGTACCGAGTAGGACTGCAGGGCAAGGGTTTCTCCGTCGCTGGCTTCCTTCAAGACCCATTGTCGAGCGAGGGTTCTCGTGTCCCCGGAAGCGAAGAGGCGATCGACCCGCAGGCCGTGGGTCAGCGGTTGGAGGCAGGCGAAGGCGGCGAGTCCCATTGCGGCCCATTTTCCGAGTCGATCTGAAAACCCGCTCACCGCCACGGCGGCGCTGACCGCCAGCGTGGGCAGGACCGGATTCAAATAGCGGCCGGCGAAGAACGTATACGAGATGAATCCCAGGAAGAGAAGTGGAAAGCTCCACCACAAGACGGTGTGTCTGCTGCTCTTTCTCGTCATCAGGACGATGCCGATCGCCACCAGCGCCAGCATCGCGTAACCGAGCCCCTGCTCCGCGAGAAAGCGGACGTAATCTCCGAGGCTCGGAAAGAAAGAGCTTCCAGTGTCGAGACTACGGTCGACGACGACCCTTCGATTCTCGCGCATGTGCTCGAGGGCGGTGGGAAGCTTCAGAACCACGAAGGGCGAGAGCACGAAGAACGTCACTGCGGAGCTCGCTCCGGTCACGAAAAGTGCCGTAACCGGCCGGAGCCGTCCGTAGGCCCAGTGGCTCAACACAAAGGCGGGAGCCAGGAAGATCATGTAGTACTGGGTGGCGAAGGCGACGCCCAGCGCGACACCGGCGACGGCGAAGCGTCTGCCGCCTCCGCGCTCGAGCGCCCAGTCGACCGCCCAAAGCGTGAGCACGAACAAGAGCCCAGCCGGAACGTCGTGCTTGAGGTAGTGCGCATCGCGCACATGAAAGTACGCCACGGCCATGAAGAGCGCGGAGACGCGTCCCACAGTCCGACCGAAGTGCTTCGTGGCAAGGTGGTACGTCACGACGACGGTTGCGAGAGCCGCAACAACACCGACCAGTCGACCCGCCAGGTAGAAATCCGTAGGATCTTCGAAAAAACGCGCGGTGAACCCGCTCAAGCTCTCGTATCGACCGAACAGGCGGCCGACCACATACAGGCCGCCCATGGCGGCGAAAAGGAAGTAGAAGAAGAAGCTCGGGTAAAGGTAGTAGTTCGGATCCGGGTTCTGGGCGATCGAGAGCGCCCGCGCCATGATGTTGGCCTCGTCGGGGTTGTAGACGAACGGAAGCCCGTGATCGAGACCATAGAGCCTGAGCGCCGCGGCCAGGGCAAGGATGGCGAGTAGCCAGGGGTCGCGCAAGGAGGTCGCCCTATCTCGCGGAGTAGAAGTCGATGACGCGCTGCAGGATCTGCTCGAGGCCGAGCGTCGGCTGGTAGCCGATGAGATTCGCGATCTTCGTGGTATCGGGAACACGCCGCGGCATGTCCTCGAAGCCTTCTTCGTAGGCCTCCTGGTACGGTACGAAAACGATCTCCGACTCGCTCTTCGTCATCGTCTTGACCTTCTTCGCCAGCTCATGGATCGTGACCTCTTCCTGGGAGCCGATGTTGAAGACCTCGCCGGCCACGTCCGGGTGATCGATGAGGCCGGCGAGCGCACGCACCACGTCGGACACGTCGCTGAAACAACGGGACTGGGCTCCGTCGCCATAGACCGTGATCGGCTCACCGGCAAGCGCCTGGCGGACGAAGTTGGGGACCACCATTCCGTAGCGGCCGGTCTGTCTCGGCCCCACGGTGTTGAAGAGTCGGGCGATGACGACCGGGACCTTCCTCTCTCTGTGATAGGCCAGTGCCAGAAACTCGTCGATCGCCTTCGAGCAGGCGTAGCTCCATCGTCCCTTGGTGGTCGGCCCCGATACCAGATCGTCCTCCTCGTTGAAGGGCACCTTAGTGCTCTTACCGTAGACCTCGGAGGTGGAAGCGATGAGAACTCGTTTTTTCTTCTTGTTGGCCTGCCGGAGCACCGTCTCCGTACCGTGCACGTTCGTCTCGATGGTGCGGACCGGGCTTTCGATGATGAGCCGCACCCCGACCGCGGCGGCGAGATGCACGACGACATCCACCCGATCGACATGCTCCGCGGTGACGGGAGTATTCATGATCGTGTCGATGGTGTAGTGGAACTTCTTGTTCTCCTTGAGGTGGTCGATGTTATCGACACTCCCGGTCGAGAGATCATCCAGGACGAAGACCTCGTCGCCTCGCTCGAGAAGAGCTTCCGCCAGGTGTGAGCCGATGAAACCCGCGCCACCGGTGATGAGAACCTTCATTCGTTTCCACCTCCTGCGGGCCCCCTCCCGCGTGCCTCCTTGATGACACTGGCCACCCGCGCCGCGCCGCGAGCATCCACCAGGCGAATGCCCGCTTCGCTCATGCCGCGAAGACGCGCCTCATCCTCCAGGAGACCGCGCGTCGCCTCGCGAATGGCGTCCTCTTCCACTTCCGTCCCCAGCCCGAGATGGAGGATCGATCCGTGCTGGGCGAATGTGGCCATGCGTCGCTTCTCCCGGATGTTCTGGCACAGCACGACGCCTGGCCGCCCGAGCGCCGCAATCTCGAAAACGGTCATGCCGCCGGAGCAGAGCACGAGATCCGCCTCGGAGAGCATTTCCGCCATGTGCTCCACGCTGTGAAGGACCTTCGGCTCGAAACCCAGCGTCTCGACCAGCGCGTCGAGCTCCCTCCGATAGGAGAACGCCGGACCGAGAACCACCGTGACAACGAGGCGGGGGCGCTCGGCCACCAGTAGGTCCAGCGCCCGGAGCGACTTCAGCGTGAGGCCTTGAGGATCGCTTCCTCCGAAGCTGAGAACGATCCGGCGGCGCCGGTCGCCTCCCGGCAGGAACGTGGCCGCTCTCCCCTGAAACGACTCCCGCAGGATGGCGAAGGCCGGCCCCGCATAGTAATCGTCGAGATCCAGCTGGTCGTCCTGCATGGCCGAAATGATGACCGACGCGATGTCGGCCGGCTGCTCGATATCGGCGAGGCTGTCCACCAGGTTGATGGTCGAGGCACCGAGAGAGGCCAGCGCCGACAGGTAGTCCTTCTCGACGAACGGCAGGTCGTTGACGATGATGTTCGGAGAATAGTCCCGTATCGCTTCCACGATCGCAGCGGTCCCGGTACTAGCGTCGCCGGGAAGGACCCGCACCGGATACCCGGCTTTCGAGATGTGCGTGAGACCGCTCGAGGGCTCGGAGCTCATGAGAAAGCAGACATCCGGGTTCGAAATGGACCGAAGTGCCTCCGCCACCGCGAGGCTACGGTATACGTGGCCCATGCCCATCTGCCCGCCGCCGTCGACACGGAACAAAATGCGAGGGAGCCTCACCAGCTTCTCGGCCAGCCAGAAATCGTAGATGTCGTGCACGGTGAAAGACGACATCCGATCCATGATCACGTGCCCGATGCGCTCTCCGAGTCGGCTCGCGGCGTCGAGCACCGTGCGTCGCATCACCCAGATGGCTCCGTCCTCGTGGTACACCGGTTCCACGTCCTCCCGCCGACCCGGGCGTTCGAACAGAGGCGTCAGGTTTCCGTCCGGCATCTGCCAGGTCAGGGCTTTGACCTCCCGAAGCGAGATGACCGAATCGAGCTCGCGCGCAAAGAGCCTGTCGATCGCGCGGTCGATCTGAGAGGCGGTTCGAAAAGGCGAGGTGGCCTGGAGCACCACCACCACGTCGAGTGTGACCTCTTCCTCTTCTTCCAGATGGCGCACCGCGTGCTCGATGACCGGTTTGATCATCGGGATGTCCTCGGCGAGCTTTGCCGGTCTGCGAAAGGGAACCTCCGCACCGTACTCTTTCGCCACGCGCGCGACGTGGTCGTCATCGGTAGAAACGATGATGCGGTCGATGTAACGACTCTCCTGAGCCTGACGAAGCGTATGCGCGATCAGGGGCAGCGCTCCGAGCTTCTTAATGTTCATGTAGGGGACTTCGTCGTAGCCCCCGCGCGCGGGGACGACGGCGACGACGCGCTCTCCGGACTTCACGTCAGACCATTCCCCACTCGAGCACGGTATCCTCTGGAATATCCTGCAGCGCGGGGCGGCCGATGACCACGTCCACGTGCTTGGGATAGATTCCGGTTCCCGGCCGTTTGAAGGCCAGCATGTCCCCGGTGATCGTGGTCCCCTTCGGGATGTCCCGGGTCGAGACGATGCTTCGGCGTGCGTACTTGTAGGCGGGCTTTTCCGCCTCCACCGGGCCCTTCCGCGAGCGGCCCATGGCCTTCTCGATGGTGCGAATGCCTTCCATCATTTCTTTGAGATCGCGCGGGTCCACCGACAAGTGGTGGTCAGGGCTTCCGGGCAGGGTCTTGTCCACCGTGTAGTGCTTCTCCACTGCGACCGCACCGAGTGCGACCGCCGCTTGTGGAACGGCGATACCGAGGGTGTGATCGGACAGCCCGACCGGAATGTCGGGAAACGCCGCTTTCATGTGGACCATCATCCTCAGGTTGGTGTTCTCGGGATCACATGGGTACTGGAGCGTGCAGTGAAGGAGCACGATCTGATCCGCCCCTTCGGCTCGAAGAACCTCCACCGCTTCGCCAATCTCGGGGATCGTCGCGAGGCCGGTCGAAAGAAGAACCGGCTTGCCCTTAGAGGCGACCTTCCTCAGAAGGGCGTGATCGGTCAGATCTGCGGAGGCGATCTTGAAGCCCGGCACACCCAGCTCGTCCAGCATATCGACCGCCTCGTCATCGAACGGTGCGGAGAAGCAAGGAAGGCCGACCTCGCGTGCATAGGCGAAGAGCTCGCGATGCTCCTCTTCGCCGAAGCTGTCGAGCTTCGCGAACGTGTCGTACTGCGAGCCGTCCGGGTCCTCCGGCTCGTGCCAGTACCGTGGCGCGGTGCGGGTGGAGATCTTCTCCGCCTTGTACGACTGGAATTTGATGGCGTCGGCCCCTGCCTCTTTGGCCTCGCGAATGAGCCGCCGGCCGAGCTCCATGTCGCCGTTGTGATTGACACCCGCCTCGGCGATCACGAAGGCGGGATGGCCCTCTCCGATGGAGCGCCCCCCGAAGTCGACTTCCTTCATCGTTTTCGCTTCCTCAATGTGATATGCCGTCATCGAGCGCCACCGAGCGCAGGTTCGCCGCACGATGTCCGATGTGGGCGTTTACGGCAGCGAGAGCGGGCTCGGCCTCGAGAAGCTCGATGGCCTGCCGGGTCTGGAGGACCTCCCCCGGACGGTACAGTCGCTCGAAGACGGCGCGCATGAGCTCGAGGTCGGGTGGCTCGTCCACCGTCAGCCGAAAGTCGGGACGGTAGAGCGTTTCCGGAATCTTCATTTGTCGTATTCGGAACCTGTCCGGATTCTCCTTGATGTAGAGCGTGACGAGCTCCGAGCGGTGCCGATCCTCGCCGTCCCGGTGACTCCGCTCGAGCGCCTCCCTCGAAACGAGCTCGGGCAAGATGCCCATGAGCAGCGCGTCGCCCGGCACGTAGGTGTAGTCCGCCCCCTCGGCGAGATGTAGCGCGGTCAGCGACCGAATGAGCCCGAGGTCCGTGAGCGGGTTGTCTCCCGTGACACGCACGACGTGCTCCGCGTCGTAGCGACGGGCCACTTCTACGTGTCGCCCGAGAACGTCCTCCTCGTCACCAGTGAAGCCGGCCACTCCGAGGCGTTCGGCCAACTCTACCAGAATCCGGTTCTCGGAACTCTCCGCGGTGGCAAGCACAACCTGTTTCCGGCCAGCCACCCACACCATCCGCTCCAGCAGATGCTCGAGGAGAGGCTTTCCGGCCAGCTCCGCCACCACCTTCCCCGGGCAGCGTTCCGATCGCATGCGGGCGGTGATGACGACCAGGACGCGACCGTCGCCGGGGAACTCGGGCGTGCTATTCAAACAGG
This sequence comes from Candidatus Marinacidobacterales bacterium, assembly GCA_965237685.1. Taxonomy (GTDB): domain Bacteria; phylum Acidobacteriota; class Vicinamibacteria; order Marinacidobacterales; family SMYC01; genus CBDEGF01. The sequence continues at coordinate 3,259,440 of CBDEGF010000004.1, forward strand.
TCCTCGGTAAGCGGCTCGAAAGCGGCGATATCCCGACGGGGCCGACGCCCGACCAGCCTCGCCGATTCGAAGGGAGCGATTCCCGTCTCACTTCGGAGAAGAGCCAGCTGTTCTTTGCGAACGGGAACGCCTTTCTCGAGAGGCTCGCCACTCAGAATCGCCCGGCGCATGGTGCGATGGTAGCGCTCCGCCCCGGCACTCGACGGCACGCTCGCATCGCCGAAGGATTTCTCCGCTTCCCGGATGAGCTCGACCATCGAGCGAAAGGCCTTCTCCTCCAGAGCCGATTCATAATCGAAGCCCTTGGCCTTCCGGTCGAGGGTCATGTGCTTCTCCACGAGATCCGCGCCGAACGCCACCGCGAGGGCGGGCAAGACGGTCGCCATCGGCGAGCCGCCGTCCACGTGGTCGAGGAAGCCCACCGGATACCCGAAAGTCGACTTGAGGGTGCGGAGATACAAAAGGTGCGAGTCTTCGGTCCTCGTGGGGAAGCTCTGAATACCATGGAGTAGCATGATGCCCTCGTTGCCTTCCCCGCGAGCAACCGTGATCGCCGCTTCGACGCTTCCGAGCCCACAGCCTCCCGTCGCCAGGAGCAGCGGTTTTCCGGTCGCTGCGACGTCGCGGATGAACTCGGGATTCTCCATGTCGGTCGAGTGGATCTTGTAGGCGGCGACGCCGAGCTTCTCTCCGACAGCAAGGCCCGTTCGATCGAAGACGTCCGCTAGTATCGGCAGATCGAATCCCGACGCTTCCCGAATCACCTCCTCCCACTGCTCGAGCGGCAGCTCGATCTGCTCGAAGGTCGAGAAGTGCGGGTCGTTCGGAGGGACCAGCTCCGAGGCGCGAAAGAGCTGGAACTTCACCCCGTCGGCACTGGCGTTCTTCGCGGTCCGAGCAAGACCCAGCGCCTGGACCGCCTCACCCTGGTGGGCGGAGGCGACTTCGGCGAGCACGAACGCGGGTTGGCCCGCGCCGACCTTCCGCCCGCCCAACGCAAATGTGACGGTCATATCATCTCATGTTGGGGGCTCGCTCTTCGGCTCGCTCGCGCAGAGTGCCGACGGTTTCATGAGCACCCTGCTCCTTCTTGAGCACTGCCCGGACCATCTCGAGCTGGATCGGGTCATCGATGTGCAGGGATTTGAGACCACCGAGCACGATGGCCCGCACGTCGCTGCCCAGGCAGAAATCCTTTCCGGTCCACTCTTCGAGAAGCCTTCGACGACGTGCAAAAATCCCACCATCGAAGATATAGGCCGGCGGCAGGTCCTGGCGCTGCAGAAACGAGTCATCGGTCGTTTCGTTGAACGGCAGCACGCGATCGTCCTCGAGACGCTTCACCCAGTACGGATGCTGATGCTCGATCGCCTCGACCGAGGCCACCGCATCCGCTCCCGAGGCGAGCAGCTTCTCTACCGCAGCGTCGATATCGCCGGACTCTAGAAAAGGCGACGTCGCTTGAATGGAAACCACGACATCGCTCACGAACCCGAGCTCGTCCATCGCCCGGGCCGCGTGCTGCACGACGGGGATCAGGGAGACCTCGTCGCCGGCGAGCGCCTCCGGGCGACGAAACGGTACCTCCGCTCCGAGCCCCCGGGCGACGTCCGCGATCTCCTCATCTTCCGTCGAGACAACCAGCCGGTCGAGTGTCCTCGCGTCACGGGCAGCTCCTACGATGTAGCCCAGCAGGGGACGCCCGTCGAGCTCGGCGAGGTTCTTGCGGGGAATGGACTTCGATCCGCCACGCGCCGGGACAACCCCAAGAACATTCATTTCCGCAGCATCCAGCATCCAGGTCCGAACCCCCTTGCCCGCGATGTTCATATCCGCTTTCTTTTTTCGTCGGCCAGCTCTTCGATGGCCTGCACCATCCGCTCGGTCGACTTCCCGTCGGCTCCGTACGCAAACTCCTGAATGTATTCCTCCCGCTTCTTCGCGAGATGCTCGATCGCCTCGTCGTCGTAGAGAAGAGTCGCGAGCGCCTCGTCGATCGACTCGCGACGAGCCACCCCGAGGGCCGCACCGCGGTCCACCAACGGGCTGAGGTTACTGGGCAAGTTGACGACGAGGACCGGTCGGCCGAGAACCAGGGCTTCTGAAGACGCAAAGGAGTCTACCGTTACCAGCGCGTCGGAAGCAACGAGGAGCTCGAGCAAATTGGACGCACCGCTCAGCACCTTCACGCGCTCGGGCCCGAGATCCTCCACGATGTCCTGATAGGGCCCGGACGACTCCGCCTGGTGGGGCTTCACCAGAAGCCAGAGCTCGCTGAACAGGTCGACGGCTGCAACCAGCTCCTGAAAGACCGGGCCGATCGCCGAGAACCGAGTTGCCACGACGAAAAGGCGCGCGCCGTCGGGAATGCCGTTCTCTGCCCGTGTACGCCCGGGGTCGTGGGCTTCGGCCGCTTTCACCAGAGCGTCGAACTTCGGACTCCCGGTGATGAGGATACGATCCTCCGGATAGTGGCCGCGCTCGACGAGGAGGTCCCGGGCGAGGCTGCCGAACACCGCGGTGCGGCTCGGAATCGGAACGGCGCCATCGGCCGCTTCGTCCGCGATCTCGTCCGCCGCATGCTCGTGAGAGAAGTAGTGCGGGTACATGATGCCGTGCTGGACCGCGAAGGAAGGGACGAAACGCATCCTCGCCGCGGCGATCGCGGCTCGCCCGAGACCGCTCGATTCGGCATAGAGCACCATCGCATGCGGCCGCTCGACGCGGAGCACCGTATCCACCTCGTGGTAGGAGCGGATGGCCCAGGGAAACTGACGAAGAAACGTATCACGAAAAGAGCCCAGGGCCCCGTGAAGCGGAACGTTTTGGTGGACCAGAGCTCCCGGCAGCCCGGGCAGGCGCCGAAACTGTCGCCACAGGAAGAAGCACCGCGCAAAGGAGAACGTGAGTCGGATCGCCATCGGATAGAAGAAGTACTCGCGAATCGAGCGATAGGGGAGCGCCCCCTCCGAAAGCTCGAACCGGTCTTCGAGCCGCCGCGAAAGATCTCGCTGCTCGAAGGGAACCGGAGGACCGAAGGCGACCACGGAGATCGCGGCTTGCTTCTGGATCGCCGGGACGAGGCGATCGAAATACATCTCAGTGAGCTCGGGCTCCTCGGAATTCGCGTTGCGCTTCGGCTTCCACATCGAGGCGTGCGTCAGAAAGAAGACACGACGACTCTTTCCGATCGCCGGGCGCAGCCGCGATCGGACGATGGACTTGAGGCCGGTGCCCCACATCTTCAGCAAATCTTTGAGATAGAGCCACGTGGTGCGCCACGCCGAGCCCGGCGCCGGCACGGCCTCGCCCACGACTTCCACGGCGGCCGCGAGTTTTTCGGCGACGGCCGCGAGATCCCTCACCGGCCGGACGAGCACGATGCGCTGGGGCTCGAATCGCTCCACCAGCCGCCCCAGCACCTCGACGTCGCGGACGAGAAGCCGGAGCGGGGTGTCGTGGTAGAGGTAGAGCTCCGCCCACCACCAGAGAACCAGGGGGCCGTGGCGAAAGAGCTCGCGAAAGCTCCTTCCGTCCGAAAGCGGCGCGCCACCGAACGCCTTCATCCAGGCGATGACGGCCTCCTCGATATCGAAATCCGAATCGGGACCGAGCGCCTCGGTAGGCGTCTGGGCGTCGATGCCCTGCTCCCCCAGTGCGGCGGCAACGTCGGGGCTGGGGAAACGGTCCTGGACAATGGAAGGGTGTTGCCAGGCGATGACGCGCGCACCCGCACTCGCGAGGCTCTCGACCAACCCGACCTCGGAGCTTCCGATCTCGGGGGCTCCCACCAGGACCAGGACCGTCGCTTCCGCCAAGATACTGGATTATAGCAACTTACAGCCACCCCATATAAGATGACTCCCGATGCTACGGGAGCAGCTCGGGCGACTCGCGCGCCAGTCCGTCATCTACGGCGCGGCGGATGTCATCCCCTATCTGATCAACTTCCTCCTGCTCCCGGTCTTTACGACGTACCTCTCGCCCAAAGATTATGGCGCGCTCGCCATCCTGCTCCTCTTCGGCGTCACGACCAAGATCTTCTTCCGGATGGGGCTCGACTCCGGGTTCTTCCGCATCTACTACGAGCACGACACCGAGCGGGATCGTCGGGTGCTGGCGACGACGTTGTTCGCTACCGCGGTCGCCATCAGCGGCGTGCTTTTCGTTCTCTGCGCTCTTCTGGCGCCCGCGCTCGGTCGGATGCTGCTCGGCCAGGATTTCCTGAGCGAGAACGCCACTCGCTGGATCCTGCTCGTCGCGGCAGACACGCTTCTCAACACCTTTGCCTTCGTCCCGATGAACCTCTTCCGCATTCAGGGAAGGCCGGGTGCCTTCACCGGCATCACTCTGTTCCGAAGCGGTCTGAACATCGCGCTGAAAGTGGCTCTCATCGTGAACGGCTGGGGAGTCGAGGGCGTGCTCTGGGCCGACGTCATTGCCTCCGCGTTCTTCATTCTCGCCCTGGCGCCCATGCTCGTCCGGAACCTGACCGCTGGCTTCTCGGTTCCCATGTTGAAGGAAGCCTCCGCGTTTGGCATCCCGAAAGTACCCCATGGACTCGCCCATCAAATTCTGAACCTCTCCGACCGAAAGCTCATCGAGATCTTCGCCTCGGCAGCGGCCACCGGTCTCTATCACGTCGGCTACATGATGGGGACCGGAGTCAAGTTCTTCCTGTCGGCCTTCGAGCTCGCGTGGAGTCCTTTCGTCTACGGTCAGCTGGACAAGACCGACGCGGCACGAACGCTCGCTCGGGTCGCTACGTACGGAGCCTTGTGTCTGCTGTTATTCGCGCTCGTCAATGCCATCTTCGGACGGGAGTTGCTGTTTCTGATGGCGCAGCCCCGATTACACTCCGCCTGGCCGGTAATTCCGATCGTGGTGCTCGCCTACACGCTTCAGGGGTTCTTCGCGCTCACGTCCATCGGGATCGGGATCAGCAAGAAGACGTTCTACTACCCGATCCTCACCTTCACTGCAGCGACCATCAACGTTGCTCTGAACATCCTCTGGATTCCACGCTACGGCATCACAGGCGCGGCCTGGGCAACCGTTGCCGGCTACGCCGCGATGGCGGCTCTCGGACTCTTCTTCGGGCAACGTAGCTATCGGATCCCGTTCGAATGGGGGCGAATGGGACGCCTCGTCTTCGCGGCTGCTATCGCCTACGCCGTCTCCATGAGCGCGCCGGAGGCAGTGCCGACGGCTATCGCGGTCAAGACTGCGGCCCTGCTCCTCTTCCCGTTCACGCTCTTTCTGGTCCGGTTCTTCCGCGCCGACGAAGTCGAATGGTTGAAGGCGCGGCTCTTCCGGAAACCCTAGTGCACTAGACCGCTACTCCAGGTACCCGTGGCACGCCGCCACGACCCGGTCCAGGCTGATACCGGAAATGCACTCCGGTGCCTCGAGACGTGAGCACTCTGCCGGAGGGCGCCGGATCATGTTGCAGGGGGAGCAATAGACCGGCTCTCGAACGACGCGCCGTAAACCGAACGCGTCATCGGGTCCGTAGCGAACGGGATCCGACGGGCCGAAGATTGCGACGTTTTTGGTCCCCACGGCATGCGAGAGGTGCATCGGACCGGTGTCGCCGGTGACGAAGAGATCGAGGCCTTCCACGAAAGCGGCAAAGCCTCGCAACGTTCCCCCGCCAACGAGTGTTCCTGGTTCGTTTCGGCAGAGACTCCGCACCCGTTCCACCAGATCTCGATCCGCGCCCGCTCCAGTCAGAACGACGGTGCCCTTCGCACCGAGCTGGTCGACCAGCGCAGCGAACTTGGCGGCTTCCCATTGTTTGATCACCCGGCCGGCGCTCGGATGGATTCCGATGAACGGGCGTCGCGCCTCGTCGAGGCCAGCTTTGGAAAAAAGCTCGCGGGCACTCTCACGATCGGCAGGCCGGACGAAATTGTAAGGATGCCCCTCGCCGCCGGGCGCCTCGTCGTAGAGCGTCCGCACCAGCTCCATATTCTGCCAGTACCAGCTCTTCGACTCGTCCCAACGGGCGCGATGTGTCAGAAGGTAGCTCCCGCCCGTGTCGGGATAGCCTGCACGGAGCCGCACACCGGAGCGGGCCATCAACAACAAGACTCGCACGTCTCCCTGAAAGTCGATCGTCAGATCGAAGCGGCCGCGGGTGGCTTCGAGCGCGCCGGCAATGCTCGCCGGCTGACCCCAGGCGGCCCACGGGGTGTCGATGATACGCACCGCGTCGACGAACGGAAGACCCCTTGCGATGTCCTCGTTCCAGCTTCCGACTCCGAGCTCGATGTGCGCGGAGGGCGCCGCCTCACGCAAGGCCTTCAAGGCCGGCAGCGTCATCAGCAGATCGCCGAGTCGATCCAGGCGAAGCGCGAGAATGCTCCGAGCCTCGGCGACGGCGGGATAGGGCGTCGCCGGCCGCAGCCGCAGAAGATGCGAGCCTCCGCGAAGCGCAAGGTCGAAGGCCCGAAGGGACCACCGCTCACGCGCGTCGTAGACGCGGGGGCCGCCCTCCCTAAGCCTTCGGCCGGCCAGCTTCCGCGACGGAGCGAAGAACATCTTCGTAGTGCTCTCCTGCGTGCTTCCAGGAAAACTCCTCGCGCACGCGGCGTTCGGCGGCGGCTCCGAGGGACCGCCCGAACTCCCTCGAGTCGACCAGCCGCGCGATGGCTTCCGCGAGGGCTTCCGGGTCTTTTTCCGGCACGAGCAGGCCGTGGCGCTCGTGCTCGATCGCCTGGGGAATGCCGGCCACGTTCGAGGCGACGATGGGAGCGCCGCTGGCCATCGCCTCGAGGAGAACGTTGGGGAGGCCGTCGACGTTGCCGGCATCGTCGCGCACCGAGGGCACCGCAACGAGATCCGCGGCCGCGAAGTAGGACGGTAACGTGGAACGGTCGACGTTTCCTACCGGATGCACCCGATCGGAAATACCGGCCGCGCTCGCCCGGCGTGCGAGCTCCCGCTCCAGATCGCCTTTTCCCGCCAGCACCAGATGGAGTCCCGGCCTGCGCTCCCGAAGGCGTGCCAGAGCGTCGATCAGGTACTCGAAGCCCTTCTTGTGGACGAGGCGGCCGACCGAGAACACGATCGGGTCTCCACCCGAGAGACCGAGCTCCCGGCGAAGCGCGAGCGCGCTCTCCACGATCGATTCCGTCCGGCGAAACAGCTCGGTATCGACCCCGTAGGGAATCGTCTCCGGCCGCTGGCGCGCACCGAGCGCCAGGCTGCGGTCGGCCAGATCGTCGCTGCAGGCCGTCGCCCCCGACGCCCTCCCGAACGCGAGCCGCGCGGCTCGGGCGAACACACGCTTTTTCTCCGACAGAAAGACGTCGGAGCCGTGGAGGCTCACCACGAGGGGAAGCTCGCCGAGGCCGGCCAGCCAGGCGATAGCGCCGTTGGGAACCACCCAGTGCGCGTGCACGACGTCGAATGCCTCTCGCCGGGCGAGCGCGGCGAGCTTCGCCGCTCCGGAGAGAACGGCCAGAGGGGCAATCATGTAGGTCGCGTTTCGAACCGCCACGTCTGCGCGGAGGGCCTCCGCGTAACCGAACACGGCCAGGCTGGACGTCGGAGCGTAGCGATAGGGAAAGAACCGGACGCCGTCGATGGCGGTGGGCGCGAGATCCGATCGCCCCGGAAGCACCATCGCGTTCTCGTGTCCGCGTGCCGACAGCGCACGCGTGATGGACTCGATGAACGGGGCGGTCGTATCGCCTTCGTGCTTGGGATATGAAGACGTGATGGTGAGGATTTTCACGTGTGGCGACCCGGGAATTGTAACACTTCAGTGTGCATCATCGCGCGCTCACTCCTCGTTCGCGCGCGGCGCCTCGCGCCTCACATCGCGCTCAGAAGCGATTGTGATATGCTGGGTGTGGGGCGACACGGACCTCCCACGGGACGTCACTGGAAGGCATGAATAACGTCTTATTCCGCCATTGTACCGAGCGTGTGATCGAGGCCGTCAACATCGGCTCCATGGAGCTGGTTAATCTGCGTCAGAACGAGCTCACTCCCGAGTTCATTCTCCTCGGCCTTCTCGAGCAGGAGAGCTCCGAAACGCTCCGGCTCATCGAGGAGCTCGGCGAGGCCTCCGACACCGCCAAGAAGTCGATCCTGGATCTCATCATGGCGGCGCAACGCAACAAGCTCAAGCTCCGGCGCGAAGGCTCGCTTCAGATCCTGATCGCGCCCCAGGCGGCCGAGCTGCTGCGCATGGCCAAGGAAGAGGCGGACAACCTCGGGGACCGATTCGTCGGTGTGGGCGCCATGTTTCTCGCACTTCATCGCGAACCAGCGGGTCTCTCCGCGCGCATCCTCCGGGATCTGGGCTTTCGCTACGAGCGCACCAAAGAGGCCTACGTGCGCCAGCGTGGCAATCGCACCGTGGACGATCGCAGTGGCGACACCAAGCTCGAAACGCTCAAGAAGTACACGGTCGACCTGACGGAAATGGCTCGCCAGGGCGAGCTCGATCCCGTGCTCGGCCGCGAAGAGGAGATCCGTCGGCTCATACAGATCCTGTCTCGGCGGAAGAAGAACAATCCGGTGCTCATCGGAGAACCGGGGGTCGGCAAGACGGTGATCGTCGAGGGACTGGCCCAGCGCATCGTCGAAGCGGAAGTGCCGGACACGCTCGCCGGAAAACGAGTGCTCATGCTCGAGATGAGCGAAGTCGTCTCGGGCTCCAAGTTCCGCGGCGAGTTCGAGGAGCGGCTGAAGACCATCAAAGACGAAGTTCTCGCCGCGGGCGGGCAGATCATTCTCTTCATCGACGAGCTGCACACGGTCATCGGAGCCGGCAACGTCGAAGGCGGTCTCGACGCCTCCAATATGCTCAAGAGCGCGTTGGCAAGAGGTCACCTGCGCTGCATCGGAGCGACGACGCTCGAGGACTACAAGAAACACATCGAAAAAGACAAGGCACTCGAGCGACGCTTCCAGAGTATCTTGATAAGGGAGCCGAGCGTCGACGAGACGGTACAGATCATCAAAGGGCTCCAGCGCCACTACGAGCTCCATCACAACGTGCGCTTCTCCGAAGCGGCGATGGAGGCCGCGGCCAAGCTCTCCGAGCGATACATCGCGGACCGGTTCCTGCCGGACAAAGCCCTGGACCTTCTCGACGAAGCGGGCTCCCGAAAGCATCTCGAGCTCGTGTACGCGCCACCCGAGATCCGCCGCCTGAAGAGGGATCGCGACAAGATCGCCTCCCAGCAGCACGATGCATACCAGCGGCAGGACTACGAGCGGGCCGCCCTCAGCCAGCAGGACATCATCCGCCTCGAAGCCCAGCTCAAGGACAAGATGACTGCCTGGCGTGAGAGCCAGCGGCCCGAGGAGGCCACCGTCACCAGCGAAGACATCGCTCGCGTCGTCCAGGGCTGGTCGGGGATTCCCGTTACCCGGATGCTCGAATCCGAGGCGCAGAAGCTCACGCGCATGGAGGAGAACATCCACCGGCGCATCGTCGGCCAGGAGAACGCGGTGAAGGCGGTCTCCGACGCCATCCGCCGCAACCGAGCGGGGCTCAAGGGACGGCGGCGCCCGATCGGCTCGTTCATTTTTCTCGGCCCGACCGGCGTCGGAAAGACGGAGCTCGCGAAGGCCCTGGCCGAGTTCCTTCTCGACGACGAGGATCGCCTCATTCGTCTCGACATGAGCGAGTACATGGAGCGGCACTCCGTGTCGAAGATGATCGGTTCACCTCCCGGCTACATCGGCTACGGCGAAGGCGGTCAGCTCACCGAGAAAGTGCGCCGCAGTCCGTACAGCGTGCTGCTGCTCGATGAGATCGAAAAGGCGCACCCGGATGTCTACCATCTCCTGCTGCAGATTCTCGAAGACGGGCGCATGACCGATGCCCAGGGTCGCACGGTGAGCTTCGTGAATACGATCATCATCGCCACGTCGAACATCGGCAGCGAGGACATTACCAAGGCCTACACGAACATCGGTTTCGCGGATCCCGTCTCCTCCCGGAGATACGAAGAGATCAAAGACCGAATAATGCGAGAGGTGAAGAAGGTCTTCAAGCCGGAACTTCTGAACCGCATCGACGACCTGATAGTGTTCCACCAGCTCGAGAAGGACCACATCCGTCAGATCGTCGAGTTCACCATTCGCGACCTCGCGGCGCGCCTCGGTGAACAGAACCTCTCCATTACGGTGACGCCGGTAGTGAAGGAAAAAATTGCCGCGGACGGCTACGACCCGCTGTACGGGGCGCGACCCCTGCGGCGTGAGGTGGAGACGCAGCTCGAGAACCGTCTCGCGCAGCTCCTCATTGCCGGCTATCTCCGAAAAGGGGATCGCGTACTGGTCGACCTCAAAGATGAAGCAATCGTAGTCACGCCACTCCGGAACGAGGACGTCATGGCCAGCCAGCCGATCGCAGCGCCTCGCAGCGGCGAGAATTAGCCGCTGTTACTAGTCGTTCAACACCGGGACTAGAACACCAAGACCGCAAAGAGCGCAAAGTTGAGCGGGATTTCGCTCTTCGCGTTCTGATGCTCCCGCTGGCTGGATAACTCCTTTAGCCAGAGAGCCTACACGGCCTTGAATCGGTATCAAGGATCGCAAAGAGAACCCGCCCCCTTTGCGAGCTTTGCGATCTTCGTGTTCATTCTGAGGCGTTAGTTACGGAGCGCAGTACAATCCCATACGAGATGCTGGCTCGTGCCATCCCGACACTGGTCGTCGTCCCGGCTCTGTGCGTTTCGGCGATCTCGAGCTGCCGCCCCAGCGCCGAGGAGCTGCCGCGCCGCCCGAACGTCCTCCTCGTGAGCGTCGAGACCATCCGCGCGGACCACGTCGGCGCCAGCGGCTACCACCGGAACACGACTCCCAACTTCGACCGCCTGGCCCGTCAGGGCGCGCTGTTCCGGAACGCTGTCGCACAGGCGCCGTTCACGCTTCCATCCGTCGCTTCGCTCATGACCGGACGCACACCGCCGTTTCACGGCGTCCGGAACCATCCCGCGACTCTTCGGGCCGATCTGGAGACCCTCGCCGAACGGTTCCGAGCGGCCGGCTACCAGACGGCGGCCATGACCCGACATACCTGGCTTCGGCGAAAGTCGGGCCTCGACCAGGGATTCGACGAGTACCACAACAACAAGTTCTCGGCGGGTCTCGACGCACGAAGCCTGTCGCTGGCGGCGGTCGACTGGATGCGCGCTCGCGACGAAGAGAAGCCTTTCTTCTTGTGGCTCCACTTTCTCGACCCGCACCTTCCGTACACGCCGAGCTATCCGTACTCGGTGCTCTACCATCCGGATCACACGGACGATTCGCAAGTGCGGCATGTCCGCTCGATGCTCGACCGACCCCGGGAGACGTTCCAGTCGACGCCCTACGCGGACCTCTCGGGCGGGCCCTTCTACGACCTCGTGCTCCGTTACTACCCCGAGAACCGCATCCTGCTCGATCTCTCGCTGTGGCGGCGTCCGCGCGGCTCGATCTTCTTCAACGAAGGCAACTACGACGAGCGGAGTCTGACGGAGATGCGCGACCTGTACGACGGCGCGATCGTCTACGCGGATGACAACCTGGGGCGAATCCTGAAATCGCTGGCGGAGCTCGGGATCGAAGAAGACACGGCGGTGGCGATCGTGGGTGACCATGGCGAAGCGCTGGGGGAGCACGGGCTCTACTTCACGCACGACTTCACCCTTTACGACGAGGTCCTGCGCGTTCCCATGGCACTCCGTCTGCCAGGCGTCATCGAGCCGGGCACCGTGGTCGATCGGCAGGTACGGGTGATGGATCTCGGGACGACCCTTCTCGACCTCGCGGGGCTCCCTGCACCGGAAGAGGAGTCGGTCAGCCTGGCACCGCTGTTCGACGGAGAGGGTCTTCCTTTTCTGGACGCTTTCGCCGAAGGCGCCCCCTTGCGACCCATGTTTCCGGAGCACCGTCGCGTCTATTTCGAGGGCAACCGGGGCAAGTGGCGCATGCTCCGGACCGAGCGCTGGAAGCTGATTCAGATTCCGCACCCGGAAGGCGACCGTTTCGAGCTCTACGATCTCGAGAACGATCCGGGGGAGCTCGAGAATCTCTTCGACCAGCTCCCCGGAGAAGCGGGAAAGCTCGAGCCGCGGCTCCGCGCGTGGATTCAGAGTGACCCGGAACGAGACACGAACCGAAGCGCCGAGGAAGAGAAGGCACTCGACGCGCTGACACCGGAGGAGCGACAGCAGCTCGAGACGCTGGGCTACTTCCAGAGTACCGATGACGACGGAGAGGACGCGAAGGAGAAGTCGGAGCATGAAAAATGAGACTCTCTTTGTGCTGTAATACCGATTGGCGGGGTGGCGGCCTTATAGGGACGGCTGGTTCGATTTCCACCCGGACTCAGGGCGACTCGTCGAGCGCCGAGCGCTGAGCCGTCGTCGTCCGCGACGAAGGCTTGCTGGAAGGGTGGTCTTCGATTCCCAACGCACCGGCATCCGGACCGTCAAGAGTAGATAACGGTCGGCGCTGCGAGCTGCCGTCACCTCCTGACGGTCGACCTCGCATTCGAGACGTGGAATCTTCACGACGCGCTCTGCCATTTCGTCCCCCAGAATCATCTTCCGACGCCGTAGCCGTCGCTCCGTATTCCCTCTCCCTGGCCGGCCTTCGCTGAAGCTTCGGCCGGTCCGCCGTAGCCTTGGCGGAGGCGGAAAGGGCGAGGGTGCTCTTCGACAAACGCCGAGCCCCGATCAGCGCTCCTCCCCGAACAACCCCCGTGCGAACTGAACCAATTTATCCATCTTGTGCTGGAATGCGGAGCTACCCGGACGACTCCTGATATGAAGCTCTACGTCGGGCGTCAGCGGGATGCGTCGCCACTCCGTCTCGATCGCGTCGGAAGGTCGACTCGCCCCGCGCTCGGACACTCTCGCGCGCAGACGATGGCGCAAGCGATCGGACTCCGAAGGCGATTGCGAGGCGGCCATCAAATCCTGGAGGTAATCCTTCGCCGCTGTCGGTGCTGGCTCGGCAGGCTGGTGCTCCTCGAGCAGCTCCATTACCTCATTGCCTTCGAGTCGCCCGAGAAGGTCTGAGATCTCGTTGAGCGGCAGGTGTTCGTCCTTGAGTCGCTTGATCAATCTCAGGCGCGCGAGTTGCTCCTCGTTATAGGTCGCGCCCCTCCCGCCGCCACCCGGCGGCTCGAGCAACCCCTCCGCAACGTAATAGCGGATGGTACGAGCGGTGACGTCGGCCGCCTCGGAAAGCTCACCAATCGTGAAAGACGTCGCCGTCTGGCTAGCCACCCGACTCCTCTCTGCTCTCGACAGTCTAACGTAAAACTGTCGAAATCTAATGTGCCACAGTTACGTCATGCTGGCACCTTTTTCTGCGCAAACAAGTGTCCGTGGACACTAACGCATTGACAAATAAATCTGACTATGCTATATTTTCCTGTCAATGAAGGCAATTGCTGTTCTTTCCGAGGCCCGAACGGCCGCAACGATGCTCAAGCCCATTCGCCGTCGGATTCTCGCGCACCTGCGCCAACCGGACTCGGCAACAGGCATTGCGATTGCCCTTGGCTTGCCTCGCCAGCGGGTCGGCTACCACATTCGGGAGCTCGAGAAAGAGGAGCTGGTGACTTGCGTCGGGGAGCGCCGGAAGGGGAACTTCATCGAGCGTCTTCTCCAGACCGCGGCGGAGCGCTTCGTTATTTCGGGTGCGGCTCTGGGCACGCTGGCTGCAGACCCCGAGGCGATCCGCGATCGATTCTCGAGCGACTATCTGCTCGCGGTGGCGGCGCGCACCGTCGAGGATGTAGCGGAACTACAGCGACAGGCATCGGCGGCCGGGAAGAAGCTTCCCACCTTGACCCTGGAGACACAGATTCGTTTCCGCTCCGCAGAGGAGCAGGGAGAGTTCACGAGAGAGCTCGCCGACTTCCTCGCGAGCGCAGGCCGAAAGTTCCACCGACCGGACTCCGAATTCGGTCGAACCTTTCACTTCGTTGTGGGTGGCTACCCGCGACGCTCACTCAAGGATGCAATCGATGACGACCAAATCGAAGACCGAGACACGCTCGATTGAGCTCGAGATCGATATCGAGGCTCCCGTCGAGATCGTGTGGAACGCGCTCACCGAGCCCGGTCAGCTTGCGCGCTGGTTCCCCCTTCATTGTTCGGGGGGAACTGGCGAGAACGCCGAGCTGACTATCTCGTGGGGCGAAGGCCAGGATTGGACCACTCGTATCGACGTCTGGAAACCCGAGGAGCACCTTCGCTGGGAAGGAGCGTTGTCACGTCGGTCTGTGGTTGTCCACCTACGGTGTCCCCGAGTCTCGAGTCGGGACGTTGCAGAACGAGCTGGACGGCTTCGCCGACGCCTTCTTCGGCAGGACGTCGTGAAGTGGGTCACCGGTATCGGCGGCGCTACTGTTTCGTGTGGTGGATCGCGAAGGCCGCGCCCTGCGGATCCATGCAGGTCGCTATCAAGTCCCCTCCCGGCACCTCCATCGGGCCGTTCAGCACCTTCCCGCCGAGCTCCTTGACCTTCTCGACCCCTTTGCGAACGTCTTCCACGCGGATGTAGTACAGCCACGCCGGAGCGGGCACCTCGGGAGGCTTCTTGAACATGCCACCGAGAGGGATGTCGAAGCCGGGGCGACCGTACATCTGGTACATGCCCATCTCGCCCATGTCCATCGCGTCCTTCTTGTCCCATCCGAACAACTCGGAGTAGTACCCGAAAGCCGCTTCGTAGTCCGTCGTCATGAGCTCGTGCCAGGAGAACTCGCCGAGCTTCGCCGCTCCGTCGTGACCCGGTGGCGTAGACTCCGGCGTAAACGCGGAGTAGGCGGCGCCCTGGGGATCGGCCAGAACGGCGAAGCGGCCCACCGTGGGAATGTCCATCGCCTCTTTGATCACCTTGCCACCGAGCTCGTTGGACTTCGAAACCGTCTCGTCCACATGCGGTGTCGCAATGTACGACAGCCAGTGTGGCGGCGCTCCAGCCTCTTTTGCTTCGTCGGGCAGCGGAACGACGCCGCCGATACTCGTGTCGTTCGCCATCCACATCGTGTAGGGTGCCGGCCCATCCCACTTTTCGGTTCCCCAGCCGATGAGCGACGTGTAGAAAGCCTTCGCCGCATCGGCATCCGTTGTCATCAAGTCGTACCAGACGAAGCGACCTCGAGGAAAACTCATTTCAACCTCCTGATTTCATCCCTCCTCGAAAAAGGGGGGGAAGGATCGCACCAACCGGGCTTGGGCGCAACGGGAATGAAGTCAGCTTGTCGGCGCGTCAATCTCCGAACGAGATCCCCAGATCGCGGCCGGCGCGCAGGATGTCACTCTCCTTGGGAACCCGCTTGAGCCGGGAGACGGCTTTCTTCAGAGGCACCGACATCACGTTGGGTGGCGCGAGGCAGACCATCTCGCCCCACCTGCCCTCGTGCGCCAGCCGTGCGGCCGTGGAGCCGAATCGCGTGCCGAGCAGCCGATCGAAGTTCGTCGGCCGGCCGCCCCGCTGCAAGTGCCCCAGAACCAGCGAGCGGGTCTCGTGGCCGGTTCGCTGGCTGATGCGATCGGCCACGATCTCCGCGATGCCGCCCAGGCGGCCCTCGAAACCCAGGCTCGCACCCTCTCGAAACTTCTGCTCTCCACCGGCGGGGGTTACCCCTTCCGCCACGACGACGATGCTGAAACGGCGTCCTCGCCGCGCCCGATCCCGAATCTTCTCGCACACCGATTCGATGTCGAAGGGGATCTCGGGAATCAGGATCACGTCCGCGCCACCGGCCATACCGGCATGGAGAGCGATCCACCCCACGTTGCGGCCCATGACCTCGAGCACCATGACCCGTCGATGGCTGAAGGCCGTCGTATGGAGGCGATCGAGCGCCTCCGTTGCAACGCTGACCGCGGTATCGAAGCCGAACGTGACGACGGTGGCTTCCACATCGTTGTCGATGGTCTTCGGGACGCCCACCACCGGGAGACCGAGCTCGTGGAACCCGAGTCCGATCCGGAGCGTTCCATCGCCCCCGATCACGATCAGACCCTCGAGCTTCAGCTTCTTCGCGTTGGCCACGACCTCCATCGAGCGATCGACATAGCTGACGCCTTCCGCGGACTTCACCGGGAACTTGAACGGGTCGCCGTGGTTCGTGGTCCCGAGGATCGTGCCCCCGGTGTGAAGGATGCCTCGAACATCAACCGGTCGGAGCACACGACTCTTCTTCGTGTTGAGGAGGCCACCGAAGCTCTCCTGAATTCCGACCGGCTCCCAGCCGAGGGAGGCGGCCGTCCGCACTGCCGCACGAATCACCGCGTTCAACCCGGCGCAGTCGCCACCACCGGTGAGAATCCCGAGACGTTTTTTCCGCTTGGACATTATCTTTGCACCCTTTCGATCCAGTCGAGGCGAATTCCCAGATCTCGAAAGTCGTCCGCTCCTTCGATGAAGTTCTTCGGACGCCAGGGCTTCGCATCGATGCGTACGACCGCGTGCTCGCGGTCGAGTAGCGACGCCACGTCCTCCGGCACCTCGACAGTCACAACCTCGAAGTCGCGCCCCGGGACGATGGTGCCAAGAATGTGATCGTTTAAACGGATCGTGACCTCGGAGAGTGGCACTTCCTCCTCCCGGGGTCCCGCGAGTCGGAAACGGAGGGAGTTCATGCGCCGGTTCGCACCGGGGAGAAACACCGACGAGGTTTGCTGACTCCAGCGGTAGCTCACGCCGGAGTCGAGCTCACGCCCGTGAAACCAGGCGACCAGCTCGCCATCACCCTGGCCTCCCACATCGATGCGCGTCAACGGCGGCAGGCGGGCAGCCAGCGCGTCGAGGTCCACCGCCTTCGAGAGCGTGAAACCCAGCGAGAACGGTACGGCTTTTTTCGGCGGACCCAAATAGGTGTACTCGTAGATCTCACTGGGCCACAGGAAGTCCTTCACGTGACGGGTAAACAGACCGGAGAGCGACACTTTGTAGTTCGTGATGAAAAAGACGTCCCCGTACCGCCCGCGCCAGCTCTTCAGCAGACCTTCCAGCTGGAGCCGGTTCGGCCTCAACGTGTAGAACTCGAGCACCTGCCGCCCGTGGAGCTCAGCAAGAGGCAGCTCCATCAAGTGAAGCCCCTCGCGACGAGGGAAGATCACAACATCATCGTCGTCGATGTGCCGCGCGAGCTCTTCGACGAAGTCCAGGCTTCCGCGAAACTCGTTGTGGGTCCACAGCGGCCGGCCGTCCGCGGTGTAGATGACCACCAGCGAGACGCCGATCACCGTCGCTGCGATACCGCCAAGCCTTCCGAACTGCTCCCGGAGTCTCACCAGGAAGTACGACATGGCGATAAAAAAACTGGGGAGAATGATCGGAAAGAACCGGCGCATGCCGAAGAAGTGATCGTTCGACACCCGGATCTTGTAGAAGAAGAAGACCGAGAACGTCAGGCCCACCAGAACGAAGAAGGCCCACCGTCGCTCCGGTTTCGCAACGATCAGCATGACGCCCGCGATCGCGATCGCGACGCCGACGGGATAAAGGTACCAGCTCATTCGGAGAAAGGCCTCCGCGTCGTGAGGCGCGGTGCGCGCGGCGTGCCACACCGGCCGAATGAAATAGGCATACGAGGCGAGCGCGAACACGACAAGCGCCGCCGAGATCCCCACCGCGCGGCGACGCGCGAGCTCGAGCGCCTTCCCGGCCAGCCCGGGCGCAAATCGGTCTACCGCGAGGAAGACGACGAGCCCAGCGATCGCGAGCACCGCAAGATGATCCGCCACCCATCGCCAGTACCACCGACTGAAGACGCTTCCCACATAGGGCCAGGCGAAAACCCTGGCATGGATCACAGCGTGGGTCCCCAGCAGGAGCAACGGCACCAGAAAACCGACCTCGGGAACCCCGAACTGGCGGCGCAATCGGTGCCAACCCATGTACAACCCGACCGGCACGAGAAACAGGATACTCTCCAGCCGGAGCAGCAGAATCGAGCCAATCGCGAGGCCCGAAAGAACGCCGGCAAGCGCCGAGCGCTTCTCCTGCATGAAGAAAAAGGCCCACAGGCCGAGGGCGTACAGGAACTGCACCATGACTTCCGCCGACGGAAAACGCGCGAACCACACCTGAATCTGGAACGTCGCGACGAGCACCGTCGACCAGGCCGCGACTTCTGAGCCGAAGAGCCGGCGCGACGCCAGAAAGTAACCGGCGACACCCATCAACGCGAAAAAGGGCGTCACATACAGGCCCGATTTCATCTGAAACAAACTCGAGGCGATGGCGATCCAGACAGGGTAGAGGTGGAAGCCTTGAGGAAGCACCCGTCCGGACTCCGGACTCTCGAGGTAGAAGCCGAGAAAGCGCGCCTGACTCCAGGGTGGCAGCTCCTTGTCCACGCGAAAGAACAGGTCCCGGTACTCCGGGGGCACGTTCGGAACGAGTGGATCGACGTAGAGGATGTTCCCCTCGCGCGCGATGTGAAAGCCGCTGTTCACGTAGATGCCCGGGTCCTTGCCACCCAGGGTGTACTCGAACGGAGGGAAGTAGACCACAAGCGCGAAGCCGAGAACCAAGACCGCTACCACGAGCTCGACCAGGTCGAGGCTGCCTGGCTCGAAGGCCAGTCGCTTGCGAAAAAAGATCGCGGCGACGACGACGACGGCACCGACGACGAGCGCCACCCGTCCCGGCGAGAACTGGCCGAGCTCGGCAAGGACCAGTGCGACCCATCCGGAAACGACGAGATTCCTGCGACGGTCAGAAACAGCTGCTCGCCCAGCGTCAGCCGAATGCGCTTCCCGGCAAAGGCCGTCACCCAAACCAGGCCGGGTGCCACCAGGAGAACGAGTGTGGCGAGGGCGGTCGGAAATGACGACATACTCAGCGCTCGTAGAATGCCCGCACCGATGCGATGACCCGTTCGACGTGCTCCGCCAGGATCCCCGGATAGAGGGGAAGCGACACGATCTCCGCCGCCGCGGCTTCGGCCACCGGACAGGAGCCTTCGCCCTGGCCCAGGTCCCGATAAGCCTCCTGGAGATGGATCGGGATAGGGTAGTGGATGAGCGTTTGAACGTCACGCTCGTCCAGGAATTCGACCAACGCATCTCGCTCCGGGGCTCGCACGACACAAAGATGATGGGCCGAATCCGCATCCTTGTGAGAATCCACGAAAGACACGGCGCTCTCCGCGAGTCCCCTCCGATAACGATCGGCGATTCGGCCACGCTCGTCGTTCCAGGCACTCAGATGCGGAAGCTTCGCCCGCAGAATGGCCGCCTGCATCTCGTCGAGCCGACTGTTGATCCCCACCACCTCGTGCACGTAGCGGGACGATTGCCCACCGTTACGCAGGCGTCGCACCTTCCCGGCGAGTGCCGCATCGTCTGTGACCACCATGCCTCCATCGCCGAGTGCGCCCAGGTTCTTCGTGGGATAGAAGCTGAAGCAGCCCGCTTGCCCGAAGCCCCCCACCGGCTTCCCCTCGAACCGTGCGCCGTGTGCCTGCGCCGCGTCCTCCACGAGCCGAAGCCCCTTCTCTCTCGCCAGTCGACCCACCGTCTCGAGATCGCACGGACCGCCGTAGAGGTGCACGGGCACGATCGCCTTCGTCCGCTCGGTGATGCGTCCTCGCGCCTCGTCGGGCGAGAGATTCAGCGTCTCGGGATCCACGTCGACGAAGACTGGTCGCGCACCGATACGAGTGATGGCGAGTGCGGTAAAGGCCGCGCTCAGGGGGGAGGTGAGGACCTCGTCGCCGGGACCCACGCCGCAGGCCTCGAGGGCCAGCGAGATGGCATCCGTTCCCGAGGCGACGCCGACGGCTTCGGAAACCGCCATCGTGCAAGCGAACTCCTGCTCGAAGGCGGTGACCTCCGGTCCGAGAACGTACCAGCCCGACGCCAGCACGCGACGAACGGCCTCCTCGACCGCCGGAAGCGCTTCGGCGCCGGAGCGCTTCAGATCGACGAAGGGAACGATTGCGCCGCTCAACTCAGATAACTGGCAATGTGATTCCGGTAGTAGTCGATGGTCCGGCGGACACCTTCTCTCAACTCCACCAGGGGACGCCAGCCCAGCAAGGCTTCGATCTTCCCGTAGTCGGTGTAGAAGTCTCCGATATCGATGCGCTTGCGGTCCTCGGGAAACGGGACCAAGCGCCAGCTCGGCGGCTCGCCAGCTACTTCGTAGAGAAGCTCGACGAAATCCTTCAACGACACTGGCGGGCTCGCTCCGAGGTTGAAGATCTCGCCTTCGGCTTCCGGAGAGGCGCCGGCGAGGAGAAACGCGCTCACGACATCGTCCACGTAGTTGAAATCACGTTTCTGCTCACCGTCCCCAAAGATCTGAATCGTCTCTCCGCGGACGACCTGACGGATGAACCAGCCCGCAAAGCCCTGTCGGCTGTGCTTCACCAGCTGCCTCGGACCGTAGGTGTTGGTCAGCCTGAGCGACGTCGTTCTGAGACCATAGACCTCGTGATAGATCGTGTGGTACATCTCGCCGCTCGTCTTGTTGATGCCGTTCACGTCGGTGGGTCGCACCGGGTGTTGCTCGTCGGCGGGAAGCGAGACGGGCTTTCCGTAGATCTGGCGCGTGCTCGCAAAAACGATTCGGATCTCCGGATTCACGTACCGGCATGCCTCCAGGATCGAGAGCTGACTCCGACAGTTGATCTCCAGATCCGTCATCGGATCTTCCATGCTGTCGATGTGGCTTACCTGGCCAGCGAGATTGAAGAGGTAGTCTTGCTCGCCGACGAGATAGCGCATGCCATTGGCATCCCGTACATCGGCGATGTTCACTTTGAGCCGGTCCTCGACGCCGCTGATGTTGAAGAGGTTGCCGCCGTAGTCGGGAATCAGGGAGTCCACCAGCAGGACCTCGGCCTCGAGCTCCACCAGGGCTATCGCCAGGTTGCTTCCGATGAAGCCGAGCCCCCCGGTGATGAGGGCGCGCTTACCCGCGTAGACGTCCCGGTAGTGCTCGCGGTTTTCTGGATCCATCGCGGACATCCGTATCGGGAAGCTCTACCGGCACTCCGCCGCTCAGCGGACCAGGCTTTGAGATTTCCTGGCCGGTGCGCCTCCGGAGGCCGAGGCGCGCTCGTCCTTCAGATGCGTCTTCCGGACGACGAGGTCGATCCACAAGCGAGTCAAGTCCAGGAGGGTCCTTGCGACGCGGGGAAAGTTGAAGAACTGACTCTTGCCGCAGGCCCGACGAAAATGATGCACCGGGACCTCCTGGATTCGGAACCCGGCGTCCTGGACCTTCTTCATGAGCTCCACACAAATGACCCCACTCGACTTGGTGAGCTCCACGCGGTCGAAGATGCTCCTCCGGAAGAGACGGAAATCGCAGTCCACGTCCGAAAGCCGCAGGCCGAAGCTCAGCCGCACCGCCCAGTGGTACAGCCGACCGACGATCTTGCGGTGGAGCGGATCCGATCGACCCATCTTCGTTCCGTTCACGAACTCGCTCGTATCGTCCCAGACCGCAAACAACCGCGTCATCTCCCGGGGGTCATATTGAGCGTCGCCGTCGGTGTAGAAAACGAGGTCCTTCGTCGCGGAGCTGAATCCCGTGCGGAGTGCCCCACCGTAGCCGCGGTTCACCGGGTGGTGGATGACCCGGAGCTCCTTGAAGACCGTCTCCAGCTCCGCCAGCACCTCTGCCGTATTATCCTTGCTGCCGTCGTTGACCACGATGATCTCGTACTCATCCGCCACCTGTCGTGCCGCGACGCGAGCGGCGATGACCATGCTGGGAATCGTGCCGGCGTCGTTGTAGGCGGGAAACACGACCGAGAGGCCAACTTTTTCCCGTGGTGAAGTCTGGCTTTGTGACAACGTCTCGACCTTTCGCCCGCCGAGAGAACCCGGCGTCTCATCGACGCTCGTCCAAATGAAAGGCGACCAAAAAAGCTATCACAAGCGCTGCCGGGACTGCAAGATAACCGCTGGACCGGGCGCAATCGACTTCCGTTCATGCGACCTGTTTTCGATAGTTCCAGAACGAATCCCAGGCGCCCGTGCTTCGGAAGACACAGCGCAGCGCGAGCATTGCATCGGCCCCAGCGGCGTGCCATCTCATCCCGACTCGCTTCATCCTTTGTTGCATAACGTGGCTCACGGCACTTTCCACGGCACCGCTGCCGATGTAGTAGCCGCTTTGTCGAAACGTTCTGTATTTCATTCGATGCCCGTTTCTCTCGAGGTAGCCGGTGAGCTTGTCGATCTCTTCGTCTTTGGAACGATGACGCTTTTTCAGAAACCGCAAACCCTCGATCACCTCATCCACGGCGTCTTCGTATAGACGGTCGAGTTGCGATTTGCGCCACTGTGCGGCTTCGTCGGTGCCTTCGCCGAAAACCACCCGTGCCACACGGCTGATATTCTCGTCGGCGTGATACCAATCAAGGATCTCGACTCGATCGGTGAACAGCTCCTCCGCAAGATTCCAAATCCACGGCGCACCGTCACCCAGGATGACGACCTTGCGAGACTCCGCCCCCATTGAGCAAGAGCGAGGCCACAAAACCTCGCCGAGTGCTTCGGGGCTACCTCGAACCCCTACGACCTGTCGTTCGGTCAACTCTCCGCGTCCGAGCTTGCTCTGCACACGCCCTTGCTCGGTATAAAGGCAGCCTAGCTTGACTTCCTGCCAGCGGCCGTCCACGAATACCATCCCGCCGTCTATCCCTATGTACAGCGGTCCCTTATGGCGTCTGCCCGTTCCAGCTTCCACCTCGTTCGCAGGCTCTTTCGAAAAACCCTCCGCCTTTTTCCCATCGGCGCCTACCAAGCTTTGAATCTTCTCGGAGCTCACGACCACCCCGGTGAACTTTCGCAGCAATTGCTCGCTCGCCGAGCGGTAGGGTTCGATCACTCCTGCCAACAGCGACAACTCTTGTAAGGCTTGCGTGAATCCCTCCTGGTCCACCCGCATCTCTTCCAGCAGCGGATACTTGCCTTGACGACACTCACAGCACTGAGCGTAAACCACACTCAGCTCCACATCCCGACCCGCCAGTACCGTGTGCACCCGGAACGCTCGATGTTGTCGAAACTCCATCGACGCGCCGCATTCGCATGCGCCTGACACACCGAGTCGTTCCGAGCGTTGGCTGAGCGCCTTGCCCAGTACCTCACGCAGGTATTCGCTGCCCTTGACCCGCATCCACTCGTCACACCGTTCGACATCAGCTTCCGCTTCCACGACCGCCTGCCACACTTGCTCCGCGAACTCCTCGGATAGACGACTTACTTCTTTACTAAACTCCTCCCGCGTGATACTGCTTTTCATTGAGGTGTCCCTCCATCGGCCGCTTAGCTGCGACCGTTTTCTTTATTTAGGATTGTGAAGGACACCCCATTTTTCCTTTTATATCAAGAGAACATTTCTAGTAGAAAAATGATCAAGATCACGAAAAGGTTGCGCCCCGACGACCAGGAGAGATCCGGGAGGGGGCCGAGGGCCAGCTGGCCGGCATTTCCCGCTCACGCGGGGCGGGTTTTGGTCATTCTGAAGATGCGAATTTCGTCAACTTGTCGGATGCGACCTCGCGGGGCCCGCTGGCGCCCTTCATGGAGCACTCACCCTCGAAGATGGCACCCTCTTCGACGACCAGAACCGCCGTGTCCAGCTGGGACTGGACCCGCGCGGTACTGAGAAGCTCGACGCGCTCGGCGCCCCGAATGCTGCCGCGCAGCCTACCGCTCACGAATATCGTCTCGACCTCGATATCCGCATGGACGTCCGCCCCTTCGCCGACGATGAGGGTCCTCCCGGAACGAATGGAGCCCTCGAACTTGCCGTTGATCCTGAGCATGTCCGCAAAAGAAATGTCTCCCTTGAGCTCGGTCTCGTGATCCAGAAAACCCGAGAGCTCACCCTTCCGTTTCTTCAACGTTTCTGACTCCTTTTCAATGGCTGCTATGCGCGCAATGCTTGTTTTGTGACAGTCTCAGCGGCTCGAGCGGCCTCTCTGGCGTCGTACCAACCGATCGAAAACCCTCGAGAGCTCCTCTTCACTGTGGAACTCGATCTCCAGCCGCCCGCTGCCTCCTCGCCGCCTGTGAATCCGCACCCGCGTCCCCAGCGCTTCCTCGAGCCGCCGCTCCGCATCCCGCGTGTTCGGGTCCGCCCGCCGAGGCTTGGGCGTCTGTTTCTGCTCTCCCAGGGCTCGCTTGACGAGTCCTTCGACTGCTCGCACGCTCAGTCCCTTTCGCACCGTTTCATCCGCGATGCGCGTCTGGTCGGCGGCACTTCGCAGAGAAAGCAACGGCCGCGCCGCACCAGGGGCCAGCTTCTGCTCGGCAATGAGCCGGCGGATATCCCGGGGTAGCCGGAGCAGCCGGACCAGGTTGGCCACGGTCGAGCGGTCCTTCGCGACTCGGGACGCGACCTGCTCCTGGGAGTAGCCGAACTCCGAGATGAGCCGCTGATAGGCAGCCGCCTCCTCGATCGGGTTGAGCTCCTCCCTCTGGATGTTCTCGACCAGCGCCAGCTCCAGGAGCTCCTTGTCCCCGGCCCGGCGGATCATCACCGGGACGCGCTCGAGCCCGGCTTTGCGAGCCGCCCTCCAGCGCCTTTCGCCCGCGATCAGCTCGAATCGAGGACCCGCCCTGCGAACGAGCAGGGGTTGCATGACACCCTGTTGCGAGAGGGACTGTGCCAGCCCCGCCAGTTTCGCGTCGTCTAGATGTTGCCGCGGCTGTTCGGGATTGGGGTCTATCCGATCGACGTCCACTTCCAGAAGCGACTGACCACTGGCCTGGTCGCGCGGCTCTTCCGGCAGCAGGGCCGACAGGCCCTTACCCAGCGCTTTGCGCTTCATGCTGCAGGAGCTCCCTGGTGAGTGAGAGATAGGCTTCCGCACCTCTCGATCGGATGTCGTAGAGCAGAATCGGTTTTCCGAACGATGGCGCCTCGGCCAGACGAATGTTTCTGGGGACGAAGCTGTCGAGCACAGCACCCGGGAAGTACTCCTTCACATTCGCCATGACCTGGCCGGTCAGGTTGGCCCGCTCGTCCACCATCGTGAACACGATACCCTCAACCGTCAATGTGGAGTTGAACGCCCCGCGCACCCTTCGGACGGTCGACATGAGCTCGCTCATGCCCTCGAGGGCGAAGAACTCACACTGCAGGGGGATCAGCACCGAATCGGCCGCCACCAGGGCGTTCACGGTCAGAAGCCCGAGCGACGGCGGGCAATCGATGAAGATGTAGTCGTAGTCTCCGACCAGGGGCTCTAGAAGGCCGCGGAGTCGGTACTCGCGCTCCGGCTGGTCAACGAGCTCCAGCTCGGCTCCGGTCAGGTTCCGCGACGATGGAATCACTTCCAGCCCCGCAAGCTCGGTCCCGGTAATGAGCTCCCGGAGCGGCACGCCCTCGATGAGGGCGGAGTAGGTCGTTCCCTCGAATCTGGTAGGGTCGAGGCCCAGGCCGCTCGTCAGGTTCGCCTGGGGGTCCATGTCGACGAGGAGAGCCTTCCGCTCGGCGGCGGCGACGCCCGCCCCCAGGTTGATGGCGGTCGTGGTCTTGCCCACGCCGCCCTTCTGGTTGGCTATCGCTACGATCTTCCTCATCGGGATAAGGGGTTGAAGGATACCACGTGTCCTTGCGGCAGCAGTGCGTGACTTAGGTGCTGTTGGGTTCGTAAGCTGAGCGGAGAGATTGCTCAAGGAGGCCATCGATGCGCTGCGCCGAGAGGGCGCTGGCAGTACGAGGGCGCCCAACGCTCTGGGGCAGATTCGGGATTCGGCCCGAAGTCTAGCAAGCGAGGGCAAGACGGAGGAAGCGTTCGACCTGCTGGTCTCGGCGCTGGATGCGGTGTTGCGCAAATCGAGAGAGCTGGAGCTGATGGTGTTGAAGCTTCAGAGGGAACGAGTAGGCAAGCGCTCCGAGAAGGTGGACCCCGGACAGCTCCAGCTGATGTTCGAGCAGCTGATGAGCCAAAGCGGTGGTGAAGAGCTGGAGCCGGAGCTCGACCCACAAACCGAGGCTCGGGAAGACGCGGAGCTGGAACAGCAGATCGAAGAAGCGAAAAAGACTCGGCCACGAGGCAAGGGCAACAAACCGCGCCGCGAAACAATCCGAACGGACGGGATCGAACGCCAGGTTCACTTGCGCGAGATACCTGAAGAGGAGCGGGGCTGCTCTCGATGCGGCAAACTCAAGAAGCCTCTCGGTAAAGACGTCCGACGGAGGCTCGAGTACGTGCCGGGGCACTTCATCGAGCATGAGTACCATCTGGAGAAGTACGCCTGCGGGAAGTGCCGGGAAGGCGTCACGAGAGCCGAGGGCCCGGCCCCGGTGATCGAGCGGAGCAGCGCTGACGCCTCGCTTTTAGCTCATGTGGTGGTGAGCAAGTACGTAGACCACGTTCCCCTTCACCGTTTGCATCGTATCTACGCCCGTAGCGGCGCGGGGATTGCGGTCTCCACGATGTCGGATTGGGTGGGCGAGGTGGCAAACCTTGTGGAGCCGCTTGTGGACCAGTTGGAGAAGCGGGTCCTGAAGGCCGATGTCATCCGAACCGATGCCACCGGAGTGAAAGTGCTCGATCCGCAAAGCCCGGAGAACATCGAGCGAGGCACGATGTGGTGCTACATGGGCGACGACCGAGACGTGGTGTTTCGCTACGCGCCGACGGGCGAAGGAGCGACGGGTCCGTGGGAGTTTTTGGCGGGCCGCACGGGATACGTGCAGGCCGACGCCGCGAGCGTGTTCGATCGCGTGTTTAACGGCACGGTGGCCTCCGCGGAAGAAGTCGGTGCTGGGCGCATGCACGACGAAGGCTGGTTGCCCTCAAAGACATGGACTGCCGCGTCGCCTACCCGCTCAAGCTGATCGCAAGGATGTATCGCATCGAACGCCTGGCCGATGCGAGGGAGCTGTCGGTCGACGAGCGGACGCTACTTCGCAAGGAGCGCTCGGCGTCGGTACTCGAGAAGCTGAAACGGTGGTTTGTGCTGACGCATCGAAGCGAACCGCCCAGCTCGGACCTTGCCATGGCCACGGGTTACCCACTCAACCACTGGACCGCTCTCACTCGCTTCGTCGACGATGGACGCTTAAGCCTTGACAATAATATCTGTGAGCAACAAATGAGGGCCATCGCACTCGGTCGACGCAACTATCTCTTCTGCGGTTCTCACGACGCCGCGCGACGCACCGCCGTTCTCTACAGCCTCATGCGCACCTGCGCACAGCACAACGTCCCGCCTCTCCCGTACCTCACTGACGTGCTCCGCAAGCTCGCCGACGGATGGCCACAAAAACGCATCCACGAGCTTCTACCCGACCGCTGGCAGCCTACTCCCGCCTCCACCCCTTAGCAGTTCCCGTGCCATAAACCCCCTATTCCGGGGCGAATGCGTCATGGGGACACCGGACGCATACACGTCACCAGCCCCTTCGCTTCGACAACCTCCAGGTACTCGTAGCATTCCCGGGTCTTGAGATTGCCGTTCCGACGAACCCACCCCAGGCCCTCACAGATCGTGCGCGCCAGCTCGTGCCGGGACAGACCACACGTGGCGATGATCTCCGTCAGCACGCTCCATTCCTCGTCGGTCACGGTCGTGCCGCAAAAGGTGGGTCGCTTGGCTGCGGTGTCGAGTGCAGCGTTTCCTGCCTGGGTCACTGTTTTCCTCCCAGCCTGAGGTTACACAGTCAGCCAGCGTTTGTCCAGTCCTTTTTTCCCTCTCTCTCTGCCCGCGAGAAAAACAACACACCCGGCGTTCAGCTTACCGAATCGCCCCCACGTTCTCACGCACTACTACCGCAAGGACACGATACCACGACATCAAGCCCCCCGGGGGCCAGGAGAAGGCGGGGGCAGGTCTTTGTCTTGCGCCTTTGCGCCTTTGCGTTATGTTTTCTCCCGAATCAGCTCTTCCGCGGGAGCGTTTCACGTGAAACATCCTCCAGCCGCTCCACCACCAGGAGCCAGCCCCCCGAACAGCCGGGACTAGACAGCGAGTGGGGGCCACCCACTCGCACCGGCCAGTGCCCGGCGAGCATCTCTTCTGCACCTTCCTCCAGCCGGCGCCGGCTGGAGAACCACAGAACAGCGCCATCCACCGCGACCGACGCCAGGAGCCGACGCCACAAATCACCTCCCAGCTCGAGACCTCGAACAGTCACCGCATCCCGTTCCGCCTGCCCCTCGAGGTCCTCGAATCGAGCGTTCCTTACCGCCACCCCGGAAAGCGAGAGCTCTCTGGCCATCTCTTCAAGGAAGACGCATTTCCGGCGGTTCGAGTCCAGGAGCGTCCAGGCGAGCGCCGGGCGGGCCACCGCGAGGGGCAGGGCTGGGCTGCCACCTCCGCTGCCGACATCGAGAACGGAGCCTTTTCGCGGAAGCCACGGGAGAGCCCGGAGCGCCTCCGCGAAGTAGCGGCACAGTCTCTCCCGCCGGTTCGAGAACCCCACTAGCCGGATCGCCTCGGACCACGACTCGAGTCGCGCATCCAGGCGAGTGAGTCGATCGAGGGTCTCTCGAGGCAGCGTCTCGTCGAGCTCCCGCTGGAGCTCCTCCTGGAAGGTCACGGTTCGTGCGATGGTCGGGCCTGCTCGAAGCCCTGTGCGCGACTCGTCTCGGGGCCCGCCGGAGAGGCTTTGCAGCTCAGGCGGGTCGAATGACGACGCGCTTCATGAGCCCGTCGCCGCTGCTCATCGTCGAAACGCCGTCCGTCTCCGCGACGGCGAGGTGGACGATGCGCCGCTCATAGGCGTTCATCAGGCCGAGCGACTCCTCGTTGCCGGTCATGCGGACGCGATCGGAGATCCGCTTCGCAATCTCCCGGAGCTCGGCCTCCTTGCGCTTCCGAAACCCGCCACAATCCACGAGGAACCCTTTTCGTCTCGAGCCGGCGCCCATACATGCGATTCAGCAGATACTGGAGTGCCTCCATGACCTCGGCCCGATTCTGAAGGATGTCGTCCCGATCCTCTCCGTCCAGCTCGAGATAGACCGTCTCGTCATCCTTCTCGCCGATGTCAACCTCGAGCTCCCACCCGGCGTGCTCGATCAGCTTCCTCAGAAAGGTCTGGATCTCCTCGGCTACCGAAATCTCCGGCGTACTCTCGCTCAAAGCCCTACTCCTTGCGACTCAATTCTTTAACGCGACCGTCTCGATCCCTTGAGCGCTTCGCGCTCTTTTTCGATTTCTTTTTCTCCGCCGCCTCCTGGGCTTCTTGCTTCGCCTCGCGCTCCTTCAGATAATGGTTCGTCATCGTTTGCTGGCCCATGGAGACAAGGTTGTTCGCGAACCAGTACAGCACCAGGCCGGATGGGGCCGTTGCGAGAATGAATGTGAAGATGACCGGCATGAAGGCCATTACCTTGGCCTGCATCGGGTCCGCCGACGTCTGTGGCGTCATCTTCTGCATCAGGAGCTGGCTTGCTCCCATCATGATCGGCAGCACGAAGTAGGGGTCCATCACCGATAGGTCCTGGATCCAGAACACGAACGGCGCCTGCCGAAGCTCGATGCTCGCCATCAACACCCGGTAGAAGGCAAAGAAGAAGGGAATCATCAGGAGCATCGGCAAGCATCCCGAAAGCGGGGACACTTTCTTCTCCTGATAGAGCGCCATGATCTCCTTGTTCATCTCCTGGCGGCGGGGATCGGTGGGCTTCAGCTTCTTGTACCGCTCCTGGATGCGTTTGACCTGCGGCGCCAGCTTCTGCATCTTGCGCATCGACGTATAGCTGTAGTGCTTCAGGGGCGCCAGCACGACATTGATGAGGAGTGTGAGCGCCACGATCGCCCAGCCGTAGTTTCCGACGACGTCGTAGATTGCCATCAAGCCGGAGCGAAGAGGAATGGCCAGGGCTCGCATCCAGTCGCCGAACTCGACGATATTGCGAAATCCGGGCCCCAGCTCATCGAGGTACTCGAGCTTCTTCGGGCCGATGTAGAGCGTGAACTCGCTCAACTGTCGCGTATCCAGCGCAGCGGTAATGAAGCTCCGCTCCTTCCGTCCCCCTTCCTCTTCCGGAAGCCCCCGCACCGCCAACCTGGCTCCGTACACGCCCTCGCCTTTCGGCACCATCAAACCGGTGAAGTAGTGGGAGGCAACGCCATTACCCCTACCGCTCACCGCGGACAGTTCCATGCGGTCGATGCCCCCCTCGATGTCGCCCGCGTCAAAGCTGTGTGCCTCGCCTCGCGCGACGATGACGCCCTTCTCCGTTCCGACGTAGCGACTCTCCGCGGACTCGTTGCCCACGCCTGGACCGTAGAGCACCGTCTTGGCAATTTCCTCCCCTCGGCGCATGACCGACACGGAAACACCTATCTCGTAGCTGGAGCCATCGACGAGGAGTGTCTTCGTGACCTCCAGACCTCTGCCGTCCGCAAAGCGGAGCACGAGCTCGGTCAGCTCACCCGGCGCGACATCGAGCCTCGCCGACGAGCTCTCGAACAACGCCTCCTGAACCTCGCGGTTCCACTTCGGCTGCTCGAGCTGGAGTTGAAGCGGCTGGATTCCGAGCTCCTCACGACCTTGCTGCGGGATCATCTCGTAGGGCTCGCCATCCGAGTCCAGAAACTCCTTGAGCCGGAAGCTCTCGATCACCGCGCCCCGGTTGGTGAGAACGGCCCGGTAAAGAGGTGTGTCGACGACGATCCTCGCTTCTCTCGAAGCTGCCACTGCCTCGACCGGCGCAACCTGCTCCGCCCCCTCCTCGAGCCTTTCTTCTGGAACCTCCTCTATGACGGGATCACCACTCGCGAACTCCGGCACGTCCGTACCGGGAGCCGGCATCTCCCCGAACTGCCCGAACTGGCCGGGCTGGCCGACCGGCGCTCCGCCCGGAGGCTCCACTGGCTCCGGTGGAACGGGAGGAAAAATTCGCAGCCACACCACGAACATGAGGAACGACAAGCCGAACGCTAGCAGAACCCTTTTTTCCATGATTGGTCTTGTCGCTGCTTCTCGGCCTTATCGTCTCTTCCAGGACCTCAAGGCACCGGGTCGAATCCGCCGCGGTGAAAGGGATGGCAGCGAGCGAGACGAGCTATGGTCAACCACGTGCCCCTCACCGCACCGTGCTTTCTGATGGCTTCTTCCGAGTAGTGAGAGCACGAAGGATTAAAGCGACAGCAACCCCGAAGCAACACTCCGAGTGTTGCCCGGTAAGAGAGGATCGCGGTCACCAGGACGACTCCCGCAACGCCTCGATCCAGTTTCTTAATAAAGGCTTCCAAAGACCCGCCCCATCACCCCGCGATAGGACCTCTCCACTTTCTCGAACGCGGTGTCCTGAATCGAGCGTCTGGCGACCAGAACCACATCCGCCCCCACCGACCGCTCCGGTCGGTGGCGGCGAAACACTTCTCGCAGCCATCTTTTGGCTCGATTACGGACGACGGCGCCGCCGACACGCCGCGAAGCCACAACACCCAGCCGCAGTTGCGCCGAAGCCGACTTCAGCAGCACGAAAGCGATGAAGTAGGGACAGGCGACGCGCTTTCCCTCCGCATAGACCCGCTCGAATTCCCGCCGCTCGCGCAAGCGATCCTCAAAGCGGATTCTCTCGGCGCGAGCCCTCACACCGCGATACGCTGCCGACCCTTCCTGCGTCGACGTGCAAGCACCCCCCGTCCACCCTTCGTGCGCATCCTCGATCGAAAGCCATGCGTCTTCTTGCGGCGGCGTCGATTCGGTTGAAACGTCCTCTTCATCTAAAGTCATCTCCTCATCGGCCACGAGTCGCCCCGGCGAATGGCGAACCCAGTCGTACTACCCGGCACATGATATGGTGTCAACGACCATGGTTATTAATTTTTTTCCGCATTTAAATTCCTTTTCTCTTGTCCGCCCGCCGACCATGTGCTAGATTACGTCCCTCGTCCGGTCGGAAAAAAAGCCGAATACAAATATCGAGCAACGAGGAGGGGGTCCCTCGTAGGGTGTTTTTTTCCACATTTGTTGAACTCTTTGTGGATAACAGAGTCTCGTGCTTCCATATGTTCGGCGGTGGCATTCCGACCCTGGAGTAAATAACTTCTTTTATATCATCCACATAGTCAATGAACCTTTGGGAAGATATTCTCGAACGCATTCAGTCGAAGATTAACCGCCACAGTTTCAATATCTGGTTTCGGCCTACTCGCCTCCTCTTCGAAGCAGGCAACACGGTTGGCGTTCTCGTACCGAATGCGCACTTCAGGGACTGGCTCAACAAGCACTACTCGGGCATCATCCACGAGTCGCTGGACGAGCTCCACCGCCCAGAGATAGAAGTTGTGTTCGAGACCAAGCCCGCCGATTCCACTTCCGCGTCCGAGAAAGGCGTAAAGGAGAGACCCACCTCCACCGGCGCCGCCCCCGAACCCGCGCCGCGGTTGATCGAGCGCTACACGTTCGAGAGCTTCGTTGTGGGCACTAGTAACCAGTTTGCCCACGCCGCTGCCCGCGCGGTCGCCGAGACACCCTCGCGAGCCTACAATCCACTCTTTATCTACGGTGGTGTCGGCCTCGGCAAGACCCATCTACTCCACGCGATCGGACATCATGTTCTACGGCAGGTTCCAACCACTCGCCTAGTCTACATCTCTGCCGAGAAGTTCATGAACGATCTCATCAACGCCATCCGTTACGATCGCATTCTCGATTTCAGGGAAAAGCACCGTTCCTACGATGTGCTCCTCGTCGACGACATCCAGTTCATTGCCGGGAAGGAAAGAACACAGGAAGAGTTCTTTCACACCTTCAACTCACTCCACGACTCACAGAAGCAAATCGTGCTGAGCTGTGATGCGCCCCCGCGTGAAATCCCGACCCTGGAAGAGCGCCTCCGTTCCCGCTTCGAGTGGGGTCTCACCGCGGACATTCAGGCGCCCGACCTGGAGACCAAGATAGCCATCCTCCGCAAGAAAGCGGAGGCCGAAGGAGTCCATCTAAACGACAACGTCGTAATTTTCATCGCATCAAAAATCAAGTCCAACGTCAGGGAACTCGAAGGCTCTCTGATCCGGCTCATAGCCTTCTCATCCCTGACCGGTCGCGATATCGACCTCGCCCTTGCTCGAGACGTACTCAAAGATCTTCTGCCCAACGACAACAAAGTCATCAACCTCGACATGATCCATAAATTCGTGGCCGACCGCTACGGCCTCCGCGTCTCCGACCTCAAGGCCCGGAACAACTCCAAGTCCGTCGCCCTTCCCCGTCAAATCGCCATGTACCTCTGCAAAAACCTTACTAAAGCCAGTCTGCCCGACATCGGGAAGGCGTTCGGGGGCAAGCACCACTCCACCGTCATCCACTCCTTGCGCAAGATCGAGCGCCTTCGCAAGACCGAGGCCGACTTCGACAAGCTCGTCCAGGGGTTTCTCGACTCCTTCCACTAACGGTTTAGCCTGTGGAAGGGCCCGCGGAAAACCCGGTGTATGTCCCTGTGGACAAGTCCCGGAAGCGATTGTTCGCGCCCGGATCTCAACAACCCGGCCAGATCCTTCCTTCAACTTGCCCACAACCTATGTGCATTCTAAGTACTTTATAGTTATTAATTTACAGAGGTTATTATTTTTCTGCACAGTACATTATTGATATAATTACCTTAGATCTGTAGATAAGGATCTATAGAGGATTAAGAGATGGAGTTTACCGCCAAGAGGGACCGCCTTCTTCGTGAGCTTACTCTCATTCAGGGAATCGTCGAACGGAAGAACACGATTCCGATCCTGGCCAACGTCCTCATCGAGGCCTCCGGCTCGGGCCTGGAGCTGGCGGCGACGGATCTCGACGTCGGCTTGCGCTGCCGGCTTCCTGCCGAGGTCGAAGAAGAGGGGGCGCTGACGCTGTCGGCCAAGAAGCTCTTCGAGATCGTCCGGGCCGTACCCGAGAGCGAGATTCGGATCAAGGAGCTCGAGAATTTTTGGGCGTCGATCACAAGCGGCAGGTCCTATTTCAAGATGGTGGGGCTCGGCAAGACCGAGTTCCCTTCGCTGGCCGAGTCACCGGAGGGAACCGTGACCACGATTCCCGGGCGCGCTTTTGGTGAGATCATCAACAAGACGAGTTTTGCAATTACCTCGGACGACAACCGGTATTTTCTCAACGGCGCACGGCTGGAGCTCGCCGAGGAGGATCTAAGGATGATAGCTACCGACGGTCATCGGCTGGCCTATATAGCCTTGAAGCGACCCGATGGGTCAGCAGGGACCGCGAGCGTAATCATCCCGAAGAAGACCTTGTTGGAGCTCTTGAAGATGCTGGGAGAGGGAGAGGAGGAAGTGGAGTTATCGGAGTCGGAGAATCATCTGTTCTTCCGGATGGGAGAGAGGCTTCTGGTATCAAAAAGGGTGGACGACCAGTTTCCTGCTTATGACAAGGTGATCCCAAAGGAGAACGACAAGGCGATCACCTGCGGGCGGGACGATCTGATGGGGGCGATCCGGCGCGTGTCCCTGCTGGCGAACGAGCGATCGAGAGCGGTCCGGTTCGGCATCGAGTCGGGCAAGATCGAGATATCTTCCCAGAATCCGGAGCTCGGCGAAGCCCGGGAGACCATAGAGGCGGGCTACGAAGGAGAATCCATACAGATCGGGTTCAACGGGCAGTACCTTCTCGATTTTCTCAACGCGGCCGGAACGAGGGAGGTCCGATTCGAGCTGAAGGATGATTCCTCTCAGGGCCTGCTTCGCCCGGAGGATGACGCCGAGACCGACTACTGCTACGTCGTCATGCCAATGAGACTTTAGGGTCCGCGCAAGAATAGGTTCGTATTTTTGGGTGAAGTCTAATAAAGGGTGCCCCCTTGGCAAGGCGCGAGGCGCGAATAGTATCTGGATATAGGACCGAGGAGCAAGAGAGAGACAACGGGAAAATGGAAGAGCCACAAAAAGAAGAAGTTTTCCAGGTTCCGTCAGGATACACCGCGGACAAGATTCGAGTGCTCGAGGGGCTCGAGGGTGTCCGCATGCGGCCGGCGATGTACATCGGCTCGACCGGACTCTCCGGACTCAACCACCTAGTCTACGAAGTCGTCGACAACAGTATCGACGAGGCCTCCGCGGGCTATTGTACCTTCGTGAACGTGACCATTCATGTGGACAACAGCGTGACGGTTGCGGACGACGGCCGGGGAATTCCGGCCGACATAGAGAAGAAGACAGGGAAGCCGGCAGCGGAAGTCGTGATGACCCGACTTCATGCCGGCGGCAAGTTCGACGACGGATCGTACAAGTTCTCCGCAGGGCTCCATGGTGTGGGTGTTTCGGTGGTCAACGCGCTGTCCGAGCGCCTCGAGCTGGAGATCCGTCGGGATGGAAACGTCTACCGACAAACGTACAAATGTGGGATTCCGGAGGGAGATATCGAAGTCGTTGGCGCGACCGAGAAGACCGGCACCACAATTACCTTCGAGCCGGACGCCACGATCTTCGAGACCAAGGACTTCAGCTACGACACCCTCGCGCAACGCTTCCGCGAGCTGGCCTTCCTTAATCAAGGGATCACGATTCAGCTCACCGATGAGCGGCATGGGAAGGAAAAAAAGTTTCATTTCGAGGGAGGCATCGTCTCGTTTGTCGAGTATCTGAACAAGAACCGGAACGCGCTCCATTCTCCGGCCCTCTATTTTCAGACCGCTGCCGAAGGCATGGAGTGCGAGATCTCGATGCAGTGGAACGAAGGCTATCAGGAGGCCATCTACACCTTTACGAACATCGTGAACACGCACGAGGGGGGCACCCACCTCGCCGGCTTCCGTGCCGCCTTGACGAGAACCGTCAACCAGTACGTCTCGAAGAATAATCTCAGCAAAGACCTGCAAGGAGCGATCGAAGGAGAGGATATCCGCGAGGGACTCACCGCGGTGATCAGTGTCAAAGTGCCGAATCCCCAGTTCGAGGGTCAGACGAAGACCAAGCTGGGGAATAGCGAAGTGAAAGGCTTCGTGGACTCGTTGCTAAACGAGCAGTTTGCGCGTTTTCTGGAGGAGAACCCGGGGATAGCGCGAAGAGTCGTTGCAAAGGCGGTCGCCGCGGCACGGGCTCGTGAAGCCGCCCGCAGTGCGCGGGACCTCGCGCGTCGAAAGGGTGCACTCGACGCCACGTCGCTCCCCGGAAAGCTCGCGGACTGCCAGGAGCGGGACCCCGCACTCTCGGAACTCTACCTGGTGGAAGGCGAGTCAGCCGGTGGCTCCGCCAAACAGGGGAGAGACCGTAAGTTCCAGGCCATCCTGCCTTTGAAGGGCAAGATCTTGAATGTGGAGAAAGCCCGCCTCGACAAGATGCTCGAGAACGAAGAGATCAATGTCATCATCGCGGCCCTCGGAACCGGCATCGACGAGGAGTTCGATCTCCGCAAGCTTCGCTACCACCGCATCATCGTCATGACGGATGCCGATGTGGACGGCTCGCACATCAGGACGCTGCTTCTCACGTTCTTTTTCCGGAAGATGCCTCAGATCATCGAGGGGGGGCACCTCTTCATCGCGCAGCCGCCCCTGTACAAGGTGAAGAAAGGCAAGAAAGAGCTCTACTTCAAGGATGATAGCCAACTGGACAATCACCTGCTGGCGCGCGTGGTGGAGAACCGCAGTGTGCAGATTCCCGCCATCGAGCGGGAGTACGCGGGAGAAGAGCTTGCCCGGCTTCTGAATAGGATGGTCAGCTACCGGAAGCACCTCGAGCGCCTGGAGCAGCGCGGTTACCCGGTTGCGATACTGAACGAGTTCCTCAGGGTGGGAGCCGACGAGTCGATGCTGGCAGACAAGGACTGGCTGGAAGAGGCGCTCGAGCCCTTCCGGGAGGCTGGATGGGAAGCCTCGGTTCTGCCCGACGAGGAGCACAAACTCTTCAAGATCGTGCCCTCGGCGGAGAACACGAACGGTCAGCGGTGGGTGAAGCCGATCAGCCGGGACTTCATGGCCGCTGCGGAGTACAGGACGCTCCTGGAGCTCTATCAGGACGTCGAGCCGTTCGAGAATCCGCCGCTGGTCGTTACCGACCGACAGGGCGACGAAGAGGAGACCGACGGGCGGGAGAAGGAGCTGGACTCGCCCAAAGCCCTCATCGACTACCTTCTCTCGGTAGGGAAGAAGGGCCTCCATATTCAACGCTACAAGGGCCTCGGTGAGATGAATCCTGAGCAACTCTGGGATACGACCATGAACCCCGAGATTCGGGTGCTGCTCAAAGTCAACATCGACGACGCAGTGGACGCCGACGAGATTTTCACCATCCTCATGGGCGATGCGGTCGAGCCGCGCCGGCAATTCATCGAAGAAAATGCTCTCGAAGTCTCCAATCTCGACATCTGACCCCCTGTAAAGTCGACTCCGTCGAGCCCCGAGCGGGGCGTCCTCCGCAACGACAAAGGAGAAAAAAATGTCTTTCGCTGCCGAGCGACTGCCGGTGAGCATCGAAGACGAGATGAAGAAGTCCTATCTGGACTACGCCATGTCCGTCATCATCGGCCGCGCTCTGCCCGACGTGCGCGACGGGCTCAAGCCGGTGCATCGGCGGGTTCTCTACGCGATGTACCGGGAGGGGCTGCTTTCCAACCGTCCGTACTCGAAGTGTGCCGGCATCGTGGGAGAGGTCCTGAAAAAGTACCACCCTCACGGAGACGCGGCCGTCTACGACACGCTGGTCCGAATGGCCCAGAACTTCAACCTGAGGCAGCCGCTCATCGACGGTCAGGGAAACTTCGGCTCGGTCGACGGCGACCCGCCGGCGGCCTATCGCTATACCGAAGCCCGCCTCACCGCGCTCGCCGAAAGCATGATGCGGGACATCGACATGGAAACGGTCGACTTCGTCCCCAACTTCGATGGCGGCACCAGGGAGCCGACGGTGCTTCCCACCGCGGTGCCCAACCTGCTCGTGAACGGCGCTGCGGGGATCGCGGTGGGTATGGCTACCAATATTCCGCCGCACAATCTGCGAGAGGTTGTAAACGGAATGATCTTCGTGCTCGACAATC
The DNA here is from genome assembly GCA_965237685.1 of Candidatus Marinacidobacterales bacterium. Taxonomy (GTDB): domain Bacteria; phylum Acidobacteriota; class Vicinamibacteria; order Marinacidobacterales; family SMYC01; genus CBDEGF01. The sequence continues at coordinate 3,297,342 of CBDEGF010000004.1, forward strand.
CCGAGTCTTCGGAGCACGAGCTCACCGAGGGGCTCCTCTCGCGCGTCCCCGGGCCCGATTTTCCCACCGCGGCGTTCCTGCACGGCCGCCAGGGCATCGAGCAGGCCTACCGCACCGGGCGGGGAACGATTCAGCTGAGAGCACGGGCGGTCATCGAAGACATGCCGAAGGACCGCCAGGCGATCGTGGTGACTGAGATCCCCTATCAGGTCAACAAGGCCAGGCTTCTCGAGAAAATCGGCGAGCTGGTGCGCGACCGGCGCATCGAAGGCATCTCTGAGATGCGCGACGAGTCCGACCGTCGCGGAATGCGCATCGTCATCGATCTCAAGCGTGGCGAAGTCGGTCAGGTCGTGCTCAACAACCTCTACAAGCACACGGCGCTCCAGACGAGCTTCGGCATCAACATGCTCGCGATCGTCGACAACCGGCCGCGAGTGCTTCCACTTCTGGAGATCGTCCGACACGTCCTCGACTTTCGACGCGACGTGGTTCGCCGGCGGACGGCGTTCGAGCTGCGCAAGGCGGGGGAGCGGGCGCACATTCTGGAAGGCTTCGTCACCGCCCTCGACAATCTCGACGACGTCATTCAGTTGATCCGAAGCTCCCAGACCCCCGCGGCAGCCCGCAGCGGCTTGATTGAGCGCTACGAGTTTACCGAGAGGCAGGCGCAGGCCATCCTCGACCTCCAGCTGCAGCGACTGACCGGCATGGAGCGGGAGAAGATCGTTGCCGAGTACGAGGAGATTCAGAAAAGGGTTGCGAAGCTGAAAGCCATTCTCGCCAGCGAGGAGAAGATTCGCGACATCGTCCGCGACGAGCTCACCGAGGTCAAAGAGAAGTACGGCGACGAGCGCCGCACCGAGATCATCGAGAAGACGAAAGAGATCAGCATCGAAGACATGATTGCGGAAGAGGATATGGTCATCACCGTATCCCATTCCGGCTATATCAAGCGGAGTCCGGTCACCGTCTATCGAAACCAGAGACGCGGTGGCAAGGGCCGGATCGGAATGAAGACCCGCGACGAGGACTTCGTCGACCACCTTTTCATTGCCTCCACCCACGCCTACATTCTCATCTTTACCAGTCGTGGAAGGGTTTACTGGCTCAAGGTACATGCGATATCCGAGGTGGGGGCGACAGGCAAGGGCAAAGCCATTGTGAATCTGGTGTCCATGGCAACCGAGGAGAAGCTCGCCGCGGTCTGCGCGGTCAAGGAATTCCCGGAGGATCGGTTCGTGCTCATGGCAACCCGCCGGGGCATCATCAAGAAGACGCCGCTCTCCGCCTTTGCCAATCCGCTGTCCCGCGGCATCATCGCGATCGGGACCGGAAAAGAGGACGAGCTCATCGCCGCCGAGGTGACCGACGGGAAAAGTCAGGCCGTTCTGGCGACCCGCGCCGGACAGGCGATCCGATTCACCGAAAAAGACGTACGTCCGGTAGGCCGCACCGCGATGGGCGTCAAGGGGATCGTGCTTTCGCGCGACGACGCGGTGGTGAGCATGGCAGCGGTCGATGCCGAGGGAACACTGCTCACGGTTACGGACAAAGGCTTCGGCAAGCGGAGCAAACTCGAGGACTACCGCCTCCAGTTCCGCGGAGGAAAGGGAATCATCAACATCAAATCGACGGAGCGGAACGGCGCCGTCGTGGCGGTGCTCTTCGTACGCGAGGAGGACGAGGTCATGGCCATCACCGCCCAAGGAATGATTCTGCGGCTACGCGTGAACGGGTTCGGTGTGTTTGGCCGTGCGACGCAGGGCGTTCGTCTCATTCAACTGGACGGGGAAGACAAAGTCGTGGCGGTGGCCAAGCTGGCAGAGAAGCAGGACGACGAAAAGTCGGTCTAGTACTCGAACCCGCTGATCCTGTGATGTTGAATACCGCGGTATTTCGCCTTCGCCGCGCCTTGCGATCCGGGCGCCTCGACGCTCTCGATGCTAACCTCACTTCCGAGACGGGACACTAGTCGATAGGATGCCCTCAGTGCCAAGAGCCTTCTGCCCGGTCGCTCTCATGCTCGGCCTCACGCTCGTCGCCGTCGCGGCCTGCCAGACGGAAGCGGAGCGGAACTTCCGGCTGGCGGAGGCGGCGCGCATCGAGGGGGAGGACCTCGAGGCGGCCGGACTGTATCGGGACGTCACGCTCACCGAGCCCAGGGGCGAGCTCGCCGCACGTGCCCATCTGGAGTTGGCACGCATCTACTACCTGAGGGCCCGTGATGTCGATGCAGCCTTCGCCAGCCTGCGCGTCGTCGTGAGCGACTTCCCCGAGAGCTCGGTGGTCGCTCCAGCGCGTCAGCTTCTGGGGCGCATCTACGAGGAAGAGCTCGGAGACCCGGGGAGCGCGATCCGCCAGTACGAGGAGCTACTGAAACGACCGGTGGAAGAGACCGAGATCCGCAGGGCTGCCGAGCTTGCACTGGCCGAGTGCCACTACCGCCTGGACCACTTCGATGAAGCCGCGTCGGCGTACCGGAGCGTTCTGCGGCATCTGCGTGACGACGACGAGATGGAGACCGCCTACCTGCGCCTCGCACACGTGGAGCTGCTCCGAGGCTTCGAGGAGGAGGCCCTCCGTGTTCTCGAGGAGCTTCTGGCGAGAACGGACGACGACGAGTACCGCCACCGGGCATACCTGGCCAGGCTCGATCTCTATCTCCGCCTGGACCGCTTCGACGATGCGCGGGAGATTCTCGCGATGGCGCGGGAGGAGTTTCCCGAATCCGACGACCTGGAAACACTGTCCGCTCGGCTCCAGGAGCACTGGGAGGGCCAGCTGTCGTTCGAAGGCGAGGACGAAGTCCATGTGCTCGAGGAGCTTCAGAAGAAAATACGCTGGGGTGCCGGGCGGCGCCAGCGCCGCAACGAGAGCTAGCAATGAAGCGAAGCATCTTGGTGGTCGCACTGGGAGGATCGCTCGTCGCGGGATGCACCGGCCCGGAGTACGAACTGGTAAACCGCTTCTTCGAGGCCACCCAGCGTGGCGACGGGGGCATGCTGGCCAATCTGGGGACCGTGAGGTTGGGCGACGAGGTCGAGGAGTGGGAAATCCTCGAGGTTTCGCCGGAGGCCTCGGGCCCTTACGAGGTGCCGGTGTTGCGTGCGCAGGTCGATGCGGCTGAAGGGGCGCGCGACGAACAGTTCAAGGTCTTCGGGAAGTTCCGGGCCGACAACTACGACCAGCTGGTGAACATCCAGAAGAGATTGCGCCAGGATCCGGATGCCGCGTTTCGCGGCAGGCAGGCCGAGCTGCGGGACAGGTGGGAGACTTTCCGCCTCGAGCGGCGCGAGAAAGTCAGGGAGCTGCAGCATGCCGAGGACGAGCGGCGCGAAGAGATCCGCCGAGTCACGATGTCGCTACAGAGGGAGTCGACACCGGAATATCTCAGCGGCTCGACGCTCACCGGGAAAGCTCGCGTGCGGGTCCTCAGCCCCTCGGGCGAACGGGAGGTTGTGCTGACCCTGACCCGCTACGAGCTGGTCAACCAGTTCGACACCGCGATCCCGTCCCGCTGGATCGTTACCGGCATCGATCACTAGCGGATGCGGGTGAGGACTTCCAGCTTCGCGTACTTCGCCACCAGTCTCTTTCTGCCGACGTCGTCGAAGTCGACGGTGAGCTTGCCGCCACCGTCGGTCTGGACGACCCTCCCCACGCCGAACTTCGCGTGTCGGACGAAAGCCCCCTTGCGGATCGAACCCGATCCCGCGCCCGGTGCGTCTCGGGGCGAGGGAACGGGCGCCAGAAACGCCTGCGGTGGAGGCTGGCGCGATGGAGCGGCGACGAGGCCACTTTCTGCGAGGAAGCGAGAAGGGAAGCGGTCTTCGCGCTGGAAGCTGCCCCGACGGGTGGTGGCGTAGGTCAGGTACAGTCGCGATCGGGCGCGAGTCATGCCCACATAGCAGAGACGGCGCTCCTCCTCGAGACCGCTGCGATCGCCCACGGACCGCACGTGGGGAAACAGGCCCTCCTCCAGCCCTCCGATGAAGACCGTGTCGAACTCGAGCCCCTTTGCAGCGTGCAGGGTCATGAGCTGGCACGGTGCGTCGCCTCCGGCTGCATCGGTGTCGGTGAGAAGGGTGACCCCGTCGAGAAACCCGCCAAGGGTCCGCTTCGGCTCGCGCGCCTCGTAGTCGACCGCAGCATTCATGAGCTCTTTCAGGTTGTCCAGTCGCTCCTCGGCGTCGGCGCCCGGGTTTCGTCGGTGCCAGCGCTCCATGCCCGATCGTTCGATCATCTCCGAGAGCAGTTGAGACGGCGTGAGGTTCACGCTCAGACTGGTGAGCTGGCGGATGAGCTTACGGAAGGCAGCGAGGCCGCGCTCCGAGCGCGCCGTCAGCTTTTGTTTCTCGACGACCGACTCCACCGCCTCCCACAGTGAGGAGGGCCTTCTCTCGGCGCCGTGGGGTCCCACGCCCATGGCTCGTCCTTCCGCCTTCGCTCGCGGCTGCGAAGGAGCGCTCGGCGAGCTATTGCGGGCGGGTCGAGGACTCCCCTGGCCTTCCGCCTGAAGCGCCTCGATGGTTGAGGGGCCAACACCGCGTGGCGGCACGTTCACTGCTCGAAGAAAGCTCGCGTCGTCGTGCGGGTTCTTGACGAGCTTCAAGTAGGCAAGGGCATCTTTGATTTCTCGTCGCTCGTAGAATCGGAGACCGCCCACCACACGGTGAGGAATGCCTCGAGCAACGAAAGCCTCTTCGAAGAGTCGGGTTTGCGCATGCGTGCGGACGAGGACCGCAGTTCTGATTCCCGCGTCGCTCTGCCGCTCTCGCTCGACGGCCGATGCGACAAAGCCGGCCTCGTCCTGTTCGTCCTCGGCGGGATAGAGCTCCGGCCGGGTGCCTTTCTTCTTGAGAGCCTCGAGGCGTTTTCCTTTCCGCTCGGAGTTCTCGGAGATGAGCGCATTGGCGGCATCGAGGATGGCGGCGGACGAGCGGTAGTTCTTCTCGAGCTTGAACACTCGCGCCGAGGGAAAATCCTCCTCGAAGTCGAGGATGTTGCGGATGTCGGCGCCACGAAACTTGTAAATCGACTGGTCCTCGTCCCCAACCACGAAGAGGTTTCCGTGTGGCGCCAACAGGCGCAACAGACGGTACTGCGTGCCGTTGGTGTCCTGATACTCGTCGACCAGGACGTGCCGGAAGCGCTTGTCGGCGAATCGGCGGGCGGCTTCCGAGCACTCCAAGAGCTCGATTGCGCGCAGGAGAAGGCCGTCGAAGTCCACCGCCTGTCTGGAGTCAAGAGCCTGTTGATAGCGGCGGGCGATCTCGAGGACGTTCTCGCGCTCTCGCTCGTTCACGAACCGCGGGGGTTGCGAGAAGGCCTGGTGCTTGAGAATCGACACGGCGCGGGAGATGCGCGGGATCGGATAATCCCTCTCCGAGAGGTTCATCTCCCGGCAGACCGCGCGCAGTAGACTCTTTCGATCCCCTTCGGCGTACAGTGTAAAACCGGAGGGAAGGCCGACGTCGCCGCCGAAGCGGCGAAGCAATCGCAGACCGAGGGCATGAAAGGTGTGAACAGCAAGGTGCGGAGCCTTCTCCGAGAGAAGCGTGTTCACCCGGGACCGCATTTCGTCTGCGGCCTTGTTCGTGAAGGTCAGAGCGAGGATCTCACCGGGCGCTACCCCGCGCGTCTCGATGAGCCAGGCCACGCGAGACACGATGGCTCGAGTCTTGCCGGAGCCGGCTCCGGCAAGAACGAGGACCGGACCGTCAGGTGCGGTTACGGCTGCGTGTTGTTCTGAGTTCAGTTCCGAGAGAAAGGCATGAGTCACACGGCTATTCTACTGTAACGGACTTGGCCAGATGTCTGGGCTGGTCGACGTCGCAACCGCGAGCGACGGCAATGTGATAGGCGAGGAGCTGCAGGGGGACCACCGTGACCATCGGCGAGATTTCTTCGGGATGGCGGGGCAGCCGGATCAAACGGTCTTTCTCCTCGTCCAGGATCTCCTCCAGGCGACCGTCTCCTTCCGTCCCGACCGCGATGACGCGAGCGCCCCGCGCCTTCGCTTCCTGGATGTTGCTGGCCATCTTCTCGAACAGGGGGTTGTCGAGGGCAAGGGCCACGACCGGCATGCGTTCGTCGATGAGTGCGATGGGTCCGTGCTTCATTTCACCCGCGGGGTAACCCTCCGCGTGAATGTACGAAATCTCCTTCAGCTTGAGGGCCCCTTCGAGGGCGATCGGGTAGAGCTGACCCCGGCCCAGAAAGAGAAAATTGTCCACCAGGTAGAACTCGCGGGCGACCTCCTCGATCGCCGGCGCTATCTCTGTCACTTGTTCGAGGAAGTGCGGACAGCGCGCCAGGGCGTCCAGGTGGCCGCGGCTGTCCCGCTCCGAGAGACGAGAAGAGCGCTGCGCGAGGTGAACCGCCAGAAGGTAGAGCGCCACGAGCTGCGCTGTGAATGTTTTTGTCGCGGCGACACCTATCTCCGGGCCGGCGTGCGTGTAGAGCGTGTGCTGGCAGAGCCGGGAGGCCATGCTCCCGGTGACGTTACAGATGACGAGGGTCTCGGAGCCGAGCTCTCTGGCGAGCTTCAGCGCCGCCAGCGTGTCGGCGGTCTCTCCGGATTGCGTGATGCCAACGGTGAGCACTTTCTCACCGAGGACCGGCTGGCGATAACGGAACTCGGAAGCGACGTCGACCTCGACCGGAACCCGGGCGAGGGACTCGATCATGAACTTCCCCACCTGCGCGGCGAGCCAGCTGGTGCCGCAGGCAAGGATCGAGACCCGTTCCATCCTCTCGAACAGAGAGTCCCCGAGCTCGACTTCGTTCAGATGAACAACACCGGTATCGAGGGAGTATCGCCCCAGCAGGGTGTCCCGGGTCGCGCGGGGCTGCTCGTAGATCTCCTTCAGCATGAAATGCTTGAAGCCCTGCTTCTCCGCCTGGACAGGATCCCAGGAGATACGCTGCGGCGGGCGATCCTGACGGGCGCCGGCACGGTCGATGACCTCGACGCCACCGCGGCGTACGATCGCCACGTCGCCGTCGTCCAGGAAGATGGCGGAGCGCGTGTGCGACAGGAAGGCGGTGACGTCCGAGGCGATGTAGGCTTCGTCCTCGCCGAGGCCGAGGACGAGGGGAGGTCCGTTTCGAGCGCCGACCAGAAGCTCCGGCTCGTCGACGGACATCGCAACGAAGGCGAAGACACCTTCCAGCTCGTCGAGCGAGCGCAGAACCGCATCGACGAGGTTCCCGTCGAAGTGTTTGCCCACGGTATGCGCGATCACTTCTGTGTCGGTCTCGGTGACGAAGCGATGACCCGCTTTCCTCAGCTTCGTCTTGAGCTTCAGATAGTTCTCGATGATGCCGTTGTGGACGACGACGATCTTGCCGGAGCTGTCCCGGTGGGGATGAGCGTTCTCCTCGTTCGGCCGGCCGTGGGTCGCCCAGCGGGTGTGCCCCAGCCCGTAGGAGCCGTTCATCGCGTCCGGCTCGACCTGCCGGATCAGGTTGTCGAGCTTTCCTTGAGAGCGGAGAAGCTTGAGCTCGCCACTACCGACGACCGCAACGCCCGCCGAGTCGTATCCACGGTACTCGAGAGCTCTGAGGCCGGTGAGCAGTCGCTCGGTGGTAGGGCCCGGGCCGACGTATCCAACGATGCCGCACATGGTCCTACGTCCGTCTGCGCCTCGCCCAGTTCGGCTTCACGACCTGGCGGCTGCGGGCGATGGCGAGGGAATGGGCGGGGACGTCTTCGACGATGCAGGAGCCGGCGGCCACGTAGGCCCCCTTGCCGACCCGAATCGGGGCGACGAGCTGCACGTCGCTGCCTATGAAGGCGCCGTCGCCGACGACGGTGCGGTGTTTCTTTTTGCCGTCGTAGTTGCAGGTGATGGTCCCCGCCCCGACGTTGGCGCTCTTCCCGATCTCGGCGTCCCCGAGGTAGCTCAGGTGAGGCACTTTGCTGCCCTGGCCGACGCGGGTCTTCTTCAGCTCGACGAAGTTTCCCACTTTCGCATCGGAGGCAACCTCCGTTTCGGGTCGAAGATGCGCGAACGGTCCAATCTGAACCCGGCTTCCGATCCGACTGTCCTGGATGAAGCAGTGATCTCGAACTATGGTCCCCGAGCCAATGATACAGTCGGTGAAATGGTTGAAGCTTCCCACGACGCAGTTCCGGCCGATGCGGGTCGCGCCCTCCAGAACGACCCACGGCTGGATTCGGGTTCCGCGGCCGACGACAACGTCCGGATCGATATGAACCGCATCGGGATCCGTGAACAGAACCCCCTTCGAAACGAGGGCGTCGACCTTGCGGCGGCGCAGCACGGTGACCGCTTCTCGCCACTGCCCGGAAGAGTGAACGCTCAGAAGCTCCTCGTCGTTCGCCGGGAAGACCACGGAAGGGTCCAAACGCTTCGCGAGCTCCTCGAGGCTTTTTGGCGCGGGGCGCACGCTGAGCGCGTTGCGGAGACTCGTCGCGTCACCCGACAGGGCCAGAGGTGCCTGGCGATTCGACCGATAGAGACCACTCGGTCCACGTCGGGCCCGGGACAGGAGACGCTTCAGGGTTGCCCTGGTCAGACAGGGAAGCTCGGCCGCCAGCACGACGACCGTGCCCCGCGTGAGCTTCAGTGCGCGGCGCAGGGCGTCCGGCCGGATCCCCTCGATTGGGATCCCGTTTGCGGACGGGGCGGCGATGTCGGAGAGGATCCAGAGCGTGCGATGCGGCGAAAGCGACGAGGTGACGTCGAGGGTGCGCTCCCATACGGCTCGGCCGAGGAGGTCCGTCTCGGCGAGACCGCCCTTCCGCGGCCACAGAAGCACGGTAAGCATGTGGTCTCTCAGGAGACTTGGGAGCGGACCCGGACGCGGTGGAAGAGTTCCAAAAGCGTCCGGCCGCCCTTGACACCGTCGTGCCGCACCACCGGTCCAGGCTGAAGGAGATCCTCGACAACCAGCGGGCAGGGGAGCTTCTCCTTGCCGGTGGGCATCACCGGCTCGCCGCCTTCTTCCTGGTAGCGGGCAATCACGTCAGCCGGAAGAGCCTTGTCGTTCGCGAGCACGTAGGACAGCGAGAGCTCGGGACAATGCTCCAGGAGGGCCTCGACGTGATCCTCGATCGAATAGCCGGTGGTCTCGCCCGGTTGCGTCATCGCGTTGCTCATATAGACGATGAGGGCCGACGAGCTCCGGAGCGCTTCCACCACGCCCGGGACCAGAAGGTTGGGAATGAGGCTCGTGTAGAGAGAGCCCGGGCCGATGAGCACGAGGTCGGCCTGTTCGATGGCGCGAAGGGCCTCGGCCGGGGGCTTGCAGTCCGGCGGGTCGAGGGAGATACGCCGGATGCGGCTTTGGGACTGGCTGATCCGGGTCTCACCTTTGACCCTCGAACCGTCCTCGAGCTCGGCCACGAGTGAGATCGAATCGTTGGTCGAGGGGAAGATGCGCCCCTCGATGTTCAGGACGCGACCGGCCGCGCGCACCGCTTCATGGAAGTCTCCGGTGACCGAGGTCAGGGCGGCCAGGAAGAGGTTTCCGAAATTATGGCCGCTCAAGTTGCCGGTTCCACCGAAGCGATGCTGAAAAAGGGATGACAGGAGAGACTCATCGGCGGAGAGGGCGACGAGACAGCTTCTGATATCGCCGGGGGCGAGCATCTCGAGCTCTTCACGGAGTCGGCCGGAGCTCCCACCGTCATCCGCCACGGTCACGAGCGCGCAAAGGTCGGCGAAGTAAAGCGAGTCCGCGGAACCTGCTTCCGGAGGCCGGGCGAAGCGCTTCAGTCCTCCCAGCATCGCCGATAGACCGGTACCGCCGCCGATCGCAAAGACACGGAGACCGTAGATCACTTGCGCGATTCGCCCGCCGAGAGAACGGCCTCCACCTCCGGCGACGAGCGCACCGCCGCGAAGTCCGCATCGGCCTTCGCCTGGACCAGGCTCACCGGGTCGGAGCTGGCGGCCTGCTTGAGGTGTCTGGCAGTCGCCTGAGCGTCACCGGAGCGAGCGAGCGCCGCTGCCAGATAGTAGTGGATGTAGTCGTTCTTGGGCTCCTGTTCCAGGGCCTTCGCAAGGTACTTGATGGCTTGCGGGTAGTCGCCCTCGTTGTGGCGCATGAGAGCGAAGTTCACGGTATCTTCGACCGTTTTCGGTCGACGCGCCGGCGCCAGGTGACGCCCACAGACCGTCAGGTAGATCCTGGCACGATCCGCGATCTCGATTTCCTCCGGGTAGGCTTCGAGGATCGCGGTGAACTGCTCCTGGGCCCGATTCGCATCTCCCTTGTGCAGTACCTTGATAGCCTTCTCGAAGGCTTCCACGGCCTTCTGGTATCGCACCCGTTCACCAGAACCGCGGGACGGGCGCTTGCGGGTACTCTTCGAGCGTGCTTTCCTTGCCATCGGACCTCCTTACGACACTAGCGCGAGAACTTCTCGAGCAGGCGAAGTTGGGATTTTCACCTGAATTTTTTTCCGAGGGGATCACACCACCGCCGCGGCGTCGCCCGCGTGGCCAGATGCCTGACCAACGTACGATCGACGACTGCGACGTGGAGGAAATATATTATAAGTGGTCTGCCGGCGAGGGGTCAAACTGGCCGCTCCGGCCAGTACAAGGAGGCCCAGGACCCGGCGCTGGCGATCTTCTGGCGCGTGTCCTATTCGGGAAGGCGCTCCCGCGGGATGCGTCTCAGCGGGTGCTCAAGCACTATTCCTGGCCCTTTTCGGCGTCTTCTCCTCCAGCAGATTCACGCTTCCTCGTCTTCTCGGCGGAGCGGACGAGAGGGAGGCTAGTCCGAACCCGCTAATCCTGCCGTGAATTCCTGGCCCTTTTCGGCGCTGACCGCGTTGCTCCTCCTCGAAATATCTAGATATGACTTCGTCGGAGCGCCTTGTCAGCCCCAAAAATCTCGTCCAGGACCTGGCGATACACCGCCCGCGCGGGGAGCCCGTACTCCTTCGCGATGCGCTTGACCGCGTGGCGCCGGGTACTCCCCTGTCGAACGAGCTCGCGAAAGCGGAACACGACCGAGTCACTGCCGGCGGCAGCCTCGGACGCGGCGGGCGTGTTGCCCAACACCACCAGCGTGACCTCTCCACGCGGCGCACTCTCGGAAGCCCAGTAGGCCAGCTCGGCGAGCGTGCCCCAGCGATGCTCTTCGAATCGCTTGGTCATCTCTCGCGCGACGAAAGCCTGCCGCGCACCCAGTCGTTCCGTGAGCTCCGCCAGAAGCCGTGGAAGCCGTCGAGCCGACTCAAAGAGAACCAGGGTGTGCGGCTCTTCCGCCAGACGTTCGATGGCGTTCTGGCGAGCCGCACCGCGTGGCGGCAGAAACCCCAGAAACGTGAAGCTCGAGGTCGGAAGACCCGAGACCGCGAGGGCGGCCACCACCGCGCTCGGCCCGGGAACGGCGGCGACGGGGATATCTCGTGATCGTGCGGACGAGACGAGCCGATATCCCGGATCGGAAACGCCGGGCGTGCCGGCATCGGAAACGAGGGCGATCTGCTCTCCGCGCCGAAGCTTGTCGAGGACGGGCTCGACGCGCTCCTTCTCGTTGTGCTCGTGAAAGCTCAGCAACGGGGTCTGGATCCCGAAGCGCGCAAGGATTTTTCTGGTGACGCGGGTGTCCTCGCACAGAATCAGATCGACCGAAGCGAGCGTCTCCTGTGCGCGCGGCGAGAGGTCCCCGAGGTTTCCAATGGGGGTGGCAACGACGAAGAGCGTTCCGGCCATCCCGTAGAGACGCTACCACAAACTCAACGCGGAGGCTGTGGTGAGAAAGCGGACAATAACGGTCCAGATAGGTCCAGCGGGGCGCAACCTTTTCGTGATCTTGATCATTTTTCTACTAGAAATGTTCTCTTGATATAAAAGGAAAAATGGGGTGTCCTTCACAATCCTAAATAAAGAAAACGGTCGCAGCTAAGCGGCCGATGGAGGGACACCTCAATGAAAAGCAGTATCACGCGGGAGGAGTTTAGTAAAGAAGTAAGTCGTCTATCCGAGGAGTTCGCGGAGCAAGTGTGGCAGGCGGTCGTGGAAGCGGAAGCTGATGTCGAACGGTGTGACGAGTGGATGCGGGTCAAGGGCAGCGAATACCTGCGTGAGGTACTGGGCAAGGCGCTCAGCCAACGCTCGGAACGACTCGGTGTGTCAGGCGCATGCGAATGCGGCGCGTCGATGGAGTTTCGACAACATCGAGCGTTCCGGGTGCACACGGTACTGGCGGGTCGGGATGTGGAGCTGAGTGTGGTTTACGCTCAGTGCTGTGAGTGTCGTCAAGGCAAGTATCCGCTGCTGGAAGAGATGCGGGTGGACCAGGAGGGATTCACGCAAGCCTTACAAGAGTTGTCGCTGTTGGCAGGAGTGATCGAACCCTACCGCTCGGCGAGCGAGCAATTGCTGCGAAAGTTCACCGGGGTGGTCGTGAGCTCCGAGAAGATTCAAAGCTTGGTAGGCGCCGATGGGAAAAAGGCGGAGGGTTTTTCGAAAGAGCCTGCGAACGAGGTGGAAGCTGGAACGGGCAGACGCCATAAGGGACCGCTGTACATAGGGATAGACGGCGGGATGGTATTCGTGGACGGCCGCTGGCAGGAAGTCAAGCTAGGCTGCCTTTATACCGAGCAAGGGCGTGTGCAGAGCAAGCTCGGACGCGGAGAGTTGACCGAACGACAGGTCGTAGGGGTTCGAGGTAGCCCCGAAGCACTCGGCGAGGTTTTGTGGCCTCGCTCTTGCTCAATGGGGGCGGAGTCTCGCAAGGTCGTCATCCTGGGTGACGGTGCGCCGTGGATTTGGAATCTTGCGGAGGAGCTGTTCACCGATCGAGTCGAGATCCTTGATTGGTATCACGCCGACGAGAATATCAGCCCTGTGGCACGGGTGGTTTTCGGCGAAGGCACCGACGAAGCCGCACAGTGGCGCAAATCGCAACTCGACCGTCTATACGAAGACGCCGTGGATGAGGTGATCGAGGGTTTGCGGTTTCTGAAAAAGCGTCATCGTTCCAAAGACGAAGAGATCGACAAGCTCACCGGCTACCTCGAGAGAAACGGGCATCGAATGAAATACAGAACGTTTCGACAAAGCGGCTACTACATCGGCAGCGGTGCCGTGGAAAGTGCCGTGAGCCACGTTATGCAACAAAGGATGAAGCGAGTCGGGATGAGATGGCACGCCGCTGGGGCCGATGCAATGCTCGCGCTGCGCTGTGTCTTCCGAAGCACGGGCGCCTGGGATTCGTTCTGGAACTATCGAAAACAGGTCGCATGAACGGAAGTCGATTGCGCCCGGTCGTCGCGATCCATTGACGGGATCCGACTCTGCGTGATACAGTTAGAGTTTTGTGCAGGACTTCCTACTCCATTAGCATTCTCTGAATCGAGTCAAACAGCCGGTGATTTCGGTAAACGCCTGGGCCCTGTTCATTACAGCGCTCGTTTTCACGCTCGTTCTCGTTTTGAAAAACCTCTTCTTCGAGTCCCTGGCTCGGGCGATGGCGGAACGAAAGCGCCGCCTCGACGAGGCCGCCGATCTCTGGGATGAAGCCCGACGCTCTATCGGCGAAGCCGACAACACCATCGCGTCCGCCATCCAGGAAACGAGGAACGAGGGCTATGGTCTGCTCGACGAAGCGCGCAGCGAAGCGCAGCAAACGGCACAGGACGAGCTCGACGAGGCGCGGCTCGAAGCCCAGAAGCAAATCCAGGAAGGGCGCGATGCGCTGTCGCGACTAGCGGACCAGGCGGTGAAAGACCTGGAGCAGAGGGCGGACGGCCTGGCGTCCGAGATCGCGAGTCGCATCCTGGGGCGGGAGGTCGCGTGAAGGCCAGATTCGTCGCTGCCATCGCTTCTGCGCTGGCACTGTCCGTTGCGAATGCCGCGCCTGCTCTGGCCGCCGAAGGCGGGGAGCTGCCGCGGATCATCAATTTTCTTATCGTCGTGGTCATCCTGGTCCTCCTCCTGAGAAAGCCGCTGGCCGGCTACCTCTCGGCGCAGACCGACCAGATCCGGAGCCAGCTCGCCGCGGCAGCCGAGCAGCGCGCGAAGGCGAAAGAGGAGATGGCCCGAGCGGAGCAGCGTCTGGACGGGCTCGACGACGAGATCGCGCGAGTCCGGGAAGAGGCGAAGCAGGCCGCGGTGGGGGAGCGGGCCCGTATCGTGGAGGCGGCCCAGGCGGAGGCCAAACGGATCACGGCGCTGGCAAAGAAGGAAATCGAGACGGAGCTCGAGCTCTCACGGCGCAAACTCTTGGCGCGAGCGACCGAGCTGTCGGTTTCGCTGGCGCGGAAGAAAATCGAATCGACGATGACGGACGAAGATCAGGCGCGCCTCGTCGATCGAAGCATCGGGCTGCTCGGGGAGGCCAAATGATCGTCGGAGCCGAGCTCGTCGCCCGCCGCTACGCCCGTGCTCTACTGGATGTCGTGCTGGAGAGGAAGGAAGAACCGGAACGGATCGCGCGCGAGCTCGCCGAAATGATCGCGCTTCTCGAGGAGCACCCCAAACTCGCGGGCGTCCTGGCATCACCGACTATCGCGTCCGCCAGGCGCCTGGCGGTTCTCGACGCGCTTCTCGCCAAATCCGGCTTTCGCCCCTACACGCTCAACGTGCTTCGGCTCCTGGCCGACAAGGAGCGGATACCTCTTCTCGGGACGGTGCACGATCAGTTTCGGAAGGTCCTGGACGAGCACAACAAGGTGGAATCCGGCGAGGTCGTCTCGCCGCGTCCACTGAGCGAAACCCAACAGAGTGAGCTCGCGAAGCAACTGGGAAAGGCCAGGGGCAAGACCATGAAGCTCACCTATCGCACGGACCCCGGGCTGATCGGGGGGCTGGTGGTGCGCCTTGGCAATCGCGTGTACGACGCCAGCGTCGTGAAACAACTCGAACTCTTCCAGGAAAAGGCGCAGTCGGCGCTTTGAGGGAACAAGAGGGATATGGATATCAGAGCCGACGAGATCACCAAGATTCTCAAGGAACAGATCGGCGACTACGAGGCGGGCGTGGACGTCTCCGAGGTAGGCACGGTCGTGTCCGCCGGGGACGGCATTGCGCGCGTTCACGGACTCGAAGGTGTCATGTACGGAGAGCTCGTGGAGCTGCCGTCGGAAGTCTTCGGCGTGGCGCTCAACCTCGAAGAGGAGTCGGTAGGGCTCGTCTTGTTCGGCGAGACCACGCACATCAAAGAGGGCGACGAGGCGAAACGAACCCGTCGCATCCTCCAGGTGCCTGCGGGCGAGGCCCTCATCGGCCGGGTGGTAGATGCTCTCGGTCGCCCACTCGATGGAAAGGGACCGATCAACGCCAGCGGGAACAATCCCATCGAGCGGATCGCCCCCGGAATCGTCGATCGGCAACCGGTGAAAGAGCCGCTCCAGACCGGCATCAAGGCGGTCGACGCAATGATCCCGATCGGTCGGGGGCAGCGGGAGCTCATCATCGGCGACCGGCAGACCGGAAAGACGGCCATCGCGGTGGACGCCATCATCAACCAGAAGGGCACCGGCGTCATCTGTGTCTACGTGGCCATTGGCCAGAAGCTCTCCACGGTGGCGCAGGTGGTGAAAACGTTCGAGGAGTACGGCGCGATGGATCACACGATCGTGGTCAGCGCTGCCGCTTCCGAACCGGCGCCCCTCCAGTATCTGTCCCCCTATTCGGGTTGCGCCATGGCAGAGCATTTTCTCTACAACGGCGGCCACGCCCTCTGCATCTACGATGACTTGTCGAAGCACGCTGCCGCCTATCGCGAGATCTCGCTCCTCCTCCGGAGGCCGCCAGGGCGCGAGGCCTACCCGGGCGACGTGTTCTACCTGCACTCGCGTCTTCTGGAGCGGTCGGCGAAAATGTCCGATGACAACGGGGGCGGCTCGCTCACCGCATTCCCCTTCATCGAGACCCAGGCCGGCGACCTTTCGGCCTATGTGCCCACGAACGTCATTTCCATCACCGACGGTCAGATCTTTCTGGAGGGCGACCTCTTCAATGCCGGCATCCGGCCCGCCGTCAACGTCGGCAACTCGGTGAGCCGCGTCGGTGGTAACGCCCAGATCAAGGCGATGCGGCAGGTTGCCGGTACGATGCGACTCGATCTCGCCCAGTATCGGGAGATGGCGGCCTTCGCCCAGTTCGGATCGGACCTCGACAAGGCGACGCAAGCCCAGCTCGCCAAAGGTGAGCGCCTGGTCGAAATCCTCAAGCAGGATCAGTATCAGCCGCTGCCCGTCGAGAAACAGGTCGCGATCATCTTCGCCGCGAACAATGGCTACCTGGACGACCTCCCCGTCTCGGACTGCCGTCGATTCGAGTCCGAGCTCAACGCTTATCTGGACAACCGGCATCCGGGCACGCTGGAAGCGCTCCGCGAAAAGAAGGCCCTGGACGACAGCCTCCAGGAGGAGTTGAAGCGGGTACTCGACGAGTTCAAAGGCCAGTTCCGCTCGAGCCGCGAGGAACCCGCCGCGTGACGGGTGGCCGGTTGCGGGAGGAGTCCGGCGCGCAATGAGCACGGATGGCCGAGGCCCCGTGAGCGAGCGACAAGGAAAGACCGAGCGTTAGAGCATGCCTACCCTTCTCGACCTCAAGCGACGCACGCGAAGCGTCAAGAACACCCAGCAGATCACCAAGGCGATGAAGATGGTCTCCGCCGCGAAGCTCCGTCGAGCCCAGGATGCCATCATTTCGGCACGACCGTTCGCCCAGAAGATGCTCGAGGTGCTGAACAGTCTGGCGACCCGGGCGAATCCCGAGGGGCACGCGCTGCTTCATGTCAGGGAGCCCAGGTCGGTCGAGGTCATCATCATCTCGGCGGACAAGGGCCTTTGTGGCTCGTTCAACACCAACATCGTGAAACGGGCCGATGGGTTCCTCGGCGGGCAGGACTACGAAGAGCTCGCTCTCCAGCTGGTGGGAAAAAAAGCTCGCGATTACTACCGCAGGCGCACGTACACCATCCGGCACGAGGCGGTGGATATCTTCCGGGTTCTCACATACGACACGGCTGCAGGCGTCGCGCGCCCCATCATGGACCGCTACGGAAGCGAAGAGGTCGACGCGGTTTATCTCATCTACAACGAGTTCAAGAACGTCCTCCAGCAAGACGTCGTGGTGGAGCGATTGCTCCCGCTCGAGAAGCTCCACTTCGAGACGCCCGAGGAAGAGTTCGACTACATCTACGAGCCCAGCGCTTCCGGGATCTACGACGGGCTCATCCCGCGCCACGTCGAGTATCAGGTCTGGCGGGCACTTCTGGAGTCGGCGGCGGCCGAGCACGCAGCACGCATGACCGCGATGGAGAACGCCACCCGAAACGCGACCGAGCTCATCGAGGAGCTCACACTGACGATGAACCGGGTCCGCCAGGCCGCGATCACCAAGGAGATCCTGGAAGTCGTGAGCGGCGCAGAAGCGGTTGAATGACAAAGAGAAGATAGGCGTTTAGGAGCGCAGTTCGAATGACCATTTGGAAACACGCGAACGTCGGTAAAGTCGTTCAAGTCATCGGCAACGTGGTTGACATCGAGTTCTCGGCAGGCCAGCTCCCGGCCATCTTCAATGCTATCCACATCGTCGACGAGGAAGGGCTCTCGACGGAGAAGATCGACATCACGGTGGAAGTACAGCAGCATCTCGGCGAGAACCGCGTGCGCACCCTCGCCATGCAACCGACCGACGGTCTGGTCCGCGGCATGAAAGCACTCGACACCGGCGAGTCGATCAGCGTTCCGGTGGGGCGCGAGACGCTCGGGCGCGTGCTCAACGTGCTCGGAGAGCCGGTGGACAAAAAGGGTCCGGTCGAGACCGACAAGCGTCTGCCCATCCATCGCTCCGCACCGGACTTCACGCGCCAGAGCACGAAGCTCGAGATGTTCGAGACCGGCATCAAGGTCGTCGACCTGCTAGAGCCCTACGTGCGCGGCGGCAAGGTGGGGCTCTTCGGCGGTGCGGGTGTCGGAAAGACGGTTATCATCATGGAGCTCATCCACAACATCGCAACGCAGCACGGTGGGTTTTCCGTGTTCGCCGGTGTGGGTGAGCGGACGCGCGAGGGCAACGACCTCTGGCTGGAAATGAAGGAATCGGGCGTCATCGACAAGACCGCCCTCATCTACGGCCAGATGAACGAGCCGCCCGGTGTCCGCCTTCGGGTGGGTCTCACCGGTCTGACCGTCGCGGAATACTTTCGCGAGGAAGAGGGCCAGGACGTTCTGCTTTTCATCGACAACATCTACCGCTACACCCTAGCGGGGATGGAAGTGTCGGCACTCCTCGGCCGGATGCCCTCCGCGGTCGGCTATCAGCCTACACTGGCCTCGGAGTTGGGAGAGCTCGAAGAGCGCATCACCTCCACCGACAAAGGCTCGATTACCTCCATCCAGGCGATCTACGTGCCGGCGGACGACTATACCGACCCCGGTGTGGCGACGACCTTCTCGCACCTCGATGCGACGACGAATCTTTCGCGACAGATTGCCGAGCTCGGCATCTATCCCGCGGTCGATCCTCTGGCGTCGACGTCACGTATCATGGACCCGCGTGTCATTGGCGAGGAGCACTACACCATGGCCCGGTCGGTGAAGGAGATTCTCCAGCGGTACAGGGACCTGCAGGACATCATTGCCATTCTGGGCATCGACGAGCTCAGTGAAGACGACAAGGTCACGGTGGCGAGAGCCCGCAAGATCCAGCGCTTCTTCTCCCAGCCCTTCCACGTCGCGGAGCAGTTCACCGGACGACCCGGACGCTACGTCTCGCTTCCGGATACGGTGAAGGGCTTCGCGCGCATCGTCAAAGGTGAGATGGACGAGATCCCCGAGCAGGCGTTCTACATGGCCGGTGGCATCGACGAGGTGGAGGCCAACGCCGAGAAGATGGCGGCGGCGTAGCTCTCATGATGGCGTTCGACAAGCGCATCGAGCTCGAGGTGGTCACCCCGGCCGGTGTCGTCGTGCGCGAAGCGGTCGACGAGGTGGAGGCGCCGGGCGTCGAGGGGAACTTCGGAGTGCTTCCTGGACATACCCCGTTGATGAGCGAGCTCCGAATCGGCAACCTGCGCTACCGGGTCGGCTCGGAGAACCACTTCGTCAGCGTAAACTGGGGATTTGCGGAAGTTCTTCCGAACAGGGTTACCGTCCTCGTCGAGTCGGCCGAAAAAGGGGACGACATCGACCTCACGCGTGCCGAGACCGCGAAGAAGCGTGCCGAGGAGCGCCTCCAGGAGTTCGGCACCGCCTACGACATGGACCGCGCGCGGGAGTCGTTCGAGCGGGCTCAAACCCGCCTGGAAGCGGCGGCGGAGGAAAAATCCACCGGCTCTGATCACTGAACCGTCCCAAACCGCTTCAACTCAACGCAGAGACGCAGCGGCGCAGAGAAAGACAACCGGACTCGGAACCCACAAGGAAGGTCAGTTAAGCCAGCGGCACTTCCCGCGGAGAATCTGTCGAACCCCGGAGTTCGGTGCTCGGACGCTCGCGGAAACCCGGCACAGCGGGAAGCCAGGAAGATCGGAAACCAGGAAAAAGCAAAGGTCCTTTTGATCTCTCTCCGGGTTTCCCAGCTTCCGGGTTTCCCGTTAGCGTCCCCTCGCGGACTTCCTGGCTTCCGCCTCCGCACAAGGCTATGGCGGACCGGCCGAAGCTTCACGCGAAGGCCGGTCAGCGGACGGCGTGTACGAGATCAGAAGCTCCTTGATCACCCCCCGGCTGATGGCCTTCGAGTTGATCGAGCGCGGGACGTCGATCACCTTCATCCGTGGAGCCGGATCGAGCCTCTGGTACAGGGAGCGGATGAACGGCGTGGCGCTATTCGACTGGATAACGGCGGCGCCCCGCCGGCAGAGCGACTCGTAAACCTCCGCCAGCCGTCTCTGCTCGTCCTCCCCGAAACCCCCTACGGTGTAGCTGGTGAAGTTGCTGGTCGACGAGATCGGGTGGTACGGCGGGTCGAGATAGACGAGGTCGCCTTTCCCGGAGTCCGCGAGCGCCTTTTCGAAATCGATCGCGAGGACCGAAACACCCTGCAACGTTTCCGAGACCGCGGCCAGGTTCTCTTCGTCGACGATGCGCGGGTTCCGGTAGCGCCCCATCGGCACGTTGAATTGGCCGTGTCGGTTCACCCGGTAGAGCCCGTTGTAACAGGTCCGGTTAAGGTAGATGCAGCGCGCCGCGCGCTCGGCGGCGACGAGCGGTCGTTTCTTCCGGACGGCGTAGTAGTACTCTTTGTCGTGCATCATCGCGTGCACCTGGAGCTTCGCAACGACACGATCGACGCGGTCCCGAATCGAAGAATAGGCGTTCATGAGCTCCTCGTTGTTGTCGGCGATGCGACACAGAAGCTCGGGACGGTTCCTTCGGATCCAGAAGAAAAAAGCGCCCGCTCCGACGAAGGGCTCGACGTAGCGCTCGATGTGGCTCAGATCGGGAAGCTCCGCCGCAATTGCCCCAACGACAGAGCCCTTGCCCCCGGCCCATTTGACGAAGGGCCTGGCTTCGTAGCCGGAGAGCTGAATGGAAGTGGTTGAAGCCGATCTTGCCGGGGCCATGGTGGCGGCGAGAGTACCCGAATCCTGAACCGAGCGCAAAAACCGGATAACCTAGGCGGAATCGCGCGAGGCGCTCGTCGTCCTGCGCAACGGCATCGGAAAGAGTCAGCCCGATATCGGATTGACGTGCCGGACACCCATGAAGCGCTTGAAGTCGTTGTCAGCTGAGTAGATCGTTGCTCCATGTTCCAGGGCAAGCGCGGCGATATGTGCATCCGAGGTCAGGTTTCCCGCCGTGCCACTCGAGTGCAATAGGTTCCTCAGGATAGACCAGTGCTTCTCTCCCGGACCGACCATGGTCACGTAGGGCTGATCTAACCAGGAGTCCACATAGGCCAGAGCCTCATCCGGTGGCATGGGATTTCGCGTTATCCCCGAGCGCGTTGTAAGTCGAAGAAACGCGAGAACCACAATATAGGGCAAGCCGACCGGCGTCGTTCCCGACAAAGTCTGCTCCAGCCACTTCCGCGAAGCTCGGTGGTGAGGAGAATCGGCGTCGATGCCATAGATCAAGAGATTCGCGTCAACGAGAATCACTTGCGGAGCTCGATCTTTCTGGAAGTTTCCTCTTCTTCGAGCCGGTCAGCGATCTGGAGTGCCTTGTCGAGGTTGATGCCGGGCACGACACCTCCCAGCTTCGTCGGCTTGACTCTGTACGGCTTGGGTTTCGGGGGAGCGCTGTTCGTCGCTAGACCGGCGCGAAGAGTTTGGTTCACAACCTCTTTAAAAGATTTTCCGGAATCATGAGCGAGCTTCTTGAGCGCCTTGGCAAGCTCGTCGTCAAGCGTCAAAGTCGTCCTCATGCGCGCATCATAGCATAATTATCCAAGCATCAAAACATCATCCCGGGGACATAACCTCGTAGCTCAGGGTGCCCAGAGAAAGAGCCATCTCAGTTCGTCGGAACGAGACTTGATAGCCACGTCGCGACCCAGCTTGGTGTCGGTGGCCCGATAGACGACATACCACCTGCACCAATCTTCTCGATGATGCGATAGTGCTGAAGCGTTGTGCCGATCATCGCGGCTCCACCCGCGGCGATGCTACGCCGTGCCCGGAAAACAAGTCAACGAGGAGCGAGCACAGAAAGACTCTGGGGACGGCGGGTGCGCTCCGATCACTGCCGGATCTGTACGCGTGTTTTCCCGTACAGGATCGTGTCGCCGTTGCGCATCAATCGGAGCTCGACATTGTACGATCCGGGGTAGCGGTACCGATGGGATGCCGAGAAGTGCGTCTTCAGCTCCATCCCTTCCTCGTACGGATCACAGTCGGGAGCGTACTCCGACTCCGTATCGTCGTCCCACTCCCAGAATTCCTCGAGGCAGTAGAACTCCTCGGGATCCTCGATCTTGTCGAGGTCCTTCATCTCCGCCGACACCCGAATGTTGATGGTCGTTCGCCGGCGCTGGTTCGGCATGGTCGGCTTCAAAAAGGTCATCCGAGGCGCCTTGAGCTTCAGTGTCGGTTTGTCCGCGAGGGTGGAGGTGGCGGCGGTTGATGCCACAGAGACAACGGCGATGAGGGCCAACAGTCTGGCTTTCATTCTTCTATTCTAACGCGGCCCGGAGCTCGGTCACCACCCCGTCCAGATCGTCGGTCGGGGCCTGGCACGCGTAGTCCCGGCAGAGGTAGAACCGAGGCCGGGTAGGGTCTTCCCCCGGTGTCTTTCCGGCGAGGAGAGGCACTTTTTCGGCCACGCTCGCCGATCGCTCGGAATCGGTGTCGAGAAGGGCAATGGTGGTGTGCGCTGTGTACAAGCGCCACAGGCGGGAGAGGGCTTCGCTCGCCCCTTTCTGGGAGCCGACGATCGCCAGCTCCCGTTTGTCGGCGAGATAGAAGTCGAGCGCCGCGATCATCTGGGTGAAGCCGCTCGGGGAGCGCACGAACTGGGCCTGGAAGGCTCGCAGGGTGTCCCGCGCGAGCCGGGTCTGCTCCGGCGAGCCGGTGTAGACGCTGAGTGCGAAGAGATACGTGGCGGCCATTCCGTTTCCCGAGGGTAGCGCACCGTCGTAGCCCGTCTTCGAACGGGTGATCAGCGTCTCGTGATCGGCACCGGTGAAGAAGAAACCGCCGGCGCCGTCATCCCAGAAGAGCTCTCGCAGGGCGTCTGCGAGATCGTTCGCCCACTCGAGCCAGGTGATATCGAAGTCGGACGCGTAGAGCTCGACCAGCCCCCCGAGCAGAAACGCATAGTCGTCCAGGTAACCTTTGTGCTTCGCTCTTCCATTCCGCCACGTCGCCGCCAGCCGCCCGTCCTCATAGAGCCGGTCGCTCACAAAGCGCGCGGCTTTTCTCGCCGAGTCGAGAAACCGGCTCTCTCCGAGCACTCGGAAGCCGCGCGTCATCGCCCGAATCATCAAGCCGTTCCAGCTCGTCAGTACCTTGTCGTCCAGCCCGGGCCAAACACGTTCGTTGCGGGTCTCGAGAAGCGTCTGGCGCGCCGGAGCGAGTTGCTCGGAGAGCGCCTCGGGCTCGATACCCTCTTTCTCTGCCAGCTCCGTGAGTGGCCGAGGGAGATTCAGGATGTTCTTGCCCTCCCAGTTGCCGGAGGCGGTGACGTCGTAGGCACGGGAGAACAGCTCCGCATCACTCCCGAGCAGCTCGTCGATCTCCTGTTTCGACCAGACGTAGAACTTGCCCTCCTCCCCTTCGCTGTCTGCGTCGAGCGTGCTGTAGTAGCCGCCCTCCTCGGATTGCATCTCCCTCAACACCCAGTCGAGGGTCTCTCGGGCGGTGGTGGCGTAGACCTCCTTTCCAGTGATCCGGAACGCGTCGAGGTATACCGGGACCAGGAGCGCGTTGTCGTACAACATCTTCTCGAAGTGCGGCACCAGCCACCGATCGTCGGTCGCATAGCGGTGAAAGCCGCCGCCGAGCTGGTCGTACATGCCACCGCCGGCCATCTTCGAAAGTGTGAGCTCCGCCATGGCCAGGGTGTCGGGATCTCGATGCTCGTCGTAGTAACTCAGGAGCAGCGAAAGCGCTCCGGAGGGAGGAAACTTCGGCGCCTGCGAGAATCCGCCTTCGCGCGAATCGAATCGCGCGCCGAGCTCGCGCGCGACAGCCCGGATCGGTTCGCGGTCGAGCAGCTCGCCCGATTTGGGCACCCGCGCCAGGCTCTGGATGCGCTCGGTGAGCGCCTCCGCGCTGTCCTCCACTTTGTCGCGCTCTTCCCGATAGACGCGGGCGATGTCGGTGAGGACGGTGCGAAAGCCTGGACGCCCCCAGCGATCGTCGGGCGGGAAATAGGTTCCGCCCCAGAAAGGCTTGAGCGAGGGTGTCAGGAAGACCGTCATCGGCCATCCGCCCGAGCCGGTCATCATCTGGACCGCATTCATGTAGATCTCGTCGATCTCGGGGCGCTCCTCCCGGTCGACCTTGACGGGAACGAAGAGCTCGTTCATCAAGGCTGCGATCTCCTCGTTCTCGAACGACTCGCGCTCCATGACGTGACACCAGTGGCAGGCTGCGTAGCCGACGGAGAGAAGGATTGGCTTGTCCTCTTTCCGGGCGGTCGCGAGCGCTTCCTCGCCCCACGGATACCACGCCACCGGATTGTGGGCGTGTTGCAAAAGGTAGGGACTCGTCTCGTCAACGAGTCGGTTGGTGTGTTTGGGATCGCTCATCAGAAAACGAGTCTCCTTGGACTGCGGGCTCAGCCGCGGAGGCCGCCCCAGCGCATGAGGCAGACGCCCGCTGTGAATCCGGCACCGACGGAGCTGAAGAGGACGAGGTCGCCGGTGTCGATACGCCCGTCATCGAGAGCATCACAGAGAGCCAGGGGAATCGTGGCCGCCGTCGTGTTGCCGAACTTGTGGATGTTCTTGACGACCTTGTCGGCGGACAGACCGAGACGTTCCGCGGTGGCGTCGAGGATGCGGACGTTGGCCTGGTGGGCGACGAGGAGCGCGATGTCGTCCGGCGTGAGCCCGTGTCGGTCGAGAAGTTTCGATGCTAGCTCGAAGCTGGTGCGCACGGCGTACTTGAACACCTGACTGCCGTCCAGGTGCACGTAGTGCATGTTCTTCTGCACCGTGTCCTCGGACGCCGGGTGGCGGCTGCCGCCCCCCGGCATATAGAGGTACTTGCCCCCGCGGCCCTCGATCCGGTGGAGATATCCCACGAGGCCTGCCCCGTCGCTTCCGCCCTCGGCGGCCTCCAGCAGCACCGCTCCTGCACCGTCGCCGAAAATGACGCAGGTCGCCCGGTCCTCGTAGTTGATGATGCTGCTCATGACGTCCGCGCCGATGACGAGAACGCGCTCGTGTGCCCCGCTCTCGATGAACTGCGAGCCGACCGTGAGGCCATAGACGAACCCGCAGCAGGCCGCGGACAGGTCGAATCCCCACGCGTTGGAGGCGCCGAGCTTGTCCTGCACCAGACAGGCAGTGGCCGGAAACATCATATCCGGCGTCACTGTGCCGACGATGAGCAGATCGACATCCTCCGGGCCGATGCCCCGCCGCTCCAGTGCGGCGGCGGCAGCCCGTGTTGCGAGGTCCGACGTGGCCATCCCCTGCTCCGCGATGTGGCGCTCGCGAATCCCCGTTCGCTCGACGATCCACTGGTCGGAGGTATCGACCATTCTCTCGAGGTCGGTATTGCTCAGGATCTTGTCGGGGACGTAGCGTCCAACGGACGTGATGGTGGCTCGACGTTGTGTCATGCTCTGTCTTGAGATTTGCGGTCCTGCAGTGACCGGGAATCGAACCGAGAGACGCGGAGACGCATTGGCCGGAACAAGGAAAAGCCCCTTCTTGTTTTCTCTGCGCCTCCCGCCTTCGTCGTGCGCCCAATGCCCGTCACCGACTTCGGCGGGCCGCCGAAGCCTTGGCGAAGGCGGCTGCGCCTCTGCGTTAAGTTTTCTCTTCGCGATTTGATCACAGTTCTCTCAGGGTCGAGGCGATAGGACGCCTGGCGGCCCGAAAGGCCGGCGGCAGCCCGCCAACGAATCCCATGACGAGCGCGAAGGCGATGCCGAAGAGCAGGAGGCCAATGGAGATCTCGAAGGCGAAGGCGGCTTCGCTGAAAGTAAACCAGTTCATCGTGCCGGTCGCGAGGCCGTTGAAGGGGATGGCCAGCAGGCAACCGGCAATACCACCCATCAGAGCTAGGAGAAGTGCCTCGATCAGAAAGGCGACAACCACCGAAAACCGGCTGAAGCCGAGCGCACGAAGCATTGCGATCTCACGCACCCGGGTCGCCACGGCCGCGTAGAGCGTGTTCATGGCGCCAAAGACGGCGCCGATCCCGAGAAGTACCGAAACAACGCCGCCGATGATCATGATAGGCATCGCAACCGACGTCTGGCTTGCGTAGTAGTCCGTCTCTGCGACGGCATCGGCGGTCAACCGGGGGTCCGCTTCGATTTGCTCCTGCAACCGTCGGCCGGCCTCGGCGCTGGTCGCCCTCAGGCGCACGCTGGAGAAGCCTCCGCGGCGCCGAAACGTCTCGGCGAGAACATCCACGTCGCCCCACACTTCGGAGTCGTAGGCGGTTCCGCCCGTCTCGAAGATCCCGACCACCTCGAAATCACGATCGTTGATATCGAGTGGGTCGCCCAGGCGACTGTTCAGGAAGCGTCCCGAGAGGTTTCTGCTGACGACGACTTCGGCCAATCCCGGGCGGAAGAGACGACCTTCGCTGATATGGAAGTTGGGCCGCAACGCGATCCCCTTCGGGCTGACGCCGCGAACCGTCAAGTTGGTGGAGCTCCCGTCCATACGCGGCGCGACGACGACGGTGAAGGTCTCGCCCGAAGCGACGGGCCCGTCCTGGTCCCGTGTCACACCCTCCATGTTCCTCAAGATGTCGTAGGCGTCGAGAGTAACGAAGCTTTGAAGCTCTCTGGCGGATCCTTTGCGCAGGACCAGTGTGGTCAGCGGATCTCCGGTTCGAACGAACGAGGCCCGGAGGCCCTGCGCGAGAGAGCTGACGATGACGAAGACGGCCACCACCATGGCGATGCCGGCGATGGTCATCAGCGTGCTGACCCGGCGTACCCACAGATTGCGGAAGTTGTATTTCAACGGAAGCGCCATGGCTCAGGCCACCCTGCGAAGGCCGTCGACGATACTGAGCCGCGCCGACTGCCAGGCGGGAATCCCGCCGCTCAGAACGCCCACCACCAGAGCGACGCTCACACACAGGAAAAAGGTCGGCCACGACACCTGGAAGTAGTTGATGAAATTCCCGATACCGGGCACCTTGCTGACATCGAAGAGGTCGAAGAGAAGCTTGGCGCCGCCGGCGCCGAGCAACGCTCCGAGGAGGGACATTCCGACCGATTCTCCGATAAGAATTCCGAAGATTCGGCCGCGCTCGAACCCGAGAGCTTTCAGGACCGCAACCTCGGTTACCCGCTCCCGGGTGGACATGGCCATCGTGTTCGCCGCCACCATGATGATCGTGAACACCGCGGCCAGACCGATGTTGCGCACGAGTCCGGCAACGTTGCCCCACATCGAGGTGAAGCCGGCCATGAAGGCTTCCTCGGTCTCGGTCTTGGTGGGGGTGTCGGAGTTCTCGAACATCCGATCGATGGCCTCGGACACGGGGGCCAGCTTCTCGACCGAATCGACGCGGACGTCGAACGTTCCCACCTGGCCCGCCTGGTTCATCCGGTCGTCCAGGTAGTGCCAATTGAAATAGAGCGTTGGATAGTCTTCCTTGCCCTCGCGGTGGTAGATACCGCGGAGCGTCAGCTCGAGAGTGAAAGGATAGATGGTACCCTTCAGGGGAATCTTGTCGCCCACCTTCCAGCCGTACATCTCGGCGAGCTTCGGTGCGACGACGCAGGCGGTGCGCTCGTTCAAAAGCGCGTCACGCGCCTCGGGGTCCAGCTCGATGTCGGGATAGACGTCCATGAACGTTTCCGGATCCACCGCGAACTGACCAAAAAAATTCCGCTCGTCGATATAGATGCCGCCGAACCAGTTGCTCGGGGTGACCTGCACCACGCCGGGAATCTCACGGATACGCTGCCAGTAGGACCGGGGCATCGCAAAGTTGAGCGAGGTCGCATGCCGCGTGATGACCCGCAAGGTGACGGCGTCGTCCTGCTGGGGTTGAATCACTTCGAGGGCGGTGAGAATGAAAGCCATCAGGAAGAGTACCAGCGCGATGCTCGAAACGGTGAGAAAGGCGCGCAGCTTGTTGCGGGCCAGGTTCCGGCGCACCAGCTTCATGATGCTCATCGGCTCTCTCCTTCCGTGACGCGTCGACGATCGGCCACATCGGTGGCAACCCGGGCAATCACTTCGCCGCCGTTGAGGCCGTTGACAATAAGGATGTCGTTGCCGAGCGCCTCGCCGGTTTGTACGACTCTAGCCGACACACTGTCATCGTCCACCAGAAAGACAACGGTCTCTCCGTTCCGTCGTGCCACCGAGGTGGCGGGGACTCGGATCGGCTCGACGACGAGCTCGTCCGCTTCCTCGATGAGAAAATCGACATCCGCCTGCATCTTGGGCAGCACCAGCGGGTCGGCATCGAGGATCCGGACCCGCACGAGAACCGTGCCCTGGGCGCGGTTGGCGGTGGGAAGAATCTGTCGCAGCACACCCTGATACGGCCGGTCGCGATGGGATTTCAGAGTCACACGCGCCGGCTGGCCCTCGACGAGGCGCGCGATGTTGGATTCTTGAATGTCGACCTCGACCTCGAGCGTGTCGAAGTCGGCGATCTGGACGATACCGCTCTTGGTGTTGGTGTCGGAGCCGATGCTCTGAGGCATGACCATCTCGCCCACTTTCGCCATCTTGCGAACCACGATGCCGGCAAAGGGGGCCCTGATGAGAGTGTTCTGCAGATCCGCTTTCGAGACGGCGACCCGCGCCCGAGCCGACTCGAGCGACGCCTTTGCCAGCTCGAGTCGGGCCTTGGACGCATCCCGGCGGGCTACGGCCCGGTCGAGGGTGGCCTGCCCGCTGATGCCTTCGGACACCAGGAGCTGGCGGCGCTCGACCTCGCGCTGATCTTCGACGAGCACCGCCGCGGCTTCCGCGACAGCTGCCTGGCGCTCCAGGAGCTCCCTCTCCGTGAGCTCCACCCGGGCCTGGTAGTCGGCGTTCTCGAGCTGAGCGATGAGCTGACCTTTGGTGACGTGATCCCCTTCCTCGACCTCGAGAAACTCGAGCCGGCCCGGGATCTTGGCACTCAAGTCGGCGGTGACCTGCGCCTCGATGTAGCCAGAGCCGGAAAGCGCGACGCCGCCCCGTGCCGTCTGTTGAGGCACTCGAAAGACCTCGAACTCGTTCCCGCTCGCAGGGGCATCCGCGGCTCGTCGGTCCAGAGCGAGCCAGCCCACCGCGAGCCCGATTCCGATCAGGACGACCACCACGGCCATCCACCGTGGGGCCTTCGGGCGCGACGAAGAGGGGCTTTGGCGATCGATGCGGAGGCCCGAGAGATCGGCGTTTTCGACCCGCTCGGACATAAGACCCCCATCGTAGTCGGGGAACCGGCCGGCGTCAACGCGAGACGCACCCGCCCCCCGGCGACTTGAACCATCGTCCCCGGACAGCTATGATTTGGGGTTTCGGAGTAACCCGTTGCAGGGACGGAGGATAGACATCTGGCCGGCCCCGCGGGATCCGTGGAGACCGTTGATCGATGTCGAGCGCCGCTGCCTTCTACGACCTGGATGGCACCCTCATTCGGACGAACCTGGTCCACGTCTTCGCGTACTTCGCGCGCAACGACCAGGGCATCCTGAAGAGCATCGGTCGCACGGCCGGGACCATTCTCGGATTGCCGCTTTTCGCCGGGGCGAACGCCTACAGCCGGAAAGTCTTCAACGATCTGTTTTTCAAGTGGTACAAGGGCCAGTCGGCGGACCGGCTTCGCTACCTCGCCGACGATCTCTTCGAGGAAGTCATCGAGCCGGGAATCTACCCCGGCACGCTGCCGCTGCTCGAGAAGTCACGGAGCATGGGGCTCCGGCAGGTGGTGGTGACCGGTGCGCTGGACGTGACGATCAAACCGCTGCTCCGGCATCTCGGTATTACCGAGTTCGTGGCCAACCGGCTCGAGTTCGTCGACGGTGTCGCCACCGGAAGGCTCGTACCCCCGGTCATGGCGAGCGCCTCGAAAGCGTCCTGGATCCGGACGTATGCGGAGGCGGAGGGGCTTTCTCTCAGTGACTGCTACGCCTATGCGGACAGCATGAGCGACTTGCCGATGTTGTCGATCGTGGGCCACCCGGCGGCGACGAACCCGGATCTCCGGCTGCGTAGCACCGCGCTCCGTCACGACTGGCCCATCGTGAAGCTGAGTTAAAAAAAGAAAATTAACGCAAAGGCGCAGAGGCGCAGAGAAAAAACAGGAATAAGAATGCACAAGGAATCAGCGTCGAGCGGTGTCAACGGGCCGAATCCGAGGAGTCGCTGACGGATGCCACTGCTACGGCGGAAACTGGACCCGGCGACGGTCTACATCGACACGGACTCGGCGCCAAGAGTCCTTCATTTCGGCGAGGACTTCTGGGAGGAGGACCTTCCCATCGGAACCAGGGTCATCTACCCCAAGCCTCCCATCCAGGGACTCACCAATCCGCGGGGCGCCATCCGGCATGCGGTGAACCATCCTCTCGGATGCGATCCTCTTCACGCCCAGCTGCGACCGGGGATGAAGGTCACGGTGGCCGTCGACGACATCAGCCTCCCGCTGCCCCCGATGCGCACGCCCGACATCCGTCAGACCGCGCTCGAAGTCGTTCTCGAGCTTTTGTCCGACCACGGGATCGACGACATCCATATCATCGTGGCCAACTCGCTCCACCGGAAATTGACGGAACGGGAGATGAGGCGCATGGTGGGGGCGACCATCCACGATGAGTACTACCCGGACCGCTACTACTGCCACGACGCAGAGGAGCCAGACGGGCTCACCGCGCTCGGCGAGACACGTCACGGGGAGCTCCTGCGCATCAACCGGCGGGCCGTCGAGAGTGACCTGGTGATCTACCTCAATATCAATCTCGTGCCGATGGACGGTGGCCACAAGTCGGTCACGGTGGGCTTGTGTGACTACCAGAGCCTTCGGCCGCACCACGAGCCACAGACGATCATCGACTCCGACGGCTACATGGATCCTCCGCGCTCGGAGTTGAACCGGAAGTGCGAGCGCATGGGCGCGCTCGTCGACGAGCACATGAACGTGTTTCACATCGAGACGGTGCTGAACAATCGCATGTACGGGGAGGAGATCGACTTCCTGGCCAAGAACGAGGACGACTACACCGAGCTCGATCGGGTCAAGCTGAAGACGACGCGCTGGACGCTCGACAAACTCCCCCGCGCGGCGAAGCGGGCGTTCTTTCACCGAATCCCCGCCCCCTACGACATGATTGCCTGCTATGCGGGTCGTACCGAGCCGGTGCACGAGAAGACACTGGAACGCTGCTTCGATCAGTACGCGGTTCGTGTCAAGGGACAGTGCGATATTCTCGTGGTGGGGATCCCGTACATTTCACCCTACAACGTGAACTCGATCCTGAACCCTATCCTTGTGCAGGTGATGGGACCGGGCTACTTCTTCAACCTCTATCGGGGAAAACCACTGCTTCGGAAAGGTGGGGTCCTGGTTCTGGCGCATCCATGTTATGACGAGTTCGACCCCGAGTTTCATCCCAGCTACATCGAGTTCTTTCATCGTCTGCTGCCGGAAACGCGTGATGCCTTTACGCTCAGGGAGAAGTACGAGGAGGAGTTCGCGAAGAACCCGAGCTACATTCAGATGTACCGGCAGGGTAACGCCTACCACGGGGCCCATCCCTTCTTCATGTGGTATTGGGGGGAGAACGGGCGCCGTCACGCCGGCAAGATCATCGTCGCGGGAGCGGAGAACCGGCACGTGCCGGAGCTTCTCGGCTGGGATCGCGCGGAGACGCTGGCGGAGGCCATCGCTCAGGCGCGGAGCTTCGTCGGCCGATCGGCGGAGATCTCGATGTTGCACCTGCCTCCGATCCTGATACCGCAGGTGGAGTAGAGCTTGACCGAGCTGAGACCGAGCGAGATCTTCGACGGCCGGCGCCTGTTCTTTCTCGGCGGTACCGGCTTTCTCGGGAAGGTCTGCCTGAGCATGCTCCTCGATCGGTTTCCGCAGGTGGGCCGGATCTACCTGATGGTGCGGGCGAGCAGCCAGGCCGAGAGCGAAAGCCGTTTCTGGGACGTGCTCGTACCCTCCCCCGCCTTTGATCCTCTCCGGCAGCGATATGGCGAGGAGCTCCGGAGCTTCCTGGAGGAGAAGATCGTCATCGTTGGTGGCGACATCACCCTCGACAACCTGGGTCAGAGCGAGGAGAAGGCCGCGGAGATCGCCGAGGACATCGACCTGTTGTTGAACTGCTCGGGCCGTGTCACGTTCAATCCGCCGCTCGAAGCCGCGCTGAAGACGAACGTGACGGGCACGCTGAACACGATCGCGTTCGCGAAACGCATGAAGCGGCCGGCGCTGGTCCAAGTGTCGACCTGTTTCGTGGCCGGCAACCGCTCGGGTGAGATCTGGGAGAACGAGCCCCTCCTCGGCTACTTCCCCCGGCGGCTCGAGGACAAAGCCCATGACTTCAGCGTCGAGCGGGAGATCGATGACTGCGAGCGGCTTGCGGCGCGTGTGAGGGACGAGTCGCGCGACAAATCGCTGGCGGACCGCTTCCGGGAGCTTGCAAAGAAACGTTTTCTCGAGGAAGGGCGGGATCCGGACGACGAGAAGGCCATGTCGCTCGCCATCGCCCGCGAGCGAAAGAACTGGATCCGCACCCGGTTGACGGATCTCGGTATCGACAAGGCACAGGGCTGGGGCTGGCCCAACATTTACACCTACACGAAGAGCCTGGGCGAACAGCTGGTGGCGGCGGAGGAAGGGCTGGTGCGGGCGATCCTGCGGCCCGCTATCGTCGAGAGCGCCCTGGAATTCCCATTTCCGGGCTGGAACGAGGGCTTCACCACCACCGCACCTCTCGTGCGTATGGCCCTTCGTGGGCAGAATCTCTTCCCCGTCAAAAAAGATGTCATTCTGGACGTGATCCCGGTGGATATGGCCGCCTCGGCGGTTCTGGCGGTCACCGCTCAAGCGATGGTGGAGGAGACCGAGCTCGTCTATCAGTTTTCGTCCGGAGATCGGAATCCCTCCCGACTGGGGCGACTCGTGGACCTGCTCGGGCTCTACAAACGAAAGCACTTTCTCGAAAAGTCGTCCGGAAGCGCTTTGCTGAACGACATCGCCGCCCGAATGGAGGCGCAGGCGGTGAGCCCGGAGGGGTTCGAGAAGTACTCCCTCCCTGCGGTCCACAAGGCGACCAAGCAGTTGACGAAGCTCCTGGACAAGGTGTCGACCCGCCAGTTCGGTCCGCTGGCACCGCTGGCAGACCAACTCAAAGAGGCCGTCGAGAGCTTCGACCGATTCGCGCGGGAGGGAGAGGAGCAATACCAGACGTTCCGCCCCTTCATCGTCGACAACAACTACATCTTCCGCACCGACAACACGCGAGCCCTCTTCGACCGATTCCCGGAAGAAGAACAGAAGCTCGTCTCCTTCCGGCCCGAGGGCATCGACTGGTACGACTATTGGCTGAACGTCCATCTCCCGGGCCTCCAGAAGTGGGTGTTTCCGCGCCTCGAGGAGGGCGAGAAACCGAAGCGCGTGTACACGTACCGGAATCTCGTCGAGCTCTTCGAGGCCTGTACCAAGAACCACGCCGGCCGGGTGGCGATGCGGATGGAGCGCGACGAGCGGGAGGAGCGCTATACCTACGCGGATTTCCGCGAGTGCGTGCTTCGTGCCGCAGTCTTCCTCAAGGGCAAGTCCATAAAGCCCGGCGATCGGGTCGCGCTATTGTCGGAGAACGCACCCGAGTGGGGCATGAGCTATTTCGGGATCCTGCGCGCGGGAGCGACGGTCATCCCGCTCGAGAAAGAGATCTCGACGAGCGAGATCGCGAAGCTCCTTCGACTCGGCGAAGCCAGCGCGCTCATCGTGAGCCCTTCGATTCGCGCGAAACACAAGGGTCTCCGGAAAGCGCTCAGGGAGGCCGATGGGGATGTTCCGGTGTGGAAGACCGACGAGGTCTTCCGTCTGGGGCCCGAGGCCGCCGAGCAAGCCCTCATCGACGAGCTCCCGGGAAACTTTGCTCCGGGCGATGTCGCCTCCATCATCTTCACCTCGGGCACGACTGGAAACCCGAAAGGCGTCATGCTCACCCACCGGAACTTCGCGAGTCTTCTGGCGAAGCTCTGCGCGGTCTACGACCTGGACGACAGGGATGGCATGCTGAGCGTTCTTCCGCTCCATCATTCCTTCGAGTTCATGACCGGCTTCCTGCTGCCTCTGAGCCGCGGCGCGCAGATCACGTACCTCGACGAGGTGAACGGCGATACGGTGGACCGGGCGCTGAAAAAGGGTCACGTCACCTGCATCGTGGGTGTGCCCGCCCTCTGGGATCTGCTGAAGCGACGTATCCTCAGCCGCTTCTCCGAACGCTCGGCGCGGCTGGAGGATCTCGTGACCGCGCTCGTCGACGCCAACTATCTTCTCCGCGACGAGACCCCGTTCAATCTCGGACCCCTGCTCTTTCTGCCGGTTCATCTGGCCTTCGGTGGCCGCATTCGCTACCTCATCAGCGGCGCCTCGGCGCTGAGCGAGTCGACGCTCAAGACGTTCCGCGGGCTCGGTTTCAACTTGAACGAAGGCTACGGGCTCACCGAAGCGGCGCCGGTGCTCACCGTTACCCGGCCGGAGGAGACGACCGTGCGGGGGAGTGTGGGACAGGCCCTGCCCGGGGTGGAGATCCGTATCGATCAACCCGACGCTGGAGGCGTCGGAGAGGTGCTCGCCAAAGGTGCCAACGTGATGAAGGGCTACTTCGCGAACGAGCGCGCGACCGAGGAGGCTCTCAACGACGGCTGGCTGCGCACGGGTGACCTGGGACGGCTCGACGACGAGGGCAACCTCTTCATCGTGGGTCGGCTCAAGGAGATCATCGTCGACTCGAACGGAAAAAACGTCTATCCCGATGAGCTCGAAGAGACCTACCTGAACGACGAGCTGATCGAGGAGCTCGCGGTGGTCGGACTTCCGGATGGAACGGGAGAGCGTGTGGCCGCCGTCGTCGTTCCCAAAAACGGCACGGGGGAGAGCAAGGAGGCGGTCGAGACCCGCGTCCTCGACCACTTCCATCGCGTTTCTGCCACGTTGCCGCTTTACAAGCGCGTCAAGACGATCGAGCTGCGCGACGACGAGCTGCCGAGGACGGCGACGCGCAAAGTCAAGCGAAGGGAGCTCGTGCGGTGGCTCGAAGAGCGACGGGAACGACAGTCACTCGAGCCGGGCAGCGAGGACGATGAATCGAGCGGCTGGTTGCGCCAGATGATCGCCACCATCTGCGAAAAACCGGTCAGCAACGTTCATCTGGACTCGCGTCTCGAGGAGCTCGGTTTCGACAGCCTCATGTATGCCGAGCTCTCCTCCGCGATCGAGTCGAGAACCGGCGAGGCGCCCTCTCCGGAGGTGCTGACGAACCTGACGGATATCCGCGAGCTGGCGGAGATGCTGCGTCGCAGACCGGTCAAGGAAACTCCAGAGGCCACCCCTCCCCGAGAGGACGGAGAGATCCGTGTTCCTGCGATCGTCGCGCATGCCGGTCGTCTGGGACTCAGTGCCGCGCAACGATGGTTCTACCACGAGTACATGAGCTCGGATCTAAGGGGCCAGGCCCACGTTCCCAAGCACACACATTTCCTGGTGGCCGCGAACCACGCCTCCCACCTCGACATGGGTCTGGTCAAGATAGCTCTGGGTGAGGCAGGGGAGAACCTCGTCGCCCTGGCGGCCGCGGACTACTTCTTCGACAACAAGGTGAAGCGGGCCTTCTTCGAGAACTTCACGAACCTCGTGCCGATGGAGCGCAAAGGCTCGTTGCGGAAAACGCTCGAGTGGGCCTTTCAGCTTCTCGAGCGGGGCTACAACGTGCTCATCTTCCCCGAAGGCACGCGTTCGAGGACGGGCGAGCTCCAGCCGTTTCAGCGTGGGATCGGACATCTCGCCCTGAAAGCGAAGGTCGGCGTGCTACCGGTGCACCTTTCCACTCATCGGGCACTTCCACCGGGCACGTGGTATCCCCAGAGTCGAGAGCTGAGCGCGACGGTCGGCCCGTTCCTCGATCTGGAATTGCTGCAGCGGTTGAGCGAAGGGCTTCCGCGCTCGAAAGCGGAACGCGCGGTGAGTGCCTTGATCCAGCGTGTAGTCGAGCAACTGCGGGACGACGTTCCCATCGATCTCGACAACGAGGTCGAGCTGCAGAGAAGCCGGTTCCGTACCGATCACGGCGAGCGCTCGGCCGAGGCGGTGACGAGCGTGTCGAAGGCCGGACCCATTGAAGATGGGTAAGACCCTCGTCACCGGAGCCACCGGCTTCCTGGGAACCCACCTTCTCGATCGCCTGCAGGAACGCTCCGGGAGTGACCTTCGCGTGCTGGCGCGCTCCGAAGAGGTCGCCCTCGGCGAGCGTGGCGTGGAAATCGTCCAAGGCTCCATCCTGTCGCCGGAATCCGTGGAAGCAGCGAGCTCCAGCGTCGAGCGAATCTTCCACCTGGCCGGTCGGGTGTCGCGCGAGCCCGACCACGCCCGCGATTTGTACGACCTCCACGTCGTAGGGACGAAGCACCTGTTGATCGCCGCCATCGAGGCAGGCGTCGAGCGCATCGTCCTGGTCTCGACCAGCGGCACGATCGCCGTGACCGAAGACGGCCGTGACATCCCGGATGAGACGGGGCCTAGACCGGTCAAGCTCATCGGCGGATGGCCGTACTACACGAGCAAGCTCTACCAGGAAGAGGAGGCGGAGAGGGCCTGCAAGGCCGGTGGAGGTCCAGAGCTCGTCATCGTCCATCCGAGCCTTCTGCTTGGACCGGGCGACGACCGCTTGTCCAGCACAGAGGATGTGCTCAAGTTTCTAGCCGGCGACATACCGGTCGTGCCGCCGGGAGGTATCAACTTCGTCGACGTGCGGGACGCCGCCGCGGCGGTCGAGGCTGCCATGGAGCGTGGTCGCGCGGGCGAGCACTACCTGGTGGGCGGTCCGAACTGGACGATGGCCTACTTCTTCGAGCGGCTGGAACGGCTGACGAAGGTCAAGGGCCCTCGGCTCAAGCTTTCCAATGAGCTCTACGACTGGTCGAGCAAAGCGCTCGACGCGTTCTACCGGCAGATCGACAAGGCGCCACCGGTGGATCGCATCGGTGCCGAGATGGCTCGGCGATTCTGGTACTGTGACTCGTCGAAAGCGGAACGGGAGCTTGGCTTCGAGGCCCGCGATCCCTACGAGACGTTGTACGACACGGTGGCCTATATCAAGAAGCAGTTTCTGGGAGAAGGGGTCCCTACCCGATAGAGCGACCAAAGGTGCCGGTTCTGTTAACGAAAGTACGAGGACGTTCATCCCGTGCCCGTTACCGAGCCCGAGCCTGAGCCCGATGGACTTTGATTGAGGACCATTCGTGTCAACACCGCTACGATGCGAAGCAGCAGCTACGCGGCTAGTTTGTGCTTCGAGTGGTAGACGTCCAGCTTCTCGTGATCGAACCGCCTCATTGGTTGTCCGGCTCCGGGCTCGGGCTCGGAGCGACTTTGTGAGTTAACCGCAATTATGTTACACGACGTGAGTCAGTAACTACCCGTCGGCATTCGTGTTGTAGTGCGCCACCGTCGTAGTACCGGAGCCCTGAGACTAGAGTCTCGTGTTCATGTGTCGTCTCGGGGCAAACGTACGGCGAGTGCTTTCGGCACGACCTCGAACGTGGCGGGAAGGAAGCCGAGGCTCTCCCCGTCGATCTCCAGGCGCACTCTTTGTTCGGGGCGAGCGCAAAAGGCCCGGGCCCTCACGACGCGGCGCCTCTCGACTTCCCTCATACCGAGATGGAGGCCACCATACAGGAGCGGCGAGCGGCTCACCAGCTTTCCCAGTGAGAGCTTTTGTACGATGACAGCGTCGAGCTTGCCGTCGGTGAGCTTGGCCTCGGGGGCCATCTTCATACCGCCACCGAAAAAGCGCCCGTTGTGGAAGGACACGGTCGTGACGCGGAGACGCCTCGGGCGCTCCTCGTCGAGAGCCAACCAGATATCGGGAGCGCGGAAGCCGGCCGCGGCACGTAGCGTGGCCAGGGCGAAGGTCGTGGTGCCCCCCAGGCTCTTTCTCGAGCGATTCGCCTCGTACGCCACATCGCCACTGAGACCGAAGGAAGCAGCGTTGATGAACGGGTGAGCCTCACCATCATCGAGCGCGACGCGCCCCACATCGATCACCTGTCGGTGGCCCTGGCGGAGCGAGCGGGCGGCGTCGGCAAGTCGCCCCGGAATGCCGAGCGTGCGGATGAAGTCACTCCCCGTGCCGTGTGGCAGAACACCCAGCTCGCAGGCCCGGCCGGAGTCGAGAATGCCCCGCGCGACCTCCGAGACGGTGCCGTCCCCGCCGAAAGTCAACAGGCAAGGGCGTCCTTTGAGAGCTTCCTCTCGGGCGATTCGAAGACCGTCGCCCGCTCGCTCGGTGAAGCGGCGCTCGAAGGGGCCGAAATGAGAGGCTAGAGCTGAGGCGGCGGATGGCCAGTCGGAGGCTCCTGAGCCTCCTCCCGAGGTGGGGTTGACGATTACCAGCGGCAGCATGAGGGCGCCCATCCTAGCACAGGACAACGACTTCCACGGATGCTCGCCCATATGGTACAGTGCCACCGCCGTCACCTCTCCTCCCGCGAGACGGCGAGATCGTGGCCGCGGACCCCGAGCAGGCTGCTCGAGAACTGCATCTGGCGCCTGTTGTCGGGGGGTAGGTACCAGTTCGAGGAGGTGAGCAAGCAACGAGTACGCCAGGAGCCGGCCAGGAAAGAAGATGACCGTCAACGCGAACACGCTGCCTCAGCCCCCGGGCCTGCGAGAGTACCTGCGACTCATTGCGGTGGCTCTTTCGAAAGCGGTCGCCGGCGTTTTTGGCTTCGCCCGGGACGGCATTGCGCGGGGCATTATCCGCGCGGGGATTCCCGTGAACGCGGTGACCCTGACCGGGCCGGTCGCCGTCTCCGTGGTTTTCATCCCTATGGAAGCCGGCACACAGTGGCTGGCGGGCATCGTCCTCATCGTCGCCGGGGCGTTCGACATGCTGGACGGTGCGGTGGCTCGGATCTCGGGCGGTTCCACCCGCTTCGGTGGCTTCCTGGATTCCGTGACCGATCGGTACACGGATTCCCTGATGCTCTTCGGGATCCTCGTTTATCTCCTCAAATACGTTCCCGGACCGGCGCGCACGCTCTACCTCATCCTCTGGGGATTCGCCGCCGCCGGCACGGCCACCACGTCCTACATCCGCGCACGGGCCGAGACGGAGACCCCGGAGTGCAAGGTAGGGTTCATGGAGCGGGCGGAGCGGACCGTGACAATCATCATCGGTCTGCTGGCTGGCAACGTGCACATTACGCTATGGATTCTGGCGTTCTTCACCAACCTCATCAGCCTCCAGCGGATTCTGTACACGAGAATGGTGATGAACGACCGCGAGCCGCGGGGAAACTTCTGGCTGTGGCGCTATCCGAGGCTCACCGCACCACACTTCACACTCTGCGCCACGTTAATTCTCCTGCTCATCTTCGGGCACTTCGTCATCCCCCGACCCTAGGAACATCTGAACGCCCGAGACCCCCTCTGCTTTCGCGATCGCTTCGCGAAGCAGCAGCGCTTCGGGCGCCATGAGATCGTCGAGGGCGGAGTCGCCGTTGTCGCTCGACCTCTTCTCGGCCTGGATCTCGAAGCATGCATAGGCCCGCTTCGCTGCCTCCAGCAGGTCCGGCGCGGCGGCGATCACGCGAGCGTTGTCAAGGTTGGGCACACCGTATTTCAGCCCCTCGTGACTTCCACCGGCGACGACGATCTCGTCTTCGAGGCCGGTGATCCAGGCACCGTCTTCCTCGTCCACAAAGCCTGAGCCGTCTTCGAAACCGATGCGCCAAGGTCCTGGCGTATGCTCTCCCATAGGTGTCCTCCTTTCATCAAAGTGCAACAGGAGCCTCGCTCCGGTCAACTGGCTTCATTCCGGTGTTACCCTGGTAGGCCCGACTATTCGGTCGTCTGGTACGCGAATGCGAATGGTGTGTACCTTTACGAAAGGAGCCCTGAGTGGACGGCGACGACAAACGGCTTTTGCGCTATCTGGCGGCCACGGTAGAGTCCTTCCGTGACCAGATGGCGACGAAGGAGGACTTGGCCGCCCTCGAGGCACGGATGGCCACGAAGGAGGACCTGGCCGCCCTCGAGGCACGGATGGCCACGAAGGAGGACCTGGCCGCCCTCGAAACGCGGATGGCCACGAGAGAGGGTCTCGCGGCCCTCGAAGTACGGATGGAATGCGGGTTTCGAAGCCGTGCGCGGGGATATCGAGCAAGTCCATCTCCGGATCGACAACGTCGATCGAAGCCTGATGAACCGTCTCGATCACGTTGACAATCAGATCAGCCGACTGCGCAGCGCGGTCTACCTTCTCGGCAAAGACGAGCCGGGTGTCCGGCGCCTGCTGGGCGAATAGTCAGTCTGCCGCACGTCCTGGCCGGGCGTCTCCGAACGCGAAAGGGGGCGCCTCCCGAGGCGAGCCCCGGATGACGCCCCCGTCACGGAGGAAGCGGCGTTATCTATTCAACGTAGGAGTAGCCGCAGTTCTCGCAGCTCCAGTTGCGGCCCTGGCGATACATCAAAGCACCGCACTGAGGACAGGCTCTGGTGTCGTCGTCACCTTCGTCCTCGGCGAAGAGGTCGTCGTAGTTTGGCTCCTCTTCCTTGGGCTCTTCCTCTTCCTTTTCCTTGGGCTTTTTCTCCTGCTCCTGAGCCTGGACCCGGGACAGAGCGCCCGCGCCGACGGTTCCGGCAACGGCCAGCCCGGCTACCTTCAGGAAACTGCGTCGCGTGAGATCATCCATTGTTCCTTCTCTCCAGTCTTGAATTTGTGTTTCTAGTCCCCGTAGCCCACTGTCGAGCGGGCGTAGGCCTTGAACTTCGCTTCCGCCTTGTGGTGGAAATAGGGAGCACCTGGCGGCACCGGTGCCCGAAGAAGACACCTTATCTCACACCCTATTATTCATCGAGTTAGAGGCGCTTTGTCAATTCCCCGATCGAGGGATGCGCCGCCGGCATTAGTGGATCGTCGCGCGCGCACTCCACGTTCCCGCCTTCGCCAAGGCTTCGGCGGGTCCGCCGAAGTTGTCGAGGGAGTCGGCGTTCAACGAAGGCGGACGCGCGCGGCTCCTCGGGCATCTACCATCTCGATTCGGCTCCTCGCCTCATCGAGGCTCGCCGCTCCTCGCGGCTCGCTGCCGCTCGGCGGGCTGCAGATGCATTGTTCAAGCAGCCCGCTAGGCGAGGAGAGAGGCGAGTTGGGAGCGGCGCTCGACACCTCTCTTCCTTCAGAGACACAGACGTCGTCTCTCAGGCGAGTTTTCTCAGTAGCGCCGCGGCCTCTCTCAATGCGGGCGATACGCCGAGCCGTTCGGCCAGACGCTTCAAGTCCCATTCGGCGACGGTACGCATGTCGGGCTTCATTTGCGCGTCCAGACCCGAGAACACGTCCCGGTAGTCGGCGAGCGCTCCCTCGACGTCTCCCGAGGCAAGCCGCGCGATCGCGAGCATGAGCCCTTGGCGGGCCGAACCCGATCGATCCAGCGAGCGTGCCTTCCCGAAGAGCTCGATGGCTTCCGCGTAGCGTGCTTGAAGGTAGTAGACGCTCGCAAGATTGTAGTGACCGAAGACCCACTCGGGAGCCATCTCGACGACCTTCAGAAACTCCGCCTCTGCCTCCTCGAGCTTGCCCTGGTCACGGTACGTCACACCGAGGTTCGAGTGGAGCGCGTGGCTGAACGGGTC
This sequence comes from Candidatus Marinacidobacterales bacterium, assembly GCA_965237685.1. Lineage (GTDB taxonomy): Bacteria > Acidobacteriota > Vicinamibacteria > Marinacidobacterales > SMYC01 > CBDEGF01. Next base: position 3,338,745 of record CBDEGF010000004.1, read on the forward strand.
GAGGGCGACTGCCTCAAGGAGAGCCGCCTCGGCACCCTCGGTGTCTTCCATCTCTCCGAGAGCCGCGCCGAGATTGCTCCAGGCCGAGGCGTAGGCTGGCAGAAGCTCGGTGGTCTCTCGGAATGCGGCGAGGGCGCCATCCATGTCGCCGGTTCGAACCAGCACCTTTCCGAGCTCGTAGCGCGCCGCATCGAAGGAGGGGTCGAGTGCGATCGCCTTGCGAAAGGCTGCCACGGCGCCCGGCAGCTGTCGTCGCTCGGCGAGCGCCGCGCCCATCAGAAAATGTGTAAGAGCGAGCTCGCCACTCATCGAGAGTGCGTGCTTCAGCGCCTTCGTGCGGAGCTCGGAGCTCCGGGTCGCGATGGCGAGCTCCAGAAACCGACGCGCGTCGGCGCCGTCCGCTTTCGCCTCGTCGAGACGAGCAGCTTCGATCTCCTGGAAGGCCGAGGGCGCGGGCACGTCACCGACCTCGCGCCGGATCTCGAAACGAGAGGCGAGGCTTCGCCCTTTCGAGACATCGTCACCGCGGGCGAGCAGCTCCGTCTCGACGGCGGTCGCAACGACGGTCAGTCGCTCGCCCTCGCTCGCCAGATGCGCGAGCTTGGGCAGCAGGTACAACGGTGACGTGAGGCTCAGCGAGCCCTCGGCGAAGTTGTCGTAGAAGGCGCGCTCGATCGTCGGTAGATGGAGGACACGCGGCCCGGCGAGGCCGGGCGACGAAAGCTCTTGAACGACAACGGGGAGCGCGAACGTGTCTGGCGGCCTTAGAACCGTCTGTCCGCCGGCATTCTCACCGATCCACTGCGCGGCGGCTCGCGCGAGCGCTTCGGGCTCGCGCCCCAGGAACAGGATCCAGGGCGGGTCCACGTCCTCGAGCCGGCAGCCGCGGCGCTCGAGCTCCGGCAGGGCACCCTCGCCCCGGTGCGCGAGCTCTTCCGCTGATTCCCGAATCCATGTCGTTGCGGTCACGGCAGAACTTTTCCCGGTCCTTGATGGGACCTATCCTGATGCGAGCGAGGGGAGGCTGCCCGCAATAGGGATCGCTACCGGTGCGCGCAGTCGCGCAGAATGCGGCAGGAACGGCTCGTGTTGAAGATGCCGCAGGTGCAGAAACGCGCCATGTAGGCCGAGGCCTCTTCGGGGCTACGCCGGCCCGCCTTGACCCACTCCTGCATCTTCTTCGCGAAGGAAAACGAGATCATTCCGTGTCCGCACATCGTCGCGAGCTGCAACGTGGAGCGGTCCGGAAGCTTGTCGAGGGCACCGAAAAACCCGAGGGAGTACTCGACGCTGTGCCGGGTGATTCCGGCCTCTCGAGCCGCCTCGTCCGCACGATCGGTCAGTGCGCTGATGTTGATCGACAGGCCCAGATCGGCTTCCTTGACGTCCTTCAGAAAACTGGCGATGGACTGCGGGTTGTCGAAGACGGCGGAGACGACCGTCGGCTGATCGATGTTGCGGTGAAGCGCCTCCGGATCCCGCTCGTCCTTCCGAAACCAGTGCGCGAGAGGGTTCAGTTTCTTGGAGGGCCGGTAGACGCTGCCTTTGGTCGCATCACCGATGTTGATCGGCTCGTGCTTCAGAGCGATCTCGCAGAACTTGCGGAACTTGTCGACCGAGCCCTCGTCGTTGATGCCCCGCGCCGACATGGCAAAGACGATGTAGTCGTCTTCGAGGGTTTCTCTGGCGCCGTATCGGTGAAGCGTGTTGGTCATTGACGCAGTCTCTTGCCCGACAGGCTCATCTCGTCGCTACCGGAGCTTCTTGCTCTTCGCGCATCTTCGTCGCCGGGGCGCGGCCGAGTCCCAGATTCGTCTTCCCCCGCCAGAAGGCGAAGCCTTCCTGCTCGAGCAAAGGCTCGAGGGCGCTTTTGCCGTCGTCGGTGCACCGGGTCGCGACGCCGATGGAGATCACCGTCTCCGCGTCATCGGCCAGGTCCGTGACGATGCGAAGGATTTCCGGTACCCGCTCCATCGGAGTCTTGAGCTCCACGATCGCCGAAAGTACCCGCTCGTCCAGAACGTCCGGGCGAATGGTGCCCTTTTTCGGGTCCGTCATCAGATGTGTGACGGGGTTGTGCTCTTCGAACGAGACGCCCGCCGTCGCGAGCGCCTCCGTGATCCGGGTGATGTCGCGAAATCGGGTCGACACCGTCGGGCGTCCGAACTCGATCGTGAAGCCCGCCTCGTCCTCGGCGACGCGATGGGTGACGTCGTTCGTCTTGACTTCTTCCGTCCCGCGGCCGTGGATACCGGTGCTCTCGTGAGGGACCAGCGGGTCGCTGAAAGCACGCCGCACGGCGCGGGGCCAGGCGAGCTCCTGGGGCTCGATGGCCGCCGTGGGGCAGACGTCGGGTTCGGGGTCGAACCGGACGCGAAACCATCCGAGTACCTTGCGCATCGTCCGTACGGCGGTCGGGTTCAAGTGCTCGGTCGAAAGTCCTCGATAGCAGGCGAAGCACTCGACGCACCGGTCCTGGTCCACCACCGCGCGGTTGATGTCGGGGTCGATGTCGATGGCTCCTACCGGGCAGACGGGAAGGCAGTTGCCGCAAGCGACACAGCGATCGGTCGATATCTTCACAGCAAATCGAGTATACATCAGCCTTACCTTCATCTTCTGGGGTCGGGCCAATGGACAAACGTCAATTCGCGAATCGGGTGGCGCTCGTCACGGGCGCGGCGCAGGGGATGGGTGCGGCGACGGCGCGGCGGCTGGCTGCGGCGGGAGCCCGCCTGGCGCTCTTCGATCTGCAGGGACCGGCGCTCGCACGTACCTCGGCGACCTTGAGCGGAAGCCTTGCCTTCGAAGGCGATGTGAGCCGCCGGGCAGATGTGGAAGCGGCTATTTCGGGAACCCTCCTGGAGTTCGGGAGGCTCGACTTTCTCGTGAACGCGGCCGGGGTCCTGAAGCCCACCCCAGTCTTCGAGCTGTCGGAAGACGAGTGGGACTGGGTGTTGAACGTCAATCTGAAGGGCGCTTTTCTCGTGAGCCGCGCGGCTGCACGGCCGATGAAGGAGCAAGGATTCGGGCGCATCGTCCATTTCTCTTCGACCGCCGGGAAGACGGCCAGCACGCTCGGTGGGTGTCACTACACGGCGGCCAAGCACGGAGTGCTCGGCCTCACGCGGGCCCTCGCGAAGGAGCTGGCGCCCTTCGGGATTACCGTCAACGCGGTGTGCCCCGGCCTCATCGATACCGAGATGGTTCGCGAGACGCTCCCGGAGCGGGACATCGAGGCGATCGTGGAAGGGTTTCCCGTCGCGCGGCTGGGAAGCCCCGCGGAGGTTGCCGAGCTGGTCTGTTTCCTGCTTGCGAACCCCTACATCACGGGAACCGGGGCGGATATCAACGGCGGCGACCTGATGGTGTAGAATTTCCGACCTCGACGAGTCTGGCCCCGAAGGGGCCGCGCGCAGAGCACAGGCTGCTGAAAATTGCGTCTGCAGCCTGCCGAGCGGCAGCCAACGCGTCTGCTGCGAGACCGGCCCGAATGGGCCGATAGCACACCGTGCGCCGAGCGAGGAGCGCGTCCGCCTTCGTTGAACGCCAACTGGCTCGACAACTTCGGCGGACCCGCCGAAGCCTTGGCGAAGGCGGGAACGAGGAGTGAGCGCGCGATGATGCACTAATGAGGACAATACCAATGGCTACAGCCAAACATCGATACGACATCGCACCCCCCGAGGGCGGGCTGGCCGTCCTTCTGCCAGGGCTCGGTGCCGTGAGCACAACCTTCATTGCCGGCGTGGCGGCCGTTCGCAAGGGCCTCGCCCAGCCCATCGGCTCGCTCACCCAGATGGGCACCATCCGGCTCGGCAAGCGAACCGACAAGCGCAGCCCGATGATCAAGGACTTCGCTCCGCGCGCCAGTCTGGAAGATCTTTCGTTCGCGGCCTGGGACATCTTCTCCGAGAACGCCTACGACGCCGCGGTCCATGCGGGTGTTCTCGAGACAAGCCTGCTCGAGCAGGTCAAAGACGACCTGAAAGCGGTCGAGCCCCGCACCGCCGTGTTCGACCAGGACTACGTGAAGAGGCTCCACGGCACCCACGTGAAGAAGGGCAACCGCATGGAGCTCGCCGAGCAGCTCATGGGGGACATCGCGGCCGTCAGGAAACAGACCGGTGCATCGCGCGCGGTCATGATCTGGTGTGCCTCCACAGAGACCTACCTCTCGGCCAGCGAGGCCCATCGGGACCTCGCCTCGTTCGAAAAAGGCCTGAAGGAGGACTCGGAGGCGATCTCCCCGAGCATGATCTACGCCTACGCGGCCATCAAGTCGGGCGTGCCCTTTGCCAACGGCGCGCCGAATCTTACCGTGGACGTTCCGGCGCTGACGGAGCTCGCCTACGAGGAAGGGGTGCCCATCGGTGGCAAGGACTTCAAGACCGGCCAGACGCTGATCAAGACAATCCTTGCCCCGGGCCTGAAGGCTCGCATGCTCGGGCTTTCGGGATGGTTCTCGTCGAACATCCTTGGCAATCGCGACGGCGAGGTGCTCGACGATCCGGGCTCGTTCAAGACGAAAGAAGAGAGCAAGCTGTCGGTCCTCGACTACATCCTCCAGCCCGAGCTCTACCCCGAGCTTTACGGTGACTTCTACCACAAGGTGCGCATCAACTATTACCCGCCGCGCGGTGACAACAAGGAAGGCTGGGACAACATCGATATCTTCGGGTGGCTCGGCTACCCGATGCAGATCAAAGTCGACTTCCTGTGTCGAGACTCGATTCTCGCCGCACCACTGGTTCTGGACCTCGCGCTGTTCTACGATCTCGCCGAGCGGGCCAACCTGAAGGGTATCCAGGAGTGGCTGTCCTTCTACTTCAAGAGCCCGATGACGCCCGAGGGTCTGTACCCGGAACACGACGTTTTCATTCAGCTCACCAAACTGAAGAACACCTTGCGCTACTTGATGGGCGAGGATCAGATCACCCACCTCGGGGAGTACGTGCTGGACATGGATACCGCCCGCCCGGCGGAAGTCGTCTCGGACTGAGCGGGAATAGATGGCCCGGCCGCCGGGTAGTCCAATCGAGGCCGGGCGACCGGACAGCGTGTATCGCGCCGGGGGTTTGTGCTAATCTTTATGCAAGAGCTAGATACGAGCTTCGGGAATCGTGCGTTTGACCTGCCTTAGCCGACACGCCGTCGTGGCGATCGCCGCCATCGGGCTCTGGCCCATGACCTCGGGTCTGGTTCATGCCCAGCCGAACGTGGTGACGGTCATCGACGCCAACTCGGTCGGGACGATCCCGGTGAGCGAGGTCGATGGCGTTGCCGTCGTGCCGCTGAGCGCTCTGGCCCGTTTCGTCGGCGGAGAGCTCCGCGAGCGCTCGGGCGCCATGGAGCTGACCATCGACGGCAAGACAGCTCAATTGGCGTCGGGGAAGAGCATGGTGGCTCTCGACGGAAGGTTCATCCTCCTCTCGTCACACGTCAGCCACCAGGGCGACCTCTGGTACGTTCCGGTCGATTTCCTGCAGAAAGTCCTGCCGTATCTCTCGCGCCGCGGCGTACGCTATCGCCCCGACGAGCGCCTTCTCGTTTTGGGCCGCGAGTTTCCACGGCTCGACATTCGCTCGGAGCGCTACCCGGCCTACACCCGGGTCGTGGTGGAATCCACGACGAAGCTACCGTTCCAGATCGAGCAGGCGGGAGGTCAGATACGGGTTATCGCCCAGACGCCCTTCCTCGAGACCGACTTCCGGAACGAAGACCTTCTCGACGGCGTCGTCGAGAGCATCGCGCTGGTGCGACACGACAAGAGCTACCGTGTCACGATCATGCTGGGCGAGCGCTTCGGAACGATGAAGGCCTTCGAGCTCGAGCACCTTCATCGGGTCGTGCTGGATCTGTTCCGGAGCCGGGTGCCCGTGGAAGCGGTCCGACGCAATCCCGAGGTGGAAGGCCCGGACACCTTCTCGGCCAACCTGCAGCCTATCGAAGAGCGGGAGGGGGCCGGCGAAGACACGTCGGGCGAGGGCGAGCAAGGTGCCGACGGGCCTCCCGAGGACATCGAGACCTTTCGGCTCGAAGACCCTCCGCCTCCGCGCCGGACGCCGGACGTTCCGTTTCCCGAAGAGGCGCGCGGGCAGCTGAGTATCGTCACGATCGATCCGGGCCACGGCGGTGCCGAGACCGGGGCCATCGGCCGGGGAGGCCTCGAAGAAAAGGGAGTCACCCTCTCCATCTCGCGACGGCTGCGGAAGATCCTGCAGGAGCGTCTCGGCCTTCGGGTGGTGTTGACTCGCGACGGCGACCGCACCCTGGATCTCGACGACCGGGCCGCCTTTGCGAACTCGAACAAGTCGGACCTCTTTGTTAGTATTCACGCCGATGCGTCCTCCCGCAGCGCCGCTCGTGGGAGCTCCGTCTACTACCTCTCTTATCCGTCCACCGAGGCGGATTCCCGCCAAGTCGCCATGGCGCAGCAACGTCCCACGGAATCGAAAGATCTCCGGTTCATCTTGTGGCACATGGCGCAGTCCTCTCACTTGAACCAGTCCGCGAGGCTCGCCGAGATCCTTCAAGAGGAACTGCGCTCCGCCACCGGTGAGGAGAAGATCGACCGCGGCATCAAGCAGAACACGTTCCGGGTTCTCATGGGAGCCACGATGCCGGCAGTGCTCGTCGAGGTGGGCTTCATCTCGAACCCGCAGGAAGAGAAACGACTCGACACGGCCGACTATCAGGAGAAGCTGGCCGAGGCGATATATCGCGGCGTACTCCGCTACAAGCACCTCTACGAAGGCACGAGCCCGGTGGTGGGCGGGGCCCCTCGGGAGTAGGCTGGCAGGTGTCCCGCAAGAGAGGCGTCCTTCTAGCGCTCGCCAGCATCGCGACGGTTCTCCTCATTGTCGCCTCCGTCTTCATGCTCGGTCGCTCGCCGGACGTCGAAAGCGCGAAGCCGAACCAGCCGAACCAGAAAGTGGCGGGTGTGGTGGAGCTGCAGACGTCGGAGACGGAGGAGCCAGAGGCCGCCGACGGTCGGATTCAAGTCACGCTCTTCGTCATGAATAGCTCCGGTCGAGGCCTCGTTCCGGTGACCCACGAGATTCCGCTCGAGCCGAACCTTCAGGACCAGGCGAAAGAAGTCGTGCGCGTTCTCCTCCAGCGCTCCGGCACGTTTCCACGCGGCGTCCAGCTCCGCGACCTCTTCATCACGAGCCAGGGCATGGCTTTCGTCGATCTCTCCCAGGACGTGGTGTCCAAGCACCCCGGAGGCTCGTCCGCCGAAGAGCTGACCGTCTACAGCTTGAGCAACACGCTCATCACGAATTTCCCCGCCATCCAGCTCGTCAAAATTCTCGTCGAGGGACGGGAGATTCAGACGCTGGCCGGGCATCTGGACCTGACGCTTCCCTACGGCCGCGACGAATCCGCCTCGCGAACCGGCAACCCCGGTGCATGAGTAGAGTCGACGGGAGGCGGCCGGACGAGCTGCGTTCCCTCACGATCACGCCTCACTATCTGCGCCACGCCGAAGGCTCGGTGATGATCCAGGTCGGCGAGACGAAGGTGATCTGCGCGGCGACGCTCGAGGATCGGATTCCAAAGTGGCTAAGGGGTAAGGGGACCGGTTGGATCACGGCCGAGTACGGGATGCTGCCCCGCTCCTCCCAGGAGCGGATCGCGCGCGAGTCGACGCGGGGCAAAGTATCCGGCCGAACGCAGGAGATTCAGCGACTCATCGGCCGCTCGCTCCGGGCGATCGTCGATATGAAGAAGCTCGGCGAGCGCACCGTCTGGATCGACTGTGACGTCATCCAGGCGGACGGCGGCACGAGAACCGCTTCCATCTCGGGTGCGTTCGTTGCTCTTGCTCTGGGCCTCAAAGCGGCCAAAGAGCAGGGGAGCATCGGGGTGATCCCGATCAAGGACCATGTCGCCGCCACGAGTGTCGGCATCGTCGACTCCGAAGGCATGCTGGACCTCAACTACTACGAGGACTCCCGCGCGGAAGTCGACATGAACGTCGTCAAGACCGGAGCCGGCCGCTTCGTGGAGGTACAGGGAACGGCCGAGTCGGATCCTTTCAGCGACGAGGCGCTTCACGAGCTCTTGAAGCTGGCGAGCGCGGGAATTGCTTCCATCGTCGAGGCGCAGCGCGAGGTGATCGGTCGCCTCGATCTCCTCAAGGGATAGACGAATGGCCCCGTGCCGTTACCTCTCCCCCGTTGGGGAAGAGGTCGGGCCTCCACCGCTGGCATCGGCCCGGGTGAGGGGGGCTTGAAAATCCTCCTCGCCACCACGAGCAAAGGAAAGATCCGAGAACAGCTCCGCGCCCTCGAAGGCCTTCCCGTCGACATCGTTCTTCTCGAAGACCTCGAGCCGGTGGAGCCTCCCGAAGAGCACGGGGCCACATTCGCCGAGAACGCAGCCGCGAAAGCGCTCTACTATCAGCGGGCGACCGGGATTCCTTCCTTGGGAGAGGACTCGGGGCTCGAGGTGGTTGCCCTCGACGGCGCTCCTGGACTTCACTCCGCACGCTGGCTCGGCAAGGATACGCCCTACCACGCCAAGAATCGGGAGCTTCTGGAGCGGTTGTCCGGGCTCGAGGGGGACGCTCGCGCCGCATCTTTTGTGAGCGCGGTGGCCATCGCCGAAGGTGGCACCCTCGTTTTCGAGGCGGTGAAGAGCTGTGAGGGGCGTATCTCTGAGGAGCCCCAGGGGTCGGGTGGGTTCGGATATGACCCCGTCTTCGTTTACCTGCCCCGTGGCAAGACCCTGGCCCAGCTCAGCGTCGAGGAGAAGGATCGGATGAGCCACCGCGGCAAGTCGATGGCCCTGGTCCGGGAGTATCTCCTCGGTAGTGGGGTCTTTTGAAAGACCCCACTACCATCTCCTCCGACGTTTTGACACCCCCCCGGGCGAGGCCATATAATCATCTGTTATCCTCGGGGCGTGGCGCAGCCTGGTTAGCGCGCCTGCTTTGGGAGCAGGAAGTCGGAGGTTCGAATCCTCTCGCCCCGACCACACAAGGCGGTGAGCCATCGCCGCCCGGGTAAACAAGCGCCAGTAGCTCAGTTGGATAGAGCAGCGGCCTTCTAAGCCGCGGGTCGGGGGTTCGAATCCCTCCTGGCGTGCCAGTGACGCTCAGTTTGGTGGTGGGTGTAGCTCAAGGGTAGAGCACCGGATTGTGGTTCCGGGGGTTGTGGGTTCGAGACCCATCACCCACCCCAAGGTTTCGCGCCCGTAGCTCAGTTGGATAGAGCGCCGGACTTCGAATCCGTAGGTCGCAAGTTCGAGTCTTGCCGGGCGCGCCATTCTTTTCAACAACTTGTGAGAACCAACCTCATAGCCGTTTTGCCGCGGGGGAACACGCGGGGAACGCTGCAACATTACTTAATGAAACTCCGTGAAACGAGGACGCTCGGCCCGCAGGACATGCTCCTTTGAAGAGCCCCCGCGAAGACACTGCGTTGTCGGCGTGGCGGTAATCGAACCGCGATGAAGGCCGTTTTCTCGACGGCTCTCTTCCCGAGTCCTTCGGAATCCTCTCGCGTTGTGAAGACTCACGGTGGCGGGACTATTTCCTTGTCCCGTCTCCAACGTTTCGAGCCTGCGAGAGGAGTTGAACCTCCGACCTGCCGATTACGAATCACTCCTTAAACCGAACCAGGCGAACCACCAGAACGCAAAGCCCTCCATTCCTGGAAGAGCGACGGTTACAGATCCGAGATTCCTGCTACTAGCCCTAGTTCGGGTGACGTCGATCAGCTAAGGCGCCAGCGAGGCACCTGCGGTCATCAAGAGTGAGAGAGTGCGAAGAGCCCCCAGCTGCGTATTCCGGGGCATCGTGAACGCAGATTCCAGCCGAAGGTGAACATCCATTCCAAAGCATCGTGAACACGGATTCCGGGGATCGTGAACATGGATTCCGGGGAAGGTGAACACGGATTCCAGGCAACGTGAACGCCGGTTCCGGCATCGCGAACGCTCATCGATAGCACGTTTCAAGGCACTCTAGGTCGTACCCGGAAGGAGGACGATCTAGGAAATGGCAGCTAAGAGGTTATCGATGAGAAAAATACGAGAGGTTCTAAGGTTAAAGTACGAGCTGGGTTTGACTCACCGCACGATCGCAAAGGCACTTCGCGTGGCGGTTGGAACGGTGAGTGAGTACCTGGCCAAGGCGAAGAAGGGTGGTTTGAGCTGGCCGCTCCCGGAGGAGCTGAGCGACGGGGAGCTGGAGGCAGGGCTGTTTCCGCCGCCGGGCTCGTCTGGCGCACGGCCGGGTCTGGACTATGCCCACATCCACGAGGAGCTGAGGCGTCACCGAGATCTTTGCGCCTTCCGCCTCCGTCGTTGGCCCGGTCAGAGACTGACAACGACTTCGGCGAGACTCGCCGAAGCCTTGGCGAAGGCGGTTGCGTTTTTTGTGAAGCGGTACTTGCGGACCGGGCTACTAGGGCGTCAGTTCGTTTCTCGACTTCCTGATGACGAGACCGCGCACCAGTGCATCGAAATCGCCGGCGTTGTCCTCGGACCGAGCTTCGGGACAGGTCAGGCTCAGAACGTAGACGAGATCGCGCGAGTAGACGACGACCAGGCGATTGTAGACGGTCAGGAAACCCACGTCCTTGAGGAAGCGAAACTCGTGCGCGGTGTAGGGCTCGAGGTCCATCGCGCCTTCCGATAGGGATCGGTAGCCGGGTGCTCCCGAGACCGTCGACTCGATTTCCTCCACGACGTCCCGGAAATCGCCGCGCCCCCGGATCTTGCGACGAATCAGGGCCAGCGTCGCCTTCGCCTCTCGATTCGGGTTTTCGAGACTGACTGCGACGTCGAACGATGCGGGCATGTCCTGGACGCGCCACTCGGACGACGGCACGACGAGGCTGACCTGGAGCTCTTCGTTGGACCACACCGGAGGCAGGTCCGGCGGAGGAGGAGGCGCGACGACGGGCGGTGGCGCAGAAGCCGTCGGCGCGGGCTCCACGGGGGTGACCGGTGCGGGTGCAGGCTCGACCGTTTGCGACGGCAAGTCGCCGCGAGACGGTGGCCTGGGCGCAGGTGACGTCGGTGCCGAAGGCCTGGCAGGCGACGACGTTGCCTGGCCACGGTTGACCTGCTCGGTAGCGACCATGTTGATGTAGGACCGCGGGACGGAGCGAAGCTTGCCTTCGTCGGTGGTGAACTGAACGATCTGACCTTTGACCTCGAAGCTCTGAACCGGGAGCTGAGTTCCGTCCACGAAGACGAGCACTTTCTGTGCCAGGGTTTCGCCCGGAAAGCCGATGGCCAGGACGAATACCGTCAGCATCAAGCGAATCATCTGAGCTGCTCCTTGTTGAAGGGCTCGGCGCGTTACCGGCGACAATAGTATGAGTCGCGAGCCCGTGCGAAGGCAAGTGGACACGGGCTCGGCCCTCAGTCCCTGCGAAAAGCGGCCACGGTCTCGAAGTGATGCGTGTTGGGGAACAGATCGAGGAGTTCGAGATGTTCGATGACGAAACCGGCCGATGCCAGCCGAGAGGCGTCACGCCCGAGCGCTGCCGGGTCGCACGAGACATACTCGAGCCGACGCAGCTTGCTCCCGGTGAGATTCTGCAGGAGCGGCGCGTCCAGGCCCCCGCGTGGCGGATCGACGACGACGTGGTCCTCCGGCCCCAGGCCCGACTTCCGCACGTACTTCGCCGCTTCCTGACACCGGAAATCGACGTTGACGATGGCATTTCTTCTGGCATTGGCTCGAGCGTCACGGACCGAGGAAGCGGAGGCTTCCACACCGACCACCCGATCGGCATGGCCGGCCAGCAGCAGACTGAAGAAGCCGACCCCGCAGTGCAGATCGACGGCCCGCGGCACGCGATCCGGGGGCAGGACCGACTCGGCAAGCTCTTTCAGGAGAAACCGGTTGGTCTGGAAGAAGCTCCCGATCGACTGCTCCAGGGTGAGCTCGCCCAGCCGGTGGACGACCCGCTGGCGCCCGAATCGGGCCACGATCGCACGCTCCGTCGCTACCGCGACGCCATCGAGACCAGTCTGCTCGACCAGCTCCGAAAGACGCTTCCGGTTGAGCAACTTTCCGTCCTCTCTACTAGAGACGAGAAATCGGCCCACAATCCCCCTCGAAGCACTGGTTTCGGACGGAACCGACGCTTCCTGGAGCTCGATGGCCAGAATCTTTCGGGCCACGGTTACGTTGTTTCGGAGCCACTGACGACACCGTCCGATGGCCGCATTCGTCGCCTCGGCTCCCTGAAGGCAGGTCTCGATATCGATGATCTCGTTCGAACCGCGCGGATGAAATCCGACAGCGATGCCGCCCGGACTCTCCGTGACGTGGAGTCGAAGCCGGTTGCGATATCCGCGCTCGGGTCCCGACCGTGTACCGAGCGTTCCTCGGTAACGGATGCCTCCGCACCGCTCGAGGCTTTCCAGGAGTATCGCCTTTTTGACCGCCAGTTGCGCCAGGGGTAGGAGATGCATCACGGAACACCCGCCGCACCGTTCGAAGTACGGGCAGGGCGCCTCCCGGCGCGACGGCGACGTGGTGAGCCTCTCCAGGCTCCTGGCGTTAAAATAGTTCTTCGAGGCCGCGCCGACTTCGACCCGATGGCGCTCGCCAGGAGCCGAGTGCGGAACGAAAACGACCTTCCCGCCGTGACGGGCAAGTCCGTCGCCGCCCGCCACCAGCTTCTCGATCTCGACCTCGAGCGTCTCCGGAGGTGTCATCGGCTATAGAGACTCATTGGACAAAGCCCGCAGGCCGCGCGCACGCGCTTGCGATAGGCGCTGTCGAGTGCGCCTCGATAGACATCCTCCGGCATGCGCTCCCGATAGGACGAAAGGGATTCCTCGGCGCGGCGTCTCATGTCTTCCCGTTCTTCCTCGGCAAGAACGGATGCCGCAGATCCTAGAAGTCTTTCCTCGAGCCCGGTCAGTCGAGTCTCGAGTCCCGGACGGTCCACACTCTCACTCTCGCCGAGCGTCTCGATCTCGCGGATGCCATCCTCCAGCTGCCGGGCGAAGTCCTCGCTCCGCTTCGACCAGATCTTTCGCGCGGCCTCGAGGGTGGTCCGCAGCTCGGCGAGATGCTCCGCGGCCACGAGCCGCTCGGCGTCTTCATGTTCGCTGCTCCCGCCACCAGACTCACCCACCCTCGCTTCACGAAAGCGGCGGAACGCGGCCTCGACCGACTGCCGGCAATAGCTCAGACGCCGGACGCCCGGACGTCGGCTGGGCCTCTCGAAGACGCGATCGATACCCTCCTTTACAACTCTGAGAGGGATGCTCTCCGTCTCCCATTTCTGAATGAGGTGCCACTCCTTCGGCGTGATGAAGAGGGGACTGCCCCGCCGCTCGATGAAGTGGGACTCCACAGCCCCGTAATAGTTGTCCTCTGTGCTCAAGGGTCCACGCGTCCTGCGGCCTCCAGATAAACCACCTCTTCGGAGTACAAGCTCCGCTCCCGCCCGTCGGTATCCTTCACACGAAGCGCCCCATCGGCGGCGATGCCAAGGATCTCCGCCATGAAACGAGCTCCATCACGGGACTTGACCCGGATCCGTTCTCCGCGCTCCGCACCAGACCACGCCGCAAAGCTCTCGGTGACGTCACCCGGCTCAAAGCGCATCGTAGCCCACCAGCGATCGAGCCGGCGGCAAAGATGTGCGGCCAATTCCAGCGGATCGATCTCTCGGCCCAGCCGCATGGCCAGCGACGTCGCTCTGCCCGCTAGCTCGGCAGGAAAGTCTTCGGCTCGCTGATTGACGTTCACGCCACAGCCGACGACGGCAAAGTCGAAATCCGAGCCGGAGAAGCTCGACTCGCACAGAATCCCGGCCAGCTTGCGTTCGTCCCAGTACAGGTCGTTCGGCCAGCGGAGTCGAACTCTCGCCCCGCACACCTCGTCCAAGGCCTCGGCGAGCGCGACGGAGGCGGCGAGCGGGAGGAGCGCGATGCGCAGGCTCTCGCCGGGGCTTCCTCGTCCTCGCGCGGCGCCTCGCTCCTCGCGCGGCGCTCCCGCCGTCGACCCTTTCGGGCCGGTCTCGCGGCAGACGCGTTGGCTACCGCTCGGCAGGCTGCGAACGCGTTTTTCAGCAGCCTGCTCGCGCAGAATCATGCTGAGGTACAAGCCTCCGGCGCGGGAGACCCATGGTCGCCTCCATCGACCGTGTCCGGCGCTCTGCTCGCGGGCGAGGACAACACTTCCGTGGGGCGCACCCTGTCGCGCAAGGGAGGCGGCCTCGTCGTTCGTCGAACCGATTTGATCGAACGTGATGACGAAGCGGCCGGCCGAGGTTCCGCTGTCACGCAGGCGCACGCCCAGCGGACGGGAGGACGTGCGAAGCAACGAGGGGAAAAGAGAGCCGTGCCCGGTCGAATCTGACATTTCGAGGCGAAGTAGATACCCGGTGGGACGCGAAACGAACCAACCTCACTCGTCCCGGGGAAGCTCGATCGACACCGACTACTTTACGAGCTCGTCGACTTCTCGACTTCGGACTTGAGAGCGTCGATCTCCCCGCGGATGAGGCCTTCCGCCAGATCGGGGACGACCTCCCAGACGATTTCCTGGACGACCTTTTCCGAGAGCTTGTCGACCACCCGTCGAGCAATTCGCTCGACCAGTTCGTCGTCGATGTGATTGTTCGACGACGTCGGCGCCGGTGTGTCCATGATGGGCTCCTCGATCGGCGTTGGGGCTGGCGGTGCGCTCGGCTCGGCGGGCGCTATCTCATCCGGCGGCGGCTGGACCGGCGCCATGGGCTCCGACGGAGCGCTCGCCGCGGGAGGAAAGCTATCGAGAGCGGTGAACGCAGACGGCTCGTCGGGAAGTGTCATCGGAGCCGCAGGCTGTGCAGGCGGCACAGGTTCCATTGGCTGTATTGGCTCGATCGGCTCCATCGGCTCGATGGACGGCAGCGCGTCAGCAGGCGGCTCGCTCGGGGCCATTGGCTCAGCCGCATCGAACGGTGCTGCCGGTTCGAACTGGCCAGCGAGCGGAGCCGGCTCCGGCGCCATGGGCTCGATCGGCGGTGGCTCCGGCTCGGGCGCGACCGGTGGCGCAGTGAGGTCATCGAACCCACCACCGGTGGGCGGCTCGGGCGCCGCGGGAAGATCTGGCGGCGCCATCGGCGGCTCAGGAATGGGGGCAACTGGCTCGAGTGGCTCGAGAGGGGGTTCGATCGTCCCGCCCAGATTCTGCCTCTCCACGTTCGAATCCGGCGGCGCTGGACTCGAGGGCTTGCCGGCGACCGACTCGAAGCCCCCACCGACCGGCTCAAGCGGAGCTGACATCATGACCGTCCGGCTCTCATCCGGCTCGGGTCCTGGCGGTGAAACGCCCCCCATCTCGTTCCAAATGTCGTTGTCCTCCGCGGGGGGCGCAGGCGCCTGAGGTGCGTCATCACGACCGAGCAGCATGGTCTGATCGCCTGGCTCCATCGCAAGCTCACGCTCGCCCGCTTCCACCGCGAAACCCTGGTCCAGGGAGGGCTCACCGGGTGGCGGCGCCATCGGCTCATCCATCATGACGGTCGCATCCCCGCCCATAGAGCCTGCAGGCGGCACAACCTCTGGGGGTGTCGCAAGCTGAGCGGTCGGTGCAGCACTCGATCTGTTCGACAGAAGCTCCCGCACCTTGGAGATCAGTGTTTGAGGCTCGAAAGGCTTCGCCAGAAAACCGTCACAGCCAGCGGTCTTTGCACGCTCCTGGTCGAAGGGCTCGAAGGCCCCGGTGAGCAGCAGCACCGGGATGTGCTTCAAATCATCGTTGCCCTTGATGAACTCACAGACCTCGTAGCCGTTCTTCTCGGGCATGATGATGTCGCAGAGCACGATGTCCGGTTTGACGTCGCGAATCTCATCGATCGCCTTCTGGCCGTTGCCGACAGTGTGGAGCTCGAAGTCCTCGTCCGAGAACGTCAGCTCGATCACTTTCTGGATCGTAATGCTATCGTCGGCAAGCAAGATGGTGTGTCCCATCTCCCCTCCTTCTGGCAGCCCGAGACATAATGCTGCTTATTTGTTGCGGAATGCGGGCAATCTTCTGACGATTGAAGAAAATGGTAGCACGCGCCGAAGGGGGGTGTCAACGCGCCCGCCATTCGTAATTGCTTGTGTGTAAAAAAGTTCGACGTAAAGATGCCCGACGATCCCCCCTGCCCGAGCCCGCGCCCCTGCCCGGGTTAGGCGGGGTGGGGGTTTTCGGAACAAAGGAATATCCTCCCGCAGTGGCTAGCTGGAAGAAGCTCTTCCCTCCAGCTTCTCTCGAATGGAAGCCACGACCACCTCCATCGAGCTGCCCGGTTGAAAAACCTGCGCGACGCCCATGGCCTCGAGCGCCGGGATGTCCTTGTCCGGGATGATCCCGCCGGCGAAGACGAGCACATCCTCCATCTGCTTTTCTTCAAGAATCTTCAGGAGTCGCCCCAGGAGTGGGCGATGCGCGCCGGAGAGGATCGACAGGCCGATCGCATCGACGTCTTCCTGTAGCGCTGCCTCCGCGACCTGCTCCGGGGTCTGTCGCAAGCCGGTGTAGATGACCTCCATGCCGGCGTCTCGCAGCGCCCGCGCGACCACGAGGGCCCCACGGTCATGCCCGTCCAACCCCGGCTTGGCGATCAAGATCCGAAACGGCGTCGTCATCGAGCTCGCGCCTCTCCCCCGCCGGGGGAGAGGTTGGGTGAGGGGGGACTGATATTCCTGGATGCTGGATGCTGGATGCTGGATGCTGTCATTCTTCTACATCGCTCTTCTGTACTGCCCGCCCACCTCATAGAGCGCGTGTGAGATCTGCCCCAGGCTGGCAACCCGTACCGCGATCATCAACTCGGCAAAGACGTTGCCGTCTTCGCGGAGGGCCACTCGTTTCAGGCGGCTCAGGGCCGCATCCCTTTCCGCCTCGTGTCGTCGGTGGAAGGAACCGAGGCGCTCGATCTGTTCGTCTTTCTCCGCGCTGGTTGCGCGAGCGAGCTTGAGCTCCCGCTGCACTTCCTCGGCCTCCGGATCGAGAAAGGTGTTCACGCCGACAATGGGAAGCTCGCCGCTGTCCTTCTTCAGCTCGTAGTGCAGAGACTCTTCCTGGATCCTGCTCCTCTGGTATTGGAGCTCGATGGCTCCGAGAACACCTCCGCGCGCATTGATGCGATCGAACTCCGCCAGCACCGCTTCCTCTACCAGATCGGTCAGCTCTTCCAGAATGTAGGAGCCCTGCAGGGGATTCTCGTTCTTCGCCATGCCGAACTCCCGGTTGATGATCATCTGAATCGCCATCGCCCGGCGTACCGACTCTTCGGTGGGCGTCGTGATGGCCTCGTCATAGGCATTGGTGTGAAGCGAGTTGCAGTTGTCGTAAATCGCGGTCAGCGCCTGCAGAGTGGTCCTGATGTCGTTGAACTGTATCTCGCGCGCATGGAGCGAACGGCCCGAGGTCTGGATGTGGTACTTGAACTTCCGGCTGCGCTCGTTCCCCTTGTATCGGTGCTTCATCACCCGCGCCCAGATACGGCGCGCCACACGGCCCAAGACCGAGTACTCGGCATCGAGGCCACTGCTGAAAAAGAACGACAGGCTAGGGGCAAAATCGTCGATATCCATGCCGCGCGCCAGGTAGCACTCGACATAGGTGAATCCGTTGGCAAGAGTGAACGCGACCTGTGTGATCGGGTTCGCGCCCGCTTCGGCGATGTGGTACCCGGATATTGAGACGGAATAGAAATTCCTGACGTTGCGATCGATGAAGTACTGCTGGACATCGCCCATCAGCCGCAGCGAGAACTCCGTCGAGAAGATACAGGTGTTTTGTGCCTGATCCTCTTTCAGAATGTCGGCCTGAACAGTGCCCCGCACCACGGAGAGCGTATCTGCCTCGATGCGCTCACGCTCCTCCGGCGGGGGTGACCGCTGGTGCTGTTTCTCGAAAACTTCGACCTGCTGATCGATCGCGGCGTTGAAGAACATCGCGAGTATTGTTGGTGCCGGCCCGTTGATGGTCATCGAGACACTGGTCAGCGGATCGACGAGATCGAATCCAGCGTACAGATCCTTCATGTCGTCGAGGGTGGCGATGGAGACCCCTCCCTCGCCGATCTTGCCGTAGATATCGGGTCGCTCCGCCGGATCCTCGCCGTAGAGCGTGGCGCTGTCGAACGCGGTCGAAAGCCGCTTCGCCTCGTCGTTGCGCGACAGATAGTGAAAGCGACGGTTGGTGCGCTTCGGCCCCCCTTCGCCGGCGAACTGGCGCCGGGGAGACTCCTCGCTGCGCTTGAAAGGATAGACACCCCCGGTGTAGGGATAGCGACCGGGAAGATTCTCGCTCAACTGGAAACGCAGAACCTCACCCCAGTCCTCGAACCTCGGAAGAGCCACCTTTGGTATTTCGGTTCCCGACAGCGTGGTCGTTCTGGAATCTACGGCGATGTCACGGTCGCGAACTTTGAAGTGAACCTGGCCCGAGGCGTACTCCTTCTTGAGCGCCGGCCAGCCCTCGAGAAGCGCCCGGGAGTCGTCGTCGAGCTCCTTGCGAAGCTCATCGGCCCGCGCTGCCAGCGCCGCCCGCACCTCCGGATCGGAGCATTCGCGCGAGGCTCCGTCGAGCTGATACAGCCCGCGAGCCACCGAGACCTGGCGCTCCACCCGCTGGTTCTCTCCCCGTACGAGCTCGGCGATCTCGGCGAGATGGCGCACGCGTTTCTCCGGAATCAGGGCGTGCCGTTCGCCGGTCACAACGCCTTCGGGCACCGAGAGAGCCGATGCGGGCAAGGTCGTAGTGTGCTCCTTCAGGATCTCCAGAAGGCGCAGGTAGAGCGCGGTGACGCCTCGGTCGCCGAACTGGCTGGCGATGGTCCCGAACACCGGCAACCGTTCATCGGTCTCGTCATGACCCAGGTTCTTGTTTCGACGAAACTGCTTGCGGACGTCGCCGAGCGCGTCCTCTCCACCGTGGCGGTCGAACTTGTTGACCGCCACCAGGTCGGCGAAGTCGAGCATGTCGATCTTCTCGAGCTGAGAGGCCGCTCCGTACTCGGGCGTCATGACGTAGAGGCTCACGTCCGAAAGATCGACGATAGCTGAAGAGCCCTGACCGATACCGCTCGTCTCCACAAAGATCAGATCGAAGCCGGACGCCTTCAGAATCCGGATGGCTTCATCGGTCGCGTGCGAGATCTCCGAGCCCGAATCCCGCGTGGCCAGGCTGCGCATGTATACGTTCGCGCCGCCAATCGCGTTCATTCGAATGCGGTCGCCGAGGAGCGCTCCGCCGGTTTTCCGTTTGCTGGGATCGATGGAGAGCACCGCGATGGCCAGCCCGGGTGAGTCGGTGACGAACCGTCGAATGAGCTCGTCGGTCAAAGAGCTCTTGCCGGCGCCGCCCGTCCCGGTGATCCCGACCACCGGAGGGGCGCGATCTTCCGCCCGTTTTTCGAGACTTTGAACGATGCTGGGAGGCAGGCCTCCGGAGGCGCCGTTGCTCTCCGCCTCGGTGATGAGTCGCGCGAGCTGACCCACGTTGCCCGTGCCGAGCCAGGACAGATCCCCGCTCGACGTCACCGGCTGAAGCGGGAAATCGGCACGCTTCAGCATGTCGTTGATGATGCCGACCAGGCCCATCTTGCGGCCGTCCTCGGGGGAGTAGATCCGCGTGACGCCGTAGGCCTCGAGCTCCCGGATCTCCCGGGGCACGATCACGCCACCGCCTCCCCCGAAAACCTTTACTGCGGAGGCGCCCCCTTCGCGCAGCGAGTCCACCAGGTAGCGAAAAAACTCGTTGTGGCCACCCTGATACGAGCTGACCGCCACCGCCTGCGCGTCCTCTTCGACGACAGCGTCCACCACCTCCGCGACGGATCGATTATGGCCGAGGTGAATCACCTCCGCGCCGCCCCGCTGCAGGAGGCGGCGAATGATATTGATGGAAGCGTCGTGCCCGTCGAACAGGGAGGCGGCGGTCACGAAGCGAACGTTGTGGCTGGGCTCGTAAAAATCCGTCATGTCGTCTGGCCGCTGCCGCAAGCGGTCGGAGGTGTGAAGAAAAACGAACCCGCGAGGGCGGGAACCCCCACGAGCCGCCGGAAAGGCTCACAGGCTCACAGGCTCAAAGGACCCGCCAGGCCTAGGCCCGATCAATCTTCCCGATTGATGAGCTCCTTCAGCTCTTTGCCCGGTTTGAAGTAAGGAACCTTCTTGGCGGGTACGTCCACCCGCTCACCGGTCTTCGGATTGCGTCCCTTGCGGGACTCCCGCTGCCGGATTCGAAAGCTGCCGAAACCACGGAGCTCGATCTTGTCGCCGCGGTGAAGAGCGTTGATGATGCTCTTGAACACCGTGTCCACGATGATCTCGGAGTGCTTCTTCGTCAAATCGGATACCCGAGACACCTCTTCGATGAGTTCCGCTTTGGTCATACCGAAAGACTCCTTGTCTATCCGTGTTCCACCAAGGACCTAGTGCTCGTCCTTCTCCCGACCAAACGCTCGGCAGCTTCCCTGCACAAGGTCGACCTGTCGCCGTTCGCTATTCACTGCCTTCGGAGCCCGACGAATCCGGCGGGTTGCCCCAGCTCGAGCCGAAATCAGCCACGTCACCGAGAGTGGCGTTGGGCGAGCCCTGGCTGGAGTAGTGCGGCTCGTAGTCCTCCATGTCCACCGCACGAATCGACAAGCCGATCTTCCGTTCCAGCTCGCTGATCTTGATGATCTTCATCCGGTACGATTCTCCCACCTTCAGCTTGTCTTCCGGCTTCTCCACGTGGTTCTCATCGAGCTCGGAGACATGCAGGAGACCCTCGATGCCCTCCTCGATCTCGACGAAGGCCCCGAAGTTCGTCAGCCGAACGATTTTCCCGTCCACGATGTCGCCTTCCTGTTGACGATTGAAGAACTCCTCCCAGACATCTGTGCCGGTCTGCTTGAGCCCCAGTGACAGACGCTGGTTGTCGGCATCCACGTTGAGGACCACTGCGGCCACCGTGTCCCCCTTGTTGAGGACCTCGGAGGGGTGCTTGACCCGCTTGTTCCAGCTCAGATCGGAGATGTGAATGAGACCGTCGATGCCCTCTTCCACTTCGACGAACGCACCGAAGTCGGTGAGATTCCGTACCTTGCCCTCGATCTTGGATCCGGGCGGGTACTTGTCGGCGAGCTCCTCCCATGGGTTCGGCTCGACCTGCTTGAGACCCAGGCTGATCCGGCGCCCGCTCACGTCGACCTGCAGCACCATCGCCTCGACCTGGTCGCCGACGTTCAACACCTTCGAAGGGTGCTTGACGCGCTTGCTCCAGGACATCTCGGAGACGTGGATGAGACCCTCGACTCCCGGCTCGAGTTCGATGAAAGCACCGTAGTCCGTGAGACTGACGACCTTTCCCTTCACCCGTGTGCCCACGGGGAAACGATCGGTTGCCGACTCCCAGGGGTCCGGACGCAGCTGCTTGTAACCGAGCGAGACGCGCTCCGCTTCACGATCGAACTTGAGCACCACGACCTCTACCGCATCGGCCACGTTGAATATCTCTGACGGGTGGTTGATACGCCCGTAGGACATGTCCGTGATGTGGAGAAGGCCGTCGAGCCCGCCGAGATCGATGAACGCGCCGTAGTCGGTGAGGTTCTTCACCACACCACGGAAAATCCTGCCCTCTTCGAGCGCGTCCAGGGTCTCCGACTTGCGCTCGGTGAGCTCTTCCTCGAGAACCACCTTGCGCGACAGGACGATGTTTCCGCGCTTCTTGTTGACCTTGATGACCCGCATCTCAAGCTCTTGCCCCCGCAGGGACTCGAGATTGCGGATAGGACGTACGTCAACCTGCGAACCGGGCAGGAAAGCGCGGACACCAATATCCACCGCCAGCCCCCCCTTGATCCGCTCGATGACGCGACCTTTGACGACACGTCGTGAGTGGTAGGCCTCTTCGATCTGATCCCAGACCTTCATCTTCTCGGCTTTTTCCCGAGAGAGAACCAGATTGCCGTTCTTGTCCTCGGTTTTTTCGAGCAGAACGTCGACCGTGTCCCCGGCCTGGATGTTGATGTTGCCGTCCTCGTCCCTGAATTCCTCGAGGGCTATCATTCCTTCGGACTTGTAGCCCACGTCGACGACGACTTCGCTGTCGGAGACTTGAAGGACCTTACCCTTGACGACTTCGCCCTCGGTCAGATTGCTGTTGTATTGATCGAGAAGCTTCTCGTACTCCTCGACGGAAATGGCCGGTTCGACGTTTGAATCCTCCGCACCTCCTCCGATTTGGCTTTTAGTAGCGCTTTCGATGTCCGCCATCCTGGTTTCGATTCCTCCTAGAGACTCATGCTTTAACAGGTGAGCGCGCGCTCGATCGGCGAAGGGATTCTGGAGGGGCTCGCTTCGTAAGGGCGGGCTAACCTGTAAGGCGTTATCCTACTCTATTTAATTGGGTTATGTCAAGCGCGTGGGGAAGTCCCCCTCACCCGGCCCGGTGGGTAAGAGCGCGGGCCGACCTCTCCCCCAAGGGGGAGAGGTCTCCGCTGCTACCTATGGCTAGTGCACGAACCCGCTAATCCTGCCGCAAATTCCTCGTCCTTTTCCGCGCTGGCGGCGTTGCTCCTCCCGAAATATCTAGATATGACTTCGTCGGAGCGCCTTGCCAGCACGAAAAATGACCTTGGAATTTGCCGACAGTATCAGCGGGTTCGTGCACTAGGTCGCCTCGAGCCGCTTTCGGGCCTCGGCCTCGAGCCTTTGGAGCGTCTCATCAGGGCTCAAACCGCTCGTATCGACCACAATGGCGTCGCTCGCGGGCCGGAGGGGGGCGTGGCGTCGCTCGCGGTCGGCCCGATCCCGGATGGCGAGCTCCCGGGCCGTTGTCTCCAGGCTCTCGCCAGTATGCTTCGAGGTCTCCTGAAAGCGTCGTTCGGCTCGGACCTCCGGGCTCGCGTCGAGAAAGAACTTGAGGCTCGCGTCGGGGAAGACCACAGTACCGATGTCACGCCCCTCCAGCACGACGCCGCCGTTACCAGCGATCTGCCGCCAGAGCCGCATCAACTCCTCGCGAACCGCGTGATGGACGGCTACCCTCGAAGAGGCATTTGCCACCTCCGGAGTCCGGATCTCCTGGCTGACGTCCTCGCCATCGAGGAACACTTTTTCCGAACGCTCGCCCCCGAAATGGATCTCGGAGTCTCGGGCGAGCCGTGCCATGACCTCCTCGTCATCCAGGTCTTCGTCGCGTCTCAACGCTTTGAGCGCAACCGCTCGAAACGTCGCCCCAGTATCGAGATACATGAGCGAGAGACGCTCCGCGAGGCGCCGCGCCGCGGTCGTCTTTCCGGCACTGGCGGGGCCATCGATGGCGATGATGAGACGTCCGCGGCTCACGCTCGCCTCACCGCACGTGCCCCGCGAGGAGTGGTCCGACGCCGCGCCCGTCGTTTGACCGCCTCCGGAGCTCCCGCTGCCCGACGCAGCCGCTCGACCTCGATGCCGGTGAGCTCCCGGAAGGCGCCAGGAGGAAGATCCCGGTCGGTCAGCCCACCGACGCGTTCGCGGTGGAGCTCCATCACCGGGTGCCCGAGGGCCAGAAACAGGCGTCGGATCTCCCGGTTCCGGCCTTGGCGCAGGACGACGCGCAGGCGGGTTCGCGGCCGTTTGGATGCGGCAGCGCTCTGGGCACGTCCT
The DNA here is from genome assembly GCA_965237685.1 of Candidatus Marinacidobacterales bacterium. Classification (GTDB taxonomy): domain Bacteria; phylum Acidobacteriota; class Vicinamibacteria; order Marinacidobacterales; family SMYC01; genus CBDEGF01. The sequence goes on from CBDEGF010000004.1 coordinate 3,362,352, forward strand.
CGTCGCTCATTCACCACCCCGACGTGATCGAGCTGGAGCCGCTCGCCGGCGACCCGGATCCCCCTTGCCGCGCGTTCGAGAACACGCCTTTCCGGCACGCCACGGACGGTGGCGAGATAGGTCTTCGGCACAGCGTGGCGGGGATGGGCCAGCTTCTGTGCAAAATCACCGTCGTCGGTGAGGAGCAGGAGGCCCGAGCTGGCCATGTCGAGCCGGCCCACCGGGAACAGGTTCCGGTACCGCGCGGGCAGAAGCTCCATCACGGTGGGCCGCCGCGACGGGTCGCGTCGCGTGGTGATGTACCCCACCGGCTTGTTCAGGACGAGGTAACGACGAGGTTTCTCGTGACGCAGGCGCCGCCCGTCGACAAGGACGTCCTGGTGGTCGGGGTCGGCCACCGATCCCAGCCGCGTCACGACGACACCGTCCACCTGAACGCGACCCCGCTGGATCATCTCCTCGGCGTGCCGGCGGGAGGCCACGCCGGCGCGAGAGATGATCTTCTGCAATCGCTCCTTCATGAATCCGGCTCACTCAAGGATGGCGTGGAATCCTCACCGCTCTCGTTCGGCTCGGAAGGCGATCCGCCCTCCGCTGTCATGTCGCCGTCCTCGAGCGGCAGGATGTCTTCCGCCGAGGGCGGGGGCAGCACATCCTCCAGCCCCTCGAGCTGTTGTGCGACTTCCTCACCGAACACCTCCGACATGTCCTGGAGCTGTGGCAGCTCTTTCAGATTCTTCAAGCCGAATCGGAGGAGGAATCCCTTCGTCGTCCCGTAGAGAAGCGGCCGCCCCACGACGTTTCTTCGCCCCATGATGCGGATCAGCTTCTTTTCCAGAAGCGTGCGGACGACGCCCGCCGAGTTGATCCCGCGCAGCTCCATGATCTCGGGGACGGTGATCGGCTGCCGGTAGGCGATGACCGCCAGCGTCTCGAGGGCCTGGATGGAGAGCCGCGCCGGCCGCTTCGCATCGAAGAGCCGACTGACACGCTCGTGAAACTCGGGGCGGGTGACGATCTGAAAGCCGCCCGCCACCTCGGCGATGGTCAGACCGCGCCCATCCGCCTGGTAGCTCGCGACGAGCTCTTTGAGAGCGGCCACCACCAGGTCCTTGGCCTCGGGAAGTGCTCTCTTGAGCTCGCGTGGCGTGAGGGGCTCGCCGGCAGCGTACAAGAGAGCTTCCACCGACGCCCGAACCTCCGCAAGCGGAACATCCGGGCCGTCCCCCGGCGGCGCGATGAGTTCCTCCCCGGGGGCGCGGTCGCCCGGTAGGCTCTCCTTCGGCTCAGCCGAATCCGGCCTATGAGGCATCGGTGTTTCGCGACACGAAGATGGTGGCGAACTCCGCCTGCTGATAAATCCGGAGCGCCCGCAAGCGAACCATCTCCAGGATCGCCAGAAATGTCACGATCACGGTCGCTCGATTGAGCGCGTCGTCGAAGAGCTCCACGAACGTCGTGCGCTCGACCGACTCGAGCTTGCTCGCGATACGCTCGATCATCTCCTCGACGGAGATGACCTCCCTCTCGAATACGAGGTCGCGACGCTGGGACACGCGGACCAGAACCTCGCGAAAAGCACTGATGAGCTCGAACAGATCCACTTCGACGAGCGGCTCGGCGTCCTCTTCTGCCGTCGAGAGCAGCTCGGCGATCGCGGAATCGGGTCGGGACCACATCGCGCTTCGAACCTCTTCCTGCTCGTGGAGTTGATGCGCCGCTTCCTTGTACCGCCGGTATTCCAGAAGCCGATGTACGAGCTCCGAGCGCGGATCCTCCTCCGGCTCGTCGGACGTTCCGTCCTCGTGTGGAGGCGGCAACAGCATCTTCGACTTGATATGGATCAGGGTCGCGGCCATGACCAGAAACTCACCCGCCAGATTGAGGTTCAGGGACTCCATCAGTTCCAGTATCTCGAGGTACTGGCGCGTGATGTCGGCGATCGGAATGTCGTAGATATCGACCTCGTTCTTCCGAATGAGGTGAAGGAGAAGCTCGAGGGGCCCGTCGAAAATCGGCAGGCGGACATGGTACTGAGGCTCCAGCTCACCCGTCTCGTCGGACGACGGTCCGAGATAGAGCTCGGTGCGGCTCAACGGGCGCCGCCTGCGTCGAGCGGCAACTTGATGGCGCTCCTTACGTCGATCATGGTCTGCTCGGCGACCTCGCGCGCGTGTTTTGCCCCCTCTTCGAACACGTCTCGCACATCGTCGGGATGCTTCTCGAGCTCGCGGCGTTTCTTCGCGACCGGCTCGATCCGGGCGAGCAGGTTGTCGGCCAGAGCACTCTTGCACTCGATGCAGCCGATACCTGCCGTGCGACAACCTTCCGCCGCCCACTCCCGGGTCTCGCCGGGAGAGAACACTTTGTGGAAATCGAAGACCGGGCAAACATCCGGGTTCCCCGGATCGTTCCTGCGCTTTCGGGCGGGGTCGGTCATCATCGTTTTCAGCTTCTGCCGAATGGTGTCCTCGTCCTCCGACAGCTCGATGGCGTTGTTGTAGCTCTTGGACATCTTGCGACCGTCCGTTCCGGGAAGCTTCGGCGCGGAGGTCAGCTTGACTTCGGGCTCGGGCAGGACTTTGCCGTAGAAGTTGTTGAACCGGCGGGCGATCTCCCGGGTGAGCTCCACGTGCGGCTGCTGGTCGACGCCCACCGGCACCGCGTCGGCCCGATAGATGAGGATGTCGGCAGCCTGGAGCAACGGGTAGCCGAGAAAGCCGTAGGTGAGCAGATCCTTCCCTTTGATCTGTTCCATCTGCTCTTTGTACGTCGGTACCCGCTCGAGCCAAGGCAGGGGCACCACCATCGACAGCAGAAGATGCAGCTCCGCGTGAGCGGGCACGTGGGACTGGATGAAGAGCGTCGACCGCTTCGGGTCCAGCCCGGCGGCGAGCCAGTCCAGGGCGATCTCGTGGACGTTCGAGCGAAGCGCCGACGTGTCCGCGTAGTCCGTGGTGAGGGCGTGCCAGTCCACGATGCAGTAGAACGCTTCGTAGTCGTCCTGCATCTTCACCCAGTTGTCGAGGGCCCCGACCAGGTGGCCGACGTGAAGAGGTCCGGTGGGCCGCATGCCCGAAAGAACGCGTTTCTTCATCACTTGGTTAGACATGCGATGCTAACATGGCGCACTTCGACAGACGAGACGAACCTCTCTAGCCTTGTTTTGTTCGGCAAAATCTCCTTTTTAGACTAACTATGTTAGCTCCTTGAGGTGCTGGTACGCCTGCGGCGAGGCGAGGTCCCAAGAGACTCGCCCTTGCCCGAGCCCCTGCCCGGCGGGCAGCGCCGAGAAGACTTTTGAGTAGCAAGGCATTACGGAACAATTCTATTAGCACCAACTCGGACCGTTGGATTTGTTTCGGGCACGGGCGCGGGCACGGGCTGGGGCTCGGGAAGGATTCGCAGTTCCCGCGACAGAAACCAGTTTATGTTAGCTCCTTGAGGTGCTGGTACACTTGCGGACCGAGACGAGGACCCAGGAGCTCGGCGAGATCCTCCACGGAAGCCTGCTTCACCCGTTTCAGGCTCCCGAAGTGGGTCAGCAGCTTCTTCCGCTTCTTGGGGCCGATTCCGGGGATGGACTGAAGCGACGAGCCGAGGCTGCGGGCTTTCCGCTGCTGGCGGTGGAATGTGACGGCGAAGCGGTGCGCCTCGTCGCGCACCCGCTGAAGGAGCTGGAGCGCCGGCGAGTGCCGATCGAGAACGAGTGGCTCCGAGGCTTCGGGACGAAAGATCCATTCCTCTTTCTTCGCGAGGCTGATCGTCGGCAGGTGCGTAAGGCCCAGCTCCTCGAGCGCCTCCATGGCGGCGCTCAGCTGGCCCTTGCCACCGTCGATGAGGACGAGGTCGGGAAGCTCCGCTCCCTCCTCCAGGACGCGCCGATATCGCCGCAGCACGACCTCGCGCACGGAGGCAAAGTCGTCGGGCGTGCCCGCTGAAACGGATCGAATCTTGAACTTGCGGTAGTCACTCCGAAGCGGCTGGCCGCGCTCGAAGCTGACCATCGAGGCGACGATCTCACTCCCCTGGATGTTGGAAATGTCGAACCCCTCGATGCGCAACGGCGGCTCCGAAAAGCCCAGCACCTCGCCCAGGGCTTCGACCCGCTTCGTGGCTTGCCGGCCCTCTTCTAGAAAATCGAGCTCGAAGGCCGCTTTCGCGTTGCGACACACGAGCTCGACGAGGCGCCGCTTGCCCCCTCGCTGGGGAACGACGATCTCCACTTCCGACCCCTTTTTCCCGGACAACCACTCCGCCACCAGCTCGCGGTCGGGAAATCCGATCGGCACGTGGATGACGGGAGGCAGGTGCCGCCCGAGCTCGTAGTACTGCTTCAGCGATGCACTCACCAGCGCCTCGTCATCGTTTGCTTCCAGCTCTTCGAACGTGAAGCTGTCGCGGTCAACGACTTTGCCGGAGCGCATCGAGAACACCTGCAGCACCGCGTAGTCACCCTCGCGGTGGTAGCCGAAGACGTCGCGTTCGTCGCCTCGAACCCCGGCCATCTTCTGGCGCGTTCCGAGATCCTGCAGCATGCGGATCATGTCCCGGAGGCGGACCGCCTGCTCGAACCGCTCCGCGCCCGCCTCCTGTCGCATCTGCGTTTTCAGGGAAGCGAGCAAATCGTCGTTCTTGCCCTCGAGAAACAGGCGTGCTCGCTCGGCGGCCTGGCGGTACTCCGGAAGAGTGGCGATGGTGTCGACGCAGGGCGCCACGCACCGCTTGATCTGATACTGCAGACACGGGCGGGGTCGTTTGCCGTCGAGCTTCTCCTTGCAGTTGCGAATGCCAAAGAGCCGGTGCACCAGGTTCATGGATCTTCGGGCAAGGCTCGCTGGAACAAACGGGCCGGCGTAGACCGCGCCGTCCTTCCCCGGCTGGCGTACGACATAGATTCGAGGGTACGTCTCGTTCAGTGTGAGCTTGAGATAGGGGTGGTTCTTGTCGTCGCGCAGCAGGATATTGAACCTTGGCTTGTGCGTCTTGATGAGGCTGTTCTCGAGGACGAGAGCTTCCCGCTCGGTGTCCGTCAGAACGATGTCGAGGTCCTCGATGCACTCGACGAGACGGTCGAGCTTCGGGCTGTCGATGCGGCCGCTCTGGAAGTAGGAACGGACGCGGCTTCGCAGTGAGAGCGCTTTCCCGACGTACAGGATCTCGCCGCCCCGTCCACGGAACATGTAAACGCCCGGGGAAGGTGGGAGTACGGAAAGCTTTTGCTCGAGAATCGAGTTCACATGGGGAGTATAGACTTCCAGCTTCCAACTTCCAGCATCCGGCATCCGGCATCCAGGAGACTCACTTCTCTCACCTAGTGCGCGAACCCGCTGATACTGTCGGCAAATTCCAACGTCATTTTTCGTGCTGGCAAGGCGCTCCGACCCGCCTTCCGCAGCGAGCTTGTCGAGCGGAGGGCTAGGCCGAAGGCCGAACTGTCTCGAAGTCATATCTAGATATTTCGAGCCGCCTTCCGCAGCGAGCCCCGTCGAGCGGAGGGCTAGGCCGGGAGGCCGAACTGCAACAAATGAAGCAACGCCGCCAGCGCGGAAAAGGACGAGGAGTTTGCGGCAGGATTAGCGGGTTCGTGCACTAGCCTCTCCCCGACGGGGAGAGGAACATGTGTGGATGCCTAGTTTCCTGGGCTGGATGCTGAATGCTGGATGCTGGATGCTACTGCAACGCTTCGGGGATCGACCTTCTGCATCGGACCCGCCTCGTCGCGACAGGCCACGTAGGGCTCGCCCTTTTGAGGCGAGCGCCAGTTGTCGAAAAGTCCGACGAGCTGGACACAGGCGATGGTGCAGTAGGCGGCGCAGGTCTTGGGCCGATCGTACTCCCGGAGGATATCCTCCCGCGTATAGGCGGCGAGCGGAACGCCGGGATAACCGCGCTGCTGGGAGCAGTAATGCACCCGGCCGTCCTCGCAGATATAGAGGTAGCGAGAACCGGCCCGACAGCGCCAGCGGTTCGGCTTGCCGTGAGCGAGATGCTCCCGAAACGCAGTGAAACGCGCGTAGCTCTTCTTGCCGAGCTCGCGAAGCCGGTCGTAGACCTCCATCTCCCGCTCGCCGAGACGCTTCAACCGCCCGGCACCGTCGTGGATGATGCCGAGGGTCGTGGAGAAGCCGAGCTCGACCGCTCGCTCCGCGACCGTGATGGCATCCTCGGGGGTCTCGATCCCGCCACCGATGACCGAGTTGATGTTCACGAAGAACTCCGCCTGACGCGCCAGGTTCTGGAGCTTCGTGTCGAGAACTTTGAGTGACTTCTTGGAAACGTCGTCCGGCGTCACGTTGTCGATGCTGATCTGAAGGTGCTCCAGGCCCGCCTCGTTGAGGCGTTCGATTCGCTCCGGCGTCAGGAAGTAGCCGTTCGTGATGAGGCTCGCAATCATGCCCGTCGACCGGATGCGACGAATGATCTCGTCGAGCTCCGGGTGCAACGTCGGTTCGCCACCGCTGATGGTGACGATGGAGGTGCCGAGCTCCGCCAGTCGCTCGACCCGCTCCGCCATGTCGGGCAGCGGCACCGGCGGAGAATAGTCGTCGAACTCGTTGCAGTACGTGCAGGCGAGATTGCACCGGCGCATCGGCACGAGATGAGCCAGGATGGGGTGGTCTGTTGAGACCAGCCCCCTTCCGATCTTCCACAGCTCGTGGGCTCTGATCCTGGCCTTGTTGATCGTTCTCATGACTCCTCGGGCACCGGTCCAGAAACGCGGTATCGCATCTTGGCCGATGGGAGACGCGGGATCAAGCGGCGCTTCTCTAGTACTCGAACCCGCTAATCCTGCCGTGAATTCCTGGCCCTTTTCGGCGCTGACTGCGTTGCCGCATTTGCTGCAGTTCGGCCTCCGGCCTAGCCTCCGCTCGACAGGCTCGCTGCGGAAGGCGGCTCGAAATATTTGTAATATGACTTCGTCGTAGCGCCTTGTCAGCACCAAAAATGGCGTCGGACTTCACCGACAGTATCAGCGGGTTCGAGCACTAGCTCAATCGCCCTTGATGACCTCGACACCGGGCGGAAGTTTCAGCTCGAAGACGTCGGAAGGCAGCGACCCGTTGACGTCCACACCGTCGAAGCGAATGACCGTCCGGTCCTTGTTGGCCTCGTGAAACACCGAGCGGACCGGGATCCACTGCTTCTTGTCCACCGTGAGCTCGATGGCAGTGAAGAGCGAAGCTGCCGAATCGGGCTTCGGGATGAGCTTCAAGGTGGCGGTGGCGTCCGTCTCCTCGAGCAGGCTCACGTCGTAGTTCTCGCCGATCCTGCTGTTGGAGCTTCCGAAGCCGACCAGGAGACCCGCTCCACCGCCTTTCATCTTCTTACTCTCGAACTCCTGTACCTGTCCGGCGACCTTGTTGTAGAGCTGGATGCGCTCCCCTTTCACCAGCAGCACCTTCTCGCTCGGCTCCACGTACTCCCAGCGGATCATCCCCGGCAGGCGAAGGTAGAGCTTTCCCGAGCTTCTCTCTTCCTCTTCAAGGATGAAATCGTGGTCGGTCTGCTCGAAGCTCGCGGAAAGTGTCTCCAGGGAGTCGCCGGCGCGCTTCAGCTCGGCGAGGACCTGCTCGAGCCGATCGTCCGAGCCTCGCGCGCCCAGGGTGCCAAGCGCCACCGCGGTGAACACGACGGACGATGCAACGAGACGTTTCATCGCAACATCCCAGTGCTCAGTGCGAGCTAGAGAGAGCGAACCGCCGAGCTCGCCGCCTCCCGCTCCTTGACGAGCTCCGCTGCCTCGCTTCTCAGGACCTGACCGTCGAGCATCTCCACGACGCGACGACTCATATGCGCGGCCTGCGGGTTGTGCGTGATCATCACGATGGTCTGTTTCTTCTCACGATTCAGGTCGCTCAGAAGCCTCAGAACCTGCTCCGAGTTTCGCGAGTCGAGATTGCCGGTCGGCTCGTCGGCAAGGATGATGGCGGGCTTGTTCACGAGGGCCCGGGCGATGGCAACGCGCTGCTGCTCGCCCGCCGACAGGTCCAGCGGCTTGTATTCGAGCTTGTGGCGCAGGCGAACGATTCCCAGCAGATCGCCAATCTCATCACGGCCGAGCTGCGGCCCTCCGTAGATTTGCCGCGCGATCTCGATGTTCCCCTGAACGGTGAGCGTGGGCAGCAGGTTGAAACCTTGAAAAACGAATCCAATCTTGTCACGGCGAATCCGGGTCCGCTCCGCATCGGTCACGGCCGTCAAATCGATGTCGTCGACGTAGATGCGGCCGGACGTCGGACGGGCCAGCCCTCCCAGCATGTGGAGAAGGGTCGTCTTGCCACAGCCCGAAGGTCCCATGATCGACACGAACTCGCCGCGCTCTATCTCGAGGTCGACCCCGCGGAGCGCCGGCACTTCGAGCGCACCAGAGAGGTAGGTCATCCTCAGCTCGACGGTCTTGAGAACCGTGTCGGCATCCGTCATTTTCGAGAGTCGCATCGACGAAGAAATTCTACTCGAATTTGAGCGCTTCTACCGGGTCCAGCTTGGCGGCGCGGTAGGCCGGATAGACGGCCCCGAGCAGGCCGCCGACGATGCCGACCAGGGCGGAGTAGAGAAACCAGCGAGGAAGGAGCGCCACGGTGAGTGTCGGAAACGTGATGAGGACCACGATGCGCCCCATGTAAGAGAGCGCGAATCCAACCAGGACACCCATGGCACAAATGAGAAAGGACTCCGCCATTACGAGCCGGATGATGAACGGCTTTGTCGCACCGAGCGCTTTGAGGATTCCGATCTCGCGAGTCCGTTCGATGATCGTCGTGTACATGGCGAGCAAAATCACCAGGAAGCTGATCAGCGCCGAGAAAAACGAAAGGACGCGGACGAACTCCGTCAGTCCGAGCGCGTTCTCCTTCATGGCCTCGGCGAGGTACTCGAGCGCGGTCACCTTGTAGCCTTCGAAGCGCGTCTCGAGCTCCGCAGCGACGTCTCCCACGTCACGGTTCTCGTCGACTTTGACGAAGAAAAACGTCGCCTTTCCGTCGGTGGCGGTGATCTGCTGCATATCGGACAGGCTCATGTAGATGCGAACACCCGCCCCTGCCTGGCAGATACCCGACACCGTAAAATCGCGATTGATGAGCCGGAGCGTATCGCCGACCGAAATCCCGTCGGCGGTCGCCAGCACGGTGTCGACCACGACATCGAAAGGATCGCGCAAACCGCGCCCCTCGACGATCTCGATACCTTGCCCCACCGTGTTGTAGGACTCCTCGCGGATGCCGAAGATGTTCACGAACTTGCTCTTGTCCTTGATCCGCATCGTCCGGTTGACCAGTACCGGGGCCACCGCCGAAACGCCGGGCACTTCGAGAAGCTTCGTCCCGAGCTTCTCCGACATCGCGGCGGTGCCGAGAACGATGAACGGTGAGGAGTCCGGCCCCTGAAAAATGATGTCCGCACCGACGTTCTTCATGCGATCGGCGGTCTCGTCGAGGGAGCCATGGGCGAGCCCCACCAGAACCATCACCAGCGCGACGCCTAGAGCAACGGCGAGGATGCCCACGGTGGTTCGAGTCTTACGATTGAAGATGTTCGAGAGAGGCAGATTCGCCATGGCTGACTATTAGAGCTCCGGAGGGTTCCAGGATGTCGCCGTTCGGCCGCTGTCCTCACGAGGGGCATACCGACGGCATGCAAACGTCCTATACTAGCAAAAGGGGTGAGGCAATAGCAATATCGCGGGGCGGGCGGGCAGGGCACGGGAACTCTCTCCAGTTAGTTTCCGTCTCGAAACCCCGGATTCTGCTCCACGCCGTGCCCGAGCCCGAGCCCCAGCCCGAAGGTAGCGCCTGGAAGCATTGATCAGCATAAGGCGTTGCGGAACGAATCTGTTGGAGCAGCTCTCCCTGTTGGATTTATTTCGGGCTCGGGCTGGGGCAGGGATCCGAAAAAGATGCTGCCAGCACTGATAGAATCCACCCCATGAGCAAGGCCATTCGTGTTCACGAGACGGGAGGCCCGGACGCCTTGAAGTGGGAAGACGTACCGTCGCCCGAACCGGGAGCCGGCGAGGCGATCGTCCGCATCGAGGCGGCTGGGGTGAACTTCATCGACGTCTACCACCGAACGGGCTTGTATCCGATCGAGATGCCCTTCACGCCCGGGATGGAGGGCGCTGGCGTCGTGGCGTCCGTGGGGCCGGGAGTCACCGAAGTCGAGCCCGGCGACCGGGTCGCCTATGCGATGAACATCGGCTCGTACGGGGAGCTCGCCGCTGTGCCCGCCTGGAAGCTGGTCGTGGTTCCCGACGGGGTCAGCTCCCCGCTGGCTGGCGCCGTCATGCTCCAGGGCATGACGGCGCACTACCTGTGCCGCGATACGTTTCCCCTCCAGGCCGGCCACTCGGCTCTGGTTCACGCGGCCGCCGGCGGCGTGGGGCTTCTGCTGGTCCAGATGGCCAAGAAGCTCGGGGCTCGCGTTTTCGGAACCGTGTCGACCGAGGCCAAAGCCGAAGCGGCCAGAAAGGCCGGAGCCGACGTCGTCATTCGCTACACCGAGGAGGACTTCGAAGCCGTGATCAAGGAGCACACCGGGGGCGAAGGGGTGGAAGTTGTCTACGACTCGGTGGGGAAAACCACGTACGAAAAGAGCATGGACAGTCTGAAGCCGCGTGGAATGCTCATCCTTTACGGACAGTCGAGCGGGGAGGTCCCCCCGCTCGACGCCGGCATCCTCGCGCAGAAGGGCTCTCTCTTCCTCACGAGGCCCACCCTCGCCAACTACGCAGCGACGCGACAGGAGCTTCTCGGCCGCTCGCGCGATCTCTTTCAGTGGATGAGCGACGGTGAGCTCGAAGTGACCATCGATCGAGAGCTGCCCATGGCGAAGGCCGCCGAGGCGCATCGGTTGCTGGAAGGGCGGAAGACGACGGGCAAGCTGATTCTGCGAACGGAGAACTGACGGGGAGACAACACAACGCAAAGACGCGAAGTCGCAAAGAGAAACAAGGCACCCACCCCATCGGGACCGCGGCCAATCGAATCCGCAAGGGACTGCTCCAGAAATTTAACGCAGAGGCGCGGAGGCGCAGAGAGAACAGTCTCTTGGAACGCGACGTATCAAGAACCCTAACTCGACCGCAGATCTTTTCGACTCAAGTCTCGCTCTGCGTCTCTGCGTTGACTGTCTTTCTTTTCCGACCGTTGGTAGGCTCGTTCCAGTAGCACCACGGGGTGGACGACTTCGGCGTTCATCCCGCTCCGCCGCACGCCCTCCGAGAGCTGCATGTGGCAGCCCGGATTTCCAGTTGCGACGACGTCCGGCTCGGCCGCGCGGATGTGCTCCATCTTCCGGTCCAGCACCTTCATCGACATCTCGTAGTGCGTGACGTTGTAGATCCCTGCGCTTCCACAGCAGCGCTCCGGATCGCGAAATTGCAGGAGATCGACGCCCGGTATGCGCGACAAGAGCTCTCGGGGCTCGGCCTGGACGCGCTGCGCATGGAACAGATGACAGGGCGCGTCGTAGGCAACACGGCTCGGCTGCGCCGAGGGGCCCTCACTCGGAGCGCGAAAGCCTTTCCGAACGAGAAAAGCCGAGATGTCCACTACGCGTTCGGCGAAGTCTCGCGCCTCGCCGCTGCCGTTCAAGAGCTCGCCGTACTGGCTCAGGGCGGCGCCACAACCCGCGGCGTTGACGACGACGGCTTCGACATCGGCCGCCCGGAACGCCCGCACATTCTGCTCGGCCAGCCTGCGACCGGAATCGGGCAGGCCATTGTGCAGGTGAAGCGCGCCGCAGCAGCCCTGCGCGTCGGGCACCACCACTTCGAAGCTGTTTCTCTGGAGCACGCGGGCGGTTGCTCGATTCGCTTCCGCGAAGAGGTGCGATGCGATGCAACCGGTGAAAAGACCCACCCTTCCCCGGCTCGTCCCCTCCGAGGGGAATCGAATCGGCAGCGGGCGCCTCTCCGCTCGGGGCGGCACCGACGGAAACAAGCGCTCCTTCTTGTCCCACTCCCCCGGAAGGAGTGAGAGCACGGAGCCGACCAGGCGCCTCAGACCAAGGAGCTCATAGACACGCAGAAGGCCGATCGCGAGAGTGAGCCGTCTTGGATCGGCCAGCACGCCTTCGAGCATCCATCGTTTGAGCGTCCTTACGATGGCACTCTCCGTCCGACGCTCGGTAATCAAACCTCGCACGTCCTCCATGATGGAGCCCACTGGTACGCCGGCCGGGCACACGGACTCACAGCCCCGACAGGCGAGGCAAGCGTAGATGTCTTCCGTCAACGTCTCGGTCAGCTCGAGCCGCCCCTCGAGAACGGCGCGGATGTTGTAGACCTGACCACGGGGGGCGAGAGACTCGCGCGGTTGCACCTCGTAGGCCGGACAGGCGGGAAGGCAAAGACCGCAGTGAACGCAGGAGAGCGTCTTCTGGTAGAGCGCCGCCTCGAGCCCTTCCATTCAGAGCCTCCCCACGAAGCGACCCGGCGAGAAAACGCCGGTGGGATCGAGTTTCTTCTTGATCTGCGTCATGAGCGCGAAGCCGCCGGGCGTCTCTCCGTACACGTCCTCGGTCTTGACGTCGGTCGGCGCACGCTCGAGTATTCCGTTTCCGTCGATGGCCCGCACGCGCCGGCGACGCTCGGCGAGTGCGTCGGCTTCCTCGACCGCGCAGTAGACGAGGCCGCCTTCCGGGTAGGCGAGCACGGGACCGCCATCTTGCCAGGCTTCCGCAAGATCCATGGTACGCGCCGGCGCCACCTGACCGCACAGTCCTAGATCGTCGCCCCGCCCGCCGTCGACCGGGAAGTCCTGGAGTCGCTTCCAGAGCGTGCTGCCAGCCTCGCCATCGAGCCTGCGCGGGCCGAAACGGGTGAGCTGCTCGCTAGCCGCGCGGAGCCCCGCCTCGACCTCGACCTCGAGGCCTTCGAAGCGAAGAAACAAATCCCAGTCGCTGGACGACTCCTGGCACGGGAAGCGCGGGGTGGTGACCGCCGTCGCCTCGGGGGCAATCGCGAGCCTCTGCAATCGTCCGACGACTTCGCCAAGGTTCGAGGCCTGATGGAACGAACAGCCCAAGCTACTTACCGCTTCCGGCAATGCCCGGATGCGGACGTAGGCTCTCGTCATCAGGAGAAGCGTTCCAGCCGATCCGACGAAGAGCTTGGTCAACTCGTAGCCGGCAACGTTCTTGACCACCCGCCCGCCCGACTTCACGGACGTACCATCCGGCAACACCCCCTCGAAACCCAGCAGCAAATCGCGAGGTCGGGCGCCGGGCCGGCGACGCGCGCCCGGCTCTCCGAGCGCGAAGATTCCGCCAATGGTCGCCGACTCCGCCCTCGGCGGATCGAGCGGAAGAAACTGATTCTCCTCTCTCAGACGGGCCTGCAGCATTTCGAGAGGCGTTCCCGCATCGACCCCGACGGTCAGATCCGCCGGCTGGTAATCGTGCACACCGGTCAAGTGGCGGGTCGACAGATAGACGTCCAGCCTGGTGGGCGGGTTTCCGACGTGAAGCCTCGTTCCCGCCCCCAGGGGAACGACCGCCAGCTCCTCCTGACGGCACAGCGACAAGGCCCGGGTACAGGCCTCTCGGCTGTCGGGCTCGAGGACAAACGAAGGTCTCAAGCCGTCGACCGCTGGTTCGTCCTCGCGAGGGGGACGGGCGTGGGCTTCGTCGAGCAGCTGGCGGACGGCCGCGTCCTTCAAATCCAGGCTCCGGGAACGGCGGCGACGCTCGGAAGCGCCCCTTTCTCGCCGCAACCGTGCGCGGTCGGAAAGAGCTTCCCGGGATTGCAGAGGCCGCCCGGATTCCAGACGTCCCTCATCGCGCTCATGAAATCGAGGTCGCTCTCCGAGAAAAGAAGACCCATGTAGCTCGCCTTCTCCGTACCGATGCCGTGCTCTCCACTGATCGAGCCGCCCACCGCCACACAGAGCTCGAGGATCTCCCGGCCCGCTTCGAGAACGCGCAGCTTCTCGTCTTCGTCACGGCCGTCGTACGGGATGCATGGATGGATGTTCCCGTCGCCCGCGTGAAAGACGTTCGCGACGCGAATGCGATACTTGTCGGCGATCTCGCCGACGCGCGCCAGGACTTCGGGAAGTCGCGAACGCGGGACCACCCCGTCCTGAACGTACAGGTCCGTCGAGATGCGGCCCATGGCGCCGAAAGACGCTTTGCGGCCGAGCCAGAGGCGCTGGCGCTCTTCCTCGCTCCGAGCCACGGTAAAGGACACCGCCCCCCGCCGCTCGCACACGAGCTCGATCTCCCGCTCCATCCGCTCCATGCCGGCCGCAGCACCGTCGAGCTCCACGAGGAGAACGGCCTCGGCATCTTTCGGATATCCGGCGGCCACCACGCTGGCCTCCACGACCTCGATAGTGGCCCGATCCAGCATTTCGAGCGCCGCAGGAACGATGCCGCTCGCGACGATGTCCGACACCGCCCCGCACGCCGATACCATGCTGGCGAACGGGGCGAGAAACGTCTTGACCGCCTCCGGCACCGGCATCAGCCGAACCAGCGCCTCAGTAGCGATACCGAACGTTCCCTCGGAGCCCACGAAGAGTCCCACGAGGTCGTAACCGACCGAATCACGCGGTCCACCCAATTCGACGACCTCGCCGGTCGGGGTCACCACGGTCAGTCCGAGGATGTGGGCCGTCGTCGCCCCGTATTTGAAACAATGTGGACCCCCTGAATTCTCGGCTATGTTGCCGCCGAGCGTGCAGGCGGACTGGCTCGAGGGATCGGGCGCGAAGTAGAGACCGTGCGGAGCGACGTCCCGGGAGATCTCGAGGTTGACGACGCCGGTCTGGTAGCGAGCCATGCGGTTGTCCAGATCGAGCTCGAGCTGAGAGTGCATCCGGTTCATCGCGACGACCATGCCGCCCTCGCTCGGGATGGCGCCGCCCGAGAGCCCCGTTCCGGCGCCGCGGGCCACGAAGGGGACGCCGGCCGCGACGGAGAGGCGCACGACCTCGGCGACCTGTTCGGTCGACGACGGCAGCACGACCACGTCCGGAGTGGATTTGAAGGCCGTGCTTCCGTCGCACTCGTAGACGAGAACGTGCTCGGGTCGCACGAGGCAGGCCTCGTCGTCCAGAACGGCTCGCAGGCGCGACAGGAAGTCCCGGTCGAGCTTGTCGGTCATCGCGGTAGCGACGTTAGTGCCCGTCCCGGAAGTCAGGTTGCATTCGAGCGCCGATGCATCCCGCCTCGCTGCGTTGCGCCTCGGTTGAATACCGCGGTATTTCGCCCTCGCCGCGCCTTGCGATCCGGGCGCCTCGACGCTCTCGATGCTAACCTCACTTCCCAGACTGGACACTAGCATGCCCCTCGCGGCCCCGGCAACCGATTCTCTTGCAAATCTGACCAAAACTGTATTACCTTAGGCGACTCGGGTTGTTGACCGAATCTGAAACCGAGTCTCTTCTTTGCCGCATGGCCAACATCACTGCTAGCGAGCCTTTCGTCCGGTTGACCGATAGGGCGCAGGCCAAGATTCGAAATCTGATGTCCGCGAGAGGTGGAACAGGCTCGGTGGTCCGGCTGTACGCCGAAGCGACCCCAGGCGGCACCACGGAGTTTGGCCTGTCTTTCGACCGCAAGACGCCTTCGGACCGGATGCTGGTTGCCGAGGGGCTCGAGCTTGCGATCGACCCGCAGAGCGGCAGGACGATTCGAAACCTCGTCATCGACTACGTGGAAAGCGCTGGAACACGAGCTTTTACGTTCCACCCAATGCCGGTTGCGGAACGCGAGGTTTTCCCGAATAGTAGCAGTGAGAGACAGAGCAACGGTGAAACCGGAGCCATCTCGAACTTGACTCAGACACGCACATGAAGGAGATCAACATGAATGGTAGGGCGTCTGGCAGCGCCACCGCAGTCAAGACCCTGGAAGCTGTCGATGGTTCCCTGGAAGAGCTACAGGGCTCGCTGAAGGTGTTCTCTCGGACGTTGAAGGTCATGACCGATTCACGGGTGGAGCTCTACAACGTCACCGATCGGGTCAGGGACCTCGTGCAGTCCTCTGGAGTCAAGGCCGGCTTTCTCATCATTTCGACACTCCACACAACGACCGCTCTGTTTATGAACGAGTTTCAGGCGGCGCTGATGGCGGATGTAAAGTCCTTTCTCGAGAAGCTCGCCAACCGCGAGCATGGCTATCTTCACAATTGTGAGGACTGCTCCGATTGTGAGCGCAAGAACGCGGACGCCCACATTCGGGCGCTCGTCCTGGGACACAACCTGACGCTCCCCATTCAGGACGGAAAGATTTCGCTCGGGCAGTGGCAGAGCATCCTGTTCGCCGAGCTGGACGGCCCGCGCGAACGCATGCTCTCGGCTCAGGTGATTGGCGTCTGAGAGGCCTCTAACCGATCCCACCGGAGGCTGGTCCTGCTTCTACGCGTGGAGTTTCAGTTCAACGCCGCCCACCGGCTTCCTTACTACGAGGGACCCTGCTTCCACACGCACGGCCACAACTACCGTCTCGTGGTCCTCGTACGGGGTGATGTCGACCCCAGGAGCGGGATCTCTGTCGATTTCGGAAGGGTCAAAGAGCTCGTACATGAGCATGCTCTGTGCGAGATCGACCACAACGATTTGAACCAGGTCCTCGACAACCCCACCGCCGAGAACGTCGTTACCTGGATGTGGCAGAGGCTCGAACCTGCCATTCCCGGCCTCGTCGAGCTCCAGCTCTACGAGACCCCGGACGCCGGAGTGATTTACCGGGGACCGGAGCGCAGTGCCCAGAAAGAAGCCTAGCCCGACGGGTCAGCCTGGCCAGGATGCCCGGCCCGACCTCGCCCGGATGAGCCGTGCCATCGAAGACTTCCTTGATGCGGCCGGCATTCCGACGGCGGGCACCGAGCTCAGGGAGACCCCCGAGCGCGCCGCCCGGGCCTGGGCCGAAGCCTTCCTGGACGGCTACCAGTTGGACCCGTCGGCGATCTTCGGGGAAACCTATCCCGCCGGGGACACGACGGGTCTGGTGCTGGTGAAAGACATCGCGTTTCACGGCATGTGTCCCCATCATCTCTTGCCCTTTCGCGGCCGCGCGCACGTCGCCTACCTGCCGGCAAAGAAGTTGGCGTCGCTTTCCGCCATCACCCGCCTCGTCGACTGCTTCTCGCACCGGCTCGAGATCCAGGAAGTGATGACCCGGCAGATCGCCGAGGCGTTGACGTCGCACCTGAGAGCAAAGGGGGCCGCCGTTGTCGTCGAGACCGACCAGAGCTGTCTGACGATGCGGGACGCCCGGCGCCGCGGAGCACGGACGGTCACGGAGCACTACACGGGCGTCTTTTCACGGCGCTCCGAGCTGCGGACAGAGTTCCTCGGGAGTCTCAATGCCTTCGAGTGAGACCGACGGCTTTCGGCCGGAGACCGCGCTGGTCACGGGCGCGAGCCGCGGCATCGGCCGTGCCACCGCACTGGCACTCGCTGAGCGCGGCATCGCGGTTGCCCTCGCTTCTCGGACGCCGCCCGGCCTGGTCGCAACCGAGAACACGATCAAGGAGGCGGGCGGCAAAGCCTTCACCATCCCCGCCGACGTGTCGGACGCCCTCGCGGTCGAGGAGCTGGTCGAGGAGACCGAGCGACGGCTCGGACCGATCGACGTGCTGGTGAACAACGCCGGCACGGTCGAGCGTGCGCTGGTGGTGGAAACGGACGAGGCCACCTGGGACCACGTCCTCGATACCAACCTCAAAGGTCCGTTCCTGTGCACGAGGACGGTGCTCCCCTCGATGGTCGAGCGGGGTCGCGGTCGTATCGTCAACGTCTCTTCGATCTCGGGGCGGCTGGGGACACCGCAGCTCGCGGCCTACTGCGCTTCCAAATGGGGCCTCCTCGGGTTCAGCAAAGCGACCGCCGAGGAAGTCCGCCGTCACAACGTTCAGGTCTTCGCCGTTTGTCCCGGCTCCGTGAACACCGACATGCTCCAGAAAGGCTTGCCGGGAGCCAAGGCGCAATTGGAGCCCGAGGCCGTCGCCTCGGTGATTGCCTACCTGAGTACCAGCGCGCCCGCCGCGATGACCGGAGCGGCCATCGACGTTTTCGGTTGAGCCGTCATGTCCTCGCGCCGCACCGCTGCCATCTTCTTCGCCCGCGTCATCCTCGGTCTGATCTTCTTCATGGCGGGCTGGTCGAAGGTGTTCGAGATGGGCACGATGGAGCACGCCCGAACCTACTTCGTAGGACCTTACGTGGAGAGCTGGATTCCAGCCTGGCTGCTCTGGACAGCCGGCACGGCGGTACCTTTCATCGAGCTCGCCGCGGGAGCCATGCTCGTCGCGGGCGTGCACATCAAGGAGGCCGCCTACGCGCTCGGTGGGGTACTCGTTCTCGTCACCTACGGTCACCTGTTGGCGGCGCCGCTCTACGACTTCTCCTCTCACGTGATCCCGAGATTGTTTCTTCTGCTCGTCGTGCTGTGGGTACCGCCGGAGGTGGATCGCTGGAAGGTGGAAGCGCTGTGGGAGAGGAAGCAGTAAGGAACCGCAACTCCACGCGGAGCCCGAGCCCGAAGGTAAGGGCCCTGGAATCACAGCGCCCGCATAAGGCGTCGCGGAACGAATCTGATTGGGCGTAGCTCTCGCTCTTGGATTCGCTATCGGGCTGGGGCAGGGGCACGGGCTGGGGCAAGGGACCGTAGAAGGATGCTGAAGAACCTGATGGCCCCGGCGACCTCTACGAGGTGCCCCCCACGCAAGAAAGGTCCCGGGGCCAACTTCGTCGAGCGCTATCCGTTAGTGCTCAGT
Source organism: Candidatus Marinacidobacterales bacterium (assembly GCA_965237685.1). Lineage (GTDB taxonomy): Bacteria > Acidobacteriota > Vicinamibacteria > Marinacidobacterales > SMYC01 > CBDEGF01. The sequence continues at coordinate 3,381,082 of CBDEGF010000004.1, forward strand.
GCGCGCTCACTTCCTCGGGCTACTGGACGTTTGCGCAGATGGCAAAGAGCCTGAAGTTCACTCCGCCGGGAACTTGCGTGTTGCCCGGCACCTCCCAGATCACCTGCCACCCGACGCTACCGGACGGAAAGGAGTTCATCATGAACGGATCGGTCGTGGCGAGCCCCCCCGTGAGCAGCAGACCGCCGCCTCCGAGAATCTTCTTCGTTCCGGGACAGAAGATGTTCCCGCCGAACGTCGTGTTCGGATTGAGGGGCGCCGCAGACGAGCCGTCCATCATGACGATCTCATGACCGGAAACTCCCGCAGCGCCATCGGCGCCATCCGAACCATCGGCTCCCGGCGGTCCCGCCACTCCGGCAGGCCCTTCCGGGCCAGGATGCGCCCGGCCCACCGCCGCCTGCGGCGAAGATCTCGATCTCCGCACCATGGCTCGTTCGCCGGTTCTCCTTGCTATCGAGCGAGACGGCGACTCGCTCCGACCCATTCGGAAGGACGGCGATGCCGAAATCCGTGGAAGGATCGGCGAGCCACGTGCGGACCTGCTCCGTCACGTCGATGGTGATGTAGTGTTCCCGGTCCGAACGACTCACCGGAACTGTGGCGAACGAAGTGTCCACGGCCGGAAGCGCGCTCCCGGAAATCCCCTCCTCGTTCCAGTCGTCGACAACGACGTGGAAGTCGAGAGAGCCCGCATCCCAGACATTGGACACGAACAGGCGCATCACAGCGGCCTGCACTTCGGTTCCCGCCGGAACATCGGAGAGATCGAAGCGGACGAACGCCTTGCGATCGCCGTTCTTGCCGAAGTTGCGCACGAAAAGGTGCTGTGACCGCCCTTTGGCATTGCAGCAACCGAAATGCTTGTCGAAAGCGTGTCCGCGCTTGCCGTGCCGATCGGGCTTCATGCAGACGCTCACGTCATCCTGAACATGAGCGGTGTCTGCCAGCACGGATGGCATCGTCAAGCCGAGTGCAACGAGGACGAGGGCAGCGATTCTCGTCGTGCCTACCACAAGTGCACCTCCAGAAGTTCATCTAAAGGAACTGCACTCAAGAGCTGGGGAAACTTGAGGTGGGGGAAAGCTCCGTCAATTTCGGGAACAAGAAAATTGTACCGAGTTGTGGGGGAAAAGGCAAGCTCAAAAGCAGCTCCGCGCCCACTCTTGAGTAATAACTATTACTTTCAGACGTTTGCCGAATCGGTCAGGCAGTGAAACGGGTCGGATTTACCCGGATCGCGTTGATTTCCCCACTGTAGGGTTTTCAGGGAGCGTGTGGGGAAACTCCCCTCGAAATTCTTCTTCCGTTAGGGCAACGGAAGATCCAGGAAGCTCCAGCGCGCGACCCTCAGGAAGTTCGAAACGAACGCCAGAGTCGCCATGGGGGCCACCCCTGTACCGACGCCGAGCGACGCCGGGCTCGCGAGAAGGATCCCGCAGGTGGTGAACAGAACGCCGCCGAGCATCAGTCAGTGAGAGGCCGCTCTCAGCCTGTCGCTGGCGAGCTCCTTCATCCCGGGAACTGGCCGCCTGTATCCACGACGATCAGACTCACCGCATCGATGACGTTCGCGTTGGTGGGCACGAGGGTCTCGGCGCCCGCCGACGCTGCGAAAGAGAGAAAGACTACGAGTGGAAGCAGACGTCCTCATCAACCTCATCCCATCGTCGCGACTTTCACAGGCTCGATGTAGTACTTCACCCGAACTTCCCCCTCGGCGCGGAACGGGTACTTGTCCTTGCCGAGGTATTTCTTGGCCATCTTGTCGATGTGCTCGTCCGCGCCGTCCTCGGTAATCTTCACCACCCGGCCGCGGACCATGATCGACCGGTACGGGTTGTCCGGATCCGTCGCGGAGAGCGCCACGCCGTCGAAGGCCCGCATATTCCGATCCTTGAGTCGCCCCTTCGCCGAGTTCACGACGATGTGCTCACCCTCGCGATCGACCCACGCCGGGCTCACCTGCGGACTGCCGTCGCTCATCCGGGTGGCAAGATGGACGAAGGCCTTTTTGTCGAGAATGTCGCGGTACGCCTCGGGTATCTCTGCCATGGAAAACCTCCAATCGTGTATTGCTCGCTCGCCTCCCCGTGAAAGGATGAGGAGTCTAACAGATCGCTGAGGAGCTCACTTTGCGTTGATGTTGTTTCAGGGAGACTTGGGCTTCGGCAAGTCAAACGCTTCCGATTCGTGGGAAAAGCCTTTTCGGTTGTGGGAGCCATCGCAAAAAGGTTTGTTCTCGGAGTGGCCACAACGGCACAACGAAACGGCATCGCGTCCGCCCAGGTCGTACACGCGACCCTCCGCATCCTTGAGGGTGATATCTCCTTTGACCCGCAAGGGGCCGTTGTTCAGTACGGTGATCTCCGCCACTCCTCGACTCCTTTCGATTTCGCTTGCGAGCGGCTACTATACCACCATCACAACAGCCTCCAGCACGGCGCCACGGAGGCGTGAACGCGCATCCAGAAGGAAGAGCCACATGGCCGACGACGAAGCTCCCAAATCCGCCATCGAGCTCGCTATGGAGAAGATGAAGTCTCTTGGCGACGAGAAGCCGCTAACCGACGAGCAGCGAGCGGAGATTGCCGAGGTGCGCAGTCTCTATCGCGCCAAGATCGCCGAGTTCGAGATCCACCAGAAAACCAAGATCGCGCAGGCAGGAAGCCTCGAGGAAATGGAGGCCCTGCGCGCCGAGCTCAGCAAAGAGAAACAACGCCTCAACGACGATATGGAGAAGAAGGTCCAGAGCATCCGCGCCCGCTCCTGAGCTGCCACTTGCCACGATCCGACCTGTGATGAGACGACGAGCGACATTCCCTGCATCATCACGCGCTCACTCGTCGTTCGCGCCCGGCGCCTCGCTCCTCGCTCGGCGCTCGGTGTGCTGTCGGCCCATTCGGGCCGGTCTCGCGGCAGACGCATCCGCTGCCGCTCGGCAGGCTGCAGACGCGTTTCTCAGCATCCTGCTCGTGCTGGGACCGCTGCTTGCCGCCGCCTGCGCCCAGTCCCCGACGAAAGAGCTGGCGATGGCCGGCTCTCGCGTCGAGGAAGCCCGAGCGGCCGAGGCCGCGGTTTTCGCCGCCGAGCTCTTGGCGGAGGCGAATAAGGCTCTCGCGGGCGCAAACGAAGCCGAGGTGGCCGGCGAGTACGGTCGCGCAGTCGATTTGGCCGCGCGCGCTTCCATGCGGGCCAACGAGGCGCTGGTCGAAGCCAGAAAGTACCGCCTTCCCTTCCTCAAGCGAACCGAGCGGCTACTTCTGGAGGCTGGGACTCTGCTCGACATGCTGCGCAGTCGCGGCCGAGACCTGGTCGAGGCCGAAGAGCTCGCTACGCTCGAACGAGAGCTGCGGACGCTCCACGAGCGGTTGCTCGGGGACGAGATCGTGGCTGTCTACGAGGAGGCTGCCGTCGTGAAGGCCCGGCTACTGGAGCTCGAACAGCTGATTCGGGAGAAGACATAGCGCCGAGGCACCGCCCGGCGAATCACCCTCGTCGTTTTCGCACCGTGCCAATTCGCGATCGGGGTTCATTCCCGCCACCAATCCGCTACGAAATCTCCCTCGGCTATGATCCTGGCCTCACCAGTCACGAAGACGTCGCCGCGATCCCGCCACTCGACTTCCAGAACGCCACCCGGACAATGGACACTCACCTTGTCATCCGCTCGATCGTTGAGGATGGAAGCAACCGCCGACGCCGCTGAGCCCGTACCCGAAGCCTCTGTCTCACCGGCACCGCGCTCCCAGACACGCATCTTGACGGTTCGCCGATCTACGATCTGCACGATCTCGAAGTTCGTGCCTTCCGGGAAGCGTGGGTGTTTCTCGACAAGAGGGCCGTAGCGCAGGAGTTCCTCACGATCGAGCGCTTCCGTGAACACGACGCAGTGGGGGTTGCCCATCGAGAGCGTTGTCACGGCGAGCTCGGTGCCGTCGACCTCGAGCGGCGCTCCGACCACGGATTCCGACGGCGGATCGAGCACGAAGGGTACGTTCTGGCTTCCCAGCCGCGGTCGACCCCCATTCGCCCGGAAGCGATACCGGTGACCCGTTTGCCCCAGGAGCTCCATGGTGAGCACACCGGCTCCCGTCTGCACCTGGAATGTAGCCTGGGGAGCCTGCCCGGCCCGCACGAATTGCGAGGCAAGGCATCTCAATCCGTTCCCGGAGATCTCGGCCGCGCTTCCATCCTGATTCACGAGCGTCATCGTGAGGGGATCGGTGCGGTAGAGAATGAGCCCGTCCGCTCCCACGCCGCGATGACGGCTGCAGATCGCTCGTGCCAGCGCGGAAATCTCCGAATCTCCTGGGGGCGCTTCGCTCTCGGCGACGAGAACGAAGTCGTTTCCGCAGGCCTCGGCTTTGACGAAAGGCACACCCATCGGGCGGGATTGTTTCACTGAGGAGAGCTCGGCGGCAATGCCAGCTCTTCGTCGGATCGCTCGACCGGTCGTCGTTCTCTCCTGGGAAGAAGCCAGTAGCGGACGTAGGCGATGGCGAGCAGGTCGTAAAGTGCGTGAACAGCCATCGGTAGAAGGAGATTGCCGGAGTCCAGATACAGGATGCCGAGAAAACCACCCACCGCGGCAGCCCAGACACCCAGCGGAGCGAGGGAGAAGCTCGGGCCATGAAGTGCGCCGAAGAGGAGGCTCGACAGAACAAGTCCTATACGGGGCTGCAGCAGCCCGCGAAACAGAAGCTCTTCCGACAACCCGGCGAGGGCCGCCACCACGACGACATCCAAGAGCGAGGCGCGACGAACGACCGGATAGACGTCGTTGTCCAGGAACGAGTAGACCGCGCGGGCCACGCCAAAGCGACGCCCGAGCTTGAACAGCGTGAAGTTGACCGCGGCTAGGGCCACGGTGAACGCCACGGTTTGTGAAATCAAGTCGACGTCGAAGCGATAGTGAATGTCTGCACGAGCGAACCAGGCCCAGACGAGAACCAGAGCCGTCAGGCCAAGCTGGGGAAGAATGAAGGTGCGAAGCTTCACGGCTTCGGGTTGAGCTGGCTCGAGTCCGGCATGGGAAACGTCGCAAAACTGGTGACGGCGATCGAGCCCATGCCCTCGACGACGTGTCGAAAGCTCTGCCCGCCGTCGGAGCTCTTGTAGACGCCCCGCGGGGTCCCGACGATGATGTCGCTGTTGACTCCAGCCTCGGCGGCGGGAACCGAAAGGGCGAGAGACGGAAACCCTTGCAGGAGCTCGGGCGATTCCCAGCTCTCGCCCGTGTCGTGGGAGAAGAACAGACCGTCTTCGGTTCCCGCGAGAAGCATCGAGCCCCACCAGAAGAGCGCATGGACGATGCGATTTCTCCACTCCGCTCCCCCGACCTGCTCGAAGCTTTCTCCTCCGTCGCGACTTCGGTACACGCCCTGTCCGCGGGATCCGACGAAAACGACCGGATCGATCGAGAAGAACCGGGACAAGGTGATCGCAACGAGCGGCGCCTCAGGAAGCCCGCCTTCGATTCGCTCCCAGCTCTCGCCACTGTCCTCCGAGCGGTAGAGTCCAGTGTCCACCGCGGCGAACAGGGACGGTCCTGGCCAGGAGAGCTCGTGCACGCTCCCGCGGATCAGACCTTCACCGAGCTGACGCCACTCGTAGCCCGCGTCGGTCGAGCGGTAGAGCCCGTTCCTCGTACCCGCGAAAATCGTAGGGTCTGCCGGGTAGAACTTCGCGGCGAGCAACGCGGTGATCTCTCCACCATTCCAGCTTCCGACCTTCCGGTAGTTCTCGCCGAAATCGTCCGAGAGAAACAATCCCTGATCCCCACCGGCAAAGACGTTGGGCTCAAGGCAGATGAAGGTGTTGATCCGCCCGTTGAGCCCCCTGAGCTCCCGGAGACGTTGCCAGTGCTCACCCCAGCTGTACGAAATGAAGGGACCTCCCTCGGTAGCAGCAAAGAGTCTCTGGTGGACGATTTGAGCCGCGAGAGGCTCCGCGAGGAGTGAGAAGAGGAACAGAAATGCCAAACGCATGGCCTATTGTACTTGAAACGCTATTTACGGCTGTCCAGCCAGATCGTCACCGGCCCGTCGTTGGTCAGCGTCACCGCCATGTGAGCCTGGAACTCGCCCGTCGCAACGGTCAGACCCTTCGCCGAAAGCGCCTTCACGAACTCCTCGTACAGGCGCTTCGCCTTGTCGGGCGCTGCCGCGGCCACGAACGACGGCCGCCGACCTTTTCGGCAATCGCCGTACAACGTGAACTGCGAGACGGCAAGCACACCACCCCCTCGGTCTCGCACCGAGAGATTCATCTTGCCCTCGTCATCCTCGAAGATGCGTAGCGTCGCGACCTTCTCTGCCACCCATGAAACGTCCTTTTCCCCATCTGCCTGTCCCACGCCGAGCAGGACCAGCAAACCGGTTCCGACAGCCCCCACCTCGCGGCCGTCGACCTCCACACGACCGGAAGACACCCTCTGCACGACGGCCCTCATGATGACTCCCTTTTCTTCGCACCTCCGCGCTCGGCGGTAGGCTCCTGAAGCCCGAAGGCCCGCAGAACATCGAGCAACGTCACCACCCCTTCGAGATCGTGGACGTTCGCGCGACTCACGACCGGCAGGAGATCGAACCCGGATTTGCCCATTCGTTCGAGCGCCAGGTCGAGTGAATGGTCCGCATGGAGATGAGGGAAGGTGCGCGTATCGAGCAGATCCCCCACTTTGGCCTCGGAACTTTGTTTCTCCGTCGCGCTCTCGAGCTGGGCGAGCGAGACGATGCCCCAGAGGCCGCGCTTGTCCGCCACCGGCCAGGAACGAAGGGAGCTGTGCCCGGCCTGCGTCAAGGCCTCCGTCACCGTCATGTCGGGCGCGAAGAGCTCTCTCGGCGGACGCATCGCGACGCGAACCTGAATGTGGCGCTGCGAGACTTCCGCCGTCGGCAAATGGATGCCTTCCTGAAGGGACAGAGCCTCGTAGATGGGCTGGCGCTGAAGGCGGTAGGAGACGAAAAAGCTGATGAGGTTCGAGATCATGAGCGGCGGGATGATGTGGTAGTCATCCGTGATCTCCCAGATCATGATGACGGATGTTATGGGGACACGAAGGATGCCGGCAAAAGCCGTTCCCATGCCCACAAGGGCATAGGCGCCCGGCTCCGCGGTAAGGTCCTCGAAGAGCAGGTTGGCGACGCTTCCCACCGTGCCCCCCACCATCGCCCCGATGAAAAGGCTGGGACCGAAGATCCCTCCGGCGTTTCCGGAGGCGTAGGACGTGGTGGTCGCGAAGACCTTGAGGACCACGAGAAGCGCCATCATCGTCAGAGCGAGATTCCCGTTGAGCGCGGCTCCGACCTGGGCGTAGCCGTAGCTGACACCGAAGAGCGTCGGGAGCCATAAGGCCATGAGGCCGAACACGAGGCCGCCAAACGCTGGCTGAAACGCGAGTGTCTTGCGGGGCATGTTGAGAAATCGTTCCCGCATCCGGAGCACCATCTTCACGAAAAGGACCGAGACCAGACCACCGATCACACCCAGGATCGCGTAGATACCGAACTCGGCAGGATGCACCACCTCGTACTCGGGAACGTGGAACAGCGGCTCGTCACCGAGCAAAAGATGCAGCACCAGCCACGCGGTCACGACGCCGGGCACGATGGAGCCGAGGACCCGTAAATGGAGATTCCCGACCACCTCCTCCATCGCAAACAGCACCGCAGCAATCGGTGTGTTGAAAGCGGCCGCCAGGGCCGCCGCGGCCCCCACCGGTACGAGCGACTCGATCTTGTCCGGTGGAAGCCCGACCGCGCGACCGATCACCGAAGCCAGTCCGGCACCGATCTGAACCGACGGGCCTTCGCGTCCCAGGGCGATGCCGCTGGCAAGCGTCGTCGAAGAGCAGAAAAATTTGCCGACCACCGTCCGGAACGAGATGTAGCCCTTCCGCGCAAAGAGGGCCGCTTTCGTCTGAGGGACGCCACTGCCCCGAGCCTGGGGAAAGAAACGATAGAGGAGATACCCGACGCCAAGAGTGACGACAAGGGGGATCACGAGGTAGCGCCATCGCGCGCCTCCCTCCGGATAGAGCAGTGCGTTGAGGCTGTCGGTCACTACAATGAAGGCCACGACGACCAGCCCCACGACCGCTCCGATGACGAGCGTAAGTGCCAGGACGACTTTGTCCTCGCTCCGCGCCATCAACCCGCGCACCCGCTCCTGAAGGCGGTGCATGTGGGAGGCGAGCTTGCTCATTGGATGCTGGGCAACCCTGCATTATAGCTTCCCAGCATCCAGCTTCCAGCTACCAGCTTCCAGCCATGGAAACTAGGCATTCGCATGTGCCTCTCCCCGAGGGGGAGCCGACTTCGGCGAGCCGCGCCGAAGCCTTGGCGTAGGCGGGAGGTTAGGTGAGGGGGACTGATCTTCCTGGATGCTGGATGCTGAATGCTGGAAGCTGAGTTGCTACGACTGCTTCACAATCCGCTTCAAGATCTCTTCGCTTCGCGGACGCTCGTCGGGCGACTTGCTCAGGCAGGCCATGACGAGCTCGTCCATCACCTTGGGCACGTCGCCTCGGACTTCCCGGAGAGGGCGTGGGGCAGAGTGGACGTGGTGGTAGAGCACTTCGCCGTCGATGAACAGAGGCTCCCCGGCGAGGAGATGGTACACCGTGCCGCCGAAAGCATAGATGTCGGTGCGGAAGTCCAGCGCTTCTCCCAGGATCTGCTCGGGGGACATGTAGAGCGGGGTACCGCTGGCACGCTCACTTCCCATTTGCTTGGCCTGCTTCAGCACTTTGGCCAGGCCGAAATCCATGATCTTCACGGTCCGATCCTTCCGAAGCATGACGTTGGAAGGCTTGATGTCGCGATGGACGACTCCCTGGCTGTGCGCGTGCTTGAGCGCCTTGAGCACTCCCACCATGAAGTGAAGCGTCGCTTGAACCGACAGGCGCTCTTCCTTCTGGAGAAGCTCGAAGAAGGACTTGCCGGGGACGTACTCCATGACGATCGACAGTCGTCCCCCTTCCTCCTGCACGTCGTAGACGGCCACGATGTTGGGATGGTTGAGCTTGGCCGCCGATTTGGCCTCACGGATGAAGCGACTTCGGACGTCCTCCACGTCCGTGAACTGCTCCATGAGCACCTTGTAGGCCACCACGCGATCCAGCACGAGGTCATGAGCCCGGTAGACGACCCCCATGCCTCCGACGCCCAGTTTCTTCTGCAGCTCGTAGCGGTCGCCGTCGGCCAGATCCTTGTTGTCCGTCTTCTTGTCGGCGATGATCACTTCGGTCGGGACGTCGACGAGACGCTTCTCCAGCTCCTGGAGACGACTGACCGCATCGCCGTAGTTGTAGTCCTCGGCCACGATCTTCTTGAGGATGGTGGCAGCGGATTGGGGGTCGCCCATCTTGTCGTGCGCCTCGGCCAGCGTGTAGAAGATGTCCAGGGTCTCACTCGACACGCTCTTGTCTCCGAGCGCCCGCTTCAGCTTTTCGACGGCGACGCCCGGCATGTCCTGCTCGATGAAGCTGTCTGCCAGGTCCACCAGCGCCGCTTGGTAGTCCGGACTCGAGTCGGTGACCTTCTGCAGGTAGTCGATCGCCTGATCGCTGAAGCCCACCTTGCGGGCCAGTTTGGCCGCCTGGTAGAACCGACCGGCCTCGGCGTACATGCGAACCGCTTGCTGGAAGTCTTCGATCTTCTCGTACAACCTCGCCGCTTTCTCGTACTCCTGACAGCGGCCGTACATCTCCGCTGCGCGGTCGAACTGCTCCATGCGCTGGTAGGCCTCCGCGGCCTGGCGATGCGCACCGCAGTGCTCGTAGCAGCGAGCGGCGTCCAGGTAGTTTCCCGCCTCTTCGTAAACTTCGGCGGCCCGCAAAGGATCGCCCCCGAGAAGAAACTGAACGGCAGCCTCGTTCTTCTGGTCCTGCTTGTAGAGGTACTCGCCGCGCATCTGAGCCGCGCGGACGCGATCGCCCGCCTGGGCAAAGACGTTCGCCGCCTGGTCCATTGCGCCGGCTCGCTGATAAAGGTCGGCCGCCTTGACGTGGCGGTTGAGCTTCACGTAGAGCGCGGCGGCCTCTTCCCATTCTTCGCCCCGCTCCAGCACCTCTGCCGCCTGCTCCAGAAGCCCTGCACGCTCGAAACACTCTCCGGCAAGGCGGCAATAGCGGGTGAACTCGGCGTGATCGGCGGGCGAGCGCGTGGTGAGAAGGTTCCCGAATCGATCCTCGAGGTGGCATCGGTAGTTCTCTCCGGCTCGCTTGTTGTCTCCAGACTGTGCGCAGACCTCGGCAGCTTTCAGGAAGTGTCCGACCCTCTCGAAGATGGAGGCGGCCTCGGTGAGCGCCCCCGCCTGCACGAGGAGCCGCGCCGCCTCGTAGTTGTGGCCATGGCCGGAGCAGAGCTGGGCCGCCTCACGATATCGACCGTCGTCCTCGAAGATCTTGGCCGCCCGCTCCCAGTCGGAGCCGATACCAGGGTCCGTTTTGGCGGATGTGCCGCCGCCCTTCCCCTCTTTCTTGCCCATACCGAAGAGCTTCTTCCAGTTGGAGCCACTTCCCGCGGCTCCGAGGCAAAGGAGCAGCCATAGTCCCAGGTCGACCCAGGACGGCTCGGCAGACACGAGGATCTCGATCAACGGCATTCCCAGGACACTAGGTTCCTATTATACAGAGCGGCTTGGGTTTGACCAGTGATCCGTTGTGATGATACTTACGAGGTAGCCCACCGCCACCGCGACCGCCGCTCCGATGAGGTTGTAGTAGAGGAAGGAGATGCCGATCCCGGACCACATCGTGAGCTGGACGGCCAGGATGCCGGCCGCGACCCCGGCGAAAGCCCCGTGTCCATTGGCGCGCGGAGCACCCAGCGCGAGGATGAAGACGCCGAGAATCGCACCGTAGAAATAGGAACCGATGCGATTGACCACCTCGATCGCCGAGCCCAGCCGGCCCATGTAGAGCGCACAGATCGTGGCAAAAGTGCCCCAGAAGAGCGTCAGGCCCCGGCTGACGATGAGGTAGTGACGATCCGTCCCGTCCTCGGTGATGTAACGCTTGTAGAAATCGACCACCGTGGCGGTCGAGAGCGACGTCAGCTCGGACTCCACCGTGGACATCGCCGCCGCGAAGATGGCGACGAGGATCAGCCCCACGACGCCGACGGGAAGCTTGGTGAGCACGAACGTAGGAAAGACGTAGTTCGTGTCATTGAAGGCCGTGCCTTCGCGACGCTCGATGAGCTCGATGACCTCCTCGCGGGCGCCTCCGAACCTCTCGTCCGCGGCCAGAAAAGCCTGTCGCTCGACGTCCCCGGTGCCTCCGTCGGCAAGCGCCGCGGCAAACGCCTCTGCTGACGAGCGTCGCTCTTCGAAAGCGTCGTCGTAGGCGGCCTCGAGCGCTCGGAACTGCTCGGCGTGTCCAGGGTCCGATTCCAGCCGCTCGAGGGCCACGCGGTTGAAGACCACCGGCGGCTTGTCGAACTGGTAGAACACGAACAGCAGCGCGCCGGTTAGAAGGATGACGAACTGCATCGGAATCTTGACCGCCGCGCTGAACAAGAGCGCGAGCCGGCTCTCGGTGAGAGAACGTGCGGTGAGGTAACGCTGGACCTGAGACTGGTCACAGCCGAAGTACGAGAGCATGAGGAAGATGCCGCCGAGAAGGCCGGTCCAGAACGTGTAAGTGACGGTCGGATCGGGATTGAAGTCGACTGTCTCGAGACGTCCGGTGGAGCCCGCCAGCTCGAGCGCCGATGTGAAAGAAACCTCATCGGGAAGACCGACGATGACCGAGCCGAGGCAGAACAGGATGCCCAGGAAAATGATCAGCATCTGCCACACCTCGACCCACATGACCGCTCGCATGCCTCCGAGCGATGTGTAGATGGTGGCACCCGCGCCGATGGCGAGAATGATGATCTTCTCGTCGATGCCGAAGACGATGGAGAGTGGAACGGACGGTGCGTAGATGACGACGGCGTCGGCCAGCCCTCGCCCCAGAAGGAAAAGGAAGCTGGTCAGGCTCCGCGTCTTCCCGTCGAAGCGCTGCTCCAGATACTCGTAGGCGGTGAAGACCTTGGCCCGGTAGAAGAACGGTACGAGTGTCATGCAGAGGATGACCATCGCGAAGGGAAGGGCCAAGTAGATCTGGATGAAGCGCATCCCGTCGATGTAGCCCTGACCGGTCGTCCCCACCAGCGTGATGGCGCTCGCCTGGGTCGCCATTACGGACAGACCGATCGCGTACCAGGGCATGGAGCGTTTGGCGAGGAAGAAATCCTCGATGCCCTTGTTGCCCCGGCCGGTGCGGTAGCCGATGGCAACGATGAAGGCGAAGTAGAGAACGACGACGACCCAGTCGATCGCGTGCATGGGGGTTACCCGTTCCCGTACCCATGCGTGTTCCCGTTTCCGGTAGTGCGAATCACGAAGCTACCGCGTCACGGCCGAAAACAGCACCAGAAGAAGATAGACGATCAGCGTGTTGGCGACGACGATCGCATAGAACCGCGACCAGGTCCCGAAGATGGGTGGCGGCGCATCCGCATCCTCTTTTTCCAGCTCACGCCGGACGAGCTCCTGCCTTCGCCCTTCGGGCTTCGGCGAGGCAAGCGCCGCATCGTCATCGTGCTTTGACATCGTTTGACTGCCTCACTAAGTACCCTGTTTCACAATTACGGTGGCATTCGAACCCCGATGCATCCCGTCTGGCTGCGTTGCTCGCCGCCTTCCGCAGCGAGCCTGTCGAGCGGAGGGCTAGGCCGCGTCAGCGGCCGAACTGGAAGGATGCCCATATATCCAGATATTATTCGCTCCTCGCGCCTTGCCAGACGGGCGCCTCGGCGTTCTCGGTGCGTCACCGTAATTATGAAGCAGGGCACTAAGCTCGATTGTTTGCGGCCCGATTATACTCATAGGGGCCCTTCAGGAGCGTCATGAGAAAAGCGTTCGTTGCACTGGTTTTCTTCACCTTCAGCGTCCAATGGTCATTCGCCCAGCTCGAGCCGATTCCCGAAGAACGCGGGGCGACCGGACTGGTTCTGAAGCTGCGCGAGCTTTCGACCGGCGCCAGTTTTCTTCAGGCCACCGCGCATCCCGACGACGAGGACAACGGTCTTCTCGTTCTCTTGAGCCGTGGCCGCGGGATCCGCACCGCTCTTCTCACCGCGACTCGGGGTGACGGAGGGCAGAACGAGATCGGGCCGGAGCTTTTCGAAGCCATCGGCATTGTGCGAACCGAAGAGCTGATGGCCATGCACCGCCAGGACGGAGTGCAACAGTACTTCACCGCCGCCTACGAGTTCGGCTACTCCTTCAGTGTCGAGGAGACCCTCGAGAAGTGGGGGAAGGAACAAACGCTCGGCGATATCGTTCGCGTCATTCGGACCACGCGCCCCGATGTCGTGACCACGCTTCGTCCGAGCGGCCGAGGCGGGGGTCAGCACCATCAAACTTCGGCCATCCTCACCAGGGAGGCTTTCCGTGCCGCCGCCGATCCGAATCGTTTTCCCGAGCAGATCGAAGAAGGTCTGAGACCGTGGCAGGCTTTGAAGCTCTACTCGCGATCCGGAATCGGTGCGGGGAGGGGGCGCGCGCGCCGTTCGCGGGACGAAGAGGCGCATCTCGTGACCATGGATATCGGAGCGTACGACCCGATTCTCGGGCGCTCCTACTTCCAGATGGGGCTCGAGGGCCGATCCAGCCACCGCTGTCAGGGCATGGCCCAGCTGCGCGCGCTTCCAGGCTCGCGCCAATCCGTCTACAAGCTCGAAGATGCCGTCCTGGACGTTGCGAGCGAGGAGATGGACCTCTTCGACGGCGTGGAGATGAGCCTCTCGCGGTGGAAAGATTTCGTCGAAGATGAGGGCGATGCGGCTCAGTTCGTACGCGACGGTATCGACGCACTCCAGGACGAGGTCGCGGCCGCGGAGAAGGCGTTCGATGGCAGCGCGCCGTGGAAAACCCTGCCGCCGCTTCGCCGCGGGCTCGAGTTCGTCCGGAAGCTACGGCACGACGTCGCGTCGAGCAGCCTCTCGCCCCTCGCCCGGTACGAGCTGGAGCACCGCCTCGCGCCGAAGACCACAGAGTTCGAGGAGGCGATCGTCCTCGCGCACGGCATGGGTTTCGATCCGATCGCCAGCCGCGGCGAGGTGACCCGCGGCGGCCGGTTCGAGATCCACGCGCGCGTCGTCAACCCGAGCCCCGAGCCGATCGTGCTGCAATCAATCGAAGCACTCACGCCCGAGGGGTGGGGGGTGGTCGACGAGTCTGCGCCGAGGGGCGCAACGCTTGCCAACAATCTCGGCCTCGAGAGCTGCTTCCGGGTGACGGTCTCGACCGATGCGGTCTACGACCGCCCGTTCTGGGAGCGCAATCATGCGGTGGACCGCTTCGATATCGCGGATCACACCTACTTCGGCCAGCCGTGGCGCTCGCCCGCCGTGCATGCGCAAGTCACCTTCCGCTCCGGCGACACCGAGGTCTCCCTCTCCGAGCCCGTCCAGTATCGCTACGAAGGCCCGTGGGTCGGAACGGAGAAACAGAAGATCGTCTCCGTCCTGCCGCTGGTGTCGGTGACGCTCGCTCCGAAGGTCGTGGTCTTTCCCACCGCTGCCGATGACAAGACGCGGCTTGTCTCGGTCGAGGCGGTCTACAAGGGAACCGAGCCCGCCGAAGGCGTGCTCGTCCTGGAAGCACCCGCCGGCTGGTCGGTGGAGCCTACACGGGCCGAGCTCCGTTTCCAGAGGGAGAACGAGGCGATCACGGTGCGCTTCCAGGTGACGCCGCCCGAAGCGGTCGAGAGCGGAGGCTACGACATCAAAGCAGCGGCGACGTTGAACGGAGAGACGTTTCGCGAGGGATTTCAGACCATCGCCTACCACCACATCCAGACGCGCTACCTGTTTCACCCCGCCCAGGCCACGGTGCAGGCGCTCGATGTGCAGGTGGCTCCCGTCAAAGTGGGCTACGTCATGGGTGTCGGCGACGAGATTCCCACGGCGATCCGCCAGCTTGGAGCAGAGCTGGTGATGCTGGAGGAGCAGGACCTCGCCGAGGGTGACCTCTCGCACTACGACGTCATCATCACGGGCGTTCGAGCCTACCTGAATCGCGAGGACCTGAGAGCCTACAACCACCGTCTTCTCGACTACGTGAAGGACGGCGGCACCATGCTCGTCATGTACAACAAGTTCGAGTTCAACTCCGCCCAGTGGGGGCCGTACCCGAAGAAGGTGAGTCGCAACCGGGTGACGGTCGAGGAAGCTCCCATCCAGATCCTCGAGCCCGAGCATCCCGTCTTCCAGCGCCCCAACCGGATCACGGAGAACGACTGGTACGGCTGGGTGCAGGAGCGCGGACTGTATTTCCTCGAGGAGGAAGGGGACCCCCGCTACCGGGAGCTTCTCGCCGCCGAGGATCCCTGGGACTACAACGCGGGAACCAAGAAAGGAATGCTGGTCGAGGCCGAGTATGGAAAGGGCCGGTGGATGTACATCGGACTCGGCTTTTTCCGGCAACTCCCGGCCGGCGTCCCCGACGCGTACAAAGTCTTCGCCAATCTCTTGAGTCTTCCCAAGGCCGCCGCGGAGGCCAGTGAGCAGTATTGAGTAGGGCCGCCGCGAAGGCGGCGACACTCGCCGGCAGCGCGTTGGCTCGTTCTCGGGCTGATCGCATTCGCGGTTCTTGCCGTCGCTCACCCGCGTCGCTTTTCCCCTCGAGATCAAGTCGATACCGGGTGGCGCCGAGCTCATCCGCGCGGAGCTTCGGAAGCTGGGAGCGACGGGAACCGGCGAGAAGCGCCTCGCCGCTCTGTTCGCGATCACGGCGGCCGCCTGGATGTTTCGTCCGTTGTGGACGCGCTGGATTCCCAACGGAAATCTGGTGACCGACTCCACCATCGCGATGGCGACTGCGGTCCTTCTATTTCTCCTGCCCGCCGGCAACGGGGAGCGGATACTGAACTGGGGACCTGAGAAAAAATCGCGTTTCCCCAGGGAGATGGGGATGGTTGGTCCGCACTTGTGTCAACTAGGGGGGGCGGGTCCGCGTGGTGCGGATTCACCCGGTATCGTATCGGCGTTTCGTTGTTGCTCTTTGACTAGCTTTCTAACTAGTGCTTAAACGAATCGGGCTGCGTGTGCTCAATGCGCTCACGTCGGCGCGAGCGCCGATACCATCTTTGGCCTCCAGCGGAGGCGAATCCACTGCAGGATATCGTAGGTGAGGGCGACCCACTGAGATTCAGTGCGTACTTTGGCAATTCTGCGCACGCTAAACTGCCGCAGGCCAAACTTGGCTTTGATCCAGAGATTCGGGAACTCGGCCACTTGCGAGCGTGTCTTATAGATGGCCTTGGTTTCGTCGGTCTGCATCTTCTGGCGGAACGCGGCTATGTCGGGCAAGAGTTCGCGCCGCTCGATCGAGCGGCCGTGCCGCGTACGAGGACAGCACTGATCTTTGGCCGGACACGTCTGGCAGTCTTGCTCCGACGCCTTGTATCGATAGCACATCGTGCCATGGCTTTCCTGCTTGGCGTCGTAGCGTAAGTGCTTGCCCTGCGGGCACACATACGTGTTGGTCTCCGTATCGAAGACAAACTTCGACGCCTCGTATTCCGGACTCACGCCGTGGTGCTTATACGACTTGCGCCGATTAGCCTCTGCTGCCTTGTTCTCGGATTGGGGACCGACGAAATCGATGTCGCGCTTCGCCATCTCCGTGATGTTGTTGCTACTGATGTAGCCCCCATCTACGACCATCTGCTCGGGCGCGCGGTGCATGCTCTGCTCAAGCCGTTGTATGGCGGGCGTCAGCTGCTGATAATCGCTGCCGGCCTGCGTGGCATCGATGTCGACAATCAGGCCGTGCGCGGCATCCGTTGAGACCTGGACGTTGTAGCTAGGTGCGGAGCCGCCCTCGGCTTGTTTCATCACCCGCGCGTCGGGATCGGTCGTGCTCACGCGTTTTACGCGGCTTTTGGCGGCTTCCAGCTTGTCGTACTCCTTCAACGCTGATTCTAGACGCTCCTGTCTCTCTCGCCTGGCGCGTTGCTGTGCTGCCTGCATCTGCCGGCTCGATTCCTCCTCCGTCTGTGCTTCGAGAGCCTCGACCGCCTCACGCGCATCCTTCAGATACGCCTCCACACGAGGCTTGCTGCGAAATCCACTCGACGAAGCATTCGCGCGCACCTTCGTCCCATCCAGCATGACTCGCTCGAGCGTGATCAATCCGTCTGCACTCAGAAGCCCCAAAGTTTGCACAAACAACTCGTGTAGGGCCTCCGAATGGGTCACCCGAAAGTCCGATAGCGTGTGCGCACTGATGCTCTGCATTCCGGTGAGCCATTGATAAGCCGGATGATGCTCGCACAGCCGCTCAATGGCGCGGGCCGAACTCACGGACTGGCTGTAGCTGTAGACCCACAGGCTCACCAGTAGCTGCGGATCGAACGCGGGCCGGCCTGCGCCACCCGCGACGGAGCGGATCTGCTCCGTGTACCCGCTGAGATCCAGCCAACCCACGAACTCCCAGATCGCACGCGCTGGGTCATCCTCTGGGATCAATCGCTCCACGTCCACCGTCCGCAGCAGCAGCTGCGCGCGATCGACCACCTTCAACCGAGCCTGTGTCGCGCGTTCTCCCTCATCGCCGTCATCACCATCGTTCCGTTTTCGCGGACTCGGAAAGCCGGGAAGCGACGTTTGGTTATCACCCACGTCTACCCCGCTTTCTCCCTCGCTTCGCCTTTGGCGTCCGACGCACAATCAGGGTGTTTCGATCCTCCACCACCCACTCCAGCTCCTCGCCCTGCTCCATCTCTAGCGCCTGCGCTAAAGGCGACGGGCAAATCACATAGCACTGACGGGTGTCGTTGGCTCGTTTGATCACCTGCAGCTTCGTTACGTATCCCATACTCGCAATTCTATAACATAGCGGTACCGCTAGTCAATAACTAATTTTTCTCACGTCCTGGGAGTGGGCCTCGATTACCCTGGGACGTTCTTCTGCTCTTCGGAGGCGGCTTCTCGCTCGCCAACGGCTTTCAGGTGAGTGGCCTCTCTCAGTGGGTCGTCGATCGGCTCGGGGGGCTCTCCTGCCTTCCGCTGCCAGTCTTCGTCGTCATCATCGTTTTCGCCATCGTCTGTCTCACGGAATTCGCCTCGAATCTGGCATCGACGGCCATGTCCCTGCCCATCCTGGCCGCCACCGCCGACAGCATGGGAATCTCGCCCCTCGTCTTGTGCATTCCGGCGACCGTCGCCGCCTCCTGCGCATTCATGCTTCCCGCCGCCACACCGCCCAATGCCATCGTGTTCGGTACCGGCTACTTCACCATCCCGCAGATGGTGAAGGCGGGCATCTGGGTGAACATCATTGGTGTCATCGTTACCAGTCTGTTTGCGTTGTTGTTCGTCGGTCCGTTGTTTGGCGTTAGATGGACGCGCCTACCGCCGTTTCGGCTTCGGAGTGGGCGGGCGAAGGGAAAGCGGCGCCGGCGGCCTTTGCCGGCCGAAGGCTCCCGCACCCATCGCGTCGAACCGCTCGAGGATCATCTTTCGGCGTTCGAAGACGAAGTTACGGCTCCGGCCCCAGATGTATTTCTTGATCGACTTCTTGATGTCGTCCTCGGTCAGCGCGCGCAGCCGCTCGACGAGGGCCCAGGGATAGGTCGTGGGGTAGCGCTCACGCTCTCCGTCGTATTCGGTGCACCAGAAGCGGGCGTGTGTTCCGGTCCCGGTGCCGTTGAGATCGTTGAGGAGCTTCCTGTAGTTGCGAAAGGTCTTGGAGTTGTCGATGAGCATCAGCCGGTGATCCGGCGAGACCATGCCGTTGTTGAGATGGCGATCGATGTTCGCGATCAGATCGTCGAAGAGCCACATGACGCTCACCTGCTTGCGCCAGGACTCGACGTCCGGCATCTCCTCCTCGTAGTCCTTCATGGTGACGCCGTCGACCCAGAGCTGAAGACTCGCCTTCCGGCCACGATGCTTCCGCATCACCGTCGGTGGAACCATGTTGATCCCGAGGAGCTTGTCCATCTCGTAAGCCGCCACCTCCGCCCGCCAGTTGTCGTGCTTCTTGTCGACTTTCTTGAGCAGCGCGTAGCGCACAACGCCGTCGAGCCCGAGGGTGACTTTTTCGGGGTTCGTGATGCCCTTGCCGAGCTTCACGCGCTCGACCATTTCGGCTTTCTTGAGGAAGTGCTCGAGCTCTGCGGCATCGGGCCACTGGGGCGGAAACACGGGTTCCTGCCCGCGGGCGCCGGTGGTCGTCGCCAGGACGCCGAGAGCAGCGAAAATCGGCAGGACCCGAACCGTAGGCTTCATGATTGTCGCCGCGAGCCGATCGTAAGCACTGAGCGGCCTTATTTCAAATAACGTCCGGTCGATTTTAGCGCTAGAATCAGCGGTCCCGAACTGCGGAGGACACAATGAGGCCAACGATATTTCACGTGCTCGTGCTCGTCGGCGCCCTCGCCACTCTTTCGCCATCCTCGGCCCCGGCTCAAACGGCCGAGGAGCAGGTCCAGGCGACGGTGGAAAGCTTTCTCGAGACCCTCGGGGGGCTTCGTCATTACGCGCTTTCGAAGTACATGGCGAGTGGCACGTCCAGCGTCACCATCGCGCGAAAAACGCCCGCCGGATTCGAAAACCGGGTCATGAGCGCCCTGCAGTGGCTGGAGACCGCAAAACGCATGCCGAACGACGTGCCGTTCGAAGAACGGCTCTCGAATATCGAGATTCGCGTCGAAAGCGGTCAACTTGCGGTGCTCACGGCGGACTTCGAGATCGTCCGCAGCGGCGAGGTGCGCTCCTCTGGCGTCGACGTCTTCACGCTGGTCAAACAGGGCGACGAGTGGAAGTTCGCCTCGATCGCTTACACCTCGCTTCCGACCGAAACCGGCAAGGAGTGAGCGCGCGTTGATGCCGAGTACCGCGGTCCGCAAGCAACGCCTCAGAATGAACACGAAGATCGCAAGGCTCGCAAAGGGGACTGGCTCTCTTTGCGATCCTCAATACGTGGTACTCGGAGAGCTTCTCATCGGTCAGCGACTCGAAAGGCTTGACGTTTCCCGGACGGTCCTTGTCCGTGATGTAGACGGGTCTCACCGCACCGTGCGACGCTCGTTGCGATCTCGTCCCCGTTCGCGGGCGCGTCAGGGCCACCGCGTTTGCTCTGAATTCCCGGCCCGCCCCGCCTGAGAGGCGGGTTCCTGGAGACGGGTCCGCCGACCGTGCTGCCGACGAAGTAGCGAATCTCCAGCGAATCGATGCGGGCCACCTGGTCCTGCTCACCCCAGTTGAGCCGCCGCACGAGGTAGCGGGCATCGTCCAGGCTGGTGAGCGTTCCTGGGCTCGTGATGATCTCGTACGAGACCACCGAAACGGGCGTCAGGTAGCCCGACTCGGGGTTGCCTGGGATCCGAAGCCATCCAAACAAAGGCGCAATGACTTCGTCTTGCGATTGCAACGGGACTACTAGTACTGCCGTCCGTAAACGCAAAGCCCGCAAAGGCGACTCATTCTCTTTGCGAACCTTCACACTCATCCAAGGCGTCGGGGCTTCTTGGCTAGAGGAGTTATCGAGCTAGCAGGAGCATCAGAACGCGAAGACCGAAATCCAGCTCACACTTGGCGTTCTTTGCGATCTTGGTGTTTTTGTTGCTTTTTTTTTGGAACTTGGGGTGCTAGCCGCGGTGTCGTGGAATGATCTGCGGCACTCTTTGCTGGTACTCGCGATAGGCCTCGCCGAAGCGCTCCACGAGCTCGCGCTCCTCGAGGAGGATGACGAAGTAGATCGCGGGATACATCAGCGCCGTCAGCAAGTAGATGCCGAGATAGTTGATGACGAGAGCGAAGCCAGTGATGCCGACTACCACTGAGAGGTATCTGGGATGTCGGACTTCACCGAAGATCCCGTTCGTGATCAGATTCTGGCGCTCGTTCGCGACCTCGGGAACGCCTGCCAGCGTCCGGAAAGACAGGTATTTGCGCATACGGATACCGATCCAGGCCGAATAGAGATAGAGGATCGCACCCAGTGCGACCAGCCACCAGTTCGTACCGTAATCCGTAGACAGAACGCCATCGCGAACCGTGTAGAGCCAAGCCGCCATGCCGACGAAGCCGCTCGCCACGATGATGTAGGTCGTCATCGTGCCGAGTTTTCGCCAGAACGCAATGAAGGGATGCACGACGAACCAGTAGATCAGCGCCGGAGGCAGACTGATAGCGAGAAGGATGCCGAGGACACGGCGTGCGGTGTCCACTCAGGCCGCTCTCCGAACCCAGGTGGCGATGCGGACGGGTTTCATGGCGCGCTCAATAGATGTTGGACCGCCTGCTCCCAGCCGACTTCGCGCGTGTCGGCATCGCCGTTCTCGCCCATGCGGCGGGCGAGCTCCCGATTCTTTGCCCACTCATCGAGCTGCTGAGCGATTTGGAAAGGCTCGGGAAGGAGCACGTAGCCCGAGCGCCCGGCGGAGACCAGCTCGGCCGGACCACCGCTGTCCATGCAGGTCAGCACCGGCTTTCTCGATCGAAAAGCTTCGAGAGTCACGAATCCATAGTCTTCCATGAACGGTGCGAAGAATACGCCCCGGCAGCGGGCATAGTAGTCGACGAGCGCATCGTCGTCGATTCGCCCCACGAAATCGATGCGATCCGCCACACCGAGCTCGTGGGCGAGGCGCCTCAGCGTTTCCTCTTCCTCACCGGTGCCTGCAATCACCGCCCGGAGCTCTTGGGATTTCACATGTTTCATCGCCTTGACGAGCAGGTCGACCCGCTTGAGCGGGTGAAGCCGCGAGACGGCGAACACGAAGTTTTCGTAGCCCTCGGTGCGGTAAGGTCGATCGGGTGGTGGAGGATACAGGACTTCGGCGTCGATGTTCCCCCATTGGCGAAGGCGCTCTCCAATCGTCTTTGATTGGACAAAAAGGCGCCGCACGTTGCGCTTCAGGAGGTAGCGATCCAGCGAATGGAGCATCTTCCGTCGGACGCCCTCTTTGATGGCCCCTTTCCATGACAGCTGTTTCTTGAAGCGCGGCCAGAGGTCGTAGTACTCGCGCATCCGGTGGTTGAGCCAGCACACGTGGTGAGGATGCCGCACGGCGTAGCTCGGATAGCGCAGCGAGATGACGCGATCGACGGGAAGCCCGTCGCCCGTCTCCCCGACGTCGGTGAGCCACGTCGCGAGGTAGGCGGAGAGCTGTTGTCCGAAACGGTTCTGCGGAGTGCGGATGATCTCCGCCAGATGTCCGGAGGCGGCGAGCGCCTTCGCCAGGGTCTCGGCGATGATCCGGTGCCCGCCGTCGACGAAGGGTACGTCCGACGTGACGACGGCAACCCTCATGGCGTCGGGAGCCGGTTCGGGCGGCGCCATTTTTTCCTGCTCGGATGCTGCTTGGGGTTCCATCAGACCGTCTTCGCCTCAGGCCCTTTCGAGGCAGTGAAGCCCTCCCAAGCATAGATCAGTCCGCCCGGTAGATTCCCGAAGATACCCAGCGCGAGAATGAGCACGGAGAGCACGAAGGCGCCGTCCGGATCCATCCCCACCTGTGAGAACAGAGCGATGTAAGCCAGGTTGGCGGTTCCCCAGCCCCCGACCGAAATGGGAAGCATGGTGACGAGGAGAATCGGAGGAATGAAGCAGAAGAAGTAGAGAAGCGGCGTTCCGAGGGACATGGCCTCAGAGAGAAGATAGGCCTGCAGGATCCTGAGAAGCTGGACACCCACGGAGAACGCCAGCACCCAGAGGAGCGTTCCCGGGCGGTTCCGGTACCGGGCCAGCGCTTCCAGCATTCTCACCACCGCACGGCGCCAGCCATGATCGGAGCTCGCGAGCCACCGGCGGACCCTCTCGTGCAAGCGAGACGACAACAGGACCGCCATCCCCGAAACGGCTGCGACCGAAAATCCGAGCACGCTCGCGAGAAGCGCGGGATGAGGATACACGCGATAGAAAACCGTCAGCGAAACGAGACCGGTCAACAGCATCGACAACATGCCGAGCAAACGATCCATCGCGACCGAGGCGACGGACTCCACACCCCGATCGGTGAGGCGCGAGAAAGACACCGCGCGAACCGCCTCGCCTCCGACGCCGCTCGGCAGAAAGCTTCCGAAGAACGTGCTGAGAAAGAAGATCTTGACGACGCGTACCCGGGAAGCGTGAATGCCGAGTGCCTCGAGGAGCCAGATCCAGCGGGCGGCCATGAATGATCGATCGATCAGGACGGTGACGAGCGTCAGCAGGACGAGCCCCAGGTCGGCGCGACGAAGAAAGCGCCACATGTTCTCGGTGTCGAGGCAGGACAACATCAATGCGATGAGTCCGAGGCTCGCCGCGATGCGGAAGAAAAGGGAAAGTCGGCGGCGAAACAGGCTCACGAGTGTACGGCTTCGGAGGGCAGAGGCTCTCCCCGCGGTGCTTCGACCGGCTCCTCGAGGAAGTCGAACTCACGCGCATAGTCCCATCGGGGACGGCGGCCTTCGCTCCGATAGCGGTCCACCAGGAACTCGTAGAGCCCTGACATGCGGTCGACGAACGCCTGGATGCTGAAGCGAGCGGAGTCCCGGTGGGCAGCCTCGGACAATCGTGCGGCGAGCGCCAGATCGTCGAGCGCCCGGATCATCGCCGCGGCCAGACTCTCGGGATCGCGAGCCGGGACGACGAGCGAGTTGTCCTCGTGTCGCAGCACGTCGCGAAGCCCATCCACCTCGGTCGAAACAATCGGGCGCGCCAAAGCCATGGCCTCGAAAACCGTCAGCGGCGTGCCTTCCCAGAGCGAAGGAAAGACAGCAACGTCGAAGCTCGCGAAGGCGGCCGCGACGTCGCGATGGAAACCGAGGAAGACGACCCGGTCACGGATGCCGAGGCGTTCGGCCTGCGCTTCCAGCTCCGGCTGAAGCGGTCCCTCGCCAACAAAGACGAAGCGAAGCTCCGGCCGCTCGCGAGCGAGAAGAGCCGCCGCGTCGACCAAATACTTGTTCCCCTTCGATTCGTGGAGCCTTGTCACGGTACCGAGAATCTTCAACGACGGATCCCCGAACCCGAATTGTCGTCTCGCCTCTTGTCGTTGCTCTTCGGAAAAGGGCTGGAACTCGTCGAGCGGCGCTCCCAGATACACGGTCTTCACGCGCTCCGGTGAGAGCAGGCGTCCCTTGATGCAGAACTCACGCGTGCTCCGGGAAACAGCAATCGCCACATCCGTCCACGGGTTGAACAGCCAATCGGGTGGTTTCTGAAACCAGGGTGTGTCGGTCAGATTCGCGTGCTCGTGCAGAATGTTCGGAATCCCGCGCAGGACCGCGGCCGGCCTCCCGAAGGTCGTCGCACCATAGCCATGGAGCTGCACGACATCGATCTCGATCCGTTTCAGGAGCGAAACGAGTGCCGGCAGCGTCGTCGGATCGAATTTGGTCTTCTCCAGGTAGTAGACCGGAAAGCCATAGCTTTCGAGCTTGTCCTCGGAGAGATCCTTCTTTCGGAGACTCAGCAACGAGACGTCGAAACGAGAGGTGTCGAAGCGCGGAATCATCCACGCGAAGAGGCGCTTTACCCCGTGCATCCGCGAGCCTTCCCAGCCCAGGTGGTCACAGATCTGGAGAACGCGAATCTTCGACATGGCTACGGCTTCTCTCCGGGAGGATGGAGGCGATTGTATTTCTTGCCGATCTCGAGAAGACGATCGATGGGAAGCGCTTCGCGCCGGTTGCCGTCTCTTCCTTCGACCGTCACCGCTTTGAGGATTGAATTGTAGATCGCCTCCTCCGTCGCTTCGATGGCCGCCTCGAAGATCGGTGAGAGGCGATCCATGCGCAAGACGCTTCCCGTCTCCGTGTTCTCCTGGGTCTGGTACGGGCTTCTGAGCTCTCGGGCAGTGGAGAACGCGATGACATAGTCGCCGCTGCCGTGACTCGAGGTGGCACCGGTCCGGGCCAGACCGAGCATCGCCCGCTTCGCGACGCGCCTGAGCCCCTCGGCGCGGATGGGAGCGTCCGTGGCGACCACCATCATGATGGAACCATCCGGATCGTCTTCTTCCCCTCCCTGGCCCTCGATGGCACTCCGGAGGAAGTACTGTCCCATCTCTTGTCCAACAGGAATGCCGTCCATTTGCAGGACCCCTCCATAGTTGCTCTGCACGAGCACGCCAACGGTGTAGCCGCCCAGCGAGTCGGGGATTCGTCGTGACGAGGTTCCGATGCCGCCCTTCCAGCCGAACGCACTCGTGCCAGTGCCGGCGCCCACCGCGCCTTCCTCGACGGGCCCGGACTCGGCCTCACGAATGGCCTCGAGAACATGCGTCTCTTTGACGTGTCTTCCCCGAATGTCGTTGAGACCGCCGTCGTTGATCTCGCCGCCGACCGGGTTCGCGGAGCGCACCTCCTCGTTACCCGGCAGGCTCATGAGATAGGTCAGAACCGCATTTGCGGCAGCCCACACCGAGAGCGTATTCGTCAGGACGATGGGTGATTCGATCACACCCAGCTCGTTCACCTGGCTATAGCCGATGAGCTTTCCGAACGCGTTACCGAGATGGATTGCCGCCGGCACTTTTTCCTGAAACAGGTTGCCGTCGTGCGGCAGGATCGCGGTGACACCGGTGCGGATGGAGTCCCCTTCGATGACGGTGACCTGACCCACTTTGACTCCGTACACATCGGTAATCGCGTTGAGCGGCCCGGTAGGCAGAACGCCGGGCGCGAGGCCGATGTCGCGCGCGCGCGGCCGCTCTTCCGATGCGAACGGGTTCGCCATGGTGCCAAGTAGGAGTAAGCCTGTGATTAAAGTCTTCTTCACGTGTCAATCTCACTGATGTGTGACGGCCTTGGCCGAAGCGCGGGCCTCGCTCGAAACCAGCGTTTCCGCAAAGTCCAACAGTTTTCGGGTTCGCTCCACGTACCGCTCGTAGCTGTACTCCTCGTCGGCCTTGCGTCGTGCGGCTCTTCCGAGCCCGCTCGCCCGCTCGGGATCGCGGAGCAGTGTCTCGATGGCATTTGCAAACGCCTCCGGCGTCGGCTCGGCGAGCTCCGCCGTTTCGTCGTCCAGCACCTGCGTGTGCGTGAGAAGCCGCGTCGCCACGATGGGCTTTCCCGAGCTCAGGTACGAGTAGATCTTCAGGGGCGTATTCTTTCCATGGGCCCGCGGCGAGACCAGGATGTCACCCGCCGCGACGAAAAGAGGTACTTCCTCGGGATTGCGCTGGCCGGTGAAGACCACACGGTCTGCGATTCCCAGCTGCTCGCAAGCTTCCTTTGCCGCCTCGACCTGCGGCGGGTGGCCTCCCACCATCAGAAGTCGCAACGACGGATGACGCGAGGCGAGCCGGGCGACCGCCTCGTAGAGAAGCTCGAGACCCTGGTACGCCTCGAACGTGCCCGTGTACACGAGGAGCTGGGCTCCTTCAAGACCGAGCTCGCCGCGAAGCGCCCTCGCTTCTTCTTCCGAGACGGCCTTGCCGGACCCCGCGAGCGGCGAGTTCTCGATGAGAAAGGTGGGCTTGTCCGCATCGGTCCTGCGAACCACATCCCCCAGGTAGGGACAGATCACGATCACCCCTCGAGAGCCGCGGATGGTCCAGCGCTCGGCGAGATCGAAGGTCCCGCGAAGAAGCCGGGAGCGACTGTAGCGGAAGTTCCCGAGCTGCTCGGGAAGGCTCGAGTGCATGTCGTAGATGGTCGGGATGCCGAAGAGCTTCGAGAAGAACGCCCCCATGAGGCCCGCCTCCTCATGGCAGTCCAGAACATCGTAGCGCTCCGCAAACAGCCGGCGAAGGCTCGAGAAGAAGATCAGCGTGTCCAGGGGAAGCTTCGCGAGAGACGGCCCGATCTTCACCGAGCGAATCCCCGGCACGCCGGGCGTCCGGAAGATCCGCAGCCCGGGCATCGTGACGTCCCCCCCGATCGGGTAGGTCACCAAATCCACTTCGTGTCCGAGCTCGGTCATCGCCTGGATCCGATAAAACTCGCTGAACGGCGTACCCCGGGGCTGGAAGAAGGGTTGGGGAGCGATCATCAAGATACGCATGGGTTTACGGCGCCCCGAATGGAACGGGCAGAGAAATTATAGGCTAATTAGAGTCAACGAACCCGTCGAGGCGAAAAGGTCGGGAGCCCCGGGAACATAGACGAGCGTTCGCCGGCAAAAACGGCGAACTGCGCGACGCCGAACTGGCGCGACGTCAGGACACCGCCCAGCACCTGGTGCGGCACCCCGCGGATCTCGAGCGCGTCCAGGTCGAGCTCTGCCGCCGTCAGCGTGCCGTCTCGCGAGTAGACGACATGACCGGTGGACAGATAATGCGGGTTGCTGCCGCCTTCCACGAGGACTTTCTGCTCTCCGGTCTCCAGGTCGAGAATCGCAATCTGCGCCTCGTCGTACGAGCTCATGGAGCCGGTGCCGATGGTGAAGAGCAAGTGCTTGCCGTAGGGCAGGATCTCGGGCAGGCGATGGGTCTTCTCGCCTTTGTCAGGGTCTGGCTCCGTGAGGAGCTCCGGCGTGACCGCGACGTCGCGACCAAGCTTGGTGTCCCGAGCGCGATAGGCCTCGCCCATGCCCGGCACCGATCGGTCGACGATCTCGTAGCCGCCAAGCGTCGTTCCGGCCGCAAGCGTCATGTGTCTGGATCCGGCTCGATGAAGGGCAAGCCTCTGGAAGAAGGGATTATAGGCCCTGGGGGAATTTCGGGGAACCTGGAGCCACTTGGGTCCGTTACTAGCTCAGACAAGGAGCTTGATATGAGCAGGCACACCTTCAGACTGGGAATCATCGCGATCGCCCTCGCGGCCGCCGCCGGATGCGGTGTCGGAAACGCGGCCCTCATCGAGCGAGACGTCATCGAGGAAACGCTGCCGTTCGAATCGGGCGATCTGTTCAACATCGAGAACGTGAACGGCCGGGTCACCATCGACACCTGGGAAGAGGAGAGCGTCCGCATCGAGGCGGAGAAACGGGCCTCGAGCGAGCGCCGTCTGGAACGAACGCGGGTGGAGATCGAAGAGACCCCCCGGGGCGTCCGGGTCCGGACGCGACTTCCGAAGGTCAGCTTTCTGCGAGGAAGCAGCCGGGTGGATTACCACATCCAGATTCCGGCATACGCCCGTGTGGAGGTCAAAACGGTGAACGGTAGGATTCGCATCACCGGCCTCAAAGGCGAGGTCTCTGCAAAAACGGTCAACGGCGGGGTCGACATCGAGGATGCTGGCGGCGAGGTCAAAGCCGCGACCGTCAATGGATCGCTGCGTGCGGAGTACAGCAGCGTCGCCGGCTCAGGGCGGAGCTCGTTCAGGACAGTCAACGGCCGCGTGCGCGTGACGCTTCCCGAAGACGCGAGCGCCGACGTCGAAGCGCGCACCGTGAACGGCCGCATCTCTACGGACTTCGATCTCGAGACCGCCGGCCGGTGGGGAAGCCGCCGCGCCAGCGGCCGACTGGGCGCTGGCGGCGCCACACTGGAGATCGAGACCGTGAATGGATCGGTGAGCATCAAAAAGAACTAGGCATAGGAAGCGCCCTCACCCGGCGGCACTTCGTGCCGCCACCCTACATCACCGCCATGAGACTTCACGATCCCGTAGACGACGGCGAGACCGAGGCCCGTTCCCTCCTCGCCTTTCGTGCTGAAGAACGGCTCGAACAAACGCTCCATCGTGGAGGGCTCCATGCCCATCCCGGTGTCTTCGACGGAGAGCCGGAGCTTCGCATCCTCCTTCGAGACTTTCGTCTCCACGGTGAGCACACCGCCTTCCGGCATCGCGTCTCGTGCATTCACGCACAGGTTGAGGATGACCTGCTGCAGCTGCCCGGCGTCGGCGATCAGTGGCCGCACCGCCGGGTCGAGTCGCTTCCGGATGCGAACCTTCTTGTAAAACGTCCTCTCGAGGAGCTCCAGCGTCTCATCGACGAGATCGTTCACGTCGACCGGGCCCGAGGGCGCCGGTGATTGCTTCGCGGCGGAGAGGAGCTTGGCGGCCAGCTCGGCACCGCGTTGGGCCGATCGCTCGATAGTCTCAACGTACTTCGAGGCCTCCGGGCTACCGCCGAGGCGCTGCTTCAGCAAAGACGCGTATCCCAGAATCCCGCCCAGAATATTATTGAAGTCGTGGGCCACTCCCCCGACCAGCGTGCCAACAACTTCCAGCTTCTGGCTCTGGCGCAGCTGGTATTCCAGTGCCTTCAGCTCCGTCACGTCACGCATGACGACGCGGGCCCCGATGGGGTTCGCCTCCTCGTCGTACATGACGGAGGCGTTCAGCAGCACCTCGAGGCTCTCGCCGTTCTTGCGACCGAGCGATAGCGACGCGTCTCGAACGCGGCCATTCCGGTGGAGGGCACGCGAAAGGGTCAACCAGACGGGCGCGGACTCATCGGAGAGCAAGCTCGCGAAGCTGCGGCCCACGAGCTCGCTCTTCGCGAAGCCCAGGAGCTCCGACTGCGTGCGGTTGCAATCGAGAATGTCCCCGTTCTGATCGATCGTCTGGTAGAGGTCGGGCGCATTGTCGTAGAGATCCGCATAGCGGGCGCGCGAAGAGCGAACCGCCTCGAAGAGCTGTGCGTTCTTCAAAGCCGACGCGGTGAGCTCCGCGAGTAGCTGAGCGTCCTGAACCTTGAGAAAACCTCCTTCCGCGCTTTCCCGATCGAGGACGAACAGTCCAATGACTTCGCGACCGTACGCCAGCGGCAGAATGCTCCACTCGCTCGAGCCGACCGAGTGCTCGCCTCTCACCAGCCGGGGACTGCGGCTGCGCGCGACGTCATCCAGAGCTGCCTCAACGGCGGCTTTCGCAATCAACCGCCCGGGCTCGGAGGCTTCATCGAAACCGTGTTGAGCGGCGACGTTCCAGCCGCTGTCGGCCGAGCCGACCACAATGAAGCTCCGACGGCTTCCGCTCAGGGGTGTCGCCGCGGCAGCGGCAAGCTCCAGAACGGAATCGGTGTCCCTGGCCGACGTAAGCGCATGGGCCATCTGCAGAAGCCCCATGCGTGTCCGATCGTCGGAAGCGGGAGCGCTCGATTCGTCGTCCGCGGCCCGTCTGGCTCCGCAGCGCCCGGCCGATCTTCCTCGATGCGACGGGTCGCAACGAACGTCGAGACCAGAATGAAGACGGCGCTGACGATGAACCCGTATCGGGCCAGAGCCGGGGTTCCGCGAGCGACCATGTGCTTCGGCGTACTGCTGACGAGGAACCATCGCTCCCCATCGCCGAGGCTTCGCCAGTGTACGAGCTGTGCCTCTGGGCCGCCGCGATCCTCGAGGATCTCGCTGCCCTGGCTTCCCGCGCGAACGACGAGATCCTTCAGGAAGGGAGCCAGCAGACGAGGCTCTTCTTCCGCGGAGTCGACTCCGAGGCGTGCGACGATCTCGCTCTCGTAGAGCAGGAACGCTCGGCTTTGGTCGCGGAGCTCCGGCTGGTCGAGGATCCGGGCGCCCAGCCGCCCGAGATCGATGAATCCGACGACCAGAACAGCCTCGTCTTCCAGCACCGGAGTCGAGAGAATCGCGAAAACCCCCTGCTCGCCGTGATGGACCACGACTCGACTCGGCTCCGTATCGGAAGCCCGGCTGCCCATGCCGGCCACGCGCGCCCATTCGCACTCGGCAGGGCCGGATCGCGAGAGCATTTCCGGAGGTGCTCCCTCGGAATCACAGAGCACGACGCGGGTGAATGGTTCCGGCGCGAGCTCACGCACAAAAGCCGTCTCGCCCAGGCGGCCGAGGTCACCAAAGGCTCGCGACAACGTGAGCTCAAGCTCCCTGGCCGCCCGATACAGGGCGCGCTGGCGATGCAGCCCGTGATCCTCCAGAGCCGTCTGCAAAGCACCTCGCTCCAGCCAGTACCCCCACAGGAGGAGACCGCTGGCGAGACTGAGGGCGACCGCCCAGAGTGTTCGACGCTTCATCTTTGTATGGTGGAGATTTCAACAAGTATACACTCGCCAACCAGCATCCACCGGCTCCCGGCCCCTGCCCCGTTCGCATGTCTGAACTACAATCCTGCACTAAGGGCCCTGGCAAGAATAACTTCCCATTCTGGGGCGCCGATCCATCCCCCCTGGCTGCGTTGCTCGTCGGTCATATATCCAGATATTATTCACTCCTCGCGCCTTGCCAGGCGGGCGCCTCGACGCCCGAGAATGGGAACTTATTTTTGCCAAGACCCTAATGCCCCATTCTTCACGCTGGCCGACCTCCATCGTGCTGGCGGCCATCCTTCTCTTCGCCGCCTGGCTCAGGTTCTGGGGGATGGACTACGGTCTCCCTCATCCGACGGCCCGACCGGACGAAGAGCGCATCGTGGGGCGCGCGTTTCACATCCTGGCCACCGGCGATTTTCGACCGGGCACCCGCACGTACCCGGGCCTGATGATCTATCTCGATACCCTGGCACTTGCCGTCTACGCCTGGGTCGGTCAGCTGTTGGGTGTCTATCGAGAGAGGTTCGATTTCCTGTGGAGATTCAACGCAAAGGCGCGAAAGCGCAAAGCCGGAAACAGGGGACCGCGGGGGGTTGAAACCGCGCAAGGTCTACTACCGGAATTTCAACGGTAGAGTCGCAGAGTCGCAGAGAAAAACAAAAACTCTAAGAAACCCAGGAACCAGGAAAGGAATACCGCGTTCGATCGAATCCGTGGAAGGATGAGTCGGCACCGGGTTAGCGAATGACGCGACATCGGGCCCAACAAACCACGAAGATCACGAAGGCCACCAAGAAAAACATCAGACAAGTCGCACTTGAATGTGCGGGTGTTGAAAGGGGGTATCAGACGATTCTCTCTCCAGGGCCTTCTTCATCGGTGGAGTTCCTGATTCGGGTTCATGAATGATTTGCGAGTGCTCTTCGTGTCCTTCGTGGTTCGTCTTCACTTCACGCGTTCGAATCTGATCCAGTCCACCGCGACGGTGGCGTTGCGCCCGCGGAAGTCGGGAATGACCATGCGCGGCGTCGCAGAATAGACGAAGGTCAGCTGGTTGATCCCTGGGCGAACGACTTCCCGGTCCAGATCGAACCGGTAGCCCGACCATCCGTCGCGGAGCTCGTGCTCACCAAGCACGTGACCGTTCACGTCCAGCCGAACGTAAACACCCGGCTTGTCGAGCTCTCTCCTGAGCCACACGAGCACCTGGAAGTCCTCGGCGCGACGAATCGGGACGCTCAGCCACGAACGCCGTCCCCTCGATTGCCGGTATCGAATCGTGAGCCCGTCGACCTCCTTCGTCTGCGGCTCGAACCAGCCGTCTCCAACCAGCGGATAGAACCCGGCGGGCTCGCCGCCGAGGTCGATCTTTCCGTCGAACGGCTCATAGCCGCCGAACAACCAGACCCCTTTCAACACGTCATAGAGCTGGACCCAGACGACGCGTGGCATCCAGGCATCGGCAACGAGAAGCTTGCGGTAGGCCACGTCGACCTGAGCGTTGACGACCTGGTCGAACGGCAGAGCCTCGTCCTTGCCGGCGATCCTCTCCCCGTTGAAGATGTAGGCGAGCTGCAGATTCCATCCAATGAGGAGGGCGAAAGCGGCGGCCACCGCCACGAGCGGGCGCCGGACGAGTGCTTCGACAACAGCTCCCAGTCCGAGCGCAAAGAGCGGCACGAAGCCGACCAGCCTTCGCTGCCCGAAGGACTCCGAGGCCCACCAGTCCCCGGTCGAGCTGTTGATGAGGACACTCGCTGCGAAAGCAAGCGCTGCGGACAACGCAATCGCACGTGAACGCCGGAACCACAAGGCCCAACCCAGAACCGAGCCGAGGTAGAGGGGCGTCCAGGTGAGCAGGCCGTGGTGCGAAGAAAAGAGAAACGGCAGGACTTGCGGGGACGATTCGGCCACCATGCTCTGGGTCGAGATGATGCCAGGGAAGCCGAGCCCGTATAGGCTCAACCAGAGAGCTGTTTGCACCGCCACGCAGAGCGCCGGCCCTGCAAGAAAAGCACCCCATTCCGCCAGCCGCCGGGATCGGTCGGCCGCGGCAAGGTCGATGAGGGGCAGCAACAGAAGGGCGACGTCGGGCAGACGTACCAGAATCACCAGGCCGCCGGCCAGTCCGGTCCACATCCAGTCCCGCACCGTTCGCTTCTCACGGGCCCTCAGCCACCACCAGACGAAGAGCGAGCCCGCGAACGCGGACACCCCGTGGGACATCGACGGGTTGGCGGTCATATAGAAGATCAGGGGCGCGGCGAGCCAGACGGCGAGCACGGTAAGCAGGGAGATCGGTGCCCCGAAGAGCCGTCTCAGGAAAGATTCCATCAACACGAGCGCACCGAACCCGTAGACGTAGGTGGCCAGCGTGACCGCTGCTTCGTAGGGTGCGGAAAACCCATCGGTGGCAAGGGGGGAACCGAAAACGGAAGCCGCGAGCGCGCCCGCATGAGCGAGCATCAGTGCGGGGAGCCACAGTAGAGAGACGCCCACCGGGAAACGACTCGTGATCTCACCGCTCGCGGAGAGGACCGGCCTCCTTCCCAGACCCTCGTAGTCGTTCGCGAAGTCGAGATCGTGATCGAGGAGCATCGAGCGCGCCTGGACGAAGTACTCGACACCGTCGCCTCCGATGCGAAGATAGACGTCGTTCAGGAACCATAGCGCCGTCACGATCAGCACGAGTCGATAGCCGTCGAGCCATCGTGGGCGAAGAAAGAAGACCGCGACGGTCGCGTAGAGTGCGCCCCCGCCCGCCAGGAGGTTCACGACACTCGGCGAGGCTCCGGCTGCCTTCAGCGCCAGCAGAACCACCGCAGCCCCCGCGAGGACGACTTCGGTCGCAAACGGGCGGAGCGAGCGGACGGACCCGAGCCTCACCGACCCTCCTCAGGAACCACCATCGGAGACGACGCGGCCTCCCGCCGCTTCGGTCTCGGTCTCGCGGAAATCGCCCAGGAGCTGGTAGCGGGCGAGGCGAAGCGGGGGTGCCCCGAGGGAGAGAAACTCGAGATAGAAATCCTCTGGTTCCGCGAATGGCCGTCGCCGCAGGAAGTCCCGGCGCAAGAGCTCGATCATCAGAAAGCCGAGAGCCGAGCTCGCGACGCCCGGGTCCACCGCGATGCGGAGCACTTCGCGGTCGGCATCGGCAAAAGAAAGCTCCAGTCTCTCCTGGAACCAATGCCTCGCGTCGGCTCGGCTGATCGAGCCGCGATGAAACCGAAGAGCTGCAACCAGACGCATCTGCTCGCGGAGCGCGTAGTGCAGGTGAGCAGCAAGCAGCCGCGTATCGACGCTCTGCCCGGCGTCTCCGATCAGCTTTTCTTCGACGAAAGCGTTCCAGCCTTCGTACGCCGCCGGGGATGCATACAGCTTGCGGAGCAGGCCCATCGTCTGCGTCCGATACCGGTGCTGCAACAGCTCTCCCCCAATCTCGCGGTAGGTGAAGCGACTAAACTCGCCCGTTGCGGCTTCACCGGGTGTCACGAAGAACACTGCCTCCTTCTCCGGTGCGAGTGCGGGTGGAAGGCGGAAGAAGAAAGGCAACCGAACGTAGGGGGGCAAAGGAGCAACACCGATGCGCGCATCGAGTCGAGACCAGGCTTCGCCGGAGAGACCACGCACCGTCTCCCGGACGACGACGTCGGCGTAGTCCAACGTGTCCTCCGCCTCCGAGCCAACCGTGAGAACGGCGGACAGTCTCTCGCCCGGAAACTCTCTGAGCAGCAGCTCGTCCAGACGATCGACCAGCCGTTCGACTTGGCGCGTGGCCGCGGCCTCCATCGCGTCCAGCGACCACTCGCTCATCTCCGAGTAGAGCCAGTAGCGTTGTAATCGCTCCTCGCCCAGTGAGGAGGTTCCAGCCGAAGCGACACCGTCGACGTGAGTGGTCAGGCGCTCGAGCGACCCGAGCGCGCTTGTGATGCTGCGCTCGAGCTCCTTCCCGCGACGGTGCTCGCCGAAGTCGTTTCGCGCAACCTCCCGCAGCAGATCCGACGAGCGGCGAAGCAACGCAAGCCCTCGCAGTCGGTGCGCTTCCGGGGACGCGTCGAGCGTTTCGACGGCCTGCTCGACGAAGGCCGGTATCAACCCCAGGCGGTGCACCACGAGCTCGGTGTCGCTCAACGGCTCCCGGCGAAGGAAGCTCTCGATCAAGTTCGAATGAAGGATCTCGCCGTAGAAGGCAGGCGAAAGCCTCCAGGGCTCGAGCTCCTCGAGGACGAACAGCTCGAGCTTGACCCAGCTGGTCAGCCATTGCACGTCGATGTAAGCGGACTCGGAGAGCGCCGTCGGGTCAAACGCGGTCAATTGCTTGTGATAATCGACGAGCTGGGCGACCCGTCGATCGATGTCCTCGGCGCGGAAGCTCCCGAGGCCAGCGTCCTCGTTGGGCACCCCCGCGAGGACGGCCTCGATGGGATAGAAGCGGTGGCGCTCGGAAACATATCGATCGACGAGCTCGGCGACGAGCTCGTCCTGTGCGGAACTCCCGGGGCCGGATCGCCCGGTACATCCGATACCTGCCGCGACGAGTACGAGGGCCACGGACAGGGCTCCCGCCGCCGCGTGGTATTCTCGCCGGGCACGATCGCGGCACGAGCCGCGGTAACGAATCAATGTCTTCGGGTGCAATGGTTGTAACGCTTCGGAACTAACTATCGTGTAGACCAGGGAGAACGTCAAGCGATCCGCACATGCAACCCGGCACCCTACCACTGAGGGTCCGCACAAGAATAAGTTTGCATTTTCGGGCGTCGCGGCGCCCGGCTGGCAAGGCGCGAGGAGCGAATAATATCTAGATATATGACCGACGAGCAACGCAGCCAGACGGGACGCATCGGCGTCCCAAAATGTGAAGTTATTCTTGCGCGGGCCCTAAGCTTCCGGGGCGGCACGTTCGGTGCACTCGCACCTTTCACCATCTTCCTCCTCGGTGTCGCCTGGCTGGGACTTTCCGGGGCTCCCAACGAGCGGGGCTTCTGGCCAATTCTCATTGCAGCCCTGGCGACCGGACTTCTGTTCGCCCGGGATCGCTCCGCTTACTGCCAGAGTGTCATCCAGGGCATGAGCCATTCGCTCGTGGCGCTCATGGTTCTTGCATGGCTGCTGGCAGGAGTACTCGGAACGCTCCTTCAGGAGGCAGGATTCGTCTCGTCACTGACCTGGCTCGCCCGGGAGATGGGCCTCGTCGGGCGGGGCTACCTGGTGGCCACGTTCCTGATCTGCTGCATCGTTTCGATGTCGACCGGAACCAGCCTTGGAACCATCCTCGTGTGTGGCCCGCTTCTCTATCCGGCCGGCAGCAGCCTCGGCACGGCTGCGGCGCCTCTTGCGGGAGCCGTCCTGGCGGGAGCAACCTTCGGGGACAACCTCTCACCTATCTCGGACTCCACCATCGCATCCGCTCTCACTCAGGGGGCTCCGATTGGAGGGGTCGTGCGCAGCCGACTCAAGTACGCCCTTCCCGCGGCGGCTCTCGCGGTGATCGGGTTCGTCGTTCTGGGAGGCGACGCACCTGTTGCCGGCTCGCCTCCTGAATCCGAGACCGCATTGCGCTCGCTCTGGATGGCGCTCGTTCCTGCGGTGGTGCTCGGGCTCCTTCTCCGGGGCAGACATCTTCTCGAGGGACTCATCACCGGTATCGTCGTCGCCATCGCTCTCGGACTCGTCCTGGGCGCGATTCAGCCTTCTCGATTACTCGCCATCGACCGGGACAACTTCATCGCCACGGGGATCATCCTGGACGGGATGGAGCGCGCCATCGGCGTCTCCATTTCCACGCTTCTTCTCATGGGACTCGTCGGGCCACTCGAAGCTTCAGGCACCCTCGAGCGCGTCGTACGTTTCACCGAGCAGCGAATTACTTCAGCGCGGAGCGCCGAGCGCTGGATCGTGACGGCAGCCTCCATCGCCGTCGTTCTGACGACGCACAGCGTGGTGACTCTCCTCGCCGTCGGAAGGTTCTCGAGGCAAACGGGTGAGAAATTCGGAGTCTCCGCCTTTCGGCGGGCCAACTTGCTCGACGTGACGGTGTGCACCTTTCCCTTTCTGCTTCCGTACACGATCCCGACGATACTAACGGCATTCACGACAGCGACGAGCGAAGGCTCGGACATGCCACGGCTCACCCCCTTCGAGATCGGACCGTACAACTTCTACTCGTGGGGGTTGCTGATCCTGCTGGCCGCCGCGCTTTTCGCTGGCTACGGCCGCGACAAAGAAATCGGACGAACCATCTGAAGAAGGAGGCTCCCCTCACCCACCGTCGGTCGGCGGCGTGAGTAAGGCCGACGGCGAAGCCGTCGCTCGCTGTTCCCTTTCCCCAACGGGGAGAGGGAAGCCTGCGGACGTTCAGCTCGAGCGGATCGATAGCCGGCTCTGGATCATGATGCAGGCGTTTGCGAGGTAGTTGAATCCGTTCTCCTGCAGGTAGCGGAGATTGTCGGGATTGTCGGCACCGGGCTGCAGCCAGACGTTCATCAGGCCGAGCTCCTTTGCCTCATGAATTACTCTCGACGCAACGGCAGGAGGCACGACGATGTTGACGATCGTCGGTGACTGCGGCAGGTCCGCGAGCGACGGGTAGGCGGGCTCACCGTCCACCTGAGCGCGATTCGGGTTCACCGGAAAGACGGTATAGCCCTTGCGCTTCAAGTCGCGATAGATGACGAATCCATATTTGGTTGGGTTGTCGGTCGCTCCGACGACCGCAACCGTCGTGTCCGGCTCGTCCAGAAGCGCGGCGATGTCCTTCATATCGAACTCAGTCTACTTCGTTCGATCGACGTCCAGAAGTCGTTCGAGATTGCCGCCGAAGATGCCGGCCGCGTCTCCAGGGTCGATGGAGAGTCTCCTGACGGTCTCGACCTGCAGGTCGAAATGCGGTTTCTGCCAGCCCCGTGGAAAGAAGCTCGAATCGGAGCCGTAGAGGATGCGCTCCGGGCCGAGCACGTCGAGTGCCCGACGAAAGACCTCTTCGAGCCCAAGGTTCTCGGGGAGGAGGGACATCCAGCGGTTGGTGCTCGAGGTGTCCGTATAGATGTTGGAACATTCGTGCGCCACGAGAAGGAGCTCACGGAGAAAGCCCCCGCCGAAGTGCGGCACGATGAACGGGACGCCCGGATAGCGCCGCGCCAGGCCACTCAGGTCGACGGGATTCGCGTATCGGAGGTCGAACGGGCTCGGAAGCCCCAGCTTGTCGCGGACACCGACTTTGAGCACACCGCAGTGAACGAAGACGACGCCTCCTGCCTCGGCGACCCGCTCGAAAATAGGATTGAGCTCAGCCTCCCACACATGAAAGTGATGCATGGCGGGAAACAGGCAGAGGCCTTTCATGCCGAGCTCTTCGAAAGCGCGTCGCGTCCGCTCCGCGGCGTCACCAACGAACGGATCGAGCATGAAGTAGGGGATGAAACGCTTCGGGCTCGTCCCGGCGGCCTCCGCTACCGACTCTTCGTCTCCGGGTACGCTCGCGATGATCACCATGCGGTCGACGCCGTGGCGGTCCATCTCTTTGATCCAGCGCTCCGCCAGCGCCGTCGGCTCCGGCCCCGGAAACTCGAACGGGAGCTTCTCGCCGAGGACGTCGAACAGAACATTGTCGCCGGGCGGCTCCGGCAACTGCTTAGCGAGCGTGGCGAAGAACCGGTGCGAGAAGAAGTGGGCGTGCGCGTCCACCACGCGCACATCACCGAAGGTCGTTTGGATCACGTCGCACCTCAGACGCGGAAGAGGATCTCGTCGAGCGGCTTCCGATGAATGTCCGGCACGCTGGCGTTGTCGGCCGGATAGCCGACCGGCAACAGGACGAACGGGGTTTCGTTCTTCGGACGGTTCAGAATCTCACGCAGAAAACCCATCGGGCTCGGTGTATGAGTCAGTGTGGCCAGTCCTGCAAGGTGAAGCGCAGCGATGAGCATCCCGACGGCGATGCCGACCGACTCCGAGACGTAGTAGTGCTTGAACCTGTGGCCCTTCTCGTCGAGACCATAGTCGACTCGGAAAACGACGATGAGATGGGGCGCAATGTCGATGAACTCCTTGTGCCAGTCCACGCCCAGAGGGGCCAGCACTTTCTTCCACTCTTCTGGAAAGCGCCGCTCGTAGTTCTCCTTCTCTTCTGCTTCGGCCGCCACTCGAATTCGGTGTTTCACATGGGAATTATACATTTATGTTGACAGAACCGATGGATCTGTGTATGATGGTTCATGGTGAAGAGACACAAGGCACCGGGCAAAGCCCACCGCGAAGGCATCACGGTTGTCCAACTGATGGACATGTTTCCCGACGAAACCGCTGCCCGTCAGTGGTTCGAGTGCGTATTCCAGCCATCGTGAACGCTGAATCCAGAGCAAGCTGAACAGCGAATCCGGTGAAGCCGAACGCTCATCGAAGCGGTGAAGTGTTGGGTGACCTTCTTTCCACTGATTGAAAACGTGAACCCTATCTTACCTGCGTGTTGTGTAGCAAGGGGCGGCAGCGACCTGCCGCGGCCGAACCCCGGGCGATGTGGGGCTGGTTTCGGGGGGTTGCTGGGGTATGGCCTGGCTCGAGAAGACGCTTCCTGAGGCATTCTCGCGCGTCGTTTTGGCGCCGCATCGTCTGGTACCCCGGGTTTGGCGGTTTCACCCGTTTTTATCGCATCGACGCTGTGGTCCCTCGCTCGCTCATGCATCGGCGTTGTCAGATGCCTTTGGCGCAGCCTTGGTCTTTCTCAGAGAAGCTCCTTTGAGAGTGATGCGGTGCGCGCTGTGGAGAATGCGATCGCAGATAGCGTCTGCCTGGTTTGGGTCGCCAATCGCTTCGTGCCACTGCTTGAGCGGAATCTGGGTCGCGATGAGTGTGGAGCCACGCTCGGCGCGGTCTTCGATGACCTCCATTAGATCCCGTCTCTCCGATTCTTTCAGCGGGTGAAGCAGCCAATCATCGATAGCCAGTAAGTCCAGCTTGGCGAGTTTCGTCAAAAGCCGGGCGTAGGAACCATCACCACGAGCGACCGCGAGCTCGTGGAGCAAGCGCGGTGCTCGCACGTAGCATCCGGTGAAGCGGCGACGACAGGCCCGCTCCACGAAGGCGCAAGCCAAGAACGATTTGCCAATCCCCGTCGGGCCGGTGATGAGCAGGTTATGGCGCTCACCGACAAAGCGGCAGTTGCCCAGGCTCAAGATCTGTTCGCGGTTTAAGCCTCGAGGCGCTTGGAAGTTCACGTTCTCCAAACATGCCGGATAGCGGAGCTTTGCCGCTCGCAGTCGTCGAGAAAGCTTACGCTGTTCGCGGGCGGTCCACTCGGCATCGACCAGGAGTCCCACACGTTCCTCGAAGCTCAGCTCCTTGTATTCGCTCGAGCTCAACTGGGTTTCGAACGCGGACACCAAGCCGAACAACTTCATGGCGTTCATCTTTTCTATCGTTTCGGGTGTCAGCATCGGGACTCTCCTCCTTCGTAGTGATCCGCGCCTCGGATGTTCTCGTGCTCCTCTCGCGGTTTCGCTTCGGCGTCCGATTCGAGCACCACACGATCCAGACCAGCCGAGAGAATGTTTTTCACCGTGCGATAGCTGTAAGAGCTCAAAGCTTCCGCTCGTGCGCAAGCGGCCTCGAGACGCTCACTGCCCCAGCGGCTGCCTAGTCGCATGACTCCCAGGCAAGAGCGAAATCCCTGCTCCGGGTGAGGCCGACTCTCTAGAATCCCCGCAACCAGCCTTCCCGTGGCGCGACCTGACTGCTCCGCCCAGTGGAGCAGCCGCGACGGCGTCCACTCCAGGTGCTCCCGATGCGAACGTGGCATATGCTCCGGGTTCGTGGAGTAGTGCCCCTTTCCTTTCTTGCGGGGATGCGACGCGACGCGCTTTCCTTTGAACAGGACCTCCACCACCGAGGCCGTCACCCGTGCCTCGACTTTCTCGTGAATGAGCTGATAGGGAACGCTGTACAAGTTGTTCTCCACCTCCACGTGGTAGTCGATGTTCACTCTGCACCGCTTCCACGTCGATAACTCGTAGCTCTCCTGCGGTAGCGGTTTCAGTACGGGCCGGTCTAGCCTTTCGTACAACTCCCGCCGACTCACACCGAGCTTCTGCATCGGACGCGCATTCAGGACCTCTAACTTCTCCCAGATGGCTTCGTTCAGTTCCGCCAGGCTGAAGAACGTGCGATGACGAAGCACCGCCAGGATCCAGCGCTGCGCCACCTGCACTGCCGACTCCACCTTCGCTTTGTCTTTCGGCTTGAACACCCGAGCCGGGACCACAACCGCACCGTAATGCGTCGCCAGCTCTTCGTACGTCCGGTTGATCCCTGGCTCGTAACGGTCCACCAAATCCACGCCGCTCTTCAAGTTGTCCGGAACCCAGATCTCCGTACTGCCACCGAAGTAATCCGACATCCCCTTATGGGCCTTCGCCCACGATTCCAGCGACTGGTTCAGTGTCGCTTCGACGTAGGTGTAACTGCTCGCGCCCAACGTCCCGACGAACAGCTCCATTTCGACGAGCTCTCCCGTTTTCGGATCGACGATGTGAGGCTTCTTCCCCGAAAAATCGACGAATGTCTTCTCGCCTGCTCGATGCCGTTGACGCATCGTCGGGTTCAGCTTCTTCTTCCACTGACCGTACAGCTCGCAATAACGGCTGTAGCCGTACGCTCCCGGCTTATTCTCCGCGTACTCCACCCACAGCTGCAGCAACGTCAGCTCTCGGTGACGCCTCAGCTCCTCGTGGATGTGGGCATAGTCCAGACCCGGCCGTGCGCCAGACGAGCCCGGCGGCGGAAACAGCCCTGCCTCCAGCTCCCCGTCGCTCAGCTCCTCCGGGAGCGGCCAGCTCAAACCACCCTTCTTCGCCTTGGCCAGGTACTCACTCACCGTTCCAACCGCCACGCGAAGTGCCTTTGCGATCGTGCGGTGAGTCAAACCCAGCTCGTACTTTAACCTTAGAACCTCTCGTATTTTTCTCATCGATAACCTCTTAGCTGCCATTTCCTAGATCGTCCTCCTTCCGGGTACGACCTAGAGTGCCTTGAAACGTGCTATCGATGAGCGTTCGCGATGCCGGAACCGGCGTTCACGTTGCCTGGAATCCGTGTTCACCTTCCCCGGAATCCATGTTCACGATCCCCGGAATCCGTGTTCACGATGCTTTGGAATGGATGTTCACCTTCGGCTGGAATCTGCGTTCACGATGCCCCGGAATACGCAAGTGCGAGCAAATGTTCTGGGACGGCGAGCGATGCTGCGGACACTGCGGTAGCCTCAGAACGACGATGGCTTCTCACGCCTGCATGCCGTACTGGTGCTCGGATTGTCGCTCATACTTCAGCGTCCGAACGGGCACAGTGCTAGAAAGCTCTCGCTTGCCGCTTCGCAAGTGGGTGATCGCCATTTACTTGGAACTCACGAGTTTGAAGAGCGTTTCGTCGATGAAGCTCCACCGAGACATCGGAGTTTCCCAACCGACGGCCTGGTTCATGCTTCACCGCATTCGCGAAGCGTGGAAGGTTCCTAGCGGCGGCAACCCGTTCTCTGGCCCCGTCGAGGTAGACGAGACGTACTTCGGCGGCAAGGCCAAGAACATGCACACGCACAAGCGCGAGCAAGTGATCAAGGGACGCGGGTCTGTCGGCAAGACGGCCGTCATCGGAGCGAAGGACCGCCGGACCAACCGCGTCACCGCCGCCGTCATCGAAAGCACCGACCAACCGACACTCCAGGGCTTCATAGCCGAGACCGTCGAGCCTGGGGCGAAGGTGTACACCGACGACCACGGAGGTTACGAGGGGCTACCGAATCACGAGACGGTCCGTCACTCAGTGAAGGAGTACGTCAACGGCATGGCGCACACGAACGGCATCGAATCCTTCTGGGCGACGCTAAAACGAGCGCACAAGGGAGTTTTTCACAAAATGAGCCCGAAGCACCTACAACGCTACGTCAACGAATTCGCCGGCAAGCACAACGTCAGGGACGAGGACACTCTGGCTCAGATG
Source organism: Candidatus Marinacidobacterales bacterium (assembly GCA_965237685.1). Taxonomy (GTDB): domain Bacteria; phylum Acidobacteriota; class Vicinamibacteria; order Marinacidobacterales; family SMYC01; genus CBDEGF01. The sequence goes on from CBDEGF010000004.1 coordinate 3,423,964, forward strand.
GTCGTTGTTGCGGCTGGTCTGGTTGGCAAGCGTCTGATGTATCGGGTCTGATTGCTCAGAACGGGCTTTCATCCGGCGCCCGCGCCAACTCCTAGGGCGCATCAGAGCGCGGGCCAAGTCCTCTGGCGTCGCGTCTCCGTAGTCTGGTCGCTTACTCATACGGTTGTCACCTTCTGCTCCCTCAAGCAGGTGACCGAACCTCCACTTGGAGTGTGCCCAAAACTGGAGGTTCTGTCAAATGAGTGGGAGCAGGTATTTGAGCAAGATCGAGAAAGCGGTCGAGCTACTCGAGTGGCACGATAAATCATCTTCACCAGGCGTTGCTCCAGGAGACCCGGATGAGGCTATCATTCTGTGGTGCAAGTTGATCAACCATATTCCAGGAATCTGTACGCTCCAATCATGTACTGGTCATCGTAGAGCTAACGGTTACGTGGAGACAGGTCACTTGTGGTTAAAGCTTTCCGAAACCATGGCGTCCAGATTTTATAAGGAGGTAATGAACCTTTCGGCTCAGCATTGCATCGAAAGGGTTTCGACAATCTATTCCGACCGAGGCTCTGAAATAGTAGAGATCATATTTAAGGGAAGCGAGCGGTCAAAGCTCGACCTCAACCGCTCGCTAAACACTATTGTGAGGTTTCTACAAAACCTTCACTAGGTGCAGTTTCCATCTTTTTCCTTGGCTTTGCACTCGTTGTCTAACTCGCCTGATGTTGGTTTCGTATATTTAGAATCATAATTCGAGATTGGCCAATTCCTGCAGTTGCTACACCAGTGCCACGTATCGCTTCCTTTTTTTCTTCGATACTCCTTCACTTTTCATCACCTCCCTTTCTTGTTGAGAGCTCAGACTCACACTACCTGGTGATGGTGTTCTCGCTTGAGTATGGCGACGCCGAATACAGATTTCTGTTTGAACATCGAACATCCTCTTGTGATACCCGATGGCCTCCATTGGTCATCGGGCCAAGTCGCCGAACAACGTATGCGTCCGGTGTCCCCATGACGCGTTCGCCCCGGAATAGGGGGTTTATGGCACGGGAACTGCTAAGGGGTGGAGGCGGGAGTAGGCTGCCAGCGGTCGGGTAGAAGCTCGTGGATGCGTTTTTGTGGCCATCCGTCGGCGAGCTTGCGGAGCACGTCAGTGAGGTACGGGAGAGGCGGGACGTTGTGCTGTGCGCAGGTGCGCATGAGGCTGTAGAGAACGGCGGTGCGTCGCGCGGCGTCGTGAGAACCGCAGAAGAGATAGTTGCGTCGACCGAGTGCGATGGCCCTCATTTGTTGCTCACAGATATTATTGTCAAGGCTTAAGCGTCCATCGTCGACGAAGCGAGTGAGAGCGGTCCAGTGGTTGAGTGGGTAACCCGTGGCCATGGCAAGGTCCGAGCTGGGCGGTTCGCTTCGATGCGTCAGCACAAACCACCGTTTCAGCTTCTCGAGTACCGACGCCGAGCGCTCCTTGCGAAGTAGCGTCCGCTCGTCGACCGACAGCTCCCTCGCATCGGCCAGGCGTTCGATGCGATACATCCTTGCGATCAGCTTGAGCGGGTAGGCGACGCGGCAGTCCATGTCTTTGAGGGCAACCAGCCTTCGTCGTGCATGCGCCCAGCACCCGACTTCTTCCGCGGAGGCCACCGTGCCGTTAAACACGCGATCGAACACGCTCGCGGCGTCGGCCTGCACGTATCCCGTGCGGCCCGCCAAAAACTCCCACGGACCCGTCGCTCCTTCGCCCGTCGGCGCGTAGCGAAACACCACGTCTCGGTCGTCGCCCATGTAGCACCACATCGTGCCTCGCTCGATGTTCTCCGCGCTTTGCGGATCGAGCACTTTCACTCCGGTGGCATCGGTTCGGATGACATCGGCCTTCAGGACCCGCTTCTCCAACTGGTCCACAAGCGGCTCCACAAGGTTTGCCACCTCGCCCACCCAATCCGACATCGTGGAGACCGCAATCCCCGCGCCGCTACGGGCGTAGATACGATGCAAACGGTGAAGGGGAACGTGGTCTACGTACTTGCTCACCACCACATGAGCTAAAAGCGAGGCGTCAGCGCTGCTCCGCTCGATCACCGGGGCCGGGCCCTCGGCTCTCGTGACGCCTTCCCGGCACTTCCCGCAGGCGTACTTCTCCAGATGGTACTCATGCTCGATGAAGTGCCCCGGCACGTACTCGAGCCTCCGTCGGACGTCTTTACCGAGAGGCTTCTTGAGTTTGCCGCATCGAGAGCAGCCCCGCTCCTCTTCAGGTATCTCGCGCAAGTGAACCTGGCGTTCGATCCCGTCCGTTCGGATTGTTTCGCGGCGCGGTTTGTTGCCCTTGCCTCGTGGCCGAGTCTTTTTCGCTTCTTCGATCTGCTGTTCCAGCTCCGCGTCTTCCCGAGCCTCGGTTTGTGGGTCGAGCTCCGGCTCCAGCTCTTCACCACCGCTTTGGCTCATCAGCTGCTCGAACATCAGCTGGAGCTGTCCGGGGTCCACCTTCTCGGAGCGCTTGCCTACTCGTTCCCTCTGAAGCTTCAACACCATCAGCTCCAGCTCTCTCGATTTGCGCAACACCGCATCCAGCGCCGAGACCAGCAGGTCGAACGCTTCCTCCGTCTTGCCCTCGCTTGCTAGACTTCGGGCCGAATCCCGAATCTGCCCCAGAGCGTTGGGCGCCCTCGTACTGCCAGCGCCCTCTCGGCGCGACTGGGTCGATTCGGAGCTCGTGTTCACTACTTACGCCTTTGACGCAGCTGTTTCGCTAGCCCCTTGCGATTCTGATTGCCCAACTGAGCCACCGCCTCTCGCATCTTCGACCAGGCCTCGACTCCACGACGAACTTCCCGTTCGTGGCTTCGCGGGATGTACAGCGATGTCGACCGACTCTCCTCGTTGCGAAACTTCAGGTACAGGTGGGGACCATGGAGACGATTCGGGTCGGTTCGGCACCCGCAGGCGGTTTTACCACAGCGAAACATGACCTCCGTAAGCGTGCCCGGTACAGCGTTCTCGCCGAGGGTTTGAAGCCGTTGCAGTAGTCGTGTCTTAGTCATATATAGAAGATTAAGACTAATCGCAAAAAGCAAGAAAGTCAAGTCCCTGCTGCGTTCTTGGGAAGAAAATCAGCCCTTCAACCGTGAAGGGCGACTCTCTTCTCCTCAGCTCGCTGATACCATCGCTTCCGGCGTCGAGCGCCACGAAGGTCCAACCCCTCCAGCATCAGTCCCAGCTCGCCAGAGTCCAACTCAACGTGCCTATCACCCGGACGCGGTGACGTCGGCAGTTCAAAGGTCCCTCGCTCCAGCCTCTTGTACAGCAAAACGTACCCCGTCCGATCCCAAGCGAGGATCTTCACACGATTCTGACGCCGATTCAGAAACACGAACAGATGACCGCTCAGGGGCGATTGACCGATCACACTCCGCGTCGCTGCAGCCAGCCCGTCAAAGCCGCGACGCAGGTCCATCGGCTCCGCCGCAACGTAGATCCTCACAGACGATGGGAGCATCCACATCACGCTCGACCTTCTAGAACTTCGAGCACCCGACCCAGCTCCTCAGATGAGAACCCCTCACGCACTCGTACGCGCCTGCCGTCCAACAACACCACCTCGATCGCGTCCCTCTCGCCTCCTCGCTCGCCTTCTCGCTCGCCTCCCACCAGGCGAACCGGATGAAACCGTACACTCCCCCTCGACCCGCCTTGCAGTCGCTCCGACCACCGAACCAGCCGCTGGGAGGTCAACCCGTACTCCCTGGCGAACTCCGAGACACGCTTCCCACTACGCTGCCATGACGACACAACATTCCGCGCATCCGCCTCTGCCCAGCGCCGCTTCCCTATCACTTTCGATATCCCCGCTGTCCTTCGCTTCGACATCTCTTGCCTCCTTCGTCCCCCGCCTCCAGTGGCGAGCACACAAAGGATGCCTCGGGAGCGACGTATCGGGAACATGGTGGGAGCGGACGCTTACCGAACAACTGCGGTTATTCGGTAGAAGAGTTATAAGTACGGCAGGCGGGATCGTGTCAATGTAAATTGATAAGTCCCTTTCACATCCGGATCGGAAACGACGACGAAGCGCCAGGGTTGCTGGTTGGCGCCGGAGGGGGCGGTGCCCGCCACCAGGATCGCGTTCTCGATGAGGGCTTCATCGACCGGCTCCGAGGAGAAGTGCCGCACCGTGCGGCGGCGCTTCAATCGTTCGTGAAACTCCTCCATGCGCCGTCGCTGCTCGTCGGCGGGCAGGCGCTCGAAGTCGAGCTCGATGAACTCGTACATGCGGAAAGCTTATGGGGACGCTGCTGGAGGGTCAACTTCAGTACTTCGGCGCCAAACGCCTCAGCTCCTCGAACCAGTTGAGGACGATGTGGACTTCGATGGTGGTCGCGGGGGCGTCGCGCCGCAGCATGACGAATCGCTGAGCGTCGCGCGTGACGTCGAAGCTGCGGATGCCCAGGGCGCGGACCAGTCGAATGAACCATCGTTGAGGTCCCAATGAATGACGCCGTGCTCGTGGGCTACCTCCAGGGCCTCGGCAAGCTGTCGGAAGATCCGCAGGGCTTCCTCGGCCGGATCAAGCAGAAACGATCTCGATCCACCTGACGCCGAGCGGAGACGCGCCGTCCCAACGAAGCTCGAGAACATCGAGCCCTGATGTGTCCCTCGGCGGAAGCGAAACGGAAACTTCCTGCGAGTCCTCAGCGATGCGGACCAGCTCCTCGTCGACCGTCAGCTGTCCACCTGAATGCGGCGTGGCGAGACGCAGTCGGAGTGTCATCTCGATTCCGGACGGACGGGGGACGTAGATGCGCCCCACCTCTTTTCCGAGCCATCGCATCCGAGCGTCGCGTCGCCAGCCGCGGTCCAGAAACGGGAGGCCCCGCCCACCCACGGGAATCTCCGAAGGCGTGCGGATTTCGTCGTCGTCGGGCCCCCTACGAACGCTGTAGAGCGTTACCGTCTCGTTCTCGAACCGCGGCTCGAGCCACATTCCCGCGCCTCGCCGCAGGCGCTGGCGGCTCCAGACCCAGCTCACGTCGAAGTGTTTCAGAAACCACGAGGCGTAGGCTTCGTCGTCGCTCAACCAGAATTGAGCGATGGCGTGGCGGCGATAGTCGATCGTGTCGCGCGGTACGAACATGTAGTCGTAGCCCACGTAGGCGTCGTAGACGACGGGTCGTCCCGCGACGTAGGCGAGAGCGGAGGCGTGCGAGCGGTCCGGAGGCCCGAGCCAGATCTCTTCGGGCGCCGAGAACGCCCTTGCCTCGACCGCCGCATCGAGAACATCCCTGTGCATCCGGTCAGGAGCGAGCGAGCTCTTGTAGAAGAAATGCTGCACCGTACCGGGAAGGGCCAGCACCGCGACCGCGACGATCGCCACGACCGCTCGCGCCATTCCGGCGCTGGCGAACCTCCATAGCGCACCGGCGGTCCAGAACCAGAGCACCACACCGCTCTGGGCTGCGAACCAGACCACGTCGTTCACCGCCTCCAGTCGGGAGAGACCCTCGGCTTCGGCGGGAGCGATCCGAAACAGCAGCGAGGCGGGAAACCCCACGAGAACGACGAAGGCCATCACTGCGCGGAGCCCTTCGCCCCGAAGGTCGTGAAACCAGCCCGGAATGGCGACGAGACGAAGACCGAGAAAGCCGACGACCCAGAAGAGGCTGATCGCGAGCGCCCCCAGCCAGGCGCCGGCCGAAACCTGCAATGCACCGACCGAGGACAGGGTCTCGACGAGAATGGGGTAGTCGAGCTTCTCCATCGAGTAGCGCACGATCTCGAGCGGCCGAATGCCGAGGCTGGTGTTCGAAGAGCCCGCGGCAAACAGAGTATGCAGCAGAAACGGCGAGGAGCAGAGAAGGTACACTGCCGCGAAACGCCTCAGCGCTTTCGAGCGAACCGCGGCGACTAGCACGGCGGCGAGGATCTGCACGCCCAGGAACATCTTGATCGCAAACAGCGAGCAGAAACACAGGATCGCCCCGGGCCAGGCCCGGTCCTCCACAAGCGCCAGCCCGACAAAGAAGAGAGGAAGAGCGGGGAGAAGAGGATTCACGAGAAAGACGGAGACGAGTGTCACGTCGAGAAACGCCAGGCTCCACCAGTCCACCGAGGGTCGGGCGTAGAAGAGAAAGCCGAGACCGGCGCCGAGAACGAGCAGTGAGGCGAGGAGAGCAGGGCCGTTGCGGCCGTAAAAGAAGCGGCGCCCGAGCAGAAAGGCGCTCGCCAGCAGCAGTGCGAGCTGAAGCGTTGCCCCGACCCGGATGAGCCCGTCGAACGCGTCGATGCCGAAGTGGCGTGACCAGGCGGCCAGCTGCAGGTGGTAGCCCACGTGGTAGCCGACCGGTTCTCCTCCGACCGACAGCAGCCGGGGCGGCCAGGACGCGGCGAGCGCGCGCACCATCCCCACGTGGAACAGCGTGTCGCGCTGCAGCGCGGGATCGAGAACGAGATGGCCGCTCGTGTCGGTTCGAAACAGGTCTCCCGTCGTCCAACCGTAAGCGCCGAGAACGACGAGGATCATCGCGATGAGCAGCGCGAGTTCCCTTCCCGGTACCCGCTGGAGACGCTCTTTCCGCCTCAGGCCAAGCGCAATCGCGGGAAGACCGACGGCCGCGAGGAGGATCCAGTAAGCAGTATCCGATCCGATCCAGAGGGCAACGAGGTAGATCGCGGCGGCGACGGGCCCACCGAGCACGAAAGCGATGACGAGACGCTCGAATCGATCGCGCCCGAGACGCGCCAGCGTTACGAAGAGGAGGCCGGGAAGGAACTGTGCGACGAGAACCGCCGCGAAAGAGGACAGGATGGAGCTCAAACTTTGAACAGCGCCTCTTTTTCCTCCATGGGCGAGCCTTCGAGGAGGTGCCGGGCCATCTGCAGCGACATCTTCATCGAGTGGTCGGAGTTGTTGTACCAGTAGGCGCCGGTCCGGCCGAGGAGCTTCAAGTTACCGTACGGCTTGGCGATGCGCTGGGCGTCGGAGAAACTCTTGCGATACTGGAGATCATAGATTGGATACGTGTCTCTCACCCGTTCGATGTGAACCCCGGCGAAGTCCGCGGTCGTTCGAACGAGCTCGAGGCGAACGAGATCTTCCTGAATCTGCTCGACCAGTTTTTCGGGGTGCTGCCACGGCTCGTCGCCCTCGAAGCAGGTCACCTCGACACACAGGCCGCTCTTTCCGGCGGGCGCCATGTAGTCCGCCATCTCGTTGGTGATACTCACACGCGAGAGCATCGTGTCCGAACCACCGTAGTAGATCCACTGCTCCTTCTGAAGAACGGTGGTGCTCACTTCAATGTTGAACAACACGGTGCACAAGTAACGGATAGCGGGCGGCTCCGCACCGAGGAGCCGCGCGAGAGCAATCAGATTACCGCTCCACACGACGTGCCTCGGTTCGATGCGCTTGCCGTCCGCCAGCGTGACGCTGCGGATGGTGCCGCCTTCGGCATCCACCGCCGTGACTGTATTCTCGAGACGGATGTTCCCACCTGCCTCGCGCACGCGGTCCGACAGCTTGTTGCAGAAAGTACCGAAACCACCGTAGCTCGGGTACAGGAACTTCGTCACTACCGGGCGGGGCAGCAGCACGCTGCGGACGAGGTCGAACAGCGTATCGGTCTTCACGCGCTTGTCGATGACTGCGCGGTTGATTCCGGTCTTCGCCCAGTCGACGTGAACCTCTTCGCAGGGAATCTGAAGGAACTTCTCAGTGTAGGGCTTGAAAAAGAGCCGGTACAGCGTCTCGCCGTAGCGGGAGCGCGTGTACTCGCTGAAGGAGTTCTTGTCCGCCGGCTTGTGGCGGCGCAGAAGGTCGAAGCCGGAGGAGACCATCACGCGGAACGGCAGACGGAACAGCGCCCGGTGGTCCAGAGGCCAGGGGAAGTAGCGTCCGAACAGATGGACCGCGCTCGAGCGATCCACCACGAGGGTGTCGTCGCCGAGAATGTCGAGCAGGAATTCCAGGACTTCCTTGTCGTCCGTGTGGAACCGCTTGGGGCCGACGTCGTAGAAGAAATCGCCGTACTGAAACGAGCGCGCGAGGCCCCCGACGTGGTCGTTGCGCTCCACCACGACGGCAGACGACCCCTCCCTCAAGACGAAATGGGCGAAGCTAAGGCCGGCCACGCCGGCTCCGACCACCAGAAAATCCGTTTTCTCCGTCACAACAGCCTGTCAGGCTAGTCCAGGACGATGGTCCAGTTCAAGACGACACCACCTCGAACACGGTGACCCGGTCGTTGAAGAACACAGGCCGGAACAGCTCGGGTGCTTCGAAGAGCTTCCGGACGCCCTCTCCGCGTATCTCCAGCTCGCGCCGCCCCACGATCAGGTAGTCGATCCGGGTCTCGGTGGCATTGCGGTGTGCTTCCCGAGCGTCCGACGTCAGAAAAACGGGCCTCACGTGCCGTCGCTCTCGTGCCCGGTACTTCTGAAGGTCGAGCAGAAAGATCGGGAACCCCACCGCCATCCGCCGCTCGGCGATGGCGGGAATCAGTGCCCACTCCCCCGGCTCGCGCGCCCGTGTATCGAATTGCACGATCGACGTGAGCGGCGTCTGCTCGCGGACCCATCGGAGGGCTTCCCATTCGTCCTTGCTGACCAGGGTCGTCCATCGGAACGCTCCCGCCGAGGGACGGAAGTTCGTGATGTCCTGGGCGTTGTAGACGTCGAGGATGGTCGTCACCGAGGCGACGGCGACGATCGGGGCGATCCATCGGATCGGGGGAGCCCGCCACGAGCTGAGCGCGAGAAGAAAGAGCGCCAGCAGGAGCACACTACCGGCGCGCCAGGCCATCCAGACGCCTTCGTAGCCCCGGACGTCCAGAAAGAGGACGGCCGCCAGCGCGAAGAGAGCCAGCCCTACGGCAGGCCCGGTGCTCTCGCGTCTTTCCCCTCCGCGAGCCGCAAGGAGCACCAGAGCGATGAGACCCCCGCACTCAAGAAGCACCACCAACGGGAGCTCGGCCGCTCGCGGCTGGCGAAACGCCATGGCCCCTCCCGCATCGCCGAAGAAGCCGAGCAGCACGAACCAGACCAGAAACAGAAGGGCGAAGCCGGTCGTCCAAAGTGCGTCGCGAAGGAAGGCGGTCGGAGAACCGCGACGGCGCCACGCGAGGACCGCGATGAGCCAGGGTCCCGCGAGCATCGCGGTCACGATGCTGGTACCCGCCATGCTGCCGAGCAGGCCGCCGCAGAGCAGTGAACCGGCACGACCGCGAGGCTCGCCGTTCAGCACCAGGAGCAGAAGGATGAGGAGCAGGCTGTAGCTGAACAGATGCTGGGGCGTGTAGAGGACGGAGCGATGCAAACCGTCGAGCGACGTGAGCTCGAAAGCCCATCGAGACAGCGCGTCGACGTTCAGATCCGTAAAACGAGACAGCGGCTCGCCGAGCCAGGCGAAGCGCACCAGCGCGAGAGCTCCCTCGAAGCTGGCTGCGGCGAGGGCCGCCGAAGTGAGCACCACCGAGCCCATCGCGGCGGCACCGGCCCCACGGGCGAGGAGGTACAACAAACCGGAAAAGAGAAGTCCCGAAGCAAGATAGGTAGCGAGAAGCACCGACTGGTTCTCGGCGAGTGCACCCGCGATCGCCGGAAAAGTGAAAAAGAGCCAGTAGTAGCCGAGGGAGAGCCCTTCGTAGAACGGATTCTGCAGGGGAAACTCCCCCTTCTGAAGCTCCGCCACGACCGAAAGATGCGTCATCAGATCGGCGCTAAAGTAGGCACGGTAGGCCACCCCATCGGGCGTTTCGCGGCCCACGTTCCAGAAAGGTGCCGTCACGATCGCGAGGGTGATCAGCCAGACGATGGCGAGACCAGGATAGTCGCGCTCGTCGAGCACGCGAAGCTCCCGTCCCGGCCGGGAGCGCCAGAGAAGCAAGGCGGCCGCAGCGAGCACCCCCGCCACGACGGCGGGTTTCCCGAGCTCGAGCCGAAAGAGCGCGCTCGCTACGAGCGTGCTCATCGCGAAGCCTATCGCGGCGCCGACCAGATACTTCTCGGGGCCGGCGAACCAGCGGCGGGCGAGAGGGATCCCGGGCGCTACGAAAAGGCCGAGCGCGGCAAGCCAGAACAGAAACCCCGCGACCGAGGGAAACAGGGAGAAAGCAAACAGGGCGGCGAGAGCGAGAACCGTGCCGAGGAGTGCGCGCTTCAGGACTAGTGCACGAACCCGCTGATACTGTCGGCAAATTCCAAGGTCATTTTTCGTGCTGGCAAGGCGCTCCGACGAAGTCATATCTAGATATTTCGAGGAGGAGCAACGCAGCCAGCGCGGAAAAGGACGAGGAATTTTGCGGCAGGATTGGCGGGCTCGCGCACTAGGCCAGTGGTTTGTCGGCCCGGATCATGATGTGCCAGCCCAGCGGCTGCTTGATGGCACCGGGCAGAATCTCGAAAAAGGGAACCAGGAGATAGTTGTTGAACTTCGCAAAGAGGTTGTCGAACTTGACGGTGCGCTTGGGAAACCGGTCGACGTGAATCCGTACGTTGGTGAAATCGCCAAAGAGCTTTCGACACTCGCCGGTCGAGTAGCGCCGGATGATCGGAGCGTCCTTGTCCTTGTGCTCGATGTTGGTACCCGATACCGCCGCGGCGAAATTGAACCACGAGTACTTGTTGTAGAGCATGATGATGGCCTCGCCGCCCGGCTTCAGCACGCGAAGCACCTCGCTTATCGATTTCTCGGTATCCACCGTATGGTGAAGGACTCCGTGGGAGTAGACGACATCGAACGTATTGTCCGGAAAGTCGATTGCCTCCGCGTTTCCCTGCTGGATGTCGCCCTTGTAGCCTTCGCGGGCCAGGTTGGCGGTCGCCAGCCGAACCGCATTCTCGGTCAGATCACGGGCCGTGACATCCGCCCCGGCGCGGGCGAACTGCATCAGGTCGATGCCGACTCCGCATCCGATCTCGAGGACCTTCTTTCCCTCGTAGCGCTCGAAGCCGACGTAGTCTCGAAGATAATCGATCTTGTCGTAGCGATATTTCTCGAGTTCATCGAAGAACTGGGACGAGCCGACCGGGAGATCGGTCACTTCGATGTCGTTGACGTACTGGTTCCAGTAGCAACGAACCTCGTCGAGGCTATACGCGATGGCCATGGAACCGGCGGAGTCTAGCAAGGCAGGTGCCTCGATTCAAGACCGCGGCCGTACCCCGTACCGCCCGTTTTGGACGTCCGACAAACCGGCTCCTATAATCTGTCCATGCCCGAGGCAGAAAAGCCCTTCGAAGGAGGAGAGTTTGCCCGCGATGTTCTGGAAGGCCTGTCGGCCAAACAGAAACACTTGAAACCAAAGTACTTCTACGACGCGGCAGGCTCCGAGCTCTTCGAGGAGATCACCCGGCAGCCCGAGTACTACCTCACCCGAACCGAGACGGCGATTCTCCACTCGCTTGCCGATGGCATCGGCGACGCCATGGGAGACGACGTCAGTCTCGTCGAGCTGGGGAGCGGGAGCTCGGTCAAGACGACGATCCTCCTGGAAAGCCTCCTCGAGTCCCAGGGTGCGGTGCACTATCTTCCGATCGATATCTCGCCCACTATCCTGAAGGAGACCGCCGATCGGCTCGACCGGCGGTTTCCGAGCCTCGAGGTCACGCCCATCGCCTCGCAGTACGAGGCGGGACTTTCGCGCGCGAGCGCCATCGTCGCCGAGGAGGAGCATGTGCCGGATCGCAAGCTGGTGCTCTTTCTCGGTTCGAGTATCGGAAACCTGGAGCCCGAAGCGGCGATCGCTTTTCTGAACGGGATACGGACGCGGCTCGATCCGGACGATGCCCTGTTGATCGGATTCGACCTCATCAAGGACGTCGCGATCCTCGACGCCGCCTACGACGACGCCGCAGGCGTTACCGCTCGATTCAACCTGAACCTTCTCGCCCGCATCAACCGTGAGCTGGGCGGCGAGTTCCATCTCGACCGCTTCTCTCACAGCGCTTTCTTCAACGCGTCGGAAGAACGCGTCGAAATGCACCTGAAATCCAGTGAGCTCCAGCGCGTACCGATCCGCCGTCTGGACCAGAGCTTCAGGTTCGAGGAGGGCGAGACGATCCACACGGAGAACTCCTACAAATACACCCGTGCCAGCATCCAAGGCTACGCGCGAGCGTCCGGATTCCGGGTCAAGGAGATCTTCACGGACGAGCAAGAGTTGTTCGCCCTGGCGCTTTTTGGCATCGACGGCGAGGCTACTAGTACTGCGGTCCGTAGATAGCGCCTCAGAATCAAAACGACACGGCGAGGCTCGCCGTAACCAGCCTGGCCATGTCCGAGTGAGCTGGCGGAGGCGGGCCGGGTTAGTATTCGTTGAGCATGCGCGAGCACCGCACCGCCTTCCTCGTCCTCGGAGCCATCGGGGTCTTCCTCGCCGGCTTCGCCCTGACGGTGGACTATCCCCGCGCCGCAGGAACCTTCTGGAGCGACGCCGCCACGTACTACACGATGGCGCACAGCCTCGCGGAAGACGGCGATTTACTGTTCACCCGAGCGGACGTCGAGCGCGTCTTTCGCGAGTTCGACAATGGTCCGTCCGGAATTTTTCTGAAACGCGGGCAGGCGCTCGACCTCACGCTCGTCACCACCATCCCTTTTCTCGTCAGCGAGGGGCCCCTGACCGACGATCTCTACTTCGCAAAAGCGTTTGTCTATTCATTGGCAGCCGCGCCTTTCGTCGCGCTCGTCGGGACGAACGGCATGCTCTTGCTGCACGCGATCCTGTTCACCATGGTTCTCGTGGCTGGATATTTCTTTCTCGCCGCTTTCCTCTCCCGCCTCACCGCTGTCGGTGTCACGCTTACTTTCTTCTTCGCTTCCGTTGCGCCCGCTTACTTCGTGTGGCTCACGCCGGAGCTGTTCAACATGTGCCTGGTTTTCCTCGGCGCGTTCTTCTGGCTCTACAAGGAGCGCGCCGAGGATCCTCCCCGTTGGCTCGCGGGTATGCGCTCCGACCTCCTCGCCGCTGCGATGTGGGGCGCGGTCACGTACTCCAAGCCAAGCAACCTTTTCCTGATCGTGCCGTTGCTCACGCTCTTGATGCTGCGGCGCCAATGGAAGCGGACTCTGGTAACAGGCATCGTTTTCTCCCTCTTCCTGGGTGGTCTGTTTCTCGTTCAACTCGGAGTGACGGGAGACATGAACTACCAGGGGGGAGAGCGCAAGACGTTCAGCGGGCGCTACCCTTATCAGCGGCCGGACCTGAATTTCGAGAACACCGGGTTGTCGATGGCGACGAACGTCGTCTACACCCACCAGCCGTGGGACATCATTCTGCGCGATCTCTACCTTTACCACATCGGCCGCTTTTCGGGCATGGCGGTGTACTTCTTCCCCGCCGTGGTCGCGGTATTCGCATTCTTGTTCAGCCGTTCTCGACAGACGTTCCAGTGGCTCGTCCTGGGGGTGGCGACGTTCGGATGTGTCTTGTGGATTGTGTGGACTCCGACCAACTATTTCGGCGGTGGAGGCACACTCGGCAACCGCTACTTCATGAACCTGTTTCCTCTCTACTTCTTTCTCGTCCCTGCGTTGAAGAAACGTCCCTGGCTTTGCGTCTTGATGTGCTGGGGAGTGGCATCCGTCTTCGTCTCGGCCATCCTCGCTGGCCCCTTCACCGCGGCAAGACGGCCCGGCGCCCACGCCACCACCAGCGCTTTCAAGTGGCTTCCTCCTGAGCTCTCCACGATCAACCATTTGCCGACCAACAGCGACCCCAGGAAGTTCCGCCAGCGTTTCGACGACGGCTACCTCGGCTACTTCCTCGACAACAACACCTACGGCAAGGAACGTCGCAGCCCGGGCGGACTCGGCTTTCACGTCAAAGGAGGAGCCGAGGCGGAAGTCGTGGTTCGTACGCGCTTCGAGCTATCGGGCCTCGTGGTTCGGGTCACGAACGTCACTCCGAAGCCCAACCGCATCCGCGTGTGCGCACCGGGCGGTTGCGAAACGAGAGTGATCGAGCCCGGACACAAGGACATCATCGAGCTCCCGGCCGGAAGAGCTTTCCCTTACGAGGACTTCGGTCACCGGAGCTACTGCTACCTGGTGTCGATTCGCACCGCGCACGGGTACATCCCGATGCTGGAACGCCGAGGCGAGACGGATCGTCGCTACCTTGGAGCCTTTGTCCACATCGAGCCGGATCCGTATCCAGGACTGTAGAAGGATCGCAGCATCCAGCTACCAGCATCCAGTTCATGAAACTAGGCGTTACGGGTTCCTCTCCCCGTCGGGGAGAGGTTAGGTGAGGGGGACTGAACTTCCTGGTTGCTGAATGTTGGATGCTGACTACAGAACCAGCTGCTCCCGCGTCACAAACTCCGGGGCCAGCGCGTTGGTGTCCACACCGGAAAGACGCTGCTCCAGTGTTGACACCACCATTTGATCGAGACACCTCACGAGAGCGGTGTCGGCCCCGAGAAGGCTGACTCCCATGCCCTGGGGAATGCTCGCGGCGGGAAAACCTTTGGTCGTCGTCCAGGCCACCTCGGCGTCGGCCTCGAGGACCGACTCGTTCGAGCTCTTGCGGTAGACGAACAGCTGGAGCTGCGAGCGAACCGGTGCAATGGATCCCGAGCTCAGGAACATCCCGCCCCGACTGAGGTTGACCACTTTGCCGGTATTGAACTCTCCGTCACGCCGAAAAAAGATGTCCAGCTCGACCGGTACGCGAAGCCGATTGCGCGTCGTAATGCGTCGAGTGATGTCGTCGGCGGAGCACTGCCTCGAGACTGCACGGGGGCAGACGCTCGAAGGCGCCATGAGGAGGTCGTAGAACGATTTGAGCTCCCGCCAGCGCCGCTCGACCTCGGATGGAAGCTGTCCCCCGCGCAACACTTTGGCGTCGTTGAGGATCGCGAACTCCTCGATGAGATCGAGCACCGTTTTCATCACCGCCCCCTCGTCGAATCGATCAAGACAGACCGCTCTCCCGGGCTGGGGGCGCCCAGACTCCGACAGCGTGTGGTATAGGATGAGAAGTTCGATTGTGAGTCAAGATTGAGGTGGAAGTCAGTGATTTCGATCGTCGGGAAAGCCCTACCCCGTGGGATATTCCCCGCGCCGCTCACCGCAACGCTTGCAATAGCTGTACTTTTCGCTCCAGGCGACCCGCTCGCAAACGAGCTGCCCCGCGTTCATCTCATCGCGACTGGGGGGACGATCGCCGGCGCGGCCAACGGCTCACTCAAAGCCGACGGGCTCACCGAGCTCGTACCGGAGCTTGCGACGACGGTCGCCATCACCACGGAAGACTTCTCGAGCATCGGCAGCTCCCGCATGAGCCCGGAGCTTCAGTTCCGCCTGGCCAACCGGATTCGCAAGCTTCTGAAAGAGCAGCGCGATCTCGCCGGTATCGTCATCACGCACGGGACCGATTCGCTCGAGGAAACCGCTTTCTTTCTCGATCTGCTCGTCCCGGGCTCCCGGCCGATCGTATTCACCGCGGCACAGCGTCCACCACGGCTCACTGACAGCGACGGAGCGCGAAACCTCCTGAACGCGATTCGCCTCGCGGCCTCACCGTCGCTCGAGGGCCTCGGCGTTCTCGTCACCTTGAACGACGAAATCCACGCCGCCCGGGACGTTCGCAAGACCCACTCCATCGCTCTGAACGCGTTCGTCTCGCCCTGGGTCGGTCCCATTGGCGCGGTGGACGAGGACCGGATCTTTCTCTATCACCGTCCGCTTCGTCGACTCGAGCTGGAGGTCGAGGCGATCGAGCCGAACGTCGCGCTCGTCCGGCTCGTGGCAGGCAGTGACGGCCGCCAGATTCGGGACGCTGCGGAGGCCGGCGCACGCGGGCTCGTCATCGAGGTCTTCGGCCGCGGGAACGTACCACTGGGTGTCATGCAAGCGGTGCGCGAAGCACGGAAGAACGGCGTCGTAGTGGCCTTCGCTTCGCGAACCGGGGGCGGGCGCGTGGTTCTCAATGCCGACGCACATCATGTGGGCGTGCTTTCCGCGGAGGACCTGGATGGGTTGAAGGCGCGACTGGTTCTGGTGGCCGCTCTCGGAACGACGACCGATCTGGAAACGCTGCAGGGGTATTTTCGTACGCTGGCGGGGGAAGTGGATTAGCTTAGGAAGGCACTGCTGTCCGATTCCATGAACAGATCCTAGCACTCGGACATTCTTCGAGGTACCGGGGAACTCACGCTCGTCGAACTACTCGAGGATCGCCATGGTGTCCGGACCGTCCAGTACTTGATCCGTCGACACCAGGAGCTCGACGACTTTCCCGCTGACCGGGGCGTTGACCTCGAGCTGCATCTTCATCGATTCGACGACGAAGAGCACCTGTCCCTCTTCGACCTCGTCTCCTTCCCCCACCAGCACCTCGAGCACCTTGCCCGCCATGGGGGCCCGCACCTCACCATCCTCGGCGCGGCTCGACCGCACGCGAGCCCTTTGACGCGGATCGTCGAGGAGGAGGGTCTCGCCGAAGACGGTCACAGCGATGTGGGGTGGATCGAGATGCGTCACGTACGCCGGAACGCGGGGACTCTCGGGCTCGTGCGCGGCCTTCTCCGCCGCGCTCCGAAGAGACCCGCTGTAACGCCAAGAGGGCGGAATCCCAGCCAGCGCGCGAGCGAGCCCCGGTCCGCCCAGCTCGAGCTCGGAGACACGCCCACTCCGCTCTATCGTCACCCGGGCGAGCTCTCGTTCGCTTCCCACGTTCGCCGGCGGCTCGTTTCCTTGGGCTCGGAACGTCTCTGCGAACGGGCTGCCCTCGGGCGGCTCGCCGGCGAGCGCTCTCGATAGCGACTCGCGAAAGCCGCGTGTCGACAGCCGGCGCTCGAGAGGCTCCGGCAGAAGCGAGGCGTTGAGCTCGTCGAGGTGCTCGGCGATCCACTCGGTCGATTCGCGCCCGGCGCGGAAATCCGGATGGCGAACGAGAGCCTGCAGAAAGGGCAGATTCGTCGTGCAGCCGTGAACGATCATGCGCTCGAGCGCCTTGGATAAACGTTCGATGGCCTCCTCGCGGGAGCTTCCGTGCGCGATGACCTTGGCGATCATCGAGTCGAAGCTCGCGTTGACGCGGCCCCCTTCGGCAACGCCCGAATCCACTCGGATCCCATCGCCGTGCGGCTCGCGGTAGGTGACGAGCGGCCCGGGGGTAGGAAGAAATCCCTGCCGCGGATCCTCCGCGAGCAGACGCGCCTCGATGGCCGTGCCCTGGGGCTCGAGGATCGTCTGCGATGAAGCATCGGGAAAGCGCTTCGGCCAGCGTCCTTCTGCCAGCTCGAGCTGCGCGTCGACTAGATCCACTCCGTAAACCTCCTCCGTCACGGGATGCTCGACCTGTAGGCGGGCATTGACTTCCAGAAAGTAGAAGCGAGATTCCTCGTCGAGGAGAAACTCCACCGTACCCGCTCCGCGATACGAGGCCTTAGCGGTGAGGCGAGCCGCCGCTTCACAGAGCGCCCTTCGGAGCGCGGCATCGACGACGTCGCTCGGTGCCTCTTCGACGACTTTCTGGTGCCGGCGCTGCATGGAGCACTCGCGCTCGCCCAGCACCGCAACACCTCCCTTGCCGTCGCCGAAAACCTGCACTTCGATGTGGCGCGGCTTCGAGAGGTAGTTCTCGACGAACACCCGCGGATCGCCGAAACCGGCGGCCGCTTCCTGCGAGGCACGACGGACGACTCCGGAGAGCTCCCCGAATCTCTCCGCAACTCGCATGCCGCGGCCGCCACCTCCGCCCGCTGCCTTGACGAGGTACGGCGGGCGAATCCCGCGATCTTCGAGCGTTTTCTCCAGCTCCTCCTCCGGGATCGATGTGATCTCGGAGGAGGAAAGAGCAGACAGCGTGGGAACGTCACACGCGCGCGCCAGCGCCTTCGCCCGCTCCTTGTCACCGAGGAGGCGCATGCTTTCCGCAGTCGGCCCGACGAAGGCGATGCCGGCCGCCTCGACGTTCTCGGCGAAGCTCGCATTCTCGGAGAGGAAGCCGTATCCCGGATGCAGGAGCTCCGCCCACCATTCCTTCGCCGCCTTCACGATGGCTCCGGCATCGAGAAAGCTCTCGACTTCCAGCACCTCGTCGGCTTCGGTGCGAACGAGGGCGTCCCGGTCCTCGGGTGTCGAGATCACGGCGAGCCGATTCCCTCGCGCCCGGCCGGCGCGGAGCACGCGGCGCGCAATCTCCCCGCGATTTGCGATGAGGAGTTTTTTCATCAGGAGGACGACTTCCGGTTGTCCCCCACCGGAGGCGCCCAGTCAGGAGGAGACTTCGCGAAGAAAGCAGCGAGTCCCTTCTGCCTCTCCTCTGAGCAGCGCGCCTCGGCAATCTGGCGACAGGTGAACTCGACGAGGTCCGGTCCAGGCAGCGGCAGCGCGTGCTTGAGGAGCTCTTTCGTTCGGCGAGCGGCCTCGGGTCCCGCCAGGAGAAAATCCTCGAGTACCTCCCCCAGCGCTTCCTCGAGCTCACCGGCGGGCACGATGTTCTGAACCAGGCCCATTCGAGCGGCCTCACGCGCATCCATACGCTTTCCGGTGAGCATCATCGGCCCGGCGTTTCCCAGAGAGACTTTCCGGAGGATGTAAGGACTGATGACCCCCGGGACGATTCCGAGTCTCACCTCGGACGTGGCAAAGACGGCGCTTTCCTCCGCGAGAACGTAGTCCGCGCAGACGGTGAGGCCGAGGCCGCCGCCAATGGCGGCTCCCTGCACCGCAGCCACCACCGGAGTCGGGAAATCGGCCAGCCGGTAGAAGAGCCCTGCCAGCGCTTTCGAGTCTTCGAAGCTCTCCTTCTCACCCTGTTCGGCGAGACGCTTCATGTAACCGATGTCGGCGCCCGCGCTGAACACTTTGCCTTCACCCGAGAGAAGAAGGACCCGCAGCTGGTCGGTGTCCGGGGTATACACCAGGCGATCGATCGCGTCCGAGAGCTCCCGAATCATGGTCTCGTCGAACGCGTTTCGCACGTCGGGTCGCGCGAGGACGATCCGCTTGACTCCGAGCGGCATGGATTCCACGCGCAGTGTGGAGGCAACCTCCATGACCGACTCGACGGGGAAGTGCTTCACGAGCTGAGCTCCCCCGAAACGGCTTGGTCCTCGGGGGCAATCGTACCCAGCAGCCCCTTTGGAATCTCGACGCGGCAACGCAGCAGCGCCTGGCTGTAGGTCTTGCCCTGCGCATCGATGAAGAGACTCACCGTGCCGCCGCCCCCGAGCGACTCGTCCAGCAGAAAATTCAAGGCCCAGAGATTCGGCACGAGGAAGCGGTGCACCGGGCCCTCGGCCACTCCGGAGAACCAGGTCTTCACGCGCTCGGCGGTGATGTTCTCGCGCAGCCATGCGTAGCACGCCGCGCTGCGGCCGATGAGACCGATGTTCGCGGTGTCTCCCTTGTCACCGCTGCGGGCGTGGGCAATGCGCATCAACGGGACCTCGATGGTCCCGCCGTTCTCGAGATCCGAGAACAACGAGCTGTCGTGGGGATCCGCGACCGGCCCGGGCGGCTCAGCGTCTCCTCCGGTGAGAGGCCAGGAGAGATTCGTCTTCGCGGAGAGCTTCTCCGCGGGCACCTCGCCAGCCGGTTGACGCCAGAGCTCGACCGACGCCGGAGCATGCTCCTGGGGAATGAGGCTCGGCCAGTAGCGCACGACGTTCGAGATGGCTGGCGCGCCGCCGGTGACCGCCACCCCGGGAGGGCCACTGAGGATCAAGCTGGGCAGGAGCTTCCGAAAAACGGAGAGCTTCGCACGATCGTGATCCCGCGCGCCCATGCGGAGCAGCACCTCCGTCACCTGATGCGGATGATGGTGAGGGGTGAGCCCGCGGTGCGTCGCATCGTTTCCGACGAACTCCGTCCGTGTGGCTTCCGGCTTCGAAAGTCCCATGAGCTCGAGCTCGCCGTGAAGGCGTTGCCAGAACACCTCGGCGAATTTTTCCGCCTTGGCCTGAGCGTCCGGTCCGGAAATGATGATAGCGCCAGTAGACTTGTAGCCATCTTCGAGCGCTGTACTGACCTTCAACAAGTCGGTGGGCTTCGCTCCTCTGGCACCTGAAATGCGGACACGGTTCTCCCCCTCTGGCTCCAGAGTCATGGTCGTGAAGTCGGCGATCGCATCCGGTGTGATGTAGACCTGCGGATGGCCCATCTCGTACAGAAACTGCTCGCGTGCCACCTGACAGCTCACGAGTCCACCGCTATCGGGTTGTTTCGTCAGAACGAACGTACCGTCGGGCTCGAACTCGAGGGCCGGATAGCCGAGGTCGATGAAGCTCGAGACTTTTTCCCAATCGGTGAAATTCCCGCCGGTCGCCTGGGCGCCACACTCGATGAGGTGCGCCCCGACGATTCCCTGGGCCAGTCGATCGTAGTCGTCCGCTTCCCACCCGAACTCGTGGACCAGAGCACCGAGTGTGATGCCCGTGTCGGTGACCCGGCCCGAGAGAACGATGTGCGGCTCGTCCG
This sequence comes from Candidatus Marinacidobacterales bacterium, assembly GCA_965237685.1. Lineage (GTDB taxonomy): Bacteria > Acidobacteriota > Vicinamibacteria > Marinacidobacterales > SMYC01 > CBDEGF01. The sequence goes on from CBDEGF010000004.1 coordinate 3,444,389, forward strand.
CGAGGGCTTCGACCACCGGTAGTGCACCGAAGTAGACGTTGGCCGAGAGCACCTTGTCGTGGTCTTCGTCGAGTGACTCACCGGTGTCCATGTTGTCGAGCCGGACGCCCTTCGAGCGGAGCTCGTCGAGCCGACCCGCGATGTTGTCGCCACCGATGACCGCAATCCGGAGCTCGACGCCGAGCCTGCGGGCCACTTCGAAGAGCGCTTCGGCACAGGCCTGCGGGTTGACGCCTCCTGCGTTCGTGATGATGCGCGTCCCGCGCGCGAGGAGCGTCTGGAGGAGCGGCTCGACCTGGCTCACGAAGTCCCGCGCGTAGCCGGCGGACGGATCGCGAGCGAATTGCTTCTGCAGGATGCTCATCGTGATCTCGGCGAGAAAGTCCATCGAGATGTAGTCGATGGACAACTCACCTTCGACCTGTCGCCGAAGAGCGTAAGGATCGTCGCCCCAGTAGCCGCCCGCGTTTGCGATGCGAAGGGTCGTGGTGCGTGGCATGGGATGATTTCGTTCTCACATGCGATAGACGCCGAACGTCGTGTCTTCGATCGGGGCGTTCAAGACGGTGGCGAGCGTGAGGGCGAGCACTTTGCGGGTATGACGCATGTCGATGACGCCATCGTCCCACAGCCGCGCCGAAGCGTAGTAAGGGTGTCCCTCGTGCTCATATTTCTCACGGATCGGATCGGCGATCGCCTCCGCCTCCTTGCTGCTGAGCTCCTTTCCCTTGCGCGCGAGCTGTTCCCTCTTGACAGTGACGAGCACCTTCGCGGCCTGCTCGCCGCCCATCACCGAGATGCGCGAGGACGGCCAGGTCCACAAAAACCGCGGGTCGTAAGCTCGGCCGCACATCCCGTAGTTCCCGGCACCGAAGCTACCTCCGAGGATCAGCGTGATCTTGGGAACGCGGGCGGTGGCCACCGCGTGGACCATTTTCGCTCCGTCTTTCGCGATCCCACCGCGCTCGTAGGCGGCACCTACCATGAAGCCGGTGATGTTCTGAAGGAAGAGGAGCGGGATCTTCTCGATCGTGCAGAGCTCGATGAAGTGCGTCGCCTTCAAGGCGCTCTCGCTGAAGAGCACGCCGTTGTTGGCGAGGATCCCCACCGGCATGCCCTGGATGTGGGCAAAGCCGGTCACGAGTGTCGTGCCGTAGCGCTCTTTGAACTCGAAGAGGCGACTCCCGTCGACGATGCGGGCGATGACCTCACGGACGTCCGCCTGCCGTCTCTGATCCCGCGGCCAGACTCCGAGAATCTCTTCTGGGTCGTAGACGGGGGGCTCGGCCGCCTGAAGCTTCACCGTTGCGTCGGGCCGGGGGCCGAGGTGGAGGACGACGTCACGAAGGATGGCGAGCGCGTGCTCGTCGTCCTCCGCGAAATGGTCGGCGACGCCGGAGAGCTCCGTATGCACGTGCGCGCCTCCCAGCTCTTCGGCGGAGACGTCTTCCCCGGTGGCCGCCTTCACGAGAGGCGGTCCGGCAAGAAAAATCGTGCCGGTCTGGTTGACGATGACCGCCTGGTCGCTCATCGCCGGCACGTAGGCTCCCCCTGCCGTACACATGCCCATGACCGCGGAGATCTGCGGAACGTGGGCCGCGCTGAGCACCGCCTGGTTCCGGAAGATGCGGCCGAAGTGCTCGCGATCGGGGAAGACCTCGGCCTGCAGCGGCAGAAACGCGCCGCCACTGTCGACTAGGTAGATGCAGGGAAGACGATTCGCGAGAGCGATCTCCTGGGCACGAAGGTGTTTCTTGACCGTGATCGGATAGTACGTGCCGCCCTTCACCGTCGCATCGTTCGCGACGACTATGCATTGACGACCGTGGACCAGGCCGATTCCGGTGACCAGGCCTCCCGCCGGCACTCGATCTTCGTAGACTTCGTGTCCTGCCAGAGCACTGAGCTCGAGGAAAGGTGCGCCTTCGTCGCAGAGCGTCGCGATCCGATCCCGTACGAAGAGCTTGCCCTGCTCTCGATGACGGGCTTGCGACTTCTCTTCGCCTCCCTTTCGAATGGCGAGGAGCTGCGACTCGAGATCGTCGCCGAGCGCCCGGTTCCTCTCCAGATTCTCCCGGAACTCCGAAGAGCTGGTCTGGATGTGACTCTTGATGAGACCCACTGCAGAACTATTGTACCCGCTGGAAGTGAGGGAGGACTTCGTTGCCGAGCAACCGCACCGCTGTCAGCGGATCGGGGCCGAGCGGCGGACCGAAGCTGAGGTGGGAGACCCCCGCCTCGACCAGAGGCTCGAGTCTCGCGACGAGATCTTTCGGCTCGCCCATGACTCCGATGCGCAGCATGCGCTCGTCGACCATGGAGCAGGCCTTCTCGACGTCTCTCTCGCGCTTCATCGCCCGCTCGATCGGAGCGAAGTCCTCGCGGGTCAGAGACAGCCGTTCGAGCAGCAGCGGGCTCAGGGACGGACCGTAGTAGGCGATCTTCTCTGCGAGGGCGCGCCGGGCGGCGTCGCGGTCGGTGCCGAGGGAGACCCAGATGCAGGCGGCGAGGTCGATCTCCCCGAGGTCGCCGGCTCGCTTCTCGATGCCTTCGTCGATGAGCGGCTTCACGGTGAAGTAGTGCTCGGGTGGAAAGAGGAGGGGCAGGACGCCGTCGCCGATCTCGCCGGCCAGGCGAAGCATTCTGGGACCCAGGGCCCCGATGTAGACGGGCGTCCTCCGCGGCGCGCCGAAGCGCAGGTAGGCATCGTCACTCCACCTCAGGAAGCGTCCGTCGACGACAGCTCCCTCGCCAGCGTGAAGAGCGCGGATCGCCTGGACGGACTCGCGAACCGCCGCCAGGGGCGTCCGGTGCTCGATCCCAACCCACTCCATGAAATCGGATGCGCCGGCCGAGAGTCCGAGGTTGAAGCGATTGCCGCTGAGCTCGTCGAGCGTCGCCGCCAACATGGCGATCTCGCTCGGGTCGATGGTGTAGGGGTTGAGAATCGAGCTCCCGATCTCGATGCGCTCCGTCGCGGTGGCGACGGCAGCCAGAATCACCGGGGCGCTCTTGAGGAAGAGATCGTTGCTGACCCAGAACTGATCGAAGCCCGCCCCCTCTGCCGCCTGCGCCATTGCGATGTAGTCGGCCACGGGAAGGTCATTGTTCAAGCGGATACTGAATTTCATATCAGCATCCAGCATCCAGCATTCAGCATCCAGCATCCGGTTAATGAAACTAGGCATCCGCATGTTCCTCTCCCGCGTCGGGGGAGAGGTTAAGTGAGGGGGGACTGAACTTCTTGGATGCTGGATGCCGCATATTGACTTCGTACAATTCTTTCGTCCGTCACCCAGAGCCTACTACCGCTTCGGCCTCGATCTCGACCAGATACTCCTCCCCCACCAGCTTTGCCTGCACGAGCGTGTTCGCGGGACGAATCTGTCCGAACCGCTCTCCGTGGGCCCTCGCCACTTTTTCCCAGTCCTCCATTCGAGCGACATAGACACGGGTGCGTACAACGTCCGAAAGCCGCCCGCCGAGCTCGGTGATGGCCTTTTCGATCTTGTCGATGGCGAAACGAGCCTGCCCGGCGGCGTCGCCGGGTGCAATCGGTCCTTCCGGGCCGGTGGCGGTGGTCCCGGAAACGAGAATCCGATCGCCCACACGAACCGCCCGACTATAACCGTACATTTCTTCCCAATCGACTCCGCTGCCCACCGATCGCCTTTCCGCCATCACTCCGACTCCTTTCCCGCGCCCGCGCTATTGTGAACCCCGGTCCGAATTCTTTGATCTGCCAACGTCGATGGCAACCGAGACCCGGAATTCGGACCGGGGTGAACAGTTCCATTGAAGGGCGAAACCCCGACCCGTACTGTTATTCTGGCTTCGCATGCGCTGTCTCGTCCTCACCGCGGCCGTCACTCTCTTGGCATCGGGCGGCGGAACAGCCGCTCCGCAGTCGGCGAAGGAGGAAGTGGTGCCGGCCGATCTGATGGTGGACCATCGCCTGCGCCAGCCACTCGACAGTCGCAACGAGTTCCCCGTCGCCTTGTGGTTCCTCTATCTGAGCCCGGAGCGGGCCCGTACCCTTCCCGAGGGAGCGATCGCACTTTTCTTCAACTTCAGCTACTCCAACATCATGGTTCTTCAGGAAGGCGAGACGGAAACACTGACGCTGGACGCCGAATACCTCAGCACCGTGTTTACTCTGAAGCGCGGACTGCCGCATGATTTCGAGATCTTCGTCGACCTGCCCTTCTACGTTTTCTACGGTGGTTTCCTCGACCCGGTGATCGACAAACTTCACCGTACGTTCGACCTCCCCAATTTCATACGTGGTCAAACGCCTTACGGCCTCGTCCAGTACGAGTACTCCCGAAACGGAGCCTCGATAGTCTCACACGGTGACTCGAAGGCTTCCTTTGGAGACGTCAGCTTCGGAACGAAGAAGTTCTACGACCTCGGTGATGGCAACGAGCTCGGCCTCCGCGGTGCTCTGAAGCTCCCGACGGGTTCCCCCAGCCGATTGAGCGGCAGTGGCTCGGTCGACGCCGGTCTCGGTGTGGCCTTCAACCACATCGCACGTCGGTTCGGCTTCTACGGCAACGCCAACTACCACTTCCTCGGTGCTTCCGAGCTCGTCCCGTCGAGAAACTACTGGTCCTTCATGGTGGGCGCAGACTGGCGTTTCAAGAAAACGCTGACCGCGGTCCTTCAGTTCGATCACCTCTCCCCGTTCGTCCACGGCGAAGTCAGACTCCTTTCGCAATCGGGCCAACAGGTTGCCCTCGGCCTTCGCTGGCATCGTTGGGAGCACTTCGTGCTCGAATGGCGGTTCGTTGAGGACGTTTCGACCACCTCTCCAGACGTCACCTTCGGCTTTCGGCTGGGCTTCGGTTGGTCTCGGGCTTCCGAGGAGTAGGTCAGGCCCGCCGGGTTTCCCATCCAGATCGTGGCGAAACTACCCCGCTCCGTAGTGTTTTCCCTTCGTTCGGTGGTGCATCGTGCAAGCGGGCTCTACGCTGTAATTGACTGAGCCATTGCGTTTTGCAATGTGGCTTGCTCCTCTTATTGATTGGGCATAGTTCTTGCTCTATCAGCAGCAAGAGCTTCTGCGCACTTGCGCTCGGTGACCGTTCCGAGGGCGACTCTTGCACCCTGTCGATCCCGAAACGGGCGAGCCGGGCACAGCTCCTCGAGCGAAGTTGCCATGATGAACAGCCCAAACGTTCCCGCGTACCGAGACGACCTCCTAGACGAGCCACGGTTCCAGCTTTCCAACTACCTGTACGTCATTCTGAAGCACCGATGGCTCGTCCTCAGCGTCATGCTTACGACCTGGCTGATCGCGTCGATCGGCAGTTTTCTTCAGACCCCGCGTTACCGTTCGGCGGCCCTCATCCAGATCGATCGAAGCAAGATCAACCTCGTACAAGACGTCACCACCAATGACGGGGGAAGCTCTGCCGAGCTCTACGCCACCCAACAGAAGATTCTGAGGAGCCGCGCCCTCGCCCAGCGGGTTGCGGAGGAGCTGGCCCTTTGGGAGCACCCGGCATTCGCGCGGGCACTCGAAGGGAGAGGTGTCTCCGATCCAAAAGGGCTCGTGAAGGGAGCGGCCACCGAGCTCCTCACGATGATGCAGATTTCGCATCTGAGAAGAACGCAGCTCATGGAGGTGAGCTTCCTGACTCCGGATCCCGATCTGTCGGCTCGACTGGCCAACGCCCTGGTGGAGCAATACACACAGTTCAACGTCGAAGAGGAATCAGGCCTGGCCCGGAGCACGTCATCGTTCATCAAGCAGCAGATGGAAGAGCTGCGGGAAGTGATCGTGGAGAAGGAAGCACTGCTCAGGGACTACAGCCGGCAAAAGAAAATCGTCATGGCGGAATCGCGCGACGAGAACATCGTCATCCAGAGGCTCCAGGACCTGAACGGTCAGCTCACTCGGGCGGAAGCGGACCGCGCCGCGGCGGAAGCCGATTACCGGAGCCTGCTCAACACCGACTCGAGCTCGATTCCCGCGATTCGAACGAGCGCCGCGGTACGCGATCTCCACCAGAAGTTCACGGCTCGCCAGGAAAGGCACGCCGCGCTTGCCTCCCGGTTCAAGCCAGACTGGCCAGAGGTGAAAAGGCTGTCCCTTGCAATGACGGAGGCGAAGAAGAACCTGGAGGCAGAGGTAAGGGCGGAACGTGAGAGAGTCGTTGCCTCCGCTCGCCTGGCCTACCGCTCGGCGGTGGAGAGAGAACGTCTCTTGCGGACCACGCTCAACCAGCAGAAGGTCGAAGCGCAGGAGCTGAATCGCGTCACCGCCGACTACGATCACGTCAAGATGGAGCGCGACAGTCAGCGGCAGATGCTCCGGAGCCTCCTGAGGCGCCAGAGCGAAACGGATCTCAGCGCGGACCTCGGAGAGCAGCAGCCGGTGAAGATCCGCGTCGTCGATACCGCGGAGGTGTCAGAAGACCCTTTCTCACCGAACGTTCCCATGAACCTCTTCGCGGGAGCTCTGCTCGGCGTGTTTCTCGGAGCCAGTCTCGCATTCGCGATCGACTACTTCGACAATTCAGTCTCGACCGTCGAAGAGCTCAGACGCTACGTACCCCTTCCCTACCTCGGCATGGTGCCCCGCTATGACCCCAGGGAGCTTCACAAGAGCCCGGGCTCGCTCGGCTTGATGAATCTCGTCCGACCATCTCGACGAGTCGCTTTGCTCGCGGCAACGAGCAGCGAAGCAATCGACGACAAGCGGAGCTACCTGTCCACGCTCTGCGAGAGCGACTTGTCGCTCGCCCAGCAGCGTAGCATCCTCGCCGAGCGGTTTCGCTTTCTCCGTGGCTCGCTTCTGCTGAGCACGCCGGGCTCGGCACCAAAGACCCTCTTGATTACGAGCCCCGACCAGAATTGCGGAAAGACGTTTGTCTCGTGCAACCTTGGAGCAGCCCTGGTGCAGCTCGGAAAGACCGTCCTTCTGGTCGACGGCGACCTCCGCAAACCGCACCTCCACAAGGTCTTCCAGTACCGGAACCGTGTCGGCCTGTCCAACGTTCTCACCGGCCAACGCTCGCTGGGCGACGGTTGTGTGGTACGAACGCATACGGAGAACCTGTTCCTGCTCATGGCCGGCCCCCGAAGCCCTCGACCCGGCGAGCTCCTGGCTTCGCCGGCCATGTCCGAGACGCTCGAGCTCTGCGGCCGGCACTTCGACTTCGTTGTGATCGATTCAGCGCCGCTGCTCCCGATATTCGACACACACACCCTGACGGCGCTCTGCGACGCAGTCGCTCTGGTGACGAGGAACGGTCAAACGACACGCGCGGCGATCAAGAGAAGCATCGACCTCGTCCAGAGGGTAAACGGCAACATTACCGGAGTGGTGCTCAACGATGTTGACCTGACGGACTACGCCCAGTTCTACTATCACAGCACCTCCACCTACGAATACAGCCGCTATTGAGATTCGGCTGCCGAGAGCGTCTCTTAGAATTGTGTCCGCCTTCTACGGCGAACGGAGCTGTAGCTCTCGGCGGGAAGCGACTGCGCGAGCTCTCGAGGCCCGGCGGCAGGACCTGCTTTCCCAATACCAACCGGTGAAAACCGCCCACAAAAGCCAGACCTGAGCACGAAGCCGGTACGCCGTCCCGACGTTGCCGGCGAAGAGCCCGTAGAAGAGAACCATGGCTGTCGTAAGGCTCAGAAGGAACACGCTGCCCTGGAAGTTTCGTCTGAGACCCGTCCTCGCCCCTCTCCAGACGAACACGTACTGCACCAGCCAGAACATGACTTCCGGAATCACGAGGTTCTGCCGCATCGATCCGAGCTGCCACGGAAAGGGAACGGTCAGGAAGTAGAAGATGCCGACCGGAAGAAAGCGCAGCGTACCGTCGTGAGTGGACAGGTCCGTCGACTCGAGGTAGCCGGACGAGACTTGCGCCAGATCCATTCGCGAGTAGTGGAGCTGGGAAAGAAGCTCGAAGCTGTCGCCCGGAAGTATGGCAGCGACCCGCTCACCGAATCCGACGAGAGAAAGAACGCTCACAAGAGCCACGAGCGCCCCCACCTGCCTGAACAAGAGTGCCACCGGGCCCGGGCGCCGACGCCGCGAGTCGTGACGCGCCATGAGCAGCGCCAGACCGATCGCGGGCGCCACCAGAACAGCCATGTAAAAGCGAAGCCCCAGCAGAAGAGACAACGCGGCGGCCAGCAGGACCACCGCGCGCGGCCGAAAGCGTTTCTGCAGCTCCAGCACCTGAAGGACGATGGCGTTCAAGGCGAGGAAGACCAGCCCCTCCTTGTACAGTGCTCCGCCCCAGAACGCGAACGCGGGTGAGAAGACGACGAGGTGAGCGGCACTTACCGCTCCCGGGTCGGAAATACCGATCTGCCGCGCAATTCGGTACGTCAACACTGGCACGAGGGCGGTGACGAAGTTCAACAACACCATGAGAATCGGCAGGACGCCAATTCCGCCACAGATGTACGACAGGACGGCCACCGAGCCGTACATGACCCAGGCTTCGTGTCCACCGTCGACCATGGCCGAGAGCGTCGGGGAGGATCCCCACTTCTGCCACTCGCCGGCGATCGTCGTACCGACACGCTCGTAGGCGAGCCCGTCCTCCAGCAGGTCGACTGGGGCGTGCTGAGAGAGCCACCAGGCGGCAAGCCCGAGCGCGGAGCGGACGACGAAGCCCAACCAATAGATAGCTCGCTCTCGCTCGGACATCGTCCTCAGTGCCGCGGCCTCAATGAGGTGAGCAATGGAGCCCGGAAGAGCCGGGCTTTTCTCGACCCTAATACTGGTGAAGCTATAGAAGAATGGTAGCAGCGGGACCGTGGATCGTAAACCGCAGTGCGTGCGAAGGCAGTACCGCGGTCCGTAATTACGCCTCAGACTGAACACGAAGATCGCCAAGCTCGCAGAGGGGATTGGGTCTCTTTGCGAACCCTGATACCGACTAAGGCTGTGTAGGCTCTTTGGCCAAAGGAGTTATCCAGCCAGCGGGAGCATCAGAACGCGAAGAGCGAAATCCCGAACACACTTTGCGCTCTTTGCGATCTTGGTGTTCTGTCCCGGTTTTGGGGACGATGGTACCTAGGGTGTTCCGACGAGAGCCGCCGCAAGCAGCGGGAGCAGGAGCTCGTGATGGCCCACGAACTCGAAGCCACTGCCAGAGCCCGTGACCGGCCGCTCGACGACGTTGACTCGGGGCCGATAGTGGCGGATGAAATCGAAGCTCGCCGTGGAGAAATCGGTCAACGAGTGCCCGAGATTACGCACCACGCTGACCGCTTTCAGGAACACCTCCGGTAGCACCACCGCCGAGCCGACGTTCAGATAGACGCCGCCCCCGTCTAGCCCTCGAACAAGCGACGCCAGTAGACGAAAGTCCATGAGGCTGGCCTCGCCGATGGCGGCACCGGAGGCCTGAGGGTGCATGTGGATGATGTCGGTCCCTATGGCCACGTGCACGGTGACGGGAATCGCCTGCCGGTAGGCGGTCCAGAGAAGACTCGATTCGCGATGCGGCGGAGCTGCGCGATCGAGCCAGGCGCCGACGGACTCCCCGAGCCCCAGGCCCTGCTCGACCCCTTCGCGGATCGCGGCGTTGAGAAACGCGCCGGTCTCTTCCGCCATGCCGAACTGGCCGGTGCCGAGGCCCTCCGCCACCTCCTCCGAGGTCCGGCCCACCATCGCCATCTCGAAGTCGTGAATGATCCCGGCCCCGTTCAGGGCAATCCCCTGGACGAAGCCCTTGTCAGCCAGTCCGATGAGGATCGGCGACAAACCCACTTTGATGACGTGCGCGCCGAGCCCCCAGACGAGCGCCTTGTCGTCTTTTCTCGCGCGCTGCATGCGGGCGACGAGCTCGCGAAGGTCGGCCGCGGCGAGAATGTCGGGAAGCCCTTCCCAGAAGTCCCGGAAGCTCGCTTTCTCCTGAGCCGGCGCGGCGAGCTGCTCGCGGCTCACCTTGCTCTTGCGCGAATCCAACGGATAGGTCGAGAGTGCCGAGAGATCCAGGGGCTCGATGGCGTAGCGAGACATCAGCGTCTCGAATCGGACGGAAACAACTCGTCCTCGATCATCTGGCAGAAGAAATGGACGAGCATCGCATGGACCTCCTGGACCCGCGACGTCTCACGGTGCGGGACGACCAGGCAGAGATCGGTCATCGAGGCGAGCTCGCCCCCGTCCCGTCCGGCGAGGCCGATGGTCTTGATTCCCCGTTCGGGACAGGCCTCGACCGCGCGCAATACGTTCGGCGAGTTGCCGCTGGTGCTGATGGCAACCGCCACGTCCCCTCGCGCGCCGAGGGCCTCGATCTGCCGCCGGAAGACCTCGCCGTAAGCGCTGTCGTTCGCAATGCTGGTCAGAATGGACGTGTCCGTTGTGAGGGCGATCGCCGCCAGAGCGGGACGATCGTGACGATAGCGGTTCACGAGCTCGGCGGTGAAATGCTGTGCATCGGCGGCGCTCCCGCCGTTGCCGAACGCGAGGATCTTGTGACCATCGCGGAGCGCATCGGCAAGGATGCGGCCCGCCTCCATTATCTTCGGCGCGTTCCGTTCGAAGAAGCTCCTTTTGAGCTCGAGGCTGTCGTCGACGGCCGCTTTGAGCGTCTGTTCGTTCACGGGTCAGGATTATGAACCGCGGTGCCGGGAGTCGACAAGCGGAGCGTGCGCCGCCGGATAGAGAAGCATGCAATCGCCGTAGCTGTAGAACCGATACCGTTCACGGACCGCCTCACGGTAGGCCTCCCGCACCTGCTCGATCCCGCCAAGAGCCGATACCAGAAGAAATAGTGAGCTCTTCGGCAGGTGGAAGTTCGTCAGCAGGGCGTCGACCACGTGAAAGTCGTACCCCGGCGTGATGAAGAGATCGGTCGTCCCCGAGCCGGCCGAGAGCACGCCGTACCGCGCAGCGCTCTCGAGGGCGCGCACCGTGGTCGTGCCAACGGCAACGACGAGTCTACCGTTGTATTTCGTCGCTTCGATCTCAGCCACGGTACTCTCGGGAACGACGTAGCGCTCTGCCTCCATCCGATGCTGTGAGAGATCCTCGGTGCGGATCGGCTGGAACGTACCGAAGCCCACGTGCAGCGTGATGCTCACACAGGGGATGCCAAGCTCCTCGAGCTCCTCCAGCATCTCGGGAGTGAAATGGAGGCCGGCGGTGGGGGCGGCGATCGATCCCCGCTCTCTCGCATACACCGTTTGATACCGTTCGCGGTCGGAATCCTCCTCGGTCCGCTCGCGCTTGATATAGGGTGGAAGCGGCGTCTTTCCCACGCGCTCCAGCGTCTCGAACAGATCGCCCTCGCACTGGAGGTCGGCAACCCGCCGGCCCTCCTCGCCTTCCTCGGCGACGAACGCTTCGAGCTCCTGACCGAAGCGGACGCGAGCCCCCCTGCGCAGCTTTTTCGCGGGGCGCGCGAGGATCAACCAGCGATCGCTCGCCAGCTGCTCGAGAAGAAGAACTTCCACCGATCCTCCCGTGTCCGTGGTTCCGAAGAGACGGGCGGGAAAAACCCTGGAGTCGTTCACGACGAGCAGGTCTCCCGACTCCAGGAGCGACGGAAGGTCTCGAAAGTGATCATGGGCAATGTCGCCATCCGGAAGCATGGAGAGCATGCGGGAGGCTGCCCGGTCGGCGAGCGGGGCTTGGGCAATGAGCTCCTGCGGTAGGTCGAAATCGGAGAGCCGGAGCGAGTCGTCCGTCAAAACAGGCGCTTCTGCGGTTCCTGCTCGGCAGGGCTCACGCCGAAATGCCGGTAGGCGCGATCGGTGGCCACACGACCCCGCGGCGTTCGCTTCAGAAAGCCGATTTGGATGAGGTAGGGCTCGTAGATGTCCTCGATGGTATCGGGCTCTTCTCCGACCACGGCCGCGATGGTACCGAGCCCGACCGGCCCCCCGCTGAACTTCTCGATGACCGTGAGAAGGATGCTGCGATCCATCTCGTCGAAGCCGTTCTCGTCGACCTCGAGCAGTGTGAACGCGTCTCCGGCAACGCTCGTCGTGATCGAGCCATCCGCCTTGACCTGAGCAAAGTCACGCACCCGACGCAGCAGGCGATTCGCGATACGGGGTGTACCCCGCGAGCGGCAGGCGATGGCGTCCGCGGCGGCGTCCTCGATCTCGACGCCGAGGATGGAGGCGGAGCGGCGGATGACCGCAGCCAGATCGCCGACATCGTAGAAATCGAGCCGGTGCACGATGCCGAAGCGCGCCCGCAACGGTGCGGTGAGGAGGCCCGCACGCGTCGTCGCTCCAACGAGCGTGAACGGGGCGACCGGGATCTTGACGGACTTCGCCGAGGGACCCTGTCCGATGATGATGTCGAGCTTGTAATCCTCCATCGCCGGATAGAGCACTTCCTCGATGGCGGGGTGAAGTCGATGGATCTCGTCGATGAAGAGCACGTCTCGGTCTTCGAGGTTCGTGAGGAGCGCCACCAGATCGCCGGACTTCTCGATCAGCGGCCCGGCCGTCGTCTTGATGTTGACGGCGAGCTCCGCAGCTACCACGTAGGCAAGGGTCGTCTTGCCGAGCCCCGAAGGGCCGTAGGTCAGCATGTGATCCATCGCTTCCTGGCGCCCGCGTGCCGCCTGAACGGCAATCTCGAGCTGGGTGATGACTTTGCGCTGGCCGACGTACTCGGTAAACCGGCGGGGACGGAGACTGGTGTCGAGGGAGACATCTTCGTCCGTACGCTTGAGCGAAACCAGCCGTTCTGTCATGACATCGTCTGGACGCGCCGGTTGCTGCACGCTGGATGCTGGATGCTGGATGCTGGATGCTCGCGACAAGCGACCCGGACGGCGTGGCATCTCATCGTGGAATCGTAGTCCCACTCCACGCCGGCCGCAAAACGAGTGCCCCGTCGCGGAAGTGAGGTTCGCATCGAGAGCGTCGAGGCGCCCGGATCGCAAGGCGTGGCGAGGGCGAAATACCGTGTGTATTCAACCGAGCCACAACGCAGCGACGCGGGATGCATCGGCGCTCGAATGCAACCTGACTTCCGGGACGGGGCACTAGACATCTAGTCCAACGGACCGCATGAGCTCGATGGCGTTCGATTTCTCGACGACACCGGGCCGCATCTTGTAGTCGAAGCTCATCTTGCCACCCTCGAGATGGTCCACGAAGTGCACGTTCGAGGCCCTCTCCCCCATCGCCTCGGCCACCCGCGCCAGCGCGAGGTCGTGCGTGGTGATGAGCCCCAGAGCACCTTTGTCCGCCAGTCCGCGAACGACCGCCTCCGCTCCGATGCGCCGGTCGTGCGAATTGGTGCCGTGCAGGATCTCGTCGAGAAGGAACAGCAGGGGCCTTTCCCCGTCTGCGAGCTCCGCCACCTGCCGCAACCTGAGAATCTCCGCGTAGAAATGCGAGATACCGTCCTGCAACGAATCGACCACCCGGATCGAGGCGGCCAGCTGAAACGGGGAGACCGCGAGCCGCGCCGCATGGACCGGGGCACCGGCGAGTGCGAGGACGGTATTGACGCCGATCGCCCGCAGCAGCGTGCTCTTCCCGGACATGTTGGAGCCGGACACCACGACCAACCGTAACTCGCCGCCGATTCGAAAATCGTTTCGTACCAGACGATCCGCCGGAATGAGCGGATGTCCGATGGCTTTCGCGTCGAACACCGGCTCACCGTCCACGATCTCCGGGAAAGCATCCTGCGGATGCTCGTGTCGGTACGCCGAGAGAGCCAGCAACGCATCGAATTCTGCGATGACGCGGAGCCACTCCGGAACCCTCGGTCCGATCCGTTGCCGCCAGCGCTCGATCGCGAACGCAAACTGCGTTCCCCAGAGCAGGGGCGCTGCGAGCGGGAGAAAGAGCTGGTTGCGCCGCGCGTCGAGAAACTCGACCATCCGTCGCAGCCGATGAATCTCTTGTGAGGCCTCGCCGCCGTTCACTACGAGCGCCTCTTCGAGCTCACGGAGCCGCCCGGTCGCGAACGCCTCCTGCTCGAGACGCTCCAGGAGCGAGCTCAGCACCGCGAGGTCCCGGCTGGGGTGCTCGACGCCCGCCATGACCTCCTTGACGCGCGTCCGGAACCACAGGGCGAAGGCGCCGCTCACCAGGAACGTCGTCAGGGCCACCGCGCGGGGGACCCAGGATCCGATCCAGGCGATGGCGACGCCCAGCGTGACGAGTCCGAGAACGAAGGCCACCGTCGCGGCAGCCTGCGATGTGAGCTTCGAGGGCTCGGTCGCCCAGCGGGACAGCGCGTCGGGATCGAGCTCTTCGGAATCGAGCTCGGAGTCGGTGGCCACCGTCTCCCGGAGGTCGAGACGCGGAGCGAGCTCCTCCACCGCCCGCTGGCGTGCGCGAACCTCATCGGCCTCCGCCGGAGCGAGAAGCCAGTCCGCGAGCATCTTGGAGCCCCAGGGGCTGACCGTGGTGGCGAGAAGCTCATACAAGGAACCCTTTCCGAAGAGGTCGCAGTCGCGCGCATAGGGGTGAGCCCCGTCGGCGAACTGGGCGCCGCTCATGCCGGTGCCGGCCCATCGATCCTCCAGGCGCGACAGGCCCCGCGCGTAGAAGACCTCGGCGCGCTCCGCGCGTCGGTGTGCCGTCATCGCGCTCGCGTGGAGGAAGACCAGAAACAGGAACAGGCCGACCGGGAGGAGAATCCAGACCGGCTGCAGGCGATCCGTTTCAAAGATCAGCCAGGCCACCCAGAGCCCGACACCGAAGACGGCGAGTCGCAACCAGGAGATGAGTGCGGCGCGCGACTCGCTCTTCTTGCGAGCCTCCTGTCGTGCCCGCAGTCGCTCGCGATACGCCTCTTCGAGTTGCGTCACCTGCACGGTCAGCTCGAGAACTTCCGAAGGACCTGTTTCAGTGCCTGCTCGAACGTAGCGTCCGGATCTTCCGTCACCACATCGTCAACAACCTTCTCCACCGAATACCGCGGGTAGCCGAGATTGACACAGGCCGAGACGAGATCCTCGCCAAGGGAGACGCTTGTCGACCTCGCGAGCGCCGGTTCCTCCACATCACCGGACGCGGGCATCTTGTCTCGCAACTCCACGATGAGTCGCTCCGCCGTCTTCTTTCCGACGCCGGGAATGGCGTTGAGTCGCCGGCGATCCCCGCGGCGAATCGAATCGATCAGCTCCGTCGGCTCGAGCCCAGACATCACTTTCAAAGCGAGGGCCGGACCCACTCCCGCGACGGAGATCAACCGCTCGAAGAGGAATTGTTCGGTTTCCGTGAGAAAGCCATAGAGCGCGAGAACGTCTTCACGCACGTGCGTGTAGACACGGAGCGTGACGGCCGAGCCCACGTCGGGAAGCCCATAGTAGGTGGAGACCGGAATGAAGAGGCGATAGCCCACCCCGGCGACGGTCACGATGATCTGGCCAGGCTGCTTCTCGCGGAGCTCCCCTTCGAGAAAAGCGATCATCTGGTGCTCGTTGCTCTCGGATCGTCAGCCCTGAACTTTCTCGGCGAAGCGCAACTGGTGGGCGTGACACAGAGCGATGGCGAGAGCATCGGCAGCGTCGTGCGGTTCGGGTGGGGCGTCCATCTCGAGCAAAAAGGCTACCATCTTCTGCACTTGCTCCTTGTCGGCACGGCCGTAACCGACGACGGCCTGCTTCACCTCCAGCGGGGCGTACTCGAAGAGAGGAAGCCCGCGCTCGACCCCCGCGAGGAGGCTCACGCCGCGCACGTGTCCCAGACGAAGGGCGCTCTTGACGTTGGTCGCGTAGAACAGACTTTCGACCACGACCTGCTGCGGCCGACAGCGCTCGATGGTGAGAATGATTTCCGCGTGGATTCTCCGGAGCTTCTCCGGAAAGGGCAGTGCGGGGCCCGGACGAATGACTCCGTGCTCGACAAGAGTGCTGTGGTTGCCGTCGGAGTCTATTGCCCCGAAGCCGGTGGCCTTGGTGCCAGGGTCGATCCCGAGAATTCTCACGGCCGCGAGTCGGAAGGAGCCGCCGTCGGAGCCGCTCAGCTGGACATGGCCGCTTCGATCTCTTTCTCTTCGACATCGAAGTTGGCCCAGACATGAGTCAGATCCTCGTGGTCCTCCAGAGCCTCCATCAGACGGAGCATCTGCTGCGCCTGCTTGCCTTCCACTTTGACACTCGACTGGGGAATCATAGCCAGCTGCTCGACGGTAGCCGGAATCTCCTTCTCGTTCAGCGCCCGGCGGACATCCTCGAAAGCTGAGGGCGGCGTCAGGATCTTCCAGTGGCTGTAGTCCTCGTTCACGTCCTCGGCGCCCGCTTCGAGCGCCACTTCGAGAATCGTCTCCTCGTCGGCCGCTTCTCTTTCGACGACGAGATACCCCTTCTTGTCGAACATCCAGGCGACGGAGCCCGCCTCCCCCAGATTTCCACCGTATTTCGTGAAGAGATGCCGGACTTCACTGACGGTACGGTTCCGATTGTCCGTCGTGGCCTCCATGAGGACCGCAACGCCACCCGGCCCGTAGCCCTCATAGTGGACTTCTTCGAGGCTGTAGCCTTCGAGCTCGCCCGTCCCCTTCTTGATGGCCCTCTCGATGTTCTCCTTGGGCATATTCTCGGCCTTCGCCTTTTCCACCGCGAGGCGTAGCCGAGGGTTGAAGTTCATGTCGCCACCACCATCGCGAGCCGCAATGGTGACCTCTTTGATCAGCCGGGTGAAGGCCTTTCCCCGCTTGGCGTCCGTGGCCGCCTTCTTGTGCTTGATGGAATGCCACTTGGAATGGCCGGACATACGGGAATGGTACAGCATCCGGCATCCAGCATCCAGCATCCAGGAGACTCAGTCCCCCCACAACTAGCCTCTCCCCCGACGGGGGAGAGGAACGTGCTTTTGGCACTCCGCCATCTTTCTGGACCTGAATGCTGGAAGCTGGATGCTCGCGGATGTTAATCATCAAAGACGAAAGTCGGTTCCTGGTAGTAGCGGACCTTGTTCTCCGTCACCTTGTGGTGAATCTCCTCCGTGAGCCAGCGTCGTTTCTCGTCCAGCGGAAGGCTCGATTTGAGGAGGGCAAGCTGAAGGTTAAAGCCGAGCACGCGGCGGGGTACGAGGATGCGCGTAACTCCAGACGGAAGCCGCTCGTCCGCTTCCGCCACCGCACGCACATCGTTCTTTCCGAAGTCCGGGAACAAGACCAGGGCACCGAAGTGCGGATGGTGGTGACGAAGAGACTCCAAATCGGCGTGGTTGACTCGATCCATCCGGGCATCACGGCGATAGTAGATGTCACAGATCGCCTTGAGCCGCCGAACCCGCCCCGGAAGATCGGCCGGGCCGGAGAGATGAAACGCCTGGCCATCGCGGGTGACGATGCTGCAGAGAAACCCGGGATTCTCGCGGCTGGCCGCCTCGAGCTCTCCCGTCGCGGTTTCTACACCGTCGATGCCGCGAGCTTTCTCGGTGACCTCCTCCGCCTCCAGATCGCGAATGACGTGGTTCCAGTGCGAGATCGCGAGCTCCTGGGCCTCGAACCGCTCGACCTGGACGAGCAGATGAAAGATCTCGAGATTCTGAATCGCAGAGACGCGATTGGCGCCATCCAGGAGAATGTACCGCTCGCTTCCGGGAAGGCTGGCCACGATCGGCGGATTCCTGAGGATGCCGTCGGCCGACAGCCGATCGAGCAGTCGAGCCACACGTTCTAGATCCGCTTCCTCGTGCAGCAGGAGGTCGTCGACGGCGACGATCCGGAGATCCGGGAATCCGCCATCGATCGTCGGTTTCGACATGCGGGGGATCCTACCACCGGGACAGGCAGTGCCTTTCGGGAGACAGGTATTTCATTTTCACGGGCTGAGGAGGGGAAAATGAATTACCTGTCCCCCAGAAGAATTACCTGTCCCCGTGGCAGACCAGCCGTTTCAAACGGTGGCGCGCCGGCGGCGGCTCTTTCGACGGCCCTTCTTCTTCGCCGCTTTCACGAGCCCCTCAATCTCCTCCTCCGGGAGGCCATCGATGGCCCTGAGAAGCCTGGCCGTCCGGGAGGGCTGCTTCTTGATAATGCGGCGAATATCTGGCGCGATGCGGCCCGCCAGCGCCAGAAACTCGTCCGGATCCTGATCGAGAGCCCTTGCGATCCGAACGACTTTCTTCTCCGCCGGGGGCGGGAAGACGTCTCGCTCGATAGGCGCCAGGTAGGTAGGGCTTATTCCCACTCTCTTGGCGAATTCCGCGATGCTGATGTTCCTCTGCTCGCGTAGCCTTCGGACCGTCCTGCCGAACTTCATGCTCGACCCTCCTTGTTGCGGGGTTGAGGGCTTCGGGGTTGAGGGCTTGTTGAGACCTCGCGTCAGCTGGCCGGCCTACTCCAGCCAGTCTGTCAGCGTTACATACTTGCCGCCTTCGACTTTCTTCAGCACGACCGAGTCGAAGCCCAGGTGGTTCTCCACACTGAAACTGAAGGGCTGGCCCAGGAGGTTGTCGTCCCAGTCGGTGATTCGCTCGAGGGCGCTGATGAGCGCGATGCGGGTCAACTCGGGACCGGCACGCTCCATTCCTTCCGCCAGGAGCTCCGCCCACGACATCGCCATGAGAACGTTGTCGCCGAAAGGAATGTCCGGCGCGTACTGCTCGGCAATCGCGCGGGCGCGCTTGACGCCCGGCTCGTCACCCTCTATGTCGGGTGCCCCGGAGGCTACGATGGCCCCTTCCCAGGCTTCGCCCTGCCGAGTCATGCGTGCGTCGGCGAGGGAGAAGTGTCCGAGAAGCTGTGGATGATAGTCGATCTCGCCCATCGCGGCGACGAGTCCAGCCACCCGGGACGGAACTCCCCAGAGCACCACTGCTTCCGCCTCGGCCTCCTGGAGCTCTTTGGCGTAGCCAACGAAGTCCTCGTCCGTCCGGTTATAGGCGACGGATGCAACGAGCTCCGCCTCTTTCTCCGACCTTCTCAACGCGAGCCGGACACCCTCCTGCCCCTGGGCACCGAAAGAATCGTTCTGATGGAACACGCCGATCTTGGTAAGTTCCAGGTCCTCGACGGCGTACCGCGTGAGAATCTGAGCCGCCTTTGGGTCGGTCGGGAGGATCGAGAAGGTGTAGGCGTGCATCGGGTTCGTCCACACGCTCGAACCGGAACCGGGGTTGATCCAGGGAACGAGCCGGATCTGAATATCATCCTTGACCGCGAGGGAGTGCGCGGTGCCAATGCCGCCGACGATACAGAAGACGCGGTCCTGGGTGAGGAGCTCGTTGACGACTTCCCGGGTGCGCTCAGGATTGTAGTTGTCGTCCTTGATAATCAGGTTGACTCGCCGGCCGTGGATCCCGCCCTGGTCGTTGACGTGCTTGAAGTACGCCTCCATCGAACGGGCCCAGTTACCCAGGTTCTCGAACTCGCCGGTCATCGGAGCCCAGGTCCCGATCAGAATCTCTTCGGACGAGACCCCGATATCGGTTCCGCCGCACGAGGCGAGCAGGAGCACCGAGCACAACAGGGCTGGGAAGATAATGCGGAACTTCGTTTTCATCATGGCCACTCTTCTAGAGATGCTTGAGGACGCTACCCGGGAGGGAACGCCCGCTTGGACCGCGAAATCCTATCACGAACGCTTTCCCCGATGGGAAAGCGACTCCGTGGCGAGATTCGCGGGCGCGCGCAGGAGATCACGAGTAGCAAAGCCTTTGTTATGTTATACTTTTGGAATATTCACAGACGAGTCGGAGGTTCGAACATGAGCGGAGAGCTGGAAGCCGAAGCCGACGTCTTTCTCGAGGAAGGTGTGCTGTACTGTACCTGTGGCAATCCGATCGAAGCCGAGGATGCCGGGGGAATGGTCAAGAAAGAGGCCGGGAAGGAATTCATCGAGTGCCCCACGTGTGACATGAAGCACTTCGCCCAAGACGGCCGTTTTCGCATGGACGAATAGGACGACCTCCCGGCGTTCTGGAACCCCCTCCCCGAGAGGGGAGAGGGTTCACAGAGTCTTCTGGCAGCCTAGAAGGCGGGGCCACTGCCACCACCGACGTCGTCGTCTCCGCCGCCGCCGACATCCTCGTCGGAATCGGACTCGCCGCCGGCGTCACCACCCGTTGATGGCGCTTCCCACGGACGCCGCTCGGCGGGCGCCACGGGAGTGGGCGCCCAAGGGGCCGGCGTCGCGGGCGCTGCGGCAGGAGCAGCCGGCTTCGGCGCGGCCTTCTTGGGCGCGGCCCTCTTCTTGGGCGCGGCCTTCCTGGTCTTCTTCCTGGCGGTTTTCTTCTTCGCCTTCTTTGTCTTGGCCTTCTTCGCTACCTTCTTCTTTTTCTTCTTGGCCGCTTTTTTCTTGGCCCTCTTCTTGGTGGCTCTCTTCTTGGTCTTCTTCTTTCTGGCGGCCTTCTTCTTCGCCTTACGGGCTACCTTCTTCTTCTTTTTCCTGGCCACCTTCTTCTTGGTCTTTTTCTTCCTGGTCTTCTTCTTGGCCACTCTTCTCTTGGTGGCTTTCTTCTTGGCCACCTTCTTCTTGGCTTTCTTCTTCTTCTTCTTCATGGCAGCAGCCCACCTCCATCGACAACCGGAAGCTCTTGCTCCGGTTCGTCCATCACACTACCACCGCACACGTACCCTGTGGAAGGAACTGGCGGTAGCTCTTCTCTTGCGCAAGACTGAGACTGGTCCTTTTGCATCGAGGCGATGGCCGGGATTCTAGTAGGCATGGCTTTGGCATGTCAAAGGAGTTTCGACTATTTTTGAGATCGCATGACAGGACGATTCACCACGTACAGCCGCTTCGTCAAGATCGAGCACACGCTCTTTTCCTTTCCGATGCTGGTGAGTGGAGCGCTTCTCGCAAAGGGTGACATAACCATGCGCGTCTTTCTGCTCATCCTCGTGGCCGGTACCGGAGCCCGCGCTACCGCCCTGGGTCTGAATCGCATCCTCGACCGGCACATCGACCGTGACAATCCGCGGACGAGGAATCGTGGGCTCCCGAGTGGTGCCATGAAGCTTGCGGAAGCCTGGCTGGTCACGGGCCTGAGCGCGGCTCTGTACCTCACCGCTGCCTATTTGATTTCACCGAAGTGCCTGGCCTGGTCGCCCCTACCGCTCGTCATCTTTCTCGGCTACCCCCTGCTCAAGCGCTTTACGATGTGGGCGCACCTCGGGGTGGGCGCCGGGCTCGCCATGGGTCCTCTCGGAGCCTGGTATGCCGTCAACCTCAGCTTCGACGACCCGGTCCCGATAGCACTTCTGGCTCTGTTTACTTTCTTCTGGGTGGCTGGCTTCGACATCATCTATGCCACGCTGGATGAAGCGTTCGATCGGTCGCGCGGCCTGAATTCGCTCCCCGCCCGCCTGGGGCGGAACCGCGCGCTCGCGATCTCGCTCGCCTTCCACCTGGCCGCCTTCGTTCTGCTTTGCCTGCTCTATTGGGTCGCCCTCGAAGGTGCCACCGCAGCCATCCTGCTTGTCGTGATCGGTGCCCTCCTGTACCTCGAGCACCGCGAAGCGGGCGATGTGGATCTGGCTTTCTTCAAGATCAACGCCGTCGTGGGATTCGTGGTGCTTGGCTTCGTCGCGGTCGGCCTCGGCCTCCTGTCGCCAGGGAGTTCGGCATGAAGACTGTTATCGCCATAACTGGCTCATCTGGAGTTATTTACGGAGTCTCCCTGCTCAAGCGGTGTCCAGGCGAGAAATATTTGATCGTCTCCCGATGGGGCCGCCAGCTCCTCGAGCACGAGCTTTCGTCGAGCGTCGAAGAGCTCGAACCGCACGTCAAGGCGGTCTTTTCCGACGACGATCTATCCGCGCCACTGGCCTCCGGCTCGAATCGCTATGACGCGCTCGTCATTGTTCCTTGCAGTATCTCCACGCTGGCGAAGATCGCGAACGGTATCGCGGACACTCTGATCACGCGCGCCGCCCAGGTGGCTCTGAAGGAGCAAATGAAGGTCGTGGTCGGGATTCGCGAGACGCCGTGGTCCTCGATCGTTCTTGAGAACGCCCTCAAGCTCTCCCGCGAGGGGGTGATCATCATGCCCGTCTCACCCCCCTGGTACCAGAACCCGAGCTCCATGGACGAGGTCGTGGACGGCTTCACGGACAAGGTGCTTCGAGTGCTCGAAGTGCCCGTCGAGGGGGGCTGGCGCTCGGAGGAGCTCGGCTAGTGCATGAACCTGCTGATACTGTCGGCAAATTCCAAGGTCATTTTTCGTGCTGGCAAGGCGCTCCGACGCGCCTTCCGCAGCGAGCTTGTCGAGCGGAGGGCTAGGCCGGAGGCCGAACTGCAACCAATGTCGCAACGCCGCCAGCGCGGAAAAGGACGAGGAATTTGCGGCAGGATTAGCGGGTTCGTGCACTAGCCACTCTGGCGTGAGCCGCCGGCCATGTGAAAGAATTCGAGCAAGGAGACACGAAGTTGACGACAGCCGTCGTTGAAGACATCGCCTTTCAGGACACGGGTCTTGTTACGATCTGGAAGAAAGTCCTGGCCGGGCAGCCGCTCGCGCGCGAGGACGGCCTGAGGGTCCTGACCACCTGGGATCTGACCGCGCTCGGCAAGATGGCCGATCACGTCAAGCGGAGCCGATCGGGCGACTACGTCTATTTCGTCATGAATCGACAGGTGAACCCCACCAATCTGTGTGTTCTCGACTGCGTCTTCTGCGATTTTGCCGCCAAACCCGGCGACGAACATGCCTACGAGATGACCATGGACGAGATCCTCGGCAAGCTGAGTGAGGAGCTCTCCGAAGTGCACATCGTGGGAGGCCTGCATCCCAAGTGGCCCTTCGAGCACTATCTCGACATCGTCCGGCACATTCACAACGAGTTCCCGAAGATCCAGATCAAGGCCTGGACGGCGGTCGAGATCGACTGGTTCGCACGCATCGCGAGACTCTCGATCGAAGAAGTTCTGGGTACGCTGCGCGAGGCGGGCCTCGCGTGCCTGCCGGGCGGCGGGGCGGAAGTCTTTTCCGAGCGGGTCCGACAGAAGACCTTCAAGCACAAGATGGGAGCCGAGCGGTGGTTCGAGATCCACGCCATCGCGCACCGGATGGGCATCCCCTCGAACGCCACGCTCCTGTACGGTCACATCGAGACCTACGAGGAAAGGGTCGAGCACATGCTGAAGCTCCGGGCCGCTCAGAACGACACCCCCGGGTTTCTGTCCTTCATTCCTCTGGCGCTGCAGCCTGGCAAAACTGGGCTTGCCGAGCGACAGGCCTCGGCGATCGAGGACTTGAGGACCATCGCCTGCGCGAGGCTGATGCTCGAAAACTTCGACCACGTAAAATCGTACTGGGTCATGCTCGGTGAGGAGACGGCCTCCATCGCCCTGAACTTCGGGGCCAGTGACCTCGACGGCACGATCGGCGAGGAGCGCATTGCCCATTACGCGCAGGCCGGAAGCCCGATTGGCCTCGCGCGGGACAAGCTCATCCAGATGATCCGGGAGGCGGGCAAGGTGCCGGTCGAGCGCGATGCCCTTTACAACGTCGTCCACATCTACAATTGATTCGCGTGGCCACCGGCTGGGCACGATGCGACTCCTGATCGGCCAGATCGAGTACCTCAACTGTCAGCCCTTTTATCCGCTGCTGGACGGCCACCGCCTCATCGCGACACCACCCGCCGAGCTCGGGAGGCTCGCCTCGCGCGGTGAGATCGACGCCGGCATTCTCGCCACCGCGGACTACCTTCAGTACGAAGACCGCTACGAGCCGATCGCCAGACTCGGGATCGCCAGCCGCGAGGAGGTGCGCAGCATTCTCCTTTTCAGTCGCAAGCCCATCGCGGAGCTCGCTGGTGCTCGCGTGGGGATTACCGAGGAGACCTCGACCTCCGTTCGTCTGCTTCGGGCGCTCCTCGAAGTGAAAGAGAGCATCGTGCCCGAAGAGTATGTTCGAGGCGAGCGGGAGAGCCTGGACGCGTTTCTGGTCATCGGCAACGAGGCACTCGAAAGACGGCGCCGGCCGAGCACCGGATTCCCGCACCGTTATGACCTTGCCACGATCTGGTGGGAGTGGACGGGGTTGCCGTTCGTCTTCGCCTTGTGGGCGATCCGACGCTCCCTCACGAGCGCGGTGAAAGAGAAGTTTGCGGCGCTCCTGGAGGAATCCTTCGAGCTCGGCATGACGCAGATCGATGCCATCGCCGAGCGATTCGCCGGCGATCTGGGCGATGCGCCTGCCCTGGCCTCGTACCTGAGGAACTTCCACTTTCGACTCGGGCCCGAGGAAATGAAAGGGCTCGCGCGGTTCCGGGAGATCAACGATGAGCACGGCTTTCTGGCGCCGATTTGAGAGCCACATGAGCACGAACGGCATCGGCCTCGATTCGATTCGGGAGAAGGTGGACGTGGGTGAGCGTCTCTCGCGAGAGGAAGGAATCTACCTCCTGCGGGACGCGTCGCTACTGGATCTGGGGCAACTCGCGATGGGGGTGCGCCAGCGGCTCCACCCGGACGGCTTCGTCACCTTCGTCGTGGACACCAATCCCAACTACACGAACGTCTGCAACGTCGACTGCACCTTCTGCGCGTTCTATCGGCCGCCCGGCCACGAGCAAGGCTACACACACAGCATCGAGACGATGCTCGAGACGATCGGCGTGTCGGTGGAAAAGGGTGCGACCACCGTTTTAATGCAGGGCGGCGTCAACCCGGAGCTTCCCTTCGATTACTACCTCGACATGATCCGGGCCTTCCGGGAGCGCTACCCCGACGTGACCCCCCACTTCTGGTCGGCCGTCGAGATCGAGGGCATGGCTGCGGTATCGGGGCTACCGCTCCGCGAGGTGCTGACGAAGCTCAAGGAGGCGGGCCAGACCACCATCCCCGGCGGCGGCGCCGAGATCCTGGCCGACCGCGTGCGGCGCAAGGTCTCCCACAAGAAGGGACTCGCCCACGGCTGGATCGACGTCCATCGCGAGGCGCACGCTCTCGGCTTTCGCTCCACCGCCACCATGATGTACGGCCACGTCGAGAACGAAGAGGACATCGTCGAGCACTTCGACGCCATCCGGGAGCTCCAGGACGAACGTCACGGATTTACAGCCTTCGTTCCGTGGAGCTTCAAGCCGGGCAACACACCGCTCAACAAGAAGATCCCCTTCCACGTCGGACCGAACCCTTACCTCCGTATCCTCGCCGCCTCGCGGCTCTACCTCGACAACTTCGATCACGTCCAGGCCTCGTGGTTCTCCGAGGGCAAGAAGGCCGGTCAGGTCGCTCTTCACTGGGGTGCCGATGATTTCGGGGGAACGCTGTTCGAAGAGAACGTCCACGCCGCCACCGGATTCATCAACCAGACGACGACGGAAGAAGTGAAGACTCTGATTCGCGAAGCCGGCTTCCGGCCCGCCCAGCGAACGACGCTCTACGAGATCATCGAGCGATTCGACTGAATCGCGGCGCCTGGGACGAGGCGGAGCACATGTATCAGGACATCCGGGACGAGAAGTTCCGAGTCAAGCCAGGAGCACGAGCGGCAAGTTCGGGAATCGCTGGAACCCCTTGTCGAGAGTGACGAGGCTCGTGTTCCCAGCCTCGGCAAAAGCTGCTAGATAGGCATCGGTCCAGAAATTCCTCGACGATCCGCCAAGTCTACAGTGATTCGCAAGCAGTGGTTCCATCCCTTCGGGCTCTTCCGAGTAGGTCACCGGGTCTTGCGACAGCAGTTGCTCGTATGAGCTCCACGCCTGCTCGAGCGAACGTCTCTGGTCACCCATCACGCTTTCGTTCGTGAGGAGTCGCAGGAAAGCGAGCAGCCAGCTTTATTCCGCCTTCAGCGGGCGGGACATAAGAGCACGGATCGCATCCTGCGGGGTGGTCTCTCCCCGCAGCAAACGCTCCATCTGAAAGACGATGGCCATCTCGACGTCGTGTTTTCTGGCGAGCGCCACGGCCGCATGGGTCGTCCGCACACCTTCGGCCACCATCTCCATCGTGGCGAGGATCTCCTCGAGGTTCTTTCCCTCGCCCAGCTGCATCCCGACGCGCCGGTTGCGTGACAGGCCTCCGGTGCACGTGAGAACCAGATCCCCCATTCCGGCAAGCCCGGCCAGTGTTTCCCGCTTTCCGCCCAGAGCCTCGCTAAGACGCGATATCTCGGCGAGGCCCCTCGTCATGAGCGCCGCCAGCGGGTTGTGCCCGAGACCGAGGCCGGACGCCACTCCAGCGGCAATCGCTACCACGTTCTTGAGTGCTCCCCCCAGCTCGACGCCCACGAGGTCGTCGTTGGTGTAGATGCGGAAGCTCGATGTCGACAGCTCGGCTTGAACGCTGAGGGCGGGCAACGGGTCGCGGCTGGCGGCGACGAGAGCGGTGGGCTGCCCGAGGCCGACTTCCCGGGCAAAGGTGGGTCCGGATATCGCGACGACGTCGGTGTCGAAGGGCAGCACCTCATCAACGACCTGACTCATTCTGAGAAGGGTGCCCTCCTCGATGCCTTTGGTCGCGCTCACCAGCAAGGGCGAGGCGCCGAGCGACGGGGCTAGCGCGCCCAGCACACCCCTGAGGTACTGCGAGGGAACGGCGAGAACGATCATCTCCGCGCCGACGGCGGCCTCAGAGAGATCGCCGGTCACCCGAAGGGTTTCCGGCAACTCGATGTCTGGCAGGAAGTGCTCGTTGACGCGGCGGTCGTGAATATCGGCCCGGACGGGGTCTTCGCGGCACCAGAGCGTGACCTCGTGACCGCTGTCGGAGAACGTCTTCGAAAGCGCCGTTCCCCAGCCGCCCGCGCCGATGACGCCAATGCGCATGCGATCTTTAGTGCATCATCGCGCGCTCACTCCTCGTTCGCGCGCGTCGCCTCGGACATTCCGCATCTCGATTCGGTTCCTCGCCTCATCGAGGCTCGCCCCGTACGGCGGTACGGGGCTCGCTGCCGCTTCGCGACTTCGCGCTCCGCGGCGGCTGAGGGCTCCGCTCGGCGCTCGGTGTGCTACCGGCCCATTCGGGCCGTTCTCGCGCAGACGCGTTGGCTGCCGCTCGGCAGGCTGCGGTCGCATTCCTGATCACCCTGCTAGTGCCGTTCCAACTTGATCCCCCAAGGGACGACCGTGCACCCGGGCGATGCGTTGCCGTTCCAGTGAGTTTCCAGCCTAGTCGCAAAAGTTGGAACGGCATTAGACTAGTCTCTCTGTTTTACCGTCTGGTAGAGGAAATAGACGAAACCGCCCCAGATCCCGCCCAGAATGACAATCAACATGAAAATGCCGCCACCACTCACCGGAACCACCTCCTGTTCGGCGGAGCACCCTCACCCGGCCGCAGCTCGCGCTGAAAGCGTAGGCTCGTGCGGCCACCCTCTCCCTTTCCGCCTCCGCCAAGGTTACGGCGGACCGGCCGAAGCTTTCAGCGAAGGCCGGCCGGGAAGAGGGAAACTGGTGCGACAGCTTCGCCGTCGGTCATTCGAACCGGCTGATTCTATAATGGACGCCAATCGGACGACACCAACCCAGCCAGACGAAAACTATGTTACTTGCAACCGTTCTCGCGTTGCTTCTCATTCTGGCGCTTTCGGCCTTCTTCTCCGGCTCCGAAACCGCCCTGATGTCGGTGAACCCTTATCGCCTGCGGCACCTGGAAGAGCACCACCATGCGGCCGGCCGGGTACGGCGGGTCATCACCTATCCCGAGCGGGTTCTCGGCACCATCCTGACCGGCAACGTCTTCGTCAACACTGCCGCGGGTGCCCTCTTGACCTACGCGGTCACGCTCCTCGTCGCATCGCCCCACGAGCGCGAAGAGACCATCGCCCTCGCGACGATCGGGCTCACTGCCCTGATCCTCGTCTTCGGCGAGATGGTGCCAAAGAGCTTCGCGGCGCGGCACCCCGAGCGCTGGGCCTTCGTGGTCATCGGTCCTATCACGCTCCTCATCAAGATCCTCGGACCGGCGGTTCGACTCCTGACTGCCATCTCGAATGCGTTCCTCCGGCTGGTCGGGGAGCGACCTCGCCCCTTGCACCACGAGATCACGCTGGAAGAGATCAGGGCGATACTCTTCGCCGGTGTCGACCCGGAGAGCGAGCGCGGTCGCCGGCGGGAGATGCTTCGAAAGGTGATCGAGCTGGGTGAGCACCGGGTCGGCGAGGTGATGGTACCCAGGACGGAAATCGTCGCGGTCGAAGCTGACACCCCGCTCGAGGAGATTGTGGCGCTGATTCAGAAGCGACGCTTCTCGCGAATGCCGGTCTATCGGGGCTCGCTCGATAACGTCGAAGGCCTGATCTACTCGAAGGACATCATCACGTACTGGGGCGCCCGCGGCCCCTTTCACCTCCGCCAGGTCCTGCGCAAGGTCTACTACTTGCCCGATACCGCCAAGGTCGAGCAGGCGCTCGAGCAGATGCAGAAAGAGGGCGTCCATATGGCGATGGTGGTCGACGAGCACGGGGGTGTCGAGGGGATCGTGACGCTGGAGGACCTACTGGAGGAAATCGTCGGAGAGCTGAGGGACGAAACGGACGCCGCCGCGCCTCGCATCCAGAAGCTGTCCGACGGAAGCTATCTGCTCGATGCCGGTATACCGGTGAAAGAGCTGAACGACGAAGTGGACTTCGAGCTCCCGGAAGAGCCCGACTACAACACGGTCGCGGGCTTCGTCCTGAGGCGCCTGGGGCGGATTCCGGTAGAGGGCGAGGAGATCGAGGTGGGTTCCGCTCTTCTCACCGTGGAGAAGGTCGCCGATCGACGCGTTCTCAGAGTCCGGGCGAGGCGACGGAGATAGTCCCCTGTATCAGAAGTACGTCACCTAATTCTCG
Source organism: Candidatus Marinacidobacterales bacterium (assembly GCA_965237685.1). Lineage (GTDB taxonomy): Bacteria > Acidobacteriota > Vicinamibacteria > Marinacidobacterales > SMYC01 > CBDEGF01. Next base: position 3,473,033 of record CBDEGF010000004.1, read on the forward strand.
GCCCCTTTTGCGCGCTGGCTTCGTTGCGCCTCCTCGAAATATCCCGATATGACTTCGTCGGCGCGCCTCGCCAGCACACAAAATGGCCTCGAGCCTTAGGCAACGAACCTCTGATACAGGGGACTAGTCAATCCTCATCGCCGAAGAAAAAAAAGTCCGAGCAATGCTTGGAGCAGAACATCCGTCCACCCCGATCGCTGCCGCAATCGTTACAGAAGTGGCGGAAGCAGATGACGCACTTCTTGATATCCTTCTCCTCGTCGGTCTCGTGGCACTGATAGCATTCCATACTTCCCCCCACCGGGCCGACTGAATAAGCCTTATACCGCTCTCAGCTACTCCTGCGAGCGAAACTCTTGCCGAATGGCGACGGTGCACTCGTATAGCAACGACCTCTCTCGCCGGCTCCTGTTGGAACGGCACTTGTCGTTTTGCGAAAGCTCACCGATACTTACCAATATACTATAGGAAAACGTCCCTGGCTCCCGTTCCCATCGGAGGGTGCCCTGACGAAAACGACCATGAAACGCCATCACCCGTTCGTTCGCAAGACGTCGGAGACTATCCGTCGCTACGAGATGGTGGAGTCGGGCGACTCGATTCTGGTGGCACTTTCCGGTGGACCGGATTCCGTCGCGTTGACACACGCGCTCGATGAGCTGAGGGGCAACCTGTCGATCGAATTCGCTGTCGCCCACCTGAACCACGGGCTTCGGCCGGAGGCCAGCGACGACGAGGCGTTTTGTCGGGCAAAAGCGGTGGAGCTCGACCTGCCGTTCTACTCCGGGCACGCGGACGTCGGTGCCGAGGCCAGACGTCATCGCCGCTCGGTGGAGGAGCAGGGCCGCGTGAGCCGCTACGCCTTTCTCGAGGGGATCGCCGAGCGCGAGGGATTCCGTCGGATCGCGCTGGGCCATACGATGGACGATCAGGCGGAGACGTTTCTCTTTCGACTTTTCCGAGGCGCGGGCCGTCGCGGGCTCGCGGGTGTCCGCCCTTCGATGGGCCGGCGCGTCCGACCGCTGATCGAGCACCGCCGGAGCGAAGTCCTTGCCTTTCTCGATGAGCTGAAGATCAACTGCTGCGACGACACTTCGAACCACGATCCGGCGTTCACGCGCAACCGATTGCGTCTCCGGACGCTCCCGGAGCTGGCAGGTGACTACAATCCCCGGCTCACGGAAACTCTGGCGCGCACCGCTCGTATCCTTCGTGTGGAGGACGAGTTCCTGGAGCAGCAGGTGGACGTCGCCTACCGCCAGGTGGCCAGCCGGAGCGCCGGTGGGGTAGACCTGACGATCGAAGCGCTCTCGACGCTCCATCCGGCGCTCGCGAGGCGCCTCGTGCGCCGGGCCATCGAGGAGGCGAGAGGCTCGCTCGACAACGTCGGAACCGTTCACGTCGACGACGTGCTCCGGCTCACCGAGTCCGAAACGAGTGGGCGCGAGATTCATGTGCCCGGGATCGTCGTCGGGCGAAGTTTCGGCTCGCTCAGGTTCGAGCCGCGAAATTCCTCGAAACACGGCTATAATGGATACGAGTACCGTCTTCGTTTCCCGGCGCGCGTGGCTCTGCGTGAAATGAACGGCATTCTAAAGGCTTCTCTAGCAAGCGGTTGTGTGGATTTGCCGGGAATGGGCCGCCCTGCCGCGGGCAATTCGGTTCTCATCGGAATCGGCGATGAGCTCGAGGAGCTCACGATCAGGAGTCCGAGGCGAGGAGATCGGTTCCATCCGCTCGGGGCTCCCGGAACCAAGGCGTTGTCGCGGTACTTGATGGAGCGGAAAGTCGCCAAAGCCGACCGCAAACGGGTTCCGCTGGTCGTCCACCAAGATGGCGAGATCCTGTGGGTGGCCGGGCATGCGGTGGCGGAGGCCGCGCGGCTGACGCCCGGAGGTCGCGGACTGCTTCTCGAATGGGAAGCCGGCCTGAGAGCAAATGACGCATGAGTGAAAACGGCCATCTATCCGTTTTGTTCTCGGAGGAACTGATCGCCGAGCGCGTCCGGGAGCTCGGACTGGGTATCGCCCGGGACTATCCGGATGGCAACATCGCCTGCATCGGGGTTCTTCCGAACTCCATGGTCTTCATGGCAGACCTGATCCGGTCCATCGAGTGCTCGCTGACCTGTGATTTTCTGAAAGTCGGCACTTCGGAGGCCCGTCGCGTCGACATCGCGTTTGGAGCACCGACGGAGTACAGCTCGCGCGACGTGCTCCTCATCCAGGGTGTTGTAGACACCGGCGTCACGCTGAGCTTCATCGTGGGACACATCGAAGAAGCGTGGAAACCGCGAAGCCTCAAGGTCGCGGCGCTCATCAACCGGGAGCTCAACCGGAAGGTGGACTGTCCCGTGGACTACGCGTGCTTCGAGCTGGAGAAGGAAGGATTCGTGGCCGGCTATGGCCTGGGCTACCATGAACATTTCCGCGGCACGCCTTACATCGGCATTGCCCAGGAGGCTTCGTCTTGAACTCAACCATGAAGAACTTGATGTTCTGGATGGTGGCGGCTCTCGTCATCGTTCTCTTCTGGAACGTCTCCTGGCGTATCCAGCAAAAGGAGCAGCAGCTCAGCTTCAGTGAGTTCATGGAGCAGCTCGAGCGCGGCAACGTTGCCAAGGTGACCGTCACCGGTACGGGAGCGGGCAGCACGATTGTCGGCGAGTTCAAGAACGGGACCGCGATCCGCACCTTCGCCCCGGAAATGGAGAACCTCGTCAACACGATGCTGGAGAAAGGCGTCGAGGTCAGCGCCCGGGATGCGAACAGCTCCTCCTGGGTGACCCACCTCGTGAGCTGGACACCCATCGTCATCATGATCGCCTTTCTCATCTTTTTCATGAGGCAGATGCAAGGCTCGGGCAACCGGGCCTTGTCCTTCGGAAAAAGCAAGGCCAAGCTCTCGAGCAGCCAGCAGAAGAAAGTCACGTTCAAGGAGGTAGCGGGCGTCGACGAAGCGAAAGAAGAGCTCCAGGAGATCATCGATTTCCTTCGCGAGCCACAGAAGTTCCAGAAGCTGGGCGGACGCATTCCCAAGGGCGTGCTGCTCATGGGCGCTCCCGGCACGGGCAAGACGCTTCTTGCGAGAGCGGTCGCGGGCGAAGCCAACGTGCCGTTTTTTTCGATCAGCGGCTCGGACTTCGTCGAGATGTTCGTCGGCGTGGGCGCGAGTCGCGTGCGCGACCTTTTCGAGCAAGGCAAGAAGAACGCTCCCTGCATCATTTTCATCGACGAGATCGACGCGGTGGGGCGTCACCGGGGAGCGGGACTCGGCGGCGGCCACGACGAGCGCGAGCAGACGCTGAACCAGCTCCTGGTGGAGATGGACGGCTTCGAGTCCAACGAGGGCGTCATTCTCATTGCGGCAACCAACCGCCCCGACGTTCTGGACCCGGCTCTCCTGCGACCGGGCCGCTTCGACCGGCGTGTCGTCGTCTCGCTGCCGGACGTGTCCGGCCGGGAAGGCATTCTCAAAGTCCACACCAACCGGATCCCTCTCGCGAACGACGTCGACCTCTCCATTATCGCCCGCGGAACCCCGGGGTTCTCCGGCGCCGACCTCGCCAACCTGGTCAACGAAGCGGCGCTCAGTGCCGCGCGGCGAGGCCAGAAGACGGTCACGATGTTCGACTTCGAGGACGCCAAGGACAAGGTCCTCATGGGAGCCGAACGGCGTTCCTTGATCATGAGCGACGAGGAAAAACGAGCGACCGCCTATCACGAAGCGGGACACGCCCTCGTCGCTGCGTGCATCGATGAAGCCGACCCCATACACAAGGTCACCATCATTCCCCGCGGGATGGCCATGGGCGTGACGATGCTGCTTCCCGAAGCCGACAAGCACAGCCACGACCGCGCCTATGTGGAGGCCATGATCGCCGTGAAAATGGGCGGACGCATCGCCGAGGAGATTGTCCTGGACCAGGTCACGACCGGAGCCCACGACGATCTCGAAAAGGCGACCGAGCTCGCGCGCAAGATGGTGTGCGAGTGGGGAATGAGCAAAAAGATGGGTCCCCTCACGTTCGGACGCAAGGAAGAGCAGATCTTCCTGGGGCGTGACATCGCGCGTCAACAGGACTACAGCGAAGGCACCGCCATCAAGATCGATCAGGAAGTGAGACGGATCGCAGAGGACGGCTACCAGCGGGCTAGGAAGATTCTGACCGACAACCGCCAGTTGCTCGAGCAGGTCGCGGAGGCGCTCCTGGAGCGGGAAGTGCTGACCGCCGAAGAGGTCAAGAGGATCATGGCTGGATTGCCGCTGGAGGATCGGAAGCCGGTCAGGCAGGAAGCGGCCAAGGAAGAGCGGGACAAGAAGGAGACGGATCAGGAGAAAGAGCGCAAGGCGCCCTTGACCCCCCCCATCCTCCAGAACCCTGGAAGCGTTGCAAGCTAGCCCCGATCCGAGATTCCTCGGCCTGCGAATATCGCGCAGAACCGCTCCAGACGCGGCACCGGGCCGCACGAGCGATGTTTTCTCAAAACGCACAATGGTGAGCTGCCGGTCCCGGGGCCGGCTTCCGGACAGTAACGAGGCACTTTCTTGACGACGACGCTGTCTCCTGCCATGAGCGAAACGCCCCGTCCGATCTTTCGTTTCCGGGCACGGGGAAGAAGTCTCGAATTGGGACGACGCACGATCTTGATGGGCGTCGTGAACGCGACACCCGACTCTTTCTACCCGGCGAGCCGGTGCCTGGGAGACGAGGCGGTGGAGCTCGGCCTGCGCCTGCTCGAGGAGGGCGCCGACATCCTGGACATAGGGGGCGAATCGACCCGGCCGGGATCGGAGCCCGTCGAGGCTGACGAGGAGACCTCCCGCATCGAACCGATCCTCGAGAAGCTGCGCGCTCGAACGTCGGCACCGCTTTCGATCGACACCCGGAAGGCGGTCGTGGCCGAGCGAGCGCTGGCGCTCGGAGCGGACATCGTGAACGACATCTCCGCCCTGTCGGACGATCGGATGACGGCGGTGGTCGCCGGATCCGGGGCGGGCCTGGTGTTGATGCACATGAGAGGCGAGCCGAAGACCATGCAGAAGGCCCCGCACTACGAGGATGTCGTGCGGGAGGTCCGGGACTTCCTGGCGGCTCGCATTCGCCTTGCCGAGTCTGGTGGCGTCGACGGCGCGTCGATCGTCGTCGACCCGGGCATCGGGTTCGGAAAGAAGCTCTCGCACAACCTCGCTCTGCTGAACGAGCTACCACGGTTGTCGGAGCTCGGAAGGCCCGTAGTGGTCGGCACGTCCCGGAAGAGTTTTCTCGGTCTATTGACTGGAGAGCCGGAGGGAGATCGCCTCCTCGGTACGTCGGCGAGCGTCGCGGTCGCCGTGGCGCGGGGCGCCCACATCGTCCGTGTCCACGATGTGGCCGCGATGAAGCAGGTGGTGACCGTCACCGACGCGATCATGAATCAAGGAAACCCGGAGCACTAGGGAAACCCGGCACAGCCGGAACCCCGGAAACAAGGAACCCCGGAACGCGAAAACGATGCCCTCCACCAGAATGTCCGTGCTAGGGATCAGGTGATGGCGGAGCTGGGCGCTTTCCTGCGAGACATCTCCTGGAAGGACGTCGTCGACGTCCTGCTGGTGAGTTTCTTCCTCTACAAGCTCATGCAGCTCATCCGCGGGGGGCGCGCCTTCCAGATGGTCGTTGGAAGCCTCGTGCTGGTTCTGGTGTTCTTCGCCTCGCGTTGGGCCGAGCTCGAAACGGTGAACTGGCTGTTGAGAAACACGCTGGCTTACATTGGCTTCGGCATCATCGTTCTCTACCAGGCGGAGCTCAGGAAAGCTCTCGCCAGCCTGGGAAAGGCACCGCTCTTTCGCATCCTGAACCCAACGACACGGAAAGGGACCATCGATGAGATCGTCTTCGCCGCCACGACACTGGCGCGTCGCAAAATGGGTGCGATTATCGTGATCGAACGCGACATCGGACTGCGAAGCTATATCGAGGGAGGCGTTCTACTCGACGCGGTGCTCACCTACGACCTTCTCTTGTCCATTTTCAATCCAAAAACGCCGCTTCACGACGGAGCCGTCATCATTCAAGGCGATCGTGTGGCCGCGGCCGCTTCCTTTCTTCCGCTGACCATCAACCCCCAGCTCTCAAAGGAGCTGGGAACGCGCCATCGAGCCGCCATCGGCATCTCCGAAGACACCGATGCGGTGGCCATCGTGGTTTCCGAGGAGAAAGGCCGCGTCACCTTTGTCGAGGACGGCGCGATCATGACGGATGTCGACGCGGATCTGCTTCGCCAGCGGCTCCGAAAGGCACTCGACCAGGCAGAATCGTCGCCCCCGCGCGAGCTCGAGCCGGTCACCCGCGAGAGCTCGACCGGATGAAGTCGCGTCACAGTGATATCGGTCTGAAGATTTTTGCCCTCGTGCTGGGCCTCGTCCTCTGGTACGTCGTCGCCGGTGAACAGGGCACCGAGATCGCCATCAGTACGCCCATCGAGTTCCGGGACGTCGCAGAGGGGCTCGAGGTGATCGATGAGTCGGAGCTCCAGGCGGACATCCGCCTGCGCGGCTCGGCGGAAATCCTGCGGGGGCTGACACCCCAGGACGTGAGCGTCGGAGTGGAGCTGTCGGAGGCCGAGCCCGGCGAGATGGTCATTTTTCTGACGCCGGAAGATGTGGCGGTGCCGTTCGGCGTCCGCGTCCTGCGCGTGACACCGGCCAGCATCCGACTGCGTCTCGACCGGACGGTCGAACGCGAGGTGAACGTCATTCCGCGCGTCATCGATGCCCCCGCCGAGGGTTACGAGATCTACGCTGTGGTTCTCACCCCGGAGGCGATACGCGTGGTCGGACCCGCGTCCCGAATCGGGGACATGGTTCAGGTCACGACCGAGCCCGTATCGGCGGAAGGCCTGCGCGAGCCCTACACCGGCTCGGTGGGGGTGGAGCTCGACCCTCTCGTTCGGCTGGTGAACCGAACGGACGTAAAGATGACGCTGGACGTGCGCGAGGAGCGCATCCGGCGAGAGTTCAACGCAGTCTCCCTCGCCAGCGAGCCGGAGGCGGTTCGGAGTCGCCTGCGTCCGACGTCGATTCGGGTGACGGTCGAAGGCCCGCGCACGGTGGTCGAGCAGCTCGAGCCGGAGGACCTCTACGCTTCGGTCCGGCTGCACGGCCTCCCGCCGGGCACGCACCAGATCGTGCCGGTGGTGCAGGTTCTGGGCAAGCCGCAGATCAGCATCGTTTCCGTGACCCCGCCCGAGATCGAAGCCCGCGTCTTCGACTCTACGGAATAAACTCTCTGTGCCTCCGTGGTGAAATTTCCCAATGAGCCGACTTTTCGGGACCGACGGTATACGGGGCCGGGCCGGGTCATTCCCACTGGACCGCCTGACGGTCTGGAAGATAGGTCGTGCCCTGGCGCGCAATCGCGGGGAAGCTCCCCGAGTCCTCATCGGGCGAGACACCCGCGCGAGCTCTCCCGAGCTCGAGCGCTGGCTGGCGAGCGGGATCCAGTCCGTCGGCGGCGTAGCTCTCTCCGCCGGTGTGATTCCGACTCCCGCGATCGCTTTTCTCACGCGCCGACAGGGCTTCTCGTCCGGCGTCATGTTGTCCGCGTCGCACAACCCGTTCGAAGACAACGGAATCAAGATTCTGTCTACGAGCGGCTCGAAGTCGAGCGAGGAGCTCGAGGCCACCATCGAAGGCGCGGTCGAAAGCGAGACAGCGAGGCTTCCGGAAGGAGGATCCCCGGCTCCGCTCGAGTCGGACCCGCTGTACGAGAACATCTACCTCGATCACTTGTCGGCTGCCGTGGGGGATCAGGGTCTGCCGGCCTGGCGCATCGCGCTCGACTGCGCCAACGGTGCCGCCTACGAGGCCGGGCCCAAGCTTCTCTCAGCGCTTGACCTTGCCGGTGTCGTGATGTCGAACGAGCCGGACGGCAAGAACATCAACGCGGGATGCGGGTCGACGCACCCGGAAGGACTCGCGGCGCGGGTCCTCGAGGAGAGGTGCGACCTCGGGGCGGCGGTAGACGGGGACGGTGACCGTCTCATCCTTGTGGATGAAAAAGGAAATGTCGTCGATGGAGACAGCATCCTTCTCGTCTGCGGACGCTGGATGAAGCAGGCGGGCCGACTCGCGGAAGATGGTATCGTGGCGACGGTCATGAGCAACATGGCACTCGAAGTGGCGCTCGACGAGCTGGGGATCGCTCTTCACCGGACGGCGGTGGGCGACAGGTTCGTCGCCGAAGAGATGGAGCGACGAAGTGCAAACCTGGGAGGAGAACAGTCGGGCCATATCATCTTCTCGGACTACGCCACGACCGGAGACGGCTTGCTGACGCTGGTGCAGGTGCTGAGAGCTATGGCCTCGAGCGGCAGGCGTCTCTCGGATCTGAACTCGCTCGAGCCCTATCCGCAGATACTCGTCAACATCCAGGTGAGCCGGAAGCCCGCGATTGACGAGGTCCCGGGACTGTCCACCGCCATTCGGGAAGCCGAGAGCACTCTGGACGGGCGCGGGCGAGTGCTGGTGCGCTACTCGGGAACGGAGTCGCTGCTGCGCATCATGATGGAGGGCCCGGACCTCCGGACGATAGAATCGCTCGCGGAGAACATCGGTGAAGTCGCTCGAAGGACAATAGGAGCGCCATGAAACAACTCGGAGTAACACTGGACGAGATCGCGGTCCTTCGCGAGTATCGCAAGGCCCGGGAACCGGATCCGGTACTCGCCGCTTTCGTGGCCGAGCAGGCCGGCGCATCCGCCATCAACGTCCATCTGCGCTCGGACCGCCGCTATATCCAGAATCGGGACGTAACGCTACTCAGGGAGACGGTGACGACCGAGCTCAACCTGGTCGGGGCGCCCAGTCAGGACATGGCGCGATTCGTGCTCACGGTGAAGCCGGACCGCATCACTTTCGTCCCGGAGCGGCTCGACGACACGAGCATCGGAAGCGCTATAGACGTCATCCTCAACGGCTCTCAGCTCCGTCAGCTGGTAGAGATGATGCGGGAGGGCTCCATCGCCTCCTGCATGTACATCGACCCGGAGCTCGACCAGGTCAAAGCGGCTCACCAGATCGACGCGGCGAGCGTCGATCTCTCCGCAGAGGCCTTCATCAACGCGCGGGGCCCGGAGGCGGTGAAAAAAGAGCTCCAGCGGCTATCAGACGCCTCGAAGCTGGCCACGAAATTCGGTCTTCATGTCTCCATCAGTCACGGCCTGACGCTTCGCAACTGTGCGCTGCTGGCCGAAGTCCCCGGGCTTCAACGACTGAACGTGGGCCACAGCCTAATCGCTCGAGCAATGGTCGTGGGCCTCGATCGGGCGGTTCGCCAGTGGCTGGAGCGCCTCCGGCACCTGGGCGGGTCGGGACCGAATTGACCACAACGCCGTTAATCTGCTAATTTCAAAGACTTAGGGAGTTTATGTCAGCAAAAGAGCAGCCGGACAAGAAGAAAAAAAACGGCGACGAGGACGAAAAGGATTCTCCCAAGTCGACCGCTCGAGAGTACTTCGAGTCGATCTGTGTCGCGGTCATTCTTGCGCTGTTCATCCGGACTTTCGTCTTTCAGGCATTCAAGATTCCCACCGGCTCGATGGAGGAGAACCTTCTCATCGGGGACCATCTCATTGTCAACAAGATGCGGTACTCCCCGACCGCCAGCTCGCTGGAGCAGGCGATCGTTCCCGTCAGCCACGTTCGGCGAGGAGATGTCATCGTATTCAAGTATCCCGACGAGCCGGAGCGGGACTTCATCAAGAGGGTGATCGGTCTTCCGCGCGAGCGGATCCGCATAGAGAACAAGACTGTTTACATCGATGACGAGCCGATCGACGAGCCCTATGTTCACTTTCAGGTTCCGGCCGGTGGCAACGGCGGCTACGTCGACAACCGCCGGGACAACATGCCCGAGCTGAAAGTTCCGGATGGGCATTATTTCGTCATGGGCGACAACCGCGATAACAGTCACGACAGTCGATTCTGGGGCACGCTGTCCGGGGACATGCTGAAGGGTCGGGCGCTCATCGTGTACTGGTCCTACGAGGCATCCCGGGACGATTACCAGGAGACCGGTCTGTTGAAACGTGCGCAGAAGATTGGAGAGGTCTTCCTCCATTTCTTCAGTCGCACGCGCTGGAACCGCTTTTTCCATCTGGTTCGATGAGACGGGGCGATCCGGACGGTTCGCCGATTCACTGGAGGGCGTCGATGAGAAAACTTCGGAGCGAGCGCGGCGGAGTAAGTGTTGGCCTGATCATCGCCATCTTGGTCGGGTTCTTCCTGCTTTACGAGGGCCTCAGATTCGGGCCGCTCCTCATCGCTCAGTTCCAGTTCCAGGACGCGGTCATGGAGGCGGCCAAGTTCTCACGCGGCTTGGAGGCCAGGGCAGTCAGGGAAGGGTTGATGGAGAAGGTGCGTGCGCTCCAGCTGCCCATTACCCCGGACATGATCAAAGTGGACCGCAAACCCCAGCACACGCGGATCATCGTCACGTACGAGCTGGAGGAGGATTGGCTGCCAGGAAAGCCCTACAAATGGCAGGTCACCGTCGATGAGGAGAGCATTTTGTTCTAGAAGCCAGGAAGTCCGCAAGCGGACGTTACGGGAAACCCGGTACAGCAGGAAACCCGGAACTTGGGAAACTCGGAAAGCGAAGGGACGTTGCGCCCTCTCAGGACGGCTCCTGGCTTCCCACCTTCATGATCGCGAAGAGGGCGGCGAGCAACCGTAGCGGTTTGTACTAGCCGCTGCTAGCCTAGCTGCTGGTCAGGCTCCGGCTTCCTCTTGAGATACGAGACCTTTTCCTGTCTCGCATCGCCTTCGCTCATGAGCTGGATGAGATTCCTCAGGTTGGCGATGGCCGCCAGAATCGAGTTCAACACCTGCCGCTTCTGCATCTTGAGCTCGAGGATATCCTTCTCGATGTCGTGGGCTCGCGCCTGAGCGGCTTCGACCAGTCGATCCGCCGCGAGCTCGGTCTCCTTGAGAAGTATCTGCGACTGCTTTTTCGCATTATCCTTGATCTCGTCGGAGGTTCGCTGCGCGGCCACCAGGGTGCTCTTGAGAATCTCCTCGCGCTGGTGGTGCTCCGCCAGCAGGGCCGAGAGCCGGTGCGATTCCTCGGACATCTTCTCGTTGTCGGCACGAAGCTGTTCCATTTCCTCGGAGACGAGGTTGAGGAAGGCCCGGACTTCGTCTGGGTCGAGTCCCCGAAAACAGCGCTGGAACTCCTGCCGCTGAACATCGAGAGGGGTTAGCTTCATCGTTTCTCTCCTTCGCGGATTGCCGCGCAACTGGACCCCTAGATTCGTTCCTCTTGATCGGTGCCGGCAGGACGGTCGCCGTCTTCAGCGTCCGTGCCCGGCCGGGGACCGAAAATCGCGGTCCCGATGCGCACCATCGTCGCTCCTTCTTCGACCGCCACCTCGAAATCGTGACTCATTCCCATGGAAAGCTGCGGTTCGTCGGCGAAATACCCCCGCTCTCTCGCCTCCGAGCCGAGATCGCGCAAACGTCGAAAGTAGGGGCGAACCTTTTGGGGTTGGTCCATCAAGGGCGGCATCACCATGAGCCCGTCCACGCTCAGTCCGGGCAGGCCGGCGACATCGTCCAGAAAACCGAACAACTTCTCGGACGGCAGCCCGGACTTCGCCTCCTCACCAGCCAAGTCGACCTGAACCAGAACGTGCTGGGTCTTGTCTTCCTCGGTTGCCAGCCGGCCGATCCGCTGAGCGAGCGAAAGACTGTCCACCGAGTGGATGACGTCGAAGAGGCGAACCGCCTTTCTGGCTTTGTTGGATTGAAGGTGACCGACCAGATGCCAGCGAAGGTCCCCGGTGGTCACGGCGGGGCGCTTGTCTTCGGCCTCCTGGACTCGGTTCTCACCGACGTCCGTGACGCCCGCCCGGGCCGCCTCTTCGAGCTCGGCCACGGTACGGTTCTTCGTCACCGCCACCAGCCACACGGAGTCCGGGGAGCGCTCGGCGCGCACCGCGGCTGATTCGAGACGCTCGCGCACGCGCTCGAGGCGCGCAGAGATGCCCATTTGCGGTAGCGGTCCCTTAATGGAAGCGGAATCTGTGATTATAGGGGGTGATTGCCAGATTGGCGAGGGGAAAATGCTACAGGTGTGGTTTCCTCGGAAACCCGTTCCTGTTCCCGTTCCGGTACGCGTTCCCGGGGGTGTTAAGGGACGATACCAGCAACGGAGACGGGCACGGGTACGGAGACGGGTACGGGTACGGGAAATTCAGTCTTCCTCGTACGTCGCGCTGTAGGTCGGCGCCTCCCACACCCGGACCCGCTGCACGCGGACCGGTTTGTCGCGCAAACGCTCGCTGAGCTGTTCGTAAAAGTGTCGTGCCATGTTCTCGGTGGTGGGGTTCAAACGGTCGAATGGAGGGAGGTCATTGAGGTGTCGATGATCGTAGGGGGCCAGCACATGCCTCAGCTCCCCCTCGAGCTCGACGAAGTCGATGACCAGGCCCAGCTCGTCCAGCTGGCGGGATGTCATGAACGCTTCGACCCGGAAGTTGTGGCCGTGGAGAGGTTCCAGATCGGCCTTGTATCCCCGGAGCTGATGGGAGGCGGCGAAGCTCGCCTCGACCGAGACCTCGTACGTCATTCGTGCATCATCGCACGCTCACTCTTCGTTCGCGCGCGGCGCCTCGGGCATTCATCATCTCGATTCGGCTCCTCGCCTCATCGAGGCTCGCCCCGTACGGGGGGTACGGGGCTCGGCGTGCTATCGGCCCATTCGGGCCGGTCTCGCAGCAGACGCATTGCCTGCCGCTCGGCAGGCTGCAGACGCGTTTTAAGCAGCCTGCGCGCCGTACTATCCCGCAAATCGCTGCTCCTCTACAAAGAAATCGCCGAGATCACTTGGATGCGGGGTCGCCGGCCTCGAAGAACGCCTCCACGTCACTAATTCGGTGTGACAGCCTGAACGGCGGCAAGCTTGCCAGGAATCTCTGGCCGTAGGCCATTCTGGTGATGCGGCTGTCGAGGATCGCCACCACGCCCCGATCTTCCTTCGAGCGAATCAAACGTCCGAGGCCCTGCTTGAGCCCCAGGATGGCCATTGGCACCTGGTAGTCGTTGAACCCGTTCCCTCCCCGGGAGACGACCCAGTCGATACGAGCCGACACGATTGGGTCATCCGGGACGGCAAACGGCAGCTTGTCGATGATGACGCACGAGAGCCGCTCACCCGCCACGTCGACCCCCTCCCAGAAACTCGACGTGGCGAAGAGCACGGCGCCGTCCGTGGCGCGGAACGTATCGAGAAGCTCGCCTCGCGGTCGGTCGCCCTGGACGAGGACCGGAAATTCGAGTCTCTGGACCAGCCGCTCGTGAGCGGAGCGGAGGTTCGAGTAGCTCGTAAACAGCACGAAAGCGCGACCCCGGCTGGCCTCGAGGATCTGCTCGATCTCGTCGACCGCTGCGTCCAGGAAATCGGGCTGTCGCGGAGCGGGCAGGTGTTTCGGGGCATAGAGGAGCGCCTGTTCCCGGTAGTCGAAAGGCGACGGCAGGATCTGCTGCTGTCTGGCCTCGACACCCACGCGCGCGCTCACGTAGTCGAAGGAGCCCTCGACCGCCAGTGTTGCCGAGGTCAGGACGACAGCCCGCTTCGGCTCGAGAAGCATCTGTTGCACCATGGAGCTCACGTTGATCGGGGACGAACGGAGGGCGAGCGAGCGCTCGCGCGGCTCCACCCACGAGACGGATGCCGGATCCGCGGCGACCACAATCTCTTCGAGATCACTCCCGATCTGCGAGCCGCGCCTCAGCAGCGCTACAGTCGTCTCGTCGGGTCTCGGTATGCTTTCGAGCGAACCGGTCGCCCTGCCGAGCTGTGTGTAGAAGGCGTCGAGGCTGCGCTCCTGGTCGGCGGTCCGCGCGCCGGGTTTGATACGGTATCGGTCACGCGAGCGCCGGAACGTCTCGAAGAGTTGACGGCCGACCTCCTTCAGCCGAGCCAGCTCGCGTAGTGCCTTTCCGGAATCGCCCCGCTCTTTCCACAGTCTCTCGGTGTCCCGGATCCATTCTTCGACGCGGATGTTGGAGACGAGCAGGCCGAGGTACTGGGTGGCGACGTCCTCGAGCTGGTGGGCCTCGTCCACGACCAGGTAGTCGTAGTCGGGAATCACCTCTCCGTAAGAGCCCTCTCTCACCACCAGATCGGCGAACAGCAGATGATGGTTGACCACAACGATATCGCTGTCCGCCGCCCGCTGTCGCAGGCGAGTGATGAAACAGCGCTCGAAGTCCGCGCAATCCCGCCCGACGCAGTTGTCGCTCCGCGCGGAGATCCCCTTCCAGAAGTCCAGTCGATCGGGCAGACCCGGGACCTCCGCGCGATCCCCGGTCCTGGTGACGGTGAGCCAGTCCTGCAAGGTGTCCAGATGCTCGGCCTCTTCGAAGAAACGGAACATGGGCTCGCGCTGGAACTGCTCGAAGCGCTGAAGGCAGAGGTAGTTCGAGCGGCCCTTCATCAGGCAGGCGGAGAAAGGAACACCGAGGGCCCTCCTCACCAGCGGGATGTCCTTGTCGAAGAGCTGCTCCTGAAGGTTCTTGGTCCCGGTGGAGACGACAACCCGCTGGCCCGAGAGCACGGCCGGCACGAGATAGGCGAGGGTCTTGCCGGTGCCTGTGCCGGCTTCGCACAACAGCTGGCCACCGTCGCGAAGCGCAGCGGCTACAGACAAGGCCATATCCAGCTGGGCGGGTCGGGATTCGAACCCTCTCAACTCTCTGGCAAAGGGACCGAACGGGCCGAGTACGTCCCGGATCCGCTCCGGCTCGAGCTGGTGCAGACCCCGTTTGCCCGATTTGGGTGGGGAGGGAGGTGTCGAGCCGGTTGATTCTGGCTGGGAGGGGGAACTGTTGGTCACGGATCGTCGACGCTGCAGCTCATGGCGCTGCCGGTGTATCCGCGCTCTCGGTCAGAAGATTCGGATAGAGGGGGAAGTCCCTAGAAAGCTCCTTTACCTCGCCGGCGATGCGAGAGAGAGCAGCCTCGTCTTCCCTGTCACGCAGCGCGCGTGCGATGAACCGTCCCGCGACTTTCATTTCACTTTCCTTCATGCCGCGGGTAGTGAGCGCCGGTGTGCCAATCCGAATTCCGCTGGCGACCAGCGGCGGCCGCGTCTCGAACGGGATCGTGTTCTTGTTGACCGTGATGTTCGCTTTCTCGAGGGCTTTCTCCGCTTCCTTTCCGGTGATCTCGCTCGCACCGACGTCTACCAGCATCAAGTGGTTGTCGGTCCCGCCGGACACGAGGCGAAAGCCCTCCTCGAGGAGGACCTCCGCGAGCGCCTTCGCATTGTCCACGATCTGCCTCGCGTAATCTCTGAAGGCCGGCGCGAGCGCCTCCTTCAAGCAGACCGCCTTGGCGGCAATGACGTGGACCAGCGGACCCCCTTGAATGCCCGGAAAGGTGAGCCGATTGATGTCTTTGGCGAATTCCTCTTTCGCGAGGATGAGTCCGCCTCTGGGGCCCCGAAGCGTCTTGTGGGTGGTTGTGGTGACGACCTGTGAGTGCGGCACCGGGCTCGGATGGGCGCCGCCCGCGACCAGGCCGGCGATGTGGGCCATGTCTGTGACGACGACCGCATCGACCTCGTCCGCAACTTCGCGGATACGCTCGAAATCGATGATGCGCGGATAGGCGCTCGCTCCGACCATTATGAGCTTCGGCTTGTGCTCTCGCGCGAGCTTCGCCATGGCGTCGTAGTCGATCTGCTCGTCGTCCTTCCGCACGCCATAGGGCACGACCTCGTAGAAACGACCGGAGAAGTTCAGCGGGTGCCCGTGCGTGAGGTGGCCGCCATGGGCCAGGTCCATCCCCATGAAGGTGTCGCCGGGCTCGAGCAGGGTCATGTAGACGGCCATATTGGCCTGCGTGCCGGAGTGGGGCTGGACGTTGGCGTGCTCGGCCCCGAAGAGCCGCCGGGCGCGCTCGATGGCAAGGCGCTCGACGACGTCCGCCAACTGACAGCCGCCGTAGTAGCGGCGTCCGGGATAGCCCTCCGCGTACTTGTTCGTGAACACGGAACCCGTTGCCTCGAGCACCGCCACGCTGGTGAAATTCTCGGACGCGACCAGCTGGAGCCCATCGGACTGGCGCCGGATCTCCGCTTGAACGGCAGCGCCAACCTCCGGGTCGACGCTCTCGAGTCGTCGCTCCCGCTCCTGTTCCGTGGCCCGCTGCTGCTTGCTCAACGTTCATCTATCTTATAGGAAACGGGAAAGTAGGGGGTATCTGAGATCCCCCTGCCCCAGCCTTCCCGGTCCTCGGGGGCAAAGGCAAGGGAGCCGCGTGAACCGCATGTCGCACTCTCCAGGGATTTTCGGTACACTAATTAGGCGTTTCACAAGTCGTGCACATTGGATTTGCCCGTCACTAGGGAGCCTCGAGTTTGACTGACCAGAACGACAAGCTCCCGGAGCCGGCGTCTCGACCGTCCGCGGCCGAAGGCCAGGAGGAGGCCCAGACGCCCACGGCCCCGGGCACGGCCCCGGGACCACCGGATAACGTGGAGGTGGTCGAAGACGAGTACGTCTTGCCGGAGGCACTGCGGCCCAAGCCTCAACAGGCTCCGCCGGATGCGCTGAGACGGATCCAGACCCTTAAGAGCAAGCTCGATCGCAAGGACAAGCAGATCGAGCAGGTGATGGACGCCTACCGGAAGACGAAAAAGGAAATCGACAAGCTCCAGGAGCGGGTCAAGAAAGCGGAACGCAAGCGATTCGAGCGCTCGAAGGGGGATTTCATCGCCCGGTTCGTCGAGGTACTCGACAATCTCGACCGCGCCATCGACTCCATCGAGAACAACTTCGATTCCGATTCCGTTCTGCAGGCATCATTCTCGTTCGATCGAGACTGGTCCAGCTCCTCCGCGAAGAGGGACTGGAGAAGATCTTCGTGGGCGGGCAACCGTTCGACCCTCAGTTCAGCGAAGCGGCGGAAATGGCGGAGGTCGATGATCAGTCTCAGGACAACATGGTCCTGAGGGAGCTGCAGAGGGGTTACATGCTCAAGGGCTCGTTGTTACGACCGGCCCGGGTCGTCGTGGGGACGTTCGCCACCCCCGGTACCCCGGCGGCTGGCCAGGCGCCGCAGTCTCCGCCAGATCCACCGACCGCGGCAGCGCCTCCGGGACCCTCCGCAGCCCCCCAGCCGGAAGAGCCCGACCCATGGGAGAACGAGGATCTTTCCGCCGACGGGCTCAAGTTATCCGAAGATGGACTGGATTTTTCGGAAGAAGAATAGGTGAATACTGGACGCTCTCATTCACTGACGTCCTTGTTGAGCTCCAGCCTGTAAAAGCGCATCGCGGTCTCCGGATGCCGGCGGTCCCTCCGCACCGTGCGCCCGTAGCGAAAAACAATCCGATTGAGACCGGCCCGGAGGGTTTCAGGATCCAAGATGAAGCGGTGCTGCCCGGGCTCATCCCCTTGCAAGCGAAGCTCGGCGACGCCCGTATCGTTGAGTCGAACGCTCACGTTCACTTCGCTGTCACGGGCGATCCCGGCGGCCCAGAGACTGGCTGCCAGCTCGACTGGCGGCGGCCGGCGGGGGAGAACGAAGAAAACCTCGGACATCGCTCCCCGGGATAGTCGCGACGTCTCGAAGGCGCCTGCTGCGGGCGGATGCCAGCCTTCGCCGAAACAATGGAGCTCGCCGGAACGGAGTTGGATGGCACGCTCGTCGCCAGAGAAAGCGACCGGCATCAGGCTTTCCCGATCCGGCACGCGGTAGACGAGGATCCCGGCACCGAAGGCTCCGCTCTGATCGAAGCGCGCCGCCACGGGAAGCCCCTCCACCGGGAGACCGGGCGGGTAGCCGGAGCCAAGCACCCAGTCGAAGTTCCCCGCGAAGACTTTTTCTTCGACCCGAAGCCGATGAACGCGATAGCGATCCGGGTCGAGTCGCGGTGTGTACTGATCCTCGAGAACTCGACTCCCTTCGGGAATCTCTGTCTGGACCCACTCCGCGGCGCGAGCCGCCGGGCTCGAGCGACTCACAGCCAGCGCCAGTCCAAATGAGCCCCATACCGGGTAGGCGAGGACGAGGAGCGCGGTCAGGACGTGCACCAGTGAAGAGACCCACGAGGGCTTTCGCGCCGCCAGCCAGTCGCCGCCTCGCGCCACGCCGTCTCCCGCGAGAAGGGCTATCGATGGCAGCATCGGCAGGGCGTGCCGGGGGAAGGTACGGCCGAAGAGCGAGAAAAGGAACAGGTAAGCCAGAGGAAAAGACAGAACGACCAGGGCTCGCCGGTCGAAGGAGAAGACCGCCCAAACCGCGGTCAGGACGGCAGCGGTGCCTGCCACCGGCCCCAGCCCGGAGGTCAAGAGGATGCGGCTCAGCTCGAGAGTCGTGTTCATGTCGGCCGCACTGTAGTATCCGGCATGCATCGCCAGGCCGCGGAAGAACCCCGGGAGATTCAGGATCGTGTAGGGACTCGTGAGAGTAAAAGAGACCACCGCCATCAGGAGGCCGCAGACCGCCTTGCCCGTGTGCGCCCTCGGGTCGCGACCCGTCACCCACGCGAAGAGGAACGGGGCGAGAACGAGGGCGCCGGTATACTTGACGGCGGTCGTCAGCCCCAGGGCGGCTCCGCCGAGGAGAAACGCGCGCCAGGATCGATCCTCGGTGAGAGCGAGCGCCAGCGCGAGCGAAATACTGACAAAGAGCATCAACATCAAGTCGGGGTTGACGACGCGCGACTCGCGGAACGCGAGTGGCGAGAAAGCGACGAGCGCTCCCGCAACGTGGCCGCCCCACCCGATGAACCACCGCCGCCCGATGATGAAAACAACCGCCGCGGCCAGCCAGCCAGCCACGAGCGTCACGCGGCGGCCCATCAGATAGAAGCCGGAGCGGGGAAGCTTCGGTATCGAGTTCCCCTCGCCTCGCGCCGCCGCCGCGAGCAGGTGGGCACCGGCAGGCACCATCTGAAGATAAAAGTGCAGTCCCGGATAGCCCGGGTGACGGTGGTCCAGGTCCCCGGTCTTCATCATCTCGAGAACGTTCTCGATGACTTCGCCCTCGTCGGGCCCGATGTAGTGCTCCACGTCGTGACCGGCGATGGGCCAGCGAAGCCAGAGGCCGACGAGCGCAACAAGAAGAAAGAGGATGTTCTGACGATGGGACCGGGCGCGATCGAGAATCGCTCCCCGCCTTGATGAGGTGTTCATGTCTCCGTCCTGTCGCATCCCGGCAGCTTAGGGCCCGCGCAAAAATAACTTCACATTTTGGGACGCCGATCCATCCCGTCTGGCTGCGTTGCTCGTCGGTCATATATCTGGATATTATTCGCTCCTCGCGCCTTGCCAGACGGGCGCCTCGACGCCCGAAAATGAGAACTTATTCTTGCGCGGACCCTCCGCTCCGCAGCCTCTCCCTCCAGTCGTTCAGCAGCCCCCGCAGCGTTTCGATGAGACTGAAGCGCGGCTCCCAGTCGGTATCCGTTCGCAGACGCCGGTTGTCCCCCACGACCAGAGGTGCGTCGAGCGCGTGATAGCGCTCTGGGTCCACCTCGACCTCGAGCTCGACGTTGCCGAGCTCGATGAGTCTGTCCAGCACGGCCTGGATGGGAACCGCTTCGCCACGACAAACGTTGTAGGCACGTCCCGGTCGTCCCCGCTCGACGATCGCGACGTAGGCACGGACAATGTCGCGCACGTCCGTGAAATCCCGCCGCGCCGAGAGGTTCCCCACCCGAAGGAGAGGCTCCCTCGAGCCGAGCTCGACCTCCGCGACTTGCCGGGCGAAGCTCGAGCAGACGTACGAGTCCGCCTGCCCGGGTCCGGTGTGGTTGAACGAGCGCGTGTAGAAGACCGGGAGCTGCTCGGAGAGAAAGTATCGCTGGCCGAGCAGCTCTTGCGAGGCCTTGCTCACTGCGTAAGGCGTCAAGGGCTCGAGCGGCCTATCCTCGCCAATGGGCTGGTCGGCCTCCTCGATGTGACCATATTGTTGGGCCGAGCCGACAAGCAGCACCCGCATCGAGCGCGCGGTGTCGAGGGCCGCCCGCAGAAGGTTGTGGGCACCGAGGATGTTCGTCTCCAGAGCGAGGCGCACCTGCCGAAACGAGTCCTCGGGATTCGAGAAGGCGGCCAGGTGAAATATCGCCTCCGGTCGCGATGCCGCGACGAGCTTTCTCAGCGCCGCGGCATCCAGGATGTCGGCGCTGCGAATGGTGACGCCGTCGACTCGCTCACCAACGCGCCGCTGGGCGTTCTCGTCCTGGGGAAGCACCACGGCGGTCACCTCGTGGCCCTGCGAGCGCAGGTGCTCGAGGAGATGCACGCCCACGAACCCGGCGCCGCCGGTGACCAGCGCGCGCACTCACCCGATCTCCGCTCTCCAGTACTCGAGCATGTCTCGAAGGGTCCTGGAGTACGGGATGGTCGGCTCCCACCCGGTCGCCTCCTGGAACTTGGAAGCGTCCCCGAGCAGAACGGGTACGTCGGAAGGTCGCAGGCGCTCAGGATCTTTCTCGACCTTGACATCGACGTTCGACATCTCGATGAGCTCGTCGAGGACATCCTGGATCATGTAGGCTTTGCCGCTGCAAAGGTTATAGGCCGCTCCCGGCTCGCAACGACCGCCCAGCGCCAGCCAGTAGCCCCGGACGATGTCCCGCACGTCGGTGAAATCCCTCCGCGCCTCAAGGTTCCCGACCTTGATGACAGGTGGCCGGAGCCCTTTCTCGACCTCGACGATCTGTTTGGCGAAGTTCGAAGAGACGAACACATCGCCGCGCCGGGGGCCGTCGTGATTGAAACCGCGGGTACGAACGATCTTCATTCCGAAGCTCTTGAAGTACTGATAACCAAGATAGTCCTGTCCGACTTTGCTCACCGCATAGGGGGAAAGTGGCCGAAGCGGGTTGTCCTCGGTGATGGGAAGCTCGTCCTCGTGAACCAGCCCGTACTCCTCGCTCGAGCAGGCGATCTGTATCCAGGGATCGAGACCGACCGCTCGCACTGCCTCGAAGATATGGAGCTGGCCGAGGATGTTGGTCGTCAGCGATTCGGCCGGCGCGTTCCAGGATGACGGGACGAAGCTCTGCGCAGCGAGATGAAAGATGCGGTCCGGCCGCACGCGATCGACGAGTTGCTTGACGGAAGACGCATCGCGAAGGTCGCACTCGAGAAGCTCGATGCGCGACTTGATGCCCTCGATGTTCTCCGTGCGGCTGCGCCACCGCATCGTCCCATAGACCTCGACGCCCTCGTGCTCGCCCAGCACATGCTCGGCCAGATGACTCCCCGCGAAACCGGTGATGCCGGTGATCAGAACCCTCAATCAATTCCTCCGTATCAGTTTGACAGCATCCAGCAACCAGCATCCAGCTACCAGCATCCAGGAACCTCAAGCCCCCTCACCTAACCTCTCCCAGATGGGGAGAGGAACGTGCGACTGGATTGTTTCTCGCGTCCAGCTACCGGATGCGGACGACGGTTAGCATCCTTCTACACCTGAATGCTGGATGCCGGATGCTTCATTCGTCAGATTGAGCCAGATACTCCTTCAGCGCCTCCTGCCACGTGGCGACGGTACACCCCGTGGCTTGTTCGTAGCGCGACACCGAGAGGGCCGAGTATCTCGGTCGAGGCGCCGGCCGGACAAGCTCGTCGCGGCCAATCGGCTCGATAGCGGACTCGAGACCGAGCTCGCTGGCGACGCTCTGTCCCAGCTCGAGCCAGCTCGTCACACCTTTGTTCACGAAGTGAAACACCCCTCGGTGCCCTCCTTCGACCAGCGTCAGCATCGCTCGCGCGAGCTCGGTTGCGCTCGTCGGTGATCCCCACTGATCGGCGACGAGCCGCAGGAGCTCGCCGCTCTCCATCCGGCCCCGTGCCCAGTCCACGAAGCCTTTTCTCGTACCGTACACCCAGCCTGTTCTCAGGATGACGTGCCCGTCGGGGCTCTCTTCCAGGACCCGACGCTCCCCCTCCAGCTTGGAGCGACCGTAGGCGGAAAGAGGCCCCGTCTGATCCTCCTCGACGTAGGGGCGGTGCGCCTCTCCGTCGAACACGTAGTCCGTGCTGACGTAGAGCATCGCTGCGCCGGCGGCCGTCGCGGCTCGAGCCACCCATCCGGCACCTCCGGCATTGACTCGAGTGGCCTCGTCCGGCTCACCCTCCGCACCATCGACGTCCGTGTAGGCCGCGCAGTGTAACACGGCCCGCGGGGCATGCTCGCGGAGCGCGCGAGCGACCGCCTCCTTGTCGGTCACGTCGAGCTCTTCACGACCGAGAGCCACGAGCTCGTCCCCGGACGACGCCAGGCAAACGGCTCGTCCCACGAGCCCGCTGGCCCCGGTCAGTAGAATTCTCAAGACTGAACAGGGCCTCTCTAGTCAGTTTTCGTCGCGGAACTGCGACCCTGGCCCCTCCCGAGCCCTTGCCCGAGCCCTTGCCCGTGCCCGTGCCCGAAAACAACTCTAACAGAGAGAGATGCTCCCGGTCACAGATTCGCTGCAACGCCAATGCTACTCAGTGCTTCCAGGCGCTACCTTCGGGCTCGGGCTCGGGCCCGGGCACGGGCGTGGGGCAGAATCCTGGTTTTCGAGACAGATGCTTAGTCAGTACCGGCTCCGTCCGCCGAGAAACGTGCCGAACGTGCCAACGTTGGCCAGCGTGATCCCGAACCGGAAGAGGTTCTCGTCGCGGAAGTTGGTGAAGTTGAAACGGGTGAACTCGAACTGAAAACCACAACACTGGACGTTGTAGACGACGCCGGCGCGGAGGTGGCGGTATTCCTTCGCGCTGACGTCGAAGCTGCTCTGGAAATCGAAGGTCACACCCCGGATGAGCGTCAGCCGCGTGGACCCGTTGATGTTGTTGCGGACGATGTCGCGCCGGACGATGTTGCGCCGGGTCCAGGCTCCTCGAACCGCTCCCCAGTCACCGAGCAGCGACCAGATGACACGCATCATTCGGAACGCTCTGAAGTCCAGATCGTAGTCGAAATTGTACGACAACATGAGGCCGCGGCTGGGGCGAAAGCGCAGCCTGGAAGTGATGGGTGAGCGGTTGCTCGGCTCACCGCTCTCGGAGAAGAACGGGGTCGAGAACTGGCGATCGTAGAGACTGGCGTTGATGTTGAAGAAGTAACGCTGCGAGAGCGTCCAAGTCAGAAATTCCGTGGGCTGCTCCTGCTCCTCGCCGTTCACGACACGCTTCGCCAGAAAACGGTTCACCAGCGAGAACGCGAGCTGATTGGTCCCCGGGATGTAGTCCTGGCCGTCGAACTTCGGGATGTCGTCGAAGCTGTCCACCAGGGAGCGGTAGCTCCAGACGAGCTGCGGCTCGATCACGTGCTTGTAGCGCGAGGCGTAGAAATTGTCGGGAGTGTTGAAGATCCGGGCGAAGGTGGGTCCCCGGGTATCCACGCGAAACTCGTAGTAGTTGCGGTCGATCGGATCGTCCTCCTGGATCACCCCGGAGTCGTCCAGCGAGGCCGAGTAGTAGGTGTATCGGGCGATCGCGGTTCCCCGGGCGGTCAGCCAGCTGAGTCCGGTGAACGGATAGGACACGGTAGGCAGCACGTCGTAGCGCTGGTAGGTCGTCTGTTCACCCCGGCTCGTCCGTGTCAGTGACGAGGTCTCGGTGTCGAACGAGTAGAGGACCGGGAGTCCCCCGATACGGCTTTGTCGCGAGCTGAATCGCACGCGGGGGAGCACCTGGCGCACTGTAACCCGGTCGCCGAACGAGGTGTCATTACGGTCCAGGACCACGCGAAGGTTGTAGCGCGTCCAGGAATTGAAAATGGTCGCGCTGGCTCGCTTGGAACGCTGGGTCGCCCGGTTGTAGTTCTCCTGGAACTGCTGCTGGAAGTCGAAGCTGCTGAAGTAGTCCGCGCGACCGATGGCCTTGAAGCCGCCGGGAAGGTCCTGGTTCATGTACCCGTTGACGCTGTACTCTCGCGAGCCGCTTTCGTTCTGGTTGAGGAACCAGGTTCGAACCTCGCCGCGCGAGGTATCGCTCATGACGTAGCGGTACTCGCCGCCTCCACCCCACCCGAGCTCCGAGAAATGGTCGACGTTGAACGTCGCATCCATGGAGCGGCTGATCGCCCAGAAGAAGGTCTGGCTGAAGAGAAAGCCCTTGTTGGAGCTGTTGCCGATCTGGGGAAAGAGGAACCCTGTCGATCGATCGTCGTCGTCGATCGGGTAGTACACGATCGGCAGATAGAAGACAGGCACCGATTTGACCCTGAACAGCGCGTGGTGGAGCCGCACGTGATGATCGCGCCGAATGCGCGCCTTGCCGGCGGTGAATCTCCAGCGCGGGGTCGGCTGCGCGCAAGAGGTGAACGCGCCTCTTTCGACGACGTAGATTTCCTCCGACACCTTCTCGATGACTTCGCCGTAGAAGAAGAGGTCCCGACCGGCGCGCCCGTAGGCGTTGTAGAAGCGACCCGTCTGGTTGGCGAGGTTACCCTCCAGGCGGGTCGCGACGATCTTCTGATCGCCGTACTCGAAGACGACGTTGCCTTCCGCCACTACCCGCATTTCGTCTTCCCAGAACTCCACCTTGTCGGCCTGGAGTCGCACACCCTGTGACTCGATGGCGACGTAGCCCTCGGCCACCACGTGGCCCTTTTCGACCTGACGCTGGGTGTCCGCGAGGAGCGTTACCGGCTGCTCCGGCTGCTGCTCATCGTTGGCGAGAAGGGGGAGGGCGATTAGGAAACTGGCGAGTATCGAGAGGCCGGTTGCCACGAGCCTCCATCGTTTCCAGTAATGTCTCAAGATGCCATGCCCGGGCGGCGGCCAGGCGCATTATGCCCCGGTTCTCCCCGGCTCGACAAACGCCAGCAGGCGGGGGAAGATGGAGTCGATGCAACCGAAGACCGCCCCGCGGGTGCTTCTGGTCTCGTGCTACGAGCTGGGACGACAACCGCTTGCTCTCGCCACCGCACAAGCGTTCCTGATGCGCGCGGGCGCCGAGGTGCGGTCGCTCGACGCCGCCGTCGAAACTCTCGATGACGCCGCCTTTCGAGATGCGGAAGTCGTTGCGATTTCCGTCCCGATGCTCACCGCGCTACGGCTCGGACTCAATGTCGCCGGGCGGGCCCGGACGGTGAACCCGGCGGCCCGAATCGCGTTCTACGGACTCTACGCGGCGCTCAACCAGGAGCACCTGCTCGACTGGGGCGCCCACGCCGTCTTCGCCGGCGAGCTCGAAGAGACGCTCGCCCGGTGGGTGCTCGCGGACGGCGCGACCGGCGCCTACCACCGTCCGCTCGAACGGCTCGACTTCCCACCCCCCGCACGAGACGGACTTCCGTCTCTCGACAACTATGCAAGACTCGACAACGGCGCCGCTCCACCGCTCGAGGCGGGAGCCGTCGAAGCGACGCGCGGCTGTCGTCACCTGTGCCGGCATTGCCCGATCCCACCGGTCTACGAGGGCCGCTTCTTCGTCGTACCACTGGAAACCGTTCTGGCCGATATCGACGGGCTCGTCGCGCGAGGGGCGCGTCACATCAGCTTCGCGGATCCGGACTTCCTCAACGGTCCGCGACACGCACTCGAGGTCGTGCGCGGCCTCAACCGGGCGCACCCGGAGGTCACGTTCGACTTCACGGCGAAAGTCGAGCATCTGATCCGGCGGCGCCGCTTCGTGGAGCCCATGGCCGAGCTGGGCTGCCTGTTCGTTGTCAGCGCCGTGGAATCTCTGAGTAACAGGGTGCTTCGGGAGCTCGACAAAGGCCACACACGTGACGATGTCTTCGAGAGCCTGGCGCTTCTGCGAAGCCTGGGTATCACCCTGCGCCCGACTCTGGTTCCCTTTACTCCCTGGACCACCAGGGACGACTACCTGGATATTCTGGAATGGGTCGCCCGGGAGGGCCTCGTAGAGGCGATCGACTCGGTTCAGTTCTCCATCCGGCTTCTGATTCCCCCCGGCTCTCTCCTCCTGGACCGGCCGAGCCTGGCTTCTTGCCTTGGCGCTCTCGATCGGGAGGGCTTCACCTACCGATGGCGGCACCCGGATCCCGGGATGGATACCCTCCAGCGGGACATCGAAGACATCGTCGAGGTCGGCGTCCGACAAGAGCGATCCGCCCGAGAGCTGTTCGACGCGATCCGGGCAAAGGCCTTTCGCGAGGCACATGGCAGAAGACCGCTGCCGCTCTCGCACGTGTCGGAGAGCACGATGAGCCCGCCGCGCCTGACCGAAAACTGGTTCTGCTGAGCGGAGCCAACGCGTGACCAGTTGGGTCACCTAGAACGGCACAGGGGATTCTGAAGATTGATGTGAGCTATAATGTCAGATGGGAGGAAGCACTGAATGGACCAGGACATCAAAATCACTGCGGAGCCGAAAGACGACTCCACGTGCCGGTTCATCGTGGACCGCGCCGTCTATCCGGACGGGTCCGTGTACTTCGGGGAGAAGATGCGCGCCGCGGGCTCGCCTCTGGCCGAGAAGATCTTCGAGATCGACGGCGTGCAAACCGTGTTGATACAGGACAGCGTCGTGACGGTCTCGGCCTCGACGAGCGGAAACTGGACGCCGGTCGCCAAACAAGTGGGCGTCGCGATCCGCGCCGTGCTCGCAAGTGGCGAGAAGCCGGTCGCCGATGACGTTCTCGCCAACATGCCTGCCCCGGACGCGATCCGGCAGAAAGTGCTCGACGTGCTCAACAACGAGATCAACCCGGCGGTGGCCGCCCACGGCGGCTGGGTCGAGCTCATCGACGTCAAGGGCAACGAGGTCTTCATCAAGATGGGGGGCGGCTGCCAGGGTTGCGGGATGGCCGATGTGACTCTGAAACAGGGAGTGGAGAAGTCCATCCGCCTCGCGATCCCGGAAGTGGGCGCCATCATGGATACGACCGACCACGCCACCGGAAGGAACCCGTACTACGAGGCCAGCAAATAGCATTCAGCATCCAGCCCAGGAAAATGGGCATTCACATGTACCTCTCCCCGAGGGGGAGAGGCTAGGTGAGGGGGAGTGATTTTCCCGGATGCTGGATGCTGAGTCACCGTATGTCGAACACGAGGTTGCGGTGCGCCTGCCGCAATGCCTCCTCCACAAGCTCCGGCGTCTCGCGACGGGCGAACAGGAAACCGAGATAGCTGGCTCCTTCCGGCAGCGGAACGATCTCGGCACCGGGGTGGGCGGTGATGGTGACCTCCTCGATGCCCTCCACGCTTTTCGCCTCCTCCACACCGGCAACGCTTTCGAGACGGCCCCGACGAGGGATCGGGATCATCATGACACCGGACGCCTGGTCCTCCCGCTGGACATCAATGTCTCTGCCCAGCGCGTGACGGAGAATGATCTCCTCGAGGCTCCGTCCTGCGCCGAATCGAAGCGTGCGCGAGCACAGTCCACCGATCGATCGTCCGGCCACTTCGATGACGTGGACCTGGCCCTCCTGGACGCGAAGCTCCGCGTGAACGGCTCCGTGTCGAAGGCCGATCGCGCGGGCAGCAGCTCGTGCGGTTTCCTGGACTCGAAGCTGTCGCTCCGGTGAGAGTCGTGACGGGGTGACGAAGAGCGTTTCCTCGAAGTACGGGCCTTCGAGGGGATCCGGTTTGTCAAAGACGGCGAGCGTCTCGAGCCGTCCCTCGCTCAGAAGCCCTTCGAGGGCGACCTCGAATCCAGCGACGTAGTCCTCCACAAGGATCAAGCTCCCGTCGTCGCCGCCCCGGCGCTGCAACTCGGGCTCGGCGAGTAGCTGCTGCAGTCGCCGAAAGCTGGCGACGAAAGACGTCTCGTCATCGACCCGCATCACCCCGCGAGAGGCGCTCAGAAAGACCGGCTTGATCACCGACGGGTACGACAGCGTCGAAGCCACGCGCGCAGGGTCTTCGGTCAGATGGACGGTGCGAAATGCGGGCGAGTCTACATCAGCCTCCCGAAGCGCCTCGCGCATGAGATGCTTCAGCCGCGCCCGTTCCGCGGCTTCGGGCGGATTGTGCTCGAGACCGAGCGCTTTGCCGATGGCCGCAGCGACGACGGCCGTTTCCTCGTCCACCGGGACGATCGCCTCGAAGGGGTACCGCTGGTGAAAACGAAGTGTCTTCTCTGCCGCTCGGTCGGGATTCAGAAAGTCGAGGGTCAGCAGCGAATCCGGTGAGAGGGACTCCATCGTGCTCGACTCTTCCGAAGCAACGACGACGTCCACCCCGAGACGCTCCGCGGCCTCGAGGAAATCCTGAGCGCGATAGGTTCGGGTCGGCAGGAGCAAGAGGACGCGAGCCATGAGAAGCGCAGTCTATCCTCTGTGCATCATCGCGCGCTCACTCTTCGTTCGCGCGCGGCGCCGCGTTCCTCGATTTCGACAACAACGGCGATCTCGACATCTATCTGGTGCAGTCCGGGCAATCCGCGGATTCCCGACGCGCCCGAGAGAACGCACGACCGAATGTAAGCGTCCGCTCCCACCATGTTCCCGATACGTCGCTCCCGAGGCATCCTTTGTGTGCTCGCCACTGGAGGCGGGGGACGAAGGAGGCAAGAGATGTCGAAGCGAAGGACAGCGGGGATATCGAAAGTGATAGGGAAGCGGCGCTGGGCAGAGGCGGATGCGCGGAATGTTGTGTCGTCATGGCAGCGTAGTGGGAAGCGTGTCTCGGAGTTCGCCAGGGAGTACGGGTTGACCTCCCAGCGGCTGGTTCGGTGGTCGGAGCGACTGCAAGGCGGGTCGAGGGGGAGTGTACGGTTTCATCCGGTTCGCCTGGTGGGAGGCGAGCGAGAAGGCGAGCGAGGAGGCGAGAGGGACGCGATCGAGGTGGTGTTGTTGGACGGCAGGCGCGTACGAGTGCGTGAGGGGTTCTCATCTGAGGAGCTGGGTCGGGTGCTCGAAGTTCTAGAAGGTCGAGCGTGATGTGGATGCTCCCATCGTCTGTGAGGATCTACGTTGCGGCGGAGCCGATGGACCTGCGTCGCGGCTTTGACGGGCTGGCTGCAGCGACGCGGAGTGTGATCGGTCAATCGCCCCTGAGCGGTCATCTGTTCGTGTTTCTGAATCGGCGTCAGAATCGTGTGAAGATCCTCGCTTGGGATCGGACGGGGTACGTTTTGCTGTACAAGAGGCTGGAGCGAGGGACCTTTGAACTGCCGACGTCACCGCGTCCGGGTGATAGGCACGTTGAGTTGGACTCTGGCGAGCTGGGACTGATGCTGGAGGGGTTGGACCTTCGTGGCGCTCGACGCCGGAAGCGATGGTATCAGCGAGCTGAGGAGAAGAGAGTCGCCCTTCACGGTTGAAGGGCTGATTTTCTTCCCAAGAACGCAGCAGGGACTTGACTTTCTTGCTTTTTGCGATTAGTCTTAATCTTCTATATATGACTAAGACACGACTACTGCAACGGCTTCAAACCCTCGGCGAGAACGCTGTACCGGGCACGCTTACGGAGGTCATGTTTCGCTGTGGTAAAACCGCCTGCGGGTGCCGAACCGACCCGAATCGTCTCCATGGTCCCCACCTGTACCTGAAGTTTCGCAACGAGGAGAGTCGGTCGACATCGCTGTACATCCCGCGAAGCCACGAACGGGAAGTTCGTCGTGGAGTCGAGGCCTGGTCGAAGATGCGAGAGGCGGTGGCTCAGTTGGGCAATCAGAATCGCAAGGGGCTAGCGAAACAGCTGCGTCAAAGGCGTAAGTAGTGAACACGAGCTCCGAATCGACCCAGTCGCGCCGAGAGGGCGCTGGCAGTACGAGGGCGCCCAACGCTCTGGGGCAGATTCGGGATTCGGCCCGAAGTCTAGCAAGCGAGGGCAAGACGGAGGAAGCGTTCGACCTGCTGGTCTCGGCGCTGGATGCGGTGTTGCGCAAATCGAGAGAGCTGGAGCTGATGGTGTTGAAGCTTCAGAGGGAACGAGTAGGCAAGCGCTCCGAGAAGGTGGACCCCGGACAGCTCCAGCTGATGTTCGAGCAGCTGATGAGCCAAAGCGGTGGTGAAGAGCTGGAGCCGGAGCTCGACCCACAAACCGAGGCTCGGGAAGACGCGGAGCTGGAACAGCAGATCGAAGAAGCGAAAAAGACTCGGCCACGAGGCAAGGGCAACAAACCGCGCCGCGAAACAATCCGAACGGACGGGATCGAACGCCAGGTTCACTTGCGCGAGATACCTGAAGAGGAGCGGGGCTGCTCTCGATGCGGCAAACTCAAGAAGCCTCTCGGTAAAGACGTCCGACGGAGGCTCGAGTACGTGCCGGGGCACTTCATCGAGCATGAGTACCATCTGGAGAAGTACGCCTGCGGGAAGTGCCGGGAAGGCGTCACGAGAGCCGAGGGCCCGGCCCCGGTGATCGAGCGGAGCAGCGCTGACGCCTCGCTTTTAGCTCATGTGGTGGTGAGCAAGTACGTAGACCACGTTCCCCTTCACCGTTTGCATCGTATCTACGCCCGTAGCGGCGCGGGGATTGCGGTCTCCACGATGTCGGATTGGGTGGGCGAGGTGGCAAACCTTGTGGAGCCGCTTGTGGACCAGTTGGAGAAGCGGGTCCTGAAGGCCGATGTCATCCGAACCGATGCCACCGGAGTGAAAGTGCTCGATCCGCAAAGCGCGGAGAACATCGAGCGAGGCACGATGTGGTGCTACATGGGCGACGACCGAGACGTGGTGTTTCGCTACGCGCCGACGGGCGAAGGAGCGACGGGTCCGTGGGAGTTTTTGGCGGGCCGCACGGGATACGTGCAGGCCGACGCCGCGAGCGTGTTCGATCGCGTGTTTAACGGCACGGTGGCCTCCGCGGAAGAAGTCGGGTGCTGGGCGCATGCACGACGAAGGCTGGTTGCCCTCAAAGACATGGACTGCCGCGTCGCCTACCCGCTCAAGCTGATCGCAAGGATGTATCGCATCGAACGCCTGGCCGATGCGAGGGAGCTGTCGGTCGACGAGCGGACGCTACTTCGCAAGGAGCGCTCGGCGTCGGTACTCGAGAAGCTGAAACGGTGGTTTGTGCTGACGCATCGAAGCGAACCGCCCAGCTCGGACCTTGCCATGGCCACGGGTTACCCACTCAACCACTGGACCGCTCTCACTCGCTTCGTCGACGATGGACGCTTAAGCCTTGACAATAATATCTGTGAGCAACAAATGAGGGCCATCGCACTCGGTCGACGCAACTATCTCTTCTGCGGTTCTCACGACGCCGCGCGACGCACCGCCGTTCTCTACAGCCTCATGCGCACCTGCGCACAGCACAACGTCCCGCCTCTCCCGTACCTCACTGACGTGCTCCGCAAGCTCGCCGACGGATGGCCACAAAAACGCATCCACGAGCTTCTACCCGACCGCTGGCAGCCTACTCCCCCCTCCACCCCTTAGCAGTTCCCGTGCCATAAACCCCCTATTCCGGGGCGAACGCGTCATGGGGACACCGGACGCATACACCGAATCGCCTGTTTCGTCAGAACGCAGACGGCAAATTCGAAGGTATGACGGAGCGATCGGGCCTTGGAGATCGTGGTTACGGTATGGGCGTCGCCGTGGGGGACATCGACAACGATGGCCTGGTGGACGTCTACGTCTCGAACTACGGCGGCGACGCCCTGTACCACAACGAGGGCGAGGGCCGTTTCGCGAACATCTCGAACGAGGCCGGCATCACCGGCAACGACTGGTCAGCTTCGGCGGTGTTCTGTGATTACGACGCCGACGGGCTCCTCGATCTCTACGTGACGCACTACGTCACCTATGATAGTCGCAGGGGCACGGCAGACCGAAGAGCCAGAGCGTGCCGTACCCGACGCTACTTGTCGACGATCGACGCCTGCTCGATCGTTGCCAGCGCCTGGCGAAGCGACTCGGCTTCGGGCGCCTCGCTCTCGAGCGCGCCCAGAAAACGCGCCAGTCGGCTGGCGGATTCTGGGCTGAGCGAATGCGACAGAGCTCGACTATCCTTCGAAGCCACGTCGGTGGGACACCCGAGAACGCGCTCTAGCAGTCGATAGAGAAGGGCTTTCTTCTCGACGCTGTTCTCGGCCTGTACACGGCCCTTGTCAGTGAGGACGAGAAAACGGTTGTCGTCCTCGGCGACGAATCCTTTTTGCTTCAGGCTCTTGAGGGTGAGCGAAGCACTGCCGCGCGTAATGCTAAGCTGTCGGGCCACGTCAGACACGCGCGCGTAGCCACGCTCGGAACGCAGCTCCGCGATCGCGACGAGGTGCTCCGCAGCCGAGGGTGACAGCTCTCCTGAAGCGGGTCTCATTCTCGCTCCCTCCCTTTACGCCATGGCGGGGCTCGCAGCCCGGGGCACGGGCGGTCCAGGCCCAACGTTCGGCTCAGAGGTCGAGAGTGGGCGCCCGTGAGCTCAACATAATCGATTTCAATGACAAAAGAAAGTGTAACAAATCATTTTTTGAAGCCTATAACGTCAAGAAAAAAGGCAGGTTACCTGTATTCCGCCTGTGAGTGGTTCATTATTTTGAATCGAACGCGTTCAAGCCCGACACCGTGCGGAGGAGGGTTGGTGCTACGCCGTTTCGCGTTCGTCGCCGGTACGGCCTGTGGTCCACGGGACCCAGCCCCGCCACTCCCAGCGGGATGGAAAGGCTCCCACCGCCTGGTCCTCGAAGTCTTCCAGAACCACGACGCCCCGCTCCTCGAGCTCCGCCACGAGATACGCTAGCGAGTATTCGCCCAGTACTCCGTCGCAAAACGTGCGATACCAGCGGCGCGCCGAGCCACCGTCCCACTCCAGATCCATCAGCGCTCAGCCGCCACCCTGCTCAGGGATGAGCCGCACGTCAAACGAAAGGGCCTCTTCTGTTCCCGAGAGTTGGTACTCCAGAACCTCGGGAACGGCGCGGTTCGCTCCACGCTTCGCAAGCAGTTTCAGATGCGGGCGCTCGCCCACCTGCCCGATACGCCCGCGGAGTCCGCGCTCGAAGGACGATGCGAGCGCCGCATGGAATCGCACCCGTTCCGAAGAGGACCACTCCTCCCATTGGCGTGGAACGACATGTGGTGCGGCCAGCTCGGCGGCCTCCACCAGCCAGCTCGAGAGAGCGTCGGAAGAGCTCCCATCGGTTTCGTGGAGCGCGTCGAAGCGCGCCTGTATGAGCTCCTCCGGCGATTGGCTGACACGCGCGGCCCCGAGCGCAAGAAAGACCGGCGTTGCCACCAGAAGAAATGCGCTGGGTCGTTTCGGGGCACTCACATGCTAGGGTCCGCGCAAGAATAAGTTCGCATTTTCGGGCGTCGATGCCCCCGGGTGGCAAGACGCGAGGAGCGAATAATATCTAGATATATGAGCATACTTCCAGTTCGGCCGCTGACGCGGCCTAGCCCTCCGCTCGACAGGCTCGCTGCGGAAGGCGGCGAGCAACGCAGCCAGACGGGATGGATCGGCGTCCCAAAATGCGAAGTTATTTTTGCGCGGACCCTTAGTGTATCCAGCTCCTCGGAAGACCATCATCGGCGACTTCGCAGGGCCGGCTGGTGGTCGAACACGGCCGCCGTACGCCTGCACCAGCTCAGGAACGTGCTCGGCTGGCCATGGGAATCGGCAGAGCGTCATCGACCGACGCCATTTCCGGTCGAAGGGATCCCGGAAGTGGTGATTGCGGTGTGCAGGAAAAATCAGCATCCAGCTACCAGCATCCAGGTCCAGAAGGATAGCGGAGTGTTCCGAACAACGCGTGGGCTCTCCCCGTCGGGGAGCCGCCTTCGTCGGCGAAGCCGACTTAGGCGAGCCTCGCCGAAGCCTTGGCGAAGGCGGGAGGTTAGGCGAGGGGGACTGATTTTCCTGGATGCTGTCTATTGGGATACGATTCGAGCGCTTTCCATGATAACCGGGTCGACCGGAACGTCGTCGTGGTGTCCTTTCCGCGAGGTCTGCACCTTTTCGATCGCGTCAACGATATCCATTCCATGGATGATCTTCCCGAAGACCGCGTACCCGAAGTGCGTCGCGTCACGGAAATCGAGCGCCGCGTTATCCACCGTATTGATGAAGAACTGCGACGTGGCGCTGTGCGGGTCGGTTGTTCGCGCCATGCAGATGGCCCCGCGGAGATTCTTCAGACCATTGTCCGCTTCGTTCTCGATCGGAGCGCGGGTGTCTTTCTCCTGCATGTCGGAGGTGAACCCGCCTCCCTGGATGACGAAGCCGGGGACGACACGATGAAAAATCGTGCCGTCGTAGAACCCATCCCGCACGTACTGGAGAAAATTGTCCACCGTCTTCGGTGCCTTGCCTGGATACACTTCGAGACGGATCACACCCTTGTTCGTCGTCATTTCTACGAGCGGATATTCCGACACGATGTCCTTCGCTCCCTCTTCGACTTCTTCCCCGGACTCGGATGGCTCGGAGACCTCTTCCGCCCCCGGGGTCGGGTTCGGGGCCGAAGCTTCTACTTCCTCCGGCTCTCCGCCGACTGCAGTCTCGACCTCGTCGCTGTCGCGATCCTCGTTCTCACTGGCCGAGCAGCCAAAACCGAGAATCCCCAGGCCCAACAACAACAACACGTATCGATGCTGTGCTTTCATCTCGTCAACCTACTCCTCCCGCGAGCGTTCGCTGCCCGGCGGCTGTCGGAGTATGCCGGACGGAGCGAGCTCTTGTCCATACCGGAAAACAACGACATCTGAACGGCATCGGCCGGAAAGACTCCCTCGTGCGCGAGGAGCCACCGTTTGACGGGAAGACCCGCGCCATAGCCGGTCAAAGAGCCGGCGCCTCCAATCACGCGGTGACAGGGAACGAGGATGGGCACCGGGTTGGCACCGTTCGCTCGACCGACGGCGCGGCGCGCCTTCGGATGCCCGATGAGATGTGCGATATCACCATAGGTCGCGGTCACGCCATAGGGTATAGCGGCTACCTGGTTCCAGACGTCCGTCTGAAACGGCGTGCCCCCGAGATCGAGCGGAACATCGAAAACACGCCGACGGCCATCCAGATACTCCAGAAGCTGTTTCCGGATCTGGGAGTGCCTGCCTTCGTCCTCTCGTTGTTCGGCGCTGGAGAAGTGGCGCGCGAGCCATCGCTCGAGACGAGGAACCCCCTGGCGGTTCAAAGCGAGTCCCGCCAGCCCCGTCCCGGTCGAGTACAGCTTGAGAGGACCGAGCGGCGTGAGAAGCGTGGACGCGTAGAGAACCTCGCCAGTCGACATGGGAAAGTGTGCGTTGATATCACACAACGGAAACGTTGCCCAGCATCCCGTCACGTGCCCGTGCCCTTGCCCCTGCCCGTTCTGTTGCCGTTCCCGGGCTCGGGCAGGGGAACTGGGTGGTGCGGTTACGGGCGCAACCTTTTCGTGATCTTGATCATTTTTCTACTAGAAATGTTCTCTTGATATAAAAGGAAAAATGAGGTGTCCTTCACAATCCTAAATAAAGAAAACGGTCGCAGCTAAGCGGCCGATGGAGGGACACCTCAATGAAAAGCAGTATCACGCGGGAGGAGTTTAGTAAAGAAGTAAGTCGTCTATCCGAGGAGTTCGCGGAGCAAGTGTGGCAGGCGGTCGTGGAAGCGGAAGCTGATGTCGAACGGTGTGACGAGTGGATGCGGGTCAAGGGCAGCGAATACCTGCGTGAGGTACTGGGCAAGGCGCTCAGCCAACGCTCGGAACGACTCGGTGTGTCAGGCGCATGCGAATGCGGCGCGTCGATGGAGTTTCGACAACATCGAGCGTTCCGGGTGCACACGGTACTGGCGGGTCGGGATGTGGAGCTGAGTGTGGTTTACGCTCAGTGCTGTGAGTGTCGTCAAGGCAAGTATCCGCTGCTGGAAGAGATGCGGGTGGACCAGGAGGGATTCACGCAAGCCTTACAAGAGTTGTCGCTGTTGGCAGGAGTGATCGAACCCTACCGCTCGGCGAGCGAGCAATTGCTGCGAAAGTTCACCGGGGTGGTCGTGAGCTCCGAGAAGATTCAAAGCTTGGTAGGCGCCGATGGGAAAAAGGCGGAGGGTTTTTCGAAAGAGCCTGCGAACGAGGTGGAAGCTGGAACGGGCAGACGCCATAAGGGACCGCTGTACATAGGGATAGACGGCGGGATGGTATTCGTGGACGGCCGCTGGCAGGAAGTCAAGCTAGGCTGCCTTTATACCGAGCAAGGGCGTGTGCAGAGCAAGCTCGGACGCGGAGAGTTGACCGAACGACAGGTCGTAGGGGTTCGAGGTAGCCCCGAAGCACTCGGCGAGGTTTTGTGGCCTCGCTCTTGCTCAATGGGGGCGGAGTCTCGCAAGGTCGTCATCCTGGGTGACGGTGCGCCGTGGATTTGGAATCTTGCGGAGGAGCTGTTCACCGATCGAGTCGAGATCCTTGATTGGTATCACGCCGACGAGAATATCAGCCCTGTGGCACGGGTGGTTTTCGGCGAAGGCACCGACGAAGCCGCACAGTGGCGCAAATCGCAACTCGACCGTCTATACGAAGACGCCGTGGATGAGGTGATCGAGGGTTTGCGGTTTCTGAAAAAGCGTCACCGTTCCAAAGACGAAGAGATCGACAAGCTCACCGGCTACCTCGAGAGAAACGGGCATCGAATGAAATACAGAACGTTTCGACAAAGCGGCTACTACATCGGCAGCGGTGCCGTGGAAAGTGCCGTGAGCCACGTTATGCAACAAAGGATGAAGCGAGTCGGGATGAGATGGCACGCCGCTGGGGCCGATGCAATGCTCGCACTGCGCTGTGTCTTCCGAAGCACGGGCGCCTGGGATTCGTTCTGGAACTATCGAAAACAGGTCGCATGAACGGAAGTCGATTGCGCCCTGCGGTTACTGGATGCTGGATGCTGGTAGCTGATCCCGCTACACTGGTCTCCGTGAAAGCTCGTGTGCGCGCCATCCTCTTCGACTGGGACGGAACTCTCTTGAACTCGTTTTCGGCCGGATACCACGCATCCATGACCGTCTATGCGCACTTCGGAATCGACATGGACCGGGAGCGCTTCTACTCCACGTACAGCCCGAACTGGCTCGACTCGTACCGGCAGCTGGGAGTGCCCGAGGAACACTGGGACAGGGCCGATGCGCTCTGGCGCGACACCTACCATCAACAAGAGAAGGAACTCTTCCCTTTCGCGACGGAGATGCTCGAGGCGCTGCGAGAAGCCGGATACGTGCTTGGCCTGGTGACCGCCGCCAACCGGAGCCGCGTGGAACATGAGCTCGAGCGGTTCGAGCTTCGAGGCGCGTTCGAAGCGGTCGTGTGCTACGAGGACACCGAGCACAAGAAACCTCACCCCGCGCCGCTCCAGCGCGCCCTGGAGCAAATCGACCGAGAGCCGACGGCGGCCGCTTATGTCGGGGATCGTCCGGAGGACATTCAGATGGGACGCATGGTCGGCTCCTTCACGATCGCAGTCGAAAGCGAGTACGGCCCTCGACCCATCCTGGAAGAGGCCGCACCGGACCTCCTGCTACCTCACGCCGGCCACCTTCTAGCGCACTTTCCGGGCGGGAGCTAGCATCCAGCATTCAGCATCCAGGAGGATCAGTCCCCCCTCACCTAACCTCTCCCCCGATGGGGGAGAGGAACATGTGAATGCCCATTTTCCCGGGCTGGATGCCGGATGCTGATGTTAGTGCTCCCACGACTGCCCCACCTTCACGTCCACGACGAGCGGAATCTCGAGGGGATAGACGCTCTCCATCGTTTCCCTCACGAGCGCACTCACCTCGTCCACCTCCGAATCGGGGACTTCCAGAACCAGCTCATCGTGCACCTGCAGCAGAAGCCTCGCCCGGTAACCCTTCTGCCGAAGCGCTCTCCAGAGGTCCAGCATCGCCTTCTTGATGAGATCCGCCGCGGTACCCTGAATCGGTGTGTTCACGGCGATTCGCTCCGCCCCCAGTCGAGTGTTTCGGTTGCGCGCCGCGATCTCCGGCACGTAGCGGTGGCGACCGAAGAGCGTCTTCACTTTGCCGGTTTTCCGGGCGTCGCGAATGATCGAATCCAGTAGCTCCCTCACCTTCGGGTAGCGCTCGAAGTAGCTGTCGATGAAGGCTTGAGCTTCGCGGGTAGAGACCCCGAAATCCTCGCCGAGCGTATGGGCGGTCTTGCCATAGATGATGCTGAAGTTGATGATCTTCGCGCGGCGGCGCAGCTCGCTCTCCCCGAGAGACGAATCTTCCCCGAACACCTGACGGGCGGTTCGATCGTGGATGTCCTCCCCCCTTCGAAATGCCTGAATCAGGGCTTCGTCCAGACTCAGGTGGGCAAGCACGCGGAGCTCGATCTGCGAGTAATCCGCGGAGAGGAGCTTCCATCCTCCCTGGGCCACAAAGGCCCGACGGACGCGCCTGCCTAGCTCCGTGCGAATGGGAATATTCTGCATGTTCGGATCGGAGCTGGAGAGGCGGCCGGTGGCGGTCGCCGTCTGATTGAAGGTGGTGTGGATTCTGCCAGTCCGCGGGCTTCGGGCCAGCGGAAGGGCATCGACGTAGGTTCCCTTGAGCTTGGTCAGACTCTTGTAGTCCAGAACCTTCCTGGGGAACTCGAAGTGGCGCGCCAGTGATTCCAGGACGTCCGCCCGGGTCGAGGCCATTCTCTGCTTCTGCGTCTTCTTGAAGGAAGGAAGGTCCATCTCCTCGAAGAGAATCTCGCCGAGCTGTCGCGAGGAGTTGATATTGAACTCACGGCCCGCCATCTCGTAGATCTGTTCGGCGAGTGCCGCGACCTGTTCCTCGAGCTCCTCGGACATCGCAGAGAAAGCATCGTCGTCGATCGCGATGCCGACATGCTCCATGTCGGCCAGCACGTCAATCAGGGGGAGCTCGAGCTCTTCGTAGAGCTGCTCCAGCTCCTCATCGGCGAGCCTCTTTCTCATCGCCTCGGAGAGTCTGAGCAGACACTCGGCGCGCTGGGCGGCGAGCGTTGCCGCATCTGTGGTTTCACTACCGCCGACGCCTGGAAGCCTCGGCTGCAACTCCCTCTGTGGAGCGGCAACCGCACCGATCCGTTCGTGGAGGAACTCGAGACACAGCGCGTCGATATCCTGCGCGCGTCGTGCAGGGTTCAGCAGGTACGCCGCGATCTTCACGTCGAAGCCGAGCCCTCGCAGGTCGATCCCCTGCGCGCGAAGAAAAAGGACCGTCCTCTTGAGATCGTGGCCCAGCTTGGCAATGCCGCCGCTCGTTAGCGGGCCGCGCAACGCATCGAGCAGAGTCTTCTCATCGAGACTCCCCGGCACCACGTAGAATCCCGTTCCGGACCGGGCGGCGAGCCCGACGGACGCGAGGGTCCCCCCTCCGGGATCCGGAGATTTCGAGTCCCCGAGCTCGAGCCACAGCCCGAGAGTCCGTTCGGCTTGGACCTCTTCAACAGCCGCTCGCAGAGCCTGGCGACCATTCATGGCCTCGCACGCGACGGTGATCTCGGCGGCGGGGGTGTCCGGCAGGTAGTCCTTCAGAAGCGTCGTGAATCCAAGGCTTTCGAAGAGTTCGTAGGCCTCGTGCTGCTTCACCCCCCGATACTCGAGATTCTCGAGGTCGACATCGAGGTCAACATCGGTCGCGAGAGTCACCAGTTTTTTCGACAGCAGAGCCTGCTCCCGCTGCTCCTTCAGGGACTCGCCCTGGCGTTTGCCGGTCACCTCATCCGCGTGCTCGAGCAGGTTCTCGATGGAGCCCCACTCGGAGATGAGCTTGATCGCGCCTTTCTCGCCGATGCCCCGCACGCCCGGCACGTTGTCGCTCGAATCGCCCATCAGGCCGAGGACGTCCACTACCAGTTCCGGTTCGACGCCGAACTTCTTCCTGACACCCTCGCGGTCGTAGCGGGTCTCCAGATCGGGATGGACGACGGTGATGTCGTCCGACACGAGCTGCAGGAAATCCTTGTCGGACGAAACCACATAGACACGGTAACCGCGCTCGACCGCCCGGCGAGCGAGGGTTCCAATGAGGTCGTCCGCCTCCACGCCGGCGATCTCGAGACTAAGGAGACCGAGAACGTCACAGACGTCTCTCGAATAGGGAAGCTGTCGCGCCAGATCGTCCGGCACCGGCGGACGGTTGGCCTTGTACTCCCGGTACATTTCGTGGCGAAACGTCTTGCCTCCCGCATCGAACGTCACCGCGGCGAGGTCGGGGCTCTCGTCGGCGAGGATCTTCCTCAACACGCGGGTGAAACCGTAGACAGCGTTGGTGGGGAGGCCCTCCCGATTGGTCAGTCGGGCCTTGATGGCGAAAAAGGAACGATAGAGAACCGAGTTGCCATCGACGAGAACGAGGCGCCTCTTCGGTTCGGACATGCGCCCGATTCTATCCTAGCTGTACAATCCCATCGATGAGAACCACAGCGGCACTGCTAGCGACGCTGCTTTTCGCCGGGTGCAAGGACTACGTGTACGAGGAAGAGTACTTTCTGCAAGTCGACGGTTCCGGGGAGCTTCGAGTCAGTGGATCCGAGTTGGTGTTCCCGGTCCTTCACCCCCGACTGAAGGAAATGTCCGAGGACGCGCTCGGAGAGTACTTCGCCACGCCATCGCTGAGCGTCGTCTCCGTCCAGGACTCGACGCGGGGAGAGGCACGCTTCTACCACGTGCGCGGTCGCTTCGAGAGCTGGAACCGCCTTTGTGAGCACGGCGCGTTTGCCGCAAGGACCTGCTCATTCGTTGACGAAGGAGATGCACTTGCTCTCCGAACCGTCATCCGGGCGGAGACGGTGCCGATTGCAGAGGGCACCGGCAGCCGACTGATCGCCTTCCGGTTCCACATCCCGAGTGCACTGCGCCACCACAACGCACCCGACGGCATCCAGCGTGGCAACATCGTTGGATGGGAACGAACGCTCGAAGAGCATCTAACGGGTGCCCCCCTGTCGATCGAGGCCCGCTTCGACCACCAGTCGGTTCTGGCGATGGCCCTGCAGGTTCTCGGCCTCGCGATACTCCTGGTGCTGCTCACCATCGGGGTGTCTCTGCTGATCATCTACCGAATCGGCAGAAAACAACTGGCACGGGAACCTGCGGAACAATCCACACCCTGAACGGGGCGGACGTTTCTGGCGCGCGCCATCTTCGATGCTTCCGTCAGTCGTTTGTCTCGGACAAACCACGTACGCCCACGCTGTAGAGGTCCGTCGAAGCGTTCGCGCGGCGCTCGACCAACTCGAGATCCACGAGCCTGTCCAGAACACGACGGACGCCGACAGGGTCGGCGCTGACCCACCACCTTGCGATGCCCTCGACCGTGTCCTTTGCCTGGGGGTGACGCTGGAAGTAATCGAGGATCCGCGAGGCCAGCTGGGAGTCTTCTCCGATCTCCGCGACTACCTGGCTGCGACTCATCTTCTTCTCCTTGCGAGCCTTACAGAATCACTCGTTCCGCGACAAGTGCAACTCGTGTGCCAAGGACCGAAGGGCGCCCGCGACTGCCGCGCCGTACCCACAAAGATCACAATGCAGGCAACATCGCGCTTCGGGTCAGGCGCGGGCAAGTCCAACTGTTGAGGTCATTTCCACCCGAACCCGGCCGAGCGACATAGGAATTCTC
Source organism: Candidatus Marinacidobacterales bacterium (assembly GCA_965237685.1). GTDB lineage: Bacteria > Acidobacteriota > Vicinamibacteria > Marinacidobacterales > SMYC01 > CBDEGF01. The sequence continues at coordinate 3,514,459 of CBDEGF010000004.1, forward strand.
CCGCAGTTCGAGGAGGTGCGGGCGCGCAAATTCTAGACCGGCGGCCTTGTAGGGGATTACCGCCGGACCGAAGGGAAAAACCCGCGTGGCAGGCCTTTGCGAGCACCGGGCCCGCCGTTCCCTCTCCTATAACCATCATTATCCCAATCCCTTACGCAATCCCTCGTTACCCTCGGTGCGACTCCTTGCACCCCGCTCATTGGCACCGATATTGCTGATCTTGCCTGGAACTTGTGGGAAGACTGTTAGGAGGAATTGACTTTGCACCAAAAGATTCTGGCCGTGGATGACGAGCCAGACATCCTGAGGCTCACCCAATTCCTCCTGGAGTCCTGGGGATACGACGTGGTGACGGCAGCCAACGGCAAGAAGGCCATCGAGACGGCACAGGCGGAAACTCCTGATCTGATCCTGATGGACGTCAACATGGAAGAGATGAACGGATTCGAGGCCTGCGCGAAGCTGAAGAGCGACTTCGCCACGTCCTTCATTCCAGTCATCATGCTCACGAGCCAGGATCAGGTGCAGAACAAGATCACCGGACTGGGACAAGGCGCCGACGACTACGTCATCAAGACCGTCGATCCGCTCGAGCTCCAGGCGCGCATCGAAATGGTCATCCGGCGCACGCAGGAGACGTCCGCCGCGAACCCCCTCACGCGGCTGCCCGGAAACATCGCGCTGGAGCGTGAGATCAAAAATCGCCTGCAAGGCGGAGCGCACTTCTCGGTCTGCTACTGCGATCTCGACAACTTCAAGGCCTACAACGACAAGTACGGTTACGAAGCCGGCGACAAAGTCATCGTGCACACCGCCCAGCTGCTCATGGACGTCGTACGAGAGCTGTCCGATGGCGGAGATTTCGTGGAGCACATCGGCGGTGACGACTTCGTCATTCTCACTTCGCCAGAGCGCGACAGCGACATCTGCCGGAGGGTCGTCGACGGCTTCGACCAGACGATCCCGGACTTCTACGGCGAGGAAGACCGGGCCCGCAAGGGCATCCAGGTCGAGAACCGATCGGGACACCTCGAGAATTTTCCGCTCATGACCATCACCGTCGCGGTGGTGAGCGGCAGCCGTGAGGATTTGAAGAGCACGCACGTCATCGCGGAGCGGGCCGCCGAGCTCAAGAAATATCTGAAGCGTTTCGCCGGCAGCAACTACCTGTCCGAGCGACGCGGCGTGCGCGAGCCATCCAAGGACCGACAGACGGAAAAGGTCGCAACCAGCCAGGGTTTGAGCAGTGCAGGATAAGCAGGGTTTCCGATTCCGAGGGCTCATCGCCGGGGCGATCGCCGCTCTCGCAGGGCTCGGGCTGTACTTTGGCCAGGTCTTCCAGCCGGTCGAGTACTAGCTCTACGATCAGAACCTCCGGGTGGCCTGGCGGGAGAAAGCTCCCTCGGACATCGTGGTAGTCGCCGTCGACGTGCAGTCGCTCAACCGCCTCGGCATGTGGCCCTGGCCACGCGCTTTCCACGCCGAAGTACTGCGCCTCATCAAGCAGAACGGCGCCAAGACGATCGGGGTGGATATCGGCTTCTTCGAGCCCGACCGGAACTTCCCCGAGAACGACGCCGAGCTGGCCGCCGCGACGCGGGAAGCAGGCAACGTCATTTATCCGGCCATCATCGAGAGGATGGTAGAGAACGGTCAGACGACGCTCCAGCTCCACCAGCCGTTTCCCGAGCTGGTCGAGGGGGCCGTCGGGATCGGGCACGCTCACATCGAGCAGAGCTCGGACGGCATCGTACGCAAGGTGCACCTCGCCTACGAGACGAAGGAAAAGAACTACTGGGGTCTGAATCTGGAGGTCCTGAGGAACTACCTGGACCTCGGCCCGGACGACATTCGTCGCATCGCTCCCGGGAAGATCGCGGTCGGACCGGACATCGTCATCCCGGTCGTCGAGGCACCAGCGTCCGCCGTGGCAGCCGACAACATCATCGTCACGAACTACGAGATGCACATCGGCTACATTGGCGACAGTGAGACCTTCGATTACATCTCGGTGGCGGATCTCATCGACGGCAAGCTGCCGCCCAACTACTTCCTGGGCAAAATCGTGCTCTACGGCGGAAACGCGCAGGGACTCTTCGATGACCACATGACACCATTCTCGATGGACCGGAGCCCGATGCCAGGTGTCGAGATCCAGGCGAACGTCATCAACGCCATGCTGAGGCATCGATTCATCACCCGGGCGCCTTTGTGGATGGTAGGTGTCATGACCATGGTGCTCGGCCTCGGGGTCGGCTTCGTCTTCGACCGCGTGGACAACCGCATGGCGAGCATGCTCCTGATCGTTCTGCTGGCGGGCGCGCTCGGTTTCTGCTTCTACACCTTCAGCGCCTACGGGTTCTGGGTCGAGGTCAGTCCCCTTTACGTCGCGATGCTGCTCTCCTTCGTCTTCGCCCTGATGATAAAGATGCGGCAGGTGAACGTGGCGCTCGACCAGGAAGTCCTGAACCTTTCGAAGGCGGCCGCTCTGAGCGAGAAGGCCGGCGAAGCGACCATCATTCAGACGTTCAACGCCTCGGTGCCCACGCTTCGTGATGTGCTCAACGTTCCCGCGGCGGCACTCCTCAAGGTGGACCTCAAGAAGGGCATCCTGATTCCGAAGGCCCAGTACGGACTGGTCAAGCTGAATGCGAATCAGACGGACGGCATCAAGCTGAGTGGCGACCTGACGGGCCTGCTCATCAGTCTCGAACCGATTCCGATCCCGTCGCTCAACGGCCACTTGCTCAACGCTCTCGTGCCGAGGAACCGCTGGAACGTGTATCACGGTCTGGTCGTTCCCCTGCTGGGGCACGGCGAGACGGTCGGTGCGATCTGCATGTTCCGCTCGCACGAGGAAGAGTTCCGCATGGAGGAGCACGACCTGTTCCAGGCGGTCTCCGCGGAGCTCGGAAACCTCTGGTACAACGCGGATCTCTACGAAAGGCTCACGTCGAAGAGCACCAACCCGCTCGCGCCCTTCACCCACAAGACCCAGGAGCGTCGCATCCAGACGCTGAACGTCCTGAGCGACCCGGTGCTGAGTGAGAAGTCGCTCATGGGCTCGATCATGGACAGCATCGCGGACGGCGTCATCGTCACCGATGTGCTGGGCACGATCCGGCTGCTCAACCCCAAAGCCAAGGAAATCCTCGGTTTGTATGCGGAGAACGCGATCGGGCAGAGCGCCGTCGACTTCATTCGCCGATTCGACGACGTGGCCTACGAGGATATGCGGGTCAAGTTTCAGAAGGTCGTCGAGCGGGGAGAGACCTTCTCGGCAGAAGTCAAGCTTTCGCTGCCGACGACGCGCCACTACACGCTGCAGCTCGGTCCGGTCCGCAACCGACAGGGGCTCGTCCAGGGCATCGTCGCCGTCATGTCGGACATCACCGAGCTCAAGGAAATGGACCAGATGAAGACGGATCTCATGTCGATGGTGACCCACGAGATCCGGACGCCCCTTCGCCACCGTCAGGGGTTTCGCGCAGATCCTGCTCAAGGGTGGTATTTCCGGCGACAAGGCGCGGGAGTTCCTCGAGATCATCAATCGCCAGTCGAACCGGCTCGTCAATCTGGTCAACGACTTCCTCGACATCACCCGCATCGAATCGGGCCGTCAGGTCATTACCAAGGGGCCCGTCGACATGGGCAAGCTTCCGAGTGACGAAGGAAGACTGGAAAGTTCTCCGCCTCATCGACGGCCGCAACACCATTCGGCAAATGGCGGATACGCTCGGAGCGGACATCTTCGAGACCGGACGGACATTGTACGGCCTTATGACGGTAGGAGTGGTATCGCTCGAGCCGCCGCGGTCGAGAGACTCCTTCTACAACGCGGTTCCCGAGCTTCTGGAAGAGCCGAAATGCAGCGACCCGTTCGTGCTGTCGACGATCCAGTGGCGCGTGCTTTCGTTCATCGACGGCCGGCGTGACCTGGGAGCCCTCATGATCCTCTCCAATGTCTCGCCCAAGAAGATGGCCGAGGCGCTGAAGGAAGTCGTGGAAAAGGGTTTCGTGCACGTCAACAAGCCGCGCTCGAAGGAGAACGGACACTTAAAGACGGGCTCTCAATCCCCCGAAGCCAGACTCGAGCCCGCTGCCGGCAACGCGGTGGGCCCGCGCATTCGGGCCGTCGGATTCGAATAAGGAGGGGAGACATGGAGTTTCCAGGAGTTTTTGAAGGATTCCTCAACCAACGGGTGAACTTAGCATCTCGGCGGGTTCACGTAATAGGAGGTAACACGATGAACAGCAACTGGACGAAGGTTCTTGCCTTCGCTTTCGCGTTGTCCATCGCGATAAACCTCGCTGCTGCGTCGACAGACGGGGGGCGGTCCGAGGAGCAGGATAAGAAACCAACACCTGCTAGCCAGGTGGACTCTCCGAAGGGCCAGCTTCAAGCTGCCAGCATCGACACCAGCGAGGATTACGTGGTGGTCATGACGAGCAAGGACACCACGCCACTCAAGGTGTACCAGAAGTACATGCAGAGCGCTGACCAGTGGCGTGCCCTGACCGAGCACAACCTGCTCGAGACGGGTGTCGAAGTCAAGATCCCGAAGCACATGCTCAAGGACGGTCAGATTCCGGCCAAGGTCTCGAAGTTCAATGGCCGGGTCGAGATCGCCCGCAACTTCGACTGGCAGTGGGTCCGCGTCGTGGACAACATGCTTGTTCAGGAAGGCGACTGGATTCGCACGCGGTCGAAGTCGAGCGTCGAGATCATGCAGGACGACGGAACGGTCATCAAGCTTCGGCCGAACACCAAGATTCTGTTCCAGTCGAACGGCAAGACCAAGACAGCTCGTGGCGAAGTTCGCACCACACAGCTCAAGCTGGAATCCGGCTCGATTCTGTCTCGCGTCAAGAAGCTCGCACGGCGTGAGACTTCCTGCCGAGCTCGGGCCCGACGTCGAGGCGTTGCACCGAGCGCTCGAAAAGCCGATGGAGGCCGGCAAGACGAGTCTCTACGACGCGGTCTACGCGGCTTCGAAGCTTCTGGAGACACGGGCCGGGCGACCCCTGGTGGTGCTGTTCACGGACGGGCTCGACAACGCGAGCTGGCTCACGGCCTCGGAGACACTCGAGGAGTTGACGGCGTCCGAAGCGATCGTTCACGCGGTCAGCCACCAGCGTGTGAAGAGCTACGGTTTGAGATACAGCGGGCGCTCGGTCGCTCACCTAGCCAGCTTTGGCGGGAGCGACTTTCTGGAGGCCATGACCCAGGCCACCGGTGGGCGCGTCTGGTACATCGAATCGAGCGCCAACCTGACAGAGGCCTTCCTCAGCATCCTCACCGAAATGGAAAGCCGGTACCTTCTCGCCTACCAGCCGCGCGGTGTGCCGCTCGACGGCTGGCACGAGCTGACGATTCGGGTCAAGAATGGCCAGGCGGACGACATCCGTGCGCGGCCCGGCTACCTCGCCCGACCCAGCCAGCAGTGAGCATCCAGCTCGAAGAACAAAAATAACGCAAAGGCGCGAAGGCGCAAAGTACCAGAGACCTCAAAGTGCCCGCAGGCGCCATCTCAGTTCCCTTGGCCCAGCCATGGCAACGCTGTTGCCGGAAGCCAGTTCATGCGCCGGGACCGCAGAAGGCGAAGACGTGTAAACCTTTGCGTCTTTGCGCCTTTGCGTTGATCTTTTTCCCGATGCGGGTTCCGCGCGGTGACGCAACATGATTCAGCCGGTCCTCGGATGCGCTTGCTTCGTCGGCATCGCCTGGCTTCTGAGCGAGAATCGGCGGGGCGTCTCGTGGAAGCTCGTCGGCTCGGGAGTCCTGCTGCAGTTCGGCCTGGCCTTCCTGCTGCTCAACTTTCCGTTCATCCGTGAGATCTTCTTCGGCCTGAACCGCGCCGTGCTGGCGCTCGAGGACGCAACCCTCGCCGGCTCGAGCTTCATGTTCGGCTATCTGGCGGGTGCAGAGCTTCCTTTCGAGGAATCGCCCCCCGGCGCCAGCTTCATCATCGCATTCCGGGTGCTTCCTATCGTGCTGGTGACAAGTGCTCTCTCGGCGGTGCTCTTTCACTGGGGCGTTCTGCAAAAGGTGATCGCGGCCTTTTCGTTCCTTCTCCGGCGCTTCATGCGGGCCGAGGGAGCGATGGCCTTCGGCGTGGCGGCGAACATCTTCCTCGGTATCATCGAGGCGCCGCTTCTGATCCGGCCGTACCTCGCCGGCATGAGCCGGAGCTCCCTGTTCACCGTCATCACCGCCGGGATGGCGACGGTAGCGGGCACCGTGATGGCTCTCTACGCGGGCGTGCTCCGATCGGTCGTCGACAACGCGGCTGGGCAGATTCTGGTGGCCTCCATCATCAGTGTGCCCGCCGCGGTGTTGATTGCTCAGATCCTTATTCCGTCGGAGGGCACCACCGTTCCCGAAGAAACCCACGAGCTGCGCATCAAGACCAAGAGTGCCTTCGAGGCTCTCATCAACGGGACCCTCGACGGCATGCGGATGGTGCTCAATATCGCGGCCGTCATCATCGTTCTCTTCGCGGTCATCTCCCTCGTCAATCAGGTCCTGTCGCAGTTGTCCGAAACGCTGACGCTTCAGTGGCTGGTGGGTTGGGTGTTCACGCCTTTCTGCTGGCTGATGGGCATTCCAGCGGGAGAGGCGGTGGCGGCAGGCCGTCTCATGGCCACAAAGACGATGCTGAACGAGTTCGTCGCCTACATGCAGATGGCGGGCGCGGGCGGCGCCGGCCTGAGTGAGCGAACGCGTCTCATCCTGACCTACGCGATGTGCGGCTTCGCGAACTTCGGAAGCGTGGGGATCCTGGTAGGCGGGCTGGGAACCATCCTTCCCGACCGGAAGGCGGAGATCGTCAATCTGGCGCTCCGAGCCATCATCGCCGGAACCCTGGCCACGATGATGACCGGAGCGGTGATCGCCATCGTGGCGTGAGCCGGTATCGACTTACCGCTCCGCCAGACACAACAGCAACCGCATGACCCGCGGCTCCAGCTTGACGCGGCCCCGCGGACCGCCCAACTGATGATGGAGCGGCTGCACCAGCCACTCGCCGATACGGAAAGGACCGTTCGTTGGCAGGCTCCTGAGCGCTTGTCGGCGATTGTACCGCCGTGGCCTCTTCCTTCCAAGCGTCGCGTACCGGGCCGCTCGTCCGCTAACTCTTTCTTTTTCTTTCGTTTGTCGCCCGCATCACCATTGTTTAGCTTTTCTTAGAAACCTTTAGGCCCCGCTTCAGGAGTCTTTAGCACCTCCCATCGCATTCTCGTTCCCGAGCCGGAGGGATCGGACCTCCGGAGAAAGAGGATGCGATGACGAGGTCGTTCGAAAGCCTCCGGTGGCCCGCTCCCGGAAACTGGCCCTTTTCCGGGTCGGGATACTGACCGCGCTGGTGAGCTGGACAGCGCCGGCCGTGGCATCTGAAGGGTCGTCTGCGGAAGGGAGGGATCAGCCCTCCCAGCGTCTCGCTCTCCGCTGGTGCAATCCCCACCGGCTCTTCGACTCAGGGTGGCAGCGGGTCGGCAAAGAGCTTCAGAGAACGCTCGAGGCGATCGACGTCGCCTCCTCTTGGAAGAGGTGTGACCAGGAGACCGGAGCCCCGCCCGAGCAGCGCATCCGGGTCGTGCTCGTTCGGTCCGACCCCGCAGACTGGGGCCTGTCCCCGCAGGTGATGGGGGCAGTGTTGAGCCAGAACAGACCCCAGAGCGAGGTCTACGTCTTCTTCAACGGCGTGGCCCGCGCGCTCGGCTACTCACCGGAAGTCCGGCAAGATCGATGGCCGAGCGCACAGGAGAAGAGAGAACTGGCTCGCGCGATGAGCCGCGTCATCGTTCACGAGATCGTGCACGCCGTTCTGCCCACGCGTCCGCATGCTTCCGAAGGCCTCACCCGCTCCCGTCTCGACCGCACCGCCTTGCTGGGGGCGAAGATGCATCTCAACGCGTCCGCGGCGGCGGAGCTCCGATCGGCGCTCGGGCGGCCAGGCGGAGTCATCGCAAGGCTCCGCTCGAGCTCGAGCGAAAGACGGCTGGGAGCCGAGCCGGAACGGGTCTCGAAGCGCTAACGCCCCTACTCCTCGAGTCCCATGCTGCGCATGATCTCGAGGAAGCGGGGCTCCGAGCGAAGCGGGTCGAAGTCCGGTCGCGCCTGCACCAGCAGCAAGTTCGAGGCCCGCTGGCGAAAAGCTTCTTCCACGTGGCCGAGGGCTTTCTCCTTATCCCCGGCCATGGCGTAGTAGCGGCCCAAGGCAGCGGTTGAATAATCGTCCCTCGGAAACGAATCGATCCACTGGCTCGCTTCGACGAGTTTCTCGTCGAGCACCAGCCGGTAGAGCCTCGCCAGCTTCTCGTCGAGATATTCCAGCTCGGCGAGGGTCTGGTCCCGCATCCCGCTGTACCGGTAAGCGTCGACCATCATGCCCCTAGTCAGCGGGAAGGAGGCGTCCAGCTCAAGGGTTGCCCGAAGTTGTTCGATGGCTTCCGGATAGCGTCTGGCATAGAGAAACTTGGCCGCGAGCTCTCTCGACAGTATCGGAGACGTCGGCTCGATCTCGAGCGCTCGAGCGGCTTCAGCAATTGCCTCGTCATGACGTCTCCTCACCATGAGGAATTCGGCGTACCACTGATGCGCCACCGCGTACTCCGGCCCGAGCTCGATGGCTTTCCGAAAATCCCGCTCGGCGGCCTCCCAATCCCACTCGTAGAGAAAATCGACGTAGGCCAGCGTCACGTAGGCCTCGGCGAGCTCGGGGTCCAGCTCGAGCGCTTTCCGCGCGGAGGCTCTCGCTTCTTCCATCGCCATGGCCGTCGGGTAGTCCGCGTCGGGCCCATAGAACTGTGCTCCGAGCAACAGGTAGGAGTCCCCGAGCCCGACGTAGGCGAGAGCGTAGTCCGGGTCACGCTCTTTCGCTTCCTCGAAGAAAGCGATCGCCGTCTTGAAGTCTTCGTTCGTCCGTTTGTTCCAGAGATAGCGACCCTGCAGGTAGGCCCGGTAGGCTTCGCTGTTCGCCGTCCCGTGCTCGACGAGCTGCTCTACCTCCTCGCCGGTCAGCTCGAGGCGCAAGGCCTGAGAAATATCCCCCGCGATGGCGTTTTGAACGGTGACGAGATCGGCGAGCTGCCGGCTGTACTGCTCACCCCAGAGCTGGGTGCCACTGGCCACATCGACGAGCTCGGCCTGCACGTTCAGGCTGTCGCCCTGGAGGACGACGCGACCGGTCACCACCGCGCCCACGTTCAGCTCGCGCCCAACACTCTGCGGATCGTCCGACCCGCGGTAACGAAAGGCCGTACTTCGGGCCATCACCCGGAGTTTCGGGAGCGCGGAAAGTCGGTTGATGAGATTCTCGGCAATGCCGTCCCCGAGATAATCGACTTCGGGATCGTTTCGGGTGTTCTCGAAGGGGAGCACCGCCAATGACGTGATGCTCTCGGGTGCGGGGCCCGAGCGAAAAAACAGAATGGCGGCTGCGGCGGCGAGAAGAGCGGCAACCACCGCCACCCTAGGGCCGAGGCTCTTTTTCGCTTTCACCGTCCCTGGCAGCGGGCCCGCCTCGAGCGGCGGCCCGGTATCAGTGTCCCGCCTCAGCCGCTTCAAGTCCACGCGCAGCTCGCTGGCGGTCTGGTAGCGGTGAACACGGTCCTTTTCGAGAGCTTTGAGGATGATGCGCTCGAGATCCTCGGGCACGTCCGGGTTCACGCTTCTCGGCGGCACCGCTCCGTGGTTCAGGATCGCGTCGTAGGCGAGACCCGACGTCGCTCCGTGGAACGGTAATTTTCCGGTGGCCATCTCGTACAGCACGACGCCCAGCGAGAAGATATCCGTCCGGCTGTCGACGGGCTCGCCCTTCACCTGCTCCGGAGACATATAAAAGATGGTGCCGGGAGCCGAACCATCCGTGGTCAAACGTCCCGTCAGGGTTTCGGCACGACTGTCCGACAGGGCGTCGATTTCGACCTTCTTGGCCAGGCCGAAGTCCATGACCTTCACGTGCCCGTCCGATCGGATCATGATGTTGGGAGTCTTCAGGTCACGGTGGACGATGTGCTTGGAGTGGGCAGCCTCGATGGCCTCTGCGATCTCGCCCCCCAGGTCTAGAATCTCTGGAAGGCGCAGCGGCCCCCGAGCCAGCTTCTCCTGAAGGGTGCGGCCCTCTACGTACTCCATCGCGATGAAGGCCTTCCCTTCGACTTCACCAATCTCGTAGATCTTGCAGATGTAGTGGAGATACGAACCGGCGGAAAAGGATGGCGCCAGAGTGCGCGTCCAGATGATGGTCCGCCAGACCTTCCGCCTCGGCTCGTAGCTCCGCCGCAGTCGCTCCTCGCCGAAACCAGGAAGTCCGCAAGCGGCCGTTACGGGAAACCCGGCACAGCAAGAAACCCGGAACTCGGGAAACCCGGAAAAGTCACGGAACAATCTACTCGCTTCGGGTTGCTCCTGGCTTCAGCGTACTCGGGAAACTGACGACGGGAAGCGGTTACTTTCCTCTTTGGCGGCGCATCAGACGGGATGCTCGCTTCGCATAGTAGCCGGTCCGGGTACGGATCACCGTCCTTTCCTCCTTGGAGACGACCTGAAGGTAACGCCACGAGCCATCCTGCTTGTCGTTGGTGGACAGGTAACCGACGCTGTACTGGCTTTTGAGCTCCGTCAGGATCTGCGCGTACGTTTCCGACAGGTCTCCCAGCTTCTCGGGAGCAAAAGTCAGGCCGCCGGTCTCTCTGGCGAGAAGGTCGAGCTCGTACTTGGCCTTGAAGTACTTTTCTTTCTTGAGGTCGTCTTTCGTCCCCCGGAGCGAGATGGCGTAGACGATGACGTTGATCTTGCGTGCGAGCTCGCGAACGTCCTCGAAGCTCACCAGCGACGACGTGTCGGCACCGTCGGAAAGGACGACGATGGCCCGTCGATCGAACTGCTCCCGGTGACGGTCGAGCTCCTTCATCGAAATGTACAGGGCGTTGTACAGCTCGGTGGCGCCTCCGACGTCCACGGCTTCGATGGCCGCCGTCACCTGTTCGATGTCGGAAGTAAAATCGGCAAGGGTAAGTACCTGGTCGTTGAACTCTACGACCTGCACCTCGTCGCCCTCTGTCAGTTGCCTGACGAATCGGATGGCGGCCAGTCGGGCCATTCCGATCTTCATTCTCATACTCGAGGAGGTGTCCAGCAGGATGACGACACGAAGCGGGAGCTCTTCCTGCGAAAAGTGCTGAATCTCCTGCGGAGCACCGTCCTCGTAGATGATGAAGTTCTCCTGCGGGAGGCCGGTAACGAGCCTCCCCTTCTCATCGAGGACGGTGATGGCGAGGCTGACCGTGTCGACGGAGATGCGGAAACGAGGCCGCTCCTCCGTCTGGACCGGAGCTTCCTCCTGGGTCCACGCCGTGACCGCCTGGAGCAGCAGGAGCACAATCGCTGCCCCGAGTATCCTCGTCATTTTTCCATCTCCAGGCGCTTTCCGGCCCGCGTGATCGCCTGCTCCGCTTCCGCCACTTCCTTGCCCTTGGCACCGCGCTCGCGAGCTGCCGCGAGCAGGCCGAGTCCCTCTTCGATCGCGGTGGAGAGCCGTTGTCGCTCTTCGTTGGACAGCCCGCCGCGCTGCTCCGCGAGCCACGCTTCGACCCATTTTCCCTGACACTCGGCCGCCAGAACCGCGAGACTCGCCTCCTTCGGCTCGCCTCGGTGGCGAAACCCCAGAGTTAGAGCGGCGTCATGGTAGGCGACCGCGCGCTCCTGGACGGTGAGCGACCGGGACATCTTGAGCGCCAACTCGAAGACTCGCGGGTCCATCGGGACGATCTCGAGGACACTCGACAGCACGTCGCCGGGGAACATCGGGCGGCCGGTCCCTTCGAGAAAGCCCGTCTCGGCCTCGACAATGATACGCAACCGGGTGTGCTTGAGCCGGGAATAGAGCGCCCGCCGGGACACCATACGATCGGCCTGATCGACGCCCCAGAGGCTGAGCTCGAGCACGGCACCCTCGGCGGCGGCCTGGCCGACGAAGGCCAGGGTGTCGACTCCGAAGCCGCCGGTCGGCCTGAGCCCCTCGAAGTCGGGGTAGGTCATTTCGACCTCGCCCTTCGCGGGGTCGAGAAGAGCCTCGCTCTCAGTTCCCACATACTCCAGCTTGCCGAAGGCCTTCCGCTGGAGGTCCTGAGGTAGGGCGACCTTGAGGCGGACGAAGCGACCCAGAAACCGGTGGCGAAGCTCGTCCTCCCAGAGAAGGTCGATCGTCTCGTGAAATAGCAGCCGCGTATCTGCCAGGCGGAGGACGTCACCGGCCTGGAGTGTCACGGGTCGCCCTCGCCCAATCCGCTCGCCGTTCACGGTGGATCCGTTCGAGCTTCCAACGTCTTCGAGCGCGGTGCCCTCGGCGGTCTTGCGGATGACGGCGTGTCGACGAGACACTCGCGTCGACGTCAGCCTGATGTTGTTCTCCCGCAGTCGCCCGATGCGACTCTCCTCGACGGTTAGGGGATAGAGGCGCATCGTTTCGAGCTCGAGCAGATATCCCCAGGCGTCCTCCGACGCGGCCATCGGGGCCCGAAGAAGCCCGATTGCGAGGGCTGTCCAAAGAACGATTCTTCGCATGGCTCCAGAACCCAGTGCCCTAGAAAACCTACCGGTCGACGAAGCTCATGACCGTCAGCGGGACCTCACCCGGCCATTTTTCCGCACTCAGGGTATCTAACCGCGCCATAGGAGGTTAGGCTCCTGGACCCGACAGGTCAAATTTCATCCCAGCCGCGACTGGACACGAACTCCGCCACCACCTCCCGAACCGCACGCCCCTCGTTGTCCACCTCGCGATTGAGACGGCGCATCGTCGCTTCGTCGAGTTGCTCGCCGATGAGATCGAGCACCGTCTGGAGCTCGGGGTAGGCTTCCACCGCGTCGGGCCGATAGACCGGCACCGCATCGTAGGGGGGGAAGAAGCCCTGATCGTCCTCGAGCACGACGAGTCCGAACTTGTCGATGAGCCCGTCCGTGGAGTTGCCCGCGACCAGGTCGACATGCTCTCCTATCAGCGCCTGGTAGATGAGCCCGAGCTCCATTCCCCGGGGCGGCGCGAAAAATTCCAGCCCATAGGCTTTCGTGAATCCCGGAAAGCCGTCCTCTCTCTCGAGGAACTCGTGCCCCGCACCGGGCCGAATCACGCTTTCGTGCGCCTTCAGGTCGGAGATCCGTCGAATACCCAGCTCGCGTGCCTGCCCGGGACGCATCGCCATGGCGTAAGTGTTGTTGAAGCCGAGCGGCAGCCCCCAGCGAAGATCGAATTGCTCCCGGTAGGCTGCCCGGACGCGCTCGAGGACATCGCCCGGATCATGAAGGACCGATTCCTCCAGAATGGCAGCGAGCGCTGTCCCGGTATATTCCACATACACGTCGAGGCTCCCGTTGACGAGCGCGTTGTGGCAGATGAAGCTCCCGCCGAGATTGAGGCGGCGGTCGACCGGAACGCCGCGGGCCTCCAGAAGCTGCGCCAGCATCTCTCCGAGAATCACCTGTTCGGTGAAATTCTTCGAGCCCACCGCGAGTCGCCGTTCGCCCGAGCAGGCGGCAAGCACGAGCCAGACGGCGGCTGCGAGCCATCGTTTCATCGCGTTGCCACCAGCCTTTTCTCGGTCCATCCGAGAAGCGCATCGGCCACGATGGCGAGCGCCGCTGCCGGGATGGCGCCGGCGAGAATCAGTCCGTTGTTCACCATCGCAAGCCCGCGAAAGATCAGCTCACCCAGCCCACCGGCCCCGATGGCCGCCGCAATCGTTGCCAGACCCACCGAGACGACGGTGGCGATGCGGATTCCGGCAATGATCGTCGGAAGCGCGAGAGGGATCTCGATCCATCTTAGCTGCTGCAACTCGGTCATACCCAGACCTCGTCCAGCCTCGACCACCGCCGGGTCGACCGAGCGAATCCCGGTGAACGTGTTCCGCAGAATCGGAAGGAGCGCATAGAGAACGAGGGCAATGATAGCGGTCCTGTTCCCAATGCCGCCGATGAGCGGTATCGGAATGAGAAAACCGAAGAGCGCGAGGCTTGGAATCGTCTGCATGGCGCTTGCAAAACCGAGCACCGGTCGGGCGAGGAATCGCCGGCGGGTGAGCACCAGGCCGAGAGGCACGCCGACGAGGATGGCAATCCCCGTCGAGACGCCCACGAGCGCGAGATGCTCGAGCGTCAGCCGGCCGATCTGCTCGAGATCCAGGCTACGCATCTCCTCTTCCTTCGACGACAGTCTGAAGAGATTCCACACGCACGAAGTCCCGGACGAAATCGTCGGCCGGACGGTCGAGAATCTCCCGCGGCGTTCCGAGCTGGCAGAGCCTGCCGTGATCCATGACCCCGATGCGGTGTGCGAGCCGGAAGGCTTCCATGACGTCGTGGGTCACGAACACGACGGTCTTATGAAGCCTCCCCTCCAGCTCCCGGAACTCGTCCTGCAATCGCCGGCGTGTAATCGGGTCGAGCGCCCCGAAAGGTTCGTCCATCAGAAGAAGGGGCGGGTCCGCGGCGAGCGCGCGAGCGACTCCGACTCTCTGACGCTGGCCGCCGGAGAGCTCGGACGGCCTCTTCGCTGAAAAATCGTCGGGAGGCAGGCCGACCAGCCCGAGAAGCTCGCGCGAGCGCTCACGTCGCTTCTCTTCGCTCCAGCCCTCCATCCGGGGCACCAGCTCGACGTTCTCCGCAACGGACAGGTGCGGGAGAAGGCCCACCTCCTGAATCACGTAGCCGGCCCGCCGACGCAGGCGGATCGGGTCCCAATCACCGACGTCCTTGCCCTCGACCAGGACGCTGCCTGTGTCCGCTTCCACCAGCCTATTGATCATTTTGAGTGTCGTCGTTTTACCGGAACCGCTGGAGCCGAGGAGGACCAGGGTCTCGCCCGCCTCGACCTGAAAGGACAGGGAAGCGAGCGCGGCATGGTCGGGCTCGAAGAACTTTGTGACGTCGCGAAACTCGACCGCGTTCGGCATCCCGAGTCAGCGTCGCGTCAAGCGCCGCGTTTCTTCTCCAGCCTGCACCAAAACGAGATCCGCCATGCCGGCGAAGATCCCGTTGTCCACGACGCCGGGAATCCGGTCGACCTCGCGCTCGAGCTCGCCCGGATCCGGAATCTTTCGCAAACGCACGTCGAGGATCCAGTTGCCGTTGTCGGTCACGAAAGGACTTCGATCACTGCCGTGGGGCCCCACCCCCACGGCTCGCCCTACGGCGACAGGCGCGGGCAGGCGGGCCGAGGGCCCATCTGAGAATCGTAGCTCCACCTCCGCCCCGAAGCCTTCGAGCTCGCGGCGCGTCACCGAGACGACGAAAGGCACGACTTCGACCGGCACCGACCGTTTCGCTCCCAGATGCGGCACGAGCTTCTCTTCGCCCACGAGAATGACGAACCGATCGGACACGGAGGCAACCACGCGTTCGCGAACGAGGGCTCCTCCGTGACCCTTGATGAGGTTGAGATCCGGGTCGACTTCGTCGGCACCGTCGACGTCCAGGTCGAAGCGATCGACCTCGTCGAGGGGAACGAGAGGAACGGACAGCTCTCGCGCCAGCTCCTCCGTTTTTCGTGACGTGGGAACCCCCCGAACGTCGAGCCCCTCGCCGATGCGCCGGGCGAGTGCACGAACGAACATGGATGCCGCTCGCCCGGTTCCGAGCCCCACCGTCATACCCGCTTCGACCAGCGCCGCCGCCTCTTCGGCGATCGGCCAGATGTCAACGTCCGTATCAGCCATGCAATTTCTAGTAACAAGAGCATACTTCGAGTCCTTCGGGTCCGGCAATTTCGTGCTCGATATTCGCACCCTGCTAGAATCCGGCGCATGGCACAGCGTCCGGCGATGCTTCCCGCGCCGCAGCAGATTCGGCCGCAGGCGGGATCCTTTCACCTCGACAACGGCATTCCCATCGTCCTGTCCCCAGGCTCCGACGACGGCGACTTTCGCTCCGCCTGTGCTCTGAGCAATGCGCTGCGGGAGCGAGCGAACCTCTGGTTACCCGTCGAGACCCACGCCCGCAGTGGAGATCTGAGCCCCTGCATCGAGCTCGACCGCGAAGGGGAGTCGGGCGAAAGCTACACCATCGCGGTTCGACCCTCTCGGATCGTGCTTTCCGCCCCCGGGCCTGCCGGCCTTCGCTACGCCGTCGAGACGCTCGTACAACTCGCTCTCGACGGGGACATCCCGGCATGTGACATCGAGGACGCACCCGATCTCGGGCGACGGGGGCTCATGATCGACATCTCACGCGGCAAAGTGCCGACACCGGAAACCTTGCGCGGCATCGTGGACTTGATGGTGAGGCTCAAGCTCAACACACTGATGCTCTATACCGAGCACGTCTTCCGGTTTCGCCGCCATCCCGAAATCGGAAAAGACGCCTGGCCGCTCGACGCCCGGACGCTTCGCGAGCTGGACGGCTATGCGGCCGGGTGCCACGTGGAGCTGATACCGACCTTGCAATCGCTCGGTCACATGCATCACATCCTGAAGCTCGACCGCTACGCGCACCTTGCGGAGAGCGAAAAGAAGTGGTCGGTGTCGCCGGCGGTCGCGGAGACATACGAGCTCCTTCAGGACTTGTACGCCGAGTATCTTCCGAATTTTCGATCCGAATGGTTCAACGCCAACTGCGACGAGCCGTTCGATCTCGGCAAGGGCAAATCGAAAGAGATCACGGAGAAGAGCGGTCGCGGCACTGTTTTCCTCGATCACGTCGAGCGGGTACGAGAGCTGGCCGCCTCGCTCGGCAAACGGACCGTGATCTGGGGCGATGTCGTCCACGAGCATCCCGACGCGATTCCCCGGCTGAGCCGTGAGCTGATGCTACTGGACTGGTGGTACGAGGCGGAGCACGATTTCGATCGGGTGCGCGTCTTCGCCGAGAACGGGATCCCGTTCATGGTCTGTGCTGGAACGTCGAGCTGGAACACGTTGTTCCCCCGCGTCACCAACGCGGTGGTCAACATCACCGGATACGCGGAGGCGGGGAAGCGATACGGCGCCGAGGGGTTTCTCAACACGGACTGGGGGGACGGCGGTCACTACAATCTCTTCGGCAACTCCTTGTTTTGTATCGCCTGGGGCGCGCAAGCGGCCTGGGGTACGACCGACGTCAAGCGAGCGGAGTTCGACCGGGCGTTCTCGAGCCAGCTCTTCTCGGACGCGACGGGAGCAACCGCCCGTTTCTGTCGACGACTGGGACAGTTACACGATGCCGGGTTTCGTCATTTCAACAACTCACCGATCAAGACGCTCTACTTCGAGGACCTGGGCCGAGCCCGTTACACCAGGGACGTCCGTCCCAAACGGCTCGAGAAGACGTTGAACCGTCTGGAAAGCCTCGCCGAGGAGCTCGACAACACGCCGCAGGCTTTTGCCGGGGACCCGCTCGCCGAGGCTGAATTCCGGCTCGGCCTGGCTTCTTCGATCCTCGCGGCGCGAAAGGGTGTGGCCGGCAAGGACTACGTCGAATGGCGCCGCGATGCCAGAAGACTCAACGCTCGCGCGCGGCGAAAGCTGGCAACGGAGATGAAGGCGCTGGCGGACGAGCAGATCGCGCTCGGCAAGGAGCTGCGACGCCTGTGGCTGGCGCGAAGCTACCCTTCGAACTTCGAGATCACGCGGGGCTATTTGAAGACGTCGGCTCGAAGTTTGCGCGACGCCGCCAGGAATCTGGAGGAGAACGACCCACCGCCTCTTCCCGTGGAATGACGCCGGAAGGTATCTAAGTATCAACACACGAACGCGAAGCAGACGAGTCCGCGACAGGGTCCAAAAAAAATCACACGGAACCCCGGAAGGGAGGAACCCCGGAACAAGCCCTCCCCGAAGAACGCGAGTGAGGAGTGAGCCGTTTCCGGGCCCAAGTTTCCTGGGTTCCGGTTCTTCCTGGGTTCCGGCTGGTCTTTTTCCCGGAGCACCCAGTCACGGCTCAGCGGTCAGGGGTGCTGCTCGACGACTCTTCCTTCTCTTCTTCGCGGTCTTCGCCGGGTTCCTTCTCCTTCGAGTCCGCTGCCTCGCGCTCCATCGCCTCGGCCGCCATGGGCGCACGTTCTATCACCGAAAGGCCCGGCCGCGTTTCGTCTTCGGCATCATCGACCCTGGAAGCTTCGTCGTCGGACCCCGATTCGTGCGGCGGCTCTTCCGACTCGGAAGTCTCTTTTTCCGCCGCCTCGTCCCGCTGGCGTTCCGGCTCGGATGCGCGAGGGAGCGCCGGCAGCTCCGCCGTCTCTTCTTCGCTCGCGTCGGCTGGGGCTTCGGCGATGTCGTCTGTCCGAGTGGCTGATGTGGCCGCTCTTTCCGGGCTGGGCTCGACGGTCGAGCGGTAGAAAGATGGCAGTTTCGCCAGGCTGGGGTCGGTCGGCTCAGGCTCCGGCTCTGGCACTGGTACCGGTTCGGGCTCCGCCTCGTGGTTCGGCGCTGAACGGGTGACCGAGAGCCCCTCCTCCTCCTTGATCTCACGAGGAACGAAGGGCAATGTCCCGGGACGCGATGACTCGCTCCGCGTCGCCTCCGAGGCGAGCGCACGGTCAGGCTCGGCAGGCGCCTCATCGACCTTTCGCGCGGAGCTGCGGTAGAAGCTGGGTAGCCCCGAGTCGACGGGTATTTCCTGCGTGGCGTCGTCGTCGCGGACCGCGTGCTCAGGCACGGGACCCTCCTCCGCGACAGCGGGCTCTTCGACAGCTACCGGCTCCACCGCCGCAACAGGCTCAACAGGCTCCGGCGTGGACTGGGCGGTGACGGCCTCCTCATGCCTCGGCTCGACCGCCTCATCCTTGCGCTCATCGTCCGACTCGGCGACTGCGGCGGCTTCCTTGACGTCTTCTCGCGGCTCCCGCCTCTCGGGCCCACGCTCGGGTTCGGGCGCGGGACGAGCCGGGCCACGGCGCCTCGCGGCGGACCTGGGCTGGCGGGCAGGCCTCGCCATGCTGCGTAAAGCGAGCTCGTACTTCGGGAGCAGCTTCTGCCAGCCGTAGTTGTCCTTCACGTAGCGCTGGCCGTTCTTCCCGAGCGCCCTCCCCAGGGACCGATCCGACAGCAAAAGGGTCAGGATCTCCTCGAACTCCTCGAAGTCCCGATAGTAGAACCCCGCATTCGCGCGCCGGCAGTGATCGACGAGAACCCTCGATCCGCTGTGAACGACGACCGGGGTTCCCACCGCGAAGGATTCCAGCGTCACGATGGAGAGGCTCTCCATGCGAGAAGACTGCACGACGGCGAGCGCGCCAGCCATGGCGGCCAGCTTCTCCGCCTCGCTCACGAAGCCGAGGTAGCGGATGTCTTGCGCATCGGGAAGCTTCATGGCGAGTCGCCCGATGAGAACGAGCTGCAGATTTCCGCTCGCCGGATTCTCTTCCTTGTAGAAGCGGAAGAATCGCAGGAGCTCGTCGACACCTTTTCCCGCGTCGATTCTCCCGGCATAGAGAAGGTAATGGTTCGCCAGCTTGTGCTTGCGCTGAAAACCCCGAAAGTCCGGCTGGTCGAGAAGCTCCATGCCGATTCCAATGGTCTCCCGCATGCGTTTGTGGACCGGGAAGCGCTCGAGCACAAGGAGCTCTTCGGCTTCGGTATTGAAGATGAAACCACCGGGCAGCGAGAACATTTCCTTGTAAATGGGAAGCTTCAGCGGCGGCTCGTCGTGCGCGGTAGGCACCAGGACGCTTTTCTCGGGCGCCACCGACAGACCGTAGTACGTCGGGTAATAAAGATAGGTGAAGAAGACGAGCAGATCGTATTTGTGGTGCTCCTTCTTCAGATGCTCGACGAGTGCCGGCACCACCGGACCCTGCCGCTCGAGCCATTCCACCTGCTCCTCCCGGCTGGGCTCCCCACTGTAGATCGGCTCCGAGAACTTGTTGAATTCGTCGAGATCCCTCTCCGCCTCGACCGGAAAGCGGAGGATCCTGACGCCGCGGAACTTGTCCTCGCCCTCCGAGTACTCGTTTTTCCAGGTGACGTAGTCCTTCGCGGTGGTCGTGAGGACGGTGACCTCGTGGCGGCGCGAGAGGCGCTCGGCGATCTGGCGCGCCAGCGTTTCTGCCCCGCCCAGAATGTCCCGCCCGTAGCGTTGAACGATGAAAGCCAGTTTCAAGAGCACACCTCCTCGACGAACGCCAACAGGTCGGCTGCCACGCGACGGGGATGAAACCGTTCGACGCGACTTCTCCCGGCCTCTATCACCGGTCGTCGAATCTCCTCACGATACACCAGCTCGTGAGCCATCTCGGCCAGCTCGTCGTAGTTCTTCTCGAAGAACAGGACACCGGCCCCTGCCAGCGTGTCCGGAACGGCACCGGCGGCGTAGGCCAGAACCGGCAGTTCCATGAGCATCGATTCCACCAGCGGAACGGCGAAGCCTTCGTGCTCGCTCATGCTGATGAAGACATCGGCCGTCCGATAGCAGGCCAGCAGATCCTCCCATGACAGATGTCCCGTGAAAAGGAACTCGGCCGGCCTCAGACCCCAGACGTCCGCCTGACGCTGGACCGCGTCCTGGTACGAGCGAATCCGTCCCGCCTTCCCGACCAGTACGAATCGGAAGTTCTCCGACACGTACTTCTTGTAGAAGAACGCCAGTCGCAGCAGGTCCTCGAAACGCTTGTTGGGGAACACTCTTCCCACGAACAAGAAGTTCGCCCGCCCGTCGTCGAGCAGCTCCTCCATCACTTGGTTGGAGTCCCCATGCTCGTAGAGATCGAAGTCCAGGAGGATCGGCAGGACACCGGTGCGACGGAACCCGAGCGACTCCAGCTCTTTCCGGTTGAACTCCGAGTCGCCCACCGCCAGGTCCGCCACCGACGCCAGCTCGGCGATCTCCTCGCGGCCGCGCGCCGCGATGCGCACCAGCTCGTTGTCGAAGCCCACGAAGAACTCCGGCGGCGTGATGTTGTGGTAGATGACGAACTTCTTGCCTTTGACGCGCCCGAGCGCCGCACTCAGGGGTGAGGGCAGCGCGTAGTGAAGAATGGCCACGTCGCAGGCGTTCAGACACTCGTCCTCGGCGAAAGGACGTACTTCGGAGGCGGCGTCCTCGTCCACGTCGAGAGCGAAGACGTCCGATTCCATGCCCGCCGCTCGCAGCACGTCCCGGATGCGAAGGGCCTCGTCGCCGATGGCGTCGCCGCGATGGGCCGCCGGAAGCCACTGATCCACCCGCACGGCACTCAACTCCGGACCGTCGAAGGTTCGAGCGCCTGCTCTACGAACCCCATGAGCCGCGGGGCATCGTCGCGGGCGTCCACCTTCGCGAGCACCTGGTCCTGACCGGCGATGATTTTCGCCGACAGAGCTTCGTCGGTGACGACCGCGTGCGCCATCAAGGAAATCTCGTCGAGGTTCTTCTCCCGGATGAGGACTCCGGCGCCGTCCATGGTTTCGGGAACCGCGCCGGCATCGAGCGCCATCACCGGCACTCCGAAACGGAAAGCCTCTATCAGGGGCACACAGTATCCCTCGTGCTCGCTCAGGCACAGGAACAGGTCCGCGACCTGATAGTAGGCGGCGAGATCATCGTCCTCCACGTGCCCGGTAAAGACTACGTCCTTGAGCTTCAGCTCGTCCACCATTCTTACCAGCGCTTCGTAGTACTTCTCGAAACCCTGCCACTCACCGACGAGCAGAAGCCGTGCGTTCGAATCGATGAATCGCTGATAGAAGGCAAAAACCTTGATCAGATCGTGGAAGCACTTGTTGGGGATGACCCGGCCCACGAAGAGAAAGTTCGTCTTGTCGTCGTCGAACATGTCGATGACGACTGGACTCGGATCGACGGCCAGCCGGTCGTCGTCCAGCAGGAGTGGCAGCACCCCGGTGCGATGAAAACCTACCGCCATCAGCTCGGCCCGGTTGAACTCCGAGTCGCCGAGCGCCAGACGCGTGCGCGGCACGAAAGCGGCCAGCTCCCGGCGGCCGTGATAACAAAGGCCTGCGAGGTGCTCGTGATACGACATGAACCAGCGGGCCGGCGTGATGTTGTGGTAGACGAGGAGAATCGGATCGGGCAAATGGTAGGCGAAGGTGGAAACGCCGGCGCCGATGGAAAAGTGAAGGACGAGCAGATTGTCCGCACTCGAGATGTCGCGGTAGTCCCAGAGCTTTCGCGCCTTGCCCGCCATCTCCGGATGTACCGACTCGGCGAAGATTTCGGACTCGTAGCCCTTCTCGCGCAGGATCTGCTGGATCCGCAGGGCTTCGTTCCCGATGGCGTCCCCGTAGGAGAGCGCCGCGAGCATCTGGTGAATCTGGAGGTTCTTCATGCCCGCGCGGAGCCGAGAAGCCGGGAAAGAAGGCCCGAACGACGCGCCGGAGCTTCCCGACTCGCGCGCTCGCGGTCCTCTCGTTGAAGCGAGGCCAGCAGCCGGTCGTACTTTCCTTCGACGATGTCCCAGCGATAGTGTTTCTGAAAGAAATGCCCGCCGTTTCGACCCAGTCGTTCGCGAAGGGCGGGGTCGCTTTCGAGAAGCGCAAGCGACTCCCGGAACTCGTAGTAGCCCTTGAAATAAAGACCGGCGTTCGCGCGGCGACACTGTCCGACGAGCACGTCGCATCGGCCATTGACCAGTACCGGTTTGCCGAGCGCCCAGGCCTCGAGGGTCACCATGGAGAGACTCTCGAGCTCCGACGGCATGATGAGAAGCTCCGCCCCGGCGAGGGCACTCCACTTCTCCTCCTCGGAGAGAAATCCAGCGTAGTAGATCGCCGGATCCCCGGGAATCGGCATCTGCTGCCCCCCGACCAGTACGAGTCGGAGTGACGACCGGGTCTCGCCGAGGTAGCGGCGATAGTAGTTGAAGAGCAGACGGCAACCTTTGTTCTGGTCGACGCGGCCGAGATAGATTGCGTAGCGGCCCTGAGTGCCGTGCTTTCGCGGAAACAAGCCCTCGTCGATCGAGCCCGGGACCTCGGAGCCAACACCGACGACGTCACCTTTGACTTTCCGGTTCCCGCTCACCTGCCAGATCATCTCCCTCTCTTCGAACGAGTTGTAGACGATGGCTCGCGGCTCACGAAACAGGGACCGAAAGATACCGAGGTCGATGACTTCATCCTTCTCCGCAGTGGGAACCAGCACGGATTTTTCCGGCAGCGCATGAATACCGTAATAGCTGTGGTAGTAGCGATAGCTGAAGAAGATGTAGTAGTCGTAGCGGTCGCTTCGCCGCTTCAGATAGCGAACGAGGCCAGGCGCGTAGGGGCCCTGTTCCTCCAGCCACTGGAGCTCGTCCTCCTCGCTGTGCCTGCCCAGGAACACCTTTTGAGACAGCCGCCCGAACCGGTCCGCGTCACGCGCCCGCTTTACCTTGAAACGATGCACCAGGACCCCGTTCAGCGAGCTCGATCCCGGTCGGTGCTCGTTGCGCCACGTGATGTAGTCGCGCGCGCACGAGGTGAGGACTTCAACGTGGTGGCGGCGCGCGAGGTGCTCGGCGATCAGACGACAATGATACTCCGCGCCTCCGTTGACCTCCTCACCGTAGCGCTGGACCACGAGGCCCAGTCGCAGAGGGGGAGCTCCGGTCTCCCGGTTCTGATCACGCGAGCTCACGCTTCGATCCGCCAGAGGCGACTGCACTAGCTCTGATTGTTGTTGCCTTCACGCGGGCCGGAGCCGCCCTCTTGGCGATTGCCGCCGCCCCGGCGACGCCGGAAGTTTCGCCGCCCGCGCTGGCGCCGGCGATCCCCGGATGAGCTCGAATCCCTGTCTCGGGAGTCCCTCGAATCGCGGGAGTCTCGCGTGGCGCGGGAATCCCTGGTGTCCCTCGGATCCCGCGTGGTTATCCGCTCCAGCGTCTTCTCACGCTTGGCCTGGAAATCGGTGCGGATACCGAGCGTCCTCAGGCGCGCCTTCAGGTTGGTGAGCTCGAGGTTCATCCGCGTGAGCTCGAGCGACATGTTGTGGAGCAGAATCACGTAGTAGCGGTTGAGATCCGCCTGACGGGAGAGGGCGTCGATGATCGGATTGGGATTGAAGAAGAGCTTCAAAACCGGGTTCAAGAACCTCCGGATGCTTCGAATGAAACCCCCGCTGCCCCGCGACGAAGCATAGATGGTCTCGGGGCCGAAGCGATAGTTCCAGGCCTCGTCCCGGGCACGAAAGGCGGCCACGAAATCACTGTTGAACTGACTGGCGTCGAGGACCGCGTCGAGCTTCATTTCGGCAATCTCGCGGACCTCGTCTTCCGTATAGAGCCCTTTTTGTTTCTCCTCGATCTTCTTGCGAATGTTGGCCATGATGGCCTCGACGTCGACATCCGTTCCCTTTGCAGCGAACGTGGACATGAGCCTCCTCTCCAGCACCTCGTTCACACCGGGAACGGGAGGCCGCCCCCGGTGTGCTGCCAGTGCTCTTCGGTTCTAGCAGTTGGTCGTTTGCTTCGAGGAGAGTGTCGGCCCGGTCAGGAGTGATAGACGATTGCAACGACCATCGCCGCCCATAGCCCAACCGTGAGCAGGATGGGACGATCGTTCAACAAGACCTTCGTGGGGCTTCCGCCCTGGTCCCGTCGATGCACGAGATACATGTAACGCAAAATCCCGTATAGAACGAAAGGCAGGGTCCAGACCAGGTCCGTACCGAACTTCGATACCGTCTCCGGAGCCTGTGTATAGAGGGCGTAGGAAACCAGCGTCGAAGCGGTAACTACGGCAATCATCTGATCCAAAAGGTACGGGCTGTACTCTCCCAGGATCCTCCGGTGCTCGACAGCCTCGCGGGCAAGAAGCGTCAACTCGTGACGCCGCTTGTTCAGGGCGATGAACACTGCGAGCAACATCGTACATATCAAAAGCCAGTTGCTGAAGGGCTCGCCGATCGCGACCGCGCCGGCGATGGCCCGCAGCACGAATCCAAAAGCCACCGTCAGAACATCGACGATGACGATGTTCTTCAACAACAGGGAGTAGCCGGTCATCAGCACGAAATAGATCGTTGCGGTCAGACCGAAACTCGCTCCCAGGGCGAAACTTCCCAGAACTCCTCCGAGGGCTAACACCAGACTCGCCCCTTTCGCCACGGAGGGAGAAAGCTCTCCTGCGGCGAGGGGTCGGCGGCTCTTGACGGGATGTCGTCGATCTCGCTCCAAGTCTACCAGGTCGTTGATGAGATAGACCGCCCCTGACAGCACGCAGAACAGCGCGAAGGCGCTGATTGCCGCGACCAGAGACGGCCAGTGGTAGAGTCGCTGGGCGAAAATAAGAGCCGCGAGAACGACGAGATTCTTGCTCCACTGGTGCGGACGTAAGGAAACGAAGAGCTGTTTGAGCTGCCGGACCACTGGCGCGGGCCTTCCTATTCACGGCCCTCCATCGGCTCGTTGCTCCAGTTCCTCACGCACAAGAGTCCGCCTCGACGCCTCACCGTCAGCTCAGAAACTCTTGACTGCGTCCTCCTCGTTGTCGTAAGTCTCGAAGACACTAAGCAGCTTCGTGATGGAGAGCAGGTCGTGAATTCGTTTGGTCAGGTTCAGCAACTTCAGCTTGCCGTCTTTTCGGCTGACGGTCGTGTAGCAGCGAACGATTTCTCCCAGACCTGCGCTGTCGACGTACGGCACGTCGGCAAGATTGAGAACAATCCTGTTGGTGCCGCTCTCGACCAAATTGTTGATTTTCTCCCGCAGCAACTCGTCACCTTCTCCAATGAGCATCTTGCCCTGGAGATCCAGGACGGTGACGTCTTCCACTGCTCTTTCCTCGATCTTCATTACCCGAACCATCCCTCCTTGGAAAGGGAATAACACTCGCTAGTTGAACTGTTTAGAAATATCATGAGCGAGAGACAGTGTCAAATCGGGTCGAAAGACGCATTACACCTGTGCGCCCCGTCGTCTTTGTTTTCTCCAGATGGTCACGTAGTGGCCCTTGACGGTCACCGGAGTGCTAAACTTTCGCCGATGTCCTACCCCTTCTTGTCGCGACTTCAGGAGCGGGCGAGCCAGAGAAAGCGCCGCATCGTTCTCCCCGAATCGACGGAGCCACGGACTCTGCGAGCGGCGGTCGAGCTCCGACAGCGGGGTGTCGCCGAGCCAGTGCTCATCGGCGAATCGGAGTCGATCGCGAAGGCGGCTCGCGAAGCCGGCCTCGCGAGCGATCCTGTGGACCGGATCGAGTCGATCTCCGTCGACGATCCCGGGCGGCTTTCGTCCTTCGGACGCCGCTACCACGAACTGATGCGGCACAAAGGTGTCTCGGAGGACGAGGCAAGAGAGCAGGTCGAGGACCCCCTCTTCTATGCCGCGATGATGGTCTTGACCGGTGAGGCTGACGGCTACGTTGCCGGGGCCCTCAACAGTACCGCCAACGTGCTCAGGGCCGCCATTCGCGTGCTCGGAACACAACCAAGCGTCCAGCGGGTCTCCAGCTTCTTCCTGATGAGCCTCCCGGAGGGTCGGGGCGAGTACATCTTCGCGGACTGCGCGGTCATCCCCGACCCGGACGCCAATCAGCTCGTGGAGATTGCTCAGCTGGCCGGCGCCAACGCGCGGCTGTTTCTCGAGACCGAGCCGAAGGTCGCGCTCCTGTCCTTCTCGACCAAGGGCAGCGCCTCCCATCGGCGCGTCAAGAAAGTGTCGGAAGCAGCGGAGACGCTCAAGATCCGATCACCGGATCTCAAGAGCGACGGAGAGTTGCAGGCGGACGCGGCGCTCGTCGCCGAGGTAGGGGCCCGAAAAGCGCCGGGCAGCCAGGTCGCGGGTCACGCCAACACTCTGATCTTCCCCGATCTCGACTCCGGCAACATCGGCTGCAAGCTCGTGGAACGACTCGGGGGCGCTCGCTCGATTGGCCCGGTCCTTCAGGGGTTGGCCGCACCGGCGAACGACCTCTCGAGGGGTTGCAGCGCCGAGGACATCGTGAATGTCGCCGCGATCACGTCGATTCAGGCCGAGCGAAAGGGCTGATTGGAGTCACCGTGCGGCCCGCCGAAAGCAGCGCGGCGCGGGAAGAAGCCTAGTCGTCCTGGTCCCGGCGCATCTTCTTTCGCTGTCGCTTTCGGGCCAGCGCCTGTTTGGCGCGCCGTTTGTCGCCGGGCTTCATGTAATAGGAGTGCTTCTTGATCTCCTTGACGATGTCTTCCTGCTGGACCTTGCGCTTGAAACGCCTCAGAGCGCTCTCAATCGACTCGTTGTCGTTGACTCTTACCTCTGCCAAGCTCGATCGACCTCCCATCTGCTCGAGGTTCCACGGCAGCGGACACCGACGCCCCACCAACCTCAGCTCTCGGAGCAAAAGCGACTGCGGCGTTAAAAGCCGCGTGGAAGGAGTACCAAAAGCGACGGAGCCACTGCTCAAGTAGAACTATAGAGGAGTGGAGGGAGGGTGTCAAACCTGTGTTTGACAAGGACTTTTGCCCGAAAGACAATTTTTCGCCGGTGATCTGGTGCCTTGACACTCCCGATCCACCATGGGATAATCGGTTCGGCTCTTGGTCTAAATTACTGATACTATTGATTTTGAGCACGCTGATGGGATCCGGTTCCGAAACCGGTTTCGCTCCGTCTCACATGTCCGAGGAGTGCGGCCGATGAGGGTCCTCGTCGTTGGCGGAGGGGGCCGCGAGCACGCCCTGGTCTGGAAGCTCAAACAGAGCCCCGACGTCGAAGAGATCTATTGCGCGCCCGGCAACGCCGGGATCGCGGATCTGGCGGACTGCGTCGGCATCGAACCATCTGACATCGTGGAGCTGGCGGACTTTGCCGAGAAGCTCAATATCGGTCTGACGGTCACCGGCCCCGAGCTGCCCCTCATCCTCGGCCTGGCGGACGAGTTCGCCAGGAGAGGTCTCCCTGTGTTCGGCCCGACCCGGGCGGCCGCAGAGCTCGAAGGCAGCAAAGCTTTCGCCAAAGACTTCCTCAACCGCCACAACATTCCGACCGCAGGCTACCGCGTGGTCAACAGCCTCGAAGAGGCCTCGGCTGTCATCAAAGAGGAAGCGGTCGGGACGCCGATGGTCATCAAAGCGGACGGCCTGGCCGCGGGCAAGGGCGTCTTCATCGTGGAGTCGAAGAAAGAGGCGCTCGGGCTCGTCAGGACGTTCATGGAGGAGCGCAAGCTCGGAAGCGCGGGAACCAAGCTCGTCATCGAGGAGTTTCTGAACGGTGACGAGGTCTCTTTTTTTGCGCTGTCCGACGGGCACAAGGTGCTACCGCTCGTGGCGGCCCAGGACCACAAGAAGGCCTTCGACGGGGACGAGGGTCCCAACACCGGCGGTATGGGCTGCATCTGTCCCGCCACGATGATGAACGCGGAGACGCTGAAACGCATCGTGCGCGAGATCGTCCATCCGACGATCTCGGGGCTGGCCGGCGAGGGTCGCCGTTATCAGGGAATTCTCTATTGCGGGCTCATGATCACGAGCGACGGGCCCAAAGTGCTCGAGTTCAACGTGCGCTTCGGCGACCCCGAAGCCCAGGCCATCTTTCCTCGCATGAAGAGCGACCTCTTCCCGCTTCTGATGGAAGTCGCGGACGGTGACCTGAAACAGCACCGCCTGGAGTGGAGGCGCGAGCCTGCGGTGTCCGTCGTCATGACATCGGGCGGCTACCCCGGCTCCTACGAGAAGGGAAAGCCCATCACCGGCCTGCCCGCGGGCAAGGTGGAGCTGGACGATGATCTTCTGGTCTTTCAGGCGGGAACGAAAGTATCCGACGGACAAGTGGTGACGTCGGGCGGACGCGTGCTGGCGGTCACCGCCCTCGGCCAGAACCTGAAGGCGGCCATCGACCGCTCGTACGCCGGCGTCGAACGAATCCAGTTCGAAGGACAGCACTTTCGCAAGGACATTGGCCATCGCGCGCTCGCGCGTCTATCCGGAGGCAATGAATGAGTGCTCCTGTCGTGCTCGTCGTCATGGGGAGCAAGTCCGATCTCGACGTGATGAAGGAGGCGGCGGCGGTCCTGTCAGATCTCGGTATTCCCTATGAAATGGGCATCTACTCCGCGCATCGCACCCCCGATCGGGCGGCAAAACTCGCCTCCGAAGCTGCCGACAACGGCATAAAAGCCATCATTGCGGGCGCCGGCGCTGCGGCGCACCTCGCGGGGGCGATGGCCGCGCGCTCGCACCTTCCCGTGATCGGCGTGCCCCTCGCGGCGACGCCACTCGCTGGCATGGACGCTCTTCTGGCAACGGTCCAGATGCCCGCCGGCTTTCCGGTGGCCACCATGGCGATCGGCAAACCGGGCGCCCGTAACGCGGCCTTCCTCGCTGCGCAGATCATCTCTACTTCGGACGCATCGGTCGCCGAGAAGCTCAAGGACTGGCGCGCCACCAAGGCACGGGAAGTCGAGCAAGCCTCCGAGGATCTGAATCGGGTGGACTGAGCCATTCGCTATTGTCGAAACCCGGAACTCCGCACTCGGACGCCTCAAGAAACCCGGCAGAGCAGGAAACCCGGAACCGGTTGCAGACTCCCGTAGCAATTGAAACGTAGCGGCGCAGCAATGCGAGGGCCGGTCCCTCGGGAGCTCGCCGGCCCTGCTCCCAGTTTCGCAACGTGTGAACACTGATGCCGAGAGCATCGGCGCACTCCTGCTGCGTCAGGCCGACAAACCGCCGGAGCGCGACGACATCCTTGCCCCCGGTGATCTGGTAGCCCTCCTCTTTACTGTTAACGTCAAGAAGCTTGTCTTTCCGAGAAAATCGGCCTTCGTGCCGTGGTGTCGAACGAACGGCGATGGGCGCACAGGACCGTCCGGCGGGGGCTCAGGGCATCAGGCATCTCCTCGCGGTTGGAGCGCCGTGTCTGGCCCCCGAGCTACAGGGAGACGCGACGTGGCGGTGAGTCATCGACAGGAACTGTTCCCGGGAAGAGTTGAAAGGACGGCGCCGCCTCACGCACCCGGTCGGCAGAGCCCCGGTAGGCGTCCATCTTTTCCTTGCCATAGTCCAGCTCTGCCATGTAGAGATTGTGGGCTCGACACATGAGCCTGGTATTGTCCACGCTGCGGTCGCCGCCGAGCGCAAACGGTACGTCATGATGGAATTCGAGTTGATGGCGTTCGGGACATCGACTGCCGTTGGCATTGACAAAGGTGCATTGAGCCGAGTCGCGCTCCCACACGGCACGCTTGACTGGGGCAGGGATACCACGCACACCCGGTGAGGTGTCGGCATCTTCGACATTCTTCCTCGGCTTGTTGGTCTTGCCGTAGCGCCTGGCTTCGAGACGCTCGAGCTTCTCGCTCACCGCCTCATCGATGATGGAAGCCAGGTCCATGCCGGGCATGAGTGCCTCGAGCCGCTGCAGCTTGTCGCGAAGCTCCGCGTTGGCCGTGAACCGCACCAGATAACTCGCCGGCGCCAGTGGCTTGACGGTGGGCCGTTTTTTAGAGGCGGCCGGAAGCACCGGAGGCGGTGGTGGCTCACTCGGCTGGGCTTTGTCTGGACTGGGTGCGCTCGGCGGGCCAGGCGGATCGGAGCTGGCTTTTCGTTCGGGCCGCTTGCGAATCGTCGGTGGAACGCCCGGTTTCGGAGCCAACTCGGCCACCAGCTCTTCGAGCTCGCGTTTCGTCTTGTGCGTG
Source organism: Candidatus Marinacidobacterales bacterium (assembly GCA_965237685.1). Lineage (GTDB taxonomy): Bacteria > Acidobacteriota > Vicinamibacteria > Marinacidobacterales > SMYC01 > CBDEGF01. The sequence continues at coordinate 3,544,960 of CBDEGF010000004.1, forward strand.
GCTCTAGCCAGCACGTCTTCATAGTTGGTTTCGGTGAGATGCTTCGAGAGCAGAGCGAGCCCGCACAAGTGAATGCGTCCGTCCTCGAGCATGGTCAAGACGACAGGATACTTGCGTGAAAGCCGAGCGGCGCGGATTCGTCGATAAGCTGCCGCCTCCGAGAGATGCAACACGTCGGTGCAGTAGCGAAACATCGACGGCAGGGCTTCGCGGGCAAAGAGACGCCGTCGGTCGACTTCGGCGATGTGTGCGACGAGCACCATCTCGACGCGCCGTGACTGTTTCGAAACATCCGACAGCCGCGCAAGAAGCTCGTCATCCGAAAGCGATTTCAGTTTGTTTTGTATGTCCATGCCTTTTCTTATAACACGGAGTTTTTCGACGCTCTGTGCTTGCGCGTTTGGGACGCAAACGCTTCAAGATACTCGCGAAGTCTCCCCAATCAAACAAACTCGCCTTTCGGTCCATTGTCGTTGGCACAGGTGCACTAGGGAACGCACTCGCCGATTTTTTCAAGGGGCTTCACAAAAGCTGTCAAGCACAAAGTTGATTTTTTCTCCTGTTTCATAGAACTTGATCCGCCCGGCTACCAACTCCCATCACGGCAATGCTCTCACCAAATCGGCACGACGCAACACGCAGCGATCGAACCCGAGCGTCCGGAGGCCCCGCCGGAGGCCCGATCGCCCATCGCCCATAGTTGTTGGCACCACGGAGCGCACTCCGCGTCAAGGCTGGCGAAGAAGCCGAGCGAAGCGAGGGAAGCCTTGACGCGGAGGAGCACCGTGGTTCGATGGAGGGGCGATGGCAAACGGCAAGGTTTGTGCTTCCGCAACCTGTCCCGCCTCGCGTCTCCTGGCTCCGCGGTGAGGACGTGGAGCGATTGATCCCAGAGGATGACCCAGCGCGTGCGATCTGGGAGTTCGTGGGTTGGCTGGATCTCAGCGGGTACACGGAGCAGATCCGCTCCGTCGCGGGTGGCGCAGGCCGGCCCGCGTTCGATCCGCAGCTACTGGTGAGCCTGTGGGTCTACAGCTACAGCCAGTCCGTGAGTTCGGCCCGCGCCATTGAGCGGCTGTGCGAGCATCATCCGGCTTATCAATGGCTCACCGGAATGCAGAGCATCAGTGCGCACACGCTATCGGACTTTCGGGTGACCCATTCGGAGGCCCTACACGAGTTGTTTGTGCAAACTTTGGGGCTTCTGAGTGCAGACGGATTGATCACGCTCGAGCGAGTCATGCTGGATGGGACGAAGGTGCGCGCGAATGCTTCGTCGAGTGGATTTCGCAGCAAGCCTCGTGTGGAGGCGTATCTGAAGGATGCGCGTGAGGCGGTCGAGGCTCTCGAAGCACAGACGGAGGAGGAATCGAGCCGGCAGATGCAGGCAGCACAGCAACGCGCCAGGCAAGAGAGACAGGAGCGTCTAGAATCAGCGTTGAAGGAGTACGACAAGCTGGAAGCCGCCAAAAGCCGCGTAAAACGCGTGAGCACGACCGATCCCGACGCGCGGGTGATGAAACAAGCCGAGGGCGGCTCCGCACCTAGCTAGAGCCTGTTGCAAAAGCCCGTTAGCGCCAAAGAGGGGAAATATACGGTAGCGGGGGGTAGGACTACTTATTAACGCGAGCGCTGTTTCGGGCTTGTTCCAGAATGTTTTCCTTGTTCATGTCGCTCAGTTTGCGGAGAGACTTCTGAAGGCGCTGCCAGGCCTGAACGCCGTCGCGGATGCTCTTTTGAGCCGCTTTCGGCACGTAATAGCCGGTGGTTTTGGCCGCTTCGCCGCGGTAACTGATGTATAGGTGAGGGCCATGTTTGGGCCCGGGCCCGTGGCATCGACAACTGGGCGTGCCGCACGTTCGATAGCTTTCGGCGGGCGTGCCGAAGATAGCTCTACGAGCGTCGGATTGAATCTGGCGTAGGAGTTGATTTCGGCGCTTACTCCACGAGTCGGTTTTTGCGGGCATCCTGCTTGTCCTTGTCTTTTTTTCGCTTTGTCCGCGCGACGGATATGAGGTTTTGGCTGATCACACACCAGCCGACGTATCGCTTGAATCCGCTGTCACCTTTGTAAGTGGCGCGGAACATAGCAAAGCGATGCTTGAGAGTGGCGATCCGGGACTCGATACCGCCGCGCCATTTGAGCGCTCTGCGAAACCAGCGCTGTTGTTGCAGCTCGACCCGCTTTTTCGATCGACCTGGAGCTGGCAACGCGACTCTTTTGACACCGAGTTTTTTCGCCTGCTGCTCATTGTTCGCCGAGAAAAATCCCCGGTCGGCTGTCGCCATCTGGGGCGGCTGACCGAACTGCTCCGTGTGTTTGTCGAGCGCAGGCATCCACTGCGGTTGGTCAGCGGGATTGCCATCTGCGACGTCGTAGTGGCTGACGATGCCGTTTTCCACCTCGTCGATGCGGACCAGTCGTCCAAACTCCGTCGGCTTGGATGCCTTCCCTTTGCGGATCACCGCCGTATGTTCCTCAAAGATGCTCACGATCTTGTCGGGATAGTGACGCTCGCCCTCGAAAACGCGTGCCCGCGTCTGCGCTAACACTTTGCTGACGAGCGGCAAAAAGTGCTGTAGTTCGTACTCGCTCCGGGTGACGCTCAGCAACGAGCCCACGATGGGCAGCGATCCATCTTGAAGTGCCTGCATGACGGTTTCAGCTTGGCGAACCACGCCGCGAGCAATGCCCATCAACGTGCCATAACCGTCCTTGAACTTCTTTCGACTCGACTCGGTAAATGACTTACTGGCTCGCTCGATCTCGATAAGCCGATGTTTCACCGTCCGGCGGTGGTCGACCACCTTGAGCGCACCCTCAGTACAAGCCTTGGCGATACGCTTGAGGTTGCGGGTTATCACCCGAATACCATCACCAATCAGCGAGCTGTCCGTCGGGTAGTGAATATTGCTCTCGACCACAGTCGTATCGGTCCGAAGCTTGCGCCCCCTCGCAACACCCTCCTCATGCGCGATACCTACCACGCGAGCATGAATCTTCTCAGTTAGCTCTGGACTCAGCAGCGCGAGGTTGCGGCTGAAAGTGGAGAAATTGGGTACGGGGGCGTCGTCGAATCGGGTAAAGCGGCGATACAGGAGGTTCGAGCGCACTTCACGTTCCAAGTCTCGGAACGACCATCCCTTGATGTGCTTGAGCACACAAGAGCGCAACAACCAGTCGGGCGCGATGCCGGTTCGATTCGAAAGCGGGTAACGTTGCGCGAGTGATTGGTGGACCAGCTCAATTATCCCGGTGTCATCAAGAAGAGTGTCAACAGATTCGAGGAGGTCATCTTTGATAAGCGAGGCCTGCTTGCCGAAGTTTGACATAGAAGAGCGAGGACTGCCTTGTGAGCGTCCCGATCATGCCTAAGAGATCTCCTCTCTTAGGTATCATGTCAAGAAAAAAATCCAAACAATCACTAATAACGGCTTTAGGGAGTCAATCGCGGAACTGCAGGAATAATCAGCAGATCGGCCACGGGCCAGACCGTCCGGGCGTTGAACCCAAAGGAGGAATGAGCTACGTTTTGCAACAGCCTCTAGCTACAACGTCCAGTCAAAGAGCAACAACGAAACGCCGATACGATACCGGGTGAATCCGCACCACGCGGACCCGCCCCCCCTAGTTGACACAAGTGCGGACCAACCATCCCCATCTCCCTGGGGAAACGCGATTTTTTCTCAGGTCCCCAGTCTGGACCCTCCCCCGGTCACGCTCGTCCTCAACTGGACCGCCGACCTCGAGCCGTGACGCTGTCTGTATCTCCCGTGAGAAAAAACTTGCCCGGGCAAGATTTCGGCTACGTTTTCTCGCCCTGATAGTTCGCGAGCTGGCCGCAGGCGGCGAGCACGTCGTCGCCGCGGCTCCGCCGCAGGTTCACCGTCACTCCGGCCGCGGCGAGGATCTCGGTGAAGCGTTCGGTCGCCTCGCGCGTGGACCTTTTGTGGGGCGTGCCTGGCCACGGGTTGAACTCGATGAGGTTCACCTTTGCGCGAATACCGCTCAGCAGTTTCGCCAGTCGGTGCGCGTCGGCTTCGGTATCGTTGTCTCCACCGAGAAGGGCGTACTCGAATGTAATGCGCCGCCGCCGGGGGAGCGGAAGCCGTCGGGCTGTTTCGAGCAACGTCTGGAGCGAATACTTGCGGTTGATGGGCATGAAGCGGTCCCGATCCGAATCGCGCGTCGCGTGGAGGCTGATGGCCAGGCCCACTTGCGGGACCGATTCTGCGAAACGCTCGAGCTCTTCGGCAAGCCCGGCCGTCGAGACCGTGATGCGTCGAGGCGAGACGGCAAAGGCGTCCGGGTCGGTGAGGATCTCGAGCGAGCTCCGCACCGCCTCCGAGTTCAGCAGAGGCTCACCCATTCCCATGAAAACGATGTTGCTGCGGGCGGGCGGCTCGGGAAGTCGACGGCGAGCTTCCTGGAACTGTCCGAGGATTTCCCCGACGCTCAAGTTCCTTCGAAACGCAACCGTTCCTGAAAAACAGAACGTGCACTTGAGCGGACATCCGATCTGTGTCGACAGACAGAAGGTGTGGCGATCCGGTTGTTCCGCACGCTCGTCCGGGATGTAGACGGTCTCAACGCTCTCGCCATCCTCGAGCACGAAGCGGTGCTTCAGGGTGCCGTCCGAAGAGGTGTGTTGATCGCCGAGAGAGAGATGACGGATCTCGAACGCGGCCGCGAGGTCGCGTCGCAGCTCGCGAGGCAGGTCTGTCATTTCGTCGAAGCTCGAGACCCCTCGCGCGTAGAGCGAGCGATAGAGCTGCTTCGCCCGATAGGACGGGAGCTTCCTGGCGTTCGTCTCCTCCAGGAGATCGGAAAGCCCGAGGCCGAACAGGTTCTTCCGCACGCAACGATGGTACCTCAGGGATCAGCATCCAGCATCCGGCTTCCAGCATCCTCCAGCCCGTGTGGCACAACCGGTAGTGTTACCGACGATTTTCGCCCCGAAGCGTTGTGGCAGATGCTTTTGACCGCCCGTCGTCGCCTGTGCTAACCTTCCGGTCTTCCAGTAGAGGCGATATGAGGCGATAAACAAGCGCCCGCGGGATCGCTGTTCCCGCTTTTCGCCGTGTCCTTGGATGATTCGCAAACAAACGTTCGACAATGGCCTGACCCTGGTGACGGAGCGCATGCCGCACGTTCGCTCGGTCGCGATCGGGATCTGGCTCGGTCGAGGCTCTCGGCACGAGTCGCCCCGGGACGCCGGCATCGCCCACTTCATCGAGCACATGGTGTTCAAGGGAACCGAGCACCGCTCCCAGGCTCAGATTGCCGAAGAGCTCGACGCCATCGGTGGTCAGTCGGACGCCTTCACCACCCAGGAGTATGCCGGCTTCCAGGCGGTCGTGGTCGACGAGCACGTGCCGCGGGCCCTCGATCTTCTTTCCGACATCGTCCTTTCGCCGGCGTTCGACGCCGAAGAGCTCGAGCGAGAGCGGAAAGTCATCGTCGAGGAGATCAAAATGGTCGAGGACACACCGGAAGATCTCGTCCACGAGATCTTCACGGAATCGTTCTGGCCGAACCATCCCCTCGGGCGTCCCATCGTGGGCTCGACGGAGACGGTCGAGGCACTCGGCCGAACGGACCTTCTGGGGTTTTTTCGAAAGACCTATGCGCCGAGCAACCTCGTCATAGCCGCGGCCGGCCACCTCGAGCATGAGGCTTTTGCCGAACTCGTTCAGAAGCACTTTCGGGATCTCGAGACGCCGCCGGACGGAATGATCGAGACGCCGCCGCGCGAGCACCCGTCGGTCGTGGCTAGAGAAAAGGACCTGGAGCAGGCCCACATCCTGCTCGGAACGGTGGCGCCGCCTCAGGCTCACCGGGACCGCTATGCCGCCTATCTCCTGAACGCAATCCTCGGAGGCAATCTGAGCTCCCGATTGTTCCAGGTCATCCGCGAGGAGCGCGGTCTCGCCTACTCGGTCTACTCGAGCCTCAGTGCGTTTCGTGACTGCGGCTGCTTCAACGTCTACGCCGGCACCGGCCCGGAGAACGTGGGCGAAGTCGTGGAGCTGGTGCTCGAGGAAATCAGGCGCATCAAGACCGAACCGGTCAGCGCCGAGGAGCTCCGGCGGAGCCAGGACCATCTCAAAGGGAGCATTCTCCTCGGACTCGAGAGCTCGGCGGCGCGCATGTCTCGACTCGCGCGTCACCAGATGTACTTCGACCGCATCATCAAGGTCGACGAGATCCTGGCCGCGCTCGAGGCGGTCACGCCCGAAGACGTCTCGCGACTCGCCGGCGAGCTCTTCGATCGGCGGAGCCTCGCGTTGAGCGTCATCGGCAAGCTCGGCGGCACATTGACCCTTCCGGAGACTCTGGTTGCCTGAGTACCCTGTTTCACAATTACGGTGGCATTCGAACGCCGATGCATCCCGCCTGGCTGCGTTGCTCGTCGTTCATATATCCGGATATTACTCGCTCCTCGCGCCTTGCCAGGCGGGCGCCTCGGCGTTCTCGGTGCGTCACCATAATTATGAAACAGGGTACTGAGCTCCATATCTCGGTTCTGGCGAGCGGTAGCAGCGGCAACGTGACCTTCGTCTCGGACAGCACCGCCCGAGTGCTCCTCGATGCGGGGCTTGCCTGCCGGGAAATCGAGACCCGACTGAAGAAATTCGGGGTGGCCCCGCGGGACATCGACGCGGTCGCCCTTTCCCACGAGCATTCCGATCACGCCAAAGGTGCGTGGCAGTTCTGCTGGAAGCACAAGGCAACGCTCTACGCGACGAGGGGCACGCATCGGCTGATGAAAAAGCGCGAGGATCGACCGGTCGAGTGGGTGCGGGTTCGACCCGGCTCCACGCACAAGCTCGGCAAGCTCTCGCTGGACTTCTTCCCCGTACCCCACGACGCTGCCGATCCGGTCGGCTTCCGGGTGCGCAGGGGTCGTGTCGGTTTCGGTCACGTCACCGACGTGGGGCACATCTCAGAGGACGTCGTCGATGGCCTACGCGGAACGCAGGCCATCCTCATCGAGTCGAACCACGACGTCGATATGCTCCGACGAGGTCCCTACCCGGACTCGCTCAAGGCACGCGTCGGAAGCCGCTTCGGACACCTCTCGAACGATGCCGTGGCTCGCTATCTCGAGTTCCGGCTGCCGGCGACTGTCCGTCACGTTTTCCTGGCCCATTTATCGCAGAACAACAATCACGCACAGCTCGCCATCGAAAGCTGCCGGGAGGCGCTCGACCGGCGTGGCGGAGAGGTTCCGAGGATTCATTTGACGTATCAGGACCGGGCGACGCCGCTCCTTCGCGTGAGTACACCGAGAGCGGTCGAGGTCGACGCCTCGCAGGGCGTCCTGGCGTTCTGACGAGTCATGCTGACCGATCGCTACACCCACCCGGAGATGGGCCGCATGTGGAGCGAGGAGGCGAAGTTCGACTCGTGGCTCGAGGTCGAAGCGGCCGCCGCGGAAGTGATGGCCGAAGAGGGGATCATTCCAGCGGAAGCAGCGAAGGAGATCCGCGCCAAGGCCGGCTATTCGATCGAGCGCATCGAGGAGATCGAACGCCAGGTCAAGCACGATGTTCTCGCGTTCACACAGGCGATGGCCGAGACCGCCGGGCCATCGGGTCGTTACATCCACTTCGGCCTCACCAGCTACGATGTCGTGGACACCGGCCTGGGGATTCGCCTGCGCGACGCCACCGACCTCATCCTCGCGGACATCGACGCCTTGACGGTGGTCCTGAAGGCCAGGGCCCTCGACCACAAGCGCACGATCATGGTGGGGCGAACGCACGGGGTCCACGCCGAGCCCATGACCTTCGGGATGAAGCTCGCGCTCTGGTACGGCGAGATGGCCCGCGACCGGGAGCGTGTGGCGAGAGCGCGCGACGTCGTGGCGGTCGGAAAGCTGTCCGGTGCGGTAGGTACCTTTGCGCATCTTCCACCCGAGATCGAGGAGAAACTCTGCGCGAGGCTCGGCCTCACTCCTGCCGCGATCTCCACCCAGGTCCTCCAGCGGGACCGGCACGCGGAGGTGATGGCGGCCCTCGCGATCACGGCGAGCACGCTCGACAAGATCGCCGTCGAGGTCCGAAGCCTTCAACGTACCGAGATTCGTGAGGTCGAGGAGTTTTTCTCGGAGAAGCAGAAAGGCTCCTCCTCCATGCCCCACAAGAGGAACCCGGTGGCGAGCGAGCAGATATCGGGGCTTGCGCGGGTCGTCCGCTCGAACCTCCAGGCCGCTCTCGAGAACATCCCTTTGTGGAACGAGCGCGACATCTCTCACTCTTCGGTGGAGCGCATGATCCTTCCCTCGAGCTTCATCCTGACCGACCACATCCTGCGCCGGATGACCTCGGTGCTCGACAATCTCATCGTGTACCCGGACCGGATGCGGGAGAACCTGGAGTCCATGAAGGGCCTGGTGTTCAGCGGCCAGGTCCTGCTCGAGCTGGCGAAAAAGGGGCTTTCGCGAGAGGAGGCCTATCGCGTCGTCCAGCGAAACGCGATGAAGGTGTGGCAGGGGGAGGGAACGCTTCGGGAGCTTCTACGTGCCGATGAGGACGTGAGCGAGCGGCTCAGCACCGAAGAGCTCGACGAGGCCTTCGACCTCGAGCGACAGGTGAAGCATGTGGATACGATTTACGAAAGAGTGTTTGGGCGCGACGGGAGCTAGATTGCAGCATCCAGCTTCCAGCATCCAGCATCCAGGGAGTACGGGACCCCCTCACCTAACCTCTCCCCGATGGGGAGAGGAACCCGCAACGGGAAGTTCTTTTTGCGATGCGGCATTCGGCATACAGCATCCAGCCACCAGCATCCAGCGTCCAGGGGAACCGGGATGAGGGCCGTGGTCACCGTACGCCTCAAGCCCGCCGTCCACGACCCGCCGGGGGAAGCCATCAAGAACGCGCTCGCGCAGCTCGACTTTCCACAAATCAGAAGCGTCCGACAGGGGAAGCTCTTCGAGCTCACCCTGGACGTCGACTCGCGCGAGGAGGCCGAGAAGCTGGTTCGGCGCATTGCCGATCGCGTGCTGTCGAACCCGGTGCTCGAGGTCTTCGACTTCGAGCTGACTGACTGATGCCGCGCTTCGCAATTCCGGTGTTTCCCGGATCCAATTGCGAGGAGGATGTCCGCTACGCACTCGAAAGTGTTCTCGGCCAGAAGGCAGAGCTGGTCTGGCACAAGGAGACCTCACTGGCCGGCTTCGATGCGGCGATTCTCCCCGGGGGGTTCGCTCATGGGGACTATCTTCGACCTGGAGCCATCGCCCGCTTTTCGCCCATCATGGATGCGGTCCAGCAGATGGCCTCCGACGGCAAGCCGGTCATCGGCATTTGCAACGGATTTCAGATGCTCCAGGAAGCCGGTCTTCTTCCCGGCGCGATGCTGCGCAACCGAACGCTCACGTACGTCTGCCGTTACGTCCACCTGAAGGTGGAGGAGACCGACTCCCCGTTGACCCTGACGTTGCGACGGGACGACCTGCTTCGCATTCCGATCGGCCATGCCGACGGCAACTACTTCGCCGACGAGGAGACCCTCGCCCGCATCGAGAATGGTGGACGCGTTGTGTTTCGGTACACCGACCACGAAGGCAAGGTCGAAGAGGAGGCCAATCCGAACGGCGCGCTCCATGCCATCGCCGGCATCCGGGACGACACCGGCAACGTGGTCGGCCTGATGCCGCATCCCGATCGGTGCTACGAACCCGCGCTGGGAACGGCGGACGGGTTGAAGCTCTTCGAGAGTCTCGTTAGGTGGACGCAGGAATCGTTGTGAGCATCCAGCTACCAGCTCCCAGCTACCAGGCACGCCGGTGGTTCGCGAAGAGCAGTTTCCCGGACCTGGAAGCTGGCGGCTGGAAGCTGGTTGCCGCGTCGGGAGCGAGCTGATGACGGCCTCCCTCGAGCAGATCCTGGAAGCCCACAGCCTCACGCGGGACGAGTACGACACCATCGTGGACAAGCTGGGCCGGGAACCCAACCCGACGGAGCTCGGGCTGTTCTCCGTGATGTGGTCGGAGCACTGCAGCTACAAGAGCTCCCGCGTACATCTGAAGCGACTTCCCACCGAAGGGCCACGCGTCCTCCAGGGGCCCGGAGAGAACGCCGGGGTGGTCGACATCGGCCACGGCCTGGCGGCGGTCTTCAAAGTCGAGTCCCACAACCACCCTTCCTTCATCGAGCCATTTCAAGGTGCTGCGACCGGAGTCGGCGGCATCATCCGGGACGTGTTCACGATGGGGGCACGGCCGGTGGCGCTCATGAACTCGCTGCGCTTCGGGCCCTTGAGCGTCAGGAAGAATCGCTCGCTTCTCTCCGGCGTGGTGGCGGGAATTGCAAGCTACGGCAACTGCATGGGTATTCCCACCATCGCCGGCGAAGTTCAATTCGAGGAGTGCTACAACCTCAATCCTCTGGTCAACGCTTTCTGCCTCGGCATCGCGCCGGTGGACCGCATCTTCCTGGCGAAAGCGGCCGGTGAGGGCAACCCCGTCTTCTACGTCGGGTCGAAGACCGGCAAGGACGGCATTCACGGCGCAACAATGGCTTCCGCCGAGTTCGACGACGCGGCCGAGGAGAAACGTCCCACTGTCCAGGTCGGCGACCCGTTTCTCGAGAAGCTCCTTCTCGAAGCCTGCCTCGAGCTCATGGTGACCGACGCCCTCGTTGCCGTCCAGGACATGGGAGCGGCAGGACTCACGTGCTCGACCTGCGAGATGGGGGCCCGAGGCGGCACCGGGATCGAGGTCGAGCTTGCGGGCGTCCCCCAGCGCGAAGCCAACATGACGCCCTACGAGATCCTCCTCTCAGAATCCCAGGAGCGCATGCTGCTCGTGGCGAGAGCGGGAAAAGAAGCATCCGTCCGGCGCATCTTCGAAAAGTGGGATCTCGACGCCTCCGCCATCGGCCGCGTCACGAGCGACGGCATCCTCCGCATCAAGAGTAACGGTGAACCGGTTGCCGCGGTGCCGAACCGGCTTCTCGCCGATGACGGCCCCGTTTATCAGCGTCCGCTCGAGCGGCCGTCCTACCTCGATGCCATCGCACCGGTGCGGGCCGATTCGCTTCCGGAGTCATCGGACCTGAACGCGACTCTCGAGAAACTCATCAAGAGTCACGGACTCGCCAGCAAGCACTGGGTCTTCGAGCAGTACGACCACATGGTCCGGAGCAATACGATCGCGCTACCCGGCTCCGATGCAGGGGTCATCCGCATCAAGCAGACCCCCGCTGCTCTGGCCATGAGTCTCGACGGCAACGGCCGCTACACGTACCTGGATCCCTACATGGGTGGGGCGGTCGCGGTGGCGGAGGGATGCCGCAACCTCGCCGCGGTTGGCGCAACCCCCATCGGAGCCACGAATTGTCTGAACTTCGGCAATCCGGAAAAGCCGGAGATCATGTGGCAGTTCTCGAAAGCGATCGACGGAATTCGGGATGCCTGCACGAGCCTCGCGGTGCCGATTACCGGCGGCAACGTGAGCTTCTACAACGAGACCGAAGGCGAGTCTATCTTTCCGACCCCCGTCGTCGGGGTGGTCGGGATTCTCGAGGATGCCACTCTTCGCCAGACGCATCACTTCAAGGCCAGAGGCGACTGGATCTTCCTCGTCGGTGAGACCGCCGATGAGCTCGGGGGAAGCGAGTTCTTGAAAGTAGTTCACGAGCGAATCAACGGAGAGCCTCCCCGACTCGATCTGGAGGCGGAAGGCGCGGTTCATGAGTTCGTCCGGGAGTCCATCCGGCGGCGTCTCCTGCACTCCGCACACGATCTCAGCGACGGTGGCCTCGCTATATCCCTCACCGAGAGCCTGTTCGGGCCGCTCGGGGAGACAATGGGCGCAGAAGTGGCCCTCGAGACGCCGCGACGCGCCGAGGCCGTGTTGTTTTCCGAATCGCAGGGCAGGATACTGTTGAGTGTCGCCCCTGATGCAGTGGAGGCACTGCGATCTCTGGCCGACGAGACCGGGGTTGCTCTGTCCCGTATCGGGGTGACGGGAGGTGAGTCGCTTCGGATCCGCGTCAATGGTGTCTCGGCCGTCGACTTGTCCGTGGAGCGGGTACGCGACTGGTGGTGGAACGCACTCGAGCGAGACTTGAGCCAGCAATGAGCGGTTTCAAGGACGAATGCGGCGTGTTCGGAGTCTTCGGCCACTCCGAGGCAGCCCGGCTCGCCTACCTGGGGCTCTACGCCCTGCAGCACCGCGGCCAGGAGGCGGCGGGAATCGTTACTGTCTCGCCCGACGGATTCCGCAGCCGCAAGCACGAAGGCTACGTCGCGGACGTCTTTGACGTCGACTCCCTCGAGTCGCTCTCCGGGGAGAGCGCCATCGGACATACCCGTTACTCGACCTCGGGCGAGAGCAATGCGGCGAACATGCAGCCGATCTACATCGACTGCAAGTTCGGCGAGATAGCGGTCTGTCACAACGGGAATCTCGTCAATGCCCATTTGCTCAGGTCGGAGCTCGTCGACAAGGGCTCCATTTTCAGAACCACCAGCGACACGGAAGTCGTTCTTCACCTGTTCGCCAAATCGAAGCAGAAGGCTGTCGTGGACGCGATCCTGGACGCGGTAAGCGCGGTGGAAGGAGCCTTCTCGCTCCTGTTTCTCACGAACGACGCGCTCTACGGTGTGAGAGATCCGCGCGGCTTTCGCCCACTCATCATCGGTCGCGTCGGCGAAAGCTACGTCCTGTGCTCCGAGACCTGCGCCCTCGATCTCATCGACGGGGAGTACGTCCGGGAGGTCGCGCCGGGCGAGCTCGTCGCCATTAACGAGAACGGGCTCCGCAGCCATTTTCCCTTCGCCCCGGTCCCCCACCGGCAATGCGTTTTCGAGCACGTGTATTTCGCACGACCCGACAGCATCGTCTTCGGCCGTGACGTCAACGAGTCCCGTCTCGAGATGGGCCGATGTCTCGCCCGGGAGAAGCCGGCGGACGTGGATGTAGTCGTCCCGGTTCCCGACTCCGGCGTCGTCGCCGCGGTCGGCTTCTCGCAGGAGTCCGGCCTTCCCATGGAGTTCGGACTGATTCGGAACCACTACGTGGGCCGGACGTTCATCGAGCCGAGACAGTCGATCCGGCACTTCGGGGTCAAAGTGAAGCTCAATCCGGTCCGCTCGGTGATTGCCGGAAAGCGGATCGTCCTCATCGACGATTCCATCATCAGAGGCACCACCAGCAAGAAGATCGTGGGGATGGTGCGCAACGCGGGAGCGAAAGAGGTGCACTTCCGAGTGTCCTCACCTCCCACCACCGGACCCTGTCACTACGGCATCGACACACCGAGCCGCGAGGAGTTGATCGCCTCGAGCCACACCGTGGAAGAGATTACTCGATTCATCGGCGCCGACTCCCTCGGATATCTCTCGCACCATGGCTTGATGGCCGCGGTGAACGATACGAAAGGCCAGTACTGCTCCGCCTGTTTCACCGGTGAGTATCCCATTGGCATTCCAACGCGCGGCCGGGACCAGCTCAAGCTTTTCGAGAATGTACGCGAATAGGAAGCGGCTTCTAGTGCACGAACCCGCTGATACTGTCGGCAAATTCCAAGGTCATTTTTCGTGCTGGCAAGGCGCTCCGACGAAGTCATATCTAGATATTTCGAGGAGGAGCAACGCCGCCAGCGCGGAAAAGGACGAGGAATTTGCGGCAGGATTAGCGGGTTCGTGCACGAGTGCTCCTCGGCGGGTACCGGAACGGGCAGGGGCAACGGGCGGGGGCCGGGATTTATGTGACGTACTACTGAGACAGGGGCTCCAGTCTCCTTCTCCTGATGCAAGGTCCGGTGAGTCTGGTGGCCGCGTCGGCGTCGCCATCGATGACGGCAATCCGGGGCTCCATTGCCGGCAGGACCTTCGACAAAGCGACCGGCGAAGCTCTGACCGGCGTCTCGATCCGGGCCCGCTCGCTCCAGGGCGAGGAGTTGTTCGCCGTCGCCACGGACCAGGCTGGGCGCTATCAGATCCCGGATGTTCCCGCCTCAGTCTTCGCCTTCTCACTCACCCACGACGGCACCGAGTACCCGGTGGCCGAGAAGCTCGATGCTCGAGTGGCCCGCACGTTTCTGGTCGAGACCTGCTTCGCACTGGACGTCGGCAAACGTGCGGCCGCGATCACACCCGATTGCGTTTCCGGCTTCGTCCCCGAGGCCCGCGTGGCGACCATCGGCCCGCAGCGGTTTCTTCTTCCGTTCTCGGAGCCGCAACAAACAGAGCTCGCCGCCGACCTCGGCGATCAGGGTCCGGGCATCCAGCACGATGCGCTCGTGTGTCTCCCGAACGATCATCATCCGATAGTGCAGGCCGAGATCCACCCCGGAGAGATGGTCCAGACGTCGCGCGTGTACTTTCGGGCCGAACAGTACCCGGATTTCTACTACGTCGAGATGACGAGCATCGGCGACGACTTCGAAGCCGTGCTCCCGGTACCGGGTGCGGACACGAAGCGTGTCATCTACTACGTGGAGGCCGTGGATCCGTACTTCGACAGTCTCCAGACACCGGAATACGACCCGGAGGTCATCGACGGCGAGACGTGCAAGCGGCGTGATCCGGGGGCCTACTGGCAGGACGGCACCCAGAGTATCATCATCGGTGCGACCGTACCGGGAGCAGCGGCAGTACCACCCGGATTCCAGGCCCTCGGCATCACCGGCTTCATCAGCTCGGCCGGTATCGTCACCGTCGCGGCAGCCGGCGTGGGTGGTGCAGGTATCGGAACGACCGGGCTCATCTTGATCGTGGCCGGCGGAGTCGTGATTGGAACCGCCGTGGGCGTTATCACGACCGGGGAAGTTGAAGCCAGCCCGCCGAACCAGTAGCACCCTCACCCGGCGACGCTTCCGCCTCCGCACGAGGCTACGGCGGACCAGCCGAAGCTTTAGCGAAGGCCGGTCGCCCCGCCCCGCCTCCTTCCTCAACACGAAGATCGCAAAGCTCGCAAAGGGGACTGTTAGAGCAAAAGTCCGCTCACGCTTTGCGCTCTTTGCGAACTTGGTGTTTCGTCCTTGTATCCGGGACCAGGGCACTACCAACCTCGACCGGGGCGCCTCCCTCTGCGACTTTGCGTCTCGTTTTTCGTCGGGCTCCATGCCGAGCACCACTCCCATCACGACCGCCAGCAGCGCGAAAACGGCGGGAAGGTGCAGGCTGAAATCGGTGAAGCTGTGCAGCGCGATGGCCACGAGAGCGGCGCAGTAGCCGGCATGCAGCAGGGAAAGCTCGCTACGCTCCCGGAGCATCGCCCGGGCCTTTCGGGCCCCGAACCAGGTTACTGACAGAATCCAGAACAACACCAGGAGGCCGGGAACGCCGAGCTCGATGCCCAGTTGGAGGTAGTCGTTGTGCGCCCACGAGTAGAAAATGCGGCCACCGAAGCTTCGGTACATGGAGTGCACATAGCGAAACGAGCTCAGGCCCGAGCCGGTCATCCAGAAATCGCCCACTGCTGGAACACTCTCCGACCACACCCGAGAGCGCTCTCTCTCTATTTCCATCTCGGTCGCGAGATCACCGAAGCGCGCCAACAGGGGCTCCGCCCCGAGCCAAACGATGAACGCCGTGATCGCCAGAGCAAGTGCCGCGTAGGTCCTTGGAGCCAGCCGGCCGCGCGCTCGTCGTTCCTGACCCGACGGACGAGAGGCGACCCGGCCGGACGCGAGCACCAGAAAAGCGATAGAGCCCGCAAGAGCGAAGGTGATTCCGGATCGCGACAGCGAGAAAAGAAGCCCGAGGGCGATCAGCAGAATTCCGAGTCCCGCTACGGCGGAGCGCCCTATTGCGCTCGATTCGCTTCGGTCACGACGTGACAGGCTGGCCAGACCGCCGTACCAACCGAGGCCGACGAGCAGCAGCATCGATTGACAGGCCGCGTAGTGGTTGGCGTTGCCGAACGTCCCGCTCGCTCTGAGCGACGACGAAGGTCCCCTTCCCAGTAGAGCTTGTACACCCTCGAGCCATTGGAAGACGCCCAGTGCACCGAGACCGACGCCGAGGAGCACGAGCAGGAATGTAAGCCTCCGAACATTCCCAGGACGCTCGGCAAGCCGGAGGCTAAAGGCGAAGACCGCGAGGCAGGCGAACCAGAGCCATAGACTTCGAAGCGTTAGAAACGGGGCGAGACTGATCGGCGCGTTCGACGCGGAAGCGCCAACGAGCGTCTCGGCTTCTCCCCGAAGCTCGTGGGCCAGCGGCGAGACTGCAGCCAGCCACTGCCTGTCCAGGGGAACGACGGAGAGCACGACAAGTAGCGTGAGCACGGACACCGGTGGCAGGAGTCTGGTCCTCTTGAAGGGAAAGCCCAGGAAGTAGACCCGAAGTATGCGTCCGGTGTCCCCATGACGCATTCGCCCCGGAATAGGGGGTTTATGGCACGGGAACTGCTAAGGGGTGGAGGCGGGAGTAGGCTGCCAGCGGTCGGGTAGAAGCTCGTGGATGCGTTTTTGTGGCCATCCGTCGGCGAGCTTGCGGAGCACGTCAGTGAGGTACGGGAGAGGCGGGACGTTGTGCTGTGCGCAGGTGCGCATGAGGCTGTAGAGAACGGCGGTGCGTCGCGCGGCGTCGTGAGAACCGCAGAAGGAGATAGTTGCGTCGACCGAGTGCGATGGCCCTCATTTGTTGCTCACAGATATTATTGTCAAGGCTTAAGCGTCCATCGTCGACGAAGCGAGTGAGAGCGGTCCAGTGGTTGAGTGGGTAACCCGTGGCCATGGCAGGGTCCGAGCTGGGCGGTTCGCTTCGATGCGTCAGCACAAACCACCGTTTCAGCTTCTCGAGTACCGACGCCGAGCGCTCCTTGCGAAGTAGCGTCCGCTCGTCGACCGACAGCTCCCTCGCATCGGCCAGGCGTTCGATGCGATACATCCTTGCGATCAGCTTGAGCGGGTAGGCGACGCGGCAGTCCATGTCTTTGAGGGCAACCAGCCTTCGTCGTGCATGCGCCCAGCACCCGACTTCTTCCGCGGAGGCCACCGTGCCGTTAAACACGCGATCGAACACGCTCGCGGCGTCGGCCTGCACGTATCCCGTGCGGCCCGCCAAAAACTCCCACGGACCCGTCGCTCCTTCGCCCGTCGGCGCGTAGCGAAACACCACGTCTCGGTCGTCGCCCATGTAGCACCACATCGTGCCTCGCTCGATGTTCTCCGGGCTTTGCGGATCGAGCACTTTCACTCCGGTGGCATCGGTTCGGATGACATCGGCCTTCAGGACCCGCTTCTCCAACTGGTCCACAAGCGGCTCCACAAGGTTTGCCACCTCGCCCACCCAATCCGACATCGTGGAGACCGCAATCCCCGCGCCGCTACGGGCGTAGATACGATGCAAACGGTGAAAGGGAACGTGGTCTACGTACTTGCTCACCACCACATGAGCTAAAAGCGAGGCGTCAGCGCTGCTCCGCTCGATCACCGGGGCCGAGCCCTCGGCTCTCGTGACGCCTTCCCGGCACTTCCCGCAGGCGTACTTCTCCAGATGGTACTCATGCTCGATGAAGTGCCCCGGCACGTACTCGAGCCTCCGTCGGACGTCTTTACCGAGAGGCTTCTTGAGTTTGCCGCATCGAGAGCAGCCCCGCTCCTCTTCAGGTATCTCGCGCAAGTGAACCTGGCGTTCGATCCCGTCCGTTCGGATTGTTTCGCGGCGCGGTTTGTTGCCCTTGCCTCGTGGCCGAGTCTTTTTCGCTTCTTCGATCTGCTGTTCCAGCTCCGCGTCTTCCCGAGCCTCGGTTTGTGGGTCCAGCTCCAGCTCCAGCTCTTCACCACCGCTTTGGCTCATCAGCTGCTCGAACATCAGCTGGAGCTGTCCGGGGTCCACCTTCTCGGAGCGCTTGCCTACTCGTTCCCTCTGAAGCTTCAACACCATCAGCTCCAGCTCTCTCGATTTGCGCAACACCGCATCCAGCGCCGAGACCAGCAGGTCGAACGCTTCCTCCGTCTTGCCCTCGCTTGCTAGACTTCGGGCCGAATCCCGAATCTGCCCCAGAGCGTTGGGCGCCCTCGTACTGCCAGCGCCCTCTCGGCGCGACTGGGTCGATTCGGAGCTCGTGTTCACTACTTACGCCTTTGACGCAGCTGTTTCGCTAGCCCCTTGCGATTCTGATTGCCCAACTGAGCCACCGCCTCTCGCATCTTCGACCAGGCCTCGACTCCACGACGAACTTCCCGTTCGTGGCTTCGCGGGATGTACAGCGATGTCGACCGACCCTCCTCGTTGCGAAACTTCAGGTACAGGTGGGGACCATGGAGACGATTCGGGTCGGTTCGGCACCCGCAGGCGGTTTTACCACAGCGAAGCATGACCTCCGTAAGCGTGCCCGGTACAGCGTTCTCGCCGAGGGTTTGAAGCCGTTGCAGTAGTCGTGTCTTAGTCATATATAGAAGATTAAGACTAATCGCAAAAAGCAAGAAAGTCAAGTCCCTGCTGCGTTCTTGGGAAGAAAATCAGCCCTTCAACCGTGAAGGGCGACTCTCTTCTCCTCAGCTCGCTGATACCATCGCTTCCGGCGTCGAGCGCCACGAAGGTCCAACCCCTCCAGCATCAGTCCCAGCTCGCCAGAGTCCAACTCAACGTGCCTATCACCCGGACGCGGTGACGTCGGCAGTTCAAAGGTCCCTCGCTCCAGCCTCTTGTACAGCAAAACGTACCCCGTCCGATCCCAAGCGAGGATCTTCACACGATTCTGACGCCGATTCAGAAACACGAACAGATGACCGCTCAGGGGCGATTGACCGATCACACTCCGCGTCGCTGCAGCCAGCCCGTCAAAGCCGCGACGCAGGTCCATCGGCTCCGCCGCAACGTAGATCCTCACAGACGATGGGAGCATCCACATCACGCTCGACCTTCTAGAACTTCGAGCACCCGACCCAGCTCCTCAGATGAGAACCCCTCACGCACTCGTACGCGCCTGCCGTCCAACAACACCACCTCGATCGCGTCCCTCTCGCCTCCTCGCTCGCCTTCTCGCTCGCCTCCCACCAGGCGAACCGGATGAAACCGTACACTCCCCCTCGACCCGCCTTGCAGTCGCTCCGACCACCGAACCAGCCGCTGGGAGGTCAACCCGTACTCCCTGGCGAACTCCGAGACACGCTTCCCACTACGCTGCCATGACGACACAACATTCCGCGCATCCGCCTCTGCCCAGCGCCGCTTCCCTATCACTTTCGATATCCCCGCTGTCCTTCGCTTCGACATCTCTTGCCTCCTTCGTCCCCCGCCTCCAGTGGCGAGCACACAAAGGATGCCTCGGGAGCGACGTATCGGGAACATGGTGGGAGCGGACGCTTACGACCCGACGCTCAGGGTCGATGGCGACAACGGGTCCACTGGGAGGCACGATCTCAACGCTGGCACCGATCCGCTGGTCCCCGAACAGACCGGCGCGAGCCTGGAAAAGACTTCCGTGGCTCGTGCGCTACCCGACGCTCGGGCGAGTCGTCCGCGTCGTAACCGAGTTGCCACTCAAAAAACCCAACTTTGTGGTCCTAGACCACGGCTGAATCCGGCCTTCGCGCCCCCGGCGGAGGTTGTGACGAAATTGACTCGTCGGGAGGCGCGTTCCCGGATGCTCCGGGTTCCGTGCATCCGCTGGGCGCGGTGGGACGGATTTGGATTGTTGACCTTTTCAATCGAGCGAGAAACGAGGCGATGATGAAAGGCTTGGCGGCTTGGATGGTGTTCCCGGCGGCGGCACTGGTAGCCACCGCTCTGAGTGAGGAGGCTCTCGCGGACGACGCCCGGAGAGCTTATCAGTGCGCGGTAGGCGTTCGGGTTCCGGAAGCACAACTCAAGGATACGTCGGATCGACGCCGTCGCCGGCAGCAGAAATTCTCTGCCATGGAGATCCTGGACCTCGAGCTGCTGGCACGCGTACCGCAGTCCAAAGCCGGATCGAAAGTCCACTTGAAGCTCTACACACCACGTGGACACGTCTATCAGGTCATCTCTCTTTCCGTCCCGCCGCCGGACCCGACGCCGCTTCGCCGAAGGAGAAGTCGAGGTGCCATCGTCCGAGCCTCCCTTCCGGTCGCCGGCACGACCATCGTGAACAGCTCGCTCTACGGCGAATGGACGATCGAGGCCTATCTCGACGATGACCAGGAAGCCTTGCTCTCGCAAGCGGAGCTTCGTCATCGATCCGTGACCGCCGCGTGGAGCAACTCGAGATTCGAGACGATGCCAACCACCTCAACAGCTCAATGAGGCGCGCATGATGAAGAAGGCTGCATTCCTCGTCGCGGCCGGTGGTGCCATCGGTGCTCTGGTCTGGTTCGTCTGGGAGTCTTCCCCGTTCACGCCGTCTTCGGCCACGCGCTGGCTCGGAGCACCCGACGTCGAGGCCGAGATCCGCCGGGACTTTCCCGTCGTCGCAGACAGTCTGGACAAAGTGGCGGAGTTCGAGATCGTGGAGCCGACGTCAGGCACGCCGGGCTATCGAACCGTCGTTCGTCCCTTCGAGACACCCTCCGATCTGTCCGCGGTGGAGGCGGAAGCCATCGCGCTACGGGCGGAGCGAGACGGTACCGATGGAATCCGTGCGTTCTTTCCGAAGTCCTACGGCGATCCTTTCGAGACTTTTGTCTACGGCATGAGGGCGGCGGTGACTCCCGCCGGCAGGAGCCGTGCGGAAGCCACGCTCCAGGACGGCAAGCTGTTCTACGCGGATGCTTACCGCGACACGGACGTTCTCTACACCGCGGATCGCTTCCGCATCGAGGAGTTCCTCTATCTCCGGTCCGAGCAGGCCCCGATCGAGTTCGAGTACACGCTCGAGACCGACGTGACGGAAGTCTTCCTTCATGAGGGCGCGGTCCACCTCACGAACGGCCGCAACGTTGTACTGGTCATCGAGCGTTCCTGGCTCATCGACGCCGAGGGTCGCCGCAACGACGACAATGTCTGGTGGGAGCTGGACTCGGAGTCGCCCGAGCGCCACCAACTCCGCCTTCGCGTCGATCCTGCCGGGTTGGACTATCCGCTGCTGGTGGATCCGAGCTGGCGACTTCTCGGCTTGATGAACCAGACCAGACAGTCCCACACCGCGACGCTCCTTCAGGATGGAACGGTTCTGGTGACCGCGGGCGCGCCGACGACCCAGAGCACGGCCGAGATCTACGATCCGCGAACCGGAACGTTCACTTTCACAGGAAGTCTCGCCGTTGGCCGAAGCCGCTTCCCGGCAGTTCTGCTTCCGGACGGACAGGTGCTCGTCATCGGTGGCGTCATGTCGAGTGGGATCCGTACCGCAGCCTGCGAGATTTACAATCCACAGACCGGGGCGTGGAGCCCGCGAGCGCCGATGAACGTGGTTCGCGGCCAGCACACCGCGACGCTGCTTCGAGACGGCAGGGTGCTCGTGGTGGGGGGCTCGACCGCCGCCAACGTCTACACGAACAGCGTCGAAATCTACGATCCGGGCCTCGACACCTGGACCCTCGTCCAGCCGCTCAACGAGAGTCGCGGCGATCACACCGCGACGCTTTTGAACGACTCTCGGGTGCTGGTGGCCGCCGGCAATCGAACGACCGTGCTGCAGACCGCCGAAATCTACGACGTCGGCCTGGACACGTGGACGAACACACCCAACATGAACCAAATCCACAACCGGACCAGTGCCACACTGCTACGGGACGGGCGGGTGCTCATGGCACCGGGCTCCTCCGGGACGATCAGTGAGTACTACGATGTCGGGCTCGATCAATGGTTTCCCACGGCGGGGAACGTACAGATCCCTCGAAGCGAGACCGCCACCGTACTTTTGCCGAACGGCAAGGTGCTACTGGTGGGCGGCGGGGACGGTACCGGCACTGCCGAGCTCTTCGATCCCGCGACAGACACCTGGTCGACCACCGCCGCCACCGCGAACGAGATCTTCGGCCCGACCGCCACGCTGCTCCCGAGCGGACAGGTTCTCCTGACTGGCGGAGTCGCGACTCAGACGGCGGAAGTCTTCGATCCCGAAGCGGAAATGTGGGTTGCACCGGCGCCGACGGACATGGCCTTCCAGCGGCGACTTCACACCGCCACGTTGCTCCCCAACGGGAAAGTGCTCGTCACGGGAGGCTTCTCCAACGGAAACAAGGCGGAGCTGTACGATCCGGCGGCGAATTCTTTCTCCGCGGCACTCGACATGGCGACCAGTCGCTACCTTCACACCGCCACACTGCTCTCGGACGGAAAAGTGCTGGTCGCGGGTGGCTTCGATGGCGTCACCCAGACCGCGGCGGTCGAGCTCTACGACCCGGGCTTCGGCACGTGGCTGGCGGCCAACCCGATGAACCAGGCCCGAGACTTCCACACCGCCACGCTCCTCCATAGCGGGAAGGTGCTGGTGGCGGGAGGTTTCGGTGCCGGTGGCGAGACCGAAGTCTACGATCCCGTCACCGGGCTCTGGACGCCCAAGGATCCCCTGAACCAGGACCGCTTCGGGCACACCGCAACGCTTCTTCCCGACAACTGGGTCCTGGTGGCGGGTGGCAGCCTGGGAGCAGCGCCCTTCGCCACAGCGGAGCTCTACGAGCCGAGCTTAGGGAGCTGGTCCTTCACCGGCCCGCTCAACAATGCTCGCACCACCCACACCGCCACGCTTCTTCCGGATGGAGACGTCCTGGTGGCCGGCGGCTTCGATGGGGGCAGCGCAATGGTGGAGAGCGAGCTCTACTCGGGCGGCGCCTTTAGCTCGACCGGACCCCTGAACGGCGGGCGCGCCAACCATACGGCAACCCTTCTTCCAGACGGGCGCGTGCTGGTCACCGGAGGCGACGACGTGGGCGTCGCCACCAACACGGCCGAGATCTACGATCCTGTTTTCGGCACGTGGCGCATGACGGCGAACCTCGTCGGGGCTCGCCTCCAGCACACCGCGACGCTCTTGAAG
The DNA here is from genome assembly GCA_965237685.1 of Candidatus Marinacidobacterales bacterium. Taxonomy (GTDB): domain Bacteria; phylum Acidobacteriota; class Vicinamibacteria; order Marinacidobacterales; family SMYC01; genus CBDEGF01. The sequence continues at coordinate 3,567,831 of CBDEGF010000004.1, forward strand.
GACGGCAGGATCCTCGTTGCCGGGGGCCTCGACCTGGTCGAGCTGAAAACCGCGGAGCTCTTCGACGTCGGTCGCGGGTTCCTGCCCGCCTGGAGACCGGGCATCACTACGGTCACCGACCCGCACGTGGATGGAGGGCCGCTCCGCGTGACCGGAACCCAATTCCGCGGCCTCTCAGAGGCCAGCGACGGTCAGGGCTTCGGGAACAACGCCACGAACTACCCGCTGGTGCAGCTCCGTCGTCTGGACAACGAGCACATCCAGTGGCTCTTCGTCGATCCGGGGACCGGGTGGTCGGACACCTCCTTCGACTCCATTCTACTGACCGGGCTTCAATCCGGCCCGACGATGGCGACGGTGTATACGAACGCCATTCCCAGCGAGTCGCGCCTGTTCACCGCCGAGTGCGCGGTACCGAGCATCACCACCCAACCGGTACCGGTCGTCACCTGCGAGGGCACGACCGCGATCTTCAGCGTCGTCGCTGCTGGGGAGTGCCTGAGCTACCAGTGGCTCAAGAACGGCTCGGACCTCGTCGATGGCGGACGCGTGTCCGGTGCCACCACGGACACTCTCACCATCGTGAACGTGGATGCGACCGACGTCGCCGCGTATCGCGTCCGCGTCTCATCTAGCTGCAGCAGCACCAGCGTGCTCTCGACCGAGGTCTCGCTGAACCTCGATCACCCGCCGCCGGCCTTCGCGGGTCTGGTGAGCGCTGTCGCCGCAACGGGTCCCTGCAGGATCGATCTCGGCTGGGCGTCGGCAACGAGCAGCTGCCCGTCAGCTCCCGGCATCAGCTACAACGTGTACCGTTCGACGACGCTGGGATTCAACCCCGGCCCGGGCAATCTCCTGGCGAGTTGCGTGGCCTTGACGTCCTTCACCGACACCCTCGCGCTTCAGAGCGGCACCACTTACCACTACGTCGTACGCGCGGAAGACAGCGGAACGGGCTTCCCCGGACCTTGCAACGGTGGCGTCGAAGATTTCAACCTCGTCGAGCTGTTCGATACGCCCTCCTGCACATCGGCCGCCAGCACGCCACTGCCCGTTCAATTCCTCACCGCGACGTCGAAGGACATGGCGAACACCGTCGAATGGTTGAACCCGGCGAGCGGGCCTTATGGGTGCACGCAGGTCGTGGGCAAGCTCAACACCGATCCGACGACGCCCACCGACGGCACGATCATCGTCACCGACAACGGTGTTCTCGGGGGCAAGGGCTCGGCTCCCCATGGGGGCCTCACCAACGGAGACAACTGGCACTACGCCGCGTACGTCAACGATACGCTGGGCTGCGGCGGCGCCTGGTCATCACCCAGGTTCATCGTAGGAACGCCGGTCAATACCTCGACACCGGTCCAGTGGACCTACGCCACGGGGATGACCTCGATGGCACCCCCGGGACTTTCCTGGTCGACCAGCGCGCCCTCCGGCCGCTCCGTGTTCTCGGTGTCGAACAACCGCGCCCTGCACGGCACCAACGCGGGGAATCTGGTTCCGAGCAGCGGTTTCTGGCCGACCAACTGGGTCCCGTTCGCGCTGGGCGGGCCGGCACAGGGACGCCCTCCGATCGTCGACATGCTTCCGATCGGCCCATCGGGGATCATCGCCTTCGTGGGCTCGCAGGACGGCCACGTCTACGCCATCGATGCGGAGTCCAGCCTACAGGTCTGGAAGGCCGGCCCTCTGGGACCGGCGGGCAGCCTCATTCAGGCGGCCCCTGCCGGTATCTTCACGCGCTTCGGCGGTCCGTTCGACAAGATCCTGGTCGGCACCCGCAACACGTCGACGGGCAACCAGTTCCTCGGGCTCGATCTCCTGACGGGGGCCGTCGACTGGACCTTCTCCAATGCGCCCGGTGCGCCGGAGTTCGGGGACGGATCGCCCATCGGCATCATCAGCGGAGCCGCCTCGGTCGATTACGCCCCCCCCGTCTCTATTTCGCCTCGCGCGCCGGTGGTGGTACCAACAACACCGTCTGGGCTCTGGACATCACGGCGACCGAAGCAAGTCGGCTTTGGGCCCGAGCGCTCGGCGACATCGACGGCAGCCCCATCCTGTTCAGGGGACGGGTCTACGTCGGCACCAACGGCGGGGACGTCCACTCCCTCGATCCCGACACCGGGCTCGGCTTTGGCCAGGGCCTCGGTGACGGTGCGATCAGAGGATTCCTGTTTCCCTACTTCGGCACAGCCAAGCTGTTCGCATCCACCAACACCAAAGTCTGGTCCATCGAAGACCTCGGGAGCTCTTTCTTCGCGTTTCCCATCGTGTCGAGCGTGCTCAATCCCTCGACGCCCATCTTCGTTCCCGGCACCGACAAGGTTCTGTTCGGCTCGAGCGACGGCAGCCTCTACCAGGTCGACGTTTCCGGCTCGAACCTCACCAGTGTATTATTGGACGCGTCGGCAGTGGTCGAGACCCCCTCCTTCGACCCCGTGACGGGGCTGATTTACGTGGGAACGGACATGGGCGTGATCTTCACCCTCACGTTCCCGCTTCCTTAGGGCCCGGGCCCTTAGCAGCCGCCTCGCACCAGGCTCCGGCGAGCCGGGCCGAGGGCGGGGCGGCACCTGCTTGGTGGAGGTAAACGATGCGAGGCTTGACCATCCTCGGGCTGGCGCTGGTGGTGGTTGCTCCGGCAGCGCTCGAGCCCGCCCAGGACACGACACCAGGAACTGGCGGCCGATGCGCCGTGCGGGTCCAGCTGCCCGAGCGGGCCCAGAGGAGCGACACCACGGATCCGACGCCCAGGCGGGCACGCCGCACGTTTTCGGCCCGCGAGATCCTGGGCGTGGAGTTTCTCGCCCGGGTTCGCGCATCCGAGTCCGGTGAGCATCATCTGGTACTGAAGGTCTTCACCCCGAAGAACCACCTGTACCAGGCGATCTCGGTTCCATTCGAATCGAAAGTGCCCGAGCGCCGGGGGGACCGGACGGCACGTCCGCGGCGGGGCCACTCCTTGCGAGCCAACCTTCCGGTGGCTGGCACGAGCATCGTGAACAACTCACTCTACGGCACGTGGCGCGTCTCGGCCTATCTGGACGGGAGCCAGGAGCCCTGTGGCCGCGCCCAGCGTTTCGTCATCGAGCCCTAGGAATTTCGGCGGCGAAGCCGACGCTCTTGATGGCTAGCCCTCGGCGCGACGGCGCCCTTCAGGCGCTCTACCAGCTCCACGCCGAGGTTGATGCCAGGGCATTCGAGCTCGCCCGGCGACACGGTTCGCGACTCCATTGCGGGCGAGGCTGCTCGGGCTGTTGTCGGGACGGCCTCTCCGTCTTCGACGTAGAGGCGGAGCGGATCCGACGCCAAGCGTCGCGGCTCCTGACCGAGGAAGAGCCTCATTCAGAAGGGGGCTGTGCTTTTCTCGACGAGGCGGGCGCCTGCCGCATCTACTCTCATCGGCCCTACGTCTGCCGGACACAAGGCCTGCCTCTGCGATGGCTCGAGGAAAGAGCCGACGGCAGCTCGTGGAGCTCCGCGACATCTGCTCGCTTAACGCAGAGGGGCCGCCCTTGACCGAGCTTCCGGAGGAGGAGTGCTGGCGCATCGGGCCGACGGAGTCGCGACTCGCGCAGAGTCAGAAAGAATTTGGCGGTGGGGCGATGGATCGGATCCCACTTCGCTCCTTGTTCCGTCGCAGCGATTGACATCTAGAGTGCATCATCGCGCGCTCACTCCACGTTCCCGCCTACGCCCTTCGGGCTTCGGCGAGGTCCCGACGAAGCCTTGGCGAAGTCGGACGCGCGCGGCGCCTCGCTCCTAGCTCGGCTCTCGGTGTGCTGTCGGCCCATTCGGGCCGGTCTCGCGGCAGACGCGTTGGCTGCCGCTCGGCAGGCTGCAGAGGCATTTTTCAGTAGGCTACACCTCGCCGATCTCCGTCAGGACCGACTCGACCTGATCGCTGGTAACGCCCGTGCTGTTCTCTCGCAGTGCGTCGGCGAAACCCTCGGAAGGGGTATTGCAGTTTGGCGCGTCGAGCTCGTCGGCCACGCACTTCGGGTGGACGTGGATGGGCATGGTCCGATACTGCGTTCCGAACTCGATTTCCCTCCCCAGTACGACGCGAAGGTTCCCCTTCACCAGCAGCTCACCGCAATTCTTGCATTTGGCTCGTCCGGAAGGATCCACCTGGACATAGGGTATGGTCAGTTGCTGTTTGCGCTTCTCCTGCGCCTCCTCGTTGAGCTTCCGCAGCTCCTCGATGGCCGGCACCTCCTCCGGGACCTCCTTGGCCTCCTTCCAGGCCTCGCGGTCGTAGGCTTCCTCGACGTCGTCGATACGGCGCTTCGCGGCACACTTCAGATGGTGCCAGAGGTAGCCCGTACCGTAGGGGCCCTCGAGGAGGACACCGAGGCGCAGGATCCCCTTTTCGATCTTCTTGCGACACGACTTGCACCTGGAACGGGACGAGCGCGCCCCCTCGATAACGTACGGAGCAAGCTCCTGCTCCTTTTCCTCCGCTGGTGCGCCTGGCGCTGCATCCTCGGCCATACCCGAATCCGTCCTTTCGCCAAAAAAAACAAGTATATCGGCGCGAGAAAAGCGCTGGCAAGAGGATGTATAGCAGGCGTAGCAGGCTAGTCAGCGTTGTTCAGCACTGGCCAGCCTGCTTTTATTCTACGGCGTGCGGACTACCAGCACCCGATCGAGAACCGTCAGCGGGTCGACGTTCTCGAGCAGGGTGATATGCCTTTCGCCCGAGCCGAGGGTCGTCACTTCGACGTCCACCGCATCCACTCCCTCCGACAGACCGACGTGCACCGGCTGAACATTCTGCGAGCAATAGCCACCGCCGGTGTCCACGAGGCGAGCTCCAACGACCCGGCGAGTCCCCGCCTCGAAGATCCGAACCTCCGAGCCCGTCCGCGTGTGCCGGCCTTCATTGTCGACGACGAGCACCTGGATGGAGCGGCGAGCCCGAGCTTCCGGCAGCTGGTTCCGATACAGGGGGTGGGCCCCCGCATCATTGTTGTTGGCGAGCGCGAGGTCCAGATCGCCGTCGCGGTCGAAGTCCGCCCACTGGACGCCGTGACTCGCTCCCCGGGCCGCCACGATGTCGGGCGTCACGTTCTCGAACCGACCGCCGACGTTTCGGAAAATGTGATCGGGCGCTTCTACGACCTCCCTCAAGTACGAGGGGCGGCGCACATGAGCCGAGAAGCACGTACACAAGAACCGGAGCGAGTCGATTCGCGACCCACCGCGAAGTTCGCAGATGTCTCATCATTCACTCACAGGGCAAGCGGAACATCGCCTAGAACTGCGCCCGCTCCGGCTCGCTGTCGAAGGCTTTGAAGCCGATGTAGAGATTCGTATCGTCGTAGAGGACGGCCGCCTCGGTGCGTTCCGAGGCGGGAAGTCCCTCGTTGGTCTGCGTCTGGTAGAGCTCGGTGATCCATTTGGCCCGCTGCCATGCCTCCTCGTCGAGCTTGCCGTCGATGACCAGCTCGCCTTCGACGCGCACCGCCTCCATCTCCCACGTGAGCGACTGCAGGTGGCGCACGCGCTCCTCGCGCGTCATTTCGTCGAGCCGGACTGGCTCGTCCTGGGCCGAAAGGGAGGCCAGACTCAAAAGGAGTATAGGGATCACAAGGATTGCACGGGGCACAGGGTGAATTGATATCACATGAGCGGATTGCGTCGGGAACGGATGAATCTTACGGTGACGCTGAAGGACTTCGGGGTAAGGTCTTTCGTCAACGTAGGATAAAACTGGACCGCAGGAGAGCTGAAAACAACGAACCACGAAGATCACGAAGGCCACGAAGTAGAGAATTCCCAATGTCCAATGCCGAATTCTCAATCACCAAGATCGGAACTTGGGAATTGGGTGTTGGAAATTGGAGATTGGATATTTCCGTGCTTCGTGCTCTTCGTGCTCTTCGTGTCCTTCGTGGTTCGTCTGTTTTTCTACTGGCGGGCTCGGGCGAACAGGAGCACGATACGGGATTGTTCGGATGCAGTCGCTCCCCGAACTTCCGCGGACGCTATCCCGCCTCCTCAGAGCGGCTCGCCGTCCGGATCCACCGCAAGCAGGGGCCCGAAGCCGAGAGACTCTACATCCGCCCTCACGCGCGCTCCGTCGCCCACGACGACCAGGAGAGCTTTCCCGGTGTCGAGGTCTCGCGCGGCGGCCTCGCGGAGCTCTCCGAGCGTCACCGACTCCACGCCGTCGGGGTAAGCGGCCAGCTGTGACAGCGGGATATCGTAGCCTTCGAGCTCGGCCACTTCTCCGGCCACTTGCGCCAGCGTTTCGAAGCGTTGCGCGAAACCACGGGTCAAAGCCTCCTTGGCATGCGCAAGCTCATCCTCGGTGATCGGACGACTCCACCCGGCAAGCGCGTCGAACTCCGAGAGCATCTCCTCGATGGCAGGCCTGGTGACCGAGCTTTCTACCGGGGCGCTGCCGAGCAGAAGACTCTGAAGACGGGCGTACCGGATCCCGGAGAAGGCACCGTACGTGAATCCCTTGTCCTCTCGGAGGTTGAGGTTCAGCCTTCCGGAAAAACCACCGCCCAGAACGTTGTTGAGCACTTCGAGGACGTAGTAGTCGCCGGTGGAGCGAGGCGGCGCCAGCATGGCCAGACGAAGCTCGGATTGGGCGGCACCAGGCCGGTCGACGAAGAAGACCTCTCGGGACGATCGACTCGCTTCTTCGAGCGTCGCGTCGCCGTAGGCCTCCCCGGACCAGCTGCCGAATGCCCGCTCGGCGAGCTCTTTCGCCTCCCCCGTGTCGACGTCACCGACCACGATGAGAGCGCTCGACTCGGGCGCGAAGTGCCGTAGATAGAAACGCTCCAGCTCGCTGCGGTTCATCTCGATGACAGATGCTTCCGTACCGCCGATGGGCCATCCGTACGGATGCTCGGCCCCGAACAGCTTCATGCGGACGATGCGACCGGCGATGGCGCTCGGGTTGGCGCGGTCTTGAAGAATGTGGTCGAGACGCTGCTTGCGAAGTCGCTCCAGCTCCTCGCCCGGAAAACTCGGATGGAGTCCCACATCCGCCATGAGCTCGAGTGATTCGGGGAGGTGCCGCTCGAGACAGTCCATGGACACCATGCTCCACTCGCGACTGCCTCCCGATGACAACTGACTTCCCATCCGGTCCAGCTCGGCCTCGATCTGGAGAGCGCTCCGGCTGGCGGTTCCCTCTTCGAGCATCTCGGCGGTCATGGCCGCGAGCCCGCGGCGTTCCACCGGCTCCGACGTGGCCCCCGCTTTGACAAGGAGAGCCACCCCGATCTTCGGCACTTCGTGCCGAGGGACGACATGAAGCTTCAAGCCGTTACCGAGAACGGTCGTGTGAACTTCGGGAACGTCGAACCTGGCCGTCGGTTTGAGCTCCGGCATCTTCGATCGGTCCGGCTCCTCCTGCTCGGGTCGAAGCGACTCCTCTCGAAGGAAGGAGACGGTCAGCCGCGGTTTCAGGAGGTAGTGCTTCGCGGCTCGCCGCACGTCGCGCGGTTTCAGACTCTGGTAGCGCTCGAAATCCTCGACGAAGTGGTCGGGCGAGCCGAGGTATGTGTTGTAGAGGTTCAGCCGGTCGGCCTTGCCGCCGAAACCACCGATGCGCTCGAGCCCGGAAAGAAAATCGAACTCACGTCCCGCTTTGACCCGGGCCAGCTCCTCGTCCGTCGGTCCCTCCTTGGCGAATCGACGGATCTCATCGTCGATCTGACGCTCCAGCTCGGACAAGGACACACCGGGGCGAGCCGTCGCGACCACGCCCACCATCCCGGCGATCTCAAGCGAATGGTTGAACGCACTGACATCGGAGGCGATCTGCTCGTCGTAAACGAGCCGCTTGTACAGCCGCGAGTTCTTCCCGTCCGAAAGAATCGTCGTAAGGAGATCGAGGCCCGCGTCGTCCGTCTCGAAGAACGCCACCGCCGGCCATGCCAGGTACAAACGGTCCTGTGGAATGCGGTCGAAGACGCGGACACGCTTTTCCCGATCGAGCTCGATCTCCTGCCGTTCCGGCCGCTCGAGCGGCGGGCCAGGGGCAATGGGACCGAAGTAGCGCTCGACGAGCTCTTTCGCCTCGTCGGGCTCGAACCGTCCGGCGATCGTCAAGGTGCAGTTGTTCGGCACATAGAAGGTCCGGAAGAAATCATGCACGTCGTCCAGGGAAGCGTTCGACAGATCTTCCATGCTCCCGATGATGTGCCACGAGTAGGGATGTCCTTCGGGAAACAGGTTCTGGAAGATGATTTCGACCGCCGTCCCGTACGGCACGTTGTCCATGCTCTGGCGACGCTCGTTCTTCACCACGTCGCGCTGGTTGTCGAGGTTCTCCTGGTTCACCGCATCGAGGAGATAAGCCATGCGGTCCGACTCGGCCCACAGCACGAGTTCCAGAGAGCCCGAGGGTAGTGTCTCGAAGTAGTTGGTGCGGTCGAAATTCGTAGTCCCGTTGATCCCGCCCTGCGACAGGTTCGCCCCCGCGCGCTCCATGAGCGAGATGAACTCGTCCTTCACGTTGCGCGAGCCCTCGAACATCATGTGCTCGAAGAGATGGGCAAAGCCCGTCTTGCCAGGCTTCTCGTTCTTGGAGCCCACGTGGTACCAGAGATTCACGTGCACCACGGGCAGCTTGCGGTCCTCGTGCAGGATTACCTGGAGGCCATTGGCCAGTCGCAGGGTGTCGAACTCGATGCGGGGAACGGTGGGAGCGTCGGCGCGACTTTGAGTCAAGGGGCTCCTTTCTGGTCCGAACGCTGTCGGGGTAATCGGGTGATGCGCCCCCGCGAATCCGTCGGCCAGGGCGCGCAACCTAATATAATAGCGGTTCTGGAGGATTGATGACGGCATCGCTGACGGCACTCTTACTCTCGACCGCCCAGTTGTTTACGACTCCTCTGAGCCTGGAGGAGATGCGGAACAAGCAGGCGGTCATCGAGACGACCCGCGGCATGTTCATCATCGAGCTGCTTCCAGAGGCCGCGCCAAACCATGTTGGCCACTTCATCAAGACGGCCGAAGAAGGCGGCTACGACGGGACGACGTTCCATCGGGCGGTCAAGTACGGGATCATCCAGGGAGGCGATCCGCTGACGAAGGACCCCGAGGCTCAGGATGGGTACGGAACCGGAGGACTCGGCGTCCTGGCGCGTGAGCTCAGCGACGAGAAGCACACCCGCGGCGCGGTGTCGGCGGTCCAGATACCTGGTCAGCCCGACAGTGCCGGTTCCCAGTTCTTCGTGGTCGTGACCGATCAATCCGCCCTCGATGGTCAGTTCACCGTTTTCGCCCACGTCGTCGAGGGAATTGCCGTCGTTCAGAAGATCTCGGAGATCCCTACCGACGAGACGGGAAACGTCCTGGAGCGCGTGGAGATCAAATCGGTGGAGATCCGTGACACACCACCCCCGCAGCCGCCACCGTTCGCCGATACGCCGGTCGAGGAGCTCGCGAGCTTCCGGGCCGTTCTCGAGACCTCCTTTGGCGAGATCGCGGTCGAGTTCTTTCCGGACAAAGCGCCCAATCATGTTCGGAACTTCCTGCGACTATCGTATCTCGGCGCCTACGACGGGACTTCTTTTCACCGTATCGTTCCCGGCTTCGTGATTCAGACCGGCTTTCTCGAAACGCGCCCGGAGCTTCCGACCGAGAGCGTGATGAAATATGTGACGAACCTCGAGCCGGAGTTCAACGACACGCTTCACGTGGAAGGGGTGTTGTCAATGGCTCGTGGCGACGATCCCGCCAGTGCTTCCACGTCGTTCTTCATCGTGACTGGCGATGCGAGCTCGCTCGACGGCAAACACACCGCTTTCGGCCGGGTGATGAGCGGCCGATAGGTCGTCAAGGTCATCGAAGCGCTACCGACCGACGGTGAAGAGCCACTGAGCCGCGTCGATCTGATCCGGGTGCGCGTCGAAAAATCTCGGTAATGCCCTTGGTTGAAGTTGCCATCATCGGCGGTGGGCCGAGCGGGCTCGCGACCGCGATCGAGTGCCAGCGGCACGATCTTTCCTACGTGCTCCTCGAGAAGGGCTCGCTCGTCGACGGTATCCGCCGCTTCCCGGTCAACATGGTGTTCTTTACCACCCCCGAGCTGCTGGAGATCGGTGATCTTCCTCTCGTGACTCACCGGGAAAAGCCGTTACGCTTCGAGGCCCTCAAGTACTACCGAAAGGTGGCGGAGCACTACCGGCTCGAGACGCGCCTCTACGAGAAAGTGGATAGGGTCCGTCGTGTCGACGACGGGTTCGAGCTGGAGACGTCCTTTCAACGGGACCGGGTCGGCGAACCGGAGCCGGTCTCGGCGCGAAATCTCGTTCTCGCCATGGGCTACTACGATCATCCCAACGTTCTCGGCATTTCTGGAGAGGAGCTCGACAAGGTCTCCCACTACTACACGGAAGCCCATCCTTATTTCGGCCTCGACGTCGCGGTCATCGGTGGTGCCAACTCTGCCGCAGAGACCGCTCTGGACCTCTTCCGCTCGGGCGTCAAAGTGACGCTCATCCATCGCGGCGCGGAGCTATCGACGCACATCAAGTATTGGGTTCGTCCGGACATCCTCAACCGCATCGACCGCGGCGAGGTGACCGCCTATCTCGAGACTGCCGTCGAGGAGATCCTCCCCGATCGACTTCGACTGAAGAAGGGGTCCGGCGAGCGGGTCGAGATCGGCAACGACGCGGTTCTGGCAATGACCGGCTATCGTCCCCACTACCGGTTCCTCGAGTCCCTCGGAATCGAGATCGACGAGGAGAGCGGCAAGCCTCGAGTCGACCCGGAAACCTGCCAGAGCAACGCTCCCGGTATCTATCTGGCGGGAGGTATCGTCGCCGGCCGGATGACCAACAAGATCTTCATCGAGAACGGCCGCTTCCACGGTGAGAAGATCATCCGCCATATCGTGGACAGCATGCGATGAACTTTGACATCCTGATTCGAAACGGACAACTTCTCGACGGCACGGGCTCGGATCCCAGGCGCGCCGACATCGGCATCCTCGACGGCAAGGTCGCCTCGATCGAGGCACCCGCCTCGGCGGAGGCGAGCGACACCATCGACGCGACCGACCGGGTCGTGGCGCCGGGCTTCGTGGACATCCATTCGCACGGAGATCTCATCCTCGCCTGGCCTTCCGACAAACGACTCGAACTCTTGAAGGGTCGGATTGCTCAGGGGATCACGACCGAGGTCATCGGAAACTGCGGTCTCGGGGCAACGCCGTTGTTCGGTGAGGCTACGGCGCTCCTGCCGGCGATCAACGGCTGGATGAGCCCCGAGGTTTACGAGTGGAAGTGGGGCGACTTCACCAGTTACTTCGACCACCTCGAGGACAGCGGGCTCCCGATGAACGTCGGCTCGCTGGTGGGGCATGGTCCCCTCCGTCTCGGAGCGATGGGGCTTGCCTCCGGCGAGTCGGAGACGAAAGCTCGCGAGCGCATGGCGGCCGCCCTCGAGGAAGCTCTCGATCAGGGCGCGCTCGGGCTCTCGGCCGGCCTCATCTATCCCCCGGGAATGTATACCTCGACGGATGAGCTCATCTACCTGGCCGGCATCCTGCGCCGATACAATGGCGTCTTCACCTGCCATGTGCGCGGCTCGAGCGAGACCCTGCTGCCCGCCGTCGACGAGCTGATCCACATCGGCCGCGAGACCGGTATTCGGGTGCACCATTCCCACGCCGAAGCGGTCGGCCGGGCGCACTGGTCGAAACTGGCAACTTTCCTGGAGAAGGAAGCCGAGGCCCGGCGCCAGGGCATCCGGCTCAGCGCCGATATGTTCCCCCACGCCGTGGCGGCGACGATGATGCTCGCCATCTATCCGCCGTGGTCACTCGAAGGCGGTTTGCCCAGGCTTCTGGAAAGGCTCCGGGTCGACGAGATTCGCGAGAGGATCCGACACGACATCGAGACCGTCGCCCCCGAATGGTCTCCCTGGCGCAAGGGAGGCTGGCCCCATAATCTCGTCAAGGCCGTGGGCTGGGAAACCGTTCAGGCACGGCCCTCAAACTATTGGTCTACGACGGCCAGGGCTTTTGGTTGTGCCAGAAGCGTTTCTCGAAGGGGCGCCTGCAGTGGTGGCCGCGTCAGACGACGGATGGCGTTGCGGCGCTACCCGCCGAGCAGTTGGCGGTGCTTATCTACAACGGACTTCCGCTGCGAGCGGGGATGGCCGAGCCGTGGCGGCGGGTCGGTTGAGCCTTTCCAACGTCTTCTGGTAGCTCCAAGGCAGCCACGACTCGGGTGCTGCTCTAGCGTCTCGAGCGTGCATGGAGATGTTCGTCAGATAGTGCACCGGGTCGACACCGTTTTTTACCGCGGTGCGGATCATGCTCAGGAGCACGTCGCCCACGTCGGCGCCTGCCTGGGTCTTGAAGAAGAGCGAGTTCTTGCGATGCCGTTGTGAGGGCTTCAGCTCCTGCTCGACCTCGTTGTTGTCGAGGGGCACGCCCGGCACTTCGAGGAAGCGGGTTAGCCCTTGCCAGTGATTTTTGACGTAGGAAAAGGCTTTTCCAAGGCGGCTTGGTAACGCGCGACCAGTTCCCTCCATAGCGCTCGCTCCTCAGCGTTCGCCACCAAGCCCAGCATCACCGGAGCGACGTCCGATAGCTTGCCCTCACGCCGTGGCCGCTCGCGACCAGCCTTCGTGTAGTGGATGCTCGTCGGTCCGCGGCGCCGCTGCTCGTGACGCGGGGGCAACGTCACCAGCCCCTTCGCTTCGACAACCTCCAGGTACTCGTAGCATTCCCGGGTCTTGAGATTGCCGTTCCGACGAACCCACCCCAGGCCCTCACAGATCGTGCGCGCCAGCTCGTGCCGGGACAGACCACACGTGGCGATGATCTCCGTCAGCACGCTCCATTCCTCGGCGGTCACGGTCGTGCCGCAAAAGGTGGGTCGCTTGGCTGCGGTGTCGAGTGCAGCGTTTCCTGCCTGGGTCACTGTTTTCCTCCCAGCCTGAGGTTACACAGTCAGCCAGCGTTTGTCCAGTCCTTTTTTCCCTCTCTCTCTGCCCGCGAGAAAAACAACACACCCGGCGTTCAGCTTACCGAATCGCCCCCACGTTCTCACGCACTACTACCGCAAGGACACGAACAACTGCGAGAGTCCATGAAACGGGGGCGGCACTATCTGCAGCTGGAACAGCTCGAGGACGGGAGCTGGGTCGAGACCACGCGCCCGGCCGGCCAACAGAGCTACGCACAGTACATCTCGACGACCGGCTGGGTCACCCTAGCCCTGCTGGCGACCGAGTAACTCAGGGCCCGGGCAAAAATAACTACCCATTCTTGGACGCCGATCCATCCCGTCTGGCTGCGTTGCTCGTCGGTCATATATCCAGATATTATTCACTTCTCGCGCCTTGCCAGACGGGCGCCTCGACGCCCAAGAATGAGCATTTATTGTTGCCCGAACCCTTATGCCGCAATACAAAGCACTCGCCCACGCTCGCGCCATCCGGGACATCGACTGGAGCGAGTGGCAGGCCAAGGACCCGGCGACTCTCGTCTTCGTCGTCAAGAACGGCTCGATTCTACTGATCCGGAAAAAGAGAGGTCTCGGTGCTGGCAAGATCAATGGCCCGGGAGGACGACTCGAGCCGGGAGAACTGCCGGTCGACGGTGCCGTTCGCGAGGCTCAGGAAGAGCTTCACATCACACCGCTCGGCCTCCAGTACCGGGGGGAGAACCTTTTCCAGTTCGTGGACGGCTATTCGATCCACGTTCACGTCTTCACCGCCAACGACTACGAAGGCCAACCGACCGAGACCGAGGAGGCGGCACCGCTGTGGTTTCGCCTCGACGCGATCCCCTGGGACGAGATGTGGGAGGACGACCGCCTCTGGCTTCCGCTCGCTCTGGAGGGTGTTCGATTCTCCGCTCGTTACATCTTCGAGGGCGAGCGCATGCTCGACCACCAGATCGACCGCGGCGGCTAACCCCGATCCGAAATAAAACCTCGTTTTCCATCATCCGATGCGTTTGCAAGGACTTGCGCTTTCGCTTGTTGTGAGTGCGCCGCCAACTCACCCATTGTGCATTTCGAGAAAACGTCGCTCGTGCGGCCCGGTGCCGCTTCTGGAGCGGTTCTGCGTGATATTCGCAGGCCGAGGAATTTCGGATCGGGGCTAAGGGCCCGTTCACGTTCCGGCCTCATCGCGAGCCGGCCCGCTAACACTAGCCAGGTAAACCTGAAAGCTGTTGAAAGGAAATTACTTAGCTCTCGCCCGGCAGAAAAGTGTGAACAAAATCCTCGTTTCTGACCGCTAAGAGCCTAGGCGCCCCGGCCCACCTTTCTATATACTGTCGGAGCTCTTCGCGAGGCTCCCCCAACGCCACTGGGGTGTGGTCCGGGACGCCCCGCGACCTTTTGCTCTCGGGAACCGGCGCGTGAAATTCATTGGTGTCGATGTCGGTGGCACCTTTACCGACGTCGTCTACTCCGACACCGACAGCAAGAACCTCGTTGTTCACTCCAGTTCCAGGAGATCGGAATCAGCATGACGACAAATCGACGCTTTCATGTTTTTCTGGTCAAGCCGTCCAAGTACGACGACGACGGTTACGTGATGCAGCACTGGCGTGCGGTGCTGCCGAGCAACACGCTGGCCTGCCTTCACGGCCTGACCGAGGACGTGCGCGAGCGAGGGCTTCTGGACAACCTCGCCCTCGAAGTTCACGCCATCGATGAGGCCGTGTCCAGAATCCCGATCGAGACGATCGCCGAGCTCCATCGCCGGCCGGGCCATACCGCGGTCGTGGCCCTCGTCGGCGTTCAGACGAACCAGTTCTGCCGCGCCGCCGACGTCGCGCTCGCCCTTCGAAGTCGAGGAGTTCCGGTCCTGGTGGGCGGCTTCCACGTGAGCGGCGTCCTCGCTCTATTCCCCGGAATCTCTCCGGAGATTCAGGAGCTCGTGGACGCCGGCGTGAGCGTGGTGGCGGGAGAGGTGGAGGAGCACTGGGCGGATATCCTCCGCGACGTCTGCACCGGCAGGCTGAAGCCAATCTACCGGTTTCTGGACGATCTGCCCGACTTGTCGAGCGCCCCCCGTCCCATCATCAACAAGAAGTACCTGCGGCATTTCCTGTCCTCGAACTTCGGCACCATCGACTGCAGCCGTGGCTGCCCTTTCAACTGCTCCTTCTGTACCATCATCAACGTCCAGGGACGAAAGAGCCGCCACCGTTCTCCGGAGTCTGTCGCGGAGACGATTCGAAAGAACTACGCGGAGTCGAAAATTCATTTCTACTTTTTCACCGACGATGATTTTGCCCGCAACCCGGCCTGGGAGGGCGTCTTCGACGCGCTGATCGAGGCGAGAGAGAAAGACGGCATTCCGGTGGATTTCATGATCCAGGTCGACGTGCTGTCCTACAAGATCCCCGGCTTCGTCGAAAAAGCAGCCCGCGCCGGCTGTCGCAACGTTTTCATCGGAATGGAGAGCATCAACCCGCAGAACATCAAGGAAGCGGGCAAGGCACAGAACAAGGTCAAGGATTACCGGAACCTTATCGATGCCTGGCACCGCGCCAAGGTGAGCACGCACGTCGGCTACATCATCGGGTTTTCCGGCGATACCGAGGACAGCGTGGCTCGCGATGTGGAGAAGCTCAAAACAGAAGTACAGCCGCACCGCGTGTCGTTTTTCATGCTGACGCCGCTTCCCGGCTCCCAGGATCACAAGCTCATGGTGGAACAGGGCGCGCCGATGAGCTCCGACTACAACACCTTCGATTCGTTCCACGAGAGCATGCCGCATCCGAAGATGAAGGACGGCGCCTGGACCCGCGCCTATCTCGACGCCTGGCGCTCCTTCTACAGCTTCGAGAACATGAAGGCCATCCTCGAGCGCACCGACCGACGCAACTACTGGGACGTGCTCAAGAACTTCTACTGGTACAAGAACTCCGCGCTCAACGAAGGAACGCATCCGATGATCGCTGGTTTTTTCCGCCTCAAGGACCGGCGGGCACGGCCACGGGGCCTTGCGCCGGAGGGCCGGTTGAAACACCTGCGCCGCCGGGTTCCGGAGGTGGTCAAGTACCTTCGGGACACCATCCGCCTTACGCTGGAGATGGAAGAGCTCTGGCTCCAGACGCGGAAACGCAGCGAAACGGAGCTTCGGGTCATCGAGGAATTGACCCGGATGCGCGCGGATCTGAAACTGAAACGAAGCCTCAAGATCTCCGAGCTCAGAACGGCCTACGCCCGGGCGGCGGCGCGTCTCCCTTCGATCGAAGTACCGTCGAGGCTTCGTCTCCTTCGAGAAAAACTCTCGTTCCACCGTGTCAGCGGGCTCAGAGAGACGCGTCTCGACCTCGAGGCTTACTGGTCGAGTACGCGACAGCGCCTTCGGCGCGGCCGGGTGGATGTGCTGCTGCGCGTGGACCGGATTCTGATGAACGCCCTTCGCGAGCTTCGCGTCGCGGCCGGCTTCATGATCTCCATGACCACCGACGTCTAGTGCACGAACCCGCTAATCCTGCCGCAAATTCCTCGTCCTTTTCCGCGCTAGCTGCGTTGCTGCTCCTCGAAATATCTAGATATGACTTCGTCGCAGCGCCTTGCCAGCACGAAAAATGACCTTGGAATTTGCCGACAGTATCAGCGGGTTCGTGCACTAGTCTCTCTGACTCCCCTGTGCGGGGTCGATTACAGATGGAACACGGGCGACCCGCGTCGCTCCGGCCGAAGCCTTTTATTACGAACGAGTTACGCTCGTTGCAGGCCGCGATTCCAGCTTCCATAATTGGATCGAGGCCCGAGGCCGGGAGTCACGAGCGTTCATGGCCCACGACGAGAGCAAGAACTTCACAGGCAAAGCCGACAAAGACCTCGTCGCCCTTCTCCAGCTGGCCCACTCCGGAGAGCTCGGGGCGTCACTCGCCTACAACGGCCACTGGCGCTCGGTCCGCGATCCGATCGAACAACGAGAGATTCAGAGAATCGAGCAGGAGGAGCTCGGTCACCGTGCCGAAGTGCGGCAGATGCTCGACGAGCTGGGCGCCCAGCCGGAGCGTGCGCGCGAGCTGAAGATGAGGCTCATCGGCCGGACCATTGCCCTCCTCTGCCGTATCGGCGGCTGGTTCATCCCGATGTACGGCGCGGGCCGACTGGAGTCGGGCAACGTCGGCGAGTACGAGCGCGCGGCACGGCTTGCGACCCGCGCGGACCACCATCATTTCGTGGAGTCCCTGCTGGTCATGGCAGAGGTCGAGTGGGATCACGAAAGGTACTTCCGCAGAAAAGTGGAAAGCCACTGGCTCGGCCGCCTCGTTCCCATCTGGAACGCGCCAGCGCCGAGGGAGGAGATTCGGCGCTCGTTCAGCCTGTTCGCTCGGGCGGAGAAGGACGACGAGGAGGCTCCGTCTCGTCAATTGGCGACGTCGGTGTAACCCTCACCCGATTTCATTTCACCAGAAAAGGCAGCGTGTAAGACTCTTCCTGCTGCGGATCGTCGATCTGCTCGAACACATCCACCTCGAAGAGCTTTCCAATCTGGTTTCCGGCCAGGTCCTCCAGAACCGACAGCGCGTCGAGACGATACGTGCCTGCTCGCCAGGGCTCGTCGGGCGCGAAGAGCCAGCGCGTCTCGTCGCCCGCCACTTCAATCCGACCCTCGACGCTCTCCCCATCCGGGCGCGAGACGCCCAGCGCGCGAAGAAGAAGACCATGGTCCAGAGGCTCCGGGAACGTCACGACGAGTGGTTCGACGCTCCCCGCACTGGGTGGCTCGATCATCCACGAGGCGGTGTCGAGAGGCGTCTCATCCATCGGACTCGCGCGGAAAGACTTCCTGAAGGAGGCTTTCAGCGGCAGGCCCTCGGCATCGGCCACTTCTCCGACACGACGAGGCTATAGCGTCTCCCCTCCCGAAGGGGTCTTCCCATCTGCTCATTGGGCAGGATTCCCGTCTTCACCCGCCCAGGATCGAAGAACACCGTATAGCGCCGGCCGTCCTGAGCCCAGAAGGCATTTCCTAGTGGGAGGAACGGATCGATGACTTCCTTACCCTGCTCGTCCAAGGGCTTGATGTACGGAAGCCCGTCACGCTGGCTCATGGGACCGGGAACGTCTTTCGTCCCGGCCGTCTTGCCGGACGCCTGCCCATCGAGCTCCAGCGCATAGATGACCGCCGCCAGGTTGTCCGCGACGAACAGCACATTCTCCGGGCCGAACGCCAGCGGACCGGCAGACTTGAACTGGGGACCCACATCCGCCGGCGCGGCGCCGGCGAAAGCGACAGCAAGACTGAGAAAGCTGAGCAACACACTTCAGCGTCAAGGACTTGCGAGACATCAGTGGACTCCTTTCTCTCGAAGGCCTGTCTCCCTCCGAAACGAGGCGGACCCGCCAAACTGAATGGGTCCAGATCTCCACAAGATGCGGATCCTACGCCGGAAGGCTGCGGCCGAAACACCTCTCTCGCTCTCGCGAGCGCCTCTTCCCGGTCCTCGAAGTCTTTTCGTTTGCGAACGATTTCGATCAGCTCGAGCTGCTATTCCTCCAGCCACGCTTCCTGTTTCGTAGCCTCCTTCTCCTTTTCGACCGCGGTGGCAATCTGGTGCACCAACCCTCGCTCGACGTCGTACGCCCAGAGGTCGCCGCTCTCCTCACTGCGAAACGCATGCCCCTTCGTCGCGAAGAAGACGCTGCTCCCGTCTGAGGCCACGTGAAGACGGCCGAGTGTCGACGACGTGGTGAAGACCACTCGAGGTCCCGCGCTCCGCGTCCAGACGACAAGGCTGCCCTTCCGAGTCCAGGCGGCCAGCCCACGGTCCGCGGACCAAGCCAGGTTGTCCGAAGGAACGCGCCACAGCTCCGCATCTGCCACCCGCGAGAGCTTCGCGCCGTCCGCACTCACCCGATACCACGGATCCGATTCGGGGAGCTGGCCCGAGGCCGGATCCTCCCGCCAGCGGAAGTAGACACTCGATCCGTCGGGAGCCCAGACGATCTCACGCGGGGAGAGCCCGAAAGCCCGTACGTCCCGGGCGAGATGATCGAGCGTGAGCTCGAAATCCGGGTCCCGATCCGCCAGCGTGAGCTTCGATTGCTCCGCCAACTGAGCCCAGCAAGGACTGGACGCGACAACGAAAAGACCGACCACTAAAGCACGTTTCATGACTCACCTCTCCCGGAAGCTTGCCAGTCTAGATCAGTGCGCTTGCCGCCACCAGTCCCCAGCCTCGAGCTCCTCGATGGATGCTTCGGAAAAACAAGGCCGGAACCCCCGAAGAACCGGAACCCAGGAACACTGAACGAAGTTCGGGTCGGGTCCAAAATCGCATCCTGTGCGTTGGGATTGTCTCCGGGTTTCCTCCATTCCGGGGTTCCGTGTGATCTCTCTCCCGCTCCAGCCGCACGCGTTGTCTGGTGGCGGCCAAGTGTCCCTGTTACACTCTGGTTCACAGGAGGGTTTCCGTGGGTTTTCTCGACCGTATGGTCAGCGATCTCATCCGCAAGTCGACCGGCTTCAATGCCCGTCCCTTCGTAAGGGCCGTAGGCGGCAAGAACATTCTCCTGCTCGGAGGTGCCGCGGTGGCCGGCGTGCTCGCCGCCGAACAAATGCAAGGGGCTCGCTCCCAACCGGATGCGACGCCGCCCCCACCGCCACCACCCGGAGCAACGTCCACGAAGCCGCCTCTTCCACCGATCCCGAACGCTCCGCCGCCGCCCCCTCCGGTGCCGGTGAGCGAGGCGGAGGAGGAGCTCCCGAACGATCTCCTCTACGCGATCGTGCGAACGATGACCGCCTCCGCGCTCGCCGACGGGCACCTGGGCCCGCGAGAGAAAGAGGCGATTCACAGGCGGCTGGGCGAGTCCGGGCTGCGACCGGAGCAGATTGAGCAGATCCACAAGGAGCTTCTTCTACCTGCAACGCCGGAGGAATTGGCCGCGCTCGTAGAAGACCCCAGTGACAGGGAGCTTCTCTTCCGCTTCGCGGCCCTCGTCGGGCTGGCCGACGATTCGGTATCCGAAGTGGAACGCGCCTGGCTCTCGAAGCTGGCCAACGCCCTCGGGATCGCGGAGGGGCGAAGCGAGGAGATTGTCGGCGAGGTTTTCGACTGATTAGTACTACGTTTCCGGACGCTCGGTCGGTGGCTTCTCGCCCGGACCCGGCAGCGAGGCTTTGCGACGCTCGCCCGCTTCCTGCTCGAGGAGTGTCTCGACGTCGCGATATGCATAGATCACCGGAGCCTGGTGCTGCATCAACCCACCGGTGTCCGCGGTCGGGCCGTAGTTGCTGTGAAGCTCGCGGTTGACCATGCGCAGCAGGGTCGTCTGCTGGCCTCGGTGATGCGAGGTATGGGCGATCCGTCGAGTCATGATCCAGGCGCGCGAGCGCTCGACTTCGAAAAAAGCCGTGGTTTCTTCCCACCACGGCTCGTCTTTCGCCTCGAGCTCGGCCAGCCTCTTCGCGCTGTTCTCCGCGTAGGCACGCATGAAGCCAAGACGAGACTCCTCGGCAGGAAGAGGGTTGTCGGTCACAAAGATTCCCAGCATCGTGGAGAACCACAGATTCTCACTGACGGATTGATGCACCATGTGCTCGAGCAGGTTGCGCCCTCGTTTGTCGGAAGGATGAGGACGGCGCGTCAGGTCTCGGTCATCGAACATGGCCCAGACGCTCAGCACCTTCTCGATCTCAGTTCGATAGGTATCGATCAAGAACTGGTAACGCATCCCGTAAGACCTTTCACCTGATGAGCAGAATACGGCTATTCGCCGGATAGAACCACTCCACTCCGCGCTCGGTGACGATGGCATCGTCCTCGAGCGGGATCCGCACCTTCTTTCCGCCGAACTCCGACGCCTTCGTATAGGCAAAGAGCTCGATGGAGAACATGTTCGATGGCTTGATCTCGTACGTCAGTCGGGTCGGATTGAACCAGGCAATCGAGGGCCCGATGCCGTGACCGAGATTGCCGACCGAGTGGCAGCCGATGACGACATCGGTCGTATCCCTTTCCGAGGGCTGGTTGAACTCGATGACGTTGAAACCGGCCTCTCGCAGCTTATCGTACACGCGCTCGAGCATGGCGCCGGCGGTCGGACCGGGCTCGATGTTGTCGCGAACGACACGCCGCACCTCGAGCGCACGGTCGAAAGCGTTCTGGATTCCCGGTGGCGCTCGCGTCTCCCCCTCTTTTAGCACGTAGGCAATACGTTTCATGTCGGTGTAGAAGTTCAGATAGCCGACACCCCAGTCGATCATCAGCAGATCCCCGCGCTGGATGATCCGCTCGTTGGAAGTGGCCGCGATGCCCTCGGGTCCCGTGACGTAGACCGAAGGCATTCCGAACGAGGAGTCGAGTCCCCGGGCGAGCAGCTGATCCGACATCCACCAGGCGACGTCTTCCAGCGCAGTCACTCCGGGAGTGATGACCTCGTTCGAGAAGGCGCGCTCCGCGATCTCACGAGAGAGCTCCCCGGCTTCCCCGAAGGCGACAATCTCGCTCGCCACCCGGCGAGACCGGAAGTCCGAGACGAGCTTCTCCGCCGACACGAAACGCTCTCGGTAGGCGTCACCGAGAGTCTCCGACACATGCACATAGCTCGTGTAGGACAGGCCGTCCGCGGCGCCAATGCTTTCGGACATGTTGAGACCGATGCGCTTCGGATCGCGCTCCTGGACGAAAGCTTTCAGACGACCTCCCCCCTCGACGATGTCATAGACCCCGCAGGCTTCGAGGTGGTAGCCGCTGACTCCCAGTGCCGCCCGCTCGACGCGATCGCCGCCCCGGTCGGTGAAGATGTAGTAGCCGGTGCTCCCGGTGTAGCCTTCGCCGAGGTCGATGTACAGCGGGTCTCGAAGGCCCTCTTTCATGACCGTGATCCACATGTCGATGCCGTTCTCGCGCATGACTTCGGGAAGAATCAGGTCGAACTTGTCCTGGCGAATCTGGCACAAGCGCTCCCAGCGCCGCCTGGCTTCCTGACCGGGGAGCTCGACCGTGAAAACGGAAGCGATGACGAGCGCGAATACCCAAGTCTTTCTCCGCATCAGAATCTCTCCTCGAGCAAGTTACTCGACCCGTTCGAACGACAGGCCTTCGTCCCGGCCCGGCCTTTGAAGAACAAGAGCGGCAGGCATCCTACAGCACCGCCGTTTGCCAGGAAAGTCCTGTGCTGCCAGAATTCTGGTGGCATCCCGCCATCCACCGGATCATGAGCAAGGCGAAGCCCGAGAGCACCCGGCCCAACCGAACGTCCCGGCCGAACGAGCGGCGCGCCCAGATACTGGAGAAGGCCGCGCACCTCTTCTGCGTGAAAGGCTACGAGGCCACCTCGATGAGCGATATCGCCGACGAGGTCGGGATCACCAAAGCCGGGCTGTATTACTTCGTCGAGAGCAAGGAGCACCTTCTGTATTTGATCACGGACTACGGGCTCGACCTCCTGGACGAAACGGTGGTTTTTCCCCTCCGCTCCGTGAAAGAGCCCAATGAGCTTCTCCGTCAGCTTATCGCCCGGCACATACACATGGTTCTCCACAGACCCCGAGAAGTGACGATCATCCTCCACGAGCGCACGGCGCTGACCGGCGTGTACCGGGAGAAGATCCTTCAGAGAAAGAAGAGTTACATCGAGTACGTACGCGACATCTTGAAGCGGCTCCAGGGTGAGGGCCTGGCTCGTCGGGACACGGACCCCACAGCCGCCACTTTCTTTCTGCTGGGAGCCCTCAACTGGATCTACCAGTGGTACAAGGTGGACGGTCGGCTCACCGAGGACGATCTGGTTCGCGAGCTCACCGACATCGTCAGTCGGGGCATTCTCGAGTGAAGGCGGAGTCGAGAGATCCCCAGCTCGCGGCGCTGCTCAGCTTTCTCGTCCCGGGACTCGGTCAGATCGGAAACGGTGAGCTCGTTCGCGCGGCGTTCTGGCTGGCGTTGACACCACTCGTGTGGATCGGCGCCGGCGGGCTATGGGGGAGCCTGTGCCACGTCCTGGCCGCGTTCACCGCCGGCAGGCGGGCCAGGCGGGTCAACTGGAAAACCGCCCGCAGCTAGCGGGCCTTTGAGCGCGAGCCGCTGACGCTGGTGGCGGAGAGCTCGATTACTTCGAGCAACTGATCCTGAATATCCACGTTGCCGATTTTCCGCCAGTGGTTCAGCAGCCGCTCCTCTTCCTTGGTCTCTGCCAGCGGTCGCCGGGAGCGGCTCTCGGGGATCAGGTCGGAGATCGATACGCCGAGCGCCTTGCTGATTTTCTTCAGCCAGTCCAACGAGGTCCGTCGGCGTCCCTGCTCGAAGTTCGAGAGAGCCGAAGGGGATAGCCCCGCCTTGCGTGCGAGCTCCTCCTGGAGCATGCCTTTTTTCTGACGGAGCTCACGAATACGCCGTCCAACTTCCGTATGCAAGTTTCATCCTCCTGCCAACATAGGGCACCCTGACACTTGCCGCCTGCCCCGCGATCCGGCGACGCGCCGTCCCGCCTCGAACGCACTCGCTGTAGTCGGACGTACCCGTCGAGACGGGAGTTTATCACGCCTCCCCGAGAAGAACCAAGACGTGCTAAAATAGGGGTTTCGAAGATTCTGGAATCGGGAGATCAGGATTTGGATATCAGTCAGGCTGGAGCTTTCCTCAGAGTGAACGTCGCGGCGCAGCGGGCACGACAGCTCATGCAGGGCGCCGCTGCCAAGGTACCCACGAAGTCCCGCAAACCTGCGGCCGTTGCGATCCAGGAAGTCGAGGAGGGCCTCGTCGAGGCCTACGAGCCAAGCGAGCTTCCGGAGCCCCCCGGCGCAGAAGAGATCGAGGGCTTCGAAGAATCGGAAGCCGAAGAGTAAGGGTCCGCGCAAGAATAAGTTCGCATTTTCGGGCGTCGAGGCCGACTCCAAAGGGCCCAACCGTCAGCTTATGATTCCGCTCACGCGGTCTTGCTTCAGGAAAGCCTTGAGCGACTCCGCGGTCGCCATGACACGGTCGAGATGGAATCGCGACAAGACGTCCTTGATGAAGGGATGATTCGTGACGAGCCGCTTGAGCTTGTCCTCGCTGATCTTGAGCAGCTCGGAGCCCTCGAGTGCATGGACGGTTGCCGTCCGGGGGACTCCCGTCAGAAATGAGACCTCCCCGAAGAACTGATTCGTCGTCAGCGTGGCGAGCCGGATGGACTCGCCGCTCGGCGTGGTACCCCGGACCTCCACGCTGCCGGTCTTGATGAGATAGAGAGCGCCGCCCGTCTCCCCCTGCCGAAAGATCGCCTGTCCCCTCGCAACTTCGAGCAGCTCGAACTGAGGCGCGAGCCTCGTCCGATCCCTCAAGCCCAGAACCTCGAACAACGGACAGAGCGCGAGAACGTTGACGAGCGCGCGGTCCCGATACATCCGGAACAAAACGTCTCGAAGACGCGGTTGTGAGCTCGACACCTCCTGCATGTCGACCGCGGAAAGCTCGAGAAGCTCGCTTTCCTCCAGGGCCCGGACGGTCGCGGTCCGTGGCTGACCGGTCAGGAACGAGAATTCTCCAAAACACTGACCGGAGGAAATCAAACCGAGCTTGCTCGTCGCCGAGCGGGCCTCCAGAAGGCCCGTGTTCACAAAGAAGAGCGATTCGCCCCGATCTCCCTCACGGAACACGGTCTCCTCCTCCCTCAGCGAATGACATCGCATGCTGCGGGCTACGATCGCCAGCTCTTCGGAGCGCAGGTCCGACAGGAGCGGGATGTCGTTCAGGGGACGAATCGGCTGGACAGGAACGGTTTCGGCCGCCTTGCGCTTCTGCTCCTCCTTGAGGTTGTCGACGTGGATCTTGGCAACGTAAGACAGCGGATTGTCGAACTTGGGGTCGACTTCGACGACCTTGATCCCGGCCGCGATCGCACCGAGCACGTCGCCCTCGGAGGCGAGAATCTCCTGGACTTTGACGAAGGCCGAAATGGCTCCGCAGCGCTGGATCCTGGCGGTGCTTCGTCATCGCACGTTCTTCAGCCTGGCGGAACTGAACGAAGGGGGATTATGCACTTGACACAACCAGCGCCGGGAGTTAGCATGCGCGTTCATGTCAGCTTCAAAGCGCATTCGATCCGCTCTGATCTGGTTGAAGCAATTTATAAGCATACCAGGCACGGTGGACGACATCAAAGCCTGGAAAAGGATAATCAGCGGAATCCCGGCTACCGTTCTGTTGGTGGAGGAAAAAGTCAGACTGTGGATTGCAGGGTGGGTTATGGATAGGGCAGCGGCAATCGCGTTTGTTGATAGCGTTCTTTATTGGTTTGCATTAGTTGTGCTCCTGGGACTTGTCGCCCCGACGATATTTAATGTTTTGAGAAAATGGCGTAAGGCAAAATCGCCATCTTCCACGAAAACCGAAACACGGCCTTCTGTGGAAATCGCACCGCCTAAATCAACTTCCAGTGCGCCCAGTCCAAAGACTCGTTTTGACGAGATGGTACCAAGGCTACAGGAAGTATCAAGCCAATGTCGAAAAGACAGCGAGGGTGCACCCGATAGACTTGCGGCGTTGAAGGGCGAGCTATCAAAGCTCGGGATACAAATGCCGGAGCCACAGTTTGTACAGGCTAGCCTCGATCGAATCGTGTACCTGATTGAGTACGCGTCGGCTGGAGACATAGAGGCTGCTCGGCGTTGGAAGGGGGAGATGACAGAAGAAAGCCACGGTGGTGTGGTGGCTAGTGCCTACGTGAAAGCGAAAAGGCTCACCCTGGGATGACCTCACCCGGAGAAAGGAAACCGCCGATGGTAACGCCGGACGAGTGCACTGTCTGTCTCGAACAGTGGAACACCCCACTAGATGACGCCCGCCTTTGCTCTGACTGCACCGCCGAACTCGAAGCGGTGAAAAGAGAGTTGTACGATCAATGGGACGATCCTGTTGACGCATGTTTAGAGGCCGCGTGCGAGTTAGAGGATTACTCAGACCTGGACGCGATGAGGGCAAAGCTCCAGGAAGTGCCGAGCCTGAAAACCCCAAAAGGCGCGGTAGTCATTGAGCGCTTCATACAAAGTGAATCAAGACCCTTAGGTGAAGCGCGTTCCAGTGGCGACCTATACGACACCCCAGAGGAAAACGCGAAGCAGGCTTACAAGGTTCTCTTGGACGAATCGCGGCGTAAGGCACCACGCCGTGAGGCTAGATCACAGAGTTTAGAATGAAATGGCATACGCTCTACGCCGCGATGAGCCTCTTGTACGTGAGGGTGTCGGTGGTGACGATCCGCTTCAGTGTGTCCCGGAAGATGTGCTCGTTCTTACGGTTATTAAACCTCCACTCCAGCTCTTCGAGGTAGCGGTCAAGATGCTTTGCGCTGACTTTGTGGAACGCCCCGATGATGGAGCGCTTGAACAGGCTCCAGACGTCCTCGATGCTGTTGGTGTGAACGTCGCCTACGACCCACTGCTCGATGGAGTGGTTGACGGTCTCGTGGCGGGTGTCGTCGTCTTCGATGCCGATGTACGAGCGGAGCTCGTCGGTGTAGATCGCCTCGGCCTCGTCTCGGACGTGCCGTTTAATGAACCCGTGGAGGGTGTGCTTGCGAATGTTGGGGATGCGCTCGAGCCGGACTTGGCCGTCTCGCTGAATGGCGCCGGCGACCCAAGTCTTTCCCTTCCGGCTACCGCGACCGACACCGCGCCGCTTCCCGCCGACCAGCGTCTCGTCCACTTCGACGACGCCGAGGAGCGTGGGGCCTTCGAGCTGGTCGTTCCCCATGGCCTCTCGGATGCGGTGGCAGAGGTACCATGCAGTTCTGTACGCAACGTGGAGCGTGCGCTTGAGCTGGAGGGCGGACATGCCCTTCTTGGACTCGCACATCAGATAAGTAGCGGCAAACCACTTCCGGAGCGAGAGGTGGGAGTCGTGCATGACGGTCCCGGATTTGACGCTGAAGTGGTAGTCACACCCTTGGCAATCCCATTGCCCGCGTTGCTTGATGGGAGTGACGATCGTGCTGCCGCAACGCGGGCAGGCAACGCCATCGGGCCAGCGCAGGTCTTCCAGGTGCTTGCGGCACGATGCATCGCTGCTAAAACGGTCGAATAAGGAGATGAGGTCCATGAGTCAAACTCCAGTGAAGAAGAAACGGCGAAAGGCCCGGCCCCGAGAGATCACGGACGCCCAGCTAGCCGAGAAAGTATTCGGGAAGCGGCTTAAAAAGGAGCTGGATAAAGTGATTGAAGATGTTGATAAGAAAGGCGTTCCCGAGTTCATGGAGACATAATACACGGATCGTCTGGTTGTGTCAAGTGCATAATCCCCAAGGCTATAGCCAACTGGTTTCCTACGTCTTCAACACTAGCAGCGAGGGGGCAATTTGGTTCAATGGAGATGATCTTCGCGTCTGGCGCAGGGTGGACCATCGCCTAGACGAGTGGCCAACGCTGCCGCGCATTAGGGAAAAATGGGACTCAGTTGGAAGGCGACTAAAGACTGAGCTTCTGGAATTGAAAGATCCGCGTGGAACTCTACGAAGGTGTCACGACAGGGTCCATAGTCGCGGCGCTACAGACGATATAGCTATCACGATGGTCCGTCTCCTTCTGTCAAAGTGGAGGGACGAGGAACAACCAGGAGACTACACGGAATTCTACTGCACGAGCGATGAGTTCGATACCCGGGAGGGGCGAGAGGCCGTCGCCTCCAGAGTCGAGTCGCTGTTCGCTGAGGTGCGCGACTCCCATCCAACAGTTTTCGATCCCCACGAGACAATAGGGGCATCCCCGGACGAGATCATTGAAGTCGTCACGGAGCTACAAAATTACCGGCTGCTCGGAGAGACGGACGAGCAATGGGACATCATGGGGGCCGCATACGAGCAATACACAGCCGACGAGATGAAGAAGGAGGGTGGCGAGTTTTTCACGAATAGGCTGATCGTGGACCTACTCACGAAGATGGTCGTTGATGTATCCGGGGGGACCATGATCGATCCGGCTGGAGGCACCGGCGGATTTTGTAGCGCCGTGCTGAGGCGCGTTCGCCACCTCATTAGGTACAAGATCAAGAACAAGACTGCCCAAGAGCGCGCCATTGCCAACCTCAAAGACAGAATTTTCCTCGTTGACAAGAAACCCCGCCTCGTAAAGCTAGCGAAGGCCGCAATGATCGTTTCTGGGAATGGACACAAAGGCTTCATACACGGCGACGCGCTTCAGCCTATCAACACGTTGCCTGCGTCCTTCCGAAGACAATGCAAGCCGGGGGGAGTTTCCTTAGTAATGACCAACCCTCCATGGTCTGGACTTGTAGAGGGTCGCATTTCCGACAAAACGATACTGCAAAATTTTGAAGTTGCTCACAAATGGGAATGGGATGCGGATGGGCGCTACTCGCCAACCACTGATCTAATCAGCGGCGGCGTCCCGCCAGAATATCTGTTTGTCGAACAGTGCACGAATTGGCTCGCCCCTGGAGGGACCATTGCGATTGTGTTGCCGAAGGGCATCCTTGACAACGCGGAACCGGCGCTGTCCGTCCGGCAGTACCTGTTCCGCCATTATCAGGTGCAATCCGTAATAATTGCCACAAGGACACTTTTCAGCCGTACACGGGCTCTCGTGGATGCCTTATCGTTGCAAAGAAGAAGAAACAGCCGAGCGATTGGCGACGCTATAAGATATTCGTGGCGATCAACCGAAAGATCGGCCAGGACTCAGAGGGGGTACAAGTCTACCGCAAGGATGATCGAGGAAGACCAACGCATGAGATAGACCAAGACTTAGATTCAATCTTCGAGGCGTGGCAAGCGTTTCTAAATGGCCGGCTGAAGGAGTCGGAGTACGCGTTTTCTATAGACGGTAATAGCCTTGACGCGAACACGTTGAAACTGAATCCTCAATTTTACTTGCCAGCCTTAAACAGGTCCCTCCAGCGGATTATCAGCCTTGACGGTAACGGCTTCACTGTGAAGCGGCTAGGGGACGGAATAGCGTCGCAGATTTGGAAGGGCACCTGGTGGAAGCGTGAGGATCTTGTAGTGGAAGCCCCAAACGTCAACACCGTGGATTACCTAACTCCGACGAGTATCTTGATGGAGGGTGAGGGCGGAAAATTCCTAGACTTGTCGCGGTGCGAAGCGCGACGCAAGACCGAGATACTTAGACACGCCGCCAGGGAGGGTGAACTACTTATAACAAGGAGCGGAACGCTTGGTAGAGTCATGATTGTTGGCAGAACACTTCTTGGAAAAATACTCAGTGACGACCTGATCCGCGTATGGATAGAAGATGCTCGGTTGCGGGCTTTGGTCTTTGCTTTCTTGCGTAGCCCGCGCGGACAGGACCAACTACTTCGCAACGAGTACGGCACAGTCCAGCAGCACCTTGAGCCTCAACATATCGCCGATGTGCAACTCCCGTTGCCTGACGATACGGCAAAAATGGATGAACTTCTGGGGACCGTCACGGCTGCACTAGAAGCCCATGAACAATCTATTGAGATGGCAGTAATGGCAGACGCACAAATCTCCAAGTTACTTTCACATGACTGAGGATGAAGTGGAGTCAAGTAATGGGGGATACTTTACATGAACTCAATTGATCAAATGAATCAGGCCACCAAACGCCGGTAGGTGAGATGTTCTGTGTTGACGATGCGCTTGAGCGTGTCACGGAAAATGTGGCGGTTATCTCGGTTGTTGAATCGCCACTCCAGCTCTTCGAGGTAACGGTCAAGATGCTTCGCGCTGACCTTGTGGAAAGCCCCGATGATGGAACGCTTGAACAGCGACCAGACGCTCTCAATGCTGTTGGTGTGGACGTCGCCAACAACCCATTCCTCAATGGAGTGATTGACCGTCTCGTGTCTGGTGTTTTCGTCTTCGATGCCGATGTAGGAGCGGAGCTCATCGGTGTAGATGGCCTCGGTCTCGTCCCTAACGTGGCGCTTGATGAACCCGTGGAGCGTTTTCTTGCGGATGTTGGGGATGCGCTCGAGCCGAACCTGGCCGTCCCGCTGGATCGCACCGGCCACCCAAGTCTTACCCTCCCGGCTGCCGGAGCCGACACCGCGACGACGGCCACCTACAAGCGTTTCGTCCACCTCTACGACTCCACAGAGCGTCGGGCCGGAGAATTTGTCGTTGCCCATCGCTTCGCGGATTCGGTGGCACAGATACCATGCCGTCCTGTAGGCGACATCGATTGTCCGCTGGATCTGGAGAGCGGACATTCCCTTCTTGGACTCGCACATCAGGTAGATCGCAAAAAACCATTTGCGGAGCGGAAGATGGGAGTCGTGCATGATGGTGCCAGATGTCACCGTAAACTGATGCTTACAGGATCGGCACTTGAACTTGTGCCTCACAGGAAGCTCGAACACGCTCTCGGCGCCGCAACGCACGCAGGCAACCCCATTCGGCCAGCGCAGCCCCTCAAGGGCTATGAGGCACTGTTCGTCGGAACTGAATTGGTCAACGAGAGAGAATAGGTTGATGTTATCCATGAAAGAACCTCACCCGAAGAAGCGGAAACCAACCCTGCGGAAACGACCGCCGAAGATGCTTGAACTGGACGACCACGAGCTGATGGAGAAAATATTCGGAAAAAGAGTGATGAAAAAGGTTGACGAGATCGTAGCGAGTCGGTCTAAATGACTAAAACCATAAGGCTTGCCAACCATGAAAGGCAGTCTAGCATAGCGGTGCTAGGTTCGTCAAGTGCATAATCCCGTTCCATTTAATTGATCCAAATGAATTTAGAGCCCCGACCGCCATCATCTAAGGGTTCGTCATGGGGTGCCGAGTGTGCAATTTTCGTCCGCCACAAATGTGCAATTTACAGCCGCCGCTAACAATGGTGACGATCGCTACCCGGTTCGCCATCGGATTAACGACTAGCACCCCTCCGAGCCGCTCGAATCTTCGCCGATACCATCGCCACCAAGGCCGATATTGTCGCATCGCCAACACCACGAAGACGGATCCGGCCCGAGCTCGCGAGCTCTACTACATCGCCCAGCTCGGCCGGGCGGTCCGCATCGCCTCGGAGCTCATGATGCACGGCCGGGAGGGGTCGATCGAAGAGGCGGTCCGCTACATGGTCGAGCACACGCCCTGGATGGACGAGCACGTCGCCTGGTTCGACTGCGAGGTGTACCTGCGGCGGCCGACCTACGGCATTGGCTACACGATCGGAGCCGTCCAGATTCAGCAGCTCTTCTCCGACCGGGCCCGTCAGCTCGGGGACGCCTTCGACCTTCGCGAGTTCCACGACGCGATTCTGGGCGCGGGGCGGATTCCCATCTCGATGACCCGATGGGAGATGACCGGCCTGGACGACGAAGGTAACAGGTTTTTTGACGACTCAGGCGGGCAGTAAAGAGCGTCGGATGGGAAGTCCGATTTTCCGAACGGAGGATCCAGTTGTCCGGATCGCGGTTCCCGCGAAACATATTCCAGCTAAACCACAGAACACGAAGGGATTACGGGCTTGGCTCGGCGTGTCACGGTCCAAAAGCAATTTGACTGTTGGGTTAAGAAAACCAACATCTTGGATCCCCCCTCGATCCGGGGACGGACCATACATCTAAAATCAATGTTTCAAAAGAGTTACAACCATGAACCTTTCGCATCAATTGGTATGCATGTTGCACTATGACGAACTTGGAGGGCCAGGCACATGCCCTTTTTCTACTACTAGTGACTTCGAGGACGGGTTCCTCGGTTCGAATCTCTCCCCGGAAAGATCTAGCTCTCCCTAGGTGTGCCGACCAGGAAGGAGGTGGTTCCTTACACGTGTAGAGGTACGATCCCTCGACGAGGGATCGCCCTTTGGTTCACAGCGCAGCAGTTTCGACAGAGGAGGCAATCATGAGTGTGTTGCACTCGCAACGCTTATTCTTGCGTGTGGCGGTGCTGGCTTTCGTTGCGGGAGCCGTCGCGGGCTCGCCCGCGTTGGGGCAGACCGTCACGGGCTCGCTGGTAGGCTCCGTCTCGGACTCGAGCGGGGCTCGTCTTCCCGGAGTCACGGTGACGCTGACCGGACCGGCGCTGATGCTGGATCGGACGACCACGACCAGCGCCCAGGGGAGTTATCGCTTTTCAGCGCTTCCTCCCGGTGACTATTCCTTAGGGTTCGAGTTATCTGGCTTTCAGAGACTCAGTCGAGAGGCGATTCGCGTTCGAGCGGGCGAAACCTTCGCGGTAGACGCAACACTTCAGCTCGCAACCGTCGAGGAGCAGATCACTGTGGTGGGAGAGTCGCCCCTCATTGACGTGAGAGGCTCGGAGCTCGACCACACCGTGGGCACCGAGTACATCGAAAACCTACCCATAAATCGTCGCTTCAGCGACCTCATGAACACGTTGCCAGGCGTCACTGACGGGCTCTACAGCTTTACGCCGTCGAATACCGTCTACGGGAGCAGCGTGCGAGAGAACAACTACACCATGGACGGCCTGAGCACGCTCGATCCGGTGACCCGATCCCCGGTGACCGACGTGCCCTACGACGACATCGAGGAGCTGCAAGTCACCACCGCCGGATTCAATGCCGAGTTCGGACAGGCGGCGGGAGGCATCTTCAACTTCGTGACCAAGTCGGGCGGGAACTCTTTTTCGGGCACCGCCAACTTCCACCTGCAGGACAATTCCCTCCAATCGGACAACATTTCGGACGAGCTTAGAGACCAGGGTGTCTCGACGCCCACTTCGGTGGACCACGTTTATGACTGGGGGGGGAACATCGGCGGCCCGATCGTGAGTAACAAGCTCTGGTTCTTCCAGAGCTACCACAAGAGCTCACAAGAGGAGACGCAGACCGAGTTTCCCGAGCCGATTTCCACCTCGCAGTGGCAAACCCTCACCAAGGTGTCGGCGCAGGTCACCGGTAACAATCGCTTCGAGGGCACCTACTCGCGCCGGGATCGCAACTTCATCCCGTTCAACTTCGGTTTCAACACCGCGGCAGACCCGAGGACGTGGATCGGTATCGGCTGGATCAACGACGCGGCAAACTTCAAATGGAACTCCGTACTCAGTGAAAATAGTCTCCTGGAGGTCCGAGGTGGATTCTCTCTCTTCGATCTGCTCAATCTCGAGCCCAACGTCGAGGCGGGCCATCCCATTTACATCGACAGATCTACCGGCATCATCAGCGGGGGCCCGAACGGAACTTTCGGAACCAACAATCGCGACCGCTACGAGTGGAAAGTCGATTTCACGCACTATCGGGAGGGGCTGTCCGGCTCCCACAATTTCAAGATGGGGTTGTTCTGGGAGGAGCTCAGGAGTAACACCTTTCGAGAGAACCAGGGTGACGCCGACGACACCCAGCACTTCCTGTTCAACGGGGATCCCTTCCGGGTCAGGCTTTACAACACCCCGTTACGACAGACGACGGGACTGAGCCGTCGAACCGTATATGTCCAGGACGAATGGACGATCCACGACCGATTGACACTCAACATCGGTGTGAGAATCGAGAACTCGAAGGGCTTTCTGCCCGAGTCCGAGTTCTTGGGAGGACGCTGGCAGGAAGCCAAGCTTTTTCCCAAGCAGGACAATCTGTTTAGCCCGACGGTTCTGGCGCCGCGGTTCGGTCTCGTGTGGGACGTCACGGGGGATCGAAAGACCACCCTTCGGTTTTCGGCGGGTCGATTCCACCATGGCCTCAGTGCCATCGAGATCGGTCCCGCGAGTCCGACCAGCGTCGGATTCTTCGAGTACGACTGGAGCGATTTGAATGGTGACTTGGTGTATCAACCCGGAGAGGAAACGCTTTTGCGGCGCGACACCACGGGAGGGCTCCCCAGCCAGATCGACCCGGACCTGAAGATCCCGTACACGGACATGGTGTCGCTGGGCTTCGACCGGGAGATCACGACCGACTTCGCCGTCACCGCGAATTTCATCTACAAGGACTCGGACGACATCGTTCAGACCACGATTACCAGTGCACCTTTCTCCGCCTACAACGCCGTCAACGTTCTCAACCCCCTCGACAACCAGCCGCTCACGATCTTCACGCTCCGGCCGGAGTTCCTGGGCGTGCCCCAGCAGCGGTTCGTTACCAATCCCTCCGATCCACTCAAGATCATCAGCCGATACCGGGGGCTCGAGCTAACCGCCCGAAAGCGGATGTCGGACCGGTGGCAGATGCTGCTCTCGTACAATTTCGGGAAAGCCGACGGGCATCTGGGAACGCTGTTCTGGGACTCGGACGCCAATGACCTCTACCAGAACCCCAACCAGCAGGTGAACGCTTTCGGGCCGGCGAGCCTGGACCGGACCCACATGTTCAAAGTGGCTGCGAGCTACATCTTCCCGGCCGACATCGGTTTCCACATCTACTACTCGGCGCTCAGCGGAGTGCCTGTGGTCACGAGCACGTCAGGCGGTCGGGGAGTCACGGGCGCCCGCTTCGTAAGGTTTTTCGCGGAAGACAATCCCGGGATTCTCAGCGAGTCTTTCATTGACGTGCCGGGAGAAGCGCGGGGGAGCAACCGCCACGACGGCGTGAACAAGTTCGACTTCCGGGTGGAGAAGATCTTCCGGATGGACCGGGGCGTCAGCGTGCAGTTGCAGCTCGACGTGTTCAATCTTCTGAACTCCAACACGGTGATCCGTGTGCAGTCGCTCCGCACCGATCAGTCCAACTTCCTTTCACCAGCACAGATTATGCAGCCTCGAGCGGCGCGGATCGGCGTTCGAGTGAACTTCTGAGGGACGGTCCGTGAGTGGAGGTCGGACCCTGTCTGGAGACGGATTCTAGAATACTGTATCGGGGTTCCCGGCAGGCGATCCTCCGGGAACCCGAGTTTACTTGGCGTCGGACGTCCTTGCAGGGGGTGGCCCGTCGATCGGGAAACTCTCCTCCATCGTCGTGACTCTCGAGGCGATGCAAGCTTCCGCGCTCGGTTAAAGGGCTATCCTACTTTCTTGCAGCGGTCTCATCGAGGATTTTCGGCCACGTGAGGAGATCGGCCTCCGCCGGACGGGCGGGCCCATTCGTACCTCGACGTGATGCACCGCTCGGTCCAGGAGTAAGGGCGAGATGAGGTGTGAGACGGTCGGAGCCGTCTTCGTCGCGCTCGTTCTCGTCCTGCAAGGAGCCGATGGGGACCGGGACTTGCCCGATTATCGCGACGTGGCGCCAGAGCTCGGGATGACCGAGGTCAACCTTTTTGGAGGTCCCAACAAGGATCTGATCACCGAGTCGACGGGATCGGGCGCCGCTTGTTTCGACTTCGATGGGGACGGACGCCAAGACTTGTACGTCGTCCGCGGGCGGAGCTCGAGGCAAGCGGAGGCCGGCCTCTCGGGTCCTCCCAACCAGCTCTTCCGTAACCTCGGCCAAGGCCGATTCGAGGAAGTGGCTCGGCAGGCCGGGGTGGCGGACACCGGCTGGGGCGGCGGAGCCGCCGCCGCCGACTATGACAACGACGGTGACGTCGATCTGCTGGTGACCAACAACGGCGCCAACGTCTTCTACCGCAACAATGGCGATGGGACTTTCGTCGATGCCACGGCAGCCGCGGGTCTCGAAGACACGCGGTGGAGCACCAGCGCCGCCTTTGGAGACGTCAACGGCGACGGATTTCTCGACCTCTATGTCGCCAATTACGTTGCTTTCGACCACCGCCTGCTCGAAGAGACCCAGGCGAAATTCTGCCACTGGCGTGGACTCGAAGTGTTCTGCGGCCCGGTGGGCCTCCCTGGTGAAGCAGATACGCTCTATCTGAACCGAGGCGACGGGAGTTTTGATCCGGTGACCCGCCAGGCGGGCGTCTATAACCCCGAGGGCAAGGGTCTCGGCGTGACGTTCTTCGATTTCGACTCGGACGGGGATCAAGACATTTTCGTCGCCAACGACTCGACGGCCGACTTCCTCTACCAGAACGACGGAAACGGGCGCTTCCACGACGTCGCGCTCGAGGTGGGCGTGGCCTTGTCGATGGACGGGAGGCCACAGGCGGGGATGGGTGTGGATGCCGGGGACTTCGACGAAGACGCTCTCCCCGATCTCGTTGTCACCAATTTCCAAAGGGACTACAACGCTCTCCGCCGCAACCGGGGTGGAGGGCTGTTCGTGGACGTGAGCGACACGTCCGGGATGACCTCCGTCAGCTTTGCCCGGCTTGGCTGGGGGGTAAGGTTCCTCGATGCCAATTTGGACGGATTCCTCGATGTCTTCGTGGTCAATGGCCACGTCTACCCCCAGGTCGACGCGGCGCAGATCGGAGAGCACTATAGACAGGCGAACCAACTGCTTCTCAACGTTTCGGGGCCGAGGGGGCGCAAATTCGAAGACGTCTCGGACCACGCGGGGGCCGGTCTCGAGATCGTCAAATCTAGCCGAGGTCTCGCTGTCGGCGACTACGATGACGACGGCGACCTCGATCTCTTCGTCAACGACATCGACGCGGCGCCGACCTTTCTGGAGGATCGGGCCGCGCACGCCAACGGCTGGATTCGCATCACCATCGTGGGCAGGGAAGGGCCGCGCGATGGATCGGGAGCCCGGGTGAGCTACCTCACGCGGGGTGAGCGACATTTTCGGGAAACGACCACAGTTTGGAGCTATCTCTCGACGAACGACCGCCGGCTCCTG
Source organism: Candidatus Marinacidobacterales bacterium (assembly GCA_965237685.1). Taxonomy (GTDB): domain Bacteria; phylum Acidobacteriota; class Vicinamibacteria; order Marinacidobacterales; family SMYC01; genus CBDEGF01. The sequence goes on from CBDEGF010000004.1 coordinate 3,604,329, forward strand.
CTCGGTCTGGGCGCTGCTTCCGGAGCGGAGGAGGTGAGTGTGCATTGGCCATCTCCATCTCGGGGCGAGCGTGCCACGTTGAGCCTGGGTGCCGTGGCTCGAGGGGAGCAAATTCTAGTACTGGAGGGCGTGGGGCGCATTCGATGACCCGTGCAGTGAGTCGTCGAAATTGACACTAGCGGCGGGATGCGATCAAGCGCTCGTAGGCGCTCATCTGCCGGGCCGCGTCTGCCTCTCGGCCCAGACGGCGGTAGATTTTCGCGAGGTTGAGCATGGCTTGCGCGTAGGAGGGGTCGAGTCGTACCGCGGTCTCGAGGAAGGCTGCTCCTTTCTCGAGGTCGCCCTGCTCGGAGTAGACGATCCCCAGTCCGTTATAGGGAAGAGGCAGAGTAGAATCGGCTCGAATAGCCTCCTCGAAGCTCCCGATGGCCTCGTCCCTCCTTCCGGCTCTGGCGAGCAGTACCCCCAGGTCGTTCCAGGCGAGGGCGTTCGTCGGCTGGAACCGCAGAAGACGCCGCAAGAGATCTTCCCCCTCAGTGAGCCGGCTCTCGCGAAGGGCGATGGCGGCAAGCTGGTAAAGAGCGCCCGGGTGATCCGCCGAAAGCCGCAGAGCGCGGTCGCATGCCGCTCGCGCCTCCGCAAGCCGTCCCTGGCTACGGTGGAGATCGGCAATGCTGACCTGAATCGCCGCCCGATCGGGAGCGATCCGAGCAGCCGTTTTCAGGACGTGAAGCGCTTTTTCGGGCCGCCCTTGCTGCCGATAAACGACGGCCAGATCCGAGTATGCGCCCGGATCGTTCGAAACCCGCGCTTTGTGCTCCAGTCGCTTGGCCCTTTCTTGAAGCTCGTTGAGCTCGCGGAAGCGCTCGAGGGCCTGTCGCGCCTCGTCCGCACGGCCCTGCCGGGCGAGGAGCTGTGCCAGCTGGTAGTGCGCATCGGCGAGATAGGCGCTCGCCTCGATGGCCTGCCGGCTGTGTCGCGCGGCTTCCTCGAGATCGTCTGCAGCCAACAGAAGAGCTGCGATGGCACTGTGGGCCTCGGCGCGAACGACGGGCTCGTGGAGAGCCCGTTCCAGAGCCCGGCGGGCCTCGTCCGGACGCCCCAACTTGGAGAGGGTCGTCCCGAGATTGAATTGTGCGACGCCGTTGTCCGGATCGAGCTCCACTGCCTGGGTCAGGCGCTCGCGTGCTTTCTCCAGCTCTCCCGAGTTCAGATAGCAAAAGCCGAGATCGACGAGATCCGGCGCGGTGCCCCTGTCCGAATCGAGCGCGTGCTCAAGGTGCTCTATCGCCTTGCCGAAGTCCTTGCTCTTCAAATAAAGCCCGCCGATCCGTCGTCTCAAGTCGGCCGTGTCGGTTCCGTTGGCAAGCGCTCGCTCGTATGCCTCGGCGGCCGCGGTGTAAAGGCCCAGATCGTCGAGGACGTCTCCCAGCCGTGCGGACGTGGGCCCATATTCCGGTCGGCTGTCCAGCGCAGCCTCGAATACTTGCCGGGCAAGTAGGTGCTTCTCTTGGCGGTGAAGGGCAAGGCCAAGGAGATGTTGGGCGGAAGGCTCTCCGGGCTGTATCTCCAGGACCTTTCGAAAGTGGACCTCTGCCTCGTCGTGTTTCTCCTCCTGGAGTCGAACTCGGCCGAGGTTGAGGAGAGCCGGAACGTTGTGCGGCTCGAGCCTGAGGGCTTTCAGGAAATCCGAAGCGGCCTGACTCCGTTGTCCGCGCATCATGAAGGCAGCGCCCCGCAGCAAATAGGCCGTCGAAGAAGCCGCGGAGGTCTCGTTCTCGAAGTACGCTTCCAGAAGTTGAATGGCATCACCCGGCCGCCCCTGGTCGAGCGCTTCGTTCGCCTCGCGCAGAAGCTCAGCGGGTGTCAGGACGGTCTGGAAAAGAAGCAGGAGGAGCGCGGTCATGTTCACGGAGAATCGGGTGCTCACCGTTTCGACGAGCAGGTGACTCGGTCCTCTCCGGACGATAGCATAGGGGTCTTACGCACTCAAGATTCTGGTCTCTATCGGGCGGACAGGCAATGACAAAGCCGAAAACGAAGCGGGTAGTTTCAAGTGTCGAGCTCCGACGACGCTCCCACAACGGCCGCCGAAGTACGAAGGGGAAGCTCGTAATGATACGTACAACCTTTAAGTATGGAGTGCGCAGTGCGTCCTGCCTGTCGGAATGTGAGGATCAACGATGTCTTGGACTGGAATTGTGAAAAGAGTTCCACTTGTCCTGTTCGGTCTGCTTTGCGGCAGGCTGGTCGTGGCGTCGTCGCAGGACCCTCCGGCATTTACGCTGGAGGAGATCGTGACCACTCGAAACTGGGGTCAGTTTCGCCTGTCTCCCGACGGAAGATGGGCGGTCTTTACAGGAGTCGGCCGCTATTTCGGCCACCCGCTGTTTTCCCGTTTCGGCAACGACAACAATCTGCGCATCGTATCCACAGAGACAGGTGAGATGCTCCAGGTAACCTCGGGCAGCTTTGCCAAGACCTACCCTCGCTTCTCACCGGACGGAAGGCGCATCGCCTATGAGTCGGAAGGAGACATTTGGACGGTCGAACTGTCGGGCGGGTCGGCAAGGCGGCTCACGACGAGCGTCTCGACCGACCGGGATGCCTCCTGGTCGCCCAACGCTGGAGAGATTGCCTTTGTCTCTCGTCGGTGGCGGAGCAGTGACCTGTACGTGATGGACGCGGGTGGGGAGCGGGAGGGGCTGCGGCAGCTCACCGACGACGGGTTTCGCGAGAGCCGCCCGACGTGGTCGCCCGACGGCAAATTCGTCCTCTTCACTTCTGCGCGGGATGAGCACTTCTATTCCCGGGGCATTTACCGCGTCCCGGCTGCGGGTGGTAAGGTCGAGCGCCTGACACCACCCGATAACGCGCGCAACAATCTGCCGAGCTTCTCGCCAGACGGCCGTCGAGTCGCCTATGTCTCGGATCGAAGCGGCTATTTGAACATTTGGACCATGGGTCCTGATGGAACGGACCATCGGCAGTTGACTCGAATGCCCCAGGACCAGGACTACCCGGAAAACGACCACATTCAGGCGATGGGCCTTCACTGGTCCCCGGACGGCGAGCGCCTTCTCTTCTTCACGAACCGACTCGGGAATCTGGACCTGATGCTGCTCGACGTGACGACGGGTAAGACGGAAGCCCTCCGGACCGAGGACGGCTCCCACCACCCGGCGGGTTGGGTGGACAACGAGACCGTCGCCTTCGTCTACGAGAGCTATCGAGTTCCTCCCGATCTCCACGTTCAACCTCTAGGAGCCGATGCGCGCCAGCTCACCTTCTCCGGCCACACCCGCTATCGGACCGAGGCTTTCGACCGGCTGAAGTCCGTGCGTTGGTTGAGCGAGGACGGTGTAGAGGTTCATGGCTACCTCAGGAGACCCTCTCGCCTGGCGCCGGGAGAGCGCGTTCCCGCCATCGTGATGAGCCACACCTACAACGTGGGGCAGTTCTACAACCAGTGGAATCCCATCTTCGCCCATATCGTGCAATCGGGTTACGTGATGTTGATGGTGAATCACAGGGGCTCTAACGGCTATGGCGTCGAGTTCAGAGACCTCCCGAAGGGTAACTGGGGATTTGCGCAGCTGAAAGACCTGGTCTCGGCGGCGGAGTTTCTCAAAAAGTTACCCGAGGTGGATCCCGAAAGGGTGGGCATGATGGGTTACAGCATGGGAGGCTATTTGACGATGCTCGCCGTCACCACCGAGCCCTCGGTGTTCCGGGCCGGGTTGTGCATTTTCGGTCTGGGGGAGATCACAGGCGATCCCGAGCGCAGCTCCAAGAACTACGTGTGGCACCTCGGAGGAACCGAGGCAGAGAAGCGGGAAGCGTACCGCCAGGCCTCTCCGATTACCCACGTCGAAAGGATGACAACTCCGTTGCTGATCCTCCACAGCGATGGAGATCCGATCGAGCCGGTCACCAAGGTCTACAACTTCGTCCACGAGCTAGAGAAACACGGTAAGAGCTACGAGCTCGAGATTTATCGAAACGAAGCGCACGGCTTGCGCTCACTGGAGCACCAGCTCGACTCGTACCAGAGAGTCATGAAGTTTCTGGACCGATACCTCAGGAACTGAACCGTGAGCCGATGAGGATCATTCACGGCATGCAGGATGACTTCGTTCCGTTCAAGACGACGATCGACCTCGTCCTGTGCCAAAACTCGGCCCTTTTGAAATAGGCCATAAATCAGCAGCTTAGTGTCTGTGTTTGCGACCGGGCCAAGGGCCGTAGGCTTTACAATCGTCTTGGGCGGGCGGGTCGTCACCATGCAGATGACCACCTAGTCGAGAGCGAATATCGAAGCGTGTTCCTGAAGCTGTTTCCACGCTACGCCGGTCGAGCCCGCCGAGGGGCTACCGTCGCCGGCGACAATCTACGCGGCACGGCAGTAGTAGTTGAGAATGCCCCCAAGTCGCTCTCGCGACACGATGGGGCCAGCGTCATTCGCGCTTGCCGGCAGAGGTGTGAGGAGCTCGTTGCCGAGACCTTGGTGGTTCCGTTCTGTGTGATAGTGCACTACGTATTCGGTTACCGCTGTCCGCAGGTGTCGCTCACTGAGAGGTACGAAGCGGTCGAGACACTCTCGACGTATGGAGAGAACGAATCTTTCCGCGTATGCGTTCAGATTCGGACTATTCGCGGGAAGGCGAAGGGGCTTCACGCCTGAATCTCTTCGGTCGGCAACGCCGTCTCGCAGATCACGGTGACGCCGACGAAGAGCGACACGGACGCCTCGGTCGAGTATCTCGACGCGAGCGACGCGACGATCACCGACGCCGACGGAATGACCACGGGCCAGCAGGTGGCGCTCGATGTGGGCGCGAACACGATCAAGGTCAAGGTCACCGCCGAAGACGCGATGACGACCCAGACCTACACGGTGACGGTCAACCGGGCCATGGCGGATACGGTGACGCGCCCCGCGCCGCCGCGGACGCCGACGCCGACGATCACCTACGAGGGCCGTGAGCCGGCCGGCGGGTTCCGCGTGAAGGTGACGTCGTCCTGTGCCAAAACTCGGCCCTTTTGAAATAGGCCATAAATCAGCAACTTAGTGTCTGTGTTTGCGACCGGGCCAAGGGCCGTGGGCAGCTTGCTCAGTTATTACCACCGCGCTGCCGCCGCATAGGAGTTCGGGCGCGCCAGCTGGACGAAACAGATGGTCTGGGAGGAGAGGTCTGCTCGGGAGCGCCTATCGCAGAGCCAGTGCCGCGTCGGCTGGTCTCCGTGAATCTCGAGAACACCTCCAGGATTCGAGCTTTCGGCTCCGTTCGCATTTTCGGACACGACGGGTGTCTAATCTCTGGCGGCTGACAGGTCGGAGACTGCTGGGGAGGCGCGCGCGGGAGCGCAGCGATCAGTTCGAGATCGGCGAGCCAGAAGGTGCTACCGCAACGCCAAGGCCGGCTTCCAGAGCCCATGGCCCCTGGGCCTGACTCGGGCTACCGGTGCGATAGAGAACTTATAACCTGCGGTCGGGATTGATGATCGTGCGCCACATGTGCGCCACCGGGGAGTTGTCGAAGCCGAGGCCTTCCTTGGGCTGGTTGAAGTGGCGCCCGATGATGTCGACGAACGGATCGACGCTGATGTCGGCGTTGGCGTCGAAGCTGTATTCATCGTTCAACGTGATGAGTCGCGCCTCCATGTACCACTTGTGGTTCCGCGCGTACTTGTAGGCGGCCTTGATGTAGGGCTCCGGCTCGAAGTTTTCACCAAACATACGGACGTACATTTCGGGATACTCGAAGCCGACCTCCGGATCCGGGTAGAAACGACAGGCCTGGTGATAGCGGATGGCCCAGCTGACTTTCTCGGAGACGTACGGTTCGACCAGCTGTGCGCCCCACCAGCCGTGGTCGGACGATATCAGACCGAGAATGGAGACGTCGTGCAGGAGACAGGCGAGAACGGTCTCTTCCTTGTAGCCAAGCTTCATAGCCCGTGCCGCACTCTGCAAGAGGTGGTGGTTGCGATTGAATCTGAGGCGCATGAAATCGACCAGTGTCGGACGCTTCGGCAGCGGGGGGAGCTCATCGCCCTTGCTGCGGAGCGCTGGATTACTCAGCTGGCGAATCATGGCCGCCTCGAGCGCTTCCGCCTTTTCACTCGGCGTCATGAGCGCTAGAGCGCCGACTCCGCCGATACTGTTCATGAGAACTCGTCTATCCATGCATGCAATATACGGCTCTGACGGATGGGGAGTCAATCACGCTGACCCTTTCGCAGGCCGATACCGCTGTCAGAGGAACATCTTCGCCGACTCTTGACCGAATGGCGTGAGTACTACAATCGGGCGAGACCACATTCATCGCTCGGCCCATGCCTTCCCCGTCCTGTGCCAAAACTCGGCCCTTTTGAAATAGGCCATAAATCAGCAGCTTAGTGTCTGTGTTTGCGCCGGGGCCAAGGGCCGTAGGCTTTACAATCGTCTGGCCCGAGGGTGTTATCTTCAGATCCATGATGACGTACCACGTGCAATTCCTACTGCTCGTTCTAGCTGGCTGGGTCAACCGCCAGCAGCAGGATGTGATCGACTACCTGCAAGAGGAGAACCGTGTGCTCCGAGCCGGGCTTCGGGGCAAGCGTCTCAGGCTCTCGGACGACGACCGGCGCAGGCTCGCGGTCAAGGCCCAGGCTTTGGGCCGCGAGGCGCTGGCCCAGATTGCGTCCGTTGCCACACCCGCTACGCTTCTGCGCTGGTACCGCCACCTCATCGCAGCCAAGTACGATGGCAGCAAGAACCGGAGTCCAGGCCGACCTCCGACGGCGAAGGACATCCGTGAGCTCATTGTGCGCGTGGCGCGGGAGAACCCGACGTGGGGATATACGCGCCTGCGAGGCGCACTCAAGAACCTAGGACATGAACTCGGACGCAACACTATCAAGAGGATCCTCGCCGAGCACGGTATCGCTCCTGCGCCGGAGCGGGGCAGGAGCATGTCGTGGAGCACCTTCATCAAGGCTCATTGGGGCGCCATCGCTGCGACAGACCTGTTCACCGTCGAGGTTGTGAACCCGTTCGGGCTCGTCCGCTACCATGTCCTGTTTGTCATCGATATCGCCACTCGCTGCGTGTGCATCGGTGGGATAACGTCGGACCCCAACGGGGAGTGGATGAAGCAGGTGGCAAGAAACCTCACTGACATGTGTGACGACGCACCCCGTCCTGTGCCAAAACTCGGCTCTTTTGAAATAGGCCATAAATCAGCAACTTAGCGTCTGTGTTTGCGACCGGGCCAAGGGCCGTAGGCCGGCGCTTGGGGATGCCGTGGCTGTCCGAGTTTTGGCACAGGACGGGATTAGTTGCCATCTATAACGACATCGCCAAAAATCTGCCGAGCTTCATCAACTTATCCAAGGCGGAGGCGCTAGTCCCCTGTAGCAGAAAAAACTAGACAAAGCAGAGCTTGCCGAAACCATTCTAAGTGCATGAATCTTATGAATCTTATGGGCTGGCGAAAAGCCTAACTTTGTATAGTAATCAAAGTTCCAGGGGACTAGTGTGTTTGTCCACTCGGTGATTGCGGAACCACGTCACCCTTCAGAACATGCGTATTCCGGGGCATCGTGAACGCAGATTCCAGCCGAAGGTGAACATCCATTCCAAAGCATCGTGAACACGGATTCCGGGGATCGTGAACATGGATTCCGGGGAAGGTGAACACGGATTCCAGGCAACGTGAACGCCGGTTCCGGCATCGCGAACGCTCATCGATAGCACGTTTCAAGGCACTCTAGGTCGTACCCGGAAGGAGGACGATCTAGGAAATGGCAGCTAAGAGGTTATCGATGAGAAAAACACGAGAGGTTCTAAGGTTAAAGTACGAGCTGGGTTTTACTCACCGCAATCGGATCCGCCAAGTCTGGTCTCGACTATCTAACTCAATTCTGCGAGCGCTCAGAATGGGAACAGCCGCGGCCGCTCCCATTGATAATGGTGCAGCCTGGATGGTCGTTATCGCACTTCCAAGAACTCATCCTGTCTCTCCGCGATGTCAAACACGGTCAGGCGACCGATGCTCGCCGGCTCAAGTCTTTGAGAGGCAAGCTCCGGCGAGCGGCAAGCACATTACGGAGTCGCCGTAACGGGCAACTTCCCGTCCGTTTCGTTATCGTCATCGATGAACTCGACCGCTGTCGGCCTGACTACGCCGTTCGTTTCATGGAAACGATCAAGCATGTCTTTGAAGTAGAGCACGTTACGTTCGTCATAGCCGCTAACTCCACCGAACTCGGGCATGCCATGAGCGGTGTCTACGGTGATAAGTTCGATGGTGAGCGTTATCTTGAGAGGTAGTTCGTTTGTATTTTTGGACACGACGCAGTTAAGATGACGTACGCCGATGTCATCTATGTCTCCAAGAGGACTCCTAAGGAGACGGAAGCGTGCGGGCCGAAGGCCACAACCCGGACCACCGCATTGATGAGCTAGAGAGACGAGCTTCACTCGGGCTCCTTCTTGAACAGACGAGCCGCAGCTTCAAGCGCTTCTCGATCGCCCACCAGCACGACCGCATCTCCGGCACGGAAGCCGAACGCCGGATCGCGTCGGTAGAGGGCTTTTCCCGAGCGCACGACGGCGATGACGATCGCCCCGGTGACTCTCCGCAAGTTCAGCGAGGTGGAATTCTCGCCGAGTGCCGCGGCCCCGTCCTCGACTTCGACGACGTCGAGCGCTCCGTGGATGCCGAGGTGGCGCAGCGCGTCGAGCTTCAGGTCGGCGAGAGAGCCTTCCCGAAGCACCCTATAGTGCTCGTTGCGAACCGCATCCAGCTCACGATGGATGGTGTTGGTCGGAATTTCGTAGAACTCCAGAACACGGGCGAACAGCTCGAGCGTTGCCTCGAACTCCTCGACCACGACTTCCGTTGCGCCGAGACGCATGAGCTCGTCGATCGCCGCCACGTACCGGGTGCGCACCAGGATGCGTGCCGAGGGATTGAGTCGGTGCGCGTTCGCGACGCCCCGGCGCTCCTGCGTCGGATCGGCGATGGCGAAGACCACCACCCGCGCGTTGGTGATCCCGACTTTCTCCAGTACGGCCTGTCGCGTTCCATCGCCAAAAAGGACACGATCTCCCTCCTCTCGCCCTCGGCGTACCGCCTCGCCGTTCTGTTCGAGAACCACGTAGGTGAGACCGGCGGCGCGAAGGACACGGGCCAGGTGCTGTCCGCTCAAGCCGTAGCCCACGATGATGGCGTGGTCGTGGAGGTTGGCGAGCTCCACCTGCTCCGCGGGGTCGAGCGAGACTTCAGGGATACGCAACAACCGAGACAGTCGCTCCGTCACCGGTCGAGCCCCCGCGACGAGAAAAGGCGTCAGCATCATCGTCAGCACCGACGACGCGATGAACAGTTGATAGTGATGGTCGACGAAGAGGTCCAGCGGGGCGGCGACGCTTGCGAGAATAAAAGAGAACTCTCCCACCTGAGCCAGAGAGATCCCGCTGATCAGACTGGTCCGAAAGCCGCGCCTCAAGGTGAGCACCGCACCGGTGGTCATCGCGATCTTGAGGAGCAGAATCGCAACGGCCGCACCCAAAACGAGGACCGGCCGAGAGCCCACGAATCCGATATCGAGAAGCATGCCGACCGAGATGAAGAAAATCCCGCTGAACGTGTCTCGAAAAGGGCGAACGTCCGAAACGGCCTGGAGTCCATACTCCGATTCTGAGATCACCAGCCCCGCGAGGAAGGTTCCGAGCGCAAGGGATAGACCGAAACTCGCGGTCACGAACGCGGCTCCGACTCCGACGAACGCAACGCATAACGTAAAGAGCTCCCTGTTCTTCAAGAGGACGACTCGATCCAGGATCCAAGGAACGGCGACCCGTCCCGCCAGCATCAGGACGGCTACCACCAGCAGGCTCGTCGCAACCTCCGCCCAGAGGCTCACCAGTGGACCCGAGCCCACCTGCGCGAAGACGGGAACGAGGAGCATCAACGGCACCACGCAAAGGTCTTGAAAGAGCAGGATCGACACCACCACGCGCCCCGGCGGGCTATCCAGCTCGACTCGGTCCGCGTAGAGCTTCAGAACGATCGCCGTCGAGGAAAGAGCAACGAGCGATCCGTAGAACATCGCACGATTCCAGGGAGCCTCGAGCCACACGCTCACCGCGATCGCCGCCGCGACGAGGGTGCCCGCCACCTGCAGAACCCCTCCCTGGAGCACAAGGCGCCCCAGTCGGACAATCCGGGTCAGAGAGAATTCGAGTCCGATGGTGAAGAGGAGAAGCATCACGCCGAGCTCCGCCAGTGAGCTCACCGTCTCGGGTCGGGAAATGAGTGCAAACCCGTGCGGTCCGATCGCCAGCCCCGCGAGGAGAAACCCTGCGACCGTGGGGAGTCGGGCGCGGTGTGCGAGGGCCGCCACCGGGATCGCGACCGCCAGCAGGATCACGAGGTCACGGAGGACGGTCAGTTCGTGCATGCGGAAGATCGAAGTCTACCTCTCCCCTGCCGGGCAGAGGTCGCGCGCCTTCACCAAATCCACGGCGGGCAGTTGAGGGGGTCGTTTGAGCTCGTGACTCTCTACTACTCGAGCGGCACACGGCGCACCAGCTCTTCGAAACCGTCCTGTGCCAAGATTCGGCTCTTTTGAAACGCGCTCTCCATGATAATGATGCATGAACTCGGCGACGGCCCGGCGCAGCGATGACTCACTGAAGAAGAGCGCAGTTCTTTCGTCGATGCTGGCTGGGCCGAGTTAGAATCTGATACTTCACCCGGACGCGCTCACGGAGGATGAACGCCTTCTTCTCTTCGGAGAAACGGCTCTTCTTCATTTGGACCCTACCGACTGGAGTTCAGTCTATTCGACGTCGTCCAGCTGTGTTTGGGCAAGTTTTTGGGGGCATACCACGGGCATCGCTTCAATGAAACGTGATGTCATCCCTGGTCTTTCTTGAAATGATTCGCTCGATGCCCCATGCGTCGTCAAAAGTTTCAATCCACTCCCCCCGCCGAAGCGAGGGGAGACGAGTCGACGTTTTGCTCCCGTGCGACAACAAAGATGTTTCAATCCACTCCCCCCGCCGAAGCGAGGGGAGACGCGGATTCCAGCCTCCCGCGACTCCTGGCCCAATCCCGTCGTGTCCAAAAACACAAACGAACTCAAGATCGGCGCGCCGAGGCCGTTTCGATCGTCATCAACCCGTGGCGAGCTCCAGATCTGGGGGTCGGAGGCGATGTCGGCGATTCGAGTTCCCGTCGTGTGCGGTGCTTGCGCTGTTTGCTGTTGGTGATGTGTACGTATCCCTTTGCAAAAAAAGGGTATTGTCAAGTTGAGGTCTCAAGCTCGAAGCGGGCCGCTAGATGATGGGGCTTGAGCGCACGGCGTTGCCAATATCTTGGGGTCGGATCGGCCCTGAATACCTCAACTTGACAGTACCTTCTCGATAATCATGTAAAGGACTTGGTGTCGCTCGACTTTTTCACTTTGCCGACCGCAACCTTCAGAGTTCTGTTCGTCTTCATCGTCCTTCGCCACGACCGTCGCCGTATCGTTCATTTCAATGTCACCGAACATCCTTCCGCCGAGTGGACGGCGCAGCAAATGGTCGATGCTTTTCCATGGGATACAGCGCCTCGGTACCTGGTACGAGACCGAGACCAGACCTACGGAGCGTACTTCGACAGTCGCGTCGATGGTCTCGGAATGGAGCAGGTCCTTACCGCCCCGCGCTCCCCGTGGCAGAATCCATTGGTCGAAAGGATGATCGGCTCCATTCGACGTGAGTGTCTCGACCACGTGATCGTCCTCGACGAGCGGCATCTGAGGCGAATCCTACGCAAATACGTCGACTACTATCATTCGTGCCGGACTCATTTGTCGCTTGAGAAGGACGCGCCCGAGCATCGCCGGATAGAGTCACCGGCGATGGGCAAAGTGAGAGCCATTCCAAAGGTCGGTGGTCTCCATCATTATTACACTCGACGCGCTGCTTGAGTCCGATCTGCTCGGAACGGCTTCGGGACTTCGCACCAGGTTATATCTATGCCCCTGAGTAGAGCCGACGCCGGCTCTTAAAACGTCCTACATGAAGACGACCAAAGCATCCTGGTTGCGGGCAGTTCGCCAATCTCATGCAAACTCGAGTTTATGGAAGGGACACCGCACGTTAACGAGCCCGCGCTGCTCCAGGATCGCGGCCAGGTGACCTGCTCCCCGAAAACTGGTTCAAATCTGAGTTGGAATCGGAGCTGAGATAATGGCCGTGAAGAGGAGCGGTCATGAAACGAAAGCGTTTCACGGAGGAGGGTGCTTCCGCAAGCAAGTGCTGGTGGCTGCCACGTAACCCGTTCTCGTGCTAGAGTTTGAGCTTGAGCTTGATTTCTAGAGACGCAGTTCTTTCTACGATGCCGGCTGGGCTGACTACGCGGTGCCTGACCTTCAAGGATGTCTTCGTGTGCACGCCGACATACTTATTTGGCGTGCGCCGACACAGGCAGGCCAACTGACACTAGCATTCAAACGCGGCGTAGCAACACTTGATGGCGGAAGCACCAGAAGGTCTTCGCGACAGCGACACGGAGATGGACTGGAAGATCACGCAGCAGAGACGTAAGGCGGCCGCAGCCAGGAAGAACGCAAGGATTGAGGCCATTCCCTAAACACGGGTCTGGTACTTCCTCGAGAATGGAGTAAAGCAATGGCCACGCAACGGGACGCACCGCTCGACTTCGGAGCCATCACGCTCGAATCTCTTGACGTGGCGGCGATCGCTCACGACTTGCTGGGCTCCGAAGAGCTCGCCCGCAACGGCCGCTCGGCGCGCACGCTGGCGAAGGGTAAAGGAATGACGGCCGTACTCACCGCTGTCCGGGCGGGTGGAGAGATTCACGAACACGTGGCGCCTGGCCCCGTCGTCATCGTGCCGGTCACCGGGGCGGTCACTGTCGAGGGACTCGAGAACCGTCAATCTCTCACGCTGGGCTCGGGCCGGACGCTATTCATCGGACAAGGCAAAAAGCACCGGGTTTCGGCTGCGGAAGATGCCGCGTTCCTCTTGCTTATCGGATTCCAGTCTTGAGGAGACGGTGGAGCGACGGCGGGGGTTGTGCTCCGCAAAAAGTCGATCCGGCGTTGATTGCGCGGGTTAGACCTACCATAGTCGGCTGCTTCTGGCCGGTTTTCTTTTTTGCGGATCACCGGCGTTCGCCGACACACGCGGGCCAATTGACACTAGCATTCAAATGTCTCTAGCGGCGGAGCAACACTTGATGGCAGAAGCACCTGAAAGTTAACCTGTCGGCGGCGGCTACGCACGCGGCGGCATGGAGGGTTGTTCCTAAGTGGTAAAAAAACAGCGATACAGTTCGAGCTGGAATTGGATAAGCTCTACCAGTCTCGCACGGTGGTTCTGCGACATCTCGTTCGCAAACCGTCGGGACGTTCTCTCTCGTTCTTACAGGCTAAACGCCGCAAAGCCGAAGAGTCACTCAAAGGCATATATTCGCGTGCAAGAGGTCCGTCCGCCTTCAGGCAGCACTTCCGGTCTGGCGGTGTTCAAAAGAAACAGTGGCACCCCAAACGGGGCAAAGGGTGGGGGACAGACGACCGAAAGAGGAACTTCAAGATTTGGTACGGCGATAACATTCGCGATAACAACTGCATATACATATTCTGGGCCGGCAAGCGGTGCATGTATGTCGGGCGCACAGTAAGGGGGCGAGGGCGACCGCAACAACACTTCGAGAAGGGCTGGTTCGCCCGGGTCACTCGGATCGATATCTACGCCACGGGGAGTCCAAGTGAGATACCCCGTCTCGAGTGTATCGCGATCCACAATTTCGATCCCATAAAGAACAAACGGAAGGCGTCAAAGGCAAAATGGACGAAGAAGTGCACGATCTGCAAGGGCCTGAAAACGATCGAACGAGAACTACAGCAAATTTTTGGTCAACGGCGACGGCGCCGTTAAGAGCCGGCGTCGAAGGCGGATCGCTCCACGACCCGTGCACGATCGCGTACCTACTGAAACCGTCGTTGTTTCAAGGAAAGCGAGTAAATGTCGAAATGGAGACGGAATCCGAGTTCACGATAGGTGAAACCGTCGTCGACTTCTGGGGCGTGACCGCGCGCGAGCCGAACGTGGAATGGATTCACACTGCTGAGGCGGACGGATTCTACGATTTGCTGACAGAGAGACTCTCCGAGTTCGGGTAGACGATGGAGCCACGATCACTCGGCCTTCTGATCATTGGCGCTGGCGTGCTGCTCGCCGCCGTCGGTGTCGCCGTCTACTACGGCGGGTTTTCTTGGTTCGGCCGCCTTCCGGGCGATATTCGCTACCATGGAGAAAGCACGCGCGTGTTCATCCCTATCACGTCGATGGTCCTTGCGTCGGTCGTCTTGACGCTTATCGCGAATCTCGTGAAACGATGGTTCTGAAGGGTGACGTGGTTCCGCAATCAAGAGTTAGTTAGTGGCTGCCGCGTAACCCGCTCGCGCGCTGAAGTTTGAGCCTGATTTCGAGAGACGCAGTTCTTTCGGCGATACAGGCTGGGCTGACCATGCGGTGCCTGACGTTCCGGGACATCTTGGCCGAGGTCCGCGCGGAGCAGCTAAAGCGCGAGACGGATCAGGTTGCGCAGGAACTAGAGCGACGTCTGTTGGCGAACGTGTCGTCCCCGGGAGATTTCGCTGCCGTCCATGCACTGCCTCGCTCCAGCGTCGACATTCCTGACGAGGTTGACTAACTGCCCCATCCGTACCCGAGTCGCACGTAGTAGTAGGCGCCGTTGAAGCCCCATGGCGTGTACTCGCTGTACTTCTCGCCGACCGACATCGCGCGCGCACTCTCGTCCGGGTAGGTGTTGAACGCGTTCTGGGCGCCCACCGTCACCGTCGCGCCGCCGCCAGCGTCGATGGTCAACTCCAGATCGACGACCGGCTTGCCGCCGAAGAAGCCGTTGTCGATGCCGCCCGATGGCGTGTAGAGCTTGGCGAATCCGCTGTCGTAGTCGTACCAGCCACCGTAATAGTTGACCCGGCCGAGGAAGCTTATGCGCCCCATCCGCTGGGTGAGGCCGATGTTCCACCGGGTCCGTGGCAGCGCGTAGGCAAACTCGGTGAGCCGCCGGTCGTTGAGCAGTCCCTGGTCGTTGTCGGTCACCTTGGTGTCGGTGTAGTTGAAGACGGCGCTGATGACGGTGTTGCCTCGCAGGGCGATAGGAGTGAAGGTCGAGACCAGGTCGATACCCTGCGACCGGGTGGCGAACGCGTTGGTGAAGAACCTGAATCGTTTCAGGTCACGGGCGGCGTCCACACCCTGCGCCAGTAGCGCGTCGATCTCGTCATTCTCAAGAGTGAAGTTGCTCGTGATGCCGATCCGGTCCGAGACGTCGATGCGGAAGTAGTCGGCCGTGAAATTGAACAGCCCGGTATCGAAAACCACTCCGGCTGTGTAGTTGATCGACGTTTCGGGACGCAGAGGCACACCGCCGCGAAGTGCCGCCACCGGGGAGTTCGACGGGATGGTACCGTTGTTCACCAGATCGCCGAGCGCCGGGTCGAAGACGGTCGCAATGTTGAACCCGTTCTGCTGGCCGGGGGTGGGCGCGCGGAAGCCGCTGCTCACGCTGGCGCGCACGAAGCCGAGCCGGCCGGAGACCTTACCGTTCGTCGTCGTGCCGAAATCTTCGAAGTTCTCGACCCGGACTGCGGCTCCGAGGGTCCAGCCGTCGTCTGGGTCGTTCAGCTCCAGATCGCCGTAGACCGCGACGTTGCTCCGGTTCCAGGTGCCCGCGGCGAGCGGCCCGTAGCCGAAGAAGCCGTTGGAACCAGCCGAGAAGCCCTGCCCGCGTCCATAGGGACCGACTGTCCACGATGTCGGATGACCCTCGGTGGTCTGGTACTGTTCATCACGCCATTCCACACCGGCGGCTATATTGACCATCTCGGTGGCGGCGTAGGAGACATCGAAGTTGACGCCGACCTCCCGCTGCCGGTTGCTGCCGAGCTCGAACCCGGTCGGCGTGTCGGGGCCGAGCGAGGCGTTGACGGTGTCGGAGATGAACAGATCGGTCTCGTGAGCCCCGACCGAGCCGCTCACGTCCCAGACGAAGCCGGCCGCAGTGAGGCGGCGGACGCCGACGACGAGTGACACGTCCGTGGCTTTGCCACCGAAATTCGGGGTGAAACCGCCTGGAAACCGCTCCCGGAACGAGAAGCAGTTTGGGTCGTCGAACACCTGCTCCAGGGCGGCCGCGTCGGCGACGTGGTCAGTGATCGCGACCGTGGGGCAGTTCGCCGAGCTGGTACCTGCCGCCATGAGCGCGTCGCCGATCAGCAGCGTTTTGCCGCCGTCGATGCTGAAGACGCCACCCCGCGTGTTCGGGTTCCGGAAGAAGAATCCCCCCGTCACTTTTTTGCTGGCGTAGTTCGTGTGGCTGTAGAACTGCACGCCGTTGGCGGCGGTGTAGCCGAAGTTCCCGAACAGCTTCAGGTCGTCGTCGATCCGCGGCGAGCCCCAGACCTGAGGCGTGTCGGAGGCGATGTCCGAATTCCCGGCCGCCCGCAGCGCGATCGCATCGCTGCGAGGCGCGCTCCGATTGGTCGGGTTCGAGCTGCCGTACTCCAAGCTGAGGTTGGCGAAGCCGGTGGCGCCAAGCGGCAGCCCAACATTTCCGGCGACGTTGAAGGCTTCACCGTCGCCCGATCCGAAAGTGCCGGTGTTGAACGCGAGTGTGCCCCCCGATGGAGCATCCTTGAGCTGGAAGTTCATCACGCCGGCGATCGCGTCCGAGCCGTACTGCGCCGCCGCGCCGTCGCGCAGCACCTCGACCTGCCGCAACGCAATCGACGGAATGGCCGAGATATCGGGGCCCTGTGACCCGAAGGCGACGCCGTTGCCGCCGTGCCAGTCAATGATCGACGAGCGGTGGCGGCGCTTGCCGTTGATCAGGACGAGCGTATGGTCCGGCGCGAGGTTGCGTAGCATTGCCGGCCGAACGACCGTCGAGGCGTCGCTTATCGGCTGTGTGTTGATGTTGAACGACGGGACGATCGTCCTAAGCTGCTCCTGCAGGTTGACGGCGCCCTGCCTGGTGATGTCGAAGGAGGAGAGAACATCGACCGGAACCGGTGACTCGGCGACCGTCCGCGGCTGCGCACGAGTACCGACGACGACCGTCTCCTCGGTATAGCCCTCCAGCAAAAACTGCATCTCCTCGGAGGACAGATCCATCGCCTCGATCTCCGCCGTGGTCATCCCGAGCACCCGGCTCAGCGCCTCGATCTGGTCCTGCCGATCGTCCTGGGCGGCGCTGCGTGCCTCCGCTTCGATGGGCAGCCAGAAAAGCACAAGTGCTGCTAGCAGCCCAGCGGCACGTCTCCGACCACTCTTCTTCACGTCCCTGCTCCCTTCACGTCCTTCTCC
This sequence comes from Candidatus Marinacidobacterales bacterium, assembly GCA_965237685.1. Classification (GTDB taxonomy): domain Bacteria; phylum Acidobacteriota; class Vicinamibacteria; order Marinacidobacterales; family SMYC01; genus CBDEGF01. Next base: position 3,621,733 of record CBDEGF010000004.1, read on the forward strand.
GCTTCCGCCCGTACCGCTTGCGACAGCGACGGACATCAACTCCTCAAATTTCGACGATAGGCATATTCTATACCGGATTATGGGTGGTTGCTCCGTCTACTGTTGCTGGCTGTCGTCCGCAAAAAAGAAAGATCTCAATTCGCTGCGACAGAACCGGGAGGGCGATGCTCGTGAAATCGATCTTGGGGCGTCGTTGATGTCGGTGCTTGCGCTGTTTACTGTTGGTGATGTGTACGTATCCATTTGCAAAAAAGGCGCTTACGCTCTATTTAGCGCGCGGCGAAGGTCACGAGCGCTATTTTGGCTGTAACTTAATGCAGTGTAAAGTCTTAGCGTCATCTCACCAACACTTGATGGCAGAAGCACCCAAGCAAATGTTGGTGGCTGCCACGTAACCCGTTCTCGTGCTAGAGTTTGAGCCTGATTTCGAGAGACGCGGTTCTTTTTACGATGCCGGCTGGACTGACCACGCGGTGCCTGACCTTCAAGGATGTCTCCGTGTGCACGCCGACATACTTATTTGGCGTGCGCCGACACAGGCAGGCCAACTGACACTAGCATTCAAACGCGGCGTAGCAACACTTGATGGCGGAAGCACCGGTCTATTTCAAAAGGGCCGAGTTTTGGCACAGGACGGGGTCGTCGTTCCGAACGCTGTTCACTCTGGTGCTAACGGCAAGCTCTGGAGAGGCCGTCGTCGTGATGATGGTGAAGGATTCGAGGGAGTTGTTGCCCTTGCCCTGACCTTACCGTCCGGCTGCGCGCTCGAAGGTGCTTCCGCAGTCAAGTGTTGGTGGCCGCCGCGTAACCTGTTCGTGTGCTAGAGTTTCTCCTGATTTCGAGAGGCGCAGTTCTTTCGTCGATGCCGGCTGGGCCGAGTTTTGGCACAGGACGAGGTGGTCATCTGCATGGTGACGACCCGTACGCCCAAGACAATTGTAGAGCCTACGGCCCTTGGCCCAGTCGCAAACACAGACACTAAGCTGTTGATTTATCAGCTATTTCAAAAGGGCTGAGTTTTGGCACAGGACGACGTCCTGCGCAATCAGCGCTGGATCGACTTTTTGCGGAGCACAGGTGTCAGGAGTTTTTATCGCGTGAAGGTTCACCGTAGTGTATTCTTCCCGGCGTAATGTGGATTGCTTCCGGCACGCTCCGCCCGGGGTACGACTGCTATGTAATTGGCTCTGGCCCGACGGGCATCACGCTCGCCCTGGAGCTAGCCAAAGCAAATAAGAAGGTACTGCTCTTTGAGTCTGGAACTGCAACCGATGCGCGGGCCGACATGCCAAACGCCATCAACCAAGGACACCTCCCAGACGGCTGGTGGGATCAACACTCTATCCGCACACTCGGTGGCACCTCAAAGGTTTGGACGGGCTGGTGTATCACGCTGACGGAACGGGATTTCGATAACCCGGCCGTCGGCGTTCGCTGGCCGATTACTCGCCCCGAGTTGGTGCCGTACTATCGGCGTGCGACTGAAGTCTTGGACCGAGACACCTCTATCGTCGATGTTGAGACACCCCTGGTGCCCGGGTTCGTCTACCGACCGTTCTCAAGAGCTACTCCGACCCGCCTCGGCCTCAAGTATCTCGATGTACTGGAGAAGTCCTCGACGATTCACGTTGCGCTCGGATTCTCGGTGGTTGGCCTCGACGCCGATACGTCGCGCTCCGCGGTACGGACGCTGACGTATTGTCATCATTCTTCGGGCACCACGTACCAGCTTGCCATCCATCCCGCACAGCCGGTCGTCCTCGCGGGCGGCGGCATCAGCAACGCGCAACTGCTACTTCAGCCTCGATCGGACGGTGCGGTTCCGGTCGGCAACGAGAGCGACCAGGCGGGGAAGTTCCTGATGGAGCATCCGCATTTCTTTCATGTGGCCGAACTCGTGCTTGATGAAGACCTGAACCATCAACCCAGGCCTGCGGCCTTTGGGGGAATCACCCATGCGATGGTACCGGACGATGCGCTGACAATGCGGCACGGGCTATTCGGGTGCAGTGTGGAGTGTCGCGACCAGACCACCGATCATTCAATGGTCGAATATCTCTCCAGGGAGTACGGGAAGCCCTTCTATCACTACATCAGCACTGTACGATCCGAAATGTTGCCCTCTGCCAGTAATCGTGTGTTGCTGACCGGCGAGCGCGACGCCGCTGGGTTCTACCGGCCCAGCGTCCGATGTGTCTTCAACGCCGGGGACTTCCTCAACGTGGAGACGACGCTGCGGCTCCTCGGAGAATCGCTGATCGAGTCGAAGAAGGGCCGGGTACGCATTCACAATAATGTCCTATACCGGGGGGCGTACGGTGGCGGGCACATCATGGGGACAACCAGAATGGGCACGAGTCGGTCGACTTCGGTGGTCGATCGGGACTGCCGGGTGCACGGGTACCGCAACCTGTTCGTGGCTGGCTCGTCCGTGTTTCCCACCGGCGGGTACGCGAACCCAACGCTGACGATTGTCGCGCTGTCACTGCGACTGGCTGACACGCTTCGACGTCAGGGTGAAGGTGCCTGACATGACACGCCGCATCTCACGACGGACATTCGTGATGGGCGTCGGCGGCGGTGCCGCTTCCGCGACGCTCGTCTGGGGACTCTGGGGGTTTAGGCGTTGGCCGCGAACGCCTGGCGAAAAACATCCGGTCATCGCGGGGTGTTGTGCCTACGCCGAGTACGATGGGTGGCTGGTCACGACCGAGGACAAAAGGCGCCTCCCCTTTTCACTGGCCTACACCAGCGGCTGGTACCCGGAGGAAACGGCTCCGGAATCGATGTGGCGCTGGACCCATCAGACCGCAACGTTGTCGTTTTTGAACCCGAAAGCGGACGCAACGTTCACCCTCGACTACGCCGCACGCGCGAGGCAGGCGGTCACGGTCAGCGTCGGTGACCAACTGCTGCAGCAATTAGTCACCGAGGCGTCCGGTCGTCGCCGTCGCCGTATCCCCATCCCCGCAGCGGCGCTGGGAAATGGGGACAGGGCCGAGGTTCAGGTCACCGTGGACCGAACGTTCGTGCCGGCAAATCTGAACGTGGACTCCCGCGACGCCCGCGAACTTGGCATTAAAGTCTACCATGCAGCCGTTGAACGCGACCCCGTTCCAACTCCCTGACAGGTACTGCCACGTTGACGATTAGCTAGTTCCTGTCCAGAAACACCATAACTTGTGATGTGCGACAGGCCTACCGAAGATGTGGGTATTATACGGTTTCGGTAGGGAGGCTGATTCACTTCGGCGTAGGCATTTTGAATCTCAGAATTGAGCTTGCGGCGCTCAGGATTCGGAACCATGCGGTCTTCATCGGCGGACTCAACGCCGTAGTCGACGAGGGCATCGAGCGCGTACTCGATGCGCAGATACTTGAAGAAGTTCTCCTGCCGCCATCGCTCGGTGAGGCGATACACCACCTCGCTAGCGGACAAATCGCGGCGCGATGTGACGATGCCGATTTGGTGACCGTCGTCTCCGAGACGGGTGACCTGTCGTAGCCGAAGCGTCTGCTTGAGAAGCCGCACTTCGCGGTCGGCCAGTATGTAGCGCCTCTTTCGACCATCGATGGTCGACTCGTGCACGGAGAAGTGCTTTTTCGCGACACGTCGAAACTTACCCTTGCGATACGTAAGAATGTCGAAGCCATCCGCAATCAGCTTCTTGAACAGCTTGGGGCTCCAACCACCACGATCGAACACAATCGTTGCTCGACGCTCTCCGATGAGTGAACGCACCTCGGCAAGCACCACCGGCAGCATGGTCATGAGTTGCTTGTTGGCTTCGCAGGTTATCAACAACAGCGGCTCGCCCTTAGCATCGTTGACCCAGTAATCGGTCGTTGCCGGCATGGCGAGGTGTCGCCGTGCGACGTACGCCTTTGGGAGCTTGTGTTTGCCGTGGTAGGCGCGCACGTGTCCGTCTACGTAGAGAAAGCCCATCACGTTTCCACGCGATTGCACACGCTGCTCAGCAAGCGCACGCCCAAACTCGGCAGCGCGACCGTAACCAGCGAGCCGAGCGAGCTTGCGGCGGATTGTCTTGACTTCGGCCACCCGACCGAGGCCCAGCAGACGACCGAGATCTTCCGGGTTGTACTCCTTCAGATTCTCCGGTCGTTTGATGCGGATTAGCGCCATCAGTAGCAACGTCACGATGGTCGTGCGTAGCCCGTAGAACGCCGGACCGATGCTGCCGTACACATCGCGAGCGACGTTGATGACCCCGCTATCGAGCAGGGCGGCGATGGCCAGCAACACGCCGGCATCCGGTACGTCCATGGACGTTTGGAACACGGGCGCCGCGTCTTCAAGCAACATCTACTGGGAGTTCGACGAAGAGAGCCTTGAGGCCAGCGGCCTTTTCGAGAAAGTGCAGCAGATCGGAGATCGTTATAGCGTGTATCGGTACCACGCGAGAATGATGTAGTCGGCGAAATGCTCGACATCCAGAAATTTCTGAAGCTCTCGATAATTCTGGAGGACCCGCATATCTTTGTCCTTCAACGGCCCGCGAAGGTACTGCCATCCTGTGCCTTCTATTTATTCATCCGCGCGCCCCGAACTTGATTAGTCTCCGGTCTGCCAGCACCATGCCGGCATGATTTCGTCGTTTGTTCGCACTCTCATCTCTGCCTTCAAGGCTCGTCGCAAGCTAGCTCTTGAGAATGTCGCTCTTCGGCAGCAGCTCGCCGTCCTCCGTCGTTCGGTGAAACGGACGCGGCTCTCGAATGTCAACCGCGGGTTTTGGGTGCTGTTGCGCAGAATCTGGACTGACTGGGAGAGCATCCTCGTCATCGTGAAACCTGAGACGGTCGTCCGCTGGCACCGTTATGGGTTCAGACGATATTGGGCGTGGAAGAGTCGACGGCGTAGGCCCGGACGACCAGGCGTCGCTCCCGAAATACGTGAGCTGATACGGAACATGAGCAGGGCCAACCCTCTCTGGGGAGCTCCCCGCGTGCATGGCGAGCTGGCAAAGCTGGGCATCTCCATTTCCCAGGCCGCCGTCTCCAAGTATATGGTTCGCCATCGCACGCCACCGTCTCCTACTTGGCGGAGCTTTCTTGATAATCATGCAAACGACTTGGTGTCGCTCGACTTTTTCACTTTGCCGACCGCAACCTTCAGAGTTCTGTTCGTCTTCATCGTCCTTCGCCACGACCGTCGCCGTATCGTTCATTTCAATGTCACCGAACATCCTTCTGCTGAGTGGAGGCGCAGCAAATGGTCAATGCTTTTCCATGGGACACGGCGCCTCGGTACCTGGTACGAGACCGAGACCAGACCTACAGAGCGTACTTCGATAGTCGCGTCGACGGTCTCGGGATAGAACAGGTCCTTACCGCACCGCGCTCCCTGTGGCAGAATCCATTTGTCGAAAGGATGATCGGCTCCATTCGACGTGAGTGTCTCGACCACGTGATCGTCCTCGACGAGCAGCACCTGAGGCGAATCCTACGCAAATACGTCGACTACTATCATTCGTGCCGGACTCATTTGTCGCTTGAGAAAGACGCGCCCGAGCCTCGCCGCGTAGAGTCGCCAGCAATGGGCAAAGTGAGTGCCATTCCAAAGGTCGGTGGTCTCCATCATTACTACACTCGACGCGCTGCTTGAGTCCGATCTGTTCGGGACGGCTGCTGGACTTTGCACCAGCTTACACCTCTACCCCTGAGTAGAGCCGACGCCGGCTCTCAAAACGTCCTACATGAAGACGACCAAAGCGTCCTGGTTGCAGGCAGTTTGCCAATCTCATGCAGCTCAAGTTTATGGAAGGGACAAGTACTGAACCGCCCGGGTTTCCCGGAGACTCCAACTCTTGAGAGGATGGAGTCATGACAAGACGAAGCAGGTATTCACCGGAGATGAAAGAGCGCGCAGTGCGGATGGTTTTCGACCAGCAGGCTCAGCACGAATCTCAGTGGTCAGCGATCTCATCGATTGCGTCGAAGATTGACTGTACGCGGGAAACGCTACGCACGTGGGTGCGGCGAGCAGAGCGTGATGCTGGGAAACGAGCGGGACTGACGACGGACGAGCGTCAGCGGCTGAAGGAGCTTGAGCGAGAGAACCGTGAGCTAAAGCGGGCGAACGGAGATCCTTCGCAAGGCGTCGGCGTTTTTCGCCCAGGCGGAGCTCGACCGCCGACCGAAGTGAAGGTGTTGTTCGTCGACGCGAACCGTGAGAGTTACGGGGTCGAGCCGATCTGCCGGATGCTCCCGATCGCCCCGTCGACCTATTACGAGCAGAAAGCGAGAGAGAAGGACCCACCTGCGTATTCCGGGGCATCGTGAACGCAGATTCCAGCCGAAGGTGAACATCCATTCCAAAGCATCGTGAACACGGATTCCGGGGATCGTGAACATGGATTCCGGGGAAGGTGAACACGGATTCCAGGCAACGTGAACGCCGGTTCCGGCATCGCGAACGCTCATCGATAGCACGTTTCAAGGCACTCTAGGTCGTACCCGGAAGGAGGACGATCTAGGAAATGGCAGCTAAGAGGTTATCGATGAGAAAAATACGAGAGGTTCTAAGGTTAAAGTACGAGCTGGGTTTTACTCACCGCACGATCGCAAAGGCACTTCGCGTGGCGGTTGGAACGGTGAGTGAGTACCTGGCCAAGGCGAAGAAGGGTGGTTTGAGCTGGCCGCTCCCGGAGGAGCTGAGCGACGGGGAGCTGGAGGCAGGGCTGTTTCCGCCGCCGGGCTCGTCTGGCGCACGGCCGGGTCTGGACTATGCCCACATCCACGAGGAGCTGAGGCGTCACCGAGAGCTGACGTTGCTGCAGCTGTGGGTGGAGTACGCGGAGAATAAGCCGGGAGCGTACGGCTACAGCCGTTATTGCGAGCTGTACGGTCAGTGGAAGAAGAAGCTGAACCCGACGATGCGTCAACGGCATCGAGCAGGCGAGAAGACATTCGTCGATTTTTCGGGGGAAGAAGCCTCACATCGTCGATCCGAAAACGGGAGAGCTCGTCGAAATGGAGCTGTTCGTCGGGACGTTGGGCGCGAGCAGTTACACCTACGTCGAAGCGACACTGAACCAGTCGCTGGAATCGTGGGCGAAGGCCCATAAGGGGATGTCGGATTACTTCGGTGGCAGTACGGAGATCTGGGTTCCGGACAACTTGAAGAGCGGCGTGGATTTGGTGGACCGTTACGAGCCAGGGATCAACCGGACGTACGAAGAGCTGGCGACGCATTACGGTGCGGTTGTGGTCCCGGGCCACACCTGGACCAGAACGTGCTAGGCCAGCTACGCGGCAGTAGCCCCGGCCTCGATCTGAGCCTCTCGGGCGGCCTCTTTTCCCGCCACCCGCTGGCCCGGTCAGCGCCCTCTCCCCAATTTGGCGCAAACGTGGCACTCGAAAATCGAGATTAGAGACCAAAACCGAAAATGAGGCCAGTTCCGCCCTTCTAGCGCATCTCTGGTGCCACCTACCCTTGCAAAACCCCGCCAACCGCGCGGAAAATCTCATCCGTCTCTGCAGTGCCACAGTTTGCAAGACTGGGTGGCGGATGGCGCAGTCTGGTGCTATCCGGTCTCGGCTAAGAAACTTCGAAACACAGGTCGGAACCTGCGTCCTGCCCCATACGTGAGGGTTTTCCGGGTTTTCCGGGCGGATCGAGTCGCCCGAGCCGTAAGATCCAGAAAATATATGGAGCCAATTGACAGAGATCCTTCTTAGAAATAACGGATCTTGAGGGTGCTTGCGCTGTTTACTGTTGGTGATGTGTACGCATCCCTTTGCAAAAAAGGCGCTTACGCTCCATTTACAGCGCAGCGAAGGTCACGAGCGCTATTTTGTCTGTAATTTAATGCACCGTTGTGATTTTTCACTCCACACCTCTCCCCGAGCTGACCATCGAGGCGTTAAACGACAACGTCCCGCACGGGGACGGCGACGCCAGCGCGGCCGGGGTCGCGGAGTTCCAGGTCACGCGCAGCTACGTTGACGCCGAGCCACACCAAAAAGAAAAACGGGCAACGGCTCCGCTACTACGTGGAGCGGGCCTGTCGTCGCCGCTTCACCGGATGCCACGAAGGCGCAAGCCAAGAACGATTTGCCAATCCCCGTCGGGCCGGTGATGAGCAGGTTATGGCGCTCACCGACAAAGCGGCAGTTGCCCAGGCTCAAGATCTGTTCGCGGTTTAAGCCTCGAGGCGCTTGGAAGTTCACGTTCTCCAAACATGCCGGATAGCGGAGCTTTGCCGCTCGCAGTCGTCGAGAAAGCTTACGCTGTTCGCGGGCGGTCCACTCGGCATCGACCAGGAGTCCCACACGTTCCTCGAAGCTCAGCTCCTTGTATTCGCTCGAGCTCAACTGGGTTTCGAACGCGGACACCAAGCCGAACAACTTCATGGCGTTCATCTTTTCTATCGTTTCGGGTGTCAGCATCGGGACTCTCCTCCTTCGTAGTGATCCGCGCCTCGGATGTTCTCGTGCTCCTCTCGCGGTTTCGCTTCGGCGTCCGATTCGAGCACCACACGATCCAGACCAGCCGAGAGAATGTTTTTCACCGTGCGATAGCTGTAAGAGCTCAAAGCTTCCGCTCGTGCGCAAGCGGCCTCGAGACGCTCACTGCCCCAGCGGCTGCCTAGTCGCATGACTCCCAGGCAAGAGCGAAATCCCTGCTCCGGGTGAGGCCGACTCTCTAGAATCCCCGCAACCAGCCTTCCCGTGGCGCGACCTGACTGCTCCGCCCAGTGGAGCAGCCGCGACGGCGTCCACTCCAGGTGCTCCCGATGCGAACGTGGCATATGCTCCGGGTTCGTGGAGTAGTGCCCCTTTCCTTTCTTGCGGGGATGCGACGCGACGCGCTTTCCCTTGAACAGGACCTCCACCACCGAGGCCGTCACCCGTGCCTCGACTTTCTCGTGAATGAGCTGATAGGGAACGCTGTACAAGTTGTTCTCCACCTCCACGTGGTAGTCGATGTTCACTCTGCACCGCTTCCACGTCGATAACTCGTAGCTCTCCTGCGGTAGCGGTTTCAGTACGGGCCGGTCTAGCCTTTCGTACAACTCCCGCCGACTCACACCGAGCTTCTGCATCGGACGCGCATTCAGGACCTCTAACTTCTCCCAGATGGCTTCGTTCAGTTCCGCCAGGCTGAAGAACGTGCGATGACGAAGCACCGCCAGGATCCAGCGCTGCGCCACCTGCACTGCCGACTCCACCTTCGCTTTGTCTTTCGGCTTGAACACCCGAGCCGGGACCACAACCGCACCGTAATGCGTCGCCAGCTCTTCGTACGTCCGGTTGATCCCTGGCTCGTAACGGTCCACCAAATCCACACCGCTCTTCAAGTTGTCCGGAACCCAGATCTCCGTACTGCCACCGAAGTAATCCGACATCCCCTTATGGGCCTTCGCCCACGATTCCAGCGACTGGTTCAGTGTCGCTTCGACGTAGGTGTAACTGCTCGCGCCCAACGTCCCGACGAACAGCTCCATTTCGACGAGCTCTCCCGTTTTCGGATCGACGATGTGAGGCTTCTTCCCCCGAAAAATCGACGAATGTCTTCTCGCCTGCTCGATGCCGTTGACGCATCGTCGGGTTCAGCTTCTTCTTCCACTGACCGTACAGCTCGCAATAACGGCTGTAGCCGTACGCTCCCGGCTTATTCTCCGCGTACTCCACCCACAGCTGCAGCAACGTCAGCTCTCGGTGACGCCTCAGCTCCTCGTGGATGTGGGCATAGTCCAGACCCGGCCGTGCGCCAGACGAGCCCGGCGGCGGAAACAGCCCTGCCTCCAGCTCCCCGTCGCTCAGCTCCTCCGGGAGCGGCCAGCTCAAACCACCCTTCTTCGCCTTGGCCAGGTACTCACTCACCGTTCCAACCGCCACGCGAAGTGCCTTTGCGATCGTGCGGTGAGTCAAACCCAGCTCGTACTTTAACCTTAGAACCTCTCGTATTTTTCTCATCGATAACCTCTTAGCTGCCATTTCCTAGATCGTCCTCCTTCCGGGTACGACCTAGAGTGCCTTGAAACGTGCTATCGATGAGCGTTCGCGATGCCGGAACCGGCGTTCACGTTGCCTGGAATCCGTGTTCACCTTCCCCGGAATCCATGTTCACGATCCCCGGAATCCGTGTTCACGATGCTTTGGAATGGATGTTCACCTTCGGCTGGAATCTGCGTTCACGATGCCCCGGAATACGCAATGACGTTCCCTCCAATCTTGAACATCTCTGGGAAGCCTGTTATTTCATCAGAAATTCCCTGTTATTTCGGAACAGGGAATTGCCATCTAACCATTTGAAATATAGAGGGTTACCACGTCAAAAAACGGCCGGATCGGCACAAAAATGGCCCAAATTCCCTGTTTTTCCCTGTTATTCATGGTTACCAGCCGAGACCGGATAGCTCCAAACTGCCTCATCCGCCACCCCGTCCTGTGCCAAAACTCGGCCTCCCCCAGTGGTTATGAGTTCGCTCCTTCTCGTGCTTGCCCTTGAGCCCCGCGATCTCCTCGGCGTCCTCTCTGAGCAGTAGGTGCAGAGCTGTCAGTCCTTGCTCGTACACCCATTCCGTCAGATCCGCCCTCGTGGCCGCGATCCCAGCTATCATCGGTAGCAGTATCTGACCGACTTGGCCAACTACCTTGCCCGTAGGCGAGTGCGTTTGCTTTCTTACTGTAAGCGTCCGCTCCCACCATGTTCCCGATACGTCGCTCCCGAGGCATCCTTTGTGTGCTCGCCACTGGAGGCGGGGGACGAAGGAGGCAAGAGATGTCGAAGCGAAGGACAGCGGGGATATCGAAAGTGATACGCCGGAAGCGATGGTATCAGCGAGCTGAGGAGAAGAGAGTCGCCCTTCACGGTTGAAGGGCTGATTTTCTTCCCAAGAACGCAGCAGGGACTTGACTTTCTTGCTTTTTGCGATTAGTCTTAATCTTCTATATATGACTAAGACACGACTACTGCAACGGCTTCAAACCCTCGGCGAGAACGCTGTACCGGGCACGCTTACGGAGGTCATGCTTCGCTGTGGTAAAACCGCCTGCGGGTGCCGAACCGACCCGAATCGTCTCCATGGTCCCCACCTGTACCTGAAGTTTCGCAACGAGGAGGGTCGGTCGACATCGCTGTACATCCCGCGAAGCCACGAACGGGAAGTTCGTCGTGGAGTCGAGGCCTGGTCGAAGATGCGAGAGGCGGTGGCTCAGTTGGGCAATCAAACCCTCGCCGCAGGATCTCCCTCTTCATGGCTGTCTGCCCGTCAATACGAGATCTTCTTTTTGCAGATCACAACCAATCAGAACGCGTAACGCAGGGACAGTCGAAACCCGTAGCTCCTCAACTTCGCCCTTGTCCGAGCCAGATCGAGCGCCAACGGTTCCCGGCTTCCATCGCGCCATTCGACCCGGCCCTTGCCTTCGCCGGTCTCGATGACACCGTAATCCGTGTAACGCCAGGCGAGATCGAGCGTCGTCTGCTCGGCCAACGATATCCCCAGCCCAGCTGTCAGCATCCAGGTCAAACCAGTCCGGCTGGTGCCCGGAACGATGGTCGTCGTCTTCGGGAACGTCATACGCGTCTCACCGATTGCAACTCGAGCGGCACCGATGCCTCCGCCGATGAATGGGCTGAACTTGCGTAAACCCAATTTCTGGAGATCGACATAAGCGGCTAGCATCCCGGACAGAGAGGATAGATCCGCGGAAACCGATTGCAGGCGTTCGGGGTCCAGGAAGTTGGCGCGACCGTCGAAAGTGAATCGCGGCCAGTACTCAACTAGGGTCTCCAGTCTCACGGCGGGCGCAACGGCGTAACCTAGCCCAAACTCAAGGCTCGCCGCCGTACTGAAGTTCCCAATCGAACGGAACGGCGTGCCGTCGCCGCCCGTGCCGCAGCCATAGAGAGCAGCCGGAAAAATACTCGAACAGTCCTCGTCGGTGAATTGGGTTTCGGCCGACCGGCCTAGGCCGATCCCTACTCGCAGATAGAGGTCTTCAGCCTCCGCCGTTCCGGGGAGCAGCGCCGCCGACGCGATCGAAGCCACCACCGCCGCGTGGCCCCAGTGGTTCCCAAGCTTCTCTGTTCGCGGGCGTGGAGTGTCAAGGTCCAGAGTGCGTGTCATCGGTTTCATGATAGAGCGCTCGTGGAATGTGTGCCACTCTTAGTTGAAATTTGAAACGGCTCCCCGTCCTGTGCCAAAACTAGGCCCTTTTGAAATAGACCATAAATCAGCAGCTTAGTGTCTGTGTTTGCGACCGGACCAAGGGCCGTAGGCTTTACAATCGTCTGGCCCGAGGGTGTTATCTTCAGATCCATGATGACGCACCACGTGCAATTCCTACTGCTCGTTCTAGCTGGCTGGGTCAACCGCCAGCAGCAGGATGTGATCGACTACCAGCAAGAGGAGAACCCTGTGCTCCGGGCCGGGCTTCGGGGCAAGCGTCTCAGGCTCTCGGACGACGAGCGGCGCAGGCTCGCCGTCAAGGCCCAGGCTTTGGGCCGCGAGGCGCTGGCCCAGATTGCGTCGGTTGCCACACCCGCTACGCTTCTGCGTTGGTACCGCTGCCTCATCGCAGCCAAGTACGATGGCAGCAAGAACCGGAGCCCGGGCCGACCTCCGACGGCGAAGGACATCCGCGAGCTCATTGTGCGCGTGGCGCGGGAGAACCCAACGTGGGGATATACGCGCCTGCGAGGCGCACTCAAGAACCTAGGACATGAACTCGGACGCAACACTATCAAGAGGATCCTCGCCGAGCACGGTATCGCGCCTGCCCCGGAGCGGGGCAAGAGCATGTCGTGGAGCACCTTCATCAAGGCTCATTGGGGCGCCATCGCTGCGACAGACCTGTTCACCGTCGAGGTTGTGAACCCGTTCGGGCTCGTCCGCTACCATGTCCTGTTTGTCATCGATATCGCCACTCGCTGCGTGTGCATCGGTGGGATAACGTCGGACCCCAACGGGGAGTGGATGAAGCAAGTGGCAAGAAACCTCACTGACATGTGGGATGGGTTCCTCCTTGGCAAGCGATACCTCATCCACGACCGGGACCCACTATTCACCGAGGCGGTACGTGGGCTCTTGAGAGATTCAGGCGTGAAGCCCCTGCGCCTTCCCGCCAATAGTCCGAATCTGAACGCATACGCGGAAAGATTCGTTCTCTCCATACGTCGAGAGTGTCTCGACCGCTTCGTACCTCTCAGTGAGCGACACCTGCGCACAGCGGTAACCGAATACGTAGTGCACTATCACACAGAACGGAACCACCAAGGTCTCGGCAACGAGCTCCTCACACCTCTGCCGGCAAGCGCGAATGACACTGGCCCCATCGTGTCGCGAGAGCGACTTGGGGGCATTCTCCCTCGTAACGCTCCCTCTCCACAAACGTCTCGAGCAACACCGGCCTCACCCCGTAGGCTTCCTCCCAGTCATCGACCACCACTCGCGCTGCCAACGACAGCACGTGACTCGCGAGGCCTTTGATGGAAAGCCACGGCAGGATCAGGAACCGACTGTTGTTGACCACCCGGGGAAGGTTCTTCTGCCGCGTTGCGTCATCCCAACCGATGAAGCCGTCACGCGCCTGAAGCCACCGCGCCGCCGAGGAGAACTGCACGCACCCACAGAGCTCCCGCCGAGGATTCGACATCCAGACCAAGTACCGCAGGTGCGCGCCAAAGGCCACCTTGTGGCCCAGGTAGTGGTAACGCGCGACCAGTTCCCTCCATAGCGCTCGCTCCTCAGCGTTCGCCACCAAGCCCAGCATCACCGGAGCGACGTCCGATAGCTTGCCCTCACGCCGTGGCCGCTCGCGACCAGCCTTCGTGTAGTGGATGCTCGTCGGTCCGCGGCGCCGCTGCTCGTGACGCGGGGGCAACGTCACCAGCCCCTTCGCTTCGACAACTTGCGTATTCCGGGGCATCGTGAACGCAGATTCCAGCCGAAGGTGAACATCCATTCCAAAGCATCGTGAACACGGATTCCGGGGATCGTGAACATCGATTCCGGGGAAGGTGAACACGGATTCCAGGCAACGTGAACGCCGGTTCCGGCATCGCGAACGCTCATCGATAGCACGTTTCAAGGCACTCTAGGTCGTACCCGGAAGGAGGACGATCTAGGAAATGGCAGCTAAGAGGTTATCGATGATAGTCGCATGACTCCCAGGCAAGAGCGAAATCCCTGCTCCGGGTGAGGCCGACTAGCTGAGCTTCGAGGAACGTGTGGGACTCCTGGTCGATGCCGAGTGGACCGCCCGCGAACAGCGTAAGCTTTCTCGACGACTGCGAGCGGCAAAGCTCCGCTATCCGGCATGTTTGGAGAACGTGAACTTCCAAGCGCCTCGAGGCTTAAACCGCGAACAGATCTTGAGCCTGGGCAACTGCCGCTTTGTCGGTGAGCGCCATAACCTGCTCATCACCGGCCCGACGGGGATTGGCAAATCGTTCTTGGCTTGCGCCTTCGTGGAGCGGGCCTGTCGTCGCCGCTTCACCGGATGCTACGTGCGAGCACCGCGCTTGCTCCACGAGCTCGCGGTCGCTCGTGGTGATGGTTCCTACGCCCGGCTTTTGACGAAACTCGCCAAGCTGGACTTACTGGCTATCGATGATTGGCTGCTTCACCCGCTGAAAGAATCGGAGAGACGGGATCTAATGGAGGTCATCGAAGACCGCGCCGAGCGTGGCTCCACACTCATCGCGACCCAGATTCCGCTCAAGCAGTGGCACGAAGCGATTGGCGACCCAAACCAGGCAGACGCTATCTGCGATCGCATTCTCCACAGCGCGCACCGCATCACTCTCAAAGGAGCTTCTCTGAGAAAGACCAAGGCTGCGCCAAAGGCATCTGACAACGCCGATGCATGAGCGAGCGAGGGACCACAGCGTCGATGCGATAAAAACGGGTGAAACCGCCAAACCCGGGGTACCAGACGATGCGGCGCCAAAACGACGCGCGAGAATGCCTCAGGAAGCGTCTTCTCGAGCCAGGCCATACCCCAGCAACCCCCGAAACCAGCCCCACATCGCCCGGGGTTCGGCCGCGGCAGGTCGCTCGCTGCCTACGGGAGCGGGAAGGTCGCTTCGCGTCTTTCCTTACGCCCGCTCCCTCCGGCACCGACCTGCCGCCCCTTGCTACACAACACGCAGGTAAGATAGGTTCACGTTTTCAATCAGTGGAAAGGAAGGTCACCCAACACTTCATCGCTTCGATGAGCGTTCGGCTTCACCGGATTCGCTGTTCAGCTTGCTCTGGATTCGGCGTTCACGATGGCTGGAATACGCAGCCTATTTCAAAAGGGCCGAGTTTTGGCACAGGAGGTGCTTCCGCCATCAAGTGATGGGATGGACTCCTCCGCTGACATAGACGGCATCGATGTGCCAAAGTCAGTCGAAAGAACGCATCGAAAAAGGAGGAGTCCGAATGAAAGATACGACGATCGCTGTGGATCTTGCAAAGAACGTCTTCGAGATTGCCATCTCGCGCGAAGCGGCGAAGGTGTCCAAGCAACTCCGTGTGAGTCGACCCAAGTTGGTGTCGTTTTTTGCGAAACAGAGCGCTGCCACCGTGCTTCTCGAAGCCTGCGGCTCGGCTCACTTCTGGGCAAGGACGTTGCGACGGTTGGGACACGACTCCTATCGTTGCTTCATGGCCACCAACATGGATGCGCTCGTCATCGGGAACGTCCTCCTTGAGAAGGACGACCAGCCGCAAGCCACCCGGCACGAAATCGACATGTATCTGGCACGGTTCCAGCTGGACTAGATCATGATCGTCCAGCTAACTCTCGACCCATCGAGCCGGCAACTACGGCAGTTCGGGTTCATCGCTCTGGGAGCTTTTGCGCTCCTCGGTGGCCTGATCCTATGGAAGGGAAGTATCTTCGGCGTGGCGCTTGGCTCTGCGGCGCGGCCGACGGCGTACGTTTTGTGGGGGCTCGGATTGCTTTCGGGTGCGTTCTCCCTGCTGAAGCCCGCCGCCAACCGACCGCTGTTCGTCCTTCTCGGGGTCGTGACCTTTCCCATCGGATGGGTCCTCTCGCACGTTGTGCTCGCGGTTCTTTTCTACGGGCTACTGACGCCCATCGCACTGTTCTTTCGGCTGATCGGTCGCGATCCCCTCACGCGCCGGTGGGAACCCGAACAGAAAAGCTACTGGGTCGATCTGCCGGAGGCTTTTGACAAAAAGGACTATTTCCGTCAGTTTTAGCGGACGGGAGGACACGTTGGTGCCAAAAGACGACGATCTGGCTCAGCTCGCTCAGGAAGACCGCCAGAGTCTCGCCTCCGAGTTTCGGGACTTCCTGAAACACAACAAGAAGTGGTGGCTGCTGCCCATCCTCGTCGTCATCCTCGGACTCGGCCTTCTCGTCTTTCTCAGCGGAAGCGGAGCTGCGCCCTTCATCTATACGCTCTTCTGATATAGGCTCTCCCTTCACTCTCTGGGTTTTCCCGAGTTCCGGGTTTCCTGCTGTACTGGGTTTCCTGTGGCGTCCGTTGCGGACTTCCTGGATTCGTTGTCGCGGATTCGCTCATCTCTTGGAGCGCGGCGTTGCCTCCTCTTTCAAAAAAGGCTGCAGGTGCCGATAGACAATCCGTGCCGCTCGTTCGTGCCCGTCCTGTCCAAAAACACAAACGAACTCAAGACTGGCGCGCCGGGCCGTTTCGATCGTCATCGACCCGTGGCGAGCCCCAGATCTGGGGCGTGTCGGAGGCGATGTCGGCCTCCGCACGCGTAGGGAAAACACCGTCCAGCAACGGGATGCCACGCTCCCGGGCGAGTCAAGCCCATTCTTAGTTGAAACTCTCACGGCTCACGATTACGCGACCTTCTTCTTCGATACGGTTGATGTCTTCGCCTCGATCTTCAGTTCCCGCTTGAGAGCTTCGCGAAGCTTCGGGAGATGGCGGTAGCCCACCACCTTCCTCAAGCGCGGTTCGATGTCCACGAGCGCCGTCGCCAGCCAGCGCTGGCGTTGGCTCGAGTTCTTCCAGTGGTCGACCTTCGCGCAGCGTTCCTCCACCAGGGCATTGACGGATTCAAGGCAGTTCGTCGTCTTGAACGAACGGCCCAGCACCTCGTCCTGTGCCAAAACTCGGCCCTTTTGAAATAGACCATCAGTGTCATGAATTGACGGACACGAGCTACCCTCAAAAGGAGTGGAAATGAAGTAAAGGAATTGGAATCCTTCGTTCAAGGGGAAACCGTAGTACCCTAAGAGCGTCTTTCAATGCAGAAGGGGGCAGTGCCATTTGGAGGGGGACTATGGCCAAAGCGCGAGTGTTGACGAGGTCGGAACTAGCCGAGCATTTGGGCGTCGATAAACAGATGGTAACAAAATGGGAGCGGTCTGGGATGCCGGTCCACACTAGAGGGCGCGGCGTGGCGTCTCAATTCCGTCTGCGGGAGAGGTCGGAACCCGCGTCCTGCCCCATACGGGGGGTTTTTCGAGTTTTTCGACAGGATCGATTCGCCCGAGCCGTAAGTGTCCGAAAATATATGGAGTCAATTGACTTATCCTTCTTAGAAATCAAGGATCTTGAGAATCTTGCGAGCAGATCTGCGCGGTTGGGCCAAGCATCTTGAGGTAGATCCGTGCTTCCAGGCGCGCCGGATCCGTCTTCGTGGTGTTGGCGATTCGACAATATCGGCCTTGGTGGCGATGGTATCGGCGAAGATTCGAGCGGCTCGGAGGGGTGCTAGTCGTTAATCCGATGGCGAACCGGGTAGCGATCGTCACCATTGTTAGCGGCGGCTGTAAATTGCACATTTGTGGCGGACGAAAATTGCACACTCGGCACCCCATGACGAACCCTTAGATGATGGCGGTCGGGGCTCTAAATTCATTTGGATCAATTAAATGGAAGGGACAAGCCGACTATGGTAGGTCTAGCCGGCGCAATCAACGCCGGATCGACTTTTTGCGGAGCACAGTCTAGGCTTGGTTGGCCAATGGAAGCTAGAACCCTCGGTTATGAGCACGCCGGTCCAGCCCTTGACATGGTTGGTGGTCGCCATCGCTGGTTGGATCCAGCGTGACCAACGGACTGCTATCGTCGCGGGACGCGACGGTGATCGAGACGCTGCGAACCGTAGTTGCGGCCAATCCAAAGATGCCGGGAATTTACTGATGGACAATCACTTCATCCAGGGAGCGGATTGGTCAAGCAGGTCAATCGTGAGAATATTGGATCGAGCATGAAGAAACGTTCCCTCCGATACGCTGGCGACAAGGCCGTTCGCGCTCTATTGGAACGTTATGCGTGCCCGACGTCATTCCATGTCGTCCGTACACGACTCCTCGGCGACATCGCGACGCCCAGGCTCGACGCATCGCCACTCCGAGCTATAGAGAGCTGTTGGGAAGGTGAGTTGCCGGGGTTCGACAATGTCGGCGCAGCCAGTGAGCTATTCGAATCCCTGATGGGGTTTTGGAACGAACTGGCAAGGCATCAATCGGCAACCAAGCCGTTCCGTTTGACACGGATGGAGG
The DNA here is from genome assembly GCA_965237685.1 of Candidatus Marinacidobacterales bacterium. Taxonomy (GTDB): domain Bacteria; phylum Acidobacteriota; class Vicinamibacteria; order Marinacidobacterales; family SMYC01; genus CBDEGF01. The sequence continues at coordinate 3,640,201 of CBDEGF010000004.1, forward strand.
CTAAGCCGGATACGGATGACATTCGCCGCTTGTGCCGGACCCGCACCGAGGAGCTTGAAGGCTTCATCGACGGACTGTTCGGTGACGCGGAGCTCATGGACCTGCCCGAACGGGCCAACGAGGCTCTGGACAACCTCGGCCAGATCCATGCCATGACCCGCGGTATCATCGATCTCCTGGAGAGAGAGTCGGCGTCAGAGGGGGACCTTAGGGGAATTCTCAAGGACGTTGGGGAGCTCTCACACATCGCAGAGAAAGAACTGCACGCAGTGATGCTTGCCTGCAAGCGCGCCCGCCAACAGACCCTTTCCACTATCGCCGTGGGCAAACCCACCGTCCATTGAAGGGAAGTGTCACGAGCAGCCGGAAGTAGTTCTCACCAGGGCGATGTCCCGGAAGTGGCGTCGCGCAGATGCCGATTTGTAACGTTGCCAGTGGATCAAGTTTTGGCACAGGACGGGGTCGGACTAAGGTTGGCCGTCGTATCAAACCGGGCATAATCGTTGAAGGCCAACCCGCTCGAAGAACGCTGGGCGTGGCACAAGATCCACCTGGTCGTGAAAGACGGCGTACGCTACGACACGCTCAGCTGGAGGTGACGTCTAGTCGTCTTAGCCGTGCAGGATCTCGCTTATTTGAACTGACGGTCCGAGGTCCGTGTAGTTTGGCATATCGGCGGCCAAAGCGTCCCGTGAGTGGCCATGGTCGAGCCGAAGGCTTCGACCGATTCGAACACTAGATGTCTGGCGGCAATGTACGGTGCCGGCGTTTTTTCCGACCCCGTCCTGTGCCAAAACTCGGCCCTTTTGAAATAGGCCATAAATCAACAGCTTAATGTCTGTGTTTGCGCCGGGGCCAAGGTCTCGGCAACGAGCTCATCACACCTCTGCCGGCAAGCGCGACTGACGCTGGCCCCATCGTGTCGCGAGAGCGACTTGGGAGCATTCTCAACTACTACTGCCGTGCCGCGTAGATGGTCGCCGGCGACGGTAGCCCCTCGGCGGGCTCGACCGGCGTAGCGTGGAAACAGCTTCAGGAACACGCTTCGATATTCGCTCTCGACTAGGTGGTCATCTGCATGGTGACGACCCGCCCGCCCAAGACGATTGTAAAGCCCACGGCCCTTGGCCCGGTCGCAAACACAGACACTAAGTTGCTGATTTATGGCCTATTTCAAAAGGGCCGAGTTTTGGCACAGGACGCGGTGGTGGCGACCTTACAGTGTGATGTGAAGCCGCTCAAGCTGGTCGCCGCCGTGCGCACCCACCGGCGCCCCTGGGACGTCATGATCGATTTGCTGAATCGTGCCGCGGAACGCTACCCGGGGCCTGTCGCTCACGATGCCACCGGCGGTGGGTCCGTGGTCGCCGAGCAAGTGACAGCACGTGAGGTCATTGATTTTCAGATGACGGGCCGTCAACGCCGAGACCTATTCATTAGTTACATCTCGGCGCTTGAACACCACGAGATCAAGATGCCGCGGCTCGAACCGTTCTACCGGGAGCACAAGTACTGCAGCGTCGACGATCTCTTTGGGAACGGTCACCCGCCGGACACCGTCGTTGCCGGCGCGTTGGCTTATCACGCATTTCGTACCGGCCGCGCCCCAGGTGACTACGGCATCACGATCTGACGGCCGACGCTGCGAGACAACCCGTGGCGGCATTGTTAAGTTGAGGCTGACTGCCGTATCTGATGCCCAGCATGGCGGGTTCACGACCGGCTCGAGCCCTGGCTCTTGTGCACGGTCGCGGCTTAGGCTGGGACTAGGGTGTCCGGCTCGCCGTTGTCAAGCCCGCGATACTTTCGTCCCCGCGTGTTCGCTGTAGCCGTGGAAACTGAAGGGAAGCAGCGCAGGTCCAGGATCGGACACGGCACTGATCAGATACTGTCCCTGAGTCCGTGCCTCGATCGTTTTCGACTGTGGGTGCCTGACTCGTTGTCTGTCTGCCGGTACTGGCGTCGCCAGGGGGGCTAACGTCCTATTCGCGGTCGCGTCAGGTGGCCGGACAGACCGTCGTCGTAACTCTCGGTATCACAATAGATGGAACGAAGGTGCCCCCTGGGTATATGGCTGGGCTCGACGGAGAACTCTCGGGTGTGCACCGCGATGTTGCAGGACCTTCTCGAGCGGGGCTTGCGCGTCGATGAGTCGATTCTCTGCGTAGTGGACGGAGGCAAAGGCATCCGCAAGGCACTCGTCGACGTTTTGGGGGACCGCGCGGTCATCCAAAGGTGCCAGATCCATTACGCCGACGCCCGGATTATGCCGACACGCGAAGTGGAGTCGGCAGCAGGGGCGATGCGCGTGACATTGAGGTCGGCATAATCACAATCCTTCCAAGAACGCGAGGAGCGTGTCTGAGGGCTGGTATCGTCCTGGCTTGCCGTTTAGCGGCGTGGTTCTAGCAAGAGCTTTTTCTTTGAGAGCGAGGTCGGCGTGAAGATAGATCTGTGTAGTATTGATCGTCTCGTGGCCGAGCCAGAGGGCGATCACCGAAGTGTCGACCCCAGCGTGGAGTAGCCGCATTGCGGCCGTGTGGCGCAGTACGTGTGCCGTGATCTTCTTGGTGCGAAGAGTCGTGTACGTTAGTGCGGCGCTTCCAGAGTATTTGGCAAGCCGGCGTTCGACGGCGTCGCGGCTGAGAGATGCGCCGTATCGAGTTGGGAACAGCGAATCGTCTGGGACGCCAGCTCGTTCAGTCATCCAGCTATGGAGGACAGTGACCACAGCGCTGGTTAGCGGGGTGGCTCGTGCCTTGCGCCCTTTCCCATGACAGCTGACGTGCGCCCCGGTACCGAGGGGGACATCGCCACAGGTTAATCGGGTGAGCTCGGAGACGCGAAGTCCCGTCTGGGTCGCCAACAAGAACAGGGCATGATCGCGCCTACCGGTCCAGGTGGTCCGGTTAGGGTTCACGCACCAAGTCTGTCTGCCCGTCAATATTCGATCTTCTTGTCTGCGGATCACCACCTCCTTGCCGTCAGAAGACGGGTCTAGGTATTCCTGTTCACGGAGGCACACAACCCGGTCTCTTCCGAGATCGTGCCACTGCACGCAGCCGCTTAACAACACTTGATGGCGGAAGCACCCTGGCGGTTGACCCCGTCGCGTCCAAGTCCCTCTTACGAAGAGCCGCCCTTGACCGGATTCAAGAACTCCTGCATCAGCTCGATCGGAAGTGGGAATACGAGCGTCGAGTTCTTTTCGGTTGCGTTCTCGGTAAGAGTCTGTAAATAGCGTAGCTGGATCCCCATCGGGTGTTGCCCGACGACCTTCGCCGCCGCCGCCAACTTATCAGAGGCTTCGAACTCACCGTCGGCGTGGATGATCTTGGCTCGCTTCTCCCGTTCCGCCTCCGCCTGCTTGGCCAGCGCACGCGTCATTTCGGCCGGTAGGTCGACATGCTTGACCTCGACGGAGGTGACTTTGATGCCCCACGGGTCGGTGTGTTTGTCCAGGAGATCCTGGAGCTGCATGTTGAGCCGCTCACGTTCGGATAGAAGATCATCGAGCTCCACTTGACCGAGGACGCTGCGGAGCGTCGTTTGCGCAAGCTGAGAAGTCGCATGGAGAAAGTTCTCCACCTCGACCACCGCCTTGATCGGATGAACGACACGGAAGAAAACCACCGCGTTTACCTTCACCGAAACGTTGTCGCGAGTGATCACATCCTGGGGCGGCACGTCGAGAGCCACCAGTCGGAGACTCATCTTCACCATGCGATCGATCGGGCTGAAGACGAAGATGAGTCCCGGCCCCTTGGGATAGGGCAGGAGCTTCCCGAAGCGAAAGATGACTCCTCGCTCGTACTCGTTGAGAACCTTGATCCAATTGAGGAAAAAGATTGCGAGAAGAATAAGACCAATAAACCAACCCAACGGTAGCCCAAACATCGCTCACTCCTTTTCTGATTCCGTCGAGTCCCTCGAAAAGGGCTTCACTCGGAGGACGAGCGAGGGGCTACTTCGTGTCCACGGTAGGTTTGGATGAAGAAGTTGTTGCAGGAAGTTCGCTAATCTCATACAGCTCGAGTTTATGGAAGGGACAACCGATGAAATCACTGGTACTTATTGCGATTCAGGTTCTGACAATCTCGCAGCCCAAGTCCACCAACGGCATACGCAATCTCTTGCAACGCCATTTGGCAGTTTGTTAGCTGCCGGGCTTGCTAAAGCACGAAGCTCTAGTTCGTTCTCAACTAAAACGGGAAGGTCGTCGATATAGCCGTTTTCGCGTAAATATTGATCAAGATTGTCAAAACTACTCCGTCGGAAACCTTCCAGGCGTGGATCTTCTTTCGTCTCAAGGACAGTGATAAGCATCTCCGGATCGCCACACAATTCATCGGCGATCGCAACAACGTCACCTAGATAGCGCTCGCTCAAGGCACCACTATTTTCGATAGCTTCGCGATCGACCGGCCGGCCCCTTCCCTGTTTCCACAACTCACAGAAGACCTCAAGCAGGTCCAACCGGAACGCGATCTCCTGCGAAGATATCGAGCGAGAACCCAATTTATCGGCCAGCGCGGTACCTGAAACGATTTTCCATTGTCCTGCCGACTCGATGCCGTTCACCAGAAAGTCATGCAGCAGGTCCGGATCGTCCCACAGGACATAGAAAAAGTGCTGCGCCGCATATCCAAGAGCAGGTTCCAATAAGGGTACGCCAAGAGCCACACCATATTCTGTGGCTGATAATCCATTGGGTGCCAGGACCTTTGGCCTCTGCTCGACATGGAGCGCAAGCGGCCCGCTCACGCTAGCTGCCTGTGAGCGGATTAAGCCGAGGTCGATCTTGGCGGCTATCTCGCAATTCTCTTCGGCGAGCGCATACTGAATACGGTCAATGTCGAAAGGGTCGCTGGTGAGATAAAATATCTGGCGCTCCTGGTCGTTCGCGACACGTCCAAGGCTGCGAACAATCGCTTCGAAACGTTCAGGATCGCTCTGATCCAGCGCCTCATCGAGAAACAAAGGAAGTGTTTTGCCCTGTTCCACCTCCTCGGCAAAAGCTATTCGTGCCGCCAACAGCAACTGGACGCGCGTACCGTCCGAAAGTTCTTCTAGTTCTCGACCCTCGCCACTGTGTAGCTCGATAGCAAACAAACGAGGCTTCTTGGCTTCTTTGCCTAAACGTAGTTCGTAGTTGTGATGTGTAAATGCGGAAAAATGGCTTCGGGCACGTTCAAAAACGCGAGGCATCTGGGTCTGTTCATACTCCTGTTCGACAGTGTCAATCAGAAAGTTGCCGGCCTTTGCGAAAAGCGCCTCGTCGAGACGATCTCGCAGTTTTGTTCGGATTTTTTCACGCACAGCAATGAGATCCTGAATGTTGCTGCCGCTCTTGGCTTCGTTCACCTGAGCCTTGATTTCTGCAATCGCATCCCGCAATTTGGCCGCCTTTTCCACCGCCTGGAAAAGGTCGCCCTGAAGCCGTTCGAGCGCCGGCCTGTCGCAATCGGCGAGTTCGGCCTCATTAGCTTTTTCAAGCTCGCCACGATCAAGCTCAATCTGACCTTCAAGCCGTGCCGCGGTGCTCTTTAGGTCAAGATAGTGCGGCAATGAATGCAGCAGTGCCGTAAGGCCATGCAAATCGCCGTCATCCAGTGACACTTCCGAGTAGATTGTTTTTATCGAATTGAGCGCCACATTGCGATCGCTTGAAATCTGCTCGCGTTGTTTGGTAGCCCATTGTTTGTCTGACATTGCTTTTTCTAACCGCATGCTGCGATCCGCCAAATTGTTGAGATAAGCCCTGGCCGTTGCAGCATCCGTCGGCCGCGATTCACCATGGCGCTCGAGAAGACCAGCTAGGTCCGAGAGATATCTTGTGTATCTCGCTTCAAGACCCTCGACCTTACCGGCAACGCCTTCGTTCTTGCTGCGGGCTAAGCGGAGTTGGTCGAGTGCTCGTGCAAAATCTACGAGTTCCGCGTCGGACAGGATCGAGTCAAGTTTCAGGCTGTCCTTCAGCTTCTGCCTTCTAGATTTGAGGGCAGTTTCCATTTCTGACAATCCGTTCAACTCGTTCGTGAGCGTGTGCCGTTCTACATCGCGATCGCGCGCCCGTTGCAAACTTGCTTCGACAACTGCGGTTTCTCTCTCCAGACTGCGCAGTCGAAACTCGACCGAAGGGATATCCCATGTGTCGGGTTCTTCGACACCAAGCTTTTCGAACGTTTCCTGTGCAGCATTTCGTTCGCCCAAAGAAGCTCTCGGATTGCCCAACATGAATACCGGTATAGCAATCCCCATGCTTGCGGCCGCCAACAGGGCAAACATCGGATCAACGAAGACGGCCAATCCGGCACCCGCAACAGTCATAGCAAAGGAGAATAATACCCAGGATCGACGAGTCCGAATCCTATCCGATAGTGGCTCCTCTTCGGGTACGCGCAGCCAAGACCGCAATTCTTCAGCTGCGCTTCGAGTTCTCTCACGGTCACGCGGGTTGCCTCCGGACTGTTCGACATGCGCAAGGAGACGCAATCTTTCTTCGATGACGTTGCCCCGCGCCTTATGTGCTTCAACAGCACGTAGGAATTCGAACAACTGGCCATGGTCGGCCAAATCAAGCAGCGCCTCATCTACATCGCCTCCGCCCAGCGCCGCTAGCGCCGCCGCAAGTTCCTTCCGGCGAGCGTTGTGTTCGGTTCTCGCCGCCTGAAGCGCCAATTCAACCGTGCTCAACTTGTCCGCCTTTGCGCGCTGAGTCGTAAGTTCTGCATGGTCCAAAGGGGCTGATAGGCAAGTATCCTGTTGCGCAAGACTGGCATCCGCCAACTGCTTTTTCACTGAACGGGCCCGTTCGGAAAACTCATTGAGCTGACCTTGGAGCTGCTCGATTTGCTCGACCTCTTTTCCTGTAAGTTTCGCTAGGCCGTCAGGCAGGGCTGCCATCTTTTCGGCGACGCCGGCATATTCTTCCAGGCGACCGGCAAGTCCGAGAGCGCGTTCTACAGACGAGAGGCGATCTGCGCTCGATTGTGCCGTGGCGAGTTGCGTCCCGAGGGACTCCAGCTGATCCGCGCGCTGCTGAAGGCTCGACTGCTTTCCTTCCGCCTCCCTAACATCCTGCAACGCCGTATTGAGATCGTTTCGCTCACGACGGCCGTGTCGTGCGCTCACGCCAGCGAACAGGTCGGACGCAATCCGGTCCAAATCAAACCCGCCCGACATCTGGCGCCGAATCTCGGAAGCAATGTCTTGCGTGCCGTCCGGCGACGGATCTATCAGATCCCTCAGGCGCAGGAAAAAACAGCGATGGTTATGGGATGCAGGCAGGTTTGGCGGCACGCTGTCCTCTCCACCACGCTGCCAACGCACACGTGATCCCTCACGCTCCGCCCACCATGCATCCCTATCCAACTCAAACTCACCATTCACCAAGGTTCGCGGTGACGCTTCACGGTCTTCCCAATACAAACTTTCAACCGCGCGGCAAATGCTCGATTTACCGATCCCGTTCGGCCCGAAAACAACGTGGAAACCTGCTCCTGCCGGCTCGATCTCAAACGGTTGGCCGATCCCCGGAAGCCGGTTTATGGTGAGTCGTTTCAGTTTCACGATGGATCGCCCTGCACATGGCGAGAGAGCATGGCGTTCAAGGCTGCCTTCCCGGATCGAAAGAGAATGTCGCGCAAGGCATCGTCCGATAGAGGGTCTGTCGCGTTGCGATGATCTTGAACAGGCGACCAGATATCTTTCCGGGAAATATTGCTCAACTCGGCACGCGCCTTTTCGAGCAATGCCCTGGACCGGTCATCATCGCGCTGAAGTATTAGGAGTCGTTGCGCCATCAGAGCTGCCGGGTCATCTCCCGCTGCAATTTCCGAGAGGTCTAGCCGCACCTCCATGGAGTCGATGATTTTATTAAAGAAGACGGCAGTATCACCGACGATACGTCCCAGTGTGTTCCATTCGTCCCCAGCAATCCGCTGCCGGATGTCCTCATATCGAGGGCTTGCCCCTGTCAGCTGCACACGCAGGCCGAGTGCGCGGGGTGCGGTGCCAGCTTCGCCGAGCTGGCGAACAAATCTCTCCGCTTCGCCCAGCAATCTGTCAGGCACGTCCTCAACATGCTCAAGCCCGTCGATTGAAACGGTCGCATATTCCCATCGAAGAGGTGCGAGCGGCACCTGCTCAAAGTGAAGATCGCCACCATTGGATATTCTCAAGAGCCAGGGGCCATGCGGGCCTACTTCCGACGGATCGAGCCCAATCAGAGAACCGAGATAGCCAGATGGCCGAGAATCTGTCGATGCTGAGAGCCTTTCGATCGAAGGTTTATGAATATGGCCCAACAACCAGGCGTCATAGCCGGTATTGTCGAGTTCGGCCTGCCTGATTGGCGCATAATGCCCGCCGGAGGCGTCGAGATCGGCATGCAGCAAACCAATCCTCGGGATCGGTGACGAAGGCGTCTCCAGCGGTTCTTCCAAGAGCTGCGCAACCGGGCTTTGACGCACAAACCGTTCACCAAAAGACCAGCCAATTATTTCCGCAACTGGAGACTGGTTTTTGGTTATCATCCTCGCTTCCCATTGGCCACCGGCGCCCAACAGGGTGAAACCGTCGATCAAGGCCGCCAGCCTTGGCAATGCCTCAACATCATGGTTGCCTGCAACAGCGATGACCTGGATTCCCGCTTCCAATAGCCGTCGAATGCTTTCCTCAAGTGGCAGCATTGCCTCGAACCTAGAATTGGTGCTTTCAACGACATCGCCGGCGAATAGCACTGCATCCAGCTTCTGTTCAATCGCGAAATCGACAGAAAGTTTGAGAGCGGCTGCAGGCGTGAGTTCCCTCGGATCAAGGCCCCAGGATGAAATCTCGTCAGGCACTCCCGAGCAAGCCGTGCCGAGGTGAACATCACCAATCGCGAGAATTGCAGCGCCTTCATCCATTCGATTTTGGACCACCCTGATCAACGAAATGACAATAAACCGTGGTACCCAGGATTCATTGCCGCGGGTCCGCCAGATAGTCGAAATGCTCTAGAAAATTAACAATCATATGGAACGCCTCCTCCGCCTTCGCATACCCACCCGCTATTTCCATGATCCTCCTCGCCAATCAAAAGGTACTTAAATACTTGACGCTGCTCAGAGCTTCCATCGTTGCTCTCAATTCTCCATAGTTCGGCACAGGTTTTGTTGATCTGTCACTCAAGCAATGCCTTGAGTAATGCATCTGGCGTGTCCGAGTAAAACTGGATGTTGATCCGCGTCGCCATGTCGTCGGAGAGTTCGAACAGTTGCTTCCTTGCCGACACTGGCATGAGCATGGTATCAGCGCCTTTCTCAACGGCGACCTCGATAATACCAACGGCATTAGCCAGTGGCTCCACTGAACCACCGAGATTGAGCGCGCCGACCACGATCAGACCACCCTTGGTGCTTTTCTCAAGCAGTCCGCCGCAAAGGGCCATAAGTGTCGGCAGGCCGAGCGACGTTCCGCTTCGATCGTTATCCATAGCACGGAGCTGTAACGAAAACTCGTGAGAGCGCGGATCGCGGTCTCCAACCAGTTGCTTTGACCTTGTATACAGGTTCTGCTCGGCGTATCTGACACTCTCGCGAAATGTAGGTGGAACCGGTGCATTCAGGATCTTAACCCCGCTCCCCTTGCCGACCGTCACCTCAAGTCGGTATAGGCTGGCGCCCGTCTCCGGTCCGCCTGGACTGATTCCCCAAACCTGTCCTGGTGGCAGTGGGTCTAGTTCGATCGCTTCGTCGCTATGCAGCTCCGGCGTCGACACGAATTGTTCGACGCCGTCTTCACCCATAGCGTAGCTGAAGTGCGTGTTTCGGAACTCGCTCTTGAACACCCGTTTCTGTTGTTCCTTGACCCGCCGACGGACTTCGAGGGCGATGCGAACCATCTCTTCCAGTTCCTCGTCCGGAACCGTCATCTCGGGGTCCGGGTACAGCAGCTTTAGCAGGCCACTCACTGTCTTGTTGACGGCCGTGATGTCCCGTCCGCTAAGTGCTCCACCGTAATTCACTCGCCCCTGTAACACGTGGATACGACTGCCGGTGCGTAGCCGGCTCCAACACTCCGACAGGAAGTCGCTGACCAATCCGAAATGGTCTGTGAAGTGTTCGTTCGGATTTAGCTTCGGAAAATCCCATCCCGGCGCGTAGGCGTGGATGCGATCCATGAACGCCGTACCGTCACGCATTTCCGGAGGCAAGGGACTCAGCAGGTGGCCGACGCGTTGCTGGTGCTCGACTTCGACATCGAGGTTACCCACCATCACGATACCGCCCTCGGCGCGAATGCTTTCCTTGCCGCGCGAGAATTCACAGGATTCCATGTACCCCTTGAGAATGTTTACCCCGTCTTTCTGATCAAAGGACACGCCGGAGATCTCATCGAAGCAGACGACGTCGTATTGACACACCAAACCACGCTGGCCATTGGCATTGTTTACGAACATCTTCGCCACCGTGGCCTTACCACCGGAGATCAGATGTGCATAGGGGGAGATCTGCTGGTACAGGTGGCTCTTGCCGGTCCCGCGTGGACCCAACTCGACCATGTTGTAGTTGCGCTCTACGAAGGGCACCATCCGGACGAGCGCGACCAGTTGCGCACGCTCCGACAACGCGGCCGGCTCCAGGCCAACGCTACGCAGCAGAACGCGTTTCCATTCCTCAATGGAGAAATCGTGGCGTCCGTGTTTGAGCGTATCGAGTACATCCGCCTTTGAGAGCTGAATGGCTCGAAGGCTGTCTATCGCGAAGGGCCGCCCACCTTTCTCCTGGGCGATGGCGGCGTCGTAGCTCAAAGTGACCTCGGCGTAGAAACCATCGGTGAGCATGCGTTCGTGCTGCTTGACGAGGCTGTCGTCGATGCGGACATCTTTGATTGCGAGGCTTGGAAGTTCCGCGACGAACGAGTCAGTCTTTGCATCCAGCTTCGCTCTGACAATATCGATGAGTTTGATGGATCCCTGATCACGGGCCCTCGCCTTGAAAAGTTCCTCTTCGCCCGTCCTTACCGTTCGATCCGCCAACTGCCGTTCGACGATCGTTAACCCTTCGTCGATCTCCTGCTCGTCCGTGCTTGCGCAGTAGCGCCCGAGCAAGAACTCGACCACATATGTCGGAACCGGATATTGGCGGCTGTACTTGCGTACCAGATCCTTGCGGACCAGGTAGCCTTCAAACGCCGTCGCGGCGAGACGGTCGAGTTGGTCGAGTTCCACTTTCAATCCTCGCCCCCGATGATCGTGGGTTGCATTGCTATCGCATGGCCGCTTGCGTCCAGCACGACCACGGCTGCCAGTGTACCCTCCAGCTCGTCATCCACAACCAGAAGGCTAGCGGCGCCTTTGACGTCCACCCTTCGCACTGTGCTGACGCTCGATCCTGGATCGTTGGCCTTCGTTCGTAGATCCACCGAGAAGCCTGGCTGGGCTGGCTGGATCTGTATGCGGCAACGCAATCCGGTCCAAGAGACGTGCGCCACCTTCGCCCCGGTCTTGCTCGCTGCTTCGCCGACGGTAACCCGAATGATCGGTACCAGGCTCTCTTGGAGGCTCAACCCGCCGTGAGCGTATTCGTTGCCGGTGCCGAAACACGCAATACCGGGGGCAATGGCTACACGTTCATGCGAATTCCAATGCCATCGCACGGTCGGCACCTCGACCTTGGAACCGCCTTTGATCGCGGCACACCGAGCCCAGCGGCTCGTCGTGAGGTACTTGGGAAGTTCGACCTTCGGTAGTCCGCCCGGGAGCCACAACCAGCCGTGGTCGGTGACAACGCGGATCTCGCGCCACCCGGCATCGAGAAGCGATTCGATGCGTTCGAGCAGCAATTCCACTTGCTCTTCGAGCCGGCCAGCGAGCTTGCCTTGAAGTGAGTGGCCCAGCTTGTCGAGCTCTCCGTTCTCGGTCCAAGCGCGAACAGAGGGGTCGCCCGTTTCATCCGAACCGAGATAATGATATCCAGCCGCGGTCAGCAGCTTGCGGAACCGGTCAGTGGTCAGAGGTTGGCCTCCATCCGCAGTCGATGGCAGAAAGTCCTCCCCGAGAGTCAGACCTTTGATCTCTTCAGTGACCGGTGACACCGCCGGTTTCGCAGTTGCCGTGACCGTCGGGAGGCCTGCCCAGCGAGTCGACATAGTCACCGACCAGCTTTTCTCTCGCATGCGCTCCGCCAGACGCTGCGACACATCGAACCGGAGCCCATCGGCAAAGAGGATCAGCCCACCCAATCCGACGAGCAGGTCCTCCAAATCCTGGCCATCGTGATCAGGTAGTGGCTCCTTCTCGGCCAGTTCCTGCAGGTGCTCGGCGGCCGACTCCAGCCAGGGACGGTAGATGGCGTTCAGCGCCTTACCCACGGCCTGTGAATCCGCGGATGATTTCACGGTCGCCATAGAGGAAAGTGCCGCGGTATCGACCTCCCAGGCTGCATCTACATAGAGCTTGGCCATTTCGGCTACGGATGCCCCACCGAGCTTGCTTTTGGTGCGTTCAGCGAGCGCCGCCAAGTGTTCAAGCGCGCCGGCCAGCGGGGCGCGCTCGAGCTTCGCCCAGACCCATTCACGCCTCACGCCGTGGGTCTGCTCCAGCTCGAGTAGCCGGTCCCTCGCCGAGGATGGGGTGGTGTTTTCAAGTGCCAGGAGGGCGTTTCGTAGTGCTGCTTCAGCCTTTTCATTGTTCTGGGGCCAGGAGGAGGGCTCTACAAACAATTCGCTTGGCATTGCTTTGAATAAGAGTTCAGGCACACCCGGGTACAGCGCCGGCGACTCAGTAAAGCGCTCCCACACCGATGCCCACGGGCCTTCGCGCCGGCCGAGCCATTCCGCAGCCACTAGCGCGCCGTCCTTTTCTGGATCGAACCTGAGTTCGGTCTTGGAGCGCGACTTAAATGCGCTCCATCGACCGCCATTCCAGCTAGAACTCACGGGCTCCGGATCGCTCAGCCAAAGCAACAAATCCTTTGTAGGATCATCGGAGAACAACTTGTCGAAGTCCTCTGCCTCAAGATGCTTGCCTTTGAGCTTTTCCACCGAGGTTGTCGCCAGCTCCGTCAAGGCGCTCAACATCGACTGCCGCGTAGCGGCATCACGCGCCACGTCCAGACCAAGGCCTCCTTTTTCAGCAACCAGGAAGGCCTCGACGGTCCAGTCCTTGCCGTTCTTCTGGGTCCAGCAGACCCCGCGGTACTGAAGTTCCACCAGCGGCTTGAGGCTGTCAGGGCATTCCTGGACCGCCCGGAGCTCCTGCCGGCTGATGCCCGGCAGGTAGACGATCGGGGTCTTTTCATCGGAGAGTTTTGGATCGTCAAGCGCACCGTCCAAGACACACCGCAGCCAGATCGCCGGACCCGTTCGGGTCTCCGGTTCGTAGTCGCCAATCGTCAGCAGCAGCGGCACCAGACGGCGGAGCTGGGAAATGATGGGCAGCCACTGCGAATCGTGATCGGTCCACAACACGACACACGGATGGACGACGTCGTTCGGGTTGTACTTGGCCGCGCTTACCAGGGAACGGACGAGAGCCTCGATAACGGTGTTGCCTGTTGTGGCTGGGGTACTCGACTGCATATCAGCTTTCACCTGCTGACTGTGCCGGGCCTCTGTGCATGACGACCCTGAGATGATCCTCGGTCGCAATGAAATCCGGCTCTGTTCCGTTATGCTCAAACAAGAGCGGAATGATCTTATTGCGCACCCCCATACCCCTCGCGTCCACGTAGCCGTAGTCGCGCAGGATCTCGACGATCAACGGGTTGCGAGCGGAACGCTGGCCGGCAACCATCTTCTCCACCGTCATCGTATTCTGGAGCGCACCGGGGCTCAGAACCTCAAGGCGATCGACATATCGCGCAACCTCGATCTCCTCGTAGCGTGTCCAGTCACGGTGAGCGAGCGAATTCACGATCGCTTCGCGTAGCGCCTCCACGGGATACAGCCAACGGCGCTCCCGGCGCATGGACGCATCCACCTCGGCGGCCTCCTCCGAGACGAATGGCCGCATCGCATCCACCAGACTCTCGATCAATCCATTCTCGGCGATGACGCTTCCGACACCTGCAGACTCTTTCCGAAGAGCGACGAGTGGCCCACCGATCAACCTGTCATCCAGTGCCTTGTAGCTCTTGTTCTCGCCTTCGAACGCCATCCAGCGGACGCCGAACTGGCGCAGAAACTGACGCGGCGTGCGACCAAAAAGAATCAGCCCAGCGATGGTGCATAGTGGTGGGCCATCTTGGCGCTCAACCATGAAACCCAAGCCGCACAGGCGCTCGCCCCATGCCTCATCGGATGCTGGGAGCGTCTTGTCCCCAACAATCGTTGAAAGATAGTCGGTCAACCGTTCCAGACTCAGATCGCGCAGACTACTACCCGATGCGGGAAGCAGCTCCGCGTGAAGCATGCCGCCGGCCGCGTATAACCGCGCCTGCTGTTCGCGTGAGGCAAGCTGAGAGGTACTGCCGATACGGATATAGATGTCCTCTCGGCCGTGATAGCGCACAATATACGGCTTGGTCGCGCCTTGGCTGATCGTGATGACCGCAACCTGATGCTGCTCGTCAACCCGGATCTCTTCGTAGAATGGGAGAATCAGGGGGTGCACGGTGCGGCCGAACACCGTGTCCATCACCCAGCGTTCGAGATCGGGCCGCTGTATCCCTGTGATCGTTCCGTCATCATCGACCCCGAGCAGGATGCGGCCGCCCTGGAAATTGGCGAGCGCCACAACCTCTTTTGCCAACTGCTCGGGGCGCAGGTCATCACGCTTGAACTCGACCCCGGAGTTCTCGCCATTGACAATCAGTTCAAGCAACTCGGACTTGGTCATCAGTAGTCGAATCCGTATTTCTCTTTGCGTTGCATGAAGGCCTCCTTGCCGCCCTCCAGGATGCTCGCCACCTGATCGCGAATCGCTGGGATGTCGATGGACCCTTGGGCCTCGACCGGCATTTCGGCACAGTCCTCGGAGGCAGAGCACACCCCGATCCACTCTGCATCGCCGAAGACGGGGATGTTGGCGTTGTGAGTCGCGAACAAGAACTGCCGCTCCGTTTTCGCGGTGCGCAACTCTCGCACGATGCGTTCGGCAATGAAGGCATTGTCGAGGTTGTCTTCCGGCTGATCCATGATCAGAGGGTCTGGGTTGTCGAGGAGCAACACGTGCAGGATGGCCGTGCACTGTTGCCCGCTAGACAGGCGATCCAGGGACCGATACTGCTCGCCGGTGTGGGATACGTTGAGCTCGAGACTCACACGATCTTCAAGGTCAATGGCTTCCAACGCATAGCGCTGTGCGGGCGTCATCCGATTCAGAGTCTCGGCAAGGCCGGACGTCAACCCCCATCCCTTTCCCAGGAGCGCGTCCTTTCCCTTCTGAATGGCCGCGACCAGACCCATGACAGTCAGGTCCTGTGCTTCATCTACCCATGTGGTCTTGCGGTCCCCGACGCCAGGTAAGCCTTGTAGGAATTCCCGTAACGGCTGACGCAAGCCATCCGGCTCAATCGTGATCCGCAGCTTGCCCGCAAGACGCGTATTGAGCCCCTTGACCGCCTTCTGCTTTGCACCAGTGCGAGCGCTACGGATATCCGAGATTTCCCCCAACAGATTACGACGCGCCTGCTCCAGCTCCTTGACGAGGGTGTCCACCGTCTTCAGGCGCGTCTGTGCCGGTCTTACCTGCTCAATTTTGCGCAACAGCCGCTGGTAGGCACGCCCAATCTCCGTGCCATCCTTGCCCGCCACTGCCGGCAGCTTGGCGAACTCCTTCTCAAGTTGCGCCTCGGAGGTTTCCAGCGCCTTTCCAAGCTCCCCAACAAGCACGGTGAGTGCTGTTTCGGCTTCACCGACGGCCTTGTCGATCTCCCCAAGTGTCTGGCGCAACGTAGCAGCGAGATTTTCTAGGAGCTGTCGTCCGCTTTGGAGCAATTCGGCATGCGGCAGGCCTTCCAGTACCGTGTCGCTCAGGAACACCAGATCGGGCAGCGATTCCTCGAACTGCCGTTGACCGGCGCGCGTGCGCTTCGCCTCCTCAAGGATCCTCGGACCCAGCTGTCGCTCCTTCTCCAGCAGTGGCACCTGCTTCAGTTTCTCTTCCAGTCCCTGCTCTTTGAATTGCCTCGCCTGCTCCTCCAGCTTCGGCAACTGTGCAATCTGCGTCTCGACCTCATCCTTTTGCTCTTGCGCCTTGGCCAGCCGCTCGCTGTTTTCCCTGAGCTTGTGGTATCCCGAGTCGAGGCGCGACTGTTGCTCCGCGCTTTCGGGCAAGAAGCGGTCCAGCACGCGCGTGAGCGCGCCAGGACTCTTCGCCAACTCATAAATCTCGTTCTGCCCGTAGATCTCCACACCAGGGAGCAGGTCCCTGCCGGGATGAAGGCGCGATTCATCCCCGTGCTCGTCGATCACCCGTGTCGGCTCTCCGTAACGGCGGATGACCGTGTAGGGTTTCATGTGGCTCGCCACGGAGCGCAGCTTCAGGATGACCCGGCCACCCGCCTTGCCGAGGTTCTCCTTCACAATCTGGTCGCCCTGCTTGATCGCATCCTCACCCTTGTGGGGGACGTCCATCGCGTATCTCACGCACTCCAGCAAGGTGGATTTTCCGGTGCCGCGTCCCCCGATGACGGCATTCAAGTGGCCAGAGACCTCAGCCGACAGGCCATCGAAGTAGCCTCCCTCGATAGAAATGCTCTCGATCTGGCTGTAGAAGTGCTCCTGCACGTCGTCGGCCAATCGCACCCGTGATTCCGAATCCTTGAAGGCCATCAGGAAGGACGCGAAACAGGGGCGCGTCATCTTAATGAAGCTCGATGCACGCGGATCATGCAGATCTTCGGGTTTCGCTACATCCTTGGCGTTGATCAAGGCCACCGGATGGTCGCGCTTGTAGTCGGGATTTTGATTCAGCGCGATAGGCTTATATGCTTCAGGAAGATCGTCAATCTTTCCAGGGATCTGAGCTGCGCGCAGCCTGGCATCACGCCAGAGATTGTTGAATTTCCCCTTGAGTAGCCCATTGTTCAAGGTGACGTGCGCCCCATAACAGAAGCCCCGTAGCTCGGCCACCTTGAACAACAGTTGCTGTCCGGTTAGGTCTACTGGGCGCGCCTTCTCCTCGGCATCATCCCGGTGAAGTTTTCCTAGGTGCACCAAATAGTCTTCCAACTGACGATAGGTTGTTTCCTCCGGGAAGAGGCATACCCAGTGCACCTTCTCGGATGTAGCCACCTCGAAGCCTGGGAATACCACAATCCCGGGCTGCACTAGCACCTTGCGAACTATCTCTGACTCCTCGACGCTACCGTGGTCCGCAAGGCCTACGACCTGGATATCCTCTTCCAGACAGACGTCCCGCAGCACCTCGGCGTAGGCGATCGCATCCATGCCGTGGTCTTGCCCTCGATAGTTCGCGCTGTAACCGTGCGAATTAACCTGTAGGGCGCATTTCCAGAACCGAGCATAGGTGTAGTGTGGTTCCTTCATGATTCCCCCCCTTCACGGTCGCGGGTGGCGCGTTTCTCGGCGATAGCAAGGTGCACGTGGTTGACCCGCTCCCCGGTGAACTTGTCGCCCTTCCAAAACCAGGGGAACTGCTCCTGCTCGCGCAAAGGCTCTTTGCCACGATCTTTCCTCCAATGGGTGTTCGGCTTGGCCCGTAGGATGCCGGCGCCTTCCTTTCCGCGGGGGAGGTCCTGCGCCATGAAGGGGCGGATGTTGAGCCGAATACCGTCATTGATGTCCGGCTCCCAGCCGATGGGCTGCTCCTCGACCGGTTTCCAGCGGATGAAGATATCGAAGGGCGGCTCGCCTTCGAGGATGGCGATGAGCCGTTTCTGCAACTCCAGCGCTGCGGCCAGGCGATCCTCGGCACCGTCCTCACCGTGTTTCACGCCGTCCTGCTGCCGGGCGATCCAGTCGCCAAGGTAACTGTAGGTCAGAGACTCCAGTAGGCGCCGGCCTTTACCGTCATTCTCTGCCAGCTTGTGATAGTTGACCAAGGCGTGGAAACCGTCGCGTTTGCGACCGTCCCAGATATGCCATACAAACGGACGATGATGGAAAAGCTTGCAGTGCTGTTCGAAGAAGCTATTGCGCAGCCAGTCGTCGAGGCTCGGGCTGTCAGTCTCCACGAGCAGTGTGGTGAGCACGCTGTCGTTCCAGTCGTCGCCGAAGGTGGCGGCCAGCAGCTGCAGCAACCGCTCCCCGGCGGGTGGCTCGCCCCGTACCGACGGAATGCAGACGATGCCGTCCTCGTCCGCGCAGTACAGCAATGCTTCGCAGCGCCGCACCCATTGGCGTTGCTCATCGGCCAGCTCCATGCCTGGGTCGCTTTCCGTTGGCCAGCGGTAGCCTAGCAGACGGGCGATGGCGATCTGCAACACTGTGGGATCGGTGCGGAGCGGGCCGTGAGCGGTTCGCTTCTCCGTCTCGTCCCAGACTACGGACCCGCCGGGGTGACCGTGGAATATCCATTGGGTCGGGTCGTCGGAGTAGGGATCGGGCAGGCCGTTCGGATATCTTGTTTCGGCGACTTTGGTCCAGTGGTCGAGGTCAAAGGGAATCCTCGTCAGAGTCGCAGCTGTGACCTTCAGTTGCTGGTCGACGGCTCGCACATTGTCGTGATATTGGTCTGATTGAACATACGACCAAACAGCAGCGTTAAGACCGACATTCCTCGGCGAGATTGGGCACACATTGTCGTCGAAAACTTCTCCTGCGTAGAGAAAAGGCTCTAATCGTCGCATCTTGTTGACCGCTACTCCGGTCCTCCCAAAGACCCGCCGGCCATGTAGCCGACATCCTCTCTGTGCGGTCAGATTCGCATCGGTCAATGGTACCTTGCAGACTTGCATTCGCCCGGACCATGCCTTTTTGCTTGGCGAGTTGAGCCATTTAACATGATGCGACGCAGTGGCGGAGAACTCCCAGAAATACGCCAAGAATCTTGGACTGTCGCCGGTCGTGCTGCCCTTGCCATAGTCAGCAAGGTTAGCCAGCAACTCTCCTTTTGGGAGACTATCGGATGAAATGACTTGGTGCGGATTCCGCAAGTATTCCCGCTGCAGGTGCCCTGTTGTCTCCACCTCCGACAACCGCGCAGCTTTCTCGCTGGCGGTGTGGGATTCGGAGACGTCCAGACTGTACATAGTATTGCCGGCCGTTGATTCGCCGAACACGTCGCCTGGACGGTGGCTGGGATGACTGCGGCTCATTGTGAGCAGGGCAACAAATGCCCCGGCCGCAGCCGAGGATTCAAAGCCTCCTTCGCCCAACCGGGCGAGCAGATGCCAAGTCTCTGTCTTCAGGAGCTTCTCCCGGAGCTTTCGGTAGCTGCTGAGAAACAGCCAGTTCTGCGGCAGCACGAGACTGGCAGTTCCGCCCTCGGCGCACAGCTCCAGGCAGCGCTCCAGGAACACGGTGGCCAGATCGTTCTTTGCGGCGGGATAACGCTGTTCACAGAAGGCCCGCAGCCTTTCGCCCTGCTTGCCGCGGAAGAGGTAGGGCACGTTGGTGATCACCCAGTGGTACCGTTCGGCCAGCAACTCTGTTGCGCGCGCCATCCCCTGCGCGGCTACGGCGCGCTCGGTCTGCTCATCGTTCGTTCGCTCTTGTTCCAGCACTTTTGCCAGCAGTACCCGCACCGACTCGAAGCTGCTCTGGAGGAGGTTGCCCTTCAGCGTGCTCGGGTCGATGAGCGAACCGAGTTCCGGCGCCTGTGCGAACAGATCGTAGAGCGCGTCCAGGCTGTTGCGGAGCGGGGCGGAGAGCAGCGAGTCGTCGACACCGAACAGGTCCCGCTCCGGCGGCATCCCGCCAGCGGCCGCGGCCAGCTCCGCCAACGCGAGCCACTGTTCCTTCGCCGCGTTGGGCGCCAGCCCCGAGCAGGCGAGGTTCAGCTCCGGCAGAGTTCGATACCCGCCTGCGCCGGGATAGGTCCAAGCGGCCAGGGCGAGTGAGAAAGCCGCAATCTCCACGCAGCGCGGGTCCAACTCCAGCCCGTGCAGGTTGTCGCGAAGCACGGCGCCCATCGCCTCGGCGGCACTGAGATCCTCAAGCACCATGCGCAAGGGAACCAACATTAAGAACGCCGCGACCAGGAAGTGTCCCGAACCGCAGCACGGGTCGAGCAGACGAAGCTCTGAGAGATCGTCGGGCCAGTCCTCGAATCCTCCCGCGGCGGGCACACCGCCTTCAGTCTTGCGCAGGTAAGTCAACTCCAGTGGACACCGCGTATCCGGGTGTCGACTGACCCACCACGCCCCCAGCGAGTTGTGCAGCAGGAACTGCACCATGTAGGGCTCGGTGAAGAGCTGGGTCACCGCCGGCAGCTCGGCTGCACCGATTTTGACTTCGGATCGGTTGACCTCGTCCTTATTCTTGGACTGCCAGAATTGGTAAACCCAGCCGAGAGAGTCGGTCGCCTTGAACACATCCGACGGCAGTCCCTCGACTAGGCCCTCCAGTTTCAACCGGTGTTCCCGCGCAAACTGAACCTCGAATACCGGATGGTCCGGTCTGAACACTTGAGGCAACATGTGGTGGGCGAAGCGCGCGGCGAGCTCCCACTTGTCGACGCCTTTCTCCCTGGCCAGTTCTTCGCACTCCTCCATGGAGATGGCGATTTCCATCGCCGGTTCTATGAGCAGGTCGTTCTCGGCGAGAAAGCGGGCGAACAGCATGCCGTGCCAGTGCTCATAGGCACACTCGTGCACGAGATGCTCGATCCCGTGACCGCCCGAACGCGTATCGGGACGGTCACCAAGCTGGCGGGCATGTGCGCGCAAGCGCAGGCGCAGCAGACGCTGGTCCGGCGTCATGTGCTCATACGGCTCGTGGTGGTGCACGGCGAGCGCCTCCAGCGCAACGCGGGCGCCGCCCTCGGCTACATCTCTGGCTTCGATGACCGTGCGCTCGAGCTGTCTGCGAAACTCAGTGGAAAGTGTCTTCATTTCCGTTCCTACGACACCACGATGGGACCTTGCTTGAGGTGCTCGAGCAGGTCCTGCTCGGTCTTCTCAGCCCAGGCTTTTACCTCTTCTGTTGAGCGAAGGGTGGCGCTGCCGAGTTTGACGTGATGTGTCTTCGGCTCGACGAGCTTGTCGGCCTGAACGCGGGCGTCCGCAAAGATCTGGGGCAGCGCCGCGGTGCACGTTCGCCAAGCGTCAAAGGAAATCCGTTCGAGAGATTCCAGCACCTCCTGCTCGGTGCCGGTCGCGCCTTTCGTGATTTTCTCGATATGCAGTTCCTTGAGAATCCGATCACGGTCCGCTTGGTTGATCTTCTGCCAGCTCTCGGCGGCCTCTAGGCGCTGCCGCTTCTCACCGTAGATTTCAGAGTAGTGCTTCTCCGCTTGCACAAGAGTCGAGCGCAGTGCATCCGCGAGTACCTTAGTGAGGTTGGGCACTGGATCCGTCGCATCGAGCAGGCTGCGGTTGGTCGTGATGGCCTCGATCTGAAGTTGCGCTTCTTTCGCAGATTCCAGCTCATCTGCATGCCGAGCCAATGACACTAAACGCGTGTAGGCTGGCAGGCGCTTCTCGGCCAGATCGCACGCCTTGACCCAGTCTCCGATATTTTTTATGAGCTCACCGTGCAGGTTAAGGATGCCGACCAACTGCTCGTTGCCGGCGAGCGATTGAAGGTCCAGCAGGTGATGTGTGTCAGGGCGCTCGGGTAGCGGGTCTTCACCGCCGGCGCCACGGGCTAGCTCGCTTAAGCGAGTCAGGAACTCTCCGGCGGCCACCGCCTCTTCGTTCGGTTTGCAGGCAACTCCGACCGTCTGGAACAGCTTGCGTACCTTGAGGCGTTGACGGGTGTCGATGGTCGCGCTCTCGACGCGGAAGTCCGTGCTCGACACCTTCGCCTGGTCAAGCTGCCGCGGCTTGAGCGGTGTGCCGTTGGCCGTTGCCCGCAGATGTCCGGTGCCAAAGAGGCTGATGAGCGCGGCATCGACCGCATCGCGCGACCAGCCGTAGGGCGGGTCCGAGAAGTGAGCGCGCACGTCCTTACCCTTCTTACCGGAACCCACGAAGGACAGCACGGCTGAGCAGACAGGGTGATCTTCGGTCTTACCGTTGTAGTCCAGTGCCTCCAGAGGGTGCTCGGCACCTTTACGAGCGCGTTCGATGACTTTCGACCATCGATGATCGTCGGCGTCCTTGAAGTCATAGAAGAGACGGTCGAGAGACGCGTCGGCCGCTTTCCTGACCTTGTCCAGCAGGGAGGCCTCCAACCGCTCGGTACCACCGCCCTGAAACACCTTTGTGCCATCGATCACTTCAGCGACCAGTGCCCGCAGATTATTGACCGCTTCAGTCAGCCGCGTTTCCATGCCTTGACGCGCTTCGATGCCCTCGGGGCTCGACGGCACACCCTTGTATTCTCGCGTGTCTTTAGCCGCGCTCTGTGAAGCAATAACACGGGCGAGCGCATCAGCGCGAGACTTAGGTATAAACACATGGATCATCGGGCTGTCTGATCCGGCCGCACGCGCATCGGCGAGCACGCTCCTCTCATCAGCGCCCCACCCATCACGGATCCACATCGGGATCTCGTGCGCGGTGCTTGGCGGTGGTTCGGTGCCGAAGTGCAACGCGAGTTTTCTGGGCTCCTTACACTCGCCGTGCAGCAGCTTTACGGACCCGATAGCATCCTGAACCGCAGCACCCAACAGCTGAGCACGCTTGTCGCTCATTCTGGTGGGATCGTTGACAAGCCTGGTTTGCCGATTGCGGAACTCGGCTTCCCACTCGCTGCTCGCGCGCGTCTGCAGGCTGAATTCGTCGTCCAGCTTCATCAACGTGCCGGTGGCAACCAGATCGTCCAACAGCTTCGGAAGCTGACCGCGCAGCGTGGAGCCATCCTTGGCCAAGTCCTTCACCAGCAAATCCGCCAGGGTTTCCGTCGTGGCGCGAACGCCGATGTTCATGCCAGCGTCCCGGGGCAGTTTGCGGATCAGAAAGACCAAGGCACATAGACGGGACTTGAGTTGCCCCTCGGGCGTCCCGTCGTCCTGCGCGATGATAGTCTCGTTGACCTCGCGCAGCAGCACACCGGACTGCAGCAAGTTGGCGGAGATCTCCTCGAACAGGAAATCCGCCGGCACCACAGTGCCGACCGGTTCTTCAGCTGTACATCGGATCGCGTCGTAGACGATCCGCAGCTGCGTGCGGAGTTGCCCCGCCGTGCCCGCGCGATCAACCGCGCGTAGCGTGTGCTCCCAGAAACGTCGTCGCACGGGCAGTAACGGATAGTCCTCCACGAGAATAGACTTGTCCTCGCTGCGCGGGCCGATTGTGGTGCCGACCAAGTGGCGGTCGAGTTCGCCGGCATTGGATTCCAGTGTGGATGTGACGTTGTTCACACGGTCCGGGCGCTTCGCCAGCACGACCCGCCGGGTGACCGTCTCGACGTCGTTGTCCGAGAGTTCCACGTTGACCGTGAAGCGGCCCTGCAGGCGTTGCAATGCCGGTGTCCCGGACAGGGCCGTTTGGCCCGTGCCGAGGAAGAGCACGCGGTCACCGAATCGTTTGCTGCAGGCCTCCACTACCTCCTGCACGATGTAGGATCGGCTGGAGTCGTCACCAATGTACTGCTGCACCTCGTCAAGAATGATGACCGTGCAAGGCATTTTGCCGGTGAATGCCAGGGCCTCCTGCAAGGCACTCGTGAACTCATCGGTGGTGATGTCCTTGGGTTTCGGAAACTGGGCGCGCAATGCGGACTTGGCTTCCTTCTCGTTGGCGGCGAAGTTCGAGTCGGATGCGAGCAACGCTTTGGCGATCAGGGGGCTGACGTAGAGGTCGTTCAGCTCGCGTCGAAACTCCCTGCCTTCCGCTTCGACTGCGGCGCAGACTTGGTCGTAGATGTTGTTCTTCTTCAGCCAAAGACAGAAGCGCGCCTGGGGATAACTCCCAGGGAGCTCGGCGGACTTGAACACGATTCCGAGAAGCGCGAGCCGCACGCTGTCTCCGGCGCCAGCGCCAAGAGTTCCTGCTGCAGCATGCAACCGGTGACCCCGCTTGCCCAGGGTCGAAATCTCTTTCAGCAGGTCCCGCACATCGTTCGGCAACCGTGCTAGGCCGCGCGCAGTCGCGCCGTCTTCCGGGAACGTGTAGTCCGTCCAGAGGAAGCGCAGCATTTTGGCGAGGTGAGACTTACCACTTCCGAAAAACCCGCTGATCCAGGCGGCTTGCTGCTCGGGTTGGCCCTGATTCCTGACGTAGGAATCGAGAATGCGAACGAGGCCGCGCTGATATTCCCCTTCGCAGACGAAGTGCTCAAGTTCGAACCGTAGCGTAAGGCGCTCGTCATCGGTCAAGGCGTCCGTCATGGTCGCGACGCCGTTGTTCAATAAAGTGATCTGGCTGGGGTCTCTCTGGTAGATATCTCGATTGATCATGCCTCGTACACTCCTCGACCTTCTTGCAGGGTGATCGGGACTGCGAGGTAGTTCCACCCATCCCGTGCGTCCAGCAACCGATAGTTGCTATTCTCGTACTCCCCAGGGAAAAACACCGCCACGCGACCTCTGATATCCCGCTCGATCTCCTTCATGAGTTCCGATACGCGGACGAATCCGAACAGCGAGGCAATCCCAAAGATTCCCACCACCGCCTTGTCATCTGCTTCCACCACCATCAACGCTGCTCTGACCCGGCCGGCGACATGCTCCAGAAAGTCATCATCCAGCTTGAGTTCGAGGGCTTCCGGAGATTCGAAGTAGCTGTCGCGATACTCCGTATTCGCCATCCACTCCGCGAAGACCTTGGTCAGGTCACATTCGATCCAGCCATGCCCCGCTTCCGTAGTGGCCAGCGCGAACAGATCTTTGCGTGCGCGCAGCCGTCGCTCATCGGCCTTGTCGTATACAATGAATATGGTCCGTTGCGCTCCGGCCAGGTCTTTCTGCCACGGTAGCGCGATGTAGCTCTTGTAGCGCTCAGCCAGCCTGTCGATGCGGCCCATGAATCAACTCCCGTTCCTTCTCAGTGAACATGGTCGGAAAGGACACATCAATGATCGTGCCGGACTGCTTGAGATCGAGTAGCCCTAGCCGCTTGGCATCGACGGCAAGGTCGATGAGTTCGTCAGGACCGACATCCAGGATGGCGGCCCAAGGTGTCTCGAACAGCATGCGGCCACGACGGCCCACAGCAAATCCCAACAGCAATGCGTATGTTGTTGCGGCGCAGGTCGGCTGCACGCGTTGCCTGGTTTTCCGCCCCCGTCCGTGTAAGTGGCCGGATTGTGTCCACGAGGACGAGGCATTGCGAACGACCTTGTCGAGCGTCGCCTCGTTGAGTCGATCGCCGACGGCATCGGAGAGGGCGTCCTTCATGGTTTGGCGGGCGAACTCGTGGCCAAACGGCGTCCGGATGACGGCTGTCGCGATTACCCTTAGCAGGGGATCTCGAGCGAGAGCTAGCAACAACCCAAAGAGCGGCCGACTGGTTTCGTGCCGGCCCCAAAGGTCTCTCAGCACCCGGAACAAAATCAGGTGGGCATCGAGACCGTAGAGCTCAGTCAGCCGCTGGAGCGAGAGTTTTCGAGTCGCCGCTGTCCTCTTGCTCAGGCAATTGTCCTCCATGACCGCATCTGCGTAGTCCTTTCGGGTCGCCTCGCCGGGAGCTGCATTCAAGAGATTTGAAAGCTCCGCCAGCATCATCGTGCGGCTGGTGTGGGTGCCTCGGTCGCCCGAGCGGAAACCCCAGACCATGGCCTGGCCGTCCGCAAGTCCAGTAATGCCCGCTTCGAAGTTCAAATCGGATATTACGCCCATGGAGGAGGCATCATAGCAGATAGAATCAATATTTCAAGCCGGCAAACTAGCCGGCAGTCTAAGCTGTCTCGGTGCTTGCGCTGTTTGCTGTTGGTGATGTGTACGTATCCCTTTGCAAAAAAAAGCGCTTACGCTCCATTTAGCGCGCGGCAAAGGTCGTGAGCGCTATTTTGGCTGTAATTTAATGCAGCGTAAAGTCTTAGCGTCATCTTACCAACACTTAATGGCAGAAGCACCGGAAGTTCGCCGATCTCATACAGCTCGAGTTTATGGAAGGGACAGCGTAACGCGACGCGAACGCTCGTACGAAGTTGCAGCGAACCACCCTGGAGACGTCCTCCGCTTGGCCGGAGCGTCTGGCACGAAGTAGCCAGCGTCTCTGGAACACCTGACCAAGCGGCCCTCGGACCCGGCTCCCTGTCGATTCTGCTTGACCGTGATGCGTTTGCCCGTCCTGTCCGAAAACACAAACGAACTCAAGACTGGCGCGCCGGGACGTTTCGATCGTCATCGACTTGTGGCGAGCCCCAGTTCTGGGGCGTGTGGAGGCGATGTCGGCGATTCGGGTTCCCCGTACGCGCAGGGAAAACACCGTTCAGCAACGAGGTGCCACGCTCCCGGGCGGAGACCTGGATCCCAGGCCCGGGCCGCACATGGACCAGAACGTGCTAGCCGGCTAGGCCGCGGTAGCCCTGGCCTGGTATTGTCAAGTTGACGTTGAGCGAGCGAACCTATCGCGTCGAGCTGACTTCCTTTGCTCTCATCGGACGGCACAGGTTACCTCCTGCCAGACGATGAAAGCGCGGTCTCGTAGCTCCCGATGATGATGCGCTTGCAACAAATGCCGTCCGACGCGAAAGAGATTTTGCACGAGTCCATGCACGGTCAAGAATCGTTGCGCCTGCCCAGGAGCTTTAAACTTCCGCATCTGTCGTTCCCGTTGTCGCGTCGGTTCGTGCGAGACTTCGGCTAGGTTGTTTCTGTACTGGTCAGTGTCGTGGACGACGGACGGCATGACCTCGCGGTGAGCGGCGCTGTAGCTTCTCAGTTTGTCGGTGACCAGCTGCCAGGGCGGACGGCCTTGCCCCTTCAACAGCTTGCGGAAGAATCGTTTGGCGGCTTTCTGATCACGGCGAGGCTGGACGAGGATATCGATTACATCACCATCTTGGTCTACCGCGCGCCAGAGGTATTGGCGTTCACCTTGTATCTTTATGAAGACCTCGTCCAGGTGCCATGTGTCACCGAGACGACCCTGCCGACGCTTCAGTCGCCGAGCGTATTCCGGCCCGAACTTAATGCACCACAGTCGGACCGCTTCGTAAGAAACCGTGATGCCTCGCTGAGCGAGCAACTCTTCGACGTTTCGAAAGCTCACGCAGAATCGGTGGTAGAGCCAGACGGCGTGGCTGATGATTTCCGGTGGAAATCGATAGCCGTGGTAGCTTGGTGCGTATTCCGGGGCATCGTGAACGCAGATTCCAGCCGAAGGTGAACATCCATTCCAAAGCATCGTGAACACGGATTCCGGGGATCGTGAACATGGATTCCGGGGAAGGTGAACACGGATTCCAGGCAACGTGAACGCCGGTTCCGGCATCGCGAACGCTCATCGATAGCACGTTTCAAGGCACTCTAGGTCGTACCCGGAAGGAGGACGATCTAGGAAATGGCAGCTAAGAGGTTATCGATGAGAAAAATACGAGAGGTTCTAAGGTTAAAGTACGAGCTGGGTTTTACTCACCGCACGATCGCAAAGGCACTTCGCGTGGCGGTTGGAACGGTGAGTGAGTACCTGGCCAAGGCGAAGAAGGGTGGTCTGAGCTGGCCGCTCCCGGAGGAGCTGAGCGACGGGGAGCTGGAGGCAGGGCTGTTTCCGCCGCCGGGCTCGTCTGGCGCACGGCCGGGTCTGGACTATGCCCACATCCACGAGGAGCTGAGGCGTCACCGAGAGCTGACGTTGCTGCAGCTGTGGGTCGTACGAAGAGCTGGCGACGCATTACGGTGCGGTTGTGGTCCCGGCTCGGGTGTTCAAGCCGAAAGACAAAGCGAAGGTGGAGTCGGCAGTGCAGGTGGCGCAGCGCTGGATCCTGGCGGTGCTTCGTCATCGCACGTTCTTCAGCCTGGCGGAACTGAACGAAGCCATCTGGGAGAAGTTAGAGGTCCTGAATGCGCGTCCGATGCAGAAGCTCGGTGTGAGTCGGCGGGAGTTGTACGAAAGGCTAGACCGGCCCGTACTGAAACCGCTACCGCAGGAGAGCTACGAGTTATCGACGTGGAAGCGGTGCAGAGTGAACATCGACTACCACGTGGAGGTGGAGAACAACTTGTACAGCGTTCCCTATCAGCTCATTCACGAGAAAGTCGAGGCACGGGTGACGGCCTCGGTGGTGGAGGTCCTGTTCAAAGGAAAGCGCGTCGCGTCGCATCCCCGCAAGAAAGGAAAGGGGCACTACTCCACGAACCCGGAGCATATGCCACGTTCGCATCGGGAGCACCTGGAGTGGACGCCGTCGCGGCTGCTCCACTGGGCGGAGCAGTCAGGTCGCGCCACGGGAAGGCTAGTTGCGGGGATTCTAGAGAGTCGGCCTCACCCGGAGCAGGGATTTCGCTCTTGCCTGGGAGTCATGCGACTAGGCAGCCGCTGGGGCAGTGAGCGTCTCGAGGCCGCTTGCGCACGAGCGGAAGCTTTGAGCTCTTACAGCTATCGCACGGTGAAAAACATTCTCTCGGCTGGTCTGGATCGTGTGGTGCTCGAATCGGACGCCGAAGCGAAACCGCGAGAGGAGCACGAGAACATCCGAGGCGCGGATCACTACGAAGGAGGAGAGTCCCGATGCTGACACCCGAAACGATAGAAAAGATGAACGCCATGAAGTTGTTCGGCTTGGTGTCCGCGTTCGAAACCCAGTTGAGCTCGAGCGAATACAAGGAGCTGAACTTCGAGGAACGTGTGGGACTCCTGGTCGATGCCGAGTGGACCGCCCGCGAACAGCGTAAGCTTTCTCGACAACTGCGAGCGGCAAAGCTCCGCTATCCGGCATGTTTGGAGAACGTGAACTTCCAAGCGCCTCGAGGCTTAAACCGCGAACAGATCTTGAGCCTGGGCAACTGCCGCTTTGTCGGTGAGCGCCATAACCTGCTCATCACCGGCCCGACGGGGATTGGCAAATCGTTCTTGGCTTGCGCCTTCGTGGAGCGGGCCTGTCGTCGCCGCTTCACCGGATGCTACGTGCGAGCACCGCGCTTGCTCCACGAGCTCGCGGTCGCTCGTGGTGATGGTTCCTACGCCCGGCTTTTGACGAAACTCGCCAAGCTGGACTTACTGGCTATCGATGATTGGCTGCTTCACCCGCTGAAAGAATCGGAGAGACGGGATCTAATGGAGGTCATCGAAGACCGCGCCGAGCGTGGCTCCACACTCATCGCGACCCAGATTCCGCTCAAGCAGTGGCACGAAGCGATTGGCGACCCAAACCAGGCAGACGCTATCTGCGATCGCATTCTCCACAGCGCGCACCGCATCACTCTCAAAGGAGCTTCTCTGAGAAAGACCAAGGCTGCGCCAAAGGCATCTGACAACGCCGATGCATGAGCGAGCGAGGGACCACAGCGTCGATGCGATAAAAACGGGTGAAACCGCCAAACCCGGGGTACCAGACGATGCGGCGCCAAAACGACGCGCGAGAATGCCTCAGGAAGCGTCTTCTCGAGCCAGGCCATACCCCAGCAACCCCCCGAAACCAGCCCCACATCGCCCGGGGTTCGGCCGCGGCAGGTCGCTGCCTACGGGAGCGGGAAGGTCGCTTCGCGTCTTTCCTTACGCCCGCTCCCTCCGGCACCGACCTGCCGCCCCTTGCTACACAATACGCAGGTAAGATAGGTTCACGTTTTCAATCAGTGGAAAGGAGGTCACCCAACACTTCATCGCTTCGATGAGCGTTCGGCTTCACCGGATTCGCTGTTCAGCTTGCTCTGGATTCGGCGTTCACGATGGCTGGAATACGCAAGCTTGGCGCATCGGTCTTCATTGGACCATTCTGTCAGTCACCAGCTCAATTTGACAATACCCCTCAAAGACATGGACTGCCGCGTCGCCTACCCGCTCAAGCTGATCGCAAGGATGTATCGCATCGAACGCCTGGCCGATGCGAGGGAGCTGTCGGTCGACGAGCGGACGCTACTTCGCAAGGAGCGCTCGGCGTCGGTACTCGAGAAGCTGAAACGGTGGTTTGTGCTGACGCATCGAAGCGAACCGCCCAGCTCGGACCTTGCCATGGCCACGGGTTACCCACTCAACCACTGGACCGCTCTCACTCGCTTCGTCGACGATGGACGCTTAAGCCTTGACAATAATATCTGTGAGCAACAAATGAGGGCCATCGCACTCGGTCGACGCAACTATCTCTTCTGCGGTTCTCACGACGCCGCGCGACGCACCGCCGTTCTCTACAGCCTCATGCGCACCTGCGCACAGCACAACGTCCCGCCTCTCCCGTACCTCACTGACGTGCTCCGCAAGCTCGCCGACGGATGGCCACAAAAACGCATCCACGAGCTTCTACCCGACCGCTGGCAGCCTACTCCCGCCTCCACCCCTTAGCAGTTCCCGTGCCATAAACCCCCTATTCCGGGGCGAATGCGTCATGGGGACACCGGACGCATACGTACCACGTGCAATTCCTACTGCTCGTTCTAGCTGGCTGGGTCAACCGCCAGCAGCAGGATGTGATCGACTACCAGCAAGAGGAGAACCGTGTGCTCCGAGCCGGGCTTCGGGGCAAGCGTCTCAGGCTCTCGGACGACGAGCGGCGCAGGCTCGCGGTCAAGGCCCAGGCCACGGGTGCTTCCGCAGTCAAGTGTTGGTGGCCGCCGCGTAACCTGTTCGTGTGCTAGAGTTTCGCCTGATTTCGAGAGGCGCAGTTCTTTCGTCGATGCCGGCTGGGCCGAGTTTTGGCACAGACGGGGATGGCTGGCTGTTCATCGGCCCATTGTGTCAGTCACCGTCTCAACTTGAAAGTACCTTACCAGACCATCTAGAATCCTCACGGTTTGCGTATCTTTGTCTTCAAGTTCCTCGCTCTCTTCGGCTCCACGGTCATTGCACTCTTGCTGGCGGAAGCGTTTCTCCGTGTCTACAACCCTTTGGGGTAGAGGATTTACGGGGACCAGATCGTCCTGCCAAGAAATATCCATCGAACTATCCGGAACGACGGGAACCCCAACCTCGATGAGTTGATCCAGTTCTCGACCAACTCCATAGGATTCCGCGGTCCCGAGCCGCCGCAGAAATTCGATAACTCCCTGACCGTGGTAGCGATCGGCGGCAGCACAACCGCCTGTACGTTACTCTCGAACGGTAAGAGCTGGCCTGAAGTAGTCGGCAAGTTTCTGGCTCCCGCATTCGACCATCTATGGGTCAACAACGCTGGCCTCGACGGTCATTCGTCCTTCGGTCATCTGTTTCTTCTCGAGCAGGTTGTCGGTCCCATGCGACCGAAGGTTGCGGTTTTCCTCATCGGCATCAACGACGTGGGTCTCTCGGTCCCGAAGGTGCACGACGTAGCGACCGATGGATCGAGGCCTCCCTTGCACATTCAACTCGCCAGGCACAGTGCGATCGTGGCGGCCGTGATCAACTTGAAGCGGCAAGGCGATGCGAGAGAGCGCGATCTCGGGCATGTGCAGGTAGACCTCGTCGCACTTCCCAACATCGGCGTGAACCACAACCTCTCCGCCTCTCTCCTTGGAGCGCATCGCGAACAATACGTTCCACCGTACAAAGAGCGGGTAGAGACTATCGTACGTCTCAGTCGTGAGTACGGCATCGAGCCGGTCTTGATAACTCAGCCTGCACTCTACGGTGTGGCCGCTGACCCGCTCACACTCGTCGACCTGGATGCAGTCGTCGTCTCCCGCGAGCGGCGCATCAAAGCCGGTGAGGTTCGTGGAAAGCTGGCATGGGATATCCTCGAGTTGTACAACGATGCCGTCCGCGCCGTCGGGCGCGAACGCGATGTGCTTGTCGTTGATGCCGCAGCGCGTTTACCCAAGAGTTCGCAGTTGTTCTATGACTTCGCACACTTTACCAATGACGGCGCGAGTGAGCTCGCGCGGATTGTGTCAAAAGACCTGTGCTCGTTTCTCGCGAAGCGCTTCCCTGATTTCATGGCTGGTCCCTGCCCCGTGTTTGAGCCAGTGACAGTAGGTGCGGACGAAACTATCCAAGCCATCGCGAACCAACTGGACGGAGTTAGCGATCTGGGAAACGAGTCGAGTTTTCGGTACGCGCTCGTGGGCAATGGCTGGCTCGATCCGGAGGTCGAAGACCGGGTCGACTTCCGCCGCTCTCAAGGCCGCCGGTCGTGGCTCAACGTGCCGATCATGGCGGTCCGCGATCAGACTTTTGTTTTCAGGGCTCGCTCAGAACTCGTCGAAGTGCCTCTGACGGCCCGCGTGCATGTAAACGGCCACCACCTGGGTACGATGAAGTTGTCGGAGCGATGGGAGGAATACACGTTCAACGTCAGCGCGGATAGTCTCGTTGCCGGCTTCAATACCATGACGTTGCTCTACTCCGATACGGCGCGAACGATCGACCCGGGATTTCGCGGGCACGATACGTCGATCGCCCTCGATTGGGTTCGATTCGGGGTCAGAAGCACGAGGTAATTCGAGTGAGCGATCCGAGTCAAGGAGGGAACCATCGAAACTTGCCGTTTAGGATTTTGCCTGTCCCTTCCATAAACTCGAGCTCGTCGTGGGTGCTTCCGCCATTAAGTGTTGGTGAGATGACGCTAAGACTTTACGGTGCATCAAATTACAGGTGCTTCCGCAATTAAGTGTTGGCGGCCAGCCCATAACCCGTCTGCGTGCTAGAGTTTGAACCAGAATTCTGAAGACTCAGTTCTCTCGTCGTCAGGGCCGAGCCGAAGTGAAAAATCGCAGATGCCTCAATCCCGTCCTGTGCCAAAACTCAGCTGTGCTCCGCAGAAAGTCGATCCAGCGTTGATTGCGCGTTGCGACTGACGAGCGCCGCCGGCTTGGCCGGATTGGTGCCATCCGAGTCATTGGCCCCGTAATCGGGCTCATCCCAGACATAGGCGATCGCGACCGAGCGATGCGCCCGGTTGGAAAACCTGACTGGAAGACCAGAAGTACAACGGCTACTTCCTGTGCGTCTCCGGTTCCGGACGGAGCCTTACCCGACCGCTAGCGGGCAGTTCGCAGCAGCGCCAACGCGTAGACAATCCCGATGGCCGGAACCACCGAAAATGCCAGCGCAAGCTCCCAATCTCCTCGCACTCTTCCCGCGGAAATCATCTGCGCAACCCACAGGTCGGCGATCACGTTCGCCGTCAGGAGCGCCATCATGGCGAGGATCTTCGTCGTGGCGAGGCAGGGCCGCAGCACGAGCAGAAGTAATCCCGTGGCGCCAAGAGGGTGCAGGAGGACCACCAGTAGCCGTTGCCAGACGTCTCCACCGTTAGCGAATGCTCCAACCAGGGCCGTGAATCCTGCGAAGACCGCGTGAATCACAGCGAGAATCGTCACCGAAATCCGGAAGCTGGTCATGGAGACACGATATATCCCTGCTGGCGATCTACCTAATTGCCGGCCAGGTACTTTCGAGTGAACGAACGATTTCGGTCACTCCCCGATGACCTCCGCCCACGCGGGCGGTGCCATTGCTGTCAAGTTGAGGCATTCCGGGCCGATCCGACCCCAAGATGTTGGCAACGCCGTGCGCTCAAGCCCGTCGTGTCCAAAAACACAAAGGCGTTGCCAAGCCCTTGATGGTTGCGCTCTCCATGATAATGATAGATGAACTCGGCGACGGCCCGGCGCACGGGTCTTAGAGTTCGTTTGTATTTTTTGACACGACGACGACGCTGGGATCTCAATACGAAAGCTTGCGGTAGACCTTACCCATCGTTTGGCCGATAGGATGGAGTGTCGGCTCAAGCGCGGAGCCGCGCCGCCACACCAGTGCGATGGTCCGCTTGGGAGGATCGCCGGCGAAGCGACGGATGCGGAGCGTCCCTCGGCGGTTCTCTACATCAATCGCGAGGGATGGGAGAAGGGTTCCGCCAGCGCCGCTCGCCGCCATTTGCGCAAGGGTGGACAGGCTGGTGGCGCGCACCGCCATCTCGTCCGCACCGGCCTTCGAGCAAAACGAGAGCGCTTGATCGCGGAAGCAGTGACCGTCGTCCAGAAGCAGGAGCGCGTGGCCGTCGAGGTCGTGTCCGCGGATGCGTCGATTACCGCGAGCGAGTGGGTGGTCCGGTGGCGCCGCGAACACGAACGGATCGTCGCCGAGCACGACGCGCTCCACGGAACCAATATCCGCTTCCAGCGCCAAGATCGCGCCTTCAATCTTGCCGTCCCGCAGTCGCGCCATCAACGTCTCGGTCTTGTCCTCGATCCACAGCAGAGTGAGCTTCGGGTACGCGGCACGG
The DNA here is from genome assembly GCA_965237685.1 of Candidatus Marinacidobacterales bacterium. Taxonomy (GTDB): domain Bacteria; phylum Acidobacteriota; class Vicinamibacteria; order Marinacidobacterales; family SMYC01; genus CBDEGF01. The sequence continues at coordinate 3,674,440 of CBDEGF010000004.1, forward strand.
AGGCGAGGCACCAGATCCGGCAACAGGTACGGACCGATGGTGGGGATGACGCCGAGCCGAAGTGTGCCCAAGAACGGGTCGGCCAGCCGCGTAGCGCTGTCAACGAGCTCCTCCATCGATCTCAGGAGCGTGCGTGCGCGCGCGACGATATCGGTGCCGGCGGGAGTCACGAGCACGTGGCGTCGGTCGCGCTCGAAGACGCGGACCCCGAGGGCGCCCTCCACCTGTGCGATCTGCACCGAGAGCGAAGGCTGAGAAACGTGGCACTCGGTCGCAGCTCTCCGAAAACTCCTTCGCTCCGCCACCGCGACGATGTATTGGAGCTGGCGCACGGTGACAGGATGAGGGCTCAGTATCATGATAGATATACACTATCATAATAATCTGAAAGATATCTTGGACGAATCAGCGGATTACTGGCATCCTTGGGTCAGGAAAACGACGAAAGGAGACACCAAGAGATGATGTACCCAAGCCCGAGCATGCTATCCGAACAAGTACGCCGCCGTGTCATCGAGAGCCTGAACGCACGGCTCGCGGACGGCGTCCTGTGCCAAAACTCGGCCCTTTTGAAATAGGCCATAAATCAGCAACTTCGTGTCTGTGTTTGCGACCGGGCCAAGGGCCGTGGACTTTACAATCGTCTTGGGCGGGCGGGTCGTCACCATGCAGATGACCACCTCGTCGAGAGCGAATATCGAAGCATGTTCCTGAAGCTGTTTCCACGCTACGCCGGTCGAGCCCGCTGAGGGGCTACCGTCGCCGGCGACCATCTACGCGGCACGGCTGTGCCTTCTATTTATTCATCCGGGCGCCCCAAACTTTGATTAGTCTCCGGTCTGCCGGCACCATGCCTGCTTGATTTCGTCGTTTGTTCGCGCTTTCATCTCCACCTTCAAGGCTCGTCGCGAGCTGGCTCTCGACAATGTCGCTCTTCGGCAGCAGCTCGCCGTCCTCCGCCGTTCGGTGAAACGGCCGCGGCTCTCGAACGTCGACCGCGGGTTTTGGGTAACTGTAGAGCCTAACGGCCCTTGGCCCAGTCGCTAAGCTGCTGATTTATGGGCTATTTCAAAAGGGCTGAGTTTTGGCACAGGACGCCATCTCGTGAAAGGTCCCGTGTACGCGGCCGGCGTCTGTCAGCGCCGACTCGTACCAGGTCGCAAGTCCTCAATGACCCAACTGGGAACCGTGATTCCCGGAAAGACAACCGGAACCACATCTGGACGGTCCAAGATGAGGAATCGCTTGCCGCGCAGAAAGCCGTCGAATGGGTCGGTGGGATTCCGACCGACCTGCATCATGAACGGGCCATCTGGCCCGGGAGTTATTCCGGCAATGTGCACTTTTCGCGAAGACAGCTCGATGACGACGAGCACATAGTAGGTCACGAGCCTGCGAACTGTGGCGACCTCGACGGTGAAGAAGTCGGTCGCAGCAACGGTTTCCCAATGGGCGGCGAGAAACGTGCGCCACGGCGTCCGCTCACCTCGCTCCGGCGCGGGCTCGATGCCATGTTCTCGCAGAATATTGGCGATGGTGCTCCTGGCTACCGTATGGCCGAGATTCGAGAGGGCGCCGCGAATGCGTGTATACCCCCACCTCGGATTCGACTTCGCCATCCCTACGACAAGCTTGCTAATCTCGGCCATGACCCGGGGCCGTCCGGGCTGTTTCCGCCGCTCGCTGTAGTCCCACTTCCGCGCAATCAGCCTTCGGTGCCAAGCCAGCAGGGTTTCCGGTGTGACGATACCGGCGACTTCTGCCAGGAGTTTCCGACCAAGCGCCTTACCCTTTACCGCGAGCCGACGTCGCTCGTCGTCTGTGAGACGAAGCTTCCTCCCGCAAAGCCGAGCTTTGAGGACTTTGTTCTCCTCGAGCAAGTAGACCATAGCGGCCTGTTGGTCACGCTGGAGCCAACCAGCGATGGCGACGACCAACAAGGTCAAGGGCTGGACCGGTGTGCTCATGACCGAGGATTCTAGCTCCCATTGGCCAATCAAGCGTAGATACGTCTATTCCGAAACGTCCCGGCGAGCTGGTCTTGAGTTCGTTTGTATTTTTGGACACGACGCGCGAAAACAACTCAAACGACGCCGGACACGCGCAACAGCTGGAACGCTCCCAGCCCAATGACGACGAGCACCACCGCGCCCGCGAGCAGGTTGGCAAACCATCTGTTCCGATAGCGCCCGAGCAGTGACCGGTCGTTCACGACGACGAGCAGGAAGATGGCGATGAGCGGCAGCAGGAGCCCATTCGCAGCCTGCGCGAGGAGGATGGCTTCGGTGGGGCTGCCGCCCGAGAGCGACAAGGCGACACCGACGACGATGACCAGGATCCATACGCTGCGAAAGGCGGTGGACCTCATGTCGCGGTCCATGCCGAGCGCACCCGTCGTCGCATAGGCCGCTGCCAGAGGTGCTGTGATCGCGCTGGTGAGGCCGGCGGCGAAGAGGCCGAGGCCAAAGAACGTTTTCGCGGCGGAGCCTAGGATGGGCTCGAGTACCCCCGTCACCATGAGTGCGTCGGCCTGTTCGATGCCTCGGCCAAGAAGTGGTGTGGCGGTCACTATGATCGCAAGCGTCACCGCACCTCCGAGGGTCACGGACAAATATGTATCGAGCCGAGCGGCCGGCAGGGCTTCGTCGGCCGGAACCTCCGAGGACCACTTCTCCTGAACGGCGCTCGCGTGCAGAAAGAGGTTGTACGGGACCACGGTGGTTCCGATGAGGGCGATGATGGTGACGAGCGAGCCGGCTGGGATCTGCGGGACCAGCATGCCCTTGAGGAGCTCTCCCGGAGCGGGCCCGACCATGACCGCAGTGAAGAGAAACACGGCACTCATGACCACGACCAGCGCCACCAAGACGCTCTGTATCACGCGATAGGTGCCCGAGCCGAGGAGGACGGTCGCAGCGACCGCGATCACGACCACCCAGGCTCTGGGTGTCCAGCCGAGCGTCAGCTCAAGCCCCAGCGAGGCGCCGAGCAGGTTTCCCGCCTCGTAGGCGGCGTTGCCAACCGTAATGGCGAGCGCCACCAGCCCGAGTGCCGCGTAGCGCAGGAGTGGTCGACGAAAGCTCTGACGGATTGCGTCGCTCAATCCCGAGCGGCGGACGATCCCCAGGCGAGCGGCCATTTCCTGCAGAACGGCAGTAGCGATGACCGAGAAGACGACGGCCCAGAGCAACGCGAAGCCGTAGCGTGCCCCGGCGCGTGAGGAAGTAACGATGGTTCCCGGACCGATGAAGGCTGCGGTCACTAGAAGGCCGGGACCTAGGCTTCGGAGTGTTGCCGCGAGCTTGCCCACCGGAGCGATATGCTATATCACATGGTTGTGCTCCGCAAAAAAAAGGATTGGCCGTTTCGCGGCGAACGGATGAGGTGATCCCGCGTCATTGTAAACGTGGAAAGGTTCGCTCTTGCGTCTGCTCTCGAATATTGTTCCCCGTCCTGTGCCAAAACTCGGCCCTTTTGAAATAGACCATCAGTGTCATGAATTGACGGACACGAGCTACCCTCAAAAGGAGTGGAAATGAAGTAAAGGAATTGGAATCCTTCGTTCAAGGGGAAACCGTAGTACCCTAAGAGCGTCTTTCAATGCAGAAGGGGGCAGTGCCATTTGGAGGAGGATTATGGCCAAAGCGCGAGTGTTGACGAGGTCGGAACTAGCCGAGCATTTGGGCGTCGATAAACAGATGGTAACAAAATGGGAGCGGTCTGGGATGCCGGTCCACACTAGAGGGCGCGGCGTGGCGTCTCAATTCCGTCTGCGGAAGGTCCGGGCGTGGCTAAAGGTGCGGGAAGCCAAGGCCAAAGCGGCGGAGAAGGCAAAGGTGCGAGAAGCCAAAGCGGCAGAGAAGGCGAAGAAGACAGCGAAGCAATAAGACGCGGCGGCGATGAGATGAGACAAGTCTGACTGCGCGAGTCCTTGGAACTCGCTAGTCTCGCGGTACCGGTTGCCAACGACGCTGCTCGGGGAGCGCGATGACGTCGTACGGTATTGTCAAATTGAGCTGGTGACTGACAGAATGGTCCAATGAAGACCGATGCGCCAAGCTACCACGGCTATCGATTTCCACCGGAAATCATCAGCCACGCCGTCTGGCTCTACCACCGATTCTGCGTGAGCTTTCGAAACGTCGAAGAGTTGCTCGCTCAGCGAGGCATCACGGTTTCTTACGAAGCGGTCCGACTGTGGTGCATTAAGTTCGGGCCGGAATACGCTCGACGACTGAAGCGTCGGCAGGGTCGTCTCGGTGACACATGGCACCTGGACGAGGTCTTCATAAAGATACAAGGTGAACGCCAATACCTCTGGCGCGCGGTAGACCAAGATGGTGATGTAATCGATATCCTCGTCCAGCCTCGCCGTGATCAGAAAGCCGCCAAACGATTCTTCCGCAAGCTGTTGAAGAGGCAAGGCCGTCCGCCCTGGCAGCTGGTCACCGACAAACTGAGAAGCTACAGCGCCGCTCACCGCGAGGTCATGCCGTCCGTCGTCCACGACACTGACCAGTACAGAAACAACCTAGCCGAAGTCTCGCACGAACCGACGCGACAACGGGAACGACAGATGCGGAAGTTTAAAGCTCCTGGGCAGGCGCAACGATTCTTGACCGTGCATGGACTCGTGCAAAATCTCTTTCGCGTCGGACGGCATTTGTTGCAAGCGCATCATCATCGGGAGCTACGAGACCGCGCTTTCATCGTCTGGCAGGAGGTAACCTGTGCCGTCCGATGAGAGCAAAGGAAGTCAGCTCGACGCGATAGGTTCGCTCGCTCAACGTCAACTTGACAATACCCTTGCGGGAGAAGCTCGTTGCGAAGCTCCTCGACTTTCCTAGCGGCGAAGACATCCATCCTCACGCCGCGCCATTTGTTTGCGACGGCCAAGAGCACAGCGAACGAGAGTTTCATCGCGGCCTCCTCGGTGAAGAAGTGAGGAATGACCTTTGTGCGACGTTTGTGCTCTCCGAACGTGCGCTCAAGTAGATTCGACGTGCGAAGCCTTTTGTGATGCGCCGCAGGAAGGCGTAGCGCCTGAAGACACGCTTCGAGGGTCTCTTCCATGCACTTCATCGCGCTCGGGAATCGTTGACGGTACCGAGCGATCACCTCCCGACCCTTCTTCAGCCCTTGCTCGTAGCTGTTCGCATGGAACGACTCAAGGATGGCCGCCTTGAGTTCGTCGCGCACTTCCTTCGGAGCCTTGCCCAGGATGTTCTCGAGGCGGTGCTTCTGGCAATGTTGCTTGAGGCTTCGAGGGAAGACCTCTGCGATCGCTTTGAGCACTCCAGGATTCCCGTCCGTCACGATGAGCAACGGCTCCCTCATTCCTCGGGCCACCATCTCCTGCAAAAACCCCTTCCAGTTCTCGTAGGATTCTCGGTTGCCGACACCGATATGAAGAAGAACTCGCGTCCCATCAGCGCGATAGCCGGTCGCAACGAGGATGGGCTCTTTCCTCTCCGCTCCTTGGTGGTAGCGCAGGTACGTGCCGTCGAGCTCGAGATACAACAGCTTCTCGTTCGAGAGATCCCGTTTTCGAAACGCCTCGAAATCCTCCGACAGACACCGTGTGACCCGGCTCACCACCGACTTCGAGACACCCGTGCCGCTCAGCACGTCCGCGAACGTCGCCTCAATGTCACGCGTCGACATCCCGTGGACGTACATCCGCGCGATCAGTTCATCGAGTTTCTCGGTCCGGCTCACGTAGGCGTCGAGAATCTTTGACTGAAACACCTTCTCTGTTTCTCGTACCTGCGGCACTTGCACCGTTACCGCTCCCTCGCCCGTGAGGACCCGATGCGACTCATACCCGTTGCGTCGTCCCTTCTCCTTCGTCGTTGCCGGAGCGTTCTCATAGTAGTTTCGACCCAACGCCTCCGTCACCTCGCGCTCCAACGCATATTGAAGCATCATCTGAGCTCCCGACCGGACGATCTCCGAGAGATTCATCTCCCCAAATACCAGTCGTTCCTCGAACTGCTTGAGCAATCGCTGACTCGGTAGTACCTTTCCCATGATGTATGGTTCTCCTTTTCTGTCCCCATGACGGGGACGGGTTTGAGCTTGGGGAACCATACATCGTTTTTCTTTGACAGGAATCTTAAGACATCACCGGGGCTCGCCACGGGGCGATGACGATCGAAACTGCCCGGCGGCGCCAGTCTTGAGTTCGTTTGTGTTTTTGGACAGGACGAGACCGACCCCCAAGATACTAGGCTCAAGCCCGTGGTGAACCCACCATGCTGCGCATCAGAAACGGCCGTCAGCCTCAACTTGACGATGCCGGTAAAAAGGCTAGGGCGCGGTGGGTAGCAACGCCCAGCCAATGCACCGCTCAGCATCATCAAGCAAACTTGCCGCGACGGGGTCCTCAAGCAGTGGTACTCCAAGCCTGACCAGACAACAGGGCAAGTCCAGCTCCGCCGGTAGCTCCGCCGCCAACCAGCGCACGCCCTTCGCTGCGCCCCCGACCGTCCAGGCCGTCACGCAACGAACCATGACTCGGCGCTCGGTTCCCTCAATGAGCCAGCCCACCGCGCCGATCCAGGTGTTCCTGATGCTTAGAAAGTATTCGGTGAATCCGGGCAACGGCACCACATGGCCGCTGGTGGCCACCTTGATAATGGGCCGCAACGCGGCCAGCGTCTCAGGGCGAACATCCGAGCGTGGCATCTGGGCCATGTGGCCCGTCGATAGGTGGTAGTGGTGTATCACCCCGTCGGCGAAACAACGCCCAAGGGTAGCAACCCGTTCGCCAACATCTCCCTCGCCCGTTAGCACCTCCGGTCGGATTGGTGGGGGCTCCGCAACCTGCAATGCTTTGGTTTTCGTCGGCTTCCCAGTGTTCGCCTTTGCCCGATCCTTTGCTCGCTTTTTACGTATAGCTTCCCTGGCAAATCGCCGATATGCATCCGGAGATCGGTAGAACATTCTTGAGGCGAAGTATACCCTCCGAGAAGGTGCTTCTGCCATCAAGTAGTGTTACACCGCTAGAGGCATTTGAATGCTAGTCCCCTGGGTCTTTGATTACTATACAAAGTTAGACTTTTAGCCAGCCCATAAGATTCATAAGAGTCATGCACTTAGAATGGTTTCGGCAAGCTCTGCTTTGTCTAGTTGTTTCTGCTACAGGGGACTAGTGGACTGTAACATTTAAGCGTTTAGTGGTAGTATCTCTCTTATGCAAGGGAGAGACGTCGTGTTGACTCAAGAGGAACATAGGGAGCTTGGCAAACGAGTTTCGAGCCGTCGCGGTCGCGCGGATGACGCGCGGATCGCTCGGGTGTTGCTCTTGCTGGCAGATGGTGCGAGCTATACGCAGGTGCAGCAGAAGGTAGGCTGCACGGCGCCTTATATCAGCAAGTGGAAACGCCGATTCTTGGAGGAGCGTCTGGCAGGTCTGTACGCGCGTCACGAGGGGCGTCCGGTTCAAGTGCTCACGCCTCGGATGGAAGCAAGGATTCTTTCGTGGACGCAGAAAAAGCCGCCCGACGGCTCGACTCACTGGAGCACGCGTCGACTTGCGAAGAAGCTGGGAATCCATCACATGATGGTGGCTCGCACTTGGAAAAAGCATGGTCTCCAGCCACACCGAATTGAGTATTACAAGGCGTCCAACGATCCGGATTTCGAGAAGAAGGCAGCCGAGATCATCGGCCTATATATGAATCCGCCTCAGCACGCGGCGGTGTTTTGTATTGATGAGAAAACGGCGATCCAAGCCCTGGATCGACGGGACCCAATCTTGCCGTTGTCTCCCGGGCGGGCCGAGCGACACGGTTTCGAGTACGTCCGGCATGGGACGCTTTCTCTCTACGCCGCCTTCGACACGAAGACGGGGGAAGTTTTGGGCAAGACCGTCCGCCGCCATACCAGCCAGGAGTTTGTCGCCTTCTTGGAGCAGCTGGTTGCGAACCACAAGCGAAAGCACGAAATACATGTCATCCTCGACAATCTGTCGGCTCATAAGACCGCCAAGGTCGCAGAGTTCCTCGAGGCCAACCCAAAAGTCCGACTGCACTTCACACCCACCTATTCCTCCTGGCTGAACAAAGTCGAACTCTGGTTCTCCAAGATCGAGCGCGACCTGATCCATCGAGGCGTGTTCACGTCGACCCACGACCTGACCCGCAAGATCATGCGCTACATTCGTAAGTACAACGAAGATCCCAAGCCCGTGAAGTGGACCTACAACGATCCGTCACGACGCATTAAATCCACTAAACGTTCAGTTGTTACAGTCCACTAGTATCAGTTGGCCTGCGTATGTTGGCGAACGAAATTGTCGGTCAGCCGATTCTGCTTAACTTGACAATAACCGCGTCGACCATGGCGGAAGCTGCATGTAGGCGACGGCGACTCCTCTGCCGCAGGCTCGCCGAAGGTCACGACGGTTTGATCTCGAAGGCCGCATCGATGCCAGCGAATGCGAAGACTCTGGTCGCGTTTGCGGAGAGGGTCTGTCTCATTTTCTGAAGGGACACACCTCGCGCGACAGCCAGTCGCTCGGCTGTTGTGGTGGCATGCCCTGCTCCGCCTATCGCGGAGCGCCATTGGCCGAGTCACGACCAAGAGGACAACGATGGAGCCTGATCAGAAGCCTGCATGCAGTGCACCCTCAATCCGTCTGGTCAAAATACTCGAACGCCCATCCCCACGAGAGGAATCATCAAGGCAAGGAGAATCTGCTTCTGTTCCGAGCCAGCGACCTGTCCCTTCCATAAACTCGAGCTGTATGAGATTGGCGAACTTCCTGCAACCGGAATGCTTTGGTCGTCTTCATGTAGGACGTTTTAAGAGCCGGCGTCGGCTCTACTCAGGGGTAGAGGTGTAAGCTGGTGCGAAGTCCGGCAGCCGTTCCGAGCGGGTCGGCTCAAGCAGCGCGTCGAGTGTAATAATGATGGAGACCACCGACCTTTGGAATGGCTCTCACTTTGCCCATCGCCGGTGACTCTACCCGGCGAGGCTCAGGCGCGTCCTTCTCAAGGTATGCGTCCGGTGTCCCCATGACGCATTCGCCCCGGAATAGGGGGTTTATGGCACGGGAACTGCTAAGGGGTGGAGGCGGGAGTAGGCTGCCAGCGGTCGGGTAGAAGCTCGTGGATGCGTTTTTGTGGCCATCCGTCGGCGAGCTTGCGGAGCACGTCAGTGAGGTACGGGAGAGGCGGGACGTTGTGCTGTGCGCAGGTGCGCATGAGGCTGTAGAGAACGGCGGTGCGTCGCGCGGCGTCGTGAGAACCGCAGAAGAGATAGTTGCGTCGACCGAGTGCGATGGCCCTCATTTGTTGCTCACAGATATTATTGTCAAGGCTTAAGCGTCCATCGTCGACGAAGCGAGTGAGAGCGGTCCAGTGGTTGAGTGGGTAACCCGTGGCCATGGCAGGGTCCGAGCTGGGCGGTTCGCTTCGATGCGTCAGCACAAACCACCGTTTCAGCTTCTCGAGTACCGACGCCGAGCGCTCCTTGCGAAGTAGCGTCCGCTCGTCGACCGACAGCTCCCTCGCATCGGCCAGGCGTTCGATGCGATACATCCTTGCGATCAGCTTGAGCGGGTAGGCGACGCGGCAGTCCATGTCTTTGAGGGCAACCAGCCTTCGTCGCGCATGCGCCCAGCACCCGACTTCTTCCGCGGAGGCCACCGTGCCGTTAAACACGCGATCGAACACGCTCGCGGCGTCGGCCTGCACGTATCCCGTGCGGCCCGCCAAAAACTCCCACGGACCCGTCGCTCCTTCGCCCGTCGGCGCGTAGCGAAACACCACGTCTCGGTCGTCGCCCATGTAGCACCACATCGTGCCTCGCTCGATGTTCTCCGGGCTTTGCGGATCGAGCACTTTCACTCCGGTGGCATCGGTTCGGATGACATCGGCCTTCAGGACCCGCTTCTCCAACTGGTCCACAAGCGGCTCCACAAGGTTTGCCACCTCGCCCACCCAATCCGACATCGTGGAGACCGCAATCCCCGCGCCGCTACGGGCGTAGATACGATGCAAACGGTGAAAGGGAACGTGGTCTACGTACTTGCTCACCACCACATGAGCTAAAAGCGAGGCGTCAGCGCTGCTCCGCTCGATCACCGGGGCCGGGCCCTCGGCTCTCGTGACGCCTTCCCGGCACTTCCCGCAGGCGTACTTCTCCAGATGGTACTCATGCTCGATGAAGTGCCCCGGCACGTACTCGAGCCTCCGTCGGACGTCTTTACCGAGAGGCTTCTTGAGTTTGCCGCATCGAGAGCAGCCCCGCTCCTCTTCAGGTATCTCGCGCAAGTGAACCTGGCGTTCGATCCCGTCCGTTCGGATTGTTTCGCGGCGCGGTTTGTTGCCCTTGCCTCGTGGCCGAGTCTTTTTCGCTTCTTCGATCTGCTGTTCCAGCTCCGCGTCTTCCCGAGCCTCGGTTTGTGGGTCGAGCTCCAGCTCCAGCTCTTCACCACCGCTTTGGCTCATCAGCTGCTCGAACATCAGCTGGAGCTGTCCGGGGTCCACCTTCTCGGAGCGCTTGCCTACTCGTTCCCTCTGAAGCTTCAACACCATCAGCTCCAGCTCTCTCGATTTGCGCAACACCGCATCCAGCGCCGAGACCAGCAGGTCGAACGCTTCCTCCGTCTTGCCCTCGCTTGCTAGACTTCGGGCCGAATCCCGAATCTGCCCCAGAGCGTTGGGCGCCCTCGTACTGCCAGCGCCCTCTCGGCGCGACTGGGTCGATTCGGAGCTCGTGTTCACTACTTACGCCTTTGACGCAGCTGTTTCGCTAGCCCCTTGCGATTCTGATTGCCCAACTGAGCCACCGCCTCTCGCATCTTCGACCAGGCCTCGACTCCACGACGAACTTCCCGTTCGTGGCTTCGCGGGATGTACAGCGATGTCGACCGACCCTCCTCGTTGCGAAACTTCAGGTACAGGTGGGGACCATGGAGACGATTCGGGTCGGTTCGGCACCCGCAGGCGGTTTTACCACAGCGAAGCATGACCTCCGTAAGCGTGCCCGGTACAGCGTTCTCGCCGAGGGTTTGAAGCCGTTGCAGTAGTCGTGTCTTAGTCATATATAGAAGATTAAGACTAATCGCAAAAAGCAAGAAAGTCAAGTCCCTGCTGCGTTCTTGGGAAGAAAATCAGCCCTTCAACCGTGAAGGGCGACTCTCTTCTCCTCAGCTCGCTGATACCATCGCTTCCGGCGTCGAGCGCCACGAAGGTCCAACCCCTCCAGCATCAGTCCCAGCTCGCCAGAGTCCAACTCAACGTGCCTATCACCCGGACGCGGTGACGTCGGCAGTTCAAAGGTCCCTCGCTCCAGCCTCTTGTACAGCAAAACGTACCCCGTCCGATCCCAAGCGAGGATCTTCACACGATTCTGACGCCGATTCAGAAACACGAACAGATGACCGCTCAGGGGCGATTGACCGATCACACTCCGCGTCCTCTGTCAGCGAATGCTACTAATGATGATGATGGAAGCCACCGACCTTTGGGCGGTCGACATTCGAGGGCCGCGGCCGTTTCACCGAACAGCGGAGGACGGCGAGCTGCTGCCGAAGGGCGACATCTTCGAGAGTTAACTCACGACGAGCCTTGAAGGCAGAGATGAGAGCGGGAACCAACGACGAAATCATGTCGGCCATGTCGGCATGATGCTGGCAGACCGGAGGTTAATCAAGTTCGGGGCGCGCGGATGAATAAATAGAAGGCACAGGGAACCGAAGACGACATCGGCCTTGCCTTCCAGGATGGGTGCAACGAGCTTCATGTAATCGCGGGGTCGTATTCGAGGTCGGCATCCTGAACGATGACGATATCGCCCGTCGCGCGTGCGAACCCGGTGCGGAGCGCGGCGCCTTTGCCCATGTTGCGCTCGTGGTGCACGACTTCGATCGAACGTTTCTCCTGGATCTCACGCAGTTTGTCGCGGGTTCCGTCCGTCGAGTAGTCGTCCACCACGAGAATCTCGAGATCCTCGATCTCACTCTTCGAAACCGCGTCGACGATCGTCTCGATCGTAAGCGCCTCGTTGTAGCAAGGGATCACCACGGAGAGCGTGGGCAAAAGAGAGACCTCCCGTCCAAAGCGCCTAACTATAGCAGCTTGTGAGCGCGGGATCGGGCGTTAGCTTTGGAGGCGGTGGATGCGCTCCAAGTAGGTCGTCGAAACCTGATCTTCGTCGAGCCCGAGACAACGGGCAAATTGCCTGGTGAAATTGCGCAAATAGACCGCGGCCGGGAGGCGATCGAGTCTCTCGTTCTCGATATATTCGAGCATGGAGCAGCCGATTTTCGTTTCTTTAGAGATGGTTGCCAACTCGAGTCCCATCGCCTGTCGCGCCGCCTTAAGAAACGCTCCAGTCGCTTCTGCGGACGTCTCGAGTTGTGGCGGGCACTCGCGCACGGAACTCTCCGAGCCCGCCGCTTTCTCGGGCGTCTCGACATCGTCGGCGGAGACGTGCTCCCGCTCAGCGTGGGCCTCGGACGGAGCGACGTCGCCATTCGTGGACGTCGCCTCGACGTTGTCGGCGGTGGCGAACCTCGACCCTTGCTCCCGGCGCACGACCGGTTCCGGAACCCCGAGCCTCTTATCGTAGAGACGGCGGCTTTCTTCAGCAATGAGCGTCTGATACGCCTCCGAGATCCGGTGGAACGTGCGACGGCGCTCGCGGTCCGACAGAATCGAGCTGGAAACGAGCGCTTCGTGAGAGTAGATGTCGCGGGCCGTCTCGAAGGCCGACTGGATCTCTTCGGAGCTCGCGTCGTACGAAACCTCGAGAACTTGATAATGGTCTTGCTCGCTGAGCCGTCTTAGCATCAACTTCGTCTCTCCGTGCGCGCTAAAGTGGGTGGCCCGAACATCAAAGCCTGTGCCACACGCTCGAGGGAGCTTCCTGCTGCGGATTCGGGAAAGTCGAGCATGAAAGGTCTGCGTTTGCGGTTCGCCTTCCAAACGCTCTCGTCGAAGCGCACCGAGCCGATGGCGTCGATAGCGATTCCGAGATGGCGACGGCAGACGCTGGCCATCGACGCGCCGAGACCCTCGTCCTCGGGGTAGCGGACCTGATTGATCAGAAGCCGCGGCCGAAACGAGAAGGCTTGCTCCTTGAGATAGCGTCCGGTAGCACTGTCGCGACGCTCCACAGCGTCGAGAAGATCGATGGGCGTGCGGATGCCGTCGCGATTCTTTTGGTCCATCGCTTGCTCAACTACTTTGCGCACCGGGCTCGACTTCAAAGCGCGCCACAGATGACGGTAAAAACTCATTTTTAGGAAGCGGTAGGCGTTCTCGATCGAGCTCGGCTCGGGGATCGCGACGAGGAGCCCTTGCTCCGCAATGAGAAAGAAGTCGACGATGTTGAACGAGATCCCAGCACCGATGTCGAGCAAGACGAAATCGGCGTCCACGGCAGCGATACAGGACAAGAGTCGGGTTTTCTGACCATATTTCAGATTCGACGCGGCGAGATGGTCGTGTGCGCCGCTGATGAGTCCGAGGTTCTTGACGCCAGTCTCGAGAATCACGTCGTCAATCGACTCGACGCGCCGACTGATGAAATCGCTCAGCGTGAGCGACGGTGTGGACAAGCCCAAGCAAGTATGGAGATTCGCTCCGCCGAGGTCGGCATCGATAACCACCACTTTCTTGCCGTGCCGTGCAAGGGAGATCCCGACGCTGCTCGTAATGATGCTCTTGCCAACGCCGCCTTTGCCGCCGCCAACCGCAATGATACGGCCTTTGCTAGGCTGCGCCTTCTTGCGCGCTGTCGCCGCAACGACCGGATGCACCACTGGCGCAGGAGAGGATTCGGCAAAGGGCGCGACCGCGCTAGCGGCTTTGAGCTCTGGGTGCGCGCCCCACGAGCCAGTTGGGTCTGAAGCCGAGAGAGACTGTTTCGGATCCGAGTCCACGGTACGTCCCCCTTTTTAATAAGTTGAACGATCTAAGGATACCGGCAGACTACCAAACAAGAATCTAAGACAGAAATTAAGGGTCCACAAGAATAAGTCGTTAGTAATAAGGGGTCTACGCGGATTCGTGTGGGTAAGTCCTGACGGAAAACAGTGTAACTCATTGTGTGGAAAAGGTATCCAGACTTCATCAGGTGCTGAAAAGTGGTCCGTTTTTCGGATAGGCTAACCGAGTGAAAAATTCCCAGTCGATCCGCTCGCTGTTTGCGCTGCCAGGTTTCGTGGCTGGTGCCGGATTGAAGGGTGTATTCGATGACCGATACGCCCGCGTCATCCAGCTCAAGAGGCGAAAAAAACAGCTGTGTGCTCTTACTGTGGGCAACGGTGCCGGGGGCGCTATGACAAGCAAGTGTGCCGGGTCCGCGACCTGTCGTTGGCAGGCTGGCGGATCTCTCTGGAATACGAGCGTTGGCGCGTCAACTGTCCTGGGTGCGGCGGTTTGCATGTAGAACACCTGGACTGGCTGGCGAACAACTCGCGCTACACCTAGCGTTTTGCGACGCATGTGGGCAAGCTGTGCCGGGATATGCCGGACAAGGCGGTGGCCGAGATGGAACGTCTGCGCCTCCTAGTTGAAGGGGTCAACAACAAAATCCGTGTGCTGCAACGACGCGCCTACGGCTATCGCGACGAGGAATATCTCAAGCTGAAGACCGTGGCGGCATTCCTTCCGCCATTACCCAGAAATGCCGTCTTCAACCCACACGAATCCGCGTAGACCCGTAATAAGGATAGTAGCGAACGCGCCCGAACCGTGTCAAGTGGTCTAGCATTCGGCGTTCAAGTTCACGCTCCGAATCCTACGGTGCTGAACTTTCGCTCGGACCGATTCGGCACGGCGCAAGTGCTGGTTGCTGAATGCTTACGACTGAACGCTGATCTACTGTACGCGCATCGGCGAGCCCAGCGACACGATAGCAGGGATTGGGATCCCGTCCTGTGCCAAAACTCGGCCCTTTTGAAATAGACCACAAATCAGCAGCTTAGACGCCCTTGGAATCCGCGCAGAATCGAGGGTATTTCGCGCCGCAGGGCTGGCTTCCGACCCCAGAGCTGCGGGTGGCGAGCGACAGGCCCACCGGGGGTGCGCACGGCTGGCTCAAATCGGCTGCGGGGCGAGCTACGGGCAGTGAACTTCGCACCCGGAAGTCCCTCATTAGACTGGACTTTATCGAGCACAAGAGCGAACGTTCGGTGATGCCGCAGGATACAGGGGTTGGCCGGAACGTCGTTTTGGACGGTTTGGACTTCGCCAGCTTACGGCGGGTCTGGGAGCAGACCTTTGGGGCTGCTCCTCCAAGCTCGCTCTCGCGTGTTTTCCTGCGCCGCGTTCTCTTGCACGAACGCCAGTGCCGGACCCATGGCGGGCTTTCGGCCGCAACCCGGCGCGCTCTGGCTGCCATGGCGAACGAGACACCAAGCTCCGCCGCTCCCGCAGGGTCCGTTTCTGCCGGCACCCATCTCGTCCGCGAGTGGAATGGCCGGACCTACCAGGTCGAGGTAATCGACAACGGCTATCGGTTCGATGGCAAAACCTATCCGTCCCTCACTACCATCGCAAAGCGAATCACCGGCACCCACTGGTCTGGACCACGCTTTTTCGGTCTCACGCCCAAGCGCAAGGCCTAACATGAAGAAGATCCGCTGTGCCATCTATACGCGAAAGAGTGCGGAAGAGGGTCTCGAACAGGAGTTCAACTCCCTCGATGCGCAGCGAGAAGCCTGCGCCGCGTATGTCGCGAGCCAGAAAGCGGAGGGCTGGGTGCTGCTGCCAACCGTCTACGAGGACGCGGGGCTCTCGGGAGGAACCCTGGAGCGCCCGGGCCTGCAGCGCTTGCTCGCCGACATCGACGCAGGTCTCGTCGACCAGATTGTGGTCTACAAGGTCGACCGGCTGACCCGTTCCCTCTCCGACTTTGCAAAGCTCGTCGAGCGGCTCGAGGCGGCCGGCGCGGTTTTCGTCTCGGTGACTCAGTCCTTCAACACCGCGACCAGCATGGGACGACTGACGCTGCATATGCTGCTGTCCTTCGCACAATTCGAACGCGAGGTCACGGCCGAGCGGATCCGCGATAAGGTCGCTGCCTCCAAGCGCAAGGGACTATGGATGGGCGGCCGCGTACCGCTAGGCTATGAGAAGGACGGGCGCACGCTGCGCATCAACGAGGCTGAGGCCGAAACGGTCCGGACGCTCTATGCGCTGTACCGAAAGCACGAAACGCTCCGGCAGGTGAAGGCCGAGGCGGACCGTCTGAGACTGCGTACCAAGCAACGCTTCACCGCGGATGGAACCCGAACGGGCGGGCTGCCGTTCCGTCGCGGACACCTCCACTGCCTGCTGACCAATCCTCTCTACGCCGGCCGCATCCGGCACCAGAGGCGTGTCTACGAGGGCCAGCATCCATCGATCATTGCTCCGGAGCTCTGGGACGCGGTCCAAACGCAGCTGCAGGCAGGGGCTGCCAAACCAAGGAGACGCACGACGAAGGGCCGTGCAGCCCGTTCCCCACTGGCAGGCAAGCTCTTCGACGAGACCGGCGACCGGCTAGGCACGTTGAGTTGGACTCTGGCGAGCTGGGACTGATGCTGGAGGGGTTGGACCTTCGTGGCGCTCGACGCCGGAAGCGATGGTATCAGCGAGCTGAGGAGAAGAGAGTCGCCCTTCACGGTTGAAGGGCTGATTTTCTTCCCAAGAACGCAGCAGGGACTTGACTTTCTTGCTTTTTGCGATTAGTCTTAATCTTCTATATATGACTAAGACACGACTACTGCAACGGCTTCAAACCCTCGGCCGAGAACGCTGTACCGGGCACGCTTACGGAGGTCATGCTTCGCTGTGGTAAAACCGCCTGCGGGTGCCGAACCGACCCGAATCGTCTCCATGGTCCCCACCTGTACCTGAAGTTTCGCAACGAGGAGGGTCGGTCGACATCGCTGTACATCCCGCGAAGCCACGAACGGGAAGTTCGTACCCGGCGTTCAGCTTACCGAATCGCCCCCACGTTCTCACGCACTACTACCGCAAGGACACGTTGTACCAGCAGAAGAAACCGCGGCACAACTCGCGGGCGTGCTGCACGGAACCGAAACGCTCCGGGAAAGCGGGACGATACTTGAGAGTTTTGAACTGGCTCTCGGAGTAGGGATTGTCGTTGGAGACGTGAGGGCGAGAGTGGGTTTTGGTCACGCCGAGATCCGCGAGCAGCATGGCGACTCCCTTCGATTTCATCGAAGGCCCGCGGTCGGCGTGAATCGTTAGCTGTCCGGCAACAACACCCTGCTTGGCGCAGCTGTCTGCGAGCAGACGCTTGGCGAGGGCGGTGCTCTCCTGGTTGGCCACCATCCAGCCCACCACGTAGCGGCTGAAGATGTCGAGGATGACGTAGAGGTAGAAGTATGTCCACTTGACGGGCCCCAGCAGCTTCGTGATATCCCAAGACCAGACCTGGTTGGGTGCGGTGGCTAGCAGTTCAGGCTTTTGGTAGTTGGGATGGCGGAGCTGGTTGCGACGCTCGCGAAGCTCGTGCTCCTGCTCGAGGATACGGTACATGGTTCGGATGGAGCAAAAATACACCCCCTCGTCGAGCAGAGTTGCGTAGACCTCCTGGGGTGCTTGGTCGAGGAAGCGTGGTGAGTGGAGGGTGTCCAGGACGGCCTGACGCTCGCCCGCATCGAGAGCCCGCGGTGAAAAGGCAGCTGAGGGCTCGCTCGAGGCTCCTGAGGGTTGCCGGTGACGATAAAACGTGGCCCGGGCAACCCCCAGGGCCTCACAAGCAGCACGAATACCTACGTGCTCGGCGAGCTCCTCGGCAGCGTTCATCTCTCGTCGCTTTCGTTCTCGAGGGGTGTCATTGGGACCCCCAGCATCTCGGAGAGTTTTTTTTGGACGTCGATGATGGTCTCGGCATGGTGGAGCTTTTGTTTGAGCCGGCGAATCTCATGCTCGAGCTCCGCGACACGCGGAGCCAAGGGATTAACCGGGTCTGCCTTCCGACCCCTTTTCTTTGCGCGCAGAGCGGCCAAGGTGCCCTGGCGTCGCTGACGACGCCACCCCGACAGAGTCGACGAGTACAGCCCCTCTCGGCGCAACAACGTCCCGAGCTCTCCGGGCTTGGTGCAGGCGTCGGCCTTCTTGAGAACGGAGAGTTTGTACTCCACCGTAAAACCACGGCGCCGCGGCTTGTCAGAAACTTCGGGACTCGGAACCGAAGACGAGCCGCCAGGGCTCGCGCCCCCCGACGACGTCGCCGCGATTTTGGAGGAGGGCCCCTCGCTTCGATATTCGCTCTCAACTAGGTGGTCATCTGCATGGTGACGACCCGCCCAAAGGGTAGCTCTGCTCAATGGTTGTCGCGGGCCCCACCGTCCACGCCGCGTCAACTGCTCGCTTGTAACGTTGAGGAAACAGAAGCCTGGAGACCAAGAGTAGCATATAGTAACAGCGCTAGATCAACGCGCCCTTCAGAATCTGAAGGAGGACAAGCAGAATCAACGGCGAGAAGTCGATCCCCCCCGCCGACGGCACCAGCCTACGAATCGGTGCCAGAGCCGGCTCGGTCAACATCCGGGTGATGCGAACTACCTGGTTGCTCGGCGGGAGCTGAAGCCAGCTGAGGATCACCGCGACGATGACGACAACGGAGTAGTAGTCGATAAGTTCGGCAATCAGTAGCATGAATGGACCAGAGTTTATCACGCAGGTCAATCACATCCTGCCGCTGGCGGTTGACCCAGCCAGAACGAGCGGTAGGAATTGCACGTAATACGTCATCATGGATCTGAAGATAACACCCTCGGGCTAGACGATTGTAAAGCCCACGGCCCTTGGCCCGGTCGCAAACACAGACACTAAGCTGCTGATTTATGGTCTATTTCAAAAAGGCCGAGTTTTGGCATAGGACGAGGTCAAACCCTGAGGGCCGCCCCGGTAGAGCCGGAGCCGGAGGGGTTCCCACGTTTACTAGGCCCCGCACTGACCGAGAACTCGCCATGCCGCGTCCCGCGTCGTATCTCCTCCTGGCAGGGATAGTCTGCCTGCTGGCGGCTGTGGCGGCAACGGCTCAGGTTCCCCCGGACGAAGCGTGGCAGACACTTGAGACGGAGCACTTTCGTGTCACCTTCCCTGAGCATCTCGAAGCGCTGGGCAGGAGAGCGGCTGACTTGGCCGAGCGGGCGCACCGCAAGCTCTCCGCGCAGTTCCTCGAAGGTCCGAACGGTCCGATCGATGTCATCCTAACCGACCACATTGATGTGTCGAATGGCTCGGCCCTGTACTGACCTTCGAACCGGATCACGCTCTACGCGCGGCCTCCGGTCGACCATCTCGCGCTGGCCTACTTCGACGACTGGCTGGAGCTGTTGGTCACGCACGAGCTAGCGCACATATTCCACCTCGACTACGCCGGAGCGTTGGGCAAGGTCTTTCGTGCCCTAGTTGGGCGGGCTCCAGATGTGGTTCCGGTTGTCTTTCCGGGAATCACGGTTCCCAGTTGGGTCATTGAGGGACTTGCGACCTGGTACGAGTCGGCGCTGACAGACGCCGGCCGCGTACACGGGACCTTTCACGAGATGGTGCTGCGCACCGCAGCGCTCGAAGGACGCTTCGAGACCATTGGACAGGCGGGCGGTAATTCACCGGAGTGGCCAGCAGGCCGTCGCCGTTACGTATACGGCTCGCTCTTCTTCGAATATCTTTTGAAGAAGTACGGTCCGGATCGTATGGCCACCCTGGTCGAGGCTGTGGCGGGGCAGTGGGTGCCCTATCGGCTCAACGGTGCGGGAAGGCGTGCGTTCGGAGTCTCGCTATCGAGCGAGTGGGATGTGTGGACTGAAGAGATGCTGGCTTTGGCTGAGGCTCTTGATAGCAAGCTGGACGAATTCGGTCCAATCACCGAGCCAGAGACGCTGACACGGGACGCGCGCCAAGCTGTCCACCCGAAGGTGTCATCCGACAGCCGTTCTCTGGTCTACGTCCGCGCAGATGGGCGGTCGGATCCAAGGATCGTCTCGATGCGGCCCGACGGCAGCGCATCTTCGACGTTGACGCGGACGAATCATATCACCACGTTCGACTTCCTTCCTTCCGGTCAGATTGTCTTCGCCCAGCTCGACTTCGCCGATCGCTATCGAGTCTTCAGTGACCTCTACATCGTCACGCCTGGCGGTTCGGTGCGGCGCGTGACGGAGGAAGCTAGGCTGACGGCGCCATCGGTCGGGCCCGACGAAGCATGGGCTGTCGCCGTGGTGGAAGGCGACGGGACGAACGGTCTGGTTCGGGTCGACCTGCGCGGTGGCTCAATTGAGGAACTCGTGCCACCTGAAGCGGACACCCACTGGGCCTACCCGGCCGTCTCGCCCGACGGGCGTTGGATAGCAGCGACGCGGTGGACCGAAGGACTGCACGATGTCGTCATCCTTGATGCCCACGGCCGTCTGGTGCACGAGGTGACGCAAGACCGAGCGCTCGACCTCGCGCCGACTTGGAGCGCCAGCGGGCGCCATCTAGTCTGGTCGTCTGATCGCACGGGGATCTTGAACATCCTTGCCAGCGAGGTCGATCTGCAGAACGGCACGACAAGCCCCCCCATTATGCTGACGAACATGCGCACCGGAGCGACGTTTCCGAGCGTCGATCCCGCGGGCGACTGGGTCTACTTCTCGGGATACCACGTCGACGGTTGGGAGGTGGAGCGGGTCCCGTTCGAGCCCGGTTCCGCGCCGCTCGCTCCCGATCCGGCTGCCCGCTTCGATACAGTTCCCGCCGTTGACGATATGACGGCTGGCACCGCCGACGCCGCTGCCGAGGCGCTGACAAGTGATCTGAACGGAACGGTACGCGGCTACACACCGCTCCCGACACTTCGCCCGACGTACTGGTGGCCATCGCTGCGCGAGCCGACGGCGACCGGGCCGACGACTGCTGGAGATGTCGAGGTTCCACGCGCCGAGTTGCTCGGCTACGCGGTCGGCGGCCGAACGTCGGGGTTCGACCTCGTCGGACGGCACGCCTACGAGGTTGGCTTGCGGGTCTTCACATCGGGCGGCAAGGGCGAGGGCGACATGTCGTACGAGTATCGAGGGCTCGGGAACCCGACTGTCGGTCTGACGGCGTCCCAGACGTGGGGCCACGATGGTGTTCGGGTGCGGCGCCCGCCGGCGGGGGAGGAGGGCTCGCCAGAGACCTTCTTTGTTCTCGAGCGGGAACGGCGAGTGGCGGCATCGATGAGCCTGCGTCGTCCCAGAATGCGCACGCCAGTCGCGTTCACCGTCTCCGGAGGCTTGGTGCAGAGCGACCGGGAATTCTTGGACGACATTCTGCAGTCGACCGAGCGCTACCAGCTTACGCGTCCGCGCAGCACCTTGAGCGAATTCGCCGTCTCGCTGAGCGTCTCCACCGCTAGATCGCACGCGTTCCAGATGGGAAAAGCGCGCGGGGCGTCAATGTTCGTGCGCGCCCGGACGCGCAATGACCTGAACGTTCCAGGGACGCTCGCTGGTCGCTCTGCGATGGATCAGTCTGCCGATGACCTCATCGGCCGCTTCAGGGGCTACGTGCCTCTGCCCGGACCAGGCTTCGCGGCGCCGGTTCTGGCGGTGCGGGCGGGCGTCGGCACGGCAAGAGGTCCGGGGACAGGCACTGGGTACTTCGGCGTGGGCGGCGCTTCTGGCTTTCTACCCGTTCGGGGTTACGAGACATCCACACGGTCGGGACGCCATGCCTGGTCGGCGTCGGTCGAGTTCCGTGCGCCGCTCGCGCTCGTCAACCGCGGGCTCGGGGCGTGGCCCTTCCACGTAGATCGTCTGTTTGGCTCCGTTTTGATCGACGCCGGTAACGCGTGGGGTTTCAGTACGCCGTCCTCTGATGTGGAGCACCCGAGACTCCATCCCCTGATGTCAGCCGGGTTCGAGCTCAGCACGGACTTGCTTACCTTCTACCAAGTCCCGCACCGGCTGCGCATCGGGGTCGCGTTTCCGCTGGCCGAAGGGGAAGGAGTCCGCTACTACGTCCGCCTCGGGGTCCCGTTCTAACCAGTGAGACTAGGTAGGCCATCAGGTCATCCTGCCGCAGTTGCCCAAAGACGGGCGGCTGACAGAGTAGGGCAGCAATGGCGCCCCCCGTCCTGTGCCAAAACTCGGCCCTTTTGAAATAGGCCATAAATCAGCAACTTAGTGTCTGTGTTTGCGACCGGGCCAAGGGCCGTGGGCTTTACAATCGTCTTGGGCGGGCGGGTCGTCACCATGCAGATGACCACCTAGTCGAGAGCGAATATCGAAGCGTGTTCCTGAAGCTGTTTCCACGCTACGCCGGTCGAGCCCGCCGAGGGGCTACCGTCGCCGGCGACCATCTACGCGGCACGGCAGTAGTAGTTGAGAATACCCCCAAGTCGCTCTCGCGACACGATGGGGCCAGCGTCATTCGCGCTTGCCGGCAGAGGTGTGATGAGCTCGTTGCCGAGACCTTGGTGGTTCCGTTCTGTGTGATAGTGCACTACGTATTCGGTTACTGCTGTCCGCAGGTGTCGCTCACTGAGAGGTACGAAGCGGTGTGTCCTTGCGGTAGTAGTGCGTGGGAACGTGGGGGCGATTCGGTAAGCTGAACGCCGGGTGTGTTGTTTTTCTCGCGGGCAGAGAGAGAGGGAAAAAAGGACTGGACAAACGCTGGCTGACTGTGTAACCTCAGGCTGGGAGGAAAACAGTGACCCAGGCAGGAAACGCTGCACTCGACACCGCAGCCAAGCGACCCACCTTTTGCGGCACGACCGTGACCGCCGAGGAATGGAGCGTGCTGACGGAGATCATCGCCACGTGTGGTCTGTCCCGGCACGAGCTGGCGCGCACGATCTATGAGGGCCTGGGGTGGGTTCGTCGGAACGGCAATCTCAAGACCCGGGAATGCTACGAGTACCTGGAGGTTGTCGAAGCGAAGGGGCTGGTGACGTTGCCCCCGCGTCACGAGCAGCGGCGCCGCGGACCGACGAGCATCCACTACACGAAGGCTGGTCGCGAGCGGCCACGGCGTGAGGGCAAGCTATCGGACGTCGCTCCGGTGATGCTGGGCTTGGTGGCGAACGCTGAGGAGCGAGCGCTATGGAGGGAACTGGTCGCGCGTTACCACTACCTGGGCCACAAGGTGGCCTTTGGCGCGCACCTGCGGTACTTGGTCTGGATGTCGAATCCTCGGCGGGAGCTCTGTGGGTGCGTGCAGTTCTCCTCGGCGGCGCGGTGGCTTCAGGCGCGTGACGGCTTCATCGGTTGGGATGACGCAACGCGGCAGAAGAACCTTCCCCGGGTGGTCAACAACAGTCGGTTCCTGATCCTGCCGTGGCTTTCCATCAAAGGCCTCGCGAGTCACGTGCTGTCGTTGGCAGCGCGAGTGGTGGTCGATGACTGGGAGGAAGCCTACGGGGTGAGGCCGGTGTTGCTCGAGACGTTTGTGGAGAGGGAGCGTTACGAGGGGACGTGCTATCTGGCAGCGAACTGGGTGGAGGTGGGAGTGACTTCGGGCCGGGGCCGGATGGACCGGCACAAGAGAAAAGCCGAAGCGGTGAAAACATGCTTGGTGTATCCGCTGGTGCGTGAGTTTCGCCGAGAGCTCGGCGTTTCGCGATGAAGGTTCGAGCGGGCCGAGCTCCTGCGCCTGGAAGAGCGGCTGTCGAAAGGGGAGATTCCCGAGGATGCGTGTCCGGTGCTGCTCGAGGCGGTGCGTCATCTGCTGCGATGTCGCTATCGTCGAGGCGCTGGCATGGCGACAACGGAACGTCGCGCGAAACGCACGAAGGCAAAGGGGAAAGGGAAGAACAAGGGCCACGGGCGCAACGGGGCCAAGGACTACCCTGGTGCCGAGCACGTAGCGGTTTCGCATCCCGAGCTGAAGGCGAGCGGCCCCTGCCCCGAGCCACTGTGCCGGGGCAAGCTCTACGACACCCATGCGGCGAACAAGGATGTGGAGCTGAAGGCTCAGCCGCCGATCCAGGCGACGGTGTACGAGCGCCAGATGCTGCGATGCGCAAGTTGCCAGAAGACGTTCACAGCGCCACTTCCGTCTCAGGCCTGGGCGAGCAAGTACCATCCGAGTGTGGACGCGGTCGTTTCGGTGTTGCGCTACGCCATGGGCATGCCCCACCACCGCCTGGCGCAGTGGCAAAAGTGGGCGGGGGTTCCGTTTGCCGCCTCCACGCAGTTCGAGCGGGTCGAAGCGATGGCGAATGCCGTGTTCCCGGTCTTCCGCCACATGGAGACGATAGCCGCGAACCGGCCGCTGGTTCACAGTGACGACACCGGCGCACGGATCCTCACGTTGATGGCGGAGAACGAGACCTTGACTCAAGGCAAAGGCGAGCGCACGGGCATCTTCACCACGGGCATTGTTGCCCGCGGCTTGGACGCCACGCTTGCTCCGATCATCCTGTACGCGAGCGGACGACGGCATGCGGGCGAAAACATGGACCGGCTCCTGAATCAGCGCACCGTTCAGGAGAGCGATGTCATCCATATGGCCGACGCCTCCTCGATGGCACCGCGCTCGCCGCGACGGATTACCGCCAAGTGCATGGTGCACGCACGCCGCTACTTCTTCGAGGCCGAGCCAGCCTTCCCCGAACACTGCGAGCGGGTGCTCGAGGACATCGCGACCATCTACCGCAACGACGACGAAACGCGCGACATGACCCCCGATGCGCGGCTTGCATATCACCAGCAACACAGCCGGCCGGTGATGGATGCGCTCTACGAGTGGATCGAAAAGCAGTTCCGCGAGCGCGTGGTGGAGCCCAACAGCCGCCTTGGAAAAGCCTTTTCCGTCCTGTGCCAAAACTCGGCCCTTTTGAAATAGGCCATAAATCAGCAACTTAGTGTCTGTGTTTGCGACCGGGCCAAGGGCCGTGGGCTTTACAATCGTCTTGGGCGGGCGGGTCGTCACCATGCAGATGACCACCTAGTCCACTGTATCAGAAAAAACTAGACAAAGCAGAGCTTGCCGAAACCCTTCTAAGTGCATGAATATTATGAATATTATGGGCTGGCGAAAAGCCTAACTTTGTATAGTAATCAAAGATCCAGGGGACTAGTCGAGAGCGAATATCGAAGCGTGTTCCTGAAGCTGTTTCCACGCTACGCCGGTCGAGCCCGCCGAGGGGCTACCGTCGCCGGCGACAATCTAAAAGGAGGTCACCCATCATTCGCGCTTGCCGGCAGAGGTGTGATGAGCTCGTTGCCGAGACCTTGGTGGTTCCGTTCTGTGTGATAGTGTACTACGTATTCGGTTACCGCTGTGCGCAGGTGTCGCTCACTGAGAGGTACGAAGCGGTCGAGACACTCTCGACGTATGGAGAGAACGAATCTTTCCGCATATGCGTTCAGATTCGGACTATTAGCGGGAAGGCGAAGGGGCTTCACGCCTGAATCTCTCAACAGCCCACGTACCGCCTCGGTGAATAGCGGGTCCCGGTCGTGGATGAGGTATCGCTTGCCAAGGAGGAAACCATCCCACATGTCAGTGAGGTTTCTTGCCACCTGCTTCATCCACTCCCCGTTGGGGTCCGACGTTATCCCACCGATGCACACGCAGCGAGTGGCGATATCGATGACAAACAGGACATGGTAGCGGACGAGCCCGAACGGGTTCACAACCTCGACGGTGAACAGGTCTGTCGCAGCGATGGCGCCCCAATGAGCCTTGATGAAGGTGCTCCACGACATGCTCCTGCCCCGCTCCGGCGCAGGAGCGATACCGTGCTCGGCGAGGATTCTCTTGATAGTGTTGCGTCCGAGTTCATGTCCTAGGTTCTTGAGTGCGCCTCGCAGGCGCGTATATCCCCACGTCGGGTTCTCCCGCGCCACGCGCACAATGAGCTCACGGATGTCCTTCGCCGTCGGAGGTCGGCCTGGACTCCGGTTCTTGCTGCCATCGTACTTGGCTGCGATGAGGTGGCGGTACCAGCGCAGAAGCGTAGCGGGTGTGGCAACGGACGCAATCTGGGCCAGCGCCTCGCGGCCCAAAGCCTGGGCCTTGACCGCGAGCCTGCGCCGCTCGTCGTCCGAGAGACTGAGACGCTTGCCCCGAAGCCCGGCTCGGAGCACACGGTTCTCCTCTTGCTGGTAGTCGATCACATCCTGCTGCTGGCGGTTGACCCAGCCAGCTAGAACGAGCAGTAGGAATTGCACGTGGTACGTCATCATGGATCTGAAGATAACACCCTCGGGCCAGACGATTGTAAAGCCTACGGCCCTTGGCCCCGGCGCAAACACAGACACTAAGCTGCTGATTTATGGCCTATTTCAAAAGGGCCGAGTTTTGGCACAGGACGGGGGTCATGATTCTGGAAAATGACATGTGGAGGTGATCAGTGCGTATCCTACCCGCTTTGTTTCTGTTTTTTACTCTTCCTTCGGTTCTGAGCGCTCAACCGTTCCGTGAGTCTAGGACCGTGTGGGCCAGCAATTCAGCTGAAGTTCCAGCCGTAGCAAGCGAAGTCGACGCCATGCTGAGTTCTGGTCGTCTCGTGTACGAACGCTCACAGGTTGACGGCAGTTTTCAGGGCCGACACCACGAAAGGATGAACCAGTACCACAACGGCATCCGTGTTTTCGGAGGCCAGCTGGTTTGGCAAAAACAGTCTGGGTTGGTGCTGTCCGTCACGGGCAACGTCTACGATGATATCGGTATCAACACGACATCCAGCCTTACGGCGAGCCAAGCGGAGGCGCGTGCGCTCGAACTGGAAGGGCCAGAGGCTTTCGTCGTAGGCGACACTGAACTCGTGGTCTTGC
This sequence comes from Candidatus Marinacidobacterales bacterium, assembly GCA_965237685.1. Lineage (GTDB taxonomy): Bacteria > Acidobacteriota > Vicinamibacteria > Marinacidobacterales > SMYC01 > CBDEGF01. The sequence continues at coordinate 3,701,165 of CBDEGF010000004.1, forward strand.
CGCTTGCCGATGGGTACGTGCTCGCGTACTACGTTCTGACACGTAGCCCAGATGCACTCCATGTCGTTCATCGACGCTCACACGGGCGAGCGGGTTCTCACGTGGAACGACATCCGTACTCAGTACGAGGGTGTTGGCCTCGGAATCGGGACGTGGGGAGACAGGAAGAAGATGACCACCGAGCAGTCGGCCGGAACGTTCAGGGCCGTGGACACCATTCGGCCGTTTGGTATCAAAACCTACGATGTCAACTTCGATTTCGTGTCTTGGTTCTTCTTCAGAACGGAAACTGACGCATTTTTAGCCACCGATATAGACAACGAGTGGCGGGACGGGACGGTGGTGGATGCTCACGTGTACGCAGGATATACATACGACTACTACTTCAAGCGTCACAATCGGATCGGTCTTGACAACCGGAGCCTCGTAGCGATCAACTACGTTCACATTTATTGGCCAGGCAGCCCGAGGCATAACAACGCCTTTTACCTTCCCTTCGACAACTCTGTGAACTACGGCGATGGGGACGGCATTACGTTCGGTCCTTTTTCCTCGGCTCTTGATATTGTCGCGCACGAGATCACCCATGGGGTTACGCAACACTCTTCAGATCTGATCTACCGCAACGAATCAGGGGCTCTCAACGAGGCGATCTCGGACATCATGTCAATTGCCACAGAGTTCTTATTTCAGCCCGTAGGTGATGGTCGCCTCAAGGCTGACTGGCTACAAGGGGAGGATTTATTCATCGACTTCGGACCGTATCTTAGATCCTTTTCTAGCCCAACGAGTGGAAGGCGTCCGCGCTCAGATCACTACAGTATCCGTTACATCGGATCCGCGGATAACGGTGGTGTTCACTACAACTCCAGCATCGCGAACCACGCCTATTACCTCATGGTCATGGGCGGCACGAACCGAGTCTCCGGCATCAGCGTCAACGGCATCGGCTTCGCGCAAATGGAACGGATGGAGCGGGTCTTCTACAGGGGCTTCATGTATTACTTGGTGCCTAGCTCCAACTTTTCAGACGCTAGAGAGGCCACGATTCGAGCGGCCCGAGAACTCTACGGGGCTGGTGGCGTCGAAGAACAGACCGTCCGTGCCGGATGGAATGCGGTAGGTGTCCAATGAGACTTGCTGTCGCGATGGTGCTTGTGCTTCCGGCGCTTCTTTATGGGCAGGACACCGACGACCACGGCCAAAACCACCGGCTATTACGTGCCGAAAGCGGCTCAAAAGAGCATCCGCGACGGCGTTCAGGCCTGGCAGCGCCTTCAGAAGTCTCTCCGCAAACTGAGCGACATGAACAAGGAAAACATTCTGAACAAGCCCGAAACAGCGCTCGCGTTAATAAGTAGTCCTACCCCCCGCTACCGTATATTTCCCCTCTTTGGCGCTAACGGGCTTTTGCAACAGGCTCTAGCTAAGGGCGTTTATTGTCGGTGCTTCCGCCATTAAGTGTTGGTGAGATGACGCTAAGACTTTACGCTGCATTAAATTACAGCCAAAATAGCGCTCACGACCTTCGCCGCGCGCTAAATGGAGCGTAAGCGCTTTTATTGCAAAGAGATACGTACACATTACCAACAGCAAACAGCGCAAGCACCCAATTTTCGTCCGCCACAAATGTGCAATTTACAGCCGCCGCTAACAGGCCGCGCCTACGGAGCACCGCGCCAGCCCTCGACCCTACCGCGTTTAAAACTGTATCGTACCGTGCATCATCGCCACGAACGACCATCGGTAGCCATGTACCATCCCGCGAGCAAGACTCATCTCAGGGCTAAGCACGACACGACCGCGAAAGGCGCGCAAGCCGTATCCGACCCGCGTATCCATACGCATGCCCAATACGTCCTGCGGTACCAAGTCGGTTGCGCCATGCTCCCACACATGCTGCACGCCACTCACGGTCTCACCCCACGAGGGCGCCAGACTCACCGACAGGCCGCGCCCAACCATACCGGGATCGAAACGCAGCAACACGCCGACCCCCCACTCCCGGATCGTACCTTCGTGCATGGCCAACCGCCTGGCACGTCCTTCTGCGATCAACCCCGCAGGATGCTGGTAGCGCAGTCCGCCGCCGACTTCCAGGCCCGGATCATCCTTGAAGGCGAGCCGTTTCTCCCACGCGTAGAAGAGGCTTCGAGCCAGGGACATCGACGAAATGAGAAGATTGCTAGTCGGCGCCGGACGCCTCGCTGTAGTCGCGAAGCATTTTCTTGAGCTCCATCTGGTGAAGCTCTTCTTGCCCAACCATGGTGCGCGCGAACTCCTCCAGGTAGATGCTCGCATCCTCTACCGCTTCGAGGAGGTCGACATAGAGCTTCACAGCGTTCTTCTCGTGGTTCACGCTTTCCTGGAGAATCGCCTTGAGCGAATGCTGAAAGGTCTCTTCGAGGGGCGCCACACTGAGCGATGGGTGGCCACCGAGGCCAGTCAGAATCTCACCTACCTGTTGAGCATGGTCCAAGGACTCGGAGGCCTGTGCCTTCATGAATTCCACGATCGGCAGCCGATTGGGGCCGGTCACCATGAGCGCATAGTGGGTGTAGCGAACGACCCCCGCGAGCTCCTGCTCCAAGATCGTATTTAGTATTTTGACGGCTTTTTCGGTGTCGAGCTTTTCCATACCTGCACATTCTATCAAGTCGGGGGTCTTCCAATACAGCCGATCAGCGGGCGGCTGCTGCCTCGTAACCAGCTCCTGTTCAACTTCCATCGCATCCGCTCTCGACTCCCTACCTCCGCTTTGGTCTTGACCGAGTAGTCGTCGAAGGTTGCTGCTGCCTGAACTTCTTTTACACACCTATTGACAAGAGCTCCAGCGTTCGGAACGATGACCCAGACATTCTTGCTCCCAAGTCGGAGATGGGACTCCTTTTGAACGGAGGGACAGAAAACAATTCGTGTGCTCAAATGGAGCCCCTCACGTGCTGCTCTGACATTTCCCTATTCGTTCATCTCAATTCCCTGTTCGTCGATTTCCAATTCCCTGTTCTTTCATCAGAAATTCCCTGTTATTTCGGAACAGGGAATCGCCATCTAACCATTTGAAATATAGAGGGTTACCACGTCAAAAAACGGCCGGATCGGCACAAAAATGGCCCAAATTCCCTGTTAATTCCCTGTTAATTCCCTGTTTTTCCCTGTTATTCATGGTTACCAGCCGAGACCGGATAGCTCCAAACTGCCTCATCCGCCACCCAGTCTGCCCAATTGTGGCACTGCAGAGACGGATGAGATTTTCCGCGCGGTTGGCGGGGTTTTGCAAGGGTAGGTGGCACCAGAGACCCGCTAGAAGGGCTGAACTGGCCTCATTTTCGGTTTTCGTCTCTAATCTCGATTTTCGAGTGCCACGTTTGCGCCCAAATAGGAGAACGGGCGCTGACCGGGCCGTGCGGCGTCGGAAAAGAGGCCACCCGAGAGGCCCAGAATCGAGGCCGGGGCTACCGCAGCGTAGCGGGCTAGCACGTTCTGGCCCAAGTGACGCCTGGGCCTCCTTGCTTGTACCGGATTTGGCCTGTCAACAAGTGTCCGGGCCTTCCTGCAGTTCTTCCCCGGCGCACAAGCCCGCGTGCCAAAGCACCAATCACAGAAGGATCGCCGGCTTCGCTGCCGAAGAAGCTTCAAGCCGACGAGAGTCGCACGTTTTGACGGCCAGTGGCCAGTCGATCTCGCGGATGCTGTCAGCGTGCTTACAGTGTAGAGCCCCTACCTCATGTAACGAGTGAACATCCCGCTTGTGCGCCAGTCTGATTTTTGCGGTTTCAACCGCCTCCTCAAACGCTCCTATTGCAGTTTGTGCCACGAGGAGGTTGCCGATGAAATCTTGATCGTCTGGGTACAGCCGCAATCCTTCGAGTGCGATGGTCGCGGAAGCACGGTGGTCGGATTTCCTGATCAGAGCAAGTGAGAGATTGACGAAGTACTCGGCGGGTTTTTCTTTTGCCGCTGAGAGGCATTCCAACGCCTTAACTGCCTCATCGGCCCGGCCAAGTTGGACCAGACAGAGCGCATATCCAATTGTGATAGCCTTATTGTAAGGGTAGTCCGGCACAGCCGCCACCATCTCTGGTACGAACAGACTGCCTATGATTTCTTCCGCCTTCTTGTAGTCCCCCACTGCCATGAGGGCGTCCGCTTCCCGCATAAACGGTTCGATCTTGGATCCTTCGACAACATGGTGCGTTCCGGCGGCGTTCCGTGTGCCTTTGGCCAATTTAACGGAGTCACCGTACGTCCTTGCACCGACCATGGGTATGGCATATCGGACGCCTGGGAGGAATTTCCGATAGCTGACATTCCTTTTCTTTGCAGCTTCTTCCAGTGCAAGATCAAGCGAGGCGTAGTCAGGTGGTCTCTTCGTAGGGTCTTTCTCCAGACACTCGCGTATCAACCTTTCCACACCAAACGTAGTCTTTTTGAAGAAGCTTCCGAGCGGAGCTGGTGCCTCGAACAGGTGCTTAAATCTGATTTCTCCCGCTGTAGTGCCAGTGAATGGACAGCTGCCTTTTTCCCATTCATTACATTAGGCAGCCCAGGCTGTAGATATCCGTTCTGTGATCAAGGTCAGCCTCTCCTCGAAGCTGCTCTGGAGAGGCGTAGGAGACGGTACCCAAGATTTGCCCCGCTCCCGTCAGTGCAGGGTGTGCGGTGTCACGAACGCCGACAGACAACGGCTCTCGGGCTATCGGCGTCGCAACGGTCAGAGGTCGGGCTAGGCCCCAGTCCGACACAAATGCCAGATTGGCTTCGTCGAGCAAGATGTTGTCCGGCTTGACCCTGGCCGTCGTAGACCAATAGTTTGAGGGCCGTGCCTGAACGGTTGCGGAAAACGAATAGCGTTCCGAGGAATGGGTCGAGCTGGAACTGATACGGGGAACCCGAATCGCCGACATCGCCTCCGACACGCCCCAGAATTGGGGCTCGCCACAAGTCGATGACGATCGAAACGGCCCGGCGCGCCAGCCTTGAGTTCGTTTGTGTTTTTGGACAGGACGCGATGCTCGCCTTCGCATGATTGCGAACGAATGTGGACCAGCATTGCGATGAATGGCTTGCGCCTCGGTCGCTGTCATCTCGACTCGGCATGTACTTTCCCACCGTGCGCGGGGACACTCGGACTCCGAGCTTGACGAGGAGCTCATGAGCGATTCTCTTTTCGCCCCAGCTGACGTTCGCTCTCGCCATCTCGACAATCAGCTTCTTGAGTTCTTCTGGAACGGGTGGGCGCCCTTTGTGTCGAGATTTCCACCGCCAAAACAGACGAAATCCTTTCCGGTGCCAGCGGACGAGCGTGTCGGGCTTCACGACGACAAGGGCATTCTTCCAGTCGAACAGCCGAACCAGCGCCGCCATCGTGAACCGCGTCGCGTTGTCGGTATGGCGCGGCGTCTGGCATACTAAACATCATTTGCGCTCCACGACGGCTCACGCTCGACGAAAAAGGTGAGCTGCTTACGGAGAAAGAGATTCTCGATGTCGAGGGCACCCTGCGAACGGACAAGATTCCGAGCGAACGCGAGGACGTTGACGAAAGCGGGCACAATATTCGAGAGCAGACACAAGAGCGAACCTTTCCACGTTCACAATGACGTCGGATCACGTCATCCGTTCGCCGCGAAACGGCCAATCCTGGCAGGTCTAAACTGCGGAATCAACGACGGATCGAGTTTTTGCGGAGCACAGGCATCACGGGATTATCTCACGGGCGTATTGGAACATCGTCGCGCAATGGCTAGCGCACCTGAAGCCGCCGACATCGATTCTGAGCTTCTCAAGCGGTTGTGGGCATTGGGTTATGTGAAATGAGTGCTCGACGTTTAGCGTACGCTTCGCTCAATGTTTGGGCCGCGCTGGCGTTTGGGTTCACCGCCGCTTGCCGGCCACCGGAGCCCTCGTCAGAGTCGCGTGGGAATGCCTCCGTTTCTCGGTACGAAACGGCGCACAACGCGCTCAATCGTCTCCAGGAACGCTTCATTCCTGTCTTGGAAGCGAATCGAAAGAGCTTTCGAGGTCGAAGCGGTGACGTCACTGGATTCGGCGCGGGCGCTCGCTACCCCCAAATCTGGCTTCGCGACAGCGCAACGCTATTGCCCGTGACCCGCTTTTTCTACGAGCGCGAGTATTTGACGAGCTGGATCGAGGAGCATCTTGCGCATCAGAAACGTTCTGGCGCGCTCTACGATTGGATCGCTTCGGGAGCCATCGAGCATTTTCCCCACGCGCCTCAGGTCGAGGAGGTCTATCGCGACGGCGAGCACGTACTGAGCGCCGACAAGAACACGACCGAAGCAGACCAGGAGGCGAGCGCGGTTGTCGCCACCGCCATGGTATTCGATATTATCGGAGAAGAGTCTTGGCTCACCCAACACATTGAAGGTGTTGCCCTCATCGACCGGCTCGACCTCGCGCTGCAATATGTCATATCGCATCGATTCGATCCAGACTTGGGGCTCGTCGTCAATGCGTTGACGGCGGATTGGGGAGACGTGAGCCCGACCTATGGCGACCAGCGCGCCGTCTACATTGATGATGCGACGCCGCGCGTCGCTGGAATTTATACGAACGCGCTCGTCTTTCATGCGGCGCGCGAGCTGGCACGGCTCCACCTTCATCTCGGCGACGTTGCGCGAGCTGAATACTGGCAAGAGCGTGCGGCTTCGATCCGTAACGCGGCGAATGTGTTCCTCTGGAGTGACGCGACCGCATTTTTTCGCGTCCACGTCCCACTACTGGGAGCTCCGCCAAGCGATTTCGACGACTCCGACCTGTTCGCCATGGGAGGGAATGGTCTTGCTGCTCTTTATGGCCTGGCGACGGACGAGCAAGCCGGGCAGATCTTTGCCTCTGCTGAAGCGCGTCGCAACCAGTATGGATTCACGACGATCGCGGCGACTCTTCTGCCTGCTTATCCCACGGGTTTTTTTAAACATCCCATTTTACGCGAGGCGGGAAGCTATCAAAACGGCGGCCAGTGGGATTGGTTTGCGGGACGATTCGTGGTGGCGGAGTTTCAGCGGGGTCACGCGGTTGCGGCGCACAAACACCTCCTTCAACTCGTGCGCAGGATCCTGAGCCACGATGGCCTCTCAGAATGGTATACGCGCGAGGACGAGCCCCGGGGGAGCGCACACTATGCCGGTAACGCCGGCGCGTTGGCCTCCGCGATATTCGAAGGTCTCTTCGGGATCGAGCTTCGTGCCGACTCGGTTCAGTTGCGAGTGCGGCTTCTCGATGAGCCCGGCGAAGTGGATGTGTCCGAGCCGGCTTCGGGCCAACGGGTGTTCTATCGGTACGAGCCAGGGGACGAGAAGCTCGAGCTTTGGTTCGAGACGAACGTTCCCGTAGATAGCCTAGGCGTCGCACTACCCGAAGGCAAGGCTGCGGACGAAATCTCGCTTGACGGAGGCGCGGTGTCCTTCGAGCTCGAGACGATAGGCGAAGACCATTACGCGGTCTTCGCACCCGATAGCGTTTCCGGGCACGCGATCATTCGGCTGGGTATGTCAAATTAAGCAGAATCGGGCTGACCGACCCCCAACATGCCAGGTTCACGACAGGACTCGAACCCATCATCTTGGGAGTCAGTCAGCCGAGTTTCTATTAACTTGACAATACCCTTCGATAGCACCGTGGTTCGGCTTCCGTGTCTCTTCGGCCCGGGATTGAAGAAGAACGTCATCTACGACTTCCTTCACCACAATCGGCTCGGGGCTATCTGCGCCGAGAAGCGTGTTTCAGTTCTATCCCGTCGTTCGTCTATGGAACGACCGTCATTTCCGCGTCAGCGAACCACGGCTCGGACCGGTAGGACAAGGAGGTGTGGATCACGAGACTCTGGCGTCCGCCCTGCGCAAGATCCGCTATTCCAACTGGACTTCGGTCGAGATGAGGCACGACCCCCAAAAGAAGACCGGCCCCGAGATCGGGCATGTCCTGACCTTTGTGAGCCGGACTTTCGGCGGCTGAACGTCCGCGCATGTTGACGAGCGAGTTCTCGCTGTGGCCCGGAGGCCCCAACCTTACTCTCGGTGCCTACCTCATCTGCTGGAAGTATGCGTTCAGCGTCGCGTTTCTAGGGCTGGGCGTTCAGTTACTTTTGCTGGTCCTCCCGAGCTTGGATTTTCGGTGGAACGCTTCTTCTTGCGACGTTGGGCGTAATCGGGCTCGGCGTCCCCTTGATGCGTCCCTCCGGACTGGTCGACGGTGCCCACGCGGTGCCGATTCGGGTGTTACAGTTCACTAGCATGCCGTCATTTCCGACCGCGCTCGCCACACTCGTTCTCCTGGTGGCACCCGGCCTGATGTGGGTGATGGCCTTTGGCGGAGCGCGACTTCGGCTCTCGCTGTGCGAGCAACTGTTTCTCACCGTCGCGGGAAGCCTCGTCGTTTCTGGATGGGTGGCGCTGGTCCTTGCCGAGCTCGGGCAGTTCTCGCCAGGGCGGGTGGCGCTCGTCGTCGGTGCCGGCGTCCTCGCCGCCGCGATCTTTTTTCGCAAGCGACTGGCCTTCGAGCCAGGCCGCCTCGACTTGGTCGAGCTCGTCGTGGCGGTCTCGGTCCTCGGCTTCGCGCTCCTGGTCTACTTCCCGCCGTTCGAGTACACGCTGGGAGGCAGAGACCCGGGCATCTACGTCAACAGCGGCTTTCACATCGCGCGCGAAGGGGACATCCTCTACGTCGATCCACTCGTAAAAAACCTCCCCGCGGAGTATCGGGATCTTTTCTTTCGCGTGGACAAGGAGCTGCCTCCCTGGAGTCAGGCGCGCTTTCTCGGTTTCTATCTCGAGAGTCCGGAGTCCGGCCGGGTGCTCCCGCAAGGCTTCCACCTCTATCCGGTTTGGATCGCCATCGCCGCGAGCCTGTTTCAGATGAAATCAGGTCTGTATGTGACGCCTTTTTTTGCGTTGATGGGTGTCGTCGGCTACTTTCTCGCATCGCGTCGGCTCTTTGGCTCGGAAGGCGCAGTCTGGTCGACGGTGCTCGTCGCGACGTTCCAAATCCAGGTGTGGTTCGCGCGGTTTCCGTCCGCCGAAGTCATGGTGCAGTTCCTGTACGCCCTCGGCCTCTGGGCTTTTTTCTTCATGCAGGAAAAGCGCTCCCCGCTTGCGGGCGTACTCTCTGGCCTCGCCATCGGCTCGATTTTATTGCTGCGGCTGGAGAGCATCCTCTTTCTGGTGCCGGTCGGGTTGTACATGGGCTGGCACCGACTGCGCCGTCAATTCGCGGCTCCCGAGCTCGGCTTTCTGGTACCGTTCCTGCTTTTGGGGGCTCACGCCATCGTTCACGCCAGAATCTTCGCGGGACCCTATGTGGGGAGCGTCTTCAGCCGATGGTACTGGCGCTGGGTGGCGGACAACCTTCCGGTGCTGGCGATCGCTGGGCTCGTCGCTTTCCTAGCGGTAGACCGATTTGCGCCCGGGCTGGCAGGGAGGGCGCTCGAGCTCGCGCGTCGCCGCGCGGTGGGGATCTCGGCGGCGCTCGTCGTGTTCGCGCTCGCCTCGTATGCCTACTTCATTCGCCCGGTGTGGCACGCCGCCCGCACCGCACCTCACGACGCGGAGGCCTTTCTCCGAATGAGCTGGTACCTTTATCCCTTCGGCGTCGCGCTGGCGATCGCGGGCGTCATGCTCATCATTGCGAAACCGGAGCGACGGTGGGCCTTCTTCGTACTGGTGGGCCTGACGTTCTCGGTCTTCTTCTTCTACAAGATCCGGGTGTCGAACGATCACTTCTTCGGCATGCGCCGGTTCTTTCCGATCATTCTCCCCAGTTTTTTCATCGCCATCTCGTACTTCCTGGTGAGACTCCGGGAGCAGTTCGGAAGGCTCGGCGGTATCGCGGCGACGGTGATCGGTGTCTCGCTGGTGGTCATCTACACCGCGGCCGGCCGGCCGCTGTGGACCCACAACGAGTTTCGCGGAAGCCTGGACTTCGTCGAAGAGCTCGCGCGGCACATCGACGACGATGATGTTGTGATCTTCCCTCGTCGCGAGGGGCTTCACTTGATGGAGCTGCCTCTTGCCGAGCTCCACGGGCGGCAGGTGCTCGAGTTCTACACGTTGAGGCCGAACCGGCTCCAGCTGGAAGGTCTGCTGAAGAGCTGGCGCGGGCGGTACGGGGACGTCTTCTTCATCACGAACTACAAAGTGTCGCTCTCCGGTCTGTTTACCCGTCACGTGAAGGACTTCCTGTGGCCCAGTGAGATCTACGAGTACACCTATTTGGGTCCGCCGAAAAAAGCCGTTCCGTTCTCGCTGGGTTTCACGCTCTCGAAGGCGGTGGACCTCGACGCGCTGGCTGCCCGCGTGCCGCCGTTGACGCGCATCGATGTGGGAGGACAGGGTGATGGCGAGCTAGTCGCCTGGTTTCACGGGCGTGAGCTCGACTCCGGCGTGAGCTACCGCTGGAGTCAGCAAACCTCGTCGGTGTTTCTCCCCGGCGCGAACCGGCGAACCAAGTCCCTTCGTCTCCGGCTCGCGGGAGCCCGGGAGGGGGAAGTGCCACTCTCCGAGGTTACGATCCGTTTGGCCGATCGCGTTCTTGGCACCATCGTCCCGGGACGCGACTTCGAAGTTGTGACTGTCGAGGTGCCGGAGGAGGTGGCGTCGCTACTCGATCGCGAGCACGGGGTCGCGCGCATCGATACGAAGCCGTGGCGTCCGAAAAACCTCATCGAAGGGGCGGACGACTCTCGAGATCTGGGAATTCGCCTCGACTGGATCGAAAGGGTGCTACGCTAATGTCCAGACGAAAAAAAACGTCGCGGGATTCTCACCGGTGGTGGCGACTGCGCGGGGTTGAACGCGGTGATTCGTGCAGCGGTTCGGACGGCCGCCGCCCTCGGCTGGGAACCGGTCGGAATTCAGTAGACATCTTCCCTCCTATGCGTTGCCAATAAGCGCGTCGTGTCCGAAAATGCGAACGGAGCCGAAGTCTCGAATCCTGGAGGCGTTCTCGAGATTCGCGGAGACCAGCCGACGCGCCACTGGATCTGCGATAGGCGACCCCGAGCAGACCTCTCCTCCAGACCATCCGTTTCGTCCAGCTGGCGCGCCCGAACTCCTATGCGGCGGCGCGGTGGTAATAACTGAGCAAACCGCCCAATCGCTTCCGACATCGCACCTTCCCGTGAGGACTGCCGACGCATTCTTCCGCTTCGAGCAACGCGTTCCCGAGCCCTTGATGGTTGCGCTCTCCGTGATAATGATGGATGAACTCAGTGACGGCACGACGCAGCGATGGCTCACTGAAGAAGAGGATCTGTCCCGATTCCCGTGGAAATAAGAATGGCGTAACCTCCGGTTAAGAAAAACCAAACCACGCCTGTAAAGGCGAGGAGGAGGATTACGCCATGAAGAAGCCTACCACCATATCGAAGGAGTCTGTAAGCGAGTACCGGGAGTTCGTCCAACTTCGGCTGCGTAAGCGGGTACTGGAGGCGATCGAGGTCGTGCTCGAGGAAGAAGTCGACCAAGCGCTGGGGTGTCGTAGCTACGAGCGTGCGGAAGACCGCCGTGGGTATCGCAACGGAGCCGAAACCCGTCCTGTGCCAAAACTCGGCCCTTTTGAAATAGGCCATAAATCAGCAACTTAGTGTCTGTGTTTGCGACCGGGCCAAGGGCCGTGGGCTTTACAATCGTCTTGGGCGGGCGGGTCGTCACCGTGCAGATGACCACCTAGTCGAGAGCGAATATCGAAGCATGTTCCTGAAGCTGTTTCCACGCTACGCCGGTCGAGCCCGCCGAGGGGCTACCGTCGCCGGCGACCATCTACGCGGCACGGCAGTAGTAGTTGAGAATGCCCCCAAGTCGCTCTCGCGACACGATGGGGCCAGCGTCATTCGCGCTTGCCGGCAGAGGTGTGATGAGCTCGTTGCCGAGACCTTGGTGGTTCCGTTCTGTGTGATAGTGCACTACGTATTCGGTTACCGCTGTGCGCAGGTGTCGCTCACTGAGAGGTACGAAGCGGTCGAGACACTCTCGACGTATGGAGAGAACGAATCTTTCCGCATATGCGTTCAGATTCGGACTATTAGCGGGAAGGCGAAGGGGCTTCACGCCTGAATCTCTCAACAGCCCACGTACCGCCTCGGTGAATAGCGGGTCCCGGTCGTGGATGAGGTATCGCTTGCCAAGGAGGAAACCATCCCACATGTCAGTGAGGTTTCTTGCCACCTGCTTCATCCACTCCCCGTTGGGGTCCGACGTTATCCCACCGATGCACACGCAGCGAGTGGCGATATCGATGACAAACAGGACATGGTAGCGGACGGGGGATGTCCCGGCCGCTGTTGAATTTGGTTGGGTAGCGGCGGCACCTGTGAATACTCTTAGGCAGCAAACTCATCGCTGTCAAGAGATTTCTGTTTGCTTCTAAGCGCGTGAACGAGAGCGCCCATATGGCGATAGCCTTTGATACGCCGGAACTTTTTCTGCGCGGTGACGACGCCGAGAGCGGTCCATCGGCGAACCATGGAAAGACTCTTCCAACGCTTGACGTTTCTCGATACTCTGCGAATGGTTCCGTTGAGATTCTCAATGGCGTTCGTCGTGGCAAGAGACTGGCGAAGTAAGGCGGGCAGCGCGAGTTTCACGACCGTGAGTGTCTCTTCCATCCCTTCACGAAGGCTTCCGGCAGCTTCGTCGTAGCCGTTTCGCTCGAGCCAAGACACCAATGCCTGAAGTCGCTTGCGCGCCTTGTCGGCACTCTTGCACTTGTAGGCTTCCTTCATCGTCTGGAGCACGTAGGCGTGACGAGACTTGGGAAGGTACGAGCGGAGATTTCGGAGTTTATGGATCTGGCACCTTTGGATGACCGCGAGATCCCCCAAAACGTCGACGAGTGCCTTGCGGATGCCTTTGCCTCCGTCCACTACGCAGAGAATCGACTCATCGACGCGCAAGCCTCGCTCGAGAAGGTCCTGCAACATCGCGGTGCACACCCGAGAGTTCTCCGTCGAGCCCAGCCATATACCCATGGGCACCTTCGTTCCATCTATTGTGATACCGAGACTTACGACGACGGTCTGTCCGGCCACCTCAAGGCCATCCATCATCAGTGCCGCAAGCTCGAACTTCTCTAGCCGCCGAGACAGGTATTCCCCAAGCTTCTTAGTCGTCTGGCTCACGAGGTGACGGCTGGCGGCACTCTTACTCGTGCCACGAGACTTCAACTTGGCCGCGGGTTTGTCCAGACTCGATCCGTAATTTCGGGTCGATACCCCCACCAAGATCTGATTCAACACTCGCTCTGGAAGCGGGTCTTCTTCGCGGAAGGCTTCGAAGTGTGGAAGCGACGCCTCCTCGCCCGACTTCGAGCGAACTCGAGGTCGCGACACTTGGATGCGACGACCACCGAAGCTCAGCTCTCCGTTCGTGCTCCCCCAGTGGTTATGAGTTCGCTCCTTCTCGTGCTTGCCCTTGAGCCCCGCGATCTCCTCGGCGTCCTCTCTGAGCAGTAGGTGCAGAGCTGTCAGTCCTTGCTCGTACACCCATTCCGTCAGGTCCGCCTTCGTGGCCGCGATCCCAGCTATCATCGGTAGCAGTATCTGACCGACTTGGCCAACTACCTTGCCCGTAGGCGAGTGCGTTTGCTTTCTTACTGGCTTCTTTGATTTCCTAGGCATTGGTGGCTCCTTGTCCCCCTCTGGAGACGGTTTATTGGCAGACCTATTCTTAGGCCGGCCAAGGAGCCGCCGCTACCCCAAATTCAACATCCGGCGGGACATCCCCAGCGGACGAGCCCGAACGGGTTCACAACCTCGACGGTGAACAGGTCTGTCGCAGCGATGGCGCCCCAATGAGCCTTGATGAAGGTGCTCCACGACATGCTCCTGCCCCGTTCCGGCGCAGGAGCGATACCGTGCTCGGCGAGGATCCTCTTGATAGTGTTGCGTCCGAGTTCATGTCCTAGGTTCTTGAGTGCGCCTCGCAGGCGCGTATATCCCCACGTCGGGTTCTCCCGCGCCACGCGCACAATGAGCTCACGGATGTCCTTCGCCGTCGGAGGTCGGCCTGGACTCCGGTTCTTGCTGCCATCGTACTTGGCTGCGATGAGGTGGCGGTACCAGCGCAGAAGCGTAGCGGGTGTGGCAACGGACGCAATATGGGCCAGCGCCTCGCGGCCCAAAGCCTGGGCCTTGACCGCGAGCCTGCGCCGCTCGTCGTCCGAGAGACTGAGACGCTTGCCCCGAAGCCCGGCTCGGAGCACACGGTTCTCCTCTTGCTGGTAGTCGATCACATCCTGCTGCTGGCGGTTGACCCAGCCAGCTAGAACGAGCAGTAGGAATTGCACGTGGTACGTCATCATGGATCTGAAGATAACACCCTCGGGCCAGACGATTGTAAAGCCTACGGCCCTTGGCCCCGGCGCAAACACAGACACTAAGCTGCTGATTTATGGCCTATTTCAAAAGGGCCGAGTTTTGGCACAGGACGGGGTGCAGATGCATTTTTCAGCACCCTGCTAGTGCGCGCTCGCCGGGTCGTGGCCGATCACGTGTTAGGCCTGGAAAAGCACCCGACGTTTAGATTTCGATTCCGGGTGATAGATATAGGCGCCGGAGGAGAGACCCTTCACGCTATTGACGATCACGTAGGCGTCGCACAACGTCGTCTTGAGGGCGAGCGCGTCCGCTGGAACGCGCTGGAACGCCGCGTGCAGAACCGTCGCAAGTGCTTCTTTTTCGATCGGCGCCCGCTCGAAGCGTCGCGACGAGCCACGCCTTAGGATCACCTGCTCGAGCGAATCGGAAGCTTGAGCGTCCGATCCCAATGGGACGAGTAGTCCGCTCTCTGTCGTATCATGGGAGGAGGAGGTCGCGCGCTCGCGCCAAAGGCGAGCCTCCACCCCGTTCGCAAGCGACGAGGCTTCATGCATTTCTTGGATGAGCGGATAGTCCACCTCACTCGGAGACAGAGGCTCCGTCGCGTAGCCCAGAGGCTCCGGAGCTGAAGGAACGGGAGGCGCTGCGGTGCGACTCTCGCCGATGGCAACGAGGGCCACCGTCGCTTCTTTGGCGGGATCGACGTCCAAGAGCGCATTCACCGGTGGGTCAGCGAAACCGACAACCAGATGATGAGCGAGCTCGAGGGAGCCTGCCTCCGCGAAAAGATTTGCAATCATCGTCCCGCTGTCCCAGAACGTGTGGCGGTAGGCGCGCGCCTGGTACTTCCAGGCGTTGCGCCAGAACGTCGTCGTGAGTACGAGGACAGCCTCCGCCACTGCGACGTGTAGCTCGTCCCCCGTCGCCTCGGCCAGGTGTGCTCGCCAATCACCGGGACGAAGAAGGGACAGGACCTGCTGCGTCGGTCCGTAGTGATAGAGACCGGCGTCGAGCCCCGTGACCTCGCCGATCGCGACGTACAACTCGACGTGATAGAGAGCGCCGGTGCAGGCGGCCGCCCGAAACGCCATCTCTCCGCGGGCATGACGCAGTCGCTTCGTCACACCCGCCGTGTAGAAAAGCTCACGGGAGAGCGACTCCAGAGTCAGCGACTCAATCGCCCCCTCCGCACTTTCTAGTAGTGCGTGGAGGGCCGCGGGTCCTGGGCGAGCCTCGACCGACGGAAGCGGCACCTCTTCGAGCCCACGATAAAGCTTGAACGGCAGGGGTTGATTGTCCCAGTCGAGAAAGTGCCGGTCACGCCGCACGCTCTCTGGGCTGTGCTTCGTTTGCTCGTGGTAACGGCGCGCGACCCCCACTTCGTCGTTCGCCATCACCCTTCTCTCCTTATCCTAAGAGACTCATTCTTCGCACGGACGAAAGCGCTGTCAATCCCGTCCTGTGCCAAAACTCGGCCCTTTTGAAATAGACCATCAGTGTCATGAATTGACGGACACGAGCTACCCTCAAAAGGAGTGGAAATGAAGTAAAGGAATTGGAATCCTTCGTTCAAGGGGAAACCGTAGTACCCTAAGAGCGTCTTTCAATGCAGAAGGGGGCAGTGCCATTTGGAGGGGGACTATGGCCAAAGCGCGAGTGTTGACGAGGTCGGAACTAGCCGAGCATTTGGGCGTCGATAAACAGATGGTAACAAAATGGGAGCGGTCTGGGATGCCGGTCCACACTAGAGGGCGCGGCGTGGCGTCTCAATTCCGTCTGCGGGAGGTCCGGGCGTGGCTAAAGGTGCGGGAAGCCAAGGCCAAAGCGGCGGAGAAGGCAAAGGTGCGAGAAGCCAAAGCGGCAGAGAAGGCGAAGAAGACAGCGAAGCAATAAGACGCGGCGGCGATGAGATGAGACAAGTCTGACTGCGCGAGTCCTTGGAACTCGCTAGTCTCGCGGTACCGGTTGCTAACGACGCTGCTCGGGGAGCGCGATGACGTCGTACTCCTGGTCTTCGGTGACGAGTGCCTCTTCGAAACTGCGAAAGCTGTCGACGGCTTGCTTGCCCAGATGGGACAGCAGGGGGCGGCCTTCCATGGGATCGTGAGCTTGCTCAGGGACTTGAGGCTGACTTGCTTTCCTTTGATAGGGAAAAGCGCTCTATTCCTGGAATCCACAATTCTACGAGTCGGTCCCGTCCTGTGCCAAAACTCGGCCCTTTTGAAATAGACCACAAATCAGCAGCTTAGACGCCCTTGGAATCCGCGCAGAATCGAGGGTATTTCGCGCCGCAGGGCTGGCTTCCGACCTGTCCCTTCCATAAACTCGAGCTGCGTGAGATTGGCGAACTGCCCGCAACCAGGATGCTTTGGTCCCGTCCTGTCCAAAAACACAAACGAACTCGAGACCCGCGTTCAGGTCAGGCCACCCACCCAACTTCTACTGGTTGGCAAGGGGTTCCGAAAGCAACCGCCGCGCCGCTGCCAGGAGTCGATCCTTCCAGGCAACGCGTTCCCGCCAGTGGTCGGGGATGGCGTTCAGGCCGTAGAGGGCGCCGGCGAGCTGCCCCGTCACGGCTGCTACCGTATCGGCATCGTTGGCTAGGTTGGCAGCGAGCAGCACCGCGCTGCGGAAGTCTCCGGTGCGGGCGACTGACCAAATGGCGGCTTCGAGCGTGTGAACGACGTACCCGCTGGAGCGGATCGTATCCCGTGTCCGTCCTCGCCAGCTGCCGGCTATGACCTGAGTGATTGCCGCCGCTCCCGTGAACCGTCTCGGAGCCAGAACGTCCGAGAACGGTGACCCGGCGATGGCGTCCGCTAGGAGCTCGCCGAACGCCCGGCAGGCGTCCACTGCTTCCTTGGCTCCGTGGGTCGTCCGGGACTGGTCGGCGGCGGCTGCGATCAGGCGCGGCCGGTCGTGCCTGAACCGGAGCGCAACGGGGGCGAGCCGCATCAGCGAGCCGTTGCCTGCGCTCCAGGGATCGGTCGAACCCGCGACCGGATCACCCGTCTGCAGGTACCGGGCGAGTGCTTCTTGGATTGTGTTTCCGATGTCGAAGCAGTGTCCGGTGCACGAGTAGTCTCCGTCCTGCCACCACTTCACGAAACGGTCCATCAGGTCCCGGCAGTCGAGCGTCTTGGATTCCGCCAGGCTGTCGGCAAGGACCAGCGCCATGGCCGTGTCGTCGGTCCAAGCGCCGGCCGGCAGATCGAACGGGCCGCCACCGACCATGTCTTCTAGACGCGGCTGCGTATCGCGAGAGCAGAATTCGAGCGTCGTGCCGACCGCGTCGCCCACCGCCAGACCGAGGAAGGCCCCGAGCGCCCGGTCGTGGATGTCGTCCGCGGTCCGGGATGGAACCGATGGTGCTCGTGCCGAACACTGCCTCACGTGGGCCAGCTGGGAGTCGTTCTCGATGGTCCCTTCGTGGGCGTCGCGCACACGGCGGATCGCATCGTCCGGTTGCACGCCCAACTCCACCAGCAGGCGGGCTGTGATGGTCCCGGCACGTCCCAGACCACCCCGGCAGTGGAGCAGCACGTCGAAGCCGAGCCGCAGCCGGTTCCGGATGGACTCGCCGGTGGCCTTCCAGGTGTGCTCGAAGTCCTGTTCCGGTGCCTCTCCGTCGGGAATCGGGGCATGCCACCACTCCATGTGCCGGTCTCGAACCGCCCTCGGGAGATCGTGCACCTTCAGATAGGCGATCTCTTCGTGGGTGATCAGGCTGACCACCGCAGTCGCTCCCCAGTGCTGAATCGCGTCGAGGTCGGCGTCGAGATCCCGCTTCCAGGGACCGGATATTGCGTAGCGATCGATCCTACCGGGGCACTGCGAGAAGCCGATCCGGCCCCGGCCGTCGCCCAGGGTCATCGCCGTGATGCGGAGTGGGTGGCTCTCGGTGGTTCTTGCCATCGGCATGGACTCTATTCTCTAACGGGTTTTTGGCACCATAGAGAAACCGACCTCTGTGCCAGTATCAGCCTCGCACGATATCCTGTTTCATGAATACGCAGGTCTGGCATCACCGGGTGAAAAACTAGTTCGCGATCTCCAGGCCGACCACCGGGACAAACAGTTAAAGTGTTTATGTGGTGATATTTTATGTTGCATTAAGAAAGATCTAATCTCCCCCCTATAGGCCATCCTTTATATACTCGGTCTCGGAATCCGTTTGCTATCGACAAAATCTCCGCCAGCGTCTGGACCCGGAATGGCACCGAAGTCAGGACTCTCATCTATAATGTCACTCGATGCACGGTCGGGAGACACCACCCGCTAATTACAATCAGTTCAACGCGGTGAAGCTCTTCTGCCCCAGTTGCCGGATCGCCACCCCGTCGTGTCCAAAAACACAAACGAACTCAAGACCCGCCTGGGCTGCAACAAAGCAGGTGCAGATGGCTAAACAGCCTGGAGGGCATAAGTGACCAGCCCGATGGCCACCACATGGTCGTTGCCCCCAACGACCTCGAGCCGGCAGGTGGCGAGCGTGCGTCCCTTGCGGACGACCTCTCCGATGGCGAGCAGGTCTCCCTGGACTCCCGCCAGCAAGCTCATCTTGAACTCCACCGTCTTGACCGTGGAGCCCGGCGAGACCGAACCCACCGCGAAGTTACCCGCCGTGTCCGCCAGCAGACCGATGAGACCCCCGTGGATGACGCCATGCCCTTCTTCGAACTCGGCCCGAAACGGCAACCGCACGCGCGCCACGCCGTTCTCGCAATAGCTGAGTGTCATGCCCAGGTAGCGGCTGATCGGAGCCGCCTCGAAGAGTTGTTTGAGTTTTTCGAGATGCGCGGAACGTTCCGTCGTTTCACCCACCCGCTGGTGGCGGACACCTTCGGGCAGAGGAACCGGCACCGGCTTGGGTTCATTGTGGGGAGCCGAACGAGGCCGTGCAGCGGCTTTCTTGCTAGCAGGCCTCGAAAGGATGTCTCTCTTCCCTGGTCCTTCTTTCATATCGAGACACGCTCCACGATGTTGCGAGTGACGTGCTGTCTACGCCGGTCATAGATCTGTGTGGCCCGAGGGGTTGGAGTGTCCGGCCAGATACTGCACGTCCTCCAGGGGCACGTTCTGGTTGAGTATATCCGTGATCTCCATCACGCGGACGCACAGAAGGGAGATTTCTAGGTGCCCCAGCTCGAGAAACTCCTTGCTCCACCTGTGCTCCGCAAAAAGTCGATCCGGCGTTGATTGCGCGGGTTAGACCTACCATAGTCGGTTGCTTCTGGCCGGTTTTCTTTTTTGCGGATCACAGACGGTTGTGAGACCGGGGAACCATACATCTTTTTCTTTGTATGCGTCCGGTGTCCCCATGACGCATTCGCCCCGGAATAGGGGGTTTATGGCACGGGAACTGCTAAGGGGTGGAGGCGGGAGTAGGCTGCCAGCGGTCGGGTAGAAGCTCGCGGATGCGTTTTTGTGGCCATCCGTCGGCGAGCTTGCGGAGCACGTCAGTGAGGTACGGGAGAGGCGGGACGTTGTGCTGTGCGCAGGTGCGCATGAGGCTGTAGAGAACGGCGGTGCGTCGCGCGGCGTCGTGAGAACCGCAGAAGAGATAGTTGCGTCGACCGAGTGCGATGGCCCTCATTTGTTGCTCACAGATATTATTGTCAAGGCTTAAGCGTCCATCGTCGACGAAGCGAGTGAGAGCGGTCCAGTGGTTGAGTGGGTAACCCGTGGCCATGGCAAGGTCCGAGCTGGGCGGTTCGCTTCGATGCGTCAGCACAAACCACCGTTTCAGCTTCTCGAGTACCGACGCCGAGCGCTCCTTGCGAAGTAGCGTCCGCTCGTCGACCGACAGCTCCCTCGCATCGGCCAGGCGTTCGATGCGATACATCCTTGCGATCAGCTTGAGCGGGTAGGCGACGCGGCAGTCCATGTCTTTGAGGGCAACCAGCCTTCGTCGTGCATGCGCCCAGCACCGACTTCTTCCGCGGAGGCCACCGTGCCGTTAAACACGCGATCGAACACGCTCGCGGCGTCGGCCTGCACGTATCCCGTGCGGCCCGCCAAAAACTCCCACGGACCCGTCGCTCCTTCGCCCGTCGGCGCGTAGCGAAACACCACGTCTCGGTCGTCGCCCATGTAGCACCACATCGTGCCTCGCTCGATGTTCTCCGGGCTTTGCGGATCGAGCACTTTCACTCCGGTGGCATCGGTTCGGATGACATCGGCCTTCAGGACCCGCTTCTCCAACTGGTCCACAAGCGGCTCCACAAGGTTTGCCACCTCGCCCACCCAATCCGACATCGTGGAGACCGCAATCCCCGCGCCGCTACGGGCGTAGATACGATGCAAACGGTGAAGGGGAACGTGGTCTACGTACTTGCTCACCACCACATGAGCTAAAAGCGAGGCGTCAGCGCTGCTCCGCTCGATCACCGGGGCCGGGCCCTCGGCTCTCGTGACGCCTTCCCGGCACTTCCCGCAGGCGTACTTCTCCAGATGGTACTCATGCTCGATGAAGTGCCCCGGCACGTACTCGAGCCTCCGTCGGACGT
Source organism: Candidatus Marinacidobacterales bacterium (assembly GCA_965237685.1). Lineage (GTDB taxonomy): Bacteria > Acidobacteriota > Vicinamibacteria > Marinacidobacterales > SMYC01 > CBDEGF01. The sequence goes on from CBDEGF010000004.1 coordinate 3,722,009, forward strand.
CTTTACCGAGAGGCTTCTTGAGTTTGCCGCATCGAGAGCAGCCCCGCTCCTCTTCAGGTATCTCGCGCAAGTGAACCTGGCGTTCGATCCCGTCCGTTCGGATTGTTTCGCGGCGCGGTTTGTTGCCCTTGCCTCGTGGCCGAGTCTTTTTCGCTTCTTCGATCTGCTGTTCCAGCTCCGCGTCTTCCCGAGCCTCGGTTTGTGGGTCGAGCTCCGGCTCCAGCTCTTCACCACCGCTTTGGCTCATCAGCTGCTCGAACATCAGCTGGAGCTGTCCGGGGTCCACCTTCTCGGAGCGCTTGCCTACTCGTTCCCTCTGAAGCTTCAACACCATCAGCTCCAGCTCTCTCGATTTGCGCAACACCGCATCCAGCGCCGAGACCAGCAGGTCGAACGCTTCCTCCGTCTTGCCCTCGCTTGCTAGACTTCGGGCCGAATCCCGAATCTGCCCCAGAGCGTTGGGCGCCCTCGTACTGCCAGCGCCCTCTCGGCGCGACTGGGTCGATTCGGAGCTCGTGTTCACTACTTACGCCTTTGACGCAGCTGTTTCGCTAGCCCCTTGCGATTCTGATTGCCCAACTGAGCCACCGCCTCTCGCATCTTCGACCAGGCCTCGACTCCACGACGAACTTCCCGTTCGTGGCTTCGCGGGATGTACAGCGATGTTGACCGACCCTCCTCGTTGCGAAACTTCAGGTACAGGTGGGGACCATGGAGACGATTCGGGTCGGTTCGGCACCCGCAGGCGGTTTTACCACAGCGAAACATGACCTCCGTAAGCGTGCCCGGTACAGCGTTCTCGCCGAGGGTTTGAAGCCGTTGCAGTAGTCGTGTCTTAGTCATATATAGAAGATTAAGACTAATCGCAAAAAGCAAGAAAGTCAAGTCCCTGCTGCGTTCTTGGGAAGAAAATCAGCCCTTCAACCGTGAAGGGCGACTCTCTTCTCCTCAGCTCGCTGATACCATCGCTTCCGGCGTCGAGCACCACGAAGGTCCAACCCCTCCAGCATCAGTCCCAGCTCGCCAGAGTCCAACTCAACGTGCCTATCACCCGGACGCGGTGACGTCGGCAGTTCAAAGGTCCCTCGCTCCAGCCTCTTGTACAGCAAAACGTACCCCGTCCGATCCCAAGCGAGGATCTTCACACGATTCTGACGCCGATTCAGAAACACGAACAGATGACCGCTCAGGGGCGATTGACCGATCACACTCCGCGTCGCTGCAGCCAGCCCGTCAAAGCCGCGACGCAGGTCCATCGGCTCCGCCGCAACGTAGATCCTCACAGACGATGGGAGCATCCACATCACGCTCGACCTTCTAGAACTTCGAGCACCCGACCCAGCTCCTCAGATGAGAACCCCTCACGCACTCGTACGCGCCTGCCGTCCAACAACACCACCTCGATCGCGTCCCTCTCGCCTCCTCGCTCGCCTTCTCGCTCGCCTCCCACCAGGCGAACCGGATGAAACCGTACACTCCCCCTCGACCCGCCTTGCAGTCGCTCCGACCACCGAACCAGCCGCTGGGAGGTCAACCCGTACTCCCTGGCGAACTCCGAGACACGCTTCCCACTACGCTGCCATGACGACACAACATTCCGCGCATCCGCCTCTGCCCAGCGCCGCTTCCCTATCACTTTCGATATCCCCGCTGTCCTTCGCTTCGACATCTCTTGCCTCCTTCGTCCCCCGCCTCCAGTGGCGAGCACACAAAGGATGCCTCGGGAGCGACGTATCGGGAACATGGTGGGAGCGGACGCTTACTTTTCTTTGACAGGAATCTTAGGACATCACCGCCCGCAAAGCTGCGCAACGTTGAGCCGAGAGCCTACCTGATCCAGGCAGCCTACGCCGCCATCGAGCACCCTGGAACGATCATACTCCCCGACGTGCTACGCGACGACTCCACCACGTAGCTTCCCCTACCGCTCGACTCGTTTCTAGACCCCGAGTGGGGCACGACGAGCACTTACTTTCGACGATCGCCAATGGGTGTTAGTTCGAGGAGACCCCGTCCTGTGCCAAAACTCGGCCCTTTTGAAATGGGAATTATAGCTAACGGTTGACACCTGCCCTTCCAATCTGGCATCCTCCTCGGAGCGTGCGACGATATGCTCAATGTCCGTCTCCCGTTTGTTGGCGAACCAGCGGCCCGTATAGGGACCATAGACGCCGCCAAGCTCAGCTATGATCCGGTCCTCCACGGACTGCGGATACCGATAGTCGTCCGCGTCGTACGGGGAGCAGCGAGATTCTGGGGCAACCACCAAGCCCTGCCACAATGTCTGGGTCGCTGCGAGGTCGTCCCAAGGGCCCATGGCGAGCACGGCGACCCATACAGGAATGGAAAAACGTCGCATCCTTGTGCCTCCCCTTTTCAGACTGGCCGCCGCGTCGGGATGATGCGGTCGCAGCCAGTCGGCCTACGCCCACCCGAGAATCAGTGGCCGACTGAGAAATCGTTCCGTCCCGAGCGGTCGCGCCCGCGCAGGAGGAACAAGGCCCGCTTGCCGTAGTCGTGGGCCTTGTGCGGTTCTGCCAATCGGAGGCCCAGCTCGTGGTCGTAGTGGCAATGGCCGGGCATGAACCGCCCCACCAGTGCCGCGCGCCGGCGGCCCGAGGGGTTGGCGCGCGAGCCGTGGATGATGTAGACGTCGTGAAACGAGATCTGGCCGGCCGCGAGAACTAGATCGCGCGCCGACGCCTCCTCGAAGTGCTCCGAGTCGCAGACCCGGTTGATCGTGAGATCCTGATCCTTTTCCCAATGATGAGAAAAGATTTTGCGGTCCTTGTGGGAGCCGGGGATGAAGCGCATGCAACCGTTGTCCGGTACGGCGTCGTCGAGCGCAATCCAGATTGACAGCGTCTCGAGTGGTCGAATGGGATAGTACGCGCCGTCCTGATGCCAGGGAGTCGCCTTGCCGCCGTGCGCCGGCTTGCCGAAGATGGTCGTTCCCCAGAGGATAATGTCCTCCCCTATCAATTGCTCGACCATGTCGAGTAGCTCGGGTCGAGTGACGAAACTGAGCCACCGTCGTGAGCCCCGAACACCCTGTGCGCCGGTGGTCTCCAGGTGCGGCCCCAGCATGAAGTCCGAGGAGAAACCCGGATTGGCTGACAGCAGCTCATCATAGGCTTCGCGCATCTCCGCCACCACGTCCTGCGGCAGGCGGCAGTCCGGCACCACGAATCCGTCGTTATGGAAACGCCAGAGCTCCTCGGCGCTCAGGCGATCGCAATTCCTCACCACGGGACATCTCGCAAATAAAGATGGAGGAAATCTAGCACGAGAGCCGTCGGAGGTGAACTCCATCTTGCGGTGCTTCCATCGCGGTATTCAGCGATTTCGTTGATTCGAGCCGGCCAACAAAATCGAAACGAAGTGCGTAGACAAAGGAAACTGGGTGCCCGACCGTAACGAGCGTCTCCTCGAACTGGCGAAGAGGATCGCGGACGCCACGCCTGTCGATTGGAAGGATACGGAAAGACCGCGCCCGGGACGAAGAGGAGATCCAGCTTCTTCAGTTGTTGGCAGAGATTCAAGGTCTGGCCGAGAGAGATCACACGAGACGGAGCAAGCCATCCATCGCTTACGACATCGCACCTTCCCGTAGGGACTGCCGACGCATTCTTCCGCTTCGAGCAACGCGTTCCAGAGCCGGTGCTTGCGTCATTGACTGTTGCAGGCATAAGAGGAAGACTTTGTAGTGCAATAGGATACATCAGATTTTAACGTCACCGGAGTTCAGCTTGCGCCAAACTGTGCATAAGTGCCGTTCTCGCATGACGACGCGGACGAGCCGGCAACAGTAAACGGAGCAAGCACCCGCTTGGTGACCGAGAAGCACGTAGGGCGGCGCCTACTGCCCGCCGAGCAGGAGACGGGGGAGCTCGGCGATTGAGTCGAGAACGGCGTTCAGAGGTGTCTCACGCTCGAGGTCGCTGGGACGAAACTTCCCCGTCCGGACCAGCACCCCTTGCAAACCGGTAGCTATCGCGCCTTCGACATCGGCAACGACGTCATCACCGACCATGACAAGCTTCGACATCGGAAGACCAAGCGACCGTGCTGCTGCTTCGAAGAACGCCACACTCGGCTTGCCGATAGTCACGGCCTGCTTCCCTGAGGCATATTCGAGCGCCGCCACGAACGGACCGGCGTCGAGCACGAAGCCATCTGCCGTCTTCCAGTACCGGTTCCGCTGGATCGCCAGCAGCTCGGCGCCTCCGAGCAGCTGTCGAAAGGCCCGGTTCAGAAGATCGAACGTCCACGCCGAACCGATGTCGCCGACAACGACGGCGCCAGGAGATCGCTCATCGACCCGGAATTCGTCGAAGTCGGCACGCCCAGCATTCTCGACGTACAGGGCCACCGTGCGTATCTGTCGCTCACGAAGCCATGTTGCCGCGGCCACCGGCGCCGTTACCAGGTCTTCATCCTCGACATCGATCCGAAACTGCCGCAACCGCTCGACGAGAGCGCGCCTCGACTGACGTGTCGTGTTGGTGGCAAATCGGACACCAAACCCAGAGGAACGCAGTCTGTTGACGACCGCAGGTGCTCCGGGGATCACCGTCTCACCGGCGTACACCGTGCCATCCAGGTCGAGCACCACGCCCTGGACATCCCCGAGATCGTCGTTACGCATGTAGGGAGAACGTGTCCCGCACGACCGCTGCAAACTGCTCTGGCTGGTCGGGAGAGATAACGACGACCCGATCCTGGAACGTCAGCGCAATAGCACGCTTCGGGTCCGTCACGAACGCCCGATACCGACCAAGCGTCCGGTTCTGGAACCAGCCGGTGATGGCAAAGATGCCGCCGTTTCCCAGCAAGCGCCAGGAGCGTCGCATCGCACCGGGGTCACTGCGAACCGAGCGAAGCGCCGACAGATCAAGCTGCGTATCCCAGAGCAAGCGACGGATACGCAGGGTCCGCCCCTCGAGCGTGTAGCCTCGGATCGTGAAGACCGCACATCCCACAACGAGTGTCAGGCATCCGATGCCGGCTAGCAACGCGGGCAGCGCGGCCTCAGCAGCCAACCCCACCAGCAGGGAGCCGGCGGACCCAATGATCGCCACGCCGATGATCGCGAACTTCACCCTAGCCCCCCACGGAGCACCGAATCGGTCGGTCATCCCGCCGACTCCTGACCAAGGACTTTTTCGTAGGCCATCCGGACCGACGGCTCGAAGCAGACAAACAGCACTAGTTCGATCGAAGATTGCATGTCGAGGACCTGTTGTGTCTCGGCGACGGCGACCTCGGCGGCCTGGTCCGCAGGATACCCGTACACGCCGCAACTGATCGCCGGGAACGCGAGACTTGAGATGTGGTACTCGCCGTTACATCCTCGTCCAGCTTCCCGAGTCACTTGATACTGGAAACGAAGAACCAAAGGACGGCCGCCGAATTCTGTGACAAGATTGGACAACGAAGGAGCATTGCCGAACTTACCAAGGAACGCCTCCGTCGTGCCGCGAAGAGAAGTCAAAGACGAAAAGCCTATGTTTTCTGGCGACTTCGGCTTCCGCGTCTTCAAGCTCGACACCTCCAACGTCCGGGCCTGGGAACCAGACCAGGATAACATGGAAGGAACGCTGCTCCAAAATGTTGACCACATCAAGCCGGATCGTAGCGAAGAGGACATCCTCCACGAAGTCTTGCTCAAGCTCGGTCTCGACCTTTGCGTACCTATCGAGACACGGAACATCGTCGGTAAATCCGTCCGCTCCATCGGCGCCGGCACGTTGATCGCCTGCCTGGACGAGAAGATCACCCGGGAGGAGGTCGAGCCGCTAGCCCTTGGCATCGCCGAGTGGCGCGCAGAGTTGGACCCCGCCATACAACGGCTTGAGCAGAGCATGCACCGCGCGCCCGAGCAGATGGTCGTAGATGGGGGCTACATCAGTAGCAACAACATCACGGAGATGGCGAAGCGCGACATCGATTTCGTCGGTCCCCAATCCGAGAACAAGGCAGCAGAGGCTAATCGGCGCAAGTCGTATAAGCACCACGGCGTGAGTCCGGAATACGAGGCGTCGAAGTTTGTCTTCGATACGGAGACCAACACGTATGTGTGCCCGCAGGGCAAGCACTTACGCTACGACGCCAAGCAGGAAAGCCATGGCACGATGTGCTATCGATACAAGGCGTCGGAGCAAGACTGCCAGACGTGTCCGGCCAAAGATCAGTGCTGTCCTCGTACGCGGCACGGCCGCTCGATCGAGCGGCGCGAACTCTTGCCCGACATAGCCGCGTTCCGCCAGAAGATGCAGACCGACGAAACCAAGGCCATCTATAAGACACGCTCGCAAGTGGCCGAGTTCCCGAATCTCTGGATCAAAGCCAAGTTTGGCCTGCGGCAGTTTAGCGTGCGCAGAATTGCCAAAGTACGCACTGAATCTCAGTGGGTCGCCCTCACCTACGATATCCTGCAGTGGATTCGCCTCCGCTGGAGGCCAAAGATGGTATCGGCGCTCGCGCCGACGTGAGCGCATTGAGCACACGCAGCCCGATTCGTTTAAGCACTAGTTAGAAAGCTAGTCAAAGAGCAACAACGAAACGCCGATACGATACCGGGTGAATCCGCACCACGCGGACCCGCCCCCCCTAGTTGACACAAGTGCGGACCAACCATCCCCATCTCCCTGGGGAAACGCGATTTTTTCTCAGGTCCCCAGTCCGGGCCAATTGTGGCACTGCAGAGACGGATGAGATTTTCCGCGCGGTTGGCGGGGTTTTGCAGGGATAGGTGTCACCAGAGACGCGCTAGAAGGGCTGAACGGGCCTCATTTTCGGCATTCGTCTCTAATCCCGATTTTCGAGTGCCACGTTTGCGCCAAATAGGGTGGCGGGCCGCTGACCGGGCCGTGCGGCGGCGGAAAAGAGGCCACCCGAGAGGCCCAGAATCGAGGCCCGGGTTACTGCGGCGTATCGGGCTATCACGTTCTGGTCCAGGTGGGCCTGGGCTTCCTTGATGTCCTTACTTGCCTCGGATTCGGCCTCAATCAGGGTCCGGCAATGCTTGAGAGCATCCCGTTCATCGTCGCTCCCCGGCTCGTTCTTGATAGCCTTGAGCTGCTCCGTCACGCTACCCCTGGTGACCCCGCCTTTGTCGGTGCTCCTGCCATCAAGTGCTCCTGCCATCAAGTTGCTACGCCGCTAGAGGCCGCGCACAAAGAGATTCTTGTTCGTTTCGGCTACATTAGGTCCTCAGCGGCGGGAGCAGGTCAAGGGAACGAGGACAAGATCGCGAAAGCTTCGGCAGAATCGGGGGTACAGCCAGCCGCGTGGCTGATGATTTTGTGCGGAAATCGATATCCGCGGTAGCTCGGCGTGACGCTTTTCATCAGCCCAGTCTGTCAGGCGCCGGCTCAATTGGACAGTACCCTTTCCGCGCTTTTTTTGAGTAGGGAGCCTACTGCGGGTTCGAGACGCGATTGACCCACAAAGGCATAGGTTGCCAGAGCACCGAAGGCACCCATCCCCCAACCCGACCGTTGCACTCCAGATCTTGATCCGGTTCAGCCCGAAAAGCCAGCCGGCAAGAAGCGACAGGGGCAAGTGCAATCCGAAGGCGGGGCTGCACCCAATGAGGAGTCCGATTCCTATCGCTGCCGCCTGCCGGGCCGGGCTTGCCGCCTCGGTTCGCAGCTTGTAAGCCAGACGTGCGATGGTCGAGAGTAGCGTAGTTTTCTCGGGCCTCTCGTGCTCAACGGCCGATGGCGTCATAATTTATCCAGCGCGTTCCATTAAAGAGGGCATTCCTACTTCGCACAAGGACATTCTCACTCTGCCCCTACAGTTGTCTCGGGCGCAACCTTTTCGTGATCTTGATCATTTTTCTACTAGAAATGTTCTCTTGATATAAAAGGAAAAATGAGGTGTCCTTCACAATCCTAAATAAAGAAAACGGTCGCAGCTAAGCGGCCGATGGAGGGACACCTCAATGAAAAGCAGTATCACGCGGGAGGAGTTTAGTAAAGAAGTAAGTCGTCTATCCGAGGAGTTCGCGGAGCAAGTGTGGCAGGCGGTCGTGGAAGCGGAAGCTGATGTCGAACGGTGTGACGAGTGGATGCGGGTCAAGGGCAGCGAATACCTGCGTGAGGTACTGGGCAAGGCGCTCAGCCAACGCTCGGAACGACTCGGTGTGTCAGGCGCATGCGAATGCGGCGCGTCGATGGAGTTTCGACAACATCGAGCGTTCCGGGTGCACACGGTACTGGCGGGTCGGGATGTGGAGCTGAGTGTGGTTTACGCTCAGTGCTGTGAGTGTCGTCAAGGCAAGTATCCGCTGCTGGAAGAGATGCGGGTGGACCAGGAGGGATTCACGCAAGCCTTACAAGAGTTGTCGCTGTTGGCAGGAGTGATCGAACCCTACCGCTCGGCGAGCGAGCAATTGCTGCGAAAGTTCACCGGGGTGGTCGTGAGCTCCGAGAAGATTCAAAGCTTGGTAGGCGCCGATGGGAAAAAGGCGGAGGGTTTTTCGAAAGAGCCTGCGAACGAGGTGGAAGCTGGAACGGGCAGACGCCATAAGGGACCGCTGTACATAGGGATAGACGGCGGGATGGTATTCGTGGACGGCCGCTGGCAGGAAGTCAAGCTAGGCTGCCTTTATACCGAGCAAGGGCGTGTGCAGAGCAAGCTCGGACGCGGAGAGTTGACCGAACGACAGGTCGTAGGGGCTCGAGGTAGCCCCGAAGCACTCGGCGAGGTTTTGTGGCCTCGCTCTTGCTCAATGGGGGCGGAGTCTCGCAAGGTCGTCATCCTGGGTGACGGTGCGCCGTGGATTTGGAATCTTGCGGAGGAGCTGTTCACCGATCGAGTCGAGATCCTTGATTGGTATCACGCCGACGAGAATATCAGCCGTGTGGCACGGGTGGTTTTCGGCGAAGGCACCGACGAAGCCGCACAGTGGCGCAAATCGCAACTCGACCGTCTATACGAAGATGCCGTGGATGAGGTGATCGAGGGTTTGCGGTTTCTGAAAAAGCGTCATCGTTCCAAAGACGAAGAGATCGACAAGCTCACCGGCTACCTCGAGAGAAACGGGCATCGAATGAAATACAGAACGTTTCGACAAAGCGGCTACTACATCGGCAGCGGTGCCGTGGAAAGTGCCGTGAGCCACGTTATGCAACAAAGGATGAAGCGAGTCGGGATGAGATGGCACGCCGCTGGGGCCGATGCAATGCTCGCACTGCGCTGTGTCTTCCGAAGCACGGGCGCCTGGGATTCGTTCTGGAACTATCGAAAACAGGTCGCATGAACGGAAGTCGATTGCGCCCTTTGTCTCCAGATCCTTGCCTTCGATTCCTGGCAATGCTAACCTAGTTCCTACTCCCGTATGAACATTCTGTTGCTCCGACCCATCCCTGATAACGAGCGGTTCGGTCTCGGCCCTTTCTTCCGCATCGAGCCGTTGGAGACCGGTGTTCACCTTCCCCGGAATCCGTGTTCACGATGCTTTGGAATGGATGTTCACGTTCGGCTGGAATCTGCGTTCACGATGCCCCGGAATACACAGAAACATCTGCTTTCCTTCTTCGGCAAGGCGAACTTGGCTATCGAGATTGATGAAATGGAGCTGGATCGCTACGTGGAGCATAGAGAAGATACCGTGTCCTATCTCGGCAGGACTGTCTCTTCCTCGACGGTCAATCGAGAGCTATCCGCACTTCGTCGTGGGATGCGGTTGGCTGTCGAGAAGAAGAAGCTTACCACCTTACCCAAGTTCCCCATTGCTCGGGAAACCAAAAGGCGCAAGGTCTTCTTCACCGACGCTGAATTCGATTCTTTGTTGTCGGAACTCAACGAATACATCAAACCAGTTGCTGAGGTCGGCTACCACACTGGCTGGAGAGTAGAAGAAGTCATCTCGCGACAATGGAAAGACGTTGACTTCATCGGCGGCTGGCTTCGTATCGACGGCGAAAAAGCCAAGAACGAGGAAGACAGGAAGTTTGTCCTGATACCACCACTACGCGCCGTACTGGAACGTCAGCGAGCCTATACAGACCGAATCGAGGAAGAGACCGGAGCGCCTGTCCGTTGGGTCTTTCATCGTCGTGGGAAACGGATCAAGAACTTTCGCACCGCATGGAAGAACGCGCTACGGCGAGCTGGACTCACTGACAAACAGTTCCATGATTTTCGGAGAACTGCCGTTACCAACCTCGAACACTCCCAGGTACCGCGCACGACAGCTATGAAGATGGTCGGCCACAAGACCGAGTCAATCTATCGACGCTACAGCATCGGCTACGACGAACGACTGAAGCAAGACGCAGAGAAGTACGCGGCTTTCCTGGAGAAGAAGAAAATCAAGAACTGATTTGAATCGTACTAGACGCGTACTAGACGCGTACTAGACACTTCTAAGCCCATAAGTTGTCGAGTGTTGTAACTTCTTACTTTCCTGTTGGTACCGGGGCCGGGACTCGAACCCGGACGTCCGAAGACAGGGGATTTTAAGTCCCCCGCGTCTACCATTCCGCCACCCCGGCGTTCCAGTAACTCAGATGATACAGCAGTGGCTGCCGGGCATCGCCCTCCAGCTCAGATTGTCTGCTATATGTCACTTCGAGGAGCAAACTGACAGATATGATCAAGACCCAGCGCGCGGCGGTCAGAGCGATTGGGACGGAGCATCGCCGATTTGGTGCGGGGAGCCGTTCGTCGGGTCTGGTTGCGACCCCAACAGGAGCCTGACGAGCCGGTCGGCCTCTGGGACGTCATGCCAGCTCGACCTTCCACCGAGCACGATTCCATCTACAACGAACCCTGGTGCGGCACGGCGAAACGGTCTTTGTCGCCACCGGCGCCTTGATCGCCCTCGCGCTCACGCGCGACCCCTTCCTCGAGGGCAATGCCCACCGCGACGTCGCACTTCTGTGGAAGGATTCGCTCGAGAAGAGGCGTCGGCTGAAGGTGCTCGAGTGCCGCCGAAAGGATAGGGTTGGTCCTAGTGTCCCTCCGTTGTTGACCCAGAATGTGAAGTGGGCGCGCAGCGCAAGTAGTTTCTAGATCTCGAGCAAGAAAGTATGTTGTTATGCACGTATGAGGCCTACAACGATCGCTCTTTCCGACGATCTGGCGGAGCTAGTGGAGCATGAGGCCCAGCGTCGGGTTGTTTCCGTCTCGGAACTGATTCGCCAGTTCATTCGCAGCTCGCTCGTGGGAGACGCCGGCAACTCTCGCAAGATTCCATGGGCAGGTATCGTCGACAATCCGAAGATGGTGCACGTGAAATCAGCCGGGCCGACATACACTTTCATTCATTGCGGACAAGCGAAAGGAGGGCTGACGTGCGAAAGATTGTGCTGAGCGTTGTCGCGGTCATGGTCGCGTTCGTGCTGGGTCGGCTGTCGGCGCAAGATATCCAGCCCTCGTGTGAGATGTGTTCCGCCACCTATGTCTCGGCCGAGGAGATCCAACAATACGCTGATGTGGGCCGGGAGGCTGGGGTGACCGATCATCAGGTTCGCTCGATCGACATCGGGAAGACCAACGTGCAGATCGCGGTCGCGCATCGAGGAAAGCTGAACGCGCCCCGACCCGGATCGGTTGCCGAGCACGACCTGGTCACCGAGGTCTACTACGTGCTTAGTGGCTCCGGCACGAATCGCACAGGGCCCGATCTCGTCGACAAACGGCGGCGTCCGCCGGACAACCGGGCCGCCCGGTTCCTGAATGGCCCTGGCAACAATGCCGCCGACATGCGGAACCCGGCGACGCACAAGCTCGAGGCGGGCGACGTCTTCGTCATTCCGGCGGGGACCGGGCACCAGTTCACCGAGATCGAAGACCACATCACCTACCTGATGGTACGCGTCGATCCGGACAAGGTGGTGCCCCTGATGGATGAAGCGGCGTCGAAGGCTTACCTGGCCGAGCACGGCCGGTAGCACCCGCTCAAGCCGGTGAAAGGGATCGCGAGGCGCTGCCCGGCCTCCCAATACGACATGAGCGCGGTGGCCGGAACCGCGCAGAGCCAAGCGGGAAGCAGTACGAGACGTGGTTGGAGGCGGCGGGCGGATTCGAACCGCCGAATAGAGGTTTTGCAGACCTCCGCCTTAGCCACTTGGCTACGCCGCCTTCGAAATGCTGGGTTCGTGCCGTATGGAGCGGGAAACGGGATTCGAACCCGCGACTTCGACCTTGGCAAGGTCGCACTCTACCACTGAGTTATTCCCGCCCGGCATCGTTGCTCGCGGCAAGACCCATCATGGTGCCAAAACGGGGGTCGAAAATCAAGTTGTGGAGGGAGTTGGGGGAGTTGGGCGGCTTCCCTCGACTCGGCTCTCCCCAACGGGGGAGAGGTTCAAGACCGGGACTCCTCGAAAGCGTCCCGCACCAGCTCGACGACCGGCTTCGCTCCAGGCTCAGCGGTGACTCCTACGAAGTCGAAGCGAGCCCCCCTGTCTGCCAGTCGGGGGTGGCGGCTCAAATAGGCGTCGGCCAGCTGGAGGAGCTTCCGCTGCTTTTTCCAGTCGACAGCCTCGATCGGAGAAAAGAGGTGTTCTCGGCGCCGGGTCTTGACCTCTACGAAGACCAGCACCTCGCCGTCCAGGGCAACCGTATCGATCTCACCCAGCCGGCAGGACCAGCGGCGCTCCAGGATGCGGTAGTCGCGCCGGCGGAGCTCGCGAACGGCCAGCTCCTCTCCCCAGAGGCCGAGCTCATCTTTGTCAAGAGTTAGCAAGCGGGCGAAGCCGTGGGTGATGAGGAAATCCCTCACACCCCGTCGGTTGCGCCGCAACCAGTCGCCGACCGAGATACCCCCCTCACCCGGCGCCAGAAGCAAACCCTGGCGCCGACCTCTCCCCCCAGAGGGGGGAGAGGATTTACTTCCTCCGCCAGCGGGTGCCGCTCGCGGTGTCTTCGAGGACGATCCCTTTGGCGTCGAGCTGGTCCCGGATGGCGTCCGCACGGGCGAAGTCCCGCGACGCGCGGGCCGCGCGCCGATCTTCGATGAGCTTTTCGACTTCCTCGTCAATCGACAGTGCCTCCGAGCGGTCAAAGACCGCAAACACGGAGTTCATCTTCTCGATGGCGGCAACAAACTCCGCCGCATCGGCTTTCGTCATAGGAGACGAGGAAAGCGCCACGTTTCCTCCCTTGACGAGGTCATAAAGTGCAGCCAGGGCATTCGCCGTATTGAGGTCGTCGTCCATGGCCTCTTCGAACCGCCCGAGAGCCGCAGATGTCGCCTCGCGCGCTTCGTCCGAAAGCCCTCCTTCCCGGTCCACCTCGCGTAGCCGTGCCAGCAAATCGTCGACACGGGCGATGGCGGTCTCTGCCTGGCGCAGCCCTTCCCGCGTGAAGTTGAGCTGCTTGCGGTAAGGCACCGACATCAGCAGGTAGCGAATGGCCATGGCCGAGCAGCCTTCGTCAATGAGGTCTTTCACCGTGAACTGGTTGCCCTTGGATTTCGACATCTTCTCGCCTTCCACGAGAAGAAACTCCGTGTGCATCCAGTGCTTCACGAAAGGCTTCCCCGTCGCGCCCTCGCTTTGTGCGATCTCGTTCTCGTGATGGGGAAAGACCAGGTCGACCCCGCCTCCGTGAAGATCGAACGTCTCACCCAGGAGCTTCATTCCCATCGCCGAGCACTCGAGGTGCCAGCCCGGACGGCCCGGCCCGATGTCGGTATCCCACGACGGCTCGCCGTCTTTCGGACCTTTCCAGAGCACGAAGTCCCGCGCGTTCTCTTTCTCGTACTCGTCCGAATCCACGCGCGCACCCGTCTTCATTCCCGCGACGTCGATCCGGGAAAGCTTGCCGTAGTCGTCCAGTGTACTGATGCGGAAGTAGATCGAGCCGTCACTCCCGTAGGTATGCCCGCGCTCCTGGAGCTTCTTCACCAGATCGACCATCGCCTCGATGTACTCGGGATCGGTGGCCCTCGGATAGTGCTCGGCGCGCTCGATATTCAGCGACTTGCAATCCTCGAAAAAATAATCCACGAAGGTCTGCGTGTAATCACGCAGGTCCTTGCCTTCCTCGTTCGCACCCTCGATGGTCTTGTCGTCCACGTCGGTGAAGTTCGTGACCTGTGTGACTTCATAGCCTTTGTATTTCAGGTATCGCCGGAGCACGTCCTGGGAGACGAAGGTGCGGAAGTTCCCGACGTGCCCCCGGTTGTAGACGGTAAGCCCGCACGTGTACATCCGCACATGCCCTGGCTCCAGAGGCTCGAGCTCTTCCTGCTCGCCGCCCAGCGTATTCGTCAGCTTCAGGTTCGACATCATTCTCCACTCAATGCTGCTTCGGAGCGTTTCGCGACCACCAGAGTCAAATCATCCGCCAAACCCTGCCCTGCCGCAAAAACGCGCACCCCGGCCACCAGGCGCCCCAGCAAGTCCCGCGCCTTCTTGTCGCGGTGCTCGCGCATGATCTCCACGATGCGAGCCTCCTCGAACTCGTCCCCTTCCGGATTCCGCGTCTCGGACAGTCCATCGGTATACATGACCAGCAGGTCGCCCGGCTCGAGCTTCGTTCGTCCCAGCTCGGGCTCGATCTGGGGCAACATCCCGATCGCGGTGCTCCCCTCCTGGAGCTGCTCCAGCGTTCGGTCCGAGCGCAGCAACAACGGGTAGCAGTGGCCGGCGTTGACGAAAACCAGCTCGCCGGACGCGGGATCGAGCGATCCGAGAAACGCCGTCACGTACTTGGCCGCTCCGGTACTTCTGTAGACAATCTCGTTCAGTCGACGCGCCAGGTCCACCAGGTCGATGCCTGCCAGTCCGGAAAGCGCATGCAATCCGGACTGGATGGAGGCCATGAGAAGCGCCGCGCCCGTTCCCTTTCCGGAGACATCCGCGATGACGAGCCACAGTCTCCCGTCGGGCCGCTCCAGGTAGTCGTAGTAGTCCCCGCCGACAGTCAGGCACGGTGTGTTGATCCCGGCAATCTCCCAACCCGAGAGCTCCGGATCCCGGTCGGGGAGTAGACCTCTCTGGATCTCGCGCGCGAGGGCCATCTCTTCTTCGATCTTCTGCTTGTCGAGCCACTCCACCGTGAGGCGCAGGTTGTCGAGGGCCGCCGCTCCCTGCGACGCGAGCGCGCGCAGGAAGTCCCTGTCTTCCCTGGCCGCAGGATTCCCCGAGATTTTCGTTCCCAGAAGCAGGACGCCGTGGGTCTGCTCGCCCATCCGCAACGGCACGAGAGTCCCCATCCCGAGCTGCTCCAGGAGCTTTTTGAGGTCCTCGTCTTCCAGATCGCCCAGGGTGACGTCGTCCGTCAGCGCATCGAGCCGCCGCGCCTGTCGCCCGAGCGCCTGGGCCTCCTCCGCCGTCAGCTTGAAGCCGCGAGCCGCGACGAGCTTTCCATCCTGGACGAGCGCTCCCCGTGTGGTCAGAATCTGGCCCATCGCACTCGCGACCAGCACCTCGCGCACCTTGGCGACGTCCAGTGATGCGTTGAGCTCGCGAGCGATGTCGAACAGCGAATTGAGCTGGTACACCTTGAGGGACAACCGTCGGTTGAGTCGCTGGAGCTCTTCGTACACGCGGCCGTTATCGATCGAGGCGGCGGCCGAGACGCAGAGCGCCTCGGCAAACATCCGCTCGTCCTCACCCACGGGCGTCGGGCCCTTGCTGAGCAGGCGGACCCCGACCAACCGATCCGACTTCACCAGCGGAACGACCAGGGAAGCCTCGGTAGCGTCGATAATGCGTGCGGCCAAGGAGCCCGGTTCCGCGCTCTCACGCGTGGCCGTTTGAGGGAGCTCCCTCCCCGCTTCGATCTCGAGGAGGGTCCATCGTTTCGAGGTGCGGCCGTGCCGCGCGGCGGCTCGGAGCACATCCTGCGGATCCCGCAGGAGGATCGCAGCCCAGCTGGCCCGCGTCTCGCCCATGGCGACGCACAGCACCAGATCCAGGATTTCCTTGAGCTCCAGGGAACGATTGAGTGTGGAGTTGAAATCGAGAAGCGCCAGGACTTCGGAGAGCCGCTTCTTCAAGCGGTGGTCCTCGACATCCCGTACGAGGGGCGACAACGCCTGCTGGTAGCGATAGGATGTGGAGGCTGGATCGGAGGGCATAATCGTCGCTAAGTGCTCGCCGGCCGGGGTCGACCTGCGGTTATTCTATGCGAGGGATGTGGTCGACGCGCGCCGCGAATCACTCGCGGTCGCGCTGTTTGTAGCGGACCATGACACACTTGTTCTTTCCCGATCCGGCCTTGGCATAGTCGACCCGATCCATCATGGCACGCATGATGGTCAACCCCAGCCCCCCTTGTCGGCGCTCGGCGACCAGTTTCTCCAGGTCGAAACTGGGGACCTGAGAAAAAATCGCGTTTCCCCAGGGAGATGGGGATGGTTGGTCCGCACTTGTGTCAACTAGGGGGGGCGGGTCCGCGTGGTGCGGATTCACCCGGTATCGTATCGGCGTTTCGTTGTTGCTTTTTGACTAGCTTTCTAACTAGTGCTTAAACGAATCGGGCTGCGTGTGCTCAATGCGCTCACGTCGGCGCGAGCGCCGATACCATCTTTGGCCTCCAGCGGAGGCGAATCCACTGCAGGATATCGTAGGTGAGGGCGACCCACTGAGATTCAGTGCGTACTTTGGCAATTCTGCGCACGCTAAACTGCCGCAGGCCAAACTTGGCTTTGATCCAGAGATTCGGGAACTCGGCCACTTGCGAGCGTGTCTTATAGATGGCCTTGGTTTCGTCGGTCTGCATCTTCTGGCGGAACGCGGCTATGTCGGGCAAGAGTTCGCGCCGCTCGATCGAGCGGCCGTGCCGCGTACGAGGACAGCACTGATCTTTGGCCGGACACGTCTGGCAGTCTTGCTCCGACGCCTTGTATCGATAGCACATCGTGCCATGGCTTTCCTGCTTGGCGTCGTAGCGTAAGTGCTTGCCCTGCGGGCACACATACGTGTTGGTCTCCGTATCGAAGACAAACTTCGACGCCTCGTATTCCGGACTCACGCCGTGGTGCTTATACGACTTGCGCCGATTAGCCTCTGCTGCCTTGTTCTCGGATTGGGGACCGACGAAATCGATGTCGCGCTTCGCCATCTCCGTGATGTTGTTGCTACTGATGTAGCCCCCATCTACGACCATCTGCTCGGGCGCGCGGTGCATGCTCTGCTCAAGCCGTTGTATGGCGGGCGTCAGCTGCTGATAATCGCTGCCGGCCTGCGTGGCATCGATGTCGACAATCAGGCCGTGCGCGGCATCCGTTGAGACCTGGACGTTGTAGCTAGGTGCGGAGCCGCCCTCGGCTTGTTTCATCACCCGCGCGTCGGGATCGGTCGTGCTCACGCGTTTTACGCGGCTTTTGGCGGCTTCCAGCTTGTCGTACTCCTTCAACGCTGATTCTAGACGCTCCTGTCTCTCTCGCCTGGCGCGTTGCTGTGCTGCCTGCATCTGCCGGCTCGATTCCTCCTCCGTCTGTGCTTCGAGAGCCTCGACCGCCTCACGCGCATCCTTCAGATACGCCTCCACACGAGGCTTGCTGCGAAATCCACTCGACGAAGCATTCGCGCGCACCTTCGTCCCATCCAGCATGACTCGCTCGAGCGTGATCAATCCGTCTGCACTCAGAAGCCCCAAAGTTTGCACAAACAACTCGTGTAGGGCCTCCGAATGGGTCACCCGAAAGTCCGATAGCGTGTGCGCACTGATGCTCTGCATTCCGGTGAGCCATTGATAAGCCGGATGATGCTCGCACAGCCGCTCAATGGCGCGGGCCGAACTCACGGACTGGCTGTAGCTGTAGACCCACAGGCTCACCAGTAGCTGCGGATCGAACGCGGGCCGGCCTGCGCCACCCGCGACGGAGCGGATCTGCTCCGTGTACCCGCTGAGATCCAGCCAACCCACGAACTCCCAGATCGCACGCGCTGGGTCATCCTCTGGGATCAATCGCTCCACGTCCACCGTCCGCAGCAGCAGCTGCGCGCGATCGACCACCTTCAACCGAGCCTGTGTCGCGCGTTCTCCCTCATCGCCGTCATCACCATCGTTCCGTTTTCGCGGACTCGGAAAGCCGGGAAGCGACGTTTGGTTATCACCCACGTCTACCCCGCTTTCTCCCTCGCTTCGCCTTTGGCGTCCGACGCACAATCAGGGTGTTTCGATCCTCCACCACCCACTCCAGCTCCTCGCCCTGCTCCATCTCTAGCGCCTGCGCTAAAGGCGACGGGCAAATCACATAGAACTGACGGGTGTCGTTGGCTCGTTTGATCACCTGCAGCTTCGTTACGTATCCCATACTCGCAATTCTATAACATAGCGGTACCGCTAGTCAATAACTAATTTTTTCTCACGTCCTGGGTACGGGCATGGCGTCGAGTGCCTGCCCGTCGTGAAGGATAGTAATCTCGAGGGACTCGTCTCTCGGCTCGAAATGGACTTCGATCTCGTGTCCCGGTTCCCCCCCGTAGGCGTGCTGGATGACGTTGGTGGTGGCTTCGTCGACGGCGACGGCAATGTTCTCCGCCTCCTGAGCGTCGAAACCGGTGGACTCGGCGAGGTGCTTGGCCAAACGGTGCACCATGTCGAGGAAGCGGCTGTCACTCGGGAAACTGAGCTTCATGAGCGCAGGCGTATGGGCGCTCGCTCGGCTGCCTTTCGCGGAGTCGGACATTCTCTTCGTGATCAGCCGGATTCACTCTGGCGATAGCTTTCCACGCCGTCCTGCTCGGAGCCGAGTACCTTGCAAAGGTGATTGAAGCCCAGGACTTCGAAGATGTTCATCACCGTGTCGTTGAGCTCGGCGAGCCGAATGTCCCCTCCCCGTGAACGAACATCCTCGATCAGACCCATGATGACGCCGAGGCCGGCGCTGGCGATGTAGGCGAGCTCGGAGCCGTTGATGACAATCTTCACTTCACCTGCCTCGAGCGCGGTGTTCAGCTCCTGCTCGAACTGCCGCACCGTATGGGCATTGATGAAACCACGGGGAACGATGACGGTAACGTCCCCTACTTTGCGGCTATCCACGGCCAAATCCGGCACTTGATTCTCTCCTCGTGCCGTTCCAACTAGTTGCGCCTGGCGACGGAGTTGCTTACTGGCGCCGTCGTAGCCACGGCAGGTATCGCCATTCTAGGTCCAAATAGATGGAACGGCACTCTTCGCGAGCGTCTGAACCCTCAGTACGAGATCTATAGCACAAGGTTCCGCCCCGAATCATCGAAGTAGGCGAGGGCGGTCGCGCGGTCCTTTTCCAGCTGATCGCGGAGCGCTTCCGGAGAGTCGAAAGCGATGGTGCCCCGGATGCGTCGGTGAAAGTAAAGGCGAACCCGAGAGCCGTACACTTCGTCCGAGAAATCGAAGAGATGCGTCTCCACGGCCCGCTCATCGACCGCGAACGTGGGACGGCGACCCACGTGGGTCATCGCCCGGAAAAGGTGATCCGCGACTCTCGCCTCGCTCACGTAGACGCCATCGTCGACGAGCATGTCGCCCTCGACCTGAAGGTTGGCCGTGGGAAAACCCAACTTTTCCCCCCGGCCGTCACCGCGGACGACCGCTCCATCGACGAAATACGCCCGTCCCATCATCGAGGCGGCGTCTTCCACCCTGCCCGCCTGAAGCGTTCGCCGAATCCGAGAGCTGGAGATCATCTCGCCCTGGAAGAGGGAGGGCTCGACCCGGTGCACCGCGAATCCGTTCACCTCCCCCTGGGCCCGGAGAAAGTCGAGGTCCCCGGCCCGGTCGTGCCCGAAACGAAAGTTCTCGCCCAGTACGAGCTCCGACACACCCAGTTTGTCCACCAGAACCTCTCTGACGAACGCTTCGGGCTCGATACGGGAGAACGATCGGGTGAATCCAATAACCAGCAGCCACCGCAGGCCGAAAGAAGCAACGACCTCCTGTTTCTGCTCCGGGGTGAGGATACGCCCCGGAGCCACGTCCGGGCGAAGAACGCTCACCGGATGGGGCTCGAAGGTAATGGCGATGGCGGGACTCCCGAGCACCCGCGCGCGCTCGTTGACGAGCTCCATCGCGCGCTGATGGCCCAGATGCACGCCGTCGAAATTGCCAAGGGTCACGACCGGACGCGAACCGGCAGGCAGATCGAGGTCGGGGTAGTGGGCGACTTCCATGGATCTGGCGGCACTCAGGGTCTGCGCAAGAATAACTTCACATTTTGGGACGCCGATGCATCCCGTCTGGCTGCGTTGCTCATCGGTCACATATCTAGATATTGTTCGCTCCTCGCGCCTTGCCAGACGGGTGCCTCGACGCCCGAAAATGCGAACTTATTCGTGCGCGGACCCTTGGCGGTCGGAAGATCCTACCGAAGCTCCGCGCGGAAGGAAACCTTCCTGACGAAGACCCTCGCGTACGAAGCTCAAGTGAGGCTCACCCGTCGGTCCGATGGCTTTGAGGGTGATATGGCTGGCCCCGTCGAGCTCGTCGTTGCGCCCGGGCTCGTAAACGAAAGCTTCGCCGCTCTCGTCCAGCAGATCGTCGGCGGAGAGAAGCGCCGGCGATGCATTCACCAGCTCGTCGAGCGAGGCAGGATAGGCGCCATACGAGAGATAGAAAGCCTTCAACGCAGCCAGCACCCGCTCGGCGCGCGCCATGTCGAAGCTCCGCTCTATGTTCGCGGCCTCACTGGTAAGGAGGCTGGGCTGGCCCGGCACGCGGAACGGCCGCGTCGACGATACGAGCATACCGACCGCTGCAAGGACGAGAACGGATACGAGCGCGACCGTTCCCGGCGTGGCGCTCGGGGCGGCGGTGCGTACCTTGCTCGGGGTCGCCTTGGCCTGCTTCTGACCGGCGGGCGCCACCAGATTGCGATCGATGAAATCGAACAGAGTCCGGCAAACGTCGAAGTCACTCATGCCGGTGAGATCCATGATGACGGACACCGACCGCTTGCCGTCGAGGAGCTTGTAGATCTTCCCCTCTTCCAGCGTCAGCTTGATTTCTTCCGACTCGGAGGAGCTCGACGAGCCGCCCTCCACTAAGGCCGCCTCCAGGCCGCCGGCCTCGTCTGTGTCCAGACCATCGACGACCAGGATCTGCTTGGCGGGCACCAGGGGTCGGAACACGAAATCGAGCGTCGGAATGCGCTTCTCGATGATGGGCCACTCGTCGACCCGTCGGATACCTTCCATCAGGATCTGGTCCGTCCCCACTGGAATGACGTTCTGGCGATCGTAGTCCGCGCGGGCGTTGGGGTCGAAGTGATATCGCCCGGACTTCCAGCGGAAGACCCGGAAAACGATTTGCTGAACCTGCTCGGACAGCGCGGCCTTCAAGTCGTCCCGATCGATGTAGCCCTGATTGGTGAGGATGAAGCCGAGGCGTTGCATCGAGACCTTCTGTTTGGCAAGAGCCTCGTCGAGCGACTCCGGTCTGAGCTTTCCCTGCCGAACGAGAAGATTGCCCAGAAGGTCGTCGAGTCGCCGTACCGACGAGTCGGCGTGCACGACCATGCCGGTCTCGAAGACGACGCTCACCGTTTCTCGATCGCTTTCGAGGGTGAGCAGGCCGGTCTTGCGCTGCATGCCGATCAGCTGAAAGATGTCGGGAAGAGCGAAATCTTTCAGCGTTCCAGAAAGAGCCACGGTCGTCCTATCCCTGAAGCGTTGGCCGTGACGTGAGATTGGCCAGAACGAGCACAACGAGCATGGCGGCCACCGTGAGCAGCGGGAACTGGGAGCCCACGCCAAGGATCGAGTCCGGCAACGGATACGGGAGAGAGGCCGCAAGCCACTGGCTCACCCCCCAGATCCAGACCAGCAGGAAGAGCGAGCCGATGACCGGCATCCCCTCGGCCACCTGTCCGGCGCCGGGAGCCACGATGGAGAGCCCACGGAAAACGAGGCTTCGCTTCGCCGCGCGGCGCTTGACCTCCTCTTGTTTCTCGTTACGCGCTTGTGCCGATACACCGCGCTTCATGTAGAACAGGTGATAGCACTGGGTGCACAGGCCTTTTCGTCCGGTGCCAATCTGACAGCGCCCACAAAAGGCGTTGCCGCATTTCAGACATCGCTGGGTTAGTTTCCGGCCCGGGATCAGGACCTCGAGAGCTACGATGAGCCCGGCGAGAAGCAATCCGACCGCAAGGAAGCGCACTCCTTTACCGGCAACGAAGCCGAGTGGATTCATCGCCGCCGGACGCTCGTGCAACCCTTGTCGGCCTCGCGGCGAGCCCGCTCTCGCTCGGCGAACTGGAAATTCTCGGCGAAGGCCAGGCTCTTGTTGTAGTGGGCCATCGCCAGGTTGGGGTTCGTGCCCAGGGCCTGGTTTCCTGCAGTCCGGCGAACTTGGCCCGAATGGCGTCGCTCTCGATACGATTGTCGGCGACGACACGGAAGTCCCCGGTTCGCCTCTCGTGAGCGTTCACGCGATCGAGGCTCAGCCGGCGTCGAGGTCGTCCGGCCTCTCGAGAAGGATGTCGCGATACACGCTGGCGGAGCTCTCGTAGTCACCCAGGTTCTTGTACTGCGTGGCGAGAAGGAATTTCAGATCGCGATCGGCGGGAAAGTCCGCCATCCCCGCCCGAAGCATCGAGAGGTCGGAGGGATCGAAGGTGCCGTTCACGGACGAGGCCGAGGACTGGTAGAGGGGATTCACGATCGTGCGCGACCATCGCGAGTGGAGCTCGACGAACGCCGTCATCGAGATGACGGCGAGGAGACTCACCACGGAAACGACACGTTCTCCCAGTGACTGATAGCCGAAGGTCGCGGCGAGCCAGTAAGCGGCCAGCCATCCGAGGCCGGCCGTCACCATGAGGGGCAACAGCAGGACCGCCAGCGTGGCCGCCAGCACTCCCGTCGCGCTGACCCGAGCCCCCAATCGCTCGTAAAAGTCGTGCTGAACGAGAGAGCCGTATCGATAGAGCATCACGCCCGCCACTACGAACATGGTTCCGAACAACGTGATGAAGACACCCAGTACAAGGTTCGCCAGCGCGAAGTCTCCATTCACGAGTGAGCGAAACGAGGCTAGGAAGCCCTCGAAGCGATAGCTGAGAGCAGAGAGAAACCCGAGCCCCCCTCCCTCGCTAGCGACCCGTGCCATCCCCCAGTTGGCAACGGGCAGCGTCGGGTCGAGCTCCAGCGCAAGACCAAAACTCGTCTCCGCCTCGGACAGGTGACCGCCCGCGAGGTGGCGGGCGCCTTCCGTGGCGAAGAACAACGCGGCGTCGTGAAGCTGGAACGCGCCCCGCTCCACCCGCAAGCGCCGTATCTCGGCAAGGAGGCAATCGGCCGCGTCGATTCCGCCGCCGCTCTCGCATCGCGGTAGCGTGCGATGTGATAGTCGAAGGAGCTGAACAGCGAGACGGGCCCTGGGCTCTGGCCGTCGCCGTCGCCGGACTGGGCGGCGGCCGGAAGGACGACGACCAGCGAGAGCACAGCGACCAGGGCGATGCGCCGCCCACGCCCAGGATTCAGGCCAGTAACGATTGATGGCACGACAGGACTTCTAGTATTTGATGAGATTCGCCTTCTTCATGAATCGCATGCGAAGGTCGTAGAGCACGTCGTCGAGGACTTTGGCCTCGTCTTCGGACAGGTTTCCCGCCGTCTTTGCGCCGAGAACTTCGAGAAAGCAGATCATAATCTGGGCACTCGCCAGGTCCTCCTTCGACTCGTCGCCGGAAGGGCTCGGCAGATCCCCCAAAGCCAGCAACGCCTGCGTCGCCAGCATGCTGACGAGATCAGGAAACCCGACCTCCCTGGTCTCGTTCGGCGCGGAAGCTACCGCCACCCTCGGTTCTCCCGCAGCGGGCTCGGGGATCGGCGGCGCCTGCGGCGCAGGCACCGGCTCCGTGGAGACGACGACCTCGGTATCTTCGTCGCGGAGCTCCCCGTCTGCGGTAAACGCTCTCCTGTCCGTGACTTTGAAGCCTCGTTCGTCTCGTTCGTCTTGTTCGTCTCGTTTGTCGTCGCCGTGTTTCGTCATCGCTCACTCGGCTCGTTACCGGAGAGACTTCCGAGAGGCAACCTCAATGGGCGCCCGCTCGCGTCCTCCTGTCAGGCAGTTTCGGGTTACTTCCGTCGCTGTGAAGAAACCGGGGTTAGTTACTTACGATAGCATAGGCGTGGGCTGCTATCAATTCCCTCCGCCGTGCGTATCTCTTGTTGTCACACTGTTTACACCGACCGGACCGGCACCCTCGGCGGTATTTTGGGCCCGGCGCCAGAATCACCTCGGTGCGAGCCCGCGCTCGAGCGGTGTGCCCGGAGCGCCTCGATCTATAATCCGACTGCGCTTGACGCCGGAAGGGAGCGGAGAACAACCGATGGCACCCGGTCGGGATTTCGAGCGATTGGTCGATCTCATGGCAACACTGCGCGGTCCTGGTGGCTGCCCGTGGGATCGGGAGCAGACTATGGATACCCTCCGGCCGTACGTACTGGAGGAGGCTTACGAGCTGGTGGATGCGATCGACTCCGGCGAGGACGGGGCGATTCGCGAGGAGCTCGGAGACATGCTTCTGGAGGTGGTCTTCCTGGCGCAGATTGAGCGGGAACGGGATGCCTTCACGATGTCCGAGGTCGTGCAGGACATCAGCGACAAGCTCGTTCGCCGGCACCCACACGTGTTCGAGTCGCACCAAGCGGCAAACGCCGGCGAAGCGCTCGCCCATTGGGACAAGATCAAGAAGAACGAGAAACCCGAAAGCGACTCCGTTCTGCAGGGTGTGCCGGCGGCACTTCCCGCTCTGGCACGTGCCCACAAACTGTCCTCCCGAGCGGCGAACGTCGGCTTCGACTGGAGCGCCGTTTCGGAGGTACAAGTCAAATTGAATGAAGAAATGCAGGAGCTCCTGGACGCGGTCGACTCCGGGCGACAGGATTCGATCCACGAAGAAATGGGCGATGTCTTGTTCGCGCTCGCGAATTTGGCGCGACATCTGAAAATCGACGCGGAGCTCGCGCTCCACGACACGAACCGGAAGTTCGTCGAGCGCTTCCGTTACATTGAAGAGCGGCTCACGGCTTCCGGGCGCAGCCTGGAAGAGGCGACGCTGGACGAGATGGAAGCGCTCTGGCAGGAAGCGAAAGAGAAAAGATAGCGCAAAGCGCGCCGAGAAATCAGGTAACCGTAGCCAATCAAATCCGCAGAAGGGCTGACTCCGGAAATCTAACGCAGAGGCGCGGAGGCGCAGAGGCGGACCGCGCTCGGAAGTGTCCGGAAAAGTGGCGAAGACATCGCACGGAACCCCGGAAGAGTGGAACCCAGGAGCCAAGGAAAAGGATCACCGCATCCCATCGAATCCGCGAAGGGCTGACTCCGGAAATTTGACGCAAAGGCACAAAGATCGCGGAGTCCATGGAAGGATGCGCAAGTTCCCTGGTATGTTCGCAAGCGGAGGATCCGAGGATTTCTTTCCCTTGTTTTCTCTGCGACTCTGCGCCTCAGCGTTGAGAATTCCCCTAGCGGGCCGTGCGGGCGGTGCTCACATCCATCCTCCCCTCACGGTCGATGCGCACGGTGATCGCCCCGTCCCGATCGGTTCGCAGGATTTCGACGGCGCGCGTCCGCAATCGATGGAGAACGCGGGGCGACGGCACCCGCCGCCAGCCGCCGGCTCGCGTCGAGACGAGTGCCACCCGTGGCCGAACGGCTTCCAGAAACTGGGGGAGCGTCGATGTCCGGCTCCCGTGATGTGCGACTTTGAGGACATCGGCGCGCAGGCTTTCGGAATCGGCCAGCATCGCGCGCTCGAGGGACGCTTCGGCATCCGCGGCAAGCAGCACCGTGACCCCACCGAAGCGCAGACGCAGGACGAGAGAGCGGTCGTTCGACGAAGCACCATCTCGCGCGCCAGCCGCAAGCACTCGAAGCTCCACTCCCGCCAGGCGAATCACTTCACCTTCCCGGAGACGCCGTATCGGAATCCTGCGCTCGCGCGCCAGGGCCCGAATCCTCCGGTAGGCGGGGCGGTCCCACGCGGGGCGGCCTTCCCACATCTCTCCGACCGACAGGCTTTCGAAGACGCGCGCGAGCCCTCCGACGTGGTCGTAGTCGCCATGGGTGAGGACCACCGCGTCCAGCCGCCTGATGCCGTGCTTCAAAAGGAAAGGAACGACCACCCGACGGCCGGCGTCCACGGTCGGTCCACCACCACTCCCTCCATCGACGAGCAGACAGCCTTGTCCGAGGTAGCCTGAGCACGATCGCATCGCCGTGACCAACGTCCAGAACCGTCATCTCGAGGAGATCGGAGCGCTTTCCACCGGCAGAGAGCAGTACCGCGAAGAGCGCGAGGAGACCCGCGGTCGCACCGACGCGCTTGACCCCCGCGGTCACGCGCGCGGCGAGGAGAGTCACGAAGTAGAAGGCACACCACCAGAGCCCGGGAGGCGACAGCCGAAGCGAGCCACCCGGAACGCGCACCGCGAGCTCGGAGAGCCAACCGAGCGCGAGAACCTCGGCATGGACCAGCCAGGCGACGAGCTCTCCCGCGACCGGAATCGTGGCGACGAGGACCAGCAGGAACCCGGTGACGATGGATCGCAGCAGCAAGCGGCATCGCAACGAGACCGGCCACGAGACCGATGGGGGTCAACCGCTGGAAGTGCCAGAGGAGCAGCGGCACGACTCCGAGCTGGGCCGACGCCGAGACAGCCAGCGGGGCAGCGAGAAACGCGAAGGGCCCGAGCCACTCACCGAGGCGGTCTCGCATGGGCCGGAAGAACACGACAATGGATGCTGTTGCAGCGAACGTCAACTGGGCTCCAGCCTCGTAGAGCGTCGCGGGATTGTGAGCGAGAAGACAGAGGGCCGAGAGGCCGAGCGCGTTGGCGGTCGAGGCATCGATACTCAGGAGGCGGGTGATCACGAGAACTGTTCCCATCAGAACCGCCCGCCAGACCGAGGGTCGACCACCGCAGAAGCCGGCATAGAGAGGGAGAACGACGAGCAGCACCGCGAGGGCGTACCGCTCGTCGCAACCGAGACGCCGCAAGAGGCCGTGGAACAGAAAGGCCAGAATGGCCACGTGCGCACCGCTGATGGCCATGACGTGAAACACGCCAGCGTCCTGAAAGAGCGCCTCGGTCCTCACGGGAAGTCCGGAGCGATCACCGGTGACGAGCGCCTTCACGACTCCCAGCGTCTCTTCCCGGCCGTCCACGCCGAGCTCCCGGCCGAGCCGGGATGCGACCCAGATGCGAGCGGGCGAGGTCCAGGCGCTCCAGGTCGCGGTTCTGGTGCGCTCGACGAGCAAGGCGCTCTTGATCGAGCCGGCCAGCCTGCGGTCGGACCAGGCCGAGCGGCGGTCGCCAGGATTCCGGAAGGACGATACAGGTACGACCCGCGCCCACAGCTCCAGGTGATCCCCGGTGGCCAGTCCGCGCAGACGCTCCAGGAACTCGCCCACGACACTCAATCGAAGTCGACCCGCGACGTCGATGCGCCTGTCGGGCAAGGCGATGGAATCGACACGGAGATCCATCAGAACGCGATCGCGATAGAAGCGAGGCTCGTAGGCGAGGCGGCCCCGCACGAGACGGGGAGACACGAAGCGTCGGGGGCCGAGCTGGTCGTAGAGCCGCAGTAGCGGGTCCTTGTTGCGGCGATGCTCGATCTCACCGCCGGCGAACCCGAGAGCGCCAAAGGCAAGCAGGAGTGCCACCGAAGCGGAACGCAGATGTCGGCGAGCGCAAAACAAAGCCAGCATCAGAGCGAGAGCCGCGACGGCGAGGCCCGCCGCGACGTCACCTCCGCCCGACAGGGAAACCCCGCACACGAACGCCAGAGCGAGCACGGCCATCGGCGCCCTCATGGGCACTCCCATCCGGTGGAACGTGAGTTTCCGGCAAGCGTGCATGAAAAGGGAAGGTGTTGCGAGCTAGATTTGTCCTCCGAACCCGGAAAGGCAAAGGAGGTCAGAGATGAAAGGAAAGAAGCAGGGAAACGCGCTTCCTATGCGTCTGAATCGAGGAGTTGAGCGTTTCGAGAGATGGCGAGCGACTCGGCAGAAGCGGAGAATCCCGGAAGCAATGTGGAAGGTTGCGGAGGGACTGGCGAGAGAGTTTGGAGTCCATCGGACGTCGCGTGCCTTGAGGTTGAACTACGAAGAGCTGAAGAGGCGCTGGTCGGCATCGGCGGAAGGAGAAGGAAAACCGAGCGCCGAGGCGGAAGCTAGTTCGTTTGTTCCGCTGATGGGGCCTGGGCTGGTGGGCGGAGAAGGAGCGGCGGAGTACAAGGGTGTGGACGGCAAGTGGATGCGTGTGGAGTGGAAGGGAGCGAGTCCGGATCTGGCGGCGTTGAGCGAGAGCTTTTTCTTCGGGGGTGGGTCGTGATCCAGGTAACGCCGCAGATGCGGATCTTGTTGGCGGTGGGTGCTGCGGACTTCCGCCGGGGGATCGACGGGTTGGCGCGGATGTGTCGGGAGGAGCTATCACGGGATCCGTTTAGCGGGACGGTGTTCGTGTTCTGCAATCGACGACGGACATCGGTGAAACTGCTCGTCTACGACGGCCAAGGATTTTGGTTATGCCAAAAGCGTCTGTCGAAGGGACGTTTCCGTCACTGGCCTGAGGGAGGAAAGCATCAGAGCCTGGAAGCGCATGAGCTCGGGGTACTGTTGTCGGGGGGTGATCCCGCGGCAGCGAAAGGAGCGCCTCAGTGGCGGCGGGTGGCGGTGCCGGCGTGAGGGTGAGGGAGAAACGAATCGGGGGTTAAAAGGGTTGCGTTCTAGGGAACGATCCGCTAAGCTGCCGTCTGATGAGTGGGGTTCGGTATCGCGGCCGGGAAGTGAGCGAAGCGGATATCGAGTTCATCCGCGAGCTCATCGCCGCCCATCCCAAGGAAAGCCGTCGTGCGCTGTCGTTGAAGCTGTGCGCGGCGTGGCAATGGGTGCAAGCGAACGGCGCACCGTGCGACGCGATCGCTCGAGGGCTTCTGCTCAGCCTTCACCGCTCGTCTCGAATCGAGCTTCCGGAGCCGCGGTACCGGTTCTCGAGGCCGTATCACCGCAACAAACCGAGTGTGGTGGAGCTCGACTCGACACCGCTCCGGGCACGTCTGTGCGCGCTTCAGCCTCTGGAGTTTCGTCAGGTGCGGCGCACGGAACAGGAGGCTGTGTTCAACGGGCTCATCGAGACCCACCACTACCTGGGCTACACGCAGCCGGTGGGGACGCACCTGAAGTACCTGGTTTTGAGCCAAGGGCGTCCGGTGGCCTGCGTGTCGTTCTCGTCAGCACCACGCCACTTGGAGGCTCGGGACCGTTTCATCGGGTGGTCTGCTGAGGCCCGGCGGCGCAACATCCGCTTCATCGCCTATAACCCGCGGTTTTTGATCCTTCCGTGGATCTTCGTTCCACATTTGGCGTCGCACATTCTGGGCCGCATGGTGCGAAAGCTTCCGATGGAGTGGGAACAGAGCTACGGCAATCCGGTGTTTTTTGTAGAGACCTTCGTGGACGTGTCTCGGTATCGAGGGACGTGCTACCGGGCGGCGAACTGGGTTGTTTTGGGCATGACGAAGGGTCTGGGCAAGGACAGCCGGTCGAAGCGTCCGAACCGCTCGCTGAAGCAAGTGCTGGGCTATCCGCTGACGAAGCGCTTTCGAGAAAAGCTCTCGAGCTATTAGAATGCGGACTCCACCAACGATCGAGCTAACGATGGAAGATCTGGAAACCCTGCTCAAGCGTGCGAAGGCTTCCTTAGCGGAAGAGGACTACGAGAAGCTGGAGCTTTTGCGCAACGCCTATTTGACGCTGACGGATTTCATCGAAGACGACCGGATGACGATTCGGAAACTGCGAGAGATGTTGTTCGGTCGAAGCACGGAAAAGACGAGCAAGGTTGTTGCCGAAGTGGAGGGCGAAACTCCACAGCTTCGCGGCGGGGAGAGTGGCGGGCCGAGCGAGGGTGACGAGCCAGACAAGAGCACCAAGCGGCGCAAGGCCAAGGGTCATGGTCGCAACGGCGCGGACGCCTACCAGGGCGCGGATCGGATCCGTATCGCTCGCGATGAGCTGAAGCACGGGCAGCGGTGCCCGGAGTGCGAGACGGGCAAGGTCTATGCGAAGAAGCCGAAGGTGCTCGTGCGCATCACCGGCGAGCCTCCTCTGAGAGCGACGCTGTATGAGCTCGAGCGATTCCGATGCAACCTCTGCGGCGAGACCTTCACAGCGAGCGCCCCTGATGGCGTGGGTGAGGAGAAGTACGATGCCACCTCCGCGGCCATGATTGGACTGCTGAGGTACGGGAGCGGGCTTCCCTTCAATCGCCTGGAAGGCCTGCAGGGGTCCATGGGCATTCCCCTGCCGGCCTCGACCCAGTGGGATATCTCCACGACGCTGCCATTGAGCTCGAGCCCGTCTTCGAGGAGCTGATCCGGCAAGCGGCCGCTGGCGATGTGTTCTACAACGATGACACGGGTGTGAAGGTTCTTTCCCTCATGAACGTGCCGCCCGAGCCAGAGGATGGCGTCGCCGCCGAGCGCACCGGGCTCTTTACCTCAGGGATCGTTTCCACGAAGCAGGGGCGGAGGATCGCGCTTTTCTTCACCGGGCGCAAGCACGCAGGCGAGAACCTCAGCCACGTTACTCGCTCAACGGGCTTCGGAGCTCCCTCCGCCGATCCAGATGTGCGATGCGCTTTCACGCAATCTTCCCAAGGAGTTCGAAACCATCCTCTCAAACTGCCTTACGCATGGCCGCAGGTACTTCGTGAAGGTTGTGGAGAACTTCCCGCAAGAGTGCCTCTACGTGATTGAGGTGCTTGCCGAAGTGTACCGAATCGATGCTCTCGCTCGCGAGCGAGGGCTCTCGCCCGAGAAACGATTGCGCTTGCATCAGGCCGAGAGCGAACCGATTCTCAAAGAGCTCAAGGCTTGGTTCAAGGCGCAGCTTGCCGACAAGAAGGTGGAACCGAACTCAGGTCTTGGCGAGGCCATCCGTTACATGCTCAAACACTGGGACAAGCTCACCCGATTCCTGAGGGTGCCAGGCGCACCCCTCGACAATAATCTGCGCGAACGCGCATTGAAGAAAGCCATTCTGCATCGGAAGAACTCCCTGTTCTACAAGACGAAAAACGGCGCCCGGGTCGGAGACATCTTCCTCAGCTTCATCCACACCGCCGAGCTCAACGGCGTCGATCCCTTCCACTACCTCACCGAGCTCATTCGACATCGCGGCGAAATCCACGCGAACCCCGCGGACTGGCTGCCCTGGAACTACCGAGACACACTCGCTCGCGGCTCCAAAAACGAGCAGACGCACGCACGTCCCAAAGAAATCAGACCCTAACGCACGCTTGCCGGAAACTCACGGTCCTCGCGTCTCTCAACCACCCGAACATTGCCGGGATCCATGGGCTCGAGCAGCACGACTCAACGCACTTCCTCGTCCTGGAACTCGTTCCCGGAGAGACGCTGGCAGAGCGAATCTCAAGAGGCCCCATACCCGTCGAAGAAACTCTCCAGATCGCCAGGCAGATCGCCGAGGCCCTGGAGGAGGCCCACGAGAAAGGCATCGTCCATCGGGACCTCAAGCCTGCCAACATCAAACTCACCCCGGACGACAAGGTCAAGGTCCTGGACTTCGGACTCGCCAAGGCATTCGTTGAGGAGATGCCCGAGGCGGATAGCTCGATGTCTCCCACGCTAACGAGAGATGCGACTCGGATGGGCGTGATTCTGGGGACGGCGGCGTACATGAGCCCCGAACAGGCGAAGGGAAAGCGGGTCGACAAGCGGACCGACATTTTCGCCTTTGGCGCCGTGCTGTACGAGATGTTGACCGGAAAGAAAGCGTTCGCCGGGGAAGACGTCTCGGACGTATTGGCTTCGATCATGAAGCTGGAGCCCGATTGGAAGGCGGTTCCTTCTGATCTCGATCCGCGGATCCGGAACCTCTTGCGCCGGTGTCTCAGGAAGGATCGCAAGAACCGTCGCCAGTCCATCGGGGACGTCCGTGTGGAGATTCAGGAAATCGTAGCCGAGCCGAGCGAGTCGCCTGCAGTGTCTCGGCCGGCGGGTCAGCACCGGGAGATCTTCATCGGTGTAGCGGCGCTGATCCTAGGCATGCTGATCGCCGGCGTCGTTGTCTGGCGTGCGGCCGATCCCGCCGCGCTATCTCCCCTCCGCTTCACGATCACGACATCAGTTGAACTGGCCAGGGCCGGGGGACCACTGCTGGCTTTGTCTGCTGACGGCAGGACCCTAGTCTATTCTGCTGTCCAGCGAGGCGCGCGGCAACTCTACTTGCGTCCAAGGGATCAGTTTGAGGCCTCGCCAATAGCCGGTACGGAAGGCGCGAGGATGCCGTTCCTGTCACCGGACGGACAGTGGATCGGCTTTAGCACGGCCAATGTTCTTAAGAAGGTTCTGATCGCCGGTGGTACACCCACTACGCTGTGTGCGTGCGGTTCCGGCCGATCAGCCGCTTGGGGACCGGATGACACGTCTTTTTCACTGACGCGTCGTCAAGGCTGTCAGCCATCTCTGCCGCTGGCGGCACTCCCCAACCAGTGACAACGCTAGAAGACGACGAGAGTCTCCATCGCGGCGTCAACGTTCTCCCGAACGGGCGTGCGATCCTGTTTGCCGCGCTGTCTGGCGGCGGACGCGAAACAGCCCGAATCGTAGCCCAGTCACTGGACACCGGCGAACGACGAGTGCTTCTCGACGGGAGCCACCCACGCTATGCTCCAACAGGTCACCTCCTTTTCGCACGCAGCAACGCCCTGTGGGCCGTCCCCTTCGATGTCGATCGTCTTGCGGTGAGCGGAGAGCCGATTCCCGTAGTTGAGGGTGTCCGGCAGGAACCGGTCGGGGCGGTTCAGTACGAGATCGCTCAAGATGGCACCCTCGCGTACGCACCAAGCCTGGAGGACGCGATACCCCAGGATTCGCTCCTGTGGGTTGACCGCGAGGGTGAAGTCACACCCCTGACGGCGGATCAAGGTGTGTATCGAAGCCTGAGCGTCTCTCCCAATGGGGGAGAGATTGCTCTGCAGATTACAGGCGAGGATGGCAGCGACAACATCTGGCTGCTTGATATTGAGCGCGGTACACTCGTTCCTCAGACGACCGGAAACACGCTCAACCGGAATCCGGTGTGGGCACCGGACGGAACCAGGATAGCGCTCAACGCCATGGCCGGACCTGGGGGCTATGACCTTTACTGGACTGCCCTGAGCGGCGGCGGGCTAGAGAACTTCCTCGAGCGAGACGGTACGCAGAGGCCTTCTTCCTGGTCCCGCGACGGGAGCTTGCTCGCCTTCGAGCATCTCGCTCCAGAGACGGGGAGCGATGTCTGGATCTTCTCCGTTTGCGGAGGGTACGGCATCGCCGTTCCTTGAGAACCGCGCGGCCGAATCGGGTGCAGTCTTCTCGCCGGGCGGTCACTGGATGGCCTATGTGTCGGATGATTCGGGTCGGGAAGAGATCTACGTCACATCCTTTCCCAACCCTGGCCGTCGAACACGCGTATCCACGGCTGGGGGACACAGGCCACGCTGGGCAGCGAACGGCACGGAATTGTTCTATATGACCGAGAACGACGAAGTCATGGTGGTGTCTATTCTGACTGCGGAGTCGTTGAGAGTTGGGCAGCCGGAACGTCTTTTTCAACTGCCGGGCTTGGTGGATTACGATGCGCATCCCGATGGCAGGCGGTTCGTGGTGGTCCAGCGCGGCGCCTCCCCGGAGACCACCCAAATCAACGTTGTCCAGAACTGGTTCGAAGAGCTCAAGCGTCTCGTCCCCACCAACTAGCGTTGCTCCCCTCCATCAAGCCCATCCGCCCGGTCGAAGAGAAACACCCCTTCGACGACCCAGAGTGGATCTTCGAGCTGAAGCACGATGGCTTCCGGGCTCTCGCCTACATCGAGAACGGAGAGTGCCGCCTCGTGTCCCGAAACGACTACACCTTCCCTCACTGGCCGGGTCTCGGGCGATGGCTCGCAGAAAACCTAGGCGCTGAAAGCGCCATCCTCGACGGCGAGCTGGTCTGTCTCGATGACGGGGGCCGCTCGCAGTTCTACGACCTCTACTCTCGAAGGTAGGAGGCCGCGGCCAAGCTCAAGGCGGGGACGGAACAATCGCCAAGCAGCGATTCCTTCGGTATCCTGGATCTAGCTTTATGCTCACCGAATCAGAGGAAGCCCGCCTCGAACTCATTCTCAAGGCGTACGAAGCTGAGTACAAGGAACACGTTGACAACTGGCGCCTTATCGAAACCAAGTCGCAGGGCACAGCCGCTGTCGCAGGAGTCTTTCTCGCGGCCGCATTCGCGTACGTGCGCACATTGGAGCCGGAAGACATGTCTCGTCTCGAGACCTACGCGCTCATTGGCACCGTCGCACTGCTTGTGGCAACAGTAGTAAGAGCTATCGCCGCATTACGCGTTACTCAGGTTGAGGCACCCCCTTCTGGTGACGAAATCGATAGAGTAGTCACGGCTTACAACGAACTTGATGAAAAACAACGAGGTGAACGCCTGGACGACCTCTACGGGACGCAGCTCAAAGTTTGGAAGCATGCAAACGAGACACTCCATGAGGCGAACTCGAAGAAAGCGGAGCTGCTCGCCGACGCACAGACTTTGCTCACGATTGCAGCAATAGCTGCCGCGCTCCTCACGGTTCTCATAGTCTTGTAGGTGAAGGATACAAGAGTGAAAGAAGACTTGAGACCGATTTGCATGCAGCCTCACTGCAAGAATCCGGCCGATCAGCGAGATCTCTTTTGTGAAGAACACACTCTATTGGCGATGCGAGAAGCAGAGGACGAAAGGGAAAACTATGAAGAAGAAGACGAAGAAGAAGATACCGAAGAAGAAGCGGCCGAAGAAACCGGGCAAGAAGAAGAGACGGACGAAAATCGTTAAGAAGAAGCGACGCTAGGACCGTCATGCTCTGGCCTGGATGAACGTTCAGGCTGTTCCTTGCCCCAGACGACCAGGACGCGATCGAGTCGCTCGCCCTCGTCGGCTGTCCACTCGAGTCTCGTAGGGGAGATCAAGGTCCGGAATCCGAGCTACAGCCAGAAGGAAGGCCGCAAGGAGCTGTTCGAGGCGCGGTGGAACAAGGCCCCTGAGCAGCGGAAGTTGTCTTCATAGCACGGCGACCGAAGCCGCCGTAATTCAGGCGCTAAGGCCCGCGATTGGCGGGTGAAGACACCTCCGCCACATGGGATTCTACCCCCTCCTGCTCGTCGAGGCCCCGCGGCGCTAGCCAGCCTGTCCGGCTACAATCCTTTCACGCTCGGAGGCCGTTCATGTCCCTCAGCCCCGGTCAGAAACTCTCCCAGTACGAGATTGGCGAGCTCCTCGGCAAAGGTGGTATAGGCGAGGTGTATCGGGCGAAGGATACGAAGCTCGGGCGGGATGTGGCGATCAAAGTCCTGCCTGACCTCTTCGCGGACGATCCTGAACGCCTGGCCCGCTTCCAGCGTGAAGCCAAAGTCCTCGCCTCGCTGAACCACCCCAACATCGCGGCCATCTACGGGCTCGAAGAGAGCGGCGACACGCGGGCGCTGGAGCTGGTCGAAGGGCCGACGCTGGCTGACCGGATCGCGCTGGGGGCAATCCCGCTGGACGAAGCCCTCCCGATCGCCAGGCAGATCGCCGAAGCCCTCGAAGCCGCGCATGAGCAGGGCATCATCCACCGTGACCTCAAGCCGGCTAACGTGAAGGTCAGAGACACGCGACACCCTCCGCACCGTCCCTCTTGCTTCCCGAATAGCTGGTGCCGGTGTGTCCGGTAGCTCGGGAGCTTTCCGAGGTCCGTGCGCTTCGGCACGTCCTCTCGGTGGTTAACGTCGTAGAACATCTTGAACGCTTCGCGCAGCCGTGTCTTGACCAGTGTGGCCGCGAGCTCGGATAGGTCGATCCCTACCCATTGCCGCCCGAGAGTTTCGGCGCTCACACAGGCGGTAGCGCAGCCGGCGAACGGGTCGAGTACAACGTCGCCAGCGTTCGAACTAGCCTTGATGATCCGGTCCAGAAGCGCGAGGGGCTTCTGGGTCGGGTAGCCAACACGCTCTCTGCCTCCGTCACCGCCGTCACGAGGTCTGGTCTCGGCTCTGGCCATCGACGGTGACGGGAAGGCGAAGCTACCGGAACACTCACGCTCTGTTTCGCGACCTTTCGAAGCGGATGAGTTTCGGACGTCTTCCCCTGATCGTCACGGATGGATTCGAATTCTACCAGAAGGTCATCCGTCGCTTCTTCGGGCCAGCGTGTCTTTACGGCCAGGTCCTCAAGACGCGCAGGAACGATCGTATCATCAAGGTCGAACGGAGAGCGCTGCACGGAGCCGCGTGGCGATTCGAAGACGCGCTTCAATAACTCCGAGGACTCCTCAACATTGAACACATCGTTCATCGAGCGGTTAAATCTGACCATCCGGCAAAGCTCGGCATACCTTTCGAGACGAACGCTTTCCCACGCTCGCTCGACGGAGAGGCTCGATGAGCACTTGGAGTTGCTCCGTTGCTATTACAACTTCGTCCGACCGCACGGAACTCTGAAGTTCGGACGTGAGATCCGAACTCCGGCCATGCAAGCCGGTCTGACCACGCGACGGCTCACCTTTCGAGACATCTTCTTGGCGACGACGATTCCTTTGTGGTCGCGGATCGAGGTTTTCCTGCTCACTGGGGGCGCGCAACCCGGTCTCTTCCGCACCTGAACCACTGCCCGCAGCCGCGTAGCAACACTTGATGGCGGAAGCACCGTAAAATGCTATTGCAACACAGGCCTTTGAGGTTCACGGGCCCGACCCGCTGGCGCACTACTGATCGACTGGAGAGATTGGAGGGGTATACGATGATGCGGTCACTGCTTCTCGGCGCGTTGCTCGTATCACCCACGCTTTGCAACGGCACCCGTTTTCTACGCCCTTGTGGGCGCGCGGTGCTCTTTCCCGTTCGGTCCCGGCAAAGTCGCTTTCAGTGGCCCTCTTTTGATACTCTTGGAGCCAGTGCTGAGCGTGGAAACGACATCGAAAAGGAGGTCGAATGAGTGCTATATTGAACCGATGGTGTTGCCGGATTTTTATTCTCACATTTGCCGTTTGCCTGTTCCCCCGGTTATCACTGGCAACTGAAGGGCTGGACAGTGGGGACACCGCGTGGGTCATCGTCTCTTCCACGCTGGTGCTGATGATGACGTTGCCGGGGCTGCTCTTGTTTTATGCTGGTCTCGTCCGCTCGGTCAACGTAATTTCCACGTCAATCCATTGTTACGCGATTGCATGCCTCGCGTCGGTACTATGGTTCGCTGTCGGTTACAGCCTAGCGTTCGGAGACGGAGGGTAGGCCAACGCCTGGATCGGCGGGCTGGAAAAAGCGTTTCTCGCCGGTGTCGGTGCCGATGCCTTAGTCGGAACGATCCCGGAGTCGGTCTTCTTCACGTTTCAGATGACATTCATCATCATTACGCTCGGCTTGATCGCAGGTGCCTACGCGGAACGGATCAAGTTCGCCCATGTGATGCTGTTTAGCGGCTTATGGGGGATTCTAGTTTACTCGCCGGTGACCCATTGGATATGGGGCGGAGGTTTTCTGGCAACGCGCGGCGTGCTCGATTTCGCGGGTGGGCTTGTCGTTCATACCACGGCCGGCGTTTCGGCGATCGTGATCGCCTTGATGCTGGGTAAACGGCGCCGTTTTCCGGATAAGCTAACGCCGCCCCATAATCCCATCTTGACCGTGATCGGCGCTTCACTGCTTTGGGTCGGCTGGTCTGGATTCAACGCTGGAAGCGCGTTGGCAGCGAACGGCAACGCGGGCCTAGCCTTAGTGGCGACCCTTATTGCGGCCGCCGTCGCTTCTCTCGTGTGGATGGCTCTGGAATGGTGCCACTCCGGCAAGCCCAGTCTAATCGCAACGGCAACCGGCACCATAGCGGGACTCGCCACGGTGACGCCGGCAGCGGGTTACGTAGCGCCTGCCGGGGGCCTTGTTTGCGGGATACTGGGCGGTATCCTTTGCTACTATGCGACCCGGTTTGTCCTGGGCCGATTATTAGTGGACGATTCCCTGGATGTATTTGCCGTCCACGGCGTGGGCGGAATACTCGGCACGCTCCTGGTGGCGGTGCTGGGCGCCGAGACGTTTGGCGGATTGGGCCTCGAAAACGGCATCGCTTCTCAGTTTATCTCTCAAGCGACGGGAGTTGTGGCGGTGGTCGTATGGTCGGTGCTGGCAACCTGGTTGATCGTTCTCCTGACGCGTGCGATGGTCGGACTCAGGGTCAGTGAGAAGGAGGAAGCCGAAGGTCTCGATTTCGAGTCCCACGGAGAGCGCGGCTACACCTCGTAGTGGGACCGGTGGGGGACAGCATAAAACAAGGGTGGACTTGCACATTGGGAGGGTAAGCCGCAATGGCTATGTTGCAATCGGCCCGGTTGTCGCTCTCGAGCGGCAGACCTGTCGTCGCCTATATCGCATGGACGGGTGGAACTAGGGAAGGTGCAACTCTTTCAAGCGAGCGGGAAGTCGACTATGTCCGTCTGCGTCCGCATCCGGCCGATTTCGCTCTTCACTACGACATCTAGGACGGAGCAAGTAGCCAGTAGCCGAAAAGTCATCGGCGGGGGCACGCCTTGGCACGTTCGTTTAACACAATAGGTTCGTTTGGACTGCGAATCGAGAGGAGAAATGTGTCCATGTTCGAGAAGTTAAGGCTATACCTAGTGAGTTTTTCTTTGATCCTGGGTTCTCTGAGTATCGTCCCTGCGGCTCCGGCGCAAGACTCGATATACTCGTTCGGTGGCGATGCGGCATTTGCGAGCAAGTACATCTGGCGGGGTCAGAGGCTGACGAACGACTGGAGTCTCCAGCCGGCCGCGACGGTGGGTATCGGCAACTTCTCGTTCAATGCGTGGGGGAGCTTGGATATCACGGCGGTGAACGAAGGGGATGCGCTTCCCATACCCGAGAATCCGTTCGCGCCTGATGGTGCAAGCGGCTTGAAGGGTAAGTTTTCAGAGATCGACTACACGTTCTCCTACTCTCATTCGCTCGAGTCCGTTTCTATCGATGGAGGAGTCATCTTCTATACTTTTCACGAGCGGTCCGCCTCGCTGCCCTCGACCACTGAAGTATACGCGGGCGTGACGTTCGACAACATTATGCTGGCGCCCTCGGGAACGTTTTACATCGACGTCAATGAAACCGGACAGGATGGGGGACGCACGGGTTTCTACTTCCTGCTCGCCGCCGGGCATTCCTTCGCCACGAATAGCGATGTGGTCTCGGCCATCGACCTCTCCGCTTCGTTATCCCTGGCCAATAGCGGTTTCGGTGAGTACTACTATGGCGCGTCCGAAACGGGCATTCACGATTTCAACCTGACGGTGAGTGTTCCGTTCACACTGAACGATGAGTGGTCGGCGAGCGCCTTTGTTTCTTACAGCGCCCTGCTCGGGGAGTTCCGCTATCTCCAGTATCTAGATCCCCGAGATGTTTACAAGGGTACGGCAGGCGATCCCAAAAACTCAGCCGATACACTCTGGGGCGGAGTCGCCTTTAGTCTAGCCTTCTAGTGCATAGTATCGTAAGTCATGTTAATATTGCCATGGTACTTTCCCAGGAGGAAACCCGTGGCCAATCGCTCCCGCGTCATCGCTTTGAGCGTCAATGACCTCAAAGAGCTCGAACGTTTAGTGCGTGCATCCTCTACGCCGGCCGGTCTGAGCCGTCGCGCTAGGGCTATTCTACTCATGTCCGAAGGCCTTTCCGGCGTTGAGGTCGCAGACAAGACCGGATATACCGACGTCCAAGTGAGTCGGATTCGGCGGCGCTTCGCGGAAGAAGGGATGGCTGGATTGCACGAGCGGGCACGCTCCGGCCGCCCCCCCTTCGATTACACTGCGCAAACGCGCTCAAGTTGTGGCCAAGACGCTGAAAAAACCCAAGCCCGGTATCACCCACTGGACAACACGCGACATGGCTCGAGAAGTCGGCATCTCTCATAGCTCGGTTCAACGCATCTGGAACGCTCACGCACTACAGCCCCATCGTGTCCAAACCTTCAAGTTCACGACCGCGCGGCGCGTCAGTCTGACGGCGGACTGGTACGCGGATGACTACTGGCTGGTGGACGCCTATGTCCGTTTCTCAGGCGAGGCGTTGAGCGAGCTGCTGCGGTCGACGGAATTCTCGATCGTGGCGAACAATCTGCTCGACAAAGCCTACCTCTCCGCCATCACGGAGAACGCCACCTGGCTCGGCGCGCCGCGGACGATCTCGATGACCGCGACCATCTCGTTCTGACGGTTCGTCGACGGCAGACCCCAGCCTGCTGCCACGCCGGTACGTGCTTCGCGGTCCCCGTCCTGTGCCAAAACTCGGCCCTTTTGAAATAGGCCATAAATCAGCAACTTAGTGTCTGTGTTTGCGACCGGGCCAAGGGCCGTGGGCTTTACAATCGTCTTGGGCGGGCGGGTCGTCACCATGCAGATGACCACCTAGTCGAGAGCGAATATCGAAGCGTGTTCCTGAAGCTGTTTCCACGCTACGCCGGTCGAGCCCGCCGAGGGGCTACCGTCGCCGGCGACCATCTACGCGGCACGGCAGTAGTAGTTGAGAATGCCCCCAAGTCGCTCTCGCGACACGATGGGGCCAGTGTCATTCGCGCTTGCCGGCAGAGGTGTGAGGAGCTCGTTGCCGAGACCTTGGTGGTTCCGTTCTGTGTGATAGTGCACTACGTATTCGGTTACCGCTGTGCGCAGGTGTCGCTCACTGAGAGGTACGAAGCGGTCGAGACACTCTCGACGTATGGAGAGAACGAATCTTTCCGCATATGCGTTCAGATTCGGACTATTAGCGGGAAGGCGAAGGGGCTTCACGCCTGAATCTCTCAACAGCCCACGTACCGCCTCGGTGAATAGCGGGTCCCGGTCGTGGATGAGGTATCGCTTGCCAAGGAGGAAACCATCCCACATTGTCAGTGAGGTTTCTTGCCACCTGCTTCATCCACTCCCCGTTGGGGTCCGACGTTATCCCACCGATGCACACGCAGCGAGTGGCGATATCGATGACAAACAGGACATGGTAGCGGACGAGCCCGAACGGGTTCACAACCTCGACGGTGAACAGGTCTGTCGCAGCGATGGCGCCCCAATGAGCCTTGATGAAGGTGCTCCACGACATGCTCTTGCCCCGCTCCGGGGCAGGCGCGATACCGTGCTCGGCGAGGATCCTCTTGATAGTGTTGCGTCCGAGTTCATGTCCTAGGTTCTTGAGTGCGCCTCGCAGGCGCGTATATCCCCACGTCGGGTTCTCCTGCGCCACGCGCACAATGAGCTCACGGATGTCCTTCGCCGTCGGAGGTCGGCCTGGGCTCCGGTTCTTGCTGCCATCGTACTTGGCTGCGATGAGGCAGCGGTACCAACGCAGAAGCGTAGCGGGTGTGGCAACGGACGCAATCTGGGCCAGCGCCTCGCGGCCCAAAGCCTGGGCCTTGACCGCGAGCCTGCGCCGGTCGTCGTCCGAGAGACTGAGACGCTTGCCCCGAAGCCCGGCTCGGAGCACACGGTTCTCCTCTTGCTGGTAGTCGATCACATCCTGCTGCTGGCGGTTGACCCAGCCAGCTAGAACGAGCAGTAGGAATTGCACGTGGTACGTCATCATGGATCTGAAGATAACACCCCCGGGCCAGACGATTGTAAAGCCTACGGCCCTTGGCACCGGCGCAAACACAGACACTAAGCTGCTGATTTATGGCCTATTTCAAAAGGGCCGAGTTTTGGCACAGGACGGGGTGTCGATGGGAAGAGTGGTAAGGATAGACGGGTCGCGGCAGCAAGAGGACTAACGGTGCTTCTGCCATCAAGTGTTGCTAGGCCGCGTTTGAATGCTGGTGTCAGTTGGCCTGTTCTATGTCGACGAACGCCATAAATTAATGATGTCGGCGTGCACACGAAGATGTCTCTGAACGTCAGGCACCCGCGCGGCCCGCAGTCGTGGCCGGTTCACTGGGCTAGCCACGCGCTGAAGCGCTCGTTCATCGCGTCCATGTGGTCGCTCCCACCACAACCAGTCACTCTGCAGGACGCGCACGGTATTGTCAGGGTACGTTGGCATATGGGGGTTCATGTCGACACCGGCCTCAACGTGCGTTCCGAGCAAAGGTAAGCTCGACCGGCGCGCGGGGCTGTAAGCAATGTAGCCGCTGACGGCTGCCATCGACTCCGCAGTTGTGGCGAACCGGACGAACTCTAGTGCAGTCTTGAGGTTCCGCGTTCCTGCGACGATGCCTAGCTGGCCTGTGTCTAGCACTTGACCATCCCAACGATCACGAAAGGTTGTCTCTCGATCCCCTGCGCGAGCATCTCACCCGCATCGGCGGCCGTCGCGGAGCACACCCCCAGTCGCTCTCGCGACACGATGGGGCCACCAGCGTCATTCGCGGTCCTGCTCACCTTGATGGCCTTGGGCGTTAGAAGTTGAGGAGGGCCTTCACGCCCAAGGTTCGCGGTGGGTTGGTCAGGAAGAAGATCCGGGCGCGGGTTCCGCGCTCGCGGTCGAACGACAGCAGAGCCCGCTCGTCGGTCAGGTTGTTGATGTACAACGACACGTCCCACTTCTCGCGACGAACGCCGATGCGCAGGTTGAGGAAGTTGTAGGCCGGCAGCTTGGGATCGTATGTGAAGGTATCCTGCGTAAGCGGGGCACCGATGGTGTTGGCTCCGAAAGAGAGCAGGTCCAACGTGCCGAGGTCCTGGTCGCCGACTTGGGTAAAGCGGTCGCCGACGTGCTGGTAAGTAGCGGTCACGTAGGGCACCGACTCCCCCGTCTGCCACTGGTAGGTGGCTGCGGCGGCAAGCTGGAACTGGGGCACGGTCGGCAGCCGCCGCCCCTCCACGATTCCCGTTGCCGAGGTCGGCTCCACGGTGGACTGCAGTTTCGAATCGTTGATGCTCGTGGAGATGGCAAAGTCGAAATTGCTGCTCGGCGCGAGCTCGAAATCCAACTCGACACCGGTGCTGCGGGAGTCGGGGACGTTGAAGATGAGGCGGGAGGAACAGGATCCGGCGGTCACCGTCGCCTGGAGGTCGCTGATGTCCATGTAGTACACGGCCACGTTCACGGAACCGCGGTTGTTCAGAAGCCTGGACTTGGTGCCGACCTCGTAGTTCCAGGTCGTCTCGTCCTCCCAGTTCTCCCGGCCGCCGAAAGTGGCGAGGTCCTCGGGAGTGCACAAAGGCACGTTGAGCGGGTCGTTGATGCCGCCGAGCCGGAAGCCCTTCGAGACTTGGCCGTTGAGGATGGTCTGGTCACTCAGATCGTAGCTGAGAATCACGCGCGGCGCCACGCCGTTGGCTGTGGTGGAGCCGGGCTGCGACACCAGGGAGACACCGTTGTTGTCGTTACCGAAGATACCGTCGAAGATCTGCTCCTTGTCCTCCGAGAAACGGTAGAAGCGCAGGCCGCCGGTGAGGCGGAACCGGTCGGTTATGGACACGGTCGCTTCACCGAAGAGCGCGAACTGGTTGAGCTTGTAGCCGAGGTCTGAGAAGAACAGGCTGTCCTTCGGCGCCCGCAGTCCTTGCGTGGGGATCCCGGTCAGATCCTCGAAGCCGGTCACCGGCAGGTTCTGGCCGTAGTCGCGGTCGGTGTAGCTGTAGAAGCCGCCGCCCACCCACTGGACGCGGTCGCTGTCGCCCGACAGGCGTAGCTCCTGCGTGAAGACGTTCGCGACGGTGGCGTCAAACAGCGGCGTGTCGAGGGTGTAGACCTCCTCCG
Organism: Candidatus Marinacidobacterales bacterium; assembly: GCA_965237685.1. Taxonomy (GTDB): domain Bacteria; phylum Acidobacteriota; class Vicinamibacteria; order Marinacidobacterales; family SMYC01; genus CBDEGF01. The sequence continues at coordinate 3,765,668 of CBDEGF010000004.1, forward strand.
GCAGGCCGATGCTCCCGCCCGTGATGCTGGCGCCCAGCGCGGTGGTGTCGCGGAGCACCAGAACGTCGCGATAGATATAGGAGGTGATCGAAGTGAGCACGACATTGCCGAAGTCGTAATGGAAATTCACGTCGGCGAGCACGAAGTCATCGGTGAAGTCTTCCTGGAGCTGGACGAACTGCTCGCGCTCACCAAACGTGACGGCGGGCCGGGTGGTGGTGAACGGGTTCGCCAGGATGTTGAACTCGTCGACGCGGTTCCAGCCGTCCGTCTCCATCCTCTGATAGATGATGCGCGGGGTGATCGCGAACTGATCGTTGGGTGCTATCGTGACTGCTACCCGCCCCCCGTAGCGTTTGCCGGTGTTGACGTTGTCATCGATGCTGAGGTCCGGCCGAACCTCGCCGATGAAGCCGGGGACCCGGGTGTAGTAACCCACGACGCGGACGGCAGCGGTGTCGCTGATGGGCGCGTTGAAGCCCAACTTGACGTTGCCTCCCGGGCTACCAGTATTCGTCACGCCACCGCCAAACTCGGCAAACCCTTCGGTCACACCCAGCTCCGGGTAGTTGCTGATGTAACGGACCGTTCCCGAGAGGGAGCCGGAGCCGAACAGCGTTCCCTGCGGGCCCCGCAGCACCTCGATGCGGTTCACGTCGAACAGGTCGAGGTCGGGCGTGAACAGTGAGAGGGAGATCACGGACTCGTCCAGGTACACACCGACCTGTTCCTTGACCCCCGGCTGATCGCGCACGATCTGGCCGGCGGAGATACCTCGCATCGCGACCTGGCTCTGGCCGGGGCCCAGGCTTTGTACGGTGAACCCGGCTACGTTGGCAGCCACGTCTTCGATGGTCTGAGCGCCCCGGTCGCGCAGGACATCCTCGGTCGGTGCCGCCACCGAAAACGGAACGTCGTGCACCAACTCCTCGCGCTTGAGGGAGGTGACTGTGACCTGTTCCGCGAACGGCGCGACCGCGAGGATGACGTCCACGGTCAGGATTGTGCCGGCTTCAAGGGTGAGGTCCCTTCGGGTGTGCTCGGCAAAGCCCTGGAGCGTTACTGTCAAGGAGTAGATGCCGGGGGCCAGGCTAATGGAGTAGCTGCCGTCGCTCGAGGTTGTGGCCGCACGTCGGGCGTTGGTTGCCTGGTTAGTGATCGTAACCGCAGCGCCCGGCACGAGAGCACCGAGTGTATCGCTCACTTTGCCTGTGATACGTCCCTCCGAAGACTGGGAGTAGCCGGGCAGGCCGTACAGCACGGCAGCCAGTACCACGAAGCTAAGAAACGAAAAGCGGCCCATACCTGATGTTACCCCGTCCTGTGCCAAAACTCGGCCCTTTTGAAATAGATCATAAATCAGTAGCTTAGTGCCCGCGCAAAAATAACTTCACATTTTCGATGGGAACAAGGTGTAGTTCCATGCCGGCGAGGTTTTTGGTCTGGAAAGACAGAGAGCGTCCATGTCGGCCTGTAGGACTCGCTCACCGGTCTCGTATTTCTTTCTGACGAAAGCGAGCTCGGACCCGCAATCCGGAGGAGGTCTTCGTGGTTCGGATGTAGTGGAGAGCCGTCTGGAAGCTGACAAGCGGCTTCCCGGCCCAGTTCTTGCTGATTTCTGAGAAGACTCGATGTTCGATGGGGTTCCATGTGGACGCTCCCGGCGGATAGTGGCAGACGGTGACCTCCAGGCGCCTCTAGTCCGAAACGTCCTGACGCGCCGGTCTTGAGTTCGTTTGTATTTTTGGACACGACGCGAGTGGGATCGGTGGTACAGCCAGACCGCGTGGATGATGATTTCGGGCGGAAATCGATATCCGCGGTAGCTCGGCGTGTCCCTTTTCATCCGCCCAGTCTGTCAGACGCCAGCCCAATTTGACAGCAATGGCACCGCCCGCGTGGGCGGAGGTCATCGGGGAGTGACCGAAATCGTTCGTTCACTCGAAAGTACCCAGGTGCGTGGCGGCCGCCACGGTCGGATGACTTTCCGTAGCGTGCTGACGCGCGATACTGCCGTGCCGCTCGCTGGTCCGACAGAAATCCTTTAGAGTATTTACGTAACGTCTACTGGGCGAGACTTCACGGGCCGGGATCTGTTGGGGCCGCATCGCCTCCCGTAGACCACGCCATCGATCGGAGAACGACACATGTCAGAGCCGCGCGGCCATTGGAGTTCGAGCACCGGCTTAATTCTCGCCGCGACCGGGAGCGCTATCGGCCTCGGCAACCTGTGGAAGTTCCCGTTCGTCACGTGGGAGAACAACGGCGGGGCCTTCGTCCTCGTGTACCTCGTGTGCATCGCCGCCGTGGGCCTGCCCATCATGATGGCCGAACTGCTGATCGGGCGAGCGACGCAGAAGAGCGTGGTCGGGGCGCTCAAGCAGGCCATCGGGCCGGCGTGGGGCATCGTTGGCCTCTGGGGCGTGCTCTGCGGCTTTCTGCTGCTCAGCTACTACACGGTGATTGCGGGCTGGTCGCTCTTCTACTTCGCCAAGTCCGCGGGCTGGTCGGTCGGTGGATTCCCGGCGGGCGCCTCGATGGGCGAGCTGTTCGGTGCGCAGGCGGCCAATGGCGGCCTGCAGCTTGGCTTGTCTCTCGGGTTCAGTATCGCCACGGTCTCGGTCGTCTACTTCGGCGTCCAAAAGGGCATCGAGCGCATCGCGCGTGTCTTTCTGCCGATTCTCTTCGGGATCCTCGTCTTGCTGCTCGTCTCCGCCTTGGAGATGGCCGGGGCCGGTGAGGCGCTCCGCTTCATCTTCCTGCCGCGCTTCGGCGAGTTGGATGGGGGGAGCGTCCTCGAGGCGCTCGGCCACGCGTTCTTCACGCTCTCGCTCGGCATGGGCGCGATGGTGACGTACGGCTCGTACATCGCAAAGCATCAGTCGATCGTGAAAGCCTCGGCGATCATCGTCGTGCTCGATACGCTGATCGCACTCGTGGCCACGGTGATCATGTTCTCGGTGATCTTCAGCGTGCCGGGTATGGATGAGCAGGTCAGCGGCACGGGCACTGTGGGGATGCTCTTCATCTCGCTGCCGCAGCTGTTCTTCACCGAGGTCCCGTTCGGGGCATTCCTGGGGCCACTCTTCTACGTGCTGGTGGCCCTCGCGGCGCTCACCTCGACGATGTCGCTACTGGAAGTGGTCGCTGCCTACGTGATCGACGAACACCACATGCCGCGGGCCACGGCGACGCTGCTGTGTGGCGGTGCGGTGTTTGCCTTCACGGTCCTCGCCGCGTTGTCGTTCGGTGGTGTCGGCGCGATCACCGAGCTCCAACTCGGCGGCGCGCTCGGCCAGATGCTCTTCGGCGGCAAGACGAGCTGGTTCGGCATGGTCGACCACTTCGTGTCGAACTGGATGCTCCCGACCGGGGGATTTGCGATCACGATCGCGGCGGGCTGGTTCCTGACGCGCAAGTACACCGAGCGGGAGCTCGTGGATGGCTCAGAACCCAGGTGGTTCAACTATGGAGCGTGGCGGTTCTTCATTCAGTTCGTGTCGCCGCTGGCCGTGGCGGCGATCATCATCGCGGTGCTGTTCTTCGGGGTGGACTTCAGCTAGGGCTAGGCAACACCTGATTTTCCGGTATTGACCACGTTGGCCGCTGGCTGTTGTGATCCGCAAAAAAGAAAACCGGCCAGAAGCAGCCGACTATGGTAGGTCTAACCCGCGCAATCAACGCCGGATCGACTTTTTGCGGAGCACAGCCCTCACTTGCCTCGGATTTTGTATCAACCAGGATCCGGCAAGGCTTGAGAGCATCCCGTCCTGTGCCAAAACTCGGCCCTTTTGAAATAGGCCATAAATCAGCAACTTAGTGTCTGTGTTTGCGACCGGGCCAAGGGCCGTGGGCTTTACAATCGTCTTAGGCGGGCGGGTCGTCACCATGCAGATGACCACCTAGTCGAGAGCGAATATCGAAGCATGTTCCTGAAGCTGTTTCCACGCTACGCCGGTCGAGCCCGCCGAGGGGCTACCGTCGCCGGCGACCATCTACGCGGCACGGCAGTAGTAGTTGAGAATGCCCCCAAGTCGCTCTCGCGACACGATGGGGCCAGTGTCATTCGCGCTTGCCGGCAGAGGGTGTGAGGAGCTCGTTGCCGAGACCTTGGTGGTTCCGTTCTGTGTGATAGTGCACTACGTATTCGGTTACCGCTGTGCGCAGGTGTCGCTCACTGAGAGGTACGAAGCGGTCGAGACACTCTCGACGTATGGAGAGAACGAATCTTTCCGCATATGCGTTCAGATTCGGACTATTGGCGGGAAGGCGCAGGGGCTTCACGCCTGAATCTCTCAAGAGCCCACGTACCGCCTCGGTGAATAGTGGGTCCCGGTCGTGGATGAGGTATCGCTTGCCAAGGAGGAAACCATCCCACATGTCAGTGAGGTTTCTTGCCACCTGCTTCATCCACTCCCCGTTGGGGTCCGACGTTATCCCACCGATGCACACGCAGCGAGTGGCGATATCGATGACAAACAGGACATGGTAGCGGACGAGCCCGAACGGGTTCACAACCTCGACGGTGAACAGGTCTGTCGCAGCGATGGCGCCCCAATGAGCCTTGATGAAGGTGCTCCACGACATGCTCTTGCCCCGCTCCGGGGCAGGCGCGATACCGTGCTCGGCGAGGATCCTCTTGATAGTGTTGCGTCCGAGTTCATGTCCTAGGTTCTTGAGTGCGCCTCGCAGGCGCGTATATCCCCACGTCGGGTTCTCCTGCGCCACGCGCACAATGAGCTCACGGATGTTCTTCGCCGTCGGAGGTCGGCCTGGACTCCGGTTCTTGCTGCCATCGTACTTGGCTGCGATGAGGCAGCGGTACCAACGCAGAAGCGTAGCGGGTGTGGCAACGGACGCAATCTGGGCCAGCGCCTCGCGGCCCAAAGCCTGGGCCTTGACGGCGAGCCTGCGCCGCTCGTCGTCCGAGAGCCTGAGACGCTTGCCCCGAAGCCCGGCTCGGAGCACACGGTTCTCCTCTTGCTGGTAGTCGATCACATCCTGCTGCTGGCGGTTGACCCAGCCAGCTAGAACGAGCAGTAGGAATTGCACGTGGTACGTCATCATGGATCTGAAGATAACACCCTCGGGCCAGACGATTGTAAAGCCTACGGCCCTTGGTCCGGTCGCAAACACAGACACTAAGCTGCTGATTTATGGTCTATTTCAAAAGGGCCGAGTTTTGGCACAGGACGGGGTTTATGGCACGGGAACTGCTAAGGGGTGGAGGCGGGAGTAGGCTGCCAGCGGTCGGGTAGAAGCTCGTGGATGCGTTTTTGTGGCCATCCGTCGGCGAGCTTGCGGAGCACGTCAGTGAGGTACGGGAATCAACCGGACGTACGAAGAGCTGGCGACGCATTACGGTGCGGTTGTGGTCCCGGCTCGGGTGTTCAAGCCGAAAGACAAAGCGAAGGTGGAGTCGGCAGTGCAGGTGGCGCAGCGCTGGATCCTGGCGGTGCTTCGTCATCGCACGTTCTTCAGCCTGGCGGAACTGAACGAAGCCATCTGGGAGAAGTTAGAGGTCCTGAATGCGCGTCCGATGCAGAAGCTCGGTGTGAGTCGGCGGGAGTTGTACGAAAGGCTAGACCGGCCCGTACTGAAACCGCTACCGCAGGAGAGCTACGAGTTATCGACGTGGAAGCGGTGCAGAGTGAACATCGACTACCACGTGGAGGTGGAGAACAACTTGTACAGCGTTCCCTATCAGCTCATTCACGAGAAAGTCGAGGCACGGGTGACGGCCTCGGTGGTGGAGGTCCTGTTCAAGGGAAAGCGCGTCGCGTCGCATCCCCGCAAGAAAGGAAAGGGGCACTACTCCACGAACCCGGAGCATATGCCACGTTCGCATCGGGAGCACCTGGAGTGGACGCCGTCGCGGCTGCTCCACTGGGCGGAGCAGTCAGGTCGCGCCACGGGAAGGCTGGTTGCGGGGATTCTAGAGAGTCGGCCTCACCCGGAACAGGGATTTCGCTCTTGCCTGGGAGTCATGCGACTAGGCAGCCGCTGGGGCAGTGAGCGTCTCGAGGCCGCTTGCGCACGAGCGGAAGCTTTGAGCTCTTACAGCTATCGCACGGTGAAAAACATTCTCTCGGCTGGTCTGGATCGTGTGGTGCTCGAATCGGACGCCGAAGCGCTGCGCCAAAGGCATCTGACAACGCCGATGCATGAGCGAGCGAGGGACCACAGCGTCGATGCGATAAAAACGGGTGAAACCGCCAAACCCGGGGTACCAGACGATGCGGCGCCAAAACGACGCGCGAGAATGCCTCAGGAAGCGTCTTCTCGAGCCAGGCCATACCCCAGCAACCCCCGAAACCAGCCCCACATCGCCCGGGGTTCGGCCGCGGCAGGTCGCTGCCTACGGGAGCGGGAAGGTCGCTTCGCGTCTTTCCTTACGCCCGCTCCCTCCGGCACCGACCTGCCGCGGGCGCAACCTTTTCGTGATCTTGATCATTTTTCTACTAGAAATGTTCTCTTGACATAAAAGGAAAAATGAGGTGTCCTTCACAATCCTAAATAAAGAAAACGGTCGCAGCTAAGCGGCCGATGGAGGGACACCTCAATGAAAAGCAGTATCACGCGGGAGGAGTTTAGTAAAGAAGTAAGTCGTCTATCCGAGGAGTTCGCGGAGCAAGTGTGGCAGGCGGTCGTGGAAGCGGAAGCTGATGTCGAACGGTGTGACGAGTGGATGCGGGTCAAGGGCAGCGAATACCTGCGTGAGGTACTGGGCAAGGCGCTCAGCCAACGCTCGGAACGACTCGGTGTGTCAGGCGCATGCGAATGCGGCGCGTCGATGGAGTTTCGACAACATCGAGCGTTCCGGGTGCACACGGTACTGGCGGGTCGGGATGTGGAGCTGAGTGTGGTTTACGCTCAGTGCTGTGAGTGTCGTCAAGGCAAGTATCCGCTGCTGGAAGAGATGCGGGTGGACCAGGAGGGATTCACGCAAGCCTTACAAGAGTTGTCGCTGTTGGCAGGAGTGATCGAACCCTACCGCTCGGCGGGCGAGCAATTGCTGCGAAAGTTCACCGGGGTGGTCGTGAGCTCCGAGAAGATTCAAAGCTTGGTAGGCGCCGATGGGAAAAAGGCGGAGGGTTTTTCGAAAGAGCCTGCGAACGAGGTGGAAGCTGGAACGGGCAGACGCCATAAGGGACCGCTGTACATAGGGATAGACGGCGGGATGGTATTCGTGGACGGCCGCTGGCAGGAAGTCAAGCTAGGCTGCCTTTATACCGAGCAAGGGCGTGTGCAGAGCAAGCTCGGACGCGGAGAGTTGACCGAACGACAGGTCGTAGGGGTTCGAGGTAGCCCCGAAGCACTCGGCGAGGTTTTGTGGCCTCGCTCTTGCTCAATGGGGGCGGAGTCTCGCAAGGTCGTCATCCTGGGTGACGGTGCGCCGTGGATTTGGAATCTTGCGGAGGAGCTGTTCACCGATCGAGTCGAGATCCTTGATTGGTATCACGCCGACGAGAATATCAGCCCTGTGGCACGGGTGGTTTTCGGCGAAGGCACCGACGAAGCCGCACAGTGGCGCAAATCGCAACTCGACCGTCTATACGAAGACGCCGTGGATGAGGTGATCGAGGGTTTGCGGTTTCTGAAAAAGCGTCATCGTTCCAAAGACGAAGAGATCGACAAGCTCACCGGCTACCTCGAGAGAAACGGGCATCGAATGAAATACAGAACGTTTCGACAAAGCGGCTACTACATCGGCAGCGGTGCCGTGGAAAGTGCCGTGAGCCACGTTATGCAACAAAGGATGAAGCGAGTCGGGATGAGATGGCACGCCGCTGGGGCCGATGCAATGCTCGCACTGCGCTGTGTCTTCCGAAGCACGGGCGCCTGGGATTCGTTCTGGAACTATCGAAAACAGGTCGCATGAACGGAAGTCGATTGCGCCCCCTGCCGCCCCTTGCTACACAACACGCAGTAAGATAGGTTCACGTTTTCAATCAGTGGAAAGGAGGTCACCCAACACTTCATCGCTTCGATGAGCGTTCGGCTTCACCGGATTCGCTGTTCAGCTTGCTCTGGATTCGGCGTTCACGATGGCTGGAATACGCAGCAACCGCGCGGAAAATCTCACTCGTCTCTGCAGTGCCACAATTGGCCAGACTGGGTGGCGGATGGTGCAGTCTGGAGCTATCCGGTCTTCACTGGAAACCACCAAAACAGGGAATTAACAGGGAATTTGGGCCATTTTTGTGCTGATTGGGCTGTTCTCTCACGTGCTAACCTTCCAGGTTTCAAATAGTTAGCAGGCAATTCCCTGTTCTGCAAGAACAGGGAATTTGAGATGTTCGATCAGGGAATCGCTCTGGGACGAACAGGCAATTGAGATGACCGATCAGGGAAGTGCCACGAGCAGCACAGGACGGGTTCAATTCGAGCACACAAGCGGCGCCTCATACTCTAGCGCGAGCAGCCGGAAGTAGTTCTCGCCGAGGGCGATGTTCCGGAAGGCAGCGTCGCTCAGATGGCGATTGATGCGACTCGTGACCTCCAGCTCCCTTCGGTAGACGTCGAGAGCCTTGTCCCGCGACGCCAGGAAGTCCGTTCCAGGTAGAATCCGGTCGGAGTAGGCGTTCAGGAAAGGCACATACACCGCCCGATCTTCGGGGGTCGCGAAGTAGGCGTCGTCAATCACCCGCCAGGACAGGTCCAGCATCAGGTTCGAATAGCGTTCCAGCATCGACATCATCAGCTCAACGTGCCAAGCGGCGTCCATGGTGGTGAGCTCACGCGACAGTCCCATGTGGACCCAGACGATCGCGTTCTCGGGATACAGGCGCAGCACCTCCTCCATCAGCGGCAGGTATCGGGTCGGGGCGTCGTCGTTTCCTAGGTCTGCATGGATGGCGAGCGGCATGCCGCGCGCCCGCAACGCCTCCATGAAGGGAGCCCAGTCGCTGATGGTGGCTGGCGGGACCGGCTCGTGCCCGCTGTCGAACAGCGCCTGCTTCACGAGGTTGACTTCACCCATCCACGTGAAGGCGCCGGGGTATTCTTGCTCCAGGAGTTGCATCCCGGAGAGGACCGACGCAGGCTGCGACAGGTCCGGGAACGTCATCGAGAGCGTCAGGTGAGTGTCAGCCGGTGCCTTCGTCATGTAGTTGGCGGCGTTGACGAAGTCGTTCTTCAGCGTCGGCGTCACCGGCGTGCCGGGGCAGTCCAGGTAGTAGGTGCAGGAGGAGGTTACTGGGAGCATCTGGCCGATGCCATAGACGTTGGCGAACAAGACACCGGTCTCCTCGAAGTACTGCAGGACTTCCTCGAACGGGATGGCGGGGCCGCCGAACGGACGGAAGTGCACGTGGGTGTCGACCACTGAGGTCTGAGGCTGCACGGAGCGGTCGTAGCACGGAGCGTCGCCGCTTCGGAACATCTCCAGCGTCAGCCCCGGGGATGCGTCGATGGTCGTCGCGCTCTGCCAAGTGCAGCCGATGGCACCTGACAGGCTCAGTGTCATGAGCAACAGAAGAGGGCTTTGGTGCATGGACTCAAGAAGTATAATGTGATGGCTTTGAAAACAGTACGTCAAGTGTGCGCGATGACATCCTTTATTGGGCGCGATGGCGTTCGTCGGCACATGCAGGTCAACTAACATAGCATTCAAAGGCCTCCAACGCCCCGCAGCACCGGTGTCGAGTTTGATTTCGAGCTCGCGCCGACCCGCAATTTCGACTTTGCCATTTCACGAGCTTCAACAACTCCCAGATGCAATCCACCGTGCAGCCAACCTCGGCAACGAGAATCCTGGAGGGGCGGCGGCTACCGATCCCGTCCTGTGCCAAAACTCGGCCCTTTTGAAATAGGCCATAAATCAGCAGCTTAGTGTCTGTGTTTGCGCCGGGGCCAAGGGCCGTAGGCTTTACAATCGTCTGGCCCGAGGGTGTTATCTTCAGATCCATGATGACGTACCACGTGCAATTCCTACTGCTCGTTCTAGCTGGCTGGGTCAACCGCCAGCAGCAGGATGTGATCGACTACCAGCAAGAGGAGAACCGTGTGCTCCGAGCCGGGCTTCGGGGCAAGCGTCTCAGTCTCTCGGACGACGAGCGGCGCAGGCTCGCCGTCAAGGCCCAGGCTTTGGGCCGCGAGGCGCTGGCCCAGATTGCGTCCGTTGCCACACCCGCTACGCTTCTGCGCTGGTACCGCCACCTCATCGCAGCCAAGTACGATGGCAGCAAGAACCGGAGTCCAGGCCGACCTCCGACGGCGAAGGACATCCGTGAGCTCATTGTGCGCGTGGCGCGGGAGAACCCGACGTGGGGATATACGCGCCTGCGAGGCGCACTCAAGAACCTAGGACATGAACTCGGACGCAACACTATCAAGAGGATCCTCGCCGAGCACGGTATCGCTCCTGCGCCGGAGCGGGGCAGGAGCATGTCGTGGAGCACCTTCATCAAGGCTCATTGGGGCGCCATCGCTGCGACAGACCTGTTCACCGTCGAGGTTGTGAACCCGTTCGGGCTCGTCCGCTACCATGTCCTGTTTGTCATCGATATCGCCACTCGCTGCGTGTGCATCGGTGGGATAACGTCGGACCCCAACGGGGAGTGGATGAAGCAGGTGGCAAGAAACCTCACTGACATGTGGGATGGTTTCCTCCTTGGCAAGCGATACCTCATCCACGACCGGGACCCGCTATTCACCGAGGCGGTACGTGGGCTGTTGAGAGATTCAGGCGTGAAGCCCCTTCGCCTTCCCGCTAATAGTCCGAATCTGAACGCATATGCGGAAAGATTCGTTCTCTCCATACGTGGAGAGTGTCTCGACCGCTTCGTACCTCTCATTCTTCCCTTCCAACAGAGGCTGCGACGATACCCATCCAACTGATGGCGTACCGGTACTATGAGAACGCTCCGGCAACGACGAAGGAGAAGGGACGACGCAACGGGTATGAGTCGCATCGGGTCCTCACGGGCGAGGGAGCGGTAACGGTGCAAGTGCCGCAGGTACGAGAAACAGAGAAGGTGTTTCAGTCAAAGATTCTCGACGCCTACGTGAGCCGGACCGAGAAACTCGATGAACTGATCGCGCGGATGTACGTCCACGGGATGTCGACGCGTGACATTGAGGCGACGTTCGCGGACGTGCTGAGCGGCACGGGTGTCTCGAAGTCGGTGGTGAGCCGGGTCACACGGTGTCTGTCGGAGGATTTCGAGGCGTTTCGAAAACGGGATCTCTCGAACGAGAAGCTGTTGTATCTCGAGCTCGACGGCACGTACCTGCGCTACCACCAAGGAGCGGAGAGGAAAGAGCCCATCCTCGTTGCGACCGGCTATCGCGCTGATGGGACGCGAGTTCTTCTTCATATCGGTGTCGGCAACCGAGAATCCTACGAGAACTGGAAGGGGTTCTTGCAGGAGATGGTGGCCCGAGGAATGAGGGAGCCGTTGCTCATCGTGACGGACGGGAATCCTGGAGTGCTCAAAGCGATCGCAGAGGTCTTCCCTCGAAGCCTCAAGCAACGTTGCCAGAAGCACCGCCTCGAGAACATCCTGGGCAAGGCTCCGAAGGAAGTGCGCGACGAACTCAAGGCGGCCATCCTTGAGTCGTTCCATGCGAACAGCTACGAGCAAGGGCTGAAGAAGGGTCGGGAGGTGATCGCTCGGTACCGTCAACGATTCCCGAGCGCGATGAAGTGCATGGAAGAGACCCTCGAAGCGTGTCTTCAGGCGCTACGCCTTCCTGCGGCGCATCACAAAAGGCTTCGCACGTCGAATCTACTTGAGCGCACGTTCGGAGAGCACAAACGTCGCACAAAGGTCATTCCTCACTTCTTCACCGAGGAGGCCGCGATGAAACTCTCGTTCGCTGTGCTCTTGGCCGTCGCAAACAAATGGCGCGGCGTGAGGATGGATGTCTTCGCCGCTAGGAAAGTCGAGGAGCTTCGCAACGAGCTTCTCCCGCAAGGCACGTCGGAGGAATCAGCAGCTTAACCGAGCGCGGGGAACCGTACGGAGATTTGACAGGAAAATTAAGACTTGACCCCCAAGACGCTCCTCACTGAGGCCGTAGATATGTTTGCAGTCTGACCCACTCGTCACCGATTTGGACGAGCAGCTCTGAGGAAGACTTTTTTGAGAAAGGTGTTGATTGAGGAGTCCAGATATGTTGCTACGTGGCTGCGGGCAGTGGTACAGGTGCGGAAGAGACCGGGTTGCGCGCCCCAGTGAGCAGGAAAACCTCGATCCGCGACCACAGATGAAGCAGGTGGCAAGAAACCTCGCTGACATGTGGGATGGTTTCCTTCTTGGCAAACGGTTGTGCTCCGCAAAAAGTCGATCCAGCGGTACGTGATCTTCTATTTTGCGGATCACACCGGTGTGGGCGCTGCGAAACGACTGGATGAGATAAGGGCCGAGTTTTGGCACAGGACGGGGTGGTGACCGAAGGCCCGGTGCGCGGGGCTTGAGTTCGTTTGTGGCGCGCAACCCGGTCTCTTCCTGTACCACCGCCCGCAGCCACGTAGCAACATTTGATAGCGGAAGCACGCAGCTGCATCAACCGAAACGCAATGGTCGAAGGGTGCTTCCGCCATTAAGTGTTGGTAAGATGACGCTAAGACTTTACGCTGCATTAAATCACAGCCAAAATAGCGCTCGCGACCTTCGCCGCGCGCAAATGGAGCGTAAGCGATTTTTTTGCAAAGGGATACGTACACATCACCAACAGCAAACAGCGCAAGCACCGTGCCATGGCGGCATTCTTGCACACGTGAGCGTGGTTTGCCTATAGTGCTGTCGCGTGCTCCATACCGCGCTAGGAGGAAAACATCTAAATGAGCAAAGATAACTGGAGTGATCTTGCGTCGGCGCTCAACTCCAAGCTAAAACTGCAAGCCACACCTATTGCCATCACCTTTTCCAACGACTTCCAAGGAGTTCCGCCATTCGAGGGACCGACCCCGGCGCCGATGCCCGATGGGCGGACTGGCAAGGTCCCTGCGGGCTGCGTTTTCTGGATGAAGGCAACGGACCGTACGTTCAGCACCGTCGCCGAAGATCACGGCAATTGCAGTGTCGGAAGCTTGACGCACGGCCTCAAGACAATGGACGAAGTAGCCGGCAATAGCGACGTGGCTGCGCTCCTAGATAGCGGATGGGTCACGATGGATGTCGTCCCTCAAATCCCGGTGGTCAAGACCAAGTACCGCTACATTACCTACGGACCGCTCGTGGAGAGCTCGGATCCGGACGTGGTCGTCGTTCGCCTCAACGCAACACAACTTATGGTCCTTCATGACGCAATCCCCGGTCTTCGCTTCGAGGGAAAACCCCAGTGTCACATCGTCGCCATCGCCAAGGAGCAAGGTGAAATCGCGGCCAGTGTCGGGTGCATGCTAAGCCGGATCCGTACAGGGATGTCACCCAGCGAAGTGACGTGCGCGATCCCGGCCTCCAAGCTGGGCGACGTCATCGAGGCGCTCGATTCCACTTGCGTGGCGGACGGCAAGGTGGCGACGTACGCTGCAGAAGATGGGAAGCGATTCGCCTAGGACCCTAAGTCGGTCAAACCCCGTGAGGTCAAAATACTCATGCGCGTCGTGTCCAAAAATACAAACGAACTCAAGACCGGCTTGCCGGGACGTTTCGGAATAGACGTGTCTACGCTTGGTTCGCAGCACTTGAATGACCGGGTTGATTTCTCCGGGATTGCAGGCTAGCGTAATCTTTAAACAGACAGCGAGGAGAGGAGAGACAAATGCAGCCACTTTACGATCCCGAGGGTGTTCGGCCCATGTGGGAGGAGCTTGCCCAATGCGGGGTCGAGCCCGTGCAAACAAGAGAGAACGTTGACGAGGCCTTGAAGAGGCCTGGGACAACGCTCGTGGTGGTGAACTCGGTTTGTGGATGTGCTGCCGGCTCGGCGCGCCCGGGTGTGACTCGCGCCCTGCAACACAGCACAATTCCCGATCACCTCACGACGGTCTTCGCCGGCGTGGACCGTGAGGCCACGGAGCGCGCCAGAGAGCACATGGTCGGCGTTGCTCCGAGCTCACCTTCGGTGGCTCTTTTCAAAGACGGCGAGCTCGTGCACATGCTTGAGCGACGGCATATAGAGATGATGAACGACGAGATGGTGGCGCAGAACCTGACCGAGGCTTTCGACAAGTACTGCTCTCGACAGGGACCGTCCGTCCTCAGAGAAGAGTACGAGAAGGTGGTGCACGCCCGGCAGTGTGGCTCCTCGGTGCCGCTGTTCGATCCCCTCTCAAACCACTAGCAGGCGCTCTTCTCCCCGGCAAAGTCCAGTCCCGTCTCGCCCTCGGCGGCCGTTCCCCGCCCGTGGCGCGCCCCACCACCCATCAGGCCAGCCGTGCGCACCCCCGGCAAAATCATCCCAGAACGTCCCGGCGCGTGGGTCTTGAGTGCGTTTGTGTTTTTGGACACGACGGGACTAGGACTCTACATCGTAAGCGTCCGCTCCCACCATGTTCCCGATACGTCGCTCCCGAGGCATCCTTTGTGTGCTCGCCACTGGAGGCGGGGGACGAAGGAGGCAAGAGATGTCGAAGCGAAGGACAGCGGGGATATCGAAAGTGATAGGGAAGCGGCGCTGGGCAGAGGCGGATGCGCGGAATGTTGTGTCGTCATGGCAGCGTAGTGGGAAGCGTGTCTCGGAGTTCGCCAGGGAGTACGGGTTGACCTCCCAGCGGCTGGTTCGGTGGTCGGAGCGACTGCAAGGCGGGTCGAGGGGGAGTGTACGGTTTCATCCGGTTCGCCTGGTGGGAGGCGAGCGAGAAGGCGAGCGAGGAGGCGAGAGGGACGCGATCGAGGTGGTGTTGTTGGACGGCAGGCGCGTACGAGTGCGTGAGGGGTTCTCATCTGAGGAGCTGGGTCGGGTGCTCGAAGTTCTAGAAGGTCGAGCGTGATGTGGATGCTCCCATCGTCTGTGAGGATCTACGTTGCGGCGGAGCCGATGGACCTGCGTCGCGGCTTTGACGGGCTGGCTGCAGCGACGCGGAGTGTGATCGGTCAATCGCCCCTGAGCGGTCATCTGTTCGTGTTTCTGAATCGGCGTCAGAATCGTGTGAAGATCCTCGCTTGGGATCGGACGGGGTACGTTTTGCTGTACAAGAGGCTGGAGCGAGGGACCTTTGAACTGCCGACGTCACCGCGTCCGGGTGATAGGCACGTTGAGTTGGACTCTGGCGAGCTGGGACTGATGCTGGAGGGGTTGGACCTTCGTGGCGCTCGACGCCGGAAGCGATGGTATCAGCGAGCTGAGGAGAAGAGAGTCGCCCTTCACGGTTGAAGGGCTGATTTTCTTCCCAAGAACGCAGCAGGGACTTGACTTTCTTGCTTTTTGCGATTAGTCTTAATCTTCTATATATGACTAAGACGCGACTACTGCAACGGCTTCAAACCCTCGGCGAGAACGCTGTACCGGGCACGCTTACGGAGGTCATGCTTCGCTGTGGTAAAACCGCCTGCGGGTGCCGAACCGACCCGAATCGTCTCCATGGTCCCCACCTGTACCTGAAGTTTCGCAACGAGGAGGGTCGGTCGACATCGCTGTACATCCCGCGAAGCCACGAACGGGAAGTTCGTCGTGGAGTCGAGGCCTGGTCGAAGATGCGAGAGGCGGTGGCTCAGTTGGGCAATCAGAATCGCAAGGGGCTAGCGAAACAGCTGCGTCAAAAGCGTAAGTAGTGAACACGAGCTCCGAATCGACCCAGTCGCGCCGAGAGGGCGCTGGCAGTACGAGGGCGCCCAACGCTCTGGGGCAGATTCGGGATTCGGCCCGAAGTCTAGCAAGCGAGGGCAAGACGGAGGAAGCGTTCGACCTGCTGGTCTCGGCGCTGGATGCGGTGTTGCGCAAATCGAGAGAGCTGGAGCTGATGGTGTTGAAGCTTCAGAGGGAACGAGTAGGCAAGCGCTCCGAGAAGGTGGACCCCGGACAGCTCCAGCTGATGTTCGAGCAGCTGATGAGCCAAAGCGGTGGTGAAGAGCTGGAGTCGGAGCTCGACCCACAAACCGAGGCTCGGGAAGACGCGGAGCTGGAACAGCAGATCGAAGAAGCGAAAAAGACTCGGCCACGAGGCAAGGGCAACAAACCGCGCCGCGAAACAATCCGAACGGACGGGATCGAACGCCAGGTTCACTTGCGCGAGATACCTGAAGAGGAGCGGGGCTGCTCTCGATGCGGCAAACTCAAGAAGCCTCTCGGTAAAGACGTCCGACGGAGGCTCGAGTACGTGCCGGGGCACTTCATCGAGCATGAGTACCATCTGGAGAAGTACGCCTGCGGGAAGTGCCGGGAAGGCGTCACGAGAGCCGAGGGCCCGGCCCCGGTGATCGAGCGGAGCAGCGCTGACGCCTCGCTTTTAGCTCATGTGGTGGTGAGCAAGTACGTAGACCACGTTCCCCTTCACCGTTTGCATCGTATCTACGCCCGTAGCGGCGCGGGGATTGCGGTCTCCACGATGTCGGATTGGGTGGGCGAGGTGGCAAACCTTGTGGAGCCGCTTGTGGACCAGTTGGAGAAGCGGGTCCTGAAGGCCGATGTCATCCGAACCGATGCCACCGGAGTGAAAGTGCTCGATCCGCAAAGCCCGGAGAACATCGAGCGAGGCACGATGTGGTGCTACATGGGCGACGACCGAGACGTGGTGTTTCGCTACGCGCCGACGGGCGAAGGAGCGACGGGTCCGTGGGAGTTTTTGGCGGGCCGCACGGGATACGTGCAGGCCGACGCCGCGAGCGTGTTCGATCGCGTGTTTAACGGCACGGTGGCCTCCGCGGAAGAAGTCGGTGCTGGGCGCATGCACGACGAAGGCTGGTTGCCCTCAAAGACATGGACTGCCGCGTCGCCTACCCGCTCAAGCTGATCGCAAGGATGTATCGCATCGAACGCCTGGCCGATGCGAGGGAGCTGTCGGTCGACGAGCGGACGCTACTTCGCAAGGAGCGCTCGGCGTCGGTACTCGAGAAGCTGAAACGGTGGTTTGTGCTGACGCATCGAAGCGAACCGCCCAGCTCGGACCTTGCCATGGCCACGGGTTACCCACTCAACCACTGGACCGCTCTCACTCGCTTCGTCGACGATGGACGCTTAAGCCTTGACAATAATATCTGTGAGCAACAAATGAGGGCCATCGCACTCGGTCGACGCAACTATCTCTTCTGCGGTTCTCACGACGCCGCGCGACGCACCGCCGTTCTCTACAGCCTCATGCGCACCTGCGCACAGCACAACGTCCCGCCTCTCCCGTACCTCACTGACGTGCTCCGCAAGCTCGCCGACGGATGGCCACAAAAACGCATCCACGAGCTTCTACCCGACCGCTGGCAGCCTACTCCCGCCTCCACCCCATAGCAGTTCCCGTGCCATAAACCCCCTATTCCGGGGCGAATGCTGCGTATTCCGGGGCATCGTGAACGCAGATTCCAGCCGAAGGTGAACATCCATTCCAAAGCATCGTGAACACGGATTCCGGGGATCGTGAACATGGATTCCGGGGAAGGTGAACACGGATTCCAGGCAACGTGAACGCCGGTTCCGGCATCGCGAACGCTCATCGATAGCACGTTTCAAGGCACTCTAGGTCGTACCCGGAAGGAGGACGATCTAGGAAATGGCAGCTAAGAGGTTATCGATGAGAAAAATACGAGAGGTTCTAAGGTTAAAGTACGAGCTGGGTTTTACTCACCGCACGATCGCAAAGGCACTTCGCGTGGCGGTTGGAACGGTGAGTGAGTACCTGGCCAAGGCGAAGAAGGGTGGTCTGAGCTGGCCGCTCCCGGAGGAGCTGAGCGACGGGGAGCTGGAGGCAGGGCTGTTTCCGCCGCCGGGCTCGTCTGGCGCACGGCCGGGTCTGGACTATGCCCACATCCACGAGGAGCTGAGGCGTCACCGAGAGCTGACGTTGCTGCAGCTGTGGGTGGAGTACGCGGAGAATAAGCCGGGAGCGTACGGCTACAGCCGTTATTGCGAGCTGTACGGTCAGTGGAAGAAGAAGCTGAACCCGACGATGCGTCAACGGCATCGAGCAGGCGAGAAGACATTCGTCGATTTTTCGGGGGAAGAAGCCTCACATCGTCGATCCGAAAACGGGAGAGCTCGTCGAAATGGAACTGTTCGTCGGGACGTTGGGCGCGAGCAGTTACACCTACGTCGAAGCGACACTGAACCAGTCGCTGGAATCGTGGGCGAAGGCCCATAAGGGGATGTCGGATTACTTCGGTGGCAGTACGGAGATCTGGGTTCCGGACAACTTGAAGAGCGGCGTGGATTTGGTGGACCGTTACGAGCCAGGGATCAACCGGACGTACGAAGAGCTGGCGACGCATTACGGTGCGGTTGTGGTCCCGGCTCGGGTGTTCAAGCCGAAAGACAAAGCGAAGGTGGAGTCGGCAGTGCAGGTGGCGCAGCGCTGGATCCTGGCGGTGCTTCGTCATCGCACGTTCTTCAGCCTGGCGGAACTGAACGAAGCCATCTGGGAGAAGTTAGAGGTCCTGAATGCGCGTCCGATGCAGAAGCTCGGTGTGAGTCGGCGGGAGTTGTACGAAAGGCTAGACCGGCCCGTACTGAAACCGCTACCGCAGGAGAGCTACGAGTTATCGACGTGGAAGCGGTGCAGAGTGAACATCGACTACCACGTGGAGGTGGAGAACAACTTGTACAGCGTTCCCTATCAGCTCATTCACGAGAAAGTCGAGGCACGGGTGACGGCCTCGGTGGTGGAGGTCCTGTTCAAGGGAAAGCGCGTCGCGTCGCATCCCCGCAAGAAAGGAAAGGGGCACTACTCCACGAACCCGGAGCATATGCCACGTTCGCATCGGGAGCACCTGGAGTGGACGCCGTCGCGGCTGCTCCACTGGGCGGAGCAGTCAGGTCGCGCCACGGGAAGGCTGGTTGCGGGGATTCTAGAGAGTCGGCCTCACCCGGAGCAGGGATTTCGCTCTTGCCTGGGAGTCATGCGACTAGGCAGCCGCTGGGGCAGTGAGCGTCTCGAGGCCGCTTGCGCACGAGCGGAAGCTTTGAGCTCTTACAGCTATCGCACGGTGAAAAACATTCTCTCGGCTGGTCTGGATCGTGTGGTGCTCGAATCGGACGCCGAAGCGAAACCGCGAGAGGAGCACGAGAACATCCGAGGCGCGGATCACTACGAAGGAGGAGAGTCCCGATGCTGACACCCGGAACGATAGAAAAGATGAACGCCATGAAGTTGTTCGGCTTGGTGTCCGCGTTCGAAACCCAGTTGAGCTCGAGCGAATACAAGGAGCTGAGCTTCGAGGAACGTGTGGGACTCCTGGTCGATGCCGAGTGGACCGCCCGCGAACAGCGTAAGCTTTCTCGACGACTGCGAGCGGCAAAGCTCCGCTATCCGGCATGTTTGGAGAACGTGAACTTCCAAGCGCCTCGAGGCTTAAACCGCGAACAGATCTTGAGCCTGGGCAACTGCCGCTTTGTCGGTGAGCGCCATAACCTGCTCATCACCGGCCCGACGGGGATTGGCAAATCGTTCTTGGCTTGCGCCTTCGTGGAGCGGGCCTGTCGTCGCCGCTTCACCGGATGCTACGTGCGAGCACCGCGCTTGCTCCACGAGCTCGCGGTCGCTCGTGGTGATGGTTCCTACGCCCGGCTTTTGACGAAACTCGCCAAGCTGGACTTACTGGCTATCGATGATTGGCTGCTTCACCCGCTGAAAGAATCGGAGAGACGGGATCTAATGGAGGTCATCGAAGACCGCGCCGAGCGTGGCTCCACACTCATCGCGACCCAGATTCCGCTCAAGCAGTGGCACGAAGCGATTGGCGACCCAAACCAGGCAGACGCTATCTGCGATCGCATTCTCCACAGCGCGCACCGCATCACTCTCAAAGGAGCTTCTCTGAGAAAGACCAAGGCTGCGCCAAAGGCATCTGACAACGCCGATGCATGAGCGAGCGAGGGACCACAGCGTCGATGCGATAAAAACGGGTGAAACCGCCAAACCCGGGGTACCAGACGATGCGGCGCCAAAACGACGCGCGAGAATGCCTCAGGAAGCGTCTTCTCGAGCCAGGCCATACCCCAGCAACCCCCGAAACCAGCCCCACATCGCCCGGGGTTCGGCCGCGGCAGGTCGCTGCCTACGGGAGCGGGAAGGTCGCTTCGCGTCTTTCCTTACGCCCGCTCCCTCCGGCACCGACCTGCCGCCCCTTGCTACACAACACGCAGGTAAGATAGGTTCACGTTTTCAATCAGTGGAAAGGAGGTCACCCAACACTTCATCGCTTCGATGAGCGTTCGGCTTCACCGGATTCGCTGTTCAGCTTGCTCTGGATTCGGCGTTCACGATGGCTGGAATACGCACGAATGCGTCATGGGGACACCAGACGCATACTCTACATCGCCCGGGAATTAGCCGAGTACCACGGTTGGAAGTTGCAGATGCACGATGAGTTCGGCAGCGTCCGCGAAGGGCGGCTAAACAAGTTTGTACTCGACTTGGGGTAGAGATGGGGCCACGAGAATAGAATCGTTGAGGCGTTCCAGTGCAACGAGATCGAAAAGATCCTTTTGATCGACGACGCGTACGATCCTCCAGTACTCGATGAGTCCTGCGGCGCGAAATACCCTCGATTCTGCGCGGATTCCAAGGGCGTCTAACCTGCTGATTTGTGGTCTATTTCAAAAGGGCCGAGTTTTGGCACAGGACGGGGTCTTCCAGTTCCATCGCGACTCCTTCCGCTGAACTGGAATACGTATCCGACCGCAATGGCCGATTTCAAGCGGCCTTTGGGAAGGTGCAAACTGCTGACCTGCTGGGCGTTCGAGTTTTTTGACCAGACGGCCGAGTTTTGGCACAGGACGGGGGAGGAACGGCGAGCTGCTGGCGAAGAGCGACATTCTCGAGAGCCAGCTCGCGACGAGCCTTGAAGGCAGAGACGAGAGCGCGAACAAACGACGAAATCATACCGGCATGGTCCCGGCAGACCGGAGACTAATCAAGTTCGGTGCGCGCGGATGAATAAATAGAAGGCACACCCTCCGATAATAGTCCGAATCTGAACGCCTACGCGGAAAGATTCGTTCTCTCCAATACGTCGAGAGTGTCTCGACCGTTTCGTCCCTCTCAGTGAGAGACACCTGCGGACAGCGGTAACCGAATACGTTGTGCACTATCACACCGAACGGAACCACCAAGGCATCGGCTACGAGCTCATCACACCTCTGCCTGCAAGCGTGAAGGACGCTGGCCCCGTCGTGTCGCGAGAGCGACTTGGAGGCATTCTCAACTACTACTACCGTGCGGCATAGATTGTCGTCGGCGACGGTCGCCCCTCGGTGGGCTCGGCCGGCGTAGTGTGGAAACACAGCTTCAGGAACGCGCTTTGGATATTCGCTCTCGACCAGGTGGTTGTCTGCATGGTGACGACCCGCCCGCCCAAGACGATTGTAGAACCTACAGCCCTTGGCACGGTCGCAAACACAAACACTAAACTGCTGATTTATCGTCTATTTCAAATGGGCCGAGTTTTGGCACAGGACGGGATTCACGGCGGCGCATACGATTGTTTACTCCAGCCCAGCTGGTGCAACTCATTTATCAGCCATTGGTGCGCCAATTCGGCGGCAGGGCGGCCATTAAATATGTGCAAACCAGACATGCTGACGATCGGGCAAGCGTTGTTCCGGATTCTGGTCGAATATGACTCAGGTTCCTCTGTTCATCTTTCCAATAGGACCATACGTCGAATTCGTCTTCCGGCCCCAGATCGAACGCGACCGAGGACTGTTCGCCAACCGGAAGGGACTTGGTGCGTAAATTCAGGCCAGGGCCACAATTCGTTGCGTCTGGTTCACGGGACGGTGTCAACCGACCCTCCAGTCTGACCGGCAGAAGCTGGTTCAACCGAAGCCTGTTACGAAATGCGCCAAACCATTTATCGACCATCGTCTTGTAGATGCGCAACGCCGCCGAGTAAACCGCGATCGTTCGCTCGAGCAGTCGTTCATCACTATAGAGATCCCACACCCAACGGCCACTGTCCGTCAGCAAGTCTGCGGACGGCCACGGGTCGGCAATAAGGCGGTCGCCACGGTCGACCAGTGTCGACAAATGACGTTTTACGAGCGTTACTTCATAATTTGAAAACTTGGCCGTTCCAACACTGACACTCATCCGGCGCCCCATCGGGTCGTCGACGGCACGGTTGATTGCATTGACAACGCTGAGTACCTCACGGAGATTGATTGGCGTCGGATCCAGGCTTCCTGATCGCTTCACTGCAAGGGCCAGAACCCACGCGAGTTCCCGAACTGCGTCATTTGACTCCAACGCAAACCACTTGGATTTCAAGGACTCGGACAGAGAATCGGCCAGATAACCTTTCGTGGTCGACCACGGGGTGGCGGAGAGCTCGATGCCGCTCGTGTCGATGCCTTCAGGTAGGCGAACGTGTTGTTCCGCCGCGTCTGCCAGCCCGGCCGGTAGAACTGGTTC
This sequence comes from Candidatus Marinacidobacterales bacterium, assembly GCA_965237685.1. Lineage (GTDB taxonomy): Bacteria > Acidobacteriota > Vicinamibacteria > Marinacidobacterales > SMYC01 > CBDEGF01. The sequence goes on from CBDEGF010000004.1 coordinate 3,788,115, forward strand.
AGGTATGGGACGCCGGGCCACTCGCCGACCAGGCGGTCCCACCGCGGGTTGGCCTGGAAGTCGGCATCGCTGTAGAGCCGCTGGTAGGTGTCCTCGTGGATGCTGTCGTACGAGATGTAGCTGGTGAGATCGAGACGCCCGTGCGACGAGACCAGCTTGGCGGCGACGTGCTCCCGCTCGTTCCGCGCCGCACCCTGCACCCAGTCGGTCGCCTCCTGGCGGACCGCGGCGATCCAGGCGCGGGTCTCACGGCCGAACAGCGGCCCGGTATCGACCCGCATGGAGAACCGCTTGCCGTCGTTCTCGCCGATGGTGGTCGACGCGGTGTAGGTCCGCTCCGCCGCCGGATCGTCCGTGATGAAGTTGAAGGTGCCGCCCAGCGCTTCGACCGACCGGGAGACGATGTCAGCCGTCCCCTGCGACACCTCGACACCTCCAAGGTTCATCGGGTCGATGAACCGATTCGCCTTAGAGCCGCTCCAGTAGTCGGACGTGCCGTTCGGGAATCCGTCGATGGTGGTGCCGATCTGCGCTTCGTTGATGGTCACCTGGAAGCCGCGCACGGCGACGTTGCTCGACCAGTCATCGAAGCCGTACGCGTCCCCCTCCTGGATGGATACTCCGGGGAGGTTGTCCACCATCGACGTGACGCTGGTGATGTTTGACTGCTGCAGCATCATCGGTTCGGCGACGACGTTGCGCGCAAAGATCTGGGGCTCCTCGGCGATGACGCTGACCGTTTCGAGCAGGCGGGCGATCTGCAGCGTGATCGAGACCGATGCGGTGGCGCCCGCCTGGACGGAGACCGGGGCTTCCGCCGTTTCGAAGCCCTGCAGCACCGCCGTGACGACATAGTCACCTGCCGCCAGACCGGCGGCGGTGTAGGCGCCGTCCACGCCGGTGACGTGTTCCTGGCGCACGCCGGGACCCGCCACCGTCACAACGACGCTGGGCAACGGGCTGCCGTTCGCGTCGACGACCGCGCCTTCAATCGATCCGGTCGTCTGGGCGGCGGCCCGCGCAGCCGGTAACGAGAGCAGCAGGACGGCGACGGCGAGCGGTACAGCGATGGGCGTGTGTCGCTTCATGGCAACTCTCATAAGACTAGCGTCCCCCTCTCCACCTACTGTCACCGAACGGCGCTTCGAGATTTTACATCTATTACGGGTGGATTGCTGCGCGGTCACGTCGTGTCCAAAAACACAAACGAACTCAAGACCGGCTCGCCGGGACGTTTCGGAATAGACGTATCTACGCTTGATTGGCCAATGGGAGCTAGAATCCTCGGTCATGAGCACGCCGATCCAGCCCTTGACATTGTTGGTCATCACCATCGCTGGTTGGATCCAGCGTGACCAACAGGCCGCTATGGTCTACTTGCTCGAGGAGAACAAAGTCCTCAAAGCTCGGCTTTGCGGGAGGAAGCTTCGTCTCACAGACGACGAGCGACGTCGGCTCGCGGTAAAGGGTAAGGCGCTTGGCCGGAAACTCTTGGCAGAAGTCGCCGGTATCGTCACACCGGAAACCCTGCTGGCTTGGCACCGAAGGCTGATTGCGCGGAAGTGGGACTACAGCGAGCGGCGGAAACAGCCCGGACGGCCCCGGGTCATGGCCGAGATTAGCAAGCTTGTCGTAGGGATGGCGAAGTCGAATCCGAGGTGGGGGTATACACGCATTCGCGGCGCCCTCTCGAATCTCGGCCATACGGTAGCCAGGAGCACCATCGCCAATATTCTGCGAGAACATGGCATCGAGCCCGCGCCGGAGCGAAGTGAGCGAACGCCATGGCGCACGTTTCTCGCCGCCCATTGGGAAACCGTTGCTGCGACCGACTTCTTCACCGTCGAGGTCGCCACAGTTCGCAGGCTCGTGACCTACTATGTGCTGGTCGTCATCGAGCTGTCTTCGCGAAAAGTGCACATTGCCGGAATAACTCCCGGGCCAGATGGCCCGTTCATGATGCAGGTCGGTCGGAATCTCACCGACCCATTCGACGGCTTTCTGCGCGGCAAGCGATTCCTCATCCTGGACCGCGACCAGAAGTTCACCACGGAGTTTCGCGATTTGCTCGAGCACGCCGGAACGGACGTCATTCGGCTGCCGCACCGTTCGCCGAATCTGAACGCTTATGTCGAAAGGTTTGTTTTGTCGATCAAGAGCGAGTGCTTGGAGCGGATGATCTTCTTCAGTGAGCAATCGCTGCGCCGTGCCGTCGCTGAGTTCATCCATCATTATCACGGAGAGCGCAACCATCAAGGGCTCGGGAACGCGTTGCTCGAAGCGGAAGAATGCGTCGGCAGTCCTCACGGGAAGGTGCGATGTCGTAAGCGATTGGGCGGTTTGCTCAGCTATTACCACCGCGACGCCGCATAGGAGTTCGGGCGCGCCAGTTGGACGGAACGGCTGGTCTGCAGGAGAGGTCTGCTCGGGGTCGCCTATCGCAGAGCCAGTACCGCGTCGGCTGGTCTCCGCGAGTTTTGAGAACGCCTCTAGGATTCGACCTTGCCGCTCCGTTCGCGTTTTCGGACAGGACGCCCAAACCTCCGGATTTGCCGGTCGCAGCCTGGATCAACCCGCCGCCAAACAACGAGACGCTCGAGATTGGCTCAGGAGCGACGTTGGAGTCATCGGACGACCTGGAGGTACCCTCGGGTTGCGTCACTTACAGGGATCCTTCCGGACCCCATCTCGACTCCTCCGCGACCGACGCCCGGCTCGCGCGGTGCAGAACTGAGCAGCAAATCCGACTGGAGCCTGATCCGGCGCTCGATTCGGATGGCGCCCTCATGCGCCCCGAAACACGAGCGGGAGCTCACTAAATGCAGAGACTTTGTGTCTCAAAATCATTGACACATTCCGCAACGCCGCCCTCGGGTCGAAGCTATGTAGCGATTGCGCTTGCCTCCGATCGTGATCCGTCGACCGCATCGCACTATCAAGAGGAGATAAAGCGTGGGGATGAGGAGCATGTAAAGAGCGTTATCGGGACGGACGAAAAACGCTCCGTAAGCACTGAACGCGCGCAAGAGAGCCCGTTTCATCGTAGGTGCCCGCGCTACAAGCGCGAGCGCACACAGCAACACGCTGTTGGCGGCGAAAGAGAGCATCGGATCCATCCCCGAGCTCGCGTGGTAGAGAAACGCTTCATTGAAAACGAGTATCGGAACCACGAGCACGCCGACCACTAGCGGGCTTCTCAGTAGCTCGCTCTTGGCGTGGAGTGCGCCCGCGACCGCCACTAGAACCAGTGTAAGTCCGCCGAAGACGGCGGACTTACACGTGAGAAGCGTCCCTCCGGCGGCTATCTGGAAAGAGGGCGCGTGCCCCAGCCACCAAGAAAGCATGGGCAATGCTGGTGCACCCGTACGTTCGTGGTCCGTCGGGGTTCCAAGCGAACCCATTTCCGGCCAGAATATTGTCGGCGTAGCGCAGAAACATATAGGCATCGTCGACCCTGGTGCTCTCGGCCGCGAGCATCCGATACGCGTAAAACCCGACCATCCCCACCATCAGCAGCGGAATGACGAGCGTGGGCGTGCACCTCATCGTCGTCCGACCGGGATTCGCTCCGAGGTGGGCACCGCTTCTGCAAGCAGGGACGAATCCATATGTTTCAAAAGGACTTGCTATACCACTCGCGCACCCTGGGGGTGGAGCCGCTGGATTGGCCGTTTGCAGCGTAAACGTTATAAAGTGCAGCTTCCGTCGAAGCGTAAGGAGGTTTTCCCTGAGCCCGAGTGTTGCGGTCGCTATTCTCTGCTACAACGAAGCAACCACCATCGCCAAAATCGTACGTGACTTCCGCCGGGTCCTTCCCCAAGGGGAGATTTGCGTTTTCGACAACGCTTCCACAGACGAAACGGCCGAACGAGCCCGAGAGGCCGGTGCTCGAGTTGTCGCGGAACCGAGACGCGGCAAAGGCTTCGTCGTGCAACGGGTCTTCGAGATCGTGGATGCTGACATCTGTGTCCTCGTCGACGGCGACGACACCTATCTCGCCGAGGATCTCGACACGCTGCTCGCGCCCATTCTTGCGGGCGAAGCCGACATGGTCGTGGGAAACCGTCTTGCAAACGCTTCAGCCGAAGCACTCACCGGGTTCCGGCGTTTCGGCAACCGGTTCTTCATCGGATTGGTGAATCTCTTGACGCGAACAACGCTCCATGACGTGCTCTGCGGCTACCGGGCCATGAATCGCCTATTCCGCAAGGCGGTGCAGCTGCAGAGTAGCGGCTTCGAGATCGAGCTGACGTTACGCGCGGTGCGGGAAGGTATGGCGATCCGGGAAGTTCCGATCGGCTACCGCGAGCGTCCCACAGGCAGCTACTCGAAGCTGAGCCCGGTGAAAGACGGCTTGCGTATACTGTGGGTGATCACAGCGTAGCTCATTGGACTCCAAGAGCGTCCCCGGGAGTCGGCACGGAGCAACAACGCTCGCATCGACTAGCGCTCATCGCTTCCTTTCGTCGCCGAAGACGATCGGGATGCACCTTCGACTAGAATGAGCTAGGCGTGTCGACGGGACGATTTAACAACGTGAGCGCAGCTTCTATCTGGGAGCACCTCGCGTTTTTTCTGGGCTATCTCACTATTGCAGTGGTGCTCCTCGCACCCATGAGCTTGTCCCCGGCGAACCGCCTCGCCGACGACGGGGACTCGTTACAAGGCCTGTGGATTATCTGGTGGGGATCGAGCCACCTTTTTCCCGAGCTGGGACAACTCTTCGACGCCAACTCCTACTACCCTCACCCGCTCGGACTAGCCTATTCCGAACCGATGCTCACCGAGGCGATCCTCGTTTGGCCGCTGTTCGAGGCGATCTCGAATCGGGTGCTCGCCATCAACGTCCTGACTTTCCTGAGCCTCGCGTCGGCTGCGTTCGCATGTCACTTGCTCGTTCGAGAGCTGACCGAAAGCCGTATGGCCGCGTTTGTGGCCGCTCTGTTCTACGCGTTCAACTCCTACGTGCTCTCCCACCTCGCGCAGCTTCAGCTCGTCTCGGTTCAATGGATCCCGTTGGCGCTATTCTTCCTTCATCGCTCGTGCACCCGGAGCCAGGCGCGCTACGCGCTCGCGTTCGCGGCGACGATCACCCTCCTCGGTTTGTCGAGCTTCTACTACCTCGCTTTTTTCTCTATTGCGCTCGCGATCGTGTTACCAGCGTACTTGTCCTCATGCCGTGCCTGGCGGCACCTTCGCCAACTCGGCCTCCTGGCCGCGGGCGGGCTCGTGAGCGCCATCATCGTTTTCGTGGTGGCGTCGCGCTACCAAGAGCTCTTCGAGCGATACGGTTTTACCGGCGAGCCAGCCACTCTCGACCTTTGGGCGTTTTTCGAGCCGCCTCCGGGAAGTCTTCTCTTCGACGACCTCGCCCCGTACCGTCTCACGTCCTACTTTCTAGGTTATGTCGCGGTCGGGCTCGGCATCTGGGGTGTCTTTAGTCTGATACGCGACCGCAAGACGGCGACGAGTGGAGCCCCACTCATCGTCTGGCTCGCCTTCGCACTGACCGGAATTCTCGCTTTTTTCCTCGCCGCTGGTCCTCACCTATGGATTCAGGGGCGGTATGTCGGGGTCGGCCCGTTCGAGCTTCTCCGAATGGCCGCTCCGTTCGAAAGATTGAGAGAGCCGGCACGGATGGCGGTTCTGGTCTACTTGGCGCTCGCAGTGTTCCTCGGACGAGGCGTCGCCCAACTCTTCGGCCGATTGTCGAGACAGAAGCAAGTCGTCTGCGCTTTGCTCGTCGGCGGACTCGTCGTGGCGGAGCAATGGTCTCCGCGTCGAACTCAGGGTATGGAGATCCCCACTGGAGACGCGCTACCATCGGCGTACGAGTGGCTCCGTGATTACCCCGAGGCCGGAGCGGTGGCCGAGCTTCCGGTCCGTCGGTTCCACGAGATTCGAAAAACGTCGCTCGAAGCCTATTTCTCTACGTTCCATGAACGTCCCATCCTGTTCTCGAAGCCGAGCTTCTATCCGCCGGCGATGGAGCTATTGCAGTGGGAGCTCCGGGATTTCCCCGATGAACGCTCTTTGCACTTGCTGCGGGCGCTCGATGTCCGACTCGCGCTCGTCCATCCCAAACGCTGGGAAACGAACCGAAGGTTTCGAATGCGCCGCCTCGACCGCTTTGGCGACGCCATGACACTCCTGAGCACGTTCGAAGATCGAAGCGACCCATTGTGGGCCCACTACCAGCTCGGGGGCGAACGTCTATATCGGGTAGCATCGGAGGGGGAAGGACGAGACGACCTCGGACTCCCGCGCGAGTGCCACTGCCGGGAGATCGACCGGAGCACGTTTCGCCTCGAAGCCAATGGCGTGACCTCTCCGGAGCTAGCGATCGACGGAGACCGCCTCACCAAATGGACCACCGGTGAGGGACAGAGAGAGGGGCATTTTTTCGAGATCGCCTTCGATCGGCCGCAGCGTCCCGTGCGCGTCGAGATCGAGGTGGCGTTCCCCTACGGGGAGTTCGCGCGCAATCTGGAGATGAACGGCTACCGCGGCCAACGCGGCTACCGGGTAACACAGATCGAGGATCTCCCTTACAAAGCGGCGTTGATGCGACAGCTGGTCGAGCGACCGACCGAAGCACGGCTTCGCTACGATCTCGAGCCCATGCCGATGGAGCGCTTGCGTCTGTTCATCCACCGGACCGAGAGAGGTACGATTGGCTGGAGTATTCCCGAGATCCACGTGTACGAGCAGAGGGAAACGGCGCGTTGACTACGTTTATCTAATCGTCGCGCCCACGTCTTGGAGAATCGCTTCCGTCCTTGAGACCATGTCGTCCCAACCGAAGTTAGCGGCACGCGCTCTGGCACTATCGCGTCCTGTGCCAAAACTCGGCCCTTTTGAAATAGGCCATAAATCAGCAGCTTAGTGTCTGTGTTTGCGCCGGGGCCAAGGGCCGTAGGCTTTACAATCGTCTGGCCCGAGGGTGTTATCTTCAGATCCATGATGACGTACCACGTGCAATTCCTACTGCTCGTTCTAGCTGGCTGGGTCAACCGCCAGCAGCAGGATGTGATCGACTACCAGCAAGAGGAGAACCGTGTGCTCCGAGCCGGGCTTCGGGGCAAGCGTCTCAGTCTCTCGGACGACGAGCGGCGCAGGCTCGCGGTCAAGGCCCAGGCTTTGGGCCGCGAGGCGCTGGCCCAGATTGCGTCCGTTGCCACACCCGCTACGCTTCTGCGCTGGTACCGCCACCTCATCGCAGCCAAGTACGATGGCAGCAAGAACCGGAGTCCAGGCCGACCTCCGACGGCGAAGGACATCCGTGAGCTCATTGTGCGCGTGGCGCGGGAGAACCCGACGTGGGGATATACGCGCCTGCGAGGCGCACTCAAGAACCTAGGACATGAACTCGGACGCAACACTATCAAGAGGATCCTCGCCGAGCACGGTATCGCTCCTGCGCCGGAGCGGGGCAGGAGCATGTCGTGGAGCACCTTCATCAAGGCTCATTGGGGCGCCATCGCTGCGACAGACCTGTTCACCGTCGAGGTTGTGAACCCGTTCGGGCTCGTCCGCTACCATGTCCTGTTTGTCATCGATATCGCCACTCGCTGCGTGTGCATCGGTGGGATAACGTCGGACCCCAACGGGGAGTGGATGAAGCAGGTGGCAAGAAACCTCACTGACATGTGGGATGGTTTCCTCCTTGGCAAGCGATACCTCATCCACGACCGGGACCCGCTATTCACCGAGGCGGTACGTGGGCTGTTGAGAGATTCAGGCGTGAAGCCCCTTCGCCTTCCCGCTAATAGTCCGAATCTGAACGCATATGCGGAAAGATTCGTTCTCTCCATACGTCGAGAGTGTCTCGACCGCTTCGTACCTCTCAGTGAGCGACACCTGCGCACAGCGGTAACCGAATACGTAGTGCACTATCACACAGAACGGAACCACCAAGGTCTCGGCAACGAGCTCCTCACACCTCTGCCGGCAAGCGCGAATGACGCTGGCCCCATCGTGTCGCGAGAGCGACTTGGGGGCATTCTCAACTACTACTGCCACGATGAGCAGATCCGTTGTCCATAATCCAGAATACTCGTCTGGCGTGTCGATAAGGGGTTCGCTTCATAATCATCTCGACGAGCCGATCGAAGGGTGCAATTCCATTGTTGGGTTCGCATCGGCCAAAGATCTTCATTCGGTGAACATCCACTGCGGCCAGGTACGCCCAGGCTCCGAGCCTTTCATACTCATGTTCTACTTTCATCGCCGACCCAGGGCGAGTCGGTATGGTCTCATGACGTCGATGGCGTGCTTGAATGCTCGTTTTTTCGTCCGCACAGATCACGAATTCGTCTTCTCTGAGGGGCCGTCGCCTCCAACGCCGTTCGTACAAGTCAAGTATGGGCCCGGCTTTCGCGGCGAAGTTCGGATCCCTAGGGAAGACCCAAGAGCGATGTTGCCAGGGTCGGATGGCGTCCTCACTGAGCCAGCGCCAGATGGTGGTATTGCTGACGGACGCCACAAGCCCCGATTGACGCACATGGTCGGCGAGTTCGGAAGTGCTCCACCGCGACAGAGGTACTCCCAGTGTTGAGGGTAATTCGCAAGCGATGGCCTTGACCTCAACGACTACCTCTGGGGGGAAAAACCCGGGGACGCCCCAAGCGTTCCCGATCTTCCAGACCGGAAAGACGTTGGTCGAAGAACCTTTTGCGCCACATGCTTACCACCTCACGTCGCGTGTTGAGGCGTTGCGCAATCTCGTCGTTGGCGAGACCCTGGGCGGCCAACAGAATCATTCGTGCACGGAGTACATGAAAATACGGCAACGTTATATTTCCGTGCCCTCCGCTGGAGCTCCAACTTCTCTTTTGGGCTCAATCGTATTTTATATGGGCTGTGTCGAGGCATACTTGATGCTCCGTTTCGCTGAGTATGTAGTCATCGCCTCGATATTGCAAATTAAATATACGTTAGTGTATTTAAGAAACCGCCTACTAAGTTGCTGATTTATGGCCTATTTCAAAAGGGCGAGTTTTGGCACAGGACGGGGTCAAAGCTAGCAGCTAGCGGGCTGACGCATCGTGCCAACGTGTCTTTGACCCCTCTAGGCAATCATAGTAGTATGTTTTCTGCTCGTTCGGGCTTCTGCACCACGCAGCTTGGCGGTTAGTGACCCTCGAATCGAGGTCGGAGAGGTGCTGGAGTGGCTGATCAGGGCTGCCTGCTAAGCAGTTACACGGGTGATGAGCTTGTGTCGAGGGTTCGAATCCCTCCCTCTCCGCCACCTAGTCTTGCCAATTGTGGCACTGCAGAGACGCGTGAGAATTTCCGCGCGGTTGGCGGGGTTTTGCAAGGGTAGGTGGCACCAGAGACGCGCTAGAAGGGGTGAACTGGCCTCATTTTCGGGATTCGTCTCTAATCTCGATTTTCGAGTGCCAAGTTTGCGCCAAATAGGGGAGCGGGCGCTGACTGGGCCGAATGGTGGCGGAAAAAAGGCCACCTGAGAGGCCCGAATCGAGGCCGGGGCTACCGTGGCGTAACTGGCATAGCAAGTTCTGGTCCAGTTGCGGCCTGGGCCTCCTTTATGTCCATCATTCCTCAGGCCTGGGTCCAGGTCCTTCGCCCGGGAGCATGGCATCCCGTTTCTGGACGTTTCCCTGAGCACTTGAAGGAGGCCAAAGTATTGATTGAAAGGTGGCGGCGAGAGTTCAATCGCTTCAGACCCCACAGCTCGTTAGGTTACCGACCGCCAGCTGACCGAGCTGCACCTTCAAAACACGCTTCTCCTCCTGCAGATACTCAAGGACCTTCTGCTGCTCCTGATTCAGCCAACCGGCCAGGAACGAAACCAGGGAGATTGGTGGCAAGACAAATGGGCTCATCGCAAGCATCTTAGCCGAAGTCACTTACCGCTGCCGAAGATGACCAGCTGAGTTCTTGCACCATAAGGGTCACCTCATCCGAGCTCAAGCCTCTCAGCCGAAAAGAATCCCACACCTCGCATGCAGCCACCTTCCATTCATTCATCGTCTATCTGAAATAGATCATCTTCTGGCTTACCCTCGGCCCGTCGCTTGACGGCCTTCTCAAACGCTGTCACCGCTCTCAATTGTTCAGTTGAGAGCGCTTCCCTGTCGATACTAGCGACCGCTCCCTGTATTGCCTCAATTGAAACGAATGACTCGATTTGGGATAGCTTAATGTACCAGTGAGTCTGGTACACGTGGTCGTCTATGCCATGGCTGCGGTCCTGCAATAGGAACCGCTCCAGGAGTTCCGCGACACCCTCGGATGTGCGGATCCGCTCTTCACAGAATTGCTTCGGCTGGTCTGAGTCCCCCGCCCATTCGTGCCACTTGTAGAGAATCGATATAAAGTGGCGAGAGCGAATGAATGTCCCGTCAGCTGCGGCACGCCTGATCTTTTCGACACACAGCGCTTTCAGCTTCTCCATCGCGTCAGGATCCAAGAAGCGTTCAGCTGGCTCCTCTATTTGTCGCTCCAACTCGAACGATACGATATGCATCGGTAGGGCCAATCCCTCCGTCTCTGTGACGGCGTCGACGATTACGTCCGTGCGCTCTGCTTCGGTGAACGCGTCCTGCTTGAGGTACCAGTACACGATCCGTCTAGCATGCATGTGAGCCGATATCTCGAACATTCCGTCTTGGTCGTCGGGAATGTCCTCGCTGATATCAAACAGGGCCGTAACGAATGCCCTTGCATGCCGGGATCGATTTTTTGTTTATAGGCTTCGAGGCGTTCCAACGTGACCTTCAGGAGGCCATCTGCCGCGAGCCGTTGGAGGGCTGTCCGAAACGCAGTCCGGTCGTGTGTCGCCACTAGGAGGTTCACGATCTCCGTCTCGGAAATCTCACCCTCTGGTGTGGTGAGCACGAAGTACCGATCGAAGATGTCGTCCGAGCACACTCGGAGGTCGAGTTCCCAACTCTCGTCGAGCGTCGAATCTGTGGAGGGAAATAGCTGCTTGACTATCTCTTTTACCTGCGCCTCACGACCTTGCGAGGCGGCACTGACGATCGTACGCACAGCCTCGCGTGCTTGGTCGTTCTCGTGCCGCTCCGTGAGCGCTGCTTTGTTCTCGCGAATGAAGCGGTGAACTGCAGGCTCGAACATCCGGAGAGTCTCAAGAGCAATAAGATCTATCGGGTTGACTTCGAAAGCCTGCTGGCTCCGAAAGACTGCAACGTGGAAAGAGAGCGTTGACAGAAACCGTTTGACGGCGCGCAGTGTCTGAAAATACGGCTTGAGCCCGCCGAAAAAGAGATTGCCCCATCGAGTCTGGTCGAAGCGCCGAGCAACTTCGACATCAGCCATGAGCTCGTTTAGGCTGCTCAAAAGGACGCGTCGGATCTTGATTGGCTCGATGGCGGGAATGTCGAACGGTGCCTGGATCCCGTCTCCGTGGGTAACCCACGGGGGTGTGCTGTTGCCGATGTATCAGTCCGAGGCCTTATGGATAGGACTCGACGGGACCTGGGTCGATAAGCACGGCACCGAGTACCCGTTCGCGGTGAAAGTCGCTGCGGGAAAGATCGACGCGGTCACGGGCAAGACATGGACGAACGACCTTGGCGCGAGCCCGCAAAACTACATGGTCGTCCCGGAACAGCCGTGGCTCGATGGCTTCTGTGTCGACAAGGGCATCATTCGGCAATTCGTGGCAATGCCACTGGGTGGTGGATACACAGCCGAGGAACAGGTGACCGGGAAGGCTGAGTATGGTGGGCTCCAAATCCTCGTACATCCCATGCGACGAGACGCGTTCGAGCGCCGATTCCCAGAGCGCCCCGCCGGAGGGTATGCGCGCGAATCAGAGGGCCACGTTTGCTTCAGCCCCCCGAGCGCTGACATGGGGCTGGCCCCGGGTGGGCGGATGAATCAGGAGATATTCGAGGACCCCTTCGGCATCGACGAGTGGGATAGAACCGCAGGCAGTCGCTGCTACGTGCACATGGCCAACTCACTGGTGTGGGAAGCGATCACCGGAGAGAAGCCTCCCACACCCCCGCCGACCGCGAAGACCTATACGGACAATGGACTGTCTTGGTTCGACTACTACGCGGAGGGAAGCAAAGCGCTCGACGGCGCCGAGGAGCTCAAGCGACTCAAGAGCGTCCTTGAGATGGGGAATCAAAAAGGCGACACGCCCCTCCCGGAGAACGAATCCGTCACGCCGGACCGGGTGATACGGTATCGCGGCGGCCGGGCCAAGAGACAGGTACGTGACGGAGCGTTTTAACGGCCACTCCCCGATATCCAGTCACTGGCATCCCTGATCCCAGCTGGATAGAAAACGCAATTTGGGATACGCGCAGGACTCACAGCCAAACTTGACAACGGGCTCAGTCGTACCAACGTTGAGCCGACCTCTGAGCCGGTGCCACCTCCAGAGACTACCGCGTTTCATTCATTCGGGGTGGCCGTCAGATCGTGGAAAACTTGACAGCAATGGCACCGCCCGCGTGGGCGGAGGTCATCGGGGAGTGACCGAAATCGTTCGTTCACTCGAAAGTACCCGCACCGGCCCTGGGACGTAGTCTGGAAGCAGCCCGGCCCATGCGGAGCACGGCGATCTGCGCGAGGGTGTGAGACTTCGATGAGCCGCGTCCGCCACGCGCCGATTTGTACCGCGCCGACCGGAGGAACGGCTTAGCCCACCTTGGGCTCGTCGCCCGGCCCAGGCCCGGGGCCGTCGGTTGCGCCGCCCTCGGCCGAATCGACTGGGTCGACGATTGCAATTTCGAATCGCTCCTTTAGCTCGCCCGAGTGCTCGATCCAACGCGCAAAGCCCTTCGCTCTCCGTTCGAGCCACCACAATGCGCCCTTAATCTCCGGGGTACGGTGCTCCATAGTAACTTCTGTTTATTTTCGTTCCGTCAAGAATCTTGCGAACGTGCTTTGGCGTCGAGACAAAGCTCGTGCTGGGCGATTCACCGAAATCCGTCGACCGAACACTGAAACACTGTCATATTTGCCCCCGCAGATCTGGGCGCTCCAGGGTCCCGCCCGAGATGCCCCGCCGTCATACATCTCCTGCAGAAACAGCAACAACAGTTCAACCTATGCCGATCTGCTCGGGCGGGTTCGCGATGATCTCCCGCAGCCTTGCCGCAGTCAGGTCGATCTCGTTCCTAAGTTTTTTCCTCACCACATTTTTTTTGGCGACTTTGAATTCTTCCTCTAGCTTCTCAAGTTTCGCCAGCAATTCTTGCTCTTGCGCGACCCAAAGATCGTAGACGACGTTCTCCTCCTTCGTCATAGGACCGACGATGCGCGCGGTGCCGACCCGCAGGTCGAGCTTGATATCATCGGGATGCGGCAGGAGCGGCTCGGCATCGGTGATGCCGAGCCGTTCACGGCGCTTGAGTTCCTCTTCCCCAGCGATTTTGTGGTCCATAGCTACTTGGACGAACTTGTCGCATATCTCCATCTTCTCTCGCTCGATCGAGGTCAGCATCTCGGTAAAGAGCCGTTGGGCGCGAGGCTTGCCCTTGGCGGCCTCGACGGCCAGTGAGCGGATGATTACCTGTGCAGTCGGCAGCGTAACGGTGCGGTCTCCGTCGCGGACGGTGATCGTGCGATAGGCTTCTTCGAGCACGATGGCCTTCAGCCGCTCTTCAGGCCGCACGGGCTTGCGGGACTTCGCGCCCTTCGGTCGGCCGCGCGGATTCCCGGACTGGCCCTTCTTGAAGCGGTGCGCCGTTGGTGGCTTGCCATAGCCGACCTCGTCCTGTGCCAAAACTCGGCCCTTTTGAAATAGGCCATAAATCAGCAGCTTAGCGACTGGGCCAAGGGCCCCTAGGCTTTACAGTTACCCCACCCGCGGTCGACCTTCGAGAGCCGCGCCGTTTCACCGGACGGCAGAGGACGGCGAGCTGCTGCCGAAGAGCGACATTGTCAAGAGCCAGTTCGCGACGAGCCTTGAAGGCGGAGATGAGAGCGCGAACAAACGACGAAATCAAGCAGGTATGGTGCCGGCAGACCGGAGACTAATCAAGTTCGGGGCGCCCGGATGAATAAATAGAAGGTACAGGCCCTCACTGCGCTCGAGCAACTCCACGGTGAGTTAGAAGAGCGGAACCAATCCGCAGCTGGCAGCCTGGAGGAAGGCCTCGAGGAGACGCTGACGAGATCTGTCCTTTACTTTGTCTATTCATGAGTCTCAAGTCCTCGCCTACTCGCTCCAACGGACCCTAGTTCCCGAGCTCGTCAGAAGGTGGGACAGCAACTGGTCGAGCATCATGCCCCTCCCCCGCACTCTCCACAGCGCTTGCGGATTCATCGGGCCGTGGCGATAGTGCTCGCGAGGGTGCAGACGGCGCCTCTTTCTCCGGGGAAGATTCCTTGGCTTCGTCATAAGGAAGTCTGGGAGCCTTTGGTACATACGGCACGAGACCTTCCATCACTTGACGATAGAAGCGTTCCACACCGTCCGCAATACCAGCGAGGACATGTACACCGGTCCGCCCACGTTTGGCCGCCAAGCCCTTAGTCCAGCTGAGTATAAAGACACGAGGCTGCGCGTCTCCGGGGATCGCCACTCGATCAGAACTCACCATGAGCGGCATGTGCCCGTCTTGAAGGGCGTCAACCAACGCTTCTGAGTACAGCCCCCGTTTGTTCCAATCCACACGCACGCGCAACCCGTGGGGGAGGTCGTCGGTGCCAAGCTGCCGCAGCAGCCAGGTAAGCCGAGTCTTCGTTCTGCCTTCCCTCGGCGCCGGAAAACTGACCGAGAACCGTACCACCTTCCCCTGCAGCATCAACTCATCAGGGCTTCTCTGAGTTTTCGCTACATTGCCCCAACCACGCGCACGGCCAAAAGTTCGATCCTGACTCCCAAAATTGCCAAAATACCTTTTGCCGAGACCGGATGGCTCGAGACTGCACCATCCGCCACCCAGTCTGGCCAATTGTGGCACTGCAGAGACGGGTGAGATTTTCCGCGCAGTTGGCGGGGTTTTGCAGGGGTAGGTGTCACCAGAGACGCGCTAGAAGAGCTGAACTGGCCTCATTTTCGGTTTTGGTCTCTAATCTCGATTTTCGAGTGCCACGTTTGCGCCCAAATAGGAGAACGGGCGCTGACCGGGCCGTGCGGCAGCGGAAAAGAGGCCACCCGAGAGGTCCAAAATCGAGGCCGGGGTTACCGTGGCGTAGCGGGCTAGCACGTTCTGGTCCAGGTGTGCCTGAGCTTCATTGATGCCCTCACTTGCCTCGGATTTTGTATCAACAAGGATCCGGCAAGGCTTGAGAGCATCCCGTCCATCGTCGCTCTCCGGCCCGTTGTTGGTCGGCCTTTCTTAGGAAATCAGCCCTTCTGTCCAAATTGCAAGATTTTCCGCAACCCTCGGCTCAGGCCCGTTCGGCGCAAAGGAAACGCTTGCTAATGACCACGCTGGAGCAGGAAGCCGCTGCCATTCCTACCACGCCAACCCGGTTCCGCATCGCCGCAGTTCCTCTCGGCGCCGCTCGTAGTCCCTCATAACCCGTCTCCGACGGCCTGCCAGTAGCCACGGCCGTAGCCGCGGCGTAGCGGACTAGCAACGTTGTGGCATCGTCGGGTCGACCGGTACGGAAGCCGATTGCGGCAGGTCTAAACCGCGCAATCAACGCCGGACCGACTTTTTGCGGAGCACAGGTGGAAATACTGCACGCTGTCGCCGCCTGGCCACCGACGCAATGACGTGCTGAATAAAGAACGCGTTGTGCGCCGCAAGAAGCTAGGTGATCGGTGTCCTCATGACCGAGGATTCTAGCTTCCATTGACAAACCAAGCCTAAACACCTCTAATCCGAAACGTCCCGGCGCGTCGGTCTTGAGTTCGTTTGTATTTTTGGACACGATGCCGTCAGGCAGTGGAAAACTTGACAGTACCGGCGTGACTGGCAAGCGCGTCGTGTCCTATCTTTCCCCAGGCCTGGATCCAGGTCTTCGCTCTGGGGGCGTGGCATCCCGTTGCTGCACGGTGTCATGCCGATGGCATCGGCTTGCTCCCGCAACGTCAACTAGTAAGAAACTCAGGGTGTAACGTTTGGGGGCAGTGACGTCAAAACCGAGCTTCCTCAGGCGTCGTGTTGAGCCGGTGCCACCTCCAGAGACTACCGCGTTTCATTCATTCGGGGTGGCCGTCAGGCCGTGGAAAACTTGACACTACCCCTCCATCGTCGCACTAATCGACCCCCAGACTCTTGAACGCCGCATCTCCTGGATCCGAGTAGAAGCTGGTCTGAAATTTTGAAAACAATTCTCCAGGAATGGTCGGGATGTCCCCGACGCTCGCCATAGGAAGCAGGATTCTCTTCGCGCCGGCGTCAAATGCGACCTGAAGTGACCCGGCGAGATTTTCGACCGGAACGATGCTCCCACCGAGGCTCATACTCCCCAGCACGACCATTTGTGATTGAACCGACTTACCGAGGATGCCGGAACAAAGAGCCACAAATGTTGCAAGCGTCATTGCCGCAGTCGGTCCTGTGTTTTGAAGTTCGACCACATGCAAGTGAAAGTTGTGATCACCGGGTTTTACTGAGGCACTGACCGAAGAGGCATTAGCTTTGAAATAGTCGAAACCGACCTTAATACTTTCCTTTGCTGTGATATTGGACCCCACGCCGGATAATGTAAGCTTGCCGTTTCCGGCGGTGACCTGGGTCTCGATCCGGTAGACACCGAGGTGCCCACTACTACCAGTTGCGACGGTGTGAAGTACGCCAGGGTTGAGCGGGCTGTCAGGTATGAGGGCACCCCCTCCCTGCTCAGGAACGCTGATAAACCGTTCCTCCATCGGCTCCGGGGCGATGTAGGAAAAGTGGACATCATAAAACTCCATCCCACCAATCTTCTTTAACTGCTCTTTTACCCTTCGCCGTGTCTCGAGAGCGTATTCCAGGCAGCGCCGCACGGCTTCCTCATCGTACTCTTCGTTCGGGTACAGAAGCTTAAGCAGGCCAGAGACAGTGTGCCTGACCGCGATGGTGTCCCGCTGATTCAGATCTCGGCCTAGCTTGAAGTATTTGTTGACCGCATCGCCGAAGTTCCGCTTGCGCATCTCGCGCAGGAACTCAGCCAGATAATCGACGATCAGCCCATACTGGTTCGTGAAGAATTCCGGCCGCATCTTCGGGATCTCCCAGCCTGGAATATAGGCGTGGAAGCGGTCGAAGAATGCGGAGTCGATCATGGCCTCTGGAAATGGAGCCAAGAGATGGCTTGTCTTGACCAACGTGTCTACAGGCTGGTTGATGTTGCCGACGAAGACCATCGACGCATAGGCGTTCACCTGGTCGCGACCTCGGGCGAACGATCCAGACGCCATATAGTCCTTCATGATCTGAACGCCAGCATTGTCCTTGAAGCTGATTCCGGCGACCTCGTCGAATGCCACTACATCCCAGAGCCCGACCAGCCCAACGGTTCGGCTGGCCAGGTTGTAAAACAGGTTCGCAACGGTAGTCTGCCCCCCGGAGACAAGGATGCTATTCGGACTGATTTCCTTATAGATATAGCTCTTTCCGGTTCCCCTCGGACCCAACGCGCAGACGTTGTAGTTGTTCTCCACCAGCGGTACTAGACGGCACAGCAGGTGCCACTTCGTGCGCTCATCGAACTGCGTTGGCTCATACCCGCAGGAACGCAACAACACATCAATCCACTGTGCCTCGGTAAACTGACGCCTCCCGGCGAACAGTTCGTCCATGTCCATGTTCGGCATCTGGATTGGATTGAGCTCATCGACAATGAAAGGCGACCCCTTTTGCCCCTCCTCATAAAAATATTGCGTCGTAATGATCGACCAAATCCCGCCAACCAGTAACTTCTCGTATTTTCGGACTGTCTCCGTACCGATTCCGACGCCCTTCGTTCCCAGGTTCGACAAAAGCGCCTCGTAGACATCTCGTTTTTCATTCAGCGTGACCGTCACCTTATCGATAACCTTCAAACTGCCCCGCTCGCGGATGGTGGATTTCACCCTTTCTGCCTCGTCCGGCCGCACGTAGTTCTCGGAGAGGATGCGCTTCACGGTAGCCAGACCGTCCTCGATCACGACTGGGTCATTGGAGGCACAGTAGTTACCAAGCAGGTACTCGAGGACATAGACGGGAACGTTCGCGCCTTCCTTGACCAACTTGGTCAGGTCCTTGCGCACGACACGCCCCGTGAAATGCGCATTGAGCAGATCGTCGAGGCTGGGATCGGTTGCGGCAGTCTCAGAAGTCGAAGTCATCGATAATTGCTCTGTCGATAATAACGTCTAGGCTCGCCTGCTCAATGCCGGTGTCGGCATCCCGGAGAACCAGCCTGTATGGCGTACGTTTGTCGTATGGTCTGTCTCGCAGGGTGGGGTAAGTTCGTGGATGCTGAGCTACCCGAGAAGTGGGCTATCGATGGCATCCAGAACCAGTACGCATTCTTCGACCGACGGGTAGCTGGACAAGTTTGGGCAGTACGCATCTGATCCGTGGATCTTGGTGGCAAGAAGTCCAGGACGAAGGAGTCATTGGCGCTCGCATGACGGAGCAGTTGCAGCACTGCGTCGGCTACGTCACCCTCCGAGTCCTGACGAACGGTGACCGGATCAAGGTCTAATTTCCCGATCCTTCCAGCCGAGACCATGCTGAGAATGTGTCGCTGCGCCTCAATGTGCCCTGGCTGGGAAGGACGCAGCGCATTCTGCATCACACTCAGCGCAATAAGGGTGTTTTGTGGCACCCGTATCGGGGAGAGCTCAGCTTCGATAAGTGGCAACAATTTGAAGTGCGCGGCGTTCAGAATGGCCGTGACATCCGCATTGAGCCGCCACTTTTGACTTGGCACTACTGGTAGTGAACCGGTGATCCTGCCTCCGAACCGTTGGTTGACAGGACAGGGATAGCATGCGGATTGTGGGTACCGTTGACCTGCTTAGCTGGCTCAGAGACACTGGGAAAATGTCGCCCGCTGATTTCGCGCAAGCGCTCAATGATATGCGGGCAGCAGACGTACGGTTCGTTGCGTTCGATGCGGACGAACTTGTTGCCGCGTTACGCGAGGCTCCGATTGAAAACGGCACACTGGTTGAGACTAAAACTCTACGTGTGCTGCGACAGTACTACGCACGGTGTTTGCTCGAAGCGGATATACTCCGTCCTCCGCCGGGGGACAAGGAAGCGCTCAACACAGCAACAGAGTGGCATTTCCTCTTTGGCTGTGGCCTCGCTGTTGTGAAAGCCATGGTCAAGGTCTGGGAAATTGGCCCAAGCGATCGTGCGGTCGAGCAAGCCGAGTGGCTGCTAAACAACATGTATACGGACGTCGCGGTTTTCATGGGACTGCCGCACCACGGACAGAAGCCAAAGATGCATATCTTGCGAGCGCGTCGCTGACAAATTTGATCGTGGGCTCAATGCGCCTGGACGGGCAGGAGTCCCTTCGTGAAGCGCGGCGCGAGTATCTGCAGTGGCTGCACCAGCGTGTCATACGAGGACGATTCGCCACGGACGTCGATCTCACTCGGGCGGTCGTCGAACAGCTCAAAGAAACCATCACTCAAAGTCTGGAGAACGACGATGAAGCGATGGGGTCGATAACCTTGCACCTGATGGGGCGGCTGTGGTTGGACCTTCCCAACGATCTCCGGAAGCTGATGGAGCCTGACCAGGAGTTTTTACGAAGGCTCGGCATCTCGATGAGGTCCATTGTAGACATCGGACCACTTCGATTGGAACGGCGGTCATTTTGGGACACTTTGTCACGGGTCCTAGCCCAACGGCGAAGCGAGGGCGTCGGCGCTGGCAATGCTACTCGAGCAGCTGGCGGAAGGCGATTCATCTTCGGTGTTCTTAAGGAGCGGTCCCTTTATCCTGCGCTTGTGTGACGCCCTTCCCGTGAGTCAGGCACGACATTTCTGGCGTGTGCGGAATTTGCTGCGACTGAAATCATAGTGGTGCTTCTGTCATCGGAGGTAAGAGCAGTCTGTGAGGCAGACGCCCTCGAGGGCGTGTTGTCTGACTGCCAGTCGACCGACTTCGTCAGAGCATAAAGGGATGCTCCTCACGTTATCGCAAGTAGCCGAATAAATGATGGGCGAAAATCGGTTATAACCTAATAAGACGTATCGGTTATGAAGTTGCCACCGATTCGGTGGGTGCCTGAGCGAAAAGTGCCCGGATCTCGCGACGATTTCGCAGATTATAACTGAAAAAGAGCCTCTGAAATATAACCGCTTGGTATAACCGATATAACTCGGCGACGTGAGGCCACTTTCTCGGATTTCTGGCCTCCCAATGCCCTGTTTTTGCGGAATCCAGCCGAGACCGGATAGCTCCGAACTGCACCATCCGCCAAACCGTCTTTTTTTGACAAGACGCGCTCGTCCGGGCTACCCTTCTGTCAGCTGCTCGCTGGGAAGTCGTTCAACGGTAGGACACACGGCTCTGGACCGTGGAATCGGGGTTCGAATCCCTGCTTCCCAGCCAACCTGGTTACCTAATTTAGTCTTCAAAGAAGCCCGAAATGCGCGATGCCAGCGCGCGAGCTTCCCGGATGCAATCGGGGATGCCGACGCCCGCGAGGCCGCTCGCGAGCAGGAAGAGCCCGGGCTGTTCGGAGAGAGCAGCATCGATCCGCACGAGCTTGTCACGGTGTCCCAGCTCCACTTGGGGCGTTCGCTCCGGCCAGCGAACCACCTCGGAAAAGACCGGGATCCCCAGAGAGCCGAGGACGCTTTCGAGCTCGCGCAAGGACAGCGCAACGATCTCGTCATCCGCCAGCGACAGAACATCGGGCTCTCGCGTGCCTCCCAGAAACGTCCGGATCAACGCTTGGGATTCCGGAGCGCGGTTCGGGAACTTGGTCGACACGAAAGCTCCGGCCAGGAGACGCGATGGCTCGCTGCGCGGGACGATGAACCCGTAGCCGTTCATCGGATGCGAGACGCCGTCCCGCTCGAAGGCGTGGAAAACAACGGCAGAGGAAACGGTAGCGATCTCCGATAGACGGTCGGCTACCCGGGGGGCCAGGCCCTGCACGAGCTTCTCCGCAACCCGCAGCGGAAGCGCCAGAACGAGGACGCTGGAGTGGATTTCCGCCCCTTCGACCCGGCTCCGAAAACCCGTCTCGGCGCGCTCGATCGCGGTCACCGCGCGGCCCGTCCAAATCGTCCCCTCCGGTAACCGCGAGGCCAGGGCCTCGACCATCGTTCCGAGGCCTCTTTTCAACGAGGCAAAAACGGTCGCGCTCGACGAGCCTTCGCTTCCGGGCCGGGTGAATGCACGAGTGAGGCTGCCGTGGCGGCGCTCCAGCTCCACCAGACGCGGAAACAGCTCGTCCACAGACAACCGCGCCGGATCGCCACAGTGAATCCCCGCCATCAGCGGCTCGGCCAGCCGCTCCAGGGCTTCACGGCCGAAGCGTCGCGTGACGAAGGTCTCGATGGATTCCTCTTCGACACCGCGTCGGGCGGGAACGAATCGCTCCGCAGCCATCCGTACTTTGCCGCCAATCGAGAACAGAGACGAAGTCACCAGGGGCCAGGCACGGGTGGGTACGGTGAGCCTCATGCCCGCCGGCAGCGGATGAAGCCGACCCCTCCCCAGGACGAACACGTCCCGCTGGTCGGGGTTAGTGGGAATGACGTCCGCGGAGAGGCCGAGCTCCTCGCAGAGAGCGAGGGCATGGGGCTTTTGTGTCAGGAACGCGTCCGGGCCGCCGTCCAGGATGAAACCGTCGCGCTCGACGGTGCGGATGAGGCCTCCCAACCGCTCCTCGCGCTCGACCAGCAGGCACTCGAGGCCCAGCGCAAAGAGCCGGTAGGCGAGCGTGAGTCCGGAGACGCCACCGCCGACAATGAGCACCCCGGTTCGTTTCTGAGTCACGGCCATCTCTAGTGCATCATCGCGCGCTTCCGCCTCCGCACAAGGCTTCGGCGGAGGCGGACAGGCTGCGGACGCGTTCTTCAGCGCCCTGACCAAGACCGTTTGGTGACGCGATGAACGTGCTCGACCAGTGCCAGGACGCGCTCGACGGGCGTTTCGGGAAGGATACCGTGTCCAAGGTTGAAGATATGACCCGGGGAGTCGCCGGCACTCTCGAGCACACGGTCGGCGGCACCGAACAAAGTATCCTCCGACGCGTGGAGAAGAAGCGGGTCCAGGTTACCCTGGATCGCGACATCCCGGCCGATGCGGTCCCACGCCCAGCCGAGCTCGACGCGCCAGTCGACACCGATGACATCCCCGCCCGCTTCGCGCAGGAGCTCGAGAATACCCGCCGTGCCCGTGCCGAAATGGATGACCGGCACGTCGAGCTCCGAGAGAGCAGAGAGGATCGACCGACTGTGAGGCAGGACGAACTCGCGATAGTCGGAGGGGGACAACGCGCCAACCCAGGAGTCGAAGAGCTGTACCGCCTGCGCCCCGGCCTCCACCTGTGCGGTCAAATAGGAAGCGACGACGCCTGCCAGGCGTTCGGCCAGCCGATGCCAGCTGGCCGCATCGTTGTACATCAAACGCTTGGTGTGCTCGTAGTGACGGGAGGTGCCGCCCTCGACCGCGTAGGAGGCGAGCGTGAACGGCGCTCCGGCGAAGCCGACGAGCGGCACGGAAAGCTCCCTACGCAGCAGGCGGATCGCCTCCATCGTGTACGAAAGCTCCTCCCGGGGCTCGAAATCGTGAAGCCCGGCGATCTGCTCGGCGCTTCGCAGCGGATTCCCGATGACGGGACCTTCCCCGGCCACGAACTCGACCGCCACGCCCAGCGGTTCGAGCGGCACCAGCAGGTCGGAGAACAGAATCGCCGCATCCACCCCGAGCTTTGCAACCGGCTGGAGCGTCACCGCAGTGGCGAGCTCCGGCGTGCGACAGATCTCGATCAACGAATGTTTCTTGCGCACCTCACGGTACTCGGCCATGTATCGGCCGGCCTGGCGCAGGAACCACACCGGGGTTCGTTCGACGCGCTCGCGGCGGCAGGCACGCAGAAAGAGATCGTTCATGACAGCCTGCTATTGTTTCAGAGCGAAAGCGGCGGAGCTAGTCTGAGTCTAGTGCTCAAGTTCCGGGGGGGTGAAGGCGGATGAGGCCGTTCGAGATGAGCGTGTAGAGCAGGCGGCAGGTGTGGAACTCGGAAAGATTCGCCACCTTTGCGACGTCTCGGAGACTTCGCTTTCCGTCGATCTTCGAGAGGACGACCCACTCGCTGGTGTTGAGCACTATCTGTTTCCCCGCCTGCTCGTCGTCGGGCATGACGAACTCGGGCACGAGGTTCAGGCTCGGGATCTGCTGCGCGATCAAGGTCCACTCGTCTTTTCGCCGACCCCCTCGATCAACAGGTTGGCGTTGCTCTGCCGGATGCTCTTGACCTCGGTTGCGATATCGGGGTCGAAGGCGAAGCGGCCGTCGCTCCAGAGCATCATCGTGTAGACCGCCTCATCGCCGCGCTTGTCGCCCAGCTCGGCATGGACCATCACACCCCGCTCGATGTAGACATGCCCCTTGCCGTCCCGCTCCGAGCCGTCGCTCAGACGGAGGACCCCCGTTTTTTCGGAGCCACTCAGAAACTGGACGATGTCGGTAATGCTGAACGTTTCGACAAAGCGGCTACTACATCGGCAGCGGTGCCGTGGAAAGTGCCGTGAGCCACGTTATGCAACAAAGGATGAAGCGAGTCGGGATGAGATGGCACGCCGCTGGGGCCGATGCAATGCTCGCGCTGCGCTGTGTCTTCCGAAGCACGGGCGCCTGGGATTCGTTCTGGAACTATCGAAAACAGGTCGCATGAACGGAAGTCGATTGCGCCCGCCAGCGGGTGACACTGGTCGGCGCAGCGGCGAGAGTCTATAATGACGATGGATTGAGTCGACTTGCCACAGGAGAGACCTAGATGAGCAAGAGGATTGTCGGTTTCGGACTCTTGTTGCTGCTGCTCGCGGCAGGCTATCCAGACGCAGCCGCCCAAATGGGAACCGGAAGGCTCACGGGAAATATCAAGGACACCGCGGGCAACCCCATCGTGGGTGCCACCGTGACCGCGGTCGGCGCCGGCCGAACGCTGACAGCGACGACCGATGAGAACGGAGACTGGGCCATCCTCGGATTCCGCAGTGCTAGCTACGAGTTCACCTTCGAGGCGGCGGGATTCGTGCCCCAGATCTATACGCGTCCCATGCGGCAGGTGGGAAAAAACAACCCCATGGACATCTTGATGGCGCCGGTCCAGTCGGGACTGGCCGGAACCAGCGCTACCTCCGGCCTTCTCAGCGAGGCGAACGCTCTCTACGAGGCCAAGAACTACCCGGAAGCACTCGCGAAGTACGAGGAGATAGCCGCCGCCGAGCCAACGCTCTACCAGGTCTACTTCAACATCGGCCACGTCTACCGGCAGATGGGTGATACCGCGAAGGCGAAGGAGTCGTACGAGCAGGTGCTCGCCGAGGAGCCGGAGCACGCCGGCGCCTTGGTCAGCGTTGGCGACACGCTCCTTGTGGAGGGTCGCCTCGACGAGGCGGTGCCTTACTTCGAAAAGGCCCTCGTTCAGACGACGGACGAGGTCCTGCCGTTCAACATCGCGGAGATCTATTTCAACAATGGCGACGCCGCGAAGGCGGTCGAGTACTACACGATGGCGGCCGAGCGGAAGCCGGACTGGCCCGAGCCCTATCTCAAGCTGGGCTACGCGCACTTGAATACGGGCGACATGGAAGCGGCCGCGGCCGCTTTCGAGAAAGTCGTCGAGGTCGCGCCCGACACCCCTCAGGCGCAGATGGCCCAGGCGGCGTTGAGCTCGCTCAAATAAGAGCCATCCGATAGCAGAGTTTCGAGACGAAAGCGTGGACCGCAAGGTCTACGCTTCTTTACTGCGTGAGCGTCAAGGGTAGTAGACTTTGTCCTCGCCACGCTCCGCGGCCAGGCTCCAAGCCCTCGCGACGATCAGATCGCGTCGCTTCAGAATCGCTTCGTGTAGAAGGTACGGTCTATCCGCAGCAGATCGAACACCACGCGGTAGTCTTCTGGCGCCGCATGAGCCTGTGCCAGCGCGTAAACGGTGTCGCCGATGGCAAACAATCCGCTCGGAGCCGGCTGCAGCCGGAGGGTGCCGATCTGAAAGGCGCGAAGCTCTCCGGGGTGGCCAAGTAGAACGGGTTTGGGCTCCGGCTTGGGCCCGGAAAGGATAAATCGAGGCTCCGGTGAGTGCCCTCGTAAGACGTGAACAGAGTCTCCAGCTCAGGGCTGCCTGTGACTAGCGGGTTGACGAGGATTCTTTCCGTTCCAGGGTGATGTTGTAGCGCTTGATCATCTCGTTGAGAGTGGTCGGCTTGAGCCCAAGTAGCTGAGCCGCTTTTTTCTGGACACCTCCCGACGTTTGGAGGCTCGACTCGATGAGCCGCTTCTCGAAGCCGATGATGACCTCCCGGAACGAGATCCCTTCATCGGGGACAACTACCTGCGGTATCCGGAAAGTCGGCCCAGAACGTACGTGGTCCGGTATCAGGTTATGGTCGATGACCGGCCCCGGCGCGAGCACCACCGCGCGCTCGATAACGTTCTCCAGCTCGCGAACGTTTCCCGGCCAGTCGTAGTCGACGAGTGACTGATAGGCCTCGGTCGAAAGCTTCAGGCTGCCCCGTCCGTTCTCCTCGCCGTACTTCAACAGAAAGTGCTGGGCGAGGAGCGGGATGTCCTCTTTTCGCTGCCGAAGAGTAGGAAGGTAGACGTTGATCACGTTGAGGCGGTAGTAGAGATCCTCGCGAAAGGTTCCCTCCTCGACCGACGTCTTCAAGTCGCTGTTGGTGGCTGCAATGATGCGCACGTCGACTCGAATCGTGTCGAGGCCACCCAGTCGCATGAACTCTTTCTCCTGGATAACGCGCAGGAGCTTGGATTGCGTCTCGAGCGGCACCGTACCGATCTCATCGAAGAAAATACTGCCTTCGTCCGCCACCTCGAAGAGACCTTTCTTGGGACTCACCGCGCCGGTAAAGGCGCCTTTCACGTGGCCGAAGAGGTTGCTCTCCAAGAGGTCCGGTGGAAGGCTGCCCGAGTTCACCGTAACGAAGGCTTTGCTTCGGCGGGCACTGTTGTTGTGAATGGCTTTGGCGACGAGCTCTTTACCGGTTCCGCTCTCGCCGGTGACCAGCACGGTGCTCTTGGAAGTTGCGACCTGCTGAATGAGCGCGTAGACCTCCTGCATCCGGGGCGACTTCCCCACCAGAACGTCGAAACGTTGCCGCTCGGTAAGCGCCTCTTTCAGCGATCGGTTCTCGTCGACCAGCCGCCGCTGCTTGATGCCGTTGCCGACCACTACGAGCACTTCGTCGTTCTTGAAGGGCTTCGTGATGTAGTCGAAAGCGCCCCGTTTCATGGCAACTATGGCGGTCTCGACGGAAGCAAAGGCGGTGATGACGAGCACCACGATCTCCGGATCGGCCTTCTTCAGATCCGCCAGGACGTCGATCCCCGACTTGTCGGGGAGCATCACGTCGACGATCGCGAGGTCCACCGGCTCGCGCTGGGCGATTTCGAGACCTTCTTCGGCGTTGGGAGCGAGCTTGACCCGGTAGCCTTCGTCGGTGAGCAGAGATTCGAGAATCTCACGCATCACCTCCTCGTCATCGATGACGAGGACCGTCCCCTTCTCGCTCATAGTCCGTTCCTATTCTGGCGCGAGCGAAGGTGAACTCCAAGACGAACCGCTCGAAGCGGTAAAGATTCGGCCAGACTCGGTTTGGAGGGGAGAAGCGTCATCTCGCTCGACTCGAGGTCACCATCGGATTCCCCCGCAGTTAGCGCGTCAGATGTATCTTGCCGCTCGAGCTCTCGTCGACTGCCTCCGCCTCACGATATGCCGGGAATCGAAGCTCGAAGCTCGTTCCTTTCCCGATGGCGCTATCCACGCCGATATGGCCGGAGTGCTCCTGAATGAGGCCGTAAGTGATCGAGAGCCCGAGGCCGGTGCCGGTGGCGCCCGCCCGTTTCGTGCTGAAGAACGGGTCATAGATGCGGCTGATATCCTCCTGGCTGATCCCTTGACCGGTGTCCGAAAGCGAGGCCCGGACCGCCTCGCCGTCCCGTGACGTCGCCACGGTGAGCCAGCCGCCAGACGGCATCGAGTCCTGAGCGTTCAGCACGAGGTTCATGAAGACCTGTTGCAGTTTGTTCTCATCGCCCAGCAACATGGGTGGATCGTCGCTGAGCTCGAGCCGAACCTGGACCCTGCTCTGTGTCAGCTGGTGCTCCAGCAGGGAGAGAACATCCTCCACGACTTCGTTGAGATTGACCGGGACGAAAGCGGATCGCTTCTGGCGAGCGAAATTCAGCAGGTTGTTGACGATCTTCGAGGCCCGCTCGGTCTGGCGCTCTATTTTGGAGAGCAACTTCTGTGTCGAGTCGTCGCCCTTTGATTGTTCCTGGAGCATCTGGGTGAAGCTGCTGATACCGGTAAGCGGTGTGTTGACTTCGTGAGCGACACCCGCAGCGAGCAGTCCGAGAGACGCCATTTTCTCGTGCAGGCGGAGCTGGCTCTCCATCTCCACGCGGTCGGTGACATCCTCCAGGATGACGATTGATCCCTCCGTCTCACCGGTGTCCGAGAGGAAGGGTCCAACCTGGAGCTTCACCACTTTCTCCTCGTCACGCAGGTTCGTCAGGTTGACGCGCGAGATCCCGCTCACCGAGCTCCTGCGCCACCAGGCATCACCCATGCCCGCGCGAAGCGTCGCCCGGAGGGCCTCCGGAAACAGCTCTGGAAAGCCGCGCCCCAGGGCCTGATCGCGGGGGAGTCCGTAGAGCTCCTCGAGAGCCCGATTCCACCGCACGACGCGACCCTCGAGGTCGAGCACCAGAATGCCCGCCTCCAGTGACTCGATGGTGTTCTCGCTCTGTTGCTTGAGGGCCTCGAAGTCCGAAGCTTTCTGCCCGAGAGAGTGATAGAGGCGGGCGTTCTCGAGAGCGGTCGTCGCCTGGCCCGAGAGCATGCCGAGAAGCTCCATGTCTTCGCTCGACAGCGCATTCTGATCCCATCGCCTCCCCAGAAGCATCACACCCACGACTTTGCCATGAGCGCGGCAGGGGAACGCGTACTGGAGTCCCCCGACGCCCAAGGTTCCCGAGTCTTCCTGTCGCGTGAGATGTCTGAAGCTCCAGTCGAACTCCGCGTTGTAGACGACTTCCCCCTCCGCCAGCCGCGCGTAGAGGGGCGACGCCTCCGTGATCAGGAGCTCCCGTTCCTCCTCCGTGAGCCCCTCCCCGGCGTGGATCCGAAGCTCGCCCGACTCCGACGGGACGAGCAGCGCGACTTTCTCCACTTCGAAGGTGTCGCGAATGCGCTCGACCAGACGAGACGACAGGCGGTCGAGGTCCAGATCGGAGTTCAAATCACGCGAGAAGGCCATTAGGGCCTGCCGGTAATCGTAGCGCTCGCGATAGAAGAGGCGATCGATGCTGACCTGGATTCTGCTCTTGATGGGTGTGAACAGGAGCACCACGACGAGCGCCGACAAGAGCGCGATCACCGTGCTGTGAGGGTCTTCGACCAGATAGCGCGTTCCGACGAGGAAGATAGCCAGATAGAGCGCCCCCACGGCGGCTGTCGCCAGCGTGTAGACCATCCCGCGCTTGAACAGAACTTCCACGTCCATCAAGCGGTACTTCACGATCGCATAGGCGAACGAGAGCGGAATGAGAGCCAGCGGCACGACCGAGAGCTCCATCTCCAGATTCGGGCGCACGCCCATCAAGTAGGGCAGCGCGTAGAAAGCAGCGAAGGGAAACGTACCGAATCCGGTTCCCCAGACGATCCACCGCGTCTGCTTCTTGACGGTGATACTTCGAGTGCGCCGGTTCGAGTCGACAAAAGCGGCAAAGGCGGCCAGCGACATCACGGCCACGAACGTGGGTACGAATCGATCCAGAAACGCACTCGTCCTCTCGAACAGCGTGTCGCCCCAAGGAACACGGAAGAACAGAACCCCGGCAACGAGCTCGAGCTGAACGAGAAGGAGCGATGGTACGTAGAGCATGAGAAGGAGCCACTGACGTCGCCGGACGATGTCCTTTTTCTCGGGAAAGCACAGCGCGAAGTGAAGAAATATGGGAGGAAAGAACAGAATCCCGACCTTACTGATCCAGTAGAAAGCGACGTCCCAGTCGTCCAGCGCACCGGTGAACGAGAAGGCGTATGCCATGAACCAGAACAGGCAGAGCACGTAGAAATGCGCGGTTGCTTCCACACCCCGTCGGCGAACGTAGACGCCGGTGCCGACGAGGAGCGAAAACACACCGACGGCGGCAATGAAGTAATAGACACTGACGTTGCCCGACGGAAGCGGGGCGACCTGAATGGAGAGTGCCTGCCGGCGCTCTTCGCGAACGATCTGGTAGGCGATTCTGTCGCCGACCGCAGCAGCCTCGAGCGCCCGCCGGACGTCGTCCGGCTTCTCGACCGGCTGATCGTCGAGCAACACCAGGACATCGCCCTTCTCCAGTCCCGCTCGCGCGCCGGGACCGTCCGGGTCGACCCGCTTTGCCACGATCCGCCCGTCGTCCGAGGACCAGAAAACGCCGTCCTCGAGCTGGCGAAACTCTGATTTTCGCTGGATGTTGAGCGTGCTCAGACCCAGCAGCACCGCGCTCGTCACGAGCACCAGGACGATCTTGAACGACTTATCCATCGCTACACCAAGACATCCCTATTTTATTAAGCAATTTCTATTCCGCCACTTTTCGCCTCGCGGGTCGCTAACTGGGGCCAGAAACCTCACGTAATCAATCACTTGACAGATACACTGCTGCAGGAGCCACCACCGGGATCCAAACGGACGGATCAGTAGATCCGTATTTTTGGATTATAGCAGAATCGAGCGGGCCGGCCTAGAAGCGGACCGTAACGCCCCCAAGAACCCGCCGCGGTGCATCGATGACGGCAATCTCGTCGAGAAAGGGGGTTCCTTCGAGATCCTCATAGAACAGATTACGCACGGCAACCATCACTTCCCAGCGGGTTCTATTCCACCCGACGAAGGGTAGAAGTTGAAACACTTGAACGTTGAAGCGGGAGTCGATGGTGTTTCGCCCGGAGCGATCATTGCGCGCAAAAAAAGCTGGATGGCGCACTAGGCGATAGGCGGCTTGAACACGCGTCGCCGTTCGTTCGATCTCGGTAGCCACCGTCGTCGTGAGGTCGTGAATGTCGTCGTCCGGCCGGACCTTCGCCGCCCGCCACGAGGACGCCAGGGCTCGCCCAACGCCGTAGGTGTAGCCTACCGTTCCTTCCATCGCGCCGAAGCGCTGCGAAACGGAGAGAGCGACGCCACGGGTCAGAAAATCACCTTGATTGGTCACCGCGAAGTGACCGGCTCCAACGCTCGGGTCACCATCGAGATAGGCCTTCACGAGCTGGTCCGACGCCTGTTCCTGGAAGACCCTTACCGCGACCGCGACCGCGCGCCCCACGCGTCTCTCGACGCCGAGTTGGTAGCGCGCTGCCCTCCCAGACTTGATGCCGCGCGGTCGGTGTTCGTTCGTCGCAAACACGTCCGAATACACCATCCGCGACAGCATCGCGATGTCCTCACCGCCCGGTGCCCGTACCTGATAGTCTACGCCTCCGTGCATCACGGTCTTTCGATTCTCGTCGAGCGCGTAGCTGACCCGGAGCGTCGGCGATACGTAGCTGGCGCGGTCTAGGTACGCCAGGTATTGAAAGTCGAGACCGG
Organism: Candidatus Marinacidobacterales bacterium; assembly: GCA_965237685.1. Taxonomy (GTDB): domain Bacteria; phylum Acidobacteriota; class Vicinamibacteria; order Marinacidobacterales; family SMYC01; genus CBDEGF01. The sequence continues at coordinate 3,818,791 of CBDEGF010000004.1, forward strand.
CCTGGACGTCGACTTTGCCAACCGTGAAGCTGTCAGAAGCAAACACACTCCCGAACCATTCCGTCGTGCTCGCCGCGCTGTCGCGCCGGTTCGTAAGAGCCGCTTCCGGAGGCCGGAACTCCTTCATCGAGCCGTACAGATAGTTCCCGTACGTCACGCCGGCCACGAGTCGATGGTCCAGCACGTCGTGGTTGACGTACTCGGCGTGCCCGGCCCAGGACGACAGGGCAGACTCGAGCACCTGGGCACCCACGATCCAGTAGTTCGACGGCGTGGTGGGGACTCGGAGGCTCGCGAAAGCCATGTGCGCGTCGAGCCCGTTCCCTGCGCCCGGGATGTACTGCAAATGGTGTGAGTAAGCAGAGGCCATGACCCCCGCCTCGCCAATGACTTCCACCTGGCCATCGAGCCAGGCAGAGGCACCGCTGGCGCTTGTCTCGAGGTTGACCGTTATCCCGTCTTCCTCGGCTTTGAGGATGTTGCGGTCTTCGTGACTGACGAGCCACTTCAGCTCGACGGTGGTTCGCTCACTTGCGTCCAGGGAGTCCGCAGCCCCGTCCAGCGCAGCGAGTTTCATGAGGACCGACGTCGCTTCCGCGACACCTTCCTGAATGAGAACTTTCGAATAAGCCGACGGAGAGAATCCCGACAAATACGCCCGCAGCCGGTACAGGCCCGGTGGGAGGTCGGCGACGTTGAATCGTCCCTCACCGTCCGTGATGGCGATGAGGGCGCCGCCCGCAACGTTCTGGCCGAAAACGGACACCAGAGCCCCCACGAGTGGGTGTCCCTGCTCGTCATTGACCTGGCCGATCAGAGCGGGAGCGACATCGCCGGGGCTCGGGCCTTTGGGAGCCGCCTCGGAAACGACAGCCCCCAGGACGATGCAAAAAGTTACAGAGGTATAAATGATTGCTTTGCGGCCACTTATCATAATTGGCTTCAGCCCCTGACGAGCCCGAGGGCGAAAGGTTTCAGCCGGTTGGGAGTCCGTACTTTCACAAGCAGGTTAGGACCCCTATCCAACGGACAAAACCCCCCAAGGTCAAAGCTCATGGTTATCACAGGGTCTATGGGCTGTCAATAAGACCTTCCCATCGGGCGCAATCGACTTCCGTTCATGCGACCTGTTTTCGATAGTTCCAGAACGAATCCCAGGCGCCCGTGCTTCGGAAGACACAGCGCAGTGCGAGCATTGCATCGGCCCCAGCGGCGTGCCATCTCATCCCGACTCGCTTCATCCTTTGTTGCATAACGTGGCTCACGGCACTTTCCACGGCACCGCTGCCGATGTAGTAGCCGCTTTGTCGAAACGTTCTGTATTTCATTCGATGCCCGTTTCTCTCGAGGTAGCCGGTGAGCTTGTCGATCTCTTCGTCTTTGGAACGATGACGCTTTTTCAGAAACCGCAAACCCTCGATCACCTCATCCACGGCGTCTTCGTATAGACGGTCGAGTTGCGATTTGCGCCACTGTGCGGCTTCGTCGGTGCCTTCGCCGAAAACCACCCGTGCCACAGGGCTGATATTCTCGTCGGCGTGATACCAATCAAGGATCTCGACTCGATCGGTGAACAGCTCCTCCGCAAGATTCCAAATCCACGGCGCACCGTCACCCAGGATGACGACCTTGCGAGACTCCGCCCCCATTGAGCAAGAGCGAGGCCACAAAACCTCGCCGAGTGCTTCGGGGCTACCTCGAACCCCTACGACCTGTCGTTCGGTCAACTCTCCGCGTCCGAGCTTGCTCTGCACACGCCCTTGCTCGGTATAAAGGCAGCCTAGCTTGACTTCCTGCCAGCGGCCGTCCACGAATACCATCCCGCCGTCTATCCCTATGTACAGCGGTCCCTTATGGCGTCTGCCCGTTCCAGCTTCCACCTCGTTCGCAGGCTCTTTCGAAAAACCCTCCGCCTTTTTCCCATCGGCGCCTACCAAGCTTTGAATCTTCTCGGAGCTCACGACCACCCCGGTGAACTTTCGCAGCAATTGCTCGCTCGCCGAGCGGTAGGGTTCGATCACTCCTGCCAACAGCGACAACTCTTGTAAGGCTTGCGTGAATCCCTCCTGGTCCACCCGCATCTCTTCCAGCAGCGGATACTTGCCTTGACGACACTCACAGCACTGAGCGTAAACCACACTCAGCTCCACATCCCGACCCGCCAGTACCGTGTGCACCCGGAACGCTCGATGTTGTCGAAACTCCATCGACGCGCCGCATTCGCATGCGCCTGACACACCGAGTCGTTCCGAGCGTTGGCTGAGCGCCTTGCCCAGTACCTCACGCAGGTATTCGCTGCCCTTGACCCGCATCCACTCGTCACACCGTTCGACATCAGCTTCCGCTTCCACGACCGCCTGCCACACTTGCTCCGCGAACTCCTCGGATAGACGACTTACTTCTTTACTAAACTCCTCCCGCGTGATACTGCTTTTCATTGAGGTGTCCCTCCATCGGCCGCTTAGCTGCGACCGTTTTCTTTATTTAGGATTGTGAAGGACACCTCATTTTTCCTTTTATGTCAAGAGAACATTTCTAGTAGAAAAATGATCAAGATCACGAAAAGGTTGCCCCCTCGCGCCTCCCGGGCCTCCTCGAGGCCTCCCCGCTCGGTCCTTAGTACTCACGACGGCCCTCCAGGGCCTTGCCCATGCTCATGGTGATTTCGTCGGCGTAGTCGAGCTCGCTCCCCACCGGAATTCCTACCGCAATCCGGGTGACCTTGACCCCCAGCGGCTTGATGAGCTTCGACAGGTAAATGGCTGTCGCCTCCCCCTCCACGTTGGGATTGGTTGCCAGGATCACCTCCTCGACCTCGCCGTTTCCCACCCGTTGCAGCAGTCCGGCGATCTTGAGCTGCTCGGGCCCGATGCCTTGAAGGGGCGAGAGGCTTCCCATGAGGACGTGATAACGGCCCCGGTACTCGTGGGATTTCTCGATGGCGACCACGTTGGGCGGTTCTTCGACCACGCATAGCAGCCGGGGATTCCGGTCGGGGCTCTCGCAGTAGACGCACGGATCCTGGTCGGTCACGTTGTTACACACCGAGCAGGTATCGATGAGTTCCTTGACGTCGACGATGGCCCGTGCGAGGTGCTGTGCTTCATCAAGGCCGCTGCGAAGGATGTAAAACGCGATCCGCTGAGCGGATTTGGTTCCGATCCCGGGAAGAGCCTTGAGCTCCTCGATGAGTCGCGAGACCGGCTCGGGGTATTCCTTCACGTCACATGAGACCGGGGAGGCCCCCGGTGATGTTGCCGAGCTGGCTCTGAGCTTCCTCGTCCACCTTGCGAGCCGCCTCGTTCACAGCAGCGGTGATGAGATCCTGGAGCATTTCCACATCGTCCTTGTCGACGACTTCCGGATCGATTTTCACCGCGGTGACCGCCTTGTTGCCGTTCATCTGTACGGAGACCATTCCGCCTCCGGCACTGGCCTCGACGTGAATCGCTTCCAGCTGCTCGCGGAACTTCTCTTGAAGGGCCTGAGCCTGTTTCATGATCTGATTCAGCTTCATGTTCGTTGAACTCCCTTGACGTCTTCCACCTCTCCCTGGAACGTGTCCACGAAACGGCGGACGAGTGGATCTTCGGAGGCGCGCTGCGCGAGGTCCTTCTCGTCTTTTTCCCCGGTCGGCTCGGGCTTTTGCGCCGTCTCTTCGGGCAATGACGCGGTGGTGTCCGCGGTTTCCTTTTTCTTGGACACGTCGAGGCGAACGCCGGTGCGGGTTCCCGCGATCGCGGAGGCCCGCTCCTCGAGGAAACCCTTGAAGGCGACGAGCTGGTCGAGCACCACGTGCTGATCGGGCGCGAACCGGACCACCAGGGACGAGCCGTCCCACTCGCAGGACTCCTGTCGACACAGAAGAGCGTGCACCATCGGCTTCGCCCCCCGAAGCTCTTCGAGGAGCTGGCTCATGTGGTCATCCCGCTGGTCCGATGGCGGAGCGGTCGCTCCCGTATCCCTCTCCCCTTTGGATGGGGCGGCTGTGCGATGCGCAGCCGGATGAGGGCTCACCTCTTCGTCGCCCGGCGGCGCGCGGTGCTCACCGGCCGGCGGAACCTCGTCGACCCAGTCAGCGCTACTGGCCGGAGCCGCGGCGGGCGGCTCCGGAACCGCTGGCGACACCGGCGCGCTCGCAGCTGGCCCGCTTCGCGTCGCGGGCTCGCTCGCCCCTGCTGAGCTTGCCGAGCTATCTGGCCGGCGCGGCACACGTGTCGCGGATGAGCGTTCCCCACCGGTCTCGACCGGGCCCCCGCCGTCACCGCCTCCCCCCCGGGCCAGGGCCTCGAAGCGTTCCAGGAGCTCCTCGAACGAGGCGAGGCGTCGGAGCTGAGCGAGCTTCAAGAGCGCCATCTCCAGATGAAATCTGGGCTCGGGAGACCAGCGAAGCGCCTGCTCCACCGCGGTGAGAACGTCGAGGCTCCGGGTGAGGTCCTCCTCGGTGAAGTGCTCGGCGAGCTCTTCGAGCTGCGGCCTCTCGCTCGGAAGCCCGATCAGTTGATCGGCGTTTTCTGAGGCCACCCGTACCACGAGGACGTCGCGAAGATACGAGAGCAGACCGGATACGAAATGTCTCAGGTCCCGGCCGCCCACGACCAGGCGATCCACGATGGTCAGGATCGCGGCGGTATCCCGTTCGCGGATGGCCCGAACCGTGTCGCGAAGGACGTCGCGCTCGATGAGTCCCAAAAGCTCGGTGACATCCTTTTCGCTGATGCTCTTCCCGGTGGCAGCAATGACCAGGTCGAAGGCCGAAAGACCGTCTCTCAGGCTGCCCTCTGCCGCCCGGGACAGCTGGGCAAGTGCCTCGGGCTCGATCTCGATCCCCTCCGCCTCCGCGATCTTGCCGAGCTGTTTCGAGATTTGCGCCCACGATACGGTGCGGAACTCGTGTTCCTGGCAACGCGACAGGATCGTGTCCGGGATCTTGTGATGCTGCGTCGTGGCAAAGATGAACTTGACACTCGGCGGCGGCTCTTCGAGGGTCTTCAAGAGGGCGTTGAAGGCCGGAGTCGTGAGCATGTGGACTTCGTCGATGATGTAGATCTTGAAGCGATCGCGCGACGGTGCGTAGCGGGAGCCTTCGATCAGCTCGCGTACCTGCTCGACGCCGTTGTTGCTGGCACCATCGATCTCCAGAACGTCGAGGCTCGTGCTGCGTGCGATCTCCTGGCACGCGGGACACTCGCCGCAAGGCCGCACGGTGGGGCCGCGCTGGCAGTTGAGCGCCTTCGCCAGAATGCGTGCGGTCGTGGTCTTTCCAACACCGCGGACCCCCGAGAAGAGAAACGCATGGGCGATGCGATCCTGCTGGATGGCATTCATCAGCGTCCGGGTCACGGTTTCCTGGCCCACGAGGTCCTCGAAAATCTGAGGGCGCCACTTGAGTGCAAGGACTTGATAGGTCATCGGTTGACTAGGCCATCTAGGGCTAGTGGCCGTATCCGAACATCGTTTTCTTCACTGCGGATGAAAGTCCCCGCGGTCCAGGCGACCTGCGGCACAGTCGAGGATCCGCTTACCGCTGCTCCCTTCCGGGCCTGACGGGGTTCACGAGCTCGGCTCGCACAGAACTTGAACCGCGGGGCTGAGAATGTCAAAGTTTCCAGTGCGCTCGGGACCGCCGCACGTACTTGGCGGAGGGAGAGTCCGCTATTTTTTGTTGTCCGAGATGTTCCAGGTGTGTCTGTTGGTATCCTCACAATGTTCTCTTGTTAAATGGGTTATTACATCCAGGCTTGCCTTGACTGTTCCATACAAGTCCCCTATCTTCCCAAATATAATTGTATTTATATTGTATATCTAGCGGTCGCATCCCTGAATCGACTGGTGTTCAGGAGAAAACAATGGGCTGCCCTGGGGACACTAGGGGCAGGCCCTCATGTGCAGGAGACACTCGATGCCGAAGCCACGTGGACGGCGCCACCCGGTCAAGGCGCTCACTGCCCAGCGGGTGCGCACGGCCCCGCCCGGCTTTTATTACGGTGCGTCCTCTACAACTCCTGCGGTGGCAAGTCTTTCGGGTGCTTCCGCCATTAAGTGTTGGTGAGATGACGCTAAGACTTTACGGCGCATTAAATTACAGCCAAAATAGCGCTCGTGACCTTCGCTGCGCGCTAAATGGAGCGTAAGCGCCTTTTTTGCAAAGGGATGCGCACACATTATCAACAGCAAACAGCGCAAGCACCGCATATCCAGAAACGGTGCCTGTCCCTCGGATCCCGCGGTCAGCGTCTAGTCACCTTCGCCGTCACGCTGTCGGCGCTGCTGTCCGGCATCGCGGCGCCGCGGGTACACGCCCAGACCACCTGGGGAGTGGAGGTGTCGCCGACCACGCTGAGCATCGACGAGGGCGAATCTCTCACCTACCGCCTGAGACTGACTGAGCCACCCCTCGCCGACGGATGGTGGGTCGTGCTGCGCGTCAACGGCTCGATACGCTACGACGGCCACTATAGAGGAATCAGTTGGGTGCCGTCGGTCGGCTGGGAGTTCAATCGGGACAACTGGGACACTTGGCGGGAGGTCAGGGTAACGGCGCTTCAGGACGAAGATGGATTGGATGGGTCGGTGACCTTCACCCACGACGTTTGGGATGAGAATGCCGATTGCCCGGTGAAGGGTGAGAGCCCGGTGACGGTGCGGGTCATCGACGACGACGATGACCGGGGCAGCAGCCTGCCCACCCTGTCCATCGCGGACGCGGCGGTGGCCGAAGGGGGCACGGCCGAGTTCGTCGTGACGTTGACACCGGCCAGCACCGAGACGGTGACGGTGAACTTCGAGACGGCGGACGGGACGGCCAAGGCAGGCTCGGACTACACGCAGACGTCGGCAACGCTGACCTTCACGGCGGGGCAACCGACGAAGACGATCTCGGTGTCGACGGTGGACGACGATGCCCAGGAGTCGGACGAACGCTTCACGGTGACCCTGCGCAACCCGGACGGGGCCACGCTGGACGACCACACCGGGGAGGGGACGATCAGGGACAACGACGACGACGGTGGCGGCAGAACTCCGGAGCTGTCGATCGGGGACGCGGCGGTGCAAGAGGGGGGCACGGCCCAGTTCGAGGTGACGTTGAGACCGGCCAGCGAGCAGACGGTGACGGTGAACTTCGAGACGGCGGACGGGACGGCCAAGGCGGGCTCGGACTACACAGAGACATCGGGGACGCTGACTTTCACAGCGGGGCAACCAACGAAGACGATCTCGGTGTCGACGGTGGATGACGACGCCCAGGAGTCGGACGAACGCTTCATGGTGACCCTGCGCAACCCGGACGGGGCCACACGCTGGACGACCACACCGGGGAGGGAACGATCAGGGATAACGACGACGGCGGGGGCGGTAGCCTCCCGACCCTGTCCGTCGGCGACGCCGCAGTGGTCGAGGGAGACACGGCCACGTTCCGGGTGACGTTGAGCGCGGCGACCGAGAACGTGGTGACCGTATCGTACAAGACGAAGGACGGAACGGCGGTTGCAGGCTCGGACTACACGGCGATGGCGGGGACGCTGCGTTTCGAGCCGGGCGACACGACGAAGACGATCCGGGTACCGACCGTGGACGACGACACGCCGGAGGAGACCGAAGCCTTCACCGTGGAGTTGAGCGCCCCGTCGGGGGCGACGGTGGCCGACGGAACCGGGACGGGGACGATCAGCGACGACGACGGCGGGAGCCGCAGCCTCCCGACCCTGTCCATCGGCGACGCCGCGCCGGTGCCCGAAGGGCGCACGGCCAAGTTCAGGGTGACGTTGCGCAGAGAGAGCGGCGAGCCGGTGACGGTGGCTTACCGCACGGTCGACGGGACAGCGGTTGCGGGCTCGGACTACACGACGACATCGGGAACGCTGCGCTTCGAGCCGGGGGAGACAACGAAGACGCTCCGGGTACCGACCGTGAACGACGACACGCCGGAGGAGACCGAAGCTTTCACCGTGGAGCTGAGCGCCCCGTCGTGGGCGACGGTGGCGGACGACACCGGCGCGGGGACGATCACCGACGAAGACGAACCGCCCACGCTTACGATCGACGACGCGCCGCCAGTTGGCGAAGGGGGTACGGCGGAGTTCGTGGTGCGGTTGAGCGCCGTGAGCGGCGTCGCGGTGACGGTGTCGTACCAGACGCTCGACGGGACGGCGGTTGCGGGCTCGGACTACACGACGACATCGGGAACGCTGCGCTTCGAGCCGGGGGAAACGACCCGGGCGGTTGCCGTGGCGACGCTGATTGACCAGCTGATGGAGGGCGCCGAGCAGTTTACGGTGGAATTGAGCGACCCGGTGGGGACGACGTTGGCGGACGACACAGGGGTGGGAACGATCACCGACGACGTGGAGCGCCGCATCGGGCTGGTTAACCAGACCGTCCTTCCGGAGATAGGGCGGACGCTGGCTTTCAGCGCTGTCAGGTGTCGCATCGATCAGGCGTTCTCGGACGCCGCCCAGGGCAGGGCGGAGGAGCCGGTTGGCCGTCTGTCGCTATCTCTCGCGCCGACCTCCGACGGGTGGGCCGCGGCGGGCACCGAGCCGCTGACCCTGGAGCAGGCGCTCGGCGATTCGTCGTTCCTGATGCCGTCGAAGGAGGAAGAGGGCGGGGCGGGACGTTTCGCGGCGTGGGGCTGCGGCGACTACCGCAACCTGGCGGGCGGCGGCGAGGACGGCGTGGTCGCTTGGAACGGCGAAGTGTTCAGCGTGCACCTCGGGGCCGATGTGCGGCTTGGTTCCGACGTGCTGGCGGGGCTGTCCGTATCCCGGTCGAGGGGTTCGTTCGACTACTACGCGGGCGGCAGAGACGCCGGGGGCGGCGCGTACGAGCTGCAGCTGACGGGCGTCCATCCCTACCTGGGCTGGTCGGTGTCGTCCGACCTGGACGTGTGGGGAACGGTCGGTCACTCCTGGGGAGAAATCCGGATCGTGGACGACCTCGCCGGGGATCCCCGGACGAGCGAGGCGATGCTGGACTCTGGAGCGGTAGGCGTCAGCGGTCGGCTCCTGGCGCGCGGGACGACGAGTGTGAAGCTGAAGGGAGAGGGGGCGCTGGCGCGGCTCGACGTCGCGGGCGACGGGGAGACGTTCGGGGCGGTACGGTCGACATGCGGCGGCTGCGGCTGAGCACCGAGGCCAGCCATGAGCACGTGTTCTCCTCCGGCGGGTCGCTCACCCCGTGGGGAGAGCTGGGTGTGCGCCATGACGGCGGCGACGGAGAGACCGGCGCCGGCCTGGAAGTCGGCGGCGGCCTGCGCTACCAGAATCCGGAGGCGGGGTGGACCACCGAGGGCTACGGCCGCTGGCTGGCGGTGCATGAAGGCACGATACGGGAATGGGGCTTCGGCGCGCTGCTCCGCTTCGCTCCTGGAGCGTCCGGCCACGGCCCGTCGGTGAGCCTGATGCCGGCATGGGGCAAGACCACGAGCGGCGTGCAGCGCCTCTGGGAGCGCGGTGCCACCGACCCGACCGTGCCCAGCGCCTTGGGCACGCGCCTGGATGCGCAGTTCGGCTACGGGTTCGCTGCGTTTCGGGAGCGGGGCGTGCTGGCTCCCTTCGGAGCCGTGAGCCTGGTCCGCGAGGAAGGACGGAGCTACCGGCTGGGCGGACGGCTGGCGGTGGGCCACTCGGCCACCGTGAAAGGGCCGTAGGCTCTACAATATCGTTTTGGGCGGACGGGTCGTCACCATGCAGACGACCACCTGGTCGAGAGCGAATATCCAAGCGTGTTCCTGAAGCTGTGTTTCCACGCTACACCGGTCGAGTCCACCGAGGGGCTACCGCCCCGGCCACAATCTAGGCGGCACGGCAGTAGTAGTTGAGAATGCCCCCAAGTCGCTCTCGCGACACGATGGGGCCAGCGTCAGTCGCGCTTGCCGGCAGAGGTGTGATGAGCTCGTTGCCGAGACCTTGGTGGTTCCGTTCGGTGTGATAGTGCACGACGTATTCGGTTACTGCTGTCCGCAGGTGTCGCTCACTGAGAGGTACGAAGCGGTCGAGACACTCTCGACGTATGGAGAGAACGAATCTTTCCGCATATGCGTTCAGATTCGGACTATTAGCGGGAAGGCGAAGGGGCTTCACGCCTGAACCTCTCAACAGCCCACGTACCGCTTCGGTGAATAGCGGGTCCCGGTCGTGGATGAGGTACTGCTTGCCAAGGAGGAAACCATCCCACATGTCCGTGAGGTTTCTTACCACCTGCTTCATCCACTCCCCGTTTGGGTCCGAGCTTATCCCACCAATGCACACGCAGCGAGTGACGATATCGATGACAAACAGGATATGGTAGCGGACGAGCCCGAACGGGTTCACCACCTCGACGGTGAACAGGTCTGTCGCGGCGATAGCGCCCCAATGAGCCTTGATGAAGGTGCTCCACGGCATGCTCTTGCCCCGCTCTGGGGCAGGCGCGATACCGTGCTCGGCGAGGACCCTCTTGATGGTGTTGCGTCCAAGTTCATGTCCGAGGTTCTTGAGTGCGCCCTGCAGGCGCGTATATCCCCACGTCGGGTTCTCCTGCGCCACACGCACAATGAGTTCACGGATGTCCTTCGCCGTCGGAGGCCGGCCTGGACTCCGGTTCTTGCTGCCATCGTACTTGGCTGCGATGAGGTAGCGATACCAGCGCAGCAGCGTAGCGGGTGTGGCAACGGACGCAATCTCGGCCAGCACCTCGCGGCCCAAAGCCTGGGCCTTGACGGCGAGCCTGCGCCGGTCGTCGTCCGAGAGCCTGAGACACTTGCCCCGAAGCCCGGCTCGGAGCACACGGTTCTCTTCTCGCAGGTAGTCAATCACATCCTGCTGCTGGCGGTTGACCCATCCAGCCAGAACGAGCAGTAGGAATTGCACATGGTACGTCATGATGGATCCGAAGATAACACCCTCGGGTCAGACGATTGCAAAGCCCACGGCCCTTGGCCCGGTCGCAAAACACAGACGCTAAGCTGCTGATTTATCGGCTATTTCAAGAGGGCCGAGTTTTGGCACAGGACGAGGGGCCACGAAACGTTCAAGCATTCAGGAGCTCCGCTCGCCGGGCTCCGCAAGGCTCCCCCCCTGTCCCTGGTGTCCCTAGGGACAGCGCACTGTCAAACCCCTGAGGGCTGGCGTGCACCGTCGATCGGCCGGGACCGTCAGCCGCTAAAGCATTGTAGATTTAATTGTATACTAAATCTTATATTTAATTTTTAAATTATTATATAACTATAACTTAGAAGGATATAGTGGCGGAGGGGGTGGGATTCGAACCCACGGTACCGTTGCCGATACACTAGCTTTCCGGGCTAGCCAAATAAGCCACTCTTGCACCCCTCCGGGTCGCAACGGTCCCGCACGCGAAAAACGCCTCTGGTCCGATGAACGCAGAGCCGTGAGGCATTATAGCCAGGGTGGCAGGTGCGAGCAACAAGGGGCCAAGGGCGGTGGCCATCCGTAAACCGTTCTGCAGGATAGAAATAACCACAAGCCGCGCTGTCCGACTGGGAGGAGCCATGACCGTCGTGAGAACCGTCCTGCTCGCCGGTCTCGTTTTGTCGAGCGCCGTCGCGTCGCCTCAATCCGTCGAGGAGTCTCTCGCCGAGGTCGCGATGACGAAAGACACTGCCGACGTGCAATCCCTCCTAGCCCGTGGCGTCGAGGTGGACGGCCGGGGTGCCGGCGGCAAGACTGCGCTCTCGTGGGCGGCCATCCGGGGCGATCTAGAGATGACGGAAGCGCTTCTGGAGGCGGGGGCGGACGTCAATCTCGCGGATGACGACGGCAACACGCCACTCATCCTCGCCGCTTCGGCGGGTCCCGAGCTTGTGCGGAAGCTGATCGGTGCCGGCTCCGAGGTCAACCGAGCCAACCGGCAGGGTGAGACCGCCCTGACGCTGGCCGCCCGTCGCGACGTCGCCTCGGTACGGGTTCTTCTCGATGCCGGAGCCAACGTCTCCGCCCAGGACGCACGCGGCCTCGACGCGCTGACGGTCGCCAAAGCGTCCGGGAAGGACGAAATGGTTGCCCTGCTCCGGGGCGCCGGCGCCACGGAAACGCCCGAAGAGCTGCTGAACGAAGCGGTTCGTCGCAACGAGCCCGGCCGGGTGGCCGAGCTGATTCGATCGGGTGCCGACGTCAACGCTCTCGATACGGACGCGTACCAGACACCGCTCATGACGGCCATTCAGCACGACTACGAGGAGATCGTGGTCCTGCTGCTGGCGGCCGGTGCGGACCCGAGCATCGAGGGTACCGGCATCCTGACGGTGGGCAAGAACGCGTTCGATGTGGCGATGGAATACGAGCGCAGCGCGAGCCTCGGCCCTCTCCTCGAAGCGGGCGCCCGGCCGGAGGACGTGGAACGTTTCGTCTTCGAGAGGTGCGATCGGGTCGAGCTCGTTCGATGGGCGCTCGGTACGGGCATGAACGTGGATGCACGCGGGCCGGACGGGCAGACCCCACTCATCTGTGCGGCGATCGCCGGTGCGGCCGACGTCGTGACGCTGTTGCTTGCCTCCGGAGCGGATCTTACGGCGACCACCGACAACGGCTGGTCCGCACGGGCCTGGGCCCTGGAGCACGATCACGACGACGTTGCCGGTCTGATCCGTGAAGCGATACTCGGGCGCGACCGCTGACGCTTTCCTCTACTCGTTCGAGCTGGGCAAAGGGTTCTCCGAGTTCCAGATGTCGATGCTGAGCTTCCACGAGCCATCCGCCTGCTTGCGCCAGATGTGAAAATCGCGGATCTTGTCTTCCACCGGTTCGCCATCCGGCCCGTCCGTCGTGAGGGTGCCTGCGGCCAGCTCATAGGCCATGTCTGCTGCCGACGAGAGCTCGATCGTCGTCGTCGACAAATCGATTTGCACCCCGGGAAGGGCGGAAAAGATTTCGGCCGTCTCACGAATCGCCTCCGTACCCTGAGCGGTCGGCGAGAGGTGTCGGAGCAGAAGTGATCGAGTGGGAGTCCGAAGCATCGCCGGCCCGGCGCGAGCTTAACACGATAGCTGCGCGACGAGCTTGCCGAATGCCCGCCCGACGTTTTCTCGAAGAACTTCGGAAGAGTGGCTCGAGGATCGCTCGTGGCTCAACGACCTTCGCCGAGTCCGGCTCTCACCTGAACTTCGGATGGCTCTGGCAGCCCCTGCTCCTTTCGTCGACCCGTGCGCGCCCACCGGCCGAGCGATTCGAGAGCGCCCGAGAGCGAGTCCAGGCTGTGATAGGTCACGGGGACGATCACGAGGGTCAGCACGGTGGCGACCGACAGCCCGAAGATCACCGCCACGCCCATCGGGCCCCACCATTGCGACGTTTCACCGCCGGTAATGACGGTGCCGGCGAGAAAGTCCACGTTGATGCCGAGGGTGAGCGGCAGGAGCCCGAGAACGGTGGTGACCGCGGTGAGCAGGACCGGACGAAGGCGGATGACACCCGCTTCGATGACGGCGCTCGTCTTGTCGAGCCCCCGATCGCGGAGCTGGCGGATGAAGTCGCAGAGAACGATGGCATTGTTGACGACGATCCCCGCGAGCGAGATCACGCCGATCCCGGTCATGATGATGCCGAAGGGTGTGCCGGTGAGGATGAGCCCCCACAGGACGCCGATCAGCGAAAGCCCCACCGAGACCATGATGGTGAAGGGAAGGATCAGGCTGTCGAACTGCGTCACCAGAACGAGCAGGATCAGAAGAACGGCCATGACGAACGCGCGCTCGAGGAAGGCTCTCGACTCCTGCTCGTCGCGGTTCGAGCCGGCGAAGGACCACCGGTAGCCGGGCGGCCATTCCATCTCCGATAGCCGCGCCGCGACTTCCTGTCGTACCGAATCCTCCGTTCGACCCGAGGCGCGAACGACGTCACCGTTCACCGTCGCGACCCGCTTCAGGTCCACCCGTTTGATCGCGGAAGGTCCTACCCCGGGCTCGAGCTGAATGAGGGTTCGGATCGGAATCGGAATCCCGTCCTCGTCGGGGACGGTCAAATCACCGAGGTCGTCGAGCGAGGCGCGTGCCTCGGGACTCAAGCGCACCACGATGTCGTACTCGTCCTCCCCGATCCGATACTTCGATGCCTCCGTGCCTCGAACCGCCGTCCGCACCATCGTGGCGATCTGCTGGGTGCTCACGCCCGCCAGCATTGCCTCCACCCGGTCGACCTTGAGACGTAGCTCGGGTTTGCCGCGGTCGAGGTCATCGTCCAGGTTGACGAGTCCGTCAACGCCGCGAATCCGATCCTGCACGTCACGAACCAGCTTCGCCAGCATGGCGAAATCATCACCGTGGATCCGGATATCGACGGGCTTGCCGGTAGGCGCTCCCATGTTGGGTTTCTCGACCTTGAACTCCGCACCGTCGATCCCGCACGTAGATGGGCTCGCCATCCCGCACCTTGATCACGAAGTCTTCGATCTCGCGCGGGTCGTCGATCTCCGCAGGGAGCCTGATGAGATACTTGAGGCGGCCCACATCGATCTCACCACCGGGAACGTTCAAGTTCTCGCGACCCACCGCACGCACGATGTCGGTCAGGCTGATCTCGTAGAAGCTCAGCCTTCGCGGATCGACCCGAACCTGAACCTCGCGCGTCTTGTCTCCGATGATCTGAACGCGGTTGACGCCCGGGATGGCCTCCAGATCGTCTTTGAGGTCTTCCGCGACGTCGCTGAGCTTTACCAGTCCCACTTCGCCGGCGAGGCTCACCACGAGAATCGGCACTTGTGAGACGTCGACGTCCTGAATGCGGGGATCCTCGGCCTCGATGGGAAGATCCGGCTTCGCGAGGTCGACTTTCTCACGGACCCGCTGGAGCGCGGTATCGAGATCGACTTCCGGGTTGAACTCCACCTGAATCGAGGACATCCCCTCGCTGCTCGTCGATCGGATCTCGCGGATGCCCGAGATCGCCTTGAGCTCCGTTTCGATGGGCCGGGTGATGAGGGTCTCGATGTCCTCCGGGCTAACGCCGCCGTAGATGGTGTAGACGAAGATGAGCGGAATCTTGACCTCCGGGAACGACTCCCGAGGCAACGAGACATAGGCGCTCGCGCCGGCGACGACCACGAGAACGATCAGGACGTAGACCGTCAGACGGTGCTTGATGCTGTAGTCGGTAATCTTCATTTACTACAGCCCGGAGTCGTCGACAGGCTGGACGCGTTGGCCGTCCACCAGATTCCGATGTCCGGTGACGATGAGCTGCTCGCCCGCCTCGAGCCCCTTCAAGATCACCACTCGTCCCTGTTCCGCCGGCCCGACGTCGACCTGGCGAGCCACCGCACGCTCGGCCTCGAGAACGAACGCAATTTCGCCGGTATCTCTCTCGAGCACCGCATCGCGCGGGACGACGATGGCATCCTCGAAGACTTGCTTGGCCAGCGAGACCCGGGCGATCATGCCCGGTCGGAGCTCGCCGGAGCGGTTGTCGATCTCGGCGGGAAAGCTCCGATTCTTCTGGGTGGCCGCCGGGCTCAAGAAGTGAACGCGCCCCGCGAACTCACGACCCCGGTAGGCGTCGACTTCGAGGATCGCTTCGTCGCCGACGTCGAAGAAGGCGATGTCGTCCTCCGGGATGCCGAGCACCGCTTTGACACGGTTGACCTGATGGATCGTCGTGATGCGGGAGTTGGGTGCCACCACCTCTCCGCTCTCTACTTCTCGATCGACGGCGATTCCGGAAATGGGCGCTTTGATGATGGAGCGTTCGACGCGGAGCCTGGCCTGAGCCACACGCGCTTGGGACCTCTTGTGCTGCGAAGTGGCCGAGATGAGATCCGCACGCGGGACGGCCTGGCGGTCGAAGAGCTCGCTCGTTTTCTTGAAGTGGGCTTCCGTCCCCATGAGCTCCGCTTCCGCCTCTTCGAGGCTCGCGGTGAGGAGATCGGTTCCCACTTTGGCAAGGACCTGCCCGGCCCGAACACCGCGGCCCTTTTCGAAACCGATCTCCTGAACGGTTCCCCCGAGCTCGGTGGACACCGTAACTTCTTTCCACGGCGCGAGCCTTCCGGCGAGCTCCACTCTTTCGGTGAGATTCGCCGGCTCCAGTGTCATCACCGTCACGTTGACGGGTGCCGGCTCGGGGGGAGCGTCGGACGTGCCCGCCACGGGCTCCGAAGGCTCGCAGGCAGAGAAAAGGGCCGACACCACCGCGAGCATGGCGGCGACGGTGACGGGTGTACTCCGTGGGTGCTTCACTTGTCGACTCCTTCGTCCGTCCCGGTAGAAGCGACCGTCCGCTCGTGAGCGATGACCGAATCCGGGGCATCGGCCCGGAATCCCACCAGAAATTTCATCTCCGCGAGAGCGACCAGCGCGTCGTGAGCGGCTTGCGTTTGATTGAGCTCGGACTCCCGCAGGGCGGCCGAGGCCTGCAGCACGTCGAGGCTGGTGGCGGCTCCCCATTTCAGAGACTCTTCCGCCACCCGCTCCGCCTCGCGCGCCTGCTCGACGGTCAGCGTCGTAACTTCGAGAGCCTCGAGTGCCCGCCGCCAGGTGCCGGTCGCCTCTTCGAGCTGGATCGCGAGGCGCGAGCGAAACGTGCTCTCGTCGTACCCCTTCTGGGTCACCTGCGAGCGGAGAGCGGCCACCTGAGAGGCGGTCTTCTTGCCGTCGAAAATCGTCCAGTTGAAGTTCACGCCTACCGCCCAGGTGTGCAGTGCGAGGCTCGAGACGTCCTGCGGCGCAAACGTATTGACGCCGAACGATCCGCTCGCAGTGATTCTCGGCTTGAGATCGGATCGCACCACCCCGATGCGGGCATCCAGCACGTCACGATCCTTCTTGTAGCGGAGGAGCTCCGGCCGTTGTTGTCCGGCTAGCTCCCGAAGAGCCTCGGGATGGAGCACGACCGGGATGGGATCCGGAATCTCGAGCTCGGCGA
Organism: Candidatus Marinacidobacterales bacterium; assembly: GCA_965237685.1. Lineage (GTDB taxonomy): Bacteria > Acidobacteriota > Vicinamibacteria > Marinacidobacterales > SMYC01 > CBDEGF01. The sequence goes on from CBDEGF010000004.1 coordinate 3,835,644, forward strand.
CGACGTCGATGGAAGCCTCGATCGGCCGGCCGAGCGTGTCGTTCACGAGAGCGGTCGCGATCTGAACCTGGTTCTCGGCGGAGAGGATCTCCGGGCGGAGGTTGGCAAGGGTCACTTTCGCTCGGAGCAAGTCGAGCCTGGTCGCGTCCTCGAGCTCGAAGCGTGCCTTGACCTGCTCGAGCTGGCGCGCGCGACATCACGGGAGATACGGTTCTCGACCGCGCGAATGTCGAGGTCCACGCCGTCCTGTTCGTTTCTTGCCGCCTTCAGGGCGTTCGAAACGCGTCCGAACGTGTAGATCGGCTGCTCGATACCGAGGTTCCACACGTAATTCGTGAAAAAGAAGGCATCGCCGGCACCCGGTGGAAGCTCCTCCCCGCTCTCGAGAAGTCGAGAGAAGAACGGACTGTTCCGCAAGCCAGGGTCGCGATTCTGGAAAACGGTAAGACGCGCGTCGATGCGGGGCAGAGCCTCGCTCTTGGCTTCGCGGACGAGTTGGATAAACTCCTGGGTCCTTTCTCGTTCTCCGAGAACTTCGGGGTTCAACTGAAGAGCCACCTCGACGGCCTGGTGGATCGTGAACGAGAGAGGCTCATCCTGCGCGGCGTCTCGAGCGGCGGCTAGTGTCGGCAGCGCCGGCAACGCCGCGAAAAGCAGGAGGGTTGGCAATGTCCTGATGCATCGTCTTTGGTTGAGCATTCTGGAACCTCTGTTCTGGTAGTTACTCTTTCGCGAGGGCCGGAACCCTGCCAGCGCCGAAGAAGAAATGTTCGAGAGCCACCTCGAGGGACATCTCACGCGCCCGTCGCTCGATCTCGTCACGCTTCTCCGGATATCGCTTCAAGTGCCGCTCGCAGCGAAATCGACGTATCACGTAGTCGTGGATGAGGCTCCCGAGCTGCTCGACGAGAAACGGGACCGAAACGCCCGGCCGCGGTACGAACTCGCCGTTCGCGATGCCGCGCTCGAAGGTTGCTTCGATGAGACGACCGGTGTTCGCCCACATGGCATCGATGTCCGGGATCGGCTGGCCCTCCTGCGGTCCGTAGAGCAGGGACAACATGAACGCGATGGCGCTCGGGCTTTGTTCGAGAAGATCGGTGTGGGCGCTCACAATGGCGGAGATCGCATCCGGGAAGGGCATCTCCGAGTGAACGCGTTCGGCCACGTCGGCTTCGAGGCTCTCCATGACGATCTCCACCAGACGGAGAAACAGCCCCTCTTTGCTCTTGAAGTAATAGCTGACGAGCGGTGCGGTGACGCCCGCCTCGGCTGCGATGCCCCGCAGACTAGTGGCCGCGTAGCCCCGGCGGGCAAAGCTTCGCATGGCGTGCTTCAGTATCAGTCGCTCCGCTGCCGTGTGTCGATCGGATAGGGCTTCAGGGACAGCCGACTCGATATCTGTCAGTAAGTTTAGTGCTGTCAATGAATTAGAATCTCTCTCCCCTGCGATTGAACGAGCGATCAAGTCAGTTTAACAACTGTTTAACTACGTGGCCAGCGGATCTTTTGTTCCATGGAGAATCGGTTAACCCCGTCCGAAACAAAACCTCGGTTTCCAGCCGATGTCAGGCCGAGAAATTTCGGATCGGGGATAAACTCTGCGGACCCTCTCGGGCCGCCGGCATCGACGGAAGGAGTGAGCATGAAGAAGTGGGCGATACGCGTTGTTGTCGCAGCGGTGAGCCTCGCGCTTGCGGCGGTTGCCTCGGCCCATGGAAAGCTGCAGTTCCGGGTGAGCTACCCGGCTTCGGTCCAGGCGGGCCCGCTGACCGGTCGAGCCTACGTCATTATTTCCCGCTCGAACGAGAAGGAGCCACGTCGGCAGATCGGGAGGACCGGCGTCCCGTTCTTTGGTCGGGACTTCGAACGGGTCGCGGCGGCCGAAGCGGTGCTCATCGACGAGACGGATCTGGGAACGCCGGTGGCGTCACTGAGCGACATTCCGCCTGACGAGTACTTTGTGCAGGGCTTCATCAATATTTATTCCGAGTTCGAGCGCTCGGACGGTCACACGCTGTGGATGCACGACGACCAGTGGGAGGGGCAGCACTGGGAGCGATCTCCCGGCAACCTTCACAGCGCCCCGCGCAAAGTGCGGCTCGATCCCGAGCTCGGTTACGACATCGAGCTCGTTACGGATCAGGTCATTGCGCCCATCGAGCTCCCGCCCGATACGGAATGGGTCAAGCGTTTTCGGTTCGAGAGCGAAATTCTGACCGAGTTCTGGGGGCGGCCGATCCACCTCGGTGCGACCGTCCTGTTGCCCCGCGACTACACGCGGGAGACGATCTCGTATCCCGTCGTCTACGCCCAGGGTCACTTCTCGCTCCGGGATCCCATGCGCTGGAAGCTCGGAGAGGAACTCCATCAAGCATGGGTGAAGGACAACTTTCCTCGGATGATCGTCGTCACGTTCCAGGACCCGACGCCGTACTTCGACACCTCCTACTCGGCGAACTCGGTAAACGTGGGCCCGTACGGAGACGCGATTCTGGAGGAATTGATTCCGGAAGTCGAGCGCCGGTTCCGCATTATTTCCGAGCCCTACGCGCGGGTACTGACCGGCGGCTCGACCGGGGGGTGGGAAGCGCTCGCGATGCAGATCTTCTACCCCGGTTTTTTCGGGGGCACCTTTGCCTATGCGCCCGATCCGGTGACGTTTACCAACGTCGAAGGCATCAACATCTACGAAGACGTCAACGCCTTCTACAAACAACACGACTGGCGACGGGTTCCGATCGCCAATTCGCGCGAGATCGACGGCGAGATTAGGCTCACGTCGCGACAAAGGAACCACTTCGAGCTCGTCTCGGGAACCAGGGGTCGCTCCGGCCAGCAGCTCGACATCTGGTCGGCGGTGTACGGTCCGCTCGGCGAGGATGGTTACTTCAAACCGCTGTTCGACAAGCGGACCGGAGAGATCGATCGCTCGGTGGCCGAGTACTGGCGCGACAACTACGATCTCCTCCACCGCTTGAAGAACAACTGGGCCAGCCTGGGTCCGAAACTCTTCGACAAAGTGCACGTCTTCTGCGGCGACATGGACAACTACTACCTCAACGTGGCGGTGAAGGAGCTCGAGCAGTGGATGAAGGCCACGGAGAACCCGCACTATCCGGGCTACTTCGTCTGGGGCGACGGCAAGGGGCATCGTTTCGGTCGTCAGTTCTCGACCGAGGCCGAGCGTATCCGTCAGATGGCGGAGCACGTCTACCGCATGCGACCGGAGGGAACGGCGGCTCCGTGGTGGCAGTACTGAGCCTGTCGTGGCCGGATGCTCCTGACGGACATGCACTCGGGAGCGACGTATCGGGAACATGGTGGGAGCGGACGCTTACGTCGGGCTCGGACTGGGGCTCGGGACCAGCAGGTGCCGTTGCTGAAAGCTGGATGCGGATTGCTGTATTGGTTAGACTGGCACGCCGATGAGTAAAGACCCGACTTTCCGCACTCTGGGCCGGGTCCCCGCCTCACGCAGCGCACGGTACGAAGCCTATCGTCGGGAGTGGGATCGGAGGGGTGTCGAGCTCGACGCGTTGGATCACCCCGTTCATGTCGACCTGGAGACGGTGGCCGTCTGCGATCTGAGATGTGGGAGCTCGGAGGAAGATCCCAACGGCTTCTGCCAGATCTGGACCCACGAGCACATCCGAAAGCTGGGTTTCGCCGATCACACCTACAAGCGCGGCTATATGGACCCGGCGCTCTATCGTGAGCTGGCTCAGCAATGCGCTGCGATGGGCGTGAGCTCCATCAAACTGAACTACCGCGGCGAGCCGTCGCTGCATCCGGAGGTCGTCGAGCTCGTGGCCTACAGCGCCGAGCTGGGCTTCGTCGACATCATGATGAACACGAACGGCAACGGGCGTGCCAGAACGCGACCGGAGCTCTTCGCCGAGCTCGTCGAGGCGGGGATCACCGATTTGATGTTCTCCGTCGACGCCTGTGACCCGAAGACCTACGCCAGCCAGCGCGTCGGGGGCGACTGGGACGTACTCCTGCATTCGGTGGAGAGCGCGGTGGCCATGCGAGCGAATGGCCGGGGTGCCCCGGACTGCCGGATTCGAGCCTCGGTCGTGCGTACGCACCTGAACGCGCAGGACGTCGATGGTGGTCGCATGGAGCGGTTCTGGAAGGACGAGATGGGTGTCGACTGGATGTCCATCAGCGAGTGTTACTTCCCGGCCGGATCGCAGCACAACTGGAAGGCGGCCACCTGGCGTCAGCTCTCGGCTGAGGAGTTCACCTGTCCCGATCCGTTTCGTCGCATGGTGGTCACCTGGGACGGCAAGCACACCATGCCCTGCTGTCAGGGATTCACGCTCGAGATCGACGGCGGGTCGGTCGTGCCGACGGACGGAGTCGAGAAAGTGCAGACGATTCAGGAAGCCTGGCTCAGCGAGAATGTCGAGCGACTTCGCAACGCGCATCGCAATCGGTCCTGGGATCGGCCGGGATCGGAGGGCGAGACCATCTGTCAGAATTGTGCCGTTACCAAGAACCCCACGCCGGTCGTGGCACTCGAAGTCTCGTGATTCGGTTCTTTGTTCTCGCCCTCACGCTCGTCCTCGCCCCGTTGACGTTTTCCCAGGAACAGGCCACCTCCCAGGAAGAGGAGCCCCGGAAGGAAGACGATCCCAAAGAAGAGACGCCCGGCGAATACAGTGAGCACATCGTCGTCACCGCTGCCCGGACCGAACAAGAACTGACCGACGCGACGTCGTTCACGAGCGTACGTACTCGCGACGACTTCGAACAGACGGCAGCTCTCACCCTCGACGACCAGTTGCGGCGCGTCCCTGGGTTCAACCTTTTCCGTCGGTCGAGCGGCCTCGTTGCGCACCCGACGACTCAAGGGGTCTCCCTTCGAGGCATCGGTCCGAGTGGCGCCAGCCGAAGCCTGGCGCTGTGGGACGGCCTGCCGCTGAACGATCCCTTCGGCGGCTGGATCTACTGGAACCGCCTCCCTCTCTTGTCCATCGAGTCGGCGGAAGTGGTTCGTGGCGCGACGAGTCAGCTCTACGGCAGCTCGGCTCTGGGCGGGACCATCCAGCTGCTCCCGAGAGCGGCCAGCGACGGAACGCTGGATATCAGAGCACAGCTCGGGAGCTCCACCACGTACGACGTCGGTGCCCTTGCCTCCGACACCGGAGAGGACTGGAGCTATCTCGTTGCCGGACGCGTCTTCGGAACCGACGGATACTACGTCCTGAGCGAAGAGGATCGTGGCGAGGTGGATCGGCCGGCGCGCACCGAGTTTCAGAACTTTCTCGGTCGCTTCGACTACGGGGACGCCCACGTGAGCGTCCAGTTCTTCCGCGAAGAGCGGGACAACGGAACCGAGCTCCAGGAGAACGACTCGAAGATCGCGCTGGTGGAGGCCGGTATACGACGGCAGAAGTGGGATTTCAGCCTGTACTCACAGTGGACCCGCTTCAAGAACACTTTCTCACGAGTTCTTCCCGACCGCTCCGAGGAGTTCATCACCGCGCGCCAGGATTTCCCGACGCTGGGAGTGGGAAGCTCTCTTACTCTGCGGCCGGGGCTAGGCTTTCAGCTCGGGGCCGACTGGCGACGCGCCCGGTGGGACGAGCGAAAGCAGAACCTCGCTGGAGTGTTCCTGCAGAATCTGGTTCCCGTCCACCCCTCCGCGGAGCTCTTTCTGGGCGCGCGGGTCGATCTCTGGCAGAACCAGGAGACCCAGGCGACCTTCAACCCGCGAGCGGGGATCCTGTGGCGCTTCAGTGACCAGGCTTCATTGAGGAGCTCGGTGTACCGCGGCTTTCGGGCGCCAACGTTGAACGAGCTGTACCGGCCGTTCCGGGTCGGCAATGTCGTCACCGAGGCCAATCCCGATCTCGGCGAGGAGACACTCTGGGGTTTCGAGACAGGGGTCGATTTCTATCCGTCACGCTCCCTGCTGTTTCGGGTCAACGGGTTCTGGAACTCGTTCCAGGACGTCATCGCCAACGTCACCATCGGCTTCGAGGAGAACCTGATCCTGCGGCAGCGTCAGAACGCGGGCGAAGCGACCATCAAAGGCGTGGAGCTGGAGGGGCGCTTCCGGTTTGCCGAATCCTGGCAGACCACGCTCGGCTATCTGTACTCCGATGCGGTTTTCGATGACACCGAGCGGCGCATCCCGCAGACGGCACGCCATCAGGGGATTCTCGGCCTCGACTACAACGGCCTCTTCCGCCTGCGCGCGGAGGTTCGCTGGGTCGGCCGCCAGTTCGATGACGATCTCAACGAGCTGTCCCTCGAGCGTTTCGGTGTGGTCGATATCAACGCGAGCAAGAACGTGACACCCTCCGTCGATCTCTTTGTTCAGGTGCAGAACCTCTTCGACAACGCGTACAGCACGCGCGCCCAGCGGCGGGCGGACGGCACGTTGTTGTTGACGCTCGGGACTCCACGCCTGCTCCACGGTGGCATCCGCTGGCGCCTGCAGTAGCACAGCGAAACCGCAACCGATGGGAATCCGCGGAAGTCTGATTCGGGAGAAAACATAACGCAACCGCCTTCGCCAAGGCTTCGGCGCGTCTCGCCGAAGTCGTTGGTAATCTCCTTGCCGACCAACGACGGAGGCGGAAGGCGCGAAGGCGCAAGGAGAAACAGGGCACTCACCTGATCCAGACCGTCAGCTCACCGAATCAGTGGAAGGGCTATTTCGGGAAACTTGACGCAGCCGCCTTCGCCAAGGCTTCGGCGGCCCACCGAAGTCGGCGGTGAGAATACCGGACGACGAAGGCGGGAGGCGCAGAGAAAAAGCACGCGCGGACACACCGTCCCAAAAGACACCATAAGAGATCACACGGAACCCCGGAAGAGCGGAACCCGGACCCCATCCACGAGGAAACCAGGCAGGAAGACCCCGGCAGAAAAGCACCTTAACCTCTCCCCCCAGTGGAGGATTGGGTAAAATCGCTCGGCTCCCAGATTTCCCACGACGAAGTGAGGGAAAATCAGTGCCGCGTCCGTCCAAGAGAAAAGGGGAAGCTCCGGCTTCCCCTCGTGGCGGAGGGTGTCGGCCGAGTCGAGAGGTCCGGTCCACCTCTCGTTGTGATGGTGCGTTGGGGCGCCGCCCTTCCGTCACGGCGTTTCCCGTGCCTGCTCCCTTCTATCTTCATTCTCGAGAGTCGTTTAGTATGATCAGACGACTCCGCTCATGATCCCTCCGAACCCAGCAAGAGAATCCGGCCAGCAGTAGAAAAATAGTGAGCATCCCTGTTGCGGTTGTCGCCGCGGTCGTGGGCCTCGTGGGGCTTACCGGAGGCGCCGAATGGCTCGTTCGCGGTTCGTCGCGCATTGCCACGTACTTCGGCGTAAGCCCGCTCGTCATCGGTCTAACGGTCGTGGCTTATGGGACCTCGGCGCCCGAGATCGTCGCCAGCCTCGTTGCGGGGCTGCAGGGACACCCCGAAGTCACGGTTGGAAACGTGGTGGGCAGCAATATTGCAAACATGGGGCTCATACTCGGTTTCGCCGCGGTTCTGGCTCCATTCGCGGTGCCACCGAGCGTGCTTCGACGCGAAGTGCCCATCATGGTGCTGGTCACGATTCTGTTCTACGTGCTCGCGCTGCAGCTCGAGTTCAGCCGGGTGACGGGTGCTGCCTTTCTCGTGCTGCTCGTCCTGTTCAACGTGCTGTCTCTTCGCTGGGGGCGAGCGGACGGCGCGGAGCTCGGTGAGGATGTCCGTCCCAGGGATGGCCTGGTGCGTGGCCTCGTCCTCACTCTGGGCGGGCTTCTGGTTCTCCTCGTATCCGCTCACTTTCTCGTCCAGGGTGCGGTGACGCTGGCGCGATGGGCCGGGTTGAGCGAGTTCATCATTGGCGTCACTCTGGTGGCCGTCGGCACCTCTCTTCCGGAGCTCGCCACTTCCGTCATCGCCGGACTCCGCAAGGAAACGGATCTCATCGTGGGCAACATCGTGGGGAGCAATCTGTTCAACATTCTGGGAGCGCTGGGAGTGAGCGCTCTCGTCAAACCGGTGGCCATCGATGAGTCGCTCCTCGGCTTCGAGTTCATTGCGCTCGTCGTCATCACTTTACTTACGACGCTCTTCTTGTTCACCGGGAAACGGTTGACGAGGATGGAAGGTATCGGGCTCCTTGCGAGCTACGCGACTTTCATCACCGTGCTCTTCCTGTAGGCGGGTTCGGGCACTAGTGCCACTGGCGGTCGTCCCGAACGAGGGGTCCGTCCGGGTCCAGTTCCCCCGGGTCGACACGCTCGACCTCGACGCGCAGCTTCAACTCGTCGCGCAATGCCCTGGCCAGGCGGTCTTCGTCGAGCGGCTCCCCCGCCTCCACGCGTATCCGTATCTGGTCCTGGTGGTCGACGAGGGTGACGATCGCTTGAAACCTCGCCTCCTTGATGACGGATTCCACCGCGCGTGCCAGCTGGCGAGGGTGCACGAACATGCCGCGAACTTTGACCCCCTCACCCACGCGGCCCTGGAAGCCCATGAGCCGCGGTGAGCTGCGCCCGCAGGAACAAGCGCTTCGCTCGATCGAGGAAAGGTCCCCGGTTCCGAAACGAACCAGCGGATAGACGTCGCTCTCGACCGTGACAACGACCTCTCCCGTTTCGCCGGGCGAGAGCGGTTTTCCGGTAGCCGGCTCGACGATCTCCACCACGACGGAGGGGGCGATGTGCCACCCGCTCACGCCGTCGCATTCGAAGCCGATCGCACCGGCATCCGCCGTACCGTAACCCTGGCGAACGACGAGGCCGAACTCCCCGGACAGTACGTCTCGCAGGCTGGGCGCGAGCGGCCCACCGCTGACGAAGCCTCGCTCGAGCGCGTGCGTGAGGTTCCGCTCGCGTGCCCGCTCGCAAAGGGTCAGCAGGAAGTTCGGTGTTCCGCAGTACCCGGTGGCGCCGCTCGCCGCGAGAAGCTCTACCTGAGCTTCGGTATTCCCGACGCCGCCGGGAACGACGGTACAACCGAGCGTACGCAGCCCTTCCTCCATCATCGCTCCCGCCGGTGTCAGGTGATAGGAGAACGTGTTGTAGACGATGTCGCCACCGCGAAAGCCGCAGGCTTCGAGCGCCGGCGCCCAGCGCCAGAAGTCGTTGCCCTCCCCTTCCGGATCCAGGATCGGGCCCGGAGACAGAAAGATGCGCTTGAGCTCGGCAGGCTCGACCGCCAGCATGCCACCGAAGGGCGGTGCGGCGGATTGGAGCTCCGGCAAACGGTCCTTCGACAGGACGGGAACGCGCTCGAGATCGGAAAGGGAGCGGATGTCGTCGGGCGAAATCCCGGCGTCGTCGAGCCGGCGCATCAACTCGTGCGTTCTCTGGCAGGCGAAGCGGACGGTGCGGCGGACGAGATCGTCCTGGTACGCGTCCCACTGGCCTGGCCCGGCCGTTTCCAGATCATGGAAGTCCTCACGGGTCACGAAAGCCACCGCTTGCGACGTTTGTAGTGCTTGACGTCGCGGTAGGACTTTCGATGTCCGAGCGCGGACAGGCCCAGATAGAACTCCTTGACGTCCGCGTTCGCCTTCAGGGTCTCGCGATCGCCCTCGAGCACGATGCGCCCGCCTTCCATCACGTAGCCACGATGGGCGACTTCGAGGGCGCGGACCGCGTTCTGCTCGACGAGCAGTATCGTCGTCTCCTCTTCGTCGTTGATTCGGCGGATGATCTGGAAGATCTCTTCCACGATGCGAGGCGCAAGCCCGAGTGAGGGCTCGTCCAGGAGCATCAACCGCGGGCGGGCCATCATCGCCCGGCCGATCGCCAGCATCTGCTGCTCACCGCCCGAGAGATAGCCGGCGTGCAGGAGCCTCCGGTCGCGGAGCCGTGGAAAGTATTCGAAGACGAGGCCGGACTCGTCGCCTCTCCTCGTGTAGGCGCCCACCCGCAGATTTTCCTCGACGGTGAGGTGCTCGAAGACGCGCCGCCCCTCCATGACGAGAAAGATTCCCCGCCCGACGATCTGGTGTGGTGGCAGTCGGTGGATGGGCTCGCCTTCGAGCTCGATGACGCCGTCCGACACCGCACCGTCCTCCGGTCCGAGCAGCCCCGCGACCGCCTTCAACGTGGTCGACTTTCCGGCGCCGTTGGTGCCGAGAAGCGCCACGATCTCTCCTGCCGGCACTTCGAGGGAGAGGCCCTTCAACACCAGGATGACGTCGTTGTAGAGGACTTCGACGTTGTTGAGAGACAGCATGGTGTCTTTATCTCTCCCCCGCCGGGGGAGAGGTCGTCACCCTCACTTTCGTCACGGCTCGATTGCCGTCACGAAATCGGTCATGGCGACCCATCGTCCGCTCTCGACACGATAGAGGCGCATGCCTTTGGCTCCGCGATGATCGCCTTCGTCGAAGGTGATGGGGACGGTGACGCCCCCCGTGTCGAGCTCACGGATCCCCTCCAGCGCCGCTTTGATCCGCTCGCCGGTGAGCTCCGGATTCTCGTCGAGCGCTCGTCGAATCCCCTCGACCATGACCGCCATCGTGACCCACCCCTGGCCGTAGAGCACGCCTTTGTCCTCCAGAGAACTTCCGTGGGCAGACAAGTATTCCGATGCGTCTTCGAGACCCTGGATATCCCCGGACGGGGGCGAGAACAACATCGAGCCGACCACACCATCGGCGGCGGCGCCTGCCAGCTCTACCAGCAGCTCATTGGTGCACCAGTTCAGGCAGCCGAAACCGACCTTCAGGCCGATGTCTTGCGCGTTGCGAAGCGCCAGCGCAACCGGGCCCGACGTGTTCTGGAAGATCACGTAGTCGGCGCCCCACTCCCGCACTCGGGTGAGCTCTGCGGTGTAGTCGGTGCTCCCGCGCGGCATTTCTTCGGTCAGAAGCTCGATCCCCTTGCTCGAGGCGTAGGCGCGACCCAGCTGCGCGATCGGCGAGAGACCGAAGGGAGAGGCGTGGTGCAGGACCGCGACCCGCGGCGGCTCGCCGTGGCGTTCGAGGAACCAGTCGAGGAGAATCAGAAATTGATGGCTGTAGGTGGTGCCGACGAGAAAGTTGTACGGAGCTTCCTCGGGATCGCCCAGCACGTGAGAATAGGAAGCGGACATGAATGGGATCCGATCCTCGGCCACGCGTTGTATGAGCGCTTCCGTGTCCCCGGTGCCCCATCCCATGAAGACGACCGCACCCTCCCCGACGAACTGGCTGTAGAGCTGCTCGGCCCGGTCGACACGGTAGCCGTAGTCCTGGAAGAGCAGATCGACGGGTCGACCCTCGATGCCACCCCGCGAGTTGAGCCAGTCGACGTGGCCGCGTATGCCGTCTGCATAGATGGTGCCGACGTCCGAGGTCGCGCCGGTGAAGGCGAAAATGGCGCCGACTTTGATGGCGTTCGAGTCCGGTTTACTGCCGCAGGCGACGAACGACAGCACCGCCGCGAGTGCCAAAGCCGTGTGCTTGAACATCGGTGGAGCTTACCTTACCGCGAAGTCCTTCTCGACGCTCCCGTCCGTCAGGCGCGGATGCGGGAATCGAACCACGAAGGACACGAAGAGCACGAAGCGAATCCTAATCTGAAGTTCCTTGGTCGAATAAACCTACCGACAGTGTGAATCCCCAATGATTACGCGTCTTTAGGGACGCCGAGAGCTTGATTTTGGGGTGCAATATGTAGGCATGTACTAGGCCATTAATATTGCGATGTGGAAGGATAATATGCTACTATTGTGGGCATGCGCATCCACATCATCCCCAATCGCAACTCGACCCCCGCGGTCCTGCTGCGTGAGTCCTGTCGGGTGGGCGGAAACGTCCGCAAGCGCACGCTCGCTAACTTGTCCAAATTGCCCATGGAGCAAGTCGACGCCATCCGACGCATTCTCAAGGGCGACAAGCTCGTCTCGGTTGAAGACGCCTTCGAAATCGTCGAGAACGGCTCCCGGAACCATGGCCACGTCGAGGCGGTGCTCAGCGCCATGAGACAGCTCGGTTTCCAAAACCTCGTTGGCTCTCGACACTCACCACAGCGGGATTTGGTCGTGGCCATGGTAGTCGCCCGGATCCTCGAACCGCAGTCGAAGCTGGCGACTAACAAGTGGTGGCACACAACCACACTGCCCGAAATCCTGCGGGTGGGCGAGGCCCAAGAAGACGATCTCTATGCCCATGGACTGGGTTCTCAAACGCCAGGAGGTCATCGAAAAGAAACTCGCGGCGCGCCATCTCCAAAAAGACGGCCTGACGCTCTATGACCTAACCTCAAGCTACTTCGAGGGTGTGAGTTGTCCGCTGGCCAGGCTCGGATACAACCGTGACGGCAAGAAAGCCAAGCTGCAGGTCAACTACGGTCTGCTGACCAACGAACGCGGAATCCCCGTGTCGGTGTCGGTTTTTGAGGGCAACACGGGCGATCCCAAAACGCTGTTGCCTCAGGTAGAAAAGGTGCAAGAGCGCTTCGGCATCGAGCAGTTTGTGATGGTGGGCGACCGGGGGATGCTCACCCAAACCCAGATCGACGAGTTGCGGGAGATGGACGGTATCGACTGGATTACCGCTCTGCGTCCCGAGCCGATTCGCAAGCTCATCAACGATGGGGTGCTGCAGATGGGGCTATTCGACGAGCGGAATCTGTTTGAGGTGACGCACCCGGATTTCCCCAGCGAGAGGCTGGTCGCTTGCCGCAATCCGGAGCTGGCCGAGAGGCGGCGTCAAAAGCGTCGCGCTCTGCTCGAAGCGACCTGCAAGGAGCTGGAGAAGGTTGGTGGGATGGTCGGACGGGGCCGTTTGCAGGGCACGGAGAACATCCGTGCTGCAGTGGAGAAGCTCCTTAAACAACTACAAGGTCGGCAGCTACTACAGGCTCGACATCCGTGACGACGGTTTCGACTTCGAGCTCGACGAGACAACCATGGCCGCCGACGCCTCGCGCATCGCCAACGGCAACTCTGAGCTCGCCAACAAACGGCTCCAGCGGTGGAAGCGACACATGGAGACCATCGCTAAGCAGTTGGAACGGATTCGCCAACGGATCGGGCGGGGTCAGCTGTATGGTAAAGGTGAAATCGGTGTGCGGGTAGGCAGAGTTCTCAACAAGTACAAAGTCGGCAAGCACTTCAAGCTGAACATTCGCGACGACAGCTTTAGCTTCGAAATCGACGACACAAAGGTCGCTGCGGAAGCTGCCGTTGACGGCATCTACGTGATCCGCACCAGTCTTGCTAAGCAGCGGATGAACACCGACGACACCGTGCGCAGCTACAAGTTGCTGACCCAGGTCGAGAGGGCGTTTCGTTCCTTCAAGAGCATGGACCTGAAGGTGCGGCCGATTCGTCACCGGCGCGAAAACCGAGTCCGGGCGCACATCTTCTTGTGCATGCTCGCCTACTACGTCCAGTGGCACATGATGGAGGCTTGGCGGCCGCTGCTATTCTCTGACGAGGACCAGCAGGCGAAGGCCACGCGTGACCCGGTTGCTCCGGCGAAGCGCTCCGAGGCAGCCCTGCGCAAGATACAAACCAAGAAGCTTGACGATGGGAGTCGAGCTTACAGCTTCCGCACGCTGCTGCTCCTTCTCACCAATATCGTCCGAAACAAGTGTCGGCGACCGGGGGCGGCACCGAGCGAGATGACCTTTGACGTGACCACAACACCAGACTCCAAGCAGCGCAGGGCCTACGAACTGCTGAAGGGTATCGCCGTGTAGACAGAAGCGCGTACCACCCGCCTGGCCTATACCTGTGGATTAACACGGGATGTTGGTTTTTTCAGTCAGGAACTTCAGTCTAATGGACGCATGCTGCATCGGGATCGGGCTCGGGCTCAGGCTCGGGCTCGGGCATGGGCTCGGGTTGGCGCTTTCGGGATTCCCCGGCCGGGGCTACAATCGCGCCGAAGTCCACAGAAACGGAGGGAAGTGCCATGTCCGCTCTCTCTTACCGCCTCCTGCTCCCGCTCGCGATGGGTGGGTTTTTCTTCTCCAGCCTGGTTCGCCCGGCGAGCTCGGAGCAGTCCCAAGCGACGACCGATGAGGACCTCCTCATCGGAATCTGGGTTCTCGACACCGAAGCGTCGAGCTACCGCCCGGGCCCGACACCGAAGCACCAGACGCGCACGTATGAGAAACAGGGCGACAAGGTTGTGTCCTTGCGGCAGCAGTGCGTGACTTAGGTGCTGTTGGGTTCGTAAGCTGAGCGGAGAGATTGCTCAAGGAGGTCATCGATGCGCTCAAAGAAGGCAGAACTCGAAGACGTTGTGAAACAGTTCGAAGCATGGCGGGCGAAGCCACACGGACGGCTGATCCCGGAGGAGTTGTGGAAAGCGGCGCTGGGGTTGCTCGATCGGTATGCGCCGAGCACGATCTGCAGTCATCTCCGAGTCAATGCGGCGCGATTCAAACAGGTCCGAGAGAGTGGAGGGGCCGTTGTGGGCGAGAAGCGTTTCAAGGGGCACGGGCGAACGGGTGCTACGGGTCGGTCCCCGCGCACAGTACAGGATCGGAGCGCGGCGGAGCGGGTCACGGCGTTAGCTCCAAGTGGCAACGCGTTCGTCGAGCTGCCGCAGTTCGGCATGGGCTTAGGGGGCGGCATGATGACACCGCCGCTCGGCGAGGTTCAGCATGGAGCGAGCAGATGCCGTCTGACGGTGGAGAGCGCAGCGGGGAGCCTCACGGTCGTGACGGCGAGCGGCGAGGGTGAGAATGAGTTGGTCGAAGCCGTGTGTCGTTTCGTGCTCGGCGCGCTGGAAGGCAGCTCCCGAGCATGATCCAGCTCGTTCCCCAGCTGAAGGTGCTGGTTGCCTGCGAGCCCGTCGATTTCCGCAAGGGCATCGATTCTTTGGCTTGTGTGTGCCGGCAACAGTTCCAGCTCGACCCATTCCTCGGAACGCTATTCGTTTTCCGCAACCGTTCAGGCACGGCCCTCAAACTATTGGTCTACGACGGCCAGGGCTTTTGGTTGTGCCAGAAGCGTTTCTCGAAGGGGCGCCTGCAGTGGTGGCCGCGTCAGACGACGGATGGCGTTGCGGCGCTACCCGCCGAGCAGTTGGCGGTGCTTATCTACAACGGACTTCCGCTGCGAGCGGGGATGGCCGAGCCGTGGCGGCGGGTCGGTTGAGCCTTTCCAACGTCTTCTGGTAGCTCCAAGGCAGCCACGACTCGGGTGCTGCTCTAGCGTCTCGAGCGTGCATGGAGATGTTCGTCAGATAGTGCACCGGGTCGACACCGTTTTTTACCGCGGTGCGGATCATGCTCAGGAGCACGTCGCCCACGTCGGCGCCTGCCTGGGTCTTGAAGAAGAGCGAGTTCTTGCGATGCCGTTGTGAGGGCTTCAGCTCCTGCTCGACCTCGTTGTTGTCGAGGGGCACGCCCGGCACTTCGCGGAAGCGGGTTAGCCCTTGCCAGTGATTTTTGACGTAGGAAAAGGCTTTTCCAAGGCGGCTGTTGGGCTCCACCACGCGCTCGCGGAACTGCTTTTCGATCCACTCGTAGAGCGCATCCATCACCGGCCGGCTGTGTTGCTGGTGATATGCAAGCCGCGCATCGGGGGTCATGTCGCGCGTTTCGTCGTCGTTGCGGTAGATGGTCGCGATGTCCTCGAGCACCCGCTCGCAGTGTTCGGGGAAGGCTGGCTCGGCCTCGAAGAAGTAGCGGCGTGCGTGCACCATGCACTTGGCGGTAATCCGTCGCGGCGAGCGCGGTGCCATCGAGGAGGCGTCGGCCATATGGATGACATCGCTCTCCTGAACGGTGCGCTGATTCAGGAGCCGGTCCATGTTTTCGCCCGCATGCCGTCGTCCGCTCGCGTACAGGATGATCGGAGCAAGCGTGGCGTCCAAGCCGCGGGCAACAATGCCCGTGGTGAAGATGCCCGTGCGCTCGCCTTTGCCTTGAGTCAAGGTCTCGTTCTCCGCCATCAACGTGAGGATCCGTGCGCCGGTGTCGTCACTGTGAACCAGCGGCCGGTTCGCGGCTATCGTCTCCATGTGGCGGAAGACCGGGAACACGGCATTCGCCATCGCTTCGACCCGCTCGAACTGCGTGGAGGCGGCAAACGGAACCCCCGCCCACTTTTGCCACTGCGCCAGGCGGTGGTGGGGCATGCCCATGGCGTAGCGCAACACCGAAACGACCGCGTCCACACTCGGATGGTACTTGCTCGCCCAGGCCTGAGACGAAAGTGGCGCTGTGAACGTCTTCTGGCAACTTGCGCATCGCAGCATCTGGCGCTCGTACACCGCGAGCTGAAGGCGAGCGGCCCCTGCCCCGAGCCACTGTGCCGGGGCAAGCTCTACGACACCCATGCGGCGAACAAGGATGTGGAGCTGAAGGCTCAGCCGCCGATCCAGGCGACCCGTGACCGCGGAATACGTCGCCGAGTACGACAGCCTGGAGTATCCCGTCATGGGATCCCGGATCGTCGACTCGATCCAGCTGAAACGAATCAGCGCCCAGGCCTCCGAGGCCACTATCCGGCACGCGCAAAAGATCCTGGGGACGGCCCGCCGGGTCATCTCCGAAGATGGCAAGAGAATGACCATCACCTATCGCGGAGAGGCCGAGCAGGGCCAGATTCACAACGTCGCGGTGTACACGAAGCAAGAGAATTGAACAGAAACCGTGTGGGGCCCGTCGGGCAAGCGCCCTCACCCGGCGGCACTACGTGCCGCCACCCTCTCCCTCACAGGGAGAGGAAAACTGAGCGACGGCCGCGCCGTCGGCCTCAATACGAGAACGGCCACACCGCGAAGTAATTCTTGATGTTCTTCCAGAGCTTCGCCAGGCCTTCCGGCTCGAGCACCAGGAACAGGAGAACCACAATGCCGAAGCTTGCCTCCTGTGCCGCCGGAACGATCTCCGCAACCAGGGGCACGTTCTGGAGCAATCGCCCCAGATTGCCGATGAGCGCGGGCAGCAGCGTCAGAAGTGCCGCACCGAGGAACGAGCCAAGGATGGAGCCGAGGCCCCCGACGATGATCATGGCGAGATAGAGAATGCTGACTTCGATGGTGAATCGCTCCCAGGTGACGATACTTCGATAGTGTGCGGTAAGTGCTCCCGCCATCCCGACGAAGAAAGACGAAACGGCGAAGGCAAGGAGCTTGTACCGGAAGACGTCGACACCGATGGCGCTCGCCGCGATGTCCTGGTCTCGTATGGCAACGAATGCTCGCCCCGCCCGTGAGCGAAAAAGGTTCGCCGTGAACAGCGCCGTTGCTCCCGCAGCGCCGACTCCGATCCAGTAGAACCGGAAATCGGTGTTGACCCGCCGGCCGAGGAGCGTGGGCGCTGGGACGACGAGGGCCTCCGTTCCTCCGGTGAGGGCACTCCAGTGCGTGATCCCCCACTCCACCACTTGCTGGGCGGCGAGTGTCGCGATGGCCAGATAGAGTCCTTTGAGGCGAAGCGAGGGAAGTCCGAAGAAGAGCCCGACCAGCGCCGTGAGCGCGCTCGCCAGCGGAATGCTCAGCCAGAACGGCACGCCGAGCCGTGCGGCCAGCAGACCGCTTCCGTACGCGCCGACGGCCATGAACGCACCCTGGCCCAGCGAGATTTGTCCGGTGTAACCTACAAGAATGTTGAGCCCAATGGCGCCGACCGTCGCGATGGCGACCTGGTTCGCGAGGTTCAGCCAGTACGTGGAGGCAACGAACGGGAAGACTGCGAGCGCAAGAATGAACAAGGCGAGCCGAAGGCGCTGGAGCGGAAAGGGACGAAGGCCCATGTCCGCCTGGTAGCTCGTGAAGAAGGTGCCCGATCGCAAGACCGTCCCCTATTGCCCCGTCCCGGAAGTCCGGTTGCATTCGAGCGCCGATGCATCCCGCCTCGCTCGGTTGCGGCTCGGTTGCATACCCCGGTATTTCGCCCTCGCCGCGCCTTGCGATCCGGGCGCCTCGACGCTCTCGATGCTAACCTCACTTCCGCGACGGGACACTAGACCCGCTCGATTCGCGGCGTTCCGAACAAACCGTAGGGCCGAACCATCAGAATGAGGATCAGCACAACGAATGGAAGCACACGATTGAGCCCATGGCCGAGATAGCCTCCAGCGTAAGCCTCCAGCAGCCCGATGATGGTGCCTCCGATCACCGCACCGAGGATGGAGTCGAGACCGCCGAGAATCACGACCGGAAAGACGCGCAACCCGATCACCGTGATGTCCTGGCGAACGCCGACGATGTGCCCCAGAAGGATCCCCGAAACAGCAGCGGAGACTGCTGCCATGGCCCAGGCCACGGCGAGTGTTCTGGGGAGACTGATGCCCATGCTCATCGCCGCTTGCGGGTCGTCCGCCACGGCTCTCATCGCGATGCCTTCACGCGCCCGCTGAAAGAAGATTCCGAGGAGCCCCAGAAGCGCGCCGGCGACGAGGATGATGACCAGACGATCCGTCGCGAGCACCGCTCCACTGAGCGTTATCTTGCCCGACGGGAGAAAGGACGGGAAGGTGCGCGGCCGGACGCCCCAGATGCCCTGGACCACGGCGCGAAGGATGGCGGACAACGCAATCGTTGCCATGATGACCGAGATCACCGGCTCTCCGATCAGAGGTCGCAGGACCGTGCGCTCCACGACGAGAGCCACCCCGACCGCCACCAGGAGCGTCAACAGAGCTCCGGCAGGCCACGGGACTCCGAGACCTCCGATGAAGGCGAAGCCCACGTAGGCACCGAGGAGAAGAAACTCCCCCTGCGCGAAGTTGATGACGTCGCTCGCCTTGTAGATGATGACGAAACCGACCGCGGCGAGTGCGTAGATCATTCCGTTGGCGAGCCCGGAGAGTGTGAGCTGAAGGAAAACGTCCATCATCTGCCTTATCGCGCGCTCACTCCTCGTTCGCGCGCGGCACCGCGGGCATCCATCATCTCGATTCGGCTCCTCGCCTCATCGAGGCTCGCCGCTCCTCGCGGCTCGCTGCCGCTCCGCGACTTCGCGCTGCGCGGCGGCTGAAGGCTCCTCGCTCGGCGCTCGGTGTGCTGTCGGCCCATTCGGGCCGGTCTCGCGGCAGACGCGTCGGCTGCCGCTCGGCAGGCTGCGGTCGCGCTTAGCTGCACCCTGCTACGCTCGGCGCCGGAGGCTATCGATCGCGACGGCGCCCACGATGATGAGCCCGGTCAGAATTTCCTGAACCCAGTTCGAGATCCCGAGGTGGGTGCAACCGGACCGAATGAGCGTCATCAACAATGCACCCACGAGCGATCCGGCGACCGAGCCCTCGCCCCCGGAAAGAGAGCCACCTCCGATGACGACTGCCGCGATGACGTCGAGCTCGAAGCCGATCGCGACAGTGGGATCGCCGACGGTCAAACGTGAGAACTGCATGACGCCGGCAAGGCCCGCAAGCGTGGAGCACATGACGTAGACGAGGAGCTTCACCCGTTCCACGCGAACGCCAGAGAGTCGCGCCATGGACTCGTTCGAGCCGACGGCAAAGATGTGCTTGCCGGCTCGGGTGTATCCCAGAAGCCCGGCGACCAGGAGAGCCAACAACAACGCTAGCCAGACGCCCGGTGGGAATAGCATCCATTGCGAGCCGGGCGGAAGCTCCGTCACGAGATCGTTCAGCCAGGTCACTCCGCCCGTCGCGCAGAACCGTGATGCGATCGGCGATGCGCGTCACCTCCTCCAGAAAATGGGAGATGTAGATGATGCCGAGCTCTCGGGAGGCCAGCCGGCGAATCAGCTGGAAGAGCCGGTCGACGTCGTCGGCCGATAGACTGCTGGTGGGTTCGTCCAGGATGAGCACCCGGCATGAGGGTTGCGCGAGTGCGCGTGCGATCTCGACCAGCTGGCGGCGGGCGGGCGAGAGATCGGCCACGCGGGCGCCGCTCGCAATGTCCTGGTGGTCGATGGCCGCCAGGGCCTCACGGGTTCTCCGTTCGTTGTCTTCCCGCCGGAGAACACCGAGCCCAGTGGCGGACTCGATGCCGAGCAGCACGTTGTCTCGAGCCCAGTGGCGGACTCGATGCCGAGCAGCACGTTGTCTCGCACGCTCAAGTGGGGGGCTGGTGACAGCTCCTGGTACACCATGGCGACGCCTCTGGACTGCGCCTCGCGGGGCTCTTTCGGGTGGTACCGCTCATCCCCGAGTGTCATGTGCCCGGTGTCGGGGCGGCAGGCGCCGGAAAGCACTTTCACCAGCGTGCTCTTTCCGGCACCGTTTTCGCCGACGAGTGCGTGGACTTCGCACGCCGCGAGGTCGAAGCTCACCGCGTCGAGGGCGACGGTGGGGCCAAAGGATTTCGACAGCTCGCTGGCGATGAGGAGCGGCATCATCGCGCGGCGCCGACAAGGTCCGTGCCCGAGACCGAGCCCGAGCCTGAGCCCGAATGCTTCGGCCTCGTCCGTGTCGATCCGGGGAAAAGGAGAACGGGCACGGGCTGCGGCACGGGCTCGGGCTCGGAAAACATCAATCGACGCTCCGGTGAGCGCCCTCCGAAGACGTGAAGAGAGTTTTCATCTCCGGGCGCTGAAAGCTAGTTCAAGTAGGCATCGAGATCGGGGAGCAGTTGCTCCCGAACCGCCGGGTCGTCCATGTTCTTCGGTGTCACCAGTGTCAGGCCGGTATCGACTTGCGCTTCGATCGGACGGCCCTCGAGGTGCTCGGTGAGCATCTTGACGGACAGGTACCCCATGTTGAAGGGATCCTGGAGCACCAGGCCGTGGAGCTCTCCCTGCCGCATCGCGTTCACCAGCTGCAGCGAGCTGTCGAAGCCGACGAGCTTGACCTTTCCGGCGAGCTGGGCGTCCTGCAGAGCCCGCAACATGCCGAAGGTCGTGGACTCGTTGGGACAGAAGATGCCGTCGAGCTTCCCGCTAGCCGCCCCGGCCGCCGCGAGCAGATTCTCGCTGGCGCGGAAGGCGGTCTCCGTCGTGACGCCGCCGTACTGATTCGAGCTCACCACGGTGATGCCTTGGTACCCGGCCATCGCATCCAGAAAACCCTGCTCGCGTTTCATTGTGCTGGCCGAGCCTTCCTGCATGCGGAGGAGCACGACGTTGCCCCGGCCGTTCAGGAGCACGGCGAGGTGCTCGCCGCCCACGCGCCCGCCCCGATAGTTGTCGGTGGCGACGAAGCTGATGGTCTCGTCGCTGTCGAGCTCGGAGTCGAAGACGAGTACCGGAATCCCGGCGCGCACGGCGTTGCGGACCGGCAACCGAAGAGCTTTGTCATCGAGCGGTGCCAGCGCAATGCCCGAGACCCGTCTTGCCTTGAGATTGTCGACGACTTTGATCTGCTCTTCACGATCGTCCTCTTTGAGGGGACCCTGCCAGATGACTTCGACGCCGAGCTCCCGCGAGGCTTTGACCGCCCCGGCGTGCACCGACTTCCAGAACTCATGGGTCGTCCCCTTGGGAATGACGGCGATGGTGAGCTGCTCGTTTTCGGGAGCCCGCTCCCCGGAGCAACTGGCCACTACGGCGATGGCCAGCCCGATAATCGCTCTGCTCAAAATGAGCCTCCTTGCTCTCGGCTCCGCCCCGCCATCCTACACGATGGCCTCGTCGATTGTGTCGGGATGATCCATCTGCTCGATTCGAATCGCGGTCTGCATTCGAGAGGTCCGGCCATCCTGGTAGCGAACCTCGGTCTCGACCGCGACGCGATCCGATTCCCCGAAGAGAGCGTCGATGAGCTCGCGATAGCGCTCGGCTACGAAGCGCCGGCGAACTTTCCGGGTGCGGGTGAGCTCGGCGTCATCGGCATCGAGCTCCTTGTGGAGCAGGAGGAAACGCCGAATGCGGGAAGTCTCGGGAAGCGACTGATTGACGCGCGCGACATGTTCCTTGATGAGCTCGTAGACTTCGTCTTGCTGCGCCAGGTCGGTGAAGGTCGTGTAGCTCATCTGTCGTCTCTCCGCCCACTTGCCCACGTTCCTGAAATCCATGACGATGAGGGCGGTGACGAACGGGCGATCCTCGCCCCCGAAGACGACCGCCTCTCGAACGTAGGGAATGAACTTCAGCTTGTTCTCGACGAACTGTGGACTGAAGAGCGTACCGTCGGAAAGCCGAGTCACGTCCTGAGCACGGTCGATGACGACCAGATGGCCCTCCTCGGTGAGATAGCCCGCATCACCGGAATGGAGCCATCCGTTGCGCAGCGACTGCGCTGTCGCCTCTTCGTTCTCGAAGTAGCCGGAAAATACCGCAGAGCTCCGGGTGAGAATCTCCCCATCGTCCGCGATGCGAATCTCCGTGCCGGGAATGGGAACCCCCATTGTCTCGGGGTTGACATCGCCGTCACGATGGACGACGGAGACGCCGGAAACCTCGGTCTGTCCGTAGATCTGCTTCAAGTTCACCCCGAGCGTGTGAAAGAAACGAAGCACGTCGGGGCCGAGCGCCGCGCCCCCCGTGTAGGCGCGCTTCAGGTGGCGTAGACCCATCTGATCCTGGATCCACAACGAGCACAGGAGGTGGGTGAGCCCCCGTCGGAGCGGAGCGTCCGGCTCGCCGCGCGACAGTGCCCAATCGTAGACGCGACGCTTCAGCCAGGAGGCGTCCTCGTGCTTCACCTGGATTTCCGAGATCAAGTTCTCCCAAATCCTCGGCGGCGAGAAAATCACCTGCGGCCCTGTTTCGCGCAGGTTCTCCGGCACCGTCTCGGGCTCCTCCGGAAAATGGACGGTGAAACCGACATGGAGCGCGGACGACACCGACATCATTTGCTCTCCCACCCAGGCGAGCGGCAGAAAAGAAAGAAAGCGATCCTCCGGAACGAGAGGGTCGATCTCGTCGAGGTGATGCGCCATGCTGAGCAGGTTCCGGTGTGTGAGCATGGCGAGCTTCGGCCGACCGGTCGTTCCCGAGGTCGTCGCGAACAAGGCAACGTCGTCCGGGCTCGTTGCGGAAACGAGGGCCTCGAAGCCATCCGGTGAGCGACTCTCGCCGAGCGCCGATACTTCCGCCAGCGACTTCAGGAAAGGCGCGTCGTAGCTCCGCATTCCACGTGGGTCCCAGAAGATGACCGTTTGGACGCTCTCGAGGGAATCCCGAATCTCGAGGACCTTGTCGACCTGCTCCTGATCTTCCACGACCAGAAACGTCGCGTGCGAGGCATCGACGAGCGCCCGGAGCTCCTCCGCCACCGAGTCCTGGTACACACCCATCGCGATGGCGCCCGCCGATTGAGCTGCGAGCTCGGCAACGATCCACTCGACGCGGTTGTCGCCGGCGATGACGACCTTGTCACCACGCTCGAGGCCGAGCGCCCTCAGGCCAAGGGAAAGGTGTCGCACCCGATCGGCGTAACTCGACCACGTGACGTCCCGCCAGATCCCGAGCGCCTTTTCGCGAAGTGCGACGCGGTCGGGCCAGCGTTTCGCCTTGTCGAGCAGAAGCTTGGGAAGTGTATCGGTCATACGGTCTCGCCGAGATAGGCGGCAATGACCGCCTCGTTCTCACGGATCGAGGGTGGCGTTCCCTCGGCGATGACCCGGCCGAAGTCGAGCACCGCGACGCGGTCGGAGAGATCCATGATGACCGCCATGTCGTGCTCGATGAGAACAATCGAGCACGATCGCTCCTCGTGGACGTCGAGGAGGAAGCGGGCCATGTCTTCCTTTTCCTCCGTATTCATCCCGGCCATGGGCTCGTCGAGAAGGAGGAGAGCCGGCTCGAGTGCCAGAGCCCGACCGAGCTCGACGCGCTTCTGGACGCCATAGGGCAAGCTGGCGACCGGCTGGCGCCGGACATTCTCGATTTCCAGAAAGTCGATGACCTCTTCCACCACGCGACGATGAGAGATCTCCTCACGCTGCTGAGCTCCCCAGTACAACCCACCGGAAACGACTCCTCCTCTCATATGGAGATGTCGCCCGAGCATGAGGTTCTCGAGGACACTCATGTGGCGGAACAGCTCGATGTTCTGAAACGTTCGGGCAATGCCGAGAGAAGCGATCGCGTGGGGCTTCCGCCCGGCGAGCTCGTGCTCCCGGCCCGAAAGGTCGGAGAAGCGAATCGAGCCTTCCTGCGGGCGATATAGTCCGCTCACACAGTTCAAGAGACTCGTCTTGCCGGCGCCGTTGGGTCCGATGACGGCCGTCATCGAGCCGGGTGGGACCGAAAGCGAGACGCGGGACAAGGCTATCACGCCCCCGAAACGGAGACTGAGGTCTCGCAGGACGAGCGAGCCCGGCGCGGACGACATGACGGGGAGAGACTAACCCCAAATGGAAAAATAATCAGGACGAGAGGGTGCTAGGTCGGAAGATGGGCGACGATCTGACAACCGCCCTCGATCGCCGAAAGCTCGAGCCTCCCGCCGTGAAGCTCGCAGGCCCTCCTGGCTGCCAGTAGTGCGACCCCCGCCGCGAAGCCGCCCGGGCGCTCTCGCCAGGCCGGATCGAACCACCTCGACTCGCCCCAGTCCCCAACTTCGACCACTTGCTGGGAAACGTGGAAGACAACGAGGTCGTTCTCGCGCCGCAGGTGCAATTGAAGGATGGAGCCTCGTCCCGCGACGGAGGCGAGAGCGTCGATGGCGCCAGCCATCACAACCGAGACGAGTCGTCGATCCGACTCGAAACGGCAGGGGCGAGTGACGCTCGCCTCGAGCGTCACCCGACTCAAATCCCTCTCGTCGCTCGAGCGCGCCAGGACTTCGTCCAGGATGTGGGCCGCATCGATGTCACTTCGCGCGAGCCGGGGCTGCAGGCTGAGCAGTGACAGACCGTAGGCCAGCCGACTGGCGCGCTGAGCTTCGGCGCTTGCCAGCCGGGCCGCCATGTCTTGCGGCGAAGCGCCGTTGTCCGAGAGCAGGCGGATGCACGAGGCGATCGTCTGAAGGCTCTGGAACAAGACCGGAAAGGCGTTTCCCGGAAGCGCACCGTCGTTTCTCTCGGCGAGCTGATTCGTCGCCTCGAGCAGCTGTCGCGCCTGATCGGGCGGGACGTCGTACAGGACACAGGGCACCTCCCGTAGCCCGAGCCTGCGGGCGGCGGCGAGCCGGCTCGCGCCAGCGATCAACCGGTAGCGGCCAAGGTGTCGACGGACGAGGAGCGGTTGAAGGATGCCCCAGGTCGCGATCGACTTTGTGAGCGCAGAAATTTCCGGCGGCGAAGCCGTCGCACCGGCTGGACCCTTTCCATTTGGGAGAGGGGGGACCGCTCTTTCTTGCGGAGCGGTGGGTGAGGGCCCTTCCCCAAACGGCGAAGCCGTCGCTCCATCGATCGAATCGACGGGTACCCCCACCACCTGCCGAACGGCACCGCCAGAAACGAGCTCCTGGACGTAGTGAGGGGCGTGACGCATCTTGAAATTGCGCGGGAGGCCCTCTCGCTGCGGGGCACTCTCCGAGCTCAAGCTGCCCGAGTCGAAGAGCTCTGTTTCCCAGTCACCGAGCTCGTCGAAACCACGCGGGCCGTGAAACGGCGTAGGCTTCTTGTGCTCAGGACCTTGCAAAGGCCATACCCCCAGCTTTTTAGCTAGGCTCCTGCTGGAGACGAATAATTCCTTGGATTGCCCCACATTCTACAGAAGTTCGTCCGATTGTTCGAGACCTTTCTAGCAGGGTGCGGAAAACTCATCTGCACCCTGCCGAGCGAGGAGCGAGGCGCCGCGCGCGTCCGACTTCGTCAAGGCTTCGTCGGGACCTCGCCGAAGCCCAAAGGGCGGAGGCGGAAACGAAGAGTGAGCGTGCGATGATGCGCCAGAGAGACAATCCGCGGGGAACGGATCACTCCATGGCATCCAGGTCCCAGACGTCGCCGTTGTCGAGCTCGAGGCGAGTCGTTCGGCCTTTGTCTCCAGTGGGGGCGATCCTAGTCATGGATCCGCTCCCGCGGCAGCGACATGGATCACGAACGCGCGGGCGTAGTAGGATCCCGCTCCCGTCTCATCGGGGTAGGGGCGGAGGAGTATCGCTATCGCTGTACTGCCGAAGGGTTTCCGCGTTACGGTTGTCGATGCTCTTCCGGCGAAGCTGAAAGTGTTGTTGTTCGGTGAGATCCTCGAAGAGCTGAAGGCTCCTTGCACCGGGACCCTCTTCGGGTTTTGGACCTATCCCAGCACCACCGCCGGTGACTGGACCTTGTTCTGCGGTGATGCCGAGCTCACGCCGATGGAGGCTCCTTGAGGCTGAGCCTTCCGCTGATCGAAGACCCGCTCGCGTTGCTGGCCTTCATGTTCCTGGTGGTGGCCTTTACGCGGTTTCTCGAAGGCCGGTTCACCTTCGTTCAGAAGATCAGCTCTGCCGTCGTCTGCACGCTCCTCGGGATCGCGCTCGGGAACCTGGGCGTCATTCCGCACACGTCGGCGGTCGGTGCCGGAATCTCCGCCTACGCCGTTCCGTACGCGATTGTGCTGGTCATCCTCTCGTCGCGCCTCTCGGATCTGAAAAAGGCGGGTGCTCCGCTCGTATTCTGCTTTCTGCTCGGCGGCGCCGGTACCTTTGTCGGCGCAGTGACAGCGAGCTTCGCGTTCGCTTCGGCTTTTGGCCCGGAGACCTGGAAGCTGGGTGGTACTTTTGCCGGGGCGTTCTGGGGCGGAGGCCTCAACTTCGCGGCGGTGGGCAACGGTCTCGAAATGAGCGAGAGCCTCTTCACCGCGGCCTTCGTCGTGGACAACCTCTCCACCGTTCCCTGGATGCTGACCCAGATGGGTTTGTTCGCTCTGCTCGCACCGTACTACCGGAAGTTCGAGGAGGCGGGCGGCTCGGAACCGGTGGAAGACGTGCGCAAGGCATGGACATCGACTTCCATCAGCATTACGGATCTGGCCCTTCTCGCAGCGATCCCTCTGGCGGCTCTTTGGTTGTCCGAGCAGCTCAGTCCCCTGACGCCGAGCTTCCCTCCGGTTCTCTGGCTCACGACTATGGCGCTCATCCTTGCGCAGTTTCCGCCGGTTCAGAAGTTGAAAGGCGCCGCCGTTCTCTCCTATTTCGCACTGCACCTGTTCTTCATCGTCATCGGTGCGGGCTCGAGTGTGCGCGAGGTGCTGAGGGCCGGCCCGAGCCTGTTCGCCTACATGATCCTCATCATCGTCGTGCACGCGCTCGTCGTCTACGGCGTGGGATGGCTTCTACTGTTCGACCTTCAGCGGCTCACACTCGCCAGCCAGGCGGCGATCGGGGGCCCCGGCTCGGTGCTGGCACTTGGGATGGCCATGAAATGGCGCACTCTCGTGACGCCGGGCATTATCGTCGGCATCTTCGGGTACGGCCTCGGGAACTATCTGGGGTTCGCCACCGCCTATTGGCTTCAAGGTCGGCTGTGACACGGCTTGCGGGAAAGACCGTGGTCGTCACGGGCGCTGCGCGCGGCCTCGGTCGCGCGGTCGCGCGCGGGCTCGGTCGTGAGGGGGCGACGCTCTGGCTGTGCGACCGTTCGCAGGCGGAGCTGGCGCACACGGTGGCGATGATTGAAGAGGACGGCGGAACAGCGCATTCCCGCAACGTCGATCTGTCGGACGTCGCAGAGTGCCGGCGCTTCGCCGCAGAGGCAGGAGAGGCCGACACCCTCGTCAACAACGCGGCGGTTCTTCACTTGACACCGGTGCAGGACGTCACCGAGTCCGAGTGGAACGAGACACTGGCGGTCAATCTGACCGCACCCTTCGTTCTGGCGCAGCGATTCCTCCCCCGGATGCGGAAAGACGGCGGCTCCATCATCAATATGTCCTCTCGTGCCGGGATTCGCGGCTTTGCTCGGGAGACCGCTTACTGCGCGGCGAAGTTCGGTATCGAGGGCATGACGAGAGCGCTCGCGTGCGATCTGGAGGGTGAGCCGGTAAGCGTGAACACGATGACACCGGGTCTTCGCATCAAGCCCACGATGATGACCGATGACGAGGAGCGCGCCATTTCACCCGAATCGCGGACATGGGACGATGCGGCACCGCTGGTTCCGGCCTTCACGTTCCTCGCCCTCGCGCGTGGCGTGCCGTCGGGCCTTCGGTTCGATGCAGAGAAGCTGAGTCGCGCGGTGGAAGAAGCAAAGTACGAGCTGTCCCGCGACCGACTGGAGGAGATTGCTGAGTGAAGCTTCGTGAGGCCCTCGCCCGACGCACCGAGAGGGTGCCGGACAACGACGCCTCGGTCGCCGTCACACCCGCTCCCGAGCCGGTGCTGGACGGCGTCCGCCGTGCCCTTCTCGGCGGGGAAACGCATTACACGAGTCGACCTGGCATCGTCGAGTTGCGCGAGCGCATTGCGTCGATGATCGGGCGTGAGAGTCCGGTCGACTACGCGGCCGACGACGTCGTGGTGACCTCGGGAAGCTCGGAAGCGGTGTTCGTCATTCTCCTCGGCCTCGGGATCTCGACCGGAGAGGTTCGAGCTCCCGCCGATCTGGAGTACGAGGCCCTGTTTCGACTCATGGGTCTCGAAGTGGCGCGTGATGAAGGCTCGGAACTCATCTCCTTCGAGAAGAGCCCCTTCACGATTCTGGACGTTGGCGAGAGGCTGCAAGGCTTGCCCGGGGACATCGACGCGGAGCACACGCTCATCGTCGGAAACCTCGACGCTCAGGAGGGTCTGGGCTCCTTCCACGTCGGTTTCATTTGTGGTCCGACGTCGGCGGTGGCGCGAGTTCGCCGCTGGAAGCAGGCTCTGTCCATCTGCACCGCCGCGCCCTCGCAGCGGGCGGCCTTTCTTTCGCTTTCGAGGTGAGCGGTGCGTCAGGGAGAGAAAGCCAACGAGAAACGGTACAGCCTGATGGAGCTGGCCGCCACCCTCGACGACGTGATCTCCCTCGGCCGGGGCGATCCGGATCTCGACACTCCACGACACGTCATCGATCGTGCTTTCGAGCTCCTGAACGATGCGCCGGAGAAACTCGAAACGATGGGCCTGGCGGAGCTGCGCTCGGCGATTGCCCGTCGCTACCGCGACGAGAAAGGTCTGGACTTCGACCCCGATTCCGAGATTCTCGTGACCAACGGCGCGCAGGAGGCCTTGTTCCTGGCGGTCATGGCCATCCTGAATCCGGGAGACAAGGTCCTGGTGCCCGACCCGCGCTACTCGTCTTATGACCAGGCCATCGAGACGTCTGGCGGGGACATCGTCTCCTTGCCCACCGGTGCGGATTTCGACTTTGCTCTCGATCCGGCGACGCTCGCGGGGGCCGAGGAGGCCAAGCTCCTCATTCTCATCAACCCGAGCAATCCGACTGGGGCGCTGATCGAGGAGCACCAGGTGGAAGATCTGGCGCGAATCGCACGGGACGCCGGCCTGCTGGTCATCTCGGACGAGGTCTACGAGAAGCTGGTCTTCGACGGGCAGGAGGTGCGGTCGGTGGCGGCCTGCGAGGGGATGCGCGAGAGGACCGTGACGCTGTCGAGCTTTTCGAAATCCTACGCGATGACGGGTTTTCGTGTCGGCTACCTCCTGGGCGATCCGGCCTTCATCGAGGCGGTGACGCGCATCAAGGCGGCCGTATCCGGCCCGACACCACTTTTCTCCCAGCTCGCCGCGCGGGCGGCGCTTCAAGGTCCGCAGGATTTCATCGACGAGCTCGGGCGGATCTTCACCGGAAGACGCAAAGTGATGCTCGAGGGTTTGGACCGCCTCCGGATCCCCTATGGCAGGCACGGCGGGGGCTTCTTCATCTGGGCGGACGTATCCCGTTTCGACCTCGATGCGGAGACTTTTTGCCATCGTTTGTTGACCGAAGCGCGTGTCCTCATGTTCCCGGGCACGGCGTTCGGTCAGAAATGGAGCAACTTCGTGCGCATCTCGATGTTGCAGCCAGAGGAGACCATTGCGAAGGCCCTCGCCCGCATCGAAAACTTCGTGGAACAACTTTGACCGAATGACATGACTGGAAAACTCGAAAACCAGGTAGCCATTGTTACGGGGGCCGGTGCCGGGATCGGCGCGGCAACCGCCAGACTGTTCGTTGCCGAGGGTGCCGCGGTCACCGTAGCGGAGTTGAACGAAGCGGCGGCTCTGGCGACGGCCCGGGATATCGAGCTCGCCGGCGGTCGAGCTCTCGCGGTAACCGCGGACGTGTCGAAGGGTGATGAGGCGAAGCGCGTCGTCGATCGCACGCTCGGGGAGTTCGGCACGATCGACGTTCTGGTCAACAACGCCGGTGTCGAGCTAAAGAAGCCGGTCGAAGAGACCACGGAAAAGGAGTGGGATCGGATCCTCGCCATCAACTTGAAATCGGCCTTCCTCATGTCCAAGTACGTCATTCCCGTTCTCAAGCAGAAGCGACGTGGCGCGGTGGTCATGAACTCCTCGGTCGGATACTTCATCGCCGCCCAGAACAGCGCCGCCTACGGAGCCTCGAAGGCCGGAATGATGTCACTCGCCCGCGGGATGGCGCTCGAGCTCGCACCTTTCAATATCAGGGTCAACGCGGTATGCCCGGGCGTCATCGATACGCCCATGAACGAGAGAAATCTCTCTCGTGCGGAAGATCCTGAGGCCATGCGCCGGTCCTGGTTCGAGATCACACCGCTCAACCGGCTCGGCACGCCGGAGGATGTCGCCAAGGCGATGCTCTTCCTCGCGTGCGACGACTCCAGTTTCATCACCGGAACGCCGCTCGTCATCGACGGCGGCCGGCTCGCGCAGTGATGCACTAGATGTTAGCGGAGTTCTGAAGGTCCACCGAAAACGAAATCGGTCGTCCCCCTATATCTTTTCCCTGCCCGGGGACTCTTTTCGAATAGGCGGTGTCGCTTCATCCGCTATGGGGCACGCCGGCGATGAAAGAGTGAAAGTGTGACCACTCAGTCCCTTCTGAGCACTTTGATACGAATCGACGAATCCCGGCGCGGGCCCGCGGACCAACCTCGTCCGTTGGAACGCGTTGCGCGACCCCCACCCGCGTGTCGCGGCCCCCAACCCCACGGCCGAGAGCGGGCTCCGCGCCGGGGTGTTTTCCGATGCCTTTGCGTTGAATTTCCCTAGACGTCCTTCCGTGGATTCGATTGGCGCGGTCTCACTCGTGATTCCTCGTGGCGTACCGGGGTTCCGCTCTTCCGGGGTTCCGTGTGATCTCTTCGCCCCCCTTTTTTCGGAGACTTCCGAGCGCGGTCCGCCTCTGCGTCTCCGCGCCGCTGCGTTGAGTTTCCCGAGATAGTCCTTTCCTCAACTGCTTCTGCTCGAGAGAGGCGCCGTTGAGGGGCTCGCCTCCGATTCTGGGGGGAAGCAGGCTCTTATTCTAGGGCGGATCGTTGTCAGCGGGCAAAGGACTAACGTCTGTTCGGCGAAACCGAGGTCGGTGTTCGGAGCGCGGCGAAGGCGCAGCCAAACGAACCCGAGGAAGGCTCCACGCTCAGATACATGTGGCCGGGGCGTTTCCTTTGTTCGTGAGAATCGGATCAGTACTTCCAGCTCGTCGTGTCCGCACCCGGCGGCGCGGTCCTTGTAATGTGCTCGGCCATCTCCGGCAAATAGTGCGAGATGAAGCTTTTCCCGGGAGGAGCACCGGTCCAGCAGTGGGGCGCCCGCTTGCCGTAGACGACCTTGCCTCCGTAGTGGGGACTGGACGTGGACTCGAGAAAATCTTCCATCAGGATCGTTGCTTCCTCGAGGTAGTAAGTGTCGGTGTCGCCCATGTAGATCCGGATCTTTCCGGCGAGCTTCGGACCAATGCTCTCCCAGTCGCGCTCGAGGATGTACCGCAGGTCATAGTTCTCGCGCCAATAGGCCGCGACTTCCTTGTCGATCTCTCCGCTCCGCTTGTCGTACAGAAGCCGCGGGTAGCCGTCGTCGTCCACCGGACCGTAGACTACCTGGAAAATGTCCATTTGATCGCCGGAGCGGCCACGGGTACCCAGGACGAGCTCGAGAAGGCTCGCGTCACGCTCGGTCATCAACACCTGGTCGTCGATGTTGCGCATCCAGGGCCGGACCGAGCTCGTCTTCCAGTCATCGTTCGGGCGGTACGCGTTCTCGTCCTCGTAGATGTTCACCAGCTGGAAGTAGCGAAAATCTACGGGGTCGGGGCAGAAGACCCAGGCTCCATTGAAAAAGTCGGGGTAGAAGACCTGTGCCGCCAGTGCACGCCAGCCACCGGTGGAGCCTCCGAACGTCGTCCTGGCCCAGGGTTGCCCGATGGCGCGAAACTGCTGCTCCACGTACGGGACGAGCTCTTCGGTAAGTGCGTCACCGTAGGAGTCCCACGTTGGCCGAGTTCACCGCGTAGGCGTCGTCGTAGTACGGGTTCGGGTCCAGCGGTATGACGACCAGAAACTTCGGCAGCTCACCGGAAGTCCACTCTCTGAAGAACTGATGGGCGCTTTCCTGCCCTTGGCGGGTCCGTCCGCTGGCGTCCGGATCGGGGGGCTCTTCCCGGAACCGCGTGAACGTCGGCGTGAAGTGCCCCTGCAGGTAGGCAACGGGGTAGCGCGTCTCGGGATGATCGTCGAAGCCATCAGGAAGAAGGACGGTGGCTCCCACCTGCATGTCGGTGCCCCAGAACCGGCTGACGGGCTCGCTGCGAATCTTGACGTGCTTGACCCACCGCGTATCGGACGGCGGCTCGATCGGCGGGATGCGCTTGGTCAGCTCGATCTGAAACGTTTCGTCTCGATCCGGGTCGAAGCGGATCTTCTGGGGCTTGCTGTAGAGATTGCCCGGCGAGCGGTTCCACTTCTGCCCTTCCCACTGATCCATGTGGAGCTGGATGACGTGGCCGTCCCAGCGGTGAAAGGTCGTATAACGGTTGAGGACCGCTTGAACGTAGTACTCGCCGGCAGGCACGTCGCCTAGGCTCGCAAGCGGATAGCCGAGAACGGTCCCGTCGACGACGGCCTCGTCGCCCGGCGCCAGCGCCTCGACATCGATGCCGAAGAAGGGTTGCGGGGCTCGCCGGCTCACCACGTGGAAACGTGGCTCCTCGTCGTTTCGGGTCGAAATCAGGAGAAGAACTCTCCCGTCGAGTGGCTCGCTTCCCAGAGTCTCCGGGAAAGAGATCTCGAAGCGGGGACCGCCGGCGGTGACAGCGCTCGATACGCCAAGAAGAAGAAAGAAGGCTAACCCCGTTCTCCGCAGTCGCTGAGCTGCGGTGAGTGCGGAGAACGGGGCTAGTGCCGACGCGTGGCTGCGAACAGTCATGAGGCCCTCCTCGTTGACGAGAACGATCTTGCCACGAGAAGGCCCTGGTACTTCAGGTACCCGGTTTGGGCTTCCGGTTCGGGCAGGTCGCGCAGCTGATCAGCTCGCCGTCGGGACCGACGGTGTCCGGACCGCCGCAGGAGCCGCGGAGACAGGGGCGCTTGAAGAACAGGCCAACGGCCATCGCCACCATGACAATGGCGATGACGGTCAGGGTGAGGAGGAACGTGCTCATCACGGTCATTGTAGCCGCCTCACCGCACGAAGTTCTCCTGAAAAACCGGGCTCCCGCGCTCCACGATGCTCCCGTCATCATCGCGAACGAGAAAAAGTGCCGCGATGCCCTTCTCTCTGGCCAGCCGCAGGCCCGCTTCCGGGCCGAGAACGAGCAGGCCGGAGGCGAGCACGTCCGCGCGCATGCACGACTCGCTGATGACGCTCACCGAGGCTAGCGCGTGCTCCACGGGGTGGCCCTCGCGCGGGTCGATCAGATGGGAGAAGGACCTTCCCGTCGACCTCGTAGAAATTGCGGTAGTCGCCCGAGGTTGCCATCGACCATTGACTCAAGCCGACGATGCGCTGGATGGACCGGGACAGCGGGAGGGGCCGTTCGATGGCAATGCGCCAGTCGACACCCTCCGCGTTGAGACCCGACGTCCGGACTTCGCCGCCGATCTCCACCATGAAGTCGCGGAACCCCGTCGCCTCGAGGAGATCCGCCACCCGGTCCACCGCATAGCCTTTCGCGATTCCCGAGAGATCGCACTCGAGCCCGTAGACGTCCTTGGTCAAAGTTCGGCGCGACTCGTCGAGCCGCAGGTGCCGGAAGCCGACCCGCGCGAGCGCCCTTTCGATGGCGTCATCGGTCGGCGGGCTCCGTGGCCCCGCTTCGGGGCCGAAGCCCCAGAGCCGAACGAGGGGCGATACCGTCACGTCGAACGCCCCATCGGTGAGCTCCGAGACAGCCAGCGCCTCTCGTATCACCGCGAACGTCTCTTCCGATAAAGGAAAGGGCGCTTCCGCTTGCCAGCGGTTGAATCGGGAGATCTCCGAGTCACTTCGATAGTTGGACATCCTGTCGTTCACGACTTCGAGCACCACCTCCACCTGGCGTCGGACGTCTTCCGCGGTCTGCTCCTCCACCTGAGCCACGATCTGCACGATGTAGCGCGTCCCCATGGTCTCGCCTTCGAGCGCGAGCGCGGGTACGACGTCGTTCCCGGTGCCGCACCCGCCGGAAACAAGGGCCGTCATCGTTGTCAAGAGATGGATAGAGCGACACATCACTTCCGGAAACTATTCGCGGTTGCACCTCGCGCGCAACTCGGTCAGCCTTATCTGATGACGAGTGGGCCGGCATATGCGGACAAGCGAAGCGAGCTCTGGCGGCGGAGCTTCGAGGGGGCGGCCCCCTACGAGGACTACCTCGAGCGGTCCGATGAGAAGAAGGCGGCTCGCTGGCGGCGGATGGAGGAGAAGATCCCGGTACTGACCGAAGCGCAGCGTGCTCGCCTGAAGGGGTACCGCCGAGTGCTGAATCTCCTGATGGTGAGCGGCGTCTGGTGCGGTGACTGCGTTCGGCAGGGGCCGATGCTCCGTCAGATCGCGGATGCCTGCGACGAGGAAGTCACGTTGCGCGTGGTCGACCGCGATGTCGACGAGGAGCTTCGAGACGAGGTCCGCATCCTGGGAGCCCTGCGCGTTCCCGTTCTGGTGTTTTTGACGGAAGATTTCTTCGAGGTCGGTCGATTCGGAGACCGGATGCTCGCCACCTATCGACGGAAGGCTGTGACCGAAGTCGGCGCCGCCTGCCCCGTGCCGGCAGCTCTACCTGCGGAGGAAGAGCTCGTCGCGGAGCAATCGGAGTGGGTGGATATCTTCGAGCGCATGATTTTGATGGCACGTTTGAGCCCACCGTTGCGAGAGCGCCACGGGGATTAGGGCCCGGACCCTGAGTGACCCTGAGTGGCCATCGAAGGGGGGCCAGCCAGCACTTTCTCTTTTGCAAACTATCCGTCATACTGGTCACGATCGGGTCAAAACTGAGTTCGCTCGTCACGAGCGGGGTTACGAGGGGGCATTTCTCGGGGGGGATGACTCCGCTCGGTTCACCAAGCTTCTGGGGTCGTTAATGTCGAGTACTCCTGCAGCGCCGCCCGTGGGGTGGTGCCTCGAAAGCACATTCGATGGTGGCAAGCACCTGGAGCGCGTTCCGATTGAGGCGCTTCCTTTTCGTATCGGCCGGGTCGAGGGTCTGGAGCTCACGATTCCCTCCAAGTCGGTGTCCAAACACCACGCCGAGATCTTTGTCGAAGACGGCATGCTCCGCCTCCGTGATCTATCGAGCACCAACGGCACGTTCGTGAACCGCGAGCGGGTGTCCGGAGCAAGTCTTCGTGAGGGAGACATCGTTCACTTCGCGGAGTTCGAGTTCCGGCTCGGCCGGCAGCCCGCTGACGGGCTCCGCGATGGGGAGGACACGTTTGCCGAGCGTGGTACGCTCGCCCTGGGGCACATCGAGCTCCCGGCTCAGTTCGTAAAGGGCACCCGAGAGCTCGGGGAGCTTCTCGAGGAGCAAAAGGCGGGCGCCGTTTTCCAGCCGATCGTCTCGCTTCAGAGCGGAGAGGTGGCCGCTTACGAGATCCTCGGGCGCGGACGCCACGACGGGTTGCCGGAAAGCCCCGCCGAGCTGTTTCGTATTGCCTCCACCGTCGGAGCGGGGATAGCGTTGAGTCGACTCTTCCGGCAGAAGGCGATGGAGCTCCTGCCGGACAGGTCTGACCTGCCGCTACTGTTTCTGAACACGCATCCGGAGGAGCTGGCCCAGCCGGGATTCATCGAGTCACTCGAGCGGGTTCGCGAGGCCGCCCCGGATGCCCCACTCGCTCTCGAGATCCACGAGAGCACGCTGGCTGACCCTAAGGCGATCGCGGAGCTTCAGGTGAAGCTGACCGATCTCGACATCGGCCTCGCCTACGACGACTTTGGAACCGGTCAGGCCCGGCTCCTCGAGCTTGCGGAAGTTCCTCCCGACTACCTGAAATTCGCGATGGATTTCATCCGCGGCATCGACCAGGCTCCTCCGTCGAAGCGGCGGCTTCTCTCCGCTCTCGTTGCAGTGGCTCGCGACCTCGAGGCCCAGCCCATCGCCGAGGGCATCGAAACGGAGGCCGAGGTCTGTGTTGCGGTGGGCTTCACCCTGGCGCAGGGCTACTACTACGGCATGCCCCTCGCCGCCGACCATTTGTAGCTCTTCCGCCGCTGCATCAGGAACAAACCCACACGTCTTCGTTCCATCGTCACTAGACTCAGAACTCCCCTATTGAGAGCAGGCCAAAGGTGCCGGTTCTGTTAACGAAAGTACGAGGACGTTCATCCCGTGCCCGTTACTGAGCCCGATGGACTTCGATTGAGGACCATTCGCGTCAACATCGCTACGATGCGAAGCAGCAGCTACGCGGCTAGTTTGTGCTTCGAGTGGTAGACGTCCAGCTTCTCGTGATCGAACCGCCTCATTGGTTGTCCGGCTCCGGGCTCGGGCATGGGCTCGGGCTCGGAGCGACTTTGTGAGTTAACCGCAATTATGTTACACGACGCGAGTCAGTAACTACCCGTCGGCATTCGTGTTGTAGTGCGCCACCGTCGTAGTAACGGAGCTCTGAGACTAGATCGCTACAGCGCCCGGCGCATGCAGATGGCCGATGCGGGGCAAGCGTCCTGGAACTCTCTCGAAGCTCGAAGCCGCGGGTCCGCCTGCTCGTGTGGGATCGTCCCGAATCCGAATCGCGGAAAATAGTGCTCGGCGGTGGTGGTCAGAAGGTAGAGCTCGCGAAGTCCCTCTTCCCGGGCCAGTCCGAAAAGCTTCTCGACGAGTCGAGTGCCGAGCCCGCTGCCTCGGGTCTCCGACGTCACGGCGAGCGAGCGCAGGATGCCCACGTCCTCGTAGCTACTCGAGGCCCACCGAACCGACGAGGGATTCGCCCTCGTGGGCCACCAGGAAATGTCTGAAGTGTTGTTCCACTCCCTGAGCTGGGAGCTCAGCGCTCTGGAGCAACGCAAGTACTTCCTCCAGATCGCCCGGTTGCGCGGGCCGAACGACGATTTCGCTCAAGCGTCCTCTATTCCTTTCCTGTGGTTAAGACAAGCTCTCGTACCAGTCGGCGAGCCCCCGTCCGATGCGGTGAGGCTGATCCTCCTGGACGTAGTGGATGCCCTCTCCGATGTCGACCGTCGTCAGGTTCCCGAAGTTTTGTTTGACCCACTCCACCATCGGCGCGGGGTTCAGGCCGCCCGGTGTTGCGTGGAAGAAGAGCTTGGGAATCCCCGTTTGCTGGAGCCACTGACTGTAGGTTTCGACGACTTCGTGAACGTCGGCAGGGTGTCCGTCGAAAGGAATCTCGCACGGCCACTGGCGCACCGGCTTTCGACTGCCCGCCGTTGGAAAGGGCTCCCGGTAGCGCTTCATTTCTTCGTCTGTAAAATCGCGTACGGTCGCTTCGGGTAGAATGCCGTTCACGAACATGTTCATGGCGGAGATCATGAACCAACCGATTCCGGGCGTTCGAAACAGCTTGAATCCGATGCGAAACTTGCCCGGGAGATCGCGGATTCGGGCGGGCCGCAGGATCGCCTCCATGAACGCGAGTCCCTTGACGTTCGACTCGTGCCGGCGTGCATAGTGGAAGCCGAGCGCCGACCCCCAGTCGTGGATCACGAGAGTCATCCGCTCGAGTCCCAGCGT
Organism: Candidatus Marinacidobacterales bacterium; assembly: GCA_965237685.1. Taxonomy (GTDB): domain Bacteria; phylum Acidobacteriota; class Vicinamibacteria; order Marinacidobacterales; family SMYC01; genus CBDEGF01. Next base: position 3,873,327 of record CBDEGF010000004.1, read on the forward strand.
CTCGATGAAACCCTCGACGTACTTCGAATGATCGAAGGAACGGTACTCGAGATCCGGTTTGTCAGAGCGTCCCATTCCGATGAGATCGGGAACGATGGCCCGCGCGACCGGGCTCACGTACGGGATGATGTTCCGCCAGAGGTAGGACGAAGTCGGGTTGCCGTGGAGGAAGAGCACAGGGTCCCCTTCGCCCTGCTCGACGTAATGTATGCGGGAGCCCAGGACCTCGACGAACTTGGATACGAAGGGAAAGTCGGGGGATATCGATTCGGCCAGTGGCATAGCGGGTAGAATAACCCTCCCGTGCCCGACGTCAAAGAGACCATCGAAGACAGCTCGGGATCGGACGGCGTATGGATGCAGCGCTCCTTCGGCCCCGGCGGTCTTTTGCATCGCCCGCCCCGCCTCCATACAATCCGCCGCATGATGACCGAGAGATTCCCAGCATTGACCTTTGCTCTTCTCCTGGCGACGGCGTCCGCGGCCAGCGCCCAGAGCACGCCGCCGTCGGGCATTCTCGACGACAAGATCGAGCCGGCGGTCGAGCGCCACGAAGCCGCCACACTCGAGTTCCGGCACCAGATCCATCAGAACCCCGAGCTCGGAAATCGTGAGGTGGAGACGGCGAAGCTGGTGGAAGAGCACCTCCGAAGCCTCGGAATGGAAGTGCGTACCGGGATCGCCCACACCGGACTTGTTGGCATCCTGAAAGGGGGCAAGGACGGGCCCATCATTGCCGTGCGGGCCGATATGGACGCGCTGCCCGTCGCCGAGGATACGGACCTTCCGTTCAAATCGACGAAGCGGGGCACGTACAACGGCCAAGACGTCGGCATCATGCACGCCTGTGGGCACGACATTCACACCGCGGTGCAGATGGGGGTGGCTTCCGTTCTCACCGACCTGAAGGCCGACATCCCCGGAACCGTGCTTTTCATCTTTCAACCTGCCGAGGAAGGCCCCCCTCCGGGTGAAGAAGGAGGGGCGGAGCTGATGGTGAGGGAAGGCGTTTTCGACGACCCTCGTCCGGAAGCGGTGTTCGGCCTGCACGCGCTGGCCAACCTGCCCGTCGGTCAGATCGGCTTTACGGAAGGTCCAGCCTTTGCTGCGGTGGACCACTTCAAAGCGACGGTGAAGGGGGTTCAGACCCACGGCGCGCAGCCCCATCAGGGCGTCGACGCGATCGTCATGGCCTCCCAGGTAGTTCTGGCCCTTCAGACGATCGCTTCCCGAAATCTGGACCCCTTGCAACCCGTCGTCGTCACGGTGGGCATGTTCCACAGCGGCGAGCGGTTCAACATCATTCCCGCCGAGGTTCACCTCGAAGGAACAGTGCGAACGTACGATCCCGAGGTTCGCGACACCGTCGAGCGGAGGATGGGAGAGATTCTGACCGGGACCACGATGGCGGGGGGCGGAAGCTTCGTCCTCGACTACGATCGCGGCACGCCCGCCACTATCAACGATCCGGAGCTCACGCAATGGATGGTCCCCTCCGTGAGAGCCATCATGGGCGGCGAGGGTGTGGTCGAGCTCAATCCGACGATGGGCGGCGAGGATTTCTCGTACTTCGCGAACGAGGTCCCCGGCTTCTTCTATCGCCTGGGAACGCTGAAGGACGGCACGGTCTCCGGCCCGCACCATTCACCGACATTCCGCGCGGATGACGCTGCCGTTCCGATCGGAATGCGCGTGATGTCGAACGTGCTAATGGATTACATGATTCGCCGTGCGCAGGGTGCGAACCCGTAGCGCCCTGTAAAAGAGGCTGGGTGATCCTTCGACCCGTTCAAAGTCATCTGTTGGGCGTGCTCGTTGTCCTGAGCACAGCGCCACTAGTTGCCGCGCAGGAGTTGAACGAGCCGCGCTTCTACGCGATTCAGGGTGCCCGTATCGTCACCGGAACCGGTGACGTGATCGAGGGGGGCACCATCGTTCTCGAGAACGGCCTAGTCACTGGCGTCGGCCGGAACGTCGCGATTCCGCCGGAAGCCTGGGTCATCGAGGGTGATGGCCTGACGGTCTACCCGGGACTCATAGATTCGCTGACCGATCTGGGACTTCGAAGCGGTGGGGACGAAGGCCGAGGACGTCGCGGGCGCTCCGGAGGAAAGCAGGAACGCGCGTCGCGGGAGACGCCCTACTCGACCGGTCCGGAAGACCGGCCCGGAACCTTTACCTGGAAGAAGGCCGCCGACGATCTCTCGCACGAAGACGATCGTCTGTCCAAGTGGCGTAGCGCCGGCTTTACCTCGGCGCTTACCGCTCCGACCGAAGGCATCTTTCCGGGCCAGGCCGCCTTCATCAACCTCGCTGGCGAGCGCGGGAGGGATCTGGTCGTGGCGACGCCGGCCGCCTTTCCAGTGAAGCTGGAAGATCCGGGCGGTTTTCGCGGCTTTCCCGGATCGCTCATGGGTGTTTTGTCGTACGTGAAGCAGGCCTTCTTCGACGCCCGGTACTACGGCGACGTTTGGGCTGCCTACGAGCGGGATCCGCGCGGCCGCGAGCGGCCGAGCTACGACAAGACGCTCGCACCGCTGGCCGCCGCCCGCGCGGAGGGCCTTCCCGTGCTCATTCCGGGCTCGTGGGCAAAGGAGATCCGGCGCGCCATCCGCATTGGTGACGAAGCCGGTGCAAAGACCGTCGTCTACGGAGCCCACGAGGGTTATGCCGCGGTCGATGCGCTTCGCGAGACAGGCACTCCCGTTCTGGTGAGTGCGAAGTGGCCTACCCGGTCGGAGGATGCCGATCCCGACGCAGAAGAGCCATTGCGCGTGCTCAAAATGCGCGATCAGGCTCCCACCACGCCGAAAGCGCTGGAGGAGGCGGGCGTGAGCTTCGCCTTCTACTCGGACGGCATGGACGACCCCAAGGAGTTTCTCCGTAACGTGAGTCGTGCCGTCGAGGCTGGGCTTTCGGAGGCAGCGGCCGTTCGAGCGCTGAGCTCGAATGCGGCCGAGATCTTCGGCGTGTCCGATCGGCTCGGCAGCCTGGAGAGCGGAAAGATCGCCAACGTCATCGTCACCGACGGCGGGCTCTTCGAAGAGGACACTGCGGTGAAGATGGTTTTCGTCGACGGTCGCCGCTTCGTGATCCGTGAGGGAGCGGAGGCGACGGATGACGAGACGAGTGGGAAAGGAGTGAGACCGTGAGCAGGACAGCTCTCAGCGCACTGGCCTTCGTTGTTGCCGTCTCCGGCGCCCGGGTGGCGGCCGACGAGATGGTCATCCAGAACGGGACCATTCTTACGGTGACCAACGGCACCATCGATAACGGCTCCATTCTGATTCGAGACGGGAAGATCGCCGCGGTCGGTACCAGTATCTCCGTGCCGTCCGGAGCCGATGTCATCGACGCCACCGGTCTCTTCGTCATGCCCGGCATCATCGATGCTCATTCGCATATTGCGGCGGAATCCATCAACGAAGGAAGCGTTGCCGTTTCCTCGATGGTCGGGATCCCGGACGTCATCGACCCGGACGACATCAACATTTATAGAGAGCTCGCGGGAGGCGTGACGACCTCCAACGTGCTCCACGGAAGCGCCAATCCCATTGGCGGGTTGAACGCCGTCATCAAGCATCGCTGGGGAGCGGATGCCGAAGGGCTGCTGTTCGAGGGTGCACCTCCCGGTATCAAGTTCGCGCTCGGCGAGAATCCCAAACGCTCCAGGGGTACGCGCCCCGGCACTCCGCGCCGTTATCCGACTACCCGCATGGGAGTCATGGACGTGGTACGCCAGGCTTTCAACGATGCGCGGGAGTATCAGCGCAAGTGGCAGGAGTACGAGAAGAAGAAAGCGGCGGGTGAGAGCGGCCTGGTGGAGCCGCGTCGCGACCTCGAGCTCGAGCCGCTGGTAGAGATTCTGGAAGGGAAGCGCCTCGTACACGCCCATTGCTACCGTGCGGACGAGATCCTGCAGCTCCTGCGTCTGGCCGAAGAGAACGGTTTCCGGATCGCGACGCTCCAGCACGTGCTCGAGGGCTACAAGGTGGCCGACGAGATCGCGGCGCATGGTGCGGGTGCTTCGACGTTCTCCGACTGGTGGGCCTACAAGGTGGAGGCCTATGACGCCATTCCGTACAACGCTGCGCTGATGACCGAGCGAGGGGTTCTGGTCTCGATCAACTCCGACAGCCGGGAAGAGGCGCGCCATCTGAACCAGGAAGCTGCCAAGGCGGTGAAATGGGGAGGGCTGACGGATGAACAGGCGCTGGCCATGATCACCATCAATCCCGCCAGACAGCTTCGAATCGACGATCGCGTCGGATCCATCGAGGTCGGGAAGGACGCCGATCTCGCCATCTTCAATCATCATCCCCTGAGCGTCTACGCCGTCGTTCAGAAGACCATCGTCGATGGCGAAGTCCTGTTCGACCTGGAGAAAGACAAGGCCATGCGCGAGGCTCAACGGAAGGAAAAAGAGACGCTCATGGAAAAACTCGAGAAAGAGGAAGAAAAGAAACCCAGGAAAGGACGCCGTCCGACTCCGGGAGGCCAAGGAGAGATCCGATGACGAAACGATCGATGCTCGCGGGTGTCCTCTTTCTCTCAGCTGCTTTCGCGCTCACCGCCAGCGCCCAGGAAGACGAGGTCTACGCCATTCGCGGCGCTCGCATCCACACGCTGGCCGGTCCCGCCATCGAGAACGGAACGATCGTGATTCGGAACGGACGCATCGCCGACGTCGGCGAGAACCTTGCGGTTCCATCCGGTGTGAAGGTCATCGAAGCGGACGGCCTGGATGTCTATCCGGGTCTCTTCGATTCCGTCACACATCTCGGCCTGAGCGAGGTGGGCGCGGTTGCCGCCACGGTCGACACGACGGAGCTGGGGGAGTTCAACCCGCAGCTGAAGGCCATCACTGCCGTGCACCCGGCGAGCGAGCTCATCCCGGTGGCCCGCGCCAATGGCATCACCCACGCGGTGGCCGCCCCGGGTGGTGGCGGACGCGGGGGTCCGTCGTTCGGGATCCCGGGCCAAGCGTCGCTCTATCACCTCGAAGGCTGGACGGTCGAGGAGATGGCGATCGCTCCCTCGATCGGCATGATGCTCGGCTGGCCGACAAAGCAGACGACAACGTTCGATCCCGCCACGTTCAGCCGGCGGGAGCGACTTTTCAAACAGGTCAAGAAAGAGTACGACGAGCGTGTCGCCGAGCTTTCCGAGTGGATGACGGCAGCCCGCCACTACGCGCAGGCACGGGAGAAAGGTGATGCGTCGCGCTTCGAGAAGGACGAAAAGCTCGAGGCGCTCGCGCGCGTGGTGAGCGGCGAGCTTCCCGTTCTCATCCGCGCCGACGATGCCGACACCATCCGGGACGCCATCGACTTCGCCACCGAGAACGGCCTGCGGATGATCCTCGCCGGCGGCGCGGAAGCCTACCAGGTGAAGGAGCTTCTCGCCGAGAAGGGAATCCCGGTCATTCTCGGCCCGACGCAAGCCGTGCCGCGCGAAGAGGACGACCCTTACGACCGCGCCTATTCGAACGCCGGCGAGCTGCACGCCGCGGGAGTCAAGATCGCCTTTGCGACCTTCGGGGCTGCGAACTCGAGGACCCTGCCGTTCGAAGCGGGAATGGCGGTCGGCTACGGGCTTCCGAAGGAAGAAGGGCTGCGCGCGGTCACCGTGAACCCGGCGGAGATTCTCGGGATGGGTCAGGAGCTGGGGACGATCGAAGAAGGGAAAGTGGCGAATCTCATCGTGACGGACGGCGATCCGCTCGAGATTCGCACCGAGGTGAAGCACGTGCTCATCAAGGGTGAGCCCGTCGATCTGACGAACAAGCATCTGGAGCTCTACGAGAAGTACCGCTCGCGACCGTTGCCGACGAAGTAAAGGACGAGCGCCGCTCGAGCCGCTTGCATCGAGCCATCGCGTCCCGCACTCTTGAAGAAAGGAGGCGGAAGCGATGCAATGGCGCTATCACGGTTTACTCCTGACGGCGTGGCTGTTGTCCGGATGTTCTCCAGAGAGTCCCCTGGCGAACGGACTGACCGAGGCACACAAGGCGACGATCATCGAGAGCACGATCGCGCAGATCGAGCTGTCTGATACCTTCACGCCGGAGAATTTCGAGCAACGAGAGCGAAAACACTTCGAAACGATGACTCCGGAGATGCTAGAGCCGGCGCTCGAACATCTGCCGACCCGAGTCGAGGAAGTCACGAGCCTCCAGGTCTACCGGGAAGCGGTCATCGATGGCCCGTCGGCCGAGCTCGAAATCAAACGCTCTATGGAAGACGAGGTGCACGTCTCGGTCCGCGTCCCGGGCTCGAATCGCTACCGATCCGAAGGCAATCCGTCGAAGACGCAGCAGGTCGAGTGGACCCTGCCCTGGAAGATCACGGTCGAGGAGGGCGAGATCGTCATGCGTCATCAGGGGATCCGCCTCAAGGTCCTCTGAGACGCCGACGGCCTTTCAGCTCACGAAGTCCGGCGCGTGCCAGCCTCCCGGATCCTGCCAGTAGATCGTGCCGTCTTTCGTGAGGTCGATAGTACGCACGAAGCTGTTTGGTACGCTTTACGTGGACTGAGGGTTCTGCGTTCGCAGCCGTTGTCTTTTCCCCACGCCCGGTATAGCAAGCACCAGCTTTCATTGTCGATGCCTCTCAAATTGTTACGATGCCCTTCGGCCCCATCAATGATGGAGTCTGGCATCACGTCGTCGGCGTCGCGGATGTACCCAACTTGTTGAGGATTTATGTCGACGGGATCCAGCAAAACTCTGCTTCAATATTTGGGACGCGCCTTTACTGGCCCCCCAGACCCAACAACCCTTGCTTCTGACGATGAACTGCCTGAACGGCTACTTCCACTTCCCGTACTTCAACTCGCTGGCCGAAGAGCTGCTGAAAGCCGAGGGCAAGGGGGCCATTGCGGCGTTTTCACCGAGCGGGCTCAGTGTGAACGAACCGGCGCACCGGTACCACCAAGCGCTGCTGCAAGAGCTCTTCAACGGAAGCCACGAGCGGCTGGGCGATGCGGTGTTGGCGGCTCAGGTGGCCTATGCGGAGACCGGAGCCTTCCCAGAGCTTCTGAGCATTTATCACCTGCTGGGGGATCCTGCATTGAGGCTCAGATAATGGTAACCGTCCGGGGCGGACTTCAGGACACCACACCGATCGCTCCCGGTAGCTTTTCCAGATACTTTTGAATCACCCGATACATGGTAACGGGATCCATGACTGCCATGAATGTCGGACGGGATTCGTCGGTAAGCTCAATCGGTGAAGCAACGCCTCGTCACCTCATTGACGGCTCTTTTCCTAGAAGCTGATGATCGCCGAAACAGAGAGCGTGTCGACCAGCTCGGAAAGGTCGAGGCCGACGTCGAGCTGAAAGGGTGCGAAAGCGATGCCGAGGCCGGTGGTGAAGTAGCAGCTCGTCATCGCCGCCACGAAAAAGCGCCTGGCACAACAGATCTCTGTCCTCGATGCAGAGAAAGCGATGATCGGGATCGAGCCAGGCGCCGAGCCGCAGCGCCACCAGGGGCGATCGGGTGATGAAGGCATACTCGAGGCCGATGTGAAGCTCGTTTCCATCCCGTTGCTCCACATCACCCTCATCCGCCGCTGCTGGCTCGAGAATGAACGTTTCCAGAAACCTGCTGTACCCGACGTGGTCCCATTCGAAGCTGACGGTGAGGGCTCCGCTTTCCGACTTGAAGGCAGCGCCGACACCGAAGACGTTGGGTAGACCCACCGTACCTTCCGCCAGAAATAGGCGCGCGCGCGCTCGCACGACGTCGGAAGGGGTTCGATCGAACGCCGGTCCCGCTTGATCCTCATTGCTCAGCGCAAACGTGGGGCCGAGACGAAAAAAGCCGCCAAAGCCCCACTGGGGCGTGGGCTTCCAGAGAAAGCCTGCGTTGAAGGTCCAATCGCTGCCATGCATGCGGGTGCGGCTCGTGGCAGCCTGCGCATTCGGCGCGTAGAGATTGAGCCCGAACCGCCCATCGGGAAGCGTTTCGGGCAAGGGCGCGATGAACTCGGCATCATTGTCCAAACGCCCGCGCATGAGCGAGACGCCCCCACCCAGGCTGAAATTGTCCGCAAGGCGAAAGCCGCCCGCTGGGGTCGCTTGAATTCGTTGCGTGCGTAGCCATTCGCGCAAAAATAACTTCACATTTTGGGCTACGCCGGCAGTATCCAGAATGTCAAAGCGCCGTTCGGCTTGAGCTGTTCCCAGGAACGCACTATAATGCATTCATTGAATGCATATCGGGGGTAGATCATTGACCCATTTGACTGTCAGAAATCTCCCAAACGAGCTTGCAGAGGCACTAAACGAGGAACGGCGGCGGCGTGGCTCGTCCTTGAACCAGACGGTTATTGATCTACTCCGACAGGCTCTTGGTATGGGTCCCGCCAGACGCAGCAACGGCCTTGCCCGCCTTTCGGGAACGTGGTCCCAGGAGGAGTTCGAGGAGTTCGAAAGGGCAATCGCATTCACCGAGCAGATCGACGAGGAGCTTTGGCGCTGAGTCGCTTCTGCCTCGACACTTCCGCCTACAGCAACTTCAAGCGAGGCGCGGGTCAGGTTACGTCGATCATCGATGCTGCAGAATGGCTCGGTCTGCCCGCCATCGTGATCGGAGAGCTGTGGACGGGATTCCTTCTCGGGCGGCGGCGCGAGCAGAACGAGGCGGAGTTGCGCGAGTTCTTGGCCAGCCCGGTGGTCGAGGAGCTCGTCGTCGATGGCGAGGTCGGCCGAGTCTACGCCGAAATCGTGGTTGACCTTCGTGCTGCCGGCAAACCGGTTCCAACGAACGACATATGGATTGCCGCTCTAGCCGCTCGGTTCGGAGCCACTGTTCTCACTCACGACGATCGCTACCATGCCATCTCCCGCGTAGGGTCCTTGGTCCTGCCGGCTTCGGGCTGAGCGGCAAACATGCGCTCGCGGCCAATCGGGAGGAACGGATAAGATCCCCGTCGTAAAGCGATGCCGAGTTTGTCCGACACCAGTCCGGAAGCCAGGCGGGTTGTCCTGGAGCTCCTCAGAAAGGCGCCCCCACACCGAAAACTGGCGCTCATGGACCAGCTCAACGCTTCGCTGCGGTTGCTGGTCGTCAGCGAGCTCCGGCAGTCTAATCCTGACATCTCCGAGCAGGAGCTTGGCGTCCGCTTGGCTGAGCGCCTTTACGGCGCCGACGTCGCCGATCTCGTCGCTCAGCGCGCCAAATCCATTGACTGAGTCGGACGTCCCGATCGCTCTCGGAGTCACTCTCGTCGTCCTCGTCCATTCCGAAGACGAAGCTTCCATTCACCATGACACCGAGGTCGTGCATCCGCCGGACGACCTCGCCGTAGTCGCGACGCAGGTTCTGGTACTTGCTCTGCGCCCGAAGGGGTCGCCAGCCCCAGCGGTGGAAAGAGTGAGTATTTGATCGGCCGGAAGTAGGGGCTCTTCGCCTCGGTGAGCGCCGGGAGAATCATTTTGACTTTCATGGATCGAGCGTAGGCGACGCCCGGCTCGAGGACACGAGGAAAGGATGAGCGGACAGTGAACAGACGCTCAGCGAACCTTCGATCATGGCGATTCTGTGGCGTTTACGGCTCGGGTTGCCACCGGGTAGCGGCCGTCCCGGGGTCCAGGGGGCACCCACCGTCTCCATCCGCTCCTCGAGCTGGCGAAGATCCTGCCCGGTCAGCGTACGAAGCCGCTCGAGGACGCTCGCGAAGGCCTCCGCCGCGACCTCGTAGCTCCGCTGGTGCGTCGTCGTAGGTCGCGACGTCGACGCCCAGCTTCTCGTGATGCGCTGGATGCGGTCGACGATGGCGGGTGGCGTCCTCTCCGCTCGGGACTCGATCGTTTCGTCGCCCGAGAGCTCCATCCGGAGGTCGAGAAGGCGGCGCTCGATGGCGCGTGCCTCGCTCGCAAGACTCTCGCCGGCGCCGGGCGCGTCGAAAAGGGCTTGCTTGATGTACCGAAGACGTTCTTCGGTCTCGTCGGCGACGGCGTTCGTCGCGAAGCCGGCGCGAAGCAGCCGTCCCACTTTCTGCTGGAAGGCGACCAACGCTCGCCGATCTGCGGCGGGGAGCTTGGCGTTGCCAAGAGGGGTGACTTCGAAAGTTTGGGGTTCGGACAGCGCGGTGAGCTCGCCGTCGACGCGCCGGGCGAGGCGGACGGTGTATGTACGCGGGGGCGCCATAGGTCCCGGACGATTCCCGTCGAGCCGCGTTGGCCGGAAGCTCGGGTAGCGCAAGTCCCAGGCCACGCGATGAAACCCTGAGCGGGTCGGCCCGGTGATGCGGCGCACCACGCTTCCCTCTTCGTCTTGAACGGTGAGCACGATGCTCGGTGGCTCCTCGCGGTCCTCGAGCCTCAGTTCGTCCCAGCTCGGATAGCCAACGGGCTCGCCCCGCTCGACGAGAGCGTCTTCCTCTTCCCGTCGACGTTTCGCGCGCGTCGTCAAGGAATCTCGCAGGTGATAGGTGAACGTCGCGCCGAAGGGTGGATTCGGGGCGGTGAAGAAACCATCTCCCTGCGATGCTTTTTCGCCACCGCCCAGCGGGTTGTCCCGACGTAGAGCCACGTGTCTTTCACCGGAAAGAGGAAGGCTTCCTGCTCGAGGACTTCGGCGGTCGTATGCCGCAGCGGCGTGTAGTCGTCGAGGATGAAAAAACAGCGACCGAACGAAGCACCCACGAGGTCGTTCTCTCGCCGCTGAATCTCGAGGTCGCGGAACGGAATGGTGGGAACACCACCCTGGAGCTGCACCCAGCGGCCGCCTCCATCCACCGTGAAGAACAATCCGAGCTCCGTACCCACGAACAACAGGTCGGGCTGCTCGTGATCCTCGACGAGGGTCCAGGTCACGTGGCGCTCCGGCAGGTTGCCGGTGATAGAGGTCCAGTTCTGTCCCCGGTCGTCGCTCCGGTATACGTAGGGTGCGAAGTCACCTTCCTTGTGGTTGTTGTAGAGCGCAAAGAGGCGCTCCGCGCTGTGCCGCGAGGCAAGGACGTCGGCGACGTAGGTGCGCGGCGGCACACCGGGCGCCTGTTCGGCGGTGCGCCACGTCTGGCCTGCATCTTCGCTGACTTGAACGAGCCCGTCGTCGGTCCCGACGTACAGAAGGCCCTCCTGCAGTGGTGACTCGTCGAGCGAAACGATCGTCGCGTACGGTGACGTGAAGACGTTTTTCCACACGGCGTCGACGCCCCACACCCGGCCCATGATCTCGCGCTCGTTGCGATCGCCGCCTCGGCTCAGGTTCGGACTGACCGGGACCCAGGTGTCGCCGCGATCGTCGCTTCGGAAGAGACGATTGCCCGCGAAATAGAGCCGAGACGACGCGTGCGGGCTGATGATGAGCGGAGCGTCCCAGTGCCACAGTGCCACAGGATGGCTTGCTCGCCGGGCTCCGGTTGCGGCTGGATCTCCTGGCGTTCACCGCTCTCGCGGTCGAAGCGCACGATGCCGGCGTACTGGACATCGAATAGACGATGTTCGGATTCTCGGGGTCGATTCGAGCCTGCAGGTTTGCTGAAAACAACTAAACTACGAAGATCACGAAGATCACGAAGGTCACGAAGAAGAACACCTGGAACAGGTTGCATTTCAATGGGCGGATGTTGGGAGGGGTCCAGACGGTTCTCTCTCCAGGCCCTTCTTCCATAGATCAAGTTCCCGAGTCGGGTTCAGGAATGGATCGCTTCGTGTCCTTCGTGGTTCGTCTTTTCCGTCTGGAGCACTCGGAGAGTGGTGCGTGATCGGCCCCGTCAGTCAGGGCTTTTTCTTCGGACGGGTGTAGTAGCCGAGGCGAGTGCGAATGATGGACTTGCTCTTGCGGGGCACGCGGATTTCGATCTTCCGCCATACGCTCTCGTCTCCCTGGTCGGAGGAGGGCACGAAGGCCATGCGATACTGCCGGTGAAGCTCCTCTTTAACTTCTTCGAAGCTCTCGCCCAGCTCTTCGTCATCCTGCGGGAAGATCGCGCGGCCGCCGGTCGTTGCCGCGATCTTCGTCAGAGGGTCTTTTTCGACGAACATGCCTTTTTTCATCGTCCAGCCCATGAAGCCGATGGTGTAGATCACGGCGTTCGAGCGCCGAGCTCTCTCGATCACGTCCTCCAGCGAGGCCTTGCTTCCTGCGTCGGTCCCGTCCGAGAGCAACAAGAGCACTTTGCGGCCGTCGATGGGCTCGAGATCCTCGAGAGCCCTCAGAATGGAGTCATAGAGAATCGTTCGTCGACCGCGCGGACGCATCGAGCTGATGAGAGCAATGAGCTGCAACTCGTCATCGGTGAAGGCCGGACCGGTCGTGTAGACCTCGTGGAACAGGATGATTTTTGCCTTGTCACCGGCGTTCAAGTTGGTGACGAAGCGGTTCGCGGCAAGCTTGATCGCGTTCAGGCTCGTCCGTACGCTCGGTGAGGAATCGAGAAGCAAAAGCACAGTCACCGGCGTGAAAGACGAGGTGAAGAAGGTCACCCGCTGCGGCACGCCTTCCTCGAGAACCTGGAAATCCTCTGCCTTGAGGTTCTTCTCGAAGCGGCCCCGGCGGTTGGTCACTACGACGTCGAGTGCCACTTGATCGACATCCACGGCGAAGCGGAACCGTTCCTGGGGGTCGGGTTCCTGCGCGTTCGCCACACGAGCGGGCAGCGTTACGAAACACAGAGCCATGCAAATCCAGGCTTGCGGGGTCACGACCAACTCCTCAGGCTCCATACTAGCTCCGTGCGACACCGAACGCTAGGCGTCGGCGTGGCTCATGAGCGGAGCGGTATACTGTCTCCTCCGACGCGAGTCTGGGCGCGATCGTCATGGCGTCGAGCACGAAGATGAGCTCGGCCATTCTCGAGCGCGCCTTCGACACGCCCAACGGCGTTCGCTGGGTCCATGTGCACGAGGTCTGGTTACCGGAGGATCAAGAGCCCCGAGGCGAAAGCCGCGAGCGATAAAAGGCGAGCTCCGCGATCGAGGCCTGGGTGTCGAAGTAGGCGTCGTGCTTGTCGCCGGTGACGGGGTCCTTGCCCGGGTAGAACTGCGAGATGAGCTCCGCGTTGCCTTTCTTCCGAAAGCGCTCGCCCCGGTAGAAATGCAGCCACTCGAGCTTGAAGCTCGAAACGTCCAGCCGGCGGTAGTGCAGTCTCTGCGCAAATTCGGGGAGGTGCTTGCGAGCGAGAAAATAGTCCGAGAAAATCGAGTTTCCAGCGAGTATCGGACGGTCCCCCGGGTCCTCGGAACCGGCCCGGTCAAACTGATCTAGGTACGTGGCGAGATGGCGGTCCACCTCTGCGACGGTGCGACCTTCGCGATCGCATCGCTCGAGCAGCGTCTGGTAGTTGTCGCGGACGTGTCTGGAGATTCGGGAGCGGGGCGGCGGGGTGAGAAACGCGCACAGCCCGTCTTCAGTGAGAAGCTCCCCGGGGATCCCATCGGGTCGGGTCCCAATGGGTGTGAGGGTTTCGTTGGTCACGATGAGCGCCACTTCGAGAAGCTCCGCGCGGTCGATGTCGAGTCCCGTGTACTCGGTGTCGAACCAGCAGTAAATCGCGCGTGGTCTGTCGCTCATGACGGTTCGTCGTCGCCGGGGGATTAGTGTTCATCATACGATCGTAGGCTGGCCTTTCGAAACACCGGCTCGAACCGAGAGTTTTCTCACTGCCGGTCAGGAGGTTTTCGTCGTCTGAAGCGTTCTTTCTGGCTCTGATATGTGAACAGCACTACTCGTGGCGGAGAGACACGGCGGGGTCGACTTGCACCGCCTGGCGAGCGGGGAGATAGGTCGCGAAACATGCAGCAAGGAACAAGACCGCGGTGACGGCGAGGTAGGTCGAGACGTTCGTCGCGCTGGCTCCGTAGAGAAGGCTCGCGAGAACGCGCGTGAGTCCGAGCCCACCCGCCATGCCGATGACGGTTCCGGTGAGTATCAGCACCATCGCCTCACGCATCACCATTTTCAGGATGCGTTTGTTCGTGGCACCGAGCGCGATGCGGATACCGATCTCGCGCGTTCGCTGACGGACGCTGAACGCGAGAAGCCCGAAGAGTCCCAGACCTGCCAGGCCCAGCGCGACGAACGCAAAAACCCCGAAGGCCACCATGTTGAAGCGCCACGGCGCGTACACACCGGACATCACCGCTTCCATCGTTGTGAAGGTTTCGATCGAACGCTCCGGATCGATCTCCGCAAGCTCCGCGCGTACTGGCCCGGCCAGCGACAGGGGATCGGAGCCGGTTCGAACGAAGAAGCTGGCCAGGGTGCTCCATCCCTGAGGTAGTGCCCGTAGATATCCAGGCGCGGCTCATGAACGTCGCGATACCTGGCGTTCTCTACGACGCCAATGACCGTAAGCCACGGACTGTCGCCGTTCTGTGACCAGCCGCAGCAGAGTCCCTTGCCGATGGGATCTTGACCCGGCCACGCCTGACGCGCCAGGCTCTCGCTGATAACGATCACCCGCTCGGCTCTCGCGTCGTCCCGTTGGGTGAACGTGCGTCCTCGAAGCAATCGAATGTTCATGGTGCGGAAATAGTCCGTCGTGACAACGAACCCGATGGCCCTCGGATTCTGCTCGCGGTCCGTCTCCGTCTGCCCCTCCACGTGGTAAGTCACATCGACGCCGATCTCGTCACCCCGGAACGGCCGGTTGCTGGTGCCGGCCACGGCGACGACACCCGGGAGGGACTCGACCCGCCGGAGGAGCTCTCGATAGAACGTGCGCTTCGCCTCGTGGGTGGGATATGTGTCTTCCGGGAGGTCGAGATTGAAAGTTAGGAGGTTTCGGGGCTCGAACCCGAGATCGGCCCGGAGCAGATCGAAGAAGCTTCGGGCCATGAGGCTCGCGCCCACCAGCAGGATGAACGCGAGGGCGATCTGTGCCGCGACGAGCCACCGCCTCAATACGGTGCCACGCCTGGACTCCGACGAGCCCCGCGCCGCATCTCCCAGCAGGGCGGCCACCTTCGGTGACGCGAACTGAGCGGCGGGTGCGAGACAAACGAGAGCGACGGTGGCCGCGATCAAGATCGCCACGAACCCGAGGACGTCCGAGTCCAGAGCCACTTCTTCGAGTCGCGGAATCTCCACTGGACTCAGGCCTGCGAAAAGTCCGAGAGACGCTTGGGCCAGGAGCAGCCCTGCGGCTCCCCCCGCAACGGTAACAACCCCGGCCTCGAGTAGCATCTGTCGAACGATGCGCAGGCGTCCCGCACCCAGCGCCAGTCGGAGCGCGTGC
Organism: Candidatus Marinacidobacterales bacterium; assembly: GCA_965237685.1. Lineage (GTDB taxonomy): Bacteria > Acidobacteriota > Vicinamibacteria > Marinacidobacterales > SMYC01 > CBDEGF01. The sequence continues at coordinate 3,888,518 of CBDEGF010000004.1, forward strand.
TCTTTCGCTCGGGAGGCCTCTCGCACGAGGAGGAGTCCCGCCACGTTCGAGCAGACCAGAAGAAGCACGAGTCCCACCGCGCCCCAGAGCGCGAAGAGCGCGGGTCGCGTTCGGCCAAGGGCGTGCTCGACCAGCGAGAGGATGTGGATGCTTCGGTGGCCACTCGTGCTCGGCGTGTATTCCTCGTGCAACTGCCGCACGATCCCGGTCAGCTGTGATTCCGCCTCCTGGAGAGAGACGCCGGCCTTCAGACGCCCGACGACGACGAGGACGCCCAGGGATCTCGAGCGTTCGTCGCTCCACTCGGGCCGCTCGGCAACCGCAGCGAGGACAGGGCCGACCGTGGTCCAGACGTCCGTCCCTCTGGGATAATCGAACGCCGGCGGCATGATGCCTACCACTGTGACGGGATCGCCGCCCTCCACCGGGTAGCTTCGGCCGACCGCGCCCGGCTCGCTCCCGAGGCGGGTTTACCAGAACCGATGGCTCACAACCACCACCGGCGGAGCGCCGGGCAGGTCGTCCTCCGGGAGGAACGTGCGCCCGTGGGCGGCTTCTACTCCGAGTGTGGCGAAGAAGGAATGGGAGACCGCCCGATTGATACCGAATAAGAACTCCCCCTCTCCGACAAACCGGAGTCGCCCCCAGAAGGTCGAGCCCATCGCCGCCATGTCATCGAACAAGGAGCTCTGGGTTTTCCAGTCCTGGAAGTTCGGGAAGGAGACCTCATGAAGATGCTGGTCGCGCGTCAGGTCCTGCTCCCACAGGATGACGAGGCGGTCCTGTTCGGGGAAAGCGAAGGGCCGCAGAAGGACGGTGTTCACGAGGCTGAATACACCGACGTTCATCCCCAGACCGACCGCGAGCGTCGCAATGGCGGCGGCACTCAGCCCGGCGTTGCGATAGAGGCTCCGGAGAGCGTGTCGGATTTCCTGCCAGAGTGCTTCCATTGACTGTGTCTGGATCGGCGTCCCAAAATGTGAAGTTATTCTTGCGCGGGCCCTTAGTACCCCGTTCCATAATTACGGTCGCATTCGAACGCCGAACCATCCCGTCTGGCGGCGTTGCTCGTCGCTCATATATCCAGATATTACTCACTTCTCGCGCCTTGCCACCCGGGCGTCTCGACGTTCTCGGTGCGTGACCGTAATTGTGAAACAGGGTACTTAGCTGCCTTCCTGGATGCCCACGATCATCCAGCGCGACGGTGGCGTCTGGTTGGTCTGTCGATGGGACGAGATCGTACTTGCGGAGCGTCACCGTAAACGGTCTCTCCTCGACGTCGGGTGATTTGACCATGACGAGAATGTCCCTGACCGCCACCTCTTCGTCGAGGCGATCGACGTCCGGCTCACCAATATACATCGTTTAGAATCAGGTCTTTACATCCGTTAGCGATTCGGGAGCTGCCTGGCCGGGTTTTCCCCCGAATGGGGGATTGACAAGGGTGGACTGGACAGGCGATATAGTATAGATGTAGTGGGAAAAGCTTCCTCATCGCAGGGAGACGTAGGGCTGTGCTCCCATGCGGTAACGGTGAGAGGGCGTTCTCAAAGCTTTGAGGCTGCGCGAGTTCCCGTTTGCAGACGTCGAGCAGTGGCTTGATGGCATCGCGTGGCAGGAGACGACAATGAAGCGATTCACGTTTGCGTTGCTGGGGGGCGTGCTCGTGTACGTTTCCGTGGCCGCCCAAGGACCAGCGCGAGCGGCCGGGCCGGCAAGCGCTGAAGAGCCGGAGGGAAAGCCCGCGACGAGCGCTTCCACACTCTCGCCCGACGCGATGAGCACGATGCTCAACGACTATTGTGTGATGTGCCACAGCGACGCTGCGATGACGGGTAACCTGACGCTCGAATCGTTTGATGCGACACATGTCGAGCAGAACGCCGAAGTTGCTGAGAAGATGATCCGCAAGCTCAACGCCGGGATGATGCCACCTGCCTTCGCGCCTCAACCCGAGGAGCACGAAAGAGCCGCTTTGACGTCGTCGCTCGAGGTCCGTATCGACGAGGCTTGGGCGAAAGAGCCGAATCCCGGCCGGCGCAGTTTTCAGCGGCTGAATCGTGCCGAGTATGCTCGAGCGGTCAAAGATCTGCTTGCGGTCGACGTGGACGTCACCGTCTTTCTGCCTCCGGACACGATAAGCCACAGCTTCGACAACGTTGCAGACGTGCAGAGCATGTCCGCAACCCTCATGGAAGGCTACCTGCGGGCTGCCGATCAGACCAGCCGCTCCGCGGTGGGTGAGCCGAACGCCGATGCCCGGGAAGTAACGTTCAAGCTTCCGCGGATCGCCTCGCAGATGAACCACGTCGAGGGTGCCCCGGTCGGCACTCGCGGGGGAATCTCCGTCGTCCACAACTTCCCCGCCGATGGCGAGTACATCTTCAAGGCACAGCTCCATGGAACACCGACGGGGCTTCTGTTCGGAATGACGGTGGAAGGCGAGCAGCTCGAGTTCTCCGTGAACGGCGTGCGAATGGCGCTTCTGGACATCGACCCGTTCATGTCGGAATCGAGCGAGAAAGGCCTGATTCTCGAGACTGAGCCCGTTTTCATCAAGGCAGGACCGCAAAGGGTGTCGGCCGCCTTCATCGAAAAGTGGACGGGACCCGTCGATGATCTGGTGTCTCCTATCGAGCACACCCTTGCCGACACGACCATCGGCAAGGCCTACGGGCTGACGACGTTGCCTCATCTGCGTTTTTTCAGCATCAATGGTCCGAACAGAGTCACCGGAGTGTCGGATACCCGAAGCCGTCGCCGGGTGTTTACCTGTCGCCCCACGTCGGCTGCCGACGAGCTCCCGTGTGCGAACGAGATCATCCGCCGACTGGCAACCCAGGCCTATCGGATCCCGCTCAGCGATTCGGACATCGAGGGGCTGATGTCCTTCTATCGCGTCGGGCGCGAGGAAGGCGACTTCGAGTCCGGGATTCGCACCGCGCTTCAGGCGATACTGGCAAATCCCCAGTTCGTGTTCCGCCTGGAGCGGCCGGGGGACGCCGAGCCCGGTCAGAACTATCGAGTCAGTGACATCGAGCTGGCCTCGCGGCTGTCGTTCTTTCTCTGGTCGAGCCCTCCGGATGAGGAGCTCCTTCGTCTGGCCGGCGAAGGCAAGCTCTCGGATCCGGTCGTGCTCGAGCAACAGGTAGAGCGCATGCTGGCGGATATCCGCTCAGAGGCTCTGGCGACGCGCTTCGCCGTGCAGTGGCTGCGTCTGCAGGATCTGGAGAGGCTGGATCCGGACTATTTGCTCTATCCCCAGTACGACGAGAATCTCGCGGACGCCCTGATGCGCGAGACAGAGCTGTTCTTTGACAACCTCGTTCGCGAGGACCGGAGCGTTCTCGAGCTGCTGACAGCGGACTACACGTTCGTCAACGAACGTCTGGCCCAGCACTACCGGATTCCGAACGTGACCGGAAGCGAGTTCCGGCGCGTTCCTCTCGACGGCATCAATTCCCAGCGGCGAGGGGTGCTGGGTCATGGCAGTATCCTGACCCTGACCTCCATTGCCAGCCGGACCTCTCCGGTACAAAGAGGCAAGTGGATCCTGGAAGTCCTCATCGGCACCCCGCCGCCGCCGCCGCCGCCGAATGTGGAGGGCCTGGAAGTGACCACGGACGCGGCAGAAGGCAAGGTCCTCTCGGTGCGCCAGGCGATGGAGATGCATCGGGCGAATCCAGCCTGCCATTCCTGTCACCAGGTGATCGACCCGCTGGGTCTGGCGCTCGAGAACTTCGACGTGACCGGGGCCTGGCGCATCAAGGACAACGGGAACCCCATCGATACTTCCGGCGAGCTGTACGATGGTACGCCCATCGATGGTCCCCTGGGCCTTCGGGACGCTCTGGTGAGCCGTTCTGATGTGGTCGTGACGGCTTTCACCGCGAGCCTCATGACCTATGCGCTCGGTCGAAGGGTCGAGTACTATGACATGCCGGCGGTTCGCCAAATCGTCCGGGAGGGCGCCCGAAACGACCACCGCATCTCATCTTTCATCAAGGGGGTGGTTTCGAGCGCGGCATTCCAGATGAGCCGTGCCGAGCCCATCGAGGCGACCGACGCGATGGAGAACTAGGCTGTTCAAAAATGCGTCTACAGCTTCTCCGAGCGGCAGCCTTAGTGCCTTGCTTCATAGTTACGGTGACGCACCGAGAACGCCGAGGCGCCCGGCTTGGCAAGGCGCGATGATGCATTAGGAGGAGGAAGTCCCAATGTACATTACCAACAAGCACGTTTCCCGCCGCACCGTGCTGCGTGGCATGGGCGCGACGGTGGCCCTGCCGTTTCTGGAGGCGATGATGCCCGCCCGGAGCTGGGCGAGTACGCCGTCGGCCCGGACGCGCCTGGTGTGCCTCGAGATGGTCCATGGTTCGGCCGGGGCCACGAAATATGGGCTGGAAAAGAACCTGTGGTCTCCGGCGGCCGAAGGGAGTGAGTTCGACCTCACGCCGACGAGCTTGAGCTCGCTCGAGCCGTATCGGGACTACCTGACGATCGTCAGCAATACCAACGTTCGCAACGCGGAGGCGTTCACGCTGCCCGAGATCGGGGGAGACCATTTCCGTGCGAGCGCGGTGTTCCTGACGCAGTCGCATCCCAAGCAGACCGAGGGTTCGGACGTGCTGGCGGGGACGTCGATGGATCAGTATTACGCGCAGCGTTTCGGTCAGGAGACGCCGATCCCGTCGATGCAGTTGTCCATGGAGAACGTGGATCAGGCAGGCGGGTGCACCTACGGCTACTCGTGCATCTATACGGACACGATCAGCTGGGCGTCGCCCACCACTCCGCTACCGGCGGTGCGGAACCCCCGCCTGGTGTTCGAGCAGTTGTTCGGCTCGGGCGGCACCGCTGAAGACCGGGCGTCGAGGCGTCGAACGAACAGCAGCATCCTGGACTGGATCTCGGACGAGGTATCCCGTCTCAGCCGGGATCTGGGGCCGACCGATCGCAGGCGGCTCGGCGACTATCTGGAGAACGTTCGGGAGATCGAGCGTCGGATCCAGAAGATCGAGGAGCGCAACGCGAGCGGGGAGCAGCGAGAGCTGCCCGATGCCCCGATGGGCGTTCCGGACTCGTTCGCAGAGCACATCCACTTGATGTTCGATCTGCAGGTTCTGGCCTTCGAGGCGGACCTCACCCGCGTGTTCTCGTTCAAGCTGGGACGTGACGCCTCGGGCCGAGTGTACCCGGAAAGCGGGGTCAACACCGCCTTTCATTCGGCCTCGCATCACCGCGAGCAGGACAAGCGTATCGAGGACTTCGCGAAGATCAACACGTATCACGTCAGCATGATCCCGTACTTCCTGGAGAAGCTGAAGAACACCATGGAGGGCGAGCATAATCTGCTGGAGAAGAGCCTCATCCTGTACGGGTCGCCCATGGGCAATCCAAACGTCCACAACCACAAGCGTTGTCCGCTGTTCCTTGCCGGCCGCGCCAACGGTCACCTCAAGGGCAATCTGCACGTGAAAGCCGAGAATGGAAGGCCGATGGCGAACGTGATGCTGACCCTGTTGCATGGCCTTGGCCTCCACGATCTGGAGACGTTCGGCGACAGCACGGGCGAGCTCGATCTGACCGGGTCGGTGGCCGAGTCGACGGTCGCCTGACGCAAGAGGGATCGAAGCACCCGAGGACCGGACGGATGTCTTAGGAGCAAGCAGAATGTCGGGAAAAGAAACGATGAACGGGATTGGCAGGATCGTAGCAGGGGCGCTTTGCATGATGGCGTTGCTTGCGGCGGCACCCGGTGACATCCCGAGCAGCTCGCCTGTCGCCGATGCGGCCATGCTGGGTCACCAGGACACGGTACGCTCGCTGCTGAGGCAGGGTGGTGACGTGAACGCGTCGCAGGGCGACGGTATGACCGCGCTTCACTGGTCGGCCACGAAAGGCGACGTGGAGACGGCCAGGATGCTGCTCTATGCCGGAGCCAATCTCAAGGCCACCACCCGATTGGGCGCCTACACGCCCTTGCTGATGGCCAGTAGGGTCGGCAATGCCACCACGGTCGCGCTGCTTCTCAAAGCCGGCGCCGATCCGAGCGCTTCCACGACTTCTGGAACGACGCCGCTCATGTTCGCCAGTGCCTCCGGTAGTCTGGACACGGTGCGAGCTCTTCTGGTTCATGAGGCGGACGTCGACGCGACGGAGAGCTTCAAGGGACGAACGGCATTGATGTACGCGGCGGCCTACGGGCGGGCGGACGTCATCAGCCTGATGGTCGAGCGAGGCGCGGACTTCTCCATTGCGACCACGGTCGTAGACATGGAGGAGAAGGAGAAGAAGCTGGCGGCCGAGCGTCGCAAGCGCGGCGAGGACATCTACGGCCAACAGCAGGGGCAGCGCCAGGGTCAAGGACAAAGCCAGGGTGGTCAGGGCCAGCCTCCTGCCGGCGCAACCGGTCAGACGGGACGTCAGGCGCGAGGTGGTCCGGGCGGCCAGTCTGAGGAGGGTGCCGAACCGAAGCCAGGGATGCCAGGGACTAAGAAAGACGCCGAGGGCGGCAGTGTCTTTGCGAAGGCATTCGGCTGGCTTCCCGGCGTGGGGAGCGCACAAGAGGAGAAAGAGAAGAACCCGGTGGCCGAGGGCGAACGCCGAAGACGGCGGTTTCGCCGCAGGCCGTTTGGCACGCTCGTCGGCAAGCAGGGCGGTATGACGCCGTTGCACCTGGCGGCCCGGCAGGGCCACGTGGAGGCGGTACAGGTTTTCATCGAGGCGGGCGCCGATGTGAACGCTTTGACCGCGGACAACACCACTCCGTTGATGATTGCGACGATCAACGGTCACTTCGACCTTGGCAAGTACCTGCTCGATCGAGGAGCGGACCCGACGCTTGCGAGTGACGCCGGGGCCACGCCGCTCTATGCCGCGGTGAACTTGCAGTGGGCGCCAAAGGCGCTGTATCCGCAGCCCAGAGCCCAACTGCAGCAGGAACTGTCGTATCTGGACTTCATGGAGCTGGTGCTCGGGAGAGGCGCCGATCCGAACGTTCGGTTGAAGAAGAAAGTCTGGTACTCCGGCTACAACTTCGATCTATCCGGAGTGGACGAAGGCGGCGCCACGCCGTTCTGGCGCGCCGCGTATGCCAGCGACATCGAGGCCATGAAGCTCCTGATCGCCTATGGTGCGGACCTGAGTATCCCGACCGTCGCACCGAGCGGGCGGGACGATTTCGACGCCACCCGGAACCAGGGGGGGCAGGACGAGGACGAGGACACCGACCTTTCCGGCTTGCCCCCGGTGCCGCCGGGAGGTCCTTCGGTGCCGCCGCTTCTGGCGGCCTGTGGCGTGGGCTACGGCCGGGGTTTCGCCGCCAACTCCCATCGGTACGCGCCGACGGGTTTCATGCCAGCGATCGAGTACCTCGTCAACGAGATGGGCGCCGACGTGAACGCGAGAGACCACGACGCTTACACGCCGCTGCATCACTGCGCCTCGAGGGGGGACACCGAATGCGTCCTCTTCCTCGTATCCAAGGGTGCCGATGTCACTGCGGTGAGCCGCAGGGGCCAGACCACGGCCGACATGGCAAACGGCCCGGTTCAGCGGGTGCAGCCGTTCCCCGAAACGCTGGCGTTGCTCGAGAAGCTGGGCTCTGAGAACAACCACAACTGCGTTTCCTGCTAAGGGCGCAGATATCGCCTCAGGAGTCAACACGAAGATCGCAAAGCACGCAAAGGGGATTGGTTTCCTTTGCGAACCTTGCTCCTGATTTGAGGCTGTGTAGGCTCTCTGGCTGGTTAGGGGCTAAAGCTAGCCGGCGGGAGCATCAGAACGCGAAGAGCGGATTCCCGCTCACACTTTGCGCTCTTTGCGACCTTGGTGTTTTGTCCCGGTGTTTCAGGAACTCCTCCTCTCCGATCCTCCTCCCTCCGAAAACTTCGTCCATTTTGTGCTAGTCTTTTTTCAAGCCAGCTAAATCCTTCTCGATGTGTCCCTTGGCCCATGATGTGGCCGTGGGCAGCGCACTGCCGCGATCGGGGAGACAGGACCATGAGGATCTTCGGGTGAAAGAATCACTCCTGGAAATACTCTGTGAGCCCGGGACGGGCTCAGAGCTTCGTCTGGAAGTCGAGGAAACGGATGGAGAGGACGTTCGGGAAGGAAGCCTGCGCTCGGATGCAACCGGCAAGCGATACCCGATCCGCGCGGGAATTCCGAGGTTCGTTCCCGAGGACGACTACTGCTCCTCGTTCGATCTGCAGTGGAATCGCTTTGCCAGAGTGCAGCTCGACAGCGCCAATGGGGCGGACTACTCGCACCGGCGTTTCGAGGAGGAGGTGGGTTGGAGGGGAGCTGGGCTCCAGGAGAAGTGGGTGCTGGACGGGGGCTGTGGGTGCTGCCGCCCGCAATCTCTCCAGGTTTCCCAACGTCCACTTCTCCAGGGTGATTTGCTTCAACCGCCCGTCAGACGGAGCTCGATTCCCTACGTGTACAGCATCGGCGTTCTCCATCACACTTCCGATCCGGCCACCGCGGTCCGATCGCTCCTGAGCCTCGTCTCGCCAGGGGGTTCCTTCGCAATGACCATCTATGGAAGACGCTGGTACACCCGGCTCTACTCCAAATACTTGTTGAGGCCCGTCACGCGTCGCCTTCGCCCGGAATCGCTGCTGCGGAGCATCGAGGTCCTCATGCCGGTCCTTTTTCCGGTGACCGACGTCGTGTTTCGTTTGCCACTTCTCGGCAAAGTAGCCCAATTCCTGATCCCGGTGGCGAACTATGTCGAGAAAACGGATTTCTCCGTCGAGCAGCGCAAGGAAGAAGCGATCCTGGATACCTTCGACATGCTGTCGCCAGCGTTCGACAAACCGATGAGCACGGCGGATGTAAAGGAAGCCCTCGGCGACTGTGGTATCGAAGAGTACCTATTCGAAGCAGCAGACCCGTGAACGTGAGCGGCATCGCACCGTCCTAGTTGTGACGGAGCGTTCTTCTTCGCGGTGCCGGGCTCCAATAGGCTGGCAGGTTCGATTTCGTGTCGCGGAGAATATCGAGTATCGCGTTCCGATCCTCGCCGGAGAGCCGGGCGAAGCGATCGTCTCGGTCCTTGCCTGTCAGCACGTCGTAAAGACGCCGATAGACCTGGTCTCGAACCGTGTCCGGCAGCGCGTCGAACGATTCGCTGTACACCATGTAGCTGAGCGGATGTCGGAAGAGCCTTTTCTGAAGATCGAAGTCGCGGAGCGAGCGACTCTGGCGGTCGCGCGGTCCGCGTTCAGGAAATGTCTTGGTGAAGGCAGAGACACCCTGGATCGGCTCTCGAAGCGGGATCTCGTCCGCGAAGAGGATGTAGCGAACGAGCTCGTCAACGCGCGCGTCGAGTGGCATGTCCGCGGCGTCGTCATGCTCGGCGATACGTGATTCCCATGCCAGCCGGCTCAGGAGGTTCGTCATCTGCGTCTGGTGCTCGAGCGTCATCAAAGCGACGATGTCGCTGAGCGGGGTGAGGTAACCGGTGGCGTCGAACTTGCGAGCCAGGGTTGTCAGGTTCTGCGTTCCTTCGGTCTCGATCACTTCAGGATCTGCAGGATCGATTGAGACGGCGTTTCCTCGGTGCCGCTGTTCTCCATGGGTGCCGGTCACATACCATCCACCCCACCGATCCGCGAGAGGGGTGCGGTGGTCCGTGACGATCGAGTCGCGAAAGTCCGCTCTCCCCGAGGGGCTCGCATACACGGAGCCGACGTACATGCCGGGGACACCGAGCGTCGCGGGACCGTGGTGGCAGCGAAGACACCCGCGGGGTCGCGCGAAGCGCGGTGGTCCCACGTTCTGCGTCTCGAGCACGTAGAAGACGACGCCTTGCCGGGGATCGATCGCCGCGACTTCGATGACGCCGCTTCCAGGCGAGAATCCGATCGCCACATCGTCACCGAAGTAGATGGCGCGCGGGGTGCGAGGGGAGATCCTGCTTTCCTGAAGACTCGTCTTCGAGAAGACCAGCACTTGCGAATTCGAGCTCACACCGAGGTGCTCGAGGAGACTCGGCAGATACGAGAGCCCGTCTCCGTGGACGTCGAGCTTCCGCGTGCCGGCGTCGAGCTCCCGTGAAAGACGCGCGACGGGATCGTCGAGAGGCGCTTGCCAGTAAGCGATCGCAGGATGATCGGTCGAGAGGTTGTCCTCGTACATTTGACCTGCGGAGGGTGGGGCGAGGGAGATCGCCATCATCGCCGTTCCAATCACCGAGGCCACGCGTTTTGACATGATGAACGCAACCTCATTATAAAGGGGCCGTCGGGGCTGTCCGGAGGCAGGCGGGGTTTGCAAATATGAGTCAGCCCCACTATAGTTCTGGGAACGAAAGGTTGGCCTCGCGAGCAGACCTGCCTCGCCTCGTGTGTCCGAGCCGAGTGACAAGAGCCTTGTGATGAAGAAGTTAGTGCTGTCCATCGCTGGAGTCGTCCTGTTCGCAGCGATGGCTCCCGCGGAGCCTGCCGGTGAGTCGCCGTCGGCCGCCGCGCACGATCGGCTCGTCAACGATTACTGCATGGGCTGTCACAACGACGATCTGAGAATCGGAAACCACTCGCTGGCGAACGTGGACCTCACCCAGCCCGGCCGCCACGCGGAGCAGTTGGAAAAGGTACTGCTCAAGTTGCGAGCAGGCATGATGCCTCCCGCCGGCATGCCGCAGCCGGATGTCAACGACGTGGCGGCGTTCATCAAGGATCTGGAGGCCGGGATCGATCGAGCGGCCGCCGCGGCTCCCAATCCCGGCCGGCCGATTCTCCACCGTCTGAACCGAACCGAGTATGCCAACTCGATCCGCGACCTGCTGGACCTTCAGGTGGATGTCGAGCCGCTGCTTCCGCCGGATGATATGAGCCAGGGCTACGACAACATGTCCGATGTCCTGACCGTTTCGCCGACGCTGCTCGAGAGCTATATCAGTGCGGCCGGCAAGATCAGCCGGCTGGCGGTGGGTGATCCGGGAGCGACTCCGATCGTCGAGACCTACGTCGTCCTTCAGGCGTTCTCGCAGTTGCGGCACGTCGAAGGAACGCCTTTCGGGACGCGTGGCGGGGTCGCCATTCGTCACAATTTCCCGGCAGATGGAGACTACGTCTTCATCGCGAGCTTGTACTTCCGGAGCCTGGGGCCGTTGTTCGGCGACAACGTACCGGCAGAGGGCGAGCAGCTCGAGATCGCGGTGAACGGTGAGCGGGTCGCGCTGTTCGATATCAACCGGAAGATGAAAGTGTCGGAAGTCCTGAAGACGCCCCCGATCCCGGTCCAGGCCGGGCCACAGACGGTCTCGGCCTCCTTCGTCGAGAGAGCGGAGGGACCGGTCCAGGACTTCGTCATGCCCTTCGCACGGGCCACCGCCGATCTCACGACGGGGAACGTCGAAGGGCTCACCGGGTTGCCCCACCTGAGGAATCTTGGCGTGAAGGGGCCCTATGACGTTACCGGAGTCAGCGACACGCCCAGCCGCGGGAAAATATTCGTCTGCCGGCCGGAGCAGGCGAGCGAGGAAGCGCGTTGCGCCCGGGAGATCCTTGCGAAGCTGGCACGGCAGGCCTTCCGGCGGCCGGTGAGCGACGAAGATCTGACGAACCTGTTGGATTTGTACGCTTCCGGAAGAGAGCAAGGGGATTTCGACTCCGGGATCCGCACCGCACTCCAGGGAATCCTTGCGGACCCCGAGTTCATTTTCCGCTTCGAGCGCACTCCGGCGAATGTCGTCCCGGGCGGAATCTATCGGATAACCGACCAGGAACTGGCCTCGCGATTGTCGTTCTTCCTGTGGAGCAGTGCTCCGGACGAAGAGCTGATCACGGTAGCGAGCGAAGGCAAGCTCAGCGAGCCGGCCGTTCTAGAGCGACAGGTTCGCCGCATGCTGGCCGATCCTCGCGCGGCGACCCTTTCAACGAACTTTGCCTCGCACTGGCTGCACCTGCAGAACCTGAAGGACGCGCACCCGGACGTCTACCTGTACTACGACTGGGACGACAACCTGAACGAGTCGATGCGTCGCGAGACGTTGATGTTCTTCGACAGCATCGTCCGCGAGGACCGCAACGTGCTCGACCTGTTGCGCGCCGACTACACGTTCGTCGACCAGCGCCTGGCCATGCACTACGGCATCCCCAACATCGTCGGCAACCGATTCCAGCGGATCCCGATCGAGGACGCGAATCGACGGGGACTACTGGGGCACGGAAGTATTCTCACGCTGACCTCTTTGTCCAACCGAACCTCTCCGGTGGTTCGCGGCGCCTGGATCATGGAAGTGCTCCTCGGGACACCACCTCCGAAGCCGCCGGCCAACGTGCCCCCGCTCCAGGAGAACGAGTCGGGCCAGAAGGTCCTGTCGGTACGTGAGCGTCTGGAGGCACACCGGGCGAACCGCGCTTGCGCCTCGTGCCACGCCATGATGGACCCGCTCGGCTTCGCGCTCGAGAACTTCGATCCGATCGGAGCGTGGCGTGTGAGGGACAGCGGCTTCGATATCGACCCGTCTGGCACGCTGTTCGAGGGCTCGGAAGTCCGTGGCCCGGTAGATCTTCGTGAGTTCCTGCTGCGAAACGAATCCCTTTTCCTCAGGAACTTCACCAGGAATCTTCTGATGTATGCGCTCGGCCGGGTGATCCAGCACTACGACATGCCGGCGGTGCGCTCAATCGTGCGCGAGGCGGCGGAAAACGACAATCGCTTCTCATCGTTCGTCGTGGGAATCGTGAGGAGCGAGCCCTTTCAGATGAGGAAAGCGGAAGACAGCGATCCCGCAACGGTTGCCGGCGAGATTAACTAGTGGTTAGCAGGTGAAGAGAGGTAGCATGTTCATTACCAAGAAACACATTTCGAGGCGCACCGCACTTCGCGGTATGGGCGTCACGTTGGCCCTGCCGTTCCTGGATGCGATGGTGCCCGCACTGGCCTCCGCGCGCAAGACGAACGCCGGTCGAAGAACCCGCCTGTGCGCGATTGAAATGGTCCACGGCTCGGCCGGCAGCACTGGCGAGGGAACGAAGAAGTGCTACTGGTCTCCCGCGGCCGAGGGTCGTGACTTCGAGATCACGCCGATCCTTCGATCGATGGAGGCGCATCGGGAGTATTTGACGATCGTAAGCCACACTGACATCGCCAACGCGACGGCCCAGACCGAGGCCGAGGCCGGCGCCGACCACACCCGATCGTCGGCAGCCTTTCTGACGTGCGCGCATGCGAAGATGACCGAAGGCGCGGATATCTACAACGGTACCTCGATCGATCAGATCTACGCGCAGCAATTCGGCCAGGACACGCCGCTTCCGTCCGTTCAGCTTTGTATCGAGGATGTGGGCTCGCTGACCGGCGCTTGCGGTTACGGCTACAGCTGCGTGTACGCCAATACGATTTCCTGGTCCTCGCCCACGACGCCGCTGCCCATGGAGCGCGATCCGCGGGTGGTCTTCGAGCGCCTCTTCGGTGACGGCGCATCGCCGGAAGAGCGGCTCCGGCGCCGGCAGACCAATGCCAGCATCCTCGACGGGATTATGGACAAGGTGGCGGACCTGAAGCAGGGCCTGGGCCCGAGCGACCGTGCCCGCTTTTCGGACTACCTGGAGGACGTTCGTGAGATCGAGCGGCGGATCGAGAAGGCCGAGCAGCACAACGCCGGCAAGCCAACCCAGGCGCTACCCTCGGCACCGATTGGCGTTCCCGATTCCTACGTCGATCACGTCCGGCTGATGTTCGACCTGCAGGTGCTGGCCTTCCAGACGGAGGTCACGCGCGTCTCCGCGTTCAAGATGAGCCGTGACGTCAGCACCCGCGTTTTCACCGAGGGCGGCGTGAAGACACCGTTTCACCCGCTGTCCCATCATCAGAACAAACCGGACAAGCTGGCAGAGTTCGCCCGGCTCAACGAGTTCCACGTCGACCAGGTGGCTTACTTCATCGACAAGATGAAGAATACGCCGGATGGCGACGGGAACCTGCTGGACCACTCGATGGTGATGTACGGCAGTCCCATGGGTGACGGAAGCGTGCACAACCACCTGCGGGTTCCCTTGTTCCTGGCGGGCCATGCCAGCGGAGAGCTCGAGGGCAACTGGCACCTCCGGTGCGCCGACGGAACCCCGATGGCGAACGTGTTTCTGACCATGCTGCGCAAGCTGGGAGTCGAGATGGACAGCTTTGCGGACAGCACGGGCGAAGTCGCGATCTGACGAGGATCGAGAAGAGGAACGACGTGATGGCGGATACACTCTTCAGAGGCTTCATCGGAGCATTGAGCTTGGCGCTGGCGGTGGCGGTCACCGCCTCCGGTAGCGATACCCGGCTGGCTGAGCTGGCTCAGGAGGGCGACCTCGAGACGGTGCGTTCCCTGCTGGCCCAGGAAGTGGACGTCAATGCCGCCCAGGCCGATGGCATGACCGCACTCCACTGGGCGGCGTTCCGGGACGACCTGGAAATGGCGAAGCTGCTGATCGAGGCCAAGGCAGATGTGAAGGCCGGGACGCGAGTCGGCGCGATCCCTCCGCTGCACATGGCGAGCAAGAACGGCAGCGCGGCCATGATCGAGCTCCTGGCGAAGGCCGAGGCCGACGTGAACTACGCGACCACGACCGGGGCCACCGCGCTCATGGTGGCCGCGATGTCTGGCAGCGTCGACGCGCTGAAGATGCTGGCGGCACACGGGGCTGACCCCAACGCCCGGGACAAGAAGAACGGGCAGACGTCCCTGATGTACGCCGCCTGGGAGAATCGGCCCAAGGTGATCAAGGCTCTGGTGGAGCACGGGGCCCACCCCGGTCTGGCCTCGTATTCGATGTCGGTCAGGGAACCCCCTCGTGTCGACGACAACGGCAACCCCATCGTCCGGCGCCGCCGAAGGGAGTGGGGCGGGAGCTCCGTCATGGGTGGCATGACCGCCCTGCTCTTTGCGGCTCGCGACGGCAACATGGAAGCGGTGCAGGCGCTGGTCGAGGCGGGAGCGGACATCGACCAGGTTGCGGGAGGAGACGCCGCGAGCCCGATGGTGATCGCGCTGGCGAACGGACACTACACCATCGGAAAGTACCTGCTGGATCGAGGCGCGGACCCGAACCTCGTGAACGTTGACGGACTCGGGCCGCTGTACGCCACCGTGAACATGCGCTATGCCCCCGTTTCCTGGGCGCCGAATCCGCGAACGGACCAGGAGGTCGTGCGTTCACTGGAGATGCTCGAGGCGCTTCTCGAGGCGGATGCGGACCCGAACGCCCGCGTTGCGAGAAAACTCTGGTTCAGCCCCACGTCCCATGACCGGGGCTGGGTGAACCACAAGGGCGGCTCACCGTTCTGGCGAGCGGCCATGTCGAGCGACGTCGAAGCGATGCGTATCCTGGTGGCCGGCGGTGCCGACCCGAACGTTGCATCCGCCGAAGGAGTCACGCCGCTGATGGTCGGCGCGGGTCTCGGCTGGACGGGGAACTTTTCTCAGAACGCTCCGGATTCATGGATGGCCGCAGTCCAGTACTGCTTCGAGCTTGGAAACGACATCAATGCTGTCGATGACAAGGGCTTTACCGCACTCCACGCTGCCGCCTCTCGGGGTGACAGCGAGATGGTGCACTACCTCGTGGACAACGGGGCAAAGGTGGATGTCATCAGCGAGGACGGCAATTCCCCTGCGGACATGGCCTTCGGCCCGTCGCGGTTCTTCATCCCGAAACCGGACACGGTCGCTCTGCTGGTGAAGCTGGGCTCGCCGTTTCAGGACAACTGCCGCTCCGACCAGTGCGTCGACGGGAAGTTCCTGGGAGGCTCCGTCGCGAAATAGAAGCCAGGTCTAGTCAGCAGGAAGCCACGAAACCAGGAAGCCACGAGTACAAATAGGCCCGGGCCTTGTCTTACTCCTGGTTTCCTGAATTCCTGATTTCCTGCTGTAACCGGGTTTCCTGCTAGCGTCCGCTTGCGGACTCCTGGTTTCCTCGAGCGGCCGCAGTCTGAATTGCTTGATTCCCCGCGGGTTCCGCGGTTCCGGCGATTCCTGGGTTCCTTATAGTTTTCTTGTTTTTCTCTGCGTCTCTGCGTTAGGCTTCCCGAAGCAGTCCTTCCACGGATTCGGTGAGCCGCGGTCCGGACAGGGTTTGGTGGCCTTTTTTTCTTTGCGCCTTTGCCCCTTCCGCCTCCGTCGTTGGTCGGCAAGGAGATTACCAACGACCTCGGCGAGACGCGCCGAAGCCTTGGCAAAGGCGGTTGCGTTATGTTTTCGCCCGCGAATCGCGGGAACTAGTTCGAGTCGGTGATGATCTCTCCGGTGAGCGGCGGCGTGTTCACCGGAGTGCGCCGGGCGCGGGTGGCCTGCTCGAAAGCGTATCCGATGGCGAGCAGACGCGGCTCGCTGAACGCGGTCCCCAGGAAGGAGATGCCAACCGGCAGGCCTCTGCCGGTGAATCCCGCCGGCACGACCAGATCGGGGAATCCTGTGAGGTTGGCGATTCGAATGGGGGAAGGTCTTTGACCGTCACCGGATCGGCCCGGGTCCCGGTCGACGCGGGACGGGCGTCGAGGCGAGGTCGGATAGACGATCGCATCGAGATTCTCCGAGCGCATCAACCCTTCGATCGTGGCCCGCATCAGTGGCAAGGCGTGGGTGTGGACGGCCTGGTACTCGTAGTCGGTGAGCTCTCCGCTCTTGTCTTCCCGCTGCATCAGGCTCCACCGGCTCGGGTTCGGACGAGCGCCATCGGTGGGCGCGACGAGCCCGGACGATTCCTTCACCATCTCCGCCAGGTTCTTGGGGTAATCGTCGGACTCGAGTGTGGCGAGGTAGTCGGCTATCTGGGCGCGGAACTCTCGATGACGCAGCGCCCAGTAGAAATCGGTGCTCGATTCGAGGAGCCACTCCGGCAGCTCCACGTCGACAACCGTCGCCCCGGCGGTTTTCATGGCTTCTAGCGAAGCCTCGATGATCCAGTCCACTTCGGAATCCTGTTCGAGGAAGTCGCGCGCAACGCCGATTCGCGCGCCCGAAAGCGCGTCCTCGTCCAAGTACTGCACGTAGTCCGTTTCGAGCTTCCCGTCGCTCTTGCTCGTCGCCGCATCCGCGGCATCGACCCCCGTCATCGCACCGAGCATTGCGGCAACGTCGTGCACGCTGCGACCCATGGGGCCGGCCATATCGAAGGAGAGCGCGAGCGGGATGATACCGTCGCGGCTCATGAGACCGTGGGTGGGCTTCAGCCCGACGATGCCGTTGGCGGTGGAGGGACCCCGAACCGAGCCACCGGTATCGGTGCCCAGCCCGACCTGCGCGTAGGCGGCAGCGATGGCGATTCCCGTGCCGCCGGAGGAGCCGGATGGTGAACGGCTGAGATCGTGCGGGTTGACCATGGGTCCGCCCAGAGAGCTCATGGCACCGCCGGAGGCGAACTCGCTCATGTTGACTTTCGCCAGAATGATGGCGCTGGCCTCACGGAGCTTTCGAACGATGAACGCGTCGTCGGGTGGAATCGACCCTTCCAGTAGATACGATCCGGCGGTGGTCGGCATGTCGCCGGTGTCGATGTTGTCTTTCAGAACGACAGGTATGCCGTGCAAGGGTGAGCGCGGGCCCCGTCTCCTCCGCTCCTCGTCGAGAGCCCGCGCCGTCTCCCTTGCTTTGGGATTCAGCGTGATGACCGCGTTGAGCTTCGGCCCGGTCTTGTCGTAAGCGGCGATTCGGGCGAGGTACAGATCGACGAGCCGCTCGGACGTCAATGTGCCGGCATCGAAGGCCGCGTTGATGTCCGCGATCGTGGCCGCCGTGAGCTCGAGCGTTGCCGCCGGTGCAACGGAGGCGAGCCCGAGACCCGTCAGCGCGATGGCGAGTGTCAGGAACGGTCCCGAAAGGCCGGAAGACCGCCCGGCTGCTCGACAGAGCCGCATCCCGGGCGTCAGCGGAGCGAGTATGGAAAAAGGATTCATGGCCGGTTGCTCCCGTAGCTCGAAGACTAATCCAGGTGACGTTGACCGAGTCCACCAGGTGCGCTGCTCCTGGTTGGCCGAGATTGCCAGAACCAGGTATTCTGTATGACACTGGAAAAACCAAGGGAGGGAGCCGATGAAACGTGCTCTAGTCTGGCTTATCGTCCTTGCGGCGCTGGGGCTCGGCGGCAAGTTCGCCCTCGAGACGCTGTTCTCGAGTGGGGAAGTCCACGCAGCCCGGGAGCGTGTGCGCCTGCCCCTCGAAGGAATGAAACCGAGCGGGGACCTGAACCTGTCCATATCGATGTGGAGCCAGGGCATCAAGTTGTTCCAGGGAGGTCCGGATGCCTTCGACGCCGCCGCCAACGAGTTCGAGTCGTGGGCTCGTCGCAAGCGGGTCCTGAAGGTCTCCGAGTTCGAAGTGCTGGATGCCGTAATCGAGAAGGAGACCGGTCACTTGGGACGCGCGGTCGTACTCGTGACGGCGCGGATCAACGGCAAGCAATATCGGATGCGCGTCATGAAGGGCGTCGCTATCGAATGGGTCGAGGGCTGAACCGCGATCGAGATGTAATCTCAATGTTTGCAATACCTTACGGCAATAGAACAAAGGAGGATCGGACCCGGACCGCCTCCTCACCGGTTATACTAGTTAGGAAGCGCCACACCGAGCAGAGATTCCGAATGACGAGCCCGGTGACAGGGAGCGGCGGTCCCACCGGTCCGGACGCCGGCTGGATCGGATCGCTCGCACACACCCCGTTCGCCGAGGTGTTGCGCCGTATCGCGCTCGAGGACCTCAGCGGGGACCTTCAAGTCACGAGCCCCTCCGCAATCAAGACCGTCTATTTCGACCGCGGCTTCGTCGTTTTTGCTTCCAGCGACCTGAAGAGCGACCGCCTCGGGGAAAGCATGACCGAGGCAGGTCGCATCTCACCCCACGAATTCGCTCTCGCCAGCATGCTGATGAAGACGACGCGGCAGAAGTTCGGCAAGGTGCTGGTGGAGGCGGGCATCGTGTCGGAAGAGGAGCTCGGCCCCCACGTCGCCGCGCAGGTCAATCGTATCGTCCTCTCGCTCTTCTCCGAGAAGCGGGGCATGTACAGCTTCGACGAACGTCCCTGCAGCATTCCGATGGAGCTGATGGTGAGCCTTTCGGTGTACCGGATCCTGATCGAGGGCATCCGGCGCATGACGGGCAAGGAGCTCGTCCTCGGCGGGCTCCCCTCCCTGGACACCGACGTTCACATCGTCGATCGGCCGCCCTTCACGCTCGACTTCGACAAGCTGCGGCCAGCGGAAAAAGCGGTGTTGAAATCGGTCCGTGACGGAGCCTCGATCCGACAGATCACCAAAGCGGTCGGGGGGAACGAAGGTGTGGCCTTACGAGCGTGCTACGGGCTTCTCTCCGCGGGGATCCTCGAAGCCTCGATTTCGGAGGCACCAAAGCGTTCCCTTCCCGTTCAGGTGGAAACGGGAACGTTCGTGTTGTCCGAGATCCGGCGAAAGGCCGGCGTGCCGGAGACGCCCGTGGTGACACCGCCACCCGTTGCTGTCGAGCCGTGGCCTCGGGCGACTACCGTTGCCCCGCCGGCCGAGACGACACCACCGCCCCGCCCGACCCCCGAGCCACAACGACCGGTCACGACGCCGAAACCGGGCATCGGGGCTTCGGGCGTCGACGACGATGACGACGCCGAGGAGAGGACGCCGCTCGCGATACTCCTCGAGTGGGCGACGCATCTGTGGAACAGGCTTGTCAGCTGGTTCGATCGTTCCAGCGAACCGTCGGAGTCTCCGGTTCCGATCCAGGCTCCCCTCGAGACGGAGCCCCACGCGTTCGAGAGCGTTCCAAAGGAGCCTCCTGCTCCGGTCACCGCCGAGGAAGCGACCGCCTCCCGGCAGCCGCAGCCAGCGCCCACAGAGCATGAGACGGTTGGCGTGCCGTCCTGGTCCGTGAGGGACGAACCGGACGAGGTTCAGACGCCGACGGTCCCCGGGGAGGGACCGTCGGCGAGAGAGAGTGCCACTGTCCCCTCCTGGTCCATGACGGACGATCCAAGCGAGCAGTTTCGCGACTTCCATGAGGAGCAGCGGGCGGAGGCGGAACAGGATTCACCGCCGGCGGTGGAGACCCTTGGTGTGCCTTCCTGGTCGAGGATGGAGCTTCCCCGCGACTGGCAGGAGCAGCCCGATGATTCCGAGCCCGAGCTCCCGGATTCGACGCTGGCCACTACCGACAACGAGCTCTTCGTCGAAGAAGAGGTCTCCCGCGGCGAGGAGACCTCCATGCTGAGTCAGATTCCCGTCGAAGAGGTCTCGGTCGACGAAGAGAGCTTCGAGCTGGAGATCGAGATTGACGAGGAAGCGTTCTCCGAAGTACCGGACCCGGTCGAGGAGCAACCCACGCCCCGTGTGTCGGAGCCGGGTCCCGAGCCCGAACCCGAGCCGGTGTCGGAACCCGAGCCCGAAACGATCGCTCTGGCGCCGCGCGTGGAACAACCACCGCCGGTCGAGGCGCTTGCGCCCTCCGTGGCCGCGAGCGAGCCGCCTCGGCCGGCCCAGCCGATGCCGGAAGCTCAGGAAGAAGAGCCCCAGGAGGAGGTCTCACGCGAGCAGGCGATGCGGCGCATGAAGCAGGGGGGCGGAGAGGAACGGCTGGTGCGCGACGTCAAGCTCCATTTCAGGATGCGCGATTGGGAGGGGGCGGTTCCGCTTCTCCGGCAGCTCGTCGAGATCGCACCGGGAAAGGCGCTCTACCGCGGGATGCTGGGCCGCGCAATGTCACGCCACCCGATTCTGCGCAAGGATGCGGAAGAGCACTTCCTCGAGGCCCTGAGGCTCTCACCCCAGGACCCCGAGCTCCACTACTGGCTCGGGATCTACTACAAGTTCTTTCGGCTTGAAGTCGCGAGCGATTGCCGAGTTCCGCACCACGCTTCGTATCGACCCGCAGCACGAAGGCGCCCGGAAGCAGTTGACCGGAGGAAAAAAGGACGATGCTTTGGGCTCCGTGATCAAGAAGATCTTCGGCTGATTACTCGTGGCGCAGTGCCTCGATCGGATCGAGTGCGGATGCCTTGCGCGCCGGGAAATAGCCGGAAACGAAACCGATAGCCACAGCGACGGCGAGTGATGCGGCGACGGCCGCGAAGGAGAGGTCGATCGCCCAGCCGTGGCGCCGCGTCAGGACGAACGACACCGTAGCGCCGACAACGACCCCCAGTAGTCCGCCCACCAGGCTCAAGGCGATGGCCTCGGCGAAAAACTGACGTCGGACGTCACCCGTCTTGGCACCCACCGAGAGGCGAAGCCCGATCTCCCGCGTGCGCTCGGTGACGGCGAGAAGCATGATGTTCGTAATGCCGATACCACCGACGAGAAGACAGACCGCGGCGATTCCCATCAGCAGCAGGCCCATGGTTCGGCTGGAGCGCTCGAGCGACTGGGAGAGCTGCTTCAAGGTCACGTTCTCGAAGCTCGGGAGGTTCCCCACCAGGACCCGCGCGACGCGGGGATGGAGCCCCTTGGCCAGCACTTCGCCCGCCTGCGTCGTGACGGTGAAATCATCCGGAGCGGTGTCCGCGATCCGGTGGCGCTCCCGGAGAAGCTCGGTGATGGAGCCGGCGACCGCCGAGACGTCGCCTGTAGAGCCTGCGGTGATGGTAATCGTGTTGAGGTTGGTGACGTTCAACAATCGGTGGATGGTCGTGAAGGGAACATAGACCGCGTCGAACTGATCGTCGCCCGCCGCCCCCGGCGTCATCCAGTTGGCGCTGGCGGTCACCCCGATCACTTCGAAGGACTGGTTCCAGAGCTTCACGTCCCGGCCGACCGGGTTGACTCCAGGACCGAACAGACGGTCCCGCACGACGCTCCCGATCACCATGACCTGACTCTGGCGCCGAAGCTCCCAGGAGGTGAAAAAGCGCCCGAACACGATCTGGTGCGCGCGGCGAATGCGAGGCAGATCGACATCGGTGCCGTGAAGCCGGGTGAACCAGCGATCGTCCTGGTAGAAGACCCGAACGTTCTCGTGGACGCCCGAGGCGACATGTGCGACGCCGGGAAGTTTCGAGACGGCGATCGCATCCTCCTGGCTCAGTGTCGCAGCGGCTCCCAGCCCCGCTGCCGAATCGCCAAGTCGCTGCGCGGCCGTCGGGTGGTCGTGCTTTTCCATCGGGTCGTTCTCCGGATGCGCCCAGACGTGAGGCACGATCCGCCGCCACAATTGTTCCGGCAATCCCTCCGGCTCTTGCAGCGAGCCGTGCGGCGCGACCGCGCCTCCAGCATCCTCGCCCTTGGTCTTGTAGTTGCCCGCCTTGACGATGATGACGTTCAAACCGGCAGCGCGTACCTGGTCCCGAATCGAGCCCTGTGCTCCGCGTCCCAAAGCAATCGTCGTAAGGAGCGCGCCTACGCCGATGACCAGACCGGTCAAGGTGAGAGCGGTTCGCAGACGATTGCGCCCGAGGGCCTGAAGCGCGATCCAGAGAGGGATGGGCAGCTTCACGCGAGCCTCCTGCCGTCTCCCGAGCCGAGACGATGATCGGCCTCGATCCGACCGTCCTTGAGCTCGATGCGCCGGGTGCCGAAGTCGGCCACCGAGCGTTCGTGAGTGATGAGGACCACTGTGAGTCCGCTCTCGGCGTTCAGCGTCTGAAAAAGCTCCATGATCTCGATGCTCGTGTGGCTGTCCAGGTTCCCGGTCGGCTCGTCGGCCAGGAGAAGGGCCGGCTCGTTCATCAGAGCCCGGGCGATGGCCACCCGCTGCTGCTGGCCTCCCGACAGCTGGTTCGGATGGTGCTCGGCGCGATCCTCGAGGCCGAACGACGCGACCGCCTGCCGCGCCCGCTCCTGGCGCTCGCGACGTCCCAGCGGTCTATCCGCGTAGAGCAGCGGTAGCTCCACGTTGTCCACTGCCGAGGTTCGCGGCAGGAGGTTGAAACTCTGGAAGACGAACCCGATCTCCCGGTTGCGGATTCGGGCCCGCTCGTCGGGACTCAAGCTCGAGACGAGACGATTGTCCAGCCGATACTCCCCGCTCGTCGGCGAGTCGAGGCAACCCAGGATGTGCATCAGAGTCGATTTACCGGAGCCGGAGGGACCCAGCACGCACACGAACTCCCCCGCCTCGATGTCCAGATCCACCCCGTCGAGGGCGGAGACATCGGCGTCCCCCACCCTATACCGTTTGGTGAGCGCCCGTGTTGAGACCCGAGTGGGCTTCGCCTCCGTCGTCAGTTCCCGGTCTCCCCTCCCGTTGCGTCCGGGAGCAAGCCCGCATAGGCGTAGAGGAACGTGGCAACTGACTTCTCCGCGCCCGCCATGCCGTAGACCTTGCCCGCGCCTTCGATGACCCAGAACTCGTTGGCCGCGTGAGAGCCGTCGCCGTGCCCCGCCGCACCGCCGACGATCGGTATTTCGATCGGCGAGACCTCGTCGTTGACGAAGAGGTAGGCGGGCCAATAGCCGCCGAGGATGGACGTCTCCTCGGGACGCTCGCCGTAGGAGATGTCGAAAATGTCGTAGGTGGTTCTCAGCGAATCGGCGGCCTTTGTGTCGTAGCGCATCTTCGACCAGGGAACGTCGCCGATGATGGTCAACTCCACGTCCTCGAACCCCTTTTGATCGAGATAGTCGCGAATGTTCTGGACCAGCACCAGACCATCCTGGTTGGGGACGTAGCGAATGTTGTGCTTCGACGTCACTTTGTTGGGGAGGATCGCTCCCGCCCCTCCGGGATACATGTTTCCCGCCCAGATGCCGTCCAGGTTCAAGGAAATCCCGTAGCGCGCCATCTTCAGATACTCGAGAGGATCCTCGGAGATGAACCGGGCGACGCCAAGGTTCTCGGCGGCGACCGCCAAATCGAGATCTTCCGCGCTCCTCTGGAACATCGCTTCCTCGGACGGAGTCAGCGGTTCCACGTCGTCGTAGAAACCGGGCACCAGCACCGTGTTTCCATCCTCCGAGACGAGCGTCGTGAGCATCTTGATGTGTCTCCAGGCAGGGGCGTCGACCGAGCGCTTTCTGGATCCATGAATGTTCGATGCCAGCGGCCCTCGACCCCAGCTCTCACCGCTGGTGGTCAGCTCGATGTAGACGCAGCCTTCGGAGCCTCCGGACAGGCCGCCGCCACCGCTTCTCGCCTGGTCGCCGAAGCGGAACATTGCCTCCGCATCTTCGAAGAGCTCGGGGCGATCGCGTACGAACTGTCGCAAACCGATCGACATCCGCTCCTCGTCGCCCTCGGCCACGATGATGAGGTTCACCGGGAGCTTCCCGACGACCTCTTTGATCGACATGAAAGCGTTCCACTGCACCATCTGCGGCCCTTTGGAGTTCGACGCGCCGCGACCGATCATGACTTTCTTGAAGGGGCCGTACTCGATCAACTTCCCTTCGAATGGCGGGTTGAGCCAGGCGTCCGGCTGGGTGATGGGCATGGTGTCGTACATCCAGTAGATGAGGAGCGTGTGCTCTGCCCCTTCGTCGCACCGGGCGTAGACCACCGGGTTTCCAGGCTGTCCCCATTCGGTCATGGGGACGTCGTACACGCGCGACTCCTGGCAGCCGAGCTGGTCGAAAAAGCCCTTCACCATCTGTGCCGACTCCGGGATGCCTTCGCCGGAGTTGGAGATGCTCGGCTGGGCGATCCAGCGCCTCAGGTTGAGGACGTGCTCGTCGATGTTTGCGTCGATGTGGTCGAAGACCTGCTCGAGCTCGTCGGGGACGCGCTCGAGATCGGGAGCGACTTCCTCATCGCCCGTCACACGAATGCCGAGCGAGCCGGATGAGACGTCGGCCGGCGCGTCGCCAGGAGCGACATCCTCGCTCGGGGGAGCACAGGAAAGGGAAGAAAGGGCCAGAACGAGCCCGGCAGCAAGAACGGCCAATCGAAAGGATTGCATCGGTCACCTCCAGCAAGGGACGTCCTCGCACACTATTTCACCGAGGAACAGCCTGTCAATCCGCGATAAGCTGCGCCCGTCGTGCGTCCGCTGCCTGTGCTTGCTCTGCTATTGTCCGGAGCCTGCCAGTCCGAGGAGGCGCGGCTCGACCATCTGGCCGAGCGCTACGTCACGCTGACGCTCGCCCTCGGCCGAGCGGACCCCGGTTACGTCGACAGCTACTACGGTCCACGCGAGCTGGAGGAGGCCGCCACCGAGCTCGACGTCACAGCGGAGTCATTGGCGCGCGACGTCGCCGGGCTCGTGGCGCGCCTGCAGAAACTATCCACCTCCGATCGCGGTGAGGCATTGCTCCTGCAGGCGAGGGCGCTCCACGCCCGTGCCGGGAGGCTCGCCGGGGAAGAGATGACGTTCGACGAAGAGTCGCTTCGTTACTTCGGGACGGTTGCGCTCCCTGCCGGCGAGGCGGTCGTTGCGTCCTCTCGCGAGCGCCTGGAAGCACTGCTTCCTGGGGACGGGAGCCTGAAGGAGCGCTACGCCGCGCACCGCGCGCAGTTCCTGATTCCGGAGGACCGATTGAGACAGGTCCTGATCGCTGCCCTAGAGGCCTGCCGGGCACGCACCCGCGAGCACCTGGAGCTCCCTGAGGGTGAGCACGTGGAACTGGAGATGGTTCGGACTCTTCCCTGGGCCGCCTATCATTATTATCACGGCGATTTCCGAAGCCGCATCGCCGTCAACGTCTCCGCTCCCGTTCCGCTGCACCAGGCGGTCGAGCTGATGTGCCATGAGGCCTATCCTGGCCACCATACGTGGGTCTCGCTGCAGGACCAGGAGCTCGTGCGCCGGCGCGGGTGGCATGAGCTCAGCGTCAACGCGCTCTACACGCCCCGCACGCTGCTCGCGGAAGGTGGCGCCAGCCTGGGCGTCGGCCTCGTCTTTCCCCCGGCTGAGAGACTCGCGTTCGAGCGGGACGTCTTGTTTCCACTCGCGGGCCTGGACCCGGGTGGCGCCGAGCGGCACGCGGAGGTCGAGGACGA
The DNA here is from genome assembly GCA_965237685.1 of Candidatus Marinacidobacterales bacterium. Classification (GTDB taxonomy): domain Bacteria; phylum Acidobacteriota; class Vicinamibacteria; order Marinacidobacterales; family SMYC01; genus CBDEGF01. The sequence continues at coordinate 3,914,370 of CBDEGF010000004.1, forward strand.
GATCCGCCGACTCGCGTCGGGCTCGGTAGAGACGGCTCGTCGTTATCTCGACGGGGAATGGCCCCGCTATCGAGCCGCCGCTTCGCTCGAGTCGCTCGGAATGGAGCCGCGCCCGATGCTCGCGTTCATCGATCGCTATCGGAGCTACGTCATCGCATACACCTGGGGTGAACAGTTGGTGCGCGAGCGCGGCCGTTCCTGGGACACCTATCGGGATCTGATTCTCGAGCCCCCGGGGTTGAACGATCTGACTCGACCCGCGACGCCCCTTTCGAGAGAATAGCCTCGTGAATCTGCGACACCTGGCTCTGATGACTGCCCTCGTGGCAACGTGTTGTTCGTCCGACGACGAGCCCGTCCAAGTCGACGTACCGATCTCGCTCGCCGGGGACTCTCCCATGGCGCACGGGGATCACGTGCCGAAGTACGGGGGTTTCGTCTACATGCACGGCGATCTTCATTTCGAGGTTCTTTTGACCGCTGAAGGTGCGCATCGCCTGTATCTGAGTGACGCGGTTCGGACCGAGCTTCCTGCCTCGGTGGCGCGCGATGTTCGCCTGACGGTGCATCGTCCGGACGTCGAGCCGGAGGTGGTCGACCTCGAGATCGATGGGTTCGGGGAGAGCTGGCTCGGCGAGAGCGGACCGATAGAGGACGAGAGCACGATGGTGCTGCTGAGCTTCTCCTTCGAGGGTGAGCCCTACGAGATCGAGCTTCCCTTCGTGCCCGAGCCTCTTGAGCCCGACGCGCCCGATCCGCACGAATCGATGAACATGAAGCCGCCCGGCAAACCCTGAGGGCTCACGTACCGCGGTCCGTAAATAGCGCCTCAGACTGAACACGAAGATCGCAAAGCTCGCTCACACTTTGCCGCCTCTGCGATCTTTGGTGTTTTGTCCCCGTATTCGGGGAATGGAGGGGGATTATTCGAATCGGAGCGCGTCGATCGGGTCGAGCCTCGATGCCCGATAGGCGGGATAGATTCCGAAAAAGACGCCCACCGCCGCGGAGAGTCCGAAGGCGAGAGCCACCGCACCCGGAGAGACCGAGCTCTCCCAGCCGAGACCCTGGGAAACCGCCGCTGCGGCCGCGAATCCGACGAGGACACCGAGCAGACCTCCGAGCAGACTGAGTGCCACCGCTTCCGCCAAGAACTGAATCAGGACGTCCCCGGAGCGAGCACCCACCGACATTCGGAGCCCCACCTCCCGGGTTCGCTCCGTCACCGACAACAGCATCACGTTCATGATGCCGATGCCGCCCACGAACAACGCGAGACCGGCGAGACTTCCCAGGAGAAGCGTCATCGTCTGGTTGGAGCGCTGGAGGGTGCTGACCATCTCCTCCGACGTGACTTCGTCGAGTCGAGGCATGCTGGCCAGCACGAAGGCCGCCGCCGAGGTGTAGAGACCTCGCGACAAGGCCTGACCCGTCTGGGTGCGTACGGTGAAATCGTCCGGCATTTTCTCGGAGCGGCGCAGGGAATAGGGACTCGTCCCTTGAGGAGCCGGACCCATCTCGTCCAGTCGGTGGCGCTCGCGGAGCAGAGTGCGCGCGCTTGCAGAGATGCTGGCGGTGTCACCGGCCGTTTCGGCCGCCAGCGCGATCCCGTGGAGGTAGTCGATGCCGGCCATGGGTTGCAGCGTCTGGACCGGCACGAAGGCCGAGCGATTGGTTTCTTCTTCCGTCTCTGCCAGGACACCGACAACGGTGAGCTCGCTACCCTTCGCGGTGATCCGTTCACCCAGCGGCGCGCTCCCCGGGCCGAAGAGCTCGTCTCGAACGACGCTTCCGAGAACGACCGGGCTCGTCGCTCCCCCGGCATCGAAGAAGGTGCCCTCATCGAATTGCCATCCGTAGACCGCCGCGGCAGCCGAGGAACAGCCGACGATCCGGGCAAAGAAGGAACGGCCATCGCCGGCCTCGAGTCCCATGCGCTCTTCCACCAGGGGCGTCCACCCCGAGACCGACTCGATCCCGGCGAGCGCTTCCCCGTCGGCGAGCGTCAGCGTGGTCGCCTTCCCCAGCCCGGAAGGAATATTGATGGCATCGCCTCCCCTGGTGTAGTTACCCGCGCGAACGTAGACGAGGTTGTTGCCGGCAGAACGTACCTCCTCGGTGACCGTTTTGCGAGCCCCCGTTCCAAGCGCCGTCATGGCCATGACCGCCGCGACGCCGATGACCAGGCCGATCAAGGCCAGCCCGCTTCTCAGCTTGTGCCGGGAAAGGGCCTCGAGGGCGATGATGGCCCCGATCGCGCTTCTGGTCATGACCCGCGGATCTCTAGCGCGGGTCCCGGTAGCTCCTGACCGGCGGAAGCTGGGCCCCGGTAAGCCCGGTCGGGGGATCCTCGGCCACCACGGGCATGCGCAACGTTCCGATGCCATCGATGGTGGCCACGATCTCTTCGCCCGCCTGCAGGAAACGCTGCTCTCCGCGGACCGCCGTGCCCGCTCCGGTACCACCCGACGTCCCGTTGTTGATCACGTCGCCCGGAAAGAGTGTGATGATCGACGAGCCGTACTCGATGAGCTCCCATAGGGAGTGAATCATGTCGCCCGCCGTCGCTTCCTGCATCAGCGTATCGCCGACACTCAGCGTCTGGCGAAGCTTCTCCATTGGGTCGCCGTAGAACTCCTTGGGAACAATCCACGGGCCCATCGGCGCGAACGTGTCGTGGCTTTTGCCGACGAACCAATCGGAGCGCAGCGGATTCCCGCCGGGTGGGCGGCCCCCACGATCGGAGATGTCGAGCGTGACTATATAGCCGAAGACGTAGTTCTCAGCATCGTTCGCCGACACGTACTTCGCCGCACGGCCGACCACCGTGCCGAGCTCTACCTCCCAGTCGATGCGGTCGCGGCCGTACGGGAGAACGATCGGTTCGCCGTTGCCGATGACCGCGCCCCTGCTCGGCTTCAGGAACAGGTAGGGCACGCCGCGATTCTCGCGCCGCTGCCGCTTGGCCGCCGCGCGCTCTTCCTCGGTGCCCGACTCGTTGACGTGGCTGTAGAAGTTGACCGCCGCATTCAGAATCTTGCCGGGATACAGGATCGGTGGGAGCGTCCGGAGCTCGTCGACGCCGTACACATAGTCGGGCCGGCTCCCGGACAGCATGTTGGCGCCAACCAGGTTGTTGACGATCTCGTACAGCCGGCGCTTCAGGCCGTACTCATACCGCTCGATGAGCTCCAGCATATCGGCCGCCGGCGGGATCTTCGGGTAGGCAGGATTCCTCTCGAGGGCTGCGTTGGCCGCCTCGAGGTCGACGACGAGGCTGTCGCGCAAAACGATGCCGACACGCGCAGCGCCGCCGATCTCGAAGGTTCCGACTTTGAAGGGTTCGGCGCTCGAATCGGCAGGCGAACCCTGTGCCGAGCACAGAACGGGACTGGCAAGGGCCAGTAGCACGGTAAGGATCAGGAAATTTCGCATGACACTCCTCGTCGGCGTGTAAGGTTGCTCCAGCGGTTCCGGTTGTACTGCCGTCGGGAGATCCTGTCAAGCTCGTATTCGAGCCGGACTTACTGCGGTGGAGGAACGATGCGATCGAGCTCGATGAGGTTGTCCTCCGTCAGTTGCCACGAAGCTGCGCGAACGTTGGCTCGCACCTGCTCGGGGGACATCGCACCCGCGATGACCGAGGCGACGGGCGATCGCGCGAGGAGCCATGCGAACGCCAACTCGAGAATACTGTGTCCACACCCTTCGGCAAACGCGACGAGCGATTCGACCACGGCCAAGGAGGCGTCGTTGAGCCTGTCCGCCAAGGCGGCCACTGTCGTCAGGCGAGTGCCCGTGGGCGGGGGCTGTCCCAGACGGTACTTGCCGGTCAGAAGCCCGCTGGCGAGCGGGAAAAACGGCAGGAACGCCAAGCCGACGCGTTCGCACTCCTTGAGCACACCACCTTCTGGCTCGCGCTGCAGGAGACTGTACTCGTTCTGAACGCTCACGAACCGCGCACGGTCACCTGCGGCCTCCTCTGCCGCGGTGAGCTGGGCGGCCGAGAAGTTCGAGCAGCCGATCTCCCGGACCTTGCCGGAGCTTACGAGCTCGTCGAGCGCGCCGAGGGTATCCTCGATCGGCACCGTCGGGTCCGGCTTGTGGAGCTGATAGAGATCGATACGATCCGTGCCAAGCCGACGGAGGCTGTCCTCCACGGCGCGTAGCACATAGTCGGGGTGGGCGCCTCGCCGATCGTCGTCGAGCTCCCAGCCGAACTTCGAGGCCACCACGACCCCATTACGCCGAGTGCCGAGGGAACGGCCCAGGAACACCTCGCTATCGGTCCCGCCGTACGAATCGGCCGTGTCGAAGAGGTTGATGCCCGCATCGAGCGCGGCGTTCACGACGTCCCTCGTGCCCCGCTCATCGAGGCGCCGGCCGAAGTTGTTGCAACCGAGTCCGACGGCTGAAACCTCGAGCGAGCCTATACGACGTTGCACTAGTGCAAGAAGATGCTCTTGGGGATGTACCCAGTGACCACCTGGGTCAGGTCGACGACCTCACTGACACGGAAATCAACGGCGATGCTGGCGAGCGAGAGTGCTTTGTCCGGCGTGAGCCCCTTCTCTTTCACGAGGAAGTCCACGACCGCCCATGTCGCGTGCCGGGTCGCTCGGTCGAGATCGAGGTCGATCCCCATCAGGAGGTAGTGGGTATCCGTTTCCGCGCGCGGGCCTGCCAGGGTCACACCTTTGTGGAGAACGAAGCGGAAGAAGCCGCTGAGTGACTGCTCGATCGCGGTGCCGCTCACCTCGCCGTCGCCTTGCGCCCCGTGCGGGTCTCCGGTGTAGAAGAGCGCGCCGGGATGGAAGACCGGAAGGTAGACGGTCGTTCCGGCCTTGAGATCCTTGACGTCCAGGTTCCCACCGAAAGCACCCGGCGGTCGAGAGCCCTGCACGCCGGGAAGCGTTACCCCGGGTTCGCCGACCACAGGGTCGGGGGCAACTGCAAGGATGCCCATGAAAGGCGCAAGCGGAACCTGGATGTCCGGAGCGATGAAGGCAACCTCCCGTCCGTCGACCTCGCCGGTACGAATCACGTGCCGCGTCCGTTGTGGGATGTCCAGCAGGCGGTCGTCGGAACGGACACCCGGATAGCTCGATGAGAACACGCCTCCTGTGCGCTCGTGTTGTTGATTCCCCAGGGTACACGCGTCTCTATATTGAGAATCTGCACCTCGAGCGTGTCACCGGGCTCGGCACCGTCGATATAAATGGGGCCGGTGATCACGTGGCCGCTGCGACCTTCTCGAGGACGCTCGTCCCGCGAAGCCCAAAAGTCCAGCACGTCCTCGAGAATCTCTTCCCGGGGCACTCCCAACCCGGTTAGATACGTTACCGGGTTCTCGTCCTGGGTCGCGCCCGCGTGGCTCAGTGTCTCGATGCGGACCGTCTGCCCGGACCGAATGGTCACAACGGGCTCTTTGTCGATCGGATACCAACCCCAGCTCAGATTCTCCGGACGCGAGGGCACGAAGTGATCCGCCCCATCTATATCGACGGGTTCGTCCTGGGCGGCCATGACGACAGAGGAGCCGATAACGCAGAGCGCGGTCACGAGGCGACACGCGCGTCGAGCCCATCTTGTTAACATCAGCGCATTGTCCTCCATGTCCGTTCCCAAACGCTAGTGCCGGGAGCCCCGAAGCGCCTTGCGGAGCTTCTTACCCTCGATGAGCTCCATGACGATGAACGTCTCGCCCTCCACATCATCGATCTCGTAGACATGGCAAGAGTACCCACGCCTCGTCGAAACCGTTGTTTTGAGGCCCCCTTTCCGCGACATCAGTCCCCATCCAGGAGCTCGAGGGCGTTTCGCGATCACGTGATCGCGTTTCGAGCTCACGCTCGATGGCGTCCAGGCCCAGTGGGTCTCGACCGTCGTTTACGGGCGGACGGATGACTTTCCGCTCACTGCCCCAAATCATCTTGGCCATCTTCGAGCCAGTGAGTCGCTCTTTTCTTCTTACCGGCGGCGCACCGTCGCTGTTCTCTTCTTCCGGGGGTGGCGCCATCTCCTTCAACTTGCCCTGCACTTGTTTTACGTTCTATAGAGAATATCAAGCTAATCGACACTCCTAACTCGTTGTCAAAAAGAAGGTTACTCTTTTGGAGTCGCGAGCAATGAATCTTGCCCGGGCGAGATTTCGCCAGGTCCGTTCGTTGGCCCCCTGTGTCAGCGACGCTGTCGCCCGATGGCCGGAGGATCGCCTTTTCTGCCCGGGACTCCGTGGGGCGAGTCCGCCTCTACGTCCGATCGCTGGACGAGCTCCAGGCAAGAGTCCTACCCGGAACCGAAGGCGCGCTGGAGCCTTTCTGGTCTCCCGACAGTCGCTGGGTCGGCTTCTTCGTCGGTGGAAAGCTGAAGAAGATTGAGGCCAGCGGGGGCCCCCGCAAGATATCTCTGGTACTGCTGCTTATGGAAGAGGCGGCAGCTGGAACCGGCAGGATGTGATCGTATTTGCGGTTTGCAACGCACCTCTCCACCGGATCTCTGCCGACGGAGGCCCATCGGAACCGGTTACTGAATTGGACAAAGAGCGGGGGGACAATTCCCATCTCTATCCCCAGTTTCTTCCCGACGGGCGACACTTTCTCTACCTTGCCCGGAACAACGCCGGCGAAGAGCTCAACGTCATCGTGGTGGGCTCACTCGACGGTGGTGAATCGAAGCCGGTCTCGAAGGCACCGATGGCCGCGACCTATGCTTCGGGGCACCTGTTGTTCTTGCGCGAACGGACGTTGATGGCGCAGCCCTTTGACACGGAACGGCGGGAGCTGACCGGTGAAGCCGTGCCGATTGCAGACGATATCCTATCTATACCACCGCCGGCGCGGCGGTGTTCTCGGCTTCCGGGGAGGGCACGCTCCTCTACCAGACCGGGGCGGGTGAAACGTTGAACCGTCTGGAGTGGATCAACCGCACCGGCGAGCGTCAAGGCACCCTGGGGGACGATGCTGACTATACCGTGGCACGGCCCTCGCCAGACGGACGGCACGGACCGTGGAGCGTTTCACCGAACGGTAAGCTCCTGGCCTAAGACCGGCTGGGCGAGGATACGGGTCGGGACCTCTGGATCTTGCCGCTCGAGGGTGAGCGCAAGCCGTACGCTTTCATACGTCGACTGGAACCCCGTCTGGTCACCGGACGGACGATATCTGTACTTCTCGAGCGATCGCGCCGGCTCGATGAATATCTGGAGGGTTCGAGTGGACCAGGACACCGGAGAGGTCCTCGGGGAACCGGAAGCAATAACCGCGGGAGGACCTTCATCCCAAAGCCACCTCTCTGTCTCGAGCCGGGGCGTGGCCTACGCCGAACGCTCGATCACAACGAACATCTTTCAGATGCCGTTCGACTTAGACCGCGAAGAGGTCCTGGGCCCACCCACGCCAGTGACCGTTGGCTCGAATAATTTCCTGCCGGGCGGGGCATCTCCTGATGGTCAATGGATCGCGATTGCGTCCAACGTGGGCCAGCGCGACATCTTTGTGGTCAAAAGCGACGGGAGCGAGCGCCGGCAGATCACGAGCGACGAGTACGCCGAACAACAACCGGCATGGTCGCCGGACGGCGAATGGCTCGCATTCCCGTACGACCGGAGTGGAGTATGGAGTATCTGGGGGGTTCGGCCGGACGGAAGTGGGCTGCGGCAGTTGACGAAACAAACGGACTACAACACGCATGGACCCATCTGGTCTCCCGACGGCGCTCGCCTCGCCTTCGATACATATGAGAGAGGCGACAACACCGTGATCCTTTTTGACCCGTTTCGAGATTGGGACGAGCAAACGCCGGAGGAATTGCCACTACTTGGGAAGGATGAGGATTTTAATGCCCTTTCATGGTCTCCCGATGGCGCTCGTCTCGTGGGAACTCGGCGTCAGGAAATACTCAGGTCGGGAGGAATCATCGTTTACGATATTGAGGCGAAGCAATACCAGCAAGTCCTTCCGTTCGGCAGGGGGCCGCGTTGGATCGACAGTCAACGAACCTTGTTCACGGATGCCGGCCGCGGCCTCATTCTGGACGTGCGGACGCAGCAAACAAGAGAGGTCGAGGACGTTTTCGCGGGGCGCGGCACGCTCTCCCCGCGCAACAACCGCATTTTCTTCTCCTTGCTGGAACAGGAATCCGACATCTGGATGCTCACCCTCGAGCCCTGAAGGACAGCACGTCATTTTGTCGAAAAAACCGTGCTCCCGTCCGTCTAACCATCCGGACGGCGATTTCACGCGAATAGAGGGAGCTCTCGCTCCCGAATCAGGAGGCCAGCGATGGCGCATCTGATCATTGGCCACGTTTCAGACACGACGGCTCGAATCTGGGTCCGCGGAACGAGCAAATCCAAGGTCGCTCGCCTTCGCTACCGCAGCGTGGGAGCGTCCGCCTGGAAGAGAGAAGAGCGTCCCCTCCTGAAACATCGGGGCTACATCAAGGTCATCGAACTGCAGCATCTCGACCCATCGACCGCGTACGAATGTGTCCTCACCTACCAGGTGGGTGGGCCACCTCCAGTCAACAAGGGTCGTTTCACCACGGCGCCGTCCGGCGCGGAGGACATCAACTTTTTCGTCGGCTCGTGCAGCATCGCTCGCGGATTCATCACCATCGTGAAGGATCCCAAGAAGGCCTGGGAGGGTGTTGCGGAGCTCGTCACGCGGGAAAACCCGCAGTTCATGATTCACTGCGGCGATCAGATCTACGCAGACCCGCCTGGAAGAGGCCCCGGGTTTATGAACCTGAAGCACTACCGGGGCGTGTACGACAAGGAATGGAAGATCAAAAGTACTCGTCAGGTCTTGGCGAGCCTCCCCAACTACATGATGCTCGACGACCACGAGATCTTCGACAACTACTATACCGACAAGCCGTATCACGGGACACCTTCAGGCCCTGTCCGCGACGATGCGCTGATCGCGTATGTCGAATTCCAGCACTCCCACAATCCCCAGAGCTATCCGCACCCCGCCTATTACTACACTTTCGAGTGGGGAGGAGCCGCTTTTTTCGCTCTCGACGTTCGAACCGAGCGATACAAGGGCGATCGGCCCCAGATGGTAGGGTGCATTCAGATGGCTGAGCTCAAGAGGTGGCTGGGCGTCCATCGGAACGATGTGAAGTTCATCGTCACCAGCGTCCCCTTCGTTGCTGAGGTCCGAAGCGGAGACGACACCTGGTCCGGAAAGTCTTTCCGGCCCGAGCGCGAAGAGATCATCGACTACCTCGCGACGGAGGGCATCGGACGGATCGTTTTCCTGACGGGCGATCAGCACCGCTCCTACCACGCGACCATGAAGATCACAGGAGCCCACGGAGACGTTCTGGTGCACGAGCTGATGTCGAGCCCGATCAACCAGGTCACCGGAGGCATCGGCGCGTTCGACACCGACGCGCAGTTCGAGGTCGGGAAGCACGCCTATGCGATTCGGCTCGACCCGGCCGAGTTCTACGGCGAGCACTCCAACATCATGAAGATCTCCCTCGACCAGGCCGGACGACTTTCGTGGTCCATCTACCGAACCAAGAAAACCAGCGCGCCGGTCCTTGCTGGCACCTTCGACGTCTAACAGGCTACTCAACATCGCGTCGTATCGAGGTGGTGTAGCCGCAGTTCCGGCCAATCCGCCCCTCGCGCATCGCAAGAGGATGAGGGGTTTTCCCAACGGTGGGCGTAGGAGTTTGTTCCGCGTCGCTGTGAGACCCTCTCGCAAGGCCGAATAGCCTGGGCGGCGCCACCCGTTTCGACTTTACCCGGCACGTAGGAATTACCGCAGCCGTAGGGATCCTCCGGTTGTTTCAGATCACAAAACACCGGGGGGACGGGAACCGACTCTCTAAGACCCCGGCAATCTATCGTTTGGCGTGGGCGCAAAAGCACGAAAACGCTGCTTCGGATGGCATGTATTTCGCAGGTTCCGTCGTATCGCAGATTTACAACATGGACGGTACGAGGTGAGATATGTCACATTGGTTGCGCGTACTTGCGGCCGGTAGTCTGGTGACGCTTGCGGCGCTCTTGGCTTGCGACCCTTCTCCAACATCCACATCTCCAACATCCACGTCTCCAACGCAACAGGCGGGCTCGAACCGTATCTCCGGTACGTTCCTGACCGGGACGGCTGCGGCCGCTCGCCTGACCGCGGGTTCGCAGTCCACGTTCGACGGCATCACCGTCTCGGACAAACGGAACTCGAACATCCGGGTCGAGGTGAGCTCGAACGGTACTTTCACCCTCGATCACGTTCCAGGGGGGACGGTGACGCTCGTCTTCACGCGTGATGGCACAACGCTCGGAGAGGTCACCATTCGAGGTGTCGGCTCCGACGAGAACATTCGTATTCTTTTGGAGCTCGCGGCCAACGACACCGTCGTCCTCATCGAAGTGCAGCGAGCCTCCGAAGACGATACGTCTGACGACGCCAGCGAGGATGCTGACCTAGAACTGGAGCTCGACCCCGACAAGTGGTGCTCCAAAGACTCCGACGACAATAGCTCCGACGACAACAGTGAAGGCGACGATGACGTTGTGTTTGCTACAATCAAAGGCAATTCGATCAGCAATGTCAACCTCGCGAGCATCAGGATGGCCGGACCGAGCGGTGAGGTATCGCCTTCGAGCGTGGAGCTCAAGGGCGACCGCATCGAAGTGATATTCGACAAGTCGGTCGCGCTGCAGGTCGTCTCCGGTGTTGCGGAGGGTCAGCGTGCAACGATTCAAATCAAGGGTAGTTTCCAGGATGGCACTTCCTGGCAGCTGACCGAGAGCATTCGAATCAAGTGCGACGATGACGACTCCGACGACAGCTCCTCCGGCTGATCAGGAATCCACGAGCGACGAGCCGCACGCCGTCATCCTCTCGTTGGATGCCGAGCGTGCGGCGCGCCTCGTTCTGCTGCTCTGTATCCTCGCCGAGCTCGCCTTCCTCCTGCTCGACTACCATGTGAACTACGGTCGCGCGACGGACATCGGAGCGCTCCGCCGCATGTTCAATACGGCCCGTGAAGATGGGCTCGCGTCGTGGTTCGCGGTCACGCAGACGCTTTTGATAGCACTTACGCTCTGGCTGGTCTATGCGGTTGCCAAAGCGGGCGCGAACCCGAAAAGAAGGGCCGTCGGGTGGCTGGTGCTGGCCTTGTTCTTCACGTACATGGCCGTGGACGATGGAGCACAGATCCACGAACGACTGGGCACAACCTTCAAGAGGCTGCACGAGGCAAGCGGTGGTTCGCTCGATTTCTTCCCCAGCTACACGTGGCAAGTCGTCTTTCTGCCGGTTTTCGCTGCGCTCGGTGTTTTCACTCCTGGGCTTTCTCTGGCTCGAGCTCGGGACGAGCGGCTCGAGAGCGATCCTTGTGGGGGCGATTTCCCTTTTGGCTTTGGCCGTGGGCTTGGATTTCATCGAGGGGCTGGACGCCGACCATCCTTGGAACGCGTACACTTGGGCGGCGGACCATTTCGACATCGAGCCGTGGACGAGATCTCGTTTCGGAAGATCGGCGTTCGAGACGTTGCGGCATTTCTCGAAATCCGTCGAAGAGACGATGGAAATGGCCGCACACTCCTTCCTGTGGTTTCTCGTTCTCCGGCACTTGCCTGTCGTGTCCGAAGAGTTCTTGGTGCGACTCCACCGCCCGGATTCGCTCTGACGTATCGCGGGCCCTAAGCCCGCGGTGGAGTCGGTTACTTCCTGTTTAATTCTCGGTGGGCTGCACCGTCCAACGCCGCTTGACTTGTCGCGCCGAAACGGATTCTCCTCGAGGCCGGGCGGCAAAGCCGCTCCGAATCGCTCCATTTGACAAGACGTTGGTAAGACGCTATCTTACTTTTGATGAAGACTAAGATTTCCACAAAGGGTCAGATCGTTCTCCCGGCGGAGATCCGAGAGCAGGACGACATTGAACCTGGCGAGGAGTTCGAGATCGAACGCATCGATCGCGGCGAATACCGGCTAACAAGGCGAACGCCATCGAACGAAGGCCTTGTGGACTGGCTTCTGGCGTGCCCGGACAAGGGCTACTTCGTTGCGATCGAATCCGAATCCACCGACACGCTGTGAGGTACCTGGTCGATGCAAACGTCCTGAGTGAGCCCACCAAACCCGACCCGAATCCCACGGTCGTCCAGTGGCTGAGAAAGAACGAGCGCGAGATGCTCGTCGATCCAGTCATCCTTGGCGAGATAAGGTTCGGCGTCCTGCTCCTGCCGCGCGGAAAACGACGTGCACGGCTGGAGGCCTGGTTCGACGACGGAGTCCGGCGCGTCCACTGCGTCCCGTGGGAGGCAGCCACCGGACTACGGTGGGCCGAGCTTCTCGCCGACCTTCGCGCCTCGGGCCGGGCCATGCCGGTCAAGGACAGTTTGATTGCTGCTACCGCACTCGCGCATCAACTCACCGTTGCTACGCGGAATCGGAGCGACTTCGAGAAGGCTGGGGTCGATGTCGTGGATCCGTTTTCCTGAGGTGGCGTCTCGAATACGAGCGCCCTCGCTGATTCGACGAAAACGGTTGGTGAGCCGCGAAGGAATCGAACCTTCATCTCATCGAACCTCTTCACCGCGCCCCAGGTCGCCATCTACGCGTCCTCGTTCACCGAGACGTGGGGCGTCTTCCTCATCCCGACCGGCGGGGGGAACAGTGTGGACATCGATCTTGGCCTTCCGGTGACGCTCGGCCTCTGGCATCGCCTCCGGCTCGACTCACCGCGCCCCAGGTCGCCATCTACGCGTCCTCGTTCACCGAGAGTCTTCCTCATCCCGACCGGCGGGGGAACAGTGTGGACATCGATCTTGGCCTTCCGGTGACGCTCGCTGGCATCGATGCCGTCGCGGGGCAATGGCACGTGCGGATCGAGGATGCGGCGACCAGCGCGACGCTCTTGGACCAGATGGGCATTTTCTCCAACTGGACGTCGACGTTCTAGTCGAGCTGGTCTCGTCTCGACCTGAACCGCGGCGCTCGATCACGTACGAAACGCCTGTGTGAAGCCTGGTCGGCTTTGCGTCTGCCAGTGCATACTCTTCTGTAATGTGCTCCAGGAGTCGGCGCGGGGTCAAGGTTGGGCTGCGAGCCCTTCGAGCTCACTCGCCCAGTGGACGGCGACTTCGATATCCGAGGGAGTCCCTTCGAGCTCCCGGGTCATGCACTAGCGCGTTGAGATCGAAAAGAGGACTTTGTTGGAGAGCTATCCTTCGGCAAAGAGTCTAATTGATGCGAAGGCTCATCAAGATTCCGTCGTAAATCCGTTCGTAACGATGCCGCGCGAAACGGTCCCCAGGCATCAAGTACGTGATCAAGTACGTCTTGCCCGCCCTTCGACTGGAACATCAGCGTTTGCCCAGCTAGGAATCCCCCCAAAGAACTTGTGGTACGTGGATTCAAGGAATCCCGGGCCCCCTTCGAGCCTGCGGATGTCGAGCTGAGGGAGGGCGGGATGCTCGGGCTGATCTTCGAGAAGGCCCAGAACAAGATCCAACTCTTGACGGACCGCTATGCCTTATTCCACCAAGGTTGACGGCCTCGTTGAGTGTCGGCGAAGCGAAGACAGTACCCTGACATTTGGCATCGCTAAAGTTGCAACCCTGAAGCAGCGCGTTTGAGAAGAGTGCGCGATACAAGACTGCGCTACCAAGATCCGCGTCGCGGAGGTCAGTCGAATCGAGAACAGACGAATGCAGAATGCTCAACTTCAGACTCGCTTGGCGTGCGTCAGCACTAGTAAGGTCCGCAAACGTGAGATCCGTGGACTCCAGCCTCGCCTCCACGAGATTGGCTCCGGACAAGTTAGCAAGGCGCGCCTTCGCTTTGTTTAGATTCCCCTCCCCGAGGTTTGCCCCGACGAGACCCGCACTCGCCAAGTAAGCACCTTCGAGATTCGCTCCATACAAGTTAGCGCCATCTAAGTACGCTTGATGTTGTCCACGAGAGCGAGGTTTCCTACGGTCACGTTGGGTCCCCCTTCTCCATCGAAGAAGGCGACGCTGTCGAAAAGGCCGCTGGACCTGGTGCCACAGACGCCGAGAAAGTTGGCACCAAAGTTGGCACCAAAACCGGAACCGAGGGGGACAAGTCTTCGCAAGTCGTTGAATTAGTTGGTGAGCCGCGAAGGAATCGAACCTTCAACCTACGGATTAAGAGTCCGTTGCTCTGCCAGTTGAGCTAGCGGCCCACGTTAGAGGACGGGAAGCTGGTACGCCTGAGAGGATTCGAACCTCTGACCTTCTGCTCCGGAGGCAGACGCTCTATCCAGCTGAGCTACAGGCGCTTGCTCCAGGAAGACGATAGGATACCTGAACTTGCGGGCTCGTCGCAAGTCGTTAGCGAACTTCCTCGAGTTCGGGTATGCGCGTCTCTTCCGCCAGCTCGGCGCCGCTTGTGGATTCGAGGACTTCGGCCCGCTCCCCGACGATGCCATCGAGGAGCCAGTCGGCGGAGCCCTGGAGCACGTCCTGAGCGAGACGGTAGCCCATCCGGTCGTTGTTCCTCCGGACGCCACGAAACGCCTCCTCGATCCGCAGTCTCGAGCCGGCGCAGAAGTGCTCGACCAAGCTTGAGAACCTCCTCCTTGTCCCGACCCTCCTGAATCAGTGTCTGGGCGCGGGTGGCCGAGGCGGCCTGGGCGAAGAGCTCGGTTCCAATGTCCACGAAGCGGGCGAGGAGCATCTGCTCTCGTTCGAGCTTGGGCCCGTGCTTGGCCATGGCGTGGAACATGGCGCGGCTGAGCTTGCGGGACGTTTTCGCCACGTAGCGAACGTGTCTTCGGAGCTCGGGAGTCATGCTTCCCGTCGAGGGGAGAGCCGGAATCCACTGTTTCGGATACCAGCCCGCGTAGAACAGGCCGGCTTTCAGCGCGGCTCGGAAACGAACGCCAGCGGGCAGCTTGGCATTCATTACCGCGCCCGCCACTTTCAGGTGCGGGTCCATCGCCTCACGCGCGATGAGGAGCCGCATGATCTCGCTCGATCCTTCGAAGATCGTATTGATGCGCGCATCGCGCATCGCGCGTTCGACCGCGAAGGGTCGCTCTCCGCGCGCCTTCATCGAGTGCGCCGTCTCGTAGCCTCGCCCCCCCAGGATCTGCATCGTTTCGTTGATGATCCACAAGGCTGCTTCGGTGCCGTACAGCTTGGACATCGCGGCCTCGACACGGATGTCCGTCTTTTTCCGATCCACCAGAGCCGAGGTCAGATAGGTCATCGACTCGATGGCGGAGGTGGTCGAGGCAATGCGCGCGATTTTGTCGGCAATGGCGGCGTGCTTTCCGATGGGAGCGCCCCATTGCTCGCGCTCGTTCGCCCAGCGCCTCGCCATGCGGAGGCAACTCTTGGCGAGACCGACGCACGTGGCGGGAAGCGTGATACGACCCGTGTTGAGGGTCGTGAGTGCGATCCTGAGGCCCTTGCCCTCGTCGGAGATCATGTTCTCGCGCGGCACTTTGACGTCTTTGAACTCGATGACCGCGTTGTATAGGGACCTCAATCCCATGAACCGGCAGCGGTGCACGACCTCGACGCCGGGGGTCTTCGCTTCCACCACGAATGCCGAGATCTGGTCGCGTTCGCGACCTTTGACGATCTTGGGTGGCGTCTTCGCCATCACGACGAGGAGACCGGCTCGCGTTCCGTTCGTGCACCAGAGCTTCTTGCCGTTGATGATGAAGTGCTTGCCGTCTTCGGTCGGCTCCGCACGTGTTTCCATCCGCGCCGGGTCGGAGCCCACCCCGTCTTCCGTCAAGGCGAAGGCCGAAATCTCGCCGGCCGCCACGCGGGGAAGAAAAGCTTTCTTCTGTTCTTCCGTGCCGAAGAGCAACAGGGGTTGCGGCACGCCGATCGACTGGTGCGCCGAGAGAAGCGCCGACAAGTTGCCGCAGTAGCTTCCGAGCAGGACCGCGGCGCGCGTGTAAACCTGCTGTGAAAGACCGAGGCCCCCGTACTCACGCGGGATCTTGATCCCGAAGGCGCCCATGGCAGCCAGGCCTTCGATGACCTCGTCCGGGATCTCACCGTCGCGATCGATCCGGTCCGGATCGGCTTTCTCCCTCAAGAAGGCTTCGAGCTCCATCAGGAACGCTCGACCACGTTCGTCACGATCGGAAGGCTTCTCCGGGTAGGGGAAGACGAGCTGCCACGGGAAATCTCCCATGAACAAGGCACCGGCGAAGGTCGGGTACTCCCAGTGACCTTCCCGCGAGGATTCGGTGAGCTCGAAGGCAGCTCGCTTCGCCTCGGACATTCCGGACGTATCGAGGATTTCCTCCTGCTGCTTGTCGTTGTCTTTCGTCATGTTGGTTCTCCTAAGTAGCGTCGGATCATCTCGAGGACCTCGTCCCGGGCAGTGTCGAGGTCGATGGCATCCTCGTGGAACACCCACTGCAGCATGACGCCGTCGATCGAAGCCTGGATGAGCGAGGCCGCAGTCTCGACAGGGACGTCCCGCAGCTCACCGCTCCGCTGCCCCTCCTCCAGAATGTGCCCCAGGTAGTGCCGTGATGGCTCATAGGCCTCGGCGTTGAACGGATTGTGGCCCGAAGCGTTGCCCCGCCGGCCCCATAGGTCGACGAGGGCGACGTAGTTGTCGCGATGGCTCGCCATGAACTCGAAATTCGCTCGTACGTACGCCTGGAGCTTCTCCAGGGCGGTCTCGCACCCCGCGACGCGCTCCTTGATGAAATTTGCAGGCTCTCTGAGGAGGCTCGAGAGGATCTCCTCGATCAGCTCCTCCTTGCCGGCGAAGTGGTAGGAAATGACGCCCTTGGAGATGCCTGCTTTTCGTGCGATCTGCGCGAGTGAGGCCTGGGAAAAGCCTTCATTGGCAATGGTTTCGATGGCAGTCGCCACGATCTGACGCCGGCGCGCCTCTTCGATGAAGCTGGGCCGCCGGTCGAGATCTTGTCCGGCTGTTTGAAGTTTTGATCGCATGGCTAAATTTTAGATCGAATGACCAGACGGTGTCAAACAGGTGCTGTCAAACAGGTGCCAGGCACTTGTTGATCCTCATCGACGAGGCGCTCGGAATCGCCCCCTCACCCGGCCGCGCTTCGCGCGGCCACCCTCTCCCAGAGGGAGAGGGAAATAGGGCGACGGCTAGCGCCGTCGGCCTTTGAAATCATCCATGGAGGCGTTGATCCCCATCAAGTTGGCGATCGCGTCGAACCAGGAGACGGGTAGCACCCGGAGCCAGGGGATGGTCCGCACCATCGCGGGCAGTATGAGCTGCGGCCGGTCACGCTCGATGGCCCGGAGGATGCGCTCGGCCACTCTTTCCTCTTTCAGGATGGGAAGGAGAAACGGGAACCGGCTGCGGACTCCGTCGAACATTCCGGTATCGATGTAGTACGGACAGACGACCGTGGTTTTGACACCAGGAGCCGTTTTCTTGAGCTCCACGCGAAGCGACTCGTCGAAGCCGACCGCCGCCCATTTGGTGGTGGAATAGTCGGTGAGGCGCGCTACACCGATGAGCCCGGCGGCGGAGGCAATCGTGACCAGATGCCCGCGGTTCCGCTCGATCATCTTCGGGAGAAACGCTTTGGCAGTCCAGAAAAGGGGTAGCACGTTCACGCGGAAGCTCGCTTCGATCTTCTCGTCGGGAATCTCGAGGAGGCTCTGGCCACTTACGACGCCAGCGTTGTTGATAAGGATATCGATCGGCCCCGTCGCTGCCGCAACCCGCCCAGCCGTCTCGTAGACGGCCTGGCGATCGCCGATATCGCACACGAAGCCCTCCGCCGTGCCACCGGCGCCTCGGATCTCGCGCACCACCGCGTCGAGGCCCTCCGGGTTGAGGTCCCAGAGTGAGAGCGTGCCGCCCCGGCGGGCCGTTCCGAGTGCCATGCGCCGTCCGATGCCGCTTGCCGCTCCGGTGATGAGGACGTGCGCGTCGCGAATCTTCATCGTCGGCACATTCTAACGACGAATGGTACGATTCGGCGAAGGGGGTGGCCAATGCGCGCCATCGCGCTCGTTGTTCTATGGAGCTTTGTTTGCTGGCTCGTTCTGGACTGGACGCGCCACTCGGAGCTGCTTCGCCGGTGGGTGCAGAAACTTCTTCTTCGTTGCGGCTCGCATCTTCCTGGAGAAGCTCGGTGTGCCTCTCGAGGTCGCGCTGGCGGTCGGGATCATATGGCTCGTCCTTCCACTGCCCGTCTTCTTTGCTCGTGAGGTGGCGCGCGAGCGCAAAGCAGCGAACTTTCTGGCGATGGCTTTTCGGATACGCCTACGGCATCCGGCTCGTCATCATCGTCATCATGCTGGTGGCGACCTACTTCGAGCTCGGCACCCACTTCGATAACTCTCAGGTCACGGGATTCGAGGTGTCCGGTGACACCATCGAAGTCGAAGCCCATTCCTGGGACCAGTACTGGAGCCTCATTGTTGGTCCACAGCTTCTGCTCTGGCCGACGGTGACGCTGATTGCCGGTGTGCTCTTCGGTCTTCCGAGCTATTTCTACTATCGACGAAAGGCCGGGGCGTGACCCTGCGGGTCGAGCGCGTCTACGGTGCTCCGAAGACCGTCCGGGGGAAGCGTTACCTGGTCGACCGTCTGTGGCCCCGGGGAGCGTTCAGGTGAACGAAGTGGGCTCGCCCTCCGGTGCCGTGAACGACTGGCGCATCGAGGGCTCGGGCAACTCACGGGTGCTGATGATTTTTCTCGACCGCCAGCTCTCAGGGGAGATGGTCTTTCAGGTCGACTACGACCGTTCCCTATCGAGCGAGCCGAACGAGCTCATTCCCCTTCTGAGCGCTCGCGACGTGCATCGACAGCGTGGCATGGTGGCCTATCTGTCGGGTCGCGATCTCACGTTGAATCCCACTGCGGAGGACGCGGCGACTCGCGTCGGCGAGAATCAGTTGCCGGCCTACGTCAAGGATGCCATCGACAAGACCATCGCTCACACGTTCAAGTATGCGGATCAGACACCGGAGCTACGGGCCGAGGTGGCCGCTCCGGAGCGCGTGGCGGGCAAGTTCGACGCCCAGGTGGACACGCTGTTGTCACTCGGTGAAGTCACCCTCACCGGAACTGTGTCCGTGGAAGTGAACGTGAAGTCCGGCGTTGTCGACCGGCTC
The DNA here is from genome assembly GCA_965237685.1 of Candidatus Marinacidobacterales bacterium. Lineage (GTDB taxonomy): Bacteria > Acidobacteriota > Vicinamibacteria > Marinacidobacterales > SMYC01 > CBDEGF01. Next base: position 3,933,445 of record CBDEGF010000004.1, read on the forward strand.
GAGCTCACCCTTCCCGCCGACGCCGAGCTTCTCGGCCTGACCGCGCCCTCGCTGCGAACGCATCGTGTCAACGAGGACGACCCCCAGTTACCTCTGGTCGAGGTCGAGTTCACGCAGGATATGGAGGGGCAGTTCCGTATCGAGCTCTCCTACGAGCGTATCCTCCAGGGTGACGAGAACGAGCTCGAGATCGCGACACCTCACGTTGTCGGTGCCGAAGTGGAGCAGGGTCGGATCGCGGTCGAGGCGCTGAGCGCGGTCGAAGTGAGAGCCTCCGCTGCCACCGAGCTGTCACGCCTCGATACGAGTGAGCTTCCGCGCCAGCTCCTGCTTCGCACCTCGAAGCCGGTGCTTCTTGCCTTCAAGTACGTGCGTGCCGAGCCGGCGCCCCGGCTCACCCTCGCCATCGAGCGCCATCGGGTCGTGGACGTTCAGGAGGCGATCATCGACCGCGCGGACTACCGCACGCTCTACACCCGCGATGGCCTTTCGGTAACGACCGCGCGCTTCTTCGTTCGGAACGCCAGAAAGCAGTTCCTGCGCATCGAGCTTCCGGAAGACTCCGAAGTGTGGTCCGCCTTCGTCGCTGGCCGGCCGGAAAAGCCGGCCCTTTCCGAGGGCGAGGGCGGCGCCCAGGCGATTCTTCTGCAGATCGTGAACAGCACCGAAGGCTTCCCGGTCGACCTGATCTACGCCACACCGGCTGGATCCATCGGTGGTCTCGGGACGGTCGAGGCACGCCTGCCGCGGCCGGACATTCTGGTGACGCAATCGCAGTGGGACGTCTATCTGCCCGATGGCCTCGTCTACAGTCAGCCGGTGACGAATATGGAGCTCCTCGCCTCGGCGCGCCAGGTGACGGCTGAGGAGATGGACCGCGAGCTGGCGGGCTGGCAGCAGCAGGCACAGGAGCCACTCAAGATACTGGTGCCCACCTCTGGAGTGCACTTTGGCTTCGCAAAGCTCTACGCGAACCAGGGCGACGTCGTCGCCGGCTTTGCCGTCGCTTATTCGTCGACGGGGGGCATGATGGCCGGCCAGACGTTCTGTCTGTTGGGGGTGGGTCTCTTGTGGATCGGAGCGGGCGCTCTGGCGTGGAGAAGTTTGCGTCTGTCCAGGAGAGCGCAGATCGCTGCCGCCGCCGGCGGAATCGCGATCCTGGTCATCGGGCTGGGATTCTATCGGCTCAGCGCGACGCCGTCTCTCGTCCTTGCCGTGGTTCTGGCTCTCACCTCCGCGCGCCCCTACGGCAAGAACTGGATTGCGCGTTGGCGCTCCGAGCCGCCAGCCGAGCAGGAAAGTTGAACGGCCACGCGGTTCGTAGATCTGGCGACATCGAGGAGGTTACAATCTCCGTGAGCCAAGGAAAACGCAATCAGGAGGTTCGGTGGGACGGGCGAAGAAGGCCGCAGCTCCCAGAGTGGAAGCGTTCGATCTGCCGCCGGGTCGCGCCATCGGCCGGAAGTACGAGGTCGTCGGCAAGCTCGGCGGTGGTTTCGAGGGCGAGGTCTACAAGATCCGCGAGCGCAGCACCGGCATCGAACGAGCCGCGAAGCTCTTCTTTCCGCAGCGAAACCTCCACAACCAGGCCGCGAAGCGCTACGCGCGCAAGCTCCACAAGCTACGGGAATGTCCCATGGTCATCCACTACCACACGGAGGAGGTCATCACGTTTCGGCGGATCCCGATCACCGTGCTTGTCTCGGAGTACGTCGAAGGCGATATCCTCACCGAATTCCTGAAGCGGCAGCCGGGCGGGCGGCTTCACCATTTCCAGGCGCTCCACCTGCTGTACGCCCTCGTGGTAGGCCTCGAGTGCATTCACCAGCATCGCGAGTACCATGGCGACCTTCATTCCGATAACGTCATCGTAAGCCGCTACGGCCTGCACTTCGATCTGAAGCTCCTGGATTTCTTCCAGCAGCCGACCTCGAAACGGGAAGGCTATCAGGACGACATCCTGCTGGCCGTTCAGCTGCTGTACGACGCGACCGGGGGGAGGCGTTTCTACTCGAAGCAGCCTCAGGCGGTGAAGGACATCTGCGTCGGCCTCAAGAACTCCCTGATTCTCAGACGTTTCCCTACCGCCTCTCACCTCCGGGTCCACCTGGAGAACATGCGATGGGGCTAGCCGAACGCGTGCCGAATGGCGAGGCGCGCCTGTTCTTCGAGCAGGAGCTTTTCGAGGAGGCTCAGTTCCTTCTAGGAGGAGGTACCGTTCGTGCGTACTCGCGTCGCAGCCCCGCGAAGGACCGAGCGAACGAGGACGCGCTGGTGCTGGTCGCAACGGGAAAGGACGCGGCGGTGTGTGCCGTCGCCGACGGAGCCGGAGGCGGTCGTTCCGGACGACAGGCTTCGAGCCTCGCCATCCAGGAGCTGGTTCGACAGGTGGAGAGCGCCCCCGGCGGGGACACTCACATGCGCGGCGCGATTCTCACCGGCTTCGAGCGGGCGAACCGCGCCGTCATGGATCTCGGTGTCGGCGCGGCAACCACGCTGACGGTCGTGGAGATTCAGGGCGGCACGGCCCGGCTCTACCACGCCGGGGATTCGTTTCTTCTCGTCACCGGACAGCGCGGCCGTGTGAAGCTTCAGACGATCGCCCACTCGCCGGTGGGCTACGGCGTGGAGTCTGGCATCCTCGACGAGGAAGAAGCCCTCTACCATGAAGAGCGTCACATCGTCAGCAACGTCATCGGCAGCGCCGAGATGCGTATCGAAGTGGGAATTCCCTATCGGCTCGCCCGGCGCGACACCCTGGTGCTGGCCAGCGACGGTCTGTCCGACAATCTCAGTGTGGCCGAGATCGTCGAAGCCGCGCGAAAAGGCCCGCTCCTCGAGGTGACCCGCCGGCTGTCTTCCTTGGCGCTCGCCCGGATGAACGGTGAGGTGGACCGCGGCCCCTCGAAGCCCGATGATCTGACGTTCATCCTCTTCCGACTCGTCTGAGATCTAAGGGCCCGGGCAAGAATCGGTAGTTATTCTTGCCCGGGCCCTAAGGCACGAGAAACGCGGCGAGAGGAACGAAGAGCAGGAAGAACCTGCTCACGGATTCTCTGTCCACTTCCCCATCGCCCTCGTGTTCAGTCGCTTCGGGCGCTTCTTGCCATCGGCGGCGCGGGCGAGGAGCTCGTCCACGCAGTCGAAGAGAATGGAGTTGTCCTCGCGCTCGTAGGAAGCGAGCGCTTCCGTGTACTCGTTCGTTCGTTTCAGAAACTCCTCGAGCGCATCGGCGGAAAGCCGAGCCGCCCAGGTGCCGTAGCCCAGGTGGCGGAGGTAGCGCGCATTCAGCTCCTGTTCGTACTGACGCTCGATGGGGACGGAGAATATCGGTACGCGCAGGCTCACCGCTTCGCTCATCAGTGAGAAGCCACCGCCTGCCAGCACCGCGCGCGGGGTTCTGAGGTCCTCCAGAAATCCCGTTCCCGAGAACGGCAGGAGCGTAACGTTTCCGTCCGTGCCGTGCTCCGCAGTTCCGTACACACGGAAGCGATAGGGCAGCGTCTTCAGCGTCGAGACCAGAGCCTCGTCGCCCAGGGTGCGAAGATAGACGAGCACGTGCTCGCCAGGCTCGCGCTTGGCGGTAATCACCTCGGGGCGAAAAATCGGCGGCACGAGGGTCGTGAACTTCTTTCTGACCGGCGGAAAGAAAAAGCTGGAAATGACGTAGTGGTAGGCACCCGGTATCTTCAAGCGGACCGCCAGCCTCGCCAGGCGGAAATCGAAGCCTCTCCCTCTCTTGATGGTGCTCGGATGTTTGCATCGGTTCAGAATCTGCATGTTGTCGATGCTGACGACCGGAAGGCGATGGTGAAGTGCGTAGAGGGCGGCAAGGACTCGAAGTCGCTGACGACCAGCTCTGCCGTGAAGGTGTCTTCCGCCACTTTCTGGTAGATCTCGAGGTTCTTGCGCACACCCTTGGGCGCCTTGCGAAGGTTCTCGACGAGACTTCCTGCCCGGTGGAGCCGGTTTCGAAAGTAGCGGAGCGTGAGACCCTGAATCTCTTCCACCGTGACGTTGTCGGAGCTCGCGAGTCGATCCCGAAGGAACTGGTGCGCACGCCCGGAAACGACCACCCGAAGCTCGTGGCCGCGCGCGAGGAGATGCTCGAGCACGACTAGGCTCCGCGTCGCGTGGCCCATTCCCTCTCCCACCACGCCATAGAGAATCTTCATGCAATTGGGGGAGCCGCCATCGTCGGCAGAGCCGACTTCGGCGAGCCTCGCCGAAGCCGCAGGCGAAGGCGGGAGGTCGCGGCGCGCCCCACCTTCGCGAGACGCTTCGGTGGGTCCGCCCTAGCCTCGGGCGGAGGCGGAAGCGCGGCGGGTGAGGCGGCTGACATTCCTGGATGCCGGATGCTGAAACTTACCAAACGTCCCTCAGCAACCTCAGCGCGTTGCCGCCGATCGCTTTGACGATGTCCTCATCGGAGTAGTCGTGCTTCACGAGCCAGCGCACAATGTTGTGAGAGGCCTCGGTCGGATTCTCGACACCCTCGACGTAGTCGACCTGCTCGAAGCCCGGTCCGCCCGACGCGTCAGAAGCAGACTTGGTGGCATCCTTCAGCGAGAGGTTGGCTTTGTAGACGTGGTGCAGTCCCACATGGTCTCCGTAGAGCGTGTCCGGGCCGAAGCTGACATGGTCGATGCCTACCAGGTCCTTGGTGTACTCGAAATGCTCCATGTAGGACTCCAGGTTGTGCCGGGGATGCTGTTCGGTGATCGTGGTGTGAGGAGCCGCTTCGATGCCGATGATGCCCGCTTTGTCGGCGCATGACTTGAGGACGTCGTCGGGAGCCATGCGGTTGGTGTCCCAGAGTGTTCGCGCCCCGATGTGGCTCAGGACGATTGGCTTGTCGCTCGCTTCGATGACATCGAGCGTCGTCTGATCGCCGCAGTGGGAGCAGTCGATGAGCATGCCCACTTTGTTCATCCGCTCGACGACGCGCTGGCCGAACGAGGTCAGGCCACCGTCCCGTGGCTCTTTGAGGCCGGAGCCCAGGCCGTTCGACTCGCTGTAGGTGATACCCATCAGTCGAACGCCGAACCCGTAGAGGATTTCGACCCGGTCGAGCTCGTTCTCGATGGGCGCCGCGCCTTCGATGGAAGCCACCCAGGCGATCTTGTCCTCGTCATGGGCACGAAGGATCTCCTCCACCGACTTGCAGTGGATGAGAAAATCCTGATGCTCGATGTCACACAGGCGCATCCCGAGATCGTGAAGCACCTCTGTCCACTTCCAGCCTCGCTTGGACTCGATATGACAGATGCCGTCCATGAGATTGTCGAAAATGCAGTCCCAGTAACTGTTGGCGAGCCCCTCGAAGCCGGTGGGCATCCGGCCCTCTTTGATGTACTCCGGGCTACCGGTGATCGGATCGGGAAACAACCCGAGGTGGTCGTGGAGCGAAATGAGAACGTTGTCTCGAACGAGTCGCTTCACGCGCTGCTCCTGCTTGTCCGAGAGGGGCAGGAGGAACGGCGGAACGCGATCGACCTGCGTGGCCATCGGGAATTCCCGGTACTCCGATGCGTCGAGGTACTGGAAGGACTGGTATCCGCGGTAGCGTTTTTGGAGGCTCATGTCTTGTCTCCGATTTCCCGGCCGCTGATCGTTGTCGCGGCCATGTCTTCGATGGCGTTGGCGATGGCCGAGTGGTCTTTGTCGCCTCGTCCGTGATTGAGGAGGGATTCGATCAATTGCTGGACGAGCGACGTGACCGGCAGGGGCACCGACAGCTCTGAAGCGGTGCGAAGGGCGTTGGCGAGGTCCTTCCGGTGGAGGCGAAGCCGGAATCCCGGCTCGAAGTTGCCCTCGATCATCATCGGCCCCTTGGCGTCGAGAACCTTGCTGCCCGCGAGACCGCCACGGATGGCCTGGTGTACGACGCTCGGGTCGAGTCCCGCCTTGCGCACCAGCACGAGAGCCTCGCCCACCGCCTCGATGTTGGCGGCGACGATGATCTGATTGGCGAGCTTCGTGGTGTTGCCGGCGCCGTAGTCACCGCAGAGAACGGCGCTCGCTCCCACCGCATCGAAAACGGGTGACGCCCGTTGGAAGACGGCCTCCTTGCCGCCGACCATGATGGCGAGCGTTCCGGCGATGGCGCCCGGCTCGCCTCCACTGACCGGTGCGTCCAGAGAATCGACCCCCTTGGCCTCGCAAGCCTCGGCAATCTTCTGTGAGACACCCGGCGCGATCGAGCTCATATCGATGACGACGGTCCCTTGCCTCGCGCCCTCGAGGACGCCGCTCGGACCGAGAATCACCGCCTCGGAGTCCGGTGAGTCGGGAAGCATGGTGACGACGGCTTCCTGACCCTCCGCGCACTCCCGCGACGAGGCGGCCACCTCCGCGCCCGCCTCCGCCAGCTCGTCCATCGGCGGTCGCGATCGGTTGTACACTGTGACCGCGAAGCCGGATTTCAGGAGGTTCTTGGCCATGGGCTTGCCCATGATCCCGAGTCCGACGAAGCCGATGTTATTGATGCTTGGCACGTACTCTCAGAATGGACCGACGGCGAAGCCGCCACTCCGGTTTAGCCCTCTCCCTCTGGGAGAGGGTGCCAACGCGACCGATCGCAACGGGTGGAGCATTGGCGGGTGAGGGTGTAGTCCCGGCGCCCGTGATTATAAGAATCCGGCGGAACGGACACAACGAGGAGGTGGATCTTGAGGGGAGACGAGCCCGGTGGCCCCATTCACTGGAAGATTTATATTCCGGTCCCTCCCGAGACCGTCTTCGCCGCCTTCGCCACCGACGACGGACGGGCGACGTTCTGGGCCGAATCGGCCATCGAGAGAGACGGCCATATCGATTTCCAGTTCATCAATGGCGTGACTCACCGAAGCCGAATCCTCGCTCGTGACCCACCCGTGCGTTTCGAGCTGGATTACTTCGGAAGCACCGCGACCATCGAGCTCACGGCCGATGGCGAAAGGGGCACTGACCTGAGCCTCACCCACGCTGGAGTTGTCGAGGAGGATTGGAACGAGGTGCACGCCGGCTGGCTGAACGTTCTCTTTCCGCTCAAAGCTGCGCTCGCGTTCGGCGTCGACCTCAGAAGTCACGACCCGAAGCGGCTTTGGGACGACGGCTACGTGGATCAGTGAAACCGAGAAGAATCCTCGCCCCCTTGCTTCTTGGCGATCGTCTCCAACTGAACTCGACCACCCGCCTATCGTCGTCTTACCTTGTAAGTGATGAGTGGCCGTAGAATGGCCAGGACTCGGACGAGTCCGAACGCGACCAGATCTTCGATGACATCGTCGACTTTCTTGTAGGCCTCGGGTGCTTCCTCGTACAAAAGCTCCTTGTCTTCGCAGATCACGCGACTCTTTAGAGCTGTTCTCACGAGCTGGCTGGCGCGGTATTTCTGCAGTCGGTCGCGCGCCGCGGTGCGAGTCCATTTGCGGCCGGCGCCGTGTGCCAGCGAGAAGGCGTTGGCCTCCTGAGGGCCGGTGGGCTCGACGAGGTAGCTCCAGCTTCCCCGCGAGCCAGGGATGACCAACGCGCCCTGGTCCGAGGGCGCAGCACCTTTCCGGTGCACCCACGCTGATTCGCCTTCCCAGGGGATCTTCACGATCGCGTTGTGACAGGCGTCGAGACGCGCCGACGCCTCGCTTCCGATCTGCCGCAGGAACCGCTCCGCGATGAGTGCCCGGTTCGCGCGCGCCCAGGACACGGCGTTGTCGTGTTGTTTCAAGTACAACACACACCCGGCCATTCGGAAACGCCCTTTAACTGGTCAGTTGCGTTCGTTTCCATCCAGCTCTTGCGGGAGAAGACGCGGACCCGCTCTCGATCGGTCGTCATCTCGAAAGGCCGTGCTTCAGGGAGCCTTCGCGCGATCGCGACGACTCGTGAAGTCCCTGGTCTCATCGATCACGCGCGATTGCCTGGACATCGCATAGATCTCGAAGCCGAACCCGCACCCGTAGTCGAGAACCCGTCCCACCGCCAGACCTCGCTCGACAAGGAGTGCCGCGGCCCGACTCGGCTCACTCCGCCGCACCGCCGTTCCCATGGCCCGCTTCGATCGGTCGATTCTCGCCATTCTAAATCTCGTGGAATCAGTCTAGCAGCTCGATGACTGAGATCGTACGGCTCCGGGAGCTGCGGTCCGGCTGGAGGAGTGCGAGAAAGTAGAAGCGCAAAGTTCGATTGAAGTTTACCTCTCCCCTGCCGGGGGAGAGGTCGCCCGCCTTCGTTTTGGGCGTCAGCGGGCGGGTGAGGGGGACATGCGAATCAGTCAGCAAAAATCTTGCCCGGGCAAGATTTTTCCGCCGACCGCGCGAGTGCGCTCACCACGACAGCCTTCCACGGATTCGATGGGCCGCGGTGTTCCTCTTTCTTGGTTCCGGGTTTCCAGAAATTCCGCAGTTCCGTGTGATGTTTTCGTCACCTTCTTGTTGCTGGTCCGTTTTCTCACCACAGAGCACACAGAGTTGCATAGAGAGGGGACTGGAGAATAGATAGTATTGTCCGGCCTTTGTGTTTCTCTGTTATCTCTGTGGTGCCGGCTCGTCCTTCCACGGATTCGGTGAGCTGCGGTCTGGATCAGGTGGATGCCCCGTTTCTCTTGGCGCCTTTGCGCCTTTGCGTTGAGATTCCGGAGTATTCCTTCGGCAGATTCGGTCGCCTGCGGGTTGCGCAACCCGTGCCAGCTCCCTAAGCTAGCGATCAAGAGAGGTGCTTCATGAAACGATTTTTGGTCGCCGTCGTCTGCGGTGCAGGAATCGCCAGCGCGTCTGCCGCGCAGCCGACCGTTGAAGAGGCGAAGGCCTTTATCGAGCGTGCCGAAGAGGAGCTGCGCGTCGCTTGGGAGGAGTCGGCGCGGGTGAGCTGGGTGCAGGCGACTTACATCATCGACGACACAGACACGCTTGCGGCCAAGGCGAACGAGAAAGTCACCGCGCTCGGAGTGAAGCTTGCCCAGGAAGCGAGTCGCTTCGACGATCTGGACCTTCCGGACGATCTGCGCCGCAAGCTCGACCTGCTCAAGCTCTCGCTGACCGTCCCCGCACCGGCGAACGCGGAGGAGACAGCTGAGCTGTCCCGAATCCAGACTGCGCTCGAGAGCACCTACGGAAAAGGGAAGTACTGTCCCGAGCAGGGCGACTGCGTGGACCTTCCTGAGATGAGCCGCATCATGGCATCGAGTCGCGATCCTGACGAGCTTCTCGAGGTGTGGCGCGGCTGGCGGAGTATCTCGCCACCGATGAAGAAGGACTACCTACGTTACGTCGTGCTCGGGAACAAGGGAGCCCGTGAGCTCGGCTACCAGGATCTCGGTGCGATGTGGCGCTCCAAATACGACATGCCCCCGGACGCGTTCGCCGAAGAGCTCGATCGTCTATGGGAGCAGGTGCGTCCCCTGTACGTTTCTCTCCACGCCTATGTCCGACGGCGGCTGCGCGAAACGTACGGGTCCGATGTGGTGCCCGCGGACGGGCCGATCCCCGCGCACCTGCTTGGCAACATGTGGGCGCAGACCTGGGGCAACATCTATCCGCTGGTGGCACCGGAGGACGCCGACCCGGGCTACGACCTGACCGAGCAATTGAAAGCGCAGGGGGTGGACGCGCTGGAGATGGTTCGCTACGGCGAGCGTTTCTTCCTCTCGCTCGGATTCGAGCCCCTTCCGGAGACCTTCTGGGGCCGCTCCCTCTTCATTCAGCCGAGAGATCGGGACGTGGTCTGTCACGCCAGCGCCTGGTCCATCGACGGCGAGGACGATGTGCGCATCAAGATGTGCATCGATGTGACCGCCGAGGACTTTTCCACGATCCACCACGAGCTGGGACACAATTTCTACCAGCGGGCCTACAAGGTTCAGTCTCCTCTCTATCGCGACAGCGCCAACGACGGCTTTCATGAGGCGATTGGCGATACGCTGGCTCTTTCGATCACCCCGGCCTATCTGAAGGAGCTCGGCCTCATCGACCAGGAACCGGATGCATCGAAAGATCTGGGGCTCCTTCTTCAGAAGGCCCTCGACAAGGTCGCCTTTCTTCCCTTCGGCCTTCTGGTAGACCAGTGGCGATGGAAGGTGTTCTCCGGGGAGGTCCCGCCGGAGAAGTACAACGAAGCATGGTGGGATCTCAGAGAGAAGTATCAGGGCATCTCAGCGCCGGTATCACGAAGCGAAGACGACTTCGACCCGGGGGCCAAGTACCACGTTCCGGCGAGTACACCCTACTCACGCTACTTCCTTGCGCACATCCTCCAGTATCAATTCCATCGCGCACTCTGCGAGGTAGCGGGCGCCCCTGGCCCGCTGAACCGTTGCACGATCTACAACGACAAGAAGGTGGGAGAAGGTCTGAACGCCATGCTGGAGATGGGCCTGAGCCGCCCCTGGCCGGAGGCGCTCGACGCCATGACCGGCGAGCAGCGGATGGACGCCACGGCCATCATCGACTACTTTGCACCGCTCAAGGCCTGGCTTGACGAGCAGAACGAGGGACACCCCGTCGGCTGGTAGCCGCTTTCACGGGCGCCACCGCCGGTTCCGTGCCGCGCTCCCGAACCCGAGCCCGGCAGCGATCTGGCGTCCGGTCGGTCAGGAGACCAGCAGCGCTTCTTCGTCGCCGAAACGCTTCAGACGTGCGATCGTCTCTCGAACGTCGTCTTGCGTCGCTTCGGGATGGATCGGGCAGAGGCGAAGGACCGGCCGGCCGTCGAGCACGGTGGTCGTCACCATCGCGAAGCCATCGGCAATCAATCGCGCGACGATACGGTGCGTGATCGCATCGACCCCATCGTCCGGGAGCGCTGACGGGCGGTATCGGAAGGTCACGATGCCGAGCTGAGCCGGCGTGACGATGTCCCAGATCGGATCTTCTCGGAGCATCCCCTCCGCCTCCTCCGCCAGACGAAGGCCTTTGTCGACCGCCTTCCGAAAAGCGGCGAGGCCGAAGGCCTTCAAGGACATCCAGAGCTTCAACGCGCGAAAGCTTCGCGTGAGCTGCATTCCATAGTCGTAGAAGTTGACCTCTTCGCTTTCCTGGCGCGTCTCCTCCAGATACTCGGCCCGGGTACCGAAGGTATCGGTGAGATGTTTTCCGTCGCGGACGAGGAGACAGCCGATCTCGTACGGCTGAAACCACCACTTGTGCGGGTCGAGCGTGATGGAGTCGGCCCTTTCGAGACCTTTGAGCTCGCCTCTTGCGTCGTCGCAGAGCACGGCGGCGGCGCCGTAGGCACCGTCCACATGAAGCCAAAGCTCCTCTTCCCGCGAGAGCGTCGCGAGCTCCTCGAGGGGGTCCACCGCGCCGGTGCTCGTCGTGCCGGCGTTGGCAATGAGGCAAAATGGCCGCCACCCGGCGGTGCGGTCCTGGCGAATGGTCTCTCGCAGCGCGCCCACCCGCAGCCGTCCCCTCGCATCGGTCGGCACGAGGCGCAGCTGCTCGGGCTCGAAGCCGAGAATCGACAGGCCCTTGCGGACCGAGGCGTGTGTTTGATCCGAGCGGTACACGATGGCGTCCTCGCGGTGGACTCCGAGGCGCGTATGCCGTGCCGCCACCAGAGCGGTCAGGTTCGCCATCGACCCGCCGCTGACGAACAAACCGGAAGCGGTGTCGGGGTAGCCTACCAGCTGTCGGAGCCAGTCGATGGTCACCAGTTCCGTCTGGGCCGCACCGGCACCGGCCAGCCAGTGCCCGGCAAACACGTTGTAGCCCGAGGCGAGGGTGTCCGCCATCACGCTCACGAAGTTGGTCGGACTGGGGACGTAGGCAAAAAAGCGAGGATGGTCCGTGTGGGTGATGTGCCCGAGGATATCTTCGAGCACTCCGGTGAGAACCGCCTCGCACGGCATCCCCGTTTCCGGGACGGGCTCGCGAAGGCGCCGTTCGAGCTCCTCGCGGGATGGCCGAGCTGCGACCGGCTCGTCGCGGCCGTGCGTGAAATGCTCGACGAGCACGTCGATCACGCGATAGCCGAGATCCCGCATCTCGGCTTCGGAGAGGTGCAGCGGTCCGGAATCTTCTTTCGTCATGGCTCGAGCGCGGCTAAGTCGTTGAGAGATATGCTTTTGTTGCGGATTCGTTTGACAAGCCGTACGCGCGCCCCTACACTCTAGTGTTTTGCCTCTTCAGTAGGATATCCCTTGTTCCGGAATCTTCTGACGCTCTTTCGCTACCGCTTTCTCATTCAGAGTCTTGTCGTGCGGGAGCTCAAGGCGCGCTATCGAGGCTCCGTTCTGGGGTTCCTCTGGTCCTTCATCAACCCGATGCTGCTGCTCCTTATTTATTGGGTCGTCTTCTCGTACATCATGCCGGCCCGCTGGGAAGGGATCGAGCCCTACGCGTTGTTTCTTTTCACGGGCATTCTGCCCTGGACCTGGTTCGGCTCGTCGGTGATGGAGTCGTCGACCGCTCTCATCTCCGGCGGCAACTTGATCAAGAAGATTCTGTTTCCGGCGGAGGTCCTGGTCTTCGTCGTGGTGCTCTCCAACCTGGTCCATTTCTTTCTCGGGCTGCCGATTCTGCTGGGCTTCTTGCTCTACTTCGGCAAGATCTTCCCCACGATCCTGCTCTTTCCCGCTGTCGTGGCGCTGCAGCTCGTCCTCACACTGGGAATCTGCTTCTTCGTCTCGGCACTCTCCGTTCATTTTCGAGACGTCCAGAACGTCATTGGAAACCTCATGATGATGTGGTTTTTCGCAAGCCCGGTCATCTATCCTTACTTGACCGCCGTTCCCACCTTTCAGCGTTGGCTCAACTTCAACCCCATGACCCATATCCTCGTGGGCTATCATCAGACGCTCTTCACCGGCTCGCTCGGCCACTGGCCGTGGCTGCTCGTGATGATCCCCGCTAGCCTTCTCACGTTCCTGGTGGGCTACTATTTCTTCGATCGGCTGCGCGAGACGTTTGCGGACGAGGTCTGAGGGAATGGGAATCGCCATCAAGGTCTCGGACCTGACCAAGATCTACAAACGCTTCAGCCACCAGAAGCAGTTCCGGACGTTGAAGAGTGCTCTGCTCGGCGGCGACATCATCAAAGAGCTGAGGCCGGACGAGACCTTCACCGCGCTGTCCGATGTCACGTTCAACGTGCGGCAAGGCGCCACCTTTGCCATCATCGGCCGAAACGGTTCGGGAAAGAGCACCCTGATGAAGGCGATTGCCGGCATCTCCAAACCCACTTCGGGGAAGGTGGAGGTGAAAGGACGTATCTCCGCCCTCATCGAGCTCGGAGCGGGATTTCATCCGGAGATCAGCGGTCGGGAGAACGTCTTCATCAACGGGATCATGCTCGGTCTGTCGAAGCAGCAGATCCAGGACCGCTTCGACGAGATTGTGGAGTTCGCCGAGCTCGAGGAGTTCATCGATGCACCGGTCAAGAACTATTCGTCGGGCATGTACATGCGACTCGGCTTCGCGGTTGCCATCCACGTGGATCCCGACGTCCTGCTCGTCGACGAGGTCCTGGCCGTCGGCGACCAGGGCTTCGTTCACAAGTGCCTCGACAAGATCAGCGAGTTTCGGCGCCGGAACAAAACGATTGTCCTGGTGACACACAGCCTCGGCCTCGTCGAGAAGCTGGCGGACGAAGCCCTCTGGCTGGACAAGGCTGAGGTACAGCAACGGGGTGACCCGCGAAAAGTCGTCGATGCTTATCTTGCGCAGGTCACCGAGCGCGAGGAAGGGGCACTCGCTGCGGCGGAAGCGCAAGCGCTCTCCGAGTTCTCCGAGCCCGAGGAGACGTCGGAGCCGGCGGAGCCATCCGGTCGCGAGGCTGCCGCGGAAGTCAGTGACGTCGACCCGTCATCGGCGTTCCAGCGCGAAAAAGGCAGGTGGGGCTCACGGGAGATCGAGATCACCGACGTGGCGCTTCTGGGAATCGATGGAGAGGCGCGTCACGTCTTCGAGCTCGGCGAAGCGGTCACGGTGCGGCTCAGGATCCAGTCCACCGGTACGATCCGGGACTTTGCCTTCGGTGTTGCGATCTTCAACGCCGACGGCGTCTGTGTCTACGGCACCAATACGCATCTCGAAGAGTTCTCGCCGGTCTCGCTCTCCGGGGCAGGTGAAGTCAAGATCGTGCTCTCCGAGCTTCAGCTCATCGAAGGTACCTACTTCATGGACGTCGCGGCGCATCAGCGGGATGGTTATCCCTTCGACTACCACCGAGCGCTTCATCTGTTTCGCATCAACGCGCGGATCAAGGACGTGGGGATCTACCGACCGCTGCATCACTGGGAGTTCAGTGCGAACATCAAAATGGAGCCTCCGACGAAACGGACGACGTGATGCGCCGTGAGAAGATCCTCAGTCTTTCGGGAATGAGCGCCGAGAGAGAGAGGCTCCGCGCCGAGGGCGAGAAGCTCGTCTTCACGAACGGTTGTTTCGATCTTCTTCATCCGGGCCACCTCCGCTATTTGAGCGAGGCCCGTCGGCTCGGGGATCGGCTCGTCGTGGCCGTGAACACGGACGACAGCGTCTCGCGACTCAAAGGGGAGCGGAGACCGCTGGTGCCCCTGGCGGAACGGATGGAGCTTCTGGCCGCGCTCGAAATCGTGGACTACGTCGTTGCCTTCAGTGAGGACACGCCGGGGGAGATCATCAAGGAGCTCGTTCCCGATGTCCTGGTCAAGGGTGGCGACTGGAAGCCGGAGCAGATCGTCGGAAAAGATACGGTGGAGAGCGCCAGCGGTCGCGTGCACTCGCTTCCGTTTGCGGAGGGGTACTCCACCAGCGGTCTCATCGAACGCATCGCGGCGGGACCTTCGAAGACATGACGTCGCGATCGGCCTCGGCACTGTCTCGGGCACTTCAGAGCCTGCCGGTCGACAGGCTGGCGGGACCGGGGCGCATCAGCGGGCTCATGGGCCCGGCCCGTGCCCTCGTTGCGGCCCACCTCGCGCGCCGAAACGAAGGCCCTGCTCTCGTCGTGACCGCCGAGGAGCGGCGGGTGGGCATAGCGGTCTCGGATATCTCCACTTTTCTTCGGGCGCTCGGGGACCCGCGTGAGGTGCTGAGCCTGCCGGCCTTCGCTCTCGATCCCTATCGTGGGCTGGCGCCGCACTTCGAGGTGAGCGCCGCCCGAGCCCGAGCCCTCGTTGCCCTGGCAAGGCAGAGAAATGTCGTGGTGGTCGCCTCGGCAGCAGCGCTCCTCTACCGGACCGGCCAGCCGGCGGACTTGAAGAGAGCCTCAATCGAGATCCGAGTCGGAGATGCGCTCAACCCCTCCGGGCTCGCAGCTCGTCTGGTCGAGGGGGGCTACCGCCACGACGACCCGGTAACGGCGCACGGCGATTTCGCCCGTCGCGGCGGGATCCTCGATGTCTACCCTCCTCACGAAGCTGAGCCGTTCCGACTGGAGTTCGTCGGAGACGAGCTCGAAGAGATACGGCGTTTCGACCCGCAGACGCAGCGCGCAACCGGTGCGGTCGAACGCCTTCAGATCCTTCCCGCCACCGAGTTCCCCGTCGACGTCGATCATCTGGATCAGCTCGCGAGCGCCCTCGGCCACTCCGACACCGAGGGACTCGCGCGGCGGGCGGACCTGGGTTTCGCCCTCGCGCGTCTTCCCGATTTTCGAGCGACGGTGTTCGACTATCTTCAGGAAGGCCTTCTGCTCGTCGAGGAGCTGGATGAGGTCGAGCGCTCGGCGGGTGCCGAGTGGGACCGCGTGCTCGACGGCTACAGTGCCAGCGATCGGCAGGAGACGATTGCCGCGGAGCCGGCGGAGCTGCTCCTGGAGCTCGAGTCTCTCCGCGACTTCCTCGCGCGGCGGAGCCTGGTTCTGGAGGAGATGGAGCTGGCCGACGACGTTCGTGGGGCGGAGGCCCATCTGTCCGCCCAGCTCGCGCCGTCGTATCGTGGCCGACTCTCTGACTTCGTCGATGAGATTCGGGCTCGAAGGGAAAAAGGCGAGAAGGTTCGCGTCTTCGTCCCCTCCTCCGGTGCCGTCGACCGACTCGTCGACATCTTCTCCGAAGCACGGGTCCCGGCAACCGTCGCAGACGGTGAGAGCGAACAAGCCGATGAGGGCGCCGTGGTGCTGCATCACGGGCGTCTGTCCCAGGGATTTCTTGTGCCGGAAATCTCGCTCTCCATCTTCACGGCCGCCGACCTCTTCGCCGAGCCGACGCGACCCGTCCAACGTACGAGGGCGGGTCGGTTTCGCTCCGACTTCCGTGATCTGGACGTCGGCGACTACGTGGTCCATACGGAGCACGGCATCGGGGTCTTCGTCGGTCTGCAGACGCTCGAGGGCGGGACCGAGCTCGTCACTCTCGAATATCAAGGGGGAGACAAGCTCTACGTTCCGGTGGACAAGCTGGACCTTCTGGAGAAGTTTGCGAGCGGTGAGTCCCGGCGTCCGCGCGTCGACAAGCTGGGCGGTACGGGCTGGCGACGCGTCCAGCGCCGGGTTCGAAAGTCGGTGCGGGACATGGCGCAGGAGCTGCTGCGCCTCTATGCCCAGCGGAAGGCGGCCCCCGGCTACGCTTTTTCGTCGGAGACTCCCTGGCAGCGGGAGTTCGAGGGCTTGTTCCCTTACGAAGAAACGCCGGATCAAATGCAGTCCATCGAGGACGTTCGCCGCGACATGGAGTCCGAGAGCCCCATGGATCGTCTGATCTGCGGTGATGTCGGCTACGGAAAAACGGAAGTGGCGATGCGGGCCGCCTTCAAGGCGGTCATGGACGGAAAGCAGGTGGCGGTGCTCGTGCCGACGACGGTGCTCGCCTTTCAGCACCGTCATACTTTCGAGGAACGGTTCTCGTCGTTCCCGGTGCGGATCGAGATGCTCTCGCGGTTTCGAAAACCGAAGGAGCAGAAAGAGGTGGTCGGGGATCTCGCCGCTGGCGTCGTCGATATCGTCATCGGAACGCATCGTCTCCTGTCGAAGGACGTCCAGTTCAAGGAGCTCGGGCTCCTCGTCGTCGACGAGGAGCAGCGGTTCGGTGTTTCCCACAAGGAAAAACTGAAGAAGCTCCGGCACGGTGTCGATTCTCTGACCCTGACCGCGACGCCCATCCCGAGGACGCTCCACATGTCGCTTTCCGGCATTCGCGACATGTCGGTCATCGAAACGCCGCCCAAGGATCGCATGGCGATCCAGACACAAATCACCCGGCTCGACCCGAAGTTACTTGCGGAGGCCGTCCGTTACGAGCTCGCACGCGGCGGCCAGGTCTATTTCGTTCACAACCGCGTCGGGTCCATCGACGCCATGGCGAGCTATCTCGGCAAGCTGGTGCCCGAAGCTCGCATCGGAGTCGGGCATGGGCAGATGAAGGAAACCGAGCTCGAGAAAGTCATGCTGCGCTTCGTCCGGTACGAGTTCGATGTCCTCGTCTCGACGACCATTATCGAGAACGGACTCGATATCCCGCTGGTGAACACACTCATCGTGAACCGCGCCGAACGCTTCGGGCTGGCGCAGCTCTATCAGTTGAGAGGTCGTGTAGGCCGCTCGAGCCGCCGGGCCTTTGCCTACTTGCTGGTTCCCAGTGAGGTCCCGCTCACGCCGATCGCGCGCCGCCGCCTGGCGGCGATTCGAGAGTTCAGCGAGCTCGGCGCCGGCTTTCGTGTTGCGGCGCTCGATCTCGAGCTCCGTGGTGCCGGCAACCTGCTGGGCGGCGACCAGCACGGTCACATCGAAGCGGTGGGTTTCGATCTCTATTGCCGGCTCCTGGAGGAGGCGGTCCAGGAGCTTGCCGGAGAGGCTCCACCCACGACGCTGCCGACGCAGCTCAACCTTCGGATCGATCTCAAATTGCCTGAGAGCTACGTGGCGGACACGACCCAGCGGATGTCTCTCTACAAGCGGATGTCGTCGACGCGCGACGAGGAAGGGCTCGGACGGCTCGCGGAGGAGACGCGCGATCGCTACGGTCCGCTGCCCGAGTCCGCGTTGCAGCTCTTCGAGTTCGCGAAGCTAAGGATTCTGGCCTCGTCACTCGGTATCCAGTCCATCGACCGGGAGAAAGGGGCGCTCGTCCTTCGGTTCGCACCTGCTCCGCTCGATCCGCTTCTGGTGAAGACAATCCCCGACGCGGTGTGGAGCAGCGCTTCGGCCCTCCGCGTCCCTCTTCCCGGCGCCGAGGCTCCCGAGATTCCGAGTACGGTTCGCGACGTTTTGATGCGAATCGCCGCCTACTCTAAGATGGCAAAGAGCGCGGCATCCTTGGAATAAGGGTCCGCGCAAGATCCAACAAATGCAGCAACGCAGTCAGCGCCGAAAAGGGCCCGGAATTTGCCGGCAGGATTGGCGGGTTCGGGCACTAGCCCGCCTTCGCCGAGGCCTTGGCAAGGTCACGCCGTCACTCGTGGTGATGATGGCGCTCTCCGGGGTGGCGGCTGGCTGTCGGGCCCGCGACGACCAGCCGGCGGCGATACTGGAGATCGAGGGCCGGACGGTGAGCCTCGTCGAGTTCGAGCGCTATGTGGAGGAGTCGCTGCCCGAGGAGCGGCCGTTCCTTCGTCCGGAGCTCTTGTCGGCGATGCTCGAGGAATTCATCGACGAACAGCTTCTCTTGCGGGCGGCCGAAGACGAGCGTATCGAGGTGTTCTCCGAAGACCTCTACGAAGAGCTCCAGGCAACGGTAGCGCCGGACGATGAGGACGTCGAGGTCGAGGTGAAGGAGGACAGCGACCTCGCTCGAAGAGCGACGGGACGACTCAAGGTGAAGAAGCTAATCGAGAGCCGCGTTCTGATGGATATCGATGTCACCGACGAGGAAGTCCAGATGCGATACGAAGAGAAGCGCACGTTTTACCGGCGCCCGGAGATGGTCGAGGTGTCCCAGGTCCTCCTGGAGACCGAGGAGGCCGCCCGGGAGCTCCACGCCGAGCTGGCGGGGCGGCCCGGGAGCTTTGGTGAGATCGCGAGGGAACGCTCCACCGGGCCGGAGGCGGAGAGAGACGGCTACATGGGTGCTTTTCGAAGGGGAGAGCTTCCGCCTTCGTTCGAAGAGCAGGTCTTCGAGCTTCGGCAGGGCCGGATCTCGGACGTGGTGCAGACGGATTTCGGGTTTCATATCTTTCGTGTCGACAAACATATCCCTGCGAGCGATCTGAACCTGGAAGAGGTCTCCGATGCGATCCGCGTCGAGCTTTACGAAGAGAAGAGTGGCCAGGCGCTGGCTTCCTTTCTGCAGAGCCTGCGTGAGCGCTACACTGTGACTGTGTACCGGGAGCACTTGAACTTCCCGTATCTGGGTGGCGACAATGAGACAGACGAGGATGCCCGGGCCGGCCGGGCTCCCGGTGAATAGGAGAAAGACAATGGTCTCGATGAAACGGCGCGCGCGCGTCGCAGTAGCATCTGTGGGAACCATCCTGGTCGCGAGCCTCGCCACGGCGGAGGTCGTGGAGCGCATCGTCGCGAAGGTCAACGGAGAGATCATCACCAAGACCCGGCTGGAGGCAGAGCTCAGTCAAAAGCTCCAGCAGCTCGGTCCTGCACTGACTCCGGAAGAGGAGCAGGCTCGTCTTGTCGCGCTCCGGGAGCAGCTCCTGACCCAGATGATCGACAACATGCTTGTGCTTCAGGTCGCCGCCGCCCGAGGGCTCCAGGTGCCCTCACGCTTCTTCGATGAGTGGAAGGCCAACATCATGAAGGAGATGAAGATCGAGTCCGACGAGGAGTTCGAGAAGCAGGTCGCGCTGCAGGGAACCAGCGTCGAGACCATCAGAAAGAGCTACGAGGAAGGTCTTCTGATTCAGGAGATTCGTCGCATCGAGGTCGACAATAAGATCACGGTCTCGGAGCCCGAAGTCGACAAACGCTACCGGGAGCGAATCACCGAGTACACCGAGCCGGCAAAAGTGCGGCTCCGTGAGGTCGTCGTCCGATTCGATGCGACGAACGAAGCGGAAGCCCGGCAGAAAGCCGACCGGTACCTCCAGGACATCAAGCAGGGCGCGGATTTTGCCGAGATCGCCCGAATGTACTCGGAGTCCGCCACCCGCGATGCGGGAGGCGATCTCGGTACCTATGAGGAGGGTGAGCTCACCGAGGATTTGTCGGAGGTCGCTTTTTCGCTGGCCCCGGGAGAAGTGAGCTCTGTCATTCGCCAGGAGAGTGCCTTCCGCATTCTTCGTGTGGAAGAGCGCACCGAGGCCCAGACGAAGTCTCTCGAAGAAGTGCGCCCGCAGATCGGCGAGGAGGTCTACGAGGAGAAGATGGTCGAGCAGATGGAGCGGTACTTGAAAGAGCTCCGGGAGCAGGCCATCATTGTAATTAACTTGTAAGGACGCAACAGGTCGCCTGGATGCCGACTCTCAGCTACTGATCCAAAAAGGATGTCTTGGTGCGCGTCGACCTCTTTCTGAAACAATCCCGTCTCGTCAAACGGCGCCCCATCGCCAAAGAGCTGTGCGACGAAGGGGCGGTGAAAGTGAACGGACGAACGGCGCGGGCGGGACAGAAGCTGGTTGTCGGCGACTCTCTGACACTCAGCCTCTGGTCCCGACGACTGGAGCTGGAGGTCCTGGAGATCCCGGGGCGTCCTCCCAGCGCCGCGTCCGCGCGAGACCTGTACCGGATCGTATCCGAGAGTCGCATCGACTTGTTCGATGAGGACCATGGAGCCGAAGAAACTGAAGCCGCTGAAGATCGCTGAGAACGTCCAGATCGATCCGCCTCTCGTCCTGGCCCCTCTCGCCGGCCACACCGACCGCGCTTTCCGGGGTCTCGTTCGAAGTCTCGGTGGCTGCGGGCTGGTCATAACGGAGATGGTGAGCTCGGAGGGACTGGCGCGAGGAAGCAAGATGTCCCGGGAAATTGCCGCGGTGACCGAGACCGAGCGCCCGGTCGGTATTCAAGTCTTTGGCTGCGAGCCGGAGCGCATGGGGGAAGCCGCTGCCATCGTTGAGGATCTCGGAGCAGACGTCATCGACGTGAATATGGGCTGTCCGGTTCCGAAAGTCACCCGGACCGGTGCGGGAGCGGCGCTCATGCAGGATGCCCGACGGGCGGGCGCCGTGATCTCCGAGATGGTCCGACGGACCGACGTTCCGGTCACTGCCAAGATCCGCTC
Organism: Candidatus Marinacidobacterales bacterium; assembly: GCA_965237685.1. Taxonomy (GTDB): domain Bacteria; phylum Acidobacteriota; class Vicinamibacteria; order Marinacidobacterales; family SMYC01; genus CBDEGF01. The sequence continues at coordinate 3,954,449 of CBDEGF010000004.1, forward strand.
GGGCTGGGATCGAACGTCGATCAATGCGCCGGCGATCGCCAGAGTGCTGGAGGAGTCGGGTGCTTCGGCAATCACCGTTCACCCTCGCTGCCGTAGCGAGCGACATCGAGGAAAGGCTGCCTGGCGGTTGATTGCGGACGTCAAGCGAGCGGTGGGCATCCCGGTGATTGGCAACGGTGATGTCAGGGATGCCGCTTCGGCACGGGAGATGATCGAGGAGACCGGTGTCGACGGGATCATGATCGGGCGGGGCGCGCTCAACAACCCGTGGGTCTTCCGGAACATCGTTCGGGAGCTTTCGGGTGAGCCCGCGGGCGAGCCACAGCTGGCCGACTACCAGCGGGCTTTCGAGGTCTTCATCGCCAGTCTTCGTGAGTACCGTCCGGAGAAACTCGTCGTCAATCGCGTCAAGGCCTTCATCGGGTGGGTGACCAAAGGGCTCGAGGGAGGCGCCGGGCTTCGCCGTGATATCTACGCGTCGAAGAGCCTCCCGGAAGTGCTCGGGGTCTTCGAGCGCTATTTCGAGGAGCGATCCCTCCAATCCGAATCGCCGGCGCTCCAATCGATCGATGCCCTGGCATCCCCACCGGCAGGGAACACTAGTAGCTGCTAGCTTTTGGCTCGAAAACCAGGATTCTGCTCCACGCCGTGCCCGAGCCCGAGCCCGAGCCCTTGCCCGAAGGTAGCGCCTTGAAGCATCGAGTAGCACAAGGCGTTGCGGAACGAATCTGCTAGCGGGAGCACCTCTCTCGGTTAGGTTGAGTTGGAGTTGTTTTCGGGCGTGGGCTCGGGCTCGGGAGGGACCAGGCTCGCACTTTCGCGACACGAATTAGCTGCTAGCCGCCGCGGGTGTGCATTTCCAGGTGGGGGTCTTTCTTGAGCTTGTCGGGCTTCACCAGAACCTCTCTCAGGGCGACTTCCTTTCTGAGCTCGGCCCCGCGGTCCTCCCGGCTGGCCCATCCGGTTCGAAGGAGCTCCAGGAGCTCTTCGTCGCTTGCCTTCTCCCGCAGCGGACGTCTTAGGTCGGTGCCGGCCGTGGCGTAGAGACAGCGGTACCAGAGACCGTCGGCGGTGAGTCTGCTTCTGTCGCACGTGCCACAGAACGGCTCCGTTGTCGATGCGATGATGCCGAAGACCGTGCCGTCCTCGAGCTGGTAGCGCCGAGCGGGCGCTGATGGATCTGCCGGCGCATCGGTGATGGACCCGTAATGCCTTCCAATCGCTTCGAGCATCCCGGCTTTGGTGAAGACGCGATCGAGCGACCAGCGGGTGGCGCCACCCACGTCCATGTACTCGATGAAGCGCACCTCGACGCCGAGCTGTCGCCCCAGCTCGATGAGGGGCACGAGCTCGTCCTCGTTCGTACCCCTCAGAATGACCGCGTCGATCTTCACCGATCGGAAACCCATCCCGGCGACCATCGCGAGCGACTCCAGCACGCGCTCGAGCGCGTCCCGACGCGTGAGCTCGAGAAACCGGTCGGCCCGGAGCGTGTCGAGGCTGACGGTCACGCGCGCGAGCCCGGCCTGCCTGAGCGCTTCCGCCTGCTCGGCCAGGAGCATTCCATTCGTGGTCAGGGCGAGATCCGTCAGGCGCTCGTTCCCGGCGAGCAGACGAACCAGGTCCGGCAGGTCTCGGCGGAGAAGCGGCTCGCCGCCGGTTAGTCGAACCTTGTCCACTCCGAGAACGGAGAAGAGTCCCACCAGTCTGGCGATCTCCTCGAAGGTCAGCAGGTCGCCTTTGGGCAGCCAGACGTAGCTGTCCTCCGGCATGCAGTACTGGCAGCGCAGATTGCACCGGTCGGTGACCGAAAGCCTCAAGCTCCGGAGAGGTCGCTCGAGTCGGTCGACTAGCCCCGTTTTCCGCAGTTCCCGACCGGCCGAAGATGTATTTCGGGCCGCGCCCGGGTGTAACTTGCTGAAGTCAGAGCTCATGCAGCACTCCAGACCGGTGCGAGGTAGTTTTCTCGGGGCTCGGTAGTGCCCACAAGCGGAGGCGAATCTACCGCGTGGGACGTCGCACCGACGCCAAGTGCGGAAAACGGGGCTAGCTGCTCGGGCATCGTGCTAAGGGTCTTGGCAAAAATAGGTTCCCATTCTCGCGCGTCGAGGCGCCCGCCTGGCAAGGCGCGAGGAGTGAATAATATCTGGATATATGAGCATCTTGCCAGTTCGGCCGCTGAGGCGGCCTAGCCCTCCGCTCGACAGGCTCGCTGCGGAAGGCGGCGAGCAACGCAGCCAGGGGGGATGGATCGGCGCCCCAGAATGGGAAGTTATTCTTGCCAAGACCCTAAGTGTACGAATCCGTGACCAGCCGGATCAAGCACTAGAGCCCCGCCGGTTTCGGTTCGCCCAGGGTTGCAGAATCGCGTAGACCGCGAGGTTGGCAGGCACGTCGAGACCGTGCTTTTCGGCCAGACGAAGGACCACGCCGTGAAGGGAGTCGAGCTCCATCGGCTTGCCGTGGACCATGTCGTAGTGAAGCGACGAGCGCCAGTCGCCGTCCAGCTTGAGCGTCATCTCGACGTGACGATCGGCCGTCTCCTCCGGCAGAGGAATCCCCTCGGCACGGGCGACGCGCGCCACCTCGTCCGCCAGCTCTCGGTACATGGCGAGCGACGCGGGCGTGTCGCGGATCTCGCCAACGGTAAGGCCAACCGTGGCGGTCATGCCGGCAACGGCGCAGATGAGCGACAGCCTGTCCCACAGGGCGACTCGAATGTCGCCAGCGATTGCCGCATCGAAGTTCGCCGGCTCGCAGGCCTCGAGCAGCTTCTCTGTTCGCTCCGAGCGGTTGCCGGAAAGCTCGCCGAAGAGCATGCGGGCCGTTGATCCCACGTGCTGCAGGACCCCCGGTGCGGAGATGGTGGAAAGGATGAAACAGACGCCGCCGACGACGTGGTTCTGGCCGATGACGCGCGCCAGCTTCTCTTCGTTGTCGACACCGTTCTGAAGTGAAACGACCGCCGTGCCCGGCTCCAGGAGAGGCTTCAAGAGGGAGGCCGCCGACTCGGTGTCCGTCGACTTGACACAGAAGAGCACGACCTCGACCGGGCCGATGTCTTCCGGATCCTTCGTCGCCGGGACGTCCAGGTGAGCGTCGCCCCGCGCGCTCTGGATCGTGAGCCCGTTCTCCCGAAGCGCCTCGAGGTGCGCACCCCGCGCGATGAAGTGAACGTCGTGTCCAACTTCGGCCAGGCGACCGCCGAAGTAGCCTCCCACCCCGCCGGCGCCATACACGGCAATCCTCATCGTCCAGTGCTCGATGCGCGCTCCCTGCTCGTTCGCACGCCTGGCGCCCCGTACGGCCGTACGGGGCTCGCTGCCGCTTCGCGACTTCGCTCTTCGCGGCGGCTGAAGGCTCCGCTCGGCGCTCGGTGTGCTGTCGGCCCGTTCGGACCGGTCTCGCGGCAGACGCTTTGGCTGCCGCTCGGCAGGCTGCGGACGCGCTTCCAGCAGCCTGCTCCTCCTGCCGCCGATTGTATCTCGGCGTGGTCATTTGAAACTCGCGGCCGGCCGGGTTAGTTTCGATGGCATGGAGGACCGCCGCTCGCTGGATCTCCGGCAGCACGACGGCGGCGATCTGTCGGGCCTGCGATGGGCGAGAGTGGGCGCCATGGTGGCTTCTGCCACCGCGACCCGTTCGGGAGTTCGCTTCGAGAGCGCGCTTCCATGTGAGAGTGATGGAGGGGCGAAGTGCAAGGGCTTCATCGCACTCAAGAGGCTCGATGTGCCGAGTGAGATCTGGTGGGAGATGATCTTCCCCCTTCGCTTTGGAGAGGCACGCGTGGACGGCTCGGCGCACCGGCTGCTTCGACGCGAGCTCCTTCCCAAGCTCGAGCTGTTCGGACTCATCGAGCTCGCGCGCAGGGGCAAATCGCGAAGACTGCTCGTGCGGACGACACCGCTCTTCTCCGAAGCCCTGAGCTTCTGCATTTAGTCAGGGAACTGCGACCCTGAGCGCCTCCCGACCCGAGCCCGAGCCCAAGCCCGAGAACGACCCGAACTGTGAGACGTGCCACCGCTGCGGGCAGGGGCACGGGCTCGGGCTTGGGCAGGGGGACTCTTGACAACTATATCTGATATAGATATAGTTGATACGAATCGAGAACGGAGAGTATATGCCCGCTATGAGCGATGACGAGCGTAAGGTCGAGCGGCTCCTCCCTCTGAACCCTCCCGTCTACCACGTTCTGGTGGCCCTCGGGGACGGGCCCAAGCACGGCTACGCGATGATGCAGGAGGTTGTGGAGCGTACCGAGGGCTCGGTGCAGCTTCTGCCCGGGACGCTCTACAGCAACATCAAGCGCATGCTTGCCGACGAGCTCATCGAGGCATGCGAGGTCCCGCAGGGTGTGCAAAGCTCCGACGAACGCCGGCGCTACTATCGCCTGACGGCGTTCGGTCGCCGGGTGGCCGAAGCGGAGACTGCTCGCCTCTCGATGCTGGTTCGGCTCGCCCGGCGCAAGGGTCTCGCCCGCGCCCGTTGACACCGCGCCACCATGCGCCACTCACTTCTGCGCCGCGTGTGATTCGGCGTCTTTATCAGGCCTCCAGCCGACGGACGCGGCGACGTTCGTGGTAACGGCGATGTCCTTGCTGGGAGTGGGTGCTCTGGCGAGATACTTGCCCGCGCGAAGGGCCGCCAGGGTCGATCCCCTGGTGACCCTTCGCCACGAGTGAGCGTCAGGACGCGACGGCGCCAACCAGGCCTTTCAGCTTGTCGGCCAGCGCTTGTTTCGGTGCCGCGCCGACCAGCTGTTCGACGACCTTGCCGTCCTGAAAGAACAACAGTGTGGGGATGGACCGAACGCCGTATTCCATAGCCAGTCCCTGCTCTTCGTCCACGTTGAGCTTCGCGATGATTGCCTGACCGTCGAACTCGTCGGCCAGCTCTTCGAGGGCCGGGGCAATCATGCGGCAGGGGCCGCACCACTCCGCCCAGAAATCGACGAGGACCGGCTTTTTAGACTCCAGAACTTCACTCTTGAAGTTCCGCTCGGTGACCGTGATGTACTTTGCATCGCCCATGAATCCGGATCTCCTTTCGTATCTACCCTTGCGGGCTCAAACTGACGTGACGTTTCGGGTAGCGGGCTCGAGCACCGACAGGGTGACGCCCACCACCTCCTGTAACACTTCCGGCGCGACCGAGCTCTTGGAGAGCACCCGCAGGCCCTGAAGGCTGTTCGTCAGGAAACGCGCCAGCGCGCGGGGCTCGTTCTCTTCGGTGAGCTTCCCGCTTCCCCGGGCTCTTTCGAGGGCATCGGCGAAAGCGTCCTCCATCCGGAGCAGATTTGCTCGAACACGGGCCGCCATTTCCGCATCGCCCTGCGAGAGCCCGACCGCCGTGTTGGTGATGAAGCATCCCTTGTGGCTGTCGTCGCACGCACAATCCACGACGACCTGCTCGAACACCTGTCGGATCCCTTCCCGGGCAGAGCCGCGGAGAAACTCCACCATTCGGCCGTGAAAGGCTTGCTCGTACCGGTCCAGAGCCTCCAGAAAGAGCTGATGCTTGTCTCCGAACGCCGCGTACAGGCTGCCCCGCTGGATGCCCATCGCATCGACGAGGTCCTGGACCGACGTTCCGTCGTAGCCCTGGGTCCAGAAGACCTCGATGGCCTTGTCGAGCACCTCGTCCCGGTCGAACTCCCGCGATCGAGCCATAACACTGGGACTATAGCAGTTTTTGAATGTTCAGTCAAGAATATCGCAGCATTGCTGTAAGCTATTACAATAAATTATCTTATGGGCTCTTCAGGGTCGTCACCGGGTCGATCTCGCAGGCTCGGCGGAACGAATGCCGCGATGGTAGCCGCCACCGAAAGCCCGATGGCTGCGGCGAGGAGGGTCGTTGGCCTGGACGCTTCCACGTGAAACAGCAACCCGCTGAGAAACTGGCTCAGCCCGAAGGCAAGGGCGGCCCCGGCGAGGAGTCCACCGAGCGCCAGGCCGCCCGTTTGGCGCATCACGAGCGCAACGAGAGCTCGAGCGCTGGCGCCGCAGGCCAACCGGACTCCCAGCTCAAGTGCTGTCGTGAGCTCACCCATGAGAGGTGACACTGTAGGTGCCCATCGTGGCGAGAGCGAGCGCCACCAGGCCGAAGGCGCCGAAGAGCTCGGTGTAGGTCCGCCGCTCGGAGAGCGACGCGTCCACGACTTGCGAAAGTGTACGGATGCCAGCGACGGGCTGGTCCGGGTCGAGGGCGCGCACCTGTGCTCGCACTGCGCCGGCGAGCGAGAGAGGTTCCGTCAGGGAGCTCCGAACGGTGTCGCTGTAGATCTTTCCGAGGAGCACCACCGGCGGATCGCGCCGGGTCGGGCCATCAGCGCCTCGAACGTCGCCACCATCTCCTCCGCGTAGCGGGCGCGGAAACGGGCCGGGTAGAGCCGAAGGAGCTGGCGATAGAACCAGGTTCCGAGCATCATTCTATATTTAGTACAAATATAGTTTCAGGTGATATATCTGTTTGGTTGACACAGATGAACGATTGAACTAATATTCAATCGTTGTCGACCGAACGAGCGCATCGCTGCGATCCGGATATCGAGCGAGACCTGCTTTCGGTGGAACAGGCACAGCTCGTGGCCGAGACATTTCAGGTTCTCGGTGATCCGACCCGGGTGCGCATCGTGCACGCTCTTTCGCTCAGTGAGCTCTGCACCTCCGATCTGGCGACCATCGTCGGCATGAGCGAATCGGCGGTTTCTCATCAGCTTCGCACGCTGCGTCAGCTGCACGTCGTTCGAAGTCGTCGCGAGGGCAAGCTCGTCTACTACACCTTGAATGACGATCACATCCGCAGTTTGTTCCGTCAGGGGCTCGAGCACGTGTTCGAGGACGAGAGGATGAAGTGAGCGGGGCGCACGACCACCGGGTGAAGGCTCCGCGTCGAGCCATGATCGCAGCCTTGCTGCTGACCGCAAGCTTTATGGTAGCGGAGCTCGTCGGTGGGTATCTCGCGAACAGCCTCGCCCTCATGGCCGACGCGGGCCACATGGCCTCGGACGCAGCGGCGCTGGCCCTCGCGCTCTTCGCGATGTGGATCGCCACCCATCCTCACACCGAGCGACGCACGTTCGGCTTTCATCGCGCCGAGATCCTGGCCGCTCTCGCGAACGGCGCGATGCTGATGACCATCGCCACCCTCATCTGTTGGCACGCCCTTCAGCGGCTGCGCGAGCCCCAGGACATCGAGACCACGCCGATGATCGTCATCGCGGTGCTCGGCTTGCTGGTGAACCTCGTGGCGATGCGGATTCTCGGCAAGCATCGGCACGGCAATCTGAACGTTCGTGGCGCCTTTCTGCACGTCATGGGGGATGCGCTGGGCTCGGCCGGTGTCATCGTGGCCGCCGCCGTGATTCGTCTCACCGGGTGGACACCCGTCGATGCTCTGGTCAGTCTCTTCATCACCGTTTTGATTCTCGTCGCCGGCTGGCGGCTGGTTCGCGAGACGGTTTCCGTTCTGCTCGAAAGCTCGCCCCGCCACGTCGACTGCGACCAGCTGACGCGCGACCTCATCGACCTTCCCGGTGTGATCGATGTTCACGACCTCCATGTCTGGACGGTGACCACCGGTTTCGTCTCGCTCAGCTGTCACGCTGAGGTGACGTCGGCCGATCTCGCCGACGACGTTCTGCGTCGATCGACCGTTATGCTGCGCGAGCGCTACAACATTCGCCACGTGACGATTCAGCCCGAGACCTCTCAGATCCACGACGAACTCGAGCACTGCTGCCTCGACGAGCACGAAGAAGCTCCCGCCTTGATGCGTTTTCTTCGCCTCGGCTGACACAAGCACGGAAAGCCTGTTGCCAAGCTGATTCCCATCGAGGCCGACTCCTCCGATCTCATCGGGAGTCTCGCCGGCAAAATTGAGATTCACGGCGACCTCCTCTCCACGGGAATCGAGTGGGACGCTGCATCTTGATGTTCCAAGCTCATTCCCTTTCCGTCGGCCTGACCGACACCGCCCTTGCCACGACAGCCACCCCTGTTCGAAGATAGGTCCGTTTTCCGCAGGCAGGCTGCCAACCAATGCACCCTGCAGCCTGCGCGAGGCGGGGACGAGGAGTGAGCCTGCACTGAGCACGAGATGGAGGTGTGGCATGGCCAGGCAAGACCGAAGAGGGTTTTTGAAGACCGCGGCCGCCGGTGTGGCGGCGGCCTCGACTGGATTTCCAGCGCTCACGAGCGCTCGAACTACGGCGGCTATCTCTGTTGGGGACGAGGAAAGGCGTCGACTGATCGAAACTGCGCATTTTGGCCGCAAGCCCGTAGCGACGAGTCCGGCGGGGTGTCCTTGCGGCAGCAGTGCGTGACTTAGGTGCTGTTGGGTTCGTAAGCTGAGCGGAGAGATTGCTCAAGGAGGCCATCGATGCGCTCAAAGAAGGCAGAACTCGAAGACGTTGTGAAACAGTTCGAAGCATGGCGGGCGAAGCCACACGGACGGCTGATCCCGGAGGAGTTGTGGAAAGCGGCGCTGGGGTTGCTCGATCGGTATGCGCCGAGCACGATCTGCAGTCATCTCCGAGTCAATGCGGCGCGATTCAAACAGGTCCGAGAGAGTGGAGGGGCCGTTGTGGGCGAGAAGCGTTTCAAGGGGCACGGGCGAACGGGTGCTACGGGTCGGTCCCCGCGCACAGTACAGGATCGGAGCGCGGCGGAGCGGGTCACGGCGTTAGCTCCAAGTGGCAACGCGTTCGTCGAGCTGCCGCAGTTCGGCATGGGCTTAGGGGGCGGCATGATGACACCGCCGCTCGGCGAGGTTCAGCATGGAGCGAGCAGATGCCGTCTGACGGTGGAGAGCGCAGCGGGGAGCCTCACGGTCGTGACGGCGAGCGGCGAGGGTGAGAATGAGTTGGTCGAAGCCGTGTGTCGTTTCGTGCTCGGCGCGCTGGAAGGCAGCTCCCGAGCATGATCCAGCTCGTTCCCCAGCTGAAGGTGCTGGTTGCCTGCGAGCCCGTCGATTTCCGCAAGGGCATCGATTCTTTGGCTTGTGTGTGCCGGCAACAGTTCCAGCTCGACCCATTCCTCGGAACGCTATTCGTTTTCCGCAACTGTTCAGGCACGGCCCTCAAACTATTGGTCTACGACGGCCAGGGCTTTTGGTTGTGCCAGAAGCGTTTCTCGAAGGGGCGCCTGCAGTGGTGGCCGCGTCAGACGACGGATGGCGTTGCGGCGCTACCCGCCGAGCAGTTGGCGGTGCTTATCTACAACGGACTTCCGCTGCGAGCGGGGATGGCCGAGCCGTGGCGGCGGGTCGGTTGAGCCTTTCCAACGTCTTCTGGTAGCTCCAAGGCAGCCACGACTCGGGTGCTGCTCTAGCGTCTCGAGCGTGCATGGAGATGTTCGTCAGATAGTGCACCGGGTCGACACCGTTTTTTACCGCGGTGCGGATCATGCTCAGGAGCACGTCGCCCACGTCGGCGCCTGCCTGGGTCTTGAAGAAGAGCGAGTTCTTGCGATGCCGTTGTGAGGGCTTCAGCTCCTGCTCGACCTCGTTGTTGTCGAGGGGCACGCCCGGCACTTCGCGGAAGCGGGTTAGCCCTTGCCAGTGATTTTTGACGTAGGAAAAGGCTTTTCCAAGGCGGCTGTTGGGCTCCACCACGCGCTCGCGGAACTGCTTTTCGATCCACTCGTAGAGCGCATCCATCACCGACCGGCTGTGTTGCTGGTGATATGCAAGCCGCGCATCGGGGGTCATGTCGCGCGTTTCGTCGTCGTTGCGGTAGATGGTCGCGATGTCCTCGAGCACCCGCTCGCAGTGTTCGGGGAAGGCTGGCTCGGCCTCGAAGAAGTAGCGGCGTGCGTGCACCATGCACTTGGCGGTAATCCGTCGCGGCGAGCGCGGTGCCATCGAGGAGGCGTCGGCCATATGGATGACATCGCTCTCCTGAACGGTGCGCTGATTCAGGAGCCGGTCCATGTTTTCGCCCGCATGCCGTCGTCCGCTCGCGTACAGGATGATCGGAGCAAGCGTGGCGTCCAAGCCGCGGGCAACAATGCCCGTGGTGAAGATGCCCGTGCGCTCGCCTTTGCCTTGAGTCAAGGTCTCGTTCTCCGCCATCAACGTGAGGATCCGTGCGCCGGTGTCGTCACTGTGAACCAGCGGCCGGTTCGCGGCTATCGTCTCCATGTGGCGGAAGACCGGGAACACGGCATTCGCCATCGCTTCGACCCGCTCGAACTGCGTGGAGGCGGCAAACGGAACCCCCGCCCACTTTTGCCACTGCGCCAGGCGGTGGTGGGGCATGCCCATGGCGTAGCGCAACACCGAAACGACCGCGTCCACACTCGGATGGTACTTGCTCGCCCAGGCCTGAGACGAAAGTGGCGCTGTGAACGTCTTCTGGCAACTTGCGCATCGCAGCATCTGGCGCTCGTACACCGTCGCCTGGATCGGCGGCTGAGCCTTCAGCTCCACATCCTTGTTCGCCGCATGGGTGTCGTAGAGCTTGCCCCGGCACAGTGGCTCGGGGCAGGGGCCGCTCGCCTTCAGCTCGGGATGCGAAACCGCTACGTGCTCGGCACCAGGGTAGTCCTTGGCCCCGTTGCGCCCGTGGCCCTTGTTCTTCCCTTTCCCCTTTGCCTTCGTGCGTTTCGCGCGACGTTCCGTTGTCGCCATGCCAGCGCCTCGACGATGGCGACATCGCAGCAGATGACGCACCGCCTCGAGCAGCACCGGACACGCATCCTCGGGAATCTCCCCTTTCGACAGCCGCTCTTCCAGGCGCAGGAGCTCGGCCCGCTCGAACCTTCATCGCGAAACGCCGAGCTCTCGGCGAAACTCACGCACCAGCGGATACACCAAGCATGTTTTCACCGCTTCGGCTTTTCTCTTGTGCCGGTCCATCCGGCCCCGGCCCGAAGTCACTCCCACCTCCACCCAGTTCGCTGCCAGATAGCACGTCCCCTCGTAACGCTCCCTCTCCACAAACGTCTCGAGCAACACCGGCCTCACCCCGTAGGCTTCCTCCCAGTCATCGACCACCACTCGCGCTGCCAACGACAGCACGTGACTCGCGAGGCCTTTGATGGAAAGCCACGGCAGGATCAGGAACCGACTGTTGTTGACCACCCGGGGAAGGTTCTTCTGCCGCGTTGCGTCATCCCAACCGATGAAGCCGTCACGCGCCTGAAGCCACCGCGCCGCCGAGGAGAACTGCACGCACCCACAGAGCTCCCGCCGAGGATTCGACATCCAGACCAAGTACCGCAGGTGCGCGCCAAAGGCCACCTTGTGGCCCAGGTAGTGGTAACGCGCGACCAGTTCCCTCCATAGCGCTCGCTCCTCAGCGTTCGCCACCAAGCCCAGCATCACCGGAGCGACGTCCGATAGCTTGCCCTCACGCCGTGGCCGCTCGCGACCAGCCTTCGTGTAGTGGATGCTCGTCGGTCCGCGGCGCCGCTGCTCGTGACGCGGGGGCAACGTCACCAGCCCCTTCGCTTCGACAACCTCCAGGTACTCGTAGCATTCCCGGGTCTTGAGATTGCCGTTCCGACGAACCCACCCCAGGCCCTCACAGATCGTGCGCGCCAGCTCGTGCCGGGACAGACCACACGTGGCGATGATCTCCGTCAGCACGCTCCATTCCTCGGCGGTCACGGTCGTGCCGCAAAAGGTGGGTCGCTTGGCTGCGGTGTCGAGTGCAGCGTTTCCTGCCTGGGTCACTGTTTTCCTCCCAGCCTGAGGTTACACAGTCAGCCAGCGTTTGTCCAGTCCTTTTTTCCCTCTCTCTCTGCCCGCGAGAAAAACAACACACCCGGCGTTCAGCTTACCGAATCGCCCCCACGTTCTCACGCACTACTACCGCAAGGACACGGAGGTGTGGCATGGCCAGGCAAGACCGAAGAGGGTTTTTGAAGACCGCGGCCGCCGGTGTGGCGGCGGCCTCGACTGGATTTCCAGCGCTCACGAGCGCTCGAACTACGGCGGCTATCTCTGTTGGGGACGAGGAAAGGCGTCGACTGATCGAAACTGCGCATTTTGGCCGCAAGCCCGTAGCGACGAGTCCGGCGGGAATGGCGATCTGTTCCCACCCATTGGCGAGCCACGAGGGGATCAACATTCTGAAGAAGGGCGGAAACGCCGCCGATGCGGCCCTTGCCGCCTCGATCACGCAAACGGTGGTCGAGCCGCACATGACCACCATCACCGGCTGTCTCTGCTTTCTTTACTACGATGCGGCTACCGGGAAGACGACCTACGTCAACGGTAACGTCAATACGCCTCTCGCACCGCTTCCCGCATTCTCCGCGGCGGACCTGAGCACCGGCCGCGGGGTGGCGGTGCCCGGGTGGTGGGGCGGCTTCGAAGCGGGCCACGAGCGCCACGGTCGTCTCCCGAAGAAGGACATCATGGCCGCCGCCATCGGCTATGCGCGTGATGGCTTCGAGACGCACCCGTTCCTGTGGGGCGAGATCTTCGTGCAGTGCCAGCTCATCGGCCGCACCGAACGCGGCCGCGAGATTTACATGCCCGAAAACGCGCTGCCCGCCCGGGCGAGATGCTCTATCAGAAGCGGGCCGCGGATACCCTCGAGCGGCTGGCCGACGAGGGAAACGAGTACTACTACCGGGGCGAGTTCGCCGAGAACTTGGTCGAGACGGTGAAGGAGGCGGGCGGCGTCCTCACCCGCGAGGACCTCGAGCGCTACCAGGTGCGCTGGCAGGAGCCCGCCTGGAGCACCTATCGCGGCTACAAGATCGCCGGATCGCCGCCCCCCGATAACGGAGGCACGCATATCATCGAGATGCTGAACATGGTGGAGCTTCTCGATTTGCAGAAGCTCGGTCCGCCGACCGAGTCGCCGGAAACGTTGCAGCAGATGGCGCGGATCTCGATGACCGTGTTCCAGGAAGGCGCGCGGCAGAACGACCCGGAAACGCACCCGCTTCCGCTCGAGACGATCGTCTCGAAGGAGTACGCGAGGATCCGCTTCGAGCTCATGCAAATGGGCACGCCGGACCAGGATGCGACCGACTCCCCACCGCCCGTCGGAAGCAACCACGTCACGGTCGTCGACGCGGAAGGCAACGTCGCCACGATCCTTCACTCCTGCATGTCGATGCCCTGGAGCAACGGTCTGTTCGTGGGGGGCATCAACATCTGCGCCGCAGGGGCGCACTTCCTTCGCGTCATGCCGAAGCCGGGTCACCGTATCTCGGCTTACGTTGCACCGAACATGCTTTTCAAAGACGACAAACCGATCCTCGCGTCCGGCTCACCAAGCGTGAGTCTCCTCCAGAACATCCTTCAGAACACGGTCAACATCCTTGATTTTGGAATTCCGATCGAGGAATCGGTGCATCGTCCCCGCTTCGGGGGAAGCTCCCTCACGACGCCGGGAGCGATGCTCATCGAGGCGGATATCAAGGAGGACGTGCGGGAAGCGGCCGCGGCGAGAGGCATCCGCTTCGACGTGGCGAACCCCTGGAACTGGCACCACGGCGCCTTCGAAGGCATCTACATCGACCCGGACACCGGTGAACGGCGGGCCTGTGGAGATCCCCGTCGGACGAGTCAGGCAGAAGGTGTGTGAAATGAAACAACCGTTGATCCTGGTTCTGTTCCTCGCGGCATCCTCTGCGGTTGTTGCGGCCGATGGAAGCTTCGTGCTTCGTTGCGGACGGGTGATCGACGCCGTATCCGATCGACCGATCGAAAACGCGAGCATTCTGGTCCGCGACGGTCGCATCGAGGCGGTCGGCGCGAGCGTCTCCGTGCCTGCCGGTGCCGAAGAAATCGATCTGGGCTCCAGAACGTGCCTTCCGGGTCTCATCGATTTGCACGCGCACCTGACCATCAATCCGGAAACGCTCTCCTCCATCGACATCACGCGCTCGAGCGCGGCGCGGGCGCTCCACGCACTCCGGAACGCCCAGACGATGCTTCACTCCGGCTTCACGACGCTGCGCTGTCCGGGAGTGTTCGACCAGTTCTACAGCGTTGTGGACGTCCGCGATGCCATCAACCGCGGCGAGTTCGTCGGGCCGAGAATGCTCGTGGCACCCCACGCTATCTCCGCCACGGGGGGGCACGGCGATTTCAACAATCTCGCTTCCAACCTGGCTATCGAGACTCCCACCCTTATCGTGGACGGAGCCGACGCGCTTCGGAAGGCCATTCGTGAGGAGTTCAAACACGGTGCCGACTGGATCAAATTGATGGCGACCGGCGGCGTCATGTCGGCGGGTGACGGTCCCAACGTCACGACATTCTCCGATGAAGAGTTCGCCGCTGCGGTGGAGGAAGTGCACCGTCACGGAAAGAAAATCACCGTACACGCGATCGGTGCTCCCGGTATCAAAGCTGCGCTGCGGGCGGGAGTGGATTCCGTCGAGCACGGTCTCCTGCTCGACGACGAAGGGGCTGAGCTCTTCAAGGAGCGTGGAGCGATGATCGTTCCAACGCTCTACGTCTTGAACTACATCATCGAGACCGGCGAGGGCGTGGGCTTTCCCGCGGAGAGCATCGCCAAGGCGGTAGCGCTCCAGGAAGAGCCCATGCCGCCCCCCACGGCGATTACGAAGCCCGCGGTCCCGATCGTGATGTCGGCACCGCCCGCAAGTCGGGCACTCTCCCAGGCACCGTAGGCGGCTGCCAACAGCAGCGCACCCGTGGCGGCGATTCGGGTGACCGGTCGCCTGCCGGCATTGCGTCCACCCAGAGAAGCCAGGATTCGCTCGGCAGCGGTTGCCAGGAGCAGTCCGACCGCAAGGGCCGTGGCCGTCGTGATGACGACGCCGAAAGCTGTTTCCTCGAGGGAAGCAGCGAGCGCGAAGCACACCCCGAGGACACTTCCCAGCACTCCGTCGCCCGCCCGATAGCTCGACGCTTCCGAGACGTCCGAGCCGAACCAGGTGCGCTCGAAGACCTCGGCGCGGATGTCCTGGGCGGTCCACGGCCGGTAGTGCGGCTGTGACGACGTCGTGTCGCGAAAGGCGTTGAGCATCGACTGATCGTAGGCCCAACGCTTGTCCGGATCGCTCAGCACATCGTACGCAAGGCTCACCTCTTTGAACCGCTCCTCGGCTTCGGGATCGTCCGGGTTCAGGTCGGGGTGGATCTGCTTGGCCAGCTTGCGGTAGGCGCGCTTGATCGCGAGCTGCGAGGCACTCTGTGGAACCCCGAGGACTTGATAGTGGTCTTGCACGGTAAACAGGAAGCGGCCCTCGAGACAGAATCGCACACTTCGCGGGCAGGGACATCTGCCGGGTGAGCTCACGGAGCCGGAAGGCCCCGTGATAGCCTGCGGCAGCAGACGCGAGCGTCTCGAGGCGAGGATTTCCATAGAGGAGGTCGATCCGGTGATAGCCCATACCGCTGCCAGCGCAGTTGTTTTCTGCGTAGCCGCAACCGCAGCGGCCCAGATGAGCCCTCTTCGTTACCCTCCGGTCGCCGGTGGACAGATTCGGGTCGAGGGTCATCTCGTGCCGGGCGTGACGGCGTGGCCGTCGTATCCTGCCTGGTCGTCGCGAGGCGCCGCGCGCGAACGTGGAGTGAGCGCGCGACGATGCAGTTAAGGAGAGCATCCATGTCCAATGAGCGAGAGCCAAGCCGCGATCCCAAAGGCGATGAGACGTACGAGCGGATCCTCGGCGAGCGTCACACGAAGCCCCTGGTCGGAATCCGCGAGCTCACGATCAACCACCTCTTTGCCAACGTGTGGAACCGCGGTGTGCTCTCCGATCGCGACCGGAGCTTGATCACCATCGCGCTCCTCGCGTTCCAGGGCCACAAGGATCAGCTCCAAGCCCACATTCGAGGTGCTGCGCGTCGAGGGGTGACACAGGAAGAGATTCTGGAGCTGATGGTCCACGTCGCGCACTACGGCGGCTGGCCGGCGGGGGCGAGCGGTCAGGGCGTCGCGCTGAAAGTCTACGCCGAAGAAGAAAAAGCCGGGCCCTAAGCGCACTCCGGGATCCGGCAGCCCCCTCGCCCTCTTTTTTTCTCTGCCTTCGACTCGCCGGTGCCGCCCATCACGCCGGCGAACGCGAGAACACTTTGTTGCTCGTCGGGTGGCCACGGGTTGGCTTGAACCCAGCGAAACACGGAGCTCCAGTACCACAGAAACCCGGCCACGCCCGCACCGAGCACTGCTCCGACGACGAGCGCGACAAAGCCTCCTATGACGCTTCCCGTGACGGAGCGAAAGACCCGTCCCATGGCTGCGCCGACGACGGTGTCCACCCGCCGTCTGTGGCAAAGCGCGGTTTCGGTTAGAATTCGCGCGTGAGGCTGCGACTTCACTTTCCCCAGGACGGCGTCGAGGCGTTTGCCACGCTCCTCGAATCGGAGGCTCCCGAGACGTGCCGCATCGTCGGGGATCGACTACCCTTTGAAGGGGAGCTCATTCACGGGCAGTGGTCCGGGCCCGAAGCGTATCTTCTCATCGACCCCACGACACGAATCCCGCCCGAGAACCAGACGTTTCATACCGTGCCCGGCGACATCGCCTTCTACTCCCAGGAGGGAGGCACGCTTTTCGACTGGCCGGACGACATGTCCGAGCTCGCTTTCATCTACGGACGCGGGGCGCGGCCGAGCATGATCGACGGTCCGGTCAAGGTCAACATCTTCGCTCGAATCGACGAGAACCTGGAAGGTTTCGCGGAGATGTGCGCCCGCCTGCGAACAGAAGGTGTAAAACCCTTTCGCGTCGAGCGCGCCGAATAGGCTGGCTCTCCAACGAACCGGCGCACGAAGTCTACGAGCTCGAGCCAAGCAACTGATCGAGAGGCGTCGGACCCGCCGAGGCTTCGTCGCCGGAGTTGCTCCCTCACCCGGCGGCACTCACAACCGCGCGTGCCGCCACCCTCTCCCTCACAGGGAGAGGGAAGACGGATCGACGGCTTCGCCGTCGGTCTTGCCATACACGAAGCGCTCGATCTCCCCGTGGATACGCCAGACCGTTTCTGGGGACGGTGGGCGGGTGCGTCGCGAGACCACGACGGTGACCAGCGTGTTCGCGGCAATGGCCCAGATGCTTCCGTGGATGCCGAGCGGATGCGGCGACAGCACGAGCGCCCAGAACAGCGTGGCGAGCCCGACGGCGAGCCCGGAGAGAACCCCGGCTCTTGTAAGGAGCCTCCGACCCGGAAAGCAGACGCCGCAGATCCCGGGTGCCAGCTGGAGCGCGCCGGAGCCGGAGACGGAGACCAGGGTGACCAGAAGCTCCGAGGACGTAGTCGACAGGATGTACCCGATGACGAGGAGCACGGCCACGATTGCCCGCCCCACCCAGACGTAGTGAGCCTGGCTCGCATCGGTCCGAACGTACCTCTGGTAGACGTCTCGCGTCAGGACGGTCATGTTCGCGTGGAGGATCGAATCGAGCGTCGACATCGCGGCGGCGGCGGCCCCGGCCAGGATGACGCCGGTCAACCAGGGCGAAGCGTAGCGGAACAAGAGCTCGGGAAAGACTCGATCCGCCACCTCCAGCTCCGGGATCGCGAGAGCACCCCCCAGCCCGACGAACGCGGCGGGCACGTACAGGCTCACCAGGTAGATCGGTGTCGTCGCGCCGAGCCACTTGATGGTTCGATCGGAGACGGCGGTGTAGTAACGGATCATCATCTGTGGCATCAGCATGACACCGCAGAGAGAGAGCATCATTCCCACCCACATGCCCGGCGTGAAGAACCCTTCCGGTCCAGGAAGGGTCAACAGGTCCGGACGCTCGGCAGCGACCCGCTGCCACAGCTGGAGCGGGCTTCCGAAAAGCTTGTAGGTGAGAACCAGAGCGCCCAGCCAGATGGCGACGTACATCCATACGCCCTGAACGACATCCGTCCAGTAGACGGCACGAAGACCTCCCGCCACCAGGTACACGGCGGCGACGACCAGGAGGAGCAGCGTTCCGAGCTCGAAGGAAATGCGGTCGTCCGAAGCGACCGAGATGATGTACCCGAGTCCCTGCGCCTGCACTTGTATATAGAGGATGGTGAATACGACGGAGACGATGGCGACCACCACGCGTACCGCTTCGCTCTCGTAGAAATCGGAGAGGAGGTCCGCCGGCGTGACGTAGCCAAAGCGCTTTCCCAGGGCCCAGATCCGCGAGCCGAGGACGTAGATGATGACGCCGACGAGAATCGTCCAGGTGCCGGCGTCCCAGAACCCGATGCCGTGCGTGTAGAAAAAGCCTCCCGAGCCGAGAAAGGCGAAGGCGGAGTGGTACGTTGCCACCACCGTGAGGTACATCACCACGAAGCCGGCCTTCCGGCCGTAGAGAAAAAAGTCCTCCATGTCGATGGTGAGGCGACGATTGGCGAACAGGCCGAGGAGGAGAGTCAGAAGCAGGTAGCCGAAGATCAGACTGGTGGCGATGACCCAGGTTTCCACGTCAGACGCCCCACCGCTGAATCCACAAGAGCACACCGACGAGCGCGACGTAGATGACCGAAAGATACGCGTAGAGAAAAGGGAACCCCAGGATCCAGGGCTCGATCCGGTTCGCAACGAGATAGAGCATGGGAGGCTCGACGAGTGCGAAGAAGACGACCAGAGCGACGAGACCGAGCCGGCCGTGTCGCGTGCGCGGCCAGAAATGGCTCCGGAAGGACGGATACTGGCTTTCGTCGTGTGTCATGTCGCTCGGCCGCTCGCTTCGGACCCTCACGCGCGTGACCGTGATTATACGGGCAGAGGCCGGCGGAGATCAGACCCAACGCAACATCGAGCGGAGGCGATCCTCGTCAACGCTCGGACCGGAAGCGAGCGTGACCAACACGTCGCGGTCGTCCGCAACGAGGCGTCGTAGCTCCTTCGTCAGAACCACGAAGCGGTCGTAGCTCGCCACGTCGAACCCCTCTGACCGTCCGTCCTGAAGCGCCACACAACAGATCTCGCCGCGACCGGGCGCGGAGCGAAAGCGCAACGCGGCCCCAGACAACAACCGAAAGAATAGGCCGCGCCGGACGAGATGTGCTCCGCGGAGAAGCGCCTGTTCGATCACTCCGACGAGGGCGTCGGTCGACCAGTGAGCATCCCGACCCCTCGGCGCCCGGAGCTCGAGCTCGTCGGGCGGCTCCGGTTCGGTGTCCGATCGCTCGCGCCACAGAGCGGGCTCGTCGTCCCGGATGGCCCGGTAGACTTCGACGGCCATCCGGCGCTGGCCGGGCCGGTAGCCCGAATAGGGAAACGGCAGGGACCGAATGGAGTCGTTTCGCCGGCGAAGCCACCGGTCGATCCGGATCGCCCAGCCAAGATAGCGGGTAACGAAGGAATCGAAGATCCGCTCGAGCTCCGGTCTCGTGTACGCCCTCTCGAACGGATGCTCCCGCCCGGTCTCGAGGGAGTAGTAGATGAGTCGCCCATATTTTCCCCAGACAACATTTTCTCCCTAGGGCTAAGTGATTTGGTATATTTAAACTATCCAAAGCAGGAGCATTGCGTGAGCGTCTACCGTCCCGAGCGCCTATGGCCCCGCCTCGTACCGAAAGGGTCCATCATGGTGTCGTTGTTTGCGGGCACCGCCGAGCAGGCGTTCGGCGTAATCGGCAACATCTCGGGCGGTGGCGCCTGCGTCGTATCCGCCGTACATTTCGAGCCGGGCCAGAACGTGCTGCTGCGCATCGGTTTCGAGCCTGAAGGCAACCCGTTCTCCACGCAAGGAGAAGTCGTCTGGAGTCGCGACGAGAGCGAGGGCGACAGCCGCAACACGTTCATTCACGGAGTGAGGTTCCTCTTCAACGATGAGGCCCACCGAAAGGAGCTGCGAAACATCCTCGAGCGCCCCGAGTTCGTACCACCGGTGATTCCGGGCATGGAGGAGCCTCCGCACGGAGGCCTCGACGCGATGATGAACGACTTGAGCGATGAGCTCTCCGATCTGGGGAACAAGGTTCAGGGCCAAGTCGACGGCAAGGACTGATTTACTGCCGCGTCGATGGGAGAGCAGCGCACGTATCGGATCAAGCACTATCCGCTCGAGTCGGGAGCCCTCGAGATTCAGTACATCGAAGAGTTTTTCGGCGAGTTCGACCGGAAGAAAACGGCCCGCGAGATCAAAGAACGCCTCGAGGGGCGGGCCTATTCGATCCTGATGGCCGAGGCGGCCCTTCCCGACGAGCCGACCCAGGTCGTTCCCGTATCGTTCAAGGTCTCGCACGAGATTTTCAGCGCCGAGAAGGAGGCGAGACTCCAGGATCTGGTCGAGCACCTGGGTGACTACGTCGAGTTCGGCGGCCGCCGCATCCTTTACAGCTGGATAGGAGGTACACGGAGCGACTGGCGAGGTCAGGGCCACTTTGGGGCGCTGACCGAGCAGCAGGAGGCCTGGGCGCTCGAGAAGGGCTTCAAGGAGATCGTCGTCAAGACGAAGAACAAGTTCTATGGCATGCGTGGCACGCTGACACATCTGAACTTCGACGTCATCAAGTACGAGCGCAATGCGGTCGACAATCGCGAGTCCAAGGTCTACTTGAGCAAGAGGATCGGACCGGAAATTCTCGACAGCCACCAGAAGGACCGCAAGCTCGTCCAGTCGATCTAGTCTGTCTAGTACTGCGGTCCGTAACTAACGCCTCAGAATCAACACGAAGATCGCAAAGCTCGCAAAGGGATTGGTCGATTCCTCGTGGGTTCCGGGGTTCCCGCGATTCCGGGGTTCCGTGTGATCTCTTCATCCTGGTCCTGGTATGATGAATGGGTCCTCTCCCACGGCAACGAACAGCGAGCAACGATGAACGAGTCTGACCCGACGGCACAGGTCCCTCAAAGAGAGCTGCACCCGGAGGATCTGTTCGAGCGCGGCTCCGGCACGACCGAAGAGGGGAGGTTTCTGTCCGGCCCACAGAACAGAACCTCCGAGCTCTTCCGCACGATGCGCATCGCCTGGGAGTTCATTCGGGGTTTCCGAACGCTTCACTTCGTCGGACCCTGCGTTACCGTCTTCGGCTCCGCCCGATTCGGCGAGAGCCATCGCTACTACGAGCTGGCCCGAACGGTCGGCCAACGCCTGGCGCGTGCGGGATTCTCCGTCATGACGGGCGGAGGGCCCGGTGTCATGGAGGCGGCCAATCGAGGTGCGAAGGAGGCGGGCGGTACGTCCGTCGGATGCAGCATCGAGCTGCCCCGGGAGCAGAGTGCCAACCCATACCTCGATGTCATGGTCGAGTTTCACTACTTCTTCGTTCGGAAGGTGATGCTCGTGAAGTACTCGTACGCCTTCGTGGTGCTTCCGGGCGGCTTCGGAACCCTGGATGAAATCTTCGAGACCGCGACGCTCATTCAGACGGGGAAGATGAAACCGTTTCCGTTCATCATGATGGGCAGCGACTACTGGAAACCACTTCTTCGTCTGCTGGAGCAGAAGATGGTGCCGGAGGGCACGATCGACAAGCACGATTTCGATCGAATCCTCGTCACGGACTCTCCGGAAGAGGCCATTGTTCGCATCCTCGAATCGGCCCGAACCAAGTTCGGGTTGAGATGGGAGCCTCGACCGAGCTGGATCCTGCGCGAGCACGATGCGCGCGGCTCCCAGCCGACCAACGGCACCCCTCGCGGCGCCGGCGAGCAGCCGACCCGCCCAAACTGGCGCCGGTCTCCATGAGGGTGGCATGCCGGCCGCGCGCGGCGGAAAGTTGAGCCATGGTGCGCCGGCTTCCCATGAGCCTCGGGTCGCGCAGGCGCACAGCAGGCTGATGAAACTCGGCGCCTGCGTCGAGCTCGACGAAGGTGGGATGCTAGATTCCTAGATTCCTGGTTTCCTGCCGGGTTTCCTGAGGCGTCGGTACGCGGAATTTCTGGTTTCCCCGTGCAAAATACCGGGACGGGGTGGTTCCGAGGTTCTTGCAGAACATGTTGATGAAGGCGCTCACGCTGTCGTAGCCGAGGTCCATTGCGACGGTGGTAACCTGCTCCCCGCCGGCGAGCTTCTCGATGGCGAGAATGAGCCGGAGCTGCTCGCGCCATTGTCGGAAGCTCATGCCGGTTTCTTGCCGGAAGAGTCGAGCGAGCGTTCGACTACTGGCCCCCACTTGCTTCCCCCAGCTTGCCAGTGTGGTGGTCTCGCCG
Source organism: Candidatus Marinacidobacterales bacterium (assembly GCA_965237685.1). Lineage (GTDB taxonomy): Bacteria > Acidobacteriota > Vicinamibacteria > Marinacidobacterales > SMYC01 > CBDEGF01. The sequence goes on from CBDEGF010000004.1 coordinate 3,976,481, forward strand.
GGGTCGTTTCGCAGTGCGTCGGTGAGCCGCTTCAACCTCGCATCCCGCGGAAGCGGCAGATGAAACGGGGCGACCGGTAGCACGCGAACCTCGTCGATGAGCACCGTCGTAAGCCTCTTCTGCGGCTCGGTGGGTGGACTGTCTGTATCGAACGACATCGCCCGCAGGATGAGCTCCCTCAGGAGGGGCGTCACGTTGACCACGGAGCACTCACCGGGAAGTTCTGGCACTAGATCCGTGCGGAAGTACAACGTTCTCATGGAGACCGGGCTCGGCATGTGCACCTGATGGAGGACACCGGCGGGTATCCAGACCGCTCTTTCAGATGGAACGACCCAGCTTCCGATCTCGGTCGTCACGCGCATGACGCCCTCGGAGGCGTAGACTAGCTGCGCCCGGTCATGCTGGTGCTCCGGTATGTGATGTCCGCCCGGAAAATTCTTCGCAAGGGCGACAACATCGTTGCGGGAATCGAATGACACAGCCTTGATTATTGCGATGACGCCTGCGGTCGGCAAATCGATGGAGTGGCTGTCCGATTCCCGCTATCCATTGGCGCGCGCCGGCAAGCGGTCGTGGGCTCAGGCAGGCCATGATGAATCCGATGTGAGGTGAGCCATGAACCGATTCCATCGCTGGTATTGTCGAACCGATCGCTGGACGCAGGCAGTGCAGAACGAGCTGCTCCCTTGGGTGTTGGAGGGCGTAGAGCTCGGGCCGGACGCGCTGGAGATCGGTCCGGGACCGGGGCGTGCGACGGAGGAGCTGCGCCGGCACACGGCAAGGCTGACGTCTCTCGAGATCGATCCCTGTCTCGCGGCGTCTCTGCGCGAGCGCCTGGCGGGGACGAACGTCACCATCGTGGAAGGAGACGGAAAGACGATGCCGTTCGAGCCGGCGACGTTCTCGTCCGCCGTGTGCCTGACGATGCTGCATCACGTGCCCTCGGAGGGGCTTCAGGATCAACTGCTCGCGGAGGTGCATCGCGTGCTGAAGCCCGGCGGGATCCTCGTCGGAAGCGACAGCCGATGGAGTCCCGTCTTTCAGATGATCCACCTGTTCGACACGATGGTCATCGTGGATCCGGAGACGTTCGGTCGACGGCTGGAGTCGGCAGGATTCGTCGATGTCGAGGTGCAGATGGTGGCGCGCGCTTTTCGCTTTCGGGCCCGGCGAGCGGCGCGGCGCGACGGACAAGCGCACCGGTTCCAGGGGACCGGCCTGCCGACCGCCTACGTCTACCAGCAAGAGCCATGAGGACCGCCTAGGCACTGGCGACGATGTCGCCGCTCCTTCGCTGGTTGACCATCGGTCTCGTCGCGATTCCAGTCGCCTTCGTCGTGCACCCGATCGTGACCCGCGAGCCGAGTCCGCTTCTCGGACTGGGCCTCCTGCTGGCCGCCCTCTACGCCGCCGTCTGGATCTGGTGGCGACCGTCGAGATTCGAAGTGAACGCACGAAGCCTGCACATCGTTTTCCCCGGGCGAAGCCGTGAGGTCCCTCTGATCGAGGTGTCCGGGTGCCGCACGTTCTCCCGTCACCGGAACATCTGGCGACCCGACTGTCCCGAGTAGTTGATGAACACCGTTTTCAGCTCGGTGAAGAAGTTCAGGCCTTCCTCAGCCATTTCCCGATCGCCCACTCCGGTTGATTTGACGCCACCGAACGGCAGCTGCGCTTCGCCTCCGATGGTCGGCTCGTTCACGTGAACCATCCCGGTCTCCACCTCGTCGATGAAACGCATGACGTGGTCGACGTCCTGCGTGAAAATCGAAGTCGTGAGGCCGTACTCCACGGAGTTCGCCATCTCGATTGCCTCGTCCAGGCTCTTCGCGGTGGCTACGGAAAGAACCGGGCCGAAGACTTCTTCCTTGAAAATACGCATCCTGGCGTCGACATCATCGAAGATCGTCGGCTGGACGAAGTAGCCGTTCGAAAGCCCCTCAGGTTTTGCGCCGCCGGTGACGAGCCGCGCTCCTTCCGCCTTTGCGATCTCGATATAGTCGAGGTTCGTCCGGTATTGCTCCTCGTCGACCGCAGGGCCCATGTCGACGCCCTCTTCGAGGCCGGGTCCGACTTTGATGTTGCGGGCATGCGCTTCCAGACGCTCGACGAGCCCTTCCTTCGTGGCGTCGAGAGCGATGACCCGTGAGGTGGCGGTGCACCGTTGTCCCGTCGATCCGAAGGCACCGTCCCGAATGGCGATCGCTGCCTTGTCGAGATCCGCATCGGGCATCACGATGACCGCGTTCTTGCCACCCATCTCGCAGGTGACCTTTGCTCCGCGGGACGCTGCTTTCACGTAGAGAGCACTTCCGATCGCGTTCGAGCCGGTGAACGAGATGACCGGAATGTCCGGCGAGCTCACGATGGCCTCACCGACCGCCGAGCCCGAGCCGACGACGACGTTGAACACACCGTCGGGCAGGCCGGCCTCCGCGTAGATGTCCGCGAGCAGGGACACCGTCCCCGGCGTGAGGGAGGCCGGTTTGAAGACCACCGCGTTGCCCGCCACCAGGGCGGGAGCGGATTTCCACACCGGGATGGCCCATGGAAAGTTCCAGGGCGAGATGAGGCCCACGACGCCCACCGGCTGGCGAATCGTGTAAGTGAAGGTGTTCGGAGCTTCCGAGGGCAGCGTCTTGCCGCCCGTTCGGAAGCCGGAACCGGCGTAGTACTCGATGAGCGAGATGCCCTTCATCACCTCACCGCGAGCTTCTTTGAGGATCTTGCCCTCCTCGCGCGTCATCAGCTCCGCGATTTCGTCGGCCCTCCGCCGGGCGATGTCTGACGCGCGCCACAGGACGCGGCCGCGCTCCGGGCCCGGGACCTTCTTCCAGTCCTGAAACGCCTTGCCAGCGGCCCTGATGGCACGCTCGGCATCCTCGGCCGTCGCCATCGGGAACTCGGCAATGACGTCGCTCGTGTCTGCCGGGTTGACGTTTCGCACGACGCGATCGGAGCTCGGCTGAAACCATTTGCCATCGATGTAGGAACCGGTCTGCATTGAATTCCCCCTGGGTGACGACACCCTCACCACCGTCGCCGGAAGAATCGAAGCCGGCGACGGTTCCTCCTCTCCCGCAGAGCGGGAGAGGACAATTCTTCCTGGAGGAGGGAATTTATCACTGTTCCGCGCACTTCGACCCCGTGTTTGTTGGCCGCTCGTTGAGTAATTACCACTATCGGGTCGTCTTTGATTTTTGGACAAAACCGCGCCATTATAGAGACGACTAGGAAAAGGACTCGGCGCGGGGTTCGATCCAAAGGGGGGTCCTATGCGTCAACACCGACCCATCGTGATGACGGTGTCGGCTGCTGTCCTGTCCTGGCTCGTCGTTGCCGTGCTCGAGGGCGCCGGACCCGCTGGCGAGTGGCGGGCCGCCGACATCTTCACCTGGCTGGTCCTGGGAGCCCTCTACACACACTTCGTCGAGTACTGGTACCACCGTGTGCCCATGCACAAGGGCCTTCGCCACTTCCGAAACGTCAAATGGAACCACCTCGTTCACCACCGCGTGTTTCACGGTGAGAGGTTCAAGACGCAGGATCCGAAGGCGATGGAGCACATCGCCGGGCGCTGGCACGTGTTTCCGCTTCTTTTCTTCGGCCACTATCTGGTGTTTCATTGGGTTCTCAGACCGGTCTCACTGACGGCTTTTCTCGGAGGCGTCGTTCTTCACTACGTCACGTTCGAGCTCACCCACTGGTTTACGCACGTCGAGGACAATGCCTTCGACCGCTGGATTTCGCGGGTGCCCGTTCTGAACCGGATCCGGGAGATCCAGATCTTTCACCACTGGATCCATCACGAAACGCCGGACGTCGCTTTCAACTTCAATCCTCCTTTCCTGGGCGACCTGGTGATGGGAAATCTTCCTCGCTACGTCGAGCCCGCTCCGGCGCCCTGGGCCTCGCCGTGGTGGGCGTTGCTTTCCTGGCCAACGGGCGCTTGCCGCGGGGTGATGCGGTGGTCAACGAGAGCGCCACCGTCACGTAGTGCCTTCGTTTCCGAAGGTCCAGGCGCGCGTCCTCATGTTTCACGGGCTCGAGGACCAGGCGCTGCTGTCAGACGGACTCAACAACAAACGTGGGATCGGCTGGTGGAAACAAAAGGTCAAACGTTTGGTCTGTATCTGGGCAACACCGAGGCGACCAGGCGCCACCCCAGTGTTCTCGCTAGCCCGTAGTACTTGTTGACAGGGTGGCGTCGCCCGAGTCCGGGCATCAAGGGCTTCGCTCGCGGAACGAGGCGCTGAAACTGTCGTTTGAGCGCCGGGTGCTCGGGGTGCGCTCGCAGCCCGTCGAGGAGCACCGCAATGGCTCGCCGTCGGAAGCCGCGCATGGCGAGTACGGTCGCCAGGTTGGAGTAGAGCACACTGTCCCGCCGCCCGTTTCTCGCCACCGCCTGCTCGCACAGGGAGATTCCCTCGCTGAGCCGGCCCGCCGTCTGGGCGCGCAGGAGACCGCAGAAAGACAAATGAGCGGGGTGGCGGCTTCCGTCCTCGAGCAGCTGGTCGAGCTGCCTCGAGGCCACGTCGGCCAGACCGTCGTGATAGTCCTGAAGCGCGCTCTCGAAGAGCAGACTCCTTTCCACTGTATCCATGGCTACACCTCGTAGTCGGTCCGGGAGAGCGGAAGGCTATCCCGGGTCGCCGCGCCCGTCAAACTTGCGCGGAGGCTCGAGTGGACGGGATACTCCCGACGCCAATGAGGTGGAGGAAAGGCTTGCTCGCCGTTGCGACGCTGGCGGGGCTTGGCTCGGTTGGAGCGCAGTCCACGGACGTTGGCGGTCACCCCGATCTGTACCGGATCCGGTTGTTCCCCGCGCCTGACCTGAAGGCCGCCCGGGGCACCGTTGCGCTCGCCCGACCCCAGTCGCCTTTCGGTGTCGCGGTCTCACCGGACGGACATCATCGCTACGAGCTGAATCTGGAGATCGAGAACCTTCCCGATCCAGCCTCCCTCGGCGACTACACCACGTTCGTGGCCTGGGCGACGACGCCCATTCTCCGGCCCCTCATCAAGCTCGGTGAGGTCGGCAACGGGTCGCACGACGGGCTGGGTCCGGTCAGCCTCAACAAGTTCCTGATCTGGATCTCCGCCGAGTCTTCCGCCGACGTCGAGGAGCGGCTCGGACGACTCGTGCTGCGGGGCGCCTCGCCAGCGACCCGGCTCCAGCCGGACGCACATCTCATGCTGCCCCCGGTTCGGCCGCCGGCGGCCGAGAGCGAGCACACTCACGAGTCATCCTTCGCTGGCGTCACCGACGCCGGGGAGCCGCCGCGCTGGACCCACCCACCCATGCACCCACTGGTGACGATGATTCCGGGGCTCGAGGACCTCCGGCCGGGGCTCACGCCGTTTCTTCCCCGCGTCGAGGACGAGAGTGCGGTGCCCTTTGCCGAGCCGCGGCAGGTGGTTGTTCTGAGCGACGGTCAGACGCTCGAGCTCGAGGCAGCGCCGGTCCGAAGGGCGATTCATGGCCGAACCTACGTCATGTACGGTTTCAACGGTCAGTATCCCGGTCCTTTGATACGGGTCGAGCAGTCTGCCACGATTACCGTGAACTTCCGTAACGAGACGGAGCTTCCCACCGCGATCCACTGGCACGGCGTCCGCCTGGACAACCGCTACGACGGCGTCCCGGGCGTGACGCAGGATCCGGTGGAGCCAGGGGAAAGCTTCCGCTACCACATCTTCTTCCGGGATGCCGGCCTGTACTGGTATCATCCGCATCACCGCGAAGACATTCAGCAGGATCTCGGCCTGTACGGAAACATGCTGGTCCGCGCGCCGGAGCCTGATTTCTTCAACGAAGTCCATCGCGAGGAGATTCTCATGCTCGACGATCTCCTCATCGGCGAGGACGGGCTGATCCCGTTCGGCGAGGAGCGAGCCACCCACGCCCTCATGGGTCGTTTCGGAAACGTCCTTCTCGTAAACGGTGAGCCGGAGTACTCGATCCGCGTGCGGCGCGGGGAAGTGGTGCGCTTCTTCCTCACGAACGTTTCGAACACACGGACGTTCAACCTGTTGTTCGACGGCGCACCGATCAAAGTCATCGGCTCCGATCTCGGAAAATTCGAGCGCGAGAGCCGGGCCGATTCGGTCACTATTGCGCCCGCCGAGCGCTACATCGTGGAGGTGCAGTTCGCCGAGGCGCGGGAGCACCCCCTCACGAATCGAGTCCAGGTTCTCGATCACACGTTTGGAAGCTTTCACCCCGAGGTGCTCACCCTCGGCCGCATCCTCGTCGAAGAGCGGAGAGCCGAGCCCGACCTCTCCGCCACTTTTTCCGCGCTTCGAGAGCACCCCGATGTTCAGGAGGACATTGCGCGGTACCGGGAACACTTCGGACGCCCCGTCGACCATCATCTCCTGTTCACGCTGTCCGTGGAAGGCCTTCCACCGAGGCTCATGCAAAGGATCCGTGCCGATACCGTCTACTTCAATCCGGTGGAATGGGGCGGCACCATGCCCATGATGAACTGGTTGTCGACGACAAAAGAAGTCGCGTGGCTCCTGCGCGACGAGGCCAGCGGGAAGACGAATATGGACATCGACTGGGGCTTTCGCCTCGGCGATGTGGTCAAGCTCAGGCTGACGAACGATCGGGATGCCATCCACGCCATGCAGCATCCCTTTCACATTCACGGTCAGCGATTCCTGGTCCTCTCGCGAAACGGGACGACGAACCAGAACCTGGTCTGGAAGGATACGGTGGTGGTGGCGGTCGGTGAGGTGGTGGATCTGCTGCTCGAGATCTCGAATCCCGGTCGGTGGATGGCGCATTGCCACATTGCCGAACATCTGGAGACGGGAATGAAGCTCGTTTTCGACGTCCAGCCATGAGGGTTGCTAGGGAGGTGGAGATATGAAGTCAGTGTGGTACGTGGCGGCGATGGTGATGACTCCGGTCTGCCTCGGCGCGCAGTCCGCGAGCGAGCTTTCCGACGATGCGCGCGAGTTCGTGAGCGTGGACGCGCCGGTGGTGGCTCTGGTCGGGGTCCAGCTGGTCGACGGGACGGGAGCGCCGGCGAAGCCCGGCCAGACGATCGTCATCGACAACGGGCGTATCGCGGCGGTCGGCGACAACGTCGCGATCCCCGAGGATGCCCGGCGGATCGACCTCGAGGGACACACGGTCATCCCCGGAATCGTGGGCGTGCACAATCACACCTTCTATACGACGTCCCGCCGTCAGTCGCAGATGAACACCACCGCGCCCCGCCTCTATCTGGCGAGCGGTGTCACGACGATCCGCACCACCGGCAGCTACTCACCGTACAGCGAGATCAATATGAAGCGGGCCATCGAGGACGGCGAGATCGTGGGTCCCCGGATGCACGTTACCGGACCCTACATCACTGGGCGGGGGGCAGCCACGTACATGACGCAGGTCTCGACCCCGGAAGACGCGAGGCGTGTCGTGGCCTACTGGGCGGAGGAAGGAGCCACCTGGTTCAAAGCCTATACGCGAATCTCCCGGGCGGAGCTCGAGGCGGCGATCGACGAAGCCCATCGCCGCGGTCTCAAATTCACCGGCCACCTCTGTTCGGTGACCTTTCGCGAGGCGGTCGACCTCGGCATCGACAGTCTCGAGCACGGCTTTTTCGCCAACACGGAGTATGACCCGGATAAGAAGCTCGACGAGTGCCCCACTGGCTTTCGCGAGAGCCTCCGCACGATCGACGTCGGTGGTGAGGATGTTCGAGCCACGATTCGCCACATGGTCGACAGCGACGTCGCGATGACCTCGACCCTCGCCGTCTACGAGCTGTCGGTCCCCAATCGACCGCCCCTCGAGGATCGCAACCTCCGGGCGCTCCAATCCGGTGCGCGCGAGGAGTATTTGACCCGGCGACAGGAGATCGCGGCGTCGGCCGACAAGTCAGTCATGAAGGACTTGTTTCCGAGGCGCAGGCCTTCGAGTATGCCTTTTACCGGGCGGGCGGCCTTCTGGCGGCAGGGGTCGACCCCACCGGCAACGGAGGCGCTCTGCCGGGCTTCGGCGACCAGCGCAACTACGAGCTTCTGCTGGAGGCGGAGTTCACGCCATCCGAAGCCTTTCAGATCATGACCCTGAACGGCGCAAAAGTCCTGGGCGTGGACGACGAGCTGGGGACAGTGGAGCCCGGCAAGCGGGCCGATCTCGTCGTCATCGACGGCGATCCGGTCGCACGACGCGAGGAGATTCGAAAGGTCACGATCGTTTTCAAGGACGGTGTCGGCTACGATTCGAAGAAGCTCAGCGTGTCCTTGCGGTAGTAGTGCGTGAGAACGTGGGGGCGATTCGGTAAGCTGAACGCCGGGTGTGTTGTTTTTCTCGCGGGCAGAGAGAGAGGGAAAAAAGGACTGGACAAACGCTGGCTGACTGTGTAACCTCAGGCTGGGAGGAAAACAGTGACCCAGGCAGGAAACGCTGCACTCGACACCGCAGCCAAGCGACCCACCTTTTGCGGCACGACCGTGACCGACGAGGAATGGAGCGTGCTGACGGAGATCATCGCCACGTGTGGTCTGTCCCGGCACGAGCTGGCGCGCACGATCTGTGAGGGCCTGGGGTGGGTTCGTCGGAACGGCAATCTCAAGACCCGGGAATGCTACGAGTACCTGGAGGTTGTCGAAGCGAAGGGGCTGGTGACGTTGCCCCCGCGTCACGAGCAGCGGCGCCGCGGACCGACGAGCATCCACTACACGAAGGCTGGTCGCGAGCGGCCACGGCGTGAGGGCAAGCTATCGGACGTCGCTCCGGTGATGCTGGGCTTGGTGGCGAACGCTGAGGAGCGAGCGCTATGGAGGGAACTGGTCGCGCGTTACCACTACCTGGGCCACAAGGTGGCCTTTGGCGCGCACCTGCGGTACTTGGTCTGGATGTCGAATCCTCGGCGGGAGCTCTGTGGGTGCGTGCAGTTCTCCTCGGCGGCGCGGTGGCTTCAGGCGCGTGACGGCTTCATCGGTTGGGATGACGCAACGCGGCAGAAGAACCTTCCCCGGGTGGTCAACAACAGTCGGTTCCTGATCCTGCCGTGGCTTTCCATCAAAGGCCTCGCGAGTCACGTGCTGTCGTTGGCAGCGCGAGTGGTGGTCGATGACTGGGAGGAAGCCTACGGGGTGAGGCCGGTGTTGCTCGAGACGTTTGTGGAGAGGGAGCGTTACGAGGGGACGTGCTATCTGGCAGCGAACTGGGTGGAGGTGGGAGTGACTTCGGGCCGGGGCCGGATGGACCGGCACAAGAGAAAAGCCGAAGCGGTGAAAACATGCTTGGTGTATCCGCTGGTGCGTGAGTTTCGCCGAGAGCTCGGCGTTTCGCGATGAAGGTTCGAGCGGGCCGAGCTCCTGCGCCTGGAAGAGCGGCTGTCGAAAGGGGAGATTCCCGAGGATGCGTGTCCGGTGCTGCTCGAGGCGGTGCGTCATCTGCTGCGATGTCGCCATCGTCGAGGCGCTGGCATGGCGACAACGGAACGTCGCGCGAAACGCACGAAGGCAAAGGGGAAAGGGAAGAACAAGGGCCACGGGCGCAACGGGGCCAAGGACTACCCTGGTGCCGAGCACGTAGCGGTTTCGCATCCCGAGCTGAAGGCGAGCGGCCCCTGCCCCGAGCCACTGTGCCGGGGCAAGCTCTACGACACCCATGCGGCGAACAAGGATGTGGAGCTGAAGGCTCAGCCGCCGATCCAGGCGACGGTGTACGAGCGCCAGATGCTGCGATGCGCAAGTTGCCAGAAGACGTTCACAGCGCCACTTTCGTCTCAGGCCTGGGCGAGCAAGTACCATCCGAGTGTGGACGCGGTCGTTTCGGTGTTGCGCTACGCCATGGGCATGCCCCACCACCGCCTGGCGCAGTGGCAAAAGTGGGCGGGGGTTCCGTTTGCCGCCTCCACGCAGTTCGAGCGGGTCGAAGCGATGGCGAATGCCGTGTTCCCGGTCTTCCGCCACATGGAGACGATAGCCGCGAACCGGCCGCTGGTTCACAGTGACGACACCGGCGCACGGATCCTCACGTTGATGGCGGAGAACGAGACCTTGACTCAAGGCAAAGGCGAGCGCACGGGCATCTTCACCACGGGCATTGTTGCCCGCGGCTTGGACGCCACGCTTGCTCCGATCATCCTGTACGCGAGCGGACGACGGCATGCGGGCGAAAACATGGACCGGCTCCTGAATCAGCGCACCGTTCAGGAGAGCGATGTCATCCATATGGCCGACGCCTCCTCGATGGCACCGCGCTCGCCGCGACGGATTACCGCCAAGTGCATGGTGCACGCACGCCGCTACTTCTTCGAGGCCGAGCCAGCCTTCCCCGAACACTGCGAGCGGGTGCTCGAGGACATCGCGACCATCTACCGCAACGACGACGAAACGCGCGACATGACCCCCGATGCGCGGCTTGCATATCACCAGCAACACAGCCGGCCGGTGATGGATGCGCTCTACGAGTGGCGACGAACGCGTTGCCACTTGGAGCTAACGCCGTGACCCGCTCCGCCGCGCTCCGATCCTGTACTGTGCACGGGGACCGACCCGTAGCACCCGTTCGCCCGTGCCCCTTGAAACGCTTCTCGCCCACAACGGCCCCTCCACTCTCTCGGACCTGTTTGAATCGCGCCGCATTGACTCGGAGATGACTGCAGATCGTGCTCGGCGCATACCGATCGAGCAACCCCAGCGCCGCTTTCCACAACTCCTCCGGGATCAGCCGTCCGTGTGGCTTCGCCCGCCATGCTTCGAACTGTTTCAACAACGTCTTCGAGTTCTGCCTTCTTTGAGCGCATCGATGGCCTCCTTGAGCAATCTCTCCGCTCAGCTTACGAACCCAACAGCACCTAAGTCACGCACTGCTGCCGCAAGGACACGCTTCTGAAGCCCCTGCCCTATACCGAAGGGCAGGATCTAGTGGTGTTGCGACAGAGCGCGCCCCGGGCGGACCTGGAGAACGTTCCCTTCTCCATCAAGGAGTACTTCGACTACCGCGATCAGAACCGGAGCTTCGAGAGCCTGGTCGAATATCACAGCATGAGCTTCACGCTTCTGGGACAGGGCGAACCGGAGCGGGTTTCTACGGGTGTCGTTTCCGCCGAGTTCTTCGACGTTCTGGGCGTGAAGCTGCAGCTGGGCCGCACTTTCGTCGCTGCCGACGAGCGCCACGGTGCCGAGGCAGTGCTCGTACTCAGCCACGGGTACTGGCAGCGCAGTTTCGGGGGCGATCGCGAGATCGTGGGGCAGGTGTTCGAGATGAACGACCGGCCGCATACGGTCGTCGGTGTTCTTCCCCCGATTCCCCAGTTTCCCAACGAGCACGACGTCTACATGCCCTCGGTGGCCTGTCCGTTCCGTGCGGCGGGATAGGAGCGCATGCACGAGAACCGCGGAGCCTTCCGGGCGCTGACGGTGTTCGGGCGCGTCCGGGGCGACTCGACCATCGACAGTACCAACGCGGATCTCGGCACGATTGCAACGCAGTTCCAGAACGACTTTCGGGATACCTACACACCGGAGCGCGGCTACGCGATCCGGGCTCTTCCGTTGAAGGAGGAGCTCACCCGCCGGGCCCGGCCCACGCTGATCATGCTGGTCGGGACGGCCATCCTGGTGCTTCTCATCGCCTGCGCCAACGTGGCAAATCTCGCGGTTGCGCGGGCCATGCGACGGGAACGTGAGACCGCCATTCGTTCATCGCTCGGCGCCGGTACCGTGCGCCTCATTCGCGAACGGCTCGTCGAGAGCATTGTCGTCGCCGTGGCGGGGGGCACTCGGACTTCTCATCGCCTACGGGGCGCTCGACCTTCTCGTTTCTTTCGTGGCCCGCTTCACGCCTCGAGCGGTAGACGTGGCCATCGACAGCTGGGTGCTCGGCTTTACGCTCGTAGTCGCTCTGGGAACGGCCGTAGCCTTCGGAGTGCTGCCCGCTCTGGGATCGAAGGTCAATCTCGTGTCCCCGCTGCGAGAGGGGGGCCAGTCGACCACCGGCAAGGACCGCCAGCGTATACGGAGCGGTCTGACGATCGTTCAGGTTGCCATCTCCGCCATGCTGCTCGTTGTAGCCGGCTTGATGCTGCGCAGTCTGTACAATCTCCAGCAGGTCGATCCGGGATTCGACCCGGAGAAGGTGCTGGCCTCTCGCGTCACCCTGAACTGGACCAACTACACGACGCCCGAGCAGGCGCGCGATTTCTTCGAGCGCGTTCTCGACAATCTGGAGGGCCATCCCGGAGTGGTCTCTGCAGCGGTCGGGACCTACACGCCGCTTTCGCAGCAGGGGCCCTCGAACGCGAGTTTCGTCATCGAAGGACAGCCTTTGGAGGAAGGACAGCTCGCACCGCAGCTCGACTTCCGGGTGGCGAGTCCCGGCTTCTTCCGCACCCTCGGGATACCTCTGGTTCGTGGGCGGATCTTCACCGAGGCCGACCACGCCGACTCGCTCCCCGTTGCCGTCGTCAACCAGTCCCTCTCCACACGCTACTGGCCGGATCGGGATCCGATCGGGCGGAGGATCTCGCTCGACAACGGACAGACGTGGGTTCACCATCGTCGGTGTGGTGGGTGACATCAAGCAGTACGGGCTCGATGCCAAGGCCAGTGACGAGCTCTATCGTCCGTTCCTCCAGGCGGGCTTCGCGTCGCGACTCATGATGCGAACCGCCGGAGAGCCCAAGACGATGGCGCGCGAGCTCAAGGAAGTCGTCTATTCCGTCGACCCCGACCAGCCGGTCTCCGACATCGAGACCCTGGAGGAGCGGCGCCGCGCCTCCATGGACTCCCCGAGGCTCACCGCCATGCTCCTCGGGCTGTTCGCGGCGCTGGCGCTCGTCATCACCGCCACCGGTATCGGAAGCCTGATCGCCTATGCCGTGAGCCAGCGCACTCACGAGATCGGCATTCGCATGGCTCTCGGGGCGAAGGCGTCGAGCGTCATGGGCATGATCCTTCGCCAGGGTCTCGTTCTGGTCGGTGTGGGCGCCCTTCTCGGCCTGGCTGGTGCGGCGCTCTTCGGTGGCAGCCTGGCACACCTTCTCTTCGAGACGTCCAGCCGGGATCCGCTGATCCTGCTTTCGGTCGGCGTGATACTCCTGGTGGCCACAGTGGTGGCCTGCTATCTTCCGGCCCGACGTGCGACGCGCATCAACCCGACCGAGGCGCTGCGCTTCGAGTAGCAGGGGACCGCAGTTCTGTGTGCTCTGTGGTGATGAACGGACAACAACGGTCCGGGTTTTGAGACTTCGCAGCTTTGCGCTAAGTTCTCCCGTGTGAAGCTTCCGGCGGGTAGCTGTTTCCTCATCTCCAAATCGCCCGTGATCCCGATGCTGCTCCTTTGCCTCGCCGCGGAAACCTGCCTCGGCGCGGAAAACAGGTGGCCCCAGTTCAGGGGACCGGGAGGATCGGGGGTGGCGAGTTCGGAGCAGCTACCCGAGCGGTGGTCCAGAACCGAGAACGTGGTCTGGAGCGTCGAGATCCCCGGTCGCGGGTGGTCGTCGCCCATTCTGTGGGGCGAGCGGATCTTCCTCACGACGGCGGTCAGCGCAGGGGAATACAAGCAACCGTCGCCCGGCATCTACGGCAACGACTATGCAGCAGAGCTCTACCAGCAGGGACTGACCGACGAAGAAGTCATGGCAAAGGTGGTTGCCCGGGACATCGAGCTGGCAAGCGAGACCGAAGAGGTCCGCTACATGGTCTACGCGCTCGACGTCGCCAGTGGGGAGATCGTGTGGCAGCGAGAGGCCCATCGCGGAAAACCGTTCGGTGGTCGCCACCGCAAGAACACTTATGCCTCGGAAACGCCAGCGACGGACGGCGAGCGCATCTACGCCTATTTCGGCAATGTGGGGCTTTTCTGCTACTCGATGGAAGGTGAGCCTTTGTGGAAGCATTCGTTCGAGCCCCAGCCGGTGTATCTCAATTTCGGAACGGCCTCCTCCCCCATCGTTCATGGCGAGCACGTCTACGTGCAGAGTGACAACGAGTCGGAATCCTACCTGGCGGCCATCGACAGGAAGAAGGGGCAGGAAGTCTGGCGAACTTCCCGGAAGTTCGGCGAGCGTCGAATCCTCTCCGGCTGGTCGACCCCGTTCGTGTGGGACAACTCGATGCGAACGGAAATCGTGGCCGTCGGTCTGGGTCATGCCGCGGGGTACGACACCAACGGCCGGGAGCTCTGGCGTCTCAGTGGTCTCAACGGGCAGGCGACACCGACACCAGTGGCAGTATCCGACGTTCTCTACGTTGGTACCGGCTCGCAAGGAGAGTCGAACCGCCCGATGTTCGCGCTTCGTCCTGGCGCGCTGGAAGACGTCAGCCTGAAGGATGGAGAGAAGTCGAACGACTTCATCCTCTGGACACACCCGCGGGCCTCCGCCTACACGCCGTCCCCTCTCGTTTCGTCGGGCAGGATGTACGTAGTGAACGACAACGGCATTCTCTCCGTCTTCGATGCGAAGACGGGCGAACGTGTCCATCGAGCCCGATTGGGCGGGGGCGGGTATACGTTCTCCAGCTCTCCCTGGGCCTACGACGAAAAAATCTTCTTTCTCAGCGAAGGTGGTGACACCTTCGTCGTTCGCGCCGACGACAGCCATGACGAGATAGCTGCCAACCGACTCGATGAAATGAGCCTCGCCACCCCCGCTATCGGTGAAGACAGCCTTTTCATTCGTACGCAGAGCCGCCTCTATCGCATCTCGGAAACGCAGCAATGAAGCCCGCCGGGTGCGCCTACGTCCGTGTCAGTGAATCGCGAACGGGACAAGTGTCAACCGCTCAAGGGATGGATCGGCGTCCGAAAATGTGAAGTTATTTTTGCGCGGACCCTTAGCCCCGCAAGGAGGTCCACATGAAGCGAATCGGTATCGTCGTTGCGCTCGGCATCGCCGCCTGCAATCCACCTCCGGCACCGCTCTCGAATCAAGCGGCCACCGTCGAGGCCTCGAAAGGGCTCGTCCCTTTACCCCCATGGCCCGAAGGTAACGAGCGCGGTATGGCCAACACGCTGGGGAGCGGTACCTGGCTTCGGTGCGCGTATCATCTCGCGCGCCCCGAAGCGAAAGCCTACGAGTTGT
Source organism: Candidatus Marinacidobacterales bacterium (assembly GCA_965237685.1). GTDB lineage: Bacteria > Acidobacteriota > Vicinamibacteria > Marinacidobacterales > SMYC01 > CBDEGF01. The sequence continues at coordinate 3,991,540 of CBDEGF010000004.1, forward strand.
CGCACGTTCGCTCGGAGACGATGCCGATGTCGCCCTTCGGCGTTCCCCTGGACTACACGTTTCGACCGACCGCCGGCCTCCCCGGTACGCGCCATGCCTTCAACGGTGAGTCCGTCTCGGGCGAGACGGGGGCGCAAGTCACTCAGATGGATGCGCTCGGCCACTTCGGATTTCTGCCCGAGGCCTGGGACGGTAGCGGAGCGCTTCCAGCCGATCGGGTTCAGTACTACGGCGGTTACACCCAGGCGGACGTGAAGCCGGAGGCAGATTCTCCGCTTCTGAAGCTGGGGGTCGAGAATGTGCCCCCGATCGTGACCAGCGCCGTCCTGCTCGACGCGCGAAGTTTTCTCGGCGGGGGCGAGGCTCTCGCCGCAGGGCAGTTGGTCACCGCGAGTGACATCGAGGGGATGATCGAGGCTCAGGGGCTTGCCTGGCGGGGTTTGTTGCCTGGAGATGTCCTGTACATCTACACCGGTTGGGAGGACTACTGGAGCGATCCGGACGAAGAGAAGATCTACTACACGAAAGGACCGGGGCTTTCGTACGATGCCGTCCGCTACCTCGAAGAGAGAGCCATCGTGCTCGTGGCGCTCGACAATCCGTTCACCGATCCGGTCACCGAGGGTCAGCTCGTCGGCGAGAGCGGGCCACCCGAGGGCACGCCCCCCGAGCTGCCGTTCGTGATCCATCACCACAACCTCACGCAGTCGGGTATCCACCAGATTCAGAATGCCCATTTGGAGGAGCTGGCGACGGATCAGGTCTGGACCTCCTGCACGATGATCCTCTCACTCCTAGTACGAGGCGGCTCGGGATCTCCCGTTCGCCCGGTCGCGTTCGGCGCTCGTGCCTCTGAGGCCTCTGAACAATGAGCTAGCCGGCTGCTGAAGAACGCGTCTGCAGCCTGCCGAGCGGCGGCCAACGCGTCTGCCGCGAGACCGGCCCGAATGGGCCGACAGCACACCGAGCGCGGAGCGAGGCGCCAGGCGCGCGAACGAGGAGTGAGCGCGCACTGAGCACTTGTGTGCGCTATCATGCGTCCCGAAACTTCAGGAGGCTCCATGCGTTTCGCCACCAAGCAGGTCCACGCCGGGGTCGAGCCTGACCCGGTCACCGGCTCGATACTGACCCCGATCTACCAGACGACCACCTTCGTTCAGGACTCGGTGGACGCGTATCTTTCGAAAGGCTATTCGTACTCGCGCTCAGGCAACCCCACCGTGCGGGCCCTGGAGAAGAAGCTCGCCGAGCTCGAGGGAGGGGCGGCCTGCTCCTGCTTCTCGAGCGGCATGGCGGCGATCCAGGCGGTTATCCTGGCCTTCATGAATGCCGGCGATCACGCGATCGTCTCGGACGTGGCCTACGGGGGTACTTATCGACTCTGCACGAAAGTTCTATCTCGCTTTGGTGTCTCGTTCACATTCGCGGACACGTCGAGCGCAGATGAAGTGCGCAAGAGCCTGCGCGAGACGACACGGCTGATCCTGACGGAAACGCCGGCCAATCCCACGTTGAAGCTGACGGACATCGCTGCCGTTTCGGAGATCGCCAGAGGACACGGCATCCCGCACGCGGTGGACAGCACCTTTCTCACGCCCTACTACCAGCGCCCCATCGCACTCGGTGCCGACCTGGTCATTCACAGCACAACGAAGTATCTCGATGGGCACAACGCAACCGTGGGAGGTGCCGTGGTCAGCCGGACCGAACAGCAGGACGAGCAGTTGCGTTTCGTTCAGAACGCCACGGGGATCATTCTCTCGCCCCAGGTGGCCTGGTTGACCCTTCAGGGTTGCAAGACCCTGACAGTCCGCATGGACCGGCAGTCACAGAACGCGATGGAGATCGCGAGGTTTCTCGAGTCGCACCCGAAAGTGGACCGGGTCGTCTATCCCGGACTCGAATCCTTCCCCCAGCATGATCTGGCGGCTCGCCAGGCCAGCGGCTTTGGTGCGATGCTCTGCTTCGAGGTCAAAGGCGGAATCGCCGCCGGCAAGAAGCTCATGGACTCAGTCAGCGTCTGGAGCCTGGCGGAGAACCTCGGTTCGGTGGAGTCGCTGGTCACCCATCCCGTAAGCATGACCCACGCCGACGTCGAGGAGGCGGAGCGAAAGCGCGTGGGCATCACCGACGGCCTGGTTCGACTGTCCGTCGGCCTGGAGGACAGCCAGGATCTCATCGAAGCTCTGGGGCAGGCACTCGAACAAATCTGATACGACGCCCAGCGTGTGACGACGAGCATCGACGAAGCCAACGAACCCCCTTCGGTAGGCTTCTGGGCGTCGGTGCGGGAGTCGCTCGGTGGTTCCGAGCAGGACTTCACCTCGGGAAACCTCAATCGAGCGGTCGCGCTGCTCGCGATCCCGATGGTGCTCGAAATGGGGGGCGAATCGGTCTTTGCGGTCGCCGACGCATTCTTCGTGGCCCGGCTAGGCTCGGAAGCGCTGGCGGCGGTGGGGCTCACCGAAACGATGCTCGAGATCGTCTACGCCGTCGCGATTGGAATCGCGATGTCCACCACCGCCATGGTGGCCCGCCGCGTCGGGAAAAAAAACGAACGAGCTGCGGCAACGGTCGCCGTGCAGGCCATCGTGCTCGGCATCGTGATCGCCGTCGTCTTCGGGGCGGCGGGCGCCCTCTACGCCCCGAAGATCCTATCCCTTATGGGCGCATCCCCCGGGACGGTGGGCATCGGAACCTCCTACACGCAGGTCATGTACGGCGGGATGTTCACGATCCTGCTGCTCTTTCTCAACAACGCGATCTACCGGGAGTGCGGGCGATGCAGTCACCGCGATGCGGGCCCTCTGGATCGCCAACGGCATCAATATCGTTCTCGATCCGTGTCTGATCTTCGGGCTCGGGCCGTTTCCGGAGATGGGTCTCACCGGCGCGGCGGTGGCCACGAACATCGGGCGTGGTTCGGGAGTCGTCTATCAGCTGTGGGGTTTGTCCCGGGGCAAGCGCCTTCGGATACAGAGAACGGATCTGGTCCTCGACCTGCCGGTGATGCGGCGCTTGATGCGTGTCTCGGCAGGTGGCGTTGGCCAGATGCTCATCGCGACCGCGAGCTATGTGGGCCTGATCCGCATCCTGGCGACGTTCGGCAGCGCGGTGCTGGCCGGCTACGTGGTCGCCATACGCGTCGTCATCTTTATCATCCTGCCCTCGTGGGGATTGAGCAACGCCGCTGCAACCTTGGTCGGTCAGAATCTGGGAGCCGGGCAACCGGAGCGCGCCGAGCGCGCGGTGTGGCTCACCGGGTTATGGAACATGGCTTTCATGGCGGCGGTGACCGTCGTGTTCGTCGTCTTCCCCCCAGAGATCGTCCGCCTCTTCACCAGCGACCCCGCCTCGTTACCGGTTGGCATCGAGGCGCTTCGCATCATCAGCTACGGCTACGTGTTCTACGCCTGGGGTATGGTCATGATGCAGGCTTTCAACGGCGCCGGCGATACGATTACACCGACATGGATCAATTTCTTCTGCTTCTGGCTGTTCCAGATCCCGTTGGCTTGGGTCCTTTCGATCTCGCTGGGATGGGGACCGACCGGTGTCTTCGTAGCGATCGCGTTGTCCTACTCGCTCTCCGCCGTCGTCGGTGTCCTGCTCTTTCGGAAGGGCCGCTGGAAGGAGACGAAGGTGTAGAGAAGCGCGGTCCCGAGCCCCAGCCCGAGCCCATGCCCGAGCCCGGAGCACCAAAGAACTAGGCTATGAAGCAGTTGGATACGAAGAACTGGGCCTCTACCAAGAAGCCATCGCGTTCCTCCCCCGGCGAACGAGATCGTTCTTGACCCGAATGGTCGCTCATCGAAGTCAATCGGGCTCGGGCTAGGGACAAGCGTTCTGGCCCTCTTTGTTGGAACCGGCGTTTTGGGGACAGTTCCAAGCTACACCAGCGCGAGCTTCTCCTGGTGGCGTAGCACGACACAGCGGCCTTTCATGTCGATCAGCCCCTGGCGTCGGAAGTCCGCGAGCGTCAGGTTGACGATCTCCCGGCTGGCTCCGATGAGGCTCCCCATGTCCTGCTGGCTCAGCCGAATCTTGACGAGGACACCGTCGGGGCTTCGGACACCGTAGCGCGTTCCCAGCTCTATGAGCAGCCGGGCGAGCCGGGTCGGCACCCGCTGAAACAAGTGGTCTGCCAGCCGGCGCTCCAGCCGGTCGAGTCTCTCCCCAATCAATCGCGCAATCTCGAGCGCCAGTCCCGGCCGTAACGCGAAGAGCTTCTCGATGATCGGGCCCCGGATCGCATCCACCACCGAATCCTCGAGCGCCTCCGCCGACGTCGCGCCGGTGGAATCACCGAGGACGGACATTTCACCGAAGACATCTCCCGGCTCGAGGAGCTCGAGGAGGAGTGCCTTGCCGTCCTCCGAGATCCGCATAAGCTTGATCCGGCCTTCTCGAAGCATGTAGAGCGCGGGCGCGGCGTCGTTGCGCATCGGAACGGGTCTCGTCCGCGGAATGCGGAACCGCCGGGGCACTGACCCGATCTTTGTGAGCGTTCGGTCGAGCTCGAGGGCGAGATGCGAGCTCACCGCTTCATGCAGGTGGACGACGGCCACGACAATATCCTCCTTGCGATGTCATCCAGTCATCCACTCTAGAGCAAGCGTTGTGCCACCTCGGCACAGAAGCTAAGTCTCACGAATGGAGTCGGTTGGGAGGATCGGCGGGCGACTGGGTATTTACCATTCTTGGTTGAAGCTCACCAAATTCGTAAATCAACGACCATCTTCTTCCTCTCGACATCGCCCCGCGTATGGATACAGTGAGGCCTTTCGTCTGGGGGGACTTGGGTTTTTAGCGGTTTGAAAGTCAGCGTATCGAACCACGAAGCTGACCTCCCAGTCTGTCCAGGACCAGCCGCGGGAGTCGAAATAGATCGTTTCGGAGGGCTCTTCTCTCAAATCGACGTAGCGCACGTCGTCCACGACCCCGACGACCTCGAACGTCTCGAGCCCACCGCCCCACGGGTTCGCACGCAGGCTTCGTCCGATGGCGCTTCGCCCCGGCCAGGCGCGCTCGGCGAGCTTGCGGCTCACCATCACGACCTCGCGCCGATCGCCCGGCAGAAAGCTGCGGCCGTCGAGGACGGCGACGCGCAGCGTATCGAAGAGCTTCGGAGTTGCCAGTCGATATTCGGCGTAGGCGCGTTCTCCGACATCGATGGCGCCCGCCACGTACTGATTCCACCAGTTCCGGCTCGCGAGCGGCAACGGCCAGAGGACACCGGCCGACCGCACGCCGGGAATCGTCTCGATGCGCTGCTCGAGCTCGCGAAAGAAACGATCGGTCCCCTCCGGGCGCTCGTACTTCACACCGGGGAGCGAGACGGAGAACGTGAGGGGTTCTGGTAATCGAACCCGGGCCGCACCTCGTGGAGCCGTCTCAAGGAGGACGTCAACAGAAACGCTCCGATGAGGAGCAGCACGGATATCGCCACTTGACCGACGACGAGGAGCCGGGAGAGCCGTTGCCGTCTTCGGTCGACGCTGAGCCGGCTTCCTCCGATCGAAGACGTCACCGAAGTCCGTGCGAGACCCACGGCTGGCACCAGCCCGATGGCGACGGAAGGACCAGCGCGACCGCGGCCAGAAGGAGAATCAGGCTCCCGCGGACCGGACTCACTACCGTTTCGAGGAGCGGCTGCAGATGGTGGTCACCGCGGCAACGTCTTCGAGGGTCGTCGCCTCACGCAGCTGCCGAAAAGTCTCGCTGGAGTGGAGTGCGTCCGAGACCTCATCATGAACCCATCGCGCCCGGACAAAAGCGAGTCGATCCGCCTCGACATAGGGAAGCGGCTCGAGCAGAATGCCATCGACGACGCTGAAGATCGCGGTCGTCATGCCGATTCCGAGGGCAAGCGTCACGAGGACCACGCTCGTCACGACAGGCGTTGCGGCCAGCGAGCGGGCGGCCGAGCGAAGGTCGCGGAACCATGAGCGCAACGCTTCTGCCGCCGAACCGGCTGGCCTCCTGGCGGAAGGACGGCGACGTCGATCGGTCCACGCCGCTATCCGGGCCCTCAGCCCGGCCTTCGCGAGATCGATCGTGATAGAGAGCCGGGACAAAAACCGCTCCACGAGGGATCGGTGCGGTCGCCGGCGGCGCTCCTCGTAAAGAAACGTGCGAAGCTCCTCTCCGTGCGCCTCGCGCAACTCGGCGGGGTAGAGGAGGAGGAGGGTTCGCAGTTCGCTCGCCGCGCACCTTCCCAGATCACTTCGGCGGTCTTGAGCTCCAGAATGAGATCGGGCTCGACCGGCTCCTCGGTCGGTTCGAAGTGGTAATCACCGGAGTCCCAGCTGAACACGGAGAAGATGATGCTCTTGATCTGCTCGGCCACCCACCACTGCATCTCCCAGGGGCTCACAAACCCGAGCTCGACGATCGTCTCGCCGAGGCGTTGACCCGAACGCACCATCACCCGACAGGCCAGATCGAGCACCGAGGGCTTGATCATCCCCGCACGAAGGAGCCGTTCACCAAGCCTCTCGTCCTTCCGGTTGGTTCCGGCGAAAACGATGTCGCCGTTCTTGAACATGAGGCGCTTCGCGGTCGCGCCCTGGGAGACGTGAAGGATGCCGCTCGCTCGCGTCTTCCACAAATCGCGGACGACGGACGGGAAGGTGGCAGTCTGTAGCTCCCCTCGCGGAGCCAGGGTTGTCGTGCCCATGGGTACTCCTGCGAAATGTCTGCAAGGAGGAGGCCAAGAGGACAGAGTGGCGTCCGCAGACGAAAATGACACGAGATCAGTAGCTTACGCGGCAGCGCCACGTTGCTTTCAATGGGGAAACCCCCACAGGCGCCGTCATTCGCCCCCCGCTCCCGAGAGACTGGGCGTTTCTACGTTTCTAGTGCTCGAACCCGCTAAACCTGCGACAAGCTGAGAAGCTATCCGGCGGCGCCCGGCTTGCTCGCGCAACGTCAACTTGACAGTACCTAACGACAGGTTGACGCGCCGCTACGGGCCCATTAGCCGGTCGGGCAGCCAGGTCGCCAGCTCGGGAAAGGCGGAAAGGATCACGATACCGAGCACCATGCAGATCATGAAAGGCAGCGCACCTTTCAGCACTTTGGATAGTCCGATATCGGGCGCGATGCCGTTGATGACGTAGAGATTGAGTCCGACCGGCGGCGTGATGAGTCCGGTCTCCATGTTCACGGTCAAGACGACGGCGAACCAGTAAGGGTCGAAGCCCGCCTCGGTGATGATGGGCAGCAGGATCGGAGCCGCCATGAGGATGACCGCGACGGGCGGCAGAAAGAAACCCGAGACGAGCAGGAAGACGTTGATCAAGAACATCAGGAGCCAGCGATTCACGTTCATGGAAACGATCCATTCGGCCAGTGACTGGGTGACGTAGAGGCTCGAGAGCATGAAGCTGAACAGGCCCGAAGCCGCAATGATGAAGAGAATCATCACGGACTCTCGCGTCGAGTCGCTCATGATCTTCCAGAGCGCGGCCGGCTGCCAGACGCGGTAAATTCCCATGACGAGTGCGATCACCAGAAAGGCGCCCACCCCCGCCGTCTCTGACGGGGTTGCCACCCCGCCGTACAGCACGTAGACGACAGCAAGGATGATCACAAGAAACGGCAGGACTTTGGGGAGAATCTGAACCCTCTCTTTCCAGCTATAGCCCTCGGCTCGCGTGCTTACCTTCGGGTCGTCCCATCGCCACGTCGCGAACAGCGCCCAGGCCATGAAGAGCGATGTGAGCAGGATTCCGGGGACGACCCCCGCAAGGAACAACCTTCCGATCGAGGTCTCCGTTGCGATCCCGTAGACGATCATCGTCACGCTGGGCGGGATGAGAATGCCGAGCGTACCTCCCGCAGCGATGGAGCCCGTCGCGATCTCGTCGCTGTAGCCACGCGCGCGCATCGCCGGAATCCCCATCTTTCCGATAGCGGCGCAGGTCGCTGGCGAAGAACCCGAGAGTGCCGAGAAGAGGGCGCAGCCGCCGAGATTCGAGATGACGAGCCCTCCCGGGACACGATGCAACCATCGGTCGAGCGCCTCGTAGAGGTCGCTACCGGCCTGCGAAGCTGCGACCGCTGCGCCCATGACGATGAACATCGGGATAGCGAGCAACGTGAAATCGTCCAGCTTGCCGAAGAAGAGGTCCGCCATCAGCGTCAGCGCGGAGGGACCCTCGAACAGCATCAAGAATGTGACAGCGACGAGCCCCAGTCCCACCGCTACCGGTACGCCGGACAGAAGCACGACGGTGGTGACCACCGCGATGACGGCGCCGAGGACGAGCGGGTTCACGACCGAGACTCTCCGGGTCCGCGAGTCGGCTCTCGAAGGATGGTCAACAGGTCGGCAAAGTACTGCAGGAGCATCAAACCGAATCCGATGGGGAGAGCTGCGTAGGGTATCCAGAGCGGTACCGCCCACACGCTTTCGGAGAGCCAGGCACCGGACCAGGCGTCGTACCAGAGCTCGCAGCCCGACCGCAGGAGGATCCCAAAGAAGAAGATGCCGGCGAGGATACCTGTGACGGCGAGACGCTTCCGTCCTTTGGTCGAAAGGTAGTGGGGGATCAGATCGACGCTGACATGGCCCTTGAGCATCAGGACGTAGGGACCGCCGATGAGGGTGGCACCGACGAGGAGATAGGTCACCAGCTCGGTCTGCCAGACGGTGGGTGCGCTCAGGACGTAGCGCGTGAAGACGAGCTGGCAGACGATGGCGATCGAAAGCGCAATCATGGCCGTCGCGGCCATACCGGCGATGCTCGAGGCTCTGCGTACGAACGAGACGAAGGTTTCCGGGCTCACTCGACCGCCAGTGCTTCGTCGATCAAACGTTGACCGCCTTCGACTTCCTCGGCGAAGAGCTTGTAGGATGTCTCCGAGGCGACCGCACGCCAAGCGGCAAGCTGGCCTGGATTCAAGCGCACGACCTCGACGCCGGCCTTTCGAAACTCTTCCTCGACGCGGGCATCGAGTACCACCGCCTGCTCCGCGAAGAAAGCTCCCGCTTTGTCGGATGCTTTCATGAGCACCGCTTGCTGCTCCGACGTCAGCTCCTCGAAACTCTTCTTCGACATGAGCATCGGCTGGTACATGAACCACAAGGCCGTGTCGCCCGGGGCGGTGAGACACTCGACCTGCTCGTAGAGTCGGAAGGAGACGAAGCTGATGCTGCTGGTGATGGCGGCGTCGAGGACGCCGGTCTGCATGGCGGTGTAGATCTCCGAGCTGGGCATCGAGGTGATCGAGCCGCCCGCTCCCAGGAGCATTTGCTCGAAGGCCTTGCCTGCGCCGCGGATCGTCTGTCCCCGCACGTCCTCCGGCGACAGGATGCAACTCTTCTTCGAGGCGAAGCCGCCGGCCAGCCAGGCATCGGCGAGCACCACGACGCCCTGCGCTTCGATTTCGCGGCGAATTTCGTCCATGAAGGGTGACTCGTTGAGACGCGCGGCGTGCTCGTGGCTCTTCACGAGCCCCGGCATCAAGGTCACGTTGAACTTGGGATGCCGTCCGCCCGCATAGGCCAGCGGAAAGACGGTGACATCCAGGCGACCCCGCACCATGGCGGTCCACTGCTCGTTGGCCCCATAGAGTGATTGCCCGGGATAGATACGCATCGTAAGATCGGTGCCGGATGCCTCGAGCTCGTCCCGGATGATCTCGAGCATCTGGCCTCGCACGTCCCCGTCGGGCCACTGGTGGGAGGCGCGGATCACCTCCCCTTGGACGCATCCGCCGAGAAGCACCGTTGTCAGCGCGGTTGGGAACAGGAATCGCATCGCCGGTTTCATTTCGTGCATCATCGCGCGCTCACTCCTCGTTCGCGCGCGGCGCCTCGCTCCTCGCTCGGCGCTCGGTGTGCTGTCGGCCCATTCGGGCCGGTCTCGCGGCAAACGCGTTGGTTGCCGCTCGGGCAGGGCGCAGACGCATCTTTAAGCACCCTGCCAGTGCCGTTCCGACTTTTTGCGGCTAATTCCGTCCTGTCCACTCAATGGCACAAACGTGTAACCCATGATGCCCCTATTTTGGTCCATTTAGTTGGAATCACGCAGATCGTCGGCCTAGCAAGGCCTCTCGAATCGATCCAATGCGCGCCCTGCGCTACGAATAGCGATCTAGACGACCGCCGAGCCCGGTGCCTTTTCCAGGGTGGGCGCGCGTCTTGATGATGCGGCGGGCTGGAAACGGCCCCCTTGCCGCCAGCCGCGGGCCAGGATTCCCGCCACGCAAAGGTGACTGAGCACGCCAAGGGCAACCATGGCCTGAAACGCGACACCGAGAGCAGCTCCCACTGCGATCCCCAACAGGCGAAGGTCTCGGCGCTTGATTCGGTTTAGGAAATCGGGCGGGTAGGCTTTGCCGTGCCGGAGAGCGTACTCCTTGATCACGTAGCTCGCCATGAAGTAGCCGGAAAGGGAAAGAAAACCTCCCATCCACGCGAGAGGGCCCGGATGGGTAGAGGAGTAGGAAAAGGTGATGGCCAGCACTACGGCAAGATCCGCATAGCGGTCGAGCATCGTATCAAGCCAACCTCCCCTGGGGCTGGCGATCTGTCTGAGACGAGCCACTTCACCATCACAGCCGTCCACTACCGAGGCGAGCTGTATCAAGAGTCCCCCCGCCAGCCCGGCCATGTAACCCTGCAAGGAGAGGAGAGCCGCCGCGCCAAGCGAAAGCAGAAAGGCGGCGAGGGTGATGCGGTCGGGAGAGATCCGCGCCTCGGCCAGAAGACTCGAGAGCCGTAAGGAGAGAGGACGGTTGAGATGTGCCGAGACGTAGCCGTCGTCCGTGTTCTTGACGACCGAAGAAAGAAGCCTCCGCTTCGCGTGGCGGAACGCGAATGCGGTGTCCATATCGATCCATTTCTCGCCCGTGACATCGACCGTGCGAACCCGCCGCTCGGCCGCTAGCTCCCTGACCGCATCCGAGAGCCCGTAGTGTCCCTTGGCCGATGCCTGCCGGATACCCTCGAAGAGTGCCTGCGTGCAGTAGAAAACCCCTGTGTCCGCTGCCTCCCAATCGCTCAGCTCTTTTCCTATCCGGACCACCCGTCCGTTTGCGACGTGCACCTTCGTCGCGTCCTCGAGATCGAGGAGATTCTCTTTGTTCCAGTCCACGGCTACGCAAATTTCCTCCTCCGTGGGAGGGATGCGCAGCACCTGCTCCAGCAGCTGCGGATCGATCAGATGGTCGGCCATGGTCAGCAGAAAGGGTTCCTCCGACACGACACTGGAGGCGGCGAGAGCACTGGCGCCGTTTCCCAGCCGCCAGTCCTTGGCGACGACGCACTCCACCTCGCAGCCGCGACGGGCCGCTACGTCGAGGACGTGTTCACGGACCTCGTCCGCTCGGTAGCCCAGCACCACTACGAAGCGATGGATCCCAGATGCCTGGTAGGTGAGGATGATCCGTTCGGCAAGGGACAGGCCGAGCACAGGAATCGTTGGCTTGGGGCGGCCATTGCCCAGCGAAGCCAGACGGGAACCCATGCCGGCCGCCAACATGACGACGGTGGGGGCGCCAGGATAGCCTCGTGCGCTATCAGAAACAGGACGGATCGAGGACATTAGCGATCTCCTTTGCGAGTTCAGAGCTTGCCGCCGCGATCAAGCTCGTACGTTGCTCGAGCCCCGTCAAAGCACCGAGCGGATTGCCTTTCCGATCCACGACACAACCTCCAGCCTCTTCCACGGCAAGCGAAGCGGCCGAAAAGCTCTCTAGCGTTAACCGATCCCTCACATCCACGTGCGCGTCCATTGCTCCAGAGGCCACCAGGCTCAGGGCAAGCGAGCAGCACCCGTAAACTCGTACACCCCGCGCCCGGCTCAGCAGCCTTCCGAGCTGCGGTGGAGGTGCGAAATGATTGAGTTCGCAGGACACGAAGGCTTCGGAAAGACTGCCAACCGACGAAGTCTTTAACCGAGTGCTGCCGCGATGCGCACCCTCTCCTCGTGCGGCCAGAATTGGACTTTCGTCTCGAAGAAGATCTCCGACCATGCCGAAGAGGACCTGTTCCGGTGAAAGAGGCCCTTCGGCAGGAAGCACCGCTATGTTGAGTGCTGCCAGCGGCAGTCGTCGAGCGTAGTTGTCCGAACCGTCCACGGGATCGATTACAAAACGGTATTGGCGCTCTCCTCTGCCAAATCTTCTCTCACCGCTCTCCTCCGAGAGCAGCACACCAGCGGGAAACGCCCGTTCGAGATAGCTCCGCACGTACTCGTCGGCGGTGAGGTCAAAGGAGCGCTGGAGGTCTCCCTTGGCATTCTTCCGCCCAGGCTCGGGCCTGTCTTTGCATGCCTGAAGCTCCTGTCGGAGCTCGCCATGTAGAATGGCAAGGATTCCGGGGACGGCGGATTCAAATGGGAGGAACGGGTCTGAAGGCCCCCGGTCCTCAATCCTGCCACTGCCCCATTCCATTTCCTTCACCACTCCCTTAGGCGGACAGACTCTGTCCCCTAGCCCATTTCCAAGCTACGAGTGGAGGGCCCTCAATTGGGAGCCGGGGGCTAAGACTGCAGGTCCGGCCTTTGCTCGCTCATAGGAAGGCTGTCGTGGCTGCTACGCGGAGAAGTGATACAACGACCCCAGGCGTGGGAACCTGCGTCGATTGATCTAATCGAAAGCCACGACAATCAATCTCTTGCGCCGCCAGGGGATAGTATCATGTCTTTTGCTGGGAGAACCCGCCACAGTTCGGCGAGAAGCCCGCAGACCCGAACGACGTCCTGAAAAATGACAGACTGCAAAGCCTGAGAACCTGGGCGGAAAGTCACTCAGATTGCAAACTAGAGGGCAGCTCGCAATTCAAGCAAGTATCCAAGGCGATGCTGCCGTCCGGGTTTTCAGTGAACGAGTGTCCTTCTAGAAGACCTCTAGCGACCGATGCCTTCTCTGGAGGTACCATCGATCGGTCGAAAGTGTGCCAATCTTAGTTGGGAATTGAAACGGCTCCAAACTCCGTGGTTTGATGACGTTTGAACGAACAACATCAAGCGGCAAGAGAAAGGAGCCGAGATGGGAAGTCTGCTACGTTCAGTCAAGAAACGCAAGAAGTCACGTCGTTTGGGTGAGGTCGCGCTCGTGAGTCGCGAGGAGTACGCGGAGCTCGAGCTGGATGCCAAGATAGAGATGATCCGTTCGTTGGTCCCCCTGGGGCTAATGCGCGTTCACGAGTTGCTCGACGACGAAGTGAAGGCGTTGGCCGGGGGGCGATACGCTCGCAAGGAAGAGTCGGTGCGTGGTCGCCGTCACGGAACCAACCCGGGCACGGTAGGGCTTGCCGGCCAGCGGGTACCGATCCGTGTGCCCCGGGTTCGGAGCATCGAGGGAGGAGAGATTCCGCTGCGGTCGTACGAGGCGCTGAGCCACGGCGGTGAGGTGAATGATCTACTGCTGAAACGAGTTCTCTACGGAATCTCCTGTCGCAACTACGAGGCGGCAGCGGAAGCGATTCCGGGCGCCATCGGGCTGTCGAGCTCGACGGTGTCCCGAGAGTTCGTTGAAGCAAGCGCGACGAAGCTCCGAGAGATGCAGGAACGGGATCTATCCGGCGAGGATGTGGTGGCGCTGTTTCTAGACGGGAAGACGTTCGCCGACGCCACGATGGTTGTGGCGCTGGGCATTACGCTTTCTGGGGAAAAACGCTTCTTGGGCTTCGTGGAGACGGACACGGAGAACGCGCAGGTGTTGACGCCGTTTCTGCGTTCACTGCTCGAGCGGGGACTCGATATCTCCCAGGGTCTACTGGTGATCATCGACGGCGGCAAGGGTCTCCAAGCGGCAGTAAAGAAGGCATTCCGTAAGCGGGCCCTGATACAACGCTGCCAGTGGCACAAACGTGAAAACGTAGTGAGCTACCTGTCCAAGGGCGAGCAGGGGTCGTGGCGCAAGCGGCTTCAGTGGGCCTACAACAGGCCGGAGTACAAAGACGCCCTCGCTGCGCTCGAGCAACTTCACGGTGAGTTAGAAGAGCGGAACCAATCCGCAGCTGGCAGCTTGGAGGAAGGACTCGAGGAGACGCTGAGCGTGCATCGACTCGGCGTATACGGGGTGCTGGGCCGTTCGTTCAAGACGACGAACTGCCTTGAATCCGTCAATGCCCTGGTGGAGGAACGCTGCGCGAAGGTCGACCACTGGAAGAACTCGAGCCAACGCCAGCGCTGGCTGGCGACGGCGCTCGTGGACATCGAACCGCGCTTGAGGAAGGTGGTGGGATACCGCCATCTCCCGAAGCTTCGCGAAGCTCTCAAGCGGGAACTGAAGATCGAGGCGAAGACATCAACCGTATCGAAGAAGAAGGTCGCGTAATCGTGAGCCGTGGAGAGTTTCAACTAAGAATGGGCTTGACTCGATCGGTCGTAAATCTGCTCCTTCAAGATAACAGCGCCACACATATCACAGGTGCGTTTGTTGCGTCTCAGCATGGTGACCTCCAGAGAAGAACTTCTGTGGGAAGATCGGGTCCCGCACCTCGGAGATCCGCAGTTTGACACGGAGAGCCCCTGTTTTGGCTCTCGGAAGGCGCTTCAACGCTCTTGTTGTGGCTCGATCTCGACTGTGGCCCACGCCGCCGCTGAGACCCTACGTTTGAATGCGCCGGGTCAGGAGGCTCTCCACGTTTTCTCGAAAGCGACGCAACCCTGCTTGAAGGACTTACGTACCTCATGCTTTCACGATTCTTTCCATTTTGTCGACCGCCGACGACAGTAGTGCAGCCGGTGGCCGCTGCGGGTAGCGTAATTCTTAAATGAGCTTAAGTTGGCAGGTGCATCAATGACGATAGTGGCTTTCGGTGCAGCGTTGACGTGATCTCCTGTTCGGACGTTTTCGCGCGTCACGTGCCAGCTAGACTCTTGAGTTTAGCAAGAAGGAAGGTAAAAAGGGAGCAATAGGTGTATGAGGACCGTCGTTTCAAAAGGCTTCAACCCTTTCCAAAACATGACCCCTAGCACACGTGGAACCGTAGACGCGAGGAATTCATGATGGTAAAGGTCTAGTGATACCGAGTCGTCGCTTCTCAGGAAGCCGGGCCTCCTTTGGAATCGACTTCAGCCACTGGGAGATGCGCGCGACTATCCGGTCTTTGGTTTTCTCTTTGTCAAGCCGCTCTGGGGCCGCGTGCAAGTGCATGTCAAGTTCGATCCTGCCTGAAGCCGCTTCTGCGTAGACACTGCTCTCTCGGGACCATTTACCCTTCACCCGCCACAGCCTGTCTCCACCCGTCCACGCCCTTTCCTCAACCCATTCTAGGCTGTAGATTCTCATGAGGCTCACCTCGATTTCCCGCTCAAACGGCTCCCATCGCTCCGGATCGCAGTTCATCTTCACCTCGCCCCCACGGGAAAGCGGCTCGAGGAACACTCACGCGCTTGCGGCTCGGTCCAGGCAAGTTGATTCTCTGACACCCGTCGTCCAATCTAGCATATCCGGCTGATTCGGTATCCTGTTCAACGAACCAGCATGGTCTGTCGACCCCGACTTCTGAAGGGGCTGGGCTTAGCCCGGATTATTCATGAAACGGTCGCGCTCCACGGGCGCTCTTGCCCGCTGGCGGCGTCTCTCCTCTGTTCCGAGCCTGCGCCGCATCGCGATACGCCTCGGCTCCTCGGTCGTCGTTCCTTGCCAGCGAACAAGATCACCTCGTCGAGTCGGTTCCAAACGCTCTCGCCTCCTTCAAAAGCTTCTTGAACGTCGAAACGAACTACGAGGTGGTAGCCTTCACATCGGCGAAAGTTGCCATGGAGTTGGAGTTCATCAAGAGTGCTTTGATTGGTGGAGGCGGCGGGAATCGAACCCGCGTCCGGAAATCTTCACCCGCAGCGTCTACATGCTTGTCCGACTCCCGGGTATCTCACCCTCTTCGATCAGGAATCGGCGAAAACTCGAAAAGGGCCAGCCTCTTTATCTCGCCGGCTGCCCGAGGCGAAGCGACCGGCCAGCCCGTCTAAATTGACGCCCGGTACCAACCCAACGAGCGAGGTCAGAGCGGACGTGACTGGTTTTTACGCAGCCATGGCCAACTGATCGTCGGCAATTGTGTTTTGGCCCCACGTTTTGGCAAGGCGTGAGCCCTTGGCATGCAGCTACGACTTCAAATATCCCCGTCGAACCCTTTGCGCCCCCTTTCAAAACATTCTATCTTTCAGAGTCTAGATCGGCTTCCGTTTCTGCGCAACGGCCCTTCGTGAGGCCGGATCGTCGCCGACCACGGAAAGGCCTTTGTTTACGTTGAATTAACTGTAATTATATCAGATAATGCCTCAGATATTGAAATGCCTCTCAGTCAGTACCGGCTCGTGCGGCCGGGCTTTGTCTTTCCTTGACACTCCTGGGAGGAGACGTTGTCGATGAATCAGGACCAGCTGCGAGCCAAAACGCTCGCGCTCTTTCACGCGCTCGTCTCGAAGTGGGCGAACGAGCTTCGTAAAGACGTGACGAGCATGCAGGACGACTTCGTCTCCAAGCTCGATGCGCTTCAGGAACGCATGTCGCGGTACGAAGAGAACATCGACGAGACCAAGATCCTTGCATTCGCGAACGAGGCGGCCGGCATGGCAATGGGTGGCGGCGGAGGACAGGTCGACTCCATGAAGAAAGTGCGTGAGGCAGTGGCCTCGATCGATCGAGGCCAGTCTCTGACGGAGGTGCTCACGTATCTGCTCGCCGGGCTGGCCCAGTTTGCCCCGCGCGTGGCGCTGTTCATCCTGAAAGGTGGCTCATGCATTGGCTGGAATGGTCGCGGTTTCGACGACAGCCCGGGCTTCAGTAACGACCAGCTGAAGAGGATTTCGGTACCGGCTAGCGCCAACACGGTCTTCAAGGCGGTCATCGATGCGCGCTCGAGCTATCTCGGCGAGAGCACGGCGCATCGTGACAACGTTCAACTATTGTCCCGCATTGGCAACGTTCTGCCGTCCAATATATTTGCCACACCACTCGTCATCCGCGACCGAATTGCGGCAGTGATCTACGCGGACAGCGGTGATGGACCGGAACGCCTCGAGGGTACCGAGGCGATGGAAGTTCTCACATTCTTCGCCTCCAAAGTGTTGGATACGTTGAGTGCAGGCAGATCGCCTGGCGCGGCTGCCCCCTCGCCGGAGCCTGCGCCTCCACCTCCTCCCGAGGAGCCTGAATCCGAGACCGTGATGTTTCAGCCCAGCCAGCTGGCCTGCGGCTCCAGCGGTGTGAGCGCCGCACCCTCGCCGGCGCCCTCCCCGGCACCGGTGGGTGGCGGCGGGCCCGATTTGGACACGCTCGACGCGGACGCTCGCCAGCAGCATGAAGATGCGATTCGTTTCGCGCGGCTGCTGGTCTCGGAGATCAAGCTTTACAACGACGCGAAAGTGAAACAGGGTCGAGAGAGCCGGGATATCTACGTTCAGCTGAGAGACGACATCGAGCGGAGTCGCCAGCTGTACACGGAGCGCGTGCCGTCCGCCATCCGCGACACCACGAACTACTTCAACGAGGAGCTCGTGCGGATCCTCGCGGACGGTGATGCGGCGGCCATGGGCCACCCGATGAACTAAGGCTAGACTAGCCTCTAGACTGGGCTCCCCTCCGCGAGCTTCGGCCAGGCCCTGCTTTCCTCGCGCGCCTCCCGCCAGACTAAGGATTCTTTGTGAACGGCGCCATTTTTCTGCCCAAATTCTTTGGTAGAATGACTTTACAAGCTTAGGATCGTCGCCCGCACGGGAGCCGAGTGGGGGCCGAGCTTCTCGTTGGGGGAAGCTGTCTCCGCGGATAGCAAGAGCGCACCTCCGGCGAAAGCGGTTGGCGAAACGTCGGAGCGCAAGACGTCTACGGGAACGAGATGCTTCACGCGGTGAGAAAAGCTCTTCTGCCGACCCTGGGGACCTGAGAAAAAATCGCGTTTCCCCAGGGAGATGGGGATGGTTGGTCCGCACTTGTGTCAACTAGGGGGGGCGGGTCCGCGTGGTGCGGATTCACCCGGTATCGTATCGGCGTTTCGTTGTTGCTTTTTGACTAGCTTTCTAACTAGTGCTTAAACGAATCGGGCTGCGTGTGCTCAATGCGCTCACGTCGGCGCGAGCGCCGATACCATCTTTGGCCTCCAGCGGAGGCGAATCCACTGCAGGATATCGTAGGTGAGGGCGACCCACTGAGATTCAGTGCGTACTTTGGCAATTCTGCGCACGCTAAACTGCCGCAGGCCAAACTTGGCTTTGATCCAGAGATTCGGGAACTCGGCCACTTGCGAGCGTGTCTTATAGATGGCCTTGGTTTCGTCGGTCTGCATCTTCTGGCGGAACGCGGCTATGTCGGGCAAGAGTTCGCGCCGCTCGATCGAGCGGCCGTGCCGCGTACGAGGACAGCACTGATCTTTAGCCGGACACGTCTGGCAGTCTTGCTCCGACGCCTTGTATCGATAGCACATCGTGCCATGGCTTTCCTGCTTGGCGTCGTAGCGTAAGTGCTTGCCCTGCGGGCACACATACGTGTTGGTCTCCGTATCGAAGACAAACTTCGACGCCTCGTATTCCGGACTCACGCCGTGGTGCTTATACGACTTGCGCCGATTAGCCTCTGCTGCCTTGTTCTCGGATTGGGGACCGACGAAATCGATGTCGCGCTTCGCCATCTCCGTGATGTTGTTGCTACTGATGTAGCCCCCATCTACGACCATCTGCTCGGGCGCGCGGTGCATGCTCTGCTCAAGCCGTTGTATGGCGGGCGTCAGCTGCTGATAATCGCTGCCGGCCTGCGTGGCATCGATGTCGACAATCAGGCCGTGCGCGGCATCCGTTGAGACCTGGACGTTGTAGCTAGGTGCGGAGCCGCCCTCGGCTTGTTTCATCACCCGCGCGTCGGGATCGGTCGTGCTCACGCGTTTTACGCGGCTTTTGGCGGCTTCCAGCTTGTCGTACTCCTTCAACGCTGATTCTAGACGCTCCTGTCTCTCTCGCCTGGCGCGTTGCTGTGCTGCCTGCATCTGCCGGCTCGATTCCTCCTCCGTCTGTGCTTCGAGAGCCTCGACCGCCTCACGCGCATCCTTCAGATACGCCTCCACACGAGGCTTGCTGCGAAATCCACTCGACGAAGCATTCGCGCGCACCTTCGTCCCATCCAGCATGACTCGCTCGAGCGTGATCAATCCGTCTGCACTCAGAAGCCCCAAAGTTTGCACAAACAACTCGTGTAGGGCCTCCGAATGGGTCACCCGAAAGTCCGATAGCGTGTGCGCACTGATGCTCTGCATTCCGGTGAGCCATTGATAAGCCGGATGATGCTCGCACAGCCGCTCAATGGCGCGGGCCGAACTCACGGACTGGCTGTAGCTGTAGACCCACAGGCTCACCAGTAGCTGCGGATCGAACGCGGGCCGGCCTGCGCCACCCGCGACGGAGCGGATCTGCTCCGTGTACCCGCTGAGATCCAGCCAACCCACGAACTCCCAGATCGCACGCGCTGGGTCATCCTCTGGGATCAATCGCTCCACGTCCACCGTCCGCAGCAGCAGCTGCGCGCGATCGACCACCTTCAACCGAGCCTGTGTCGCGCGTTCTCCCTCATCGCCGTCATCACCATCGTTCCGTTTTCGCGGACTCGGAAAGCCGGGAAGCGACGTTTGGTTATCACCCACGTCTACCCCGCTTTCTCCCTCGCTTCGCCTTTGGCGTCCGACGCACAATCAGGGTGTTTCGATCCTCCACCACCCACTCCAGCTCCTCGCCCTGCTCCATCTCTAGCGCCTGCGCTAAAGGCGACGGGCAAATCACATAGAACTGACGGGTGTCGTTGGCTCGTTTGATCACCTGCAGCTTCGTTACGTATCCCATACTCGCAATTCTATAACATAGCGGTACCGCTAGTCAATAACTAATTTTTTCTCACGTCCTGGGTCGAGCTCACCGTGCCGTGCGATCTGGCAACTGCGGAGCGGATCCACGAGTTCATGCTCCAGCTCAAAGCCGATCTTTCCGAGGAGGTGCGCCACTCTGTGGGAACGGTGTTCCGGGAGATGCTGCTCAACGCCATCGAATGGGGCGGCAAGCTCGACCCGAGCCAGGAAGTCCGTGTCGCCTACTTGAGAGCGAAACGCATGCTGCTGTACCGGATCGCCGATCCGGGCAAAGGCTTCAGTTTCGACGAGCTGTCGCACGCGGCGCTGGGCAATCCGCCGGACAGTCCGGGGAGACACTTGAATGTCCGGGCGAAGAAGGGCCTCCGAGCGGGCGGCTTCGGCATCCTCATCGCCCGCGAGATGATCGACGAGCTCCTCTACAACGAGAAGCACAACGAAGTCGTCTTCGTGAAGTATCTGGATTGAATGTCTGCAACCTCCTCCCTCTATCGCGAGGCCCTTCGAGTATCTTCGTCAAATAGAAGTCTCGGAAGTTACCCGAGTTGAACAACTGAAAAACAGGTCAGCCGAGAGGAAAGACTGTCGGGTTTCTTTGCTCCTTCTAACTTCAAGTCCTGAAACGATTTCTCACGATCGGTTTTTTTCGATGTCGGGTTGACTTACAGCTCGGGTGCTCCGTCGCAATGCGCGGCGCGAAGGCCTTATCCCCCAACTCGTTGCCCGGCAAGACCATCTACCGTCCTCTTATGTTGTTCGATGACGTGGCATCGAACGTGCACTGTCCCGCCACTGGGAATTGGGAAAGGGGGATGTGTGCAATGGTAAGGAAGATTTGTGCCCTTCTTGTGGTCGGGCTCCTGTCCGCCGGGCTGGCGAGTGCCGACCTCATTGATTTCGAGGACCTCATCGAGGGTGCCGTGGTCGGCACGATCGTTACCGCAACGAACAGCGTGACGTTTACGGTCGACGGAGGCGACGATGCTTTCGTGCACGCGTTCGGACTGCCGCGAACCGCATTCGCTCCGAGCGACCTCGTGGCGGATCCTGGATTCCGAGGCGGAAAGCTCTTTGCGGCCGACGAGTCCACCGAAAACACGAGTCTCGAGGACAAGCTGCCCTACGAGCTGTCGTTTGCGCAGAGCATCGACATGCTTTCCGTCGATCTCTACGACTTCCGTGGGGACGGCGGAAATTCGGACACGATCGTGCTCAGCGCGTTTACCGATGCAAATTTCACGACCTTGCTCGGCACGGTCGAGATCCCGATCGTGGGCGGCCTGCCGGACGGAAGCCTCCATACCGGGGTGATCGGCGGGATCGGGAACTTTCGCTCGGTCACGATCGGTCTTCTGTTCGAGGAAGACGAGGGTCGGGATGTCGGCACCGGGATCGACAATATCGAGTTCAACACCGCCCCTGAAGCCGGCGACGCTTCTGCTGCTGGGTTTCGGAATGGCCGTCGCGGCGGTTCGAAATCGGCGGCGCGTCTAGTGCCCCGTCCCGGAAGTCAGGTTGCATTCGAGCGCCGATGCATCCCGCCTCGCTGCGTTGCGCCTCGGTTGAATACCGCGGTATTTCGCCCTCGCCGCGCCTTGCGATCCGGGCGCCTCGACGCTCTCGATGCTAACCTCACTTCCGCGACGGGACACTAGTTCTTCTTCGCACTCGACGCCTCGGACCCCGCGCGGGGTCCGAGGCTTTTTTTCGGGCTACTCCATCGAACCCCGCTCACCCTCGAGCTCCGAGCGGATCCAGGCCCTGGCTCGCATCCAGTTCCGCTGCGCCGTACGCAGCGACACGCCCAGCGCCTCGGCCGTTTCCTCCTCGCTCAAACCGGCAAAGAAGCGACACTCGACGGTCTGGGCGAGCTTGGGCTTCCGCTCACGAAGGCGCTCCAGCGCGCGGTCGAGGTCGAGGAGGTACTCCGCCTGCTCCCGGCTCGCCACCCGTTGCTCGTCGAGCGGAACGGCGTCCACGCCCCCGCCTCGCTTGGCCGCGGTGCGCGCCCTCGCCCGGTTGATGATGACCTGCCGCATTGCGCAGGCGGAGATCGCCAGGAAGTGGCCCCGGTCCTGAGCATTCATGCCCTTTTGACTGGCAAGCTTGAGATAGGCCTCGTGCACGAGGCCGGTGGTGTCGAGCGTGCGCCCTCGAGCGGAGCGCCGAAGGTGGCTTCGGGCTATCCGGCGAAGCTCGTCGTACACGAGCGGCACGAGTCGATCGAAGGCCTCCTTGTCACCTTCCGAGTAGGCCCGAAGAAGCTGCGTGACTTCACCTTGATTCGACAACGGGGTTTCCTCAACGGTTCAGAATAGAGGGGCGCTTTTTCGAAAGCAAGAGCGGACCACTGCAACCGACGTGACAGAGGCCGGACCTGTGGAATAAACGACCTCAATGCCTACGCTCGTGCGGTCAGAACGGGTGTTCGGGAGATCACGACCGGCTTCGAGATCAAGGAGGAACGGTCCATCCGGGTGGGCGGGCTACCGGGACGCTGGATCCACATCGTCGCGACATCGGAGGGTCTCGAGATCGAGTACTACTTCGCGTGTCTCGTCCGCTACGAACTCGCCTATCAGGTCATCGGGTTTTCGAGTACCGAGAACTTCCCCGCCGCGGCACCGGAGTTGAAACGGATCATCGACTCGTTCCAGCTCCGCGGTATCTAGAGTTCATCGCTCGCCAGACTTTCTCGGCGGTCAGTGGTGTGTCGATGTGTTGCACGCCGTACGGTGACAGAGCATCGATGACAGCGTTGACCACCGCGGGAGTGGAGCCGATGGTCGCCGCCTCACCGATACCTTTCACACCGAGGGCGTTGAGAGGCGATGGCGTTACGGTACGATAGGTCTCGTAGGTCGGGAGCTGGTCGGCGCGCGGCACGGCATAGTCCATGAGTGAGCCCGAGAGCAGGTTGGCGCTTTCGTCGTAGATCGCACCTTCCCACAGCGCCTGACCGATTCCCTGCGCGAGGCCGCCGTGTACCTGTCCCTCTACCAGCAACGGGTTGATGACGCGACCGCAATCATCGACGCTCACGTAACGGAGAATCGTAATCTCACCCGTCTCCGGATCCAGCTGCACGATGCACAGGTGCGCCCCAAAAGGAAACGTCTCGCCCTTGGGCGTGAACGGCTCGTCCGAATGCAGCTGTCCTCTCAGCACTCGGGGCAGGCGCTTGTGATGTCCGGTAGCCGCCACCTCTTCCCATCCCACGGAGCGGGACGGTACCCCGACCACGTGGAAGCGGCCCTCGGTCAGTCGGATGTCTGCCGAGGCGGCTTCGAGCAGGAAGGCCGCCAGCCCTTTCGCCCCCTCGGTTACCGCTCGAGCGTTCGAGAGCACCGCCGAGCCGCCGACCGGAGTGCTCCGGCTGCCAAAGGTCCCGGTGCCCTTCTTCACGACGGCCGTGTCGCCATGCTTCACGGTCACGTGGTCGATGGGTATCTGAAGAGCATCGGCAGCAATCTGCGCCCACGTGGTCTCGTGCCCCTGCCCGGTTGGAGATGTTCCTGTCAGAACGGTGGCCCTTCCACGCGCATCGATGCTGACGGTTCCCGTTTCCCAGGGTCCGAAACCACAGATCTCGACGTAAGAGGAGATGCCGATGCCGAGCGGAGGGCCGCCCTCATGGCGACGTCGCTCTTGTTCCCTGCGCACCTCTTCGTAGCTGGCTCGCTTCAGTGCAGCGTCGAGGGCCTGCCCGTAGTCACCGCTGTCATACTCGAGCCCCAGAGCCGTCTGATACGGAAAACGCTCTTTCGAAACGAAGTTTCGCCGACGAAGCTCGGCGGGATCCATATCGAGCTTTCGCGCCAGCGCGTCCATGGCGCGCTCGAGCACATAGCAGGCCTCGGGACGCCCCGCCCCGCGATAGGGCTCCGTCGGCACCTTGTTCGTCAGGACTCCGGTCGCGGTGGCGCGGGCATTCGGAATGTCATAGACACCGGTCATCATCGTGCCGGTGAGCGTCGCGATGAGAGCCGAGACGCGGGAGTAGTAGGCGCCCAGATCGACCGTGACTTCCAGGTCCGCCGCCACCACGCGACCGCTGTTGGTCGCCGCCAGTCGCATGACCGCGTGCTGGTCGCGACCGTGCACCGTGGCGAGATAGTCCTCGCCCCGGGAGGCGACCCACCGGATTGGGCGACCGAGCTTGCGGGCGAGAAACGGTACGAGAATCTCTTCCGGATAGACATTCGCCTTGGCGCCGAAGCCGCCCCCGACCTCCGGGGCGATCACGCGCACGCGCTCTTCGGGAACTTCGAAGCTGGCGGCAATGGCACGTCTGACCATATGCGGGATCTGCGTGGTCGTCAGGACCGTGAAGCCGTCAGTATCGGGGTCGAAGACCGCCGCCACCGCCCTCGGCTCCATCGCGTTCGGGATCATGCGCTGAATGCGCATCGGAAGCTCGACGGTGACCTTCGCCCGCGCGAACGCCGTGTCGACGCTTCCTCCCTCGGCCTGCCACACGAACGCCCGATTGTCCGGAAGGCTCTCGTGAACCCGGGGCGCCCGCTTCGCCAGAGCCTCGACGGGTCCCGCGACCGCCGGGAGCGCCTGGTAGTCGACTTCGACAGCCTCCACCGCATCGGCGGCGATGAACGGGGTCTCTGCCACCACGACCGCCACCGCGTCACCCACGTGCCGGACCCGCCCCTCCGTCAGGGGCCACCGTTCGGGCACCCGCATCTTCATGAAGCGCTCGTCGCCCGAGCCAGTCAGCGCGGGCAGCGGCGAGGCCACGTGAGGGTTGACATCGGCGGCGGTCAGGACCGCGACCACCCCTTTCATCGCGACGGCCCGCGACGTGTCGATCCCACGTAACTCCGCATGGGGAAAGGGACTTCGGACGACGGTCATGGCCGCGGCCCCGTCGGTGGAGAAGTCCGCGACGAAGCGTCCTTCCCCCCTCAACAGGGCGGGATCCTCCCTCCGCCTCACACGGGAACCGATGAACTTGGGTAGCACGTCCTTCATGCGTTGTGGTGGGGGGAAGGTTATCGAAAAACGGCTCAGTCTCCAACGGTTGCCCGCCGTTCCCGCGGACCCTTAGAATCCAGCCAGACAGGGAGTAGGCAAATGAAGACGCACGGAAGCAGCAGGTTGGAAATGAACCGTCGCCGATTCGTCGGCTTTTTCGGCGCTGCCGGACTCGGCTCCACCCTCATGCCGGGCGCACTGGCCGCCGTCGCCCAGGACCGAGCAACGATCACCGTGGAGATGATCCGGGCTGCCGCCGGCATCGCCGGCTTGAGCTTCACCGCCGAGGAGGAGAGCAGCATACTGGAGCGGCTCAACGCCGAGCGAAGCCCGGTGGCCCGCTTCGACGAGCTGAGAACGGTGGAGCTCGGCAACAGTGTTCCCCTTGCCCTGGTCTTCAACCCGGTGCCACCGGGCAAGCACATCGATGCCGCCGGCGACTCCTACCTCCGACCGAGCCCCGTCGAGATCTCGATGCCCGGTTCGGACGAGGAGCTGGCCTTTCTTCCCGTCACGCACCTCGCGAAGCTCATCGAGCGGCGCGACATCTCGTCCACGGATCTCACGAAGCTCTACCTCTCCCGCTTGAAGACCCACGATGCGAAACTCCACTGCGTAGTGAACCTCGCGGAGGAGATCGCTCTGAAGCAGGCGAGGCGTGCCGACGAGGAGATCGCTCGCGGGACCTACCGGGGACCCCTCCACGGAATTCCCTGGGGTGCGAAGGACCTGCTTGCGATCAAGGGTACCAAGACGACGTGGGGAGCCTCGCCCTACAGAGACCGGCGCATCGAGGTGGACGCGACCGTCTACTCGAAGCTCACCGAGGCTGGCGCCGTTCTCGTCGCCAAGCTGACCATGGGAGCGCTCGCCCAGGGCGACCGCTGGTTCGGCGGTCGGACCCGCAATCCTTGGAATACCGAGCAGGGCTCGAGCGGCTCCTCCGCCGGGCCCGGCTCCGCCACCGCGGCCGGACTGGTCGGTTTCTCGATCGGAACGGAGACGCGCGGCTCCATCATCTCGCCCTCCACGCGAAATGGCGTCACGGGACTGAGGCCGACCTACGGTCGTGTCAGCCGCTACGGAGCGATGGCGCTCTCCTGGACGATGGACAAAATCGGAGCCATGTGTCGCTCGGCCGAGGACTGCGCTCTGGTCTTCGCGGCCATTCACGGACCTGACGGAAAGGACAACACGCTGCACGATGTGCCCTTCCGGTGGGATGGGAGCGCCGACGTCACGAAGCTGAAGGTCGGCTACTTGAGATCCGCATTCGAAGAAGAGATCGAAGACGACCCGGAGCATCCGGAGCGCGTGGAACGGCAGCGACAGACACGGCGAAACAACGAGGCGTCACTTCGTGCCATCCGTGGACTCGGCGTCGAGGTCGTGCCTTTCGAGCTGCCGGAGTTTCGCACCCGGGACATCGGCTTCATTCTCACGACGGAATCGGCGGCCGCGTTCGACGATCTCATGCGCAGCAAAAAGGATTTGATGATGAAGGAGCCACCGGAGGAGAGCCGCTGGCCCGACACGTTCCGCGCCGCTCGTTTCGTTCCCGCGGTCGAGTACCTGCAGGCCAACCGGGTGCGCATGCAGATCATCGAGGCAATGGACGAGGCCTTCGGCGATTTCGACCTCTTCGTCGGAAGCGATCTGGGTTTGACGAACCTGACCGGGCATCCCGAGGTGTCGATGCCGGATGGTTTCTTCCAGGGCTCGCCCACGAGCCTCCGCTTCACGGGCAAGCTCTTCGGGGAGGCCGAGATTCTGCTCCTCGCACGTGCGTTTCAAGGAGCTACGGACCATCATCTGAAGCACCCGACGCTGTAACCTACTTGCGGCGAATCGACACGTCGTCGAACCACGCGATTCAGGCTCCACGGCCGCGGGTTCTCTGCGAGAAAGACCGTCGAGCGGCCAGCGAGGAGAAGATCTGATGAAGAAGAAACGATCGGCGCTTTGGTTGGTGTTCTGGCTCGGCTCTGCGAGCGCGTACGCAGAGCGTATGCCTTATCCTCCGGAGGAGCTCACCGCGCGTCGCGAGGCGTTGTGCGCCTCGCTCGGTGGCGAAGGCACGTTGCTTCTCTTTGGCGGCACGATGCCCCACCCCGGGTACCGGTTCCGGCAGGACCATGACTTCTTCTACTTCACCGGCAACGAGGATTTGAACACCGCTCTTGCTATCGAGCTCGACGGTTGCAAGGCGCACTTGTTTCTGCCCGTTCAGGACGAACGGGAGGTGCGCTCCGACGGCTGGAACCTGCTGCACGACGAGGAGGCCGCTGAGACCTGGGGCTACGAGACGCTGCACCCGCTGGGCTATCTCGGGGAGTTCCTGGCGCGCGGTCGAACGGGTCGTCCGCAAAAACTGTTCGTGCGCCTCTCGGAGCGCGACGAGGTGAACCAGTCGCGAGGCAACAAGGCCCTCTATCTCTCGCGACGGTTCAACAACCCCTGGAGCGCCCAGCCCTCGCTGGATGCCTGGCGCGTCACGACGCTCCGCGAGCGCTATCCCTATTACGAGCTCATCGACGCAAGCCCGTTCATCGACGCCCTCAGGGTCATCAAGACCGCGCGGGAGATCGAGATCCTTCGCCACAACGCGGCCTTCAGTGCCGAAGCCATTCGCCGCGCCATCGAGGTGACCCGGCCGGGCCGATTCGAGTACGAGCTCGAGGCGGAGGCCAAGTACGTGATGCTGCGAAACGGCTCGGAAGCGAACGGCTACCCCGCCATCGTCGGCTCCGGTCCCAACGTCAACATCTGGCACTACCGGGCGAGCGGACGCCAGATGAAGGCCGGAGAGCTGGTCGTCGTGGACTACGGTGCTTCTCTGAGCTACCTCACGGTAGACATCACACGGAGCTGGCCGGTGTCCGGAAGGTTCGACGAGCTTCAGGAAAAGGTCTATCGGTGCGTTCTGGAAGCCCAGAAGGCGATCCTCGCCTCGATGAAGCCCGGGGTGACGCGCGCGGACACGCGGGAGATCGGCAAGGAGATCTACGAGAAGCACGGTTTCGGGGACCACCGCTCACCCGGTGCCGGACATTTCGTGGGGTTGAGCGTCCACGACGTGGGCGACCGGGACGCTCCGTTCGAGCCGGGCATGGTCATCGCGGTCGAGCCCATCATCGAGATCAAGGAAAAGCAGATCCACGTTCGCATCGAGGATACGGTGTTGATTACGGAAGACGGCGTGGAGGTGCTCACCTCCGGTGTGCCCAAAGAGGTCGATGAGATCCTGGCTCTGGTGGGTAGTCGAGAACCGGCGCCGATCACCAAGGATGACAATTTCTGACAAAATTGCTTGACAGTAATCACTATTAGTTAGTGGTGAGGCACACGTCTCATGAGCGTGGTGAGCGAGGTTCGACTCCTCGGCGCCGGACCAGATTGCGTCAGCGCATGGAGCTGACCTTCACTCGTTCGCCACGTTGCCAGGATGTCCTCGCGGCGACGGCGACGCGAAGGGCCTCGATGCCGTCGTCGATGCTGATGGAAGGCGGCTTGTCCTGCAAAAGGTTCCTGACGAAATCGGTGAGCTGTGTCGTGTAGGCCTGGCCGAAGCGCTCCATGAAGTAAGGAACCGTGTCGTGGGCAACGCTGTCCCGGGTCATGACGAGGATGGGGGTCTCGCGCAGATAACCGATGCGAAGAGTCCCTTCCGTACCCAGGATCTCGGTGGCAATGTCGTAGCCGTAGACGCCGTTCCGGCTCAAGTCGATCTCCCCGAGACGCCCATCGGCAAAAATGAGAGACACGACAGCATTGTCGATATCCCCGATCGGCTCCACCTCTGGATAGGCCAAAGCACCTCCAATGCTGTGCACGGCATCGACTTTTCCGAAGAACCAGAGCGCGAGATCGAAGTCGTGAATTCCCATGTCGACGAAAATGCCACCGCTGCTCTTCAGGTACTCGAGGCTGGGAAGGAACGGATCGCGCGAGGTGGACTTGAAGACGACGGGCGAGCCGATCTCCCCGTTTTCGATTTTTTCTTTCGCCGCCGCGTAGCCGCGATCGAAGCGCCTCATGAAGCCGAGATGGAAGAAGATGCCCGCCTTCTCCACCGTCCGACGCATATCGTGCGCATCCTCGAGTGATATGGACAGCGGTTTCTCGCAGAAGATCGGTTTTCCGGCCGCGGCCGCCGCTTCGACCAGCTCTTTGTGGGTATCGGTGGGCGTGACGATGACCACCGCCTCGACGCGTCGGTCCTCGATCAGCGATCGAGGCTCCTGGTAGCGGGATTCCACCTGGACCTCGTCCGCGACTGTCGAGAGGGCCTGCCCGTCGATATCGGCGACCGCAACGAGATTGGCCCCCGGGACGAGCGAGGAGAGGCTGCGCGCGTAGACCTTGCCCAGCCGCCCGAGCCCGAGAAGCCCGACGTTGATTCTGGCTGGCGGCACTTACCTGCTAGCTCGAGGTGAATACTGGCTTCTTGGGTGGATACGGAAAAGCCTTCTTGCTGTGGGTGATCCCTGCCGATACGTAGAGCTCGGCCATCTTCAGTGCGACCACCGCCGGGTTGAGAACCGGCGTTCCGAGCTCCTGCTCCGCGTCCTCGGCAATTTCGAGAAAGGCCATGCTCATGCAACCGGGCAGCAATACGTCCGCTCCGTCCTCGCGCATCGCCTTCCTCGCCTCCTCGACGAAGGTCGAAACGACCTTGGCGCGGTCGTTCGCCAACTCCAGCACCGGGACCTCGATCGATCGCACGGAAGCCAATCGAGACTCGAGTCCGTGAACACGTGCGATCTTGCGCAGCGAGGGGATCACCGACTCCAGCACCGTGATGACGCTCGTGTAGTGACCGAGCGGAAGGGACGCCAGAAGCGAGCTCTCGTAAGGCCCCACTACCGGAATCGACACCAGCTCGCGTGCCGCCTCGACACCGGGATCTCCAAAACAGCCGACGATGACCGCGTCCAGCCCTTCGCGTTCTGCGCGGGCGACCCCTTCGAGGACGTGCGGGATCGCCAGTTGTTCCTCGACGGTGGATTCGATCGAAGCGGGCCCGTCTTCGGCGTCCCAGATCTCGACCTGGGTCCCGGACGCGGCGCGCTCCTGCAGAAACGAACGTCGGCGCTCGAGCTCCGCCGGGCCGTGATGCTTTCCCATCGGACCGGGAACGAAATACAGCACTCGCACAGTGGCGGTATTGTATCGCCAACGCTCAACGCAATCGAAGCGCTGGGTCGCCCAGGAGGTGGAAGATCTGGAGCAGCTCGGGGAAAGCACCGCTGGTCGCGTAGGCATCCTGGGCAGCGAGGATGGCGTCCCCAAGGCGGGCGTGGTCACCCTCGAGCAGCTCACGAAGCAGCAGCTCGTGCAGCCGGTGGGCGGGGCCGTTGAGGCTCAACCCACTGGGTGAGAACGCTGCTATGGCGCCCCGATCCTCGGCCTTCACCAGCGTCTCCGAAAGAGAATCGAAATACGGGAAGTGGAAGTAGCCGTTCAGGCAGTTCATCGTCAGGAGCAGCGGCTGTTCGCTTTGCGGTGCGAGCAGCGATACGTCAGCGTTGTTGAGAATGTTCTCATCCGCCCAGAGGTGGATGCCGCCGTGCCCGAGGTAGCTCATGAGGGAGGCTCCGGCGTCGAAAGCCTGCTGAATCTCGAGCCTCGTCGCGTCACGGCCGAGCTCGCCAAGAAAGATTCGTCGCGAGTGACTCAACTTGCCCGCGGTCGCTTCGGCGTTGGCCTCGAAATCCCCCGCGACGTCGCTGTTGTCAGCGATGAAAACGGCGGAAGCATCGAGTCTGCCGCCACCGTCCTCCCAGGCGAGGATCTTGTGAACCATGGCACCGCCTTCGTCCACGCTGGCGGCAGGCAGGCGTCCGATCGCGAAATCCGGGAGCTCGTCGCCTCCGTTGATCGCGGCGTATCCAGGATCCGACGCTGTCCAGAGGTACGACGTCTTTACCATCAACGGCGGTATCCGGTTCTCGACCCCGGTCCCGAGGTAATCCTTGAAGTCGTAGCTGCCATCGCCCACGAGCAGAACGTAGCGTACCGCGGGCACGCGCCGATGGTGATAGACGTGTCGCAGGAACGCCTTCAGAGATTCCGGTGTTGACTCCCCGTGTCCGAACGCGTCGTAGACCTCTTCGATGGCGACGGCTTCGGTGCGAAGTCCGTCCGCGCGTCTTTTCTCCAGAAGGGGCTCGAGTCGCGCAAGAAACGCACGGGGCGCCACCGCGAGGTAGTCGGTCTGCCGCGTCGAACTCACCAGAGAGCTCGCGCGGGCCTCCCGTACCACCGGCCGGAGCACGTGCTCGGGAGCCGCCACGACGTATCGGTGCTCCTGTTCGACGGGAATCCGGATCGCGCCCGCGCGGCGCGCCAGCCGAGACACCCATCGTAGCGGATCGGCCGTCGCATCGATGACAAACGGTGCCCTCCGGAAACCCTGGAAGCAGCAGGTCACCCGTCCAGGGCGAGCGGCCGCTGAGCCTTTCCACGGAGTCGGCGGGCAAGCGCGGGTAGTCGACTTCGAACCGGTCGAGGAGGACCATCGAGTACGCGGCTTGCGTATCTCCAACGTTCTCTATCTCGAGCAGATTTTCTCCCTCGTGCAACACTCCCGCGGTAAGCGGCGCCGTAACGGGCCGATCCTGCTTGCCGTCCCATGAGAGCTCCGCTACAAGCTGCCCGTTCACGAACAACCGAACGTGATGATCGGGATCGGCGGGAAGGTCGCTGGCTCCTTGAAGCCAGACACGGAGCTGTCCTTCCTCGGTCGTCGAGGCGAGCCCGGAGATCGAGAACGGGAACGGTTTGGTCTCCGGTGCAAAGAGCAGATCCCACAGCCAGAGGTCGGGTGCATCGAGAAGACCCGCCTGGTAGTAGCGGTTCTCCTCGCGTTCGAGCCGATGCCAGAGATAGGAGACCGGATCCCTGCCGGTGTTTACCGGAGCATCCTCCATCAACAAACCCGGCTCCCCCAGCTCCAGCTCATAGACGGCTTCGTTGCCGTACGGATTGAGACGGGCTCCCTCACTCACGAAGTAGAGCGTAGAGCCAGGCCGAAAAGCGTCTCGATGCGGCACCAGGCGATAGGCCACCGGCTGACCCTGACGCGTCAGTCGGAGCTTCGTCACCGGCAGGCTGGGACGCGCGCGCGCGCCGAAGAGATCCTCATAACGCAGGCCGTACAACCCCGGCTCTCCGGTGGCCAGACGGGCCACGACTTCGTGCTCGCCGCGACCTCGCCGTCTGCGCGCTGCTTTTTCCGACGGGTCGACCTTCCGGAACGACAGCGTGACCACGAGGCGTCGAGCCATCAGCAGCTCGCCCGACTCCTCGTCCCATCGGAAGGGCGAAAGCTCGACGAGCGCCCTCTTCTGCGCCCCCTGATAGCCGACGCTCCGGATGCGCGCCCAGGAGTCCTCAACCGCCCCGCGCGATCCGCGCCGGGTGCGGCCCGGCGTTCGCCGGAGACCCACCGTGCCTTCCGGACTCGCAACCAGTTCCATCGGACCGTTGACGTCGGGTCGCAGACCCTGAAAGCGGGACACGTCCTCGGCGCGGACGGAGACGATCTCCACACCTCGCCCCTCGATGGCGTCGATCCACGCACGGCGCACCGGAAGCCCGTCTTCGGTCGTGAGCCCCGGCACGGCCAGATACAGGATCCCTTCCTCGGAGAGCCGACCGACGAATCCTCCGATGGTGAGCTCGATCGAAAGCCTCCCGGAACCGGCTCGCCGTATCGACCATCCTCCCGCGTCCGGATCGCCGTAGATCAGCTCGCCGCCGCCGGACGCTTCCCGCTCGTCGCGCTCATCGGGCTCATCGTCCGAAGGTGACGGTGTCGCAAAAACAGGGCCGTGGCGGGTAGTTGCCCCGGTCGTCTCCACGTCCTCGATCTCGTAGAAGTACGTGAGCCCGTTGACCAATCCGCTGTCCCGGTATCGATAACGGGCCCCGACCGGCGACGAGCCGAGCCCAGGAATCGCCCGCTCCGTCACGCGCTGAAACGGGCCCGCCGCGGTGCTCGCGCGATAGACGTGAAAGCCAAGATTGTCCAGCTCCGAGCCGGTGGCCCACTCGATAACGACCTCACGATCTCCCGGCGTCGCCCTGAAAGACGTCAACGCCACTGCGGTCGTCGCCATGAACTCGTCCGCCCCCACGTCCCAGGCCAAGCCGAGCCGGGAGAAATCGTCGATATCGTCGAAGAAACTCAGGGAGGGTTCACCCTTGTCGATGGCCTGGGCCCCGCTCTTCAGATGCAGGTCCACCGCGCTGACGAACTCACCGCCTGCCGCCACTAAGGTGACGCTGTCCGGGCCGGGGGCGGTGAGGTCGGTGGAGACGTTGAAATCCGAGATCCCCCAGGACGGTGTGGCGGTACAGCCGGATCCAAGGTTGTTGATATTGAAATCGGCGTCCGCGTCTCCCTCTCCGTCCAGGTTCCCGACCGCCAGCACGTTACGCGCGTGAACGGTCGTGGTATTGGACGCTCCCTGACAGGCATTCACCCCGCCGGCCGCGAAATTGCCCCCGGTGCCGCAGTTGTAGGCGGTCACGTTCTCCAGGATGAGAACCAGGTCGAACGATCCGGTGTCGTTGTTCGCGTTGTAGCAGGCACGACCCATGTTGTAGGCGATAGTATTCTCGATCCGCGCCGTCCAGTTACCGGTGCCTTCCAGCATTCGAAAGCCGTCCGAAGCACCATCGCCGCCGTCGTGGACGATCAGATGGCGATAGAGCGTGTGATCGGCACGGATGCGGAACGCATCGTTGCTTGCACCTGGCCAGCCGGTGACCTCGAACCACTCGACCCGGGTGTAGTCGGACTGGACCACAAAGACGTCCCCGGGCACGGAGGGACGTACCACCGCTCCCGAACCGGCGACGCCCGAGTGGCGGTCGACCGGTGCGACCGTCAGCCACATGAATCGGGCGGCGTCGGTCGTGGCGCCCGAGAAGACGACGAGCTCGTCGAAATCAGCGTCGTTGTAGGCGACGCCGACCTCGCGCCGGAGCTCGCCCACCAGATTGCCATCTTGAGCGTTCTCCCAGTTCTGAAGGGTGTCGTAGGCGCGCTCGATGGAGTAGTTCTCGGTCCCGCTGTGATCCAGAGTCGCGCGGGTCTGCACGGTTAGAAGAGCTCGTAAGTTTCCGCCGTGTGACCGGAGGAAGCCGCGACG